>NZ_CP034073.1:0-2567424 GCF_003855155.1 Shewanella psychromarinicola
TTTAAATGCTTTTGATATGGAGATCAGATGAGGGATAAAACACTCGTGAGTGGCCACTTTAATACCAACCTAGCTCGGTACTGGTTATGGTCTACCTACGTAACATTCTGCTTCAACGTTATGGCTATTACATTGTTACTATCATGGTTTCCATTAAGAATTTTAGTGACAAAACGTTACATCACAAATATGAGTGCTCAATTAATCGAGCAGAAACGCATTGTGCGTGCAAACTTACTCACTAATTCTGAACATACTGATAGGGCATTTATTCAAGCGCACATGATGCACATCTTTGGCCTAGATAAACTCAGCGTAAACAAACACAATTGAATCCGCTATAAGAGCTCTAATTAACCTAACAGGTGTTATTGATGCAACGGGATTTAGAGCACAAATACGGGTACGAAAATCATTCCTAAATGGGCTAAAAAAACAACATGTCGACCACCCCTAATACGGATGCATTGCTCCTCAACTATCTACAAAAAATGCACACAAGCTTATTATCGATAAAACAGTCATTAACCGTTAAACAATCAAATTAGGTCGTTTTTTTATCATGCTAAATCAAAAAACTGCATTAGCCCTACCGTGGATGTCTCGTGTTAGCACCCTCTTTAAAGCCACAGGACCGGGAATCTTAATGGCCGCTGCCGCGATTGGCGCCTCTCATTTAGTCGCCTCAACCCGAGCGGGAGCCGAGTTTGGTTGGCAGCTTGCGTGGCTGATTTTATTAGTTAATATCGTTAAATATCCTTTCTTCGCCGCAGGCGCTCGCTACACCGCAGCAACGGATGAGAGTTTATTGCACGGCTATCATAAGCAAGGTCGTGGCTATTTAATGCTGTTTACCGGGCTTAACGTTATTGCCGCCATTGCCAGTACGGCGGGGGTATGCATGTTAACCGCGGCCATGTTAACCCAGTTTATTCCGCTATCGATTGATGTATTAGCGCTAATTGTACTGGTCAGCTCATTGGCATTATTAATTTTCGGCCACTACAAACTGCTTGATAAAATGACCAAGATCATCATGTTGGCACTTACTCTAACCACATTAGTCGCCGTAGCATTAGCCTTTAATCGGCATACAGGATTCGGGGCATCAGACGTTGCCGAATCGCCTTGGCAATGGGCTTATGTGGGCTTTTTAGTGGCGATGATGGGCTGGATGCCCGCGCCAATTGAGGTCAGTACTTGGAACTCATTATGGTTAATAGAAAAACGTAAAACCCAAACGGTGACCGCCAAGCAGGCTATTTTTGATTTTAATCTAGGCTATGTCACCACGGCATTACTGGCGATTGTATTTTTAGCGTTAGGCGCATTAGTGATGCACGGCAGCGGTGAACGATTCTCAGATTCTGGAGCCGTATTTGCCTCACAATTGATCACTCTTTACAGCCAAGTGATGGGCAATGAAAGCCGTTATTTGATTGGGATAGTGGCGTTTTTATGTATTTTTAGCACCACAGTGACGGTAATTGATGGTTATAGCCGCACACTCGATATGGGCTGGCGATTGCTGACCAATAAGCCTGCTCAACGCTCGCACCTAACGGCAATGATGCTAGCCATCAGCGCCTTAGGGTTATTACTGATTTTATTTTTTAAAGGGCCATTATTACCTTTATTAGAATTTGTGATGATATTAGCGTTCATGACTACCGTCATTTTTGCCTGGTTAAATTACCGCTTAATGACCAGCAAATCTCTAGATGCTAAACATCGTTATGGCCCGGTAATGGTCGGACTCTCTTGGGTAGGCTTACTGTATTTAACCGGCTTTGCTGGGCTATTTATTTACTGGTATCTAGCTAAATAATCTCACTAAAAGCCTAGAACGCTGCGCTGCTAGTACGCTTCGCGGCTAGAGGCTATAAAATCAACAGCCTAGCAGCGAAGCGATACTAGTAGACCAAAGGTCGCCCTAGCAGCGAAGCGATACTAGCAGACCGAAGGTCGCCCTAGCAGCGAAGCGATACTAGCAGACCGAAGGTCGCACTAGCAGCGAAGCGATACTAGCAGACCGAAGGTCGCCCTAGCAGCGAAGCGATACTAGCAGACCGAAGGTCGCCCTAGCAGCGAAGCGATACTAGCAGACCGAAGGTCGCCCTAGCAGCGAAGCGATACTAGCAGACCGAAGGTCGCCCTAGCAGCGAAGCGATACTAGCAGACCGAAGGTCGCCCTAGCAGCGAAGCGATACTAGCAGACCGAAGGTCGCCCTAGCAGCGAAGCGATACTAGCAGACCGAAGGTCGCCCTAGCAGCGAAGCGATACTAGCAGACCGAAGGTCGCCCTAGCAGCGAAGCGATACTAGCAGACCGAAGGTCGCCCTAGCAGCGAAGCGATACTAGCAGACCGAAGGTCGCCCTAGCAGCGAAGCGATACTAGCAGACCGAAGGTCGCCCTAGCAGCGAAGCGATACTAGCAGACCGAAGGTCGCCCTAGCAGCGAAGCGACACTAGCAGACCGAAGGTCGCCCTAGCAGCGAAGCGATACTAGCAGACCGAAGGTCGCCCTAGCAGCAAAGCGACACTAGCAGGGATAGAAATCGATTGCCGTTCTAGCAGGATTAATCTGACTAATGAATGATTACCCGTTATAATAGCATTTAGTCAATTGACCTAAACCATTAATGCGCCGCCGCGCCAGAGAACCTTATGATTAACAATGATATTCTTCGCCGTATTCGCTTTGTGTTTGATTATTCAAATGCCAAGATGACTAATATTTTCAGTCAAGCCAATGTAGAAATGTCTTCAGAGCAAATTATAGCGCTGTTGAAAAAAGAGGAAGAAGAAGGTTATCAAGCATGTAATGACACATTAATGTGCCAGTTTTTAGACGGTTTGATCATTAATAACCGTGGCTTAAAGCCTGGAACAGAAGTGCCGACACCGTTAAAGCAATTGACTAATAACCTTATGTTCAAAAAATTACGCGTCGCGCTCGAAATGCGTGAAGAAGATATTATTGCCACATTAGCTTTAGCTGATTTTGCGATGACTAAATCTGAGTTAAGCGCGCTGTTCCGTAACCCTAATCATAAAAACTATAAGCCTTGTGGCGACCAAGTATTAAGAAACTTCGTCAAAGGTTTATCGATCAAACACCGCGGTAAGTAATATATAACTTGATATTGATATAATACCGTATTAATGCGTAGCTTAGGCTGCGCATTTTTGTTTCTGGGGTTTACATTAAAACAACACAATAGTGAGCGATGAATAAAAGTACTTAATAAAAATGTGATTTAACTCACTTAACCGACCACAAAAAAGAACAGACGTGATAATCTACAATTACAAAAAAAGCCCTATTCTAATAACGATCTAACACATTAAGGTTTCCCCATGGACGATAACAAACGCCCCCTCTATCTTCCTTTTGCTGGCCCAGCGATCCTTGAATCACCTCTGCTTAATAAAGGCAGTGCATTTAGTGAAGAAGAACGCGTATTTTTCAACCTTGAAGGCCTCATTCCTTGGGTTATTGAAACCATTGATGAACAAGCTTCACGTGCATACGAACAATTTAAAAGCGTCACCAATGATCTTAATAAGCACATCTATCTGCGCAATATTCAAGATACTAACGAAACCTTATTTTACCGTTTAGTGCGTAATCACATCAGCGAAATGATGCCGATTATTTACACCCCTACGGTGGGTTTAGCCTGCGAGCGTTTTTCTAAAAATTATCGTCGTAACCGCGGATTATTCATTTCATATCCAAATAAAGATCGTATTGATGATATTTTGAATAATTCCACCCGTCAGAAAGTCAAAGTCATTGTGGTCACTGACGGAGAACGTATTCTCGGCTTAGGTGACCAAGGCATTGGTGGCATGGGGATCCCGATCGGTAAATTATCGCTATACACTAGCTGTGGTGGGATCAGTCCAGCATACTGTCTTGCGGTGACCTTAGATGTGGGTACCGATAACCCACATTTACTTGAAGACCCTATGTACATGGGCTGGCGTCATCAACGAATTGGCGGCGAAGAATATACTGAATTTGTTGAAGCCTTTATGCAAGCAGTAAGTCGTCGCTGGCCTGATGCATTGATTCAGTTTGAAGATTTTGCGCAAAAAAATGCTATGCCACTACTTGAGCGTTATAAAGATCAATACTGTAGTTTCAACGATGATATTCAAGGCACTGCTGCTGTTACTGTCGGCTCACTACTGGCCGCTTGTAAAGCCGCTAATAGTAAACTTAGCGAACAACGTATTACCTTCTTAGGTGCAGGTAGTGCAGGTTGCGGAATTGCCGAAGCCATTGTGGCCACAATGGTGTCAGAAGGCATTAGTGAACTACAAGCGCGCTCACAAGTATTTATGGTCGATCGTTGGGGCTTGTTACTCGACAACATGCCTAACTTATTACCCTTCCAACAAAAGCTGACCCAACATTGCGCCACGATTGAAGCGTGGGACAACTATAGTGACAATATTTCGTTACTTGATGTGGTTAATAATGCCAAACCGACAGTATTGATTGGGGTCTCTGGCTCACCAGGCCTGTTTACTGAAGAAATCATTCGAGCAATGCACAGCCATTGTAAACGCCCTATTGTATTCCCATTATCGAATCCAACCAGCCGCGTTGAAGCAACACCAAAAGATATTATGCATTGGACATCAGGCCAGGCATTAGTGGCAACAGGCAGCCCATTTGAACCTGTGGTCATTAATGGTGAAACCTTTGAGATAGCACAGTGTAATAACAGCTTTATCTTCCCAGGTATTGGCTTAGGTGTTTTATCTTGTGGTGCAAGACGCGTGTCCGATGAAATGTTAATGGCATCAAGCCGCGCCTTAGCAGAATGTTCGCCATTAGGTAAAAATGGCATAGGTTCGCTGCTGCCACCTCTAGAAGAGATTCAATCTGTCAGTAAGTATATTGCTTTTGCCGTTGCCAAAGCGGCAATTGATCAAGGTTTAGCCTTACCTTGTACCGATGATTTGCTGCAGCAATCAATTGAAGCTAACTTTTGGGAACCTGAATATCGTCGTTACAAACGTACTTCATTCTAAGAACTGTTAAGTTTCATTGGGCACTTTAGTATTGTAAAGCGCTGATCCTTGATAGAAAAATAACTGATTTAAAAGGTTAATCGTCTTTTAAACCATAAAAAATCCCAACCTAAGTTGGGATTTTTTGTCTCTATCATCACGACGAACTTAGGCAGACATCACTTGTCTAAAGCTGTTTAATAATGGACGATCGGTACGCGCTTTTTTAAGCTTACGTAAACACTCTTTCAGTGATTGCTCAGCTAAGCGTCCAAATACACCATCATATTCGTTATTATTCATCTCTTCTTCAGACTCAGCACTATCAGCAATCTCTTGCGCTGCTCGACTTAATTGCATCCATGCATTGGCAATATAAAAACCATGAAATTCGGCTTTAGTCATCAATTTCTGTGCACTTGCTGGCAAGGCATTCCATCCATTGGTAAATGCGTTCGCTTTGTCATCCATTAACTCTTTAAACAAGCCTTCGTAAGCTTCAAGTAAGGTTTCAGGTAACTTGGCCATGGGTAATACTTTATTAGCAACGTTATACGACACTTGCTTAACCACTTGTTGATACTGTTGATCTACTGCTGTCATTGTTTATCTCTCAATTAAAATCGGCCTCTAAAATACCCAAGCCACTTCAAAATGCTCGTTTCAGACTCCCAAAGGGCAAGCCGAGAAACGACATGTTTCTGCGCAATATACAAGCTAAAAGCTACAAGCGAAAAGCCTAGAGCCTAGGACGCTACGGGGCTAGATCCTATATAATCTTGTTAGCAAGCGGTGACGAGCGATATCAATAGATGTCAAGCCAAGAGCCCAAGTACTAGACAACTCTATCCGTGATCGCAGCGTTCGCTTGTTATCGTTTCTGAAGCTTTACTAGCAGCGCAGCGACCCTAACAGGACGCAGCCCACCCTAGAACCTAGTCGCTGTAGGCGCCCTATTCCTAGACCCTTGAAATCTGGTCATTTGGGTATACAACATACGTCGCTGCATATTTAACATCACCTGACGTTGCTAAGCTTCCTTCTGCACCACAAGGTAATAATACTGACAGCATACTTAATACGATAATTTGCGTAATTCTTTGCAGTATTTCTATCTCAGTTTATCCCGAGAGGCGTCTTTATACTCGTGAAGATGACTGAATGCAAATTGGATAATATCGCCAGAGAAAATAGCAGAAAAGAGCATGTTGTCACATTATTGATAAGACAAAAATATCATTTAACCTAACTAAAAGGTTATAATTTCATCACAAGACTTTTCCCGCTGAAGTCTGTACGATTCAAGAACAGAAGCTTCATAATAATAAAATTGAGAAATTGTAGCCTTGTCAGTCTTAAAGTTAACTCACATTATTAGTGTCATTATGCTCGTTTTTATCATTGGATTAACCAGCATCGCTTATGCTAATCCGATAGATAATCCCCGTGCCGATGAAATTTACCAGCTATTTGACAGCGGCGGTTTTATTTCTGATAAAGAAAATCGTAAGTTACTCGACGAATATAAAAGTATACTGTCCACCGACGATATTGTTCGGCAAAAACTCTATATTCGCCTTAATTGCTGGAGTTTACCGACTAACACAACCGAGAAAATAAAAGCGGCAGTTAACTACGCTGATGAATACCTGCAGATATACAGTCAGCCAACCCCATCATTAATCGGCATTGACCTGCAATATTGCAAGGCGTGGTATCTGCACGCACAAGGGAAAAATGACAGCTTATTCGCCGACCTTGACGCGGCCATCACCAGCGCTTATCTACTTGAAGATCCGCGTTTAATTGCCGATGGCCGTAGTATTAGAGGTTCAATTCTGTCCTATTTAGGCAATTTTTCTGCGGCACTTGAGGATCTGATCACTGCGCAAAACTTATATGAGTCGCTTAATTTAACTTATTGGGCCAATGTCAATTTAGGTGACCTAGCAAATAGCTATCGCCGCTTTGGCGATGCTCAAACCGCGTTAAAATATCAAATAAAGCTCGAAAAAAATTACCTACAAAATAAACAACGTTATGAAGCCAATCTAACCAATAACCAAATAGCACTATCATTGGAGAAACTTGAACGTTACGAGGAAGCCATTGCGCGCTACCAAAAAACTCACGATTTTTGGTTAACAGAAAATCACCCGATTGCTGCTGCCGATGCATCTATTAGTATTGCTGGCAATTTCATCAACTTAAATAGACTCAACGAAGCCGATGATATTCTCCAACGGGCTCAAAAGTTGATTACACCAGATAATGATAATAGTTATAGCTACATGAATTTATTTATGGCCGAGGTGCATTACCTGCAAAATGATTACGACCAAGCCATAATCAAGATTAATAACGCTGAAAAGGCATTTAACTTTAGTAATAACATCCGTGGACTCAATCAAGCATTACAACTAAAGAGTAAAATATATCAAGCTTCCCAGCAGTGGCAACAAGCCTATGAGGCGCTGGCGTTATTTGTAGAATCTCATTTATCACTCGATAAACAAGTCTTTTCAGAACGTAATGCAGAGATGCAAGCTCGATTTAATACCAACAAAATTCAAACCGAAAATGAATGGCTTATTCAGCGTGATAAAGATAAAGAAGCGCAATTAAATATTATGCAGCGCAATGAGCAGATGCAGATCGTTATCATCATCTTAGTTGCGATTATTTTATTGATTGTGTCAATCTTCGCCTACAAGCAAGTGATAAGGAAACAACTCTTTAGACGCCTAGCACTAACCGATGAGCTCACCAAACTCGCCAATAGACGTGACACATATGCTCAAGGTAATCACTTCTTATCATCATCAAAACAATCGGGAAGACCTTTTTCGATTATTTCTTTTGATGCAGACCATTTTAAAACAGTGAATGACAAATTCGGCCATAACATGGGCGATAAAGTACTGGTAAAACTGGCGTCAATTAGCGCAAGCATGATGCGAGAAACCGATATTGTAGGTCGTGTTGGCGGTGAAGAATTTTTAATTTTATTGCCTAATATTGATAAAGCTAAAGCCATTGAAATTGCCAATCGCCTAGTGCTCACCATCGAAAAATATGATTGGTCTCAAATATCAGCCGGACTGCATCAAACCGTCAGTGCCGGTGTGGCTAGCTATAGTAACGAGGAAGACTTGTCACCCTTGTTACTCAAAGCCGACAAAGCGCTCTATTGTGCCAAAGCTGCTGGGCGAAATTGTGTTAAAGCAGCATAAACGAGTATAATTTTACCGTGTTTACTTAATAATAGTGTTTATGACTGCAACCAACCCAGCTTTAGTGCCAGATATTGGCTCTGCTAGCCACTCAATCAATGAGCCAACACCCGAGCCATGTCCGTTGACAGCGGCCCAGCTTGATGTGCTCAATCGCCAAATAAAGCTATGGGGTAAAGAGCTTGGCTTTGCCCATATTGGCGTCGCAGATATTGACTTAAGCCAACATGAGACAATATTACAAGATTGGTTAGACAAGGGTTATCACGGTGATATGGCTTATATGGCCGCGCACGGAATGATGCGCGCGCGACCCGCTGAACTGCATCCCGGAACCATTAGAGTGATTTGTGCTCGGATGGACTATCTTCCCCCTGATGCGGGTTTTGCCAGTAATTTAACCGACCCCAATCTGGGCTATATTTCTCGCTACGCCGGTGGGCGTGACTATCATAAATTAATCCGTCAACGGCTTAAAAAACTCGGTGATAAAATTAACCAGTATTGCCAACAACTCGACTTTGGCGCGACTGATTTTAGACCCGTTGTCGATTCAGCGCCTATTTTAGAGCGTCCATTAGCCGACAAAGCGGGGCTAGGCTGGACAGGAAAACACTCGTTACTGTTACATCCTGATGCGGGAAGCTGGTTTTTCCTTGGCGAGTTATTAATTAACTTACCGTTACCATTAGACATACCAATCGAAGAAGGCTGCAATACTTGTGTCGCCTGCATAAAGTCATGCCCGACCGATGCCATTGTAGCGCCCTATGTTGTCGATGCTAAGCGGTGTATCTCTTATTTAACGATTGAATTAAAAGGCGCTATCCCAGAAGAGTTTCGCCCACTAATGGGCAATCGTATTTATGGCTGTGATGACTGTCAGCTAGTGTGCCCAGTCAATGCTAAAGCACCACTGACCCAAGAGACAGATTTCCACACTCGCAGCGCCCTTATTCAACCTGATTTACTGACCTTATTTGCTTGGTCTGAAACTTATTTTCTCAGCCAAACAGAAGGCAGTGCGCTGCGCCGAATGGGCCATAAACGTTGGTTACGTAATATCGCGATTGCATTAGGTAACGCCCCTGCTAATCCAGCTATTATTACTGCATTAGAGCAACGTAAACACAGTGAAGAAGTGGATGATATGGTACTTGAACATATTGAATGGGCATTAGGACAACAAATACAAAAAGCGCCACAATCGGCGCTTTCACGTAAAACTCAACGAGTGATCAGATCAATACAAAAGGGTTTACCCAGAGACGCATAAACTAAAAAGCCCCTAAGCATTAGAGTCTAAGGTAAAACCCACTTTAACGGTTACTTGCCAATGAGCAATTAAGCCTTCTTCTAAGTGGCCACGGGTTTCGATAACTTGAAACCAGCGCAAATGTAGTAAACTTTTATTGGCTTCTGCAATCGCATTTTTGACCGCCTCATCTGAACTGATTGGTGATGACCCGACCAGTTCAATCACTTTATAAGTGTGGCTCATGATAACTCCTATTGTCAGCTGAACATCCTTACTTTTATTGTAGTCAATAATGGCCCAACTCACACATTATCGATGAAGGACCAATGAAACCACCGTTACTACACTCAGCGGTCAACAACTGAGCACTGCAACGAAGTCTGCATTAAACCGCTCAGACGACTTCAGTAAAGCGACTATTAATCAGATGGATATCTATCAGGCTTATATCATGCCAATTAAGATAAACGCCTAAGCACTTTAGCCGCTGCAATCATATTCCGCAGCGCTGGCTCAACCTCATCCCAGGTACGGGTTTTTAAACCACAATCAGGATTAACCCATAACTGTTTCACCGGCACCTTTTGCGACGCTTTAGTCATTAAGTCGACCATTTCATCAACGGTTGGAATATTCGGCGAATGAATGTCATACACACCGGGACCAATTTCATTAGGATAATGAAAATCTTCAAAGGCACTCAGTAGCTCCATACGCGAACGTGACGTCTCAATGGTGATGACATCTGCATCCATCGCCGCTATGGCATTAATGGTGTCATTAAACTCGCTGTAACACATGTGTGTATGGATTTGAGTTGCATCTTCAACACCTGCAGCCGATAACTTAAACGCATCCACCGCCCAGGTTAAATAATCTGCCCATTGGCTTTGTTTAATCGGTAAACCTTCACGAAATGCTGGCTCATCAATTTGAATAATGCCAATACCTGCGCTTTCTAAATCGACCACTTCGTCACGTACTGCTAATGCAAGTTGGTTGGCAATATCTTTACGAGGAATATCTTCACGAGCGAACGACCAATGTAAAATGGTCACCGGACCCGTTAGCATGCCTTTAACGGGCTTGTCGGTTAAGCTTTGCGCATAGGTAGCCCAGTCGACCGTCATTGGTTTTGGACGAGACACATCGCCATAAATTAACGGTGGCTTAACGCAACGAGAACCATAACTTTGCACCCAACCAAATTGAGTAAACCCAACACCGTCTAATTGTTCACCAAAATACTCCACCATGTCATTACGCTCAGCTTCGCCGTGGACTAGCACGTCGAGACCCAATTTAAGTTGACGAGAAATGGTGTCTTGAGTAACTTGCTCAAGCTGTGATCGGTAATCATTGTCATTGATTTCGCCTTTACGCCAGCGACTGCGTAACCCCCGAATGGCTGGCGTTTGCGGAAATGAACCTATGGTGGTTGTGGGTAATAATGGCAGCGCTAACTTTTGTTGTTGGGCAATGATACGGCGGGCAAATGGACTGTCACGTTCAAAATCATCAGCGGTTAACTGCGACACACGTTCAACAACCTGTTGATTAGCTGCTGCAGCTTTTGCCAAGCGGCGTTGCTGGCAACGATCAATAATCGCTTGGCTAGTTGCTGAACCTTGCCCAACGATTAATTGATAAATTTCGTTAAGTTCAAATAATTTTTGTTTCGCAAAAGCTAATTGGCCAAGTAATGGCGTAATTAATTGGCTTTCAACCTCGACATCCACAGGACAATGCAACAATGAACATGAAGGTGTAATCCACAAACGATCGCCTAACCTGGTCGCTAATTCGGTCACTTTATCAGCAATCAAATCAACATCAGCAGCCCACACATTGCGACCATTAACCACCCCAATAGAAAGTACCTGTTGACTAGAAAGCGCATTAACAAACACATCAAGCTGTTCTGGCGCGCTGACTAAATCAAGATGTAGCCCCTCAACCGGTAATGCACTCACCAATGCTTGATGATGGGCAATAGAACCGTAATAACTGGCGAGTAAAATATTTAAAGATGCTGGCTTTTGTTGCGCTAACGTTTGATAACTTTGACGAATAGCTTGCTGCCACTCATCGGTTAAGTCTGCCGCTAATACCGGTTCATCAAATTGCACCCAACTCACACCTTGGGCTGCAAAACGAGACAAAATTTGCTGATAAGCAACCAGTAACGGCGGTAATAACACCAACTTATTAAACTCAGTGAGGCTTTTAGATAAGTATAAATACGTCACTGGACCGAGCAGCACAGGTTTTGCTTGATGACCTAATTGCTGCGCTTCTGTAACATCATCAAACAGTTGGTCGTAGGCTATTTCGAACGCTTGATCAGCGCTCAATTCTGGCACTTGATAATGGTAGTTAGTATTAAAAAACTTGGTCATTTCTGCCGCACACGCATGTTGGCCGGTTTGCGAACGGCCACGAGCCACGCGAAATAAGGTGTCAATATCGACAGGGGCTTGGCTGCCATCAGCTTGAGTGACCCGATGACGAGCGGGGATCACATTTAAGGTCGCACTCAGGGTTAACACTTGGTCATAATAAGCAAAATCCCCTACAGGCAGTAATTCAACACCTGCATCTGCTTGCCACTGCCAATGGGTGCGTTTTAATTCACAGGCAACGTTTTTCAACTCCGTTAATGTGGCTTCACTGCGCCAATAGCGCTCTAAAGCAAACTTCAATTCACGCTGACGTCCTATGCGAGGAAATCCTAAACTTGAAATTTTCATACTGCTTGCCTTTTCGTTAAGCAAAAATTTATACCATTTATGCAGAAAACCTGCATAGGCGTCTGGACGTCTAGAAGTTTATTGTGTTATTCTGTTGTCAAGCAATCGAATTGATTTCATCAAATAGTTGAGCAAGATTCATGTGGAGAGAAAATGATAGAGCTTAGACACCTTCGTACCCTGATGGCGTTAAAAGAAAGTGGCAGTTTAGCGGGTGCGGCTAAAAAACGGTTTGTCACCCAGTCGGCGCTTTCTCATCAAATAAAAGAGTTAGAGACACGGATTAACTCAAGTATTTTTGTTCGTAAGAGTAAGCCGTTAACCTTTACTCATGAAGGCTCACGTCTGCTAAATTTAGCGGAAGAAATCTTACCGAAAGTGATTGCAACCGAGTCGGATCTTAAACGCGGTTTAGAGGGTGAAAGCCAACAGCTTAAGCTCGGCATTGAATGCCATAGTTGTTTTCGTTGGTTAATGCCTGTTATTGAGCAATTTAAACAACATGCGCCAGCGGCTCAAATTGATATTTCAAGTCGGCATTTATTTGATTCACTCAATGCATTGCAGACGGGGAGTTTAGACATAGTGCTAACCTCAGATCCAGTGCCGGGACACAGTGTCGCTTACCAGCATCTATTTGATTTTGAAGTTAAATTAATTGTAGCCAGTGATAACACCTTAGCGGCACAAGCGTTTGTAACGCCAGCCCAATTGGCAAAGCAAACCTTAATTAGTTACCCCGTGCCGTTAGCGCGCTTAGATATATACAAACACTTTTTAGAGCCCGCGGGTATTGAACCTGGCGAGCAAAAGCAATGTGATTTAACCTCAATGCTATTGCAGCGTGTTGCCTGTAATGACGGCATAGCAACCCTGCCAACTTGGTCTATCAGAGAAAGTCAGGGGCTGAATCTTACTGCGGTTAAATTAGGGGCAGAAGGACTAAAGCGTCCATTGTTTGGTGCTTATCGCCGCGATGCCACTAATGCAAATTTAATCCAAAAGTGGCTCGAACTTGTAGCAAATGAAGGCATAATACTACAGCGGGTTGATCAGTAATTGTCGTTTAGATAACACGCGTCGAAGCACAAGTCCTGGAGAATCAGGGTTTTGTGTTTGGCGTAAGTTATGGGCAATTAAAAATTCATCGCGTAAATCATCATCCAAACCTAATGACTCAAATGCATCAAGTGATAACTGTTGTTGTTGCTTATCAATCAGTGATTTTATTACTGTCAATGATACGGGCCGAGATAACTCAGCATTTAAATAAGCAAAAGCCGTTAGCGCAATCACCTGACCAAACACACTAAATAGTGCTAATGTTTGCATTTCATCCGCATCAATTTTAGTTCCAACACCGATTTTATTATCTTCACGTAACTGTACTATACAATCCATCGCGATCATTTCATTTAAGGCCCAATAGCCTTGGACTAATTTTTTGTACGGTTCTAAAAGCTCATCAAGCCGTTCTTTAAGATAAAACGAAAACGCATAACGATAGATGTTCACTTGGCCTAAACGGATTAAGGCATCCTTGACACTTCGGCTTTTGCTCGATATCACCCCTGCTGTTTGTGCGGTATTACTGCGCAACAACAAATGGGCTGCCAACGCAGGGTCGGCAGACACTGTGTCGATAACAACTCTAATATCAGCTTCGTTAATCAGGGCTTTTTTTAATGGAAGTAATATGCCACGACGACCAATGACCTGTTCTTCATTGCCAATAATAGCTTGAACTTGAGTAAAAACTTGTTGCTCAAGATTAGTCATATCTATCGATTACCTTTTTTAGAATAAACACGCTATAAATTAATTTAACGATATATTAAAACGAAAGCCAGTAATAGTTTACTGGCTTTTATGGGTAACTATTTATTAAGCCAAATTATCTAGAAACGATAACCCGCAGTCAGTCTAATTGAGCGACCCGTACCAGAATAATAACCACTGCCAAACGCAGAGTAATAACCGGTACCAACATAGTCTTCATCAAGTAAGTTATCAACACGTAAACTGCCATTCCAACCAGCATGAGCATAGTTTAATGCAAGGTTGGTTAGCACGTAGTGGTCTAACTTATCACCGATATTACTGTTATCGCCTTCCATGTAGCGCTCACCCGTATAAACACCTTCAACAAATGCTTGCCAATGATCGGCAAAGTCATAGCTCATGTAAGCCTTACCCGAATGCTCAGCCACCCAAGATAACGCTTTGCCGTCGTTTTCACCTTGAGTGAACTCTGCATCAATATAGTCGTACGAAGCACCTAGCAGCCAGTCATTTGATAACTGCACATCATAAGCAGTGCTCACCCCAAAACGACGAGATTGATCCGCATTAACGTTCGCGCCACCACCATAAGGGCCGTCAGTTCTTCCGCCTTCATAAACAATCTCATCTTCTAACTCAAGTTGATAAGCATTGATTTTTAACGTTTGAGTGGCGGTAGTATAGTCCCAACCCGCTTCGTAAGAGCGGCCAGTTTGTGGATCTAAACCTTGTACCGTCAGCGGCGTAAAGGCTTGTTCATCTACTTTTGCAAAGCGGAAGTTATCATTGGCACGGACATAAAAACGATTTTCACTGCTTGGGCGATAGTTAAATCCTAACTCAAATGCATGCGCGTCGTTATCGATTTCAATACGGTTAGGATAAAGTAATTGGTCGTATAAATCGTCTGTTACTTCTGAATAACGCCCCCCGACGACATAGGATAATGTCGGCGAAATAGGTACCGATGCTTGCACATAGGCGCTGCTTTGTTGTTGTTCATTATTACGTTGAATATAAAGCGTATCAAAATCGGCTTCACCTTTGCTGACATCAATACCTGCAACAAAATTTAAATCACCGCGATCTAAATGATAATTGGCGCTAGCTTTAGGTGAAAAACTCAATAATTCACGTTCAATTCGCCCTGCACCGCCGAACAACACGCTGGTCGTTAACGAGTCTGAATAGGTTAAATCCGCGCCTAAGGCCCAAATATTATTTAACTGATATTGATAACCACTTCGCAGTGCGGTGCTCATTTCATGAGAGTATTCGCCCTCAGAAAAAGCCGCGGCTTGGCGTGGATCGGCCTCATATTGTGCTAACGTGAGTGCACCCGGCGTTTTACGATCGTTATCAAAATAATTAACTTCAACATAAAAATCTTCGTTAGCGGTTTGATACTGTACCCGACCTAAAATAGATCCGGTTTCATTATCATTATTGTCGCGGTAATTGTCGCTTTCTTTATAGCTTGCCGCTAAAAAATAACGCCATGCGTCGTTAATGGAACCTGAAATATCGCCTTTAGCTTCATAGGTATCAAAACTGCCGCCACTGACTTGTAAGCCACCACTAGTTTCTGTTGGTGCCTTAGTAATGATGTTAATAACGCCGCCAACCGCTTGGTCACCATACAACACCCCTGCACTACCGGTTAAAATCTCAACCCGCTCAACTAAGTTAAGCGGAATGGATTCAATACTCGGCGCAGCAATATCAATATTATTCAATCTGCGTCCATCAACTAAAATCAGCGTGTTGTTGGCCGCTTGTGATGCAGAAAATCCGCGCATAGAAAATACGCTACCCGAATTATTATCCGACACCTGAATGCCAGACTGTCCACGTAATAAATCGGTTAAATTGGTGACTCCGCTCATTTGAATATCGGCGGCATCAATAACATTGACGTTGGCCGCAATGTTTAGTGGATTGGCAAGATTACGCCCAATGACCACAATGGTTTCATCCATGCTGATAGCTGAAGACCCGGGGGATGTATCGGTTGACTCTGCCGCAATAGCATTAACCGTTGCCACACTGAAGACAGCACTTAATAGCAGTGCAATTTTTGTTGGTTTAGTACCCATTTACCTTTAACTCCTGAAAGGAAAAATGGGGCAATAGCGCCGTAATATAGATAACCACTGTCGCCCTAATCTCCTGAAAAAAATCGTCAGAATAAGTCAACAAGCAGTATCACATCACATTTCGAGATCTGCCCACCGAAATCATCGAAATCACCTTTAAGGCCGGTCTCCGGACTGAGGTTGTGGCGTTATACCTATGGCATAACCCGCGCGAGTCTAGATGATTAACGCAACCCTGTTGCGCACCTGACTCTCACCAATCACCGTTGCGGGGGCAGTACCAGATTTACACTGGTTTCCCGATTATCTTGCTTTGGTCTATCGATCCACTGCAAGCACCGTAAAGATTGACTAACTAATCTCATCCCGGGCTAATAAGCCGAGTTGAGGTTAACGCTTGAAATAACGTGAGTTGAGGTTCAACCCATCATTAAAAATATCTGTTTCGTTATGCCAGCATTAGCATTTAGTACCCTAGTACCGTTTAATTATTGCTGACATCATAAAGTAATAACGCAGAGATTATAACGGATCCAAAGGTGAACTTGATACCAACAAAAGAGTAACCTGCAGATTATTCAGCTTGTAGAACAGTCAATTTGTTGGTTAGTGGCACCTAAGAGGGTTATCAACCATATGACACGGCGCTAGGATTCGACGCTAGGGATACGTCATGAAGTCACGATAATTATCGATAGTGATAGGAGTCGTTTCGGTAGTAAACACGTCTGTTCGAATAGATTTATGGATTAGGTAGACATTTTCGTCATCACTTATTACAGAAAAATAGCCCATTTCGCCTTGTGGACGGCTGATATAAGACACATCTTCCACTGCTGAAGAGTGATGAATATTAGGCATACTGGTGCAGCCTAATAAACCATGTACCGCTTCGAGCCCGTCAACTTCAGAACTGCCAAGCTGTTGATAAACAATTTTCCCTTGGCAATGTTGTTGATAAGTCGCCGCCATTGAATCTAAAAAACGTTCCGGCTCAACATCATTGGCTAACCCTTTAAACCCCTGCATGCAGACTAAACTAGACCAGTCATTTAATGACTCATTGGTTGGAATAAACTCAGCCATCGTCATGTCGCCACGTTTATCACTGAATGCAAGTTTCCAATCTAATGGCGGTAAAAAGCCGAACTTTGCAGACAAGGTTATGAGTTTCTGGACATCATCAGACATCACCATAACACCTGATGACTTATCAACGTCGCCAAATGCCATCTGTGCTGGAGGGGTAGCAGATGCACTACTGGGGAACAGGAACATTATTCCTAAACACCCCGAGCAGCCTATAATTGCAGCAATCTTGTTCATCCAAATGAATCCTTATTTGGTCAAGATAGAGATAAGTTGATCAAAAATCATGCTAATTTAGTACGTCCTATCCTGAACATACAAAAATTGAAACTTATCTATAACCTATACATAGTGGGTAAAATATTAGTTAAGCTCGTCTTCATCTTCATCTTCATCTTCAGCATCGAACAGCTCTTCTTCGTCAATGGCCGATTCAGCAGCAATAGCAGCCGCTAAGCTTTTAGCTTTAAGGTGCTTCTCTGTTTTACGCTGGTTACGATCAGCTTGCTTAGATAAAAAACCTTGCAGTGCTTGCTCGCCCCATGCAATGGCTTCTGCTTCTGATGCAAAACCATCTTGGCTTTTTGATACTATGGTTTTAGTCGATGTCATACGACGAGTGATTTCAGTTTTCCAAGTGTTTTCAATTTGAATAACACGTAAAGCATACTTTTTGCTATCGCTCATAATCTATTCTTTCCTACTTAAGGTATCACAGGCTAAAACCCATGAAATTTCAGCCGCGCAGTGTACTCGAAACACACGAGTTTGGGCAGCTATTTAATGGTTATTTTTGCAGCTTATTTGAAAAACTAACCCAATGGCAAGCTTAATACTGCCAGCGGAAAAGCAATGATGGTTAAAATCATGCTGTGGCGCCATTATTGTTTCACTAATTGGTTGGAGCCAACAATCATCATTTCACATTTATGGCAGTCAAAAATCAATTTCAATTTATCTTTACCTACCTCTAAAAACATAGGATCCGCTTTAATACCTTCAACTTCTTTCGGGCATAAATTAAAACTGTAACGCAGACAATGTTTAGTGACCATTAACGGAGCATCATGCAAAACGTTATTTTTCTCATAGGTGTCTTCAATTTGAATCACCCCATGTTGATGGTAAAAAGATTTCGCTTTTTCATTCGCCACATTAGATAAAAAGCTCAGTGCCTTTTGCGGGAAACGTGCTGTTTTATCATGCACCCAACGCTCTGGTCGTTGGTAACTGGCAACTCTTGCCGTCATTAATGCACTAACGGCATCGCGGCGTAACTCATTAACAACCGAGATGGGTAAAAACCACATCTGCTGCGTGAGTAAATTAACCTTGTTCAATACAAAGTCACTGCTGCCAAGTTTACTGAATTGTTTTTTCAGATTTTCGGCGGTCTTGACTTGGTCATTAGCGGGGGCTTTATCGCACGCTAACATGACTGTCGCACTGATATTATGCCGATCTGTAATCGTTAATCCCACCCCGTCATCGGTATCAAAAAATTGCATATCGACAGTCATTTTACGGCTAGCAGAATCTTTGTTAAGGCTAGCTTCGAACTTATGGTCAAAGTTACGGAACATCATCACCCCAATTTTAAGATCTTTGGGTACCTCGGTTAAATGCAAGACATTCCCCTCAGCACGGTTGATGCGCACGCCAGAGAGTTTATCGTCAGACAAACGCTGTGTTTCGTAGTGTTCAACAAAAAAACAGAGGCCATCACCATTATTAAAGTGAATGTCTTTGCCACTTTCACGGGTATCGATTTTAATAAAGTCTTTACCTACTTCGGTGATACGGCCCACTTTTTCACCAATGAACTTAGGCGAACTAAAATGCTCAATGGCCTCAGTACGTTCATTAACAAAATAATCCGTTTTACCACGGTTAAAACTTTTATCAGGATCGGGGATAAAGTTAAACGTGCAACGACCATGAGAAATTGATTCTACATCATCACGTTTAGCCATAATCGCATCAAGTTGCTGACGATAATGAGCGGTGATATTTTTAAGGTAAGTAATATCTTTTAAGCGGCCTTCAATTTTAAACGAACTAATACCAGCATCAATTAACGCTTCTAAATTATCGGTCTGGTTATTGTCTTTTAATGATAATAAGTGCTGATTTTCAGCTAAGACGTCACCTTCGCGAGTGGTCAAATTGCACGGTAACCGACACATCTGTGAACATTCACCGCGATTAGCACTGCGATTAGAATACGCATGGCTCAAATTACATAAACCGCTATAACTGACACATAATGCGCCGTGAATAAAGAACTCTAACTTCATTTTTGTGCTAGCAGCAATATCGCGAATTTGTGGGATATTGAGCTCACGGGCTAATACGACTTGCGAAAAACCAACTTGCTCTAAAAAGACCGTTTTTTCAGGGCTGCGGTTATCCGTTTGCGTACTGGCATGCAACGCAATAGGCGGCAGATCAAATTGTAAAACACCCATGTCTTGAACAATCAAGGCATCAACCCCCGCTTCATAAAGCCGCCAAATAAGCTTTTGGGCTTTATCAAGTTCGTCATCCATTAAAATGGTATTTAACGCCACAAAAACCTGAGCATGATAACGATGAGCAAATTCTGCCAAACGAGCAATGTCTTCAACACTGTTACCAGCATTATGGCGCGCGCCAAAGGCAGGACCACCAATATAAACCGCATCAGCACCATGGCGAATAGCCTCAATGCCGTAATCAGCATTTTTAGCAGGCGCTAATAGTTCTAATCGACGTTTTACGGGTGCCTCAGGTGTAAACAATTCTACAGTAACCATAATGTTAACTAAATTTCGCATTAATTCGGATAAAAAAAGTGCGCCAGCATACTAATATTGTCGCATTGACATAAGTATGTTGACGCATTCAAATAGCGGTATACTTTAGCAAACTTTACATAAAGTTATACATGAATTCGTTGTTATCAACGCCTAAAATGGCTGCAACGCTAGGCTTATAAAAACAGATCTTGGATATTTTTAAAGTCAGTTTTACCTTCAGCAATTTCTTGTGGGTTTAAACCAGACACTTCATGTGGGAACACTAACCAATCTTCAGATGAATGAATAAAATAATCTGGCTTTAGATCGACTTTAGTGTTTTTGGGTTTGTAGTAAGGACATGCTATACGAATATCGGTTGGCATGTTCAAACGCATAAATTTTCTTAATTTACCAATAAGCGCATCAACACTGCGCCCCGAGTCAAATACGTCATCAACAATCAACAAACCGTCGCTAGCATTGGCATTTTCGATAATGTAATGCAAACCGTGCACTTTAATATTTTTATCTTGTTTGTCAGTGCCAATACCATAATAAGACGAGGTTCTAACTGCAATATGGTCTGTTTCGATTTTCTTAAAATCAAAATACTCTTGAACGGCAATACCGATAGGTGCTCCACCGCGCCAAATACCCACGATAAACTGTGGTCGAAAGCCACTGTCATATACTTGTGCAGCGAGTCTAAATGAATCTTCCAAAAGTTGTTGCGCACTAACAAAGAGTTTATCTGTCATTGGTTAAAGCCCCAGTTATTTTATTGCGGCGAATTTTATATCAAATAAGCTTTTCTTGCCTGCAAGAAAAGGAATTAATTGATCAAAAGCAATAAAAAAATCAAAACGTTCGCCACATCGCCATTATCTCAAGCGCCACTAGTAGCGTCAACCGATCCTAATGTGAACAATAATCCACCTCATTAACAAGTATCCTTTATCAATACAATATAGAGTAGGCGTTAAGTTTGCTATCTCAAGCTTGAAGGCAAAGTTCAAGGTCAATACCTGGGTCGTAATGACAATAAAATCTACTTGTCATTAAAAACGACTATGGCATAGTGGGCTGCCATGAAAAGCAGATTTTATCGCCAATTCAGGACCCATACGCCACTATGCTAGTCAATAAAACCTTACACCATGCCTATGGAACTGAACAGGCAAGCACCACAGACAACAACGAACTCAAGGTGCCTAAAAGTGACAACCCGCTCATATGGCCTGTGCTGAGTTTGTTGCAATCAACCAACCAAAGTTGGAAAGTACATCATTTGGCGAGCGAGTTACAAGCCAAAGGATTAATGTATAATCTTGACCCTTTACCCGAAAAAGACCTCTTTAAACGCAACTTTCTACTGATGAACGCCTTATATGAATTACAAGACATATTAATCCCCAAACAGTGGTTACAAGTAAAGGCAATGGAGATCCAAATATTTAGGATTATTCCGGCCAATGCTGATGTGCAACATATTTGCGATGGTGCATTACGCGATTATTATCTCGATTGGGCCAATTATGATGCCAGCGTTAACGTTATACAAGAAATGCTGGAGTCATTCTGGTCAAGTTATCAGGAGTATATTGGCGTCAACACCCAGTTAATGCACCAAGGTCATGCCTTGACAGTATTTGAACTTGATGACACTGCCACCGATAAAGACATTCGCAAACAATGGCGCAAACTCGCGCTTAAATGGCACCCCGACCGCGAACAAGGTAATGCCGAACGTTTCCGTGAAGTATGCGAAGCATGGCAAACCCTAAGAAATTAAGCGTAGGCTGCCAATAATTTACAGGCTCAATATCTTGGTCGAACACTCATAGACCATGATAGCGATTGTCCACAGAACTCTGCATGACTAACTGTGCTTTAGTTATTTAGCGATGCGCATTAGCCATTTAATCGTTAGCTATTTACAGCCATCAATAAACAGGCTTTGGTTAATTATCCAGATTAACCTTCTATATCGCATCATCTAGATTGAACAACTCAATGCCACTTTATGATGACATTCCTTAATAATCATTAAGTTCACTTCAATATCTTGCCTTAATTCAGAGGTTAACCTCATAAAGCACGCACGGATCACGAAATTAACGCCTTTTTAATTGATGATTTAAGCCATAATTCAGCTTAGAAACTTACCCTAATTAGCTCGAGCAGATTAATCTAATCCTATTGATTACTCGCTAATAACATTGATCTGAGGTTTTACATGATTAAATATTTCGCCGTTGCATTGACGCTCATAGCAGCCTCATTTAGCACATTTGCTGCGCCATTTGTTGCAGGCAAGCATTACACTCAAATTTCCAATAATATGGTTACTAGTACGCCAAAAATCACTGAGTTTTTTTCATTTTACTGCCATAACTGCTTCAATATGGAAACTCAGTATCTTGCTGAGATTAAAGCAGGATTAGATGAAGAGGTCACCTTCGATACTAAGCATGTTGACTTTATGAACAGCGATTTAGGCACTGAAGTGATGCGATCACTGGCTGTTATTCATGAGGTTGGTCAAGCAGAAAAGCTCAACCACGCAATGTTTACGGCTATCCAAGGTGATAAAGGCGCCAATGGGCATGATCACAATGCTCAAGGCCACCAGCATGAATCACAAATAAACAGCCGTGAAGACATTAAAAAAATCTTCAGCCAATTTGGTGTCGATGCCGCAACCTATGACACATTGGCCGACAGCAGTACTACCGATAAAGCATTGGCTTTATGGCGTCAGCAACAAACGTTATATAACGTCAGTAGCGTACCCGCATTTATCGTTAATGATAAATACGCTATCAATATGAATGAAATTAGCACTTTAGATGAACTAATTGAGTTGATGAACTATTTAGCCACCTCAAAATAACGGCCGCATCTTGATGAGTAATCAACACTAATGAAAAAAATGGCTATCAATTGATAGCCATTTTTTTCGATTTATCCCATCTGTAATTCAGAGATAAGAACCTATACTCAAACGACCTCGAAATGCAGGATTACGCATGTGCAGACTGCTAAGTTCTAGGGCGGACTCCGTCCTGCTAGGGTCGCTACGCTTCTAGATCCTAGGACCTAAGACCTAGCACCTAGAAGGAGCGAAGCACCGCCCTCTGGCGAGCTTGCGAGTTCCTAGCAGCGCAGCGCTCTAGGCTCTTCCTACGGGAGCGCTGAAACGAGCATGATGAAGTGGCTTGGGAGGATATAACCAGATCATCAGAACCAGACCACGCTCTCTAATCAAAAAAATCACGTAAATGCAGTAGTCCAAGTAACGCATGTACGAGTAATAAGCCAGCAAAACAGTTTGCAAATAAACTATGGTAATAGCGTAAACTCAGTGCATATTCACCACCTTGAGCCAACCACCACCCCACACCTGTGACAGATACCATCAGCAATAACAATAAACATATCCCGGCAATCACACTCAATAAGCCTTTACCGCCAGATAGCGGTAATTGTCCTTTAGACAAGCCCTGTAGGTCTTGCTGACATTGACGCCATTCGCCTACTATCCAAGGGTAAAACTGACGCCATTGACCTTGCCTACAGACATCAAAAGCAAAAGCTACGGCTAACAAAGCACAACACAAACCGCCATAGACATGCCAGCTATTCCAGCCACTGCTATTAGGCGGCAAACGCCGCCCCATTAATATCCACGGGCTAGTGGCAATAAGCAAAACGCTCAACACCCCTGTTACGGCGTGCAATTTAGTGGCTATCGCATCGTACCACTGCGATGCTGTCATCGCTGGCTTCATCAATTATGCCTCAATGATCTGCTGAGCAAATTCATCAACTTTATGCCAGTCGGTAAACTCTACCTTGGTATTAGGATCGGTAGGGCCTTTGGTTATCCACATAATAAACCGAATAATATTTCGGTCCATCACACCGTAGCCTTGGTAGTCTAAATTACCACCAAACACTTGTAATAATGTTGGTTGCCAAACACTTTGCTGTAAAAATTGCTGCATATAGCTATTAGTTTGCGGGGTGTTTTTTTGCGGTTTACGCGCCACTAAGCTAACCGAAAAAAAACCACTGGGTTTGTTTTCTAATTCCGTACGATGAGCTTCAATAAATTGATACAACGCTGGACGATGTTTGCCATGACGAATACTGGCACCGATGTACACTTTATCAAATAGGGCTAAATCGGGAGCTTCCGCTAAGGATGCGACCGTGACCAGCTGATCTTGCCCAACCAGTTGACGCTGTAAATATTCACATATTTTTTGAGTGTAACCATGGACACTTGAATGGATCAGTAAAATTTGGCTCATGCTGACCTCGAATGAAATCATTTAAAAGTAATACAGTATCTTAGACCACTGGCGTGAAAATTTACATGAAACAGATCACGTCATCATGATCCACAATAGCGGCAATGTGAACTACCGCGCAAAAAAATACCCTAGCCATAAATGCCTAAGGTATTTGAGCTTTACAGCAAATTTACAACGACTGTAAAAAGGCGATAACCTGATCACGCTCTGCTTGCGTTAAGGCCATAAAGTCTTGTTTAGACGTTTTAGATTCTCCGTCATGCCACAAAATGGCTTCTTCC
Organism: Shewanella psychromarinicola; assembly: GCF_003855155.1. Lineage (NCBI taxonomy): Bacteria > Pseudomonadati > Pseudomonadota > Gammaproteobacteria > Alteromonadales > Shewanellaceae > Shewanella > Shewanella psychromarinicola. The sequence continues at coordinate 24,617 of NZ_CP034073.1, forward strand.
AAGGTTGCTGCGCGGCCGTCATGTAAAAATCCGGCTTGTGGATTAACCGTTTGGGTTAAGCCTATGCCCCACAATGGTCGAGTACGCCATTCATTACCGTCGGCTAAAAAGTCTGGACGACCATCTGCCAATCCCTCACCCATATCGTGCAACAACAGGTCACTAAAGGGATAAATAGTTTGGCCTTTTAAGCTGTCGCTCATCGGTAATCCGCCGATATCACCTGAGGTTTTGGTCACAAACGACGGCGTATGACAACTGCTGCAATTGAGTTGCTCAAATAACCTCGCGCCTTCGCGCACTGCAGTTTTATCAACGTTACGTCTGGCTGGCACCGCTAATGTTTCGGCATAAAACACCACTGAATCACTGAACTCTGCACTGGCCTCTGGCGCACCGTTAACATCTTCACCAGTATCAACAAACCCAGTACGGGTTAAATATGAATCATGTAAACTGGTGCCAACAATGCTTTCATCAGGAAATAACGGGTTAGTAATACCAATATCACCACGTAATGCGCCTAACGATTGTACTCGGACACTTGGCGTGTTGGCTTTCCAACCAAAGCGACCTAAAGACACGGGTGTACTGTCACCATTTTGTGCTTTTATGGCATCAAATACCCAATTAGCCCGTCCAGAAATATCATCTTTATTGCTGTCATCAGCATCAACATTGGCGAGAATGCTTGCCTCAGGTATTGCTTCTAGCAACCCTAAACCAAACACAGGCATGCCGTTACGCCAACCCATTAACACATCATCTTGTAATAGATTTGAGGTTACATTGGCACTTTGTTTGGTTTCACCTGGTGCATCATATGGATTTTCGACCGCGAAAATAGGCTTCTTCAAACTAATAGTGCGTCCATCGGCATACACTTCATCATGCCGTTCATAAGACAAATACACATCTGCTTGACCAACAAATGCATTGTCTTGCCAATCTGGGCGCGCTTTTAATACTCCGCGATGGAATAGCTGGTCACCAAAATCTGGCACTTTAATCGGCGCACAGTAATTATTATCTGCAGTTCCTACACTACAAGGCTCAGCAGGAGCTTTACTGATACGTAAGAAAATACCCGCTGCCGAACCCAGTTTTACCCGAGTTTCATCTGCGGCCAAAAAGGGAGTGGAATTTCGACCATCGCGTTGATGGCAAGAATTACAGTCAGCATTATTAAATACAGGGCCTAAACCATCAAGCTCAGGATGTTGTTCATTCGGTGCGGTAGTAAATGACACTTCAAAATTGGCATCACCTTCTAGATGTAACTCGAGTTCATCGTCAGTTAAATTAACTGATGGTGTCGAAAAACCATGGCCAGAACTATTGGCATCAAACGTAGTGGTGTCACCGCCTAAAGCAACAATTGAGGTATAGCTAGGATAAGTCACTACCGGATCAATGGGGTCTGGCGAGATTTCATCATCGCCGCTGCCACCACAAGCACTTAGGCTAAGCCCCAGTAATGCTACAAACCAATATGGTTGTCTTAATAATTTGTTCATCTTTGTCTCACACATTCACACTAAAATTGAGTTTATTTGGCAGTAATGCGACCTTGTTATTAGTTGAGTCTCTATTTTTTTGGTCACACTTACCCTCCCAATAAGGTCGTTCCATGGCCTTATTGAGACGGTAACAGCTAAATTATGAGTTCCAATCAGATAATAAAGGCAGCACATCTGACTGCAGCGTCGCTTGTAACTTTGTTAATGCATCCACAGCAACCTGGGTTCTAGCACGGCCGTCATCATCTAGAATCGCTTGGCGGAAAGGCATGCTAGTGCTACCCGAAATGGCTTGAATTTTTAAAATGGCATCATCAATTTCGCTGGCGACACGCGTAGCTAAAGTCGTATCAGCTGCTGTCACAAAATCAATTAAACCTTGCTTATCGGCACCACCCGTAAACTCACCTTGATAAACGTTACGTACACCAATGATGTTATTTGAAAAGTCGGTTAGTGAGTTCCACGAATACTGCGACTCCACCTTAGAAGTGTCTGCCGTGGTTAATGACTCTCCGAATGGATCGGCAATTTTACCGTTACCCACTTCATCGACAATACCAATCATGCCGTTGATCAATTCTTCAATAACGGCCAACTGCGATGAGTAAATAGTGTTAGTGGCATCGCCAGGAGTTTTAAGCAACTCGGCATAAGGTTTGGCATTTTTATCTTGTGGGTTATGGCTCACTTGCCAAGCATCGTCTAATTGCGCGGTGTAATCGCGGAACACTTCCGCTAAGGCGATTAAATACTCACGCTCTTTGGTGCTAAGATCTGCAATCAACTTTGTGTTGCTGTTAACACCATCGCCAAACAACAGATATTCCATGGTATGAAAACCTTGAACGTCATCATTCCAAGCTTTAATAGTTTCGGCATCAAAACCACTGTTACTATCTAACTGAGTCTGTAAATCGGTGGTGTTTAATGGCCAGCTGTCTAAATGCGGGTCGATACTCAATGAGTCGACTGGGCCAAAGATATGCGACTCACCTTGTTCCCAAGGTTGGCGAGCCGACTTCCACGCATTTTGAGCGGCCACTAAATCGGCTTGTGAAGTTGAGGTTAACAAGGTTTGTGTTGCCAGTAACAAAGTATCGCCTTGTGCAGCTAAGTCTGCATAACCCGCCACAATGACATCATCGGTTAAGTTGATGATCATTTCAGTAGCGACAAAGCTAAACCCCGTTGTTGGTACCACTGGGGTTTCGGTGCTTGTATCATCAGAACCTGAACCGCCACATGCTGAAAGCGTAGTGATTAAAGCCAGTGTAATTGCAGTGTGTTTAACGCGCATAATAAAACTCCGTATAAAAAATTGACTCAAAATAAATAAACTTATAGCGAGAATTGATATCCCACACCCAAAGCAAAAAAGTTAGTGTCAGGAATGCTGGCAACTGCCACTTGATGCAGACCTCCTTCGGCTTTAATCACAACCTCAGGTATAGGAGAATAGTTAATACCTACGCTGCTCCAAGTGTTTTCATAACGCTGGGTTGCTGTGCCCGTTTCAACGGCCATAAGTGGATTGGAATAATCGATATTGGCAAACACTGTCATCGGAATATCAAACCATTCGTCGAGCTTTACACCTGCCTCAACAAAGAACGATTGTGACTCTGAACCCAATTGGGCAAAGTTACCTGGACGTAAACCTGGGGTGGTTTTGTTGGCTAGGGTGATCGCATCAGCATTGTCTAACGTGCCATATAAATATTGACCACGAAGTATCCAAGGTCCTTCAACAAACGCACCTGCGACAGACATAATCCTTAATGCACCATCAACGTCTAACTTGTTACTTTTATGGCGATTACCACTGGTATTGCCATAGTAATAAGCAACGCCGATAGCACTGCCGGTTTTAAAGTTGCCGTAATCAAGACGTCCTGCAAACGCTAGGTCATCTGTATTGACTTCTTCAAAGCGTTTTTGATGGCCAGATGCCACCCAATCATAGGTGCGAAAATACTCAGAATTTAAGCCACTAATGACTTGTGCTTGATAATGAAAGTCTGACATTTCGCCGTAAACACCAATACCGTTTTCGTTCCAAACGGTCGGCATCATTGCAGCCTCACTTTTATGGCGCTGCACGGTCAAATATTGGCTAGGCTTATGCAGAATGCTTGATAAGCCAATGGGCAAATGAATGTTACCGAACTTCACCCCAAACGCTTTGCTAGGGCGGTAGCGAATTTCCGCTTTTTCAACGACCACTTCACCACCCGCTTCAACTTCAGATTCAAACTCACCAAATTCATCAAAGCCGTCATATTCTAATGCGGAGCCAGTGCCACCATGTTCATATTCAATTTCAACCTCCATGCTCCAATCATCAGTAAACTGATAACCAAACTCAGTCACTATCCGCTCTAAATCCGTACGATTACGTCGCTCTGCAGAGGTATCTTGGACGTTATCGAAATATTCATCACTGGTGTAAACCGCGCTGCCATATGAGTTAACACTAAAACGGCTAAAACGATCATGTGCTTCAGCAGTTTTCTGTACCACGGTGTCAACTTGAGTCGCCACCAGTTTGTTTTGTTGCTGCTGTTGCTTTTGCTCAGAAGCTAAAGTAGTAAGCTGTTGTTTTAATAGTGCAATTTCAGCTTCCTGTTTAGCAATTGCTTTAGCAAATATTTCGGTATTCGTTGCGGCGTGTGCATTCGACATAACACTTAAGCCCAATACACTTGCGACAGATACTGCCAACAAGGTTAACGTGTTATTCATCAATTTCTCCAACCTAGTGAGTTAATGCTTTACTCAGATACTAAAACAACCATACAGCAAATGATAATCATTCGCAATATTATTTGCATTAGTGTTAGCTTTGGTTTTAATTACTTTTCACTTAACAAACCGTTTTATGTCACTATGGATTAATAAGCTTAGAGATAAGAGTTTCAACCATGTCAGACACGTCAATGACAAGTACTGCCCCCCTCACGATCCAATGGACAAACCCACAACACTTACTGCTGTGGATGACCTTTGTTATGTCAATGGTGTTTGCTGTTTGGCAGGCACTATTAAATAACTGCGTTCACCGGGGCTGAGATAGACTTATTGCAAAGCCTAAGAGAAGTGCCGGGATTTTTAGCCTTTACCGCAGTGTTTGTGTTGTTAATGATCAAAGAGCAGACCTTTGCCTTATCATCATTGGCGCTATTGTGTATTGGTGTGGGCATTACCGGCTGGTTTCCCGATGTCATCGGGCTGTATTTAACGACGGTACTGATGTCGATTGGCTTTCATTACTTTGAAACCATAAATCAATCGCTTACATTGCAATGGGTTGAAAAGGCCGATGCACCTGAGTTTATGGGTAAAGCATTAGCTTGGCGTTCGGCGTCGGCGCTACTCGGCTACGGATCAATTTGGTTGATAATGAGTTGGCTTAGCCTCGATTACATTTGGATGTACAGCATCATTGGCGGATGTGGATTATTGATGGTGTTTGTGATGACGGTATATTGCCCTCGTTTTACCATTGGTTCCATTCAACACAAGCATTTAATAATGAGAAAACGCTACTGGCTGTATTATTTACTGACCTTTTTCTCTGGTGCGCGCCGGCAAATATTTATGGTCTTGCAGGCTTTATGATGGTTGAAAAGTTCGGTTATTCGGTATCCGAAATTACTGGGTTATTTCTAATTAATTATGTGGTTAACTTAATCTTTGCGCCTAAAATAGGCCGCTTTATTGGTCGAATAGGTGAACGCAATGCCTTGATTATTGAATACATTGGCTTAGTCATTATTTTCAGTTGTTACGCCTATGTCAACGACGCCAATATTGCTGCAGGATTGTATGTCATTGATCATCTTCTTTTTGCAATGGCGATAGCGACAAAGACTTATTTTCAAAAAATTGCAGATAAACACGATATTGCTTCAACCATGTCGGTCAGCTTTACTATAAATCATATAGCAGCGGTTATTATTCCGGCGTTATTAGGTATTTTGTGGTTAAGCTCGCCTAAGTCGGTTTTCTTTATCGGTACTGGATTTGCCGTATGCTCACTCGCGCTAGCATTCAATGTGCCGCGCCATCCACGACCAGATAATGAAACCTTATGGTCACCATCAAGAACAAAGCACTAAACGATTCAGCGCAGATGTCATACCATACAGGCATGACGCAAGCGCAATGCATAAAGAGGTTTAATGATGGTTGATGTTGATGTTACGCAAATCCAAGATGGCAACACTCAAGTGTCCGCTCGCAAAAAAACCTTATTGCTCGGGCGCATTATCGGTTTAGCAAGCGAAGAAGATTATCGGCCTTCAACTGCATCCGTTGCAGAGCGTGCAGAACACCGTCAACGCAAACAACTCAGCCAACATCAGGCCAACCTTGAAAGCATTTTTGCCTTAGCGCTCACTTACACCCCATCGGATGTTACTGGTGTGGAGTTAGATCCTGATTGGCGCTATCAATTCTTTCAAATGGCAGAACAAATTCATAATCGTAAGATGCAAGATTTATGGGCCAAAATTTTGGCCAGCGAAGTCGTCAACCCTGGTAATTTCAGCCTTCGCACCTTGGCGCTGCTCACACAATTGACGCTTCGAGAAGCACAGATCTTTGAAAAAGCGTTAGGTATGTCAGTCAAAATTAATACTGAACCCAGATTTAAATTACTCAGCAGTTATCGTATTAATGGCGGGATAAAGCAATATTTTCGTAAGCATACTCAAACCAACTTCGGCCTGTCACAGTTCGGGTTACCTTATTCGAGTATTTTAACGTTAGTCGATGCGGGGTTGTTACATAAAAGCGAATTTGAAACTGGACTATTAAGCAGTAATGAAAATATTCAGTTAACGATGTGTAATGCCACTTTGACCCTAAAACCCAAAGATCAACACTTGCTATTTACCTATTATCGATTTACCACTGTAGGTGATGAGTTATGCCAATTAATTCAGCCAAAAAGTGATAATGAATTTATCAATACGCTTCAAACCATCTTAGCTAAAGACTTTATCGTTAGCGGTTAATATTTTTATAAAGGTGCGAATACTTGGCTTTATGTTCGCTAAATAAAAATTGGCGCAACATTTCACGCGACTCACCCTCGGCACTAATTTTTGCCGCCATGATCCCGTTCTCAGTCCTTACAGGTTCAAAAACCATATCAAGGTGCACACCATTAGGTAAAATAAGCTGGGTTAAATGGGGCATTTTGGCATTAAGTTCTTGCGGCACTTTAATCGTCATCCCCGAGCTAGACAAAGATAATACCTCAACATATTTCGCGGAGTCATTATCCATCACCTTGATGTTTTTGACATGTTCAAGCCGCCAGCTGCGTTCTCCACCGCGCATATCAATCACTTCAGGGACGCCCAACTGTGGCGAAAATTGTCCTAGGTCATCTTGTTTTAAGGTTAACGGAAACCACAACTGATAAAAGCTTATCTCAGCGAGCAAGGTTAGTTTGGCATTCCCCAGAATATGAGCAAGTACTTGAGGTATTTCAGTCGCGACACTTAATGAATGTTTCGCTAATGAATTATCGGTACTGTCATCTTCCGGTGCAAAAACATCGCTAAAGTAAGCGAGTTCTTCATCAGATAAAGTAGACATAAAGTAACCTTATTTCAAACAAGAACACTTTTATTATACTAACACCTTAGTATGATAACAAACAAATTTTCAACAAAAATGTAACCTTTAACATGTAGTAAGCTAATTAATACCCAGCATAAACATTATAAATGATGTATTTCTAGCTTATTACTAATATCAACACCAACAAAAAAGACGAACTGAGTTCGTCTTTCAAAATACCACAAGATAATGATTAACGATCGTGTTCAGCTTCTATTTGCAGCGCTTTTTTAAATGACGTATGGCTCATTAATTGCTGATAATAGTTTGCAATATTTGGATATTTTTCAAACTCGCCATTTTGACCGACAATCTCTGCAATAAACGACATCATAATATCAGCACCACTGAGACTGTTGCCGACTAAATATGACTTACCATCTAGACGGTCATTAACATAACCGATAACTTTGGCGGTTTCAGCATCGGCATATCCACTAATAAACTGGGTTTCAGCCCCCTCCATTTTGACAAACATTTTCAACAATAATGGCAGTGCGGCTGAGCTTTCAGCAAAATGCATCCATTGTTGATAATCAATATAATCAGCCGTGCCTGGTGCTGGCATTAATCGATCCGCGGCATACGTTTGGATCAAGTAATCGGTTATCGCACCAGATTCGGCAATAGTATATCCGCTGGCTTCTAATACCGGAGACTTGCCTAACGGATGCACTTTTTTAAGCGATTCTGGTCCTAAAAATGTGCTTGCATCACGTTGGTAGGCGACTAAGTTATAGTCAACACCCAATTCTTCAAGTAACCAAATAATGCGTTTTGAACGTGATTTATTTAAGTGATGTAAGGTAATCATTTAGATATTCTCTCTAGAGTAAAGGCGTTCGCAAAAGAAGTCATTACAGTCCACTTCAATGCCAATCCAGTGATAAAAAAGAGACGCTAGATTGCTCTAGCGTCTCTTAACTATGAACAATATTACGATAATAACGCTAACATTTTTTCTGCCACTAACTCTGACGACGCTGGGTTTTGACCCGTAATTAATTTACCGTCAACCACAGCATATGGATGCCAATCATCAGCCTTAGAATAGGTAGCACCGTTTTGCTGCAGCATATCTTCAACTAAAAATGGCACAATATCGGTGAGTTGTACGGCTGCTTCTTCGCCATTGGTAAACCCAGTCACATTCTTACCTGCAACTAATGGGGTGCCGTCTGGCTTTTTAGGGTACTTAAGCGCAGCAGGTGCATGACATACCAAGCCTAAAAGCTTGTCGGTTTTGTAGCACTGCTCAATTAACGCAATCGAGTCTTTGTCATTGGTTAAATCCCATAACGGACCATGACCACCAGGATAAAACACCGCGTCATACTCAACTACGTCAATTGATGCCAATGTGTGCGTATTGGCTAATAACGCCTGTGCTGGAGCATCGGCAGTGAAACGACGGGTAGAATCAGTTTGAAAATCTTCTTTATCACTTGTCGGGTCTAATGGCGGTAAGCCACCTTTAGGTGACGTCAGCACAACCTCAACACCTTTGTCTGTAAATGCGTAGTATGGTGCCGCTAGCTCTTCTAACCAAAAACCGGTTTTCTCGCCTGTGTCGCCTAATTTGTCGTGCGATGTTAATACCATTAATACTTTCATTGTTATTCCTTAAATAGAGTTTGTTTATCCGTAATCGGTTAGATTACAGAGGATTATTTACTTTAATGACAACCTTGCCGAAGTTTTCGCCCTTTAGCAGCCCGATAAAGGCTGAGGTCATGTTTTCAAGACCATCGACAATTTGTTCACGATATTGAATTTTGCCTTGTGCCAACCATTGCCCCATATCATTGGCAAATTCTGGATAGCGGTCGCCGTAATCGTCAAAAATAATAAAACCTTGCATCTTAATACGCTTAACCAGCAAAGTGCCCATCAGTAATGACAAACGATCAGGGCCATCGGGTAACGAGGTCACATTGTACTGAGAAATTAATCCACACAATGGCACTCGAGCACCGGTATTTAATAACGGTAAAACAGCATCAAACACTTTACCGCCAACGTTTTCAAAATACACATCAATGCCGTTACCACAATGTTTTGCCAGTTGCTGTGCAAAATCAGCCGCTTTGTGATTAATACATTCGTCAAAACCTAGCACTTCTTTGGCGTAACGACATTTTTCTGCGCCGCCGGCAATACCCACCACTCGACAACCTTTTAATTTACCAATTTGGCCAACCGTTGCACCAACAGGGCCAGTAGCGGCTGCCACTACAATGGTTTCACCCGCTTTAGGTGCACCAATGTCCAATAAGCCCATATAAGCGGTAAAGCCTGGCATGCCCATAATACCCAAGGCATAAGAAGGATTGCTTGGATTATCGCCCAACTTCATTAAGCCTTCGCCATTTGATACCAAGTAATCTTGCCAACCACCAAACGATAATATCCACTCACCCACTTTGTAATCTGGATGATTAGACACTTCAACTTGTGATACCGCCGCGCCCACCATAACATCGTCAATGGCGACGGGCTCTGCATATGATTTGCTATCATTCATGCGGCCACGCATATAGGGATCAAGTGATAAATACACCGCGCGCAATAACACCTCACCTTCTGCCGGTACAGGTTTGTTGACGGTTTCTAAGCGGAAGTTGTTGGCAACAGGTTCCCCTTGAGGACGGCTGGCGAGTACGATGCGACGATTTTGAGTGTTCATTTTGTGTCCTTTAAATAACATAAGCACCATAAAATGGTACTGAGAAGACAATATGACCTCGGTTGTTAAAAGCTATTTACAGCAGTAATACTGATATCTTGCAAACACTGCTACCATGAACAACCAAGGCCAAATAATACGTTTCTTTTACTTAAGTTGATCAGTCCAAATCTGATCAGTGACTTTGAGATCTAAATAACTGATATGAATAAAAATAAATCCCTATTACTCGAAAACCAGTTGTGTTTTGCTGTTTATTCAACGTCACTGGCCATCACGCAGCTGTATAAACCGTTACTTGACTCTATTGGGCTAACCTACACCCAATATTTGGTGATGTTAGTCCTCTGGGAGCAAGATGGCTTAAGCTTAAAAACCTTAGCCGGTAAACTCGGTCAACAATCAGGTGCATTAACACCTGTGATCAAACGTCTCGAAACCGATGGGCTACTGACACGCATTCGCGATAGTCAAGACGAACGGATGTTATCCATGCAATTAACCGAAAAAGGTCACCAACTTCAACCCCGAGCTGAGCAGATCCACAAATGTGTTATTGAACAATGCGGTATCGATACATCTGAACTCACCGAACTTAAACAACAATTGGACCAATTTAGAGCAAAACTCCCATCACATATTGAGCTCTAACGCACAAAATGACCAAAAACTTGCACTAAGTTTGCTTTGCACTTGCTATATGATAATCACGATAACAAATTGTGTGCAACTTAAATTAACAATTTTTAAGATCAATGAGCTATTTAATATGATTATTACATCGGATTGTCACATTAACTGATGGCCATGATACTCAATGTGATCCGCTGCGACGCACAACACATCAGTTATTAAGTACATATTATTACGCTATATTGACACTATTACGTCCGCTATTTTTTGACGAATATAACGCCTTATCTGCCCGCTTAAAAAGCTCTAAAAATGTCTTATCTTGAGGATGTATTGTTGCTACACCAATGCTAATGGTTATTGGCGGTGCCAGCGGTTCATCATATTGTTGTTGAGCTTCCCTTAAGCGTTCTGCCAGTATATAAGCAGAATCAATATCAGTATCGGGTAATAAAATGGCAAATTCTTCGCCGCCAATTCGAGCCAATACATCGGCCTCGCGGATCTGGTCATGACATATATTGGCAACGCGCTTAATCACCTCATCACCCACTAAATGGCCATAAGTATCGTTGACCGCTTTAAACAAATCAATATCAATAATCATTAACGAAAAAGGTTGGAAATAGCGGCTAGCACGCAAAAACTCGTGTTCACAAAATGAGGTAAATGAGCGCCGATTGAATAAGCCGGTTAACGGATCAGTATTCGCCTGCAGCTCTAATTTTGAACGTAAATGATACTCAGCGGTGACATCGGTAGAAATACCAATGAGACCAATTAATATGCCTTTTTGATTATATAAGGGTTGCTTAACCTCGTGGTACACAATCAAAGAATCTTCGGTATCAACAATAATATCATCAGCTATTTTACTTTGTGAATTAAGCACTTTATTGTCATTGTGATGTAAAATATCAGCGATATTGGCAGGGAAATAATCTCGTTCTGAAGTGCCTTTTAGTTTCTCAAGCGTGACGCCAAAATAATCGAGGGTGAGTTGATTGGCAAAAATATACTTATACTGGGTATCTTTGACATAAATATAGACATCGACTTGGTCTAAAATAAGTTCATAGGTATCTGACATCATCTTGCTAGCTTGATGCTGACGATATTGATTAAGATTCAAAAACAGCAACAAGGCAATCAAAGATAATAAGATGAAAATCAATAATCCGATGGTTTCAATCGACACGAGCATTCCTTAGCTACTATCCACATCCATGTATGTCATTAATAGTGTTAACCACAAAAAGTAAATAACATCTATTAATAACGATATAGTCAATCATACTGTTTAAATAAGTATGAGAGCATCTGCAGTAAAAATCAAACCATTAAAGCCTTTTCATCAAGTTATTGAAAATAAACTAAAATATATTAATTCCATTGTGCTGTGATCGACAATATCGATAATCTCGCGACAACATATATTATCGATATCACTGATCGACTATGATTAATAACATAACTGCTTATAAATAACGCTGGCTTTCATCACAAAAGGCACCTCTAACAACGCCTCTATTTGCTCAACAGGGCTCACTGGCATCGCTATAGTATCGCTATAGTATCGCCATAGTTGCCCACTTCAAGCGTAACAAGCTATCGTCTACCCCATCGTTAATCCAAGCACCGCCAAGGCAATGGTGCTAATAGTCTTTTTATCCATGGATATTCCCTTTTATATTTTAATGGGCTAAATTTTTACACTGGCAAAAAATCTGTTATGTTACAAGCAAGTAAAAGGTCATTTTACTTTATAGCGATTTAAAAAATCGTCTAGCCATGAATAAGCGATTAAATAATAAGCCGCTAACTAACCAACAGTGAATTAACTCACAATGGAAATTGCAATTTTTGGCGCAGGTTCAACAGGATGTTATTTAGCAGGACAATTGTGCCTATCGGGTTTAAAAGTGACGTTAATTTGTCGCCCAGCAATTAAGCAAAAAATCATCGCCAATAACGGCATTACCTTGAGTGATTATCAAGGGTTTAATCAGACCGTGATGCCGCAAGCGTTAATCACTGACATTACTCAACAATCATCAATTAATGGCAAATTTGATGTGGTATTTGTTACCTTAAAATGCCATCAAGTCAGCACTATTGCCAATCAGTTAATGGCCATTACCCATGACCATAGCAGCATTATATTTATGCAAAATGGCTTCGGCAGTTTTGACAGCATTAAAGACTCGCTCGATCATTACGCCTTACTCCAAGGGATCACGCCGTTTAATGTACTGCAACTGCCTAATGGCGTGTTTCACAAAGGCACTGAAGGCGTATTTACCTTGCAAAAAAATCCTCATACTGTCGCGATTCAGTCGGCATTAATTTGCCAAGGATTTGGTTGCGACATAGCAGCAGACTTCACTCCGATGATTTACGGTAAATTATTATTAAATCTCAATAATGCCCTTAATGCTGTCACCAATTTGCCGATTAAACAGCAGTTAAGCCATTATAAAAATCGCCGCGTACTGGCTAAGGCAATGAAGGAGTGGCTAGCAGTATGCGAGGCAGCAGATATCCAATTACATCAATACACTAAGGTCAAGCCCACTTGGTTACCCACCATTTTATCACTGCCAAATTGGTTATTTAAGCTAGTTGCTAAACAGATGCTCGACATCGATCCCAAAGCGCGTTCCTCAATGTGGCAAGACATCCAAGCTAAACGTAAAACTGAAGTCGATTTCATCAATGGTGCAGTCGTCAGTATTGGGGAAATATATGGCGTAAAAACGCCAGTTAATCGGGCAATAGTAGAACACATTAAACAACTAGAACAACGACATTGACCAGAAGTTATATGCGATATCGTTGTCGAGGCAAATGTAATTCACTGTTATTTTTGCACCAAAAATACAACTGACGTAATCGCACCCTACAATCAAACGCGCACAAATAGTATGACCCAGGCTATCTCTGGATGAGTGTGATCATGGTGTAACTTAAATTGGCCTAAAACTTAACCCGATTAACGTATTGGAAAACAATCAAACATGAGCAACAGCAGTTTCTTTTTTGGCGAATGGCAAATTAATCCGCAAAGTAACAGTGTTCAGTCGGGTGATATCATTCGCAGTCTTGAACCCAAAGCCATGGATGTATTGCGTTTACTGTGCCAACACCAAGGGGAAGTGCTCACCGCTGATGATATTATTCACCACTGCTGGAACAGCATCGCCATTGGCGATAACCCGCTACACAAAGTCATTACCCAACTGCGCAAAGCATTAGGCGATCAAGCATCAAACCCCAGTTACATTGAAACCATCCGCAAACGCGGTTACCGCACCCTTGCCAAGGTTGAGTTTCCCATTGGTCACCAAACAAGAATTACGACTGAGCCATGGCAAGGCCAATCACCCTTTCCCGGCTTACGCGCATTTGAACCGAACGATGCCGAGGTGTTTTTTGGTCGGGGTGAACAAGTCGATACCTTACTCAATCGTATTACAGCACAAATCAAATTCGGCCGCGCATTTTGCTTAGTACTTGGCCCAAGCGGCACAGGTAAATCGTCGTTAATTAATGCCGGTGTTATTCCTAACCTAAAAAGCGCCAGCGGCTTTAATGGTGTCGGCGTGCTCGATTATGCCAGCATAGATTTAGCCGATGTCACCCAAGATAGGCTGCTTATTGATATTGCCTGCGCCATGCTCGACTGGGAAGTTAACCACATTGCCGTTTTCAGCGAGTTAAGTGCACAAGATCTTGCCCGGCAGCTTGAACAAGATATGCCTAGCGTCATCGCCCAATGCCAACAGGCAATAACCGCGGCTAAACCAAGTTATCAATACAGCCAAGCGCAGTTTTGCTTGTTCGTTGACCGTTTAGAAGTGTTGTTATCATCGCCTATTTATAGCGAACAACAGCGCACAGATGCCTTAGATATTCTCGAGCGTTTAGCCACCTCAGGGGTTGTACTGGTGCTCAGTGCTTGCCGCAACGACTTTTACCCCCAAGTGGTCAGTCATCCAAGCTTAATGGCAGGCAAAGCCAATGGCTCACATTTCGATTTATCTGCGCCAACCCGAACCGAATTGATGCAAATGATCCGCTTGCCGGCCAATGCCGCTAACCTCACCTGGTCAGTAGACCCTAATACCGCCATGCCATTGGACGAAATGCTCTGCAGCGACGCCGCCTCAAACCCCGATGCCCTGCCCATGTTGCAATACACTTTAGAAGCCCTGTACCTCAAGCGCGATGAAAATGACCAGCTATTAGTCTCGGTTTATCACTCACTAGGCGGTTTAGAAGGCGCTATCGGTAAAAATGCTGAACAAGTGCTCGCCAATCTTAGCGACGCTGAACGCGGCGCATTACCTAAAGTGTTATCCATGTTAGTGACCTTATCCGAAGATGAAAAATCGGTCACCAGCCGCGCGGCAAGTTTGGAAAGGCTCAATAGCGAAGCGGAACGAAATCTGGTTAACGCCATGGTCAACAAGCGCTTATTTGTGTCACATCTGCAATACGACCAAGCCTGTTTTAGTATTGCCCATGAAGCATTGCTAAGACGTTGGCCCCGTGCGACTCAGTGGATAACCCAGCACAGCGACAGCTTAGCCATTAAAAGCCGCTTACAGCATCAGTCACAGCGCTGGCTAAATGAGTCAAAAAGCACCGCCTATTTACTCACCGAAGGTAAGCCCTTAATAGAGGCACAAAGCTTAGTCGCCAATCCGTTATTTACCTTAGAGCCACACGAAGCCGCCCTGATCCAAGCGTCAACCAAACAGGCCAATGCTGGCCGGTGGCGTCGCCGCGTTACCATGCTGACCCTGGTTACCTTAACGATTATTGCTATCGCCATGAGCGCACGCAGTATTAAAGCCGAAAACCAAGCCCAGCAAAAACGCCTTGCGGCAGAAAACTTACTTGGTTTTATGGTGGGCGAATTCGCCGATAAAATGCGCGGCATTGGCCGCATGGACTTGCTCGATGGGATCAGTAGCAAGGCGCTGGAATATTTCAGCGACTTTTCTGCCGACGATGTCAGCACGTTAAGCTTTGAAGCCCAGTTTCAACACAGCCAAACCTTAGAGGCCATGGGCGAAGTGGCCTATTCGCGCGGCAATACCGACGAAGCCCACAGCGCATTAATCGCCGCCCGTGAACGCATGCTGCCGTTACTTGAAATACAACCCAAAAACCTCAGTTTACTTAAAACCTTAGGCGCCAATGCCTTTTGGCTCGGCCAGCTTGAGTACGATCAAAGTGATTGGGCTGCGACGCAGCCTTGGTTCGAGCAGTATTTAACCTACAGCCAAGCCATGTATCAATACGCGCCAGAGGACAACGATGCGGTCATGGAATTGTCTTATGCCCACAACTCCTTAGGCTCGATTTACATGAAGCAGCAACACTTTGCTGCCGCCCGAGAGGCATTTGAGCAATCATTGCTGTTAAAACTAAACATATGGTTTAAAGATCAAACCAATAGCCAGTTAATCGCCGATATTGCTAATGCACGCTCGTGGCTTGCCAGCGCCGCCACCGCCCAAGGTGACATTACCGCGGCAATACAAATACATCAACAAATTCAACAACAGTTGGCCAATCAAGCATTAGTAAAACAGCCCTATTTACTTGAACGGCTATCCAGTAGCTACCAACAACTGGCGATTTTGTTAAGTTATCAAGGCCAGCGCCAACAAGCCTTTATCAAAGCACAACTTAGTTTAGTAGCGATGACTAGCGCCCTTAAACAAGACCCGAAAAATGATATTTGGAAGACCCAACAATATTACGCTTACCTTGATATGTTGACATTTAGCCCTGACCCAATTGAACAGGGCACTGAATATAGTATTGAATCTTTAGCAATTATACTTGCTACAGATATGACCTTAGTAACATCAACTAAGAAAAATGACCTATGGGCTAAATATCAGCTGGCTGCGGCAAATTATTTAGCGTCACAAGGACTGCTTTCAGAAAGCCTTGTTTATGCGCGCCAAGCTATTGTGTCTTTTAGCCAATTAACCACGGAATTTAACCAAAACACTTCCTATTCAGCAGGTTTAGCTCAAAGCAACATGCTTGCGGCAACATTGCTGACATCCTTAGGTCAGGCCAAAGAGGTAGACATACTGTGTGAACAAGCTAAAAATCAATTGGCACCTATTATCGATCACAATAACGATCCACAATTTACCATTCCTTATGCTAAAGCCCTCGACTGCCTCAAAGAGCTTAAGCAACACCCAGATATAGTTCAACTGCTAGAGAATTCGGCCATAACCGATTTTAGGTTTAGCCCAAAAGCTAAAACCCTAAACCCTAAACCCTAAACAAAAAGTATGGAGAATATAATGTCAAATACTCAAGGCCAAGCAACGTTTTTTAACCTCACCGTCACCCTCGACAATGATGTGCCAATATTTACTTACACCAACCTAGATGGCACCGCAGTATGTGGCAATGTGGTCATTAACCAATACAGCACCATCTCTTACCGGCTAATTGACAAAACAGGTAAGGGGCTTAAATTTGTTAGCGCGGCCTTTACCACCCCGTTTGATAAAATTATCGATGCCATCACCATCAGCAGCGATGGCAGCTTAATTCAATTAACTGATTTAGATGAAACACCAGGCAATACCGGCTTTCAATTTGTGCTATCAAACAGCAGCAATACCTTACTGGTACTCAGTCCAGATCCTGAAATTATCAATCACCCAAACTAGATATTAAATACATTAAACATTAAAGCTCAGGCTTGCCCTGAGCTTTTTATCTTGTTCAACCTAGCTAAACCAGCAATAGCTAAACCAGCAATAGCTAAACCAATCCATAGCCTAACCATGGCTAAAACGGCGTGTGTTATTCATTAACACACTGTGTTTTTTAAAAGTTAACTTATTATATTTAAAAGGAATTAGTATGAAATGTTCTATCTCTTTGGTGTTTGCCGCCATATTGTGTGCCGCTCCGATTATCAGCCAAGCGGCAACCC
This sequence comes from Shewanella psychromarinicola, assembly GCF_003855155.1. Lineage (NCBI taxonomy): Bacteria > Pseudomonadati > Pseudomonadota > Gammaproteobacteria > Alteromonadales > Shewanellaceae > Shewanella > Shewanella psychromarinicola. The sequence goes on from NZ_CP034073.1 coordinate 42,072, forward strand.
AACAAGAGATTGATTTAGCACTGGCACCGATCAAAAATAGTGCAGAACGGCAAGTGCTATTAAGCGATATGTCAGCGTTAGATGCCCTCGAAGATACCTTGCTCAACTAAACTAAACTAACTAACTAAACTAACTACACTAACTACACTAACTACACTAACTACACTAACTACACTAACTACACTAACTACACTAACTACACTAACTACACTAACTACACTACAGTTCAGTTCAGTTCAGTACAGTACAGTACTGTCTATGTTGTTCAACAAAACGCCCCCCATAGAATGCTTATCCTGATATAAAATATATCGCCGCTCGACAATCTTTAGCCTTATAAAAACCAATCACCTCTCACTATCAAGCCGCTAGTATCAAGCAACTAATATCAAGCCATTAGTATCAAGCCGCTAGCATCAAGCAACTAATATCAAGCCATTAGTATCAAGCCATTAGTATCAAGCCGCTAGTATCAAGCCGCTAGTATCAAGCCATTAGTATCAAGCCATTAGTATCAAGCCATTAGTATCAAGCCATTAGTATCAAGCCGCTAGTATCAAGCCGCTAATATCAAGCAACTAATATCAAGCAACTAATATCAAGCAACTAATATCAAGCCATTAGTATCAAGCCGCTAGTATCAAGCCATTAGTATCAAGCCGCTAGTGTGCCCCTATACAAGGTTTTTTTACTCAGTCATGTCTCTATTTTGGATCAACTCACACCTGCAGATCGCTGTAACACTCAAGCGCTAACCAATAACATTTAGCCAATAGCAATACTTTTACTCAATAAACATCAATTTGCAATCCATTTAAATATATTCAAATCAACAAGTTAAAATCAGAAGGTTACCGAAAGGTAAAAAGGCATTATTCCTAATAGAGTATTTGACATCAGCACCGAGTCGACAGTCGAAACACACAAAGGAATGCACCATGTTTAACCATGACAAATTAACTGAACTCAATGACACCATTTCCCGAGTGACTAAATTAACAGACTCGTTTGCTAAATATCCTGGCATAGTCAAAAAGCAGATTTCAAATAACCTTATGACTCGCGAAAACGTTATGTATAAAAACATGGTGACTGCACAACAACATGGTCAAATCACCACCGCAGAAAACCTACAAATCACCACTTTGCTCAATGTGATAAGTGCGATATCAGAAGCGATTTTTGTGATTAATTCTGCTGGTGTGATTGAGATGATAAATCCATTGGCGGCTAAATTATTTGGTGCACATAATGAGATGTTAATTGGCCAAACTTGGACCGATTATTTACAAAGCCCGTTTAAAGATGAATATCAATCGTTATTTGATGTTTGGAATAAGGCAAATGCAAGCAATAAACAAACCGCGCCGTTTAATCACGGTCCAAAAGAAATTATCATTAATCGCGGTGACAGCACCTTACTCGAAGCCGACTTGTCATTGTCATGCTTACCCTCAATGCAAATGGGATCTGAACCATTATTCATCGGTATCATGCATAACTTAACCAACCATAAAGCTGAGTACCATAAACTGCGCCACTTGGCTCACACAGATAAATTAACTGGCCTTGCAAACCGTCACGCCTTTGATGATGCCCTGCAAACCAACTGGAATGACAGTATTAACCACGACCAACCCTTGTGTTTAATCATTATCGATGTCGATTATTTTAAAATATTTAACGACCAATTTGGTCATGTGAATGGCGATAAATGTTTGCAAAAAATTGCCAAGGTGCTTTTGGATGCATTGCCATCAAGCAATGCCATGGCAGCCCGCTATGGTGGCGAAGAGTTTGTGGTCATTTTACCCAACAGCAACCCATTAACAGCTGAATATATTGCTCAAAAAATTCAGCGAAGTATTAATCAATTAACCTTTACCGACTTGGGGTTGCCTGCGCAAACTAAAATCAGTGTCAGCCAAGGTATTGCCTGTGAACGCGGCGGTCAATATCGCACCCCAACAGCCCTAGTATGCGCAGCAGATACCGCACTTTACCGCGCAAAATCAAGCGGGCGTAATCGAATCAATATCAGTGGCTAACCGTTAACGACTAACAATTAGCCATTAGCGAATAGCCATTGGCAGATAAATCCGCCTACTGGTTCAAATACTTGCTTTAGCACAGGTTTGATAAGCTGCAATACCACTGTTTGCATTGGCTTGCAGGGCAAGTTGATACTCGATAGCTGTGGCAAAATGTGCATCCCAATGCTGCAATTTGGGCAACATAAGTTGATGCCACAATGGTGGAATAAGCGTAAGGACAAAAGTACTCAGATACCCGCCAATCATTTGCGGTGCGTGCGGATACGGTGACAATTGATGATAAGGTAATTGGCCTTGGGCGTGATGATGCGAATGGCGAGTTAAATTAAACATCGCCCACGAACTCACCCGTTTATTGGTATTCCAAGAATGGTGTGGTTGTACTGGCGAGTTGACCGCTCGAACTAAGCCATAATGCTCCATGTAATTGACTATTTCTAAGGTCGCTTTAGCCCACAACGCCATTAGTACAAAAAAACTTACCCCCTGCCAACCCGCTAGCCAAAACACCCACCCCATAATCACTAAGCTCATGGCATATCCTCTTAAGGCTTTGTTGTGCCAACTCAATAGCGCAAGCTGTTTACGCATAAGCCTTTGTAGCTCAATGTGCCAGGCACTTATATTGCCTTTAATGGTCGACATAACAATGTGCGCATACACATTCCGGCCACGGGGCGCAGTCGCAGGATCGTCCAAGGTACTAACATACTTGTGATGCCCATACACATGCTCAATGGCAAAGTTAGCATCAAAGCTAAAGGCCAATAACCAGCGGCCAATCAATAATGACACCGGCTGCCAAGTTCGGTGGCTTAACTCATGGCCGGTAATTGTTGCCATTACACCAACCACTAAGCCTAAATAAATCACCATTACCCCATACTGGATCAGGCTGGTATTTTCTCGCGCCAATAACACATCATAACCACTGATACGGGTGATCAAAGCGCCATATTGACCGATATCCTGGCTGGCAAACTGCCAACTGCTAACAAACACCAACATCACGGTTAAGGGCAGCGCCAACCATAATTGCCACGTCAGCAAGGCCGGAAACTGATAGCTCGGCGTGTGTACATCATCACCAAATAAAATATCGCCACCTAAATACACCGCCACCCATATAGCAAAACCTATACTGATGTATGACTCACCCAAGGTAATACTGGCAATGGCAATCAGCGCCATAAGGTGAAACGACATAAACTTAAGATATTTAAACATCACAGTGTCCTACTCTTGCGGCTCATCAGCCAGCTGACGCTGACGAAAATTCAGTTTAATACTGACATTAGACCTTGGCACACTTTGGCACGCCAAAATCATTCCTTGAGCTATCGCCTTGGCTGATAACACGTAAGCACTGTCGGTTAACTGTTTAACCTCACCAGACACTAACTGGCACCGACAAGCGCCACAGCTGCCCACCTGACAATGGTGAGGAAAGCGAATGTTGGCCGCCAGTGCAGACGTTAAAATGGTTTGCTTTACGCTGACTCGCTCAATCACTTTCTGGTCATTAATCGTTAGGGTCACAGGTTTGGCCGTAAACATTGACAACATAAGCCGTCCTTTAAGGTTAAAGGTTAAAGGTTAAAGGTTAACTTTACGCCAGCATCCAAGATAGAAAAGAGGGGGAGATGGACATAAAGGGGTCATTAATAGACAAATGCAACAAAATCCGTTACAACTAAGTTAAATCCATTGATAAGAATGTTATGCAGCCACTGCCAATTTTTTACTTAAACCAAGTTTATCAACAACTAAGCCTGTGGGAATGTAATGTTAACATTTGGCTGAGGCATAACGGCATCACACTTGAGCAATTACAAGACCCGTACTATCAAGTGAGTTTTGATGATTATCAACGGCTAATAAACTCTGCAATCAATCTTTCGGCCAGACCAGACCTAGGTTTACATGTCGGCAATCGAATAAGCATTAACACTCATGGCATGATGGGTTTTGCCATGCTTAACAGCAGCACGCTTAAACAAGCCATTGATACATTGAAGCAGTTTATTAACACCCGCACGCCGCTGGTTAGGGTAAATATCCACGAAACGGCCGACACCATGGTCATAACATTCCAAGAAGTACAACCACTAGGCGTAATACAACAACCGTTTATGGATGCACTCTTGGTGACTATTGCTAAGTTGCTGCAACAACTCAGTCCGCACTCTCCGGCGTTATGTCAGATTAATCTGAGCTTCCCTGCGCCAACTTATTGGCAGCAATATTCGGCATTAACTAAGGTGCCAGTTCATTTTAACCAAGCTAGCACCCAGTTTATATTAACCCAAACATTGTTAACCCAACGCCTTGAGATGGCCGATCCCAGCTCATTTATGCAAGCCAGACAATGGTGCATTAACGAACTCGATCTACTTAACGGACAGCAGAGTTTGAGTGATAAGCTGTATCAGTATTTATTGCCAAGCCCGATGCCATTACCCAGTTTGAGTGACACCGCAGCGCATTTTCACATGACACCACGCACCCTGCATCGCCATTTAGCTCAACAGCAAAGTAGCTATAAAACTATTGTGGCGTCGGTGAACCATCACATTGCTAAGCATTATTTATCGCAATCTCAAGGCAGCATTAAACAACTGGCATATCAATTAGGTTATGTGGATGTGACTAATTTTCGGCGGGCATTTAAGCGCTGGCAAGGCATGACCCCAAGTGAATACCGCCAGCAGCAAAAGACAGGATCCGAAATATGAGTTTTTAAGATGAGTATCTAATGTGAGTATCTAATATGGGTCGCGAATGTGAGTTTCTAATATGGGTCGCAAGTGTGAGTATCTAATATGAGTCGCGAGTGTGAGCATCTAATATGAGTCGCGAATATGGGTCGCGAATATGGGTCGCGAATGTGAATATCTAATATGGGTCGCGAGTGTGAGTATCTAATGTAGGTCACGAATGTGAGTATGCCATAAACGTAAAAAAGCAAACTGCGTTAACCTTAAACCCATGCTAAACATCATCAAGACAAGCGCCAAGGGTCGTCGTATTCCGCTAATAATCAATCTGTCATGGGCGGTCATTTTTGTTCGCTAAGCAAGTTTAGCGAACCTCAGATCACCATAATAAACGCGTATTAAACTGCTTTGTGGCTAAACAAGCTTAGTCTAAAAAGCTGTTATCTTGAGCCAGCATGACTTGATACAGAGGTTGAAAATTACCCCAAGTGACTAAGTCAGACCCATTAAATTGACGGGTTTTTGTGGCAATATCATGGCCAATCAACTTAAGTTCACCTGCCGCTTGTGCCAGTAATTGGCTATGACAACAACTGTCTAGCATAACAAAGTTGGCCGTGGCCGCATCAACTGACTTCCCTACGGTCAATAAGCCATGATTTTGTAAAATCACCGCCGCATGGCCTTGCAGCGCCTCAGCAATCATGTCGCCTTCAGACACCTCGGCAACCACACCGGTAAAGGTATCAAACACACTGTGGTTGTCATAAAACATGCAAGCATCTTGTGAAATCGGTTTCAGTAACTCACCTAATGCCGAAAACGCACGACCATAAGTGGTATGGGCATGGGCTACCGCATTCACGTCTGGGCGCGCATGATGAATACGTGAATGAATCGCAAACGCGGCATTATTAATCGGGTGCTTACCTTCCAAAATTTGACCTTTATGGTTAACACGCACTAAGTCTGATGCCCTAATTTTAGAAAAATGCACCGCCAAAGGGTTTACCCAAAATGAATCGGGATCAATACAATCACGCAAGGTAATGTGGCCCGCCAAACCTTCATCGAATCGATAATGGGCAAACACTCTAAATGCAGCGGCTAGGCGCTGTTTTTCAAATTGTTGTTGCTGTTGTTTACTGTCAAATTTTGGCGGTAACGGCATCGGATACTTATCGGTACCAATGGTCATTTTTTTAATTTGTTGGGCTTGTTGTGCTTCGTGTTCGTCGTGTGAAATGGTCATCTTGAGTCTGCTTATATTGGTTTAGTTTGACTTTAATTTAACCAAGCCTAAAATAAATTCAAATGATACTAACTTATAGATAACTATTAATATGCTGCATAATAAGATTGATTTGAATCTATTTCTGGTCATGGTCACGGTTTATCAGCAAGGGAGTATTACTGCCGCAGCCACTAAGTTGCACTTAACCCAACCTGCGGTGAGCCATGCTATCGCCCGCTTACGCAGCAAATTTAACGACCCATTATTTGTCCGTCATGGCCGTAAAATGGTGCCAACAGCCTTGTGCCAAAAAATCATTCCCGATGTGCTGCAAGCGATTAATTTACTTAATAACACCGTCAGCCAACCTGCCACATTTGATATTCAGCAGCATAAACGGGAAATAAAACTCGGTTTAAGAGATATTTTAGAGTCGATGTTTTTCCCAATATTGGTGCCTGACTTACTTAAAAACACCCCTAACCTCACCATAAACAGTCGTCAAATTAAGCGGACAGAACTTGAACCCTCATTGGCTCAGCAAAGCTTAGATATTGTTATCGACGTGCTGATGCCAACCCATAAAGACATACGCAGTAGCTTAATTTGTCATGAAGGTTTTTCGCTTATTTGCCGCAAAGATCACCCCATACTGCAACAGCTAACCCTGGAACATTACGCTAAAGCGTCACATGCGTTAGTCAGCTTAAAAGACTTTACCATCGACACCGTCGACATGGCATTAGCCACCCAAGGGATCACCCGCAATATTGCCTTGCGCTGCGAGCACTACTTTGCCGCCATTAACGTTGTTAGCCAGTCAGACATGATAATGACCATGCCCAACAGCTATGCCATGTTGCTGCAACAATCTATGCCTATTGTGGTGTCACCCTTGCCATTTGACGTACCCAATTTAGCCGTACACATGTATTGGCATAAACAAGCTGAAGAAGATCCAGTAAACCAATGGATAAGAACTAAACTGCTTAATATCTCAGCGCAGTTGTTCTAGTGGTCTTTAAAATAACAAATAGAATAACAATAAAAATAATCACCCATAAAACAATCACCCATAAAAACCCTTTTTTAATCTAGCTCCGTTTACACACATAACAGACCAAGATTAGCGGTTTAAAAAATAGCATAAAGCGAACTATTAGCGGAGTCATCAATGAACAGACCATTACTTATTAGTATCCTCTCGGGCGTATTATTCACCTTAACCGCAGCCAGCAGTTTATCGACACTGCAAGCGGCTGAGTTAAGTTTCGCCCATATTGAAACAGAAGGAACCAGCACCATAGAAGCCCCGGCAGACATGGCCATCATCAATGTCCAAGTATCAATAGAAGCGGATAGTGCCAAAGCGGCTAAAGACAAAGCCGACGATGCCGTCAGCCAATTTATGCAGCGTTTACTCAACGCGGGTATCGACAAAAAGCACATTCAAAGTGCTAATTTACAGCTCAATCCACAATACAGTTATGTGCAAAATGAACCACGAAAATTGACCGGCTATAGCGCAAATCGTCAAATGACGGTAACCGTAATGGACCTCAACAGCTTAAATGAATTACTCGATAGCGCTTTGGTTGAAGGGATTAATAACGTTAATAATATCGAGCTGAAATCCAGCCAAGAAGCACAAATCATTGCCCAAGCTCGCCAAGCCGCCATTAACGATGCCAAGCAAAAAGCCCAATCGCTCGCCAAAGGCTTTGGCGAACAAATCGCTGGCGTATGGGAAGTAAGGTACTTTCCGCAGCAATCACATCAACCTGAAATGTACCGTGCCAGCATGAAAATGAATGCTGATGTGGCGCAAACCTATCAACAAGGTCAAGTGACGATTAGCGACAGAATCGAAGTGGTATTTAGACTCAAATAGTCATACTGCCGGAAGTCGCTAAAGGCAATGTGCCAGAGCTTATCGCTACGCTGGCACATTAGCTTGCAGCCAAGCAACAAAACCAATGGTGATAAGCATCCGTTAGGGTAACTGAACGAGTCTACTCTTTAAAACAGAGCAGCTTGGTGGATTAACACAGTATATTTCACCTCAGATCAGATAATAAACAGTTATCAAACAGCCCTTTGTACGGCTAACTTCATTATATTTATTGGCAATAGGATCGTCCAGAATCATAAACAATGGCAATAAACATTCACTTTTATCTGTAAAAATAACAAGCTCAAACAAGTAATAACCTTATATTTATTAAGGTTTTATTATAAAAATTTCATTTAATTGCCACAAAAATGATCTGAGTCACATATGGATCTCGCTCCTCAAACTAAACTTAATGAATTGAATGTGACTGTGGATGCGAGAAAAAGGTTAGCAAGATTAATCTGCATTACTGACATAAAAACCACTATAGGCATACTCCATTTACGCTGTTGTACCCTAATGATGTCCTACTCGTCGCATCCTCAAAGGCATTAAGACTTAGCCAGTGACTCCGAAAAATTAAAAGGCCTTGCAATGATTGATATCACTATCGACGGCACAACGCTATCGCTTCCCCAGACAAACAACTTGTTAAAGGCAGCCATTGACGCCGGTATTAATATACCTAGCTTATGTGACTTCTCCCACAATCAAGAGAAGCAGCACTGTAATTTATGCCAAGTACAAATAAAAAACCATGATGGCAGTTTACGGTGTGTTCGTGCCTGTGAGACACCGCTGGAAGCCGGCTTAGATGTGATTACCAAGTCGAGCTATTTAAGCAAAATTCGTCAACAGGCACTCAAAGATATTCTTAGCGATCATTTTGCTGATTGTGAAGCCCCTTGCCAAACCGCCTGTCCAGCCGGCGTTGACGTGCAGTCGTATCTGTATCATATCGGCAGAGGCGATCATAAAGAAGCTGTCAAGGTCATTAAAAAAACCTTGCCTTTGCCACTGTCCATTGGTCGTGTTTGTCCGGCATTTTGTGAAGCAGAATGCAGTCGTGGACTGGTTGACGAACCGGTGGCTATTCGCCAACTCAAACGTCATGCAGCCGATCTGGATTTACATGATTTGGAATCTTATGTTCCGCCAAAAGCACCGGCTACCAATAAACGCATTGCGATTATCGGCAGTGGCCCTGCGGGATTAACCGCGGGTTATTATCTGTCTAATAATGGTCACGATGTGACCATTATGGAATCTGCACCTAAAGCTGGGGGCTGGTTACGTTATGGCATCCCAGAGTATCGCTTACCTAAAGATATTCTTGATAAAGAAATTGAACTGCTCACCCGTAACGGACTTAAGATCCAAACCGGAGTGGCACTGGGTCGTGATACCAATTTAACCGAATTAGTGGCCAATTATGATGCAGTTTGCCTTGCTATTGGGGCACAAAAAGCCGTACCAATGAACTACCCTGGCAGTGATTTAAAGGGCTGTTATTTAGGTGTAGATTATTTGCGCGATTATTGCACCGACAAAAAACTTATCACAGGTAAAAAAGTAGCCGTGATCGGTGGCGGTAACACGGCTATCGATTGCGCCCGCACCGCGGTCCGAGATGGCGCTGATGTGAGCTTAATCTATCGTCGTAGCCGTGATGAAATGCCAGCAGAACCCTATGAAATACATGAAGCCGAAGTGGAAGGGGTTAAGTTTCATTTTCTCACCAATCCAATTGAAAACCACAGTGATAGCCAAGGCCAAGTGAAATCAGTCACGTTTGCTAAAATGGCGCTGGGTGAACCCGATGCTTCGGGCCGACGCTCTCCCAAGGCTACAGGCGAAACGTTTGAGGAAGCGTTTGATACCGTCATTCCCGCGGTATCTCAAAAAGTGGATTTAGCCTTTTTAGACCAGCCAGAAAATCAGATAGACAGTGGTCACATTGCCTTGACTCGCTGGCATACTTTCCTTGGCTGCGAACAGACCATGTCTGCCGGGGTGGAAAAGTTATTTGTTATCGGTGATTCACGCACCGGCCCCTCGACCGCTGTGGCTGCGGTTGCCGATGGCCGAAAAGCCGCTGAGGCCATTGAGGGATTATTAACTGAAGGGTTAACTTGCCATTTAGAACCCGCAGCGTTTAACTCGATAAAAGCCAAGAAAACGTCTTCATTGTCTGCTGAATTATACCCTGACACGGCCAAACGGCCACGCTTGAAAATGCCAGAATTAAACCAGTTAAATCGAGCGCTTAACTTTGCCGAAGTCGAGCTAGGATTCATTCCCGATGCCGCAATGAAAGAAGCCATGCGCTGTTTAGAATGTGCTTGCCAAGCCAATACAGATTGTCAGTTACGCGACTATGCCACCGAATATAAAGTAGACGGTAAAGCACTTGATCAGAGTCAGGCACGTAAATTTAAAGTCGATAACAGTGCGCCTTTTATTACCTTTGATGCCAATCGTTGCATCAGTTGCGCCGCTTGTGTTGAAGCCTGCCATCAACAAAGTGGTCATAACGTTATCAGCTTTGAACCCAATAGTTATCAAGCACTGCCAAATGCGACCGCCGCCATTAGCCGCAATGCCCCTCGTGTCGGCTTCACGGCTTCAATGAGTGACAGCGATTGTGTTCAATGTGGTAACTGTGTTCAAGTCTGTCCAACTGGCGCCTTGGTTGATGCCAGAGATAAAACTCAAGGCCGTGATATAGCGTTAACCAAAACCTCAACGGTGTGCACCTATTGTGGTGTCGGTTGCCGTGTTGAACTGCATGTTGACCAAAGCAAGAATCACGTTATGCGGGTAACCGGTGACAGTCATTCGCTGGTAAATGAAGGCATGTTGTGTGTAAAGGGCCGCTCTGGCTTTGACTTTTTGAACAGTCCTAAACGCCTCACTACGCCATTAATTCGCAAAAATGGTCAGCTCCAACCAGCCAGTTGGGCTGAAGCCTTAGGCTATATAGCAGAGCAACTTCAACCGATTAAAGATGCTGCGGGCCCAAGCAAGTTCGCCGCATTGTCATCGGCTAAATGCACCAATGAAGAAAACTATTTAATGCAAAAGTTCACCCGTAGCATTATGGGTACCAATAGCATAGATCACTGCGCTAGACTGTGTCATTCATCGTCGGTTGCAGGCTTATCCGATACCATTGGCGGCGGGGCCATGACCAATGATATTCCCAGTATTAAAGATTCAGATGTCATTTTTATCATCGGCTCCGATACGACCACTGCCCACCCGATTATCGCCTCGCATATCAAAAGAGCAGTCAATCAACATGGCGCGCGCTTAATCGTCGCGGACCCAAAGAAAACCACTATCGCAGACAGTGCCAATTTATATGTATCACATAAACCTGGCACAGATGTGATGCTACTCAATGCCATCATGCAACAAATTATCATCCATGATTGGCAAGACATGGAATACATCAACAAGCGTATTGAAGACTATCAATTGCTAAAGCAAGAAGTGATGAAGCCTGATTATAATTTAGTCAATGCGGCGTTAATCACTGGGGTGAGCGCCGAAGACATTGCCGCCATGGCAAAAATGATCGGCACCGCTAACAAAACCGCCTTGTATTATGCAATGGGAATTACCCAACATACTTCAGGTTATGACAATGTCGTGTCCACTTCTAACTTACAGTTACTGTGCGGCAACATCGGCGTAAGCGGCGCGGGACTGAATCCATTGCGCGGCCAAAGCAATGTTCAAGGCGCTTGTGATATGGGGGCGTTACCCGACTTTTATCCCGGTTACCAGAAAAACAATAATCCCGTCAATAACGCTAAATTTGCCAACGCATGGGGAAATACTTCGCTGCCGTCAGAACCAGGACTGGCGGCGACTGAAATCATGCAGGCTATTGTTAAAGGCAAACTAGATGCACTTTATGTATTGGGTGAAAATCCGGTACTAAGCGATCCGGATCAAGCCCATGTGATAGCAGCACTGTCAAAAATCAACTTTATGATTGTGCAAGATATCTTTTTAACCGAAACCGCCCAGATGGCCCATGTGGTATTACCCGCAACCGCCTTTGCGGAAAAAGATGGCCATTTCACTAACACCGAACGTCGAGTACAACAGTTACGCGTGGCATTAACGCCACCGGGTGAGGCGATTGTAGACTGGAAAATTATCCAAATGATTGCCAACACCCTGGGTGCCGATTGGCACTACCACAGCACAAAAGATATTTGGCAAGAAATTAACCAGCTCACGCCACAATATCAGGGCCTGACTTGGCAACGACTTGAACACAAGGTAGATGGTTTACAGTGGCCATGTTTTGATGAAAACCATCCTGGCACACCGATTTTGCATACCGAGACGTTTTTGCGCGGCAAAGGTAGAATGATCCCGGTGAGTTATCGTCTGCCCGCCGAAATGCCAGATAGCGAGTATCCATTAATCCTGTCAACAGGTCGCTTGCTGGAGCAATTCCATACCGGCACCATGACACGCAAAACACCTGAACTCGATATTAAAGGTTCACCCAGAGTGATGATTTCTGTTTATGATGCAGAGCAGTTAGGCGTGGGTAACGGTGATATGTTAAAACTCAGTACCCGCCGAGGTGAAATAGAAATAGCCGCCTTTGTGACTAAACGAGCCCAAGTAGGGGTATTATTTTTACCCTTCCACTTTGCCGAAGCCGCAGCCAATAAACTGACCATCAATGCATTGGATCCTATCGCTAAGATCCCCGAGTTTAAAGTGTGTGCCGTTAAAGCTGAAAAGTCACTGCAACCAAGCACTATGGTCTAGGTCTAACCGCACGTGTCTTAGCAAGTGCCTAGAACGCTACGCTGCTAGGACGCTTCGCGGCTAGAGTCTATAAAATCTTAGCAAGTGCCTAGGACGCTTCGCGGCTAGAGGCTATAAAATCTTAGCAAGTGCCTAGAACGCTGCGCTACTAGGACGCTTCGCGGCTAGAGGCTATAAAATCTTAGCAAGTGCCTAGAGCGCTACGCTGCTAGGACGCTTCGCGGCTAGAGGCTATAAAATCTTAGCAGCGAAGCTGTCCCTAGCAGCGAAGCGATACTAGCAGTGACGAAGTCACGCCCTAGCAGCGAAGCGACCCTAGCAGTGACGAAGTCACGCCCTAGCAGCGAAGCGACCCTAGCAGTGACGAAGTCACGCTCTAGCAGCGAAGCGATACTAGCAGTGACGAAGTCACGCCCTAGCAGCGAAGCGACCCTAGCAGGACGCCAACGAAGTCATGATTGCTTAGCGCAACAATAACAATGGAATATGACTTTTACTGATCATCCGTGTCGTGTTGCTGCCTACAAAAAATTCACGAATACGTGAATGACCATAAGCACCCATGACCATTAAATCAATTTGGTTTGCTAGTTGGTAAGCTTCAAGGGCGATTTGCACCTCTCCCTGACAAACCGCTGTTGTCACCTCAAAACCTGCCTCGGTAAGAGATTCTGCAACCAAGGTCAATTCGGTCATTGCTTGAGATTGATGGTCAGATGCCATCACCAAATGGCATTCGAGCCCTTCAAGTAGTGGACTGCTTACCACTCGATTAAGGACTGTTTTAGAGGTCTCACTACCATCGTAGGCAATCATAAAACGTGTTGGTATTTGAAACTCAGCCATGACAACTAAAATAGGCTGTTTAAGAGTTCGAATAACACTTTCTAAATGAGTTCCAATCGCCTGCGCCTGATCTTGATGTTGCTCTCCTTGACGCCCGATAACCACGAGTCTGGCATCGGATTCTTGCTCTAGCAGCGTTTCAACCAAATCCCCATGCCGCTGTAGCGTTTCAACCACAACTAAAGGTTGTGCGTCAATAATGCGCGTTTTGGCATCTTGAAGCATATATTTGCCTTGTTCGAGTGCAAGCTTGCTCATGCGCCCTTCAAGTTCAACCATTTCAGCAAGTAGATGTTCTCGGCTACCAAGGCCAATATTTCCCGACAGGTTTAACTCTGTAGGATAGCCCGATTTATCCAATACATGTAGTAAGGTTACTGGGGCATCTAACTGCATGGCCGCCCATCCACTGGCATCGGATACGGCGAGTGTGGCTTTTGAACCATCGATACAGGCAATCACATTTGTCATCATTATTATCCTTTTATGCTGTTGCTATGGGCTTAGTGACCAGACATTATGTTTTCAACGTCTTCAGGCTTATCATGCACACCAAATTTATCCACAATGGTCGCACTTGCTTCGTTAAGACCAATCAATTCAACTTCAGTCCCCTCTCGGCGGAATTTAATCACCACCTTATCGAGTGCCGATACGGCAGTAATATCCCAAAAATGTGCTTGAGATAAATCAATGGTGACCTTATCGACCACTTCTCTGAAATCAAATGAATCAACAAATTTTTCAGCTGAGGCAAAAAATACCTGTCCGACAATTTGATAATGACGCTCAGCTTCGGCTGTCGTCGAGGTGCTCTTAACAACCATGAAACGGCCAACTTTATTGGCAAAGAATAGCGACGCGAGTAACACGCCAACAAATACTCCAATGGCTAAATTATGGGTTGCCACGACAACAACTACTGTGGCGACCATCACAAGGTTAGTCGATAAAGGATGATGTTTAAGATTACGAATAGAATCCCAAGAGAAGGTTCCTATAGACACCATGATCATCACGGCAACGAGTGCGGCCATAGGGATCATTTTTAACCATTCACCCAAAAATACGATTAACACTAATAGGAAAATACCCGCTGAAAAGGTCGACAAACGTCCACGACCGCCAGATTTAACATTGATAATTGATTGACCGATCATGGCACAACCCGCCATTCCGCCCAGTAAACCGGCACCGATATTGGCAATACCCTGCCCTTTACATTCGCGGTTTTTATCGCTTGGCGTATCGGTTAAGTCATCAACAATGGTGGCAGTCATCATCGATTCTAATAAACCAACAACAGCCAGTCCTGCAGAATAAGGAAAGATAATCATCAAGGTTTCAAACGTTAACGGCACATCAGGCCAAAGGAAAATAGGTAACGTATCAGGAAGTTGCCCCATATCACCGACAGTACGGATATCTAAACCAATAAACGCAGCAAACACAGTTAGCGCGACAATACACACTAAGGGCGAAGGCAGCGATTTACCAATCACAGGAATTAATGGAAATAAGTAAATGATACCCAGGCCTGCTGCTGTCATGGCGTACACATGCCAAGTCACATCAGTGAGTTCAGGCAACTGAGCCATAAAGATTAAAATGGCTAACGCATTCACAAAACCCGTCACCACCGACCGCGAGACAAAACGCATCAAACTGCCAAGCTTTAAGTAACCTGCCGCAATTTGGAGTATGCCCGTCAATAGAGTCGCTGCTAATAAATACTCAAGACCTTGTTCTTTAACTAAGGTCACCATCAATAGTGCCATTGCACCCGTGGCAGCAGAAATCATTCCCGGACGACCACCCGTAAAAGAAATCACCACAGCGATACAGAACGAAGCGTACAGGCCAACCTTAGGATCAACCCCAGCAATAATAGAAAAGGCAATCGCCTCAGGAATTAACGCTAGCGCAACGACAATACCGGCTAACAGATCTCCACGGATGTTCGAGAACCACTCTTTTTTCATGCTTTGTATCATGTATTTTACTCTGTTTAAATTTTGGCCAATATATCAACAACATAAGCTAACGCTCGATCTATATCTGCGTGTCACCAGTGAAATTAACTCATTAATACGACAAAATGATATTGGATAATGAGATACGACAAAAACTACCAAGAAGGCAGCGATTACGGACGGATCTAAGCGATCCAAATAGGGAAGGAAATACTAATGCGGCTAGTGCTCATTAATGAAAAAAACCTCGCTATTTTGGTGTTAATTAGGTTTAACATTAATTACACAAGCACTCTATAAAAAGTGCTGGCGGCAGTATAAAGGGTTGTTTAAGCAAAATCAAAGAGCGTAAAAGTAACCTTGCAGACGCTTTTACTAAATGACTGTCTCGTCAGGGCTGTATAAAGTGCCACAAGATATTGATAGCTCAGGTCTAGTTTCATTGAGACAGATGTTGCAAATCGATAGAAAATGATAGTAAGAAAAGCTTTAACCCAGTTTTAGATTTACCATAACAAACTAACCAAACCAATTAGTCTCGCCGATTAATTGTTGCGAGACTAGTATGTAGTCTATCAATAAAGCGCTTAGTATTTAGAAGGCTCACGCATCGTTGCCGCTACTCAATGATCTCCATTTAAGAGAGTGGCGACTTCTGAATAGTTTTCTTTTATGTCTAACAATAGCGCACCTGCATAATGGCTATCTTTAAATGTAGGCTAAACAAGTTTGCATCCGATGACCCATGTACCCGCGTTCGTCATCTGATTATCTAAGGTATTGAAACAGGTAGAATTAGCAATAAATGCTTTAACAAAGCTTCTGATTTTTATTGATTAAAAACCATAATATGCAGGCGCTAAATAAATAATCTCAGCTTCACGGGTTTGAAACACGGTCTCAATTTTTTGAGTTTTTTCATTAATCAGTCGATATGCAAATTGATGCGTTAAACGCTTTTTTTCAATAGGATCGTTTTGAGCATCTAATTCAACTAAATGTACTGATATTAACGTCTTGGGTTCATTTTCAGCATTATCCTGAGCGCTTACATTTGCTGATAACACAAATGTAGCAGCACACAATAACAATTGACTGCCGAACAATGTTGAATTGAAAACCACGTTAACTCTCCTTGTTGATAAAACAAAACAACTTAAATCGCATAGCGCTATTAACTCAAGCATAATGTAATAATCATGCTATATCTGCAGAAGGGTAAGCGGTAAAGCATTAGGTCGTTAGTGCCTTAAAACCGCATCTTCATCAGGGATTTAAAAACTAACCAACCCTGCGCTAAACTTGCCATTTTGCTCAATTATCGGTACTTTTAACCCTATTGAAAGACCTAAAAATAACAACAAAGGATTACGGATGGGAAACATACTTTGGGTGGCCTCTTACCCTAAATCAGGTAATACCTGGGTGCGTGCATTTTTAGAAAACTACATTCAAAATCAAGATCTGCCCATAGACATCAATACCATGCACACCATTTCGACAGCAGAATCGGCGGCGCATCGTTATCAAGCTTATTTACCAAAAGGTAAAACCGCCACCACCGAGCTCACGTTAGAAGAAGTCAGTCTACTGCGGCCACAGGTTCAAGCCGATATTGCTCAGCAAGCTAATGGCACTACGTTTGTAAAAACCCACAACTACTTAGGCGAATATAACGGCCAGCCACTGCATAATTCTACTGTCACATCAGGAGCCATCTATGTGGTTCGTAACCCGCTAGATGTGGCAATTTCAATGGCTAATTACTTTGGTTACAGCATCGATGAGGCCATTGCTTATATGGCAGAAGAAATGACGGGTACCCCAAATGAAGCACCACATGTGCCGCAAATTATTACATCTTGGTCTATGCATGTATCTAGTTGGACAGCCGATGATGCCTCAAAGTTGATTTTACGTTATGAAGATATTTTGGATGACCCCAAAAAAGCCTTCAGAAAAGTTGAGTCATTTTTGGGGTTGAAAAAAGATCCTCTGCGGTTAAAAAATGCCATTAAGCATTGCTCTTTTGCGCAATTAAAAGCCCAAGAAACCAAACGCGGCTTTGTGGAAAAACACGAAAATGCCAATGCTTTTTTTAGAAATGGCGCCAAACATCAGTGGAAAACAAAACTCACCGCTGAACAAGTGCAAAAAATTGTCGACACTCATTATGAACAAATGAAGCGCTTTAAGTATTTACCTGGGGGCAAGTAGCCTTATTGAATAAATGGCGCTTGAAACAACTGACCTTTAAAATAAGTCACTCTTTCGCGCAATCGCGCCGATAAAAAATGTCCTATGGCATCAGCCATAGGACATTTTTATTGGATGTTATTTAGGGTATCGAAGTGATTAATTGTATTTAAGCGCTTAACTGGGTTTACGGTAAGCCATGATCAGCAGCACTACACCGGTGAGTAGAAACGGTAAGCTTAACCACTGGCCGGCACTGAGTATCGACTCATGGTAGGCCGCTTGACTCACTTTAACGCTTTCAATAGCAATACGGGCGCTAAAGACTGACACTAAAAACACACCAAAAATCGCACCGTGTTTTTGCTTCATGTTGGTATATTTATAAATGGCGTATAAGCCAATAAATATCAATAAATAAGCAAACGATTCATACAACTGTGCAGGGTGGCGCGGTAACATATCAATCCGCTTAAAAATAATTCCCCATGGCAGAGTCGTTGGTTCGCCCAAAATCTCTGAATTAGCAAAGTTGGCTACACGGACAAAAAAGCCAAATATCGCAGTGGCGATCGCTAAACGATCAAGCAAAAACAAAAACGGTAACTTCACTTTGCGTTGGTAGTAATACAAGCCTATTATCGCCCCGAGCCCACCACCATGGCTGGCGAGTCCGCCTTCCCAAATTGCAAAAATTTTCAGCGGATGAGCAAAGTAATAACTCGGATCGTAGAAAATACAATGGGCTAAACGCGCACCAACAATAATGCCCACCACACAATAAACCAATAGGTTATCGAGTGATTCAATATCTAAGCCTTCTTTTGTGTAAATTCGCTTCATCACCTGAAAGCCAGTCGCAATCGCTAACGCAAATAACGCCCCATACCAATGAACCTTTAACCCCATAAAAGAGATCAATACAGGGTCAAGATCCCAAATGATGTGTTCCAAATTACCTACTCCAATTAATGCTGTGTTTTATCGCATTATGCTAAAACAACTTTGCTGCAGATGATACCCAGATACGCTGCACAAGAGAAAGTTTCATTAACTAATAAACATACTGCGGCTAAATAAGGTAACATTTAGCGCTTATTGACCGTGTGCCAAATGAATGTGTAGAGTTATCTAATGATTGCTGATAAGACCGAATACCATATTGATATAACAGAGCATGGTACTGATGCCATTAATTTGCTGGCGCAAACCAGTGGCTTAAGCAAACAAGTGTTAAAAGGTGCCATGCAAAAAGGTGCCATTTGGCACAGTCATGGCAAGCAAACCAATCGTATTCGACGCGCAAAAAAGCCTCTGCAGCCCGGTGACAAACTACACCTTTATTACAATCAATACATTTTAGACGAACAGGTGGCACCGGCAGAGTTACTGTTTGATGAAGGTGAGTACAGCATTTGGTACAAGCCTTATGGTATGCGTTGCCAAGGCTCAAAGTGGAGCGACCACAGCACCATTAATCGCTACGCAGAGTTGCATTTACAACCGCAACGTAATGCCTTTATTATCCATCGCCTTGACCGCGCAGCAACCGGTTTATTGCTGCTTGGTCACAGTAAAAAAACCACCGCTGCTATCACTCAGTTATTTCAAAGCCGCGCACTGGAAAAATATTATCAAGTGATTGTCGAAGGCGAGTTTCCTAGCCAACCCATTAGCATTGATAGCCCAGTCGATAATAAACCAGCACTGTCACATGCGACTCGTCTGGTCCATAATCCAGTGCTTAATCAATCAAAGGTGCAGGTAAAAATAGACACTGGCCGTAAACATCAAATTCGTATTCACATGGCTAGCCTTGGTCATCCCGTGGTGGGGGATCGTTTACATGGTCATGGTGACGAGCATTCACCTGATCTGGCACTGACATCGTGTTTTTTTCGCTTTGTTTGCCCAGTCAGTAACACCCTAAAAACCTTTGAATTACCAGAGCATTACCGTCCAGCGTTTATCGTCACCTAAGCAATAGCAATGTGATTCATAACCACAATCATTGTTCATCAACAGTCATGGAACCACACACTATGCGTCACATTATCATGTTACTTTGCCTTACTTGCAGCCAATGGAGCATAGCCGCCAGTTTACAACTGCCCGACAGTACTGAAACGGTATTAGTTAACGGTAAGGCCTCTGAGCAATCTAGCGTGAAACTCGACTTAACCCTGCCTGATGGCATGCAACAAATAGCCTTTCGCTATCAAGCCCATTACCGCGATAATGGCCGTCAAGATAACTTTATCTCTGACGTCGTTATCTTACGCTTTCAGGCCGAAGAACAAACCTATCAGTTAACCCTTCCGGCCATTAACTCAGCCTCAGACGCCAAGCAATTTAATGCTCAACCCGCTTTAGGGTTAATTGATCAAACAGGCAAAACCATGGCGTTTACCCAAGATAAACTGATGAAATCTGGCTTGCAAATTGGACGAGATTTTGCCCAAGAAAATGCTCAGTATAATGACTCTGATGCCATAGCCGCTATCGCACCTAATACAGCCATAATCAGAAGATTAGCAACAGCAGCCATGGCAATAGCAAGCGAACAGGGCACCCAAGTAATGAGCAATTCCGCAGTTCCATTGGTTAAAAAGCCTGAAGATATAACCCAAGCAGAAGTCAGTAGAATGCTAGATTATTGGTATCAAAAAGCGAATAACCACACCCAAGCCGAGTTTAAAGCTAAAATAAATCAATAATGATAGATTGTTATAAATCGAGTGTTGAATTTAGATAGCTTGAATTTAGATAGCTTGAATTTGATAGCTTGAATTTGATAGCTTGAGTTTAGATAGCTTGAGTTTAGATAGCTTGAGTTTAGATAGCCGCAAACATATCGATGATAATCGATTGGTTAGGAAATATATCGAAATGTTATTGGTGCTAATGTCAAAAATTAGCATCAGCCTGTAGTTAAAGAATTAAAAAACGAATATCCGCTTTATCGAATTAAGCCACAAGGTAATAATTGAGAATAATGACTGCATTGTCGGAATCGCTGCCGTTGGTTACCCCAGCGCTAAAGTCAGTAAGATACTTTGAAGCCCCCTTATGTGGATATATCCTCAAGAGTATTTAGAATCAATTAAGACAATCAATTAAGATAATCAATTAAAAAAATCAATTAAGATAATCACCTAGGCTTGCTTACATACCATATCTCCAGCTTTAGACACGCTTAATTATCTAATAAATAGTCAGTCGACTTTGTAGACCTCTTTTATATCGATTATTTATAGAAAAAAATAGTCCACGGTTAGCCACATGGTCACTGTTTTTTTCTTCAAATTTACAACATACATTTTATCAACATTCATGTTCTACAAAATACATTTAGGCTCATCGTCTTGGCTGGTGAACTTTTGCTATCGATTCATTTCAATGAATTAAAATCATGTCTATTTTGTTATTGAGTTGTTAAATTGATAATATCCTTGTCATCGCACTGCTATACTCTAATTTACACGATTAAAAGCCTTGAGGTACTCTTTGTCCGAGCTAATTAACTATAAGCATTTGCGTTACTTCTGGGCTGTTGCACATGAAGGAAGCATAGCCAAGGCAAGTAAAAGCTTACATATCACACCCCATACTATTAGCGGACAACTCTCTTTATTAGAGGCTCGCATGGGCTGCGCATTGTTTGAAAAACAAGGGCGAAACTTGGTTTTAACGGAACCCGGTAGAACAGCGCTGAAATACGCTGATGACATTTTCAAATTAGGTCATGAACTCAGTAGTGTAATGCGAAGTTCTGCTTCATGTAACCAGACTGATTTTATGGTCGGTGTGGCAAGCTCTTTACCTAAAACGATTGTATGTAAAATTATTGAGCCCGCATTTCTCATACCTGATGGCATCAACCTGATAAGTACAGAGGGCCCGGTTTCAGGACTATTGGCTGATCTATCCATGCACAAATTGGACATGGTTATCAGTGATGCGCCGACTAACACAACCCAGGGAACCAGCGTTTTTAATCATTACCTTGGTGAGTCTGGATTAACCTTTTTTGGGGTTCCTGAACTCAAAAAACGATTAGCACCGAGCTTTCCAAAATCGCTTCATCATGCTCCAATTTTATTGCCTACAGAACAATTTGGAATACGGCAGTTATTTGATCAGTGGATTCATAGCCAAAAAATATTTCCTGATGTCGTGGGCCAATTTGATGACAGTGCCTTAATAAAGTCATTTGGACAACGAGGTCTAGGGGTCTTTTTTATGCCTACAGCGATAGCAGATGAAGTATGTCAGAACTTTGGTGTTCAAGTTATAGGGCAAACTAATGAGGTGAAACATAGGTTTTATGCGATTTCGGCTGAACGTAAAATCAGTCACCCTGCGGTTTTGGCCATTTGTAAGACGGCAAGGACCTCTATATTCTCTGATTGAGCTGCACATGTGTAAAGCATCTCCGAGCTTTAATTCTCCTATTTTATCGATAAATTCTACTTAAAATGTCGTTTTATTCGACTGTTAATTAATCCCCCTGTGGTTAACAATCTAGGCTTATAAATACACCTGAAATTGACCTAGGGTATTAAGAAACAATGAAACGTCTTAATGAGGGAAATGAAGCGCCGCGTGCACAGTGCACCTTTAGTTTTCGCTCGGTGATCAGCTGGGCGTTCTTGATCCGAGTCGTCTTTTTCAGCATTTTTTGGGCATTACTGGTGCGTTGGCAACAAAGTTCGCTGGGGGTAGGCATTGTTTTTATTACCATTGCGAGCCTGCTCAGCCTCTATTTGGCACAACAAAAACAGCAAAAAAATCAGTGGCTAAGAAGCCCTCTCAATCTATTATCCTTTCTACAATACTTCATTGTACAGTCCTTACTTGGCGGGTGGACTATCGCAAAGCTGGCACTTACCGCTAAGCCTAACCTTGCACCTGGTTTTATAACGTATTACACCAATTTGGCAAACGAGTCCCAAGTTTTGACCTTTATGCAAGTCTTAAGTTTGTTGCCTGGTACGGTAAGCGCCAAGCAGAATGGTCGAGTGATCACCATTCATGTGATGAATATGAACGAATTTGATCATGCCGAAATCGACGATTGCCAAATGCGCATAAGCAAGCTTTTAGGGACTCCCGTTCAACCATTCATTGAGGAGAAAAAATGATGACGACTTTTTTATTAATAGTCGCCCTCGCGTTGGCTATGTTACTGCTATTGAGTCTGCTGCGTCTATTGCGCGCGCCAAGTTACGCCGATTGCCTTTTGACAACACAGTTGGTGGGAACTATCGGTGTGGCTGTACTCGCGCTAATGTCGGTTATCCAACGTCAGCCTTACCTGCTCGATGTCGCCTTGGTACTTGCGTTGCTAACGTCAATAACGATTGTGACCTTTACACAACTTCGAGGGACACCTCAATGAATATAGCTGACAGCTTCAGTTTGCTATTTTGCCTAGTAGGTCTTTTCTTCTTCTTTGCTGGCACGGTCGGCTTAATCCGGTTCCCGGACGTCTTAAGTCGCCTACATGCCATAACAAAAGCCGACAATCTGGGTCTTGGGTTAATCGCAATTGGGCTATTACCACAGTTATCTTCGCCTACTGATGCATTGAAATTAGTACTCATTTGGGGATTAGTCATTTTTTCAAGCGCAGCCTGTAGCTATTTGATCGCATCTCAAGTGATTGAGGAGCAATCGCCGCCGCATTCAGTTGAGGATAAATCATGAGCCTTATGACAATTTTCGATGCACTGTTAATACTAAGCATCCTCACGCTTGGCTGGATGAGTATCTTTTCGATATCTCTGTTTCGCTGTATCGTATTTTTTGTTTGTTTGGGGCTTTTAGCCACCATTGCTTGGGGACAGCTCGGGGCATTCGACGTGGCTATTGCCGAAGCCGCTATTGGTGCAGGAATTACCGGCGCTCTGCTGCTGGCGGCATGGAACCGTATTCGGCCTCGCCATTCAAAGGAAGTCGATCGAAATCCTGCCTCGGCGAAGATCAACCCATCGGATACTAAAGAACATGTTTAATAAAATAGATATTGAATATGCAGGAGCCGCAGTCGATCAAAATGCATCAAACTTGATTGCCTCACTATTGGTCGCCGGGCTTTTATTTGTACTGATTCTAATAGTACTTAACTATGACGCCCATTACGCGGGGTTAGAACCCTTAGTGACGCAGAGTATCGACCTCAGTGGTGTGACGAATCCAGTTACCGCAGTGTTACTCAATTTTCGCGCTTACGACACCTTGCTTGAAATCGCAGTGCTGCTGGTTGTAGTCATTGCTGTTCTGCCTATTAACGATCGTCATGCATCGTTCTTTAAACGCACCGTGGAAACAAAAAACAACCTTGTTCTATCGGCACTGCAGCGCTGGATTGCGCCTGCAATGGTGCTCTTTGCTGGTTATCTACTTTGGGCTGGTGCTTCTCAGCCTGGTGGCGCATTTCAGGCTGGCGCTTTGTTAACAGGCGCTAGCGTGCTGCTTTTCCAAAGTAACACTTATCACGTCAACTACACGTCTATCATGGCACGCATTTTGTTGACCATTGGTTTGGCCGTCTTTGTCATCATAGGCACAGGGCTAATTTGGTTTGAAGGCGGATTGCTTGCTTATCCATTAGCATTTTCAGGCATGCTTATACTCCTTATAGAGGCATGCGCTACCGTGTCGATAGCGCTTGCGCTAGCGTCGCTCTATAGCAGCCTTATTGATACTGCATATTCCACTGTCAGTAACATTACACATAGGCCTGCAAAATGACTTCCACATTACTTTACAGCCTTGCTGGTTTAGGTTTATTTGCTATTGGTCTTTTTGGCGTTGTCGTTGCTAGCCATGTGATGCGAAAAATACTGGCGTTAAATGTAATGGGCGTGGGTATCTTTATGTTCTTAATTGCATTGGCCAAGCACAGTCAAAATGTGTTCGACCCAGTGCCTCACGCCATGGTATTGACAGGCATTGTCATCGCCGTAGCAGGAACCGCACTGGCGCTTAACCTGATGGTTAGAATTCATAATATGGATGAGCCTAGCCAAGAGAAACCCAAGTTATGAATAGCCTAACCTCATCGCTGTTTTTACCGGCCATCGTATTTTTGCCGCTAGTGGCATCGATAATGGCGTTTCTGATAAGTCGAAATAGGCAGCAAGGCCGTATCAATGTGTATTTTGCCATTTTGCAGTTTTTGGTGGTTATTTTAATGACCATTCTGTTTTTAAATGAGCAGACTTATCAGAGCGACCGCTATGTGATTGGTGGGTGGGGAGCACCTCTTGGCATTGACCTAGTCGTCGATGGCTTTTCAATCCTGATGATCGCGCTTACTGGATTGCTTACGCTCTTAATAACGATCTATAGCGCATCATATTTTTCAGAAAATTATCCTTCAGCTGAAAAAGGCGTGCGTTTTTGGCCTCTATGGTGGCTATTAATCTCAGGGCTCAATGCGCTATTTGTGTCAGGAGATGCTTTTAATATTTATGTCTGCCTAGAAATTATTGGACTTTCTGCCGCTGCGTTGGTCGCTCTGCAAGGCACTAGAGCGGCTTTAATAGCCGCGTTACGATATTTGTTAGTCGGCCTATTAGGTTCACTGTTCTATCTGTTGGCCATTGTAATACTCTATCGTAGTCATGGAACGCTAGATCTCATGCAAATCGCAGCCAGTACGGATAATGGACTGCCTGATAAAGTCGCGATGATACTTATCACTATTGGACTGCTGCTCAAGATAGCCTTATTTCCGCTGCACTTTTGGTTACCCCAAGCACACGCAAACGCCCCAACACCAGTGAGCGCAATACTTTCTGCGCTAGTAGTTAAAGCTTCACTTTATATATTGATAAAATTTTGGTTTGACGTATTAGGTGAAACGACGACTTTTGGCGCTTCCCAGGTGTTGGGGGCATTGGGTGGTGCTGCGATTATTTATGGGTCATGGAGCGCATTTCGTGCCACACAGTTAAAGGTTCTTATTGCCTATTCTACCGTCGCCCAACTTGGCTACATTTTTTTATTGTTTCCGTTAAGTGAGTATTCCATTGGTGTTAACTCGTTTTCCGGTTCAGCATCACAGGCAGCCATTTATTTCATCGTCGCACATGCGTGCGCAAAGGCGGCGATGTTTTTATCGGCAGGTAATTTGATCCTATCACAAGGTAACGGCGAGATTGCTCAACTCAAGGGTATCGCGATGCGCGAACCGCTTAATGTTTTAGTGTTTGCGATCGCGGGGATCAGTCTAATTGGCTTACCACCAAGTGCGGGCTTTATCGCCAAATGGTTACTACTGACAACATCTATCGAGAGTGGTCAGTGGTGGTGGGTGATCGTAGTGATTGCAGGTGGTCTCTTAGGGGCTATGTATTTGTTCAAAATATTAAGTGTGGCGTTTTCTGGCAACACAGTTGATGCAGAACCCGCCTACCAGCAACCGAAAGAAAAAGTCTCCGGCGTCATGACCACGGTCGCACTGATACTTGCATTGATTACCTTAGCGTTAGGTTTCAACTCAGAGTTTATTCTTAATATCAGCAATACAACAAGCGAGGTCATTGGCATATGAACCTAAGCGCACTATTACCCGCATTGATTGTAATTTGTCCAATTTTGGTGGGCGTTGCTGTAATGGCGACGCCGGAGCACAAAACTACTTTGCGTAGAAGCCTAAATATTGGCGGCGCACTGATCACACTCAGTCTGATAGCCATGCTGTTGTCGGGTGTATCCAATGGCTTAGATTTTGAAACGCGTCTGCCACTATTACCCAATATTGATTTTGTACTCCATGGCGACTCTCTGTCACTTCTCTTTGTCAGTTTGTCTGGATTCTTATGGTTATTTACCACTATCTACGCCATCGGCTATTTTAAAAACACACTTAATCGAAGCCGCTTTTTTGCCTTCTTTAGCTTATGTGTAGGCGCGACAATTGGATTAGCGCTTGCTGGCAATTTAGTGACGTTTTTGATCTTTTACGAACTACTCACACTCGTTACCTATCCGTTGATTGCTCATAAAGGGAACCCGGCATCAATCAAAGCCGCACGGATCTATCTTGTTTATACCATGATTGGCGGCGCATTGCTTTTAACCGGCGTAGTATGGCTAAAAGTGATAGCAGGCCCTCTCGACTTCACGTCAGCCGGGGTGCTGGAGGGAGTACCAGGCCTAGATAGGACACATTTACAGATAATTTTTGTACTACTTATTACGGGTTTAGGCGTTAAAGCGGCGCTGTTTCCATTGCATGGCTGGTTGCCTATCTCGATGGCCGCCCCTGCACCGGTCAGTGCCTTGTTGCATGCCGTTGCGGTCGTCAAAGCCGGCGCATTTGGTATTGTGCGAGTCGTTTACGATATTTACGGTGTTGAATTTACCAGAGACTTGGGGCTGACCATTTTACTGGCAGCTATCGCCGGGTTTACCATTATCTACGGCTCTATTCGTGCCTTGAGTCAAGATGATCTAAAAAGACGACTAGCCTACTCAACGGTAAGTCAGGTGTCGTATATCGCACTCGGAACGGCGATTGCGGGGCCAATTGCGACTATTGGTGGCCTTATTCATCTGGTTCATCAAGGGTTAATGAAAATCACGCTGTTTTTCTGTGCGGGTAATCTCGCCGAAACGATTGGCGTTCACAAGATTAGCCAAATGAACGGCGCAGGCAAGCGCATGCCGCTTACCATGGCGGCGTTTACCATCGCTTCGTTTGGTATGATCGGCGTACCTCCGATCGCAGGCTTTGTTTCAAAATGGTATTTAGGTGTCGGCGCACTGGAGGCAGAGGCCTATTGGGTTCTCGGTGTTCTGGCCATAAGCAGTCTGTTGAACGCCGCTTATTTCTTGCCAATAATTCACGCTGTTTGGTTCAAAGAGCAAGATCAGCCGTGGCCCAAAAATTCACCAACATTAAGGTTAGAAGCCCATTGGATGCTGCTTTTACCCCCTTTGGTTACCGCTTTTTGTGCATTCGCTGTGGGGCTATTTGCGTCTTCGTCTTTCAGTCCACTCGCGTGGTCGTCGTTAATCGCGGCGCGGGAATACCAATCAATCCTCCCAGACATTTCTGGCATAGTGCCTAAGTACAGCACCGGCCATCTTTGGATTTTGATTTTACCCAGTCTCTTGCTAACAGCCATGGCGTTTAAGAAATTACGAGATAGGGTGATCCTATTGACGCCTCTTGCACCACTGCCTGCATTGGCCGCGGCGCTATTTATCGTTAATGAAGATATAGTTGAACACTCTTTTCTACTATTGACCGCTGCGATTTGGTTTATTGCAGCTCTCTATGCCCAAGCTTATATGGCTATGGATAAGAAACGAAACCGATTTTACCTGTTCTTTCTACTGACGATGGTGGGCAACTTCGGCGTGGTGTTATCTCAGGAAATATCATCATTTATTACCTTTTTCGCTCTGATGAGTTTCTCTGCCTACCCACTGATCCTCCATTCAGAAAGTGACGAGGCAAAATCGGCGGCGACTACCTATATAAGATGGGTAATATTTGGAGAAATAGTCTTATTTCTCGCATTAGTTGGCAGGACTTATTACGATCAATTCGGGGGCGACCCGCTACCTATCGTGTGGGTATCCGCATTGTTGATTATCGGTTTTGGCGTTAAAGCTGGCCTTGCAACCTTGCATGTATGGCTACCCAAAGCTCACCCCGTTGCCCCCATCCCAGCCAGTGCATTGCTCAGTGCAGTTATGGTGAAAGTAGGTTTGTTAGGTTGGATACGTTTTCTCCCGTTGGGTGATGAAGCTATAAATGTGCTGGCACAACCTATGATGGCACTTGGTTTTGCTGCGGCATTCTTGGCGGCTATTTATGGTGCACTCCAAGACAACCCCAAAACCGTATTAGCGTATTCAACCATTAGTCAGCTCGGCATTATTGTTGCCAGTATTGGCTTTGCCTTAGCATTCCCTGACAGCTGGGAGCTATTGTTGCCCGCCGTAGTGCTGTTCGCTATGCATCATGGGTTTGCCAAGGCGACCTTGTTTTTTAGCGTTGGACTGAGTTCAGCGCTAAAACCAACCAGTAAACTTGCCCCCTACTTATGGCTGCTGATATTCATTCCCGCCCTATCATTAATCGGCGTACCCTTTAGCAGTGGAGCATTGGCAAAGGTATCGCTTAAAGATGCAACGTCAAGCTGGCCATTGTTCTCGACGCTTCTGATCATTTCAGCCATTGGTACTTCATTGCTAATGGTGCGATTTATCGAACTAATGAGAAAACAGGCCACCTTAAGTACACCCCGCGCGACACCATGTTGGGGGCTTATCTTGCCAACTGCGCTTTCAGCCTTTATGTGTGTAGGCTACTTTTATACAAGATCATTTTTTGAATTTAACAGTTACCACGCGATTGTATCAACACTAAGTTGGTCTGCGCTTTGGCCTGTTTTTGCTGGGGTATTGGTTATGTTAGCCACTGCAAAACTGCGCGCCAAGATACCCACTCCACCCGCGGGTGATTTATTAGTCATCTATCGAGAAGTTGCACGGTTACTCGATAAAAGCATAAGAATAACAGTCGCTTTGAGTAACATAATTGCGCGCTATTTAAGTATTCTTGGTGACCACTCAAAAGTATGGGCGCTATCCATGCCAACCCGTTTAAGTAAGCAATTATCGATCGAGACTCCTGGCATGGTCATGGTCGTCATTTTAGCCGCGCTACTTTATTCATTTCTAACCTAACCCGATGCGTCAAATCAACAGCTGGAGATAAACCTATGAAACGTTTTAAGCATATAATCGTAAAAGTCAATGCGCCAACCAATCTTGAAATGGATATCGCAGTATTACGAGGCGTTGAATTGGCAAGAAAAATCGGTGCAAGAATAACCTTATTTGACGTAGTCGAACCGCATGAATCTATCCTAAGTAGTTATGCCGATATTGTCAGTCCATCGGAACTTACCGAACTGATTATAGCGCAGCGGCTTGACCAACTTAATGAGCTAGCAGAAAAATTACACCGCAATGGTTTAGACATTTCAGCACGGGTTACTAGTGGTAAAAACTTTATCGAAATCGTTAAATTCGTCATTTTGAACCAAGGTGATTTACTGATCAAAGCGGCGAATAAAAGCGAAAAGAGTTTTGATAGCAATGACTTTCATATCATGCGCAAATGCCCTAAACCCGTTTGGCTTATTAAGGAAGAAAAAAACGATAAACTTAAAAAAGTATTAGCGGCAGTGGACCTTTCAATGGAGCAACATGCAGAAGGCCGCGCGCAAAATCGAATGATAATCGACATAGCCACTTCGTTGAGTCGATATAAAAATGCCGAGCTAACAATCTTATCGTGCTGGTCATTATACGGAGAAGAGGCTCTCAGACGCGGCGCATTCACTAGAGTCCCACAGGCAAAAATTGAAACATTATTAAACAATGAAGAGCGCGAATATCAAGAGAGCCTCAATATATTGGTTAACGAATATGCGGAGTTCAAGTTTGATCAACAATTAATAAAAGGCAAACCAAAATCCATCATCCCAGAGTTTGTAAATAGTCATGAAATCGATGTTGTCGTAATGGGCACTATTGGCCGCTCTGGCATTCCTGGCTTTTTAATCGGCAATACATCTGAATCGGTACTTCAGGCAATTAATTCGTCTGTGATCACCTTAAAGCCAGAAAATTGGGTGTCGCCGATTTATTAACAAGGACGTATCACTGTATTGGGAAAAGTCGAAGATATAAAGGTGCTTATGAACATAGTAATCTTGATACTTTTCATATTTACCTATCTTCGATTTGCCTATCTCTTTCTTAAAAATAAATTTGGCTCACTGGAGTAACACGAAAAAAAAGCCAAGTGCCATTGTTACCTTATCGAATAATGATCGCCAGTATCACCACCACATTGGTTAATAACATTTTAGCGGGTCGACTAACGTCGCTCGACAACTGATTAAAACCAGACGACGATGAAGCCTATCTAGATGAAAAAACGACCTACGGCTCCGCGATCTAAACCTCAATAACAGCGACGTTTTCGACTGGCTCAATAATCGCTTAAACGCCAGTTTTTCACTATTGCAATATCCACTAATAACAATACTTTCAGAGGTATAAGCGGAATGATTACATTAACTTTTAGTGGCGTACGTTAATACCGAACACGGTATTTATTTAGACCATAGCGTGATTATAAGCATCAACTAACGTTGACAAATTTTACAATTAATCAGTCGAAAAATACGAGCAAAGTACAACAAATATTCGAATATAAATGATAAGCACCTCATGCTAAATTAAGCTTACTTTTCGGGTAAAAGCAGCAAGTCATTATCTTTTCAGCATTTGATAAATGTCATCACGAAGTGGGCAAAGCCAAAAAAGGCAGTGCTGCCTAATGCGACTACATCATCACAGGAGATGATGATTACAACCAAAGCATAATATAAGTATGAATTTAATCATCATAGGAGAAAACAATGGTTACTCTACATAAGTTATTGGTCGTTTCCCCTGCAAGCTCAATCCAACCTTCGGTTATTGCGCAATCAATTAAAATAGCAAAAAATCATCAATCACACGTCACTTTCTTTAGCGTTGCGGAAGAAATCCCTAAAGATCAGCTTGCGCTAATAACCCTCTTGCCACCACAGGAGATCATGGACAATCTACTCAAAGAGCAACATGCCATTTTAAAAAACAATGTCGAGCAATTTCATCATAACTATCTTACTGTTGATGCACAAAACGCAATCGGTGTACCCTTTATTGAAGTGACTAAAAAAGTACAGCAAGAAAATTATGATCTGGTTATTTTAGCAGCAAAGACCAGTGAGCATCCCCGTAAAAGGTTTTTTGGTAGTACCACTATTCATCTCATGAGAAAATGCCCTTGTCCTGTATTAACGATTGGTACAAAAGAAGATAAACCCTTTAAGCGCATAGTTGCGGCTATTGATGTATATGCCCCAAGCGAAGAAGGCCTAGCGCTTAACCATAAAATTTTAACATGGGCCGCCGACTTAGCGGTGTCAGAAAATGCAGAATTACATGTTATTCATGCTTGGCAATTACCTAGTAAAGACTATTTAAAATGTTGGGGCCATAACTCTAAAGTTGATCGACTCGAAATGATCATGAAGGAGCAACAGGATAGACAAAAACGTTTTGATAACATTATTGAAAGTAACTTTGCTGCTAACAATTTGCCCATTGCAAAACTTATTGAAGGTATTGCCCAAGAAGAGATACCTAAATACATAGAAGATCACGATATTGATCTTGTTATTATGGGCACGGTATGTCGAACGGGTATTGCGGGGCTGTTTATTGGCAATACGGCTGAATCTATCCTAAGTGAAGTCTCATGTTCAGTATTAACATTAAAACCGCAGGGATTTATGACACCCGTTAAGTAATGTTTCCTTTTATGGTAAAAACGGTTTATTTGTTACGGTTACAAATTTAACCATGGGGGATGCTTTTACCGCCGATCAGAAGAGAAAATATAATATTGCCGCTTAATTTCTTCAACGCGGCCAATAATATTAACAGCATATTTATCAGTAAGGTATTCTTCAATAAGTCTAGGAAAGCTAACAATACTGAGGCCTGCTTGTCCAAAAGACTTCATTAATGATCTACCATCACATTCTTCAACACTATTTGCCGAGAGATTATGCTGTTATAACCAAGATGATAAGCGGACTTTTACCGCTGATTTTTTGCGTTGCAAAACCCAAGAAAGGGCGGATAGCGATTGAGAAATTGAAATCAGTAAGTGATGACTCATATTTCAATCCTCTTAGCGGAAATCGATAGGGTCAAAGACAGCGAAAAAGACTTTCCTTAAAGAGCCACCCTCAATGTACTGGGCATATTATGCACTAGCAAATTTTGGCTATAGACACGACAGCAAAGCAACCGGAGTGGTTCGTTCAGAGGCATTATGGAATGACGGGTTTGCACTAAAACAACGTTTAGAGAATGCCAAATTCATGCAGCAACAGATAAAAAATGGGGTCAAGATAGTTTAACTTTAGGACGTTTGAGTGTAGAAACTTAAATTTGGATAATTTGAGTCTAGCATCGAGTTAGTTTGAGTCCAGATAGTTTGAGTCTAGATAGCTTGAACCAGAAAGTTTGAGTCTGGATAGCTTAAACCAAATAGCTTGGGTTTAGATAACGTCAACCTAAGAAATTTAAATCTGGATAGTGAGAACCTCGCTCATTAAGTTAATACCGCCATCTGCAGCTATTTAACCACAATAAAAACTTAACCTTGGGCGCAGATGTCAGCAAACTTTGCGTTCAATAATCGTTGTAAATCTGCGGGGCTTAGCGATATTTCTAAGCCTCTTTTCCCGGCACTAACGTAGATACGTTGATACTGCTGAGCAGAAGTATCAATCACAGTCACCAAGCGTTTTTTCTGCCCTAATGGACTGACACCACCCAGTACATAACCACTTGATCGTTCCACTGCTAACGCCTCTGCCATGTGGGCTTTTTTAGCGCCTGCCGCTTTAGCGATTAACTTCATGCTGAGCATCGACGACACAGGTACGATGCCAACCACCAGCGATTGATTATCCAAGCTCACCACTAAAGTCTTAAACACTTGTTCGACTGGCACCGCTAATTTTTGCGCCGCTTCTAATCCATAAGACTCGCTGTTGGTATCATGATGATATTCATGCACCTCAAAGTCTATCTTGTGCTTTTTCGCCATCTCAATTGCTGGGGTCATGTTTGTTGGCTCATATTAGTGGCGTATTTAGTGGTTAATGAATACGCTGATTATACATTAATACCTTGAGTGCAAATTAAGAGGACAGCGACACTTTACTCGGTTGGTAAAAATGTAAGTACCGCAGACAAACATAACTGACAACCACGGTGGCAACAAGCAGTTCAAATTCGGCTAGGCCATGAATTTGTTGTACATACTCGGTTGCGACGCCAATACTCTCCATCCAAACAGCCATTTTAAATAACGCAGTAGACCCTATTACCATCGGAAACGTAAATGCCGCAAAGCCAGGACTAAAAGGCAAGCGTAATAACTTAAAAAACGACAGATAAATAACGGCGGTCATCAGCACCCCAATGCCAAATAATAGTGCGACTATTACCGGTGAAGGTTGTTGCGTAATCGTTAAATAACCCGCCAAAGATAAACTCGCTGGCGCGGCTAGAATAGCTAATGTGGGTTTAGCTGAATCGGGAATTTGTTCCTTAAAAATAAGACGATAAATCATCATGGGTAACATTACTGCATAACATAACATGCCAAAAACAAGCGCCACTTGGGCAACCCATAATAAATGAACGTTACCTGAAAAAGACACATCGGCCACCACAATACCAATAGGCGGAATAAACCAACTGGGCACCATGTGACTCAGTGAAAACTGCTTACTGCGGTGATAGATAAAGCCTACCAAAAAACTAATGTGAAGTAACACCGCAAAAGACCATAACAAATCACCTGCAAGCGCTGATAAGTAACCCAGCGAGTTTGACACCACCATTAGCGCCATCGCAAAAGTCGGTACCACACTTCCCACGACTGGATGAGCGAGGTCTTGGCGCAAGAGGTCTGAATGAAATAAAAACTTACCACTGAGGATCAGTAATAATACACTGGCAATAACGGCACCCGTCCATTGACTGTAGTGATGCAAATCAACTAGCGTTTCCCAGCACCAACCTAAACTTGCAATCCCCAGCGCCAGTCCTGCCATCGGTGTTGGCGCTGCCATTAGGGTATTTTTTACCGCTCGAATCATTACAACCTCAAAACTAATCATCAGAGAATAAGCTTATATTACGCTTGCACTTTGTTTATATATATCCAATTATATGGAACATTCGTTCAGAAAAACTAAACGACTTCTTACTTAACAACAGAGCCTGACGACATTCGATGAATATTTCGCTGAAACAGCTCAATGTATTTACCAGTATAACCCAGCATAGAACCTTAACGGCTGCCGCCGAGGCGTTGCATTTATCTAAAGCGGCGGTAAGCATGGCACTGGCTGAATTAGAAAAACAACTCGGCCATCCGCTATTTGACAGAGTCAATAACCGCTTAATTCTTAATCAAGAAGGACACAAACTATTACCCCTTGCCGACGAGCTGCTTAGTAGAGCAAATAATATCAGTCAATTGTTTGATGCAGACCACGCTTTTTCGGGTCAATTAAAAATAGGTGCCAGTGATACCTTAGGTAACCATGTTGTTCCTGGGCTACTGAGTCAATTTCGGCATCAACATCAGCATTTCTCTCAAAGCGTAGTAATTTCCAATTCACGGCTAATTTGCCAAAAGCTGCTGGATTACGAGCTAGACATAGGCTTAATTGAGGGTAAAAGTCATTATCCAGAACTTATAGCAAGCCAATTTAGCAATGATAAAATGTGTATTATCGCCGCGTCTCATTTACCGATAAGCCAGCAAACGCAATGGAAGTTTACCGATTTAGCACGAAGTGAATGGGTATTGCGTGAGGCAGGTTCAGGCTCGCGAGAGTTTTTTTTGCGCACCATCGCACCGCAAATAGAGTCTTGGCATGAAGTGTTCGAACTTAACACTACAGAGGCCTTAATTAACAGTGTTGCTGCGGGGCTAGGTTTAGGCTGTTTATCGACTTTAGCGGCCCAATATGCCATAAATGATGGCCGAGTAACTCAGCTTAGTTTACCTAAAGCTACTGATAACATTGATATGCAACGACCCTTTTGGTTGATGGTACATAAAGATAAATATCATAGTCCTTTACTGAAAAGTTTTATTGAATTTTGCCATCAGTGGGACAATACATAAAGTAGCTACCCCTTATGCAGATAATAAGGTTTTATCTGTTTTATAAAATCTGCCCATTTACATTTGAGTTTAGGATATGGCCTGCGGCCACTAACGCTTAAGATCGCAAGGTTCCACCCTGCACGGGCCCATTCGACCGTCATTCCGGCATGGCTTTTGAGCTGGAGTCCGGCTCATTCTTTTACATGCCTATGCACTTGGCTCAGTAAGAATGTATTGGCGTGTGAATTATTGCCAAATTTAACAATCTGTTAGGTATTTCTCTTTCCATTTGTCTACGATTGAACCGATAACAGAACTCGCTCAGGTATTCTTGTAGGTACTTTCCTGAAACACCATGGAATGTCCCAAGTAAAAATGCTTTTAAGTTACCAATGGCAATATGAACCCAAGGCAGCCATTCATCAACAAGCTCACTGGGGGTAACCCTCGCTTCATGTTGTTGAGTTTTATCTATAATGTTCAACGCAGGTAAACCGTCTGTATGCACTTTTTGCTGTCTCGTTAAGTGTTTGGCAACGAACTGTTCAACACTATCATGGCAAACGCTATTCACAGCCTGCATAGCAATAAATCCAGCTCTTTTTCCTTTGCTTTCAACGGCAACTAAAACAGGTGTTTTACCTCCAGCTCCACGTCCACGCTTGCCCTTGCTTTTGCCACCCACTAACGCATCATCAATTTCAATGACCCCTGACAGTCTATATAAGCTGTCTCTATGGCCCATAGCTGTTCTCAGCTTGCTTAATATCAAACGTGCCGTTCGCCAATTAACTTCAATGTGCTTGCTCAGTCTTAATGCTGAAATACTGCCTTTATCTGAGCCTAAAAAGTAGATAGCCCAAAACCACTTAGTGATAGGAATACGGCTACCGTGGAATAATGTGTCTGCTGTGACCGATGTTTGTTTATGACATTGACTGCATTCATATAAATTGCGGGTTGTAAGCTCATAGGCATGCTCACAAGAGCATCTAGGGCAAACAAAACCATTAGGCCATCTCATTTTCTTAATGTGATTTAAGCAATCAATTTCAGCGCTGAATTGACGTTGCCATTCAAAAAAACTCGTTTCAGGCATTTTCATAGCAAATCTCACTTCTAGTCTTGATTTATACTATAAGAATAAGCCAAAACTGACTCAGATGCATAGGCATGTTCTTTTATGATTTAAGTTTTATGGCCTGTGGTCACTAACGTCGTGGCGCTTCGCCCACACCAGACCAAGAAGAAACCAACGGCTGTTCCCTCTTGGTTCTTTGTTAACGAATTGGCCCAGCCGCCCCGCAACATTTTCCCTATGGATTAAACAACAGCTGCGAAAAGGTCGTGATGGGGATTGATCCAGCTTTTAACTTCATTTGCAGACTGCTTCGGCCCATCTTGCAGTAAAGAGTGAAAATGCTAACGCTTCCGATGGGGATCTGATAGGCAGGATGCCTGAATGCCTTGTAGCACATGGATGTGCGAGAAAGGCCTGTCAGGCTCACGCATTCTTTTATAAAAAGTCTTCAACGGCCTCAATTTTTATTGAGCCTGAAGCTATGGGTCAGATCACGCATGCTGTTATAAAAAGTCTTCAACGGCCTCAAGATCAACCATTAATTTGGCTCTTCGTAAATGAATATGACGGACTCGTTTGTGTCCCAAAGCTTGTTAGCACTAAAGCGCTATAGCACCCAGCATTAGTATAAAGGTGAGTATGCTCATTACTCTTCCTCTAAATCATACGCAGGCAAGGTCGTAAGTCGATTATCATCGATCGGGCTACCCACAGTGAAGTGGTAGAAACTTTGCCACTCGCGGGTTTCGATGCCGAAGGCCGTATGCACTGGGTCATCGAAGTAGCAGCCGATCCCGGTGGCGCCAATGCCCGCCGCCTCGGCCTCAAGGTAGAGCACTTGCCCGATCATTCCGGCCTCCCAGAACAAGTTCCGGTAAAAGCTGGCGCCATAGGTCGCCAGGCTATCCATGTAGTCGGCGAGCATGGCCAGGCTAAAAGCGCCATCTGCGGCGATGTTCTGGCCGCAGGAGACGGTACTAGCCAGCGTTCGACAGTCGCCTTTTCGCAGTAGGTATAAGGGCAGTCCACTCGGGCAGTCCGGCACGCGCTGCCAAGAAAAGTCGGCATGCATCACCCGCTTAAGGGTCTCCACCTTGAGAGGATCTCTGATCAGCGCGTAGATGCCCGGCACCAATCCGTCGACGCGGTGCACGAACAGCCCTAGATGGATGCGAGAGCGCCAGGAGAGTGTATCCCAAGGCATTGCTTGATTCTCTTTAGTTGGCATCAGTCGGCCGAGCATAGCAAAGAATGTTGCCCGCGAGATCGCCGTCGTGCCATCCATTGCGACCGCACTGCGGCGACCAATAATCGCCCGCTCCGCAGTGAGCTCGGCCTCACCGATGTGGCCACTATTAGGGGTGACGAGCAACGCATCCGCCGAGGGAAAGCCTGCGAAATCTTCTTTAATCGGCGTGCTGGCGCAGCTTCGTATCGCCTGTGTAACTGTGTCGATTGCGGGCCACGCCACACTGTTGGCGGGGCTCAGCGTGTTGGCCCTGCCCTGCCAAAGTACGTCACTACCGTGAGCTGTCAACGGCGTAGATTTCATCAATGGAGCGGCGGTTATATCCGCTACGGCTACATTCGGTGAAATCACTGCGAGTAGGTCCGCTTCCTCGCGTTCCGCCGCCGCGAAATCCTCATCTCGGTCTAGCCCAAGCAGGTTGGCAAGGGTGGCATCACTGATGTTGCCTTGCAGCACCAATGTCCATCCAAGCGCCGCTGCCGCGATACGCAGACTGGCCAGCGCGTGCCCAACATCATGCTGGCAGTAACGGAACGCGCGCTCACCATACTTCCAAGCTTCACGCCATTGCACCGACGACAGACCAACCAAAAAAGAGCCCTCAGGGAAAGAACCCTCACCAAAATACTCAGTCAGTTCGGACCACCGCGCAGCAT
Source organism: Shewanella psychromarinicola (assembly GCF_003855155.1). Classification (NCBI taxonomy): domain Bacteria; kingdom Pseudomonadati; phylum Pseudomonadota; class Gammaproteobacteria; order Alteromonadales; family Shewanellaceae; genus Shewanella; species Shewanella psychromarinicola. The sequence goes on from NZ_CP034073.1 coordinate 80,569, forward strand.
TGAGCACCGCGCGCCGTTCAAGCGCGTGCTCCCTCGGCGCATAATGGTACAAGGCGGGCGTAGCGCCGATCTGCTCAATCTCAGGCAGTAGGGCATAGCCCTCGGTTGGATGCAGATTTCCGCTCGAGGGATTGACCCGCAACGGCCACTTGGTATCACCAGATTTTTTCCATGCCGTCAGCGACAGTGCATAGCGGAAAAAAAGCGAGACCGACGCTAAAGACAATGGCATCGGCGGCACGCTCGCGCTCACATAGAGCTGCCAATAGGGTAGCGGGCGGCCCAGCTTCGGCAGCGGGAGACGTACAAGATCCGCTCCTGCGTAACGCCTAAACGGATCGGGCTGCGTCGCCCAATCCATGTAGCCCAGTGCGGCGGCATAACGGTGAAAGTGATGTTTACTCCGCTCGTGGTAAGCGACAACAGCCTCGTCGGCAGAGGTATCCATCTCACCGACTAATGTTTGAGAAGTCACGACGAACAGCTCAAATACGACAAACCACCGACGGCAAAAAATTCAGATGCCTTGAGTCGATAGTATTTGTCTTCCACTTCCTGGGACTGCTCTGCGTAAGGCTGCGTCATGACGGCCTGTAGTTCTCGAACGAGCGAGTAATCACCCTCGCTCGCTTGGCTGTACGCAGGAACAAGCAACCACTCGCGCAAGCTGTATTTTGGGTTGACCAGTTTCATTTGCCTAGCGATCTCCTCACGGGTGTGGGGCTGCCCTGTCTTTGCATCAGTTTTCGCCTCGGTGCTGCTGCCGACCAGTGATTGCCATTGTGTAAGCCAAGCTGACCAGCGCAGGTCCAGTCCTTCGGGGGCTCGCTGCAAGTCCTGGTAGAAGCTTTTTTTCAGTGGCTCAATATCGCTAGGCAGCGCCGAAAGCTCGCGGAAGAATATGGTGTAATCAACAGGGGTTTGCACCATAAGTGTTTCGAGCTCATTAAATAGCGCTGGATGAAAAGTGCTAAGTCCAAGCTTGGCAGCCCACATCTGCTCCATTTGTGCTTGCATCTCGGTCGAAAAGCCATTTACCAACTGCTGGAGCTGTTCCAAGTCATCTGGCTTAGACGCCAGCAATGGGCTTAATGCAGTGCAAAACATCAGGAAATTGCGTTCCGCGGCTACGGGTTGATTGAGAAAAGCGAAGTGCTGTCCGCCACCCGTCCAAGGCTGATATTGCGGGTTGAACACATCGCAGAATCCGAAGGGACCATAGTCGAGTGTGAAGCCACCAGCTGCGCAGTTGTCGCTGTTGAAGTTGCCTTGGCAATAACCGACACGGATCCAGTTTGCCACCAATGAAGTCAGGCGGCTACGGAACTCGCGCGCCAGTAACAGCACTTTTTCGGCGCTGGTCAGTTGCTGGTCGATAACATCCGCGTATTCTCGTTCGACTAAATGCAACATCAACTGTTCAAGCTCCTCCAGCGCTTTGGGGTGTTCCTGCTTGCGGGCGCGGCGGCCGAAGAGCTCGAGCTGACCGACCCTAATAAACGAGGGTGCAACACGCGTCGAAATAGCAACAGCCTCCGTTATAAGTCTATCGGGATCGGGCGAGTGCGAGCCCTGGGAGTACCACGGCCGCTTGACCGTCTCTGTTTTAGACACATACAAACTCAGCGAACGAGACGTTGGCACGCCGAGCGCATGCATATGCTCCTGTGCTAGGAACTCCCGCACACTCGACCGCAGCACGGCGCGACCGTCCGCGCCGCGGCAATATGGCGTGCGGCCACCCCCTTTGAGCTGCATTTCCCAGCGTTGACCCTTGATGACAGCTTCAAGCACGGAAACAGCGCGGCCGTCGCCGTAGCCATTGCCGGTTCCAAACGGACATTGCTGGGTGTATTCGGTGCCGAAGATGGACAGTGCATACCCACACGCCCAACCGACCTTGCGCATCGGCTCCGGCACCTGCGAGATGTCGCCGGAGAACATGCGAACGAAGTCAGCCGACTGCGCCATGCTGTCTGCAAAACCCAATTCGCTAAAAAAGGTTTTGCTGTGCGCAACGTACTCTGGGTCTTCAATGGGTGTCGGCTTAACGGGGACGTAGTGCCCCGTGAATACTTGTCGCGGCACATAGTCGATGCCATTTTGTTTCGCGTCAGGATCGCCGTTGAGCGTGTCCATGAGTGAGTAGTTGGCTAACTTAGCGAGATCGTCGAGTGTCGCGACGGTTGGGGAAGTTTCCTGGGACAGTTGATTTATCATAGGGGTACCTCATGGATTGGGTAGAAGGGCAGTTTCCCCGCTGCGAGGTCCATCGCATCGACGATTGTTCGATTTATGGGGCGAACCTTTTCAGCATAACGGCGAAGGCTTGTCGCTGGAGCACCTGAGAAAACGCGCATCCCAGGTTGCTAATGTAAAGCTTGCCTTGCAGGATCGAAATCTTGCCATATGGCCATGAATCACCATGATCGACTCCTTGCAGAATGTCAGCTCGCTCTTGGCAATAATCATGTTGGCCACCCAGGACATAACAAGGGGTAGCTGGGCTAGCGGCGATCCGGCTGCTCGTTTTTTGTTGCAAAAAAAGAGGGGCCGTCAGGCTCTAGGTTCGACTCCAAAAGACCTTACACGTATCAGAGACGGCGAGCAAAGTCTCCACGAAAATGCTGATGGACAAGCAAGGAATCAGACATTCTGTCTAATGGAACGATTTTTCAGAAGTTATCAAACTGAATGGACGCCCAAACATGAGTATATCAGTTTTGTATAAGCAAATGATGATATTCCGGATGATATACTGAAGCACTCCAATACAATACGTGATCATGGTTATAAGAATTATATGACTCCAACAGCAGCCGAAATGGCCGCGTAAAGATGCATCGCCTGTTTGTATACAGATTGAGTTGACCACATCACACGTTACATGTCAGGAAGATTAATTATTGCAAATAAAAAGTACATGTAACTAAAATTTAGATTTAAAAGTTAGAAAACCCTTTAGCAGCAAGGCTTGCGAGATTGTTATCTAATTTTCTTTGTAGCTATCTAACTTTTCACCATCTTTCTTTATCTTGAATGGGAATTAAAAAGTTAAAAATTAGATAGTATTGCGTTCGATAACATCTAACTTTTTGACTGACTCTGTCGTGCAGCAAATTAGTCCCATAATTCAGCTTTTCATCTAGGTTGACATCGTAACGCACAATTGGACAAAAATGATTTAGAGCATTTGCCCAATTTCGGTTATATAAAATTAGTTTTAGTAGGCCACTACAGGTTAGATCGCAATGTAGTACCAAAAAAAGTTACTTATTGCAGTGTTGAAGAAGACTGATTGACTGTCTCAATGGTAGACTTGTTGCGTATTTAACTAAGCGTGTCTGATTGATACGCTCCAATCAAATAAGTGCAGCATGATAACAAGAATATTTATTATGATAGCTCTATTGCTATCAACAGCGATATTCGCTTCGGAAAGCTCTCAGACAACTTCACAACTAGAGAAAAAAGCTATCACAGCGGAACAACTCTCAAAGCATCTAGAAGAGCTCACAACGAAACTTGAAGCTGTTTCTAATGAGAATGCAGAGCTTAAAAACTCTATCACTCACAACATTGAGAAAGTGCAACAGCAATTCACGCAGATCAACACTAAAAATGCAGAAATAGCTCAATTTCTCAAAGAGCAGAATCTGGATTATGAATCGCTCGAAAAGCGAGATGTGGACTTGAAACTGTTTATGGATTCACCAAATAAACCAGCTTGGATTAATTTTGTAGCAGTGATAGTCAGTATTGGTGGTTCTATTGGACTCTCACTCTATTTTCTTAGGGGAACATTAAGAAGAGAAACACACAAACAAATTCTTGATAGTAGAATTAATGCTCGAACAAGAAAGGCTGAGCATTTAGACCTCCTCAAAGCACAACAGAAGCAAAATGATGATTTGCTGAAAAACCAAGTTCAACTTGCCAAAAACGAACAGGATGAGCATCACAAAGTTGTAATTGATGAATTTCGTCAAAAGTGGATTAACACCTTTCGAGATGAAGCTAGTAGTTATGTCAGAGTCGCAACTCAATTGCTCAATTTCTATGAAATCGAAAAAGATATACTTGTGATAGTTAAAAGTTTGAAAAGTGCTGAAAGACAGTGCGCTAATTTTCGAGATGAATTCAGTAAAGGAAATAGCGGATTTCCACGAATCCTCTTAGAAAGCAACAATGATGATTACAAAGAATTAAAAATGCACGAGAGGCAAGCAAGAGAAGACTTTGACAGTATCAAAGCCACATATGCAGAGCTTAAAAAACTTGAATCTGAACTAATAGAAAAGAAAATTAAGATTAGTTTTTTGCTTAATCCAGATAAAGACGCAAACAGTTTAAATGATAGAGCTTTTGATGATGAAATATTAAAATTAGCAACCCATATAAATGATGCATTTATCTCCGAACAAAGGGTGTACCAAGCACTTACAAACGAACCTGATATCAAAGAAAATCTCAAAAAGTTTCAGTGCATCGTACCCTTAATGCTTAAAGCTGAATGGGATCGAGTGCAGAGAAAACAGCAATAACAAACACCGCGATAAAATTGTCGTATTACTTCTCGATAAATAGAAGGTGTCAAAATGAACAAACTCGAAATAGCACCTAATATGCTTTATCGTGCAGCTAAATCGTACATTGAAGCTCAAGATGATTTCGACTACATCCAAGCAATTCTACTTGCAGGTTCTGCGATGTACATTTGTGAACCATTACTTGAAGAACAAGGACTACCGACACAAGCGAGAGAAAGAGCGGATCGAATTATCAAACTACGTGAAGCATGTGTAAAAATGGATAACAACAAACTCAAAATAACATGGGATGCAAAACTATTTACTGAGAGGAATAAAGAACACATTAGGTGCGTTTCGCGAGTTGAAGATAGAAAGGTATACAACGCGTTAAAACACTCAGGTATCTTTGGCTTTGATAAAAAAACTAGAACAAGATACACGAAAAAAAAAGCAAGTGATGATCTCGAAATGATTGATATCTTGGGTGAAAACCTTGATTTTCGCACAGCAGCAGAAGATATAATAATCGATGCAATTCAAGATTATAAAAATCTAGATTTCAACGGTAAATTTAAACCCTACAATTTGGGAATTGAGATCCGCCGCGTACTTGATTGTATCTACCTAGAAGACGCTTTCTAATAACTTCTGGTAGGGCTGGTACATTAATAATTTGTGAATGAGTTTAGACTCTGAGTAGAAATGGGGCAATAACGACTTAGAGTGGTTAATTAAAGTTACGAAAATGGACAACAAAAAGCACAACAAAATCTGGCTGCATTTCAAAGCTGGAGTGCTACTCAACAAGACGACGACTTTAAACAAATACTACATAGAGGTCAGATGACCTCCTTCTTGATTTAAGTTACACTTTTCAAGTTGAGTTATATTTTGATACTCTTTACATTGCTAGAATGTTGTCTCGTTACCGTTTTATAGCGATGCAGCTCCCACGTTAACTGAGCCACGGAGGTCGCCATAACTTTCATTTCCTCCCTGAATTGGTCATTCTCAGCCCGTAGCCGCTTGTTTGACTCGACCAAGTCGTCATGTTTCTTCTTATCAACCTGCTTCTTTTTTGTGGGCAGCCCCTTATTAACCACTTGAGGATTAGGATGAAAATGAGCTTTTTCCGCTAAAATCATATCCAGCAAGGCGGGGTGATTTTTACATGACCCGTTTGCCACGCCAGCGCGTTTCTCTACAGCGTAAGGACTGATTTTTTTGCCTTCTTTCTTCAAGGATTCAAAGGCATTCATTAGTTTCGTTTTTACGTTCGCCATTACAATGCTCCCAGTTCAAACCGTTCAAATTCAATACTGTGATCACGCATCACCTTCTCCGCAGCACGAATATCAGACAGTTCACGAGCAAGTGTGTTCTGGTTATAGAACCCCATCTCTTTCATTTGTTGCATCTTCATCCCAATCCTTTGATGACGATTTTGCCAACGAGTTGCTTCGGCTTGATTGATATTTAAGCTTTCACACTCACGACCAACACAAGTCGATGGTTCAAATAAGTGGCCCATACTGCACTTCTCACCCGCAAAACATGTACCGTAACCTGTTGATTTATTTGCCCCTTTAGTTTTTTTGATAAGTTCATTAAATTTCGCTTCTGACATTACTCTAGGATCGCCATCAAATGATTTAATATACCCTCCTGATTGTTCATCAGGGTTATCCACTATGTCCTTCAAGTAGATTATATGGTTTTCCATTTCAGCGTCTTCAATCGCTTTTTTAACGCTGGCAGGGTTCTCTATCCCTAGCAGTGTCAACACATCTGCATGACTGGCGTAAATGGCGGTCATAGACAAGTTTATATGCTTAAACTGATGCTTTAATGCAGCCAATGTTACCAAGCCATTTCCGACGACAAAATGAGCAAAAGTCCGCCTGAGTGAGTGAGTCGAAAAATGCCAATAAAACGTTCCGTCTTCTCGCGCTTTAATTGGATTGGATAGAGCTGGCACAACGGGATTTAATAAACGATAAATCTCATCCATTTCATCGGGTTCGTATGTAATATCAAGGTTTTTTGAGAAGCGCGTAAATAATTTCCCAAGGTTAGTGGTGTTTAAATCAGCATCTTTTAATTGGCTGTTGATGTTATTGCCAGAATTCCTGATTTCATCAAAACTGAAGCGTGGTGAGCAATGAATGTCGCCTTTGTTTGAGCGATATTCGTCATTTAGTACGATTAAGACTTCCAGTGCCTCTTTACAGATAGGCGCACATGCCCAAGCATCTTCTCTTGGCAACTTCTCCAACTTGCGCGTCCAAGAGCGCAAGGTACACAGCTTCAAGCCATCAAGTTCCACTTCTTTGTAAGAGGTAGCATTGATTTGCGTCAACTCACAGATACGCATCCCTGTAAATGCGGAGAGTGACATAAAACAAGCCCCCTCTATCATCTTAAATTGATCTACAGCTTGTCGCTCTGTTCGTCCGTATTTTTTTGCATAGGATTTCACATCCCTAAGGTCTGCCAACTTTTTGTGAGCCGCTGTCACATCTTTCATTAACCGCCCCATGAGCTGCTCATAAATGACAGGGATGATCGTAGGATAATGACCTTTTCCTGTTGCTGAGTATAGCTTGGCGATTTGGTTGATCGACTTACCCTCTGGAATGCCTAGTGAAAAGTGTGATTACTCTGGAAAGTGCTTATTGACTTGCGTTAGCACACTCAAAGATTGTAGATAAATTTTTACGCTTTTTTCACTGAGGTTTTTTGAATCATGGAGTAACTGATTAAAAACCAATTCATTGCTTAATAAAGAAAAGGAATCAATAGCAGTGCCCTTAAACACTCTCAACGAACTATTTACCTTTTTTTGTATGACTTGGCATTGACTGAATTTGCGAAAAGTTTCTCCTTCCATGCTCAATAATTCTCCTTGAGCGCCCCAAATCAGAAAATAGATGCGCTGCTTTAACTCCAACAACAGCTTAGGGTTGTGCTTATCTGGATGGAAGTTGATTTGGTATAATGATTTGACTTCATTGGTGAGATTAAAGAACGCATTATAATCCCATTTACCCTGCCCAAAATATGAAACAGGGTTTCCGTTTTTATCCACACTGACCACCGTTTTATCATTGGGCATCACAAACTGGCCTGATGATTGTGGTAATGCGTATTGCTCAAACTTGCTCAAGTCCATACTGATACTGTGCATAACTTACCCCCTAAATATATCCATCACTGAATCTTCATCCCATAACGGGTGACACTCGCGCTCGAGCAGCTTCATGGCTGCCTTTAAATGCGCTTTCTTGAATCGCTCCTTGAGTTTATTGAGGTTGGCTTTTACTTCACCAAAATTTGTGATGAAGTGTTCTACACTTCGGTGTGCACCCAGCGCTTCATTCAGTCGCTTCTCAAAAGACAGTAATCGCCATATATCATGAGGCTCATCTACCACGCCAAAGTTCGTGCAGGAAAAACACTTTACGACAAAACCACAACCCAACTTGGACTGCTCTTCTTTTGAAAGGAGACCTGTACGCGCTATGTTCTTTTGAAACTCCATTTTTTCGGGCGTATCAGCCCCTTTACAGAAGCCGCCATTATTAATCTCAACAGCTTGTTGCTCAGTATCTTTAGACATCTTAAGCGCCTCCCATTCCTCGTGAGAAATAACGACACCAGTGGACTCTTTAGCCTTTGCAACGGCAACAACAGCTCCGCCGTCAGGGTTCTCGCCCAAATAATGTAATGCAGTCAAACCAAACGCCAATTGCTCACAGGCTTCACCCTTTGAGACTTTGCCATAGTTTGAACTATCGTAGGTGCCAGGTGCATTACGGGTGTTTTCAGCGGCTTTCTTTCTTCCCATCTTGTGTTCGGCATATTGCTTAATGGATGACTTCAATAAATTACAGTTCAAACGGAAATCAGGATTTTTTTCGATTAAGGATTGAATGCGTGAAGAGTCCTTGACCAAATAATTTTGAGCATAACTCGATAGGTTCATGTTTGATGGCGCTGCACCGTTCATTTTTCTAAACAGGTAATGATTATCCAATCCTAACGAGGCGGAATGGGCTTTTGATAGGGCAAGGTGTGATTCGAAAAAGCTCTGACACGTCGCCCTTGGTGTGAAAGTACGAAGCTCAACTGTGTAGCCCCGCGTTTTAAGCCCTTCAATACTGATGCGACCTGCCCCTGATTTTTGGCACACCCACTCATCTTCCAGGAACATATTCAAGGTTTCTGTTTGACCCGTTCCTAAATAATAAATCGTCAGGAATACCCCATTACAGACCAATCTATCGAAGGCTATCCTTCTTTTAGCTTCCGTTAAGGTATTATCCTGATACCGCTTTAACAGTGCCTTGCGGTGTTCTAACAACGAAAAGCCAATGGAGCGAAGTATCTTGGGTGTGTAGTTAGCGCAATCCAGTGAGGCTGATGCAGTACCAAGGTTCCGAGCCGCTTTAGGGATTTGTCCGAATCCAAATTTTTTGCAAATTGAATTTAAGTTCGAACCCTGCCAGCCAAGAGTCTTTGCGCGGATAGGTTTATCATGTAACCCTTTACCTGTGCTGGCCATTGATAGGTATGTTGCATGGATATACTGAGTACATGTTTCAGACGAAAACTCGACTTTTGCTTTTCGCTTGCCACTTTGAGCATTGAAAGCATATTTAATAATCATTCCAATATTTCTGAAATGTGCAGTCTTGCTTGACTCTCGCCAGCCAGATTGTTGAAACTTAGAAATCAATAAACGAATGTGTTCATCTGTGGCATAGTCTTTTAAGACTGCAAAGTCACACGTTGAACGACTCCCAGATCCATTTTCCCAAACGTATCTCCACTTGGTAATGGTGGTCAGAGTATTATCTGTGACCATCTCAGACGTTGGTGTAGAGCGATAGCTTCGAGCATTATCCTTAACGTCGGTATCGACAAAATCAGTCATGATAACGCCTCATTCTCTAGTAAATTCGTCGTTATCTCAGGGATTAGATTCTTCTCAGGGTTACCCTCGTAGTGCTTTAGATACAACATCGTAGTGTCCAGGTCTTTATGGCCCATTTCGTTTTTAAGTGTTGTTAGTGCTTCCAGCGGAGATAGGCCCGCTACTTTAGATAATGACTCAAACTTATTAGCGCCAAAGGTCGCCCTACAGTCATGCTCTTTGTGTTTAAAGTGAGGGTTACTGTTTTCTTGTATCGCGGCTCTTAACTTACTCCAGAGTGTATTAAGGCTTTGAGTGCTAAAAGCGTCTCCATCTTTATTGATAAAAGCAGGAGGACTCATATCTCCCGTATTCATAAAATAAAGTTGCTTCCGTTTTTTATATCTATCACTTTGATGATATTTATTCATACCTTCCATCAACCAAATAGGCATTGAGACCTGACGGTCAGTGTCATATTTTGTTTTGCAATCATGGGCTGGGCCAATCCAAATACTTGTTAGTGTTTTTCCTTTGAACCCCTTGGGAATAGAAAAGTGCTTAGGTTTTATGTCCGTAATCTCAACAGAGCGCAGGCCTACTGAGAGCGCTACGCACACCATCAGACGAAACTCCCTAGATAACCCATTGCAGTGCCAGTTCTCTCTAACATGCTGTAGATCAAGTTTATTTAAGGGTTGTAGATTGGTTTCTTTTGTTTGGCTACGGATTGAGCAATCCGTTAAGTTTTGACCATATTTAGTTACGCCCGTGACGACAAAAGGCAACTGAGATATATAACCGTGACGGAGGCAAAATATGTAAAAACGCCTCACAATAGAAAGTGCTGCCACTGCTGTACTGCGGCCCAAGTTACCTTTCTCAATACTATCGTTCAAATAAGCTCTATAAAGGAAAATGGGGTAACGCTGTAGCTGTTCTTCATGATCATTCCACTTAAGGTTATTAGCCTCCAAGTAACGATAATATCTCAAGAGATGAAAGCAAGTGGGTTTTAAGTCTTTAGTTCCCTCAACGATACGACGACTTAGGAAGTAAGCATTTGGTTCAAACACTGGTCTGCCTGTGCTTGTAAAGAGCATCAGAAGCCCTTTGAATGACATTGGCCTATCAACACTAAAGGTACTTCCATCTACAGATACGTCTACGTCACCAATGCCAATATTATCGTTGGTTTCTACGAGGTGGTAAAAATGTTCCATCACTTACTCCAGACTACCCATATAAAATCTAAGTTTTAATATAGGTTGCAATCTAAGTAAGTCAACATAAAATAAAATGCCTATGCAGTTGGCTCAGTAAGAATGTATTGGCGTGTGAATTATTGCCAAATTTAACAATCTGTTAGGTATTTCTCTTTCCATTTGTCTACGATTGAACCGATAACAGAACTCGCTCAGGTATTCTTGTAGGTACTTTCCTGAAACACCATGAAATGTCCCAAGTAAAAATGCCTTTAAGTTACCAATGGCAATATGAACCCAAGGCAGCCATTCATCAACAAGCTCACTGGGGGTAACCCTCGCTTCATGTTGTTGAGTCTTATCTATAATGTTCAACGCAGGTAAGCCGTCTGTATGCACTTTTTGCTGTCTCGTTAAGTGTTTGGCAACGAACTTTTCAACACTATCATGGCAAACGCTATTCACAGCCTGCATAGCAATAAATCCAGCTCTTTTTCCTTTGCTTTCAACGGCAACTAAAACAGGTGTTTTACCTTCTGCTCCACGTCCACGCTTGCCCTTCCTTCTGCCACCCACTAACGCATCATCAATTTCAATAACGCCTGACAGTCTATATAAGCTGTCTCTATGGCCCATAGCCGTTCTCAGCTTACTTAATATCAAACGTGCCGTTCGCCAATTAACTTCAATGTGCTTGCTCAATCTTAATGCTGAAATACTGCCTTTATCTGAGCCTAAAAAGTAGATTGCCCAAAACCACTTAGTGATAGGAATACGGCTACCGTGGAATAATGTGTCTGCTGTGACCGATGTTTGTTTATGACATTGACTGCATTCATATACATTGCGGGTTGTAAGCTCATAGGCATGCTCACAAGAGCATCTAGGGCAAACAAAACCATTAGGCCATCTCATTTTCTTAATGTGATTTAAGCAATCAATTTCAGCGCTGAATTGACGTTGCCATTCAAAAAAACTCGTTTCAGGCATTTTCATAGCAAATCTCACTTCTAGTCTTGATTTATACTATAAGAATAAGCCAAAACTGACTCAGATGCATAGGCATGTAAAATAATATCTAGTTATAATCTAATTATTACTACTTTAAGCGTAAGGTGGGTGTAAAAAAGCCCCCTTAATTTGAGGGGGCTTTATTTAACGTTGAAAAATTAACCTATGTTCTAGTTGCTCTAATTCTTCTGCGGACAAACACCCCAAGACCAAAGAAACCAAACAACAATTCAATTAATCCTAAACTACCACCACCGCTACTGGTTGAAACTGGAGTTGGTTCTATCGTTTGAGCAGGAACACCAACAGTGACGGGATCTATGATTGTGCCATTCTCGACACCATCATCATCAAGGTATCCGCCATCAGTGATACTCACTTGCACCAAGTTATCGCCGATTAACACCCAATCCGTAGCATCAACCTCAACCGTAGTGCCATCATCCTTGACTTTGAGCAACGCAAACTCTGTTGGTAAAGCACTGCCAAAATTAATCGTAACGGATATAGTGCTTCCAACCGCAATGCCAGTTACGTTATAACTAAATTGCGGCATGGGATAAGTATACTCAGTACCCGTTGCTGTTGTTGCTGAAACAACAATACCCGACACACTTCCTTGATCGACTGTAATAGGTCGAGTTAAATTATAAATAACTGTGCCATCATCAAGTATAGTGGTTGGCGCTCCTGCGTCGTCGAGATCTGCTTCTGCACGATAGCGAACCACAGTATCTTCATTGCCAGCTGCATCAGTTGACGTTTCCATCCATACTGCATACAAATTTTCACCGTTAGGCTTCATGGTGAGTTGTGATTCAAAATCAGGCTCACCCTCTGGATCTAAAGGAACCGTAACATTAGCGGATAACAATTTGAGTGGCTCATAGGTTCTACCACCATCTTTGGTTTTAGTGACAAAAACATCAAGTTCTGCACCAGATTCGATATGAGCATAGGTGTTTTTGACAGAACCCCACGCTAATATAAAGGCATTAGGATCTTGACAATTTGTACCTTCAGGCGCATTGACAGGATCACAGGCAGACGTACTGCTTGGTGCACCCACAATGCGAGGCTCTTTAATATCGACCTCAGCTTCAGGTAGATAATTAGTCAGGTTTTGGGTACCCGTCCAAGTATGTCCACCATCATAACTACGACGAGTAAAGAAGTTATAGTTATTTTCGGTAGTGTACTTCGCTAGTGCCCAGTCTGAAGTGTAACTGTAACCAAACAAGATGGTATCACCACGGATAGCGCCACGATGTGCACGTGCATCTTCGAGATTATTATTCTCGGTAGTTATCGTTAAGGCTTCAATAGTCTTGGTCGTATCATCACTAGTGACCTCACCGACAGCATTAGTACTTAGGTTCATTGCTCCTGAATTATTAATACGATCTGATAGTGTGATTGGGGGGACGTGGTCTCGATCATCATCAGTCAAATAGTAATTACAACCTCCAGCTTCCTCATAGGTTACATCTAATACTGCATCCCCTTCTGCAATAACGACTACATTACCTAAACCATCAACATAGCCACCGAGTCCATCGGGATACACCACTGAACCTGTAGATGTCAGTACATAACGGGTAAACGTAGTAAAACGGGTATCTACCGCGGGTATTAAATCAACCGGAGTCAAGCCTGTATTCACCGCTTCTGTACCGACCTTACCAATACGGCCCACGATGTCAGAAGGGCCACCTTGGTCATACGCGCCCTCTTTCCAGAAAAACATGAACTTGGTTCCGCTTTGATTAATACTCTCATCCATACCAGCGGCCTGATTACCGAAGAAACGTACCCGTCGAGCATTTTCTGCTGGATTACTAATCACACAACCAATACGTGATGGGTCTTGCCAATCTGGTGACTGGTAAACGTCGCTAACAACGCCCTCTGTGTCTGAATATTCACTTTGTGGGTCAGAACTGGTATTTAGAGTGTCACTATCAGTGAAATTGCCCTTAGCACCCGGCTGATTTTGGTTTTTAGCATCACCTGTTGAACTGCCGCCTTTTTGCAAACCTGAACTAAATGCGACATTAATATAACTCGCTGGTGGCTTGTCGAAAGTAAAACGGTGATAACGGACAACCTTACCAAAATCGACCCCCTCACCACCGCCCTTGGTTTCTTCATAAGCGATGATAGTGACAGGTTTCTGCCCAGGCACTTGGGCCATACCTAAGTTTGCGCGTGATGCGCCTTCTTTACCTGTTTCTACCAATAATGGTTGAGTGTCTAAACATTCAGGTGTGGCCGCACAAATCGGATCAAGATAACCCGTTAATTCAGTAACAACATCATCCCCTTCACGTTTTTTAAACTTTTTGAAGTTATTGGTAACACGAGAAACATTGGCAGCAAACGAAATATCTGCAAGTGCGGGAGCTTTCATATCTTCAATATAGGTATACCAAATATCTGTACCTTTATTGACATTCGCACCACTGGCGCCATCTCCCGGACCATCTGCAGTACCGGTTTTTAAACCTTCAGGGTCTTCCTGCCAAACAACATTCCACGCTACTTTTGTACCATCACTATAGCTAGTTGCACGGGGTACATTTTGTTTGGCATCACGTTCACCAAAGCTTAATTGCTCACGCTTCCACGTACCGCCTGTAGGTACACCATCTGCATCTATTGCACTAGGATTTTTAGTATAGGCGATGTAAGTACAACTAAAAGGCAGTTGTCTTCCTTCACGATCAAGGTAGGTAGCAGCACCCTGATGGTAATTGTAATCCGGGAAATCATCATTCAGGTTAGTCACATCGACATCGACTGCGGGACAGTATTTATCATCCCATGAAACAGCCACATGACCGCCTGCTGCAAAGATATTCGGTTTCCCTGAGTCACCATAAAAATCGCCAAGAGAAATATCTCCATTAACATCCGTTTCCCAGTAGCTTTGTTTCGATGTTCTACGCGCCGTATCAGAAATATTGACTGGTGCACTCCAAGTAGCGCCGTCATCTTTTGACACGCGGATAAAAATATCCTGAGCAGGACGTTCTTTTTGCGCTTTCAGGTCATAAACCGTTTTACTATCACTATTACCATAAGCATATGCACTGACTAAATCACCATTAGGCAGTCTTTTTATTTTGCCTTTTGCAGCTAAGTCTTCAGTTAATACTCCACCGTCATCATGAGGTGATAAAGCTTGTGCATCACTGGCTAAGGCAATTGAAAATGTAGCGCTTGATAAATAAACTGCAGCCATACAACGTAGTAGTTTTTTAAATTTCATAATAAATACTCCCTAACTGTAAATATTTAATGAAAAATCTTATTCTTAGTTTCCTATCGCCTTAATTCCAAATGAATCGGGCAATATATATACAGCAACGACCGCGCCACAATGATATTGATACCGATAAATTGCCGGTTAATACTGATTCATATCAATTTTATACGTTTGATTAATATTATTTTTTTGTTTTTTTGTTAATATAATTGTCATATATGACAAATGTGTTGACAAAAATGGAGTTCGTTATGTCGATTAGCCTTCAATATATAAATCAAGATTTTGCCACTATGCTAAATGCTTATGACTGCCCTGCAATTTTGGTTACGCCCGAATATAGAATACTTGCCAGTAATCAACGGTATCTTGAAATTTTTGGGGCAATAGATCTGGACCAACCAGCTTATTGTTACAAGGCGTCACATCATCATGAAATCCCCTGTGACCAAGCTGGGGAGGCTTGCCCATTATCTGCCGCAGGTATTTCTGGGAAAAAACAACGCGTATTACATATTCATCATTCCCCTCGAGGTAAAGAGCATGTGGACATCGAAATACTGCCTATTTTAGACGACAAAGGGGAGGTGAAATTCTTTGTCGAGCTTTTAAAGTCAGTCACATTGGCAAACCCAAAAATTGACGGTAATGAAATGGTCGGCGCCAGCCTCGTTTTTAACCAATTGGTCGAAAACATTACCCGCGTTGGACCAACAGAAGCATCGGTATTATTACTGGGAGAAACAGGTACAGGTAAAGAAATAGCGGCTTCAGCTGTCCATCTAGCAAGTAATCGGAAGACTCAGCCAATGGTTATACTAGAATGTTCAGGTCTCACTGAAACATTGTTTGAAAGTGAATTATTTGGCCATGTAAAAGGGGCTTTTACTGGCGCGTTGTACAATAAACATGGTCTAGTTGAGGTGGCTAACGGCGGTACATTGTTTTTAGATGAGATAGGCGATGTGCCTTATGAGCTACAAATAAAGCTATTGCGCCTAATTGAAACTGGCACTTATCGCCCCGTAGGCAGTAGAGAAACCAAACGGTCTGATTTCAGACTTATTTGCGCCACAAACCAAGATATTTTTTCAATGGTAGAGCGTGGGGAGTTCAGAAGAGACTTGTACTATCGCATCAATGTATTCCCTATTAAAATACCCTCTTTAAATAAACGTAAAGAAGATATAGCACTGTTAACAAACGCGATTCTGCAGCGAATAGATGACAGTGGAAAGTACATAGTGACAGATTCTGCAATCAATTTATTAAGAGAGCATGACTTTGTTGGTAATATTCGAGAACTGCGAAATATACTATCCCGTGCACTTGTGCTGGCGAATACACAAATTATTGATAGGAATGTGATTAAAACCTGTCTTGAAATTGACCGCAAAATAGGAGGTCATTCAGAGTCTGAGACTGATTTGAAAGGCAATGAGCTAAGATATTTACAGCGTCTTATAGAGAGTGTCAATGGAGATAAAGACAAAGCAGCAACTTTGGCAGGCATTAGTACTCGCTCATTATATAGAAAGTTACAGTAGACATATGGGAAGATCGTGAACGTTATTTAAGTCATTTCAGTGAAATATCGACCTGTTCAAGTGCTTGTGAGCTTATACGCTTTTTTATGGAATCAGATTATGTAGATCGGATCATTCAAACAGCATGTTAGCGCGATATACGATCACCACCGCCAAAAAACATAAAAAAGACCATTTAGGCCAGTATCTATTAATCATCACGCTCAATACAACTTATTACGCTTAATTGTTCCATCTAAAGTGACGAACAAATCATAACAATCATCACCAAAGCAATCTAAAGCGCGAATCGCTACGTACCAACTAGCTCATTCATTATGAGAGTTTTGGCACCATGGTCAATACCGCCAAACACGCTATTAATATCGTCTGGTTTAAACGCGATTTGCGCTTGTCTGATCATCAGCCGCTCGTCGATGCGTTTAACCATCATCTACCCTGCTTGCTGATTTATAACTTTGAGCCATTTATGCTGGCTGACTCGCATTATAATGAGCGTCATTGGCGCTTTGTGTGGCAGTCGCTACAAGACATAAATCAACAACTGGCGCGGTTTAATGGTCAGGTATATACCTTCAATGTGCCAATAATTGATTTGTTGAATGAATTATCTCAACAGTTTGAAATTAAAGATATTTTTAGTCATCAAGAGATTGGTCTACACAACAGCTTTGAGCGCGATAAAGCGGTTGCCCGCTGGTGTCATCAGCAGCAAGTTAATTGGCAGCAGTCACCTACTGGCGCGGTAGTGCGTGGCCGAAAACACCGCAAACAGTGGGACCAACACTGGCAACAAGTTATGAACAGTCCTATTGCTATCCCCAATTGGCAATTATGTCTGCTACAAAAGCTCGATAACTATCAAAATCCGCTTATCGACCAAGCCATCATGATACACAATGATCAGTTTCAAACGGGTGGTCCTAAAGCGGCCAGAGCTGTCTTGAACAGCTTTTTAGGCCATCGCGGTAAAGACTATCAACGCAGTATTTCTAGCCCCAGTTTGAGCCGTATCCATTGCTCACGTTTATCGCCTTATTTGGCTTGGGGCAACATCAGTCTTCGGCAAGTTTACCAAGCCACATTAACTCGTTATAACCAAGTGCAGAGCCAAAACGGTGATAACCCAATAAATAGTAATAACCGAGGTTGGCGAAAGTCATTGCTGGCGATGATGTCGCGCTTACACTGGCATTGCCATTTTATGCAGAAATTTGAAAGCCAATGCAGCATGGAATTTACCCCGGTAAACCCTGGGTATCTAGAGTATCCCTACCGTACAGACGACAAAGTACAGCAAGATATTCAGCGCTGGGCCGAAGGTCAAACGGGGATCCCAATTATCGATGCCTGCATGCGCGCTTTACAGCACACCGGTTACATTAATTTTAGAATGCGCGCCATGTTAGTCAGCTTTGTGACTCATCATTTAAACATTACGTGGCAACATGCCAGCTTACCGTTAGCCAATTATTTTCTCGATTTCGAACCTGGGATCCATTACCCGCAACTGCAAATGCAAGCCTCGGTCACAGGCATTAATACCATACGCTTATACAATCCAATCAAGCAGTCACAAGACCAAGATCCCCGTGGGGATTTTATTCGCCAGTGGTGTCCAGAGCTTACCAACTTACCCAATGAGTATATTCATCAACCTTGGCTACAGCCGCCGATGGAAGCTATTTTTAATGATGTAATTTTAGGCCGTGATTACCCAGAGCCTATGATAGATTTAACCCTAGCCGCTCAAGCTGCGCGCGATCGCTTATGGTCATACCGTGAACAACCTCAAGTTCAACGGCATATCGGCGCAGTATTAAGCCGTCACGTTAGCCCTAAACGCAAACGTACCAAGAACAAGGCCGCAGAACTAAAGGTACAGGCAAAAAGACCGTCATGACACATAACAAACAACAGCTTGAACAGAAAACCTGTTTGGTTTGTCAGCGCCCTTTTACATGGCGTAAAAAATGGGCGAAAGACTGGCCAAGCGTAAAATACTGCTCTGAGCGCTGCCGTCGCCATAAAGCCTCTAGCCAAACAAATTAAGGTAACGAATATGACGACACTGCATACTGATATATCTGCGCCATTATTGGGCGAGACCGACACATTAAGGCTGATCCTGGGCGATCAACTCAACGTCAGTCACAGCTGGTTTACACAGGTTAATCCCAACCGAGTGTATTTAATTGCCGAGCTGCCACAAGAGACTAACTACGTCAGTCATCATGTGCAAAAAGTGTGTGCCTTTTTTGCGGCTATGGCGCAATTTGCCCAAGCTTTAGCACAATGTGGTCATCAAGTGTTGTACCTGACCTTAGATGAAACCCAGCACTATGCCGACCTACCAGCGTTGCTTGAACACATTACTGCTGCGCATAAGTTAACTCATTTTGAATACCAACAGCCTGACGAATACCGTTTATCGCAGCAATTAGGATCTCTTTTACTACCAGGCATTGCTATCAATAGCACTGACAGCGAACATTTTTTATTGCCGTTTAGCGACATACAAGGTCAATTCACCCCGAAAAAACACCTCAAAATGGAATTCTTTTATCGACGGATGCGCAAACGCTTTAATGTGCTGATGCAAGATGGGGAACCTTTGGGAGGCCAGTGGAATTTTGATCAGCAAAACCGGGCGAGCTTTAAAAAGAATGACCTTGCTGATGTTCCTGCGCCGTTACTGTTTGCCAACGACGTCAGTGATATTTTAGCCCGACTTAAGCGCCACAATATCAACACCATAGGCAAAGCGGAAAACCAATTGTTATGGCCAGTTAATCGGCGTCAATCACGTGAGTTACTTGACTATTTTTGCCAGCACTTATTGATCCGCTTTGGTCATTTCCAAGATGCGATGACCGAAAATAGCCCGTCGGCTTGGAGCCTATATCATTCAAGGTTATCGTTTGCGCTCAACGCCAAAATGATTTCGCCTAGCGAAGTGATCAATAAAGTCATCGCTCATTGGCAAGCACATCAAAATGATATTTCACTGGCTCAAGTGGAAGGTTTTGTGCGGCAGATATTAGGTTGGCGCGAATATGTCCGCGGTATTTATTGGATCAATATGCCCGACTACGCTACTGATAATGCCTTGCAAGCACAACGGCCGCTGCCGGAGTATTTTTGGACCGCAAACACTAAGATGAATTGCATGCACCACGCCATAAAACAGTCGCTCGATTATGCCTATGCCCACCATATTCAAAGGTTGATGGTGACTGGCTGTTTTAGTTTACTCGCGGGTATCAATCCAGATGAAGTCGACCAATGGTATTTAGGCATTTACATTGATGCCATCGAATGGGTCGAAATGCCCAATACTCGCGGGATGACTCAATTTGCCGACGGCGGCATTGTCGCCACAAAACCCTATGCCGCCAGCGGCAATTATTTGAATAAAATGGGCGATCATTGCAAAAGCTGTCATTACAATGTCAAACTCAAAACCGAAGCCAACGCCTGCCCGTTTAACAGTTTATATTGGCATTTTATTCAACGTCATCAAGAGCGATTTAAACGCAATCCACGCATGGCGATGGTGTATAGAAACTGGCAAAAGATGGATGCTAACACTCAGCAGGCCATTATCAACAAAGCCGATACGCTATTAGAAAATATAGAAAGCTTATAACCTTTAACTGTCGGGATAGGATTGAATGATGGACAAAATCTCAGCCATACGCAGTTTTGTCGAAGTCACCTGTTGTGACCGTTTAACCAAAGCTGCCGAGCAACTAGGCTTAAGCCGTTTGCAGCTATCTTGGCACATTGAAGCAGTCGAGTCATGACTCACACAACACCAGACCATAGCAAACAAGCTAATGCGGATTAGCGAGGTACAGATCTCTGGTTAAGAATCTCTAATTAAGAATCTCTAATTAAGAATCTCTAATTAAGAATCTTCAGCTAATAATCTTGAGTAATAGTTGCTGTAATTGCTGCGGTTGATCAAGGCTAGCATCATGGCCGCAGTCATCAATTTTAAGTAACGGAGTTTGGTAAAAAAGAGCTAATTGCTCGCTACATTTGGGATTAGCTAACTTGTCTTGATTGGCAACGATCACACTAACACAGGTGCCTTGTAATACAGGGCTATGAAAACGGGCTGAGGCGTACAATTGGCGTAGCCCATTGATAAATGATGTATGAGATTGCAACCTTAGTAAGCTCCAAGCATTAATCACTTCAATACTTTGACCAAAATGCCTGCTGGTAAAATCCAATACTGTTGCCTCTAGCCAATGTCCTCTGTCAGTTCCCCCTTGATTTTGACCAGGCAAATAAGGGCGAACGCTTAGCAAAGCATGCGCTAAAGACATCATTAACCCCCAACATTGAAACCGATAATACCAAGGTGACAAGTTGGCCGCGCTGCTGTTAATTAACACCACATGCTGCACTCGTGATCGACACTGCGCCGCCATAGTTAACGCCAACATGCCTCCCATAGACAAGCCCACTAATACCAAGTTAACTTGGCTTGGCGGCGTACCCTGTTTAAGCAACGCGGCATCAATTTGCTGCCACACCGCATCACAATAGTCTTGCATTTTACCTGGACTAACCTGATTAACTAACACACCATTACCGGGTAAATCCACGCTAATGACATTCACAGCTTGTTGGTTTAAACGCTGATCAAATCCATTCCAATGACGACTGTCACGCATTAATCCTCTTAGCAATACCAAGGTGGTCATAGGTTATCCTCACTTAGCCTCATTTAGCTTTTTTAGACCAGAAGCGATTAGCTTGTTGAGTCAATAGGGTCAGTTGTTTAGGGTTTATTTGTTCAATAACTTGCGCATAAGCAGCATCGATCAAAAACTGCATTAATACCACGTGTCGCCGTAAAACGCGTTGATGTCGATGTGTTTTTTGCGGATTAAAATAGCCGGGGAAATTAAATAACTGACGCGGATTTTTACGCAACCAAGCCCATGACCCCATTTCTAACGTTAACGGAATAAACGGTTTATCGCTAACATTACTCGCCACCAAGTAATCCCAAATATCGCCATGGGTACGATAAAAATGACTTTGCGGCGCTAACCGATAATGACTGTGGTGAGGATAACCTTTCTCGAACAATTGCATTAGCTGATAAATATAACCTATCCCAGCAAACGGCTGCCGAGTATGGGCATGAGGAAACCACACATGATCGCGTAAGCCAAAACCAGAATGGGCGTCTAAGGCAATAACACTGCTGCTCTGTTGTTGTAGTTGTTGAACATACCTTACTAACGCTTGGGTTTCGAGTTCCATACCATGTTGGCCGCGATACCAAGGCAAGCGTGGTGATAATCGCTGACCGCCAACAAGAAAGGTCACCTCTTCATCTGAATCAATCGATGCATTACGCATTAAATCGACGTTATTACCATTACCACGGCTGCCTCGTAAAAAGCCCACCGGATTCACCACTGGCACAAACGCTAAACGTACATGCTTGAGTAATTGCTGTAAATGAGTATCCCAAGGCAGACGATTAAGTAAGCTGCCTAAAAAAGCCAGCACCACTTGCGCACCAATCCGTTCAACACCGTGCACCCCACCGACAAACAATACGGTAGGACAAGGTTGTTGTTGGCCTAACTCAATGGCCGTTACCGACAGTTTTTCACCACGGTAATATAAATCCGCTAAAGACTGGTGCCGAAATTGCTGTTGATGCTGTGCAATTAGGCGTTTTAATGTGTCTATCTCAAACGAATGCTCAAATGAAAACGTACCCATTAGCCACTATTTACTGTCACAAAATGATCTTAATAAACTAACCAAAAAATAAGACAAGTTAGTGACAATAAATTGAAACAACCTAAATAACACATTGCTTAACAATGTTTACATAAAGTAAACAAATCAATATAGATCATATAATTAGAAAACTATTATCGGGTTTGGAGACCCAAATCACATTCGATTTAAGGCAGAGGTTTTATCATTATTTCAAGATAGTAAAACTAAATAGGCATTCGATAATGAGTACAATTGAATCAATCACCTTAATGCTAGCCTTAGTGTATAGCACCAGCTTGCTGTACTGGAGTGGCAAAAAATGGGGCGCACTTGTCAGCGCTGCATTATTGCTCGGTGCAACCCTAGCCAGTTTTTTCTGGCCATTACTACTCATATTATTGGTCGCGGTGATCATTGTCACGGCACTAGGACAATATCAACCTGCGTTTGCCAATGCAGAAGGTAGACCCAACCAAGTACGTGAGATTTGCCAACACTTCTTTGCCCTTTCCATGTTATTGGTCGGAGTGCAATATGCTATCAACGCAGGATTATTATATGCAGGGGAAACGCCTTGGTTAATGCGACCCGATGTCGGTGATGCGTTTTTACCTATTGCTGGAGGCATTGAACTTAAAGCTATTTTAACCTTAGGGCTCTGGGATCAAAATCATCCTGCGGCAGTGGTTATGCTGTGTGTCGTATTACTCACAGGTTTAATATGTAAGCGCGCATTTTGTGGCTGGGCTTGCCCATTAGGGTTAGCTGGCGAATACCTCTATAAACTGAGAAAACATTTTATTCACGCCGAACTTCTGCCACCAGCATGGTTGGATTGGCCACTCAGAATGCTTAAATATTTGCTATTAGCAGCACTGCTTTATTTGGTTATTTCTATGCCAGCGGCATCTATCCCACATTACATGTCAGGGAATTACCACAAAGTAGCCGACTTAAAAATGGCAGTATTTTTCATGATGCCATCAATGGTTGCCTTAATCGGCTTCGGTATTCTGTTTGCGTTAGCCGCATGGCGTCGCCAAGGTTTTTGCCGTTATATTTGCCCTTATGGCGCGCTGTTAGGCATAGTGAGCTTTTTCAGTCCATTTAAAATTCGTCGTAATACTCAGCATTGTTTAATTGAAACCAAAGGCATGAGTTGCGATAAATGCACCCGCGCATGCCCTGCCAATATATCAGTACATACTCAGAAAGATATTCGTTCCGATGAGTGCCAAGCCTGCATGCGTTGTGTGTCAGCGTGTCCTAAAAAAGAGGCGCTGCAATTAAGCACTCGCAATGGTATTAAACTGTCTGCCAGAGGATTGCTGATTATGTTACTGACGGTAATGTTTATGTTACCGCTGTTTGCTTACGTCGGAGGCTATTGGCACAGCCAAACGCCTGACGACATAAAAATGGAACTGATACAAAAGCTTGATCGTATAGGTCATTAATTCAGAGTTTATAATGAACAATTAAAAATCAATAACACGAGTGTCTATTTGGACACTCGTGTTATTCCTCATTGATTCAAGCATCAATGGTTGTAACCAATGACCAAACACTATTAGTTTCCTCCTTTAAAGCACGTTGCTTGGTTTTCGCTGCTATAGCAAGAGCCTAGAACGCTGCGCTGCTAGTACGCTTCGCGGCTAGAGGCTATAAAATCAACAGCCTAGCAGGACAAAGTCCGCCCTAGAACCTCGAAGACCGAAAGTCGCTCTAGCCCCCGTAGGCGCCTAATACCTAGCACCTTGAACGCTGTCATGTCTCGTCATGCACAATCCTGCATGCCGAGGTCGTTTGGGTATAGCAAATAAAAAGGGCTGCGCAATGCAGCCCTTCAATTAAATATCACTTACCACAATGGTTAACTTACAAGCCTTCAAGCGTTAAACGCTTACTACGCTTATTATTCGCAAAAATCAGTGCAATTAACGCCACCACACCGACAGCAATACCGATAGGTTGACTTAATGGTTGAGGGAAGCCAAAACCAATACCCGCCGTTAAAATGTACGACACTGTCACACTCGTCCCCACAATAGCAGGTAAACTCACGATCCAATGGAAGGTACCACGGTTAAATAAATACTTGGTCGCTAGCCATAATACGCTGGTAGATAACAACATATTTGAGAATGCGAAATAACGCCAGATCAGTGTAAAATCAATCTTGGTCATAAAATAGGCAATAATCAAAATAGGCACCGCAACAAATAAACGGTTTCTGATACTTTGAGGGATCTTAAAAGCATCAATAATGGTTAAACGTAATGCTCTAAATGCAGTATCACCAGAGGTAATTGGGAAAATCGCCACCGCAATAATCGCCATAATACCACCCGCGGCACCTAAGTAAGTAGAAGCCACTTGGTTAACCACCATTCCTGGACCACCTATGTCAAGAATACCTTTAAGTTCAGCATAACCACCAGGGAAAGCCGCGATACCCGCAGTAGCCCAGACACATGCGACCACACCTTCTGCCATCATTGCGCCGTAGTAAACAGGACGAACGTATTTTTCATTGGTTAAACAACGCGCCATGATGGGTGCTTGTGTTGAGTGGAAACCACTAATCGCACCACAAGTAATAGTGACAAACAATAATGGCCATACAGGTAAACCGTCTGGATTAGGCTCTAATAATTCATTGTTATAGTGACTGTGATCAAAATAAGCAAAGATACCATCAACAGTCGGTAATTGTGGTGCGTGGATTAATAACGCAACAGCAATTGACGTTGTCATCACAATCATTAATAAACCAAATACTGGATACAGTTTAGTAATGATTTTATCTATTGGTAACAAGGTTGCTAAAAAGTAATAGCCCAAAATCAATAATACCCAGAAGGTATTTTCGCCAAAAATGGTGTCTTTAAAATAATCTAAGTTACTGAGCAATCCTGCTGGGCTCATGATGAATACAACACCAACGAAAAATAACAGCATGGCAGTAAATATCAGCATGGCTGCTTTAAAGTAAATATTAAAATAATGTCCCGCAATTTCAGGTAAGCTTTTACCGTCCTCTTTGATGCTCATGACACCGGAGAAGTAATCGTGAACCGCGCCACCGAGTAAATTACCAAGGACAATCCATACCAGCGCTATAGGGCCATAAAGCGCACCTAAGATAGGTCCGAAGATAGGTCCGACACCAGCGATGTTGAGAAATTGAATTAAGAACGCTTTAACCGGATGAACTTCGACATAGTCAACGCCATCATTAAATCGTGCTTGAGGGGTTATTGCATTAGGGTCGATACCCGCTTGCCGTTCAACGAACGGACTGTAAAACTTGTATGCGAGCAAGAGAAGCCCGATACAAATGAAAAAAATCAACATGTCATTATCATCCATTAGTTATAGGAATGTACTCAATGTTGAGTTTGTTTCAGATAGCTTTAGAGGTCAAGTCATGAGGCATTATACCAAGGTAGGGGTTGCTATTAATCGCTCATCGTGAATTTATATCCAGCTTGGCGATAAAGTATAATTTTGTTAATGGGTTACCTCTACCCCCCAGCCATAGTGACTTTGTTACTTATCTCAACTTACTCTCATACTTTCACAAAAAAATCGACCAGCCACGCTTAATGCATGTTAATGCAGACAATACCCTTGTAGTATATAAGGATTATTTTAACGCCATAAACAAACAATAATCTCGAATAAAAGCATTCTATCTATGGGTAAAATAAACCGTCTTAGATTATTATGTAAATATTATGTCAATATTATATCAATGTTATAATAGCCGCCTACTCGAGCTAACCATTCGCAATAAAGAGCAAAATCCACCTCATCTGCTCGCTTTCTCGATTTTTTCGCTTGTTATTTTTTTCGTTTGTTAGCTTTTTAGCTTTTTAGCTTTTTCGCCTATAAATAGATAAAACCCCACCGGCATTGCCAGTGAGGTTTTATTAGCCAAAAGATAATATAGTCGTTTGCTAAGCTATTTTTGCAGGGTTAACTCGATGCTAGATTCAACCGATGCTTGGATCTCAGCTTCGGTAAATAACAATGGACGTAATTGCTTTGCCGTAGAATACAGTTCACTTTGATCAGAAAAGCTAGGGCTTAACACGTTACTGGACTCCGAATAAGTCAAAAGACCTTTTGCCTTAGGACCATCATCAGTAAAGCTCACGGTCATCATCCAACTTGAACCACTTCGGATTTGGTAACCTTCTGAGGTTAATCCTGATGCTGCCGCCTTACCTGAAACAACATCTAACACAGGTGGGTATTTATGTTGAGGTATTAAAGTGTCATCACCGGATAAGGTGGTCGAAAACACGTTAAATCCACCTTCCGCATTATGACTACCAGGCCAAGGTAGCTTCACCCCAGATGCACTGCCATCAGGGAGTGACTTTTCAACGAATTGCACCTCTCCTAAGCTCGCATCCACAGCAAAACCTGCCGCTTCAAGATTCAACGCCCCATGAGCTAAAGCGATTAACGCGCTGCCATCAGTATTGAGCTTATTGGGTGTTGTTGCTGCACTCATATAATCAAAAGCTTCAGTTAACATGGTATTTTGATCAAACTGATGGGCAAACTCACGAATTAACGCCCCGCCCTTACTGTCATTATCTTGCTTACCATTCCACGCTCTTAGTGCTGAACATGATGCAGAAACATCTTTAGATAATGTGGCGCTCACCACCACGGGCGTATCACCTTGTAACTCACATTGGCTAATTAAGTCGGCTAACACCAACTCTGCGAGATAAGCTCGGTTGGATAATAAGGCCGTTTCAAGCTCTTCTATACTAAATTTACCGTCATCACCGGCTGCATCATCCATTAACGTTAACCCCATGCGAGTCCGTAATGATAATTGACCTCGCTCTGGACCGTATAAAGGAGAGAAGTTTTCCAAAGGTGCAGCAAGGTTAGTCGACCAAAATGAGTTATTTGAGTTTTGCACAAAGTCACTCCGTTCAAGCTTAGGTGCACGTTCATAAGGCATTGGCGAATCATAACTAAACACCGAGGTATTACCCGGTAAAATAGTAAAACCAGCTTGAGCTTTAGCTGCAACAATAGCAGGGGTAGTTCTAATTATATCGACCACTAAATCAGAAAAACCCGGTACGGTTGAGTCGTCAATATAAAAGGCATTGCCTTCTTTGTCGGCGTACATAGTGTTATTAAAAATCACCCCATCATAATTTTTAAATGCTTGCTGGAACTCATCTTGGTTTGTTGCGCGGTTCATGGCTAACCAATGATCAAGCGGATCTTTATTGGCCATGTTGGCGTCTTGAATAAAGAAGGCTTGACCATCATCCCAGCCAAACGGCGCCAATGATGGCGGCGCCTCAACCATTGGACCTTTAGCTGTGGTGTAAATGTCTTTTTCGGCCACCAACATACCTGCTGCACCTGCATTGACTAATACCGACACCGTTTCTTTGGTGATCGGCATCTTTGAGCCATCAAACAGATACTGCAATCTGTCACCTGAGACTAACTCTAGGTTATACATAACAAAGTGCTCGGCTGTCGAAAAGGTATGCGTCCAAGCCACATCTTTATTAAAACCAATATTCACCAAACCAGGCATACCCACTAGTGAGCCGCCCATGACATCAATCTGTCCTGGGATGGTCAAATGCGACTGCCAAAAACGTAAATTACCGGTATGCGGAAAATGCGGATTACCTAATACCATGCCTTTACCGTTTTCGGTTTTATCTTTACCCAATCCCCAACCATTAGAACCCAAGTTTCGAGGATTAGTTTCAGGGGTGGTAATGGTTGCAGACCGTGCTATTAATTTATTGTTCATATCCTGCACAAACGCGGTTTGTGCTGTAGACGGTGCCGGCCCAACAATACGCGGTAAATACTCTTCGCCATCACCGGGGTTAGCGTAAAAAATTAAATCTAAAAAGTTTGCCGCGCCAGGTAATAACGCGATGGAAAATATATAGTTGGCTACATCAATACCGCTAATGGGTTTAACCCAAGGTTGACCCGCACAGAATGGCTCGCCAGTTTGAGTCCCAGCGTCTATATCGGCAAGGTATTGATTATAACCCGCACTAAAGCCTTCCATTAATGCGCGCGAGTTATAACTAAACTGTGAATACTGGTTTTCAGCAAGCTGTCTAATTTTCAACGCTTTGTAAGCAAAATCAGAGATTAAATTGCCATTATCTTCGCTGGTCGGCAGACCCGTAGCAAAATCAATTGAAGCATGGGGGCCAAAGTACATTGACCGTTCAGAATTAGCTTTAATAAACCCATCGGCCATCACACATAAATTGTCTTGTGCTTGGGCATAACCACTCCCAAAACCTAGGCTTTCTAAGTTATCGGCAGAGATATGTGGTACACCGTATTGAGTGCGACGGATGTTGGCCTTTAAGGTGCCGTTAGGGGCAAAAGCTTGTAATGGAGGTGAAATGGCTTCGGGTTCTGGAGTAGGTTGAGGTGTTTTACCGTATTGAGTGTCATCACCACACCCGACGATAACCACACTAGAAACCATGCCAATGGCGAGCAGTATCTTGTTCAGTTTCATTATTATTATCCTTGTTGTATCCCAATGCTAATTAGCATGATGGGTGAGGTATTGAATCCTTTACGCCTCAATTTAAGCTAACAGCACGGCCAAAGTAATCCCAGTTACCTTGAAACGAATGCGCTGTTGTTAAATACAACAAAGACATGCATGCTCATTTAAGCAATCATTCAGTCGTCTGTCTACATCTTGATAAAAATAGCCGAAACTTGCTTAACAAAAACAATTAACCTTATAAAGCTAACCTCAGTCCTGGATAATAAACGATTATAAAATAGCGACGTCTTTGGCTATTTGCGTTGCATTGACCTGAATTAAACAAGTTATTTATGCGTAAATACGCCTTGTTAGCAGAACAAATGGCAAGTTTGATATTGATGACCCGCTGCGAGTATCGCTTCGCTGCTAAGATTGTATAGCATCTAGCAGCGTAGCGTCCTAGCATCTAGGCTTTTCGCTTGTATAGCATCTAGCAGCGTAGCGTCCTAGCATCTAGGCTTTTCGCCTGTATAGCATCTAGCAGCGTAGCGTCCTAGCATCTAGGCTTTTCGCCTGTATAGCGTCTAGCAGCGTAGCGTCCTAGCATCTAGGCTTTTCGCCTGTATAGCATCTAGCAGCGTAGCGTCCTAGCATCTAGGCTTTTCCCTTTTATAGCGTCCTTTGACATGAGAGCAGTCTAGTAATTATTTATTCCACGGATTGTTGGGATCAAATGTAGGCTGCGGCTTTTTGTTATTACTGCGCTGTGTCACTGCATCACTGTCATTTGAACGACTCGACGAAGAATATGAATTTGAAGATGATGACGAAGAAGCATATGAACGACTTTGATTATGTTTCATCTGGTCATAATCAGCGGTGGCTTTGGCTTTCATCTCGGCGACTAACTCAACCGTTAGCGGCTGAGGTTTACGCGGTTTTATACCGTCGGCAAAACCGCGTTCACGGGGTTTTAACTCAAACTGGGCTGAGTTGCCTTTTGGCATACGCTTGAAACGGTATAGATAAAAGTTTTCAACACGTTCCCTCGCCCACTCAGTCTTCTTAAGAAACGAAACACACGCGGCCGTGTTCGGATTGGTATTAAAACATTCTAAATGCATCGCGGCGTATAAAATTTTCCAATCATAAAATGCCACTAATTCAGAGATCATCGTTTCTGATTTTAAACCGTGGAGTGGATTATTTTGCTGTAGTTCTATCATGCTATCTCATGACCTCAAAAAGCTGTCTCTATAATATGTCTAGTTTACCGTTAAAATGCGCCATCGTCTTTATGCATCTTGCACATGCCCTAACGCTGAGTTAAATAAAACGCATTATTTTCGCGCGGCAGTTAACAATCGCCTTCTGATTTATTGCTACCAGACTGATAGACTGCTACTACTATTGCTACAAAACTGATATGACAACAAGGCTGAAAGATATCGAGGAAAAATACGTTATGGTTCGTTAACACAAGGTAAAGTAATCTGCCTATTGGTTCAAATAATGCTTTAAAACCAAATAGCGATTAATCAAACCATAGCCGGTTGCGAACGTCAGTTATTGTAACGGCGTTGAATGTTGTCAGCCAAATAAACTCTGACTGACAACCATATTAGCTTATACTCGCGATGTTGACGCTCATTAGATTAACGATTTACATCTACAACCACACGACCGCGAACCTTACCTGCCAATAAGTCACTTGCCACATCAATCGCTTCAGTCAAGCTGATTTCGTGAACAATGTCATCGAAAACGGCAGGGTCAAGGATCTCGCCCAGACGTTGCCATGCCTCAATACGATCGGCTAAAGGTCGCATTACACTGTCGACACCCGCTAACGTCACGCAACGTAAAATAAAAGGTGCTACGCTAGCAGGAAAATCCATACCCTGTGCCAAACCACATGCTGCCACCGTCCCGCCATATTTCATACTGGCACACACATTGGCTAATGTATGACTGCCAACAGAATCAACCGCACCAGCCCAACGCTCTTTGGCCAATGGACGACCCGCTTCAGATAAGGTCGCGCGATCAATAATGTCTTTAGCCCCTAGCTTTTTCAAGTAGTCGCTTTCATCAACACGGCCAGTAGAAGCCACTACGTGATACCCGAGCTTAGCTAAAATAGCGATAGCAAAACTGCCAACACCGCCATTAGCGCCTGTTACTAGCACTTCACCTTTATCTGGGGTTAGGCCATTTTTCTCAAGTGCCATTACACATAACATCGCAGTATAGCCTGCGGTGCCAATCGCCATAGCTTGTTGCGGTGAAAACGCACTTGGCAATGGAATAAGCCATTCACTTTTTAAACGCGCTTTAGTTGCCAAGCCCCCGCAATGATTTTCACCTACGCCAAAACCATTCAATAATACCGTATCGCCAGTGGCAAACTTAGCGCTATCGCTGTGTTCTACTATGCCCACTAAATCTATGCCGGGCACCATAGGAAAGGTTCTCACCACGGGCGCTTTACCGGTAATGGCGAGGGCGTCTTTGTAATTAAGCGTGCTATAAAGCACTTTTACCGTAACATCACCTTCAGGTAGCACACTTTCATCAATGCTTTTCACTGTGGTGCGGTAACCTTGATCATCTTTCTCAATTAACATGCCATTAAACATCATGTGCTCCTAATTTAGACTAGTCGTCTATTAATGATTAAAAATTTTATTAACCTCAACTCGACTTTAGAGAAGAGGTCAGTAAGCTAAGGTTATTTAGGTAATGCGGCCATGAAAAGGTCGCAGTAATTATCTAGCGGTGTGGCCTGCTGCACCAACTTTGCTCGACTTACGGCGCCCTCCCAACCTACCCAAAAATTTTCGGCTAAAAGCTGGCAATTTGCACTTTCTGCAAGCTCGCCATGTAGTTGTGCATCCTTAAGACAACGGGCTAGACAGTCTTGCCAGCTAACGAATATCTCAATAATTTGCGGTCTAAAACTGTCGGGTAATACACCCACTTCTTGACCTAAGTTCCCCACCAAACAGCCACGCTTAAATTCATAACGGATCATTCCTGCTTTAGCATCTGCTACAAAATGACGGATCCGTGTTAGGGGTAAATAAGATTCATCTAAAAGGTGAATTTCAAGTTTACGTAAAAAATAGTCGGCATAATTTTGCAATACCACCTGTCCAAAAGCCTCTTTACTGGCAAAGTAATGATAGAAAGAGCCTTTTGGTACGCCCACCTTTTTCAAAATAGGTTCAATACCCGATGAAGCAAAACCTTGCTCTGTTAATTGCTCAAGGCCACTTCGGATAAGCTCTGCCCGCGTATCAGGATTATCGCGGGATATTTTAGGTGGCCGGCCACGACGAGGTTTCTCGGTTGTACTTGTGTGTGGACTCGACATTGAATCTAAGCTTAAATTATTCATAACACCTATATTAGACCGAACGTCTATTTAAATACAGTAGTATTATGAAAAATCGCAACATGACGCTCATTTAGTCACACAAATTTGCACTATTACCGGATTAACATGCACCATTAACTAACGCGCGACCTCACTGAGTCAGCGACTATCTACTGAAACCGCAATCCTGATTCTATAAGGTTAATGCTATACACAAGCGATTTAAAACAATTGACGTTATAAAGGCTTTGAGGGGGCGAGACATGGCCGATAGATCAAATCAACCTAAAAGCTGTAAATCCAATAAATTTGAATTCAAACTATCTTAGTTAGATGGCTTGAGCTCGAATCATTCGTTCTATAATCATCTATACCCGTTTCACTTATGCATTAACAAATAATAAATCCTCGCCTAGTAATATCGTGTCTCGCTAGTCCGAAAGAGGTTGTTCGATAGACAAGCTAGATCAACGACTTTAAACGTAACAACATTTAAACCTAAAATTTACTCACTAAAGAATTAAAAAACAATTAATATCAATACAATAACTTATAACTATAATTTAATTTTATTCAGAAAAAGCACACACCTATAATCAAACAATCCTTAAGCAGTTGCATCGAGTAACGAGCCGTGATCACCAGCCGTACAGTAAATGTTTCCCATAAATAAATAAGCTGGATCGACACCAAAATTACGCTTCTATTATCTTTCTGTCTGAGATTAGATTGGAAATTTTACCCCAAATGATGTTAATATGATTAGACCACTAACTAGTTTGGTGGTTTTTTATTGCTGAATATAAATTATTTAACAATAAACCGATTAACCAGAACCCAGGAGCTCATTATGCCAACGGACACGTCAAGCGAAGAAAATCTCATTACAACCATTTGGAACACCACAACATTAAAGCTGAAAGAGGCTTCACAGTTATTGTGTTTATGCGCCATTTTAAGCACCTATCTCTTTGTCATGTTGAAACCTAATGGGATTCAACATGATAAAGCGTTAGGAGGCAAATAATATATGCATTACCTAACCTATGTCTCATTAGCAATCTATTTTCTCGTAATGCTAAGCATTGGATTGTTTGCATATAAAAAATCAACCAGCGATGTATCGGGTTATATTTTGGGTGGCCGTAAAGTCAGCCCACAAGTTACCGCACTGTCAGCAGGTGCATCCGATATGAGTGGCTGGATGCTAATGGGCTTACCAGGTGCCATGTTCTTAGTCGGCTTCGAAACCATCTACATTGCGATAGGCCTATTAGCGGGGGCATTGATTAATTATTTAATCGTGGCACCTAAATTACGGGTTTATACCGAAGTTGCGGGTGACTCCCTAACGATCCCTGAATTTTTTGCTAAACGCTTCCACGCACCAAACAGTCATGTGCGGATTATCGCGGCGATTATCATTGTTATCTTCTTTACCTTATATACCTCGGCAGGACTCGTCGCTGGGGGGAAATTATTTGTCTCTGCATTTGATTTAAATTATGAACTCGGACTGGTGGTTACCCTAGGTGTGGTTGTATCTTATACCTTACTCGGTGGTTTTTTAGCCGTCAGCATGACTGACTTTGTTCAAGGCTGTATCATGTTTGTTGCCTTGATTCTGGTACCCGTTGTGGCATATCAAGAGTTTAGCAGTGCTGACAAAATGATGGGCTTTGCTTATGAGTCGATCCCGCATTTCTCTGATGCGATGCAAAATGTCACAATGCTCGGGTTAATTTCCAGTCTGTCTTGGGGCCTAGGTTATTTTGGTCAGCCACATATTATTGTGCGCTTTATGGCTATCCGCTCGGTTTCTGATATCAAAGCAGCACGCAGAATTGGTATGAGTTGGATGACAGTCACCATTATTGGTGCGCTGGCAACAGGTCTAGTGGGTATTGCCTACGCCAATAAATTTGACATGAAAATAGCCGATCCTGAAACTATCTTTATTGTCTTTTCTGAATTGTTGTTCCATCCGCTAATCAGTGGCTTCCTTTTAGCTGCCATTTTAGCTGCCATTATGAGCACGATTTCTTCACAGTTATTAGTGTCGTCAAGTTCTCTGACCGAAGACATTTATCGAGTTATTTCGAAAAAAGAGTCAACTGAGAAAGAAATGGTCAAAATGGGACGTTATGGTGTAGCAGGTGTCGGTATTGTAGCCAGCTTACTGGCGCTCGATCGCTCAAACAGTATCTTATCAATAGTCAGCAATGCATGGGCTGGATTTGGTGCGGCCTTTGGTCCACTGGTACTGTGTTGCCTATATAAAAAGAACCTGACCCATAAAGCGGCTGTCGCGGGTATTTTATCAGGTGCTATCACCGTCCTATTTTGGATATATGCTCCTGTACTTGCAGACGGAAAAGCATTAACTACCGTGATGTACGAAATGATCCCCGGCTTTATTGTCAGCAGTGTAGTGATTTTTATTACCAGTGCACTGGATGCCGACCCTTGCCATAAAACCGTTAAGACTTTTCATAAAGCCAATCGTGTTTTAGCTGAGGAACTGTAAAGATGGAAGATATTCATACTATGTCAACTTCCCATTGGAAACGGATTGTCGTTAAAGTGGGAAGCGCGTTAATTGCACCTAACCAACAAGGCTGTAGCAGTCGATATTTATTAGGTATAGCTCAGTTTATCGCCACCTGTCGTGCTCAAGGATGCCAAGTTGTGTTGGTGTCTTCAGGCTCCGTTGCTGCGGGGAGACATCTATTCTCTGATCTTGCAGAACCAACTGTGTCGCTCAAAAAAGCGATGGCAGCAGCAGGCCAGGCCGATATGATGGCAACTTGGGATAAGTTGTTCGATTTCCCTTCGGCG
This sequence comes from Shewanella psychromarinicola, assembly GCF_003855155.1. Taxonomy (NCBI): domain Bacteria; kingdom Pseudomonadati; phylum Pseudomonadota; class Gammaproteobacteria; order Alteromonadales; family Shewanellaceae; genus Shewanella; species Shewanella psychromarinicola. The sequence goes on from NZ_CP034073.1 coordinate 115,553, forward strand.
CAGCTATTACTCACCCACGGTGATTTACGCGATCGTGATCGTTATATCAGTATTAAAAATACCATTGCCACCCTGTTAGAGCATGGACTACTACCCATTATCAACGAAAATGATGCTGCTACCACAGCTAAGTTACGCGTTGGAGACAATGACAATTTATCCGCTATGGTCGCAGCCGCAGCGGATGCCGACGCGTTAATTATCTGCTCAGACGTAAAAGGGCTTTATACCAAAAACCCTAATTTACATGATGATGCCACGCTAATTAAGCAAGTCAGTGAAATCAATGCCGACATCTACGCGATGGCAGGTGGTGCCACCAGCAGTGTGGGTACTGGCGGTATGTTTACCAAAATTGAGGCTGCAGAGAAAGCCATTTCACACGGCATTGAAACTATGATTGTGGATGGCTTTGATGCAGACACATTTAATCAGCTTCTTAAAGGTCAAAACCCGGGCACTTTATTTGAGCCATATGATGTACCAATGAAAGATCTGTTACATTGGATGACGCATACATCTCAAATTTTAGGTGAATTAATTGTCGAAAATGACTTTAGCGCCGACCTTCAAAAACATGATACCCAACTGACCAGTGACGATGTAGTGGCCGTAAGAGGCAACTTTTCCGTCGGCGATACCGTTTTAGTGCGCAAAGGCGATGGCACTAAATTGGCAAAAGCCAAATCAAACTATAGTAGTTGTTTATTACATTTTATTGCAGATAAAGAAGATCGTGAGTTTGCCAACAATGCCCAGCAAAAGACAGGCCCACTGATCTCTGACAAAAACATCGCCATATTGGAGCAAATATGAGTTTAATTAAAGACTTATCACAAGCCGCAGCTAATGCTGCACAAACTCTAGCCCTATTAGATGAGCAAGTTAAAAATACCATTTTACTTGATATGGCCCGAGCACTTAGAGCTCACAGCGACGATATCATCAAAGCTAATTTATTGGATCTTGACCATGCCGCAAAAGCTGAATTAGGCGCGGCAATGATAGACAGACTAACTCTGACATCAGAGCGCATTGAATCAATGGCTGCGGGCATCGAAACGGTAGCGTCGTTACCCGATCCGGTTGGCAGAGTACGTGAAATATGTCAGCGACCAAATGGGCTTAATATTCAAAAAATGCGCGTACCTTTAGGGGTCGTTTGCATGATTTATGAAGCACGCCCAAATGTCACCGCTGATGCAGGCGCGTTATGTTTTAAATCGGGTAATGCCGTGATACTGCGTGGCGGTAAAGAAGCATTACATTCAAGTAAAATCATTGCTTCGATTTTACAGAATGTGTTGCAAGCAAATCAGTTACCACCGGCGCTTATTACCGTGATACCCGATCCGGATCGTGCCTTAATGCTGGAACTAATGCAGCAGCGTGACTTTATTGATGTCATTATTCCACGTGGTGGAGAAGGCTTAATCAACTTTGTTACTGATAACAGTAAAATCCCTGTTATTCAGCACTTTAAAGGCGTTTGTCATCTGTATGTTGATAAAGATGCCGATCTCGATATTGCGATGTCTTTATTGCTCAACGGCAAAACTCAACGCACGGGTGTATGTAATGCCCTAGAGGGATTATTGGTACATCAAGACGTAGCCGCAACCTTTTTACCGAAAGTGGCAGCCGAGCTTGCCGCACATAAGGTGCGAATTAATGTCAGTAAAAATGCCCAACAATACTTTGAGCATGCCAACGTCATTAGTGATGATGATTTTGGCCAAGAATATTTAGATTTAGAAATTGCGATTCGACAAGTGACTGATTTTGATCATGCTATCAATCATATCCGCCGCTTTGGTAGCCATCATACTGAAGTGATTTGTACCCAAAATGACTCAACGGCTACGCGTTTTCAACGCACTGTGGATGCTTCGGTCGTCATGGTCAATGCGTCATCACGTTTTTCTGATGGTAGCGAACTCGGTCTAGGTGCTGAAATTGGTATTGCGACGAGCAAATTGCATGCCTACGGCCCAATGGGTCTTGAGTCACTCACCACTGAGAAATACTTAGTCAGCGGTGAAGGTCAAGTCCGCGCATAATCAAATAGGTATTACAGACAAAAGGCCAAGCGAAAGCATGGCCTTTTCTTTTTAGAGACACTTTCGGAGTTTATTATCTCTCAACATCAATCATTAGATCCTAATACTTGTATCGCCTTTATCGGTGGCGGCAACATGGCAAAAGCCATTATCAGCGGCCTACTGAAACAAGGTCATAATAGTGCCAATATTTTAGTGTGCGCCCCCAGCCAAACAACCCGACACAACTTAATCGATAAATTCAATGTTAGGGTGCATCAAGATAATACTGCCGCAGTAGCATTTGCCGATGTCATCATTGTTGCCGTTAAGCCTTTTGTAGTACCTGTGGTGTGTGAGCAATTGAGTGAGGTTATGCAACACGATAACCGTAAATTAGTCATCTCGATTGCGGTGGGAATAAAACATGCCACGGTCTGCCAAAAACTAAATCATTCACCCAAAGTCATTTGTGCCATGCCAAACTTGCCGGCCGCCATTGGTGAAGGATTAACAGGTTTATTCGCAGGTCCTAACACCCACGATAATGACATTGCACTCGCAGAAAGTCTGATGCGTGCCGTTGGTGAAACCGTATGGCTACAAGATGAAAGTCAAATGTCTACCATAGTGGCCGCAGCAGGCAGCTCTCCAGCGTATTTATTCTTATTTTTAGAAGCGATGGAAAAAGCCGCCATTAAACAAGGGCTCCCAAAAGAAACCGCCATTAAAGCCGTGCTTCACAGTGCAATGGGAGCGATATCTATGGCGATTAATAGTCAGCATAATTTGACTAACCTTCGCCACCAAGTGACCTCTCCTAAAGGGACAACAGAACAAGCCATATTGGCATTTCAAGATGGTGAGCTTGATGAACTCGTTGCCAGCGCAATGGCATGCGCGGCAACAAGAGCTAAAGAACTGTCTATCGGCTAGTCTCAAAACGCGAAACTGACGTTAACAACCCCCTGCTAACAGAGCAATGGTCTGCATATAGCGCTTGACTCATTCATCCTCACAGGCTTAATACTGGCTCAGTAACTCTTGTTTAATCAGTTTCAGCAGAAAGGTTTCTCGTTCAATCGATAAGCCTTTTTTGCTACTGTTGGCGATAGTCTCAAGGTTGTGCTCAATCGCTTCATCAATATCAATCCATACTGGCATCATGCCGTTATTAATTTCGTGAGCTTCAAATTGGGTCTCAGCCAGTTGATTGTCGATATCACAAGTGAAGCAATAAGACAGCATATTAACCGACGTATGGCCATCTCGCAGCCAGGGACGATATTCTTCATACAAACCAAACGCATTAATATTGCGAATGTCTTGGGCGCCCGTTTCTTCTTGTAACTCGCGAATAAGCCCTTGCTCTATATCCTCACCCGCATCAACCCCACCACCAGGCAATGAATAGTCATGATAACGTTGTGTATATAACATCAGTATCTGGTTTTCACGCACCACAATGGCACGAGTAGCAAGCCGCGTTAGCATCGTTTGTTGATTCGCCGTAATAAAGTCTTCAGGGGTGTCGATATGATAACGAGTGGTTAAATGGCGCATTATATGGGGCTCATCACAATAAAAAACGCATGATACGTTGCCAAACCACATGCTTCAAGTTTACCGTATCGGTTAAATCAATATGAATTTGTGAGCATAAATAAGTCTCTACAATGGCGAGATGGGTTGAAGCAGAAACCATGAGTTTTGCCGCTGAGTGATATCGCGCTATCGGTGACGCTAAATATCAGCAATAGGATGACAACATTTGGCAATACTCATGGATGCCCATTGTTGGCCATATTGTCGACCATCAATATGGTTTTGGATTAGGCTTTTAACCAAAAAAACAACAGATAGATGACCCAAAAAGTCCTATCAGTATAACTAACATACTATGGGTGCCGGTTTTGACATTCAGATGCTCATTCAAGCAAAACCATGAAACGATCATAACCCTGTCATGCCATAATCATGTAATAATCGTATATTTAGGCGGTTATTTTCAATATTTTATCTATTATTAAAAATCAACGAGTAATGGCTTGAATGATATTGTTATCGAGTTTACAAAATTAGTGTTCGCTTAATTCTCCATGGAAGTTGCTTATGATTAGATTTTGGTACAAACAATTCCCTCAATATCCGCCTGATCATTCCGATTACTGGCGCATTCGCTTAATCGAGCATTCATTACTCATTACCACGAGTTACTTTCTCATTCTTACCCTGATCAACCTGTTCTATTTTGAAGGTTATCAATATGCCTTACTCGATGGTTTCGGTTTATTAACCTCATTGGGTATTTACTCCCGCTTTCGCAAAACGGGACATGTTAAAATAACATCATGGGCTGTCACCATCATGGTAGCCAGTTTAATCATGCTGTTTGTGATCTCGACTAAGGGTCACTCCCACTCATTATTTTGGGCAACGCTCATTCCACCTTTTTCGTTTTTTCTTATTGGTCGAAAATGGGGAACGTTTATTTCATGCCTCACATTTAGCGTATGTGCCTTATTAGTTTACCTGCAAACTCAAAACCCTCAGCCAGTGACCTTTGGAACAGGATCTTTATTTAACGTTATTGAGGTGTGTATTGCGCAAATTTTATTATTGCGATATTACGAAAAAACCCGTTTTTCAGCCTATAAAAAGCTCGCGCTACGCAATATAGAAATCCAAAAAATGGCTGAAACAGATAAACTCACCGGACTTTATAACCGTGAAAAGCTCGATGTAGTACTCGATAAACTGCTTACCATCCCTGCCGCAAATACCGACACAGTACATCCACCGCGGAGCGCAGAGGGTAAAACACCGTTGTCACCTGTAGCACACTCATCCGTTATCGATAACGTCACATATAGCAATACCATTCCCCCATTACTCAAGCCGTCATCGTCTCTTCAATACCCTATCTCGGTTGCCATTATCGATATAGATCATTTTAAGCGAATTAATGACAATCACGGTCATCTTGTGGGTGACCACGTATTGTATGAACTCGCACAATTACTACAAAGCCAAATGCGTAATGACGACCTATTAGTCCGTTGGGGTGGTGAAGAGTTTGTGGTGGTATTACCTAACACAACATCGACCGATGCCATCGAATTAACCGAAAGGTTACGCCGCTATATTGCTACACAGAACATTCAAGGTATGGCGCTTACTATCAGTGTAGGTGTAGCCCAATATACTATTAAAGACAGTGCCTACAGCCTGTTGGGTCGTGCAGACAAAGCCTTATATCTGGCAAAAGCACAAGGACGAAACCGCGTTGCAGTCGCCTAAAAAAAGCCACAGTAGAATCTAATATCTTACTGTGGCATACCATCTGCTTGGCTTTATCGCCAAGCCTACTCAAGGCGTTCGTTGTCAGGTGTCAAGCGAGCATAATGTTTACCATTGATGCGCTCAATAATTTGGGTTGCAGTTAAGTCATGCACCACATTAATCACCGTTGAAGCCGCATCTGTAATGGCCCCAATCACCACTAAAATAGGAATAACCTCCATGGGTAATCCTAAGGTCGTGACAATAAATATTTCACCTAGAAATGCCCCGCCTGGCACCCCACCAATGACAAACGCTGATAATACTGAAATCAAAATCGTCAACATAAACACATCGGTAGTGAAATCGAGTCCTAATAAAGAATAAATAAACACGATTTTTAATGCCGTAATCGCAGCTGCGCCGCCCTTATTAAGATTGACTAATAATGGCAAGCTAATCTCTGCAATTTGTTCGTTCAACCCCATCTTAGCGGCACTGCGAATGGTAACGGGTAAGGTTGCTAACGATGAACTGGTACCTAATGCGGTCACGGCTGGTTCAAGCATATGTTGCCAGAATCGTCTCACGCCTTGCACACCACCACCAATCCACGCATATAACGTCGATCCTAGTGTAAGGTAAAGCGCCATTGCCACAAAAAATAGTCCGACAGCTCGAGCAAATGTGCCCATCAGTTCAGTGTCTTGACTGGCCATCGTCGCGGCAAAATATGCCCCAAGACCAATAGGCGCGGCATGCATTAATATCGAAATGACTTTCATAATCACGGTATTGACACTGTCTAGCATGCGCCCGACTCTCACGCCATCTTCACCAGATTGGCCAATCGCAACACCGCCAATAACCGACATAATAATCAGCGCTAAAATGTTTGATTTAGATAACAGCCCGACAAAATCATTGGTGGTTAATAAGCTGACAAAATCCATACTACCTGATGCCGCATCGACAGTATTAGCTAGATCGAGTGTTACTCCTTGTGCAGGATCGTAAGCTAATGCCAGCAACACCACACCGACAGAGGGGATGATCGCCATCACAATCGACACCGCCATAATCGATACCAGTATGGCGCCTAATTTCTTTAAATCGGTCATGTGGGCAATGGACGACATTACACTCACCGCGACCAGAGGCACAATAATCATAAACAAAAGATTCAGAAATATTTGCCCTATCGGTTTGAGCTTTATGGCCAGTTCTGGCACTAACCCACCCAATAGCCCACCAAGCAACAAAGCACTGAGCAATATAATTGACGAACGATAAGCACGTAGGCTTTTGAACATAATGGATCCTAAGGACAATTAAACAAAACAACAAATGGTCAGCAGACTTGACCCAATGAACGCTTGAGGCATTAACAATCCACAGGGTAATGTCGAAAGTAAAGTAAACTTATCATGCAGTTAACCTGTATTATTGCCGACAAATGTAACATCTCTATATTAACGTTAATGCTAAAATATGGCACAAAACCAATACGATACCAACTACAACGGTATTTTAGCAATGGTTAATATTACGTGTGCCACTCAGCACCTTATAAGCTTGTTAATTCAAGGCTTATCCATACACTTTTTTGTTGTACCTACTCAGGATAATGTTGTTAGTGTGAATGGGGATTAACTATTTAACAGCGTTTGAATTGCAATCATTAACGCTTCAGGGCACAGACAAAAATCTGCTTGGCCAACGGACTGCGATGATCATTAACACCACATCCAAACACAGATATAGCTCGTAATAGTGCAAGATGCCAGTCAAGCACCACACAGTGGTGTATCAATAGGTGCGATGTTGAGTCAGCGCGATATAAATAAGCTAGCTATTAAATCAGTGCCTTATGAAAAAAATGTCCCATAGAATCAACATATTATGCAATAATGTCTTTGTTAAGTCAGAGTAGATCATCGATGTGATGTGCAATACCACTGTTGTCAGCGGTTTTTAGGCAGTATATCAGAGGAATAAAATAGCGGTCGTCATATACAACGACTCAGGGAGCTTGCTCACTGGCAAGCTTCCCAAAGCGGTACTACATGACGATATAGATTGGCCAACCAAGAAGACCAATTAAGCCTTCCTTGTATTCAAATCGCTCTAATCGTTCAGGAGAGGCATTTTGAGCCGCCAATTCTTGATAACTACGAGAGAAATTAAGAGTGCGTAACAGCGCAGAATTAAAGTTCTTACCTAGATCCAGACGGATAGCAGCAGCAAGTTCATTAGGTAATTCAGCAAACGCCGCTTTGGTTTGATGCTCGATAAATTCGAGGCTAAACCATTGCGGCTGAAGTTCTACACGAGTCATACGTCGTTTAAGATCTGGGCGCACTTTTTTACCATCGAAAAATATCCGATACAACACAGCTTCAGCCAAGGTACTTTCTAGGTTGATATAATCCATTGGATCAAAAGTGCCAGCAATGTAAAACTGCGCCAACAAGGCATTAATCGATTGTTGGCGATTATGCTCAGTTAAGGCTTGTTGGTAATAAACCCAACCTTGCCATTCATCACAATCGGGAGGGCTCGATACTTGATCAAGCAAAATTTTATCCACGTTGCCATAAATCGATTTACCATGAAGCCGGTATTGGCTGACTTTAGTCAGCATGCCCCAGCCCTTCTGGAATGACTTAACCACGCCGTCATCATTGAGCAGCAAGGCTATAGCATTAGCATGATTTTGGTCCGATAACGCCATCAAGCCAATGCTGACAATACCAATCACATCCTGCGCTGCTTCTTCAAGCAAATGCATTTTATACTTGTTATAGAACTTATCAGCGAACTTAAGGCTCATCAAAATGGCTTTGGCTTTGATCTGTCCCAGCTGCTCATTACTGAGCAAGCCCTCGGTTAGGCCATAAGCCAACACCCGACTCAGATAGGGACCCTGATTTTCGTCACGTATTACCAATTGCATTTGCAGAACCCTTAATCAAGAAAGCTAAACATGTCATCAACTTCAGCATACTCGTCGGTGACTTGGTTCTTTTCTTTCGCCTGGATCACTAATTCGCTAGCAAACTGACTGATAATTAACTGCCAGTCAGAGCCGGTGTTGCGCAGCATATTCTTAATCGACTTCTCAACATTAGGCGCCCTTTCGCGGATCAACGCCAATAGACTACGAGGATCATCAATGCTGAGACTGTGAGCCTCTTCATCGGCTTGCCAATCAGAGTAACCCACCGTTTCTTCATCCGCTTCATCATCATAAGTGTCGTTGCTCTCATCGTCATCGCCACTGGTTCCGCCTAAGATAAGCTCGATAAAAGGAATAGAGAGATAAAACAGTGCAGCGGGATCTTCAGCTAAACACTCTAATATGGCAGTTTGTTTCTCTTCGCTGTCCTGAATTCGGATAAGATAAGTCATAAAATCAAAAGTATGATGCATTAACTCTTCGGCATTACTTTTGATTTTCTCTTCCCAGTAAAGCGGCTGCTGGCAGACGATGTCACGGATCTGTTCTGGGGTCATTAACTCAGACATAATCGATGGACACGAAATATCATGCTGACTGTTTATTTGTGTCAAGGTGACAATATCCATTTGCTCAATCACTTCGACCAACTGATCATCAGACATTGACGTCGCGATCAACTCAAATCTCTTGCTTGCCTGTTTCGGCTCAACATTCGCCAGTTCTTGTATTTCCGCGGCTGTTATTTCAATGAGACTGTTCATTCGATTTCCTCATCATATTGGTCATAATAACCTTCTTCATCGCTATCATAATCAGTGTCGTAATCGTCGTTATCATCACGCTCGTGCTCATGGACACCATCATGCTCATTGGAATCATCATCCGCAGCCGTTTGCTTCGGCTCAGATTGTCCCTGAGTCTCTAACAAATACACCACGGCACAACTTTCAATTAACAGATCTTCGCTGTATTTACGTACCGCGAGCGCCAAAGGCAGATCGGCGTTGTTAAACGCGATCGTGGTTTTAAATTCATCCCAACTAGGATGAATATTCAAGCTAATCCAGTGTGCCCATTGGCGCTTTGATTCAGCAGAGAACTTGACCCTGTCATAAAGCGCAACGGGTAAATACTCAGGGACTGAATCTAGCATCCCAGGATCGGCCAACAATATCTCTCTGATTTGGCTAGTAAATCGTGCCAGCGCATTTGGCGTATCAGGGTCGTTGTAAGATTCTATATTGTCATTGGCATTATTTTTTAGCTCATTAATGCGTGAGATATTAAGATGTTTAGCCATGGGATACTCAGGAATAATATTCGTCCCACAACTCCCGCATTGCGGCAGTGGGATCAGTGACAATCACGTTGTTAAAATCATTGATAAAAGCATTTCTCAGCTTTTTATCTGATAGCACTTCGTAAGCTTTTTTGACTCGTTGGAGCTGAATTGATGCTTGCTGTTTTTCATCGTCAGACGCCCCAAGTAATTTGTCAGGATGATACTTGTTCGATAAACGTTTATAGGCTTTTTTTATGTCATCTTCTTTGGCATTGGGTCTGACTCCCAGTACACTAAAGTGGTTAATCATAGTTATTCCTGCAGGCGATGGGGCAGTGATTGCGAGATAAAAAAGTCTGTAAATAAATAATTTTTTAGCCCGCTATTATATCAACATTCACAGGCTTGCAGCAAACATAAACCAAGGTTAAGTTTCAACTATTTGAGCGACCCACAATCACAAAAAGACTTACCATTACCTTGTGCTAACTCCAACCATGCTGATATCCCCCCTAAGCTTGATGATGTTTGAGCTAAAAAACGTCATCCGCTCTACGTTTGCTAACGGGGCACAGCAATAAACTGAAGTCGAGGGCCGCTATTGACACAAGTTAACGAATATCAATCAAACTTACAAACTCGCGCATCGCAGGCGACACACTGTATTTACGGGTAATAAACACGGTATGCCCAGATTGAATACCTTGCAGTGGCCGATAACCTGATAAGGACAATATGTGCGGAATACATCGAGGCCAGAAGTCTTGAACTTCATATAAAGACCGTATATATGACAGCAATCCTGTCCCTGTTATCGATGAGTGATACCTTGCAATACGGGAGGAGACCATATGTGAATTCGGGTTAAGTATTAACAATACTCATACGATGTAGCCCTCGCGCAGTTAGCGCTGGGCAACTAAATCGGCCAAAACTTGTTTATACGCTTCAACTGGATGCGCGCCAGTTAATGCACTCGATTGATTAAAAATAACCGTAGGTACGCCCGAAATGCCGAGTTGTTGCCAATGGGCCTCTTTAGCTCGAACCTGTTCTGCCACTGCAGCGTTATCAAGTAAACTCATGGCTTCTGCGGCATTAATCCCCACAGCAATGAGCTCTGCTGTGAGTATTTCACGGTTTGAAATATCTTTATGTTCGCTAAAAAAGGCGCTGAATAAACGCAGTTTAAGCTCAGTTTGCTTACCGACCTCTTTCGCGTATTCCAACAACACATGCGCGTCTAAAGTGTTAACCATTTTCATCTGTTCAAAATAGTCAAAAAGAAAGCCATGTTCAGCCCCTTGTTGAGTAATATTTACCCGTGCACGAACGCTACCTTCTGGTGTGGTAGCGTATTTTCTGGCTGAATGCTCACGCAGATTTTCACCTTCAGCAGGCATGTTTGGGTTAAGTTCAAATGGTTGCCACTCAATCTCAACTTGATCTTGCAGCCCAAGTTCATTTATCGCCGCTTCTAAGTGTTTATAACCGACGATGCACCAAGGGCACACTACATCTGAAATAATATCGAGCTTAATCTTTGCTGTCATTTGGTTGTCCTCATCTCTTCAAGTACGCTTTTTTGCTCTAACGTGATAAAAAAATACCAATGCCATTTGCGATAACGCAGGCATTGGTATTAGGGATTCATTCATCTACATGAATAATAATTTTCGCTAAAAATGTCGCTCAACAATTACCAAGCAAACTTTTTGAATACCTCGTCAACCGGTGTTTTTGCCACGTGGTTGGTGTAGTTACTGATCACTTTTTGTGACAAGCCTAAGATGATTTCTAGCACTTGTTGCTGGCCATAACCTGCGGCATAGAATGCTGCTAGTTCTGCTTCAGAAATGTTACCTCGGTTACGTACGATACTTAATGTCGCATCTTGTAACGCTTGTAATTTAGCGTTTGGCATCGCCGCTTTATTACGTAATGCTTCAGTTAACGCTGGGTCTACTTTCATTGAATGTGCAATACCTGTGTGTGCAGGCACACAGTAAGTACATTTGTTTTCAACGTTAATGGTTTGCCATACTACCGTTAGCTCTTCAGGGTTAAATGATGTGTCTAAAAAAGCCTGATGTAACTGTTGGTAAGCCTTAAGCGTGCTTGGTGATTCGGCTAACACGCCAAATAAATTAGGTATCATACCCGTTTGCTTTTTAGTGTCATCTAACATTGCTTTGCTGTCTTCTGGTGCAGTGTCTACAGTGTGAATTGTAAATGCAGTCATAATATTCTCTCTTGTAACTAAATAAATTTAGGCGCGTTGCGTTTCGAATTGAGACCACTATAAATCAATTTGAGCAATCGCTCAAGTTAACTCTGAACGATCGTTCATAATTCGTATTAATATTTATTCATAGCGTTAAAATATTCATTTTTATCAAGAAGATATATTTTAAAAATGCCCGTTAATTAGGATGCAAGCCAATAACATTTATGCGGTTAATGTACGTGACATTAACCGCATAGATAACCAGTACAAGATCAGCTAACCAAGCGCATTGACTGGCTTTTTCTAGGGTGAAATCCAGACTAATATATTGATAAGTGCTAGAAAAATTCGTTTCTTATACAATTTTTGATCATTAATTGCCCCCAGAGTTGGAGACATCACAGTGAAAAAAACTATCTCTTATACCGCGATAGCGGTTATCGCTTTAGCCGCCATGACTCGATAAGGTTGATGATTACCAGGTTTGCAAAAAGGGAGCATCCCGACCTCTACGACTCTTGCTGTTGTCATATGACTCCCATTATTCTGTTCTAGTGATTCGTGATTCGTTATTAGTTATTAGTTATTAGTTACTGGGAATTGGGAATTGGGATTGTCAGATCATCCATTTATCAACCGACTTGATGGACGAACTATCTTAATAATAATGGTTAACATAAGGTTAATTTAGCCATTGAACAATGCACCAAATACAAGCAGAAACGCACCAAATTGAAACATTCGCGCCATGAACATCCGTCATTACGCGCATTATTTGCCATGACAAACGCCAAATAATGCACTGATATTGAACATTACACAGATAACTTAAGCAATATTTTCATATATTTGCACCATACAAGGTCAATAATATAATGGCTTAGCTGTGATTTAGGAATGGCTTTTGCTTTATAAAAGCATGAATTTCAAAAGAGAATCATTTTGTGGGAACTGAAATGAATAATATTAGTGATGCTATTGGCCTCATTGCACAAAGTGCAGACACCTTGTTTATCTTACTTGGTGCAATTATGGTTTTAGCCATGCACGCTGGCTTTGCATTTTTAGAAATGGGCACCGTGAGGCACAAAAACCAGGTCAACGCCTTGGTAAAGATTTTGACTGACTTTGCTTTTTCAGCCATGGCTTACTTTGTCATTGGTTATCAAATTGCTTACGGTAGCCACTTCTTTGTCAGCGCTGAAAGTTTAACTACCGATAATGGCTATCAGCTGGTTAAATTTTTCTTTTTACTGACCTTTGCAGCAGCCATTCCAGCGATTGTATCTGGTGGCATTGCTGAACGCGGCCGTTTTAGGCCTTTCTTACTCGCTTCGGCATTGATTGTTGCCTTTGTTTATCCGCTGTTTGAAGGGATAATGTGGAACGGTAACTTTGGTTTTCAGGCATGGTTAGAAAGCCAATTTGGGGCACAGTTTCATGACTTTGCTGGCTCTGTGGTCGTTCATGCTATGGGCGGTTGGCTCGCATTAGTGGCCATTTATATATTAGGTGCTCGACGCGGCCGCAAACCAGGAATAGCCTTTGCACCATCAAATATCCCTTTTCTTGCCTTAGGTTCATGGGTGCTTATTGTCGGCTGGTTTGGCTTTAACGTCATGTCTGCGCAAACACTTGACGGGATCAGCGGCTTAGTGGCGGTTAACAGTTTAATGGCCATGGTCGGTGGCACTGTGGTGGCGCTGATTGTCGGTAAAAATGACCCTGGTTTTATTCATAACGGCCCCCTTGCAGGCTTAGTGGCGGTGTGCGCGGGGTCTGACTTAATGCATCCTGTCGGCGCATTTGTGGTTGGCGGTGTGGCTGGTGGGTTATTTGTCTTGGTGTACACAAGATTACAACGCAGTAACAAAATCGATGACGTACTCGGCGTGTGGCCATTACACGGTTTATGCGGTGTATGGGGCGGTATCGCGGCAGGTATTTTTGGTCAACAAGCCTTCGGTGGTCTGGGTGGGGTCAGCTTTATGTCGCAACTTATTGGTAGTACTGCAGGTGTAGTAGTGGCACTGGTTGGCGGTATCATTGTTTATGGCTTAGTGAACAAAATATCGAGCTTACGCTTAAGCCAAGAAGATGAGTTTATTGGCGCGGATCTCGCCATACACAAAATTGGTTCAACTAATTCAGATAAGTAAGCTAAATTGACTCACTAGCCTAATATCAAGGACAGAAACCTGGTTTCTGTCCTTGATGATTTATCAGTAAGTATGCTTTATCAGTGCTTTGGTTTTACTCCGTGTTGCACCATATCTTTGCCGGTTTCAAATATTTCAGCCGTTATCCAGCGAGTTAATAACAGTTTATGATTGTCACCAAATACGGCAACAAAATGACGACCATCAGCATTATTGGTTGCCATACCAACACCTACAACCCCTTCTAAACCTAAACCGCCCTTTTCTACCGAAAGTAAAAAACGCTCTAATTCTGCTAAATTATCTATCACATCGTTTTCAATATTCATTCATTTTCCCTACAAATTTCAGTGCCAAGTTAGCGATATGACGTAACTCATTATTGGCCTAGATTTTATCGCATTGTGGATTAATATGGTACCTGTGTGCGCCAATGCCGCCACCACGATGCGCATACCTACGCAACCTTGAGTAATATCTCACTCTTATCAAGCTGCTATTTTGTTCCACGCTTACTGCACTGGTTTTGCACTTTTACGCGCTAACATACTGCTAACCATATTAAGCTTTCAACGCGACACCATTGCTAGGAGTGCCCAATGTTTGCCCTCAATAACTTACCCAGCACAAAACGATTAATTAATCAGCCAATATTACTATTGCTTATCATGACGTTAAGTAGTGCTTTGATACTCACAGCTTGTGGTAGTGATAGCAGCAGTGTTAACAGTACCGACGTAACTGAAACGGTCACCACGACCACTACAGAAACTGAAATTACCGACGTTGACTTTGACGCAACGGATTGGACCGACGAATCCCATAGCAAAAATGTCGAACCAAACTTTGACGAGGTGTTTGATGACACCCAAGTCAAGCGCTTTGATATCGTCGTGACTGAAGCGCGCTGGCAGAGCATGTTAGATGACATGACCGCAACCTATGGCGAGTTTGGCCGAACCTCATCCAATGGCTTAACCGATACAGATGAAAATCCGATTTTTGTGCCTGCTGAAGTATTTTATAACGGCACCGAATGGTATCGCGTTGGTATTCGCTTTAAAGGCAACTCATCACTGCAAACTAGCTGGCAGCAAGGCATTCTAAAACTAGCGTTTAAACTTGATTTCGATGAGTATGAGGACGATTATCCACAAATCAAAAACCAACGTTTTTATGGTTTTAAAAAGCTCAGTTTAAAAAATAACTTTGATGACGAATCAATGTTGCGAGAAAAAGTCGCCGCTGACGTGTTTAAAGATGCTGGTCTAGCTGTGTCTCACACTGGCTTTTATACCTTATATGTCGACCATGGTGACGGCCCTGAATACTTTGGTTTATACACCCTAGTTGAAGAAGTTGACGACAGCTTAATTGATACGCAATTTTCTAGTGACGACGGTAACTTATACAAACCCGAAGACGATGGTGCAATGTTTGTTGAAGGGTCATTTAACCAGGAAGACTTTGAGAAAAAAACCAACGAAGACGACGAAGATTGGTCTGATATCCAAGCCCTCTTTACTGCCTTACACGACGATACCGCCACTAGCGATCCGGCAACATGGCGCGCTAACCTTGAAGCGGTATTTGACGTTGATGTATTTTTAAAATATCTAGCCGTTAATGGCATAATTCAAAACTGGGATACTTACGGCTTAATGCCGCATAATTACTATTTATACAACAATCCAGACACCTCAAAACTGACTTGGATCCCTTGGGACAACAACGAAGCATTGCAAAACGGTAAGCAAAGTGGCGCATTGGCGTTAGACTTTTCAAACTTGAACTCCGCTAGCTGGCCACTCATTTCAATATTGTATACCGATGATGTGTATCGTGACCGCTATAATCAATTTTTACTCGCGGTGATAAGTGACGCATTCGAAACCAATAAAATACAAGCAAGCTATAATACTTACTCTGCATTAATTTCGCCCTATGCAACCACCGAGATATCGGGTTACAGCTTCTTAGAAAGTAGCAGTGATTTTTATCGCGCTATCGATGAGCTTATAGAACACGCCGAAGATAGAGCGACTGCAGTAGACAGCTATTTAGATAAGCAATAATAATAAACCCAAAAGCAGTCAGTCAATACTGGCTGCGTAAACTAATGTTAACCACTCAATCCCTAACGACTCAATCTCTAACGACTTAACTTAGGGCATAAGCCCCAGCTAAATCGCACTGTAAATATAAAAATAACAAATAGAATCATTTAGATAAAATACAACTCACATCATAAATTTAGCATATTAAAGCTTCATACTGTCCTATTCGCAATGGGTTACTTTATATTCACTGAGTTTTCGATACAGGGTTGCAAAGCCCATTTGCAAAGCATGAGCGGCTTTGTGCTTATCTCCATCACATAACGCAAGGACTGTGAGAATATAGTCTTGCTCAACCTCTTTTATCGGTTTAATTGTGTCCCAAGTTTACCGCTAATAACCGCGGCGACTTCATGCGGTAAATCTTCTGCTTCAATCCACTGCCCTTGGCAAACGCTTCAAACATGAAAAGGTTAATCCCCCATCTAGCGGTGCCAAAGAGCGTCAACCTGATGGTTTCACCTTGAAAATAGGCTGATTTTATCTATTTATTTCGACTCTTTATTTCGACAATTTATTGCTTCTTATATCCCGCGCTGCGGTTATAACGTGAGTACGCCATTAAGGCATAGCGGCGCGCTTTTTCATGACTAGATGCCACACTCTGGGATGGCAAACATGGCAGCAATGCTGTTCTACCCCTGATTATTTAATTGGGGAGGATTTATCCGGCTCAAAGTATTGGAGTAGTTTCTCGATAAAATAGCTCACCTTAACGGATAAGTGCTTGCGGCTCGGATAAAGTACATGAACCGGCAACGTACCCAGCTCAAACCCCGTCAACACCTCAATTAACTCACCATTTTGGAGCTGCTTTTTGACAATAAATTCAGGCACGGCGACAATCCCCGTATTGGCTAACGCAAGAGCCGTGGCCGAACGAGCATTGTTGACTGTCACAACATTGTTAACATTAACCACGACAGTGTCATCCGCTTGAGTAAAGTGCCACTGCTGTAAATGAGGATAATTACTGTCCACCACACAAGGCAGATCGCACAGTTGATCGGGGTGATCCGCTAGGCCGTATTTTTCAATAAACGAGGCTGAGGCACAGGTCACTAATCGCGTTTGTCCTAACGGGCGTGCGATCAAATTTGAATCTTTTAAACGACCGACACGGATCGCTAAGTCGTACCCTTCATTGACCAAATCGACATGACGATCGGTTAACATCATATCGATATGCAACCTTGGTTGCTCACTAATCAAATAACTGATAAAAGGCGTTAGCACTTCTTCACCATAAGTCACTGGCGTTGAAATTCGAATACTGCCCGCTAGACTACGATGCTGGTTGAGTAACTGTGATCCTAAGTTTTCAACATCATCAAGAATACGTTTCGCTTCGCCCCAATATGCATTTCCCGCCTCAGTAACGGTTAAACTGCGCGTTGAGCGATGCAACAATCTTACTGCTAATTTGGTTTCTAACTGTGTCACTTGGGTGCTAAGCAAGGCTTTGGTTTTACCCAAGCGTTTGGCCGCAGCAGTAAAACTGCCCTCTTCCACCACAGCGACAAAATTGCGCATTAAATTCAGCATATCCATCAGACGGCCCCTAGTATGACGACAAAGCTTTTGTATAATTTTATTAAACTATAAATCAAATATTACTGCAATTGTTTAACTTAGTATGATTACGCATACTCTCGCAGTGCTTATCCCATGGTCTTTATTCAATAATGAAAATCCAAGCATGACAGTGCCACAGGCCCAGTATTAAATGGGCTCACCGACTTAACAGGAGCAACTAATGAACACAGCAACAAGCTTACCGACAACCAGTTTACCGACAACAACGTTAGCCCCGCTGATGTTTATTGGCCACGGTGCGCCAACATTAGCGCTTGATGAATCCACGGTCACACGGCAGTTAAACGCCGTGGGCCAACAATTTAGCGAGGTGAAAGCCGTACTGGTATTATCAGCGCATTGGGTGTCAACGTCTTTGCAAGTCACAGGTATAAGCCAGCCAGAACTCATTTATGACTTTAATGGCTTTCAGCCCGAATTATACCAAGTAAAGTACCCTGCGATTGGCGATAACCAACTCGCCAATGATATTGCCTCTATGTTGACCCAAAGCGGATTGTCCACACAAGTGAATATGACACGAGGGCTGGATCATGGTGTTTGGACACCGCTGATGCATTTATTACCCAATCCAAAAGTACCTGTTATTCAACTGTCTATCCCGCAACACGCAGATTTGAGTTTTTATCTTGAATTGGGCAAAGCCATGACATCGTTACGCGAGCAAGGCATTGCGGTTATCGGTTCAGGCAATGTCACCCATAATCTACGAGCATTACGTTTTGGTGGTCAACCGGATCCACGCGTGGCTGAATTTGAAAAATGGGTGAGAAACAATGTTATCAATCACAATGTTCAAGCCTTGGTCAGCGCAGCAGAACAGTATCCTAATTTCAGTTTTTTTCATCCCACTGTCGAACACTACATTCCTTTACTGTTTGTATTAGGCGCAGTGACAGCACAAGATAATTTAACCGTGATACAGAACGACATCGATTTCAGTGTGCTATCGATGGAGTCTTACTTATTTAACTCACAAGCTAAATAATGGCCACTATCTGTAAAATATGTAAAATATGAAAAATGTGCATAATGTGCATAATCTGCAAAAATGAGTCACAACCGTGGGTAAGCGTAAACGTATGCGATCCCCAACAAGACAACAAGTGCAAGTAAGCGACCCCGCTCAGTGATTAATAACGAATATTGAAAGTAAGATCAGAAAGCTTAAAATAATGGTGCGATAGCAGGACTTTTATAGTGAATAGCAGATAGCTAATAGTAGATAGCTAATAGCAGATAGCTAATAGCAGATAGCAGATAGTAGATAGTAGATAGCAGATAGCAGATAGTAGATAGTAGATAGTAGATAGTAGATAGTAGATAGTAGATAGTAGATAGTCATTAGCAAATGATGCTATTCAACGTACGAAAAAAACATTATAACAGTCGAAACTGCCGAGATAAGATGAACAACCCTAAAATCTCGGCAATAACGCGATTACATATCAGCGTTGATTTTGCGAGCTTGATGCAGTTTTTGTAGCTCTCAATCAAGCGAGGGTATGGCGCAATACCTTCAAGTTGCATGCTGGTTTTAGTTAGGCCGTAAAAATGCACCTTGCCAGTAACTGAACCGACAACATAGCCGATTTCCCCTTGCCGAACATGCTATTGGCATTACCAATAAGTGCTCAAGGTCTCAATTTTGATCTAAGGTCACTTCTAACACTGCGCTGACGCCTTGATAAAATAAGCCTCCTTGTACCCTATTGTAGCGCTCGCCCACCAGCCCAATGGCGCCTTTATGTACACAAAAAAACAACACCAAAAGTGGAGGCTTACGTCATCTTACATAAACACCTGTAGTGTATAGTCAATATTAATCAATAGCTTAAACCTAAAAAAAGAAATATAGTTGAATTCACCTCTGGCAGCCATCTTGCTGTAACCACGTATTGTTGAGCCTATTTTACTCATTCCTATTTAATCGATTATCGTAAATTAATAAGCAGATTTTCTATTTATAGCGTTTTTGGAACAAGTCATTGTCCATTAACATAGTTTACCCTTTTAACAAATCCCTTTACATTAGCACTTCGCTTTCGGGGAAACAGAGGGATAACAAATGACACATAAAAAATACAAAAACCTATTTTTACTCACAGCACTAGCTGCAAGCATGCAAGCTAATGCTGGCATAGAGTTAATGACTGATACTGTTGCAGGACAAGATACTAAAGTGACCTTGGGTGGCTATGCAAAAGTGGATGTCCGTCATGTGAATGGCGATATTGCTTATCAAGATTATTGGATTGCTAACTTCCCATCAGGTGTACCTGTCGATACATCTCATACGGGTTTTAATGTCAAAGAATCACGCGTAAATTTAAAAGTTCAACACGGTGATATATCTGGATTTGTTGAAGTAGATATGTACGGTGGTGGCGGTAACGAAGTAGTGAGTAACTCTTCAAACCCACGTTTAAGACATTTTTTTATTAGTTATAAAAACTGGTTGGCCGGTCAAACTTGGACCACATTTATGCCATTACATGCATTACCAGAAGCGCTAGATTTTGGTGGACCACATGTTGGCGAAGTGTTTATTAGACAAACACAATTACGCTACACCTATGGCGCTTGGCAATTTTCTATTGAAAATCCAGAAACCAATGGCAACGGAAGTATTGGTGCATCATCAAGTGGTGTCGGTGTAACTGGCGATCAAGCCGACAAAGATGAGTCTATCCCAGATTTTGTCGGCCGTTACGATCATAAAGCGGACTGGGGTCAATTATCTGTAGGGGCGCTTGTTAGAAAAGTGGACCAAGGCGGAATTGATGAGGTTGCCGTGGCAGCCAATGTAGGCGGCGTGATTAAAACGGTTGGTAAAGACGATTTACGTTTCCAAGTTACCGTAGGTGACTCTGGCCGATATGTTGCTGCTGGTATGACACCAGATATTGTTACTGATGACCAAGGAGAAACAGTAGTAGAGTCAACAACTGCATTTACTGTCGCTTATCGTCATTTCTGGACTGATACTTTGCGTTCTACCGCATTTTATGGCACAGCAGAAACTGATGAGACAAACAAAAGTCGCGCACATTGGGGCGTTAACTTAATCACTAACGTTACCCCTGAGTTAAGTGTGGGTGTCGAGCTAGGTAATTATGCCATTGAAGATGAAGGCATGACTGACATAGATTCAGACTATCTACAATTATCTGCTAAATACGCTTTCTAAGTTCCCAGACTACGATAGGTATTGCTCATTTACGGGCAGTATCTATCGAGTTTTTATTTATACTGCTAATTAGTAAAAATAATCCTTTTTTGAGTGAAAAGCTTTGCGAAAGTATTCAATCAATAATTTAATTTTTTTGTCAGGCAGTCTTGTGCTCGGGTATACCGCATAAATGCCTAAATCTTTGCCACTATGCTCAGTCAGTAAAGCGACTAAGTTATTTGCCTGTAAATCTTCATAAATATGCGCTTGGGGAAGATAAGCAATACCAAAATGCGCTAACGCTGCTTGCCTTAACGACTCAAGGTTATTTGATCGGAATCGACCCTGCACATTTACCGTGTAATTACCCTCAGCATTTTTAAATACCCATTGATCCACGCCACTACTTTCATAGTGATAAAGTAAGCAGCTATGTTTAGCCAGATCTTGCGGGGCCAGTGGAGTACCGTTTTGTTTTAAATATTCAGGTGTGGCACACACCAACCAATCGGAATCAATTAAGCGCCTTGCAATTAAAGACGAATCAACAAGATGAGCCGTTCTTATCGCTAAATCATAACCTTGATCAAGAATATCAACGAATTGGTCAGCTATGGTCAAATCAACATCGACGTTAGGATAATCACGACAAAAATCAGCTAATGCATTATTTAATACTAACCTTGCTGGCACTACTGGAATGGTCAGTTTGATCGTGCCTCGCACATCATCACTGTAGCCAGATATCGCATCGGCCGCCTCTTGAAATGCTATTTTGGCTAATCGCGCTTTACCATAAAATGTTGCTCCTGCATCCGTTAAGGCTAATTTCCTTGTGGTGCGATAGAGCAGTTGTGTATTCACATCTTGCTCAAGCCTTGCAATATGTTTGCTCACCACTGAGTTAGTCAAACTGAGCTTTTCAGCCACTTTTGTAAACGATCCTGCTTCTACAACCATGACAAATAAAATTATGTCATCCGCTTTTGCCACCATGCTATTAGCCTTCGATTATGTCACAAAAAGAAAAAATAAATTTCATTTGCGACATAATACCAGAAGTAAAAAATAATGTAGATTGTATGGTTACAACTTTGTGAACAATATTTATTTTCATTGCCTATGGGGAGGCTCACCATAAAGTAATATTAGTGCTTGGAGATGAACATGAATGGATGGTTTTTAGGATTATTAGCTTCAACAAAAAATAAAGCGAACCGTTTGGTTCGCTATTACTCTTTTTATCACAATGAACTTACGCTTGGCGCTCAACTCAATGAGTATTTATATCCCAGCTTTCGCTTTACGGGCTTGATGCAGTTTTTTGTAACTTTCAATCAAGCGTAAATGGGGCTCAATGCCTTCTAGCTGCATGCTGGTTTTTGTGAGGCCATAAAAGCGTACCGTGCCATTAACTGACCCCACCACATTGTCCATGACTTCTTGACCAAACATGCGGTTAAAGTTACCGATAAAGTGCTCAAGCTCTAAGTCTTCATCCAAGGTCACTTCAAGCACAGCGTTTACTGCTTGATAGAACAACCCACGCTGAACAGTGTTGTCGTTAAACTGTAAGAACTCGCCGACTAACTCAATGGCGTCGTCGTGGGAACCTAACGCGAGATAAATCAGGATCTTCAATTCAATAATGGTTAACTGGCCCCAAGCCGTATTTTCGTCGAACACAATGCCAATTAAGGTTCGAATATCGGTATGGTTATCTAACTGGCTCTCTTCTAAACGATTAACTAACTTAGCTAACGCTTTAGTGCTTAATGAATGCAGGTTTAAGATATCTTTGCGGTAATCTAGTGCTTTATTCGTATTATCCCAAATCAAGTCGTCTACAGGATAAACTTCCGAATAATCAGGCACTAAAATACGACAAGCAGAAGCGTCTAAATCAGTGAACTCGGCAATATACACTTCTTTACCCATGGCTTCTAAAATACCAAATAAGCCTTTGGCTTCTTCTTCGCTAGTGCCGGTAAAGTCCCATTCACAGAACTCATAGTCAAACTTACTGCTAAAGAAGCGCCAAGAAATCACCCCTGTTGAATCGATAAAGTGCTCAACAAAGTTTTCTGGCTCAGTGACCGCCATGCTATTAAAGGTCGGTTTTGGCACATCGTTTAAGCCTTCAAAACTGCGGCCTTGCAACAGCTCGGTAAGGCTCCGCTCTAACGCCACTTCAAAACTCGGGTGGCCACCAAATGAAGCAAATACACCACCGGTTCTTGGGTTCATCAATGTCACGCACATCACTGGGAACTGGCCGCCTAAAGAAGCATCTTTCACCACTATAGGAAAGCCCTGAGCTTCAAGCCCTTTAATGCCCGCTAAAATACTTGGATACTTTTCTAACACAGCCATTGGCACGTCTGGCAGAATAATTTCTTGCTCAATAATTTGACGTTTTACCGCACGCTCGAAAATTTCAGATAAGCACTGAACATGCGCTTCTTGCAGGTTGTTACCCGCACTCATGCCGTTACTTAAAAATAGATTTTCAATTAAGTTAGACGGGAAAAACACGGTTTCGCCATCTGATTGGCGAGTATACGGAATCGCACAAATACCGCGATCAATATTGCCTGAGTTAGTATCAATCAAGTGTGAGCCACATAGCTCATCGTCTGGATTATAGATGTCTAAACAGTATTCATCTAACATGCCAGCAGGAAGCACGTCATCTTCTTCCAGTTGGAACCATTTTTCATTGGGATAATGGACAAACTCGCTATTAGCGATCTCTTCACCAAAGAATTGATCGTTATAGAAAAAGTTATTATTAAGACGCTCAATAAACTCACCTAAAGCCGAGCATAGCGCGCTTTCTTTGGTCGCACCTTTGCCGTTGGTGAAACACATTGGTGACGCTGCATCACGGATATGTAAAGACCAAACATTAGGCACAATGTTGCGCCATGACGATATTTCGATTTTCATACCCAGGTCGGCTAACAAGCCGGTCATGTTTTTAATGGTTTGTTCAAGCGGTAAATCTTTGCCTAAAATAAACGTGCTCGCATCGCCGTCGGGTTGGCCCATCAGCATGGCATTGGCGTCTGCGTCTAGTTTTTTAACCGTTTCGATTTTGAATTCAGGACCCGTTTGTACCACTTTTTTAACCGTACAGCGGTCGATAGAACGTAAAATACCTTCGCGATCTTTATCGGAAATATCATCCGGTAATTCAACCTGAATTTGAAAAATTTGGTTGTAGCGATTCTCAGGGTCAACAATGTTGTTTTGCGATAGTTTGATATTCTCAGTCGAAATATCACGAGCTTTACAATACACCTTGAGAAAGTAGGCTGCACAAAGGGCTGACGAAGCCAAGAAATAATCAAAAGGACTGGGAGCTGAACCATCACCTTTGTAGCGAATAGGTTGATCGGTCGTAACGGTAAAGTCGTCAAATTTAGCTTCGAGTCTCAGGTTGTCGAGAAAATTTACTTTGATTTCCATTGAATATATCCACAGTCGTGCGCAGCCAATCGGCCTGCTTGTATAATTAGGGGCAATTATCGGTGTTTTTGACCCAAGAGTCTTGAGTTAATTAATAAATGATCACAACAAAGCGATTTCGCGGAATAAACGATGTTAGTGAGTTGCAAAGCGAGTCGTGGAGATCCTTATTAAGACAGAATACCTTGAGGATTTCACTGTTTTCTATTCAAACGCCAAGGTATCACTATTCCTAGGTTCTAGGTCGCTTCGCTGCTAGATGCTATAAGTTTTAGCGCGAAGCTGTCCCTAGCAGGACGCAGTCCGCCCCCTCCTAGACAACCACAATTGATTATTGGCTTTTTTCGGTTTCACGCTTAACCAATATAAAGGTCAGGTACATTTTAGTCGGCAATGACAACGCCATACCAATGGCGACACACATAGCACTAATCATAATCCCTTTGACGCCCATCATCTCAATCGTTTCACTGAAGTTATGGCAATAAATCCCTAACAAAATTAAGCTAATGCCCATAGTGATGCATAATTTTAAGACTAAAATGAGTTTATTATCTGACATTATGACTTCACCCACCAGCATTCAACTTAGCTAATATAATGAATTGATTTACGATCCTAAGCGTTGATCCAGATCAACAGAAACTGGGGAATTATAGAGTGGATCGATAGCGTGAGCATAATGCCAATCAGATCTATTATCTGAACCCTTCAGAGCGGCGCAAGCTATTCAATTTAAAGCGCATTAACCCAGCAATGGCGATCCCCGTTAATTTAAGGATAGTCGAAATTGGAGTTGGGCTTATGTGTTTTTATTCAGGCGTTTTATTAACAATCGATGCAGAAAAGGATAAACGGATAAAACGGATAAAAAGGAGATATTGGAAGTAGTTAACTATTATAAATGCTTAACTATTATAAATGCTTAACTATGTTGAATATATTTAAAAGCATTGCAGGCACTTAAGCTGTTTAAGATACTTAGCATATTGAAAAAGGATAAATCATTAAATTATAGACATAAAAAAACGCAAACAGTCGTTAAACCGTTTGCGTTATCTTACAAAGTCGAGTTACACAGCTACTACGTTAGCAGCTTGTGGGCCTTTCTGGCCTTGCTCAACATCGAAAGAAACTTTTTGGCCTTCAGCTAAAGTTTTGAAACCTTCTGAAGTGATTGAACGGAAATGAACAAACACATCAGCGCCGCCATTATCAGGAGTAATAAAGCCAAAACCTTTATCTTCGTTAAACCATTTTACTAAACCAGTTGTTTTATCAGACATTTTGTGTCCCTTATATATTTAAATTTAATCAATCTGTCGCGAAAATGCGATGCGCTCGAGCTTGAATTATTGAATGTCACGATGAAGCTAAGGGAAACACAGAGGATAACAACGATAACGAAGAGATTCTAAGGCTTTTCTTTTACTTGATGTTCATTAATAACTCTGAATGTCAGAGCACGAGATATATTACAGTAGTTTTGGATATTGTAAAGGCTTAATGTGTAAAATCGTTAAAATGATGGTGAACATGACTTAAACATGAATGCTCTGAGCATCTGATTTTAGTAAACAGCCCCAACTTACCACGATAAAACGCAACAAAAAGGCCAAGTACCTCAGCAGCAGTTAAGCAAAATAACCACCAATAACTTATTTATTACAGTAACTTAGAGGCGGATAGTTAGGTTTATTTATAAACGCATTTGATTAACGGTCACAAAAAATCACTTTGCTAATGTTTTTGTTCTGAATAAAAATATCAGCCTTACCCCACATTTTAATTATAAAGCCAAAAAAGGTGGGATAAGACGACTAGGATAAATTTACCCGTTTCCTATGAAACGATACTGCAGACTATCTCTATGTGACTAAAAATAGGTTTGATTGATGCTGTCATGCAAATTATCTAACTCAATCTGCATTAGATCGATAAAATCATGAAGCTTGTCCTGTTTAAGCTTTTCCGGCTTGGCAGACATCAACTGTTGATTCGCGCCTTGCAACGCCTTAGTAATATCATGATTACGAGGTAAGCGTTCTAATCTGGCTTCAATCTGTTGTAATGCATGCCTTAATGAACGAGGGAAGTGTTCTTCTTGCAGCAAAAACTTCAACACATCGGCTCGATTAATACGTAAACGCACTTCTCGGCGATACATTTGATAGCCCGTTAACGATTTTAAGACACTCATCCACTGAATATTGTCAAAAGCCGATTGCTCATGCTCGATATCAGGCAACAAAGAAGCGGAGCGCACATCGATGATCCGAGTAGTCATGTCTGCACGTTCAATGTTGCTACCGATGCAAAGAAACTCATAACAATCATCATGTGTCATGGTTCCAGACAACATACCGGTGATAGTTTGGTTACCTAAAATAATTTTGCTTAAATAGTTATAACGTTTGTGTCGAGAGAACACTTCATGCTGACTTTCCATAGCATATAGGTATAACGCATTAATTTGTTCCCAAGCTTCCCGTGGAATAATCTCTCTAATAGTACGAGCATTTTCACGCGCGGCGCTAATAGAGCTAATAATAGAGCTTGGGTTTGCTTTGTCAGTAACCATAAAGCTAATAACCGCATGCTCGGTTGCGTCATCATGTAAGGAATAAAACAACTCACGATCAGACAAAATATCGACAATCGGCTCCCAACCTAACACCACACTTTTGGGCAAATCCAATAGCATATGAGAGTTAACATTGATTAAGCGCGCGGTGTTTTCGGCTCGCTCTAAATAACGTGCCTGCCAGTATAGGGTACTGGCAACCCTTGAAAGCATGCTCATAATGACTCCATATCGACAATCCAAGTATCTTTACTGCCACCACCTTGTGACGAGTTCACCACGGTAGACCCCTTGCGCATTGCGACTCGAGTCAAACCACCTGCGGTGACCGTGACATTCTTACCACTAAGAATGAAGGGGCGCAAATCCAGATGACGAGGCTCTACTTTAGTATCAAACAACGTTGGAGCAGTAGATAAAATCAGCATAGGTTGAGCGACATAATTCCTGGGGTCTTCAGTAATTAACGCTCTAAATTCTTCATGTTCTGCTACTGAAGCATGAGGTCCAATTAACATGCCATAGCCACCGGATTCATTGGCAGGTTTAACCACCATTTTGTCAATGTTGTTGAGCACGTATTCACGCTCTTCATCATTAAAACACTTGTATGTGGGCACGTTGGCTATCAGTGCATCTTCATCCAAGTAGTATTTAATAATTTCAGGCACATAGGCGTACACGACTTTATCATCGGCTACGCCAGACCCCGGCGCATTGGCTAATGCAACATTGCCAGCTTTCCAAGCACGCATAAGACCCGGCACGCCTAAGGTAGACTCAGGGTTAAAGACTTCAGGATCAAGAAACTCATCATCAATTCGACGATAAATAACATCCACTCGAGATAAGCCTTCAATAGTACGCATATAGACAACATTATCGTCCTCAACCACCAAATCACTGCCTTCAACGAGTTCGGCTCCCATTTGCTGGGCAAGGTAGGCGTGTTCAAAATAGGCTGAGTTATAAATACCTGGGGTAAGAACCACTATTTCAGGTTCTTCAATTTCTCTGGGGGACATTTCGGCTAACATGTCGTAAAGCTGAGATGGATAATCATCAATGGGTAAAATGCTGTATTTTTCGAACATTTCTGGAAAAACTCGCTTCATCACTAAACGATTTTCCAACATGTAAGACACACCAGAAGGCACTCTTAAGTTATCTTCCAGCACATACACGGTACCTTCATTATCCCTGACCAAATCAGAGCCGCAAATGTGTGCCCAAATGCCAAGTGGCGGGGTGAATCCTTTACATTGCGGTAAGAAGTTCTTGGATTTATTCAGCAAATCAGCGGGGAAAACCCCATCTTTAATAATATTTTGCTCATTGTATAAGTCATTGATAAACATATTCAGCGCTTTCACTCGCTGCTTCAGTCCTATCTCAATTTGTTGCCATTCTTTTTTATCGATTAATCTCGGGATAATATCAAACGGCCATGCGCGATCGATTGAGCCTTCTTCATCATTGTATACCCGAAAAGTAATACCCATGACGTGAATAGCTGAATCTGCAGCCGCTTTATATTCAATGATTTCGGAGTCAGAAAGAGAGCTTAAGTAATGACACAAATCAATAGCGTAGGGTCTTGGAACCCCATGATTCTTAACGAGTTCGTCGTGATAGTTGACGACATTGTAATCATTCCATTCAATAGTCATATATACCCTCTTTGGTTGCTTTTCAAACAACCATTATAGGCATAATTTAGAATTTTTATCGGATTAATTCATTTTTTTTTACAAAGTATAAAATATATTTTACACTTTATTGGCAAAAACATAGCCTTCTCTCGTTAACAATTTGCTTGATTTAAGCTGAGATATCACCGTTATCGCCGGTAATAATTTCATGAACAAAACGCAGTTTATCTAGCGCGGTAATTGAAATAACAAATGGATAGGCATCGTCCATCCCCATACTGCGATTCAAAGCATTTAGCACTGCGGTTAACCGGCACCAATCATTAAACAAATGGGTGAAGCTAGTCGATGTATAGGTTTGGCTGTAATCAGCCGAATTCACTAACGGGTTAGCAACTAGGTTGCCCGATACACTAAATTGGAAGTCATTGGCGGTTTCAAGCGTATCGACCATGTGTAAATAATGCGCCCACGTTTCAGCCCAATCTTCCCATGGGTGCATACTGGCATAAGCACTTATCCACACATTTTGCCAATTGTTAGAAGGTCCGTTTTGATAATACTGGCGCATGGCATCGGCGTAATCTAAGCGTTCGTCGCCGAACAACGCTCTGAACTCATCCAAGCGAGGAGAGTTTTTTATCAAGCGATCCCAAAAATAATGACCCGACTCGTGTCTAAAATGACCGACCAAAGTGCGATAGCGCTCTTGCATCATTTCCCGCATCTGAATGCGGGAAGCCGAATCAGCCTCATCTAAATTAATGGTGATCAACCCAGCATTATGCCCGGTAGAGACATAGTTCTTAACCGTTAATTCATTGCCAAATTCATCCTCGACCTGATCTTTTAAAAACGCAAAACCTAAACCAGAAATAGGGTCAGTAAATCGGTTAATCACCGGCAAATTAAGCTTAAGCAAAGTATACAGCAAACGTCTTTTAGCTTGCTCCATACGAAACCACAACTTGATGTTATTTTCATCAGCAAGATTGGGTATGGTTTCTGTCAGACGACAAGACACACATAGCTCATGGCTATCTTGAATCGGGACCATCCAATTACATACATCATATTGGGAATAGTTTTTACACTGCCTATATAACAAACCATTACTGGATGCTTGCAGTTGCCCGTTACGGTTTTTAGTAAATGCACTGAGTTGCTGTTCTTCGGGGATAAACCCCAATAGCAAACTGCATGATACGCACTTGCTATTAGCAAAGTGTAAAGTGCTTCCACATTG
The DNA here is from genome assembly GCF_003855155.1 of Shewanella psychromarinicola. NCBI lineage: Bacteria > Pseudomonadati > Pseudomonadota > Gammaproteobacteria > Alteromonadales > Shewanellaceae > Shewanella > Shewanella psychromarinicola. The sequence continues at coordinate 145,342 of NZ_CP034073.1, forward strand.
ACAAGAAAACGTCTTCAAACGTGAATTCCTTAATGAACAAACTCAAACTGAACATAACTCAGCATCATGGGCTAATTTAGAGTTAAGCGCAATGGCCATTCAGCACCATTAATAACCCCAAAAAAGCTGTTTTTTTGAGTAAAAAGCCTATCGAAAAAGCGCTTCAACATCACGCTTCAACTTGTTTACCATTAAATCAATAATCTCAAGATTATTGATTTAATGGGTAACTGATGAGTATCCATAATCCAATAGATATTAGGGGCAATCATTAGTGTATTATAATAAAAATAGTCAACTTAAGCTCATAATTCGATATTAAAACGTGCGATCCGGGCTTCTGCCATGGTGCATTGAGTAAGGTGAGTCAGTTCGCCCAAGGTGATATTTGGCTGGTCATTAATCAAACGCATAAGCTTTGCCTCTAAAGGTTCTAACTTGTCGGCATGACCAAGCAATGCGGTTTCAATCTTGTGGATAAGGTAACCAAAACTAACATCACTTTCTAATTTTAATCGCTCTGTAAACGACTGAATCTTAATAGCCTCACCTGATACCCCCCAATGTCGAGATCGACGCACACGCTTAACCTCGCAGTCATATTGCAGCGCTATCGTTTTAGCTTGCTTGGTTTTCTCGCCGCCTATTCGGTGGATCAGAGAAGGTAATCGGATAGTAATATCTTCGGTCATGGCCTACGGTGAAAATCTATTGGGTTGGAATTTGCTAGCTTGATTAGCTAAAAAAATAGTTATTCTCTATCACTTATCAGCATCAATTTAAAAAGAGATATTGTGATTTCTGGCAACACAGATCATCTAAAAATGCGCTTGCTGAGATCAATGGCGTTTTAGGGTTAGCATTTTAACGTTATAATGGCGCACGAATGATCACCTTGCTATCAATATTAATCGATTTTCAGACGTATTGGGCGCTTTTTTGTTGAAAGCAAAGGTTAAAATGTGTTGAATAACATTAAGTAGAATTGCCCCATGAGCCCAGAACGTTTTGCCCGAATAAATCAGATGCTTGATAATCGACAAGTCGACTTAACGGTTTGCCTTGATAAAGTGCATATGACTAATAATATTGCGGCGGTTCTTCGCTCTGCTGACTGTGTGGGAATTTATGAAATTCATGCCGTGTGGCCCGATATTGATATGCGGGTATCTGGTAATACCGCCTCTGGAAGCCAACAGTGGGTTAACACAGTCAAACACGACACATTTGCTCAAGCTAATCACGCATTTAAAGCACAAAAAATGCAGGTGTTAACCACCACTTTTTCAGATGCTGCAGTGGATTTTCGCGAGATAGATTATACCCAGCCAACCGTCATCGTAATGGGTAATGAGCGTGATGGCGTCAGCGCAGAAGCGATTGAAGCGGCCGACCAACACATCATCATCCCCATGAGAGGCATGGTGCAATCACTCAATGTGTCAGTGGCTGCCGCATTAGTAATGTATGAAGCCCAGCGCCAACGCGAACAAGCCAATATGTACGGCACTCGTAAACTTGACCACGTTTACTGCCAAACTATGCTGTTTGAACAAGGTCATCCCATCTACGCCAATGCCTGTCGCCGTAAACAAATCCCCTACCCCGCTATCGATCTGCAAGGGCAAATTGTCGCCGACAGTGCATGGTGGCAGCGAATGCGCGCCCCTGACCCACAAGCGCTGCTAGCCAAGAGCGAGATTGATTCAACCCCTGACGAAACCCTGCTGATTCAATGATTGTATAATGCCAACAAACTATTTAGGATCAGCTTATCTGATCGCAAACAAGAATTAACTTAATGACTACTGAGCTTTATTTTATCTACGACTCACATTGCCCTTGGAGCTACGCAGCCACACCTTTGGTCAACGCATTGCAACAAGCCTATCCAGACATGAATGTACACTTGCTACATAGCGCGCATTACATCGGCAAAGACAGTGCTGGCGAAGAGCAGATGCAAGCCGCGGCAAAAATTAGTGGGCTTAAATTTGGTAGAGATCATCTTCGCTATGTAAACAGTCCTAAAAACTCAATAAAGACCGCAAACTTGATGGGATGGGTGCAGAGTAAGCAAGCTGACAAGCAATTGCCCGTGCTCAATGCGATACAAAGAGCACACTTCATTGAAGGCAATCCGCTGGATAATAAACACGACTTCACTGACATCGTAGAGAAGTTTAAACTGTCACCATCAAATAAAGTGTTTAAAGATGAGCTCAGTACGGATGCAGAATACGTACTAGAAGATATAGAAGAAATCCAACAAATCATCGGCACCACGGGCTTCCCCGTAATGGTAATGACAGTTAATGATAACGCCATCTTTATCGATCACTCACAATATCTTAGCGACCCTCAAGCCGTAGTCGCTGCGGTTGAAAAAGAGATCGCCGCTATTAAGTAAATAAAGAGTTAACTAAATAAAGAGTTAACTAGCTTTATCTATCACCGCCATTAACTAGGATATGGACATGACTCAGTGTCCGTTTGTGCCAATGTCGGATCCAGCTCGGTGTTTTATCCTCTTTAGAGGTTATAAAAGATAGCGCCACTACTATGTTGAATAAATTCGACCTCTAAAGTCTACAGAGTGTTCAATCGGCTTTGTCGTTGGCTTGTCTCTTGATGATGCTCACAACGGGATAATGTTGATTACTTTATCCCAACCCTCTTTGCTCGCTAAGTTTGCTGCTTTAGCCACGCTCATTTTTTGGGTTTGGGTTTGAGTTTGGGTTTGAGTTTGGATTTTTCACGATACTGTGCGTTCAGGACACTATAAACCTAACTGCAGCAAAGATAATGGGTCACGACCTTATCATTTGTCAGTTATTCCCCACCAAGCAGATTCTTTGCGACTACATGTTGATGTTTTTCGCGGCTATGCCCATTATTAGCATTCACAGCCTTGCGAACACACATAACGTGTTTAATCTGGGTGCTAAAAAATGCACTAGAAACATATCAATGTACACCTTCGGGCTTTACTTGTTTCATATGCCTGTCTTGTATTTCGTGTCAGCGGTTACCCCATAAGCCCAAATGCCGTATATTCATGTTCTTGGTGTCTGGATAATGACTCCGACTATTGCGATATCTCTGAGCGTCTGGGCCGAAAAAAACGGTATCGATACAGCTTTTTTTACTCGCGTCATCGACAAACTGCACATAAGGGAGTGGTTCATGCTCATCTTTAATTTTATCCGGCGATTTGGACTTGAGATCACCCGAACACGTAACAGCTCGTTATTTATCTTGCTGCTGGCTTGCGGAGTGCTTGGTTATTTCGGCTTCTCACTTGCGGGTGAAAGCAACATCGTCTCATCTCCACTTAACTTCATTTACTGGAGCGTAGTTACCGCAAGTTCGCTTGGTTATGGCGACATTTACCCCGAAACACTTGCTGGCAAAATGCTTTTAACATTTTACTACTTACCCGTTAATTTTGTGTTGTTCAGTATACTGATCGGCAAAATGGGCAAATTTATCTTTAACGGTTGGAATTTACACATGACGGGAAAATCAAATATCACCGCACTGCAAGGTCACATTATTCTGATTTGTAGCACTGCTGAAAAGTCGCGAAAGCTTATCCAACTTATCCTTGATGATCATAACCGACCCGACAGAACCATTGTATTGCTTACCAATGGCGACTTTGCTCACCCGTTCCCTGATAACGAAAAAATCAAATACTTGTCAGTCGACAATTTGCATGATCAAGATGTACTTAACAAAGTCTGCATTAGTAGCGCCGACAAAATTGCTATCGACTTAGAGAATGATGACCGCAACTTCAGCTTGGCGGTTCACTATTCAACCAAGGTGAGTGAAAACAGTTTTATCGCTACTTTTATCGATAACGAAGACCAAGCACAAGCCCTGCGACAGCTAAATAAACCTATCGAGGTGCTCAGCTCCAATAAAAATGAAAAGCTGGTGCGGTCACTTCAAGATAGCGGCTCAGACCTGGCGTTCCAAAGCTTGCTAACCAATTCTGGCCAAACAATGCATGCACAAGAAGTGGTATTGTCAAAGCCGCGCACTGTGGCCGATGTAGCGGCCTTCATCAAAGGTAATCACAACGCGATTTTCATTGGGGTAGCCAATGATAAGCTTGGCAAAACGCTGGCGATTAATCCAGACGACGATGAAGTACTCCCAGTGGGGAAAAGCACTTTCCTTTACTATATTGCGTTAGACCGAATAACCTTCGACCAAAACGGATTTTAAGCAAAAAAGCGCCTTCAATTGGCTAGTGAAATATATTTTGCTAGGACACGTTGGGGCGCTAAATTAACTTTTTGATCAATATCTCATCGCCATAGTCGATATTGTCTTTTTACATCAACAAATGGCCACCTCGGCGAGTAAAGCTTGGTAAGAGAAAGTCTGAAAATGATGTTCGATTAAGAACGGGATCAATCGATGCAATCAGCGAAATATACGCGTTGAAAGGAGCTGTTTGTAATGTTGGTGGCTGATGTCAGTTATTTTTAAAGACTTTACACATTAACCTGAGATCGGCATAAGCAGGTTGGTTTATTAAGCTGTCATCATCCCTAATTTGTATGTCGACAGCTTAATGCACCCACAGCGTAATCCAGCTTTTAAATAAGAGCTCAAAAAAGTGCTCTAGCCTCACTTATTGACTGGTCGCACTTATTTTCAAATGGTACGTAACCATCTGAAAACACAGTTAACCGATACTCTGCACTTGCGACGCCAGTAACCAGATCGCCAAAGCAAAAAATATCATCCCCATAAACTTATTTTGATATGTGCGGAATTTTTCGTTTTTCAGCAATGGTTGACCCAAACTTCCCACTAGAGCCACCAGCAACAAATTGAACGACAACCCAATAACATTAAGCAGCAGGCCTAATGCCAGCATTTGTTCACCTGAACTGGCACTGATCTGAGTAGAAACAAACTGCGGCAAAAATAACACAAAAAATATCAACGCTTTAGGGTTTAGTAGATTGCTCATCACCGCGCGGCGATAGAGTAATTTAGCGATGTTATTCTGCGACTTAATTTCCGGCGCATCGCTCGCGCTACTGCGCATGCAATCCCAGCCCATTTTAAGTAAATAAGCGCCGCCCAATACCCGTAATAGCTCTAACGCCATTGGATTCATTGCCACTAATGCAGACACGCCCATTGCAGCAAGTAAGGTTAAAATAAGTCCTGAGGTGGCATTACCAAAGCTGGCATAAACCCCCACTTTGCGGCCATAGCTCAAACTAGAACTAGCAATCAACAGCATGTCAGGTCCAGGAATTAACAATAACGCGACCACAGTGGTTAAATATAAAGGAAGCAAAGCCAGATCAATCATCATAAAAACACAAACAACCACTATTAAGACGGGAAAATAAGGCGCGGATCTTACAGCTATTCAACATGAATGAAAGTCATATTGTATTTAAATGAGCACGACAGTTGGCAGGGTTTGTTTACGGGAAGAATATTAAGTAGGGATAAACCAAAGCAGTATAAAAACAAGCTAAAACAATAGCAAACAATAGAATGACCTTGACTCTGAGCCCAGTGATTTTTGGCGCCCAAAGAGTAAAGGCCAGCCCTGACGGCTAGCCTTTCATTTTTAACGGTAAGAGAATGTGACTCTCCTCCTACTTATAAAATGCTTCAACCTTGCCTTTAACCGTTGTCATAAGTGGTTGCCCACGACGATCCAACGCTTTATGCGCCGCGACTTTTAGCCAGCCTTCACTGATACAATATTCCTCGACATCAGCACGCTCTTTGCCGTTGAACAAAATACCAATCTCGTGCTCAAAAATGGCTGCCACATGATGTGGGCTACGTGGATTTGAAGAAAGGCGATCCGGTAAAGCTGGTTTTGATGTAGTGTCGTTCATGGTCTGGTCTGCAGTGAATAAAGCGTGCGCCATTGTAGGCAATACTGGCCTGATGCTCAATAGCGGCAGTCATAAATGTGAGTGACGAGCCCCACTTCTTTGGACAATAGCGACACAATAGCGAGACATTTTATCGCGACCCCATTGATAGCAACCCCATTGCATCGCCACGTCTTACGCCATCACAGCTCAGTCAACTGGATGATCCGGCCGTTTAAGCATAAAGCTTACCCTGACCCAATTTATCTTCAATTTACCTGTCAATTTACCTGTCATTGCATCGCCACGCCTTACACCAACACAGTTCCACTAACACAGTTCCACTAACACAGCTCAGCCAACGGCATGAACCGGCCGTTTAGGCCGATAGCATAAAGCTTACCCTGACCCAATTTATCTATGCGGTGCGTTATGCATTTTTAGAACTCGGTATTGATGACGGCGTGATTGTTGCCCGTACCGATTCATTAGGTGCAGGCTTAACTCAAAAAATTGCAGTCACTAAAGAAGCTGGCGATCTAGGCGATTTATACAATAGCTTCCTTGAAGTTGAAGCCGTTGATGCAGCAAAACTTGAAAACGGTGATGTGGTATTCAAGCAAGGTGGCAAACTGGTCAAACCGGCTCGTCTACCAAATGGCTTATTTAAGTTCCGTGCTGGTACGGGTGAAGAGCGTTGTGTACTTGACTGTATTACCTCATTGCAAAATGGTGCTGATTTATTGTGGATTGAAACTGAAAAGCCGCATGTATCTCAAATCGGTGCCATGGTTAACGAAATCCGCAAAGTTGTTCCTAATGCTAAGCTTGTGTATAACAACTCGCCATCGTTTAACTGGACGCTTAACTTCCGTCAGCAAGTATTTGATGCGATGCAAAAAGCAGGACAAGACGTATCAGCTTACGACCGCCCTCAATTAATGAGTGTTGATTACGATGGCACTGAGCTTGCTATCCAAGCTGATGAAAAAATTCGTACTTTCCAAGCTGACTCGGCACGTGAAGCAGGTATTTTCCATCACCTTATTACACTACCGACTTACCATACAGCAGCACTGTCTACCGATAACTTGGCTAAAGAATACTTCGGTGACCAAGGTATGTTGGGTTATGTTGCCAATGTTCAACGTAAGGAAATCCGTCAAGGTATCGCCTGTGTTAAACATCAAAACATGGCTGGTTCAGACATGGGTGATGCACATAAAGAGTACTTCTCTGGTGACCAAGCGCTTAAAGCGTCAGGTAAAGACAACACAATGAACCAGTTCTAAGACAGCTTTTATAAACTGCTTTTATACACAGATTTATAAACTGCTTGTGTAGAGAGTAGAAAACGACTTACCTAAATAGTGACTAGCTTAAGCGATGTTTTTGAAGTGAACATGACTAACAGCGAAAACTAAACCCAAAAGGCCTGCTTAAAATAAGCAGGCCTTTTTATGTGTCACACTTAGGTAAACGTTAGGGTAAATTGGTCACTGTGACGATAACTCACTAACGAAGCAGACTAACACAGCAAATCCGGCACTTCCTTTACTGCAACCCATTGAGATCCCCTGATACAAGTCATTCTTATGCAATGACATTTTTGACTACTGCAACGGCCCATTTAGATCAATTGCGACGCTTAACGATTGATGAAAATTTCCACTTACATTATTACCAAACTCGGAGTATATTAATCCAGCAGATTCATGGATTTAGAATTGCGACCTACTACTTAGGTCACATTACGTGCAAGGACGACAATGACAAGTTTATCCTCCAGTTTATTATCAGTAGGCATTCTTCTTTCGAGCATGTTCGTCACCCTTGGGGTGATGTTTGTATTGCTCAAACAGCGCGACAGCACGGTAAAGCTACCCGTCGACCGCGACCAGCTTCAGCCCATTCCCGCATTTGGTTTACTGCCACTCTATTTTAAAGACGGCCGCTTATGCTTTTCATCGTGGAACTGTTTTAGTCTAACCGAACAAATAACGCGACAAGCAATACTCGCAACACAGCCATTCAGCCAGTGGTTAGCTATTGTACGAGCCGTCACCAACAAAGAACCCACTAGCCAAATAAAAGCACCGTTTTCACTTTTTTGTAGTAGAGAGTTAAAGAATAAGCAGTTGGTCAAAACCATACCAGCCGTCCGAACCCAAATACTCAGCCAACAACAAGTCGACGCGATTGTTTATCAAGTCGCACAGCGGTGTTTGAGTAAGAGTGAGGTGAGGAAATGATTTATTATCAAAAAAATATTTATCCAAATTACATAAGTAATTTAATTGGTAATTGTAAGCATATTATAAAGGTATGGTTATGAATCTTATCTCTTATACTGAAACAAACATGTCTGATTATGCACATACTGCAACAGGAAAAATATTTTCAATTGCCATCGACATTACCGACCTAGAATTGAGAGTTAAGGAAATGCTAACAGTGGCATTGGATACTAGTTGGTTGCAACCAATGGATGTAATTGATCGTATGGGTTATGAAGCTCGATCCAAACGGACTGTTGATAAAGTAACTAATGAAATACTTAACAACGTTGAAACCGATATATCAGAAGACTTTGGTGAATACATGGTTTCTGATGTTGCACAAACAGCCCTCAAAAAACATTTTTATCATATCCGTTTACCTTTAGCTGAACTTATTAAGGAAAAAATATCGGGAAATCCAGGTTTTGATTTTCATACTGAGTCACCAGAGGCTTTAGTTGCCTTTGGTGAAGCAAAGTACAGTGGCGTAAAAAATGCACATGGCCGCGCACTTAAACAAATAAATGAATTTATTCAAGATAAAAAAGATATTCAGGAATTCCCTGATATTAGGAGGTTTGTAACTGAGGCTGCAATACAAAATGCCGCTGCAGGAAAGAAAGCATATAGTGCTGCATTTTCTATCACTACCGGAGATGTAGCTGCAATAATGGATAATGCACTGACTTCAATTCATATGAAGACATTACTGACCTATGAAGCGGTATATTTAATTGGAGTAAAAGTTAGTGCTTAAAAATATAATCCAAGGAATAGGAATTCGAGAAGTTCTTGAAAGTGCAATTAGGGAGTTTCATGAGACAGGGCCAATAAATATGGCTACTCTAGAAAAGTTAAGCTTAATAAAAATTCATTACCCTGAAGTTTTTAACGAATATGAGGCTAAAATCCTCAGCGTGATGGGACTCTTTTATAAGATTGCAGAACCTAAATCTTTTATAGAATCTGTGTATAAAAATTTAGGGGATACTATAGAAGAGCAATTTGGTAAGCCTTTCACTCCAATGCAGGCGAGTGCTTATAAATCTATTGTATCAAATAGATTTTATTCATTTTCAGCACCAACAAGCACAGGTAAGTCTCATCTTTTTAGAGATTTAATAACAGAAGAACAGCATGATATTGTAATTATTGTGCCTTCAAGAGCGTTGATTGCTGAGTTTTATTCTTTAGTCGTAGACCTTGTCGGTAAAGAGGTATTAGTTCTTCAATTTGTTGAAAACATTAATCAGCATCACACGGCAAGACGAATATTTATTATTACACCAGAGCGAGGTGTTGAGCTTTTTAAATATGCTGATGAGTTTGAAGTTGGACTTTTCCTTTTTGATGAAGCGCAATTATCAGAGGAGCCAATTAGGGGGATATCGTTTGATGCATTTGTTAGGCGATCTGAAAAGTTATTCCCGAAAGCCAAGAAAGTATTTGCACACCCATTTGTATCTAACCCTGAAGCTCAATTATCTAAACATAGTTTTCTTGAAAATTCAGGTTCAAATAGTTTTAAACAAAATAATGTTGGCAAAGTTTACTTATCACGAAATGAAGATGGTGAGTTAGAATACTTTTCGCCATTTAATGATTCTGCTCATGTGAAGTGTGAAATTGATATTGTAGAAAGTACTCTTAAAAATGATGGGACAGCTTTAATTTATATTTCTAAAAGTAAAATTTTAAATGGTGGACATATTGAAGGGTTTGGAAAATATATTGCTTTGTGCCCTATTTTGGAAAACCCACCAGCCATTAAAATGGTAGATGAATTGACGAAGTATATTGGAGCATCAGAGGGACAATTTGGTAAGCAATCATCTTTTTTGACTTTAATGGAGAGAGGCGTTGTTGTTCATCACGGCTCCATGCCTTTAAAAGCGAGGTTATTGATAGAGCAATTTGTAAGAGATGGTTATGCTAAAATTTGTTTTGCAACGGCTACCTTGAATCAAGGTATCAATATGCCATTTGATTGCGTTTGGATTGATAACTTTCATATGATGAAAGAGTTAACTTTGAAGAATTTGATTGGGAGAGCCGGACGAACAACACAAACCCCTAATCAGTTTGACTTCGGTTATACAATAATCAATAAAGCTAATGTAACTACTTTTAGATCTAGAATTATATCCTCTATTGAGCTTGATCCGACTTCAAAACTGGATGACGATTCGAAGGACATCCCGGATGACTACTCTGATTTGATCACTGCTATTAAAACAGATACATTTAATGATGACCTTCACTTAACTGATTCTCAAGTAGATCGACTAAAAGAATCTAATCTTAAGTCAGATGTAAGGTTTGTTTTGGATAAATTGATTGATGGTGATAAAGCTATAGGCGGTCATCAATACTATGAAATAAAGCCTTCTATTAGAAAAAAATTAAAAGAGACACTAAAAAAAATATACATTACTCATTTAAAAAGAGATTCATTAACTGTACAAGAGCAAACAATTTTAAGTGCCTCTATTCCATTATTGTTATGGAGGGTTCAGGGGAAAGCATTTAGTGAAACATTATCATTAAGACATTCTTATTTAACTCGAAGAGATGAACGACGAGCTTTACTAAAAAAATTAAAACAAAAATCAATTTCCCAAGAAGAATACAATAAGGCTTTTGATGAAATAAAAATTCAATATTCAGCAAGAGCAGAGAGTTTACCAAATAAGAATGCACGGGCTATTAATTTATTCCGTCGTGGAGCGCCTGTTAAAGAATTCGATTATGACCTGTTAGTGTATGATACATATGATTATTTAGATAAAGTTATTAATTTATCTTTATCAGATCCTTTGTGTGCAGCCCTAACCATTTATTATCAAGAAACCGAAGATGTTAGAGCCAAAATTTTAAGAAACTTTATTCGATATGGAACAAATAATGAAATTGAAATTTGGCTATTAAAATATGGATTTGACCCTGAAGACACTGAATGGATAGGCTTATATATTCAGCACATTGATGAGCAAGGTATTATTTTTATTGATAATCTAAATGACTTAAGTGAAGATCAACTACGTATAATCGAAAGATATATTTATTAACCTCAACTAGAGTTAACAATAAATGGGGTCAGAACCTGACGAATCCAAAAGAATGAACAAAAGTGGGGTCAGAGTCTGACGAATCCCCACAAAAGAATGAATAAAAATAATGAGATAGATTAAAAACTGAGGAACATTCATGGCATTTGGTGATCAAATTTATCGCCAAACAAAAATTACCACGAGTCAATGCCATGAATGCAAAACACCTTTTATCAAAATGCCTCTCACTTGTCGCCCGCCCTTTTATCGCAAAAGATGCACAAAAGATGCGCAAAAAACGCATAAAACTCGCCGACAGAGTCTGTTCTCTGCAATTGAAAGCTCAATGAATGGTGGAGCATTATAAATCACAGGGCTTGGCCGAGGCCCCACTTATAACTGCCGTCGCTATGTCAGCATGGACATCCACGTTATTGGCATGATACTCAGGCGAGTTAGCGGGAAATCATTAATCGAACTTTTACAGCAAAATATCTGGAACACCATCGGCATGGAAAGCGATGCCGATTGGCTTACCGACTCCCAAGGTAGCGCATTTGCGTTAGGCGGCTTAAATGTTACCACCCGTGACTACGCCCGCTTTGGCCGCTTATTACTCAATAATGGCGCATTTAATGGCAAGCAAATCGTGTCAGCTGCTTGGATTAAAGCCGCCACTACACCGCAAGCAGATTACCTACAACCACAAGTCGGCAAGTTAGGTTATGGCTATCAAATTTGGTTACCGTCAGAAGCACAGCAAGGTGAATTTTTCTGTGTCGGTGTATACGGACAATATATTTATGTAAACCAAAAACACAATGTGGTGATCGTTAAAAATAGTGCCGATTTAGGCTTTCTTGATGAGTTGAATTAAAAACAAAAAACCATCGCATTTTTCCGTGAGATTGTGGCGTCATTGGAGTAGATGGAGTCTCGTTCGATTCTGCCCCACTTTTCGATTGCTCACTTATCTGAAGCTCACTTATCGATTGCGCATTTATCGGCAGATCACTTTTCGATTGCTCGCTTTTCGATTACTGAGCATCAACCCGAATACCATGCGACGCAAGATGAAAAGTTAGCTTTTTTAGTAGATAAATTTAATAGCTAACGTCACATATTTCGTTTTTGGAGTAGCCTCTGCCGATTTAGCTCATCGAGCTGTTCGGTAAGGTTGAGGATTTGTTGTTGCAGCGCTCGATATTGAGTCTGGCTGGACTCATTAACAGGCTGGTCGTCCAACGCTTTCGTTGCCCACATTTTGGTAAGCTGAATGATCAGATGTTCGGCTTGGCTCAGATTGTCATGCTCAATCTGTTTAATCATCAGTAACCGAAAGCAGTCGAACAGTATGGTGAGCATAAACTCATGGCTGAGCTGCTGCTCTTGTTCCTGAGTCATAGAGTCTTTAAAGCCGATGGCGGCGATTAAATTAGAGACTGTGGTAACTGTGGTTGCCCCAATAAAAAGCGACTGGATCTCGGGCTCCAACATCAGAACCCGCTCAAGCTGTTGCGACAACTTACCTTTATTCCACTGAGCGCCCAGCGCCTTAATGAACGTCATATCAACCCACCCGTTATAAAACCTTGTCTCTTAACGATACTGCCTATTAACGATATAGGCGTGCCGTTATTGGAACTAGGTTTAATTTTTTGATTAGTCCCTCTAAATAAACTTGAGTCAACAATGCTATGCCGCGATAAAAATCAGTTCTAGCATGTTCAGTCATAAGCTCCAGGCAGCGACCCGACCAAGGAAGTAAGTGTTGCTGGAGCAAGATCATGCAACTTCGTTCTAGTGGTTCGTTATCTTCAGTTTGCGCCCATTGGGTAAACATTTGATCCAATACCGCGAAAAATAGGCCGATATGATCAACGGGTTGATTGCTATCGAGCTCGAAGCTGATCCCTTGTTCTTGATAGAAGGCTTTTAGTGCCATGGTCGACTTGTCATTGAGCAGTTGCCTCTCGCTCAAGTAGACCGATCCCCAAGGCACAGCATTGGGCTCGCCCGGTCCATAGAAGAGTTGTGCATAGTCCAGTTTTAAGGCTTGTTGTTTATCTTCAGTCCATTGGCCGAGATAATTGGCCAGCAACTCGCGGCCACTCGACTCTTTGGCCGATGCGCTGAACTGTGGCCAGCTTTGAGCAACACCATGCTCAATAAAACCTTGGATTAACTCAGGGGTCGGATCGTTAAAGAGTACATTGTGAAGAATGCGCGCAATGCCTTGATATTCTAGGCGTTCATTTTCGGTAAGGAATGACATGCTAACCTCGTTTGTGGAACTAAAATGTGTTTGAACTAAAATGTGTCGAAACTAAAATGTGTCGCAACTAACAGCAAAAAAACGCTAAAAAAGGTGCCACTCCAAATGAATGGCACCAATCAGGGGGGTTAAACTTCTGCGTAGTTCAACACTTCTCCATCAGTGGCACCACTTGGGCGAGAATGACGGTTAGGTGTGATAAGTAAGTTGGGCGTGGTGACACTGCTTTGTGGCAGCGGAGCAACAGCCGGTGAGATGGCGCCCGGGTACTTAGCCTTCAGTTCGTCCATCGGCCCAAAATCGATAGCACGCATAGGGCAAGACTCGACACATGAAGGTTGTTTACCTTCAGCCAAGCGCTCAAAACAACCATCACACTTGGTCATCACCTTACGATCTTTATCTATCTGCGGTGCATCGTATGGGCAAGCTCTTGCGCAGCTTTCACAGCCGATACACAGATCCGCCGCCACATGGACTAAACCATCTTCGCGGCGCTTGTGCATTGCGCCAGTTGGACAGGCCTTAACACACACAGGTTCAGAGCAGTGGTTACAAGCGATAGACAGGTAATAGGCGAATACGTTTTGGCTTACAGTACCATCACCATGTTCTGTCCATTGTCCCCCACCATATTCATACACCCGGCGCCAGTTGATGCCAACGGGAAGATCTTTACGATCCTTACACGATATCTGACAGGTTTTACAGCCAGTACATTTACTTGCGTCGACATGAAAGCCGTATTGGATATTATTGCTCATTGTTAACTCCTATCAGACCTTACGGATTTCAACCAGGTTAGTGTGCTGAGGATTACCTTTCGTTATAGGTGTGGTGCGTTGTGTGGTCAGCACGTTTAAACAACCGCCTTTATCCACCGCGCCGCCGGGTAGGAACCATGCGCCCTGACCCAGTGCAGTTACGCCGACCATGATACGAGGTGTTACCTTCACTTCGACCTCGATGGTGCCGCGATCATTGAAAATGTGGACCTTATCACCAGTGCTAAGTCCACGCTTATTCGCATCCAGTGGATTCATCCAAACTGCATCCTGTACGGCTTCACGAAGCCAGGGGACGTTGTGAAAGCTTGAGTGGGCACGACCCTTAGTGTGATAACCCGTAAGTTGTAATGGATACTTCTTCTTGGTCTCAGTATCTTCATAACCTTCCCAAGTGGGCACGTATTTAGGTAGCGCAGATATTACGTCACCCTCTTTGAGCTTCCAGGTACGCGCTTTCTCTGCCAAGCGTGATGAGTAGATCTCAATCTTTCCAGAGGGTGTGCCTAGAGGATTTGCATCGGGATCGGTACGGAAATCTTCCAGTACGATATAACCGCCGTTCGGCAGATACTTGCGATAGATACCTTGTGTGAGCATCTGCTCTTTTGCTGGTAATTCTGGGGTGGCAGCTTTAGATTCGGCATAGAATTGATCCAGCCATTCTTTGCGGCTCTTACCTTCGGTAAACTCAGATTCAACCCCCATACGTCTCGCTAAGTCGACACAAACCTCATAGATAGGACGGCTCTCAAACATAGGGTCGACGCCTGTGCTCATCTGTACCAAGGAGGCGGTATCACCCGCTGCGTAACTTTGGTTAACTAAGTCTTCTGATTCAAGCCATGACACATCTGGCAGCAGGATATCGGCAAACTTGGCACTGGGCGTCATCCAGTTATCGACGACTAAGATAAATTCACATTTAGCTTCATCTTGGAGTAGCTTCTCGGTTTTACGCACATCAGAGTGTTGGTTAATCAGCGCATTACCACCATAGTTGATGATCGCCTTGATATCAGTGCCCAACTTGCCGTCACCCTCGTCATCAAGATCCACACCTTGTACCCCATCGGACAGGACGGTCATGTTTTTACCGTCTTCGATGGCCTGAGTGAAGGTAAAGAATGAGATGGCTTTCTTCACTGGGTTTGAGCCAGTAGGCATTGACGGTGCGTGTAGAGAAGAGCCCTTACACAGACCGCCACAGTTAGTACCCGGCAGACCCAGTTGACCTAATAAGATAGGCAACATGTAACCTGCACGGGTGTTGTTTTCACCGGCAGCCTGGCGGTTTAGCGAAGCGGCAATCTGGATGAAAGGGGCACGAGCCGCAGCCAGTTCACGGGCCAATTCGACAATAAGGTGGGCTTCGATACCTGTGATAGCAGCAGCCCACTCTGGCGTTTTAGCATTAACGCCCGGAATTGAGTCGCCAACCGTGGCGTTATCGAGAATATACGCCTTATAGCTTTCTTCATATCCAATGCCTGCAGGCATGGTTTTCTCGTCATAACCGACACAATATTTATCCAAGAAGGCCTGATTGACTGTGTTAGTGGTGATCCACTCATAAGCCAAAGCTTCGAACAGCGCCGCGTCGGTACCCGGACGGATAGCGAGCCATTGATCTTCTTTACCTACGGCAGAGTCGGTATAACGGGGATCGATCAAGATAGTCTTAAAGTTATGCTTCTGCTTTTGTACCAGGAAGTCATAGGCTTCGCCCGAACCACTCATGCGGATCTCGGATGGGTTGTAGCCAACCATCAGCACTAAGTCTGAGTTTTGCATCTCAGACACACTGCTTCCCTGCCAGCCAGGACCGGCTGAGCCGTATGTTTGTCCGGCTGCTTCATAAATTTGTGACCAGCTATAATCGCCATAGGCGTTGAGATATCCCCCCTTAAGGTTCATCAGACGGTAGAGACACTGCTTACCCGAAAAGTGATAACGCGCACCCGAGTTATAGGTGAAGTGAATCGATTCATTACCGTACTGATATATGGTGTCTTGCAATTTTTCGGCGACAAGATCAAGGGCTTCATCCCAGCTGATCCGTTCAAATTGCCCGCTACCACGAGGACCAACACGCTTCATCGGATATTTCAGACGATCAGGTGCGTAAACACGTTTACGCAAAGAGCGTCCCCGTGGGCAAGCGCGCACATCATGGTCGCCGTACTTATCTGTGGTGGTAAATTGAGACTCTACCCGGGTAATCACCCCATCGGTAGAAAAAACCTGTACCGGACAGTTAGATCCACAGTTAACCAAACAAGCCGACCAGTTGAGCTTTTCACCGGCAACAGGTGGCGTAGGCGGCACTACTTCAACATCTTTAGAGCTTGAGTTACAGCCTGAAACCGTTGCTACGCAACTTAGTGCGGCACTCATTTTTAAGAAACTTCTGCGTTCCATTATCTTTTCCTCATTGCAGTTATGATTAGCACTGTTTGCATTAGCGCAGCTGGTAGCTAAACGACAACATCACTTGGTGCGCGTTATAGTTATGGTTCAGGCTACCTAAGGTGGTCAGTCCTGGAACTGTATTGACATCAATTTGCGCGTAATCGGTGTCGTAATAGCGCTCATACTGGTAAGCCAGCTTTAACGCCATCTCTTCGCTTAATGCGTAGTTCGCATGCAGTTTGAGACTATGGCTGAAAGAGGTGTAATCCCCCTGTGGCGTGGTAACGTCATAGGTGACCAGCGTGTTGCTGGCGGAGTTAGCAAATAAGTAGTCGCCGCCTAGGCTGAGCCTGTCTTCAAGCAGCCCGCTATAGTTGAAACCAGCCCCCAGATTAATAAACTCATCTTCGATATCGGCGAACCAGTCAGGGCTTGAGAAACCCTGACTGCCAGCTTGTGCAGCATCGATCCACTGCTGACCAGCAAAGGCATAGCCAGATAGGTGTGCATTCAGCTGCAGCCCAAGATTGATGTCATAACCGTAATCTTCAGATTCGGTCAGACCCAGTTGAGTCTCGTTATAATCATCTTTGGCATAGCGGGCGGTCATATCCACACTGAGCCACGACGTTGGGGTGTGATTAAACTTGGCTTCGAAGGCAGTGCGCTTTCTATCAGCCAGGTAATATTTGCGTAGTAAAGGATTCGTTTCTGATGACGTCAGTTCACTGGTTTGATATTCGCTGCCGCCACGGTTATCGAGGCTGGCCTTAAATTTAAGCTTGATGTCATCCATTGCACGGACATTGAGCTTGGCCCATAGGGCGTCATCATTGGTCTGTTCACGGTCACCATAACTGCGCTCCATCTCTTTGCGGTCATAGCCAGCCTGCACGCGATAGTCACTGTTTAGGCGGTAACTGGCATTAAGCTTGAGGCCGCGGCGTTCGGTGTCTAAAGGGATATTCTGTTTAAATGCCCCCGTGATCCCGTTCACTTCATATTGAGCGAATTCCCATACCGATCCCTTATTGTCACGCTTGCTATAATCGACACTGCCGCCGAGTCTGAGCTTGTTGCTTAGCAGCGAAGTGACAGACAGCTTGCCGTCTAAGGTATCGACTTCTCCGTCCCAGTTTTGCAGTGGATTACCCGACATTTGAATCAAATCATCATCTTGGGTCATCTTGCCCGATGCCAAGCGACCACTCATAACTGTGCGGTTTAATTGATATTGGCCAGACAAGCTAATTTGATGAGCCTGATTGTCTGGAGCAGGTGCAAAAACGTCATACAGATAAGGAAGACTTAACGCGTCAACCTCGTTTTTATACTGACTCACGAAGTAATTCAGGTTGGTAGTCCAGCTATCGCCAGACAATGACAAACCCGCGGTGAGATTATCAGTGTTGGCATCGACTGGCAGGCCAAAATTAACTGGACGCGGAGTGACAATACTGCTGCTCTGGTAACCGGTTTTATTCTCGTGCTCATAACGCACATAAGCCTGATAAAAGTCTTGGCCATAGCTCAAACCCAAGCCAGCTTTGTTCCTCTGCAGCGAGAGCTCCTGAATTTGAGTATGCTCACTCGGTGTCAGTACGCCGTCTTGGTACCATAACTGACTGCGTGCATCGCCTGACTGATAACGGGTTAGCTGTTGATAATCTGCCACCAGTTTATAGTGACCTGACTTTCCTGCTTCAAGGTGAGCAAAGCCGTTATCCAAACCTAATTGGTGTGCCTGAAACTTGGCTTTATAGCCTGCGGTATTTCGATAATGTAAATCGGCATCCACACTGCCATTAGCCCCGTCATTGTCGGTACCGAACGCATTACCAGAGTGAATGTCATCACTGTCAATATACGCGGCATTGACCCCGATGGTGCCGGTATAACCTGCAACTTGAGGGCAACGCTTACACTGAAATACTTGTTGGTTAACGGTACTGGTATTGGCCTTGTTCACGCCAAAGTCAGCCGCCATTGCAGAGCCCGTTATCGCGCCAGATATAGCGAGAAGTGATAACGTGATGAGGTTAAATTTGAATCTCATTTGAGTTACTCCTAATTAGCGCTGCAGCTTGCTGCCGGCTGGGTGATTGGAGCCATGGATCTGGCTATGGCAATTGAGGCAACTCTTACCGCCGCCAAACGCATCACTTCCGCTTTGTTGTACAACACGGCTTGCATGACCATCATCCATATGACATTGCTGACACAGTTGTGGTGCTCTTTGGGTGAGCATGGCTTCGTTAACGCTGCCATGGGGGTTATGACAGTTGGCACAATTTTCTGTCACTGGCGCATGCTCCCATAAAACAGGGCCACGTTTTTCGCCATGACAGCTATAACAAGTGTCATTCACAGTGGCGTGATTCAGCGCACTTTCACTCATAGAACCGTGTGGGTTATGACAATCGATACAGGTCATTTGATCCCACTTCATCGGGTGAGATGAGCGCTTATTCATGTCAGATTTTTGCTGCGTGTGACAAGAGGTACAGGTGTCATTAACCGTAAGCTTGTCCATAACCGGATCTTTGTCGGTGTGAATATTATGACAATCACTGCAGGCCACCTCGTCTAAATTGTGGCTGCTGCTATGCCATGCCATCTGCTTAGGATCGTTATGGCAACCTAGGCAGACGCTGTTCTGACTTTGAGCAGAAAGCTTGCTCTCTTTGCCAAAGGCGATCATCGGCTCCTTACCGCCTTTGTTATGTGCACCTAACGGGCCATGACAGGCTTCGCATTGCAGACCCGCCATAGGCGAACCCTGTTGGCTCGAGCTACCGTGCACGCCATCGAATATCGCCATGACCTTGTCATTTTTCTTATGACACATCAGGCAAGAGTCGGCACCTTTGTTAGAGTATTTACCTTGAGCAAATTTCTCCGTCAGTTGCTGTTCCAGTTGTTCACCAGTGAGTTGATTCCAGGGGGCCGCCTGAACTGAGAGGGATAAACACGCGAAAGCGAATATCCCACAAAGTAACGTAGTGATAATACATTTGTTCATCATCTTGGCCTTACAGTTAATTATTATATGATTTGGTAACGTTGGTGTTAATTAGTTTGCATTTAAATTGTAGTTTGAATTAATTAAAATACGAAGCTATTACTTTAGAGGTATTGTTAGATCTGTGATTTTTAATTTATAAATGATTTATTCGGGATCGAGATCTTTATTTAGCCTTGCCTGTTGGATGTATTTTTTTGATATTTAAATTACCAAATATAAATTACAAGCCATTGATTTTAATTGTATCTTTTCAATACCTCTTACTGGTTACTATGATTTTAAATTTGCACTTTATATAAATGAGAATGATTTAAACATAATATAACTTATGAAATCATATCGTCTTTATTCATAACTATTTTTATTAAACCAATAACCATTAATAACTATTCACAACCTCGTTAATAACTTTTAATATCTTTTCACATTAATTCACAATTTAATTAAAATTAATTCTGAAGTAAACTTATAATCATTATAAATAAATGATTTCACAAACTGACAAATGCCTCATAAAAAGGAAAAAACGAAAAGAATAAAACTGCAACAGATGATAAAACTAGGCGGAGTAAACCGTCTAGTGCAAGTGCAAATCGAGAAAAGGAACCTTGGTTGCTGGCAACATCACTATGTCGCACCAGCGATACAGCTAAAAGGTCGTTAAAATTTATGCGACGAGGATGCAAATAGAAGAGAGCTTTAGGGATATTAAGCAGGTCTAAAAATGAATGACAGCGAAACGCGAACAGGCTCAAGGTATTGCGACTCGTTGCCTGCCAATCTCAACTTGAGCTTTCGCTGCTAGCTTTAGCCGTCAAAGCTGCCATTAACATAGGCATTATCCAAGCGAACTAAACCAAGCACTGTAACGTGCTATCAAACCCATTCATTGGCTTAAGATCATACAAAGATAGGCAGTTGAAGCAGTTGCAGTCTCACTGGCTAACAAGGATCAAGACGCGACAAGATTTAATCAAGGATCCACAGGCATGCTATTAAATTCGTGGGGATCCCTAAGACTTTGATCCCACTTATTTTACTTATTTGAAAGATAAACAAATAGTGATTGATAGCCGCAAGTAAAATCGGTTACTGTGTGAATAACACATGGAATGGCGACAGTCAGTAAAGACAACGTAGTAAACAGACTTAAAGTCAGGGAAGAAAACGTAAATGTTGACCCACAGCACTTGCTCACAGCTTGAAAGCCCTCCCCCTTAGACCTTGTTTAATGCATTTCAAAAAAAACAGACAAATTACTTAGATCCTATTTACTTGGATTGACCTGTGATGAAGCGAACATATAGCTGACATCACGCTCAAGGATGAAAATGACAAGCTTGTTTACCAATGTATTCGCCATCGGCATATTGCTTTCGGGCATGTTTTTGATGATAGGCATAATGTTCTTGCTGCTTAAATACCGTGATCACACGGTTAAACTGCCGGTAGATCGCGAGCAACTTCTGCGCATCCCTGCATTTGGCCTACAGCAACAAATTCAAGAGTTACAATTTGATCTACTCGGTGGCTTAACCATGGCCGTGGTGGTAGTGAGCTTTCCGTTTGCCACCGAGAGTATTCAAAAGCATATTACTGAAAAATCATTCCCATACCTTTTCGCCATAGTTGCCGTTATTGGACTGATTTATTGTGGACGTAAAACATGGAAAACCTTCTCAAAACTCACTAAATTACGCTTAGGTCACACAGCAGAAATCGCCACTGCCAACGAGCTAATAGGCTTACAAGCTTTAGGCTATCAAGTATTTCACGACATACAAGCCGACGGCTTTAACATCGACCATTTAGCCATAGGTAAAAATGGCGTATTCGCCATCGAAACCAAGGGCCGCCACAAACGCAAACGCGACAGTAAAGCGACTAGTGCCACTAAAGGTAAAGACTACCAACTATGTTATAAAGACGGCCGCTTATGCTTTCCATCGTGGACTGAAATTAAAGCAATCGTTCAAGTAATTCGCCAAGCAATCCCTAGTAAAGTGCAGGTCAGCCAATGGTTAACTAAAGCCACAGGCCAGCCAGTGTTTGCAAGCCCAGTACTGGTATTCCCCGGCTGGTACGTCACCAACCAAACTCGGCCACCGTTCCCCATCCTAAATCATAAGCAGTTGGTCAAAACGTTACCCTTTATCAGGACTCAATCACTCAGCCAACAGCAGGTCGATGCGATCGTGTATCAAGTGGCGCAGAGATGTTTGGGGAAGAGCTAGATTGGGAAATGATCAAATCAGAAAAGTTTACTCTGACCCCACTTATTCCACTCACTTATTCCACTCACTTATTCCACTCACTTATTCCACTCACTTATTCCACTCACTTATTCCACTCACTTATTCCACTCACTTATTCCACTCACTTATTCCACTCACTTATTCCACTCACTTATTCCACTCACTTATTCCACTCACTTATTCCACTCACTTATTCCACTCACTTATTCCACTCACTTATTACACTCACTTATTACACTCACTTATCACTTATTCCACTCACTTATTCCACTCACTTATTCCACTCACTTATTCCACTCACTTATTCCACTCACTTATTACACTCACTTATTACACTTATTATTACTCTGACCCCACTTATTAGTGTGTATTCCACTCACTTATTACACTCACTTATTACACTTATTATTACTCTGACCCCACTTATTAGTGTGTATAAGAATAGGGGGAATAGGCTTTAATACGCTGAATCACATTATGTTAAACTTAGTGAATTGAGATTAACGCCCACTTAAGTTGTGAGCAACGCTGCCACCTTACCCAAACACTGCACCGTAAGCACCGAGCGTTGCGAATCAGCTTGAATTGTTTGTTGAACGAAGCCGCTCTGCGGCAGAAAAGATAAAAACACATCTTTAGCCCCATCATAAATACTTACTAGACCCTGCCTACCTTGGCAGCTATCTAGGAGTATTACTATGAACGCTCACGAACAACAACGCTTTGATTGTCTTTATGAACAACATCTTACCAATTTAACGCTGCAAGGCAAGCGGCCTGCTACCATCGACGCTTATAGCCGCGCTGTCAGGCGTATTAGTGCTTATTTTGACTGTTGCCCTGATAACCTTTCAACCGATGATTTAAAACGCTACTTCGCTGATTTAATTGCCTCTCACTCCTGGAGCACCGTAAAACTCGACCGTAATGGATTACAGTTTTTCTATCGATATGTTCTTAACCAGCACTGGGAGTGGCTGAGTATTGTGAAGCCTCCGCAGGTTAAACGTTTACCCGATATATTGACCCCTGCCGAAGTATCCATCGTCATTAGCCTCACCCATAAGCTGCGATATCAAGTGTGCTTTTTAACCCTTTACAGTATGGGGTTGCGCCTCGGCGAAGCAATTTCATTGCAGGTTGGCGATATCGATTCCGCGTTGATGCAGGTGCATATTCGTGACGCCAAGGGCGGTAAAGACAGGCTGGTCCCTTTACCTCAACGCACATTACTTGCACTGCGATATTACTGGCAAACCCATCGCCATCCCCGGCATGTATTTCCCGGTAAAGATGGCAAGCCAGGTTCAATGATAGATAAAGGCGGTATTCAAAAAGCACTAAAGCGAGTGATTAACGACTGCAACATCCACAAATCCATCAGCCCACATAATTTACGTCACAGCTATGCGACTCATCTGCTCGAACAAGGGTTAGATTTACGCTCAGTACAGCACTTACTCGGCCACAACAGCCTTAACACTACCGCACGCTATACCCGCCTCACCACCATCACCCGCAAGAACACTGTCCTGTCAGTTAACCAGCTCACTGATAATTTGGTGCTTAAGTGGGAGTGTGACTCATGACATTCATCGATATTTTACGTGACCATCTTGATGCCTTTAATCAGGCTTATGATGGCCAAATTACCCCGTCAATGCGCCAAGCGATTAATGCCATGCTCAGTTGCCGCTCTCATTCCCAAAGAGCCAGCCACTGGGCTTGCCAGGGTTGCACGCATACCGCTGACTTTCCGCTGTCATGTGGTCATCGCAGCTGCCCGCAATGTCAGTACAACACCACGGCAGATTGGCTCACTAAGCAACAAGCCAAGTTACTGCCCGTCGACTATTTCATGGTGACTTTTACATTGCCATTTGAGCTGCGTGTTGTGGCTAAATATCACCCAGAAGCGCTCTATCCAGCCATGTTTGCCGTCGCTGCCAGTGTGCTCAAAGACTTTGCCCTTAACTCACCAAAGCTTGCCGGTGATATTGGTTTCACCGGCGTGCTGCATACTCACAGCCGGCGACGGGATTTACATCCGCATATTCACTTTATTATTCCTGCGGGCAGTTTTAACAAAACTCAACAGCACTGGAAAAAGAACAAAGGCAAATACCTGTTCAACGCCTTTAATATCGCCAATGTCTGGCGTGCACGCTTGCTGGAGTATTTGGCAAAGCTTAATCTCACACTGCCAACCTCACTGCCCAAAAAGTGGGTAGTAGACTGCCAACATGTGGGCAAAGGCTTGCCTGCACTGCAGTATTTATCACGCTATCTTTATCGCGGCGTACTGGCTGACAAAAATATCAAAAGTCATGTCGATGACAACGTGAGTTTCGAGTATGAAGACAGCCAAACAAAGTCGACAAAAGTACGCACCTTACCCGCCATAGAATTTCTCTGGTTAATACTGCAACACGTATTACCGAAGGGATTAAGGCGAGTGCGTGACTATGGATTACTCAGAGGTAACGCCAAAAAGCTCAGGCTACAAATACAGCTTATGCTGGCAGTTGCAGGGGCAACGTTTCCAATCATTCCTGAGATAAAGCGCAGATTAGCAACCCGCAGTTGCCCCTGTTGCCAGCAACCAATGCGCTTTATGGGCGTAGTGGCACGACCGACAAACTTAATGACCTCAACCTAATGTTGAAAATAATAAGAATAATGGTTTAACTGAATACCGTGGAGGATTAATTTAACGCACTGAAATTAATAGAGTTAAATAATTAGCAGAGGGGCTAAGGGTACTTGCTGACTACAAAAAACTAGCACGATAACCATCACATCAAACAGCGCGTTTTCTCGAGCTGTTATTTACATAATAAAGAGTCACTCTCGGTGTTCGGGCTTGTTCAACACTTGGGATAAGGACGCGGCTTCGCGCGGCCTATCCTTATTTGTTATGCCATTTTTTTTAGCTCTAATCCATTGCCATTTCTAGAGATAACTACTTCTTGATAGGTGGTGTTTTTCGGCATATTCTTACGAATATAGTCTCTTGTTTTTTCAGGCATACGATAGCCAAAAATAATTGACTTTATCCATTCTGGTTGAAACTTGACTAACGCCAGCTTTCCTAAATCTTTCACTACTAGGTTTTGAGCACTATTACTTAAGTTAATACGATACTCTGACTCATACTCCCATTCTTTAAGCTTAATCTTCAATGAAACCCAAGCCTGAGAAGCGATTTCATCTTTAGTTCGCAACCCAATTGTTGATTCGAGCAACTCCAGAAGTTCAAGAGTGGGCAATTGGTCTTGATATCTTACTTTCTCAGGTGACATTGCATCACCGTTCCATTCGATACAAAAACCATTATGAGAGTTAGCATAATGGGACCACATCAAATTATTTACAGGATTATCAGTGACGCAATAGAATAAATAACTATCTAAAGCATCTTCGATACTTTTAATCAAAAGATCGAAGTTATGATTCGCATTTTCACCCATGAATAGGCGTTTAAAAGTACGCTTAGATTCACCAGATAATTTTTGATAAGTTCTACGTACTCGATCTCTCGAAGGGCGAAGAATCTCAACTTCTGAATCAAACAAATCATTAAAATTCTTTCTCCGAGAGAAAGATGCCTGATTTTCAAACAGGTTAATTAATGAATACTGTTCTTCCAAATTATCATGTGAACTAATTGGACAATATTTGTAGAAACTTTCCATGAAACTCCTGCTTTAAATGGCATAACGCAAAGCTCATGGGCGAAGAGCAGCACAGCGGGTTGGCGCCCCTGCGACCAAAGGGAGCGAGTGATGTGTATTGTTAGGGCTCTTTCTCTGGACACTCATATTAGCTTCAATTCTTTATACAAGCCTGATTGAATGATTTTCCCTGAAAACCCTAAGCTTTCAATATGTTTCTTATAGACCCTATATAAGCTTTCATTCATTCTAGGGTCGAACGTCATAGATTTCACGTTTAGCAGTGGATTAAAGTGATATGGATATATATTTCTCTCTGTACTGTTTTTGGGATCAAGGTAAATTAGGCGAACCTCTTTTTCATGCTTGAAGGCTACGCGTTTCATCAACAACGATTTGGCTTGGTTGAAGCTTCCCCCAATGTGTCCTCCATTATCACGTACTTCTTTGGCTAAACTGGTTAGTTTGCTTTTTGAATGATAATCAACCTTACCTATAAAGCACGAGATCTTTGGGTATTCAGAAACACTGCGGTACAGCGAGTTAAATAAGTCCCTCACCGTCGTTTGAATTTTCACTCCATTTTTTCCAGGCGAGTATATTCGCCACATGGCATCACTCTCGATATTCAGTGACCAACATTGCCCGTATGCTCTATCTCTGAGTATCGAAATATACTCATCTCCATTTTTTCTAAGAACTGGAGTATTAAATAAGAAGTTTTCAAATGGG
Source organism: Shewanella psychromarinicola (assembly GCF_003855155.1). Classification (NCBI taxonomy): domain Bacteria; kingdom Pseudomonadati; phylum Pseudomonadota; class Gammaproteobacteria; order Alteromonadales; family Shewanellaceae; genus Shewanella; species Shewanella psychromarinicola. Next base: position 171,696 of record NZ_CP034073.1, read on the forward strand.
TCATCCCACAGGCTGGGTTGCACTAAGACATTTTGGCTTGTTTCGAACATTTCAAGCAAGCGCTCTACTGTCATTACTCGGTAGATTTTCTTATCTATATCAGCTACATCAATATTAATGTAATTTTTCATATTCGACATTCACGCATAGAACTATGTGCCCTAACAGCTTACTGAACTGCTCGACCTATAAAGCCGACCGCTTAAGTTATTGATTAATATCATCCTACATTCTCTATAGCTTTGAAGTAAGCAATTTAATGCCTCTTACACTCAAATTAAAAACGTAAATTGCACATTAAAAGTGTCAACGTCAAATGTAAAAATAATCATGGGTGGCCATGTTTCGTATAATCACGAAACGATGGCCAACTGTTCATTTTCCGTTTAGCTACTTGTATGGCTATATTATTGATTCAGCGATTTTTTTGCTTTCCTTGCTGCAAGATCCGCAGCGGTTCTATCTTTTTGCGCTTGATTTGCTTCTTCAATTTCACGTATTTGAGCATCTGATAGTTTTAGCTTTTTAGCCATCTTAATACTCGCATTAAGAAAGTTTGCCCCAACAACATTGGCATTTTCAAAATTTGTATGTTTTAAAACTGCACCTTTAAAATTAACATTTGTTAAGTTTGCGCCTCCAAAATTAGCGCCTTCCAAATTTGCTCCTGTAAAATCACTTCCTGATAAGTCTGCTTTAATAAAACATGAACGTTTTGCAGAAACCGCAGAAAAATTACAATTAGTTAATTTACTAAACTCAAATCGCGCACTAAAAAACTTAAACTTACGGAAACTCTCCCCATCCTTAACCAAATTTCTCCAATCGACTTTACTATGTTCAGGACGACTTTTACTTTTATTGCGCATAGATGAACTCCTTGTAATTGAAATAGCCTAATGTCCGCATTTACGGCTGGTTTGATATGCGACGGAACACGACTCCGACAACATGTACTCAGCTTAATATTGCCACACATTATTGATGCTTTGAAGTAAAGCAATTTAATAACTCTTACACTTAAATAAAAAACGTAAATTGCGAGTTAAAGGTGTCAACATCAACCGTAAAGAAATCGTTGTGGCCATGTTTCGCCTTTAGTAAAATGCCACGCTTGCCGAATCACTCTTGAACAATTTGTTAGGTTTTAGCTAAAGAGCCCCAAAAATATAGAAGCTGCGATTGAAACGATAAAACCAATAACTACTGTAAACCTGAACTTGTCTTGAGTTTCATACCTTTTGACACCTTGACCAATAGCAAAGCTAGCTATGGGAAAGAGGTAGTTTTTCCATTTATTTAATAGCTTATGGGAAAAATACAATGCAGTACCTATTAGAGCTAATATAGCAATGGCTGTAGCACTCTGTTTGAACGTAAGAGCGACACCTTCGGAATTGGAAGCATGCATCATATCAGTTATCATTAAAGCCAAAGCAACTGGCACATAGACCAACCAAAATACATCTAGGCGACTTATTGATGAGTACCATGGCTTTAGACCACAAATAAACTCTGAAAACTCACCACTTATTCGCGTAACTAACTCATCATCTCCAGTAGCATTGACAGTTATTGTGCGGTATTTGGAACTATCAAACTCAATGCTAGTAATGCTATTACGGTCATCTGGACGAGATTTCAGCTCGATACTTAAGATAGATCTTTTCTTTGAGTTTTCGAAACCGATTAAATCTTCAATTGTCTCTACTTCTCTTTCAACCTTGTCACTAAACTGAACAATTGCAGTTACACTGCGACCATAAGTTTCTAACTTACGCCACGCATTTCGTAAATCGCTTTCATTCAACACGAAAGCGTGGTCAATTTTATCTCTATATGTCGATTGCAACTTTGTTCCCTTTCCTGATGAAATATTTGCTGATTGCTAAAAAAATCTAACAGCTTATTGAACGACTCGACCGATAAAGCCGACAATTTAAGTTATTGATGAGCATAACCTTACATTTTATATGTCTTTGAAGTAAAGCTATTTAATGACTCTTACACTCAAATAAAAAACCCTGTGTTCAAAGGTTCTCGATTACGTCTAGTTGTATTTATAAAATGGCTGAAGTATGTAAATGGGGTCAGAGTAAACTTAAAATTATATAAATGGGGTCAGAGTAAACTTAAAATTGTCAGCTATACTCTTTAACTCAAGTCACTTTGCAAATGGATCTTGCACATGCCTAGAAAACCTAGAGTCTGCCCCATAGGTATTCCTCAACACCTTATTCAGCGAGGTAATAATCGCCATGTTTGCTTCACGTCTGAACAAGATTTCAGAGCCTATGCAGGCTGGCTAAAAGAATACTCACGTAAATTTCATGTCGATATTCACGCGTGGGTATTTATGACAAATCATGTTCATTTGCTTTGTACTCCTCAAAAAGCGAATGCTGTTAGCCTTATGATGCAATCACTTGGTAGACAATATGTGAGGTATTTTAATTACACATACAAACGTACCGGGACACTTTGGGAAGGTCGTTTCAAGTCTTGCTTAGTGCAAACTGAAGAGTACTTAATCCAACTATATCGTTATATTGAACTCAACCCTGTAAGAGCGAATATGGTTAATGACCCTGCCGAATATATATGGTCGAGCTATCAAATTAACGCCCTAGGTAAAACCTCTCAGCTTTGTACTCCACATCAGGTTTACCTTTCAATAAGCAACGACTCTCAAGCAAGGCAATCATCTTACCGAGCCCTATTTCAACATCAATTAGATGCAAAAATGATTAACGATATTCGTCAAGCAACCAATAAAGGCATGGTAATCGGCAGCGACACATTTAAAGACCAAATAGAAAAACTAACGGGGAAAAGCATGCATCCAAAGAAAATGGGACGCCCTTTTAAGGTGATAGAATAAAGTTTACTCTGACCCCACTTATCCGCGATGTTAAGTGCGAACGGTTTTACTTACCACCGGGCTCTGCAAAACGAGTCATCCAGTCCTTCACTTGGCCATACCAATAAATCGAGTTATTTGGCTTCAGCACCCAGTGATTCTCATCAGGGAAGTAAATCATTCGCGACTCAATACCTTTGGTTTGCAATGTACGGAATAACTCAAACCCTTGTCCTACGGGCACTCGTTGGTCTAACTGACCGTGGATAACCAAGGTTGGCGTATCAAAATTGGCTGCGCCATAGTGAGGTGATATAGATTTATAAATTTCAGGTTTTTCCCAAAAACTACCAAAACGCGTACTGTGTACCGCGAAATCCCCCGCCATTTGTGAGTACATGTTATACACCGCTGCGTGGATAAACAGTGCATTGAACGGGTTATCTTTTTGCCCCAAAATAATTGAGCTTAAGTAACCCCCATAACTACCACCACCAGCGACTAAACGTTCGCTATCAATCCAGTCTTTGCTCTTAAACCAATCTGTTGCTTTGTAGATATCCTCGAGCGACTTGTTCTTCCAGTCAGGGTTAATACTGTCAGTAAATTTCTGGCCGAAGCTGCCTGAGCCGTGGAAATTAGGCCAAGCGGTCACGTAACCCCAAGAAGAGAACGTTTGCGCATTCCAACGGTAATGGAAGCTGTCTGAAATCGCACCGTGAGGACCACCGTGGATCAACATCATCAGTGGGTATTTTTTGGTTTTATCAAACCCCGGCGGGTAGTGCACCCACATCTGGATATCATCTCCGTTATAACCTTTATAAGTCACCGACTCATAAGTACCCATGTCCACATTGGCCAATACATCATCGTTAAAGCTATCTAAACGCGTTATTTTTCCATTGCTGGAGTCAATCTTCACCACGCGTGCGGGATGTAAAAAACTTTGATTGGCGGCAACCAAAGTACCGTCTTTGGCGATAGAGGGTTTGCCAAAATCGGTATTATTGGTGACTTGTCTAACTTGGCCATTTTTAGCATTGATGTAGTAAATGCGGTTTGTGGCTGCATCGGCTATTGATGCATAAAACCCCTTACTATCTGGCGTCCAGAGATATTTAGAAACAGATCGGTCCCAATCTTTGGTCACTACACGTTCGCTACGTTTGTCCATATCGAACAACACCAAGCTCGAAGTGTCACCGTAGAAGCCATGAATTAATTGGCGGGTGAATGCAAGTGTTTTACCATCGGGACTAAATTTAGGTTCACTATCAGGTGCTTGATTGTTCGGAGTTAAATTTTCATATTTTCCGCTACCGATTTTAGCAAGAAATACATCAATTTTAGGGTCAACTTGGTTAGCGGAGCCGTTTGAGTTAAAAGCAATCCAACGTTCGCTTGGGTCGATATCGTAGCTGCCAGCGTTTTGTGAAGAACGTGGCAATTGCTTTTTCAGTGGTTGGGTGACGGCTTCAACGTCTCCACCTTTGGCTGAAATACGAAAAACATGTGCCTCTCTTTCTTCATCAATCCAATGGTCAAAATGTGAATAAGGCAGTGCGTTCCACTGGTGGGCGGAGACCTTATCGTCTTTATCAGCTTTGAGCTGCTCGGTCATTTGTTCCCAGTCTTTGCCTGGAAAAATACGGCTAATGAAGTAAATGTGCTCACCAACCCACTTAATACCATGCACGCCACCGGGAACCTCAGTTAAGCGTTGCGCTTCGCCCGGTCCATTCATTGGTAGTAAGTAGATTTGCCCTGCTTCATCTTTGTCGCGTTTACTAACAAAAGCTAAGGTTTTTCCGTCTGGAGAAAACACAGGCTCACTAGCGCGTAAGCCTTTTGCAGTAAGTGCACGCTGGCCTGAGCCATCTTTTGCAAACGACCATAGCTGAGTCGTGCCTTTATCTTCTGGTATGTCGTACTCAGTGACGGCAGCAATAATATGATCACCTTGGGGTGAAACAATCGGACTACCGATACGCTTGAGTTGCCAAAGCACCTCTGCCGATAATGTTTTGGTTTGCTCTGCAAAAGCTGATGTCATTGGCATCAACAAACACAGTATTAGAATCCCTACTTTTTTCACGAGAGCTTCTCCTTCATTCAGAATGAGTTCGTAGTCATTTTTATGAGTTGATATGCAACAGCGTTTGGCTGGGTAACAACCGTTCGTTCCCATTCAAAAACCAGCACATACTGCCGCCCCAGTATAGCGAGCAAAGCCCGTTAAAAGATACGAATAACAACGGACTGTAGCAGCTGTTTACAAATTAATTGTTTTGAATAATAAAACCGGTAATAAAGACGCGAATAAGTAATAAATGGGGTAAATAAGTGGAGTTAATAAGTGGGAGACAGAGCGTGAGGGATCCCAAACATGCAAACTGTAGTGGTCAGGTAAAATTGGCCACGCTTTTAGTGCTGCAGGCCATAGGTGCAAAAAAGCATAAGCAAACACTTGGATTCCGGCTCAAAAGCATTGCCGGAATGACGTCAATATAAACATTCCTGAGTATCGAAGACAAAAAAGCGACCTTTCGGTCGCTTTTAAATTCTAAAACTTCAAATGAAGCCCACTACCACCATAATTGCGTCGCTGGCGAACCGAAGGCTCTAGCGCGGAGTTGACTGGTGTCAAACTCTTTGTGATGAGCTTTCTGGAGCCGAGGTTCAATTCCGTAATAGCTAGACTAAACAACCAATAAAAAACGAACCCAAAGGTTCGCTTTTTTAATGCTCTTACTCAGAAGATTTCAATGAAGCCCACTACCACCATAATTGCGTCGCTGGCGATGATAAGGCAATGAAGTTTGAGGTTTTCGCCGCGGAGTTGACTGGTGTCAAACTCCTTATTTCGAGCTATGCGAAAACTCTCGGTTAACGCCGTATTATCGAGACCAAGGAGCTAACAAAAAAGCGAACCAATCGGTTCGCTTTTTTAATGTTTTTACTCAAAATGCTAAATGAAGTCTACTACCACGATAATGGCGTTACTGCCGATGAGAAGACAAGGAAGCCGATGCTTTTCTCCTCGGAGTTGACTGGTGTCAATGAGAAGAGAAAAGTGTCGGCTGACGCCGTATTATCGAGGCCAAGTAGTCATTATCATTTATTCGTAGTCTGAAATTGGGACACACGAGCACATGAGGTTGCGATCCCCATAAACATCATCAATACGATTAACCGTTGGCCAAAACTTATTCGCCTTAACCGCCGCCGTTGGGAACACGGCCACTTCACGACTGTACGGACGTGAATCAAACTCTGGGTCCATAATATCAGCCAGGGTGTGAGGTGCATTATGCAGTGGGTTATTGTCCACTGGCCACTCGCCTGCAGCGACTTTAGCCACTTCGCCGCGAATAGAGATCATCGCTTCGATAAACCTGTCCAACTCAACCTTAGACTCAGATTCCGTAGGCTCAATCATCAAGGTGCCCGCTACCGGGAAACTCATGGTGGGTGAGTGGAAACCATAATCGTTAAGACGCTTAGCGATATCCATTTCGGTTACGCCAGAGATTTCTTTCAATGGACGTAAGTCGATAATACATTCGTGGGCAACGCGCTCGTTACGGCCGGTGAACAACACAGGGTAATGTGCTGACAGCTTTTTCATGATGTAGTTAGCGTTTAATAGCGCCGTTTGGGTTGATTGCTTCACACCCTTAGTGCCTAACAGCTTAATGTACATCCAGCTGATTGGCAGGATGCTAGCGCTGCCATAAGGTGCAGCAGATACTGCGCCGTTGTGGTCGCTTTCGCGGCCAGGCTTAACCACTACGTGGCCTGCTACAAATGGCGCAAGGTGCGCTTTAACCCCGATTGGGCCCATACCAGGACCACCACCGCCGTGCGGGATAGCAAAGGTTTTATGTAGGTTTAAATGCGATACGTCTGCGCCGATAAAGCCTGGTGAGGTTAAGCCAACCTGGGCGTTCATGTTGGCGCCGTCCAAATACACTTGACCGCCATATTGATGGACGATGTCGCACACTTCGCGGATTGATTCTTCGTACACACCGTGGGTCGATGGGTATGTGATCATGATGCACGATAAGCTGTCGGCAAGCTCGGCCGCTTTAGTGCGTAAATCGTCTAAATCAACGTTGCCTTGCTTGTCGCACGCCGTGACCACAACCTTCATACCAGCAAGTTGTGCCGATGCAGGGTTGGTGCCATGAGCCGATTGCGGGATTAAGCAAATGTTACGGTGCGCGTCGCCGCGAGACTCGTGGTATTTCTTAATCGCTAATAGACCGGCGTATTCGCCTTGTGCACCTGAGTTAGGTTGAATACACACGGCATCGTAACCGGTGATGTTGACTAAAAACTCAGACAACTCATTAATTAACTGAGTGTAACCTTGTGCTTGGTCAAGTGGGCAAAATGGGTGCATGTTAGCAAATTCTGGCCAGCTTACCGGTAGCATTTCCACTGCGGCGTTGAGCTTCATGGTGCATGAACCTAACGAGATCATTGAGTGGTTTAGGGCTAAATCTTTGTTTTCCAGACGCTTGATATAACGCATCATCTCGGTTTCGCTTTGGTAGCGATTAAATGTTGGATGAGTTAATACCGCGTCTTGACGTACTAATGCTTGTGGGATTGACTGACTGCCATTGGCCACAATGGCGCCATCTAATGTGGCGACATCTATGCCATGGCCAGCACCTAAAATCACATCAAACAATACCACCAGATCCTGGCGAGTAGTGGTTTCGTCAAAACTCACCCCAAATGCGCCGTCGGCGTCGATGCGTAAGTTTAACTTGGCCGCTAATGCACGGGCGTTAATCGCTGCAACGTCGGCACCTTTAACACTGATGGTGTCGAACCATGAAGTGTTCGCTAAGGTTAAGCCTTTAGCGCTTAAGCCTGCGGCTAAAATGTCGGCAAAACGGTGAATGCGTGATGCGATGGTTTTTAAGCCATGTGGGCCGTGGAATACCGCATAAAACGACACCATGTTGGCTAATAAGGTTTGCGCCGTACAAATGTTTGAGTTAGCTTTTTCGCGGCGAATATGTTGCTCGCGGGTTTGCATGGCCATGCGTAATGCGCTGTTGCCGCGGCGGTCTTTTGACACACCAATAATGCGACCTGGCATTGAACGTTTGTGCTCATCACGGGCCACGAAAAAGGCCGCGTGAGGTCCGCCGTATCCCATGGGTACCCCAAAACGTTGCGCGCTACCAAACACCACATCTGCGCCCATGACGCCCGGTGATTTAAGCAGTAATAACGACATAATGTCGGCGGCAACGGTAACCACCACTTTTTTGTCACGTAACTGAGTAAATAACTCAGTGTAGTCGGTGATTTGACCAATACGGTTGGTGTACTGGAACAAGGCACCAAATAATTCGTAATTTACTGCCTCTTTTGCTGGGCCAACGACCACGTCAAAACCAAAGCATTCGGCGCGAGTTTTGACTACGTCGAGGGTTTGCGGGAATACGTCGTCGGCAACAAAGAAGATGTTGGCTTTTTTGGCTTTAGAGACGCGCTTGGCTAATGCCATGGCTTCTGCTGCTGCGGTTGCTTCATCTAATAATGATGCAGAGGCAAGATCAAGACCGGTAAGGTCCATTGACACTTGCTGGAAGTTTAACGTGGCTTCTAAACGGCCTTGGGCGATTTCTGGCTGGTACGGCGTGTAAGCCGTGTACCAACCTGGGTTTTCAAACACATTACGCAAAATGACATTAGGCACTTGCACGCCGTAGTAACCCATACCGATATAGCTTTTAAAGACTGTATTTTTATCTGCTATGTTACGGATATAGGCGATACCTTCGGCTTCGCCACAGGAATCACCTATGGTGAGCTCTTGGGGTAAGCGAATTTTGCCTGGGACCGTTTGGGCGGTCAGATCGTCTAGCGACTCTGCGCCAATGAAGTTCAACATGTCTTGTTGTTGTTCTGCATTTGGGCCGATGTGGCGCGTCAGGAAAAGTTCGTGCTGTTCTAGTTGTGTCAGGGTTTGCTTGGTCATATTAAACCTTGTTCCAAATCGACCAGTTGAGGCGGTAGGGCACATAACTGGATTAGGGTGAAAATGGGTAATACGTGAATAACCTGTTTACGGTTTATGATGTTGCGGCCTCGTCATTGGCTTTTTAGCTGCCACGGGTTAGAGATTATCGGCGCAACATTTTTAGCTTCATATAACAAAGAAGCTCCCTAGGGAGCTTCTAGTGTTATGGGTGATTATTCTTGGTCAATGACTTCTTGATAACCGTCGGCATCGAGCAATGCATCAACTTCGGCTTCAAGAGAAGGCATAACACGGAAGAACCAACCTTCACCAAAAGCGTCACTGTTGACCAGTTCTGGTGAATCTTCTAATGATTCGTTTACGGCAATCACTTCACCAGAAATCGGTGCGTAGATGTCTGAAGCCGCTTTGACTGATTCTGCTACTGCACAATCTTCACCGGCGGTAACGGTATCGCCTACATCTGGTAATTCTACGAATACCATGTCACCAAGAAGCTCTTGAGCATGCTCAGTGATACCTACTGTGTAGCTACCGTCTGATTCTTTACGGATCCATTCGTGTGAAGATGCATATTTCAATTCTGCCGGAATAGTGCTCATTGTTGCTGTTCCTTAATCTGATGTTCAAAGACTTAATCAATAAATTCGGTGTCGGTAACACGCCACTATCATTAGAAGGCTTGTTTACCATTGCGCACAAAACTTGGGGCGATGACTTTTACGGTCACGCGTTTTTTACGCATTTCAACTTTAGCTGTGGCACCAATACCATTGGGTACACGGGCCATGGCGATAGAATAGCCTAACGTTGGCGAAAACGAACCACTGGTGATCACACCTTGGTGTTCAACACCGTCTGCATCGGTAAAAAATACCGCCATATCATGGCGTAACACGCCCTTTTCTTCCATGACCAAACCAACTAACTTTGTCGTGCCTGCCGCTTTAATCGCGGTTAACGCTTCGCGGCCGATAAAGTCACGATCGCTTGGCTCCCACGCAACGGTCCAGCCCATATTAGCAGCCAGTGGATTGATTGACTCGTCCATGTCTTGGCCGTATAGATTCATGCCCGCTTCTAAGCGTAATGTGTCGCGGGCACCAAGACCACACGGCTTAACGCCTGCCTCTAAGAGTGCTTGCCATAGGGCTTCGGCTTCAGCTTCTGGGACAATGATTTCGTAGCCAACTTCACCGGTGTAACCTGTGGTGGCAATAAATAAACTGCCTGACTGCACACCAAAGAATGGCTTCATGCCTGCAATAGCAGCATTTTGATCGGCGGTGAATACGCTAGCGGCTTTCGCTTTCGCGTTAGGGCCTTGTACGGCAATCATCGACAATTCTGGACGTTCGCTAACCACAACATCAAACGCGGCGGCTTGTGTGTTGATCCAGGCGAGGTCTTTGTCGCGAGTAGCGGAGTTAACCACTACGCGGTAATGGGTGTCGGTTAAGTAGTAGGTGATAAGGTCGTCGATGATACCAGCGTTTTCGTCTAGCATTCCGCCATAAAGGGCTTTACCCGGTACGGTAAGTTTGGCGACATCGTTAGCAAGTAACTTACGTAAGAAGGCACAAGCATCGCTGCCGGTAACGTCAACTACGGTCATGTGAGACACGTCAAACATGCCTGCGTCTTGACGTACTGCGTGGTGCTCTTCGATTTGAGAGCCGTAGTTAATCGGCATTTCCCAACCATGGAAATCGACCATTTTGGCGTTTGATTGTAAATGCTTGTTAAAAAGTACTGTTTTGCTAGCCATTATTATCCCTTTTTTTGAGGCCTTTCTTATGTAGGTATTTGATAAAATGCGAACAAAATTATACTCCGCAGACCCAATTTGTATACAAAAGAATTTTCTAATCCGAGTCCAGTCGCATTAGTTTAGCTAATCTATTGGCATAATTTTTTTACATAATTATTTACAATAAAATAACTGATTTAACTGTGCTACCTGATATTAAACAAGTTTCTACATTAGCTATGATTAAATTGGCTCACGACAAAGTTTAGGTAATGTCATTTTGTTACCCATAGCCTGTTTGATGAACACTGTTTTCAGTCCAGCGACATTATCAACTAGGGTTAGGCCGATGTCGCGCATGGCTTTTTTAAGCGGATTGCTGCCGGCAAACAGTCTTTTAAAGCCTTCCATGGTGGCTATCATTTCCATGGCTTCAGCTTTACGCCAACGTTCAAGGGCGCGTAAATGGCTATATTCGCCTAAGTCTTTGCCTTGCTCATGCAATTGGGTAAAGGTGTCGATGATACTGGCAGCGTCTAAAAAGCCTAAGTTAACCCCTTGGCCGGCTAACGGATGAATGGTATGGGCGGCGTCACCGGCCAGCACTAAACGGTGGCGCGCAAAATGGCGCGCATAACGCATCCGCAGTGGAAATGATTGACGCTCGCTGATCACTTGGCACAAGCCTAAACGACCATCGAGCGCGGCGGTTAATGCTTTTGAAAACTCAACCTCATCAAGCGCTAATAATTGCTTGGCTTGATCGGGCGACACCGACCACACAATTGAACATAAATGGTCGTCATACAAGGGCAACATAGCTAATGGGCCGCCGGGTAAAAAGGCTTGTCTGGCGGTGGCGTCATGGGCGAGTTCGGTGCGCACTGTGGCGACAATGGCATGGTGACCGTAGTCCCAGAATGTCAGCGGAATACTGCATTGCTGGCGCACCCATGAGTTGGCACCATCGGCAGCCACCACCACGGCGGCGCTAATGTTGTCGCCACTGGCTAAGGTAAGCCAAGCTTCGCGTTCGCCAAAGGCTATACGTTCAAGGCGTTGGCCTTCTAAATGGGTTAAATTACTGATCTCACTCGCACGTTTGGCAAGGGCATAGCTGATGGCATCGTTTTCGATAATCGAGCCTAAATGCGTTTCGCTGATGCTGTGGGCGTCAAATTCAATTTTGCCTAGGCCGTCTTTGTCCCACACCGACATTTTTTGGTAAGGGCTGACACGATTGTCATCGAGATATTGCCACGCACTGAGGTTTTGTAGCAATTGCTGGCTGGCTTTGTTAATGGCACTGACACGCAATTTAGGCTCGCCACTGACCGCTTGAATTGTGCCAGCATCGATGACCACGACATTAAGGTCGGCGTTGGCTAAACCGATTGCGGTAGCGAGCCCGACCATGCCACCTCCGACGATGGCAACATCATATGTTTGAGTTGAATACATGGTCAATCCTTACCTTAAAAGAGTTAACGCCAACCCATTGCGGTTTGAGCAACGGGACGTTTGAGTGGGGGTAACCAAGACAATAAACGCAAACCGACATTGCGCCCCGCCACCAGCGGCCAATATTGATTGGAAAAACCACGCACTAAAAATTCGATATTGCGAAGTGTGCTGTCGCGATCGGCTTGGCGATCGACTAAATATTGATGCACGATGGCGCTGCTGCCGACATCGACCTGGGTTGAGCTATTGGTTAATTGATGCGCACTAAAGGCCTGTTCAAGTACATTGAGTAACCCCACTACATCACGTAAACCTAAGTTAAAGCCTTGTCCGGCAATAGGATGTAGGGTTTGCGCGGCGTTACCGACAAAGATACAACGATGGTAAACAGGCCTTGGCATATACGATAACGTTAGTGGATAACTCACCCGTTGACCGACGTCGACAAAACGACCCGCTCGGTGACCAAACGCTTGTTGTAAGGCGGCTAAAAATTCAGTTTTGTCGCCGTTGACTAATTCATGGGCTTGTGCGGGCGGTAATGCCCACACGACTGAAAAACGTGATTGGGTCGGCGTTGCTGAAGACTTAGACGCGAATGACTTAGACTTGAATGAATTAGACTTGAATGAATTAGACGCTGATGACATAGGTAAAAGTGCCAGCGGGCCGGTTTGAGTGAAGCGTTCGTAAGCCCAATGCTGATGGGCTTGATCTGTGGTGATATTAGCGACTATAGCCGTTTGATCAAAATCGATTTTTTCTGTTGGTTGGCCCAGATGTTGGCGCACGACCGAATTGGCACCATCTGCTGCCACCAATAACTGGCAATGCAATTGAGTGCCGTTATCTAAGGTTAATAAGTGGCCGCTTGTTTGAGCCAGTATCTGGGTGACTTTGGCCGGACAAAATACCCTAACAGCGGATTGAGCCAGTTGCTCAAACAACACTTTGCCCACTTGGGCTAATTCAACCACCTGGCCTAATGCATCTAACCCAAGCGGTTTAGCATTGAGCTCGGTCATGCCAAAGTGACCGCGATCGGAAACATGAATATTTTCAATTGCAGTGCCAAGATGCTGCAACTTAGGCCAAATGCCTAAACGAGTGAGTTCAAAAACAGAACCGTGAGCAACGGCAATGGAGCGAGCATCAAAGCCTGGGTGATTATGGTTGGCAACGTGGGCTTCGATTAAGGCAATGCGCAGCGGACGCGACAAGGTGGCAGATAACTTAGCTAACCCTAAGGCTAACGTGGCTCCTGCCATGGCGCCACCCACAATGGCAATATCAACGGCAAGTGGTTGTGTGGAGGTGTGTGCTGAGGTCATACGCTGCGTTACTGCCTATACCAAAAATATTAGTGAAAATTTGAATGCTCGTCGGTGTCATGTAAAGGCATGTCTAAACCGAACTCTGAATAGCATAAAATAGCCGACATTCTGACAAATTCTTGCAGTTCAACGTAGGCGACTTCGGATTCTTCGTCATCACCAACATCAAATTCTACTTGGGCAATATCAGCAAGGTCTTTAATCACTTCACGCACATCAGATGATGCTTTTGCTAGCTGCGGTTGAATAATGGCAATGCCGGTTAAGAAGCTTTGGGTCCACAAAGCTAACGCTTCAACGCGCTCGCTCAGCGGCACTTCTTCTTCTGGCAGTAACAAGGTAAAGCCAAATTCAAAATCGACTAAGCGTGTCACCGTGTCTTGATACAACTCACTGATCAACTTTTGTAAGTTCGCTTCTAGCGGCTGACCGTCGTTCATTAACTCAACTAACGGCGTTAACCACGCAAAATTCTCTTGTTTTACGCCACCACAAATTAGCCCAACAAGTGCACCGTGCACTTCTACTGGATGTTGGCCTACTTCAGCGTAATCTAATGCCTGTTTTAGTTTTTCAATACATAATGAAGGTGGGATTGCCATGGTTAATTCCTAATAGCGCTATATCTGCTTCAATGCTAGCAGAGATAGTATGATGCTCCAAATGCGAGCGTGTATTGTGCCCCAATTATACAGGGACTGAAGCAGATTTGTTCACACAAACAGCAAATAGTTAAAAAGGGATACTGTTGCCTTGCGCTTTTAAATTCAGCCCTATATAGTTCGCTCACATGCTGAACTTTACTAACATCAGCTCGGAATAATAAACGGTTATCAAACAGTCTTTTGTCCCGCTAACTGCGCTACACTGACTTATAATAGACCTGTTATTGGCGCAGCGATTAATTGCACAAGACGCCTGGTTAGCAAAACAAATGACAAGTTTGATATGAAATATGTCAAATTTTATGATTTTTACTTGTTTACCCCATCTCTTTAACCCGAGTGAGGTTAACTGAGGATCTGCGGCGACATTATGAGTAACAGTGCTGTTGATATTACCCTATTAGGGCGCACCTACTCCATCGGATGTCCTAAAGGACGCGAAGAAGCATTGCGCACGGTAGCCAGAGAAGTTGAAAACCAGCTGACGACGTTAAAGTCTCGGACCAACAACTTAAGCCGTGAAGAGCTTGCCATTATGGCCGCACTCAATATTGGTAATGAATTGTACGAAGAAAAGCAAAAGAATAAGCAGTACATGGCGCAAATGGATGAGCGAATTTCGTTATTACAGTCAACGTTGGAAACATCCTTGGTTGAACGAAGCAGCTAGGAAGGCTAAACTAAGATTTCAGAATTAAGAATAACTTGATTCTACCCTGTTTTGCTCCCTGAGATATTCGCCAGTTGGTTAAGTCCCTGTGCCGATAATTACAAACCCAGGGTGAATGCTTTCGTTGACACTGTGCATGCTCGGATTATACCGAGAAGCCTTAGGAAATGAACATTTACCCGCCTTGAACCTACGGTTCAAGGGCTGCGCCAGCAGCGGTATTTTGGGGAGCATTCTAATTTCAGATTTAGCCTTTTTTTAAGGCTCATTTTTTGAAGATCACCTCGGTTACACTTTTTAGATAGTGCCTTTATTTCATCCTCAAGCACGCTTTTATATCCAAGCACTGTTTCATATCCAAGCTCTTTCATATCCAGCTCACTTTCATATCCAGCTCTGTTTCATATCCAAGCACTCTTTCATATCCAGCTCTGTTTCATATCCAAGCTCTCTTTTCTCCTCAAGATCTCTTTTATCCTCCAGCTGTGCATAAATCGACAACATAACTTGGTGACGCTGATCCTTCAGCTCAAATAGCCAATAAAATACGACCGTTTTTTATACAAAACAGTCCCGCTTTCACACTTTCAGACGGAGACACTAGGTTACTTTATTGTTAAGATTGTTTTACAACGTATATTACTGTATAAAGTGTTTAATATTAATAACTTGTAAATATGGATTATGACAAGCTGCTCCACTCATCTCAAGGTTTACTGCACCATTTTAATTGTATTCATGTTCAGCTTATCTGCTTGTAAATCCACACCCGACCCTGTTAAACCGAGTCATATCATTCCTGCTGCGTTATCTCATTTGCCTGCTGATGCAGCAAACCTAGGTTTGGATATCATTGATGTTCAATTGAGCTTAGGCGATCGCAATTTATATCTGGCTAGCAATGGCAATATCAAAATGGTCTCGACCGCACAATGCCAGTTAGATATTTCGGCGCACCGTGGAGATTTTCGTCAACCAGAAAGTAGCGCTAATGCTATTGCTTCGGCCTTGAACGATAACTTTAACAGTGTCGAAATTGACGTAATGCTACTCAAAGATGGCACTTGGGTTAATCATCACGATAGTCAAACAGGTCGCGCTACCGTGTATTACACCGGTGAACGCTTTAAACTAAATCGCATGAGTGTTCAGCAGTTCGCTAATCTGAAACTGCGGGATAAACACAGTAACAATTTACTCAACGAACGCCCAATAACGGCTGCAGAAGCCTTTAGAGTATTTGGCGCTTATCGCACCCAAAATCAACGACTCAATGTAGAAATAAAATCTGATACCAATGGCCAAAAGCTGGTAGAGCTCGATAATATGCTCAGAAAATATATTGGCTTAGGTGGATTTTATTATTCTGCGGCAGAACGAGATGTCCTATACAAGCTACGTGGCATTAACCCATCGGTTTACTTAGGCTTTATTCAAGGTGGACACCCTACCAGTGTTGAAAAGTTAGCCGCAGATTTACGTAAAGGTGTAAAAAATGATGCCTATTACTTAGATAATCAACATAATCTTGAGCTTGCTGGTCGCTACGGCACTAAACGTTACCGCTCACGTTATAAAGACTACACCGCAACATCATCATTAACCCAATTGCAAAAAAAGCTGGGTAGCAACTCTGGTTTACACTTAGACATTCGCAGTTTTATGCAGCATCTCAGCGTCAAGTATCGTGCTCACCAACTCGGAATGAAGGTCTATACCTATTCGCTTAATGGCAGTGATTATCATCAATCACAATTACTTAAGTTAACCACTAATAAGCTACCCGATGGCGCAATTGTGGATGCCACGCCTTACAAGATTTGCCAGCGTTTATTCAACAGAGCCGTACCTAAAAAGCGTTATCAAGCATTGAGTAATGTCGGTCGTTATATTACCGCTTTACCCCAAGATGCTGACTTTGATCGCTTTGACGAAATGCTTGGTTATCAAACAGAAGGTTATTATTTGTCATTAACCTCTGGCCTTAAAGCCATCCATAGCACTGCGGTTAACAAGACACCTAACAACATACCCACGCCTTTGTTGGAACATGGTTTCCCCACTATTACTGATGAAATAATTGATAACGACACCGGTGACACCATTATTTTAAGGTTACCAGGTCGTCAGGCTAATAAAAATTAATATGACTGATAATAACAAAAGTCCATTTGCAACAAATTTGCTTAACACTGCCCCGACGCAAAAGAAGATGGAATCAGCTGAAAAAGAGCTGAAGAAAGTACAGAAAAATCAACAATCAACGGCTGTCAAAGCTAAAAAACAACAAGCTGTTGAAGCCCAAATGGTTAACACGGGTAAACCCTTCTGGTGGATGCTGTTGATGTTCATTTGTTCGATAGTGTATTTATTCCCTGAGGCGGTGTTTAATGCGGCGTTAACCGATGTTGCTGGCGGGCGCAATTCCAGCGTGGAAGACTTACGGGCGGTAGAATTATTTGGTCGTACCATCAGTGGTGTTGGCGTTACCCTGCTTTTAGCTGACTTATTACTAAAAGGTAAACAAGTGGCTAAAGCCACTCGGGCTTTAGGTTATTTCACCCTAATTGCAGTGATTATTTGGCCAACGGTATTTTTTGGTCAAAAGTGGTTAGTGGATCATTTTATTATTGATGCATCGACCCCAGAAGAGCGCCAACAAGCTTATTTGTCGCAAGTACTTCGTAGCGCATTGATTGAAAATTCAATAAAATTTGAAGGCATTGATTACGACCCCGATAAAAAACACAGTGCAATCGAAAAAACGTTTTTATCCGTGTTTGGTGGACTCGTATACGCTGATGATAAATTAGTGGACGATTTAAAACAGAAAAAGCGCTTGATCATGGAAAAATTTGTTCGCGACCGTGCTATGTCTCGATTTGATCAACACTACGCTAACTATGATAATTTCCGCCAGACCCTACGGGGAAAATACACTGAGTATGCTGCAGGTTCTAATCAATATAATCAGGCCTTAGCTAGCGTACAAACACGATCTGACGCTTACTGGCTCGATACCCAAAACCAGGTAAAGCAAGGTTGGGAGCAATACCAACAAGGCACCAAGGCTTATGAAGCCAGGGTCGAATCCCGGGCACAAAAAATAGCCCCTAAATTATACGATTATTTTGAACGGCGTAATAAATGTGCAGAAAAGAAAAGTGGCAGTAATAAAGACCGTTGTTTCGAGCGACTGCAGAACGGTTATGACAAAGAAATAGCCAAATACAGCATGCCTTATATTCCACCTAATGATTGGTTGGTTCGTGAAGAAATTTCGACGTCTGAAAACGTCGGTAATTCCATTATTTCAGGGATTTTGACATTTGGCCTTTACACTGCAATGCAAGCTGCTGATGCCGTAACGGGTGGCGACGCTGGATTTAAAGATCATCGTATGGTGTATACCAACGATGTGAATCATTATAAAAACGTGTTGATGCTAAAAATGGAGCCTGATTTTATTAAAGAGTCGGGTGGCTATCCATTAGGCATTAACTCAATTCATGAATTTAGAGTAAATGAACTTACCAGCATAAAAGTGAATAAAAAGCTGAAACAAAAAGGCTTAACCTTATCCCCTTCTTGGTCACTGACCGATCGTAATAGCTTTGACATTGCAGTTGCTAAAAAAGTGCGTCAACAAGCTGATAGTGAGTGGCGATCAAAAATGAAGGCTAAAGGCAATGACATGCCGCCGAATTTAAGCTGGCAGACATTTCAACAGCAAGGCGTTATCCAACAGCGTATTGAGGATGAAATGAAAGAGCTTTACGTAAAACCAACGCTGGCTGATTGGAATAACCGTGAGTTTAAACAGAAAATTATTGAACCCAATATACGACGGAAAACCACCGAGTATCTTAATGTGCTCGAAGCCCAACAAGTTGAGTTTGCCGACGGCGGCGCTTTTGAATCGACGGGTAAGTCGGCTTTAAGATCAACGATTATTCCGCCAATATCCATGTCGATTAGCTTAGCCTTGGTGCTATTAACCCTATTAAAGTTACCGATGAAAGCCGTAGAACTCGTGCAAGTAAAAAGGACTCGAGCAGCAGCAAAAGCTAAGCCTAACCGATATATAAAACCTGCAATATCTATCCTGTTATTAGCGGCAATTTTTGTGGTGCCTTTATCCATGGCCGTTAACCAATACACCATGAAAGAATCGGCGTTGCATTACTTTTTTGAACAAATGGAGAAGAATGATTCAGCCATGATTTCATTCGCGCTTAAATGGTTATTAGTGACTCAACCTATGGTGCAACCTATCGGTTCATCCATTGACCAAGGCTTATTTATCACCAAAGGATTTAATGCGATCAGTGAGCCCATTAACCGCTTTGATTTAGCAATAATGTCTGAACATGATTCAACTAAGCTTGCTAAATACTCGCCTAAGAAAGCCGCCTTATTACCTCTGACTATCAACAACAATATCGCCAATGCCAAGGTGGCAGTGATGAATATTAAACCAACATATCAAGCAGGCATGATGTTACCCGCGGGCAGTTATGACATAAAAGTCAGCGCCCCTGGACATATTTCCGTTAGAGAATGGGTGTATTTGAAAGCCGACGAAACTGATTTTAATATCAATTTGTCAGCAGCAGACGTGACCAGTCAATGATAAAAAAACAGTAAAAAAATTCATCACGCATTGATTTATAGGAAGTATTACGTGAGTAAATTAGAACAATTCCAAAGTTTTATCCGTAGCAACGGTAAAGATCTCACTGGTGTCGATGTACCAGTAATATTAAGCAACGAACAAGCAAAGCTTCCACAGCTTAAATTTACCTTTGGTTGGACGATTGAAGTTGGCGTGAGTGCACATGAACACGGCGGCTATTGCCCATCTGGAATTAAGTCAGGCAGTGCATCCAATGCCCGAGATCTCGCCCATGACAAAGCCAAAGAGTATGTCAGTGGACAGAATTCGTTGTTTAACGATCGCTTCTTAACAATACTTGGGCCTGATATTGCGGAAAATTTCCTAATAAGAAATAGAGGCTTAAAATCAGCCCCTGAAACCTATGTGGGCAGCAAAGTTTGCTACCGTTGCCATGGTTCTGGTAGTCAAAGTTGTTCTAGCTGTTATGGCTCTGGTAGTAACTCTTGTAGTGGTTGTCATGGTAGTGGCCGCGTCAGTGTTTCGCGTCATGATAGCTATAATAATCGCACGGTTTATACCACAGAGTCTTGTTCATCATGTTGGGGCAGTGGTAAAAAAACCTGTTATACCTGCAACGGCTCGGGCTCTGTGACGTGCGGCACTTGTAGTGGCGGCGGTTACCTCTATCACAGTTACACCATTGATGGTGAAGCAAAACGCAGCACTAACTGGGCTTATAACAGCAGTGATTACCACAAATGGACCTCTGAATTTGTCAAAAATAGCGGCTTAAACTTAGTCTATAATTTAACTGAGATAACTGAAGTTGATGTTGAGGGTACCCTTGATGGCTGTACCTTTATGTATGCTTTTACCGCTAAACTTCCAACCCTGCAATTTACCGCGACGATTGATAAAGTCGATACCAAGATGTGCTTTGCCGGTAAAAAGAACACCACCCATAATGCCGGTGGGGTTTACGATCCTGCGGTATGGAGTGTGGCACAGAAAATGGCAGGGGGCAGCCAATCCGCCGACAAAGTGGCATTAGCCACCCCTGCTGTAAAAAACATTATCGAAGCCGATACAACCCACACGCAAATTGCATTATTAGATGAAAACTGGGTATCGACTGATATTAAAGACGCGGTATTATCTAACTACCAAAACTTAGTGACACAATTAAAAAAGCAAAGCGTTAAAGGTATTACACCTAACATGTTCGCAGGCTTGATTAAATACACTTATTTATTCTTTACTTTAGGGATGTTAATCGCGCTGTTATTCCCCAAATTTGCAGTCGATTCCGGTTATCGCATGAGCGTGACTCAAATACCTGAATGGATGATGGCGTTATTGACGATGCAATTTGGCCTATTCGGGCTTCCCGCTGTGGCTAATTATGCCTTTGTACTTGGGTTATTGTGGTTAAGCTACCAAGGTGTGAAAAAATTGTATTGGAAAAATATCAGTAACGCTAAGATCTGGGTATTGGCTATCAGCATTACACTATTATTGCCACATATGGCGTTAACGCTTTATTACAACACGGTTGAACTGCTTGGCCATTCACCCGCCATGGCTAGCACTCTCGTGAGTGGCTCATTATTGGTCGGGCTTTACTTACTCGTCATTGGTGTAAAATGGCCACAAAAGTGGTATAGCAAAATTTTTGGATTGATTGCTGGAGTCAGTTTTTATTGTGCCCTACAATACGGTTTGTTCTTAATAAACCCAACTTATGGTTTTATCGAAAATAATGCTAATTATTCTGGTGATGTGGCTGCGTTATTATCATCTGGTTTACGTTTTATGGGGAATAATTTAATTGAGTGGGCTTTGTTATCAGTTGGCTTTACTTACTTCTTAACACGTAGAAAATTTTGGTTAAAAGCAAAGACGATGGTGGCTGATTACGAGAGTCCGGTGCTACTAAAATCGATGAACATGGATAAATAGTCCCGTATTGTGTTGCTAAAAACAACCCAGCGTAATGCTAAGCCTTACGCTGGGGGGAAGTTTGATGCAAAGTGATTCAGCATTAGCTGACTATCAATCTGTGATTTCATCTCATTACAGAACGCGATAACCTACTTTGAGTTCCAGTTGTTGATTATCGTTTTTTTAAATTCATTTGTAAGTGTTGGAGTATTCCCTACATATGAGCATGACGCGTTTTATGACTAATTCAGAACCATATCAGTCAGATTCTTCAGCGGTTCAAACCCTGATTACTTATTTTTCTTCTGGCAGCACTGCATCAGATAAACTTATGACGGATCAAGCCATTATCAATAAAGATTCATTTACAGATCCTTCAATCCCAGCACCGTTATTCGACAGTTATAATATGAGCCGTGACAGTATTCGTCGCCATATCAGGCAAGAGCGTAATGCCCTTTCTCAAGCGGAACAAAACCAACTAGCCTTGATTGCTAGTCGACATTTATTGTCAGAAATTCAGCGTATTTCAGCTAAACGAGTGGCGCTATATTTAGCTTTTGACGGTGAACTAGCAACCAATAAGTTGATAAAAGCTTTATGGAAATTAGATATTGAAGTGTATCTACCTCGCTTGCACCCTTTTGCTAAAGGGCATTTGCTGTTTATTCGCTATACCGCTGATACTGTGATGATAAACAATCGCTTTAACATTGCCGAACCCAAGCTTGATGTCGGCAACATTGCCACTGTTGAGCAGCTGGATATGATTGTGACACCCTTGGTCGCATTTGATAATAATGGTAATCGCATGGGTATGGGCGGCGGTTATTACGACCGCACCTTGGCACAAGTGATTGATAACAAGCCGTTAGCCGTCGGGTATGCCCATGACTGTCAGCAAGTGAGCGTTTTACCGATTGAATATTGGGATGTGCCGTTGCCGGTGATAATTACTCCAACGAAACGGTTAGCTATTTAAAATAGCTTAATTTTATTAAGGTCCTGGCGCTTCGCTCACACCCGTTCAAGCAGGGAAAACGGCTTTTCCCTCTTGGATCTCCCCAGCCGCTCCGGCAAAGTGTTGATCCTCATAGCATAATAAAAAGCCCTATCAATACACAGTATTGATAGGGCTTTTTATTTATTTTATTTATGTTAGTTACACAATTGCTTTCTCTAATGCTTGGCTAACATCGGCAATGATGTCATCGATGTGCTCTATTCCCACCGAAATGCGGACGAGGTCTTCTGACACGCCGGCTTTGGCTAACTCTGCGCCGCTGAGTTGGCGGTGAGTGGTACTGGCAGGATGGCACGCCAGTGATTTAGCATCGCCGATATTGACTAAACGCAGCACCATTTGCAGTGCATCAATAAACTTACCACCAGCGACTTTACCGGCTTCAGCATTATCGGCTTTAATGCCAAAACTGATGATACCAGAGGCTTTACCGCCAGTGATTTTTTGGCATGTACCATGATGCGGACTATCCGGTAATGCGGCGTAATTAACCCAGCTAATGCTTGGATGCTGTTGTAAATATTCAGCTAACGTGAGGGCATTGCAGCAATGACGTTCCATGCGCAGGCTTAAGGTTTCTAAACCTTGGAGTAATAAAAAGGAACTGTGTGGCGATAATGCTGCGCCAGTATTGCGCAATGGCACAACGCGGCAGCGACCAATAAAGGCCGCTGGACCAAACGCGTCGGTATAGACCACGCCGTGATAAGACGGATCGGGCTCATTGAGTATCGCAAAGCGTTGCTTGTTCTCTACCCAATCAAATTTGCCCGAATCAATAATCACCCCACCAATAGTAGTGCCGTGGCCGCCAATGTATTTGGTTAATGAATGAATAACGATATCTGCACCATGATCAAATGCACGACATAACACTGGCGTTGCCACAGTATTATCAACAATTAACGGCACCCCATGTTTGTGGGCAATATCGGCCAAACGCTGTAAGTCGACAATATTACCGGCAGGATTACCAATCGATTCACAAAATAACGCTTTAGTCTTATCGTCAATTAATGCATCGAGGCCATCGAAATCATCAAACGCCGCCATACGGACTTCAACACCTTGGCGGGGCAATGTATGGGCAAATAAATTATAGGTGCCACCGTATAACTGGCTGGTGCTGACAATGTTGTCGCCCACTTGGGTTAACGCTTGAATGGCATAAGTAATTGCCGCCATGCCTGATGCAACTGCCAGCGCACCAATACCACCTTCTATCGCAGCCAAGCGTTGTTCAAGCACGCTGGTTGTCGGGTTCATAATGCGGGTGTAAATGTTACCGGCAACTTTTAAGTCAAACAGGTCGGCACCGTGTTGAGTATCATCAAAGGTGTACGATGTCGTTTGGTAAATGGGCACTGCTGCAGCTTTGGTGGTTGCTTCAGACTCGTAGCCATAATGTAATGCCAGTGATTCCAGTTTCATGTTTGCTGCAGACATAGCGCCTTCCTTAACTGTGTATATTCGAATGGATTAATGACCCAAAAGGGGCTCCGCAGTTGTTGATAATAGCAGCGGTTCTCTACACTAGCAATTAGCCATCTAGAAGTCTATTACTTAGTTGCAACAATACCTCACGACATGACTATTTTAACTGTCTGCCGCCATCTACCGCATAACTGCGACCTGTAACATAATGGCTGCCCAGTAGGTAGTCGACCAAAGAAATGATTTCATCATTACCGGCTTCTTTAGGCAACATCGCTTTAGCCAGTGCTTTGGCTTTGTAGGCATCATCGTCATCTTGGTTAAATAAAATCATAGCAGGCGCAATGGAGTTAACTTTAACGTGCGGGGCTAACAAGCTCGCAAACGACAGACTCATGTTGTGAAGTGCGGCTTTGCTGGCGGCGTAGGCAATATGCTTTTTACTGCCTTTTTCGGCTACAAAGTCGGTAAGATGAATAATGTTACTGGCACCAATGCTATCGTCATTGGTTTTGGCGGCACTGATCAGCAATGGTGCTAACGCTAGGTTGATTTGATACGGCGCAGATACATGAATTTGCATCATCCGCATCATAGTCTCGCTCGGGCTTAAGCCATTGTTGTCGGGCAACCAGTCTGACGCATTATGAATAATGGTATCGAGGCGATCATGATGCTCATTGATATGCTCAATCAATGCATCGATTGCCACAGGATTAGTTAAGTCGCATGAATGTAAACTCGCCCCCAACTTTCCCAGCTGTTCAATACTGTCGTAGTGGGTGCGATAGGTACCAATGACCTGATGACCTTGGGCCAAATAATATTTAGCCAGGGCATAGCCAATGCGTTTACCTACGCCAGTGATCAGTATTGTACGTTCCATAATGCTCTCTTTATTTTAGCTCTGATACATTGAACTTTTATCATAAGCAAATTAGATGGTTATCTCAAAGAAAATGATCAATTGATGACTAAAAGTCATCTTAATGCCTAATGGTGACAAGTTATAGCTTGGTCATAAAAAAAATGACTTCAGTTACTTGAGGTAATTGAAGTCATTAGCCATTATTGATAACGGTTTATATCCTAAACGGAGGTCATTCCTAAGCTAAAAACTCAGCTCTTGTCGCTGGGTTGGCTTTAAAGCAGCCGCCAAGCGCTGTGGTTTGGGTGCTTGATGAGGTGTCCATTATGCCGCGTGATTTTACGCAGTAATGGGTGGCATTAATGCTCACTGCGACATCGTCGGTTTCCAGTAAGGTTTGCAGCGCCACTAAAATTTGCTGGGTTAGGCGTTCTTGCACTTGTGGTCTTTGAGCAAAAAATCGCACGATACGGTTAATTTTCGATAATCCAATAATATTGTCTTTTGGTATGTAGGCGACTTTGGCGAGCCCATCAATGGTAATAAAGTGATGTTCGCACGTGCTGACCACACTGATATCGCGGATCTTAACCATTTCTTCGACACCCATTTTATTCTTAATTTGGGTGATTTTAGGAAAATTAGCGTAATCGAGACCAGAAAAAATCTCGTTAACATACATTTTAGCAATGCGGTGCGGCGTTTCAGCCAAGCTGTCGTCGCTAAGATCGAGCCCTAACGTTGACACCACTTCAGTCATTAAGCCTTTAATGCGTTCATACTTTTGCTCACTGGTCATCGGGCTTGGTGCCAGTGGTGTTTCAAGTCCATGTGTGACTAGAGCTTGTTGAACTTTCAATGCTTCAGCAGACAACTCTGCGCGGGTTATGTCATTAATCATCATAATAATAACATCCTTAAATAATGGGTTAAGTTAGCTGTGATACTCTAAAGACAACGACACTGAATCGGCGAATCGCAATGCATGAGGTTTATCAATGGTGACTCTGGCTATGGTAACGGCTGGGTGTTCACGACAAATTTCTAATACGTCGGCAACCAGTTTTTCCAGTAATAAAAACCTACCCTCTTCAACATGCTGAATCACTTTTTTGGTGATGACCTTATAGTTTAGCGCATCGGCAACGTTATCGGTTTGAAACGATCGATCGGCTGGATAATGGATCTCAATATTGATCACCACATCTTGCTGCTTTTCGCGCTCGTCTTGGTTAAAACCAATAAAAGTACGTAAGCGTAAATTGGTGACCTTAATAATGGCTTGGCTTAATGGCATTATTGAGCCCTTGTGGTGTGTTTTGATTAGATACGCCAAGGTTGAATAAAAAGATCATAAACAGTCGTTTCGATCAGCAGCCCTATCTGGATAAAATTTCGATTGCTGTAAATGTAAACTGGCTAGGCTTGTGGTGCGTACAATACTCAATATACACATTTTGAATAATGAGGTTAATAATGGAACTGACTATTTTTTATGACGGCACTTGCCCGCTTTGCCTCAATGAAATGCAGCAATTAAAGCGCTACGACAGTTTAAACCGCATTGGCCTTGAAGATATTAATGCCGATGATATTAAGCTGCGCTTCCCTGATTTAGATGTGGTGCGCGCTAATACTGTTTTACATGGACTTCAAGCGGATGGCAGCTGGCTTTATGGCTTAGATGTTACCGCCAAAGCATGGGGGATGATGGGTAAGCACCGTTGGATAAAACTGTTGCGCATGCCTGTTATCAAACCCATAGCCGATGTGGCTTATTTGGCCTTTGCTCGTAATCGCTACCGAGTATCTTACCTACTCACGGGTCAAAAGCGTTGTAGTAACGGCACTTGTAACATCAAATAAGGGCAAGCGGCATGAGCGATCCAACTTCAGCAGAAACCTTAATTGTTATTGGTGCCTCATCGGCCATTGCCCGAGCGTTTATCAACCAAGCTGTAGTGGATCAAGGCCAAGAGGTACCGTTAAGTATCATTTCGATTAGCCGTCAGTCGGCACTGACGTTAGCCGAACACCCAGCCAACATAGTGCACCACCATTTTAGCTGTGATTATCAGCAAGCTTCTATTATTGAGTGTGTTAACAACATCAGTTTAGTTGCCGGTAAAGTCACTCGTGTGGTGATGTGCAATGGTATTTTGCATTCCAAAACGCCGCTATCGCCAACTGAACAACCCAAAAACTCAAACCTGATGCCAGAAAAACGCATTGAAGACATTAACAGTGATGCATTGCAGCAATTGTTTTATGCCAACAGTATTGTGCCCATGCTGTGGCTAAGCGCACTGACAGCGTTATTGTCGCAAGCAAACCATAACGTAGCCGCTGACAAAAAGTGCGTGATCAGTATTTTAAGCGCCAGAGTTGGCAGCATTTCAGATAATCGTTTAGGCGGCTGGTACGGCTATCGCGCCTCGAAAGCGGCATTAAACATGTTGATCAAAACCACTGCCGTAGAATATGCAAGGCGACTGAAACGAGTCAAGCTCGTCGCATTTCATCCCGGCACCACTGACACGCCATTATCAAAACCGTTTCAGGCCAATGTGCCAGCAGGCAAGTTATTCACCCCAGAATTTGTCGCCAGCCAGTTAACGGCGATCATGGCTGAAATACAGCCTAACGGCGAAGCCAGTTATCTTGATTGGCAAGGCAAAGAGATAAATTGGTGATGATGAATGAAGATGCTAGATGCTAGATGCTAGATGCTAGATGCTAGGCATTATAAATAAAAAAACGCGAAGCATTGGCTTCGCGTTTTTAGTACATTGATTTGTTAATTACTTAACAAATTCAACGCCTAATTTGATATCACCTTTAAGGGTGTCTAACATTGCATCACGAGCGTTAGCTTCAAATGCACTAATTTCACCGTAAGGTAATACTTTTTCTACGCCGTTTTTGCCAAGAAGGATTGGCTGGGCGAAGAATGTAGCGTGCTCACTGCCGCCGTCAATATAGGCACATTCAACGATGTTGGCTTCGCCTTGAAGACCGCGTACCAATGATAAACCAAAACGACAAGCTGCTTGGCCCATTGATAATGTTGCGCTACCACCACCGGCTTTAGCTTCAACAACTTCAGTACCCGCGTTTTGAATGCGAGTGGTCATTGCTGCCACTTCTTTGTCAGTGAACGTCACGCCTTCAACCTGAGAAAGTAAAGGCAGAATAGTCACGCCGCTGTGTCCGCCAATAACGTTCACTTTAACGTCAGCAACGTTTAAGCCTTTAAGCTCTGCGATGAAGGTTTCACTGCGGATAACGTCAAGAGTGGTGATACCAAATAAACGGTTTTTGTCGTAAACACCAGCATTTTTCAATACTTCAGCAGCAATCGCAACCGTTGTGTTAACTGGGTTAGTAATAATACCCACTAAGGCTTTAGGACAAGTTAGCGCCACTTTTTCCATTAGGTTACGCACGATCCCAGCGTTGATATTGAATAGATCTGAACGATCCATACCAGGCTTACGCGCAATACCCGCAGACATTAAGACTACGTCAGCATCCAATAATGCAGGTGTTGGATCTTCACCAGCAAAACCTTTTACTTCTACGTCGGTTGGGATGTGACTTAAGTCAACCGCAACACCAGGAGTAACAGGAGCGATGTCATACAGAGACAACTTTGAGCCCGCAGGCAGTTGAGTTTTTAACAGTAAAGCTAGAGCCTGGCCGATACCACCAGCAGCACCCAATACAGCAACTTTCATAATTATCTCCATCAATTTATGCAGTTTGTGACATTGATCTACATTGTCGTGGCGTCACATTACTGCATCGTCACAGTAATTTCAATTATACGTTAGTGGACAGTCATAAATAAGTAAGCGCTAATCCACAGTTTAATTGGGGGAAACGGACATCTTGCTCCAATTTATACCTAAAAATATCATAAAATCGCTCCAAAGAAGGATTATTATTGATCATTTTCAGGCACATCTTGTCAATCTAATGATGTTCAATATCGACTAGCTACAACAGAAACATGTTCGATTACCTCGCTCAAATAGCGGCTATAACTGCATATGAACCTCTTGTGTTGTTTGTTTTACTGTTTTAACGTTATGAGCAAACCGCTCATTTGTACTGGTTTAATGACATTAGCGCTACCATGAACGCAGGCGCTATATACCATAAAATAAGAGAATTAGCGTACACTTAGGCTGCCACTGGCAGCATTAACTTATTCACCTACGCTGCCATCACTAACTGATACGATGCAGTTGTAATTGCCCTTTTAATGTGAGAATTCGATGATAATAAGAATAGGCCAACAGGCCGACCAGCAAGCGTTAGTTCAATTTAATCAAGCCATGGCAATGGAAACAGAGAACCTTGCATTAGATGCCAAGCAGTTAACCCGCGGTGTTGAAGGGTTGCTGACCCACCCTGAACGTGGGGTATATTTAGTCGCTGAAGTTGACGGTGAAATTGCCGGCTCACTCATGGTGACCTACGAGTGGAGTGATTGGCGCGCAAATAACTATTACTGGATCCAAAGTGTGTATATACGCCCACACAATCGTCGCCAAGGGATTTATGGCAAACTTTATCAAGCAGTAAAAGACTTAGCCGCAGACAATGGCGGTACTGCGAGCTTCCGTTTATATGTTGAGCATGATAATAAAATAGCCCAACAAACCTATGAATCCTTAGGCATGGAACAGAGCCATTATTTAATGTACGAAGAAAATACCAAGCAATCGTAAGTGATCATAAGTGGTATACAAAAAGCCGGAACAATCCGGCTTTTTTGTGGTTATTTTTCAAGGAATCTAAGGCGTTCAAGGGAGAGTTGCGACAATAACTAGCCTGTGCGCAACGCAAGAATTTTACTGATATCCAGTGGCGCGCTAAATTGGCTGAACCCTTTGTGCTGTTGATCAATCGCATGGATCGACATTCTGTCTGCCAATTCATTACCTTCAATGCCAATATGGGCAGCGACATGTTGCAGCACCAAATCCGCTTTCATTGCTTCATATAGCGCATGAGCCGGTTTGATGATCTCAAGGTTGGCTATTTCACCGCTTTTTCGAGTCCAGTTTTTAGCTTTCCAACCGTATGCCCACTCACAGACACATTTAATCGAGTACTGGGAGTCGCTCATGATTTGCACGGTTTCGCCCGCGTCTAGGACTTTTTTAGCCACCAATAATGCCTGATGCAGCGCGTTGAGCTCGGCGGTGTTATTGGTGCCATTAGGATTAAACAATCCAAACCATAACTCGCTTAACTCGCCTTTACGGTATATCGCCATCCCCGACCCGGCTTTACCAGGATTAGGTTCACAACCGCCGTCGGTATAAATCACCACATCAAATTGGCTTAATACTGCTTGATTAGCGCCAAGGCTTTTGGTTGATGTGCTAGCCCCAGCAGGCTTTACGGTTGATGAACGGCTTGTCGTCTTGGCTGAGGTACTTTTGCCGATACTGCTTGCAGGAGATTGAGCAAATGCCGCTTTAGCTTCCGCTTCTGTGGCAAAGGATTTGTATTTGGCTTGCGGATATTTATCAACTGAGCGCTTAGTGACATCCCAGCTGGTAAAAATGCCGGTTTCTCGTCCTGCCCATACTACATAAAACTTCTTTGCCATGATTAATTCTTACTTCAACAATGCTAGCGTCACGAATAACGTAATTGCATCATGCCATGATTAAACCTGGCTTTAAAACAAAAAACCATCTAGATCATTACAGTTGCAGTTAACTTGAGCTGCTTGATAAAATAAAAGCCTATTGGGGCTTGCGTTAGTTAAGGGTCAGTGGGCCATTAATATCATGATAATTGACACTGCCTGAGCCAGAATTGACTATGGTTAACCCATTGGTGTTAGCAACCTCAATGCCGCCGGAGCCATCTTTAATCGCAACGATACCCTGCACTTGGTTAACCTTGATAGAGCCTGACCCATCTTCAATACTGACATCGCCAATAACATGGTTAATGCGAATAGATCCCGAACCATCTTGCACATCGATCGCCCCTGACGCTTGATCAATATCAACAGATCCTGAACCATCAACTAATACCAATTTGCCAATGTGGTTCATCACAATACTGCCCGAACCGTCGGTTAACTCGATATCTGCACTGACGTCATCAACTTGGATAGAGCCTGAACCGTCGTTAATGTCTAGGGCTAAGGTTGACGGTACTTTGACCAATAGATCGATAAAGGGGGACTCACCTAATAAATGCTCAGTGTGTATTTCTGATAACAAATAGGCTTTATCACCTTTACGGGTCAAACTGAGTTTAATGTTAATGTCATCTTGATCTAATGACTGGGTATAGATGTCAGCATGTATCACCACTTCAGTTAAGCCTTGTACGCCTATAATCGTTAACTTACCTGCACCCGTATTGGCAACTAACTGCGTTAATGATCCAGCATCAAGATTCAATTGCTGCTGTACCAAGTTAAGATCTGTCTGAGTTTGCGCAGAGGTTTGTGATGACGAAAACACCGACTCAGCTTCGCCTTGTGACGCACCGAACAGCGTCGCCCCTAAAATAAGCCCGACGGTGACACTAATGGTTGCGATACGAATAGACATATGAGTAATTCCCTTTATGAAGATATAAATAAGCTTAGCTCACTACACCAATGTTATTAACATGAGTTAACGCTTGTTGGTAAGCGTTAGCGGCAATTAACAATGATTTAGCAGGTTTTATACCAACTCTACAAAGTCTTTATTTACAGTAACTTAAACTTAATCGTCATTAAAAAAAGTGGTTCATTAAACCAAAAAGAACTAAAATATCATACAATGTGGTTAACTTTACCACTGTGATTGTCACGGTTAACTCAAACAAAAAAGAAAAATAGCCCTATGCCAACATCTCCAGCGATATCGCAAACGTTAACTATCATTGTGGGTTCAACCAACCCGGTTAAAATAAGTGCAGCACAACACGCCATTGGACAATATTTCCCTGATGTTCAAATCCATTGTCGCGGCATGCATGCGCCATCATTAGTGGCAGAGCAACCCATGAGCGAAGCAGAAACTAAACTGGGGGCCATTAACCGCGCCAAGTTTTGCCAAGCCAATGCAAAAACGGCAAATCAACAGGCTGACTTTTATGTGGCGATGGAAGGCGGTGTAGATCCTTTTGAGCACGGCCCCGCCACTTTTGCTTATATGGCCATTATCCATAACGACACATTATCTGTCGGTCGCAGCGCCAACTTACCGCTACCGCAAACCATTTTTAACGCTTTACAAGCAGGTGAAGAACTGGGCAAAGTGATGGACAGAGTCTTTAACACCAACAACATTAAACAAAAAGGTGGCGCGATTGGTTTGCTCACCCAAGGTTTAGCCAGCCGTGAAAGCATTTATACCCAAGCATTAGTGCTGGCAATGGCTCCTTTTATCAATGCGGAATTATTTAATGACTAGACCAACCACAATGCCATTCACCTTAGACAACGGGGCAATAATCCGCCCACTACAAGCTCAAGACAATGCTGCATTGGCGACGATGATCCGTGAAGTGTCAGCAGAATATGGCTTAACTGCGGATAGAGGGTTTAGCGTTGCCGATAAGACGCTTGACTGTTTAAGTGAGGTATATCAAGCGCAAGGCTCACAATACTGGGTAATAGAATACCAAGGCAAAGTCGTTGGCGGCGCAGGTGTTGCCCCATTACCAGCCAATGATGGTGTGTGTGAATTACAGAAAATGTATTTTGCTAACACAATACGTGGCCAAGGTTTGGCGAAAAGATTATCGGCACTATGTGTTGAGTATGCCAAACAGCAAGGCTACCAGTCGATGTACCTCGAAACCACCGCTATATTAGTTGAAGCACTGGCCTTATATGAAAAATTAGGTTTCGTTCGATGCCAGCATTTAGGTGAAACAGGTCACGACGCCTGTGAAATCGCCATGACAAAAACACTGTAATAACGCTAAATAGGCATTAAACAAACGTATTTGCACGTTTTTTGCTCACTCTTTCTTTGTACTGTCTTATAGCGCTTTGCAAGGATGCAAAAGCTTGCTAGCCTCAGATCAAGCACATTCCATAGGAGGATGATAATGGAATACCAACGTATCGCGCATTCTAGCCTTGAGGTCAGTAAAATTTGCCTCGGCACCATGACTTGGGGTGAACAAAATTCCCAAGCCGAAGCTTTTGCTCAACTCGATTATGCTATTGGTCAAGGCGTTAACTTTATTGATACCGCTGAAATGTACCCTGTGCCACCCAAAGCTGAAACTCAGGGCGACACCGAACGAATTTTAGGTAACTACCTCAAAGCCCAAGGCAACCGCGATAATTTAGTTATTGCGACTAAAATCGCCGCGCCTGGTGGTAAAGGTGATTACATACGCAGCGATATGGCGCTCGATTGGCGTAATATCCATCAAGCCGTTGACGACTCATTATCACGCTTACAAATCGACACTATCGATTTGTATCAAGTGCATTGGCCCGATAGAAACACCAACTTTTTCGGCGAAATGATGTATGAGCATGACGACGAAGAACATTACACCCCTATTTTAGACACCCTTGAAGCCTTAGCCGAAATTATTAAACAAGGTAAAGTGCGTTATATCGGTATTTCTAATGAAACCCCTTGGGGATTTATGAAATACCTAAAATTAGCCGAACAGCACGATTTGCCGCGCATTATTAGCGTGCAAAATCCGTACAACTTGCTTAATCGCAGCTACGAAATCGCCATGTCTGAAATCAGCTATCGTGAAGATGTGCCGTTATTAGCTTATTCGCCGTTAGCCTTTGGCGCGTTAACCGGTAAATATGAAAATAATCAGTGGCCAGAAGGCGCACGCTTAACCGTATTTAAACGCTTTGCCCGCTATAACAGTACGCCAATGGCCCTTGAAGCAACTCAGGCTTATATCGATTTAGCCCGTGAGTTTAGTTTATCTCCGACCGAAATGGCCTTAGCGTTTGTTAATAGCCGCAAATTCGTCGCCTCTAACATTATTGGCGCCACTGATTTACATCAGCTAAAACAAAATATCGACAGCCACAAAGTCAGTTTATCTGCCGAGCTGATGCTAAGAATTAATCAATTGTCGGCGCTATATCGTTTTCCTTGTCCCTAGGCAAATGACATAACCGCTTAACAAATACGCTAATTGCCACAAACCCTTGCAATGGGCATCAAGATCAATGAAGATCTTGATGCCTTTTCTTTTCAGTATAGAAACCCTTATTTTATGAAGCCTGCATCGTCAACACCGTCTGCCGTTTTATTTGATCATCAAGCGATACGCGATCAATTTCCAGCGCTAAAACAGACCATTGGCGATTATCCTTTGTGCTACTTAGACACCGCAGCGACCAGCCAAAAGCCACAAGCTGTGATTGACGCAATGACCGAGTACTACCAACTCAATAATGCCAATGTGCACCGAGCGGCCCATCAACTGTCAGCCCGGGCGACTCAGCAATATGAAGCGGTTCGTCAACAAGTGGCTGAATTTATAAATGCCCAACGTCAAGACGAGATTATTTTTACCCATGGCACCACTGAATCGATCAATATGGTGGCCTATGGACTCACCTCGCAACTCAAACCCAATGATGTCATCCTAGTTGATACCGCGGCTCACCACGCCAATATTGTGCCTTGGCAAGAACTGGCAAAACGTACTGGCGCGGTGATAACCCCCATCCCACTGACAGCAGACGCGCAACTGGATATGGCGGCTTTTGACCGATTATTAACGCTTAAGCCTAAAATGGTTGCCATATGTCATGTGTCAAATGCATTAGGGACAGTCAATTGCGTCGAAGAACTGGTTGCAAAAGCCAAAGCCGTTGGCGCGTTAACCTTAGTGGACGGTGCCCAGGCCATAGCCCATTTATCCGTTGATGTGCAAAAAATTGATTGTGACTTTTATGTGTTTTCGGGCCATAAAATGTACGGGCCAACAGGCGTGGGAATTTTATATGGTCGATATCAACAATTAGACCAACTAACGCCAATGCTCACTGGCGGCGAGATGATCAAAACCGTCAGTTTTGCGTATACTGAATATGGGGCATTACCTAATCGCCTTGAAGCTGGCACCCCCGCTATCGCAGAAGTCATTGGCCTCGGGGCTGCTATCCGTTTTTTACAACAATTGCCCCGCGAGCCATTATGGGTCCACGAACAACAATTGATCCAGTATTTACAACAGCAGTTGCAACAGCTTGGCGATATTGAATTGTATGGCATTGCCAACGACAAAAACGCGACCAATATTGCTGCGGTGGCCTTTAATATTAAAGGTGAACACCACCAAGATGTGGGAATTTTACTGGATCAACAAGCGATTGCTGTACGCTGTGGTCATCACTGTGCCATGCCATTAATGGCTAGCCTTAATTTAGGCGGGTGTTGCCGTGCATCGATTGGCATCTATACTAATAAGCAAGATGTTGATCAATTTATTCATGCACTTAATGCCGTAAAAGAGTTATTGTTATAGTTCCAAAGCACAACACGATGATCCAAATGCATTTTTTATCTACCGCTGAGGTTAATTGAATTACCATGTTAAACCCAAGCGCCACACCTTCACCGCTGTTATTTTTGCCTTTATCGGATGAGTTAATTGAAGCGGTTAACCTCATTGAACAAGCCTATAGTTGGCAAGATAAGTATCGCCAAATTATGTTACTCGGTAAGTTAATACCGCCATTGGCTGCAGAATTTAAGCACGCGGATGCACAAGTAAAAGGCTGCGAAAGCCAAGCATGGCTCTATCATCACCGCTTAAATGGGCAACATTTTTATCTAGCCGATAGTGATGCTCGTATTGTAAAAGGCTTAATTGGATTATTACT
The DNA here is from genome assembly GCF_003855155.1 of Shewanella psychromarinicola. Lineage (NCBI taxonomy): Bacteria > Pseudomonadati > Pseudomonadota > Gammaproteobacteria > Alteromonadales > Shewanellaceae > Shewanella > Shewanella psychromarinicola. The sequence continues at coordinate 207,195 of NZ_CP034073.1, forward strand.
GGCCAACTGCCAAGGTAAAACCACTGAGCAAATACACCAATTTGATGTGAAACAGTATTTTGACCGCCTTGGATTAAGTGGCCAATTAAGTCCATCTCGTACCAATGGTTTAACTGCGTTAGCGCAAGCCATCGTTGCCTATACACATGATGTTAGTACCTGAAACACTGTCCAACACTAAGGAATAATAATGACTCAAAAAGTCTGTAACCAAGCTCGCCGTCATATCTTAAAAGGCCTTGGAGCAGCCACATTATTAAGCCCTTTAAGCTCGCTTCCAGCATGGGCAGTTGAATCACGTCGTTTGTACATCGATGGTTTATCGTTTTTACCCACCGACATCAATGATGTTAAAGCCTCAAAGCTCGATGCCTTTATTGCCGATATTTCAGGGATTGATAAGATTGAGCAAGCGGATGGCACCATAAATTATAAACGCACTTATCAAGCCTGCATCAATAGCATTAAGCAAGCGGCTAACTCGGTCATTGCCAATCCAGACGTGTATCTGCAAGGGCAAACGGGGGCAGACATTAACAAGGCAAGAGCACAGCAACAAACTGCGGTATTTTTTCAAATTCAAGGCGCCGACTGTGTGGAAGATGACGGAGCAAACAATGAGTGGCCACTGTTAGACAGTTTGCATCAGCAGGGTTTACGCGTGCTGCAGCTAACCCACCATTATGGTAATCGCTATGCGGGTGGCGCATTAGATAATAACGGCTTAAAGAGTTTAAATCCCCCGTTAACCACCGCAGGGCAATCACTAATAGAAGAGTTAAATCGTAAAAATATCCTGATCGATGTGAGTCACTCCAGCGCCCAAACAGCCCTTGATACAGCAAAAGCCAGTCGGTCTCCTATTGTGCAAAGCCATGGTGCTGCGCGCGCTATTGTAAACAATGCCCGTTGCTCACCCGATGAAGTGATCCGCGCTATTGGCGATAGCGGCGGCGTATTTGGGGTATTTATGATGAGCTTTTGGCTGACTAACAAGCCGACACCCACAATTGAAGACTACATCAGGCAACTCGGTTATATTGCCAAAGTGGGCGGTGTCAATAGCGTTGCGATAGCCAATGACTTTCCACTTCGTGGTCAAGAAAACCTATTAGCGTTAGATAACAATAACAGCGAAGGCATAAAAGAATACCTTCCATGGTGGCACCGATTAGAAGAACAGAATGTATTAGGTTTTGACGTTGAGCCCAAGCATGTCGTTATTCCTGAGTTCAACAGCATCGACCGCATGAGCCGTATTGACGACGCCTTGAAAAAAGCTCGTTTCAAATCCACCGATCGCGATCGTTTTATGGGTGAAAACTGGCAGCGAGTGCTCAAGCAGGTGTTAGTCTAATGCACCATATACCCAAACGACCTTCGGTCTGCTAAAGAAAAGATAACAAGCGATAACAAGCGAACGCTGCGCTGCTAAGATTTTATAGCATCTAGCCGCGAAGCGTCCTAGCAGCGATCTAGGTTCTAGAAGGAGCCAAGCACCACCCTCTGGCGAGCTTGCGAGTTCCTAGAACCTATCTATTGACCTAGCTTGGGTATTGATAAAATAATCAGCCCTTTTTATGTGGTCGACTTAGGGAAGTTTAAATTCCTGCACCAGCGATTTCTCTCGGTGGGTTAAGCACCTCAATCGCTTTTAAGTAAGCCAGTAAACCATTCACCTGAGTATCGAGATCACCTTTACTGGTATCTATGGTTAACTCTGCAGATTCTGGCACTTCGTAAGGTGATGAAATGCCAGTAAAGTTGCTAATTTCTCCCTTTCGAGCTTTGGCATACAAGCCTTTGGTGTCGCGCGATTCGCACACGCTCAATGGCGTAGACACATGTACTTCAACAAATTGTCCTTGTGGGAATAACGCCCTGACGCGATCACGTTCTTCGCGGGTCGGTGAAATAAACGCCGACAACACCACTAAGCCTGAATCAACCATTAATTTAGCCACTTCACCGACACGACGTAAATTTTCATCGCGATCTTCAAGGCTAAAGCCTAAATCTTTACACAGACCATGACGAACATTATCACCATCAAGTAAATAAGTATGAAAACCGTATTCAAATAACGCCCGCTCTAATGCACCTGCAAGGGTTGATTTACCTGAGCCTGATAGCCCGGTAAACCATAATAATACCGGATTTTGGCCTTTTTGGGCGCCACGGGCAGCTTGGTCAATGGCATGTTGATGCCAAACAATATTGCTCATCACTACTCCTATAGAGTGGTTATTACACCACACTAAAATTCTTTGTTAAAACGGGAAAAAATACGGGATCGAAAAAATAACCACTAAGGAATACACTATTGATAACGGTAAACCTAAGCGAACAAAGTCGCTTAATTTATAATTACCGGCATTAAATACCATTAGGTTAGTTTGATAGCCGTAAGGCGATATAAAGCTCGCACTTGCCCCAAATACCACCGCCATAATAAACGGACGAGGATCCGCGCCAAAGCTGGTGGCAACCGCGTAAGCTACCGGAAATGCAAGTGCGGCGGCGGCGTTGTTGGTAATTAACTCGGTAACAATTAAGGTAATGAGATAAATCCCAACAAAGGCGGCAAACACACCATAACCATTAAAAAGACTTAACAACGCTTGCGCCATGATGTCTGCTAGGCCGGTTGTGACCATTAAGTTAGCTAACCCTAAGGCACTTCCTACGATAACCACCAGTTCTAACGGAAAGCGACGTTTAAGCTCACTTAAGGTTATCGCGCCAATCGCCACATAGCTGAGTAACAATAAAACTAAGCCTTTGGCTAATGGTAATACATCGAAAATGCTCGCCAAAATGGTTAATGCAAACCCAACAAGCACCCAGCTACCGCGTTTTTCATCTAAACGGACACTTAACTCTAAGCCACTGATAGCCGCAAAGTCGGTGGTTAAATTAGGACATTTAGAAAAACGGTCGCCTGGGGTGAGCAGTAATACGTCACCGGGTTGTAACACCACATCGCCTAGTCCACCTTTTAACGGTAGATGACCTCGACGAATAGCCATCACGGCAGCATCAAAGACTTCACGAAAGCGCGAATCTTTTAAGCTTGTGCCCACTAAACTTGATGATGGCGCTAGCACGGCTTCAACCAGATTTTGACCTTTTGCGTGCTGCTTACCAAACCATTCTAAACCGTCAAACTGATGTAACAGCTCAACCGACTCAACCGCACCGCTAAAACGTAAAACGTCATCGGCTTGCAGCACCATTTGCGGCGGCACTGGACAGATACGGATCCCACTGCGCTCTAACTCAACTAAATACAGTTTTTTAAGTGCCCGCAAACGGTTATCTATCACGCTCTTACCCACCAGGGTAGAGGTTTTGGCCACATGAGCTTCCAATAGATAAGGTAAAGACTCATCTTCGGATTCTTCACGTCTATCGGGTAAAAAGTTAGCCATGATGGTTAACACAACTAAACCACTTATGACCACTAATGCGCCGACTTGTGAAAACTCAAAAAAACCTAAAGGCTCAAGGCCCGCATTTTCAACAAAAGAGTTAACAATTAGACTCGTAGAGGTGCCAATTAGGGTTAATGTGCCGCCCAAAATTGCCGCGTAGTTTAATGGCAATAACAACTTAGAAGGCGCATGTGCTTGATTACGGCGCACCACACCTATTAACGAGGCGACGACCGCAGTATTATTGGTAAACGATGACAATAAGGCTGTCGATATACCTAACTTCGCTAATGTGGAAAATAACGAGCCTTTGCCAATGACTTGGCTTAATTTGCCCAGTAATGAGGTTTTCTCAAGTGCTGTGGCCGCCAGTACTAACAGCACTAAAGTGATCAGTCCGTTATTAGTAAAGCTGCCAAGTGCTACATTTAAGTCAACTAGCCCAAGGATATAACAAATTAACGAAGCGAAAAAAAACATGGCGGCCGGTTTTGCAAGCCCAGCAAGAAGCCCACCGACCAGCGCTAACAAGATAATCGCTAACAACCATATTTCGCTCATTAATTATTTTCCAAGTACGCTGATATCGCGCGCATTCCAATGCGGATAATGCTTACGCACTAACGCATTAAATTCGACTTCAAATGCACTAAACTCAGTGTTGGTTTGCTTGTCACCCTGATGACCACTGACGACCATAGCGGCAGCAACAGTGGCATTGGACAAACGATCAATTAAAATCATTCCACCGGTATCACGTACTAAGCTATAGGCATCTAACACAACCGATTCGGTTAAATCTAACTTAACCCGAGCGATGGTATTTAGGCTTAATGTGCTTGCTGCGCTGCGCTCAAGCGTATTGACATCGGTAATGTATTCAATTGCGCTTACCACCGCTTGGGTTTTCTTACCCGCCACTTTCACATCATATAACTGACCGATTTGTAATGGCTTTTCATCCATCCACACTAGGTCCGCTACTATGTGGTTAGCCATTTCTGGCGCGGTCGCCGGGTGAGCCAATAAATCACCACGTGAAATATCAATCTCATCTTCAAGGGTAATGGTGATTGCTTGACCTGCTACGGCTTCGGGTAAATCACCGTCAAAGGTGACAATACGTTCAATTTTACTGCGCTTGCCCGATGGCAATGCGACTAATTCGTCACCCACTTTAATGATGCCTGACGCTAACGTGCCAGAGAAACCACGAAAATCTAAGTTAGGTCGTAATACGTACTGCACCGGAAAACGTACCGGTAGCTCGCTCAGTTCACGCTGTGTATCGATAGTTTCAAGCAGCTCAAGTAATGTGCCACCTTGATACCAATCACATTGAGTACTAGGGTTGACCACGTTATCACCATTTAAGGCCGACAAGGGCACATAGTGAATATCTAAATCACCAAAGTCTTTCACAAAATCAGTAAAATCAGCTTGGATTTGGTCAAACACCGTTTGATCAAAGCCAACCAAGTCCATCTTATTCACGGCTACGACAAAGTGACGTAAACCTAATAATGAGGCAATAAACGCATGGCGTTTAGTTTGGGTTTGCACCCCATAACGCGCATCAACCAAAATGACCGCTAAATCACAGTTTGACGCACCCGTTGCCATGTTACGCGTGTATTGTTCATGGCCAGGGGTATCAGCAATAATAAACTTACGTTTTTCACTGGAAAAATAACGATAAGCCACATCGATAGTAATGCCCTGCTCACGCTCAGCTTGTAAACCATCTACCAATAGCGCAAGGTCAATGGCTTCGCCAGTGGTGCCCATTTTAGCGCTATCACTTTTTAAGCTTGCGAGCTGATCTTCATAAATTTGCGCGCTGTCATGCAATAAACGCCCAATAAGGGTACTTTTACCATCATCGACACTGCCACAGGTTAAAAAACGCAATAAGCCTTTATTTTGTTGTAATGCCAAATATTCTTTTACACCGTGCAGCTGGATCTCTGCGGCCATACGGTCGGTATTCTTTGTTGCTTGGTCCATAATCTTTCTCACTCAAATTCGTTCGCATGCTGGGTCGATAAAACAACCATATTCAATTGCTTAGAAATAGCCTTGACGCTTTTTCTCCTCCATTGAAGCACTTTGGTCTGAATCAATTAAGCGACCTTGACGTTCACTTGAGCGAGTTAACAGCATCTCTTCAATAATTTTTTCTAAGCTATCGGCTTCTGATGGCATCGCCGCCGTTAGTGGATAACAACCTAAGGTTCTAAAACGAACCCGCTCAACCGATTCAACATCGCCGGATTCGATTGGCATACGATCATCATCTTTTAAGATCAGCTGGCCGCCTTTGTTCACCACGGTGCGAGGGGCTGCAAAATATAACGGTACGATTTCGATATTCTCTTGGTAGATATACTGCCAAATATCAAGCTCAGTCCAGTTAGATAATGGGAACACCCGAATGCTTTCGCCTTTATTTACCGCGCCGTTATAGGTGCGCCATAATTCTGGACGTTGGTTTTTAGGATCCCAGCGGTGGTGCTTATCACGGAACGAATACACCCGCTCTTTGGCACGGGATTTTTCTTCATCTCGACGTGCGCCACCAAAAGCGGCATCAAATCCATATTGATTTAAGGCTTGCTTTAGCGCTTGGGTTTTCATGATGTCGGTATGTTTAGCACTACCATGGGTAAATGGACCAACACCTTGTTCAACGCCTTCTTGGTTAGTGTGAGTCAGTAGCTCAAAACCAAATGCTTTAGCTTGCGCATCACGAAAAGCGATCATCTCTTTGAATTTCCACCCCGTATTGACATGCAATAATGGGAATGGAATTTTGCCGGGGTAAAATGCTTTGCGCGCAAGATGCAGCATAACAGATGAGTCTTTACCAATAGAATAAAGCATCACAGGGTTACCAAACTCAGCTGCAACTTCACGGATGATCTGGATGCTCTCTGCTTCCAGTTGTTGTAAATGGCTTAACGAACGGCCTGCCATGATGATTCTCCATTAGCTAATATTGCTGCATCGCAGCGGGTTAAATTAATCGACTACAGCGCTTTAGCGACTGTGTCTAAATCTGTTTTTTGTTGCGCAGTGACGGGATCAAACCAATTCAAGCTCTCCGCTAATTCAACAACTTCACCGATAATCATCAGCGCAGGCATCTGCAAAGCAGGATCTGCGGCTAATTGAGCCAGTTCACCTAACTTACCCATAAACCGCTGTTGTGATGAGGTGGTTGCGTTAGACACGATTGCCACGGGCGTCTCAGCACTACGACCAGCATTGATCAAACCCTCACTGATAATATTGGCGTTTAATATGCCCATATAGACCACTAAGGTATTGTTGGAATTAGCATAACCGTGCCAATCCATAGGGCGACTCGCTAACTGGCAGTGACCTGTAATAAAGGTGACACCTTGAGCATAATCACGATGCGTTAGCGGAATACCAGCATAAGCCGACGTACCGCTGGCGGCGGTAATGCCAGGAACTACTTCAAAAGCAATACCCGCTGCGACTAAGATTTGTAACTCTTCGCCGCCCCTGCCAAAAATAAACGGATCGCCACCTTTTAAGCGCACTACATTTCTACGGGTGAATGCTTTGGTCACCAACAACTGATTAATTTCATCTTGGGCTGCGCTGTGTTTACCTGCGCGCTTACCCACGGCAATTTTTTCAGCATGACTGGGGATTAAATCTAAAATATCTTGGCTGACTAATGCGTCATATAACACTGCATCGGCATTCTTTAGGATGCGATAGGCTTTTAGTGTTAGCAGCTCAACGTCGCCAGGACCTGCGCCGACTAACCACACTTTGCCTTTGGCTTGTTGCCCCGGCATCGATACTAATTCCATCACATTAACCTTAAGATATTTGACCATATACAAATATAGCGTTTTCCATATTCCATATACAATAGTTTATAGTTAGTTTTTATAACTAAATAGCATATAAAGCCGTTTGTTGGTCGTTTACTCCATTTGACAGGCTAATACGGGCTGAATTAAGGGCTAGAATGAAAAAATGTTAACTTAATTCGACAAATCTCTGACAATTGATAACAATGACTCTCGAAAAATACTGTTTCTAAGAATGATATTAAAATTAAACCAATAATTATGCTTATGGATACTGCAATGATAAAAATCACTCAATATGTTGGACTCTCGCTGTTGTTACTTGGCTATAGTACGATCGCCATTGCAGAAGTTTCATTAGTCGACGAGCGCGTAAAAGGAGAACTCGCCACATCTGAAAAGCCATTTGTGATCACCCCGCACAAGGCCAATTACCTTCTACCAGTGACTTACCAAACCCGCACTAACGCATTGCCATTTGAGAGTAAATATCCAGATGAAGACTTCACCATTGATAACTTAGAAGCAAAGTTTCAAATCAGTTTTAAATTTCCAATTATGTATAACGTTTTTGGTGATAATGGCCATTTGTTCTTTGCCTACACCAATCAATCTTATTGGCAGGTTTATAACGAAGATGCGTCGTCTCCCTTTCGTGAAACTAACCACGAACCTGAAGTGTTTATGTTATTTAATAATGATTGGAAAATTGGCGGTTTTACTAACTCATTTTTAGGCATTGGCGCGGTACACCAGTCTAATGGCCAGACCAATCAATTGTCACGCAGCTGGAACCGAATTTATGGCAGTGCGGTATTTGACCGTGGTCCATTCGCACTGGGGCTTAGAGTGTGGTGGCGTCTACCAGAAGATGAAAAAGAAAACATTAATGTTGCTAAAGGTGATGATAACCCTGATATCAACCGCTATATGGGCAACTTTGAATTAACCGGAGTTTACGGCTTAAATGAGCATCGTTTTACCATGCTACTGCGTAACAACTTACGCGATACCAATCGCGGCGCTGTTGAATTGACTTGGAGTTATCCGATTATTGGTACATTACGTATTTATACTCAGTACTTTAATGGTTATGGTGAAAGCTTAATTGACTATAATCATCATAATCAGCGTGTTGGTATTGGTATTGCGTTAAATGACATTCTATAACATACGCGATTAACGTCGATTAAATCCGCAAGTGATCAACACTAAAGTGGCATGTGTGCCACATAAAAAAAGGTGACCATTGGGTCACCTTTTTAGTTTCGTTAACCATCTTGTGGTTTACGTCGCTTTAGCGAAACAGCCTTAATAAAAGCGGTTAACAGAAGCTACTTAGCACTGGCTTTGCTGTTTACTATAGAGCCAATCACTAAGCCTTTATCGGTAAAGTCTACCGACATCTGTAAACGCATATTGTAGTCTTTTAATATGAGCAACTCTTCTGGCATCGGTTCGCCACTCATTTCTACCATATCGACTAATGGGGCAAACATTTTCTGATAATCAACAGATAAGTTAACAAACCCATTAGACTCAAGAGTTTGCTTAAACATCAAATCAGCTAACTCTGTACCTCTATCGCCAGTATAAGCCACTAAATGATTACCTTTGATGGCTAATTTAGCGCTAACACCTAATTCAGGCGGTAACATTAACATGGGGGTAATGTCGACCGGATCACCATTATCTTTTAAGTCCACATTTGCCAGCGGTGGATAAAATGGCCTCATCATATCCACTAACATCATCGGCTTTTCAGCCGAAACGCTTATCAATGCATCTAGCTTTTCAAAGCTAGGCTGGCCATTTTTCTCGGTCAACTGGTAATCTGCTAGCGTCACACTGATGCCTTTAACACCATTCGCCATACCAGCCATCATGCCAAGCATCGCTGGATTGAGCTCACTTAACTCTGATTGCATTTGAGCCAGTGCAGTACATTGATATTGCGGTGTTTGTAAATCTTTCCATACTTCATTCAATGCTGGAGCTAATTGCTTCACATCAAGCCCAAACGCAACTGATAAGATATTGTCATGACCGTTACTGGCAAATGATGGTACAAAACCACGCATTTTATTTAAGGCAGACAAAATCACTTGATTGTTACTTTCAATCACCACTGCCGCATCGATAGTGCTTTCTTCGCGGGTAATTGAGTATGAGTTGAGTCCCATCACACTGCGTGGCCAATTGGCCGCTATCGCATTAAACTCGGTTTGGCACACAGGGGTTTTCAGTTGTGCAAATGGATCTTCGCCCTGTATTTCAATCATTTTGGTCATTTGCTTGGCCAGCATATTGCCGTCTGTCGACGTTAACCCTTTGACCAATTCAACATGGTTAATAAAGCTAATACTGTTTTGCATAAAACCATGAGTATTGGCAATGTCTTGCAACAGGGTAGTTTCGCTAATAGGGTGCTCAACTTTCTTCTCACCCAACGCGGTTTCAAGTAATTGAGGGGTGTTTAATGACGTATTCAAGGTCACCGTTAACCAGCCATCTTTAACGGAAAATACAACCTCAGCGTGTTCTTTTTCATCAACATCGGTTAATGCATAACCACGATATTCAACATTACCCGACTTGCCCATGGTGTGAGTTAAGCCGCTTTCCTGCTCGGCGCGATCTAATTCCGCCCAGAATGCTGCAGGATTGCTGATCTCAATTTTCATTACCGGCAATGCGCCTAAAGTATAAAAATAACTCTTAATTGAATCCGCTAAACCGTATGTTGATAGCAAGGTCTCAGGGTTAGGCAACACAGTCATGTATTGCTTATATAAACTGACAAAAAAGCGCTCTTGAGCTGATGAGCTATCATCGAGCGACAACATTTTATCCTTATCATAAGCTTGATAATTGCCAGCAATGCTATACAAATAATCTTTTAATGGAAATGGCACTAACTGCCCAGAAAACGCTAATGTATCAGCAGGGATATAGTCCAACATTGGGTCGTTTTTAACCACTGACGTCCCTTGTTGCGACAGAAAATATCCACCAGCACCAACAGCCAATACCACAGCAGCAATTGCCATTTTATTCATCTATAAACTCCAATTTATATTATTGTTAACTCTTCCTTGAAATGAGTTAGCGTTTAAACATTTATTATCTTTTTGGGATAAGCATTATCGATTACATCGATAAACTGCGGATTAATTTAGCATTAAATGTTAATAAGCGCATTAGATGTTACCTTTTGGGGGATATTTATCCTGAAAACCGCACCTGTAAAAAACCAATACGCCAAAAAGACAGCTTATTATCTAACGAGTTTTGAGAGGGAATTTGACGAGATAAAAGTGAAAATCAACAAGCATTAAGCAGGCAATAATTCAAACATCTGATTTCCCGATAACTCAAACCGCTGAGTTATCGGGAACAACCGAATCGATTACTTATACGCTAACAAGTCAATCAATGTGCTCGAGGACGCGAGCGAAGCTTTTGAAGGTACGTGGACTGCAAAAACAATCCCAAAACGTCTACAAAAAACCATCTACAGGAATCATTAAACGTAGACTATTATCGCCGCAATTGCATAAAAGTTTACATAAAATATAGTCCGTTTTCGCTCAAACCAGTCCATCAATCGTTTGAATAAATCAACCTTACGGATGACTCATACAAACACAAGACTCAATGACGCTATCACTCATCTTAGATATCGAAGTGCAAACCGCATTCTCGTTGTAAGCCATTAAAACGGGTTTCTTCTTCAGACATACCTAACTCAAGTGGTTTGCTTGAGTGAGTATCACCTACCGACACATAACCTTGTTCCCATAATGGGTGATATGGCAAGTCATGTTCAGTTAAGTACATGTGCACGTCTTTGTTGCTCCACTCAATGATGGGTAACAATTTAAAACGTTTGCCGCTAATGGCTAAAATAGGCAAAGCTTCACGGGTACTAGACTGACTGCGACGTAAGCCAGCAAACCAAGTACCAATATTCAATTCAGCTAATGCACGCTGCATAGGCTCAACTTTATTGATGCGATTATATTCATCCAACCCATCTATGCCCTGCTCCCACAGCTTACCAAAACGCGCTTCTTGCCACGCTTGGGTTTGACCCGCTTGATACACTTTAAGATTCAGGTTTAAACGCTCGGTTAACTGATCAATAAATTGATAGGTCTCGGGGAACAAATAACCCGTGTCGGTTAAAATCACCGGAATATCGCTTTGCGCTTGAGTCACCATGTGTAACATCACCGCGCCTTGAATACCAAAGCTAGACGACAATGCATGCTCGCCTGGTAAATATGCTAGACCCCAAGCCACTCGTTGCTGCGCCGTTAACCCGGCTAAAAACTGATTAATCGTTTCCAGCGCAGCGGTTTGCTCTGCAAGAGGCGCTAATAACAACGCCTGCAATTGAGCGGGAGTGACACCATGATCGACGCCGGCATCAGTTGATGCAGTCGTTACCACTTCATTACCCATGAAAATCCTTAGCGGCGTCAATAACCGCCTTCACCACGCCGATACGCACGGTGAAGTTACCAAAGGTTTCGCCAGCATCACGTTCGGTGGCGTAGCGGCCAAACAAGGTATCCAATTCCGCTAAAATTTCGGCTTCTTGAATGTTTTCTTTATGCATTTTATTTAAACGCGTACCTTCAAAGCTAGCGCCTAAATACAAATTGTAACGACCCGGTGCTTTACCCACTAAACCAATTTCGGCGGCAAATGGACGCGCACACCCGTTGGGACAACCTGTCATTCGCACTACTATTGATTGCTCGCTAATACCGTGTTTAGCCTGTAGCGCATCGATGTGATCGATAAACTCAGGGAAATAACGCTCAGCTTCAGCCATTGCTAATGGGCACGTGGGTAACGCCACACAGGCAATTGAATGGCCGCGAGTGCCACTTAACACTTGGCCTAATAAACCATGCTTACGGGCTAGGCCTTCAATGTCGGCTTTATCTTCTGCTGCAACACCGGCAATAATCATGTTCTGATTTGAGGTCATGCGGAAATCGCCTTTATGGATGTTGGCAATTTCACGTAAACCTGTTTGTAAGGTTTGACCGGGTAAATCTTTAATACGGCCACTTTCAATAAATAGCGTTAAGTGCCATTTGTTGTCGATACCTTCAACCCAACCATAACGATCGCCGCGATCACCAATGGTCACATCACGCTTTGGTTCAAATTTCACTCCAGCACGTTTTTCAACTTCAGCTTTAAATGCGTCAAGACCATGGTCAACAATGGTGTACTTTAAACGGGCACGTTTACGTACTTCACGGTTACCCCAGTCTCGTTGAACGGTCATTACCGCTTCGGCAAACTTGGTGACGTCGTCCGTGTTAATAAAGCCCAAATCATCGGCTAAACGTGGGAAAGTTTCAACTTCACCGTGGGTAGAGCCCATACCGCCACCCGCCACTAAGTTAAAGCCCACTAACTCACCGGCTTGTGCTACCGCGATAAAACCAAGGTCATTGGTATACACGTCTACGTCGTTATGGGGCGGAACGGCAACAGCCATTTTAAATTTACGAGGCAAATACGTTTTGCCGTAAACAGGCTCTACGGTTTCTGTGCCTAATAGCTTTTCTTCATCTAACCAAATCTCAGCATACGCGCGAGTGTGTGGTAATAAATGATCAGATAAGTGCTTAGCGACGGCATATGCTTGCGCATGTAACCTAGACTCAACCGGATTTGGATTACACATCACATTGCGGTTTACGTCACCACAGGCAGCAATAGAATCTAATGCGGCGCGATCAAGTCCTTGGATCAAGGTTTTTAGATTACGCTTGGGAATGCCGTGATACTGAAACGTTTGGCGGGTGGTTAACCGAATACTGTTTGAGGTGGTGAGTGTCGATGATATTTTATCCACGGCTAACCACTGCTCTGGGGTACAAATACCACCCGGCACGCGTGCACGTAACATAAAGCTATGCAGAGGTTCTAATTTTTGCTCTTTACGCTCGTTACGTAAATCACGGTCATCTTGCTGATAAAAACCGTGGAATTTAATCAGCTGTTGATCGCCCTCGCTAAACGATCCAGTGACTTGGGTATCTAACCCTTCTTGGATGTCACCGCGCAAATAATCACTGTCGTCTTTTAAGTATTCGTTTACTGCTAACTTTTGCTCACTCATGGCCTTGGCCTCTCTTAATTCTGTTCAATTCACTCGCGCTAATAGACTGCTAAATATTTATAATTTACTAACAGTGGGCTGAGTTAATACACATCTTTTTGGTAACGTTTTTCGCTACGCAGTGTTTCAAAGTAAGCTTCTGCGTCATCAAAGCTTAAGCCACCTTGTTCAACCGCGATGTTTACTAATGCTTGATGGACGTCTTTTGCCATACGCTCGGCATCACCACAGATATACACATGGGCGCCCTTTTGTAACCACTGCCATAACGCTTCAGCTTGTTCTGCAATGCGGTGCTGAACATACACTTTATCAGCTTGATCCCGTGAGAAAGCCACATCTAAACGCGACAAACCGCCGTTTTTAAGATATTGCTGCCACTCAACTTGGTATAAGAAATCTTGTTCAAAATGCGGGTTACCAAAGAATAGCCAGCTGTCACCCGACACACCGTCTGCCGCGCGTTGCTGCATAAAGGCGCGGAATGGCGCAACACCGGTACCAGGACCCACCATGATGACAGGCGTTTGTGGATTTTCTGGTAAACGAAAATGGTTATTCTGCTCAACGTACACGTTAATCTGTTGACCTTCTTGTGCTGACGCTAAGAAATGCGATGCGCCGCCAAAACGAGCCTGGCCTTGACGTTCATCTTCAACCAACGCCACGGTTAAGTGCACTTCAGCTTCAACTTCTGCTTGGCTAGAGGCAATGGAGTATAGCCGTGGTGTTAGCGGACGTAACATACCAACTAACTGCGTCGCGCTGACTTTCGCTGGATATACAGCCACTAAATCGGCTAATTGGTGCTGTAGAATAAATTGTCTGGTTTGCTCTTTATCTTCACCAATAGCCGCAAGTTCTGCATTGCCGCTCAACTCAGCCCATGTTTTCACTAGGCCTGGGTATAACTGAGTGAGTTCTTTCTTGTCGGTTAACGCCGCTTTTAATGATAGTGACTCTTTCGCCACAGTCACATTGTCGTCTGCTGCTAAACCAAGCGCGGCGATCACTTCATCGACCAGCGCTTGGTTATTGCTAAACCACACCCCTAATGCATCACCCACTTGATAAGTTAATCCTGACTCGCCTAAATCAATTTCAACATGGCGTACATCACGATCAGAATCTCGACCGGTAATTTTTTGGCTTACCAGTACTTCTGCTGTATAGGGGTTTTGCTTGGTATATTCACTTTCACCAGCAACAGATGCGGTACCAATTGACACCACACTCGCGCTTGACGCTTGAATATAAGGCTTAACGGCCTCAACAACACTGTCTTGCCATTGTTGTGAAATATCTTCATAGTCAACATCACATTCAACTAAGGGTAATAATGATGTTGCCCCTAATGCACTTAGACGCGCATCAAAGTCTTTACCGGTTTGGCAAAAAAACTCATAGCTTGAATCTCCTAACGCTAAAACAGAATAATGTAGATTATCCAATTTTGGTGCCCGCTTTGAGGTTAAAAACTTGTGCAGTTCAATCGCATCATCAGGTGCTTCGCCTTCACCATGGGTACTGACGAGCAATAACAAGATGGTTTCTTGTTTGAGTTGGCGGACATTATATTCGCCCATAGAAGCTAAATTAACCGCATAACCTTGCGCCTGCGCTTTGGCTGCGAGTTCTTTGGCTACGCCACGACCATTGCCAGTTTGGCTACCATATAAAATGGTAACTGTTGGGGCGGCGCTTGTCTCTGTTGTGGTCTCGACACCGCTTTGACCTTGGTTAGCACTCGCTGCTAAGTAACCACTGACCCAGGCGAGTTGAACAGAAGATAATTCTGATGTGAGTTGTTTTAGCTTATCGACTTGTCCTTGAGACAAGGGTGATGCTAAAGCGGAAAGTTCTTTTAACAACATAAGACGGCCTTATAACAGTATAATGTGGGTTAGCTTACTACTGAGTACCAAAACCAAAAAAGAATAAAAGATGATTTTTTATTCCATTTAGGAATATACAAAGGGCTTTTTTTACGTTACAAAAGTGGGGTGGCGTTAAAAGGTTTTAAATTACCTCAATTTAAAACCAAGTAATTAGCCACAAAACATGCCTAATGTCGCAAGTTAGAAGGCCAATTAAGTGATGAATAATTATCAGCTTGATTGTTTTCTGAGTAAAACGGCGTGCAAATACAATGTAACTATGTCAGCGTAATACTATCGACTAATGAGTTTACCCGACTTCTATGGTCATATGGTGCACTTTTTCTATTGGCAAAGAGCCCATATGAGGAAGTAATACTCAAACGGAATGGTCTATTGATGGGGAACCGCAATAGACGGTCTTTTTATTAACCATCAGGAAACAGTCATGCAGATTGGAATACCGAGAGAAAGTATCGAAGGTGAGACTCGAGTCGCGGCGACTCCAGCAACCGTGATACAGCTTAAAAAGCTCGGCTTTAGTGTGGCAATTGAAGCACAAGCAGGTGTGAAATCTAGCTTCGATAATGCAGCATTTGAAGCAGCAGGGGCAGATATTGTCGACAACGTGTATCAAGCTGACTTTATTTTTAAAGTAAATGCACCGTCCGATGATGAAATCGCACAAATGAAGCCAGGCACAACCCTGGTCAGTTTTATTTGGCCAGCACAAAACCCTGAACTCGTTGAAAAACTTTCAACTAACAATATTACTGTGATGGCCATGGACATGGTGCCGCGTATTTCACGCGCCCAATCACTCGATGCACTGTCATCTATGGCAAACATTGGTGGTTATCGCGCGGTCATTGAAGCCGCACATGAATTTGGTCGTTTCTTTACCGGGCAAATAACCGCAGCAGGCAAAGTACCACCAGCCAAAGTACTGATTATTGGTGCTGGTGTAGCTGGGCTTGCCGCTATTGGTACTGCAGGCTCTCTAGGAGCCATAGTCCGCGCATTTGACACCCGTCTTGAAGTGGCAGAGCAAATTGAGTCAATGGGCGGTAGCTTCTTAAAGCTTGAGTTTGAAAATAAAGAAGGTGGCTCATCTGACGGCTACGCTAAAACCATGTCAGAAGAATTTATTGCGGCTGAAATGGCGCTATTTGCCGAGCAAGCCAAAGAAGTCGACATCATCATTACCACCGCATTAATTCCAGGACGCCCTGCGCCAAAACTGATCACCAAAGACATGGTAGATAACATGAAACCGGGCTCAGTGATTGTCGATTTAGCCGCCGCTACAGGCGGCAACTGTGAATACACAGTAAAGGGTGAGCGTTTTATTACTGACAACGGCGTTAAGGTATTAGGTTATACCGACTTACCGGGTCGTTTACCGGCGCAATCGTCACAACTTTATGGCACTAACTTAGTCAACTTGATGAAGTTAATGTGTAAAGAAAAAGACGGTAATGCCGTACTCGATTTTGATGATGTTGTGATGCGCAATATGACCGTCACTCGTGGCGGCGAAATCACCTTCCCACCACCGGCAATTTCAGTATCTGCTGCGCCACAGAAATCGGCGGCCAGCACTGAACCCAAAGCGGCCAAAGTTGAAAAGGCACCGTCAAAACTTAAGTATATTTTAGGTGCTTTAGGTATTGCCGGCTTTGCCGCCGTCGCCTCGGTTGCACCGGCTGAGTTTTTGTCGCACTTCACCGTCTTTATCCTAGCCTGTGTGGTGGGTTATTACGTGGTGTGGAATGTGTCGCACTCGTTGCATACGCCGTTAATGTCAGTCACTAATGCGATTTCAGGTATTATTGTGGTTGGTGCATTATTGCAAATAGGTCAAGGTTCAGCATTAGTCACTGCGCTTGCATTTTTCGCGGTGCTTATCGCCAGTATCAACATCTTTGGCGGGTTTACCGTCACTCAGCGCATGCTGAAGATGTTCCGTAAAGATTAAGGGGTAATATCGTGGCTCAAGGACTGGTTACAGCATCTTATATCATTGCTGCCGTGTTTTTTATTCTCAGCTTAGCTGGGTTATCAAAACAAGAAACGGCTAAAAATGGTAATTTATTTGGCATTATCGGGATGGCGATTGCACTCATTGCCACCATCCTCAATCCTGCTACAAACGGCGTAGAATGGATTATTCTCGCCATGGTTATCGGTGGATCAATTGGTATTCGCTTAGCATTGAAAGTCGAAATGACGGAAATGCCTGAGCTGGTAGCTATTTTGCACAGCTTTGTGGGTTTAGCTGCAGTATTAGTGGGCTTTAATAGCTTTATTGATATTCAACCACACCAAGTGTCTGAATTTGTCGTGGTAATGGGGCAAGACCTCAACACCACGCTAGAAACGGCAAAAGCGGCCTTTGCAGAAGCAAGTAAAGCCCAACAAACTGAACACTTGACTGGTGCAATGCTTAACATTCATTTAGTCGAAGTGTTTTTAGGCGTCTTTATTGGTGCTGTCACTTTTACGGGTTCGATTGTGGCATTTGCTAAGCTACGTGGATTGGTTTCATCGAAAGCACTTATGCTACCGCATCGCCATAAATTAAACTTATTGGCCGTTGTGGCCTCGTTTATATTAATGCTGATGTTCGTACAAGCCGGCGGAGCAGTGACACCACTGATCCTGATGACCTTAATTGCATTAGCATTTGGCTGGCATTTAGTGGCATCGATTGGTGGTGCCGATATGCCAGTGGTCGTGTCCATGCTGAACTCATATTCAGGCTGGGCAGCGGCAGCGGCAGGTTTCATGTTATCTAATGACTTACTGATTGTCGTTGGTGCGCTTGTGGGCTCGTCGGGTGCGATCCTGTCTTACATTATGTGTAAAGCAATGAACCGCTCGTTTATTTCTGTTATTGCCGGTGGTTTTGGCAATGATAGTGTGGCGGCCAGTGGCGATGACACCGTCGGTGAATACCGTGAAACAACGGCTGAAGACGTAGCTGACATGCTAAAAGCATCAGACTCCGTTGTCATCACCCCAGGTTATGGCATGGCGGTAGCGCAAGCTCAATATCCTGTCGCTGAAATAACCAAAAAGCTGCGGGCTCTGGGTATAAAAGTCCGCTTTGGTATTCACCCTGTTGCGGGGCGTTTACCTGGCCACATGAACGTACTATTAGCAGAAGCTAAAGTACCTTACGATATCGTGCTCGAAATGGACGAAATCAACGAAGACTTTAGCAATACTGATACTGTGCTCGTCATTGGTGCTAACGATACGGTTAACCCTGCAGCAATGGAAGATCCAAGCAGCCCTATCGCGGGCATGCCAGTGTTAGAAGTATGGAAAGCTCAAAATGTGATTGGCTTTAAACGTTCAATGAACACAGGTTATGCCGGTGTACAAAATCCATTGTTCTTTAAAGACAATACTCAAATGCTGTTTGGCGATGCCAAGGACAGTGTAGAAGCCATCCTTAAAGCCTTATAAATCGACTTTATGGCGTTCGAAATACCAGCAGATAATGCTGGTATTTTTTTGTTTAATAACCCGCTAAACTAGGCCTATTGGACTCTACAGGATTATCGGTTGTCAATGACACAGCAGGACATCATTTCTCAATTGCAGTTTGAGCTGAAGCAACACCAGCAGCGCTTAAAGCAACTAGAGTATGAAAACAGTCGGCTTACCCTATTAAATAAACGGGTAAACGAGCAGCTTGATGCTGCACTTGATGGCACTGGCCTATGCTTGTGGGAGCAACATATTCCCACAGGCAATTTGACTATCTTTAATCAACAGTGGGGCCACCTGCTTGGTTTTACCCGCGAAGAATTACCCGCCCATATCAACAGCTGGAAAAACAATCTTCACCCTGAAGACAAAGACTGGGTTATACAAGCCTTTGAAAGCCATGTAGCGGGTCAAGCTGAAATCTATCAAGCCGTACACCGCATGGTGCACAAAGATGGCAGTGTTGCATGGGTGTCAGACCGTGGCCGCATTATTGAATATGATATTAATGGTGAACCGCTTCGAATTATGGGCACTCATATTGATGTCACCCAAGAGAAGCGTTACGAACAAGACTTAGCTAGACTGGCTCTTCGCGATCCGCTCACCAATTTACTCAATCGAAATGCACTCATTGATGCATTTGAACAGGAAAAAAACACCCATAGTACACATCATGGTGCCCTGTATTTTATCGATCTTGACGGCTTTAAGATTATTAATGATCACTTAGGACATCGATATGGCGATACGCTATTAATCCATATTGCTAATGATATTTGCCAAGTATGCGATCAACTCCTTAGCGCGGCAGACACCACACACAATCATCAAGCTCCCCGTCATCACGTGGCACGTTTTGGTGGCGATGAATTTGTTATTTTAGCCTATTATAGTAACGTGGAACGATTAACTGTATTGGCCAGAACCCTGCTATCACACTATCAAGAGCCTATCGATTTAGAGGGTGAAACCATTAAAGTAGGACTCAGCATTGGGATCAGCTTGTTTGATGAGTTAGATGAGTTAGATGAGTTTACTAATGTTTGCGAACAAGCCGATAAAGCCATGTACAGTATTAAAAAACACGGTAAACATAACTTCTTATTTTGGTAATAAGATTGAAATGCCTAAAACGATCCCCCAAGCCATACCTAAAATAACCCTTAAAATAACACTCAGACGCTAGCAAAGTTTTGTAACAAAAAGGGGCTATTGGCAGGAAGATGAGCGAAATAATGAACCCTATTGTGTATAACGATTTACCGATCAGGTTAGGTTTGCGTCCGTGAGGGCGAGGTTAATGACACTAAAAACCTGCTGTGAATATCAATAAAAATACAATTTATATCACTTTAAATTCATTTTCAGGATATGCTGCCACTAAATTAAACAGTCCTTCATAACAAAACCTCAATTAAATGGACCGAGTAATCTCGATATACCCTTGTAATACAGAGAGTATGTTCGACCTATGTGGCCTGTGGTGACACCGGCGACAGACAATCAGTACCCTAAAGACGCCTTGTATTTATCTTCAGCATTTGCTGTTTATCGTTATCAGGTGGGTTTATTTCGCGTTATACCGTAAACTCTCGCTCATTAATGGATTTTATTACTAACCTTGTCTCGCATAAGCCTAAATTGTTATTGACCATGATTAACAACAATGCCTTGTGATACAACTTACTACTGACCAATAAGAATTATTTTTTATGTTTTTATCACCTTATTTTACCAAGCTAGATCAAAGTGTGTTTATTTCGGCTCAACAGGCTAGTGATTTTGCTAAAAAAGTCGCCGAAGACTTCAACCCCATTCATGATGTAGGAGCTAAACGCTTCTGTGTTCCTGGCGATTTATTGTTTGCTCTAGTGTTGACCGAATACGGTTTAAGCCAAAATATGCAGTTTAAGTTTGCTGGTATGGTCGGTGATCGCGTGGAGTTAAACGTGGATAAAAACGTGGCCGATAAATTCAGCCTTTGCGACACCAAAGGCAAAGAATATCTGCATATTGAACGACAGGGTGACGAGTGCCAATGTGATGTGCAAACGGCGGCATTCATTAAAAGCTATGTCGCTTTTTCAGGATTGAATTTTATTCACGTACTTGTGCCTATGATGAAGCAATACAAGATGATGATTAATCCTGATCGTCCATTAGTGATTTATGAAAGCATGTCATTTCATTTGGACCATTTTGATTTCAGCACCATCAGTTTACACCTTATTAAACAAGACTTAGCTATTGATGGTAAGCGTGGTGATGTCACCCTCACCTTTGAACTTCAAAGCCAAGGCAAAGTGATAGGTAGCGGAGTCAAAACATTAGTATTAAGCGGTTTGCGCGAATTTGATGAAGAAAAAGCGCAGCAAATGTGCGACCGATACGAAAGCAGAAAGCGGGCGTAACCATACATTATGGGCGATTTTTTGTCGCTCACGAAATATCATTCCGTAACGATATCAGCTCGATCCAGCATGTTGAATGCTCAAATACCGACACGGAATGGTATCTTCGATATCCTATTGATCATAATGCCAATTTGAACACCGATTTGTGACTAACAGGGTAACACTTAACGGATGCGTACGATTTAGTGCGTTACTTGCTCTTGGTGTAGTTGCCCATCTTGCAATAGTACCAATGCACTATTGCCGATAAGTTGTTCAACACATTGGCATCCAACCTCAGCAAAATGGCTAACAGCTGCCTCTCTGACGATATCAAGCGACTTGAAGGTTTTCATGTTTTCGTCAGTACTGGCACATAAACAGAAAAACAGTTGTAATACTGCTTTACGTTCAGGGTGGCGCATCACCTCGCGCCATGATCGCTCTAATGCTGTTATCGAAGTAAAGTCTAATCCTTCAATAAAAAACGCCCCAATACGTTGATCTAAACGCACTAGAAATTCTGTTTTTCGCGGAAAGTGATGACTGATCCCCGTGCGGCTAACACCAGTGGCTGCAGATAATGTTGTGTACGACATCGCCTCAAAACCAATTGTGAGGATTTGTTTGAAGGCTTCATCTAAAATTTGGTTAACGGTTAACTCAGTTTCAACTCGTGAACGCTTGGCCATAAACTTGATCTCTCTAATTATTTTGATGCAAGAGCTTACCAGACCGAACTAGAAAATTCTGCTGTGATTTAGCAAATTGACAACATATTTAACCGTACAATGTACAGATCTACAGGATAAAACAGAATATTATCGCGATAACGATTTATTTACCCCTTTAAAATCAAAGGTAATAACAGAACACGGCTAAATGACCTTCATACGGTAAAAACAATCGCGAATAAAAGTTTATCGCTTATTTTATTGTTGAAAATTGCTTTTTCAGCCACTGCTGCGTTTCAGCCTCGCCCATCAACTGTTCTAAGGTCGGCGACAACACTTCAATTAACTTAGGTTGACGCCAAAACATGTACTCAGGCAAAGACTGAACTGCACCAAAAGTACGCTGGACTAAGCTAGAAAACTCTCCCATGTCACGCGTCGACCACGTCGGCATTAATGGATAAACCGCGGTTAAAAAATCCTCATACCGAGTAAAATGCTGTAATTGTTGGGCATCATAATGACTGAGTACAACCTGTAACTGGGGAGAACTCCAATGGGACAAATTACCACTGTCGTTAATGAGCGCAAGATTACGCCGATGGAACTGTTGCCACGCCAGATCGAGCTGGTGATAATGTTGCGCAATACGCCATAATAAATACAAATCGGCTAGCCATTCATGCTGATATTTAGTCAAAGAGGAAGGTAAAATGCTGTCTTGCAGTGCAATGTTATATAAATGGCCTATCTCGTGCCACAAGGTTAACTGTGTTTGTTCGGCTAACGGCAACTGATAAGTTGTTAACCCAATAGCGCCACTCTGTTCTGTCACCTCTTTAGCGGGATTAATAATAATCATCCCAGCAATGATGTCATCTTTAGCAACCAACACCATGGCACTTTTACGCCCAATTGCACGGCGAATATTAGCAACAGAAAAAGCCGCTTGATGTTGTAATGAGGTAGGAAGTAACGCAACACATCGCACCAGAGTAGACACTGGGCACACCAGTGCTTGTTTAGTTGCAATAGGGGTGTAATAAGCGTGGCGAATATCATCATTCGCCACATTATCTTCAACAATAGCCTGAGTCGCTATGACCGCAACGATGGCCACTGATTGACTCATAAACGGGTTGGCATTGACAAGCTGACTTGCTAATAACGCTGCGCAAGCGAGGCTATAGCTTAATAACGTCAGTAATGATCGCTGCCAGTATCTAAGCATCGATTATTTTTGTGACATAATATTTTGAATAATGGCCGTGGTTGACACACCATCTTCAAATCCAAGCACTTCGACCTTACCGCCCGCTGCTATCACTTCAGCACCACCGGCAATATCTTCCACCTTATAATCACCACCTTTAACTAAAGAATCGGGTAATAAGCGCGTAATAATCCGTTGCGGCGTGTCTTCAGAGAATGGAACCACCCAATCTACCGCTGCTAGGCCCGCTAATACCGCCATACGGCGATCAACCGTGTTGACTGGACGTCCAGGGCCTTTTAACCGTGTAACCGAGTCATCATCATTCACAGCAACAATGAGGCGATGACCTAACGCTTTGGCTTGCTGTAAATAACTCACATGACCCGCGTGTAGAATATCAAAACAACCATTGGTCATCACAATACGTTCACCGCGTAAACGTGCCTGATCCATCGCATAAGCTAATTGATCTTCTGTCATCACCCCAAAGCCAGACTCGCCATGGTTAAGGGCTAATGCCTGAATTAATTCGATGCGGCTGACCGTCGAGGTACCGAGTTTACCCACAACCACGCCTGCTGCGGTATTGGCAATCGCACAAGCTTGCGCTAACGTCGCGCCCGCAGCAATGGATGTCGCTAAGGCTGAGATCACGGTATCACCGGCACCCGTTACATCGTGAACTTCACGGGCAACCGTTGGAATGTGCAGTTCAGGTTGATCTTGCGATACTAAGGTCATGCCTTTTTCTGAACGAGTCACTAAAATGGCATCAAAATCATGCAATTTAATCAGTTTTAGGGCTTTTTCGATTAAATCATTTTCGCTGGTCACCGTACCGACAACCGCCTCAAACTCACTCATATTTGGCGTAATTAATGACGCACCATGATAACGGGCAAAATCATGCCCCTTAGGATCAACTAATACTTTTACCCCTTTGGCTCGCGCTTTAGCAATAAAATCCTTAGGTTCATCAATGGCGCCTTTGGCATAATCTGACAATACCAATACATCAACATTGTCTAAAATGGCTTCGCTTTGAGCGAATAACGCTTGGCTAGTGGCTTTATCAAACGGTTCTTCAAAATCTAAGCGGATC
This sequence comes from Shewanella psychromarinicola, assembly GCF_003855155.1. NCBI lineage: Bacteria > Pseudomonadati > Pseudomonadota > Gammaproteobacteria > Alteromonadales > Shewanellaceae > Shewanella > Shewanella psychromarinicola. The sequence continues at coordinate 231,394 of NZ_CP034073.1, forward strand.
AATTGCTGATTGCGCGACAAAACGCGTAATTTAGTAATCGTTGGCTTGTCGGCGACCGTTAACCACTGTGGCTCAACGCCAAACACTTTCACCCCTTGGGTTAATGCTTGCGCGGTTTCATCTTGACCTACAATACCCGCTAGGTGGACATGCCCACCTAATGTAGCAATGTTTAATGCCACGTTGGCGGCACCGCCGGGTCTATCTTCGATTTGATTAATTTTAACAACAGGTACCGGGGCTTCGGGTGAAATGCGTCCCGTAGGGCCTACCCAATAGCGATCTAACATCACATCGCCAATCACTAAAACGCGCGCATTTTCAAAAGCGGGGAGAGAAACCTTCATGGTGTATTCGCTGTCTTGTAAAATTTAACCATGATTGTACCTAATTTTCAGCAAAATATGAGGTAGAATAACAAATAATTTTTATGAACTAGACGAGTTATCTGTGGTCGAGAAAGCCGAATTTTCTTCTGATTTATATCATCCTAAACATTGGCTAATGTGGTTTGGCGTCGGGTTAATGCGCTTGACCTTGTTATTACCCTTACCGTGGCAAATGAATATTGGCAGTGCACTTGGCCGATTAGTGATGAAAATAGCCAGTGGTCGAACCCATACCGCAAGGCGTAACATCGATTTATGCTTTCCAGATATGAGTGATACAGACAAACAACAACTGCTTAAGCGGACCTTTGAAGAAACCGGCAAAGCCTTATTTGATACCATTAACGCCTGGTGGTGGTCAAACGATCGCGTCCAGCAACACATGACGATTAAAGGCACTGAACATGTTAGTCAAAGCTTGGACAGTGGCAAAGGGGTGATTTTATTTGCGGTGCATTGCCTACCACTTGAAATGGGCGCGCGTATATTTGGTCAATTTGCCCCTGGTATTGGGGTATATCGTCCACACAACAATCCGGTAATGGAATACTTACAAGTAAAAGGTCGCTTACGCTCAAATAAAGGCTTAGTGCCTAAGCGTGACGTGCGCCAAATGATCCGCAGTTTACGCAGCCCTGACGTGATTTGGTACACAGCGGACCAAGACTTTGGCCGCTCAAGCGCGGTGTTTATTCCTTTCTTTGGGGTACCGGATGCAGCCACCATTACCGGTGCAACCTCTCTGGCGAGATTAGGCAAAGCCAATGTTGTGCCTTTTTTTGTTGAACGTAATGCTGATGATAACGGCTATACCCTCGAGATCATGGCGCCTTTAGATAACTTTCCCGGCGACAATGAAACTGATGACGCCATCCGAGGCAACCAGATAATTGAACAACTGATTAGCCGCAACAAACCACAATATATGTGGCTGCATCGTCGCTTTAAAACGCGTCCCACCGAAGATACACCCTCGTTATATGACTGAAGTTAGTTAATCGAGCGGCCGTATTGGTCATAAAAGCGTCTTTAGACGCTTTTTTATTGGCTCATCATTTACCACTCGTTTGATTTGTTACACCTAATACCATGCCAATTTATCAATGTGGTGACACGATTATCGATGTTGATTTGAAAAGCCACACCGCAAAGCGCAAAAACATTGCCACTACCAACGCAGTTTTGATGGCGTTTATTGAGAACATAATGATCCGAGCAGTATGGGGGGAACTTAGCATGAAGAGGCATATTGACACCCAAACCTTCACCGCACTAGCCCGGCAGGAATCGTCATTATATAAAATCACACATTTCACTGAGCGACTTCTTTTCCAGTGCATGTTGTGGGATGGTCGCATCATCTGCAGGATACCCAGCAATAATAAGCATATAGGGGCGTTCATTATCATTGTCGCGCCCACACACTTTACTTAAAAAGCTCATCGGTTTTGGGGTGTGCGTTAAAGTACCAAGGCCTGCGTGATGCAATGCTTGGATTAAAAATCCCGTCGCAATCCCCACTGATTCATGGACATAATAATTACTCTTTTGTTCACCCGCCGCTTCGGTGCGTTTTTTACTGAACACAGCAATTAGCCAAGGCGCATGTTCTAAATACGGTTTATCGGCGTTAGTCCCTAAAGGTTTCAATGCCGCTAACCATTCCTCGCCGGCACGACCGGCATAAAACGCTTGCTCTAATGCCTCAGCTTGTTGACGAATTTGCGCTTTTATTTGCGGACTGTTAATTGCCACAAAATGCCACGGCTGATGGTTGGCCCCATTAGGTGCCGTGCCCGCCGCTAAAATGCACTGTTCAATAATGGCTTGCGGGACTGCACGGTCAGAAAACGCCCTAATAGAATGACGCCGTTTAACCTGCTGGTAATTATCTTGTGCCCGTTTGAGCATTTCATCGGGTGAATATTCAATAAAATCGGTCAGAGGTAAATGCGTTTGGGTCATAATGGATCCTAATGATTACGCTTACTTGTTACTGTTATGTTGAGCTTACACTCATGTGTGTTGCGATAACGCTAGTTTTTTGGAATAACACTAATATTTCTGCAAAAACACTAATATTTCTGCAAAAACACTAATATTTCTGCAAAAATACTACGCTAACAAACAGGATAATAATGACTATTAAAATATTCTTATTGAAACCATTGGAGCGACAGATTAGAGTCTATGCGAGTCAGTTTAGCTTTCTAAAGGATCATATGATTGCAGTAATAATAGGTGCGACGGGGTTAGTGGGTAATACCTTACTGGCTCGCATCATTGAAAGTGAACAGTATAGTAAAGTATTGGTCATTGGCCGTTCGGAACCTAATTTGGTCGAACATCAATTTGGCGCCGAAAAAGTACAGTTTATTGACAGCCAGCTTGACGAACTTCATGAACTTACATTGGCAGACAAAGTGGATCATGCCTTTTGCTGTTTAGGTACCACTATCAAGCAAGCTGGTAGCGAAGAGGCCTTTATTCAGGTTGATAAATTAGCCGTACTGGCCTTTGCTAAACTGTGTCAAACCCAAGCAAATCCTTCGCTTAAATTTATGGTAGTGACCTCACTGGGTGCGGATGCTAAATCAAGCGTGTTTTATAACCGGATAAAAGGCGAGGTTGAACAAGCGCTTAAGGCGTTGTCCTTACCGGTAATGAATATTTTTCAACCCAGTTTATTATTAGGACCTCGAGATAATAGACGTCTTCTGGAAGATATTGGCCAAACCATTTTGGGGGGGTTATCGTTTTTGTTTATCGGCCCGCTGCGTCAATATCAGCCCATTGATGCACAAATGGTCGCGGAGTCGATGTACCAAGTCGCTCTGAAGCCTCAAGTCGCTCCCACCACTCAAATTATCACTAATGCCATGATGCATCACTGTCATTATTCATAAGAGTACGCTCGACAATAATGCATGTTTGTGACAAGTTAATACCAATGTGTTGTTTAATGCTAACGACATAAAAGTATAACTGTAACGATTAAGTAAGGAGAACGAGATGAGTGATGCTAACGATTTAACCTTAAATGAAGTCTGTGAAATACTCGACAAAAGCCCTACTACAATTAAGCGTTATGCTCGCGAAAATTTACTGTTCACTGAACAACACGGTAATGTGCTTAGTTTTAATAAAGCCGAAGTGATGCGTTATTTAGCGTTTTCTGAACGTTAATCCCTCTTTACCCGTTTAACGTTCTTTGCTCAAAGTTCTTTACTAAAAGTTCTCTGCTAAAAAAATCCCCAAACCGTCATTGACAGTATTGGGGATTTTTTTATCGGCTTAGTGAGTACTGCACAGCAAGACGTTAGTCACCAAAGTCATCGAGTAAAATATTCTCCGACTCAACCCCTAAGCTTTCTAGCATAGCAATAACCGATGAATTCATCAGCGGAGGGCCACACATATAATACTCACAATCTTCCGGCGCTTTATGCTGTTTTAGGTAATTCTCGTACAGCACGTTATGGATAAAGCCTGTGTATCCGGTCCAATTATCTTCTGGCAATGGATCCGACAAGGCCACATTCCAAGTAAAATTGTCATTTTCAGCGGCAAGTTGATCAAAATCTTGTTGATAAAACACTTCGCGAGTTGAACGAGCCCCATACCAAAAGCTCATTTTACGCTTAGTGTTAACACTTTTTAGCTGATTAAAAATATGCGACCGCATTGGCGCCATGCCAGCACCACCACCAATAAACACCATTTCAGCATCGGTTTCTTTGACAAAAAACTCACCAAATGGACCCGAAATAGTCACCTTATCACCGGCTTTTAAGCTAAAGATATACGACGACATTTTCCCTGGTGGTAAACCGGCTTTAGGCGGGGTAGCGATACGTACATTAAGCAGTATACTGCCTTTTTCATCAGGATAATTGGCCATCGAATAAGCACGTAATACGTCTTCATCCACCGTAGAGACTAAATCAAATAAACCATACTTAACCCAGTCATCACGGTATTCGTCCGGAATATCAAAATCAGCATAACGGACTTGATGGGCAGGCGCTTCAATTTGAATGTAACCTCCAGCCTTAAATAACACGTCTTCGCCTTCGGGAATTTTTAATAACAGTTCTTTAATAAAGGTCGCTTGGTTATTATTTGAAATAACCTCACATTGCCATTTTTTAACCCCAAAAATTTCTTCATCAATCTCAAGATCCATGTCGGTTCGCACGGCGACTTGACACGCCAAACGAGAGCCGTCTTTGGCTTCTTTTTTCGAGATATGATCCAGCTCAGTCGCTAAAATATCACCGCCACCGGCTTTCACTTTTACGCGGCATTGACCACAAGTACCACCACCGCCACAGGCTGATGGAATAAATATCTGTTGCCCAGACAATGCAGCCAATAATTTATCACCCGCAGGGGTTTGCACGCTTTTACTGGCATCACCATTAATGCTAATCGTCACATCACCGGTGTTCACCAATTTTCGTTTGGCGACTAAAATCACCACCACTAGCAAACTTACCACTATGGTAAACATGCCAATACCTATTGCCATTTCCATTAAATAACCCTTTTCTTTAATGCGTTATAACGTAATGCCCGCAAATGACATAAAGCCCAGAGCCATTAAGCCGGTGGTAATAAATGTGATCCCAATGCCTTGTAATCCATCAGGAATAGCATGAAACTTCATCCGTTCACGCAATCCTGCTAATAACACGATGGCCATCGCCCAACCCACAGCAGAACCCGCAGCAAAGACCACTGACTCAGTAAAGTTATAGTCACGGTTAGCCATAAAGATAACTCCGGCAAAAATGGCGCAATTGACCGTTAATAGCGGTAAGAAGATCCCTAATGACTGATATAAGGTCGGAATATAACGGTCTAAAAACATTTCTAAAATTTGCACTAACGCGGCTATCACCCCGATAAAGGTAATCAACTGTAAATAGCTTAAATTAAGTTCAGCAAACCCCGCCCACGCTAATGCGCCTGGCGCTAAGATATTGACGTAGATAATTTGATTGAGTGGCACTGCCAGCATCATCACCACAATCACTGCGATCCCTAAGCCAAATGCAGTTGAGACCTTTTTTGATACGGCTAAAAAGGTGCACATACCTAAGAAAAATGACAGCGCCATATTGTCGATAAACGCCGCTTGGATAAATAAATTAATATAGTGTTCCATGCTGTTTCCTTATCCGCGCTTGCGCTGAATGATTTTAATGACCCAAATCATCACGCCAATGATAAAAAAGGCACTGGGTGGCAATGTGAACATCTCATTCGCCAAATACCAGCCGCCATTTTCGACAGTGGTTAAGATTGAATGACCAAACAAACTGCCACGACCCAGTAGTTCACGAATAAACGCCACGCCCATTAAAATCACCCCATAACCCAAGGCATTGCCTAAGGCATCGAACACGGCTAGGTGAGGAGGATGTTTCATCGCAAAGGCTTCGGCGCGGCCCATAATGATACAGTTAGTGATGATCAAACTCACAAACACAGATAACTGTTTCGATAGCTCATACGCCACATCTTGTAGCACCATATCGACAATAATCACCAAGGACGCAATCACGGTCATTTGCGCAATAATGCGCACACTGTTGGGAATAAAGTGGCGAATGCTTGAAATAATCAAGTTCGAAAACACCAACACAAACGTCACCGCGAGTGTCATCACAAATGCGGTTTGCATCGAATTACTGACCGCTAAGGCCGAACACACACCTAATACCTGCATTGCCACTGGATTATTGGCAAAAATAGGCGATGTCAGGATCTCGCGAGTTGAAGTGGTATTACTCATTTACTTATCCTCTGCAGCGGCTAACGTGTGTAGATAAGTTTGGTATCCCTCTACGCCAAACCAAAACTCGACTAAACGTTGGATACCGACACCCGAACGAGTCGCACCACTGACACCATCGATGCCGTGAATGTCACCGTCTTTTGCACCGCCCTTAATCACTTTAATGGCAATGTTACCTTTGGCATCAAATAGCGTTTTGCCTTGCCACAAGGCTAACCATTGTGGGTCAGTAATAAAGTCAGCAATACCTGGGGTTTCGCCATGCTCATAAAACACGATGTTCTCAATGGTGTTTAAGTCAGGTTTTATCGCCATGTAACCGTAAATAATCGACCACAAACCTTTGCCGTAAATAGGCATAACAATACTGGCAAGTTGACCCTTGGTGTCGTACACCTCAAAAATGCGAATATCGGTCGCCATGGTTTTAATCTTGGCGATGTCTTTTTTAGGTTTAGTAGACGTTTCAGGGTTAATGGCCGCCATGCGTTCGTCAAAATCAAGTAAGTTAGCTTTTTCAGTCACTTTACCTGTCGCCAAGTTAACCATTTTCGGTTGAACTCGCTGAGTAAACAACTCGCTAAAGTCACCTTGGCTGATGTCGATGTCAGCAGCCTTTAACACATACTGCTGCACTTCTTCACGCTTCTTGGCTAATTTGCGCTCTTTTAAAATCTCGACAGTACCCGTGATCATAAACGAACAAACTAAGCTTAAAATGATAATAAAAACCATGGTTCCAGCGACGGTATCTTTCTTAAAGGCCATGACGTTTTAGTCTCCGTTTAATATTAGCGCGAGCGACTAAGTAGTCGAATAACGGTGCCCATAAATTAGTAAACAAAATAGCCAACATAATACCCTCTGGCATTTTGGTATTGAGTAAACGAATAATAATGGTCATAAAGCCAATCATAAATCCAAAAACAAACTTGGCCTTACGGGTATAGGATGCCGTCACCGGATCGGTGGCCATAAACATCATTCCCAATGCAAAACCACCGGTCACTAAGTGCCATGTCCACGGCATTGCCGACATGGGATTTCTGCTAGAACCAAAATAGTTGAACAACAAGACGGTAATGATCATTCCCAGCATAACGCCGGCTACCACACGCCAATCAGCTACGCGGGTTAGGAGTAAAATACCGCCACCAATAAGAATGGCTAAGGTACTGGTTTCACCCACAGCACCTGGGGTAAAGCCTAAAAAGGCATTCCACCAGCTCGGATCACTCACCACGCTAAACCAACTCACATCGACAAAGCTTAATTTTTTAGCCACGGTAAGAGTTAATGTGGTTGCACCAGAAAAGCCATCAACCGCAACAAACTGTCCTAACGCCACCACTTCGGTTGGATAAGCAAAGTAAATAAACGCATAACCCGCTAGCGCAGGATTTAAGAAGTTGTAGCCCATGCCGCCAAACAGTTCTTTTGCCACCACAACCCCAAAACTGATGCCTAAGGCCACAATCCATAATGGTGTAGAAATGGGTAAAATTAACGAGAACAATAAGGCAGTGATAAAAAAGCCTTCATGTAATTCTTGGCGACGCACTTTGGCAAACACCACTTCCCATACCAAGTTTACTATCAGCGCCGTTAAGTAAAACGGCACATAAAAACTGGCACCATAAGCGAATAAACTGATCAAACCTGCACTTTCAGTCAGCGAGCCAAACATCGCGTTATACAAGGCTAATTGCCATACATCAGGCTGGGTTGCCCCGGCAATAATGGCCATTTGCGCCTGAAGACCAATATTGTACATACCCAATAACATGGCAGGAAATAAACACATGCCGACAATGTGCATGGTGCGCTTAACATCAATAGCATCACGAATATGCACATCACCTTTAGTGCTGCGGCCATTGGCTATCCACAAAGACCGTAGATAACTCCGCATTGAGTTACCATGGGCGTAGTAACTGTCTTGGGTGCTGGTTTTTTTCTGTTGCTGACTCATTAACCTTCCCTCTCGATAATATCTAGGCAAGCACGTAATTCTTTACCGAAGTCATATTTCCCAGGGCACACAAAAGTACATAGTGCTAAATCTTCTTCATCTAGTTCTAATGCCCCTAATAACTGTGCCTCATCGGTATCGCGTACCACTAAGTCGCGCACTAAAAGCGTGGGCAGAATATCTAATGGCATCACACGATCAAGTTGACCAAATGCCATCATGGCCCGTGGAGAACCACCAGCTTGGGTCGTAAAGTCGAACAGTTTTTTGGTGCGACTAAAGCCTGACATCATGATGCCGGTCATTGAGAATTTTCGGCTATCATGGCGAACCCAAGGTAAAATCTCTTGTTGTCCATTTTCAGTGAGCACACTAATTTGATTATGAAAGCGGCCAAGATAATCATAAACGCCGACAGCCGTATGGCCTGACAATAGTGATCCAGAAACAATACGGGAATCTTGTTGATTGATTTCATCCAGGGTCAAATCGCTTAGCTTCGCACCCAATTGAGTTTTCATTAATCGTGGCATTAACACATTAGGGCCGGCTAATGACACGATACGATTGGTATACAGTTCGCCGGTTAAAAACAGTTTGCCAAAGGCAATCACGTCTTGATAACCCACATGCCACACTTGGCGTTCAATACTGGCAGGTAACAGATAATGAATATGGGTGCCAACTAATCCGGCAGGGTGCACACCGTTAAAACGCTGAACACTGACTTGCGATAAGTCGTGCTCAATGCTGGCATCGGCCAATAACGAAGCGCCATCGTCTTGGCATAGATACACCTGACCGCTAGTCAAAAACGTTAGGGCAAATAATCCGGCCTGAAAAGCCTGTGGTTGAGTCGCAATAATAACCCGTGGATCGGGCGCAAGAGGATTGGTGTCAATGGCGGTGACAAATATACCGGCAGGGCTTGCATCTAACTGGGGCACTCGAGAAAAAGGACGTGTGCGCAACGCGGTCCATAAGCCACTGCGGACTAAACCGTCTTTAACAGCTTGATGTGATAGTGCCTTAATATCCATAGACTCAAGAATGAAACAGGGCTCTTGCTTGGCATCACAATCAATGACCACCGACTGCAGGACCCGACGCTCTCCGCGATTAATAGCGACAACAACTCCGCTTGCTGGCGCGGTAAATAACACCCCTGGCGTTTTTTTGTCTTCAAATAACACTTGGCCTTTGACGACACTATCGCCTACTTCAACCGACATTGTTGGCTTTAAGCCCACATATTCTTCACCAATTAACGCCACTTGGGTCGTTTTAGGTGCGTCATCTATTTGCTGTAGTGGTTCACCAGCAACCGGGATATCAAGTCCACGCTTAATAGTTATCACTGGATTGTTAGCACCAGCCATCACATTCACCATCTAAAAATATTCGATAGCTAATATTATATGTTTGCAACTACTAATATAACAACAAAGATCACAGTCCGAGTGAGAACTGTAATTTTTCAACATAACCGAATACCAAATGTGTGAACCAAATCAATTTATTGACCAATATGATGCAATTTGTGTAATTTTAAAGTCAAAAAGGTTTTTACATTTCGACGTCATTTCCGCGGCGATTTACTAATAATTATTAACAAAAATAGCCGAAAGCCACTTCATTAAAGGCCAACTTACGCCCATTAATGATGTCGCATTAAAATGGCGAACCGCTGATATTCTATATCGTTAGCCAGAGACGTTAATCAGCCAATTGTTGAATTAACCGTCCTTGCTGAAAAAGGTACACCGAATCCATTTGTTCTAACGCGGTCAAGCGATGGCTGATCATTAGCAGGGTTTTGTGCTGGGCAAAATCGAGTAAGACGTTGAGGATTTCACGCTCGGTACGTTTATCGAGTCCTTCAGTAGGTTCATCTAACAGCAGCAAAGGAGCATCACGCAATAATGCCCGAGCAACGCCAATTCTGCGCTGCTCGCCACCGGATAATTGTCGGCCGCCCTCACCGATCCAACAATCTAATGGTTTATCGCCTTGCAACAAGGTTTGCAGACCCACTTGCTGTAACACTTCAATAAAACGTTGATCATGTTCTTTTTGGGCCTCACCGTGCAGATACGGCAACGCTAACGCTAAATTGTCACGTAAAGTACCTGAAAACAGGTAAATACGTTGACTAACCACAGTCATCGCAGCACGAAGATTGGCATCGCTGTAGTCACTTATTGGTTGACCATCAAGCGTAATGGACCCCTGCTGCGCCGCCCAGTCACGGGTGATCAGTCCCAATAAGCTTGATTTACCACAACCAGTAGGACCTAAAATAGCCACCTTTTCACCGGCTTTAATGGTTAAGCCAAGGCCTTGTAACACCGGAGAGTGCGCGTGATAACCAAAGTGAACGCCACTGATCTGCAAAGCTCCGTGATGGGCTTGTAAGTGACTATCAGGATTAAATACCACACTCGGTGTTTGCTCGGTTATTTCCGTCACCCGCCGCGCAGCCAGTACCGTGCTTGATAAATGTTGGAATGCACCGGCTATCGGCATCATCATTTCAAGACTGGCCATAGTGGCGAACACCATTAATGCCATTAACGGCCCTGGCGGCGAGAGATCACCGACACTTTGGCCCGCTAAATACAGCATAGAGACGACCGCACTGCCATTGATTAATATCAATAATGCTTGGCTTAGCCCGGTAATATTGGCCATGGTGGTTTGCTGACTAAATAAACTGTGCTGCGCTTGTTCAAGTTGAGCCAAATAGCGCTTATTAGCGCCAAATAAACTTAACTCGGCCTGCCCCTGAATAACATCAAGTAACTCAACTCGATATTGCCTTTGCGCCTGCATTAATACTTGCCCAGGCGCCTTACCTAAGTAATAAAATACTAGCGGTAAGATAAACCAAGCGGCTAATAACAGAGTGCATAAACTCAAGGCTAAATGGTTATCAAACCAACCGAGAAACGCCAACAATACACCAATCATCATCAAAGATGCGGCCATTGGCGTGAGTAAGCGTAAATAGAGATGATCTAAGGTATCAATATCGGCAACCAAACGATTGAGTAAGTCACCTCTTCGCAGACCTTGCAAGTTAGCCGCGCTTAACGGCAGTAACTTCTTCCATGCCCAAACACGCAGTTGCGTCAATAATTTAAAGGTCGCTTCATGGGTTGCTAACCGCTCACCGTAACGGCTTGCAGTACGAGCGATGGAGAAAAATCGCACACCTCCGGCGGGGGTGAAATAGTTAAACGTCTGCGCGGTAACCACCGCTAAGCCTGCTACTGCACTGGCAGATAAAAACCAGCCCGATAATGACAATAAGCCAATGCCCGTCAGTAATGTCGTCGATGTGAGCAAGAGCCCCACTAACATCATCAGCCACTGGCGGCGAAACAAAGCAACAAAAGGGCGTAATACCTGGATGATACTGCGCGGTTTCGCGTCAACGGATTGTGACATCAGCACACCTCCTGTTGTTGATTCTGTTGTTGATTGCGCATTTGCGACAATAACCCATCAACCTGTTGTAAATCATTAACATGGCCTTGTTGTACGACCCTTCCTTTGTCCATGACCAAGACGCAATTCATCGTGTGTAAATCATCTAATTTATGGGTCACGGTTAATCCCGTTGTCGACTGCATTGCGCGCTGCAACGTGGCCATCACAGACTGCTCACTTTGGGCATCTAAACTGGCTGTTGGTTCATCTAATAAAAATAACTTCGCCGGTTGTGCCAACGCACGAGCCAAAGCAAAACGCTGAGCTTGGCCTACCGACACACCCGCGCTTTGATCGCTGATGATTAAATCGAGCCCTAATGGATGCTGTAACACAAACTCACTGATGTTGGCCTGTTCAAGCAACGCCATAATCTGCTCATCGTTTAATTGCGGGTTGGCCAAAGCAACATTTTCTCTAACGGTGCCATGGAATAATTGCGGATCTTGGCCTAACCAAGCCAGATGCTGACGCCATTGCGCCACATTAAGGTGCGATAATTCATGACCATTAATCAGCAATGATCCCTGATAAGGTAAAAACCCCAATAATGCATTCAGCAAACTGGTTTTTCCCGCGCCACTTGGACCCACAATGGCCCAGTGTTCACCTGCGGGTAACGTAAATGAAACAGGCCCAACTAAACGCTGACCATCTAAACTAAACACTTCAGTCCCAATGGCTTGGATACCTATGCTATCGGCAGAGAATGTATTATTTTGTGGTATTGAATCGATAGCCACTGTGCTGACTTGGTAATCAAGCAGCTCAACTAGCGCTTCTGCTGCGCCAATGGCTTGAGCTTTGGCGTGATAATGGGTGCCTAAGTCGCGAAGCGGTTGATAAAATTCTGGCGCTAAAATCAACACAAACATACCGGTAAACAAACTCACCTGCACGCCATAATGACCAAAGTCGAGATGACCTAAGTAACTAAAGCCAAAATACACCGCCAATACCGCAATCGACACTGCGGCAAAGAACTCTAATACCGCTGAACTGAGAAAGGCTAAACGTAATACCGACATAGTGCGGGCGCGAAAGTCTTCTGAAGCCTGTTCAATATTGACTAACTCCGCGGCGCCGCGATTAAACAGCTTTAACGTTTGCAGTCCTTTTAGCCGATCCATAAAGTGGCCGCTTAAACGCGACAACGCCTGCATATTTTTACGGTTAGCATCTGCCGCACCCATGCCAACTAAAATCATAAACATTGGAATTAAAGGCGCAGTGGCCAACAAAATGATCCCTGCAGCCCAATTAAGCGGAAACACACACGCTAAGATCAGCAAAGGAATAAACCCCGCTAACATCATCTGCGGTAAGTATTTAGCATAAAAGTCATGTAAATCTTCAACCTGCTCAAACACTAAGGTTGCCCATGCTCCAGCAGGTTTACCTTTAATAAACACCGGACCCAGTGCCACTAACTTATTAAGCACAGCTTGACGTATATCTTCGCGTAAACGTTTTCCAGCCTCAAAACTAAGCCGTTCACGCACTTGGGCTAACAAGGCTCGTATCAATAACAAGCCAATAAGTGCATAGAATTCATTGCTTAATGCGCCAGGTACGAGGTTATCAATAATGACACCCTGCAAAATCTGGGCAATAAAATAGGCCTGTCCCACAATGGCAATGCCATTTAACACCCCACATAACACAGATAATTTAAGGAAAATACCACAAGAAGATTGTTGGTTTTTAAGCCATTTTGCTAATGACTTTTCTAACGACTTGTCCATGAAGCTCCGGCGCAGTTATTGATGACCACTTTTATCACGCAGTATCGCAGTACTGGCATCTAGTTAACACTTAAAACGGTGTAAATGATATCTGATTCACATTTTGCTAATAAAGCCTGATTTAATAATTAAATTTAGTAACAATATCAATTACCTTAAATATCTTCTCGAAACATATCGCATTCAGTAAAGTACCTCTTGTGAAAATAGCCTAGTTTATCCCAAGCCAATATCACATTGCTCAGCATAATAATGATGAATCGTATAACCAAGCTAATTGATGAACAGAACACAGAGGGAGGCGATAGGCTAATATCAGTTTAGCATCGATAACACTCTTTACTGAGTGGTACTCTCACCGTATTTAACCAACACGTGCCAGAGTAACTTTAAGTCTTGTCGTTTTTTAGAATGTGCTCCCCGCTCACTCCAAGAAGCAGGTTGTTTTTGTAATTGGTATGCCGCACGGCCAATAATTTCTGCATTGATCAACTCATTTTCAGCAATACTTTGTGCCAAAATAGGCATGGCAGCACCACGAAAATCATCCGGTACTTGCGCCACATTAATTTGACGCCCTTTATGCCAATGCAATTCAATTTCGTATTCGTTACACAAGGCGATTAATGAATCCCCTATGGCGCTCCCCATAAATGACGGATCCGCGACTAATATGGCGACATCTTCCTCCAGCATCACATCACCGTGAATTTGGGCTTCAATATAATGATCTAAATTAGCGCTTGGCATAGCGTCAAAGCGGCGGCTGATATCATCGGTTAAATGCTGACTAAAATGTTCAATTAGCTTACTCGGTTTAAGCCCTGGAATGCCCAACGCATATTGACGTTCAAAACTTTCACTTAATAATGCCGCTATAATCGCATCAAAACACTTTATGGTGCCCTTTTCTTTGGGCAATCGATAAGAGTCCAGGTAACTAAAGGTACATCGCGACAATATTTGAGGATGGGTGACAAAATAACAACTGCCAAAGCGAGGCGCTGGGCCTAGCGGACATAAACCAAAATCTAACGCACCATATTTAGGCCGATGCTTAATACCAGAATAAGTGTGACCAAATAATTGGTTTTCCCAATGGTCGCGAGACCCGCCTAATTCTGGCGATAAGTGGCCATTAGAAACATGAGTTTCAAACTGACTTTTATACACACCATCACGCAATAACCCATCAACAACGGTGAGGCCGCGGTTATCAATTTGATCGGGATGAAAATGCAAAGCGACTCGACTATGTTGCGCTAGCTCACGCATAGCGAGTTGGAGTGATAAGGTTGAAATATTAGACATTAACAACACATTCTTGATCACGGCATGAGCATGATCTCGCAGCTCATACGCCATTTTCTCTATGTGTGTTTGTGCCGTTAATTTCATCAGTAAGAGACTCCTAAGTTAAGTAACCTCAGCTCGGGATAATAAACGGTTATCAAACAACCCTTCCCCTGCTAACTGCGTTGTATTGACTTGCAATTGAGTCGCTGTTGAAGCGTCAATCCTCTTTATTAGCAAAACACATGGCAAATTAGCGATAAATTAGCTGAAATGTTCTGATTTTAGCTTACTTACCCCATATATTAACCCGAGATCAGCTTAGTAAAACCCTGCTAAGTCGCTGAATATTGCATTAGAAAACAGCTTATCGTTTTATTGTATGTAATAAGTCGACGTTTAGCACTGTTGCAAGTCTTAAGATTAACACGATTTCATTCAACCGCTGTATTTGGGATAATAACCTCTGTATTTGAACGATTAAATCGCCCATTATTGATTGCAACCCAAGAGGATACATCATCGCCCACTAAGGGATTTGATAGCACTTATAGCGGTTTTCAGGTAAGCTTCACGGCCGCCGTTACTGGCTACCTTTTATTCAAAGCAACAATGCGTTGCCCAAAGAGATTTTTCTATGAGTTTTTCCTCACTTGGTCTGAATGCTGCTATTTTAAAAGCGGTTGAAAAACAAGGTTACGACACCCCCACTCCAATTCAAGCACAAGCAATTCCAGCCGTTTTAGCGGGCCAAGATGTAATGGCAGCGGCACAAACTGGGACAGGAAAAACAGCTGGTTTTACCCTGCCAATTTTAGAATTGTTGTCTAAAGGTGAACGCGCGCAACGTGGTCAAGTCCGTGCGCTCGTGTTAACACCAACACGTGAACTTGCAGCACAAGTACAAGAAAGCGTCGCCACTTATGGCGTCAACTTACCGTTAAAATCAGCCGTGGTATTTGGTGGTGTGTCTATCGTGCCACAATTAGCTGCGCTCAGAAATGGGGTCGACATTTTAGTCGCCACCCCTGGCCGTTTACTCGACTTATGCCAGCAAAAAGCCCTTAGCTTCAGCAAATTAGAAATTCTCGTGTTAGATGAAGCAGACCGCATGCTAGACATGGGCTTTATTCGTGACATTAAAAAAGTATTATCGATGTTACCTGCTAAGCGTCAAAACCTGATGTTTTCAGCGACTTTTTCGAATGAAATTCGTGAACTGGCTAAAGGTTTGGTTAACAATCCGGTAGAAATTTCAGTAACGCCTCGCAACGCTACCGCCGCCTCGGTGACACAATGTGTGTACCCATTGGATAAAACACGAAAATCAATGGCACTAATCGAACTGATTAAAACCAATGATTGGAAGCAAGTATTGGTCTTTTCGCGCACCAAACATGGCGCCAACCGTTTGGCCAAGAGTTTAGATGCCGCCAACATTAAAGCTGCAGCGATTCATGGTAATAAAAGCCAAACCGCACGCACAAAGGCTTTGGCTGATTTTAAAGCTGGCGCAGTACAAGTGATGGTCGCAACCGACATTGCCGCTCGCGGTATCGACATAGATCAACTGCCATGTGTTGTGAACTTTGACTTGCCCAATGTACCTGAAGATTATGTACATCGTATTGGCCGTACAGGCCGTGCAGGTTCAACAGGTCAAGCGGTATCATTAGTTGGCTTAGAAGAAGTTAAGTTACTGCATGATATTGAGCGCTTAACTAATCGCGTCATTGAGCGTAAGCAGCTTGATGGTTTTGAAGCACCGTTCACAATTCCTGAACCTAACCTCAAATCAAGTGGCAGCTCAAAAAGCACTCAAGCGAGAAAGCCAAACCCGAACCGCAGTAAACATGCTCAGCAACATGCTAATGATGGTGCTCAAGGTGATAAGCCAGCGCGTAAGTTTGACTCACGCCAGCAATCACGTGGCCACGACAATAACGCTAACCCTGCTGATCCTAAGGCAGAAGCTAGAGCCAATGGTAATAAACCACCACAACGTTCACGTCCGCCACGTCGAAGTGGTACTGCACCAGTAACATCGACAAGCAGTAATCCTTATGCCAATGCTAAAGTAAAAAGCTAACTAGCGATAAAGCATAAAAAAACCGGTGAACATTGTTCACCGGTTTTTTATTATTCAGGCATCATCAATCGACTATAAATTGACCGATTACACATTAATTGGTCACATAAACCAAGCGCGGTAATTACGGCCTTTTAACTTACCTTTACTGATGATATTCATCGCTTGTTTAGACACATTGCTTTTTACTGCAACGTAAGCGCGAAAGTCAGTCACTTTGATTTTACCTATATCGTTAAAATCTAAACCATTGCCACCCGTTAATGCCCCAACAATGTCACCTGGACGGATTTTTTGCTTTTTACCCCCTTCAATCTGAATGGTGATCATCGCAGCCGCTAATGGCTGCTTGTTGAGTACGCTCATTGCAGGTAAAGGCTCACTGACTACGTCTTTGTTCATGGCTTCTTCAATCATCGCCATTTTGTAACCGTCTTCTTCACCAAACAAAGTATATGCGGCCCCTGAACTGCCAGCTCGGCCAGTACGGCCTATACGGTGAATATGCACTTCAGTATCGTAAGCAATATGATAGTTAAATACTGCGTCTAACTCATCAATATCCAATCCACGCGCCGCAACGTCGGTGGCCACTAAAATACGTGCACTACGGTTAGCAAACTGCAATAACATTTGATCGCGATCGCGCTGCTCTAAATCGCCATGTAATGCTAATACACTAAAGCCAAATTCATGTAGTGAGTCAGCTACTTGTTGGGTTTCACGCTTGGTATTACAAAACACTACTGCGCTTTCAGGCTGCTTATCTAATAACAATAAACGCAATGCTTCAAGACGGCCCTGGTTATCTTCGATACGATAAAAATGTTGATCGATAGTTAGGTTATCGTGCTTAGCTTCCACTTTAACCATTACCGGTTTATACAGAATTTGATCGGCAATCGCTTGGATCTGATCAGGGAACGTGGCGCTAAACAGTAACGTTTGACGCTCACGAGGTGCGGCAGCAATGATTTGGTCAATGTGCTGTTGGAAGCCCATTTCTAACATGCGATCTGCTTCATCTAAAATAAGCATGTTCATGTTACTTAAATCTAAACGGTTGCGATCTAAATGATCAACAATACGACCCGGTGTACCGACAATAATATGCGCACCGTGCTCTAATGAACCAACTTGCGGTCCCATAGGTACGCCGCCACAAAGTGTTAATACTTTAACGTTATGAATACCACGGGCCAAGGTACGAATGTCTTTCGCCACTTGGTCGGCTAATTCGCGCGTTGGACATAACACCATAGTTTGAATGCGAAAACGTTTTACATCCAGCTTATTGAGTAGCCCCAAACCAAAGGCTGCGGTTTTACCAGAACCTGTCATCGCTTGGCCAATGACATCTTCACCAGCCAAAATAGGCGGTAAACTTTCAGCTTGGATCTGAGTCATCGATTCAAAACCCATAGTGTGGAGGTTTTCAAGCAATTCAGGTTTTAAATTAAGTGATGCGAAAGCCGTGTTAACGGCCTGTTCTGTAGACTGACTCAAGGCAAATATCCTCTGATATCGAAAGGTAAAAAAGCAGACAAATGCTGCAAAAAAATACCAATACCATTACATAAATGAGCCATTATCGCGCAAAAACAATCATTTAATAGCGAAACAAAATTAGCATATAGAATGGAGCTATATGAAAAGTGCTTACCGCAATATGCGAACGATTTATCTTGCCAGAAGGAACAGATAATAAATAAGATTGGTGTTAGCAAAGGTGTTAAAACAAACCTAAGCCAGATATCAGCTATTGTAGCAATTTTATTGCCCGTTCGCTGACAAATATTTACCCATAACTCAGCTTATGTTGAGCGCAATCCTAGAAAATTTGCTCAAAAAGACCTTGCTGATAATCGAGTACTGCTTGCTCTATCTCAGCTTGACTATTCATCACAAACGGCCCCATATAAACAATTTCTTCATTTATAGGTTTTCCCGCAAGCAACAATAATCCTGCACCTGTCGATTCCGTTTGAAAATGACTAACGTCATGTGGATCTAATACCAAAAACTGTCCTGCTCTGGCCGTTTCTCGCAGACCTTGTGCATCAACATAGTTAAGTTCACCTTGATACACATAAGCACACACCGTTTGGTATTCTGCAAGATTAAGTGTGCCATGGCCATACTCAGCTAAGGTTAAATCGGCAATAGCACCATGGCCGGCTAAACCTTGAATACTTGAGCTAATTTCATGTGGGTCATGATTAAAGCCCCAGCTCCCCGCCAAGGCAACAAGTTTTGCGCCGTGTTCGTTATCTATACACGGATTAGCCTGCTTGCTGGTGTCTTGATAAATGGGCGGACGCATTTTATGTTTTGCTGGCATATTGAGCCAAATTTGAAACCCATGCAGCCCTTTTTTAGCATCCGCTAATGGCATTTCAGAATGCACCACACCACTGCCAGTACTCATCCACTGCACGTCTCCGGCACGAATAGGCTTAACATTGCCCATTTGATCGCGATGTTCAAAGCCACCTGTACGGATATAGGTAAAGGTTTCTATGCCGCGATGAGGATGAGGCGGAAAACCACCAATAAAATCTTGCTCGTTATCAGACTTTATTTCATCCATCATTAAATAGGGGTCAAAACGAAGCTTATCGAAATCGGCAATACGATTGATGTTAACACCATCACCGTCCATAGCAGGCAATGCACTGTAGCGATTCAATACTTTCATCATAAACCCCATTTATTTAACCTCAACTCAAGATAATAAACGGTTATCAACCAGCTATTTTCTCGTTCACTGCATTTTACTGACTCGCAGTAGCACGCTATTGACGCGTTATTAACGTGTCATTGCACCTCGTTAACAGAACAAATGATGAGCTTGATATGACAGATAAATAGATAATTTATTTTATCTCTATAACCCGAGCAGAGGTTATTTATATCAATATCACTTGAGCATAGCAGGCAATATAGTTAATGAGTATTGTATAATAGTGTGATTTTCATTCGATGACATCGACTGCAAAAGCATGCTCACGCGCTTATGGTGTCGCGATAAAGCGAGTTAATCCTCTGAGGTTTACGGCTCAAAAAACGATCAAAGCAACAACAAAGATACAATAGAAACAAACGGCGATAGCTTGAAAAGGATGTATGCCAAGTAGGTCGACATTCCCCAAGTCATCGCAAATCGCTCAACCTAGGTGGCTAATTGTAATGCCACACGGCGGTATGCAATGACATAAGGAATATTGCAGAGCCAACGGCGTTGGCCATGTATAAGGTAGGATTATTATGCTCAATCTATATCGAATTAATATTGACGTTCAAAACGTCTAATTAAACTGTGACACCAACTCTGTTTGGCGAACACCTTGACCACTAATTTCTTGGCTATGTATTGCAGCATTATGGCAATTTTGTTCGAATTGATTGATACCAGCTTGTAATGCCATCGCATTATTATAAATTTGATTAACGACAGTGGCTTGTTCTTCAGCAGCAACTGAAATTTGCTCTCCATTACCCTCGATAATGTTCATCACTTCACTGACAGAAATCAGGCTTTGCTCAAGCATGTTACTGGAGTCAATGCTCTTGTCTATTAACAAATGACTTTGATCCATTTGCGCTACAGCCTCTGCAGTCGTGTGACTGAGTGTATTGATAATAGCGTGTATTTCAAGAGCAGACGTTGCTGAGCGGCTTGCCAAGTTACGCACTTCATCGGCGACCACTGCAAATCCTCTGCCCGTCTCTCCAGCGCGCGCGGCTTCAATGGCCGCATTAAGCGCCAGTAAGTTTGTTTGCTGCGCAATACTTTCTATCACATCGACGGCTTGATTCACGCTTTGGCATTGTTGATTCAGGGTAGAAATAGCAACACGCGACTCTTCGAGTAAGCTATTAATTTCAGTTGTGGCGGTTTTACTGTTAACTAATGCCACCTTAGTTGCCTGTATTTGTTCCACTAATTGATGGATTTCTGCCGTTGAGTTACTGGTGTTTTGGGCAATGTCAGTAACAGAAGCGTTCATTTGCCCAATGGCTGTAACGACTTGTTCTAAATTTTGTGATTGCTCAACCAACTGGCTCTGATTGGCTTGATTTTGTTGTTGATGCTCTTCTAAACCTTGCTGGAGTTCTTCACCACTGTCTTTGATACGTCCGACCACGGCAAGTATTTCTGCTTTTTGCATCCGTAGGCTTAATTCTATGTGAGAAAGCTCATCGGTATAACCCGTGTAAACAAATTGATTGAGTGGATTATCATGTATTTTTTTACTCAAAATAAGTATGTTATCAAAACGCTGTTTAAGAACATAAAGCGGTCGACAAAAACATATAATGGCGATAATAAAGGTTAACATAGTGAAGAAAGCACTGGCGTAAGGTAAGGACATGAATAACCCTACTGAAAACAACCAGCCCAATAGCAGTTTAGTGATAATACTGGCGCCAAACTTTGGCTTGGCTGCTTTGCCAGCATTGACCGCATCATAACAGGCTTGAGCACGTTCAGTGAGCTCAACTTCAGGTTGAGTTCTAACCGACTGGTATTCACAAATAGTACCGTTGCGTTTAATGGGGGTGACATAGGCGTTAACCCAATAGTATTTGCCATTTTTGCAACGGTTCTTCACTAGCCCCATCCAGCTTTGTCCTTGCTTAATAGTATCCCAGAGGTCAGCAAATGCGGCTTTAGGCATATCAGGATGGCGGACAATATTATGTGGCTTGTTGATTAATTCTTCTTTTTGGTAGCCACAAACAGTAACAAAGTCATCATTAACATGGGTAATGATACTGTCTAGATCTGTTGTTGAAAGAATTTTATAATCTGACGGATACGTGATTTCTTCATCAATAATTTCTTTTACAGTCATGGTGATACATTAAACGCAGTCAATTAAATAAGTGAGGCGATTATTAATCAGTCAGCACGACATTGATGTGATGATTAGCTAATTTAATCGCCAAATATTTAACATTTGTAAAATACACGAGTTAAGTCACATGGATGGTTTTTAAGATCGAGGTGATGTCTCAAGCATTAGCCGCTCATTTGGATGGCATCGGTAAATAATGTTAATATTTGTTCACCTTGTTAGTGACTTTTTTCTTCAGACGATAGCAGCGGATAAGGTCATTAAGCGTCAGCTATAAGGCCGATCATCTATTTAACCAATAACATAGCGAAAAATATCTTGGTAGACAGACTTTGATTTGTTGCCCATCAGCAAACGACCATTTGAAAAACATATTTATGGCGCTATTTTAGATCGACTATTTTAATCTAGCTGACTCTATCTCAACGGTGTTTTAATATAAAAATGAAAAGTCATATTCATTCAAAGAGGTTAATTCCAGGTATGGATCGCTTGCTCTTTTGTGGTTGCCTTTTACATAATAGTCGCTTAATACCCACCATTTTTCTCATCGCCAACAGCGAGAAAGGAACGGGAGTTGAAGCAAAAATAAGCGTTTATACTGTGACGATTCTCTAGCAATTAGTTATCGCACCATGATCACTCTTGATGTGTGCTGGATAACGTTAAAATAATCAAAACACAGTATAATCATGGTTAATTAATGATTGGTGGGAAACGAAGTGCTGACACAAATTCTAGTCACGATATTAGTAATCGTTGGCGCTATTGTATATTTACGCAGTGGCCGGGGCAGTAAAGCGAGTCGCAGTGCTGCAATAGCAGAGGAACAAAGCTCGCCATTTTTTAGTCGGGTGATTATTTACGCTATGATTGCAGTGTCGATGTTAGCCTCAACTGGCTATTGGGGTTGGAGTCTGTATGACGAAAACACCGTGGTTGAAGTGACGATTACATCACCCATTGAAGCGATGACCACAAGCTACAAAGTACGTAAAAAAGATATTGAAGCCAAGCGGATTACCACCGTTGATGGGATTCAAATCCGTTTATCTAATCAAGAGCGATTAACGATTAAAGCGGCAGAGGCACAGTAATTATTTGTACCTAATCAGAGTCACCCTGCCGCCCACTCATCTGGCGCTATTTTACTGCCACTATGCCTGATCGCAAAGCGCCTGCCATTGGGCGCTAGCAACAGGGTCGCCATTTTTAAAACCAATATAGCTATTCAGTTTACGGCTGATATCACTCTGGCATTGAGTTTCTACAGATGTGGGGATTTCGATCAAATGCAGCCCGCCTGTGGCTGTTTGTTGTAGGGTCTGTATCAGCTGTGCCTGAGTCTGACAATAATGGCCCTGCCCGCCGTAAGCTTGGATCAACAACTTAGGATCAAAACCTTCTGCATTGCAGTGATATATGGGCGCATTGCCTGCTTTGCCTAAATGAAACACATTGTTTCGCATGTAAAGTATCGTGACATTGGCATGCTGTTTCTGCAAATTAATCAACTCATTAGCCTGAAAATTAAACCCGCCATCACCTGTGATAACCAAAATAGGCACTTGACTGCCAATGTAAGCGAGTTCATCGGCTACCGCTCTGGCATAGGGAAGGCTTGTGCCCATGGCGGCATACCAAGGATTGGCCAAAAAACTGCGTCCAAGTTCAGTGCTTAAGGTATTAAGCTCGAAGCTGGCGAAGAAGGCATTGCCTATTTCAGGAATAAATACATAGGGCTGAGGCAAAGTGGCTTGAGCTACATTGATCACCTTTGCCAAATTGGCATAGCTTAGGCTCTGCTGGGCTTCAATGTTTTCTCCCATAACGGCAACAGCATCTTGCGGCGCAGCCTGCGGTGATAGTTGAGGTTGTTTTGTTGTGGCTTCTAGCCTGTGCTGCAGCCCCAACTCTAGCAGGGTGACGACGGCGATGATGTCTTGCTCCCGGTGAGCAGTGCCCTTTAACATCGTCTTATTCTGGTGCTTGTCTATGGCATGAGTCTGGCTGCCAAAGGCATTGTTGGTGTCGGATGGAAAAATAGCTGTGCCTATTTCCAACACATAATCGGCGATGGTTTCAATGTAGATTTTACCTGGGGTGTGGCTGAATACGCCGTTATAGCAGCCAAGACAGAGAGGATCACTTTCATCGACCATACCCTTGGCAAACCAAGTGACGGCATAGGGTAGTTGCAACTGATGACATAGCTTGACCAATCTTGCCAATAGATCGGGATTAAGGCGCAACTTTTCCCCAAGAAACAGTAAGGGAGCCTTAGATTTGCTCAGCTTATCGAGTATGTTCGCGGCGATAAGTTCAGCGCCGCTCAAATTAAGGTGTTGTCCTTGGAGAGAATCCAGACTTGGGGGTAAAGACAAGGCTTGGGTCGGTTGCTGCACCAGATCCCTGGGGATCTCGATATACACAGGTTGGCGATGTAAATAAGCATGAGTCATTAATGCTAAGCATTGCTCAGCGGCAATATTAGGCTGACCAGTATGACGCTGTCCTTGTAGTCGCTCTGCGCGAATACCTAGGGCTTTAAACGCATTGAGGGCAGCATTGAGATCCGTATTCCACGCGGTATGAGGATGCACAGTATGGTGCAAGGAATGCTGGGCGATTTCATTCTCCCCAGGAGCACCGGATATAAAAATAACAGGTAAGCCTTCGGTGCGGGCTAGGGCCGCGGCAGAAATACAGGGTAAGCTGCCGACTGTGTATGTTGTAAGGCAGACACCAAGGCCTGCTACCTCGGCTTGAGCACATGCGCTAAAGCCTGCGTGCATCTCATTACTTGAGGGCAGCACAGTAAGGCTCGGCTCAAGTGCATTAATAAGGTTGGCGACAAAATCGCCACCCACACCATAGAGCCGCTTCGCCCCAAAAAATTGCAATAACTGGGCAAGGCTATGTCCTAGTTGTGGCAAGCTGTCATGGTACTGCTTGCCAAAATTGTGTTGAATCGATGAGGTCACATTACGCTCCTATAGTCGTTAATGGCCTTAGACTAAGCGCAAGTGCTAGATCATGTATTGATCGAGATCAGCTTTATAAAATTGCCCTGCAGATGCGGTTGTCACAACGCCCTCCCCATAACCAAGCAACCCATTTTGCTAATCCTCTCCCAATGGCCAATCGGCCACACCACTAGAACAACTCATTTCACCGCAGCTCAAACCAAGTGACCCATTGAAAATTTAAGCGAGGTTTAAGTTTGGGTTAAGTAACCTACTCCTAAACCACAATTAGGCGCGTCACATCATGCCATTAAATAACTTGCACACCATTAACGTCTGGGATGTGTTGATCCGCATATTCCATTGGTCACACGTTGGTTTTTTTACTCTAGCCTATTTAACCGAGGGCGAAGATGAGTGGATGACCATTCACAGCTACGCGGGTTACAGCATCTTAATCTTATTAGTTTTTCGCCTGTTATGGGGATGCATCAAAAGACCCGCAAAGCAATCGACCCCATGGCACAGTCCATTACCATCGATCGCTTAACCGACAGTGCCAAAATAGAAAAATGGTTCACTCGTAACTTTAGTCGCTACGCCACAGCTAATATAAGATGCAAACTTCGGCATTCCCTTTATATAATTACTTTCAAACCAATCGATAGTGAACCCGCTGCTTTGTATATTTTCAATCATAGGCCTATTTAAATTACAGCCACCAAAGGCGTTACCCCATAAACGATTTAAACGATTTTGCCATTTTTTAATTGAGTCATCAGGAGCTTGACCATGCTCACAGAAAAGAATTTTACCATCGGGCTTTAATACTCTGTGTATTTGCTTCATTGCGGCACGCCAATCAGCAATAGTGCAAAGCGTGTACGTTAACACGACTGAGTCAACACAATGATCATCAAGCGGAATTTGTTCACCGGGGAGACTTAGCCACTCAACCTGAATAGGGGATTTAGCTAGATTTTTTAGCGCTTTTTTACGCATTCCAAGAGAAGGTTCAAGCCCCCATATCATGTTTACTTTCATAGGATTATATAAAGTCATGTTAACAGCAGACCCCATACCAACCTCTAACACATTGCCATAAGCTAAAGGAACGACTTTTTGCCTAAGTTCCATTATGACACTTGAAGAACAAGCGCAATTGATAATGTGTGGAAGAATATTGTTTTCATAAAAACTCAAAGGTAAAACCTCTCTATAATTTGAGATTTACATGTCGAACGTTCAATATAAACCGCGCGAGCTTCAGCGGCTATAGGGCGCGAATGTATATTATGGTTAGCGCGCAATGTAAACCTCATCGGCTATTTCCCCTCGGCTCAATATGTATCTATATGCCTATATTGCCCTTATTTCTTGAATCCAGCCTTAACCGTAACCAGTGTAGTGGCCTTCTGGTTCGGAATTATAACTCCCGCGCACTTTATTAACTGAGGGGATTGGTACCGTTTATTTAACACCGAGATCCGATCCAGTCGATCACAGTTCAAACCAATAGCAGATCTTGTCATTAAAAAATGATAGCTAACTTTAGCCTAATCCCGCTGTTTTTATTACGATGGGCATAAGAACTTACACAGCTTAAAGTAAACTACAATATGGCAAAACCGAATAAGAAAGGACCTTCCCGAACCGTCGACATCTTCTGCGCTAAGTGTAAAACCCAGCTGTTTAAGTATCGCAAGGGAGGTAAAGGCGCCTTAATCAAATGCTTCAAGGAGCGTATTGTCGAAAACAACACCAAAGTCCCCTGCACTTGCCCTGAATGCGGCCAGGTATTTGCCCGAGAGACTTTAGTCCGCGGCGCGCCAGCCTTTAAAATGGTGGGTGGAAAAGTCACGTTTAAATAATTCCTAGCATCATCAGTAACAATGACACTACTGCGGATCTATCCATGGCGAGTGTGGGTCTCAATGTGAATATGAGTAAAAACGGCCACCTTGTTGCAAAAGGCTCATCATCCCCGCGCCAGTGAGTATACTAACCCCCGATAATGGCAAACACTGCTTTCTGCCACCACAATCAAGCAAATAATCACCATCAGCCATTTTTTAGGGGGACATGAGTCGCATCAAAAGCAATGATAAAAGTGAAGCAATTGAATAGAAAACTAAGGCCAACAGCCTTCGAAGAGTAGACGATTGCCCTGACTCATCGACAGCGTCCATATATGACATGTTTATTACGGCTATTTTATTTATGGAGTGATTAATCAGTGATTAATTGACCGAGTAATAGAACGCGGAAAAGCCAAATGCTAACTCAATCAATAAATGAAACGTTAACGCAGGCCATAAACTGCGAGTCTTAATGGTTAAATAGGATAATAAAGGCGAGGCGATGATCATGCCGATGGCTTCGTAGATAGGTTTTTTTATGTGGAATAATACTTCGAAGATGCACACGATAATGGTCATTATAATCGCTGCCGCCATTGGATTAAGTTTGTAATGCTTGGTTAAACAATATTGGCCACCGCCCAATAAAAATCCTCGGTGGAGGACTTCCCAGCCTATGATGGTCGATGCGGTAAAAATGAGAAAACGCTGAAACTTACCCGCTTCTCTGAGATCCTCTAAAGAACGTCCATGGCGATAGTGAGAGAAATAATCTGCGGCAAAAAATTGTAGATAAATAAATAAACAAAGCAGAAGACCAAAAAAGACAGCCATAAGCAGCAGGTTTTCACGATTAATTGTAGGTTTAGAGAAATACAGTTGTTTTAACGGTATCGCCAGCAAAAAAACCAGAACAAAAGGAAAGACTAATCGGCTTAAAACCCAATAACCTTTAAAGCCTCCCGACGCTAAAAAATTATTGCTGACATACACACCAACCACCTGTAACAGTAATATTACTATTAATAATATGCAGAACGGAGCCGCCATTTTGGCGCTAAGGATCTGGTCTTGGTGTGACATGTTTGTTATTTCCTTTTATGCTTTTTTAGAGCATTTTTTAGGGCTGCTTTAGCAATTGACGCCACAATATCTTATGTGGGCTCCCTTGAATGCCACCCATTCATCTAACGAATGGACGCCTAAGAATGCCACGACTTCTTAAAAATGCCACCCATTCTTCTGACGATAACGTTTTAAGTTGACGCGACTTCTTAAAAATGCCACCCATTCTTCTGACGATATTCGTCTAACGAATGGACGCCTAAGAATGCCACGACTTCTTAAAAATGCCACCCATTCTTCTGACGATAACGTTTTAAGTTGACGAAAGTGACTATTGCGACGTGTTAATAGTGGCTGTCTACATTATTTGTCTCTAGATGATGCTCTAATTATGTGTGGGATAGCCGATAAATGTCTCAAATTTGGCCTTCTGGGTCGCTCCATATCCTAAATCCATTGAGTCGAGGTGCCACTGATATTCGAAAGGATTAGAAAGCGTCAGGCAACATTATTTATTTTAAAAGAATTCGCAACAAGAGTGCCTCTATATGCGGTGTTTTTCAAGGTAGTTGGCACTCTTTACTTAAATTTTAAGCTGCATTTCTTGTTTCTGTTTCAGACTTCTTATCTGGGTTCAGTGTGACTTCACCTACAGCGTCACAATTCCTTATACCGTTTGGCCAGCGTTTAGGATTTCTTGACCTCGCTTCCTCTAGCACTATCTTACGCTTAGATAAAATAGTCCTGTCTTGCATCGCATGACGCTCACTCGGTGACACAAAGTTGAGCTTGCTGTGTTTATGCTTAGTATTGTACCAAGTCACAAATACTTCGACCCATTCTCGTGCTTCGGTGATGCTTTTAAAGCCAGAGCTGGGCCATTCTGGCCGATACTTTAATGTTCTAAACAGCGACTCGGAGTAAGGGTTATCGTTACTGACACTCGGGCGGCTTAATGACGCGGTAACGCCCAACTCTTCAAGCTTGGCTTTCATTGTTAACGACTTCATCGGAGCACCATTATCTGAGTGCAATACCAGTGGCTTCTTAAAGCATTGCTCACGCAGCATATTGCGTTGCATTAACTCGGCCGCTAGCTCACCACATTCACGTTCATGGACTTCATAACCCACAACCTTACGGCTATAAATATCCTCAAACATATATAGATAATAAAAGCGTCCTTTGATGACCGAAGCTAAATAAGTGATATCCCAAGACCACACTTTGTTCGGCCCATCTGCAACATAAGCATCTGGTTTACTTCTTTTTGTTATGCTTTGGCTTCGTCCACGTCGATTTAATTGAGCATTGGCTTTTAACACTCGGTAAAAACTCGACTCTGAAGCGATATAGACCCCTTCATCAAGCAGCGTCGGCACGATTTGTGAGGGAGGTAGACTCGCAAACCTTGCCTCATTCGAGGTTGCCAGTATCAGCTTTTCCTCGTCATCACTAAGCTTGTTGGCTGGCTCCTGTCTTACCGCCGAGGGCCTTAAATCAGCTTGTACTTTTCCTGCTCGATACCAGCGCCGATACGTCCGCTTACTTAGCTCTGCTTCAGCGCAAGCCTTGTAAAGACGTGCACCGTGGGCATACGCTTCTTGTATTAAATTCACCAATGTTATGCGCTTAGGCAAAGGCGTTAACTCTCCTCGTTGTCGTCCTCCCAAAGCGCATTGAGCTTTTTTCTAAGCACCAGTAAAGCCGCTGTTTCTGCTAACGCCTTCTCTTTGTAGCGTAGCTCTCGTTGCAGGGATTTGATTTCTGCTTTGTCTGATTTGGCTTGCTGCTTAATCGTTTTGGCTTGAACTTCACTTGTCGTAAAGCCCCCTAAACAATCTTGTTTCCACTGCTGAACTTGTTCTCGAAACAAACCATTTTCTCGGCAATATTGGCTTACTTCAGCTTCAGACATTGGCGCTGTTTCAATGAGAACGGCAAACTTAGCTTCGGCCGACCAATCATTACTGGTCAATTTTTTACCTGGCACTGGGCGACCCTCTTTTTTAGCTTTATCGCGCCAATGATACAGGGTTTGGTAGGCGATCCCTTCACTACGTGCCACTTCCATGACGGTCATATTGTGGGGAGGCAATAACTTCTTTAAAACTGCTTCTTTACGTTCAGATGAATATCGTGCCATTGAGCTCTCATTGACCGCCCCCTCTATTTAATTATTGGATGATTTTAAGGGGTGACAACAATCCTGACACAGGGGGTATGTGTTGGCATCCTTTTACTTGCAAGCGCACGACGATTTAACCGCTAACCGACATACGAAGTAGATGAATCAATAGCCAAATAAGCCACTCACTTATCGAGTTCCATAACGTTTGGTTTCATTAGCAGTTGCGATTATTTGCGAACTTGATCGCGTTTTACAAGGCTACACTGCATAATTTTCGTTTATTGTGCTAAATTTAGAACTCACAGTTCTAAATTTATATATTGAGAAGCAACAATGGCGCATCGTTGGCAAATTGCAATTTCTGCGGGTTTATTAGCGGCTATTTGGGCTGGTCTTGCTGATGTGTTTCATCTAGTGACATGGGTTGGCTTTCTCGGTTGCAGTACTTTTTTTGCTCAAACTGAATCTGGCGCTAAAGGGATGATGATGGCGATGATGACCAATCTTTCAGGTGTATTCTGGGGATGGTTAATTATTGCGGGGAGTGGTGTACTGGGTTCGCCAATAATAAGCTATGCATTAACGGGTATTGTCACTGCAATGATGTGCTTACAAGCCAGTAATAAAAACTTCGCTTTTATTCCCGGCACGTTTATTGGTTGTTGTATTACATTCGCGTTAAATGCTGATATCGCAGCAATTATTCCACCTCTAGTTATAGGCGCAGCGCTAGGCTATAGCATGAGCCTACTAACCGGCTTATTGATAACGTTAACGGCTAAAACAGCTGAATCGTTGAAAGATGAAACCGTAAAAGAAATCTAAGCACAGATTCGATGCCTCAATCGAGTCTGACACAAACGTTGAACGAGGCACTAGAGACTTAGAACAAAACATGCCGCCCATTTTATAAAACATCAAAACATAGCAACATCAAAACATAGCAACATCAAAACATAGCAACATCAAAACATAGCCACCCATTTTATTATGAATTAACATAACCAAAACATAGCCACCCATTTTATTATGAATTAACATAACTGCTTTTAGCTTTGATTGCGATAGCCTTCAGCACTATTCAAATGTATAAATTAAACGGGAATTATCAACAAACTGAGCGTTAGATAAAAAAACAGTAAGCAATACGGCAGATTCAAAGCAGCACTAGTGGCTTGATTGATATCAAGCTGGAAATGAAAGTATTGTTTTAGTGTTAGTTCTAGATTTAGAGATTAAGCCTTAAGCACACAGCCAGCGCAGGCAGTTTGATGCGCCTTGTCGACGTTTGCGTTCTAGATGTTCACAATATTCTGTTAATGCCGGTAACGCCCCTACTGCGCCTTTAAATAATGACCCAAACTCAGTGGTAATTTTCAGCCAGTTTTCTGCTGGAATATTGAGTCTGTTAAGAATATGTTGGCTACTGGCACTAATTGCACCACGCTTATCCTCTCGAATAATTCGCCCTGTATCTTCCACCAGCACAATATAGTCTTTAACACTGAACATCAGGCCATTTGGCATATCCTGACGTTCATTACCGACAAAAGGCAGTAACTCTTTTGGTTGCTCGCCTTTTATCGCTGAGTGTATTCGGCGTTGAATGCTGGTGTAGTCTGAAGTTTCTGCTGTGGTGGCCATTTTGGCGCGGATAGGATTCAAGTCGACATAAGCCATACAAGCTAAGACTGCGGCTTCATCGAGCAGCGCTTGGGATTTAAACCGCCCTTCCCAGAATCTGCCTGTGCACTTATCTTCTTTATTGGCCATTCGAGCAATCGGCTCACTCAAGGAGCGCATAAACCAACTGATATCGACCAAGCGTTGTCTGTACTGGGTTATGCAATCATTCACTGTGTTAAGTTCAAATTCGTTTAGGTCTTCACCCTTAACAAACTTCTGCGTCAGTAACGTCCCCTTAAAGCCTTTGTGCCACTGCATAAGCACGTCTTTATCTGACCAAATTTTAGCTTTGTCGCCATCGACTTTAATCACCACATGCAAATGATTACTCATCACTGCATAGGCACAGATATCAATGGCAAAGATGGTGGCAAGTTCCAGTATACGAGAATCAACCCATGTACGCCGATGCTCAAAGTCCTCACCTGTTGAATTATCAATCCCACACAAAAAGGCTTTACGCACTACCCGTGAGCAACAGTGATAATAAGGCGTGTCATCTAAGCTAACAATTGTTTGTCTTGGTCTGGCCATCTTTAATTACCATTTTGAAAGGGTAAATAAAGCGTAGGTTATTGTGCATAATTTAGCCAATAATTTTGGGTGGCCATGTTATTCTTTAGCAACAGTGATAATAAGGCGTGTCATCTAAGCTAACAATTGTTTGTCTTGGTCTGGCCATCTTTAATTACCATTTTGAAAGGGTAAATAAAGCGTAGGTTATTGTTTGTTATTTAGCCAATGATCGTGGGTGGCCATGTTATTCCTATTGTTTGTCTTGGTCTGGCCATCTTCAATTACCATTTTGAAAGGGTAAATAAAGCGTAGTTTATTGTTTGTTATTTAGCCAATAATCATGGGTGGCCATGTTATTCTTAATATTCGACCACTCGATATCTATTTTACCGTGTCTAACGATGATAAAGGCATCAAAGAAGCCGTGAGACTCATAAAAAAACACAACCCTGAACGTATTGTTATAGAAGCGACTGGGAGGCTTGAAATGCCCTTTATCATCGCTTGTGCTAATGCCAATTTACCCTTCGTTATCGCTAATCCTGTACACATAAAACGCTTTGCTGGTGCAATTGGCCAACGAGCTAAAACCGATAAGCTAGATGCACAACTTATCGCTCATTACAGTGAGGCCATCAAACCTCGTCTATCAACGCTAAAACCCGATATCATGCAGGCTATGAGCGATTTGGTCGGAAGACGAAATCAACTACTGGTCATGCAAACTATGGAGAAGAATAGACTTCAAATTCTTCCGAAAGAACTTGCGATGACCATCAAACCTATCCTGACGGTGTTTAAAAATCAGATTGCAAAAATTGAAACTAAAATCGTCAATCTCATCGAGTCAAACCCTGACTATCAAGCTAAAAACCTCATCCTGCAAAGCATGAAAGGGATAGGTAAAATTGCCGCAGCGTCAATCATCAGCAATCTACCGGAATTAGGCTATATCAATAACAAAGAAGCCAGTTCGTTAGTCGGTGTAGCACCAATGAATAAAGAAAGTGGACGCTTCAAAGGCCACCGAAAAATCCAAGGAGGACGACATCAAGTTAGAACCGTTTTATACATGGCCATGATGTCAGCGATACAGTCTAACCCCGTTTTTAAAGGGACTTATCAGCGATTAGTGGCTGCAGGAAAACCAAAGAAAGTGGCTATTATTGCCTGCATCAGGAAGATGGTTGTGATCTTAAATTCGATGCTAAGAGATGGTGTTTTATGGGAAGCGCCAAAAGCATAAAATTAACTATTGACGCCATAGTCTCTTGTTATGTTTCCGATTCATCATCGAAGTACATATCCCACAATATATCCAAACCTAATACTGAAAGTCTACGCATTAACTCTACTGTTAAAGATGGACCACCTTGCCCCGTAGAATCCCAGAAATTTGTAATCTTAGTTTCACAACCTTTATTCCTCAGGTTCTCAAGAACACTTTCCTTACCCTCTAATTTTTTGAGAATAATATTTAGATGTTCGATGTTATCAGTGGTTTTACATAAATCCTGAGTCGTCCATTTCCAAATATTACGCTCTCTGCGGTGTTTATATTTATGTTCGGGATCTTTTACCCAAATATCATGAGCAAAGAAGCCTAATGACTTATTGATTTCATCAGGAGTAATATCCTCAGAAAATATTAACAAGGTTGAATAAGTTTCAGTACACGCCAAGTGAATCTAACTCCGAACTTTACAAGGAAACATAACGCCGCGTTAAGCGGACTAAAATTGTTGGTTATAATGTGTAGCGAAGCGAAACCTAACCAACTGTTTTAGTTCCGTTTTCAACGCCTTGTTATATTTTTTATTTACCTTTTGCAAGAGATATCACACCCATCATAGAATGAGAAAAGCCTTTCCCTTCTGCCTTTTCATCCAATTTATCAGAAACATATTTCCCTGCGGCAGCGGCTCCAATTGGTAATAAAGCACCTAAAAATGGAGCTAAAACAGGAAGTATTGTCACTCCTAGAGTACCCCCAGCAATTAAAGCAGTATACTTATGCTTTGCTGCATATTTATCTTTAAATGCAGACACTTGCCTTTCATGTTTTGACACTGCTCTTTCAACATGAGAGCAAACTTCAGATGCAACATAACCCAGATCTTCTAGTTTTGTTTCTGGAAGGCTATTAACTAAATCTCTTAACTCTCTCCTGAACTCTACGTTTTCGTTAGTTTTTCTTATTTCTATTAGCTGAGCATCATTTATATTTGCTAAGTAATCTAGCCTCTGAGAGTTTAGTGATTGTAAAATTGCAGTTGTAGACGGATCAAATGAAGCTTTTTCGGATGCTTTTGCATTCTTCATTTTGGCAATTAATTGGTAATAATGAGCTTGAGCACTAATACATAAAAATGGGTGACTTCTAAGTTCGTCTGCATTCTCTAAAAGATGAAAATTTGGTGATACACGTTCAAAAATAGCATTGGTAATAATACTAATATCTCCATTTTTAAAAAGGTTATTACACCATTCCTCAGAGCGCCATTGTCTCATTTCAGCTTTGTAGTTCTCAATCTCATATTTTATTGTTTCGCCAGGTTCACTTCCTGGCGAAACAAATAAATTATTTTTTTCAATTTGTTGTAAATATTTCTCAGGGTATTTGGTGGCAAATTCCATTATATTTTTAGGATGCTTTATTCCAGAATCTACATAATGCGAAAATACATCTGTAATCAATTGAATTGTATTTTCCTGTGTCTGAGGATCATGCTCTTCAAGTGATTTCTCAAAGCTTGGAAAAACAAAGAATGGAGGAATATCAAATTCAGAACCAATCAAATCCGATAGATGTAATATGAAAAAAGCCATTTCTAGTATTCTGACTAAGTTAAACTTTTCTTCATCTCGCCTTTTTTCAAGCCATGGCATTATCGGGTCAGGAATTAGAACAGTATCAGAATATAATAATGAACGTCGGGTTGCATTTAAATGAGTTTGAAGAAAGCGACTACCACCGCCTAAATTTATTTTACAAGCATCTATTTTTTTCGCAGAACGAAAAGCTATTCCGCCTTCATCTTTATATAACTTAAGAAGTTTTTCTTCCAAAATAGAATACGAGGCTATAAATTTTTCTGTTTTTTGGGTGCTTTTTACAACAACCCCTGCCATTCTTTTAACCGAATCAGAGAAGTCTTCGATTGATGAAAAATCTCGTGGCAACGAACCTGTCACATTGACAAAAAACTCAGTTAATATTTCAAAGTATTTGTCTTGATAAATAATCAAATCATGAATTTCTTTCTGAGACATGTAGCAACCTCGATAAAATATAACGCCCGCAGCAACAGCAGGCTAAAATTGGCGGTTTTTGTGCGTTCTTTTGCACAAAAGGTGACAGTTTTAGACTGTCAGATTGACTGCGTTTGTTATGAGTTGATTTCATGATTATGTTTAATGTAATTAGTTTTTTCAGAAATACTATTACGAAGTTTATCCAAGTAGTCATTAGCCTTTGGGAGCATAGAATAGCTGCCATCTTCTAGTTTTTTAGTAAGCACTAAATCGTTGAAAGAGCCCATACCGCCATAAGCACCAAGGACTCTCTCTATGCCCTGATAATCACTATTTTCTATCATTGAAAGGCACCTCTTAAACCATGCACACCAGTGACTTTCGTTTTCTTTGTCTAGGAAAACTACCAGTTCTTTAAGCTCGCCGATTAATTCGATAGTTACATTACCCATAAAGACTCATAACGCCCTATTAAGAGGCAAATGATAGTTGGCTAAAATAAGCGACGAAGGAGTAAATAGCCAACTGTTATTTGTCCTGCTTGAATAGCTTGTTGAACGAAGCCGCTCTGCGGCAGAAAAGATAAAAACACATCTTTAGCCCCATCATAAATACTTACTAGACCCTGCCTACCTTGGCAGCTATCTAGGAGTATTACTATGAACGCTCACGAACAACAACGCTTTGATTGTCTTTATGAACAACATCTTACCAATTTAACGCTGCAAGGCAAGCGGCCTGCTACCATCGACGCTTATAGCCGCGCTGTCAGGCGTATTAGTGCTTATTTTGACTGTTGCCCTGATAACCTTTCAACCGATGATTTAAAACGCTACTTCGCTGATTTAATTGCCTCTCACTCCTGGAGCACCGTAAAACTCGACCGTAATGGATTACAGTTTTTCTATCGATATGTTCTTAACCAGCACTGGGAGTGGCTGAGTATTGTGAAGCCTCCGCAGGTTAAACGTTTACCCGATATATTGACCCCTGCCGAAGTATCCATCGTCATTAGCCTCACCCATAAGCTGCGATATCAAGTGTGCTTTTTAACCCTTTACAGTATGGGGTTGCGCCTCGGCGAAGCAATTTCATTGCAGGTTGGCGATATCGATTCCGCGTTGATGCAGGTGCATATTCGTGACGCCAAGGGCGGTAAAGACAGGCTGGTCCCTTTACCTCAACGCACATTACTTGCACTGCGATATTACTGGCAAACCCATCGCCATCCCCGGCATGTACTTCCCGGTAAAGATGGCAAGCCAGGTTCAATGATAGATAAAGGCGGTATTCAAAAAGCACTAAAGCGAGTGATTAACGACTGCAACATCCACAAATCCATCAGCCCACATAATTTACGTCACAGCTATGCGACTCATCTGCTCGAACAAGGGTTAGATTTACGCTCAGTACAGCACTTACTCGGCCACAACAGCCTTAACACTACCGCACGCTATACCCGCCTCACCACCATCACCCGCAAGAACACTGTCCTGTCAGTTAACCAGCTCACTGATAATTTGGTGCTTAAGTGGGAGTGTGACTCATGACATTCATCGATATTTTACGTGACCATCTTGATGCCTTTAATCAGGCTTATGATGGCCAAATTACCCCGTCAATGCGCCAAGCGATTAATGCCATGCTCAGTTGCCGCTCTCATTCCCAAAGAGCCAGCCACTGGGCTTGCCAGGGTTGCACGCATACCGCTGACTTTCCGCTGTCATGTGGTCATCGCAGCTGCCCGCAATGTCAGTACAACACCACGGCAGATTGGCTCACTAAGCAACAAGCCAAGTTACTGCCCGTCGACTATTTCATGGTGACTTTTACATTGCCATTTGAGCTGCGTGTTGTGGCTAAATATCACCCAGAAGCGCTCTATCCAGCCATGTTTGCCGTCGCTGCCAGTGTGCTCAAAGACTTTGCCCTTAACTCACCAAAGCTTGCCGGTGATATTGGTTTCACCGGCGTGCTGCATACTCACAGCCGGCGACGGGATTTACATCCGCATATTCACTTTATTATTCCTGCGGGCAGTTTTAACAAAACTCAACAGCACTGGAAAAAGAACAAAGGCAAATACCTGTTCAACGCCTTTAATATCGCCAATGTCTGGCGTGCACGCTTGCTGGAGTATTTGGCAAAGCTTAATCTCACACTGCCAACCTCACTGCCCAAAAAGTGGGTAGTAGACTGCCAACATGTGGGCAAAGGCTTG
Organism: Shewanella psychromarinicola; assembly: GCF_003855155.1. Lineage (NCBI taxonomy): Bacteria > Pseudomonadati > Pseudomonadota > Gammaproteobacteria > Alteromonadales > Shewanellaceae > Shewanella > Shewanella psychromarinicola. Next base: position 268,738 of record NZ_CP034073.1, read on the forward strand.
CCTGCACTGCAGTATTTATCACGATATCTTTATCGCGGCGTACTGGCTGACAAAAATATCAAAAGTCATGTCGATGACAACGTGAGTTTCGAGTATGAAGACAGCCAAACAAAGTCGACAAAAGTACGCACCTTACCCGCCATAGAATTTCTCTGGTTAATACTGCAACACGTATTACCGAAGGGATTAAGGCGAGTGCGTGACTATGGATTACTCAGAGGTAACGCCAAAAAGCTCAGGCTACAAATACAGCTTATGCTGGCAGTTGCAGGGGCAACGTTTCCAATCATTCCTGAGATAAAGCGCAGATTAGCAACCCGCAGTTGCCCCTGTTGCCAGCAACCAATGCGCTTTATGGGCGTAGTGGCACGACCGACAAACTTAATGACCTCAACCTAATGTTGAAAATAATAAGAATAATGGTTTAACTGAATACCGTGGAGGATTAATTTAACGCACTGAAATTAATAGAGTTAAATAATTAGCAGAGGGGCTAAGGGTACTTGCTGACTACAAAAAACTAGCACGATAACCATCACATCAAACAGCGCGTTTTCTCGAGCTGTTATTTACATAATAAAGAGTCACTCTCGGTGTTCGGGCTTGTTCAACACTTGGGATAAGGACGCGGCTTCGCGCGGCCTATCCTTATTTGTTAGTTGCTCTTTATTAAAAACACCAAACTTACAATAAGTTACCATATTTGAGGGCTCTGCGAAAGAAACCAAAAACACAGGCCACAACTTAGCCGCCCAACGCGATTTTGAGCCATTTACACTTTACGAATTATGCCACCTAAAAGTAAAATGGTGAAAACTTTATTGCCAAAACGCAGAATAAATTATAAAACTTAATATTTGCCAAGTAAAAGAAATGATACAAGTACAAATCTTTTAGGTAAAACACCACAAGTTAAAAACAAATTCTATTGGAACAAGTTGTGCAACTAACAGCTTATTGAACGGCTCGACCGATAAAGCCGACCGTTTAAGTTATTGATTTATATCATCCTACATTTTCTATCTCATTGATGTAAAGCAATTTAATGACTCTTAACCTCCGATATAAAACTTCGATTGCGCGTTAAAAGTGTCGGAATTAAATACTAAAAAAATTAATCACCTAATATCAATAGATTAGGTTTTATCTATTTATTCATCTTTAGCACTTTAGATTGTTTTTTGTACACGTTTTATTGCAATTCATTCAAAACCCATTATAACTGTATGGATGCACAGTACAGGTAACATAAAGGGGGACTTTATGGCGGGAGCAGGATATATAGAAGCAATTCGACAACAAATTCGAGTGAGGCATTACAGTTACCAAACTGAAAAATCATACCTTTATTGGAACCGTTATTTTATAAAATATTTTAAGTTTACTGCTGCAAAACATATTTTACCTACACACATTGAACAGTTTTTATGTTTTTTAGCAAACGAACGGCGTGTTTCCAGCAGTACACAACAGCAAGCCCTTTGCGCCCTTGTTTTTGCGTTTAAACATGTACTAGCCATCGATACCGACAATTTGCAGTTCCCGTATGCAAAAGCACCAACTCGAATTCCGCAGGTTTTAAATGATGCAGAGGCCAAACAGGTCATCGACCATTTACACGGTAAATACCAACTGATTGGCTGTTTATTATATGGCGCGGGGTTAAGATTAACTGAAGCTTTAAGTATTAGACTTAAGGATATCGATTTTGAAAATCGAACACTTTTTGTATTTAGAGGTAAAGGTAAAAAAGATAGAGTTTGTATTTTACCTAAAATGACCATTGATCCCATACAGCAGCAGATGTGCCACGTGCGAGAGACTCATGCTCACGATTTGTCTCAGGGATTAGGGATGGCTTCATTACCTCCTAGCTTACTCAAAAAGTTTGGAACAAGCCCCAAACAATTACATTGGCAATACCTTTTCCCTTCGGTTCACTGCGTGTCGCATCCTGTTAATGGCTACATATGCAGACATCATATTGACCCAACAACATTTAGAAAGGCATTAAAAAAAGCAGTTCAGAAAACGACGATCACTAAACGCATTACCGCTCATACTTTTAGGCATTCTTTTGCAACAAACTTACTGAGGCGTGGTCACGATATAAGAACCGTGCAGGAATTACTCGGCCATAATGATGTAAAAACAACCCAAATCTATACCCATGTTGCAGGTTTACACCAAACAGGTGTACAAAGCCCAATGGATTACAGTTAAAAGTGATAATTAGCCCGCCTGTGAATAAGCCTACAAGGTAAATATTTTCTAATTTACACCCACAAAAAAGGACTCTTGCGAGTCCTTTCTAATTCATTTTCTGCGTGTTACGTATTAGCTACGCAACCCAATGCCGCGCGATATCAAGTAATAAGCCAGTGTCCATAAGCTGACGCAAAAGCCCAGCATAATGGCAATGGATAACGGTACGCTGAGATCAGCAAACCCTAAAAAGCCGTAGCGGAATACGTTGATCATATACACCACAGGGTTTAAGCCCGACACACCTTGCCAAAAAGGTGGCAATAACGATAACGAGTAAAATACCCCACCTAAATAGGTGAGTGGCGTAAGAATAAATGTCGGAATAATACTGATATCATCAAAGCTTTTGGCAAACACCGCATTAATTAAGCCACCAAGTGAGAATAACACTGAGGTTAAAAACATGGTTAAAATAACCAAGCTAACGTGATGCAAGGAGATATCAACAAACAACATCGCCACCACGGTAACAATTAAGCCAACGCACAAACCGCGGGCGACACCGCCACCAACGTAACCGGCTATCATCACATAATGGGGTACGGGTGCCACCATGATTTCTTCAATGTTACGTTGAAACTTGGCGCTGTAAAACGATGAGGCCACATTAGAGTATGAGCTGGTGATCACCGACATCATGATTAAACCAGGGGCAATAAACTCCATATAGCTCACGCCGCCCATTTCACCGATGCGGCTACCGACTAAGTTACCAAAAATTAAAAAATATAACGTCATGGTAATCGCTGGCGGTACTAGCGTTTGGATCCAAATACGGGTAAAGCGATTAATTTCTTTGGTTAAAATACTTTTAAAAGCCACAAAATACAGGTGGTTCATTATTTTGACTCCTTGGCTTTCTCTACCCGCTCAACAAACAATTCTTCTAAGCGGTTGGCTTTGTTGCGCATCGACAGTACTTCAATATTGGCTGCGGTCAACTGGGTAAATAACTCATTAATGTTGTTCGATTTAGCCACGTCGACTTCTAATGTGTGGTCATCCGTTAAACGGCAAGTCATGTTGGTTAACTGCGGCGCTACGTCGAGATGCTTTCGTAAATCGAAAATAAAAGTTTCAACATCAAGCTTACTCAGCAATGCCTTCATGGTCGTACACTCAACCAGTAAACCATTATCGATAATACCTATGGTTCGGCAGAGCATTTCGGCTTCTTCAAGGTAGTGAGTGGTTAAAATAATGGTCACGCCTTGTTGATTGATTAGCTTTAAAAAGTCCCACATTGAGCGACGTAATTCAATGTCTACCCCCGCAGTGGGTTCATCTAAAATCAACAATTTAGGTTCATGCATTAACGCACGGGCAATCATTAAACGGCGTTTCATTCCACCGGATAGCTCACGTGCTTGCGCGTGGCGTTTATGCCATAAATCCAATTGGCTTAGGTACTTTTCAGCACGCACTAAGGCAACCTCTTTTGGCACCCCATAGTAACCCGCTTGGTTAACGACTATTTGTTGCACGGTTTCGAACTGATTAAAGTTGAATTCTTGCGGTACTAAACCAATACATAACTTGGCATGTTCGAGTTGCTTATCTATATCAAAACCAAATACCGACACCGAGCCCGCTGTTTTTTGTACTAACGAACTGATGATGCCAATGGTGGTAGATTTACCTGCACCATTGGGGCCAAGCAGAGCAAAAAAGTCGCCTTGCTTTACCGTCAAACTGATTGATTTAACGGCTTCGACACCGCCTTTATAGATTTTTTTAAGGTTATCAATTACTAAAGCATTGGCGTTATCGGCCATGTTGAAATCCTCTACTCGATGAAAACAAAAAATCCCGCCTGTGCGGGAGTCTGGCAAAGAATACCGTATTAATCTAACGGTACCACTTTTGCGATATAAGGCAGGTTGCGATATTGCTCTGCGTAGTCGATACCGTATCCCACAATAAATTCGTCAGGGATGGTAATGCCAATAAAATCGACTAGCACGTCAACTTCGCGACGTTCAGGTTTATCGATTAAGGTACATAATGCTAAGCTTTTAGGCTCACGTAATAACAACATTTCGCGCACTTTATTTAACGTGTTACCGGAGTCGATTAAGTCTTCAACAATCAATACATCACGACCGGCGATGTCTGACTGCACATCTTTAAGTACTTTCACATCGCGAGAGCTGCTCATGGTATTGCCGTAACTTGATACTGCCATAAAATCGATTTCGACATGGCCTTTGATCCGGCGACACAAATCGGCCATAAACACGACTGAACCTTTTAATAAGCCAACCATTAATAAGCGTTCACTGTTGGCATAATGGGCATTAATACGTTCAGCTAACTGGTCTAGGGTTTTATTGATTTCTGCTTCAGAAATCATCATTTCAATTGTGTGCTTCATAAATCTCTCAATTGTCGATGTCGTCATGTAGCTGAGTATGTCCGTATCCCCAGCGACTCGTTAAGTCGTGGTCAATACCCAAATGGTCAAGTATTCGGGAAACCATGAAGTTTACCAGATCTTGTACTGATTTGGGATTATGATAAAAGCCTGGCGCCGCTGGCATGATGGTCGCACCGTTACGCGTTAGGCTTAACATATGCTCTAAGTGTATGGCACTAAACGGAGTTTCTCGTGGCACTAATATCAATTGGCCGCGCTCTTTTAATACTACGTCTGCTGCTCTTTCGAGCAAATGATTACTCATTCCGGTCGCCACGGCCGCTAATGTGCCGGTTGAACACGGGCAAATTACCATTTGTTTCGGTGCAGCGCTACCCGATGCTGGCGGCGAAAACCATTCATCCTTGCCTAATACCACTAACTCGCCTTTGGGTGGTTCATCAGGGTTTGCTAACTGTTGTAATAACTGCGCTTTGGCTTTGTCAGGATTGGCGCTGAGTTGCAAACCGTGTTCGGTGGCGAGCACCACACGCGCCGCACTGGATATCATTAAAAAGACTTGGTAATCGGCCGCTAGCAAACATTCCAGCAGCTTAATGCCATAAGGTGCGCCAGACGCTCCGGTCCAGGCGAGGCTGATTGCTTTGGCTTTTTTGGCGTAGGCCATGTTGTCCCCTCTGTTGGTGATAGCGGTTACGCTAACGCCTTAATAATTTTTTGGTGGATACCGTTAAAGCCCCCATTACTCATGATCACCACGGTATCGCCATCGCTTGCGGTATTAGCTACCGAGGCAATAATGTCTTCAATGTTGTGACACACAGTTACCGGGATGGGCGCATTGGCCATACTGGCGTTTATGTCCCAATCAATATTGTCTGCTTGATATAAATAGCCCACATCGGCTAATGCCATCGAATTGGCTAAGGTGTCTTTATGTACGCCGCTTTTCATGGTGTTTGAGCGCGGCTCTAGCACCACAATAATTTTACCATTAGCATTGTTACTGCTAGCTACTTTGGCTCGTAACCCTTGAAGTGTGGTGGCTATGGCCGTGGGATGATGAGCAAAATCGTCATACACCGACACACCATTGACTGTTGCTAATAGCTCTAAACGACGCTTTGGTGGACTAAATTGCGTTAGCGCTTCAATGGCATGATTTGGTGCTACGCCCACATGGCGTGCTGCCGCTATCGCCATAATGGCGTTTTCAATATTGTGTTGACCTATCAAAGCCCAGTTTAATATCCCCTGCGATGTGCCATTTAACAGCACCTCAAACTCATGGCCATCGTCGGCAATAGTACGCGACTGCCAAGCACTCGGTTCACCTTGGCTCGCTGAAGGCGTGACGGGATGATGGGCGACATCCGTGGCTATGGTTGCGGCTTTAGAATAAATTTCTTGTTCGCTCCAACAGCCCATATCAATCACTTGTTGTACCGCTTCAACATCGCTAGGCCAAATCACCTTGCCTTCGCCAGGTACCGTTCGAATAACATGATTGAATTGGCGCTGGATAGCCGCGAGATCGGCAAAAATGTCGGCATGATCAAATTCAAGATTATTGATCACTAGCGTACGTGGATGGTAATGAACAAACTTAGAGCGTTTGTCAAAAAAGGCGCTGTCGTATTCATCGGCTTCAACCACAAAAAATGGCGAATGACCTAAACGAGCTGATACGCCAAAGTTTTGCGGCACGCCACCAATTAGAAAACCGGGTTGATAACCGCAATATTCAAGGATCCACGCGAGCATGCTTGAAGTAGAGGTTTTACCGTGTGTACCAGATACAGCCAAAACCCAACGTTCTGGCAAAATATGTTCAGACAAAAACTGCGGTCCGGAAGTGTATTTTATGCCGCGATTTAATACGGCTTCAACACAAGGATTGCCCCGGCTCATGGCATTACCAATAACCACTAGGTCTGGTTGATTGTCGCCTTCTTTGCCTAATTGCGCCGGATCAAAGCCTTGAATTAGCTCGATACCTTGCTGTTCAAGCTGGGTGCTCATCGGCGGATAAACATTGGCATCGCTACCCGTCACTTTGTGGCCCATTGCGCGGGCAAGCAGGGCTAAACCGCCCATAAAAGTGCCACAAATCCCTAAAATGTGTACGTGCATGACTCAACTCTAATTGATCCGTAATATGACGGTTATTCTAATCTATTGCGCTGCAGAATGTCAGTTAACAATTAGCCATCTATTTGGGGCTAATACAAAATAAAAAACAATCCCATACTGAGTACTGTCGTTAGCAAGGTGTTGCGGGTCACGTAAGCCAGCACTGTCGCCACCAGCGCACAGGTTAAATAAGGATTGTGCACACTAATAGCCAGTTGGCCTTCTGGCACAAACACAATCGGCGCGAGTATGGCGGTCAGTACCGCAGGGGCTGAATAACTTAAAAACGTTAAGGTGTTTTTACCTAAGCGAATGGGCAGTTTAGGCTCAAGTAATAAATGCCTGCTGGTAAATACCACCACAGCCATTGCTAAAATAATCAGCCAAGTCATAGGTTTTCATCCTTGTTTACTGTAACTGAGCTTTCTGCGGCCGGATCAGCAGTAACTGAATGAGCTGCGGCCGATTGAGACGACCCCGAATGAGCGGTATTCGAAACGGCACTACCCGAATTACCCTCGTTAGTGAGTTTGGCATAAGTCATGCCTGCTGCCATGCCCGAGATTGCCGCAATAAGCAGCCCTGCTTGAATGGTAAATACCGCGCACACCACCGCTAAGGTAAGCGACACTAATACGCACACCAAAATAGATGGCTTGCTAACTGTTGGCACCACAATGGCGATAAAGGTGGCTGCGATGGCAAAGTCGAGCCCCAGCTCATCTAAATTGTCGATAGACTGACCTGCGACAATGCCGAGCAAAGTGGCAATATTCCACCCGATATAAAAGGTTAAGCCACCGCCTAAAGCATACCAGCGATCAAACTGATGTTGCGCTGGCGTATCACCTTTATGAGCTTGATTGGCTATAGCAAACAGTTCGTCGGTGAGCAAGAAGCCCAGGCCTAAACGCCATTTAAGCGGTAACGGGCTAATATGAGTGCGCATGGCCATGGCATACAGTAAATGCCGAGAGGTAATAAGTAAGGTGGTGATCAAAATACTGCCGATACCAATACCGGCTTTTATCATCCCAAGGGCGACCAATTGGGCACTGCCGGCGAAGATAATGGCCGACATCGCTTGGCTTTCAACAGGAGTGAGGCCAACTTCGAGCGCAAATGAACCCGCTAGAATGCCCCAAGGGACCACGGCTATTGTAAGCGGCATCACCGCTAATGCTCCTTTTAGAAAAGAACGGCTTTTGGTTAGTGTAATCGAAGTTAACTCAGCTGTGCCCACGTCATATCCTTATTTACTTACAGCCATTGACTCATATCGTCATTTTCCCCAGTACATAACAATGGGAGACAAGAAAATTAACTTAGCGTAAATATGTCTATAAAGCGCTTGAAAACTGATCAGGGATGTTACGACGATATCGGTTAATCAATAAAGCATTTTGCTGTTATCAATTGCTCGATAAACATATCGATGTAGCCCGCTATTCATTGATCCTAAACCTAGCGTTTTGTGGGTCAGTTTAGGGTTATTGATGCTAAGTGTCGCAATACTCCATGCGGTGACACATGTATTCATGTTTAACAACAAGTCTTAACGATAATATAAAAAATACTTACTTATAATCATACGGTTACTGTTACAAGGTATAAATGCATGAATTCATCAATAAATCAGTCTAATTGATGATTAGTAATATTATCTGAATTTGGATTTAACGAGTAACTAAAGGATAATGCCAACTTAACTATATTAGCTTAAGCTTTAATAGTATTTGTGATAAAACGATTAACCTCTTATTCCTTTGTACTGCATACCTTAAAAATAATATCTAGATTTTTATATTTACCATTTACATTTATCAAATATCGATAGTATCACCAAGATTACCGCAAATATTTTACATTTCTAAATTGCAGTATAATAAATATGTAATTTACATATTTATTATCGATAACGACAAATACCACATTATACATTTATAGCATTAACATCATTAACAAAAATGCCAGCAATAATGGCTATAGAACAAGTAAATAAAATGCATGCAAAAAGATTACATAAGATGTAATTAATATGCCTATTGAAATGAATTTGTAAATCAAAAAATAGAATATAAAAAATACTCGGGAGTTAATTTTTAAAGATTTAAGCTAAAATCATTCACTCAAATTCATTCTAAAAAGTTAAGTTAATGCTATATTTTAAATAGCTTCCTACAGCAAAATAAATCATTATTCAATAGCGATTAACGGTTCAGAGGGTCGACAGATAATAGTCAGAAAAAAGATAATAGTAAGACAAAAATGAAATACGCGGGTTCACATCGAAACATATATCGATAATGCATTTATAGCGTAAACAAAAACTGCGTAGACTTTATTTTTCAAACAAGCTCATGGGTTAACTCGCGGATCTGCTGTTTTAACCACGTCGCATCTTCATTTTCTGCATTAGGATGAGTCACTAAGACTAGCTTTAATGGTTCTGCAACTTCAAAAATACGATTTACTTCACATTCAGATAACTGACAAGCATGTAAACCAGAGTCCTCGTCTAGCATATCGTAAACCGCTTTATAGGGTGTCAAAGCCAGTGACTTACAATCTGAAAGATAATCAAATAAAGAAGATACACCAGTAATGGTCATTTCGTTATGAAGAGGCAAATCCTTAATCCGACAATACTCCTGAAATGGGTTAAGTGTTGCTGGTTGGATCCCGATAAAGGTATTGATATAAGGATATGAAGCAATGCTTTCTAAGTTGATTTCTTGTTTTAAAATGGGGTGGTTTTTACAGCTTATTAAGTATAATTGGGTAAATGTCGCGAGCACTTCAATCTGCAAATTTTGGTTAAAACAAAGGATCTCTTCTGGGTTTTTGCAGCAAAATGTAACAATACTGTTAGGATCATTCGCAACGTTCTCTAGGGAATGACTATTCCAGTTACTCACATTGATATGAATGTCTTTATGATGACCTTTAATCTCCTGCATTAATGCTCGTGGATAGGCATAAGCAATCATTCCAGGCATAACCAATTCAAAGTATCGACTATGTGACGATTCTGAACTATTCATCCGATTAAAATTCTTTGAGCAATCAACAATTTCTTTTGCAATCGGATAAATTTTGCCGGCAAAATCATTGGGGACTAATCCATATTTTCTTCTTATAAAGAGTTCATCACCAAAAATAGATCTTGCCGTTTGTAAACAACGACTTATTTTTGAAGCTGGCACATCCAAAATCCTAGAAACATGAGTGGCGGACTTATTTTCATAAAGGCTCACTAATATAGTCAATGTTAATAAATCTAATTTATCTAAGTCAATCTGTCTCATCTGAAACGCTCCTTTTGAGTTATATAGCCTAATATTCTACCTTTCCCCTAATAATTCATAACATTATCTTAATTTTCCACCTATTACTTATTCCAGATCATTAAATTTGAGTTATTTTAAATATCATTTATCATATATTAAATTTGAACAAACGATACATTAGCTGCGGACGTTGATTTCAGGAACTGAAATATCCGATTTAACAAAATAGATTTTGATAAGTTGCATTTACACATTTTAGTTTATTAATTTATCACTTATTATTTTCACTATCTTTAATTAAAACTAAATGACAAATGCCATTACTTAATTTGATTAATCAAAAACAATAACCTATTAATTAATAATACCAATAAAAGCAATAAGAGCCAGATCATAACTACAATCAAATAAATTAAAATCACCTCATTTAATTGATTACGATCAATTAATTAATTAAACATAAGGATAGTATTAATCGTACATCAATGACGTATTGATGATTCATAAAACAATAAATTAAAAACTGATTTTTTTGGAGGCTTATATGATTACTTCAGTCTTTTTAAGTTATGCGTTTATATACTCTGTGTTGTTTATCGCAGTTCCTTTTATATTGGTTGTTTTCATTATGACTTGTATAAAGTTCTTTAAACCTGATACAGAGGATCACGCAATTAAGTTTAAGAAAATGCTTTTTGATACTCAAAGCTTTGACTTTTTAAAATCACTAAAAACAATGGTGGGAGGAAAATATGACGTTTGTTGCAACGTTCCAATCGATACCGTGTTTGAAATGGATGCCCAAACCGCAGCCGAAAATCATGCGCGATTCGATTATGTTGTGATTGACCATGACTCGTCAGAAGTGAAATTAGTTATCTCTGATTTCAGTGAGCAAGATGATGCTAACGCAAAAAGTTTGTTCGAAAAATTCAACATTAAGTTAGTTGAAATCGTTCGAGGCAAACCTTACGACATGCAAATGCTAAAGCAATCCCTACCGGTATGAAGACCCTGTCGGGTGATAACAAACTGTTTTCACCCGATATTTTGTATTAATCAATTATTGTAAAGAGGGCTGATTATGTCCCGGAATTACTGGCTACTGATGTTATATGTAGGCTTATTGTCGCTTACACTTATCAGTCATGAAGCAAATAGCGCGGACTCTACTGAGCAAATTAATAATGACTCATGCATGAAATGCCATAAACGCAATGGCTCAATGCAAGGCAATCATGCCCAAGACCGGCTAAAAATGAGCTGCAGTTCATGCCATGGTGAAAAAGGCAATCACCCTAGGAAGCCTAATGATTTGATGGTGTTCTCTTCGGAAAACGACATCACAATTGACGCTAAAAATGGCGTATGTCTTAAATGCCATACCGTTAAAAAATTAGCCAAAGCAGAGTGGACTCATAACGTACACGCACAAAAAACGAGCTGTACATCTTGCCATAAATTGCATCCTAAATCTGACCCTATGATGGGGTTAAGTGTAAAAGATCGCAGTAATGTGTGCCGCAACTGCCACACGGTGCAGAGGTAACTAATCATGGAAAATTCAAGAAGACATTTCCTTAAAAGCACCTGCGCATTGGTTGCCGGCGTGTCGGTATATCCGCTCAGTAGCAACCAGGCCAATGCCGAAACGGCCGTAGGAACAAACAATACAAAATACGCCATGCTTCACGACGAGACCAAATGCATTGGCTGTAATGCTTGTGTGGAAGCCTGTAGAGAAGTTAATCATGTACCCGAGGGCGTTACGCGGCTAAGCATCGAAAGATTGGGCCCGTTTGGAGAATACCCTAATCAGTTTTATCATTTTACTCGACATTCTTGCCAGCATTGCGAAGATGCGCCTTGCGTTAACGTCTGCCCGACGGGTGCCGCCTTTATCGATAAAGAAACCGGTATTGTCTCGGTCAACGCCGATAGATGTGTTGGTTGCCAATACTGTATTGCAGCCTGTCCTTATGAAGTGCGATTTATTAACCCAGTGACCAAAGCAGCGGACAAATGTGACTTCTGCCGTGAAACCAATCTCAAACAGGGTAAACAGCCAGCATGTGTAGAAGCATGCCCTACAAAAGCACTGGTGTTTGGCAATCTTAAAGATCCCGAGTCTGAACTGGTTGCGCTATTAAAAGCTAATCCAACTCAGCGCTCTAAACTAGATTTAGGCACCCGACCTAAACTCTTTCGTATCAAAGCGAAGCAAGGGGAGATTATATTATGAGTGCTTTCCATTTTGACACCTTGGTCTGGCATTGGCCCATTGCCATATACCTGTTTTTAGCTGGGGCATCCGCAGGTGCAATGTTCTTTGCGGTGTTGCTAAAACATGTTTGCCTTAAAGAAAAAGCTTATCAGTCTGGATTTGTCCAAGCAGCGTGTATTGTTGCGGCGATTGCCGTCTTAGCAGGCTTGGGGATCTTGGTATTAGATTTAACCAAACCTTGGGATTTTTGGAAAATTCTGGTGTTTTATAATCCCACCTCAGTGATGTCTATGGGGGTGTTGATCTTAATGCTTTATCAAGTGTTTATGTATGCTTGGATTGCAATAACATTCCGACAACCTATTGATGATTTTTGCAAAACCCGTTTACCCATTGTCGGTAAACTAACGAGTATGCTAGCCCGTTATGAAGCAGGTATCACCGGTTTACTGGTCATATTCTCTGTGTCATTAGGGGCCTATACCGGATTTCTATTATCGGCTCAACCTCACTTCCCTATGTGGAATACCCCTGTGTTACCCCTGCTGTTTTTAGTTTCGGGCTTGTCTTCAGGTGCTGCAGCATCGCTACTGGGTGGTGTGTTACTTAAAGGTAGTCCTAATGGTCAGGAAGTGCGATTTATCCATAAAGTAGAGATCCCACTGATATTAGGCGAGATGTTACTTATATTTACCTTCTTTTTAGGTTTAGTCTTCAGTGGTGGTCAAAGCAAGGTAGCAGCATTTAATGCTATCGGTGAAGGCTTTTGGGGATTGGTATTTTGGTTCGGTATTATGGGATTAGGATTGTCGGCACCATTAGCGATGAATTTATTTATGACTGCCACTTCAAAGCGCAAGTATTCCTATGTTGCCGGAACCGCCTGTCTGAGCTTATTAGGTGTAATACTGTTACGTAACTTTGTGCTTTATACTGGCCAAATGGTGGTAAATTAGTCTCATAAACGGTGATGGCACGCATTAACAAGCGGACTGTCACCGTAACAGAATGAATCACTCACCTTGTCATTAGCTGATAACAGGTTTAATCCCCATCAGAAACAGTTGTTTAAACAACTAACATTAATTCAATTGATAAAGCTCTGTCACCGTAACAGGATTAATACCCATCAGAAACCGTTGTTTAAACAACTAACATTAATTCAATTGATAAAGCTCTGTCACCGTAACAGGATTAATACCCATCAGAAACAGTTGTTTAAATAACTGACATTAATTCAATTGATAAAGCTCTGTCACCGTAACAGGATTAATACCCATCAGAAACCGTTGTTTAAACAACTAACATTAATTCAATTGATAAAGCTCTGTCACCGTAACAGGATTAATACCCATCAGAAATCGTTGTTTAAACAACTAACATTAATTCAATTGATAAAGCTCTGTCACCGTAACAGGATTAATACCCATCAGAAACAGTTGTTTAAATAACTGACATTAATTCAATTGATAAAGCTCTAACGGTAGGCCGTCTGGATCACTGAAAAAGGTGTAGTATTTTCCGGTATATTCGTCGATACGGATCGGTTCAACCACCACATCATAAGCCTGCAAATGAACCACCACCGAGTTAATATCATCGACTTTAAACGCTAAATGACGCAAGCCTTGTGCTTCGGGATAACTGGGTCTTGGCGGCGCGCCATTAAACGAAAATAATTCAATTTGACTGCCATCGGGTAAGGCTAAATCAAGTTTGTAAGAATCACGGGCTTGGCGGTAATGCTCAGCAATAATCTTAAGCCCTAAAACTTGCGTATAAAACGCTTTTGAACGTGGGTAATCGGCACAAATAATCGCGACATGATGAATTCCGTTTAACATGGCTGTCCTTGTAAACCTATTTTTGGCAAAAAATGCTTTATACACAAAACATAAAACCCTGATAGCGCAAGTCTATCAGGGTTTTATCCTAGTTTACATATGGGCAATTTACATCAGCGAACGTTAGATTGTCGCTAAGTAACCGCCCATTTATGGCTGCGGATTATATACCCACTTCACCACCATCATTTTTACGGATCATCACAGTTGCGGCACGTGGACGCACCAAAGTGCCAGCTGGTGTGGCTTGGTCAGCTTTATCAGAATATGGCCAGTTGCCAGGATGCTGAATATTAGCAAATACTGTGGTGTAGTCTGGCGTAATCGCAAAACCGGTGACTTCACAACCATTAGGGCCAACAAAGAAACGCTTAAGCTGGGTTTGGTTTTCAGCCGTTACCACTTGTTGGTTACCATCGGCATCAAGCATGGCCGAAGGTACAATCGCCAACATTTGATCGTTGGTTGCTTCAGTAACTTCAGAGGCACCGTTATCGGTTTGTACCCACAAAATACCCCGTTGATCGAACGCTACACCGTCTGGACTAGCAAACTGGTTTAAGTCCGTTAAGCCAGATAAATTTGTTTCGGCATCACCATCAGTAGGTGAACCAAAGACAAAGATATCCCAGCTAAACTCAGTAGCCGAATCACCTTCATCCCAACGAATGACATGACCAAAGCTATTGTTTAAACGGGGATTGGCAACGTTAGTGCTGTCGGTACGCTTGGTATTGTTGGTCAACGTTAAGTAAACAGTGCCGGTAAACGGATCAACCGTTGTCCACTCTGGACGGTCCATCGGTGTCGCACCGACTAAATCCGCCGCGCCAGCAGTATTTAAGATAATCGCCGCTTGCGAATCAAAAGTACCAGCAAGGGTGCTACCGTCTGTCGTCACGCCATCTAATGTTAGCGGTAGCCACTCTCCGATACCGTCTTCAGTAAACTTAGCCACATATAAGGTCCCGGCATTCATGTACTTATCGCCTACCGTTAAGCGATTTGTGCTATTGGCATCGACGGGATCCCATGCTGCGTCAGAGACATATTTATACATGCCTATGCATCTGAGTCAGTTTTGGCCTATTCTTATAGTATAAATCAAGACTAGAAGTGAGATTTGCTATGAAAATGCCTGAAACGAGTTTTTTTGAATGGCAACGTCAATTCAGCGCTGAAATTGATTGCTTAAATCACATTAAGAAAATGAGATGGCCTAATGGTTTTGTTTGCCCTAGATGCTCTTGTGAGCATGCCTATGAGCTTACAACCCGCAATGTATATGAATGCAGTCAATGTCATAAACAAACATCGGTCACAGCAGACACATTATTCCACGGTAGCCGTATTCCTATCACTAAGTGGTTTTGGGCAATCTACTTTTTAGGCTCAGATAAAGGCAGTATTTCAGCATTAAGATTGAGCAAGCACATTGAAGTTAATTGGCGAACGGCACGTTTGATATTAAGTAAGCTGAGAACGGCTATGGGCCATAGAGACAGCTTATATAGACTGTCAGGCGTTATTGAAATTGATGATGCGTTAGTGGGTGGCAGAAGGAAGGGCAAGCGTGGACGTGGAGCAGAAGGTAAAACACCTGTTTTAGTTGCCGTTGAAAGCAAAGGAAAAAGAGCTGGATTTATTGCTATGCAGGCTGTGAATAGCGTTTGCCATGATAGTGTTGAAAAGTTCGTTGCCAAACACTTAACGAGACAGCAAAAAGTGCATACAGACGGCTTACCTGCGTTGAACATTATAGATAAGACTCAACAACATGAAGCGAGGGTTACCCCCAGTGAGCTTGTTGATGAATGGCTGCCTTGGGTTCATATTGCCATTGGTAACTTAAAGGCATTTTTACTTGGGACATTTCATGGTGTTTCAGGAAAGTACCTACAAGAATACCTGAGCGAGTTCTGTTATCGGTTCAATCGTAGACAAATGGAAAGAGAAATACCTAACAGATTGTTAAATTTGGCAATAATTCACACGCCAATACATTCTTACTGAGCCAACTGCATAGGCATGTATTTATATAAATATTCAAAACGTGAATCATGGCCTGAGTAGAATGAAATGGGTTTGCCTTCTTCAAGCTTACCAAAGGCACAACCTTCATGGCGGAAGCGACCTAATGCAGTACGCTTAGTCGCGCGAGAGTTTGGATTGTATGGGTCAATTTCAACAATATAACCGTGGCCATTAGCTTCGTTACGGTAATCGTTCGCCGCGCTTGAGCCTGTTGGCGTGACATCAAAACGAGCAAACTCGTCTAAACGTTCGTCGTCATCACCGGCTAAATGGTTCCAGCCATAACGAGTATCAGAGGTAGAAATACCAATTCGAGTTTGTTGCTCGGTTAACGCGCCTTTATTAACAAAATATCCTGGCCAGTTTTCCTCACAGGTTAGATAAGTGCCCCAAGGCGTATAACCATTACCACAGTTATTTAAGGTACCGCGCGCTTGACTGCCGTCGGGAGAATAACGCGTTTCAAGGTATGAACTGTACGCTAACGGACCGGCGATATCCATCACGGTTGCGCCGGTGAAACGGCGGTTATGGCTGTCGTTTTCGACCACTTGCCATAGGTTGTTGACTAATTTAATCCGTACAACTGAAATACCATGGGCATTGATTTCTTTGCGGATTTCATCAATAACGCTGCGCTTACCATCAGCATCAAACGTTGGGCCGCTTGGGTGCAATGCATCTTGGTCGATGTATTCATGGTTGATACACAATAAACCGTCATCTGCCGCATCATTCAGCGGGAAGAAATGCATACCATCATGGTGCATCCCGACAGAGTTTGCTTGGTCTATAGCGGTATTGCTGCCATCGGCTTTCCATGCTGCCGCTTTTGAATTTAATGGTGTTCCCCAAGGCGCTAGCACATAAGCTGAATATCCTGCAGGAACCACCACAGCATCGGTTTTAGACCCTGCAATAGACTCAAAGCCTAATACCGCAGAACTCTGAATTGGTGCAACTGGCGCTGTAGCGGCACTAGGCGTTGTCGGGGTTTGCGCTGCGGTGTCGTTATCAGAACCACAAGCACTCAATCCGAATCCGCCAAACGCAGTCATCGCACTAAGGCCTAGACCACGCTTAACAAAATTACGACGAGATAGATGATTATCCATCACTTCATTGAAAGGAGTATTTTTGCTGTTGTTAAAACGAGTTGGATCAAATGTCGCCTTGCTCATAAATTGTCCTTAGCTATGCTCTGAAAAAAAACGGATCAAATATTAGGTATAATTATTTGTTAATTAACATAAGCGTCTAATGTGACAACAAGGTACAAACTGGATGACAAAAATGTGGCAATAAAAAGACAATCAGGATACCGCAGCATCTGATGACATCAATATACACACTCTAATTCTAATACTGGCGACTAACGACTAACGACAGATGACTAAATACGAATATTAACGACTCATAAAAATAGATTTTAGCGTTTTTTAGCGCCAGTAGATGATGCCGCTAGGGCTTTTTTACGTGCTTGTTGTTTTAATGCAGATTTAGTTGTTTTACGGGTAACCGGAGCGATCAAATTAAGGTCTGGCTCAAATCCGCCCAGCCATTGCTGCGGTAAACGGCGGTCTAAAAAGGCTTCGAGTTTAGTCAGTAACGGCTCGTCATCAACACTTAATAAGGTAATAGCTTGGCCTTGCTTACCCGCTCGGCCCGTTCGGCCGATCCGGTGTACATAGTCTTCAACTTGAAACGGTAATTCCATATTAACGACAAAATTTAACTCGTTAATGTCTAACCCTCTTGCAGCCACATCGGTGGCAACTAACGCGGTCACATCACCCGCTTTAAAAGCAGCCAACACTTGTTCGCGCACGGCTTGAGTCAGATCAGCATGAAACGGTTCTGCAGCTACGCCAGCTTGCTTCATTTGCTTAACCAATGCGTCTGCGCCTTGTTTAGTACGGCAAAATATCAAGCTTTGTTGCCAGCTTTCTTGGGCAATTAAATGACACAGCATGGCGCACTTTCGGTTGGCATCGACATTAAATACCCGCTCGACAATATGGCTAGCGGTGGTATTACGTTGTGCCACTTCAATCACTTGCGGCGAGCGCAATAAACGGCGACTAAAGCTGAGCATACGATCATCTAAGGTGGCTGAAAATAATAGGGTTTGCCGTGTACTTGGCAAGCGCTTGAGTACCTCGACAATTTCATCTTTAAAGCCCATGTCCAGCATGCGATCCGCTTCATCAAATACCAAATGGGTTAACTGCGACAACGACAATGCGCGCTTACGTAATAAGTCCAATAAACGCCCTGGTGTTGCTACAAGAATATCGGTGCCTGCGGCTAATTGTTGTACCTGAGCCCCAATACTCACCCCGCCATAAACCATCACACAGCCAATATCACTGCCTTTGGCGTATTGCTCGATACTCAACTGTACCTGTTGGGCCAATTCGCGCGTGGGCACCAACACTAAACAGCTAATTACCGCTTTGGCGCTGGGTGTTTCTGCACCGCTATGGGGATCAATAGATACATTACGTCGACTCAATATATTGTGCAGTATTGGTAACGCAAAGGCAGCCGTTTTACCGGTACCTGTTTGCGCTCCCGCCATCACATCTTTACCGCTTAAAATGACCGGAATAGCGCGTAATTGGATAGGGGTCGGTTGCTGATAATTGAGCTCAGCTAAGCGATTAACCAAAAAGGTATCTAATGATAACGCGGCAAAAGACATACAAACTCCAAACATGTGGATGGCCTGTTTACCACACTCATCCAGGTCAAAACAAAGGCTCTACGCTTTACTTGCCAGCATTCTCGTCAATAAAAGTGGCGCTTAAATGTGATGTTGAGCACATCTCAAGTACGTTAGGCTTATGGCGAAAGATAATACTTGACTAAAAAAGTAGGAATTATACAATTAAATACATGCAAATAATAAGCATGTTTAGCTTTCGTCATAAGCTTTCACCACGAAATTCCACCAAGTGACTCTATTACGAGGTATTACCATGAGTTTTTCAATTAGCGGTATTTTCAAGCCAGCCAAGCAAACTGAACCTGTTAGCAATGTGGCACCTAAAGCCGATGACACGAATGCAACAGAAACCAAAGCGCCTCAAACTGAAAACACTGCCAAAAAAGAAGGTAATGGTGGCAGTTGTTGTGGTGGATGTGGCGGCAGCAATCATTAGTCCACTAAATGTTAAACGTTACCACGTCTGAATAAACGTAAATTGTCTTTACTGATGAGTTGCGAATACTGCGCTGTAACGTCGAAAAAGCCATTGGCATACGCTACTGCTACTGAGCCTTGGTTCTGTTTATCGATATAAGCAAAAACAGGGCTCGAAATAAATTCCTTTAAAAACATTTCCACTGCTTTGGTGGCAATGCCCTTGCCCCAATGTTCACGTCCAATCCAATACCCCACTAAACGCATTTGCGGGTCGGTCTTTGCGGCTGAGTCGGTATTAATCCACGATACGACATTACCCACTAAAACATCATCTATCCAAATCCCTTGTGCTATAGCCTTTTCATTAGCCAATACTTTTTGCTGCCAATGCAGGTTAAAAGCTTTACGTTTACGCGCCGGAAAATCTGCCATTTTATTAGCAATAGGGTCGTGTTCAAATTCAAACAATATATCTAAATCCGCTTCAGTAATGGGATGAAGAGAAATATTCATTTCAGGTTCGCCTTTTCTATGTTGTGTCACCAAGATCATTTATATTATATATAACCTCAAATCTGTATAAGAGATGAGATCAATCGTTAAAAAAACGGGTTTATTTCAAGTCTTCAATCTCAAACTTGCCATGTGTTTTGCTAACATAGCGTATTGACGCATCAATAGCAGGCCTATTGTAAGCCGATACACCTTAGATCGCGAAACAAAGGGCTGTTTAATAAACAATTATTATCCAGTATTGAGGTTATTACTCTCATTTATCGACACGCTTGACGATGAATTATCGTATCAAGATGCATTAAAGGATGACAGGATGAAAAGCATTAAAACGTGGCAATGGTTAGGCTTTGCTGGCCTTTTACCTTTTATTATTCTCAGTGTGTTGGCGTTCAATCATAGTCTATTAGCACCCGAACATACTATATTGGGATTTGTGAGCTACAGTGCCATTATTTTAAGTTTTGTTGCCGGTTCACTTTGGGGCAAAGCGGTAATCTTAACCTTAGATGACAATATCGCTAAGTTACTTATTATTAGTAATATTATCGCACTCGCAAGCTGGATTGCACTGTTAACTCCGTTTGTATTATCCGCGCTTATTCTGCTCGCTAGTGGTCATCTGTATTTATTATATGTTGAATTTAAAGCCAAACAATTATCAACCACCAACGGCTATCTCACATTACGCACAATATTAACCTCTGTCGCCGTAACATGCCATGTGGTTGTCATGCTCAGTCTGTTAGGCGTTTAGCAAAAGATTAAATCGAATAACAAGCCTATGCAGCTAAGCATGAGCTTTTTATTTGTCACACAAAATAGCTCAACTCAAAAACTTATAAGCCAGTTTGACACTGCTCTTGCTGGTTTATCATCGGTGATAAAATAGGCATCATGCCTTTAAGCACTTGTAATGGCAGTGCTGAAGTAAAGCTAAAGTCGTCAGCTTTCTCCCCTGGCACAAACGCCGTTAGGGTACCAAAATGATGATCGCCTAAATAGAACACAAACGTCGCAGTGCGGTTAATGGCCGTTGAAGACACTTTGCGGCCATTACGAATTTCAGTCGCTATGCGGTTATCACCCGTACCGGTTTTGCCGCCCATAACCACAGGTTGGCCGTTGTTATCCAACAAGCTACCTTTGAGCCTTCTGGCAGTACCATTTTCAACCACATTTGCCAGCGCCCGCTTTAACGCGCGGGCCACTTCTTGATGCATTACGCGGGTGATCATTTGCTTGTCGTTGACTAGCGTCACTTCGTAAGGCGTGTCTTTAGCAAACTGTAATTCATCAATTCTGACCGTTGGGTAACGATAACCATCATTTTGAATAATGCCCATTAGCTCAGCCAGCGCCGCAGGTCTATCACCCGAGCTACCTAATGCAGACCCCAATGACGGTACCATGTATTCAAACGGATAACCCATTCTTACCCAACGTTGGTGAATGCTTAAAAAGGCCTCGACCTCTAACATCACTTGAATACGCACATCGCGTGCATTTTGATGGCGGGTTCGAAATAACCAACGATACACTTCTTGTAATTGCGGTTGCGCGTCTTCTAACACTTGGCTCAGGCCGGTTTCTGGGTAGTCATTTAAATAGCGCAATACCCACAGTTCTAACGGATGCACCCGAGCAATATAACCTTGATCCGCAAGGTTGAATTTATCTTCACCGTATTTGTTGTACAGCAGATTAATTTGTTTCTCGCTAAAGTCTTTTGCGGGTAAGCGTTTGACTAAAAAGGCCTTTAACTCTTGGACGCCATCGTAGGGTTTTAAATAGCGATAAACAGCCGTTAACTTATGATCTTGTTGTTGAATCCCGTCAAACAACACCTCAAGGCGTTGCTCTGGGGCCAGCTGACGATATTTGCGATAAAAACGTTTTACAAACGAACTGCCTTCACGTTTAGCAAACGCTTTGAGGTATTCTTCACGACGAGGATCTTTGTCGTTACGCAATAACTGCGACACACTGCCTTCGCTGTTATAACTACTGCTGTAATTAACAATGTCTTGCATTAGCCGCACAAATGGCAAGTTTATTGACTCTTGTAATGCCTGATATAACGTTGGTACGCGACTGTTTTCTTTGCTATTAAAATTATTAAATACATGTAAACCACCACCAGTGAAAAAACGCTCATTTGGTGAGGCCGAATACTCACGCAGTAAGGCTGCATCCAACATCCGGGTTAAATTGCGATCTCGAGTCGTCATCAAATAATCGACGACCCAACGCGTAATGTGGTCTTTACGTTCCACATCCACTTGGCGCAAATCAGCCACCGTCATGGCCGAAAAACGCTGTTGTAACTCGGCAATAATGTCTAAATATGTGGCTAACACCCGTAATTTAGCCGTTGAACCTAGCTCCAATTTACTGCCTTCATTGATATCAAACGGCTGATCAATACTGTCGGTTTGAATGCGAACGCGGTTGGCACTGTCGGTACTCTCGTACAACGTAAAACTGTACAGTACTTTATCTAACTGTTGCACGGACAGTAAACGCTCACCCAGCAATCCAATACGCTCAGCGGTTGGCTCAGAGGCTAAGCTGCGTAAGTAATCGCTAACTTGTTGCTGTATATCACCATGGAACGTGCTGTTAATCGCTAAGTCGTAGCGATTTAAATCATACAAACTTAACCCCAGCATCCCAGCAGTACGAATTCGTACCGCATTAATACCTTTATTGTTAGATACGTTAGTGGTTGCTAACTTACTGGTATTAAATTGCAATGTTTGCTCAAGTGCCGACACCATTAGTTGCGTTTCAATCAGACCATCACTGCCCAATAAACGTAAATAACTGTCTACTAACGATTCTAAATTGTCATGGCCTTGAAGTAAGTAATACGACGGCCGACGCTGGGCTATCATTAATGCCACGACTTGACGAAACACCTTGCCGCGCTGTGCCGCATTTTGTTGAGTATGATGGCTCAATAATAATTGATTAGCCTGATTAAAATCAGTTTTGAACCACGCCCATAAACCATCACCAATACCATGGACTTCACCAAAACCGGGAGCTGATGATAATGGTACTGTGTTGAGATAATCTTGTACGATGCGTTGACGAGCGCCAATGGTGCTTTCACCTTGCTGATACACTCGCACTATTGCGGAACCAATTTGCAATAGCTTATCTTTGATACTCAAGGTTAGACCATGATTAGAATGTCTAAATTTTTCAATTTGAGTCGCTAAAGTACTGCCTCCCGCTTTAGACATATCAGCCCCGAAACTGCCAGCAACTTGGCTCGCGCCAGCCAGCACAAACCGAGGCCAGTCAACCACAGGATTATAGTTAGCTTCTGGACTCAACATTTCGCGGTTTTCAATAAACAATAGTGTGTTAATGACTTGATAGGGGATCTTATCTTGGTGTTGATAAACACGTTTAGGATATGAGAAATCGAATACCGTCATGTCACGGCAATCTTTTATCGATAAGCCTGATTGTGCTTTTTCATGATACGGCGGGAAAAAACCCATGTTGGTATAATCCATCAACATCGGTGAAAACGCCACTTGCTGAGTAATTTGATAATTACGCTCAATTAAGCGGGCTATTTTCTGCGGTAATTGGCTATAACCATGGCGATCATCAAACGGGCCATATTTAGGGTAAATTACCGCATTACTGCGATAATCACGTAATGTATAGGTTAATTTGGTGGCATATTGATGCAAAAAATAAGATTGATAATACGATGTCCGCACCTCAAATTCGACGAGATAAGCCGTTGCTAACAATAATACTATGAATAACCAACCCGCTTTACTGCGACGAACCGGAGTCGGTTTGGCGGAAGATGTATTAGGTCGAAAATTATCAAACTGACTGTCAGGATGTGGACTAGACACAAACTCTCCATGTAACGCATAAAATCACAATAATGCACCATTATACTTTTGGTTGAGATGTTCAACACATAGCGGATCTAATTTGTGATAATTTTATCAGATGGATAAAGCCATTAGATATAGACAAAATAACTAAATACTGTTTTTTTAAGCCTTTATTGCCACAATATCGGTGTTTTTATATAAAAGCCCTTACCGCTAATTTAAGGATTATTTTGGATAGCTGCACTTCAACTCCCACAACCTATCCACCATTACGATTAGGTTTAGCCATGTGGTCACAAAATCAATGGCAAAAAACAATATACGGCAATAGCCAAGCGCATCGTCTTGCGCGCTATGCACAAATATTTAATACCGTAGAAGGTAATACCACCTTTTACGCCACTCCGTCATTACAAAATGTCCAAAATTGGCATGCCGCAACCCATGACGGTTTTAAATTTACCTTTAAACTGCCCAAACATATCACCCACGAATTACGGTTACAAAATGCAGGCCCAGCCTTACAACAATTTTTTAGGGTAATGGACCCCCTTATGAGCCGAACAGGGATGTGGAAAATTCAACTTCCCGCCAGCTTTGGACCACAGTCTTTGCCACAATTAGCGCAATTTTTAACACAAGTACCCCAAGGGTTAACCTATGGGGTAGAAGTGCGTAATAGCGCCTTTTTTGCCAAAGGAGAAGCCGAACAAGCATTAAACCGTTTATTGATAAGCCATCAATGCAATCGTATTATTATGGACTCGCGCCCAGTATTCGCCGCCCCACCAACGACCTCTGCTGTGATCGATGCTCATCAAAAAAAAACCAATGTGCCGGTGCATGCAATCGCAACGGCCAGCAATCCAGTAGTACGCTTTATTGGTCATCCGCAAGCAGAGGCCAACGTGCACTTTTTCCAAAACTGGCTTAAACAGTTACCTTTATGGATCGCGCAACACAAGCAACCCTATTTGTTTATCCACACCCCAGACAATCACGATGCGCCGCAATTAGCCGTCGATTTGTACCGTTTACTTCAACAAGAACTGCAACACAGCTCATCGCCACTCACTGATATCAATTTGCTACCTCAACATCAGCACACGACAACGCAACTGGGCTTTGATTTGTAAGACTCATTTTTATAACATAGGCCAGAATTCAGATGATAACCTCTGCAGGGGATAATAAACTGTTAGCTCTTTGTGCTGCTATTTTATGATATTATCAGCGCCGATCAGGTCTGCCCTCGCAGCGCGTTTATGTTGATAAAGGAACCACAATGAGTGAATCTGCAACCCGTCTAAATAAATACATTAGTGAGAGTGGCGTTTGCTCACGTCGTGAAGCAGACCGCTACATTGAACAAGGTAATGTTTTTATCAATGGCAAACGAGCCAAAATTGGTGACGCCGTCGAATTAGGCGATAAAGTCAAAGTTAATGGTCATGATATCGCCCCTCGTGATGAAGCAGATTTAATCTTTATCGTGCTAAATAAACCTGTTGGTATAGTCAGTACTACCGAAAGCACCGAACGCGATAATATTGTCGATTTTGTTAACCACAGTGAACGAGTATTTCCAATAGGTCGCTTAGACAAAGATTCACAAGGATTAATATTTCTCACTAGCAATGGTGACTTGGTCAATAAAATCCTTCGCGCAGGTAACAATCACGACAAAGAATATGTGGTCACGGTTAATAAACCTATCACTGAAGCATTTTTACAAGGCATGCGAGCAGGCGTTCCCATGCTGGGTGTCACCACTAAAAAGTGCAACGTTGAACAAGTCTCAACGTTTGTATTTAAAATCATTTTAGTTCAAGGGCTTAATCGTCAGATCCGCCGCATGTGTGAACATTTTAACGTTGAAGTCACCAAGCTTGAACGTCAGTCAATTATGAATGTGTCACTTAAAGGGCTGCCTGTAGGAGAGTGGCGCGATTTAGACGAACAAGAACTCAGCACCTTAATGAAATTGATTGAACACTCATCTTCGGAAGTCAAAAATACCCCCAAAAAAGCCAAGAAAAAGCCCAACCAAAGCTTACGAGATAAAATTGAAGGTCCAGAACACTTTATGCAAGGTAGAGGGGCAAAGCCTAAAAAGCCAACCGCAAATAAAGGTAAAGTGAGCCATTCAAGAAAACCGAAACGCTAAGCTCAAGCATATGCAGTAACAACCACAACATCCTTAATATCGGCTTTAAGATATAAGATATGGTGTACACCGAAAAACAGTCACTTTACCGTATGCAATAGGTTTAAAGTCTGTAGGCTTGTATTTTGAGTGCTATAAAAATGAACAAATACTGTGTAAAGATTAACAAAAACATATTCCTATATAGTTTACTAAAAAAATAACATTGAATAAAATTCACACAAAATTCTTTTCTATTTATATATTGCGTGTTAGGGTCCGCATAGATTTTCTACAATATTAGCTAAAGCATATAAACGAAATATTGTCGTGAAAACAAAAAATGACAGCAACAGGATGCTGGGTTTTTAAACAAGGAATGTGACATGTTCAGCAATAATATTTTAATCGTAGATTTCCCTGATCACCTTTATGGGCAATTTCGGCACTTCGCGAATTTGATTGAATTTAATCTAATTTCAACCAATGCCAACAACGCATTATCAACAAAATCAAATGCCGAAAATGGCACTACCATTATGGTTCATTATCTTGAGAATCCATTACAAGATATTGGTTGCTTATCTGCCGAATTATTTAAAAGCGACTTGCATATCGCATTCTGTCCTGCGCTGAATGTGGAATTAGAAGTCATCTTTATTTCATCGGGATTTCATGGTGCTATTAGTGTCGATGACGCTATCGCTCAGCAAATACAAAGCATCAAAAAAGTACATGATGGCGACATTAGTTTTCACCCAAAAGCGGTATCCAAATACATTTTACAAAGAAAGCGTATTCCATCTTCAGGTAATCGCGCCAAAATACTCGCGGTGACCACCAAAAAAGAACAGCAAGTCTTGTCCCTCATATTGCATGGATTAACCAACGAAGAAATAGCCAAAGAGCTTAGTATCTCAGTTAATACCGTAAAAATGCATGTCCAAAATATTTATAAAAAGACCAAGATTAAAAATCGTGGTCAATTATTTGCTTTCGCTGCCAGCTGAACATTCCCCCAATAATATTATTCGACTAAATACCGAAAACAGACTCGGCAATCTATTGATGACTTAATACATTGCTTTGTATGAATCAATTTTATGTTTCAAATACACTCTATAAGAGCAAAAAAGCTCTACCCATAATGTAAGGACACATTAATGCATCATAAAAGCTTATTAGCCATGTTAATTTCTGCCGCAATGTTAGTGGGTTGCGGTTCATCTGACGACGATTCTAGTACTGACATTACTCAACCTGATTCTGGCACACCAACAACGCCTGTATCAGAATACAATCACCAGGTTACCGGTTTGGCGGTATATCAAGGTGCATTAT
Source organism: Shewanella psychromarinicola (assembly GCF_003855155.1). Classification (NCBI taxonomy): domain Bacteria; kingdom Pseudomonadati; phylum Pseudomonadota; class Gammaproteobacteria; order Alteromonadales; family Shewanellaceae; genus Shewanella; species Shewanella psychromarinicola. The sequence continues at coordinate 295,928 of NZ_CP034073.1, forward strand.
TTGGTGCGACTGTTTGCGCCGATTTAAACAAAAACCTAGCTTGTGATACCGATGAACCCTATTCCATTACGGATAATGAAGGTAACTACCAAGTTGATTGGAACAGCGAAATTGAAACACCCGATTATTATTTAGTGGCGAACTGGGAAGCAGCAAAAGCAACTCAAGCAATTCGAGCACGCTCTTTAGCGCTTAACATTAAAAACTCAACCACCCGATCTGCGCCAAAATCTATCGTTAGTGATGCAGGGAAAGGCACATTAATCGCTAGCCCACAATACAATGGGGCGATTAACAACCTGACTCATATTAAACTCTCTCGTGTGATGGAGATGAAGAGTCAAAATCTGTCTGACAGCGAAATTAACCAGTTATCTACTCAATTAGATGGTTTGCTGGCAACCCTATATCAGTTAGACACAGCAACCTTATATGCTGTGTCTGCTGAAGCCTCAGCAACAGCCAGTTTTATTCGTCTTGAATATGCTATTGCGTATTTACAACAAGTGATCGCGACCCAAATACCAAACTTAATTGCTGCTGAAATAATTATTAATGCTATTTATGCTGAGCTTTGGCAAATATTAAGTGATAGTGGCCTTTCTGCAGAAGAATTTTTCTCAACTGACGTATTTACTTTAGCAGCCAACATACTGTTTAGTGACGCCGCTATAGCTTTAGGATTTACTGAATTACCGATTGATTCACGTATTTTGTCACAAAATGATTGGGATATTGTGCTTGGTAACATAATTAATGAAAACGGCTTTACAAATACCTTATCGCTTACCTTATCTTCTGATGTGAATGCTTTTTCAATACAAAATGCTGATAATACAAAAGCTCTTAACTGGGTATATAGGCAACCTAATCTGGAGTTTGCTTTTGAGGTTACGTTAAGAGAGGATGAGGAAGATGATACTCAAACTGAATGCTGGAACAAAACTGATAAGCGCTGGTATACCGAAGACAATGGACCAGTAATTGAACCTACCATTACAGGTAACACTTTTAATACGGTATATGCTGGAGCGAATGTGCCTATTACCATCGATATAGATAAAATTACTGGCGCAAATAATAGTGAATATTGGCAATCGGTTTTAAATATGTCCCCAGAAATCTTAAAGTTAGACACATTAACTTGGCCTGACACTTTATATCGATTAAACATAACTCAAACAGCCGACGTTATGTGTCGTGTCGTTGATGACTATCAAACTTATGAGCTATCAAGCTTTGTGACTGAAGAAACGTTCTCTACTACTATGATTGCGGAAATCTTATTTGATTTTTATTTCCCAGACAATATTAGCATAGATGAAGAAAATCAAACTATTGCACTGCTTGACGATGATGGCAGTATTGAACAACGTTTTCAAATGACTAAAAGCAATAGTCCGAGTGATCAGTTATTAATTGAAGTGGCTGAAATCGTCGAAGGCTCTGCACAACAATATGTGTATCCAGACTACTTTGTACTTGATAACCAACAACTGATTGAAGTTGAACTCAATAAAGCAATGCAAACATCTACAGCAAATAATGTATCGGTAACGTTTGATAACAACACAGGGTTTACCCAAACCTTGTATCAACACCTTTACGACCAAGTCAAGCCATTGATTTTTGGTCAATAAAGGCCGCTACTGATAGAAATAAAAACCCCCATAGCGTTGGTTTATGGGGGTTTATTCATTCAGCAGCGAAATATTATCTAGCTTTAATCATATTGCCTTGTTTATCTTTAAAATTGCCAACAGCAATAATGATAAAAGCGATATGTGATCAAACGCTAAAAAAACATACAACCATTAAAAAATAGATCTACACGCCGAGCTTTACTGCTCGTCATCCTCTTCCGCTTGCATACGTTCTACATCTTCTTTGGTATAGCCCATGGCTTCGGTTACATAACATATCTTCACCAACTGGAACATTTGCACAAAAGAGCTAACCCGTCCTGCATGCATTTGTACATTTAATAACGCCATGGTGGCACCTGCATTATCGCCGGGGGATACTGTAGCGCTCAATTCAGATAACGACTGGTTATTAGCAGAGACCTCATCAATCAAGCTGTTATATTCTGTGACGTTTTCTGGCGTATAACAGGTAGATGTTTCAGGTAATTGCGATAAAAACTGCTCATACTCTTTTACAAACAGCCTAGCTTGCACCAACGTCTGCTCACCGAGTGCTTGTAATTCTTGCACCTTGCCACTTTGGAATACAGCCGACGCATTGCCAGAATCCATGAGCTGATTAAACTCTTGCATCAAGACTAGCTGCTTATCGGATAGCACTTTTGCATCTTGTGCTATGGGTTTGGTTTTAGCTTCAAATGCATCAATAGCAACTTGGTTACTAGCCAATGCAGCAAAACTCATTGTAGTAAACGCCACCATCAAGCTGACTTTTCTCATCATATTCATCGATAACATCCTGTTAGTTGGGTTTTAAATAAGTGCTTTAAATAGATCCATTGTCTTGCGATTCAGATATGGCATTTACCAGCTGTGAATGGCATAGCTGTATTTAGTGGGAATTTTATAGGCTAATGATTCAGTGCCATGCCAAGTGATCAAATAAGTAAATTTAGCAACAACAATGCCACCCATTTTTATAATGAAATAACTTACTGCCTTTTCACTTGAATTACGATAGCCTTTATGACTATAAAAAAAACCAAATACATCCTTTTAAACAGTAAATAAGTTTTTAAGCTTGATAATTAGCTTATAGGCCGAAATCGAGACAACACTAGCTGATTGATATCAACCAAAGTGTCAAAAACATTATAGTTTTCTCGATATTAAGCCTTAAGCACACAACCAACGCTGGCAGTTTGCTGCGCCTTGGCGTCGTTTTCGCTCTAGATGCTCACAATATTCAGTTAAGGCAGGTAACGCCCCTACCGCGCCTTTGAATAATAACCCAAACTCTGTAGTTATTTTTAGCCAGTTCTCGGCAGGTATGTTTAGTCTATTAAGAATAGCTTGGCTGCTTGAACTAATTGCACCCCGTTTATCTTCTCGAATAATTCGGTCGGTATCTTCCACCAGCACAATATAGTCTTTTACGCTGAACATTAAACCATTAGGCATGTTTACACGCTCATTACCTATAAAAGGCAATAACTCTGCTGGTTGTTCACCTTTTATCGCTGAGTGTATTCGGCGTTGAATGCTGGTGTAGTCTGAGGTTTCTGGTGTGGTGGCCATTTTGGCTCTAATAGGGTTTAAATTAACATAAGCCATACAACTCAGAACGGCTGCTTCGTCGAGTAACGCTTGGGATTTAAACCGCCCTTCCCACAAATTCATCGAAAATGAATTTGAACAGCTTTAGCTGGCTCGAAGGGTGAGTGCCATGGATGGCAGCGAATAGAATCTGCCTGTGCACTTATCTTCTTTATTGGCCATTCGAGCAATCGGCTCACTCAAGGAGCGCATTAACCAACTGATATCAACCAAGCGTTGTCGATATTGGGTAATGCAATCATTCACTGTTTTAAACTCAAATTCGTTTAGGTCTTCACCTTTTACAAACTTGTGTGTCAGTAAGGTGCCTTTAAAGCCTTTGTGCCACTGCACCAACACGTCTTTATCTGACCAGTGTTTCACTTTATCTGCATCAACCTTAATCACGACATGTAAGTTATTGCTCCCTGCTTTTTAACAAGAATGCATAAGCACAAATATCAATAGCAAAGATGTCAGCGAGCTCAAGAATACGAGTATCAACCCACTCACGCCGATGTTCAAGGTTCTCACCTGTTAAATTATTAATCCCTCAAAGAAAAGTCAGACGTACTAAACGGGAACAGCAGTGATAGTAAGGCGTATCTTCTAAGCTAACGATAGCTTGTCTTGGTCTAGCCATCTTCAATTACCATTTTTAGAAAACATAATTAAAGTCTAGTTGAGTGTTTAATATTCATTCAAGTGGAATGATTGGCCATATTTAATGCTTACTTAGATATTCGTATTAACGAAAAATTTAATCATAAAAAACCAGTAATAAATACTGGTCTTTTAATTGAATAATTAAAAAATTTAATTATTGTAATTCAATGGTCACGACATTTGTCACACCTTTATCTAGTTTGATCATACCGCTGGTATAAAACTTACCATCCTTTTTAGCTTGAGACTTTAAATAATAGTCACCGCTATTAATAATAATGGCTTCAGCATAATGAGATGTAACTGGATTCTCATTTAACCAACCATTACTATCTTGTGCATATAAATAGGTTTGATTCTCCATAGCTGCACCACTATCTTGATGGAACGCAACAAATCGCACCATTGTCATACCTTTAGGATTTTTCTCGTGTTCAATCGAACGAATAGCACCATATTCTTGAGATAGCCTTGTGTTTTCAGTAATGTAAAATGACTCAGACTTATTCGAATACTGTTGCGTAGGATGTTTGTAAACAGAGCCATTATTAATTGCTGTATCCTTGCCAATACCCGTAATGCCTGATACTGAATCGCTAATCATACGTATATCATTACTTTTACATCCAACTAAACTTAACACTAAAGCGCAAAATAATATTTTTTTCATCTCTAAAGTCCCTTAATTTAATTTTCCCATTACTTTCAGATGCGGTTCTTATAATTTATGTATACATATATTTGCATCAAAGTTTATATACTCTTATTTAAGCAGTAAATTATCAACTGAAATAATATTAGTCAACATTCTTAGAGAGTAATCAATAAACTAGACACAACAACACACCCTAAATAACTATTAATTACAAAAATAACATCACAAGTGATGCAATAAATCGATATCTAACATTTACGCCTAAATTAACTCGTAAAGTAACTGAGTAATACTTATATTCGTTATAAATCAGAAAAAATATTGAAGGTCTTGGGCAATACACCTGTCCCAAGCTGCTTGGGTCACAGGTGATTCATCACTGGTTTTATCAGGCGTTATTGCCTAAAGAAGTGAACTTTTCAGGCTCGTTACGATCAGCTCCTCTGAACACATCACAGGAATCGATATCAGATGGGCAAATCCAAGCACTGCATCACCAACTGGCCTGAATATAACAAAGCCTTGGTCAACAGAGGCTGACTCACTTTCTGGATAGATGAACAAGCGATAAAACAGTGGTGCAGCACCGAGCATCATGGCGGCCGAGGACGAGGTTTTCAGTATCGCGATACCGCTATCTAATGAGCTAATGCTCAAAGGTCTGTTTAATCTGCCTTTGCGGGCGCTAGAAAGTTTCATCAACTCATTGTTTTATCTAATTAATGTGCCTTTATCTTCTCCAGGTTACAGCTGTATTAGCAAGCGGGCTCAGACAGTCGATATCAAGTATCGAAACCCTTGCCGTGGGCCGATTACCCACTTGGTTGTTGATGCCATAGGGCTAAAAGTTTACGGCGAAGGTGAATGGAAGATGCGCAAGCATGGCAAGGAGAAACGCCGTACTTGGCGTAAGTTGCATATTGCCATAGGTACGCGGACCCACGAGGTTATTGCTGCAGAAGTGAGTATGGTCAATGTCGCAGATAATGAAGTATTACCGACTTTTGAAATCCACTCAGGCGTAAGATAGCGCAAGTGTCTGCTTATGGTGACTACGATACAAAAGACTGCCATAAGCTGCTTAAGCGAAAGGGCTGTAAGCCCACCATTCCGCCGAGAAAAAATGTGGCTTACTGGGAGGACGGCCATCCTAGAAATGAAGCAGTTAAGGCGTTGAAGAATGATGCGTTAAAGCAATGGAAGAAAGATAATTATTACCACCAACGCTCACTCTCAGAAACGGGCATGTACCGTTATATGCAGCTCAACAATGCTAAGTTGAGCCTACGAAATGATAACGCTCAAGTGGGTGAGGTTTTAGCAGGGGTGAAGGTCATGAACAAAGTCATAGGACTCGGTATGCCTGTTCGTCAGGCGGTGAATTAGTATCGGAAAACGAGCTGGGGATTGGCTTGCCCAAGACTGATTTGATCAACAAGGTCGTTTGATTAAGCAATTTGCTATTAATCCACAACAAGTTGAAGCAAAAGGGGTTGGTGAATATTCACCTATCGCTAATAACTTTGATGACGCAGGCCAAAAGCAGAATCGACGAGTTGAGTTGGTGATTCGTTCGGACAATAAATAGCCTCAATTCAGGATAATTAACAGTGATAAAACTGAATAAGCAGTCATAAAAAAGTAGCCTTGACGGTAATGCCGTTTAGTTAACAAAAAACTATTGGCTAATCTATCTAATACAGCCGGCTAAATCCGAGTGAATTTAACACACTCGGATTTTTTATGGACATTGCTATTGTGCTCGACATTATCAATGATTGGGAATCATTATAAAATTTATTTTAATACCAATTTAGTTAATAACTGCAACTGAGTCATTAATGCGACATCTTTATGATGTTGACCATTGATACTTAATGTCACTTGCGGATTGTCTAAAAACTCACGGGCGTCTTCCTCACTATAAATAACAGGTGTTGCGAGCTCATAACGCTGATTATCATCCACATTTAATGTTAAGTATAAGGGTTCAGAACGAACCCAACCCCCTGAATCATCAGCATTGTCTTGAAAAATATCTCGATAGTTAATTTCAACCAATTGTTGTCCATGGTTAAGCCCAATGGTATGTTCAAAACTCACGTTTTTACCGTTAATAGTTTCGACTATTATGGAATCCGGTACAGTAATACTAGACGCTTGAGCTGACGCGCCGAATAATAATGCTAAGCCGATTGTGATAGAGCTGAGTAGCGTTTTAGCAGAAAATGAAGTCGTCATAGTCATATTCATCCATATTTCATACTTAACGATTAAGTATGTTGGTCATAATTTAATAGACCTCGAAATATGCCAATAACTTTCAATTTTTTATATTAAAAATACCTTAACAAAAATGAGTGCCTGTCATTAATGGTTATCTTATTGTATTAATAATGGTTTATTACTCAGATTAATACAGAGATAATATTACGTAGACAAAATGAATCAACCGCAATGATAATACCAGGCGATTGACAGCTCCTTATCAACAGAGCCAAATTCAAATAACATACGAGTCTTTCAATAACGTGTTATTTATCCACAGCATAGATTTTTCCTTTACCAAAGGCTACTGCCGATGAAACCAGATCTTCATATTGCAGATCTAATCCGAATATGAAGAATGAGTTGAAAACCCACCGTTTAATGACTTGACTTTACTAGGGGCTTGATAAAATAATCTGATCTAAATCCGACCATGACCAGTGTTTGGCATACTCGGCCACAATATTATTAACATAATGATAAAAATAGACTAATTTTTTATTATTACCCAACTTGAGCTACAGTTAAGCAAGGCAACGCCCTTATTATGTGGAGAAAAAATGGATAGTTTTTTCAGTTTGATGAGCAACGCCGTATTGTTACTGGCTCTTGTGGTCATTTATGACGTCATTACCTTACAAAGGCTAACGCCCGATAAATATAAAAATGTCTTGAGTGGCATTTTTATCGGGATGATTGCGATCAGTGTAATGAATAATCCTTGGGAGCTTAGGCCTGGGATTGTTTTTGATGCTCGCTGGATATTATTAAGCTTGAGCGGTTTATTTTTCGGTTTTATTCCGACATTAATTGCCACTATCCTCGCGGCTTGCTTTCGTATTTATCAGGGCGGAGCAGGTTTATACGTTGGCACATTGGTTATTTTCATCAGTTCTGCCATTGGTTTAGGCTGGCGATACTGGATGCAACATTCAAACAAACAACCCAATTGGCAAAACCTATTGGTTATGGGGATTGTGGTCGAGCTTGCCGTTTTATCGAGTTGGTTATTAATGCCTATAGCAGATAAATACGACATCATGCTTACCATTGGTCCTACATTACTCACCGTTTACACTTGTGGCACTATGCTACTTGGATTACTGCTTAAAAAACATCAACAAAGGCAACAATTAGCACAAGAATCACATCATAATAAATCGCTCCTCGAAGCCGAAAAAAACCTGTTACAAAGCATTATTGATGGTATTCCCGATATTATTTTTTATAAATCAACCGATGGCATTTATTTGGGCTGTAACAAGGCTTTTTCTAATCTGTTGCAACTCAAATCAGAGCAAATAAAATATCATAACGATTATGACTTATTTGATTGCCAACAGGCGGATAAATTTATCAAAGCGGATCAGTTTGTGTTGCAAGAAAATCAGTCGTGGATGGATGAAGAATGGATCACGACACCAGATGGAGTTGAGCATATATTTAGAACCCAAAAAACACCTTTTACTCATTTATCCGGCAAAATTCAGGGCATTGTTGGCGTAGGCCGAGATCTGGCCGCTCAAAAGCATATCGAAAAACAATTACGTCGCAGTGAAATCACTTATCGCAACATTATAACGACTGCCCAAGATGGTTTTGTCATTGTGTCGGTCGATGGCAGGATAATCGAATCAAATCAGAGTTTCGCCAATATGACGGGGTATACTCTAGATGAATTACTCGATAAGCCTATTAATCAAATTGAAACCAGTGAAAAACATCAGTTTTCAAGCCAAAATATCCTTACAGCAAAGCAAACTAAAACCATCAATTATACTTCGCTGCACAAACATAAGCTGGGGCACTTGTTTCATGTTGACGTGAATATCAGCTTTTGGGATGGTGATGACAGTATGTTTTTCTGCTTTGTTAAAGATATTTCAGAGCGAATTAATGCAGAGCAAAAGCTGCTAAACAGTGAATCTAAATTCAGACAAATCTTCGAAAAAATCCCCTCGATTTCGGTGCAGGGTTATGATAAAAACCGTTCGGTTATTTTTTGGAACCAAGCCAGTGAAAGCCTTTATGGCTATTCAAAAGAGCAAGCATTAGGTCAACAACTCGAAAATCTAATTATTCCATTACCTTATAAGAACCACGTAATTAACAACATCAATGCATGGATTAATGATGGTATCCCCATTCCCGCTGGAGAGTTACTCCTTAGACGTGCAGATGGTAGTAGTGTCGCGGTTTATTCATCCCATACGTTAATCAATAACACAGACAACGAAGTGGAAATGTACTGCATCGACATTGATTTAAGCGCTCAAAAAAAGGCTGAGGAACGAGCCCTCACGCTGTCACAAGCAATAGAACAAAGCCCTATCTCAATGATATTAACCAGTATCGACAGCAAAATTGAATATGTTAATAGTGCATTTGAAAAAATTTCTGGCTACACCGCAAGTGAAGTCATTGGCCAACCAGCTAGCATGTTAAAGTCGGGGTTAACCCCTAAATCACTTTATAAAGAATTATGGGATTCGATTTCTCAAGGACATGCGTGGCAGGGTGAACTGCAAAATAAAAAGAAAAACGGTGAGATTTTCTGGGAACATGCTCATATCGCACCCATTTTTGACAATGCGGGCATCACCAAACACTATTTGGCACTAAAACAAGATGTAACGTATTACAAACAGCAAGAAGAAAAAATCCTCCATCAAGCTCATTACGATAGCTTAACAGGCTTGCCAAATAGACTGCTCTCCCTTGATAGATTGTCGCAAATGCTCAAAGACGCTTATCGTGCAAAAAACAGTGTGGCAGTACTGTTTTTAGATTTAGACGATTTTAAAAAGGTTAATGACACCTTGGGCCACTCTGTTGGTGATGAACTGTTAATTAAAGCGGCTGCAAGGTTAAAACACACCATTAGAGACAATGATGTAGTGGGTCGGTTAGGAGGTGATGAATTTATCATTATACTGAGCAACATCAATAATCCCGCTGACGTTGAGATCATTGCCACTAAACTGCTCAAGAAATTTCACATTCCTTTTAGACTCGAAAGCCGTGAGTTAGTGTCAACTATCAGTATTGGTATTGCACTTTACCCGCTAGACAGTGAAGACCCTAAAGAATTACTAAGACAGGCAGATTCTGCCATGTATTATTCAAAAGACCGCGGCAGAAATACCTATAACTTCTATACCCATCAAATGAACCACGATATGAATCGACGCCTTAGGGTTGAAGAGCAATTACGAAGTGCATTGAAGCGCAAAGAGCTCGAGGTTTATTTTCAACCCTTTGTAGACATTAGAAGTCGTAAAATCATTGGCGCAGAAGCGCTGCTTAGATGGAATAGTGATTTACTTGGCCAAGTCACTCCTGATGAATTTATTCCTATCGCAGAACAAACGGGATTGATTGTCTCTATCGGCCAATTTGTTATCGAGAACGCATTTACTGCAGCCAAAAAATGGCAGCTCGAATTTAATCCTCATTTTAAAATAGCCATTAACGTTTCTCCCAAACAATTCCGAGAAAATACCTTTGTTGATATGCTTAAAATTCAGCTAGATATACACCAAATTAATGCTACTTCTGTAGAACTTGAAATCACCGAAGGGGTACTACTCAGTGGCGATCCTATTATAGACAGTAACTTAAGCTGGATTAACGATATTGGTGTCAGTATCTCGATGGACGATTTTGGTACCGGATATTCGTCACTCAGTTATCTGCGCAGTTACCCTTTTAATACCTTGAAAGTAGATAAGAGCTTTATTCACGATATAACGGTTGATCCGGGCGATCTGGAACTGGTCGGCGCGGCGATAGCAATGGGACATGGGCTCAATTTAACGGTCGTTGCAGAGGGTGTTGAAACAGAAGAGCAGTATCATCTGCTCAATGCACTGAAATGTGATTACGGCCAAGGTTACTTATTTAGTAAGCCATTACCTCGAGCTGCATTTGAAGAGCTGTTAAAGACACAGGCAAAAAATAAAAGACCGAATAAGAAGCCCTTATTAAGGCGCTGATCAAAATGCCTATCAGCAAACTGACAGGCATCAATAAATCTGCTTCGCGATAAGAGTTCTCGGTTAACCACGCGCTATTGAAAATAAGCACGCTTAGCGACTTAGCGATTAAACTAAGTCGTTTTCACTTTCCAATTCACTTTTTGTCCGGCAAAAAATGGCACGATAGGATTACCGTTAGGTAAAATAATCTCTTCTGGCACAACCCATTCTTGTTTCACTAATGTCACGGTTCCGGTATTACGAGGGAGACCATAAAAATCGGCACCGTATAAGCTGGAAAACCCTTCGAGCTTATCTATAACACCTAAATTATCAAACACTTGAGCGTATAATTCTAATGCACTCCATGCACTGTAACAGCCTGCACAGCCACAAGCGGACTCTTTACGGTGTTTCTCATGGGGGGCTGAGTCGGTGCCTAAAAAGAACTTACTTGAACCAGTCGCTACAGCCGCTTGCAAAGCTTGCTGGTGAATATTACGTTTCAGTACCGGTAAACAAAAGTTATGCGGGCGTACGCCACCGACTAACAAGTCATTGCGATTTAACAGTAAATGCTGTGGGGTAATAGTGGCGGCAACATTGGTTGAAGCGGCCGCAACAAACTCAGCGGCTTCTTTAGTCGTGATATGTTCAAACACCACTTTGAGGCTGGGAATTGATTCGACAATGCGCGATAAGTAACGATCAATAAAGAGCTTTTCGCGATCAAAAATATCGATATGCGCTTCGGTCACTTCACCGTGAACCAATAGCAACATGCCCTGCTCGGCCATAACCTCAAATATCGGAAACAACTCATCCAATGCTTTTACCGCCGCATCTGAGTTTGTAGTGGCACCTGCTGGGTATAACTTCCCCGCGACAACACCTGCCGCTTTAGCATCGATAATGTCTTGTGCTGAGGTATTATTGGTTAAAAATAGGGTCATTAACGGCTGAAAATCACTTCCGATTGGGCGAGCCGCTAAAATACGATCCCGATAAGCAACCGCCATCGCCGCTGTCGTTACTGGCGGGACTAAATTAGGCATCGCAATCGCGCGTTGAAACAAACGAGCCGTAGCAGGAACCGTCTCACCGAGCATATCCCCATCACGAAAATGAAGATGCCAATCATCGGGAGTCGTTAAGGTAATTTGGGTCATGTGGGTTCCTTGGCTTAAATAACAGGTTGTTAGGGGCTGTTGATCTTTCACATTGGCAGCCAAATTATAGAGCAAGCTAGAGCCAGCAGGCTTTCAAAATTAATTTTCAATTTATCATAGCGGGTAGCTATCGCTCTAAAATGCTTGAGCCGAGCAAAAGCATTTTCAACTAAATGCCGATATTTGTATAAACACCAATCGATATCGCCATTTCCTTGCTTCGAATTTTGTCTTCTAGGGATCACTGGCTTTGAACCACATTCACGCACTTTATCTCTAATCGCTTCACTGTCGTAGCCTTTGTCTGCAATAATAAAATGACTTTGTGGCAATAGTTCAATAAGGGCATTAGCTGCTTTGCTATCATGAACTTCTCCACCTGTAACAATGAATTCTATCGGTAAACCATAGCTATCTACCGCGAGATGGATTTTGCTTGTATTACCACCACGACTTAACCCAATTGCTTGATTTTCATCAGATGATGCACCTGAACTGTGTTGATGGGCTTTTACATAACTTCCATCAATAAATTCCCATTCAGTATCACTATTAGTCGATAATGTTTTGAACAGCCTAAGTAAAATACCTTTTCTTGACCACAGTAAAAATCGACGGTAAATGGTATTCCATAAGCCAAAATATTCAGGTAAATCTCGCCAAGGGCAGCCAACACGCAATCGGTAAAGGATACCTTCCATCGTAAATCGATGCTCTTGCTTGTTATAAACTCTATCATCAAGCAGAATAGCTTTTAGCTTCGACCACATCTCATCAGTGAGCATTAATCGGGGCATGGTAATCTCGTTGTATTTGTTTTTGGCGAAGTGAATTATACGAGATTACCTTCTTCGCACAAAATTCAAACAAAGATCAACAGCCCCTAGTGTTATTGTGCCTGAAATCGCTTTTTCTTAATAGATGCATAATTTGAACGCAGACTTTGCTATATCAAAAAGTCCTAGCTTATCGCTAAATAGAGTGAGATGTTGCATCAGCAGTGAATAAAACCAGCGGTATGGCACTATGCTATTATGTTGAAAGTATCATTTTTTATAAAGGAATTATATTGTTAGCCAACGCCAGATCTAGCTTACCGCGCAATGTGTGCCTTATTAGTGCAATCATGGTGACGATGATGGCTATCTCAGGCTGCAATCAAGCTGTGGTCATGAAAAGACCCGATAACATTCAGCGACTCGTTAACGAAACGCTCGTTGATGGCATACTGTCAACGGATGCCAGTATGGCGGTTACATTAGGCAGAAGCCGCACATTATCGATATGGAATGTAGCAACAAGCCAATTATTACACCAATGGTCTGACGATGACTTTGATGACACTAATTATCTGCTGGCGTTGTCAGGTAACAAACAATACCTTGCCACTGCAGGCAAACAAAAAATTTCTATTTTCAATCTTGAAACGGGCAAATTAGATATACGTTGGCCTGCGCAGGGGTTTAATCCCGATGCCAGTATTTCGAGCCTTTTTCTGAGCCAAACAGGCAGCACTATTTTAGTGGGGATGAATGATGGTTCAATTACTGTGATACAAAGAAGCAGCATGACGATGTCATTGTTTAAACAACACAGTGCTGCCGTTAATCATATTGAGCTCTCTAATTTTGAACAACAGGTATTATCGACTGGGCTTGATGGTGATGTACACATTTGGGCCACTTATAACGGTGAGCTCATCAGCAGTTTTTCCCGCCCTCAACGGATCACCAGCGTGAGTTTTGATGAAACTAATCGACGCTTATTTATTGCTGATGCACTCGACAATAATGTCATTATCGATACCCAAACTACGCAGCCAGTGAGCCATCTTGATTACCTTGAACGTTATCGCTATTTTCGACAGGCTTTATTCACCAACCATGGCAACAACTTAATTACCGCAACCTCAAAGCAAAGTGTTATCTATTGGGATGCCTCATCGGGAAAGGAGCTTTCTCATTGGGATATCACTGCCTATAACGCTGGCACAACGGTATTTTCAATGGTGATCAAACCTAATGGTAAGCTATTGACCTTAAGCTCAGACGGCGCACTTGAAACATGGAGCTTGTGAGTTAACCTTAGCTTGGAATAATAAGCCCAAGCGTTAACGACTATGCACATTAATTTTAGCCTTTATCATTATCTGAGTTACCTACGGTGACATAATAGATATCATTAAATGTCATTGGTCATGTCAAAGATCAGTTTACATATCACAGTAAAAAAAAGAATAGATCTTGCAAGTGCGAACTAAATTCAGTATATATAGCATATGCCAATAATGAGGTGTTACATGGCAAGACCAAAAATTCCCCGAACCATATGTGGCCAAGCAGCCAATATTTGTTTTAAACCCAATGGGATTCCGATGGCACAGTTAGAACAGGTGCCACTTGCTGAAGATGAAATAGAGGCTTTGCGCTTAGTTGATTTGCTCGGAATGCAGCAACAAGAAGCCGCTAAGTCAATGGGAATATCCCGCCAAACGTTAGCTAACTTGGTTAAAGGGGCTCGATATAAGGTGGTTGATAGTTTAATCAATAGCAAAGCCTTGATGACAAAAAATATCAACTAAAAATTAAACACTGGTAACACGTATTGACGTGTTTAGGTAAGTCTAATGCAAGCAGTATTGAAAGACTCTGGCCTCAAAATAACCACTCAAAGATGTAAGTTGCTTGAGTTTCTAACTCAAGTCGATGAGCAGCATTTAACAGTAGAAAATATCTATCAAGGCTTAAATGCGCAGGGAGAGACCATAGGTCTCAATACTGTGTATCGAATTATGGCGCATTTTGAGCAAGCAGGCATAGTCGTACGACGACTATTTGAGTCTGAAAATGCTGTTTATGAACTCAATAATAAACCGCGTCATGATCATTTAATTTGCTTAACCTGTGGCAAGTTAACTGAATTTACCGACCCCTTGATTGAGCTTCGTTTAGGCTTAGCAGCAGAACATCACGGTATGATTATTCACCACCACAGCCTCAATATGTATGGTCACTGCTTTGATTGCCAACAAGCACTTAATAGCCAGTCTGCTAGACAGAAAGTCGACTAGATAGCCGCTAGGTTAATATTAAATTTTATCGGAGAAAACAATGACTAAAATAGTAATTATCGGTGGGGTTGCCGGTGGGGCATCAGCAGCAGCAAGAGCAAGACGTGTATCAGAAACGGCTGAAATTATCATGTTAGAAAGGGGCGAGTTTGTTTCATTTGCCAACTGTGGTTTGCCTTATCATATCAGTGGTGAAATTGAATCCAGAGATGCATTATTGTTGCAAACACCCGAAAGCTTCAAATCACGTTTCAATGTTGATGTCCGGGTGTTTAATGAAGTGATTGCTATTGATAGGCAAGCTAAAAGGCTAAACATACGTAATCATATTACCCATGAAATATATCAAGAGTCATATGACAAGTTGCTACTAAGCCCGGGGGCATCACCAATAAAACCACCCATTAGCGGCATCAATAACCAGTTCGTCCATAGTCTACGTAATATTCCTGATATGGATAGAGTACTGGCGAACCTTGTGCTGCATAAGCCGAAACATGCCACTGTGGTAGGGGGTGGGTTTATTGGTTTAGAAATGGTGGAAGCGCTGCGCCACCGAGGATTAGAGGTGAGCTTACTCGAACTTGCCGACCAAGTTATGGGGCCTGTGGATATTGAAATGGCCAATATACTGCATCAAAAGCTAGTTGATAATAAGGTTGATTTACGCTTAAAAACAGGCTTAACCGCCGTCAATGAGTGCCAAATTCAACTTGCTGAAGCCGATATTACCGATGACTATGATAAACCGGTACCGCCCCATTCCCATTTACAATTAACCTTGAGTGATAACAGCACCTTAGCAACAGATTTAGTCATCCTCGCCATCGGCGTTAAACCTGAAACTAGCTTGGCATCAGAGTGCGGCTTAGTATTAGGCCCGCTCGGTGGTATTCGTGTAGATGCCGGGATGCGTACTTCCGATGCAGATATTTATGCTGTCGGCGATGCCATTGAAACCGCTGATTTCGTCAGCGGTAATCCTTCACTTGTTCCACTTGCTGGACCGGCTAATCGTCAGGGACGATTAGCCGCAGATAACATGTTGGGTGGTGATAGGTTATATCGCGCTACCCAAGGGACCGCAATCTGTAAGTTGTTTGATATGGCCATCGCCTCGACGGGATTAAATGAGAAAAGTTTGCTAAGGCAAGCTATCCCATTTGAAAAAATTTATGTCCACACAGCAAGCCATGCCAGCTATTATCCTGGGGCTCACCCTATTACTTTAAAACTGTTGTTTTGTCCTGATAATGGCCGCATTTTAGGTGCTCAGGCTGCTGGGATTGATGGTGTCGATAAGCGTATTGACGTATTAGCGGTAGCGCAACGCGCGGGGATGACGGTATATGATTTAGCCGACCTTGAGCTCACTTACGCGCCTCCTTTTGGCTCTGCGCGAGACGTGGTCAATCAGGCAGGTATGGTCGCGGCTAATGTGTTATTAGGCGATGAAGTGACTTGTCACACTCAAGATCTACAGGCCTTGACTGCGACACAAATTATTGTCGATGTGCGTAATCCTGGCGAACTAACGGCTGTGGGTGCGATTGATAATGCGATTAATATTCCGCTGCCGCAACTTCGAGACCGACTCAATGAACTTCCCAAAGACAAAGAATTATTGCTGCTCTGTCAGGTAGGGTTGCGCGGTCATGTCGCCTGTCGCATGTTAGTCCAGCATGGTTTTAAAGCACGCAACCTCAGCGGTGGCTATAAAACTTACCAAATGGTCAATGCGCGTTTTTAGTACATTAGTTAAGAAAAACCTTAACAGCCATCTGTCCCTATTAATAAACAAGGCTTAGTGTGAGTAGTTATCAAGATTGTAAACAAAGCCACAGTCAATGTGTTGTCTGTGGCGACGCTAAACAAAATCCATTGTCATTACAATGTAAGTTTTTTGCAGACGGTGAAAATCAAGTTGTTGGTTATCATAAAGCAAGTCAGCAGCTTCAAGGCTACACTCACTTCTTACATGGCGGCGTAGCAAGCACCTTAGTCGATGCTGCCATGACTCATTGTTTGCTTATGCAAGGCATTAAAGCCTTAACTGCAGAAATGACAGTACGCTTTGTTGCCCCAATAAAAGTTGGCGATGCCATCAAAATTGTCGGTCATCTGGTGAGCAAACGCTTAGGAATGTACCAACTAGAAGCCGTACTCTATGTAGAAAATAAAGCTTGCGTGACGGCTAAGGCGAAGTTTATTCAACCTAGGAACGGAGTCATAGGCTAGCTTAGAACCCATCTCAGCAACAAGGACGAGTCTATATTTTCATTTAAATCTAGCCAAAAAAAACCAGCCTGATGGCTGGTTTCGTTTTATTGGCTTAGCTGACTAGCGATTAAGCTTGTGGGCGCATCGCTGGGAATAAAATCACATCACGGATAGTATGCGTGTTAGTGAATAGCATCACCAAACGGTCGATACCAATACCTTGACCCGCGGTTGGCGGTAAACCGTGCTCGAGTGCAGTGATGTAGTCTGCATCGTAGAACATGGCTTCGTCATCGCCGGCATCTTTGGCATCAACTTGCGCTTTAAAGCGGCTGTCTTGATCTTCAGCATCATTGAGCTCAGAGAAGCCGTTAGCCACTTCACGGCCACCGATAAAGAATTCAAAACGGTCGGTGATGAAATCATTGTTATCATTACGACGTGCTAAAGGCGAAATATCCGCGGGATAGCCAGTAATGAAAGTAGGTTGCATCAGTTTAGTTTCAGCGGTTTCACCAAAAATTTCTTCCAGCAACTGGCCACAAGTCCAGAATTTTTCTAGCTTGATGCCTAGGCTCTTGGCCAAGTCGCGCATAAAGTCTACGTCTTTAACTTGCTCGTACGTCATCGCTTGTATAGTGGCGTTATCAGGATTGTATTTCTGAATGGCTTCTAACATGCTTAAACGGGCATAAGGACCACCAAAGTCTACTGTGTCCTCGCCGTATGGCATTTGCGCACTACCGAGTAAATCAATCGCAATTGAACTGAGCATTTCTTCAGTTAAATCCATTAGGTCTTTATAATCCGCGTACGCCATATAGAATTCCATCATGGTGAATTCTGGGTTATGACGTGGCGATAAACCTTCGTTACGGAAGTTACGGTTAATTTCGAACACACGCTCAAAACCACCAACCACTAACCGCTTTAAATACAGTTCTGGCGCAATACGTAAGTACATGGCCATGTCTAACGCGTTGTGATGAGTGACAAATGGACGTGCAGTAGCACCACCAGGAATAACGTGCATCATAGGAGTTTCAACTTCCATGAACTCTTTTTTGACCATAAAGTGACGAATAGCGGAAACCACTTTAGAACGCATAATAAAGGTATTGCGAGACTCTTCATTAACGATTAAATCAACGTAACGCTGACGATAGCGCGTTTCTTGGTCGGTTAACCCGTGGAACTTTTCAGGTAACGGACGTAATGCTTTAGTCAGTAACTGATATTCTTCCATATTAACGTACAAGTCGCCCCGGCCCGATAAATGCAGCTGACCTTTAACACCAATGATGTCACCGATGTCTAAACCTTGATAACGCTCTTTTAAATCACCTTGCACTGGCTTACCAGCGTAAGCTTGAATACGACCAGACACGTCTTGAATGACTAAAAATGGACCTCGTTTTGCCATAACACGGCCGGCAATACTGGTTTGAAACCCTAACACTTCTAGCGCTTCTTTGGTCTGCTCACCATATTGCGCCTGTAACTCAGCCGCTTTATGGCTACGTTGCCAGGTATTTGGATGAGCATTAGCAGGACAACTGGTGCGGATGTGGTCTAATTTAGCGCGACGTTCAGCAATCAGTTTGTTTTCATCTTGTACGTGTTCAGTCATATTATATTCTCGCGTTTACTCGCCACACTTTGTGATGGCGAAAAAATTAATTTACTTAAAGTCCTGATTTTAGGCTGGCTTCAATAAACTTATCTAAATCACCATCCAGCACAGATTGAGTATTGCGGTTCTCAACCCCCGTGCGTAAATCTTTGATACGGGCGTCATCTAATACGTATGAACGAATTTGACTGCCCCAGCCGATGTCTGATTTTGCATTTTCAGCAGCTTGTTTATCGGCATTTTGCTGGTGCATTTGTAACTCGTATAACTTCGCCTTTAACAGTTTATAGGCAGCGTCACGGTTTTTATGTTGCGAGCGATCGTTTTGACATTGCACCACAGTATTGGTTGGCAAATGCGTAATACGTACCGCTGAATCTGTTTTGTTGACGTGCTGACCACCTGCGCCAGATGCGCGATAAGTGTCAATACGTAAATCAGACGGATTAATTTCAATTTCAATCTCGTCATCAATTTCTGGGTAAACGAAAACGGAACAAAAAGAGGTATGACGTTTACCTGATGAATCAAATGGTGATTTACGCACCAAACGATGAACACCGGTCTCGGTTCGCATCCATCCAAAAGCATATTCTCCGGTGAACTTAATCGTTGCACCTTTAATACCCGCTACATCGCCGTCAGTCACTTCAATTAACTCTGGGCTAAAACCATGTGCCTCACCCCAGCGTAAATACATGCGCAGAACCATATTGGCCCAGTCTTGTGCTTCGGTGCCGCCTGAACCAGATTGAATATCCAAGTAACAATTTGATGCATCATTCTTACCAGAAAACATGCGGCGGAATTCGAGATCAGCCAAACGAGTCTCTAACGACTCAAGTTCTGAAGCGGCATCATTAAAGGTTCCTTCGTCATCTTCTTCAATGGCCAGTTCAAGTAACCCTTCAATGTCTTCTAGACCTGAGTCCATATCATCAATGGTTTTGACCACTAAGACTAACGCAGCACGCTCTTTACCTAATGCTTGAGCACGTTCAGGCTCATTCCACACTTCAGGGCTTTCAAGCTCTCGACTGACTTCTTCTAACCGCTCACTTTTGGCAGCGTAGTCAAAGATACCCCCGAAGTAGCTCAGTGCGTTCGGCGAGCTCTTTGATTTTGAATTTTACCGGATTAACTTCAAACATGAATATTCAACTTAAATTTAGCCGTTAACGAAAGGTGCAACGGCGTATTTTACCCCATGAGAGGCGCTAAACCTAGACCAGAAGAGCGATTATTAATAAACAAATGACGAATATATTGCGCAGAAACAACATCAAAAAAATCATTAACCTGTAATAAACAGATTAAATGGACCTATTGTTATCATTAAAAAATGATTAAAAAAAATGAACCCCTTCGGGTTCATTTTTAACGATCGGTTTGGTAAAAATTATACTTTAAATTGACCCACTAACTGAGCTAAGGTCTGACCTTCATTCGCCACGGTTTTGCTCATATCAGATGCCTCTTCACTGGCTGCTAGTAACGTATTCACAATCTCTTGTACTGAATTGATATTGCGATTAATTTCTTCAGTCACTGAGCTTTGCTCGGTAGCGGCGGTGGCTATTTGGGTACTCATGTCATTAATACTGGTCACCGATGAGGTTACTGAACCTAAGCTTTCAGAAATCGCCCGCGAGGACTCAACCGAACTTAAACAACTGGTTTGGCTTTCTTCCATGGCTTGTACCGCTTTGGTGACTAACTTATGCAGTTCAGACAGCATTTCATTAATCTCGACCGTACTGGCTTGGGTACGACTGGCTAAATTTCTCACTTCATCGGCAACAACGGCAAAACCTCGACCTTGTTCGCCAGCTCGGGCAGCTTCAATCGCCGCATTAAGAGCCAGTAAATTGGTTTGTTCGGCAATTCCGCCTATGACACTGAGTACAGAGTTAATTTTTTTCGATTGTTCACTTAATGACTTCACATTGCCAGCGGCATTGTCAATTTGAGTCATTAAATTGGACACTTCCGTTAGTGAGGTATCAACACAATCTTGTGCTTTACCTACGTTATCAGAGGCTGCGTGTGTTGCCTCTGCAACCATATTGGTATTATGTGCCACATCATTAGCCGTAGCCGACATTTCAGTGATGGCAGTAACAATTTGATCAACTTCACTATTATGGTGGTTGAGTTGCTCAGTCATCGACACCGTTTGGCCATTGATGCTTTGAGCAGCATGCTTAACTCTGTCCGTTGCGCCAGCCACATCACTAATAATATGCTGTAATTTGTCGATAAACAGATTGAATGCACTGCCTAACTGTCCAATCTCATCTTCACTGGTGATATCTAAACGTTTGGTTAAATCGCCTTCACCTTTGGCAATATCATTTAACGAGGTAGCCATATTCTGGATTGGCACCACCATTTTATGTGCCATCACCACCACGGCAAAAGCCGTTATGCCTGTAAGACCTATAGCAATGAGTAAAAACATCAGTGCTTTTTGACCCATCTCTTCCGTTTTATAGGTTTTATAAGCCGCAATGGACTCTTCAATATCATCAATATAGGCACCCGAGCCTAACATCCAATGGGTGTTGGGGATCATTACCGCAAAGCCGAGTTTTTCAATAAGCTGGCTACTACCCGGTTTTTGGTAGTAATAAGAAAAATTACCAGTACCCGCTTGAGCGGCCTCTAATAAGCCAACAATAATTTTGGTGCCACTAGGGTCGGCCATATCTATTTTGTTTTGGCCTTCAAGTTCAGGCATAGTCGGGTGAAAAATATTGACCCCAGCATCATCATATATATAGAAATAGCCTGCAGTGCCAAAACGTAAATCTCTTAATGCTGCATTGACATTTCCCTTGTCACCCAAAGCAAGTTCATATTCAACAACGCCCTGAGCAATCTGGACTGATTCTTTTAGTTGGTTTTGGCGCTCTGAAATTAATTCACTGCGAAAGTTATCAATATCTTTGGTTAAAGATGACTCTTCATTAACATAAAAAATACTCAGTAATACGGTGAGGATCAACGAAAGCGGAATTAATGATAAGCCCAGGAGTTTATTGCGTAGTGAAGATCTCAGCATAGTGGCAAGCCTTTTGAGGGTAATAATCGATTTAGCATACTAATCTATTTTTTATAGATACTTAAACTAACTAACTATATACCTCCCAATAAAGTGAGACCGGTCTCAAAAAAGCACAATATAGTAACTTTTTTATAACATTGATAATCCGCTGCCCATGGCAGCAAATCCTATCACCAACCACACTAAGCTGGGCTTGAAGACTTTTAACAGACTAAAGCCAATAATCACTAAAGCCATATCCAACGGCATGATCACCGCACTGGTAAATACCGGTTGATAAAGTGCCGCAAGTAAGAGTCCGACAACAGCCGCATTCACTCCCGCGATAGCGCCTGCTATGGCCGGACGTTGGCTTATTGAATGCCAACTTTTTAAGCCCACCAGCATCAGTAAAAAACCCGGGAGAAAAATAGCTAACGTCGCCACTATAGCCCCAAGGATCGGCGACTCTAACCATAAGTCAGCCCCTAAAAAAGTGGCTAAGGTAAACATAGGTCCAGGAATGGCTTGTGCAAGCGCATAACCGGTCAAAAAACGATCTGGGGTAATGTATTCACCGACGCTGGTTTCAAGCAAGGGCAATACCACATGCCCACCACCGAACACTAAACTACCGACTTGATAGAACTGCGCAAAAATTTGTCCAAGGCTATCGGGTTGATTGATAAGATATAAAGATGCCGCTATTCCTATAATAAATAATGCTAACCAACGATAATCAAGCTCAATAGCAGGAGAGTCCGGTGTAATACTGTCACCCCTAGTCATCAGCGTGACCCCAACAATAGCCGCCACAATTAACACGGCTATTTGGATCAATAATGAAGGCATTAATATAATAGCAACAGCTGTTGCTGCCATTAATATTTTTGCGGTTTTTCGTTGGCAAAATTGAGTGAACATTGACAAGGTTGCGTCAGCTACTACCACTACAGCAAGTAACTTTAGGCCGTGAATAGCCCCCGCAACGGTTGTTAATTGCAACCATTGCGCACTGGTAACCGCAAATAAAAACAACAGTAAAAACGATGGTAAGGTAAACCCCAAAAAGGCGGCTAATCCCCCCAGTAAACCGCCACGGTGATAACCAATCGCAAAACCGACCTGACTTGAACCAGGCCCTGGCATAAACTGACTCAGGGCAACAAAACTAGAATATTGCTTATTGTCTAGCCATTGCAGTTCGTCCACAAAGGCTTTTCTAAAATAGCCTATGTGTGCCGCAGGTCCTCCAAAGCTGATCAAACCTAATGCTAAAAAGCGACTGAATATTTGCCACATCGTCCTGGTACCTTTTTGTGTTGGTAAACAATACTATGACATTGAGGTGACATTTTTATGACGACAAAAAACACCCTTCTCTAGTAGCCTCTTATACTAAACCTTATCAATAAGTGATCAACTCAAAACGAGTGTTGAATGACGACTCAAGTACCGCTTACTTTACAAAAAGAGTAATGCAGCGGTTCTAACATGACCAATACTTCAAATGATCGACATGAGAAAACATATCAAACAAATCGGTTACTATTGTTATTTTATACTGACTTGCTCAACCATTGAGAGCTGAATATTGCGGCATGACAGACCATCACCACGCTCAAAATAATCATCTTTCACAGCTGCTTCCCGCGCCAGAATTAAGCATAAAAAATGCCTGATCACACAGTTGCTTCAATTGTTGTAAATCTTCAATACTGCCACCAACTTTACAGCGCATTTGCTCAGGAATACTCAATGCTTGCTGGTATAATTGCTGGCCTTGCTCAGTCACATGTAACACACGCACGCGTTCATCTAACTCGCTGCGACCTCGAGTCACTAACGTTTTACTTTCTAAGCGTTTTAATAACGGGGTTAACGTTCCAGAATCAAGATGTAATTTCTCACCTAAGGTTTTGACACTTATCCCCGGCTCTTTCCAAAGCACCATCATCACCAAATACTGTGGATACGTCAGCGACAACTCATCTAATAAGGGTCGATATGCGCGGATCAAAGCATTGGTCGCGCTGTATAATGAGAAACACACCTGATTTTCAAGTGCTAGCGGATTTTTTGCTGTAGGGAATTGAGATCCAGTAGACGCTTTACTAGGCATAGGCTTTACTCCGCTAACCAATAATATGAGTCAATGATAACATTGGTTGTGCACAACCTATAATTAAAAATTCAGTAAGCCACTTTTTGATAAAAATGCATCAAGCGCGGCGATCCTTGGTCTATAGAAGACTAACATTCAGTTTTACATTAAGGTTAACCATGTCACTTAGCGTTAATTCTCCTTCTTCAATGCCCACCACGATTGATTCAGGCAACAGCTTAAAAGTTGCCGTTATGGCTAACTATCAGCAAAAAATTGAAGGACAAATGGCATTATAACTTATCGCTGCAGCGCAACTATCTGCGCAACGACCTGCGCCGCAGCAATAAGCTAACAGTGGCCATATAAACGGATTATCACAGCATCAAAACCCTAGCGAATAGTCTCTATAAAATCACTAAGGTAAAATCAACGCTTCATACCGCGAACGACATATTGATCAATCCACATCCGCTTATTTTGGGCATCAGTGTTAATATCGAAGCCATTTTAAGGCGTCATCTTGGTCTTCGAAATATTTAATCTCACCTGCAATAAACCAACTACCTACTTTGGCCGCCCATTCTTGCCAGCCTTTATTACCCCAAATCGCCACTCTTTCAAACTCTGATTTATGGTTTAACCCCAGCTTTAAATCATCCCAAGCAGCATGCAAATCCCAACCGTCGAGCTCAGTCGCATCGAGAAATAAACTCACTTGAGGTTGATCAACTTGGCTTAATGCCCCCTCTAGCATTGGGGTAATGACGAGGTAATCTTGGTGGGTTAATGTGCCCGTTGCTTTTAATGTCACAAAAAACACATTTTCAATTCGGTTTATGCCAATCGATAAACCATGTTTCTTCATATCCATATCGAGACTCCTTTACTATGCTTTTACACAATTAAATGCACGCGCGCCCATATAATGTTTGTGCATGCTTATATTTTAGCCACAGATACGAGGAAATGTATGCCGGAGTGCACAAAATAAACGTTAGAGTACTTATGGTGTAATGGGTAATATTAACCATTTAACGATCACAGCAAACGCTCTCTCTAGAGCGGCGTAATATGAGAATAGCCAAGACATGCAAACAAATGAGAGGTTAACATTCTGTTAATATGCATCAGTGGCATGAACACCATTATCAGTGGCAGTATGCCACGACGGTGATGAACAACAGGATCAATGGTCATCAGGCGACTCATCGATAAAACAACAATAGCGTTAGGGTATTCTTCCGACGGGTGCGCCTAAGACGTGATTTACTCTACGGATGCTTTACTCGACGTCCATCTTCTTTAGACAATTGCGAAAAGATCGTTGCGGCTAACATCGTCATAATGCCAACCGTAACGAACGTCAGTTGGAAAGCTCTAAGCACAGTGCCCACTCCATCACTGTCGACATCAGTGCTAAAACCGCCAAGTAAAGCCCCTGCACAGGCAACCCCCAGACTTAATGATAATTGCCCTACCACCGACAACAAACTGTTGCCACTGCTGGCACTGGCATCATCGAGGTCTATTAGAGTTACAACATTCATCGCCGTGAACTGCAACGAGTTGATTGCGCCCAGAATAGCCAGCATTCCCAACAATAACCAGTATGGAGTCTGTTCGCTTACCAAGCTCATGCTCATTAGCATGAGCCCCAGCGCCAACGTATTAGTAGTCAGTACGAAGCGATAGCCTAAACGTTCGATAATCGGTCGTGCCACATACTTGGCCAGTATCGCCGCAGCCGCTAATGGCAACATACTCATCCCAGCCTGAGATGGCGAATAACCCAGCGCCACTTGCAACAGCAATGGCACCAGAAACGGCAACGCGCCACTGCCCAAGCGAGCAAACAGATTACCAAATAGGCCAATAGCAAACGTCCTCGTCCGAAATAATGATGGCGCAAACAGCGGATGCTCAATACGCCCTGCCCGTAACCAATATGCTATCAAACACGCCATACCACCAAATAACAGTAACATCACCCGTAGGTGTGGCATATGCAGTTCGCCTAGCCCTTCCATGGCAATGGTGATCAACAACATCGCCGCACCAAACAGCAAAAAACCCAGACTATCGAAACGCAACTTTTCCTTGCCACGGAGATCAGGGATGAACCGCCACACGGCATAACAACCCACCACGCCAACGGGCAGATTGATCAAAAAGATCCAATGCCATGTCAGGTATTGCACCATCCAACCGCCCATCGTTGGACCGATCAACGGACCGAGTAGACCCGGAATGGTGATAAAGCCCATGATCCGTACTAATTCCGAACGCGGATATGTCCGAAGCACCACCAGTCGCCCCACAGGCAACATTAACGCGCCGCCCAACCCCTGAATAACCCGAGCGCCAATGAGCATGTCTAATGAATAGGACAATGCACAAAGCAATGATCCAACACTGAACAATAAGATGGCACCAAAGAAGATTTTTTTGGTGCCAAAGCGATCAGCAATCCAGCCAGAAGCAGGGATCAACAAGGCAACGGTGAGCATGTAAGCGATAATCACGCCTTGCATACGCAGTGGATCTTCATTTAAATCGCTGGCCATCGCCGGGAGTGCTGTATTGAGGATCGTCCCATCAAGCGACTGCATGAAAAAGGCAATCGCGACGACCCAAGGTAACCCACGGGCAGTCTCTGCATCGAGAAGTTGGCTATCAGGCATTAAACCTCCATTTACCACATGAGTGTAGCCACGCCAAGCAGTGCAAACAATACAGCACAACCTCGATGAATAAGCTTCATGGGTAATTTATTAGCACTAAAATGTCCAGCGAGTACAACAGGGACATTGGCAATCAACATTCCCAATGTCGTGCCGATCACAACCCAGGTGAGTGATTGATATTTTGCCGCCAAGACTACAGTGGCAATTTGAGTTTTATCCCCTATTTCAGCAATAAAAAACAAAATAAACGTCGCAGTAAAAGCACCGAGTTGATAGAAACGGTTATCATCATCATCGATTTTATCGGGTATAAGCACCCATAACGCAATAGCAAAAAATGAACCGGCCACCAGATAAGTCGCCCATTGTGGATCAATCCAAGTAATTGCCCACTGGCCAAGCCATGCAGCAAGGAAATGATTCAATATTGTGGCGAGTAAAATACCTGAGATAATAGCGCTTTTATTGCTAAATCTCACCGCGAGCAGCAAGGCTAATAATTGAGTCTTGTCGCCTATTTCAGCGATGGCAACAGTAAGAGTTGAGGCGAATAAAGCTTCCAATGTGATATTCCTAGGGGTAAATGACAACTAAGCACGAGCCACCGCATACCCCTTGATGCAGTTACTGTGCTTAGGTCTCGCTTGGTAAAACCACTGATTAACAGTGAGTTACTGTCTGCACCATGGCGTGAGGCCAATTATGTTGATACAGACATCTTGTGTGCCATAACAGCAAGACAAGATTAGCTACTCCCCTAAAACAATTCGCATTATAACGATTAAATAATTTTATTCAATGGACTCATTTTACAGTGTAAATTCGGCATAAAAATAACCTCACCCCAACAGTAACGCCGTAATGCTACGCTATTGCAAAAATCACGTGTAAAAAAGTTTGGTCTATTGTTGTGTAATTGTTTACAAACACCGCTGTTAGCCTTTAACAGTCAAAGATCCTTGCCTGCTCTGTCACCCTTCTGCTAATGTCCGATACAAATAAAATAAAAATTAGACTGGACATTTTCTGTGAATTTTAAAACGTTAGGCTCTATTTCAATTGTAGCTGGAACGGCCATTGGGGGAGGCATGTTAGCGCTACCATTAGCAACGGCAGCCTTGGGTATGATCCCCGCATTAATCTTATTAGTGGTTATTTGGGGGTTATCAGCTTACACCTCGTTATTGATGTTAGAAATTAATCTTCACTCTGGTGTCGGCGATAACGTCCATGCCATTACCGGTAAAACACTGGGAAAAGTTGGCCAGCTCATTCAAGGTGGCTCATTCCTGAGCTTATTATTTGCGTTAACCATGGTGTATCTGATGGGAGGGTCATCGCTATTAGAAACCCGTTTACAACCCATCGGCATTAACATGAGCAACCAAGTAGCCATCATACTGTTTACGGTTATCTTTGGTGGATTAATTGCCATTGGCGTGAAGTGGATTGATAAAGTATCACGCATTTTATTTACTTCTATGGTGGTGTTACTCGTCATTGTGGTGGCATTTTTATTACCAGACGTTAATTTAATCAGTGCATTAAACAATTACTCAACCGATGTTGCTTCAGGCACAGCGCTACAACAATTATGGCTAGCAGCCATTCCTGTAGTGTTTACCTCATTTGGTTTCCATGTGTGTATTGCGACGATTGTGCGCTACTTAGAAGGTGATGCCGTTTCACTCAGAAAAGTGTTATTGATCGGCTCGAGCATTCCACTGGTTTGCTATATCCTGTGGTTGTTAGTGACCTTAGGGTCTTTAGGCGGCGAAACCGTCCATAGCTTTGGTGGTTCACTGCCTAAACTCGTTGCAGCTTTACAAAGCTTAGCTCAATCAAGAATTATAATCCAAGCCATTGATTTATTTGCTAACCTTGCATTAATCACTTCGTTCTTAGGCGTTACCATGAGCTTGTTTGACTATGTTGCCGAACTCACTCGAGCCAAGGATGATGCCTCAGGTCGCGCTAAAACATGGCTCATTACCTTTATACCACCGCTATTGTGTGCACTTTACTACCCAGATGGCTTTTTAAGCGTCCTTGGTTTTGCAGCTATTCCATTGGTGGTGATAATTATCTATTTACCCATTGCAATGGCATTAAAGCAACGTTCACAGCCATTGGGCGGCTACCAAGTCTCTGGTGGCAGTTTGGGACTTATCATCGCGGGCTTACTCGGTACCTTGATTGTTGTTGCCCAGTTGATGGTGGCATTAGCCTGAACCATATAACTCATAAAATAGATTTGTAAGCGAGTTTTACAAACCCTATTAAGATGATAAAACATTTGTTAAAGTCAGGCTAAGCCTGACTTTTTTGTTTTACGCTTCAATAACATCGACCAATATAATTAAACAAGAATTAAACAAGCATGAGACATGACTGGCCATACTATACATCACACGCTAACACCTCCTCCCCAAAAAATAACGGAATTACATAATGAAAAAATGGTTATTAACTGTTGCAATAGCAGCCAGCTTTGGCGCTATGGCAGATGAAGGTATGTGGCAACCACATCAACTACCTGCGATGGCCGATGAACTCAAGGAAAAAGGCTTAGAGATCAGCGCTGAATCAATCTCTAAATTAACTGAATTTCCAATGAATGCCGTGATCAGCCTTGGTGGTTGTACCGCTTCATTTGTATCGCCAAAAGGCTTAGTCGTCACCAATCACCACTGTGCCTATGGTTCAATTCAGTACAACTCAACATCCGATAAAAACCTGCTTAAAGACGGGTTTTTAGCCAAAACTTACGCAGAAGAACTACCTGCTACACCGGGTTCGCGTATTTTTGTGACTGAAACGGTCACTAATGTTACCGATAACGTTAAAGCAAACCAAATGGATAAGGTGGGTAATGATTTTTACCAAGGCATAGAACAGCAAGAAAAAGCCTTAGTGGCAGAGTGTGAAAAAGAAGACGGTTACCGCTGCCAAGTGTATAGCTTCCATGGTGGCTTAGAATATTATCTGGTTAAGCAGTTAGAAATTCGTGACGTGCGTTTAGCTTACAATCCAGCGGCTAGCGTAGGTAAATACGGCGGCGATATCGACAACTGGATGTGGCCACGCCATACTGGTGACTTCTCGTTTTATCGGGCTTATGTATCTAAAGACGGCAAACCCGCCGATTTCAGCAAAGATAATGTTCCATATGAGCCAAAAAGCTTCTTAAAAGTATCAGCTAAGGGCGTTAGCGATGGCGACTTTGTGATGGTTGCCGGTTACCCAGGCAGTACTAACCGCTACCGCACTGCCGATGAAGTTAACAATCAGTTTGAGTGGGCTTATCCTGAAGGGAAAGTCCTGCAAGAGCGCATGATTGAGATCATCAAAGAAACCGCGCCAGAAGGCAGCGACGAGCGGATTAAATACGAAAGCTTGATTGCTGGTTTAGCCAATTATGCCAAAAATTTTACCTCGATGATTGAGTATTATGGTAAATCAACCATGCTCGCTGATCGTGAGAAAATAGAGAGCGATTTAGCAAACTGGATCGGCAAAGATAAAAAGCGCCAACAGCAATATGGCGAAACACTATCAAGCTTAGAAAAACTGGTTGCTAAGAGTCAGCAAAATCAGCAAAGAGACACTTTATTAGGTTATATCGGTTACACCACCATGGTCACCACCGCACGTGATTTGTATCGCTTAGCTAATGAGAAAACCTTAGCTGATATGCAACGTGAGCCCGGATACCAAGAACGTGACATGACCAACTTTACCTCAAGCATGGAACGTATTGATCGCCGTTATGCCGCCAGTGTCGATAAATCCCTGCTAGCCGATTTACTGACGCGCTATGCCGCATTACCTGCAGAGCAGCATTTAGCCTCTTTAGATAAAGCCTTTGGTATTAGCAAAAAATTTGATGCTAAAGCGTTAGCGAACACATTGGATAAAATGTACGCCAACACCAAGCTAAACAACAAAGAAACTCGCTTAGCATGGATGAACAAATCGGTTGCCGACTTTAAAGCCTCTAACGACCCGTTCATTCAATTTGCGGTTCAAACCTACGCTGCCGACATGGCGCTAGAAAAACAGCAAAAACAATTAGAAGGTGACTTAATGAAAGTACGTCCACAATATATGGACGCGATCATTGCCTATAACCGCGAGCAAGGTAAACCGGTTTATGCCGATGCAAACTCAAGCCTGCGGGTGACAATAGGTAACGTTAAAGGTTACTCACCACAAGATGGCCTAGTGGCAATCCCTTTTACCCGTTTAGAAGGCATTTTAGCCAAAGATACTGGAGTTGACCCATTTGATGCACCAGCAAAACAGATTGAGCTGATTAAGCAAAAGCAATACGGCGATTATTATGTCAAAGCCATTGACTCAGTCCCGGTTAATTTTTTATCGACCCTTGATACAACCGGCGGTAACTCAGGATCACCCACCTTAAACGGCCGCGCTGAATTAGTCGGTTTGCTGTTTGACGGTGTGTACGAAAGTATCATTGGTGACTGGGGATACGACGCTCAAAGCAATCGTTCCATCCAAGTTGATAGCCGTTATATGCTCTGGGTAATGCAGTACTTAGATCATGCTGACAATTTATTAGCTGAAATGGACATTGTTAAATAATCATTGTTTAACAAAATGCTCAGCTTACTGCGCATTTAAGACTCAATAACTCTGCGGCCGTTAATGGCCGCATTGTTTTTTCTGCTAATTCAGCAAGACACACATCCAGCAACTGGGTACGCATTAAATCAATCACTTTATAGCTCAACGCCTGACACATACGCCTAATTTGCCGATTTAATCCTTGGGTTAATACGATCTCAAATCTGTCTTCATCCGCCTCAGAGCTCCATCGCCGAATGTCACACGGTCGAGTTTGCACTTGCCCATATTGCACGCCTTGCGCCATCATCAATAAAAATTCTGCGCTAATAGGCTTATCCACTTGGACGACATAAGTCTTTGGATGATAAAAATCGGGATGCATTAACGCTTGAGTCAATTGGCCATCATTAGTGAGCAGTAATAATCCGCGAGAATTTTTATCTAAACGCCCTGCAGGATACAGCCTGGGTGACTCGGGTAATAAATGGAGCAGACTATGGGGATCATTAGCTAATAAACGGCAATCAACGCCAACAGGCTTATGGTACAGCCAATACTGTTTAGCTTGCACGGGCAAAATGGGTTTACCATCCACCAAAACCGTCACCGCTTCTGCGGGGTTAATGCGATCAGTATGCTTGGCTAATTGATGATTAAGACTCACTCGACCACTATCGATAAGTCGCGCAGCTTGCCGTCTTGATGCCACGCCACACACAGCTAAATAATGACTTAATCGCATCGATGTCATGGACAATACTCAAGCAAGAATGGACATAAAATAACGGGTTCCGAGAAATAGGTCCACATTAGTTTGTTACGTGTTAATTGTTATTAGCATGCTTAACCCGAGGCAGATGCAGCATAAAATATTCACCTGGGTTAATTCCCATATAGCCGATGACACAACATAGGTAAAAATTTATCAAACAATTGGCAAAATCCAACTGACGCTAATCCAATAGCATCAATGACATGAACACAATCATTAGGTGTCAATCATGATTGCAGACACTCCTCGGTCACGGGTCGATACTTAAGCAAAAACAGGCATGGGCATGTTAACCCGGAAAACCCAAAAGTAATGACCAAGAACCAAGAACAGTAATAGCCAATCATTACTGATTGGCTATTACTTGATTATCGTAAAATAGCTACATTCGTCGCCACTTAAACTGGGTAAGCAAGTGATGATTGATCATATAACCGATTTAGACTCGTTTACGAAATATCACAATGATCACTGCCATGACGGCCAAAATCATACAATACCAAGCATTAGACACTGCGACTAATGGACTAATGGTAAACACAGAGGCAATTAATAGTGCTTGGGCGCCATGTGGAATTAATCCCTGAATAATACAAGCAAAAATATCGAGAATACTGGCCGCTCGTTTGGGGGAAACCCCATGCTTTTCGGCTAGCTCCTTGGCGATATCACCCGTCACCACAATCGACACAGTATTGTTAGCTACACATGTATTGGTAGCGGCAACAATCGCGGCCATGCCTAACTCTGCCGCACGGCTTGATGCTTCGCCATTCGCTTTTGAAAAACGTTTGATTAGACGTTCAATCTGCTTGCTGACAAACGTTAGTCCACCCTGCTGCTGCATTAGTGCCGCTAAACCACCGACTAACATCGACAGAATAAAAATCTCCTGCATATTGGTAAAACCGGTGTAAATGTCATTACCAAATTGGATAAAGGTATAGTGAGAACTTAACACGCCTGTCACGCCGGCTAATACTATCCCTAATGACAGCACCACAAATACGTTTAAGCCGACCACCGCTAACACTAGAATGGTTAAATACGGTAGTACTTTTAAGATTTCAATATCCTGAGCAACAATATCTGCTTGCCCTTGACCGACAAATGAAAAAGCAATCAAGGTGAGGATCGACGCCGGGATAGCAAACACTAAGTTCTCACGAAATTTATCTTTCATTTCACAGCCCTGAGTTCGCGTTGCCGCAATCGTGGTATCTGAAATAATCGATAAATTGTCACCAAATAACGCACCAGACATTACCGCACCCGCCATTATGGCATAGTCAATATGTGCTTGATCAGCGACCCCTAACGCCACCGGCGCAACAGCAGCAATGGTGCCCATCGACGTCCCCATCGATGTTGCAATAAAAGCGGCTATAACAAAAAAACCAGGCAATAATAAATTGGATGGAATAAACGATAAACCGAGTGCCACCGTCGCATCAACGCCGCCAGTTGCTTTTGCAACAGCAGCAAATGCACCAGCCAATAAATAAATTAAACACATAGCAATAATATTACTGTGGCCAATACCTTCAATAAAGGTTTCTATCGCACTATTGATTTGCTGCTTTGACAACAATATTGCCAATACAATGGCAGGTAAAATAGCAATAACACTGGGTAATTGGTAGAACGCATAATCAACACCCTGACTTTGAAAATATAAGCCTGCACCAATAAACAATCCTAAAAACAAAAAAAGTGGCAATAATGCCACAAACGATGCCGGGCTGTTTACTGCCGAGGGGGCTGATGAAATAGCTTTAGTCAAAGTGGTCTCTCTTTATCTTAACGAATAGGGATTGGCGGATGAGAAAAGCGAGTACGACTCAATCTCGATCATCAATGAATATTTAACAATATGTTCAACGCTGCTATATATTGCAGTCACATCAAAACAAGTTGTGCCAAGAATAAGAGAACTCTTCACCACTGTCAATATAGACGTCTAGACTTCCTTTATTTTGGCGTATTTAATTCTTAAATCTGAAAAATGCTACAAATAATTTACATAAATATAGAGTCTGTTGATGTTTGGAGATCAATTTTGCAGCAGTTTGTGGCGATTTGATACCTGGCGGGTTTATCTAAAGAGCCATACTATTTATCTCGAATAAATTTGGGTCAAGAAAGAACCATAAGCCCTGATCAACTTATCGATTTGTCACCCCTTTTTAAAGTAAAAATTGATTTACGTTAGTATTAACCTAATGTCGATTTGCTATTCTATATAAGCATTCACACATTTATACCATCGCATTATGGCCTCGTCTAATAGTACAAGGATAAATGTGCAGGGTATTCAGCGTAGGTGAAATATGACCCATAAACCCGATCGGATCACTGCAATGAAACAACTCATTGCCCAAGTAAAACAAACCTTCCCATTAGACTCCCCTGATCTCTTTCGTTGTGGGCCCGCTAACAGTTGTGTGGGTTGCCCAAAAAAACTATTAGATCTTATCGATTCTGAGGTCACCTACTGGGAAGCGGCAATCGCACAGGGCGTTATGCCCTCTTTAGGTGATATCAGCCGCTTTGGTAAATTATGCCAAAACGTCGGCCGAGGATTAAAACGCAATAATATTCAACTGTCACCCGTTCTTGTAACTCAGTAAGCAACTCTGTATGCAACTCTGTATGCAGCTCTGAACGCCTCACTTATTTTTAGGGAAGACATATTAATACGGCTCTGAATTTACTCCTCTTGCTGTCAATAAGCGTAAAAGCGAACCGTCCAATTAGTGGCATAAAAAAGCCCACATAAGTGGGCTTAAAAGATAAAACACATTACCTTACTCGTCAGTGTCGCCTAACGATAGCAATGTCGCATTACCACCAAGAGCGGTAATGTTGTTGGTACGCGTTTTTTCAGTCACAAAACGGGTTAAGTAATGTGGACCACCGGCTTTAGGACCTGTACCTGATAACCCTTGACCACCAAATGGCTGCACACCCACTACGGCACCAATTTGGTTACGATTAATGTACACGTTACCGACATTCACTTTATCGGCTAGATTAAGCGCATGGCCTTCATTACGGCTGTGGATCCCTAATGTTAACCCAAACCCAGTGCTATTGATTTCGTCAATCACTTTGCCTAAATCAGCAGCCTTATAACGGATTACATGCAAAATAGGCCCAAAATGCTCTTTTTCTAGCATCTTTATCGAATCGATTTCAACCGCGGTTGGGGCAACAAAGTGACCCTTCTCAGTACCCGCTGGTAACTCAAGTTTATTAATTAACTTACCTACTTGGCTAATATGGTCAATATGGGCATTCAAGTTTGCTTTAGCCGTTGCATCTATCACTGGGCCCACGTCCGTCTTAACGAAGCTAGGATCGCCAATGACCAATTGCTCCATTGCACCTTTCATCACTTCAATCACCCTATCGGCAATATCTTCTTGTAAAAACAACACTCGCAGTGCTGAACAACGTTGACCAGCACTGGTAAATGATGAAGAAACTACATCATTTACCACTTGTTCAGGCTGTGACGTTGAGTCAACCACCATGGCATTTTGACCACCGGTTTCAGCGATTAATGGAATAATGGCGCCATCACGGTTGGCTAAGGTACGGTTGATAAGCTTTGCTGTACCTGTAGACCCGGTAAAACACACACCGCCAATACGCTCATCAGCCGTTAAGGCAGAACCGACAACAGCCCCCGTACCGGGTAAGAACTGCAATACATCTTTAGGGATCCCCGCTTCATGAGCAAGCTGCACGGCACGATAACCCACTAAGCAGGTTTGTTCAGCTGGCTTGGCAATCACGGTATTACCCGCGGCTAACGCCGCTGATACTTGGCCGATGAAAATCGCTAACGGGAAGTTCCATGGACTAATACAAACAAAAATTCCGCGACCTTGTAAAAACAACTCATTAAGCTCACCTGTTGGGCCAGGAAGTAATTCAGGCTTAGCCATCATTTTCTTCGCTTGCACGGCGTAGTAACGACAGAAATCGACCGCTTCACGTACTTCATCGATACCGTCTTGAATGCTCTTACCCGCTTCACGGGTACACAACACAATCAGCTCTTCTCGGTTTTCTTCCAGTAAATCGGCTAGTTTTTGCAGTGCATTGGCACGCGTCTCAACCGGAGTCCGCGCCCAACGGCCAAAAGCGGCATCAGCACCCACGACCGCTTGCTCTATTGCTTTAGCATCAGCAAACGCCACAGTGCCTACCGTTAATGAAGTATCAAAAGGACTCACTACCGTTTGTACATCACCCGTTAAGGTCTGACCGTTAACCAACGGACCCGCAGTCCACTGAGTGGCACTGTACGTTTCTAATGCAGCAAAAAATGGCTCTGATTCAGAAATAATGTTCATGTTTAGTCCTTTAGAGTTTTTACGTTCTGCACCAAAAATATCTGCTGGCTGCACAATTTTTTGATTAGCTAAGGTTTTATAACCTTGTAAGGTCACTAATGGGTGAACCACTAAGCTTTCAATAGGGGTATGTGGGTCTACTAACTTGTGCACAAATGAGGTATTCGCACCGTTTTCAAGTAAGCGACGGACCAAGTAAGGCAGCAAGTCTTTATGGGCACCGATTGGCGCATAAATACGCACGGCTTTAGCACCACTTTCAGATAAAATGGTGTCGTACAATTCTTGCCCCATACCATGTAAGCGTTGGTACTCATAAAGGCGATCGCCGGCCATGGCATTAATACTGGCTACCGTTTGCGCGTTATGAGTAGCAAATTGCGGGTAAATAGCACCGCGAGTGGCATCTGATAGTAAGAAGCGTGCACAGGCCAAATAAGACACATCAGTGCTCGCTTTACGAGTAAATAAAGGATACCCCCCGTCACCCGCTTGCTGAGCCCATTTAAGCTCACTATCCCAATACGCACCTTTTACTAAACGTAATGGAATTTCATCACCTTGATCTTTTGCAAGACGAGTCACCCAGCATAAAACAGGTAAGCAGCGCTTCGAATAGGCCTGCACCACAATACCCAGTAAGCCCCATCCTTTGGCGGCATCTGACTGATACAATTTCTTGAACAATGTTAACGATAGTTCAAGACGATCCATTTCTTCGGCATCAATTGAAATACCAATCTTCAGCTCACGGGCTTGAACAATCAGCTTAATGACAGTGTCGTATAGTTCGGTTAATACGCGATCTTCATTGGCGACTTCATAACGAGGATGCAATGCTGACAGTTTAATTGAAATTGTTGGCCGTGGAGCGTCAGACTCATCAAATTGCTGCGCACCTAAATCACCGATAGCGTTACTGTAATCGATGAAGTATTTTTGCGCATCACTGGCCGTTAAAGCTGCCTCACCAAGCATGTCATAACTGTGGGTATAACCTAACTTACGCTTAGCTTCGCTATTTTTGAGCGCTTCTTTGACATTGCGCCCTAATACAAACTGCTTACCCATAATCTTCATCGCAGCTAACATCGCTTGACGGATCACAGGCTCGCCAACGCGGTTAACGAGACGCTTAAGCAAGTTACTCGGTGTACCGTCAATGTTACGATCTAACTTAACGATTCTTCCGGTAAGCATTAACCCCCACGTTGAGGCATTAACCAGTAGTGAACCACTTTTGTTAAGGTGTACATCCCACTTAGCCCCAGACAGCTTATCTTCTATTAACGCATCGGCAGTTTCAGCATCAGGAATGCGCAACAGAGCTTCAGCTAAACACATTAGGATAATCCCTTCTTGTGTTTCTAAACTGTATTGTTGTAAAAAGGCATCAACCCCTACCATTAAACCTTTTTTCTCAAACTGACGTACTTTGCTAACGAGTTCGTGAGCGCGACGAGTGACTTGCTCAATGTCTGTATCAGACGAAGGCACTAACTTGATTAATTCAGATAGGTATTGCTCTTCATCGACAATATAGTTATCAGTAATGGCTTTAAATAACTCATCAAGAGTGGCATTGTCATAGCGGCCTTCCAGTACTTCACTCGCTTTGAACATAGTATTCGATTCCATCTAGGTCAGATTAAGGATGGTTGTTGTGGCTATTAAATGAACACAGTATTCATAAATATTCTATTTTGTATACAATGTACGATCTATTTTTCGGCGATTATACCTTCAAAATGTGAACTTGGACACTATAGATAAAAAATTGCCAACAATTGTTTGATTTTCATCACTGCATTATCCGTGCGCAATGTGATAAGACGTGAAAGTTGACAGGTAAAGGTTTTTAACAGCTTGTTAAGTAACAATTAATATTTATTTAACATAATAAAAAAATGAATGACTCTTATAGAAAAAAATGAAATAAAAAAAGCCAACGTTTGAATAGTTGGCTTTTTAGCAAGGATATGAATCGCATAAAAGATGATTTGATTCTATAGAAGCTCATCATCAACGGATATTATTACATCCAACGACTATTTTTACGACGCTGCGGACGCGGTAAGTACACCAATATAATACCAATCAATGCACCCATACCGCCAATCAAGCCACCTTGCTGCCACATTTGATAACGACGATTATCAACCCCTTGCTGCACTTTTAACTCGGCTTCATCTCGCTGTTTAACCGCTATCGTTAATGCAGCGTTTAATTCAGTCACCTTTTCGTTAGCCAGAATTAAATATTCTTCAGTATTGTCAGTATTTTGAGTAATTTGATTTAATTGCTCATTAGCTTGCTTCAGTTGGGCTTCCATCTCTGGAAAACGTTCACGAAAACTAGGCTGATCGGTCACTAAACTGGTTAATACCCAGCCTTCTCGGCCTTTATGATCAATAATTTGAGTGAAATCACCATCGGTATTATCCAATAACGTGATCGGTTGACCCGCTTCTACGCTACCAAGAATACGAAATTCTGTACCCGGTCCACCATGAATAAACGTATACACATCATCAGAAATAAAACGCGTTGGTGCTTGGGCCGCAAATACGCCACTTGGCGCAAGTAAAAATATAAGGATTGAAAGTACTCTTAACACGGTATTTATCCAAACTCAGAAAACTTATGGTCATGCTATTTATTAAATGCTCTGAATGCAAGAAGGAAGTCATATGACTTCCTTCTTAAATGCATTCGCACTCACACTTCTGTTAATACTTCATTGGGTCTTGGCTAAATTAACTAAAGATGCTCTTAATAATGAAGAAGAACACAATAGATAATGCAGCACCTGCTGGCAGGGTAATAACCCAAGACACAACAATGTTACGCACCACACCAATATTGATTGCCGCGATACCACGCGCCATGCCCACACCTAACACTGCGCCCACTAAGGTTTGTGTGGTCGAGATAGGTAAACCGGTACCAGAAGCAATAACCACAGTCGATGCGGCAGCTAATTCAGCAGCAAAACCACGGCTTGGCGTTAAATGGGTGATGTTTTTACCAATGGTTTTCATCACACGCTGACCAAAAATAGCCAACCCCAACACAATACCCACTGCGCCTAATGGTAAAATCCACCATGCTAGAACAGCTTCAGCACCAATAACACCGCCACTTTCAACCACAGAAACCACTGCAGCTAATGGACCAATCGCGTTAGCAACGTCGTTTGAACCATGTGCAAATGCCATACAACATGCAGTTACAACCATTAAAATGGCGAAGACTTTTTCAACATTACCATACTGAGTTTGACGGTCAGCTTTGTCGCTCATTTTTAAACGGCTAATGGCCACTTTACCCAAAAGACCAACTACGGCCGCAACAGCCGCCGCTAAAAGATAAGCTTCTACGGTTGAAAAATTGATGCCTACATGCTTTAAACCTTTGGTAATGGTCACAAGAGACATCACAAAACCGGCTAATGCCATGTAAAAAGGCACATAACGCTTAGCATTTCCCAACGGATCATCGGTATCAAAAATCAGCTTTTGCACACTTTGGAAAATGATATAAGCAATAAAACCCGAAATTGCGGGTGTCACAACCCAAGAGCCAATAATACCGCCAACCTTACCCCATTCAACAGCGTCAGCATTGACACCCACTGCGGCAAAACCGACAATCGCGCCAATAATCGAATGGGTTGTAGAAACGGGCCAGCCTAACGCTGACGCTACCACTAACCAAATACCTGCAGCAAGTAATGAGGCAATCATGCCGTATACCAATAACTCTGGTACGTCAGTAAAATAACTGGCGTCGATAATACCTTTACGAATAGTACTTGTGACTTCACCACCGGCTAAAAATGCACCGGTGAACTCAAAGATCATTGCAATAATAATCGCTTGTTTAATGGTAATGGCATTAGAACCTACAGAGGTCCCCATTGCATTGGCTACGTCGTTTGCACCAATACCCCATGCCATTAAAAATCCGAATGCAGCCGCTATCATAATAAGCATAGGGCCATTGGTGACTAATACATCAACCATTTTGTTTCCTTGATAACCTTTGTAATTAGTTACGAGCTAGCATTAGCTCTAGGCGGGAACCGACACGCTCAGCAAGATCTGCTAAACCTCCAACCCATTCGATAATTTTATACATGAACATTACATCAATCGGATTCAATTCAGCTTCTAATGCAAACAATTGACGACGCAATTGAATTTGCAAGTCATCAGAATCGCCTTCGATAAGATCTAATTCATTGATCATTTTGGCAACTAACTCAACTTGACGACCCCGGAAACCGGTTTCGAGCAAATCATCGAGTTCGTTAATAGCCCGCTTAGCAAGTGATACCGCATCTAAACAACGTTGTAGATAAGCACCAAAAGCTTTTTGCATAGGCTGAGGAAGGACTAATTGACGGCCAATAATACGGCCAGAGATATCTTTTGCCTTGTTGGCGATTTTGTCCTGTTGAGTTAATAACTCAAGCAAGTCAGTCCGTTCAACAGGCATAAATAATCCACCAGGAAGAGTCAGGCGAATTTCACGTTTAAGTGAGTCAGCGTCTTTTTCCAGCAAACTAATTTTTTTGCGTATCTTTATCGCTTCATCCCAGTCACCTGAGATAGTTGCGTCAAAGAAAGGAACAAGAAGTGATGCACACTCATGTACTTTGTCGATATGCTGTTCTAAAGGCTTAAGAGGTGATTTTGCAAACACACCTAAAATAGAGTTTACTGGCATTGCCGTTTACCTATTTAATAAATTCCAATTTGGAAAAAGCGGGCGCATGTTAACCCAAGCGTACACATAATGAAACTGTGTTTTTTAATTTCGTACGACAGTTTCTCTGTTATCGTTACTCAGTATATATGATGCGAGCAACGCTATACTAAGATAATTTTATTACAGCAATGTGACATTATGAAGATAATATGACGCATTAATGAACATTTGATGACAAGGCAAACATAAAGTCAATGGACGCAGAAATAGAGTTAAAACTATTCATTCAAGCACAACACCATGATTTATTAAAAAAAATATTGAATGACTACCCTAATTCGACCCCTCAAGGCCAGAAAAACCTCACCAACGGATATTTCGATACAGACGATTTACAGTTGCGTCGTTGGGATATGGGCTTACGCGTAAGGGGTTTTGATAACCAACTCGAACAGACCATAAAAACAGCAGGTAGGGTCGTAGGAGGGATCCACTCTCGTCCCGAATATAATGTCAACATAGATCAAAAAATACCGATCCTGTCACGTTTCCCAAATAAAATTTGGCCGGTAGGATATAATATCGACAACATCTCCGCATCACTCGGGTGTATTTTTGAAACCAATTTCAACCGCCAAACCTGGCATATTTACCTCAATAACAGCCTCGTTGAGGTCGCATTGGATGTGGGTGAAATCATTGCAAAAAATAACCTTGATCCCATATGCGAGCTAGAATTTGAATTACTTGCAGGTGATACTTCAGCCTTAATAGAATTGGCAATTGAAGTGGCTAAATCAGTGCCCTTGCGGTTAGGTAAGGCCAGTAAAGCTCAGCGAGGTTACCAGCTTGCGGGTAAATCAAAACCCGTCACCCTCGAGAATATTGATTACGTCTCGTTGTCAAAGAGTAATAATTTACAGCAAACCCTTAGCGCCATACTAGAAACGGGGCTTGAGCGCTGGCAACTGATTGAAAATATGTTAACTGTCTCTAATGACGACGAACAACAACAGTCAGCATTATGGGGTGAATTACGTCGTTGTGTGCGCTTACTCAGGCTCACCCTAGATCAATTTGGTTTACTCAATCAGCACACTAGCCCATTATTTGATCATCTTGAACAGGCGCTAACATTTGTTAGTCCACTGCAAAGCTGTTGCTTATTGTTGCAAGACTACGCAAAACTGCTTGCCAACATCAATAATAAACCTCTGGTGTGCCAACGACTAGAAAACCATATCAGCTCGATGTCTATTTCAACTCAATTAGCCTCCATATGGCAACAACCTGAGTATGGTCAATTACAATTGGCCTTAGTCGATTTGTTATTAACCACTGAAAGTGGTCAACATCAATGGGGCAATTATCCAGAACTGGGCTTGTTTGCTAACCAATTACAACAAGCCTCATGGAAACGTATTGGCAAATTAATGC
The DNA here is from genome assembly GCF_003855155.1 of Shewanella psychromarinicola. NCBI lineage: Bacteria > Pseudomonadati > Pseudomonadota > Gammaproteobacteria > Alteromonadales > Shewanellaceae > Shewanella > Shewanella psychromarinicola. The sequence goes on from NZ_CP034073.1 coordinate 338,544, forward strand.
CGATAACATCTGAAATGAATAGCGTAGATTACCAACACGTTGCAGACGCACTGGATGAAAGTATCTTAGTTGGCTTTGCTTATGGAGAAATGTACCAAGCCAAAAAGCGCGAGGCTTTTCGTGCACCGTGGCAAGACTTAGCGTTGGGGATCAGCACGCTATCTGCGTATAAAATATTAAGGTTCCTTAGTGAGCAGTATCAACTTAATATTGAAACCTGGTTAGACAATAAAGAAACCAGTTTATTGTTTGCCATGGAGCAGTCACGTAAAAGTGCCCTAAAAGTGCCTATATATTGGTAAGTTAACACATTATTGCGTCAGCAAATGATTGTGAGCAAAACAGTAAGAGGATGATTATTATCGTGTTTTTGATAGACGACCAATTTATAGCATTTAGGTATAAATGGTCGCCTATTGCTTAGCTAAATGGCTGTAATTTGGCTAAAGCCTGTTTAATACCAATCGTATTAATTATCTGGTTATGCAGCGGGAATTCAAATTGCTTTAATCAAGGCGAAGACTTAACGGCATAGTGTTATTCGGCAACGGATCCTGCGTTGCTCTATCTCCGCTGTAGTGAAATGATCCCACTCTCTTTTACTGAACATCTAAGGGAGGCTTACTTACGATGCCGGCCAGCGTTTCTATTAAATACCAATTTTGTCAACGTCGTGGACCACCTTCGCCAGCAGACATTGCGTTTTACACATCTGCCACGATACACCGTTTTGACTGGTTAAATAATTAACTTGAGTTATTTATTGTTCTTTATGCGCGGTCGGCTAACCACTGTTCAATTAAGTCATAAACGGTTGCCATATGAATACTCCTACTCCAAACCACCATTTGATGGACACATTATAGAAGCGCAAGAGGATTAATTATAATGATTAAAATAGATAGCCAAATACGTTAAAAGCGATTAAAACTATTTAAATTAATCCAAAAAATAGTGTAATGACAATAAAAAAGCCAACGTTGTCAGTTTACCTTTTTGGTATTAAATCATTGAGTAAAGGAATGATTAGTCTGTGGGCGGGGTTGGTTTACGGTATAACTTAATCAAATAATAGGCATCAATTAACACAATAAAAAAATTAACCAAAGCAACGGGTAATGCATCTATGGCCAGGCCGTAAGCCACAAATAATCCAGCACCAATTAAGTTCCACCAGCGTAATTTTTTGATGTTCGCCATCATCAAGGAAATAGCAACAACGACCGAAGCTAAGTAGCCGACCCATTCCCAAGGGTTAATATTGTCCATGGATTTTCCTTATATTACGATGCTGAATAAACAAGTTGAAGCCAAAAACACTCTGTTCAGCTAACAAATGTCCGAGCACTTCCCCTTAGCCCTTGTACATTCATTATGATTAAACAAGCAGTAACGTTATCTACATAATAAATAGGCAGCAAGACTAAAATGTTGATCTACTGTAGATTTAGTCGCTATTGTTCTAACTATAGCTTATCGCTCTACAACTGCAGCTGTCATTCTTGAAATACAGCAAAGTTTGCCAGCGCTATTGTGCACTAATATTTCCCATACAGAACTGCGCTTGCCAATGTGTACAGGTTTTGCTGTCGCGGTTAATTCGCCATTACGTGATGCTTTTAAATGATTGGCGTTGATTTCTTGTCCGACACAATAATAGCGCGTGAAATCGACCACAAAATTGGCAGCATAACTGGCTACCGTTTCCGCGAGTGCGACATTCGCGCCACCATGAACCATCCCTAATGGATTATGCACAGCGGGATTAGCAGGCATGGTGGCGACCATATAATCATCGCCAATTTCAGTGATTTTAATGCCCAAAGTTTGCATTAAGGTGCCCTTTCCCTGCATCCCTGCATCCAAACGAGCACAATCTTCTAAAGTGACCGTTTTAAACCAAATACTCATTCTTAATATCCATCATTATCATTACTAGAAAGCTCAGTGTACTGATTAGCTTAAGCTTTTAAAAGATAAACGCGATAGATAACACCACCCCATTAAAAAGGAGCCTAAGCTCCTTTTTGTCGTTATTGTCGTTATTGTCGTTATTGGATAAATCGTCCAGTACGTTAACTCACCAATTCCCAGTGACTTTGATAAGTTTGTGCCCAACGTAATAACTCAACTCGGTTGCGTGACTCTGTTTTACGGAAAATAGAGGAGATATGGGCTTTAACGGTATGTTCACTAATACACAATCGCTGGGCAATTTCTTTATTACGCGCGCCACTAGAGACAAGCTGAATAATAGTTCTTTCTCGATTGGTCAACCTTTGGAGAATGGCAACGGTATCGGCAGGGATTTCAGTACGAGTATCTAACTGCTGAACTAAACGTCTAAAGATTTTACTGATCAATGGCCGGTCGTACCACAATTCGTCAGCCACCATTTTACGCAAACCCGTTAGCATTAAATCCATGCGTTGATCACTGTACAATAAACCACGCACGCCTTGGAGCAGTGCAGACTCTTGATCAAGTGAACCTCGTTCAACTTGATATAAAGCAACCGGAACATGTTCGACTAAACGCGACACCAATAACGGAATACCTTTACTGTCTAAGGCTGCGCCCTTTTGTGAAATAAGATAAAAGTTATTGGATTTTTTTTCTAACTCAAGCTCAGCCGCATGTTTTACAATGCGAGTTTTTAACCCGATAGATTCAGCCAAAATAGCTAAATGGCAAGGTGCTGCGATTTGGTGCAAGAACACCAACTCATCGATATTCGAACTCATCACTCTTCTCCCTGAAAAGTACATTATTGCTCAACATACCTTGATCACATCCTGAGGTTATATACTATACGTAAATGGAACTCATTTACTAGCCTTCAGAACTAGGCAGAGCAGATAGTTTACTTTCATCTCTTTATATTTAGAACATTTTATTTGGTTATTAGTTAATCGCCTTATCTTGTAAATGGATTAACCGACAGATTAGATAATCGTGGTTAATCGGTCACTCTCAATAGCTACTGTTATGATAAAAACCTTTCTATACAGCAAGCATAGTAAAAATTTGCTGGTTATTATGGCTATTATGTAAGTCTAAAGTATTAATAGTAAGTTTGACTGACTTGCCATAGACTTTATCACTAATTCAAGACTGATAAGCCTCATACTTTACATTCGCTTAAAGCCATTAATTAATTCTCAGGCTAGCAGCCAAATTTAGCTATTTTATGATGCCTTTTATGCCACGATAAGCCCAGCCTGCGCAGTCACACCAAATGGTTATTGACCGCCATTTTGGTCGCTATCTGTTTGTTATGAAGAGATGAAAGCAACAATACGCCACACACGCCACCAATTAATGCTAAAAACATGTCAGATTGAGTATCCCAAACATACCCTTGAGTGCCTAAAAAAGCCTCCGCATTTTCGCCAGTAGCAATGGCGACCCACCATTCAACTAATTCATAAAAAGCTGAAAATGCGAGCACAAAACATACCGCTAAAAACTGGCACCAAGCACCTATTTGTATCACCTGCTTACGGATAAAAATTTCACGCGCCAATATCACCGGAATAAAACCTTGGGCAAAATGGCCGACTTTATCGTAATTGTTTCGCTCACTGCCCATCAGTTGAGCTAGCCAGTCAAATAATGGTACTTCAGCATAGGTGTAACGAGCTCCCACAAATAACACACAACAATGCACTAGAATAAGGCCATAAGCTAACGGGGTTAGCGGAAAGCTTTTACGACTAAAAAACAATATCGGTAATGCGAGTAATGCAGGGATGGCTTCCAGCCACCAAGTAAACATATCTTTAGGGTTTATCAGCGACCACAACAATACCAACAGATAAATTGTTATCCATATCACACCTTTTTTCATCGAAAATTCCTCTTCTGCGATATTGTTCTCAATTAAAAATATTCCTTCAGCCATCTAGCCCTCCACAAGCCCTAAAAAAAGTGCTACTTTGGTATTGCGTCGGAAGTCTGCATTTATATCATAACTGTTAGTATAAGCATTAGCATAAGCACCATTTAATGATAAGAGGGTACCCATATCATGGCGAAACATTCGCTTGACAAGGATAAGATTAAAATCCTGCTGTTGGAGGGCGTCCACCAAACTGCGGTCGATGTACTAGAACGTTCAGGTTACACCAATATTGAATATCACAAAGCCTCACTCGGCGAAGCTGCATTACTGGTTTCAATCAAAGATGCGCATTTTGTTGGTTTACGCTCACGCACGCAACTGACAGCTGAAGTATTACATCATGCAGAAAAACTAGCTGCTATTGGTTGCTTCTGTATTGGGACTAATCAAGTCGATTTATCGACAGCTGAACAATTGGGTATTCCGGTCTTCAACGCGCCATTTTCCAACACGCGTAGTGTTGCAGAATTGGTGATTGGTGAGATCATCATGTTAATGCGTGGTATTCCGCAGCGTAATGCGATTTCACATCGCGGCGGTTGGCTAAAAAGCGCCAATGGCAGTGTTGAAGTCCGTGGTAAAACCTTAGGTGTTGTTGGTTATGGTCATATCGGTACTCAGCTAGGTATTTTAGCTGAAACCATAGGCATGAGAGTGATTTTCTTTGATATTGAAGATAAATTACCGTTAGGTAATGCCTCACAAGTTCGCTCTATGGATGAGTTATTGGCTCAGGCCAATGTTGTCAGCCTGCATGTACCCGAAACGCCACAAACCAAAGACATGTTCGCTAAGGCTGAATTTGCTAAAATGCGCCAAGGCAGTTTCTTTATCAATGCCTCCCGCGGCACCGTGGTTGATATTGAAGACCTAGCCCAAGCGCTAAAATCTGAGCATCTTGCTGGCGCAGCAATTGACGTATTCCCGGTTGAACCTAAGTCTAATGATGATGAATTCATCACTCCACTTCGAGGTTTAGACAACGTATTGCTCACGCCACACATTGGCGGCAGTACTGCAGAAGCACAAGAAAATATCGGGGTTGAAGTGGCTGGCAAGCTAGTGAAATACTCAGATAATGGCTCAACCTTATCTGCAGTGAACTTCCCTGAAGTGTCATTATCTCAACATAGTGGTACTTCACGCTTATTGCATATTCACCATAACCGTCCTGGTGTGTTGATCAAAATCAACCAAGCGTTTTCAGAGAAGCACATTAACATTGCCGCACAATACCTACAGACTACTGCTCAAATTGGTTATGTGGTAATGGAAGTTGATTCAGACCAAGCCGAAGAAGCATTAGTTGAGTTGAAGTCAATCGAAGGCACTATCCGTGCGCGAGTATTATTTTAACTTTTGCTTCGCAATGGATTAACTCAGGTTAATTGGCTTACTCGAAAAGCTACCTTGCTCAAAAGGTAGCTTTTTTATTGGCTTTTAAAACCTTGCCCCCTGTTGAGCATTGTATTATTCCGTTACACTCCAAGCATACCGTCTTATTCTCAGCTTAGGGATAGTTATGACTATTTCAGTAAACCAACCAGATTGGGATTTCATCGCCACATCTCCTGCATTAATGTTATCAAGTTTAGCTCATATGGGATTAATCGAAATCACCGGAGAGCAAGGGCGTAGCTTTATTCAAGGCCAAGTCACTACAGACATTACCTCTCTTGGTACATACGAGTGGAAATGGGGCGCGCATTGCGACCCTAAAGGTAAAATGCTTGCCAGTTTCCGAACATTTGCTGTGGGCGATAGCTTATTCATGTTACTGCCCAAAAGTGCCTTGAGTTTAGATTTACCACATTTACAAAAATACGCGGTATTTAGTAAAGCTGAACTGGCTGATGTCAGTGATGACTACCACATAATCGGCATAGCTGGAGCAGAGGCACAAGCCTTTGCTACTGAACATTTTGGCGATGTATCGCAAACACTTAACTTTGTAGATCAGGGCGTAATCATTCGCGATGGAGATCGTTTTATTGCCATTATTAAATCAGCCGCAGCCGAAATAATCATCAACCAATCGGGTCAAACATTGTTTGATGCCAGTGCATGGCAAGCATTAGAAATTAAAGCCGGTTATCCCAACATTGATGCCGCTCATTCAGGCCAGTACGTAGCACAAATGTGTAACTTACAAGCCATTAATGGCATCAGCTTTACTAAAGGCTGTTACATGGGCCAAGAAACGATTGCTAGAATGAAATACCGCGGTGGTAATAAACGCGCTTTGTATATTTTGTCCGGTACCAGCAATCAAAAAATCACCACTGACACTACGTTAGAAATTGCGCTTGATGACGGTTTCCGTCGTGGCGGTAATATTATTGAGTGCGTCCAATATGGCGATAAAGTACTGCTTACAGCGGTACTACCAAATGATACCGAAAACAACGCTCAACTTCGTCTTGCTGGAGATGAAAGCTCACAGCTATCTATTATCGAGTTGCCGTATTCTTTAGCAGATGCCTAATTAACTCATATTATTAACCGACTAAATACATCTACAAAAGCGAACCTTGGGTTCGCTTTTTGTTTTTTTATAGCCAAGGCGATCTATTTGACTCATATTAGGTATATGATTAATATTGTTAACGAATTAAATAAATTCATTAAACCCAAATAACTCATTACATTCATCAGTTATGGAGTCACTATGGAACCTCTCGTTACCTTAGAAAATATTAATAAAGGGTTTCGCGATGGCGAGTCATTCCATTCTGTGCTCAATCAAGTCAATCTGACGTTATACCAAGGGCAAACCGTTGCCCTTATGGGCCCTAGTGGCAGTGGTAAAAGTACCTTACTTAATATCATTGGCGGCTTTGAGACTATCGACAGCGGCGAATTATTCATTCATATCGATGGCCAGAAACAATCGGTAACGCCCTGGAAAGATAAGCAATGGAGTCAATACCGCCGTCAATATCTTGGGGTCGTCTTTCAGCAATTTAATTTACTGACGCCACTTAATGTGCGTGACAATATCATCTTTTCATTGGCAATGAATGGCCAAAAATGGACGCCATGGTGCGATGAGCTCTGCGAACAACTGGACATAAGTTCGTTACTTCAACGTAAGGTAGAGAATTTATCCGGTGGGCAACAGCAACGTGTCGCAATTGCCAGAGCCTTAGCCCATAAACCGCCTTTATTGCTTGCCGACGAGCCCACAGGTAATTTAGACCAACAAGCCGGATTGCAAGTCATGACGCTACTGACCTCACTGGCCAAGCAAGCTAATACCTGCGTGGTGATGGTGACCCATAGCCAGCAATGTGCTGACTTTATGCAAACTCACCTTCATTTACACGGTGGTAGCATAGAGCATCTGCGCAACATCACCCCATTAGCTTATGAGTGATTGCCATGTCACTAATTAACGTCCGTCTCTGCTTACAGGTTTTTTACCGCCACTATAAGCACTCACCCATACAAGCGAGCGCCATTTTAATCGGTATTATACTCGCCGTCACCTTACTGATTGGCGTCAAAGCAACTAACGAAAATGCCATACAAAGCTACAGTAGCGCCACCGAATTATTAAGCCAACGGGCCAGTTTTAACCTGAGCAATAACAGCAGCAGTGATATCAATGAACAGGTTTATTTTGCCCTATCTCAAGCGGGAATAGACAGTCTAGCGATTATAGAAGGATTGGCGACCAGCCCTGATGGCCAATTGTGGCAAGTCACGGGTAGCGATGTGGTGTCAGCGCTAGCACATAGTGCAAAAAACACCACAATCTCAAGTGCCAGTTTAACCTCATCGACCATCGATTTAAGCCAGCTGCTTAATGGTCAGCCCACCATTATGATGAGCCAAAGCCAAGCTAAGCGCATCGCCCCTAATGGCGACTTCACGCTTAATAACATTAAGCTTAATGTGCTACAGGTCGACGACAAATTGGGGTTGGGTAGCGCCTTATTAATGGATATGTCTCTGGCGCAGCCCCTGCTGAACATGCAGGGAAAATTAAGTTATATCGCGGTATTTGCTCCTACGACAACGGCCACTGAGGTACTTTCGCCCGATAACCCTCCTTCGTTTGAGCAATCTATTAAGCAAACGTTATTAGCCGCCGGTATCGATACCAACCGAATCAATATCACTACAGTAGACACAGGTGAGGCACTAGGCGCTTTGACCGAGAGCTTTCATTTAAATTTAAATGCCATGAGCATGTTAGCATTTGTTGTTGGGTTATTTATTGCCTATAACGGGGTTCGTTATAGCTTAATGAAACGGCAAAAGTTATTTGTCCAATTAATGCAGCAAGGTATTGATAAATTCAGCTTAATGATCGCGCTTTTGTGCGAATTACTCATATTGGTACTGATTGGCTGCATCATTGGCTTTATTACTGGTTTACAACTTTCACAATGGCTGCAGCCCATGGTTGCGCTGACATTAGAACAACTTTACGACGCTCGATTAATGCCTGGAATATGGCAATGGTCATGGTTTTTACAAGCTTTTGGCTTAACCTTGGCTTCGGCAATGGGCGCCTGCATCCCCATGTTAACCAACTTGATAAACACTCCTTTAGCCCAAGGCACCCATAAACAAGAGCGCCACTACCGTCGTTTACATCGTAAACAATTCTACCTTGGTGTCGTCATGTTACTTGGCGCGTATCTGCTATTTAATCTGACTGAAAATTACCGATATAGTTTAGCTTTACTCGGTGTCGTCACTATTGCGATTCCTTTATTACTGCCCCAATTATTGGGTAGCATGCTCACTCTTATTACGCCCTTATTTCCTAAAGGCCTATGGCAATATGGGGTTGCTGAAACTAAAGATATCATTGCTCCATTATCGTTAGCTATGATGGCGATGTTGTTGGCTATTTGTGCCAATATCTCTATGAACACCTTAGTAGGTAGCTTTGAAATCACCTTAAAACAATGGTTAAACGCCCGTTTACATGCCGATTTATACATCATACCTAATCCAAGCGACATGAGTAAACTGGAGGGTTTTTTACAACAACAACCCAAAGTCACCGGGGTTTATCAGCAATGGAAAACCTCAGCAATAATAAGTTCTGCAGCTCTGAGCTCATCAAGGACGCCTACTGCAGAAATTGAGCCGACATCGACCAATACTCCTATTTCGCTGATTAGCCGTGATATATACTCGCTCAAAAACACCACTATTTTTAAAGGCCAAATACCACAATTCTGGCAAGATTTTGGCGCGAACAACAGCATAATGATAAGCGAACCATTAGCCATTAAATTGAACCTACAACTTGGCAGTAAGGTACAAATTGACCGTTTAACCGCCTCATCTATGACAGTGGGAGCCATTTATTATGACTATGGTAATCCCATGGGCGAAGCCATTATCCATCACCTCACTTGGCAAACGAATAAGCTACCTATCAAGCCTATCAGCTTAGCGATAATTTATGCTGGCGAGCTAAACGAGATACAGCAACAACTCACTCAAACCTTGGGGATTTCATCCGCTCAAATGTATAGCCAGCAAGGCATAAAATCACAAGCCATCGAGATTTTCAAGCGCACCTTTTCAATTACTGTGGTGTTGAATAGCCTCACATTACTGGTCGCAGCTATTGGTTTGTTTAGCGCGTGCATCATGTTAACTCAAGCACGGCTGGCGCCATTAGCCCGCTTATACGCTTTAGGTGTCAACCGCCAGCAACTGCGGGTAATGGTGTTATCCCAAATGCTGATCATTGTATTTTTAACCTGTTTACTAGCCATGCCCACAGGTGCACTATTGGGCTATTTGTTGATCAACAAAGTGACCCTACAAGCCTTTGGTTGGACGATAGCCATGGTATGGGATTGGCAAGCTTATGCTCAAGTAGTGCTGATTGCACTAGCCAGCAGTGTCATTGCCGTGTGCCTGCCTTTGTATTGGCAAACCCGCAAACCATTGATATCAAGCCTGCAGCAGGAAGTCTTATGAATAACGCCAAGCAGATCACCTTATATGCCAAGCTTAGCACACTGCTGATCGGCTTAATGATACTGATAAGTGGCTGTTCAGACCCGTCATCTGAGCACACGTCATCCACCATAGCCAATATGACCGCAAGCCAAAGTACGGGATATCAACAAGTATTACCCGATCACAATTTAGTGTTTCCAGCGGATCATCTAGCCCATGATGGCTTTAAAATTGAATGGTGGTATTTAACGGCCAATTTAACCACCACTAAAGGCGAGGACGTAGGGGTACAATGGACCCAGTTCCGTATCGCGCTGGCACCAAAAACACCATCGTCTACTGCGCAATCACCTGCGCTGCCATCCCCCGAGTTATCAATGAATCGTCCTCCTGCATGGGCAACGGATCAGCTGTATATGGCCCACGCCGCAGTCACATCTGCAGCTGAACATTTAATCGCCGAGAAATGGTCGCGCGCTCACCCTCAACTTGCTGGTGTTGAACCGCAACCATTTCAAGTGCATTTACAAAACTGGCAATGGCAGAGTCAATCTAACGACCTATTCCCAGCCACGCTCAAGGTAAACAATGATCAATTTAGCTACCAATTACAGCTAAACAGTCAACAACCTCTGCAATTACAAGGCAAGCAAGGTTATAGCAGTAAAAGTGCCGACCAAAGTGTCGCGTCTTACTACTACAGCCAGCCCTTTATCGATGTCACAGGCCAAATTACCCGTCATGGTGTTACCGAAAAAGTCAGCGGTAAAGCTTGGCTTGACCGCGAATGGAGCTCACAATTTTTAACCAAAGCCCAACAGGGCTGGGACTGGTTTTCACTGCGTTTAGACGATGATTCAACACTGATGGTGTTTAGGCTGCGCGGACAAACTAACAAGGATAACTTTTACAGTGCCAGAAGAATGTTTGCCGATGGCAGTGGTCGCAATATCAACAGTAAAGATAATCCCAATGATATCTCAATGGAACCGACTCAGTGGCAACAAACAGCATTAGGCTATCATCCTATTGCGTGGCGTATTGGCATCAAGAGTGAAGCAATAGACATTACCGCCCAAGCACTCAACCCTAACAGTGACATGTTAGTGTCGACCTCATATTGGGAAGGCCCTATTACCATTGCCGGCAGTCACCAAGGAAAGGGATATATGGAGTTGACTGGTTATCGCTAACGCCACGCAGCGTCCTAGCAACTAGGTTCTAGTGTCGCTTTGCTGCTAGAGACCGCTTCGCTGCTAAGATTTTATAGGCTCTATGCTTCAGCTTTTTCGTTTATTCGCTTGTTATCGTATGTCATCACTTGCTATCTCTAGACATCGCTCGTTATCGTATGTCATCGCTTGCTATCTCTGGACATCGCTCGTTATCGTATGTCATCGCTTGCTATCTCTGGACATCGCTCGTTATCGCATGTCATCGCTTGTTATCCCTGAACATCGCTCGTTATCGCTCGTTATCGCTTGTTATCCCTGGACGTCGCTTGTTATCGTATGTCATCGCTCGATATCGCTTGCTACCTAGATGTTATAGGATCTAGCCACGCAGCGTCCTAGAATCTAGGCTTTTAGTCGCTTAATACCTATTAAGAGCATAACCTTTACTGCTGTAAAGCCATATAATATACCCACTCCCTTTTTATCTCCTCGCATATATTAGCTTTCATCACCTAAAAACCCTGCATTTCAAGCATGAGAAGCTTTACAAGCAAACTCTAAAACAGCATATCCCTAATTATAGAAATGAGATTTACATCACGCTGAAAAATGTGACCTTGCACAACTATTAACCACTATACCCATTCGGAGGTATACCCATGTCGTTAGTAAGGTCTAGACTCACTCTATCACGTCACCTCCAATGACTATCACGAAACAAGAACAACATTCTAAGAGTGAGGAACACCATGAGCATCAGTCGTCGCGAGTTTTTAAAAGCCAACGCCGCTGCCGCAGCAGCGTCGGCCGTGGGTATCGCTATTCCAATTAATATCGTTCAAGCAGCTGAAGGTAAAAGTGAAATAAAATGGGATAAAGCCCCATGTCGCTTTTGCGGTGTAGGCTGTAGCGTTTTAGTGGGAACACGAAATGGTAAAATTGTTGCCACCCAAGGTGACCCAGAAAGCCCTGTTAACAAAGGCTTAAATTGTATTAAAGGTTATTTCTTATCCAAAATTATGTATGGCAAGGACAGATTAACCTCGCCATTACTCAGAATGAAAGATGGTAAGTATGATAAAGAAGGCGATTTTACCCCTGTAAGTTGGGATGTTGCTTTTGATACGATGGCCGAAAAATGGAAAGCCAGTATTGCCAAAAAAGGCCCTACATCAGTCGGCATGTTTGGTTCGGGTCAATGGACTATTTGGGAAGGCTACGCGGCATCTAAGCTCCACAAAGCGGGCTTTTTAACCAACAATATTGACCCTAATGCACGCCATTGTATGGCATCTGCTGTGGGTGGCTTTATGCGTACCTTTGGTATTGATGAACCTATGGGTTGCTATGATGACTTAGAAGCGGCTGATCACTTTGTATTGTGGGGCGCCAACATGGCAGAAATGCACCCCATCTTATGGGCGCGCCTAACTGATCGTCGATTAAGCCATAAAGATGCCCGCGTACATGTGCTTTCTACCTATGAAAACCGCAGCTTTGACTTAGCAGACAATGCCATGGTGTTTAAGCCGCAGACAGACTTAGTCATCTTAAACTATATTGCCAACTACATTATTCAAAACAAAGCAGTGAACAAAGACTTTGTCAGCAAACACACTAAATTTGCTTTAGGTACCACTGACATTGGTTACGGCCTGCGCCCAGAACACCCGTTGGAAAAGAAAGCCAAAAATTCAGGTAACGGGAGCTCTACACCCATTAGCTTTGAAGACTATGCCAAGTTTGTCAGTACTTATACAGCTGAATACGCGTCAGAAATGAGCGGCGTTCCGGTTGAAAATCTAGAAATTATGGCAAAAGCCTATGCCGATCCTGACATTAAAATAATGAGCTTATGGACCATGGGTATTAACCAACATACTCGTGGTGTGTGGGCCAACAATATGCTCTACAACATTCACTTGTTAACCGGAAAAATAGCCACTCCAGGCAACAGTCCATTTTCACTAACAGGTCAACCATCAGCGTGTGGTACTGCCCGTGAAGTAGGGACGTTCTCGCATCGTCTACCTGCTGATATGGTAGTAAAAAATCCTAAACATCGTGAAATCACTGAAAAACTATGGCAAGTCCCAGCGGGTACCATTCCCGCCAAACCTGGGTACCATGCAGTACAGCAAAGTCGCATGCTCAAAGATGGTAAATTAAACTGTTATTGGACCATGTGTACAAATAATATGCAGGCAGGCCCTAACATTAATGATGAAATTTACCCTGGTTTTCGTAACCCAGAAAACTTCATTGTGGTCTCAGATCCCTACCCGACCATCACCGCAATGGCTGCTGACTTAATTCTGCCAACCGCAATGTGGGTTGAAAAAGAAGGCTCATATGGTAATGCGGAACGTCGCACTCATTTTTGGCATCAGCTCGTACCAACACCTGAAGGGTCTAAGTCAGATTTATGGCAGCTGGTTGAATTCTCTAAACGCTTTAAAGTTAGTGAAGTCTGGCCAGCAGAGTTAATCGCTAAGCAACCTGAGCTAGCCGATAAAACCTTGTATGAAGTACTATTTGCCAATGGCGTAATCAATAAGTTCCCAGTAAGCGATTGTAAAGGTACTTATAACGATGAAAATGAACACTTTGGCTTTTATCTACAGAAAGGTATTTTCGAAGAATATGCTCAATTTGGCCGCGGACATGCACACGATTTAGCCGACTTTGACACTTATCACCAAACACGAGGATTACGTTGGCCGGTCGTCAATGGTAAAGAAACCACTCGTCGCTTTGTTGAAGGCAGCGATCCCTACGTTAAAAAAGGTGAAGGCTTCAATTTTTACGGTAAACCAGATGGTAAAGCCGTTATATTTGCATTGCCTTATGAACCCGCTGCAGAAGAGCCTAATGAAGAGTTTGATCTGTGGATGTCCACCGGGCGAGTACTAGAGCATTGGCACACAGGGTCAATGACCGCTCGAGTACCGGAACTGCATAAAGCCATGCCAAGTGCTCAGGTCTTTATGCATCCAGCAGACGCTAAGGCGCGCGGTTTAGCCCAAGGAGATGAAGTTACCGTTGCCTCTCCGCGCGGTGAAATCAACACCAGAGTGGAAACCAAAGGCCGTAATAAGCCGCCAAGAGGCGTGGTATTCATGCCATTCTTCGACGCCAAGCAATTAGTGAACAAGCTGCTGTTAGATGCAACGGATCCCTTATCAAAAGAAACTGACTTCAAGAAGTGTCCAGTGAAAATATTTAAAGCTTAATACGCCTTTTATATTCACTGCTGCTGTCATTGGGTGATTCAGCCATGACAGCTATGATGCTCAATTTCTACATTCATTAGGATGTAACGGAGATGAAAATGAAAAAACTACTTAGCGTCGCGGCCATACTATTAAGCCTTAACGCCTATTCTGGACAGCAAGCTTTAGCAGACAGCACCCCTGTTCAAGTAGAGTCTCGTGCAGGTAACGTCGCCATAAACGACAATTCGCCAGCCGATGCTATGGCAACTTATCCTACTCGAGGAAAAGCTATCCCACGCAGCTTTGCTCAGCAACCGCCGCTGATCCCTCATAAAGACAGCTATCGTATCACCACAGATAAAAACGGCTGTTTGACATGCCATGCTTGGGACAAAGCCAAAAGAATGAAAGCAACGCCAGTGGCAAAATCACACGTAGTCGATGACAAAGGCACATTAAATGGCATGAACTACTTCTGTGTACAGTGCCATGTTGCCCAAGCAAACAATAAACAGGAACTAGTGGAAAACACATTTACAACCAAGTAAGCCGCGAGGACATTACGTCCTTCTAGCCTCAATTTAAAAAAGCCACTTCTATTGAAGTCAATGCCGATCGTTTAAGAGCACTTGACCGATCCTGCAGATGAAAGATAATCCCTACCAGTATTCTGGTGGGGATTTTTTATGTTTGTGCAAGAGCTTGAGTTAGTTCATGAGTCTGTTGAAGAAAGCGGGTCTTACGGTTCTGTAATGGAGGCGATTGATTCAGATTGGATCGAACAATCACTCCTTTCAGCTAACAAGGCGAGTATCCGTAATCGCCGTCTGCCTGCCCAGCAGGCAGTCTGGCTAGTACTCTGGATGGGGTTAATTCGTAACCAGTCCATCAAAGAAGTCTGTAGCTCGATGGATATTGCACTTCAATCTGGAGACTCAACTTGGTCTCGCGTAGCGCCGAGTGTATTGACGGATTGCCGACGACGCTTAGGTGAAGCGCCTATGTCGTACTTATTTAAATCCACTGTCTCAGCTTGGCTTGAGCAAGCGTTGGGGGAGAATAACGCGCTAGGGCTTACCACCCTTGCCGTTGATGGAACCGTGTTTCGTTGCCAAGATTCTGAAGAAAATGCCAATGAGTTTGGTTTTATTTCAAACACACACAAACCCTATCCTCAACTTCGATTAGTCAGCCTTATATCGACTGAAACCAGAATGGTATTAGGTGCTGCCTTTGATGGCTGCCACGTAGGAGAGGTCACGCTCGCACAGCGTTTAGTTCAAGATACCCCTGATAATTCCTTAACCCTATTTGACCGTTGTTATTTCTCTGCTGACTTATTAGGGGCTGTTGATCTTTGTTTGAATTTTGTGCGAAGAAGGTAATCTCGTATAATTCACTTCGCCAAAAACAAATACAACGAGATTACCATGCCCCGATTAATGCTCACTGATGAGATGTGGTCGAAGCTAAAAGCTATTCTGCTTGATGATAGAGTTTATAACAAGCAAGAGCATCGATTTACGATGGAAGGTATCCTTTACCGATTGCGTGTTGGCTGCCCTTGGCGAGATTTACCTGAATATTTTGGCTTATGGAATACCATTTACCGTCGATTTTTACTGTGGTCAAGAAAAGGTATTTTACTTAGGCTGTTCAAAACATTATCGACTAATAGTGATACTGAATGGGAATTTATTGATGGAAGTTATGTAAAAGCCCATCAACACAGTTCAGGTGCATCATCTGATGAAAATCAAGCAATTGGGTTAAGTCGTGGTGGTAATACAAGCAAAATCCATCTCGCGGTAGATAGCTATGGTTTACCGATAGAATTCATTGTTACAGGTGGAGAAGTTCATGATAGCAAAGCAGCTAATGCCCTTATTGAACTATTGCCACAAAGTCATTTTATTATTGCAGACAAAGGCTACGACAGTGAAGCGATTAGAGATAAAGTGCGTGAATGTGGTTCAAAGCCAGTGATCCCTAGAAGACAAAATTCGAAGCAAGGAAATGGCGATATCGATTGGTGTTTATACAAATATCGGCATTTAGTTGAAAATGCTTTTGCTCGGCTCAAGCATTTTAGAGCGATAGCTACCCGCTATGATAAATTGAAAATTAATTTTGAAAGCCTGCTGGCTCTAGCTTGCTCTATAATTTGGCTGCCAATGTGAAAGATCAACAGCCCCTAGTAAACTGGCAAAGCTCTGGAGTACAGCGACATTGGCTGACACCCGTAAAGTCAAAGATGCGCTACGAGGTAGTCGAAGAGTTTGCGAATAATGACTTGCTCATTGATATGCCCGTCTCCCCACAGGCGAGAAAGAAAAATCCGGAGCTCCCTGAAACATGGCGCGCCCGTTTTATCGCTTATCAAGAGCCAAAAGGTGAAATAAAAGGATTTGTCACCTCATTGATTGACCCTGTTCAGTATCCGCTGGACAAGCTGCTAAATATCTACTGGCAACGCTGGGAAATAGAAGAAGGATATGGCGAACTTAAGCAAACCCAGCTGCAAAGCAAGGTGACGTTACGGAGCAAATTTGTTGAAGGTGTTAAGCAAGAATTGTGGGGAGTGCTTATCGCTTATAATCTGGTTCGTTTAGAAATGACAGCGATAGCAAAGGAAGCTAAGGTCGCGCCAACCCGTATCAGTTTTACCGCTGCAATAAGCTTGATAGATACACAATTAAGGTGGCTTGCTTTATCACCAGATGGAAAGCTGCCAGCGAAACTGAAGCAAATGCGAGCCGATATAAAACACTTTATCCTGCCAGATAAAAGAAAGCACCGAACGTATCCACGCTCAGTGCTCTACATACCCAGTCGCTATCCACTTAGATATAAACAATAGTGCTTATCCGAATAGCATTACTTCTATTGAAGTGGCTTTTTTATCTATTCAAAATGTGCAGATAATGCTGTCAACCCGCATAGCAAAAAGTGCTAAAAAAAAACCAGCCTAAGCTGGGTTTATTGTTTGAGATTTGTGCTGGGCAGACTGCGCACTCGGTTCTGCTGCAGTTTGTGATACATTATATGATTGGATCTCATCTTTCTCAGGCATCGCCGCTTGCCATAATGCGCCGACCCATAAACTTGAAGTTGATTTCATTGCCATTCCTCATTTTTGTTAACGAGTTCAAAGTAATCTTTTATGCTTCATAGGTAAAATGAATAATTATCATAGAGTGGATTCTATTTAAGCATGAATACTCCAATCAAGAACTTGCAGAGTTTTCTGACTTTAGTTGAAACTGAAACTTTACCCGTGCGGCAGAAAAAGGCTTTATAACCCAACCGACACCGATCAAAATCATCCAGCTTTTAGAAAACAATTTTGGTGAGTAATTACTTATTAGAAACAATCAACAGGTTGAGCTAACTCAGGCAGGGCAATGACTTAAGCAATGCCACGGCTGTTGAAGTGGCATTGTTACTGATTCAGCATTAGCCGCTAATACGGTTAACCAGCATCACAAAAAAGCTAAAAAAAACCAGCCTAGGCTGGTTTTTTTATTTTGATGTTTTGTGAAATGGGGTTTCTGGCACCGTTCGAGCTGTCTGCGTAACCGGTAATGCTTGGGCTTCATTTTCAAGCGGCATGGCGGCTTGCCACAACGCACCGACCCATAAATTAGAAATTGATTTCATTGGTTGTTCTCCGTGTCAGTTAACAAGTCCAAAGTAATCTTTTATGCTTCATCCGTAAAATGAATTAATACTATAATATGGATTCAATTTAAGCATGAACTTTTTAATCAGTAGCTTACAGAGCTTTATGACGCTAATTGAAACTGAAAACTTTACCCAGGCGGCAGAAAAAGGCTTTATGACTAACCCGACACTCACAAAAATCATCCAGCGTTTAGAAAACAATTTGGGTGAGAAATTGCTGATTAGGAACAATCAAAAGGTTGAGCTAACTCAGGCAGGGCAATGACTTGAGCAATGCCACTTCTGTTGAAGTGGCATGGTTAACCGATCCAGCATTGGCCGCTAACACGGTTAACTAGTATCACAAAAAAGCTAAAAAAAACCAGCCTAGGCTGGTTTTTTATTTTGATGTTTTGTGAAATGGCGTTTCTGGCACAGTTCGAGCTGTCTGCGTAACCGGTAATGCTTGCGCTTCATTTTCAAGCGGCATGGCGGCTTGCCACAACGCACCGACCCATAAATTAGAAATTGATTTCATTGGTATTCCTCCGTTTTGTTAACTAGTTCAAAGTAATCGTTTATGCTTTATCCGTAAAATGAATTAATAACATAATATGGATTCCATTTAAGCATGAATATTCCAATCAAGAACTTGCAGAGTTTTCTGACCTTAGTTGAAACTGAAAACTTTACCCGAGCGGCAGAAAAATGTTTTATGACTCAACCGACACTCACAAAAATCATCCAGCGTTTAGAAGACAATATGGGTGAGAAATTGCTGATTAGGAACAATCAAAAGGTTGAGTTAACTCAAGCAGGGCAATTGTTTGAAAAAAGTGCCAAGGAGATTTTGGGTCATTGGCATCGACTTCAAGAAGATATTAACAACCTCAATGGCTTAAAAACAGGACTATTACGGCTTGGCGTCTGCCCTATGATGAGCAGTTTAATTACCAGCTTGTTGACCAATTATCGGCAGCAATATCCTGGGATTGAAATACAGATGTACGAGTATGGCGGCTTTGGTTGCGAACAAGCACTATTGAACAACAGTCTAGATATTGCGTTTACCGCACTGCCGACAACCCATAAAACAGAGTTATCGAACCAACCACTGACTAAATATCCCTTACTTGCATGCTTACCCGAAGGACATCCACTCACAGATAAAGTGGAGATACGCTGGCAAGACTTTGAATCTTATCCATTCATTCTTTATAACGAAGATTTTTCATTAGCAAAGTTAATTAACCGTTTAAGCCGTGAAGCTGGGGTGCAACTCAATATAGCCTTTAGAACGGGTCAATGGGATTTTTTAGCCGCGATGGTTGAAGCAAACTTGGGCGTCGCGATTTTACCCGAACCCATTTGCCAACGATTAAGTAATAGCAGACTGGTATTTAAACCGATGCATCCCGCAATGACTTGGGATCTCGCATTAATATGGCGAGAAAACTTACCCTTAACCCCGCCAGCAAAAGCGCTATTAGCGCTCAGCAGAAACAGTTATGAATAACATCTACTCTTATATCATAACTGTTTTTATATCGTAGCAAGGGCATAAAAAAAACATAAAAAAACCGCTGCCTAGGCAACGGTTTTTTTTAGTCAATTGAAACGAGAATTACTTCTTAGTTTCAGCAGCCTTACGCTCTTTAACTTGAGCAACAACTTTCTCAGAAACGCTGTTTGGACATGGTGCGTAATGAGCAAATTCCATAGAGAATTGACCACGACCAGAAGTCATTGTCCGTAATGAACCAATATAACCGAACATTTCTGATAACGGTACGTCAGCTTTAATACGAACACCTGTAACACCAGCATTTTGATCTTTGATCATACCGCGACGACGGTTAAGGTCACCAATAACGTCACCAACGTTGTCCTCTGGGCTGAATACGTCAACATTCATGATAGGCTCAAGAAGTTGTGCACCCGCTTTAGGCATAGATTGACGGAATGCGCCTTTAGCGGCGATTTCAAACGCGATAGCTGACGAGTCAACTGCGTGGAAAGCACCATCTTGAAGTTCAAGTTCAACGTCTAACACAGGGAAACCAGCGATAGTACCTGTATTCATCATGCTTTTGAAACCTTTCTCAACAGCAGGCCAGAATTCTTTAGGTACGTTACCACCAACAACTTTAGAGGTGAACGTGAAGCCAGTGTTTTGCTCGCCAGGGCGAATAACGTAATCAATTTTACCAAACTGACCAGAACCACCAGACTGTTTCTTGTGCGTGTAGCTATCTTCGATTTCACGAGTAATAGTTTCACGGTAAGCAACTTGAGGCTCGCCTACAATTAGGTCTACACCGTAAGTACGTCTAAGAATATCAACCTTAATGTCTAAGTGAAGTTCACCCATACCTTTAAGGATAGTTTCACCAGAATCAATGTCAGTTTCAACACGGAAAGATGGATCTTCTGCAATCATTTTACCAATAGCGATACCCATTTTCTCAGAACCGCCTTTATCTTTTGGCGTTACAGAGATAGAAATAACAGGCTCAGGGAATACCATGGCTTCAAGCGTACAAGGGTGCTTAGGATCACATAACGTGTGACCCGTTTGTACGTTCTTCATACCAACAATAGCGATAATGTCACCCGCTTGAGCTGAATCTAATTCGTTACGCTCATCGGCTTGCATCTCAACCATACGGCCAACACGTTCTGTTTTACCAGTAAACGAGTTAAGGATGTTGTCACCCTTCTTGATTCGGCCAGAGTAGATACGTACGAAGGTTAATGCACCAAAACGGTCATCCATAATCTTGAACGCTAACGCTTTAAATGGCGCATCAACATCAACAATGGCGAACTCACCATTTTCGTTACCGTCTTCGTCAGTTAGAGGCTGTGGATCAACTTCAACTGGATCAGGAAGATAATCAATAACTGCATCTAATAATAACTGCATACCTTTGTTTTTGAATGCGCTACCACAGTATGTTGGGAACACAGACATTGTACGAGTACCCGCACGGATACAGCGCTTAACGTCTTCAATAGATGGTTGAACACCATCCATGTAAGCTTCTAATAGAGCATCATCCTGCTCAAGAGCTGTTTCGATTAACATTTCACGGTATTCTTCAACTAGGTCAACCATATCAGCTGGAACAGGTTGAATTTCGTAGTTTTCTGGTAAACCAGATTCATCCCAAACGTGAGCTTCACGAGTCAGTAGGTCAACAACACCAATGAATTCGTCTTCAATACCGATTGGTAAAACCATAACCAATGGGTTAGCCGCTAATACGTCTTTAGTTTGCTTAACAACACGTAAGAAGTCAGCACCCATACGGTCTAACTTGTTTACGAAGATGATACGCGCAACTTCAGAATCGTTAGCATAACGCCAGTTTGTTTCTGACTGAGGCTCAACACCGCCTGAACCACAGAATACACCGATACCGCCGTCAAGCACTTTTAGCGAACGATAAACTTCAACAGTGAAGTCAACGTGGCCTGGAGTGTCGATAACATTAAAACGGTGGTCTTTCCAGAAACAGCTTACTGCTGCTGACTGAATGGTGATACCGCGCTCAGCTTCCTGTTCCATGAAGTCTGTGGTTGATTCACCATCATGTACTTCACCGATCTTATGGATCTTACCGGTTAGCTTAAGGATACGCTCGGTGGTCGTGGTTTTACCCGCGTCAACGTGAGCGAAGATACCAATGTTTCTGCATTTGGATAATTCGGTCATGATTCAACTTTAATGATTAGTTTAAGAAGTAGACGGAGCATGCGAAAAAGGACCTACACACCGCACATCAGGTTATTAAGGCGCATATTGTAAATTGGAACCTTGCTGGGCGCAAATAGCTGGTGCAATATTTATTTGTTTTTAGCAAAAAAAAACTCAATAAATGCCAGTAATAAGATATAAAACAAACGATTAAAAAATAATAGTTTATTTTTTAATCGCCTCAGTAATTTCAACTAAAAATGTAAAATTGTAGCCTAAATGGGTAAATCGACATTTTTAGGCCAATATTATGCTGACAATGAACATACCACGACAACAAATAAGTATTTATTAACCCATAAAATGAGTTTCGCTAAGGCCACAAACATCAATCAATAGGGTATTTTTATCTAGGCACTACAATATTGATTACGTCCAGACTGCTTCGCTTTGAATAACGCCGCATCGGCTCGTTCAAAGCAAGCTTGGATCGGTTCATTATCACCCAGCAAGGCAATCCCGAAACTGCAGGTCACGTTAATATTGTTATAAAAATGAAAATAAGTAAGCTCATCGGTAATTCGTTGGCAAAGCTCTGCGGCATCGTGCAACTGTACATGCTGACAAACGACCACAAACTCTTCACCGCCCCACCTTGCCACAACATCAAGTTCTCTTACTGAAGCTTGTAGCACTTGTGCTACTTGAACCAAAATTTTGTCGCCGATAGCATGTCCATGCATGTCATTTATCGCTTTAAAAAAATCGATATCCATGATGATCAAACTGATATTGTTGTTCTGAGGTGTTTTTTCCTGAGGTTGCCTCGCATCCTCTAAAAAAGTTTGGTTAAAATATTGACGATTATACAATTTTGTCAGTGGATCATGTTGAGCCAAAAAATCGAGATCACTATTTTTTTCCTCAAGTTCTAATTGTAATTTTTGTAATTGCTTGTTGTTTACTTCTAAATGAACATTGTACTTGCTGACACACATGGTTCGGTAAAGTAGAAATAAAATAAACATCCCCAGAGCAGTCACCACTTGGATCACTAGGCTGTAATCAATGTCTTCAATAACAGTAATATTATGCCATTTCTTATAAATTGAAATATGCTCAGCTTGGGAAATTTTTGCCAGTCCAGCGTTAATTCGTGGCAGCAAATCTTGCTTTGCATGAGTAACGCCAATGCGTAACTCATCTTCAGGACCACCCCAGCCCGCTATTTTTAGCGAGGTTAACTCGTGTTGTTGAATATAGGCGTTAACAGAAAACATCGATCCTACAAAAACATCCGCCTCACCGTTAGCAACTCTCTCCAATCCTTGTCGCTCATTATCAGTCAATATGGTGTTGATAGTGGGGTAAAATCGTTGGATATATTCCACTAGACGATAATCTTTGGGTATAGCCAATAAGCGATCACCAATATTTTCAAATCCTTGTAAAAAAGGTTGGGATTTTAATGACACCAAGACATTTGGCGATTTAAAAAAAATATCGCTAAAAGAAAGATATGCGTCGCGTTTGGGTGTTTGATTTAAAATGGGGGTTAACTCGCATGCACCTTTTTTAAGTAATTCTAAACTCTGTCGCCAAGACGAGGTAGGCACTAACACAAAAGTGAAATCGGTATAATCTGTTAATAATGCTAAATAATCAGATGAAATACCAGTATGACGGCCATCGATAATGGCTTCATAAGGTAACCAATCTGGATCAACACAATAGCGGATGATATTACGGTTTTTTGAGTTGGTAAAAGACTGGCTCTCGGGCACCGAAGCACTGGCATGCTTAGTGTTAATCAAATTAATGAATATCAACAGCGTTACCAATAATACGCTAGAGAACTCAAGCCAGCTCAATCTTCTCAATAGTATGATCCAACAATTATGGCTCAACAATATAGTTGAACAGGAAAGTGAATATGCTATTTAGTGTAATACAACATACAAAAGTATGACAAAAAAATACCCGCTAAATAGCGGGTATTTTACTCAACAATCAATCGTACGTATTACGCTTCGATAGGCGATATCACAAACAGGAGATCACCTTGTGAAACTTGCTGGCCATTGCTATTCAGAATACGTTCAATGCGATACTTTTGATCTTCAGGATATAACACACCCGTTTGACGATTAAAGCCCGCTAGGGTCAATTGAGAGAACATTTTCATTGCTTCCATCAATGCCAATGTTTGCTCAACCGTGACAATGTCACCTTCTTTAACAAAGTCTGCTTCACCAGGTGCTGGGGAGGTATAGAAAATTCCCGCACCTTGTGCCAATACTTTCAATTCGTTGCTTTCGCCAACACGTAATGATTCAGAATCAACCTTAATCGCTTCTGCAGCCGCTTCCATTTCAGCAATCAGTGCTGGAATGTCCAACTCTGCCATTAAACGTGGCAAGTAGTTAGTGTCATACACCCCTTCATTGAAGGTGGGATCTTTAAGGATAAGCTTCAGCAATGGAATGTTAGTCGCAATCCCTTTAATCACTACGCTATCAAGATACGCATACATCTTAGCCACCACATCAGCACGGTCAGTACCTCGGATAATGATCTGTGCGATTAAGCTATCATAGTATGGCGATACTTCTTTGCCAGCTGCTGCAATCGAAATAATTTCAACATCATCACGCTCAGGCAATACACATTCAGTGATGTTACCCGGATTAGGAATAAGCTGAAGAATACCATGGCTATCGAGTGCCGCTTTTTCCGCCGTCACACGCACTTCCATAGCGTAACCTTGGTCAACTGGCTGTAGTTTTTCAATTGAACGACCCGCAGCAATATCAAACTGCGCGCTAACAATATCAATACCCGATGTCGCTTCCGTCACCGGATGCTCAACTTGAAGACGAGTATTCATCTCCATAAAGTACACTTCGTTTGCATCTAAGTTATAGATAAACTCAACAGTACCAGCGCCCATGTAATCGGTAGCATCACCTAACGCACGAGTGTATTCCATCACGCGTTGTTTCAGCTCCTCAGGCAACATGGTTGATCCTGATTCTTCAATCACTTTTTGGTTGTTACGTTGTACTGAACAGTCACGAATACCTAATACTTTGCTATTACCAAACTGATCACGCAGTAGTTGGACTTCAATGTGGCGCAATGAGGTAACGTATTTTTCTAAATACAAGTCACCATTACCAAACGCAGCAGCGGCTTCCGTCGCGGTTTTCTGGAAGAAACCAATCATGTCCTCAGGACGTTTAACGACCTGAATACCTTTACCGCCTCCACCTTGGACCGCTTTTAACAGCACTGGATAACCAATTTCAGACGCCACGTTGACCGCTTGTTCTGCGTTACTCAAAATACCATGACTACCTGGCACAACAGGGACATTTTGCGCTTGCGAAGTATGAATAGCGTTAGACTTGTTACCCATAGTGGTCATTGAATGCACGCTAGGACCGACAAAGTTAACCCCATTGTTGACACATAACGCCGCAAACTGTGGACTTTCTGATAAGAAGCCAATACCTGGGTGCAACGCGTCAACGTTTTCATACTCAGCAACTTTTAATACTGAGTAAGCATTTAAGTAACTTTCATCTGAGGTATTACCGCCAATACATACAAGCTTATCAGTGTCTTTAAGCATATCTGCTGGAACAGATGTCATGTCCGGATCTGAGGCCACCAACACCACATTAATGTTGTTGTCGTGTGCTTTACGGATTAATTTAACGGCCGTACAACCACGCGCATGCACCAGCACTTTATTAATAGGCTTCATCAATGCACGAGGATCGTCTTGTTCAATGACTTTTTCTAACTCAATCACTTCAGGCACTAAGGTAGACAATGCTTTGCTGATCACTTCGTCTATTTTCATCGTCGGTAATGGCATGAGTGGATCAATACCATACAACTGGGTGTCTAAGGTATCACTAAATGGATTATGGACTAACCCCGTCATTGCACCTGGCACTTTAGATAAATAGTTCGACAATGTTGCCGTTGATGGTAAGTACGCAGGTACCACCATTTGACCAGCAAACGGCATATTGGTACCAGATAAATAGTACGTCTGCACTAAAGGATGGGTGACAAAACTGGCTTGAGCACCACCGGTACAATCACCAAAACCAAACATCAATACCGGTAATTCGTTATCACGAATAAAGCGCGTAATACGGTCATTCACTACCGCCATAGAGAACAATGCCGCAGCACCTTCTTTCGTTTGCATGCCACCAGAGCTGATAAAACAAATGACCGGTAATTTACGTTTCGCACATTCAATTAATAGTGAACTGAATTTTTCAGCACTGGCCATATCAAATGCACCCGCTTGGAATGCTGTATTTGAAACCGCAACACCTACACGTAACTTACTGCCGTTATTTTTAAAATCAGCCAGACCGGTAATTAAACCACAAGGGCGGATCTTTCTATCAATAGCATCTTCAATCGATAACCGGAAACCGGGGAAATTAAGTAAGTTAGCTGACATTTTGTCGGCATCAATTTCATCAAACTGAGTAAAGAACTGTTTGATAATATTTTCCCAGCCCATCTTGCCTTGCTTTTTCTCTTCACGAAGTACTTTTTGGATAAGTAAGTCTTGGTAACCCATGGTTAAACGGTTCCAAAAATCCTTACGACGACCAATACGTACAGGGTTAATCGTCCCCGTGTATTTATCGTGCTCGTCTTCACTGTCAAAGTACTCTGGTAATAAGCGCTCGAAGAAATAAGTTAAGATAACGAAAAGCGAATCGTTTAATTGTGGGAAACCGACACTCTTCCATTGCTCTACACGCGTTAACAATTCAGCACGATTCGATTGATCCATAAAGTATTTTAACCACTTATAGAACTTGCTCTTGTCGTTAGCGTTATCACTATTAGATAAGGCATTATCAATCGATTTATGGAGTAACTTGTCCACTGATTCACGAGACAAACTTTTTGACATCATGGCTTCTTTGGAAATTGACGCCAAACTGCCGACCACATTGTCATAAAGTGCATTGAAGATAAGCACGTTATGACACTGCCAAATAAAGTCTTCACGTAATTCGTCATTAACGACAATGTCCAGCACAGTAAGCTGACTAAGTTCAGGCCATGGAGCTTGTGTTGTAGACTTAGGCAATGACTCTAAATGCTTAATTAAACCATTGAAATTGTTAGCCGCGTTACTTTTCCAACGATGGTATAATGACCAACCAATATTAAATAACAGTGCTTTACGTGCTTTTTTGTAGTTCTCTTTTGGTTCACCCAAAATAAAACGTGTAATTACGTTACGTTCGGCAGAAATATCTTTACGTTTAGCGCTAAACGTACCCCATAATTTATTCAGTTCTTCATCGTAAACTAACTTGTCAGGGTTGGTTAACCACGCTTGGAACACGCGTTCCTGTTCTTGCTTAATACGCGCTAACAAATCACCTTCTGGCACGCTCACTTTTGACAAGCGACCATACTGTTCTTGTGAGATTGAATGAATACGGCTACGTAAAGTCAAATAACGCAGATATCGATATGCACTACCAAAAATATTGTGATACATAGTCGGATTATTGGCGACAGACAAGCGGGTATTATTTTCAAGCGTAAGTAAATTAGCCGACGGCGCTAAGAAACGCTGTAAACTTCGACCATAATGTTCTTTTAAATCAGCAGACTCGCGTACAAAATCCATCGCAGCACGTTCAACGGCTTCAATAGCACTGATAATCGCACGACGGAAATTATGCTGGCGCTCATCTTTATCTGATGGCGTAAAGTCGATAATACCGTCAATACAGCCCGCGGTATAAAGCTCTTCTGGCGATACCCCGACAGACTTAGCACATTCTTGCCATGACAAGTTGTACTTACGCGCAATGCTTTGTAAGCCTTGCGGCTGGATAGTATTAAAAATACCGTCGCGTACAGATAATAAAATATTGGCTGCAGCTAATGGAATCGCACCACCTGAATAGCCCGCACCAATCACAATACCGACTGTCGGTACACCAACGTTAGCACTTTCAGCGATGGCTTTTGAAATGGTATGAGCTTGATTTTGGCTGTTGGCAACTTCACCAGCATCGGCACCAGGAGTATCAATTAAATATACTATTGGCATCGACAATTCTGCAAAATGACGGATCGCCTTACATGCTGCAAGATGATGTTCTGGCATCCACGCACCGTTTGCGGTCGTGCGCTCTTGGGCAATAAAACCGATACGACGAGTACGAGTGCCAAAGTTTAATTCCACTTCAGCACGATAAAACGGTCCAATATGACTTTCAGCAATAATCTTGCCTTTTAAGTCCGCGATCATACGCTTCGCGCCAGGGCGGTTTTTATCCAAAGTGGGTTGGATAACTTTATTGACATAACCATCAACATCTAAAGATGCCAAACTTTTTAAGTTTGATTGAATTGCATCTTCAGTTAATAATCCTTTTACTTCTTGAGATACACTCTGCTTGTTATGAGCAGGAAATAATGAAAAATCTTTAGCCAAGTGTTCTGCTTGTAAGAAAAGTGGGTCAGCCGATAGTGCTTGAGTCTTGTTAGCGGGCTGCTTTTTGCTGGTCATCCTTAGATCCTCTGCTTATATAGCCTCTGAAAATTTTTTTTAGCTCGTAAATATAACTTTGTTAATGGGTAAATTACCATATAAACTAGCTTGGACGCTTTGTTCCATAATTGAGACAGTGAGGTTTGAATGCCCGATTTGAACGGTATGATGCTGTTTGCAGCCGTTGTTAGAGCAAAAGGATTCTCTCAAGCAGCCCGAGAGATCGGACAACCTAAATCAACCATTAGTCGAAAAGTTGCTCAATTAGAAGAACAACTCGGAGTGCGACTACTCCAAAGAGACACCCGAAATTTAAGTCTGACCCAAGTTGGCGCATTATTTTTTCAACACTGTGATTCCATTAGCCATGAAATTGAAGCCGCCAAAGCCACTATTGAAAACACCCATAATGATATTTCTGGATCGTTACGGATAGCAATTCCGGTGTCATTTTCACAAGATGTCATTGGCCATTTATGCTCAAGTTTTATGCGTCTTTACCCCAATATAGAACTGGATATTCAATTTACTGACAGTGATGTCGGTCTTGTGGGTGAAGGTTACGATATTGCCATTAAATATGGTCCATTACAGTCGTCAGATCTTGTTGCTCGATTGTTATTTGAACGCCAACCTATTCTGGTCGCTAGCCCTGGTTATATAAAAGAATTCAGTAGCCCTGCTACACCGCAAGAATTAACCCAGCACAACGGTATTTTACTTGGCACCACCTTATCGGCCCCCATTTGGCCATTAGGAAAAGGCAATCGTAAAATAATGGCGACCTTTAAACGAAAAGTACGAGTCAACAGCGCCAGTATGGTAAAACGCTTAGCGTTGGATAATTATGGCATTGCCATGCTATCTAACACGAGCTGCAAGCAAGAACTCGCAACGGGGAGCTTAGTGCCTATTTTACAAGAATGGCCAATGGAAACCTTTAAAGTTTATGGGGTTTATTCAAGTCGGCGCCAATTAGCCAGCAACATTAGTGCTTTTTTAGACTTTTTCACCAAACGTTATACCAGCCAAGAATCATTGCATTCAATGATGAGTTAAGGATATATAATGGTGACGCCTTACCGAGAGCGTCGCTTCGCGACTGATAGGTTCTAGGAACTCGCAAGCTCGCCAGAGGGCGGTGCTTCGCTCCTTCTAGATGCTAGGTTTTAGGTCCTAGGATCTAGCAGCCGTAGGCGCCCTATTCCTAGCACCTTGAACGCTGTCACTTCTGGACATGCTCAATCCTGCATTTCGAAATCGTTTAGGTATATCACCTCAAACGGCTTAAAATAGGCTGCTTGAGGTGATACCGATTGACTGATAAAGAATGCCAATTCCTTTTACTAAATTAAAAACGATAAGGAAATCGCACGCTAATTTGATAATCTGGGGAGTCTTCAGTTAACCCGGAGCCTATTGAGGTCACCATGGATAAATTAGGTGACAAGGCTAAGGTAGCGCCAATACCCAAATTCGCGGTATTGGTGTCAGTTCGAGGGATTTTCTGCCATTCTCCACCTTCTGGTCTTTGTTTAGTTTTACTGTAAAACCGTTGATTAAAGCTCATACTCAAACTCATTCGCTCGGAAACAGCAAAAGCTAATCCCACGCTGTAATCAAGATAATTACCTAAATCAATTTCACCAGGGCTTAACCCTGTCGCACCGGACAAGTCATCAAATTCCTCTGTAAAGCTAACACCATAATTTAAATTAAAAAATACAATCGCAGGATCAAAGGTTTTTGCTAAGCTAAACCCTGTAGACACGCCCCAAACACCAGAACCCGTTGCCATTTCAGTTGGGTAGGTCAAATTGCCAGAGTCTGATGTTTCAAGCGGGATCCCAAAAGGATCTTTTCCGGTTGGAGCGCGAACCCTGACGTTCCACACCCAATCGGGCCAGTCTACTGATTCAGCATTCATTCGATAATAAACTGCGCCACTGATATCACCAATTTGACCACCACTAATTTTAGCGGTTTCATATCGTTGACTCGAGTTGCCCTCCCCCACAGAGTCATACTGAGTCCAGCGATACAGGTACGGTAAACCGAGCTCAAACTGCCAGTTTTCATTTAAAGTATAGCGGGTGGTGAGATCAAGTTGCGTAGTATTAGTGCGAATACGATCTAAATTTAAATTACCCAAAAAAATGGCATCAAGTGCTAAAAACCCTCTAAGAATTAGATCTTTACGACTGTAGTAGCTATAGGTAAATGAGGGCTCGACGGTAAATTTTCGAGAGAAAACATTATGCGCTTCTTGTAATACGTCATCAGTACTTCTTGCTCTGTCTGGCGTTTTTTTTCGCTTTGCAGTGCTACTGGCGACTACAGCTTGTTGACTTGATTGAGCGCTTGGTCGTTCAACTGATGGGGGGGGATGAGGCGTTTGCTGTGTCGTAGAGGTGACATTTGTATTGCTGGCTTGGCGGCTTAATGCCTCTTGCTTGAGCACCTGTTGTGCCATCTGATTAATGGCTTGTTGCTGTAACTTAATTTGTTGATTTAACTGAATCAGTTTTTGTTTAAGTGCTGCAATATCTTGTTCAGATAAGGTCGATTGCGAGACAGGTTGAGGATGAGTATCTGCAGCATACGCAGGTACGGCCCATATTCCAGGCAGTATCACTGCGATAGCTGAGGTCCATTTCTTATTCATATATACGTCCTTGGCTTGTACAGAGTAAATCAAAATCCCATAGATGTTAAATCACTGATTTGCCTACCAAGTATATTCGACTCTATCGGTCCAACAGGCATACCATCGTACCTTAGTGTAGACTGATTTATCACTCCGTGATTGAGTCCATTAATAAAAATGCTCTGCACTAACTGGCCGTTGCCATCTTGATAGCTAATTCCTTGGCTCGCATTACCCGAAACCAAGTCAACTTGATAACCAATCGTATTAGCATTAGCCGAAAAAGTAGTGCTGCCATTATGGCTAACAAGCGTTGTCCCCACTGCAACATTGATCCCCTGCAACAAGGGCGTCAAATGACCTTGGGCCATGTCGAATTCATTAACTGCTAGGTTTTCATCGCCGGCGATTTGAATTCGTTGTTGTAACCCTGCCGTTTGCCCCAAGGTATCTAACTGAAACCCATTTTGACTATTAATAGCATTTGGGTCGCTAATAGTAATACTTATCGAGGGTTGATTATCAACTTGAGCAATTTCGATTTGCATACCTACTTGCTGTTGAATACCATTGTCTTGGATAAACTGCGTTTGCATTTGTAAGCCGAAATAATAATCTTGACCACTATTGATGTATTTGCCTTTCATTGAATCAAGTTCAAAGTCTGTTAGCACTTGGCTATGTTTAAACACTGACAGCGAAGGTGAACTGGCCATCACTGGTGCAGCGACAGTCAGTAGTAGCATCATGCATAATTTCATATCTTCCTCCTTAAAGCATATCTGAATAAGAAAAACCAAATTCGAGCAACTCTGCGTCCGTCAGTGGCGACAGAGGGTCGAGTGCTTTAAACGTTAATTTTGCTCTTGGGTGCAGCAAAGGATTATCACGTTGATAATCTTCTCCAATAACCACAAACACAACACCATTCCACTTCTGATTAAACTCTGCCATTGTCATGATCCGATTACCTAAAGCAGGATCGCCTAAATAGACATCTCCGCCATCATAACGTCGAAAAACCACAAAGTGGCTGTAACCACTATCATTAAGTAACACAATGGCAGGGATTTTGAGTAACGACATTTCAGCTTCACCGACTTTATATCCACGCCCTCTTAAACCTTGAGATTGCAGATACCGTTTCATATTAAGCAGTGAAAATCCTTGCTCTTGAACCAATGCCAGATCAGCATGCTCTAACATGCCAATTAACACTTTTTGCTCAGTAATCTCTTGACGATCATAGGCATATTTCAACAGGCTAGCTAGGCTGGCTGCACCGCAAGAGAAATCGGTTCTTTGTTGTATTACATGTTCAAACTTGCGCTCACGTATACTTTGAATAGGTTTAGAATAGGTTCCCATTCCTGGCACGACACCCGTTAATGGAACCTCTGCGGCATAATTGTAGTTAGTCAGACTCAAGCTGAAAATGATCAACAGTGCGATCATCAATTGGGTTATATTGCGCATAAGATGAATCAGGGGGTTGCCCCCCTGCCTTATTCATACCGTTTCATTTAGCATTATTCAGCCGAAATAACGGTTGACGGTCCAGTAATACTTGTCAAGGCTAAGTTGTTTGACTGTAAGTTTCCTGTACCACTCGCCAAGTTAACACCAATGTTACCGGATGCATTTTGGAAAGCACTGCCCCCTAGTAATGAAGTGTTATTAGACTTCTGCACGATAGTTTGGACAAAGAAAGGTAATTGGCCACTAACCGTACCATTTAGAGCAATATCACCCGCTTCGTCAAAGGTCATTACCTCTGAACCGGTTGGATTTTCAGTATCAAAATCAATATGGCCCACTACAGTTCCAGGAGGCACATTATGTGAACCAGCATCTGGACCTTCTTCTAGGATTATTTGAGGATAATAAGGCGTATTGAGCTCCGAAGTTCCCACGTATGTTCCAGAAGCACCTAAGGCAAGATTAACGGTGGCATATTCCACGCTATCCTGAACAACCCCGATGTTCATAGTGCCGTTATGCCCAGTGCTTTGCACATTAGACACGCTGGCTTCACCTAAACGTCCATTATAAGTCGACGCGGCCATATTATTGGCTTGAATATTGTTGTTACCAGCAGCAACGTTGACGCCAATATTACCTGTGGCATTCATAAACGAAGAACCCGCGATGGTTGATGTGTTAGTTGAGGCTTCATTCCAGACACCATTAAAACCACCCATTTGCGTATTAAAAATTTCAGCATCACCAGAGCCAAAAGCAAAACCTGCATCAATAGAAGCTAACGCAGCTGAATTACTTTGCGCATTAAAATCACCAGCTGCTTGGTTAACACCAATATTACCGCTGGCGCCTTCAAATGAACTGCCTGTTATTTTAGCATCATTATCATGATAGTAATTTTCAACCATATTTGCGCTAGTTTCTTGCACGTTTTCAACCACTGCCATGCCTAAACCGTTGGCTTTAATGGTACCTTCAATTTTAACTTTTCCTTCGTATTTAAGGTCTTTAGTTACATTGACGGCTTTATTTAATTCAACACTGCTGTCAGTATCTGTCATTCCGTTAGCGTATGCAGAACCACTCATTATGGCTGCAATACTTAATACTAGAGTGAGTTTTTTCATCTTCCATTCCTCCGATCGATGATTATTAATTCCCGCTTGGTAACTGCAACGAGAACTGGTTAATGGCAACATTATTATTGCCAGAAATTTGATTAACTTGCATCACGCCTTGCGCATCCAAAAAACTGTCTGGAGCAATTTCGGCCTGATAATATGATAATTGATAAGATGAAGGTGCCAATTGGCTCGACACTTGGGTTAGCGCGTCATCGTTTAACCCTTGACCCATGATGGTTTCAAGGGTTGAATCCATGGCAATACTGCCTATATTGGCTTGCATATTTTGCTCACCACTCACTTGATTAATACTTGCTAACCCTTGAAATAATGCAAAAGCTTGGCTGTCTATTACCGTAATGCGTTGCTTGTTGGGTTCTGATTGCGAAGTTAATTGCGGTGATAGGATGTAATTAATCGTTTGAATGGATGCACTGTGGCCTATAGCGTGGCTATTAGACTGAATATTAAAATCGCCAGCGGCTTGATTAATACTTGCCCGACCTGCACCTTGCATCACGTGTGAGCCAATGACACTTGAGTCATCAGCGTAAGATTGCGCAGCTAGCAATAACACACCAAGCGGTATTCCTCGCGTCAATGACAACGGCAATATATTGCGATGTAGTCTGCTAATAATATCCATAAAATATTCCTTCCATACTTGATACAAGGTTATAGCAACCCTTGTGCCAAAGATAAAAGTTTATATATTTCATGTAGATAGTAATTTTAAAATGAAGGGGAATTCTTAATATTAAGAATGTAAATAGCTAGATTATTGATATCTATATTAATTTTATTTTTAGCCTGAATCTTATTCTTAAGATTCGATAAGCAAACAATATGATTATCGCAATGTTAACAAGACTAGATCAGTTCTAAGTCATGCTTGTCCATGAGTCGATAAAAGGTCGCTCTAGAAATATCTAAATAACTTGCTGCTAGTTCAACATGACCATCTGCAATCAAGATTGCTTGTTGCAATGCTTGTTTTTCAGCATTGTCTTTTAAGGTTTTAAGCGAGAGCGCGATATGACGCTTTTTTTCGATATTGATTAACTCTAAGTTTTGAGCAGTGATCTGCTGCGTGTCGCTCAATACAACCGCACGACGAACACGATTAATTAACTCGCGGACATTACCAGGCCATGGATAATTTAATAATGCATGGCAAGCGGACTGCGACAATGGCTTAGTCGCAAGCCCATATTCATCCGAATACACCCGAATAAATCGATTGGCTAAACCGATGATATCATCACGTCTTTCTTTTAATCTTGGAGTTTCAATGGTAATGCCATTTAAACGATAGTAAAGATCTAAGCGAAACTTACCTTGATCAATAGCATTTTCTAAATTGACATGAGTAGCGGCTAAAATACGCACGTCAGCCGATTGCGGCATACTACCGCCAACGGAGTCATACAAGCCTTCTTGTAAAAAACGCAGTAAATTGACTTGTAGTTCAGCGGGTAAATCGCCAATTTCATCTAAAAATAATGTTCCGCCATTAGCCAGTGCAATTTTGCCCTTTCGGGAACTTGTGGCCCCCGTAAAGGCGCCTTTTTCATGACCAAATAACTCAGACTGAATTAATCCTGCCGCCATAGCGCCACAATTAACCGTAACAAAAGGTCCGTCTTTTCTGGCAGATAATTGATGTAACTGGGTCGCCACTAATTCTTTGCCCGTGCCAGATTCACCTCTAATAAGCACGGGGATATCGGTCGGGGCCACTCGCCCAACTTGACGGAATAACTGTCGCATGACGTCTGATTGATACGCAAATTGCTCGTTATCTTTACACTGTGATTCAAGCTGCGGAGCATGCTGCTGCTTTAATTTAGACAGACCGAGACCATGACCCAAGCACTTCGCTAATCTTTCAGGATCAATTGGACTGGTGTAAAAATCCCAAGCAAATTGGGCAATAAAAGTGGTAATTTCTGCAATGTCGAGTTGTGGTTTATTTATGAGTACAATGATATGGATCCTGGGATCTAACTCTCTCACCAGGTTAGTGATTTCATTTATAGTATTTTCTGTTCGAAGATCGATTAAGCACAGAGCACAATTAATAGGTATTTTATTTTTATTATACTTATCAATATAGTGAAGTTGAAAGTGTAATCCACAAAGCACCTCGTTTAGCTCATTACACCGAAAACCTGCCATTAATAATGGTTCCATGTTGATATCCTTCCGATACAGTGAACACAAAAGTGCTAACACAAGGTTAGCCAGTGCATTTTATCTATAGATATAACTGGATAATGTAACGTCTTAATCTCAGTTCGGGATAATAAACGTTTATCAAACAGTCCTTTGCTCCGCTAACTGTGTTGCATTGACTTGCAATAGACCGGCTATTGACGCGCCAATGCGCCTTGTTAGCAAAACAAATGACAGGTTTGATAAGAAATAGGCCAAACATTCTGATTTGGACTTACTTATCCCATCTATTAATCCGAGTTGAGGTTACTTAAATATAAACTCAGAGTAATCACTCATCGCTTATATCATCGGTAACGCAATAGATAACAAAGATAATCACTCATAAAAACTATCTTCATCTGACTCAATATTCATCCATGAGCAGAACGACACTTTGCCCGCTTTTAATCACCTTTGTAACGGTTTCTCACCCCAGATTAACCGCAACGATGACTATCTTCAGTGTCTCTGCTATATCCAGCCACATCTTTTTTATGATCTAAGTATGGTATAGATGCATCAATAGTATAGAAAAAATCAGTAATTATATTGATATCACGGTAAGTTTAACGGCCAGACAAATTATCAACATAAATCCATCACTCAAAAATGACCTACACGTGTACAAGTATTCAAAGTGCTATTAAATAGCCGAAACAACTGTGTTATAACTGTCACTTAGAATAAACGTTACCTAGCCTAGCGGGCAGTAACATCGTTAAACATAACCCCAATATGGATATCTAGGGCCCTAAAGGAACCATCATGATTAAACACAGCGCTTTTATAATGTTAAGTTCATTGGTATTAGCCACGCTATCGAATGCAGTTAATGCAGGACAACTCCAAAAAAACATTGAAGAGATGCGTGTATCAAAGGCTGGGCAAACAATGCCGCAGGTGGTTAATCGTTATCAAGCTATCAGTGATACTTTAGAGGTCAAGTTAGCCCAATCCAATGATGAGTTAGCCGTTACCGAAATGGCGGCGCATCAAGGACACAGGTTATGGCAGCAAGCCGTACGCGATGTACAATCGGGGCACAGTGACGATCGCTCGTTGTACTGGAGCCGTCTAAGTATGCGTAACGTTCTAAAGCAAGAAAGAGTCGGATTTAATGTTGCCGACTGGCAACGTGATATTTTGGTCAAAGCGGTTGAGAAATCGTCTCGCGGTTTTAGCGATATTGAATTTTTACCCGATACCCAAATTAATATTTTAGTGACCGGTTTCGATCCCTTTTTTCTTGATAGAAATATTGGCCAAAGTAATCCATCAGGCTTAGCGGCTTTAGCATTTGATGGCTATCGTTTTGAGATTAATGGTAAAAAAGCACAGATAGAAACCGTGATGATCCCTGTGAGATTTAGCGATTTCGACAATGGTATTATCGAATCGTTACTCACGCCCTTTTATCGTGAAAACAGTGTCGACATGGTCTTTACCATTAGCATGGGCCGGGAAAATTTCGATATCGAACGTTTTCCTGGACGTAACCGCAGTGCAGAGGCACCAGACAATTTAAATGTATTAACCGGCGCCAGTCACAGCAATCCTAAAGCGCCGTTATTTAACGGTGGCACTTCTTCCGATGGAAAATTAAATGGCCCTGAGTTTGTGCAATTTTCTCTGCCCGTTGAAGCAATGGCAGCGGTTAAAGGTCATTGGAGCGTCAATGACAATCATCAAATTAACACCTTATCTAGGGGGCAATTTAAGGCATCATCACTGGCTGAATTACAAAATGAAATTTCAGTTGAAGGTTCTGGTGGGGGCTATTTATCTAATGAAATTTCCTATCGCAGTATTTTACTTCGAGACCAATTTAACTTGAACTTACCCGTAGGACACATTCATACTCCACGTATTAAAGGCTACGACTCACAAGTAGAGTCAGACATCGTCGAGCAAATTCGTGCCATGATAGCCGCAGCGGCGAGCACTCTGTAATGTCAAAAGACTAATATAAAATGTCTATGCTTTGCTTGCTTGAGTCTCTCATTGAATATTCGTGTAGGTAAGTGAAGCATTTCATCATGTTTAAAAATATCTTCAATCTCACCCAGCGCGCGCACCAAGCGCTAACGCAAGACATCCATACAAAGGGGTCTTCGTTATCAGTAGGGCCTCGAACCCACCAATCGCCAAACACTGCCGTTAGCGATCCGTTACAACAGCAGATATTGGCCAAAGTCGAAGCAGACTACCAATTAGCAGAGCAATATTTCAAACGTCAATTTCCTCGTCCGAGCGTACATTTTAGCTTACGCGGAAAAAGCGCGGGGACGGCGCATTTACAAACCAATAAACTGCGCTTCAATCCTGTTTTACTAACTGAAAATCCAAATATTTTTATTAACGAAGTGGTACCACATGAAATTAGCCATTTGGTGTGTTTCCATCTATTTGGTAAAGTAAAACCTCACGGTAAAGAATGGCAAAGCGTCATGATGACAACATTTAGTATTACGCCAAAGACCACTCACCAACTCAATATCCAGTCCGTCAGTGGTCAACAATTTGAATATTTTTGCGGTTGTGGCAGTGTGCAATTAACCATAAGACGTCACAACAGAATTGTGCGAGGCCAGACTCAATATCGCTGTCGCCGTTGCCAACAAACATTAACCCCTTTTAGCACCTAACATTATCAATTGCGTCATCGCATGCGATGGATTAACATCAGCCAAAATGACAGGCTAAGCCTGCACTGTAATGATGTTTTTTGTTAATTTTAGGGTTTATTTTGCGCTTATCATCCACACTCTCTTGGTTCTTTTGGGTGTCGCTTCTGTGCGGCATTTTTTCATCCACACTTATCGCGGCAGAACATTCCAGCAGTTTCGGTCAAGCCAAAAAAATGGCTAAAAAGATTTACCAACAACACTTACCACTCAGCACCTTCTATTGCGGCTGCGATATCGCCATCGCAGGAAAATTATGGCAAGCGGATCATGCTAGCTGTGGTTATAAAGTTAGAAAACAAATCATTAGAGCCAACCGTATCGAATGGGAGCATGTGGTTCCCGCATGGGAATTTGGTCATCAACTGCAATGCTGGCAAGACGGTGGTCGAAAAAACTGCAATAAAAATAATGCTGCATTTAAAAAAATGGCAGCCGATTTACACAATCTTGTTCCTGCTGTAGGTGAGGTGAATGGCGATCGCAGCAATTTCCGTTTTAGTGATTGGGGCGGAAAAGCGGATCAATACGGGCAGTGTAAAATGATTATCGACTTTAAAGGCCGCAAAGCACAACCCCCCAAACAAGCAAGAGGGCCTATCGCTCGAACTTACCTTTATACCCGTGATCATTAAAAATGCTTGATTTTGTCCCAAATGGGATCATCATAGCCCCATGAAACAAATTACACTCTCGCCAGAACAAAAAGTAGCATTGGAAACTCGACATAAAAGCTCGAGTGATAGGCGTGAGTGTGATCGCATTAAAGCCATTTTACTACGCGATGAAAATTGGCCAACGCCAATGATTGCCCAAGCGTTACGTATTCACGAAACGACCGTAGTTCGATACATTGATGCCTATGCTCACGACCAAAAACTCACGTGTAATAGTGGCGGCTCCTTAAGTTATCTGAGTCAAGAGCAAACTGAACTATTGATTGCACACCTGTGTGAGGTGACCTACTTGCATAGCCATCAAATAGTCGCTTATATCTCAGAACAATTTCAGATTAAGTACACAGTGTCAGGCCTCAATAAATGGCTGCATAAACATCAGTTCAGCTATAAAAACCCTAAAGGGGTTCCTCACAAATTTGATGAAGACAAACAAACGGCTTTCATTGAATATTATGAGCAACTAAAATCCTCGTTAACCCCTGATGAACCGTTATTATTTATGGATGCGGTTCATCCGACCCAAGCCACAAAAATCACCGCTGGCTGGATAAAAAAAGGCGTTGATAAACCGATAGAAACGACGGGAAGCCGAACCCGTATTAACGTGGTTGGTGCAATCCGACTTGGTCACTTAACAGAAGCGGTCATTGAGCAATATAGCAAAACGGTTAACGGTGCATCCATCATCGATTTTTTAAACCAAATTAGAGCGCGTTACTCAACAAGTGGTGTTATCCATTTGGTGCTTGATGGCGCTGGATACCATCGAAATGCCTTAGTGGTTAAAGAGGCTAAAAATCTGAATATAACATTGCATTACCTGCCACCTTATAGTCCAAATTTAAACCCAATAGAACGATTGTGGAAGGTGATGAATAAACATGCGAGGAATGGGCAATACTTCGCAACGACAAAAGAATTCCGACGAAAAATCAATGACTTTTTTAGCATCACCCTCCCCGATATTGCCGATACACTCGGTGATACAATTAATGATAACTTTCAGAAATTAAAAACTGCAGTTTGAATTCACTTGAGTATATATGCAACAAACCTATGGTCTGCAAATCAGTAATAGCCAACAAAAGTTGTTTAACGCATGGAACAAAATGCAACCAATCAGCGCCACGGAATGCCAACGTGATACCTTAATCGCTGCTAACCAAGGTAATCATAATGATTTTGTATTCAAACAATGCCAAAATAACGGCTTAGTTCGTTAATTGACGATCAAGCTCCCCCTTGAACAATTGGTTAAATAAGGTCAACACTGATGAGAGTCCCACGCATTTTTCAGCCCCTAGACAATTTACAACAAGGGCAAACGCTTCAATTAGATGAGGATGGTGTCGCCCATATCGGCCGAGTATTGCGAATGGGCATAGGGGACCACATCAGCTTGTTTAACGGTGATGGTAATGATTACTTAGCTGAAATTATTGAAATAAGTAAAAAATCCATCACTGTCAACGTCTTAAGTTGTCAAGCTAACAACAACGAATCAACATTAGACTTGCACTTAGGTCAGGTAATTTCTCGTGGTGACCGAATGGAATTTACGATCCAAAAATCGGTTGAGCTAGGCGTAACAAGGATTACACCCTTATTTTCAGATCGTTGTGGTGTCAAACTTAATGGTGATCGCTTAGAGAAAAAACAACAACAATGGCAAAAAATTGTCGTCAGTGCTTGTGAACAATCTGGCCGCAGTATCGTACCGGTTGTTCGCCCTGCAATGACATTGGCGCAATGGTGTGAAGAATCTACCGAAGCCTTAAAACTGAATTTACACCCAAGAGCTTCACACGGCATTAATGGCTTACAGTTAACCGATCAACACCACAAAGTAAGATTATTAATTGGCCCAGAAGGCGGCTTATCTGACGAAGAAATTGCCATGACCGAAACTGAGCATTTTACCGATATTTTATTGGGGCCAAGAGTGCTGCGTACAGAAACCGCATCATTGACTGCTATTACTGCATTACAAGTTAAATTTGGCGATATTGGTTAACCCAAACCGATATCATCTTGGATATTATTAAGGATAAACACATGATTAAGCTCGGCATTGTTATGGACCCTATTAGCGACATTAACATCAAAAAAGATACCAGCTTCGCGATGTTATTAGCCGCACAGGCACGTGGCTACCAATTGTTTTATATGGAAATGCATGATCTTGCGATGGTCAACGGCAAAGCCATGGCCAACATGCGTGAATTATCGGTAAAGCAAGATGCTAACCAATGGTTTACATTAGGCGAGTCAATTGATACCCCGTTGGCAGATCTTGATGTGATCTTAATGCGCAAAGATCCACCATTTGATACCGAATTCATCTACGCCACTTATATGCTGGAACGGGCGGAAGAAGAAGGCGTATTAATCGTTAACAAGCCTCAAAGCTTACGTGATGCCAATGAAAAACTGTTTACAGCATGGTTTTCTGAGTTTACGCCAGACACTCTTGTGACCCGTGATGCTAAACGTATTCGAGCGTTCCACCAATTGAAGCAAGATATTATTTTAAAACCATTAGATGGCATGGGCGGCACGTCTATTTTTAGAGTGAAAAAAGATGACCCTAACGTCGGGGTCATTATCGAAACGCTCACCAGTTATGGCCAGCAGTTCGCAATGGCTCAAGCCTTTATCCCTGAGATAACTCAAGGTGACAAGCGTATTTTAGTGGTTGACGGTGAACCGGTTCCATACGCATTAGCGCGTATCCCGATGAAAGGTGAAACCCGTGGCAACCTAGCGGCTGGCGGCAGTGGAGTAGCCCAGCCATTATCAGAAAGTGATTGGAAAATAGCCCGCGCCATTGGTCCAGAATTGAAAAAACGAGGCCTTATTTTTGTTGGTTTAGACATCATTGGTGATAAGTTAACTGAAATCAATGTCACCAGCCCAACCTGCATTAGAGAAATTGAAGCCGCATATGACGTTGACATTACCGGCATGCTTATGGATGCCATCGAAGCCCGTATCAATCAGCAGAAATAGGATTAATCATGCATTTTCTATCTACCTACCAACGAATAATTAGCAGATTATTATTGGTCTCTAGCTTGGTCGTAACGGGTGCAATGGCTGATGAAGTCGTTATTTCGCCTATTGAGGCCAACACAACCAGTAATAATGTGCCGACTGTCGGTCCTTCAAGACCGACAAATATTGTTATTATGATTGGCGATGGTATGGGACCTGCTTACACCACGGCCTATCGTTACTATAAAGATAACCCTGAGACAGAAGAGATTGAACAAACGGTTTTTGATCGCTTACTCGTTGGTATGGCAAGCACTTACCCTGCTTCTGTCAGTGGTTATGTAACCGACTCGGCGGCATCGGCAACCGCATTATCTACTGGGGTCAAAAGTTATAATGGTGCTATTGCCGTTGATACCGAAAAACGCCCACTGACAACCTTAATGGAAAGAGCAAAAGCATTAGGCTTGTCAACTGGCGTAGCGGTTACCTCCCAAGTAAACCATGCTACACCTGCGGCATTTCTTGCTCACAATGAAAGTCGTAGTAATTATATTGATATCGCACAGGCTTATTTAACCACCGATGCTGATGTCATCCTTGGCGGTGGCCAGCAATATTTCACCCCAACATTGCTTGAGCAGTTCACCGCTAAAGGTTACCAACACATTAGTGAACTCTCCCAACTTGAGTCGGTTCATCACCCGAAAGTATTAGGGCTATTTGCCGATGTACAGTTACCTTGGGGGATTAATGATAAAAAAGCGCATAAACTCAGTCATATGACGCAAAAGGCACTCGATTTACTGTCGCAAAATAAGCAAGGTTTTGTGTTATTAGTAGAAGGCAGCTTAATTGATTGGGCGGGTCACAGTAACGATATTGCTACCGCGATGGGTGAAATGGATGAGTTTGCAGCCGCAATTGAAGTGGTTGAACAATTTGTTCGTCAAAGTAAAGACACCCTGATGGTTGTGACAGCCGATCATAATACCGGTGGGTTGTCAGTGGGCGCACACGACAAATACGAATGGCATCCTGAAGTACTGCATAAGGTTCAAGCTAGCCCAGATGTGATTGCCACGCGTGCTATTGCCGCAGAGGATTGGCAGACCATAACCGCAACACTATTGGGGTTTACCCCAAGCGAAGTAGAATACAGTCAATTGCAAACTGCACGTATGCAAGGTAATGAGCCACTTGCTATTGCACTGCGAAAATTAATTGATATTCAATCTAATACCGGTTGGACAAGTGGCGGCCATACCGCCATGGATGTTCAGGTATTCGCAGCGGGCCCCGGCGCCAGATTGTTTAGTGGCCATCAAGACAATGTTGATATAGCCAATAAAATGTTTAGCTTATTACCACAATCGGTACAAACGCCTTAATTGCTGCCTAACACAATCCCCGCTATCAAAGTGGGGATTGTGTTAATATCAGCAGGTATTTTATCACTAGCATTATGAGCAACCGACGTGTTAACAAATCCTTCTCAAGCCTTAATTAGAAACAGCAAATATTTTCATAAACATAATGTGTTAGTGCTCAACTATGAAGCTGATACTTTTGCGCATCAATGTCTTGAGTTTGCAGAGAATGTCACTGCCCTAGCGCTGGATTTTAATCATCAC
This sequence comes from Shewanella psychromarinicola, assembly GCF_003855155.1. NCBI lineage: Bacteria > Pseudomonadati > Pseudomonadota > Gammaproteobacteria > Alteromonadales > Shewanellaceae > Shewanella > Shewanella psychromarinicola. The sequence continues at coordinate 382,159 of NZ_CP034073.1, forward strand.
CTAACATTGTCATCCTATGCTAATAATAAATTGCAGTGCTATTTTGGCCATCAGCTGCCTGACTCATTAGTTGATACAAAATTTGACACGGTTATTATTTACTTTGCAAAAGCTAAACCGTTAATGGGTTACTTACTGCAACTTGCGGCGCAGCATTTACGTATCGACGGCCAATTAATGATTGTGGGTGAGAATAAAGGTGGGATTAAATCAATTGATAAACTCACGCCTGATTATTACTCCCCCCCCATCAAACAAGATAATGCCCGTCATTGTTTAGTGTATGTCAGTTATTTAACTCAAGTAGCACCCAGGCTATCAATCAGTGATTGGGTAAGCCAATATTCATTAGATACACCACAAGGTAAACTGCAAATTTGCAATGTGGTAGGGGTCTTCAGTGAAAAGCGTCTCGATCAGGGCACCGAACTATTACTGTTGCATTTACCAAACAACTTACACGGCAGAGTCCTCGATTTTGGTTGTGGTGCAGGGGTCATTACGGCGGCATTGCTAAAAGCCAATCCAAAGCTAGCCATGGAATGTATTGATATCAATGCGATGGCATTGCTGTCATGTGAATTAACCCTTGCAGCCAATAATATGCACGCAAAAATCTATCCTTCTGACGGATTTAATCAAATTACCGGTAAATTTGATGGCATTATTTCCAACCCACCGTTTCATGATGGGTTAACCAGCACCACCGACATTGCGACCCAGTTTGTTAAATCCAGCGCAATCAGTTTGGCGCCTAAAGGCGTCTGGCAAATTGTTGCTAATCGCCACCTGCCCTATGCTGATACCATTGCGACTCATTTTGGTAAAGTGAATGTGTTGGCTGAAAACAATAAGTACAAATTATATCTCCATCAACGTTAATCCCAAGATCGAACCTCCCGTGACACAGCTTCAGTTATGGACAACAAAGCGAGCTTACTGCTGGAAATGGAGATTAAAATCGGCTAAATTTACTGCAAGGTAAAATAGTAAACATTTTTGAATTTATGTCGTTACTATTTTATTTCCAGTATTGATCTGATATAAAAATAACAACAAAGGATGCTATGTTAGAGCCTTCACTAATCGCACTAAGCGCAGATAAAAGTAAAGCCGAATTACGCATAATTCCCAATACTCATGGTCCCGTGCTAGAAGAGGATATCAACGCCTTACTAACACAGGCAACTTTTGCAATGTTGTTTCCCATTGCCCCTGCCATTAATAAAGCGGTCACTGAAGTCAATGCGCTTTGCGGCCAAAATCTAGGGGATCACGAACTGTTTTTTGCGATAGCTGAACGTAAAGATGGTGCAGTGGACATCAATATCAATGACGATAAAATGCAAGCTAGTATGAAAATCACCTCAGCTTGGGGCGGTAAAGACATCACCCTATCAGACGTACTTAATACCCTCAAAAATCAAAAAATTAAAATGGGCTTAAGTAAACCTAACATTATGGGGTTAATGCAACGCTTATCGATTTTACCACCAGGGGAATGCTGTGAGGGCGTTATCGCCTGCGGTAAAGCGGCAGTGAATGGCGAAAATGCCACATTAACCCGTAAGGTAGCTCTGGCGCGAGAACGTTTATTACAACCTCAAGAACGTGAAGACGGCTCGGTCGATATGCGTAATTTAGGCGCATTAATTACCGTTAAGCCCACCGATATATTAATGATTAAGACCCCAGCAACCACTGGTAGCCCAGGATTCAATATCCATGGTGATGTACTGCAACAAATCACAGGTCAAGACAAACCCATGGAGCCCGGTACAGGCACCGGCTTACACCCTAAGGATCCAAACAAACTCATCGCCACAGTTCCAGGCCAACCGGTTGAAAACCGTCAAGGCATGCAAGTCGACGATATACTGCAAATTAAAGATGTTGATGTTCGCTTTGGCCATGTGAATTTTAAAGGTAGTATTTTAATTACCGGCGATGTGCATGAAGGGATGGAAGTCAAAGCCAGTGGTGATGTTACCGTCATGGGGTTTGTTGACTCAGCCACCATTGAAGCGCAAGGTGACGTTATTGTCAGCAAAGGCATCATTGGTCGGTTAATTAAAGACCAAGAGCTCAGTACCAAGATTACCGCCACCGGCCAAATTTGTGCCCAATTTGTACAATATTCTCATCTAGAAGCACAGGGCAATATTTTAGTCACTAAACAGTTGTTACACAGTCATTCAACGTCAGGAGGCTGCATTACCGTCAGTGATGCTCAATCACGACGCGGTGACTTAGTCGGCGGTAAAGCCACCGCGGCAAAGGGGATTAGGGCTATTGTGCTTGGCGCTAAAGCCAGTACCAAAACCGAACTATTTTGTGCTATGCATCAAGGTGAACTAAAGCTACAACTCAAAGAACTGGATGCCGGCATCAAAGGCATGGTTGTCGCCGGATTAGAACTCGAGGCCAGACTGCGTAAATTGCCCCCCAAAGCTGAATGGCAAAGTGATGCGGGTATGGTAGAGCAAGTCAAAATGATGCTTGACCAAAAGAAGCAGATGACCGAGGAGCAAACAAAGGAAGAAGTAGAATATAATCAAAATCTTATTGAAGTAGAAAATTACTATAATAATTACTTTATCAAAGCAGAAAAATACATTTTTAATAACGTGGAAATTCATATTGGCAATGCGTTTAATCGCACCCAACGCGAACATGCCTCATGTGTTGTTAAAAATGTGAATCAAGAAATTTCATACGATTACAGCAACCGTTAGCAGATTAAACCAACCCACATTGATTTACAGGTAACTATGCAACACATACATTGGCCCGCCATACTGCAATTTGATCAAGATGATGAATTAATGTATCTGGCAAACCACCAAGACTGGTTAAGCTTTATTTGCGCCAATCAATTTACCGTCTGCTTGCACGATAAACTGATCGACACCGCAGGTTGCATTTACCACATTGAAACCGCTGAACAAGTCGACGTTGCCAACAATAATGTGGCACAACTCCCCTACTTGGTGAAACAAGACCAGCAAATGAACGTACTGCAAATGTTGCCTCTTGTCCGTCAATTTGGCCAGTTTCAAGGCCATTGTTGCAGTGCAAAGATAATCTTTACGACCGTTGAACAAGGTATCGCCACCGTTGCCGAATTAGAACAGCTTTATTAAAAGCGTGACTTCCGCTTTAGATAACAGCCCATATCACAGCGTTTTTACTGTTATCAACCTTAACCTTACCGACGTAATGCTTAGCTTAATCACTCAGTCATAAACCTAAGATTAAAATTAAGATTAACGAATATAATTGTCGAACCCATTGAGCTAGTGACATCGCTCTGGCAAAATGCCCGATGCTCAACGTCCATAACCCCAGAGAATCCTTAATGGAATTATTAAATATTGAATGTCTAGGTAAACGTCTGCGATTAGAAGGCTCGATTGCGGGTTGGCAGCAACTTTATTGGGACAATCAACTGGTATCGCAAAAGTCTGCGAGTGCTTCCGACCAAGCCTTTCATATCCATTCATTTGAACTGACAACGCACACATCCGTCCCGACTGAAACCAATACTAACGATGACGAAACCGTTAAGCCAAGTATTGGTTCACTTCCAGTACGATTAGAAATCGATGTTAACTGGCAGCCATTCCAGCTTGATTACTGCTTATTAATTGATGATGAAACCATCACCCAAGGGCAAAGAACCGTTGAAGAGATTGAACGTCAAACCCCTGAAGTCGCCGCGGTAAAAACTCAAAAAATCAGTGTTGTTGGACTTGCATCATTAGGTTTTAAACTGTTAAAAAGTGCCAAAGTGGTTAAAGTCCTTTTTGCTGGAGCTAGTGTTGCAGCCTATTCTTGGCTATTTTCATTTCAATTTGCCTTAGCACTCATCGGTTGCTTAATGTTCCATGAATACGGTCATATTCGAGCAATGAAGCATTTCGGTATGAAAACAAAAGGTATCTATTTAATCCCTTTTGTTGGTGGCTTAGCGTTAAGTGATGAGCGGATCAACACCCGTTGGCAAGACGTGTATATTTCAATTATGGGCCCCACTTTTGGGCTGATTTTATCAATTATTTGTGTCGGACTTTATTGGATAACAGGTAACATATTCTTTGCTGGGTTAGCGGCATTCAATGCCCTGCTAAATCTATTTAATTTACTGCCCATTTTACCGCTTGATGGCGGCCATATTCTGAAAAGTATTAGCTTCTCCATGAACAGCTTAATTGGCCTGGTCGCCTGTGCCGCGGGTGCCGCTATAGGGGTCTTTATCAGCTATAGCTTAGGCTTAGCGCTTCTCGGCTTTTTGCTGCTTATTGGCAGTATCGAAATCATTGTCGAATGGCGTGGACGCCACCAAAGCCATTTATTACCCTTAGATCGTTACGGACAAATTTTCTCTACCGTATGGTATTTGCTCACAGTGGCAAGCTTAGTAGGTATTATTTGGTACTTTGCCGCTTCAGGCGACGAGATGTTGGCCATTCCACTGCAGATTTTAGGCAGCTAATTAACCGCCCATATAATGAGTTCCTATTACAACGTTTCTATTTCAGAGAACTCAAAACGGATAATAATAATGCCTGCAATATGCAGGCATTATTATAGCTGTTTTACAAAGCAACACCGAGAGGATTTAGTATCAAAACGGGGGGTTGATAACATCACATTAGTGGGTTATCGAAAACACCTTGGTCATCACCTTATACAGTTCAGTCCCTTGGTGAACTGACGCTGAAGCAAAGTGTAAAATTGGCACGCAATCCATGGGTAAACTAATGGCTTGATAAGCCTGTTCAGTGCCATAAAGATCAATGCGTAAAATATTCACCAATGGTTGCCCTGCTGCTAACGGCTCACCCAGTACCGCGCGATATTCGATTAAACCAGCTTTAGGTGCATGAAACTTTTTGTAGTCACATAAGTAACAACCAAATCGAGGCATATCTGCTGGAGTGACTTTTTCAGCAATCACACCACGATAACTTAAATAAGCCAATATGCCTTTGGCATCTTCTAACGCGTCGGCTAAATCAATTCGTTCTTGACTGGCGAGCTCTAAGGTAAATGCAGACACGGGTACCGAAAACTCACGACCTTGGCTCGCGGCATATTCGGTTAACTGCCACCATGGACAAAACGTGGCTTCATCCATCGCTCCGCCAAAACTATTAGGCATAATCAGCGTGTATGGGATCGAAAAAAATCTCGCCGCATCCGCATCATACTCAGGGCAATACAAATGCTTGCACGACTTAGGCCCAGTATGTAAATCAAGCACTATATCTGCTTGATGTGCCATGGTTTGTAAACTCACAGCCAACCGATGACCGGTAGAGAGCCCAAAAGGGAGCTCCAATCGAGCCTGACAAGCTCCAACCAACATTGAACGATAAGCCTGAAACAGTTCATTATCGTTTAAATGTTGATGCTCGGTATACCAAGCTTGCACCTTGATGTTGTGATCAAAATACTCTCGGTTCCAATTCACCCCAGTTATCGGATCAAACCGTCCTAAGGTAAACTCACCACTCTTTTGATTAATCCCTAATGGATTGGCCAATGGCGCAAGCGTAATATCACCTAGTACTTGATAACCTTCTAACAAGGTCATCAGTTGATAAATCACTGCATTTCCCTGCACTTCGGCACCATGAACATTGGCCTGAATATAAACGCTGGGCGAAAACAACTCACTGCCAGAGAATGTATATAACGGCACGGTCAATGCTTGCCCCGTCGCCAGTTCTCCGACCTGCACTGACGATTGTATTGCTTTAGTCATATGATGATACCAATCTCATTAAATATCTGGTCAGTTCAGAGTCTCTCAGGTTTTTCAATTCAAGGCGCATTGATGTAGAAATGGTTGTTCCCTTTTAAATCGATGCAACACAGAAGTGGAATACCTGAGAGACTCCATTCTGGCGGGTTTCAAAGTACTTTATGCTTCGTTAGATATTTTCAAAATACGACGGCATGGATGCTGGAGGTAGAGTAACGCAGGAGCTTGTTACCGAGAATAACTATTCGCTTCAATCATCTGCCTTGCCTACAGCACTTTGAACTCCCGCTGAAAGATCGCATATTTAATAGGATTGGTATTACTCAAACAGATTTTGATGCAAGGCATTAACCACTTGCGCCGCTTCCGACTCTGCCACTAGGACACATAAATTATGTGGGCTGGCGCCTTGGCAAATCATCCTTACATTATGGTTTTCCAGCACCTTAAATACGCGACTACAAACACCCGCAGTCGATGCAATACGATTACCTATAATGGCGATTAAGGCTAAGTTCTCTTCGACGCGAACACCACAATGCTGCGATAACTCTTGCAATAATGACTCACTTAACAAGCCGTGTCCGCTCGAATCAGAACCGGTTTTATCTAAGGTCAATGCCACGTTAACTTCAGAGGTGGTAATGAGATCCACCGAAATTTTATGTCGAGCTAAAGTCGCAAACGTTTCTGCTAAAAAACCCTGAGCATGTAACATTTGTAAGCTATGCAAGTTAAGTAATGTTTGATCGCGGCGCAATGCCACAGCTCTAAATACTGGGGTATCGTCTACTTGATGGCGGATCCAAGTTCCGCCCATTTCAGGGGCTTTACTTGATCCCACAAACACCTGAATTTTTTGTCTCACAGCCGGTAAAATGGTGGCGGGATGCAATACTTTAGCGCCAAAGGTGGCCATCTCAGCCGCCTCATTAAAGCTAATTTCGGCAATGGGACGCGCATTAGGGGCAAGCCGTGGATCAGTGGTATAAATACCGGCGACATCGGTCCAAATTTCAACCGCTGTGGCACGGAGCGCTTCAGCCAGTAATGCCGCCGAATAATCACTGCCACCACGGCCTAATGTTGTGGTTCGGCCACTGTCATCAGCTCCAATAAATCCTTGGGTGACAATGATATAACGAGCAAGTAAGGGTTTTAAAAAATCACCAGCAAGCGTTGAAATGACTTCAATCTGTGGTTCTGCACGGCCAAAATAGCTGTCGGTACGCAGCACCTGACGCACATCGAAATGATTTGAAGCGGTGCCTTTTTCCCGAATAACCGCTGAAAATAAAATCGATGAACATTGCTCACCCGTTGACAGCAATTCGTCCATAATCGCTTTGCTGCGATCAAGTTCTAACGATTCACTTAATACTGACATTCGGCTCAGAATTTTATCAATACTGGCCGCCACGTCTTGTGGACGGCCTAATTCATCGAGAATCGCATATTGAATTTGAGCAATTTGCTTAAGGAGTACTAGTCGTCGTTCATCGTTGACATTAGCTTGAGTCAGCTCAACTAATAAATTGGTGACACCACTGGAGGCACTCACCACCACGAGACGAGTGGCTTGGTTAGCCAAGACAATATTGGCACAACGACTCATAGAGGCGTAATCAGCAACCGACGTACCGCCAAATTTGGCTACGACTAATTCTGATGTGGCTATTTCAGGCACCACGGTTTCAAGAACAACAGTTTCAGAGATAATGCTCATACTGATGCCTCCGCAGTTTGCCAAAGACTAGAAAATAAGACGTGATTTACTAACATGATATACGCTCCGAACACACTACGTTCGAAGAGCCTGGTGCTAAGATAACGCACCCTTATAGAAGGGAAACAGCAATCATCACCAGAAGCTCTCCACCAAAAAAAGGTGACAATCGTTAGGATTCAGCCTAAACGACCGATATCAATGTTCGCCAAACAAACTGATACCTCGGCGCTAATCTCCATCATAAGTTGTCATCGGACTGGCATCCTCTCACTTACTACCTAGTTAACGCTCCTCTTCTGTTTCTCCCGAAGGAGAGCTGTTGAAAATAGCAACAAATGCCCTAACAAGTCAATCAACAAACCCAGTAAAAAAACACTGTTTTGATAAAAATATCTTTGTTGTTAGATAATCTGTCGTAGCGATAGCGGATCTGTCATTGTTCTATATTAGAAAAAAGCCAATATATACGCAAAAAAAACCAAATAACGCAATTAATCGAGACAATATATATTTTATTGTCTCGATTAATGACTCAAAACATTCAGTAGCGATTAAGCGCTCTAAATTAACCCAGCGCTCATCCAGTATAGAAACTAATCTCTGGCAGTTCATTAACCAGCCGTAATCGCTGATTAAATGCGCCCATTTCAACGTCAGGTTTGATGGTATCAAGACACGCAACCAGAGATATCAAACCTTGATTAACGTAATAAATTGCATGTTGATTAAACTCTCTTCCTAGCTCAACAGCCTGTTCTTTATCAATAAAAACTGCCCAGCTTTTTTCCATATGTGACCAATCAGCGGCCGCACCGATTAAGGCACGATAGGGCCGATTATACTGTTGGATTTTAGATTGAAGCTGATGATCAAGTAAACGATTTTGACTCGGTGAGAGGCTAGTCCCCCGGGGGTTATGAGCGGTAACTATAGCAAATGGGAAATCATTAGAAAGGCGTTGGGTGAACAAAAAATGAGTCGTTTGATATTCATACCACAATGTATCGATAACATTTTCCATAATATTTTTTCGTTAATTAAGCCAAAATGAGTCTAACAATTAGGTTAGATATCGAAAAGATTTGCGATCTAATCACCAGTTTAATACTTAAAAATCATTTATTATTATCAACTTAGTAATATTAATCTTTTATATACTTGACTGTTATATTAATTTTTTAACATTTAATTTGTTAACAAATGCCTAAAACGAGTACAATAGCATCACGCACTATTAAATCATTGTAGCAAAGTTGGCTACATACACCTGAAAATCTCAGCATATATTGTTGTGAGCGTGAAGATTTATTGATGTAAAGTTTACAGTCGTACTAAATTTGTTCTACATTTGATAACACATTAATACGATTAAATAAGTTTGCGACAGGAAGGAACTATCTTTCTAAATGGCATTCATAGTAAGTAAGCCTAGGTGCAACAAATTTTACACCACTTTTTACACCATCATGCATAAGTGTAAACGCGTACCTTAGCGTAATGGCAATTAGTTAACGCAAGCAGACTCAGTAACCCGCATTAAGCGTTACGTCATCGAGTTTATAGAGAGTGTTTAATTCAGGGTAGACATAGATAAACACCCAAAAATATCGGAATAATAGCGCATATGTTAACGCGCTATTGCAATCTATTAGCACACCGTGGCTAGAATCGAATTTTATAAAATCAGGTATATATTATGCAAAATCCGCACATTTTAATTGTTGAAGATGAAGCAGTAACTCGTAATACATTGCGCAGTATTTTTGAAGCTGAAGGCTATGTTGTCACCGAAGCCAATGACGGCGCAGAAATGCATAGAGCCATGCAAGAAAACAAGATAAACCTTGTTGTTATGGACATTAACTTACCAGGTAAAAACGGCTTATTATTAGCACGTGAACTACGTGAAATTAATAACATCGGTCTTATTTTCTTGACCGGTCGAGATAATGAAGTTGATAAAATTTTAGGGCTTGAAATTGGTGCCGATGACTATATCACTAAACCATTCAACCCTCGCGAATTAACGATCCGTGCCCGTAACCTGTTAACTCGCGTTAATAATGCGGCGGCAGAGACCGAAGAAAAAGGTTCTGTTGAGTTTTACCGCTTTAACGGCTGGAGCCTAGAAATTAATAGCCGCTCTTTGGTTACTCCACAAGGTGAATCTTACAAGTTACCACGCAGCGAATTTCGTGCGATGCTTCATTTTGTTGAAAATCCAGGCAAGATTTTAACTCGTGCTGATTTACTGCTAAAAATGACCGGCCGTGAGTTAAAACCCCACGACCGCACTGTTGATGTAACGATCCGTCGTATCCGTAAGCACTTTGAAAGCTTACCTGACACGCCAGAAATCATCGCGACTATTCACGGTGAAGGCTATCGTTTTTGTGGCGACTTAGAAGCTTAATCCGCTTAAGTTAACCGTTTAAGTTAACCGTTTAAGTTAACCGCAATAAAAAACCAGGTGGGTCTCACCTGGTTTTTTTATGTCTGCTTTTTAACTAATCATTTAAAAAGATATCGCTTATTTCAACTGTTGATCTAAAAATGCCGCTAATGATTTATACAAATAATTACGGACTTTCTCACCGCGCATTGAATGCTTAGACCCCGGGTAATCCATCATCTGGAACAATTTACCTTCATCTTGTAATGCCTTATACACTCGAGTGCTGTTTTCAAACAGTACATTGTCATCAGCCATGCCGTGATACATCAATAAGCCCGACTGATAATCTTTGACGTAAGGTAAAATACTGCTGGCGTCGTAACCTTGTTTATTGGTTTCTGGGTTGCCCATATAACGTTCAGTGTAATGGGTATCGTACAAACGCCAATCGGTTACTGGCGCCCCTGCTATAGCGGCTTTAAAATAACCTGGCGCCTTAAACTGACTCATTAACGCCATGTAGCCGCCATAACTGTGGCCATAAATGGCAATGTTATCACCATCAACGAAAGGTAAACTGCGTAAATAATCTACCCCGACCTTTTGGTCACTCACTTCCGCATCACCCATATTTTGATAAATTACATGCTCAAATTGAGTACCTCGATGAGCCGAACCCCGATTATCTAACTGGAATACAACATAACCTTGCTGCAGTAAATACTGAGTAAAATAATCCGCTTCGCTCCAGCTATTGACCACTAACTGCGCATGCGGCCCACCGTATACCCTAACCACAACCGGATACTGTTTAGCTGCATCAAAAGGAACCGGTTTAAATAATCGATACTGCAGTGCTTGGTTATCTTCAGCGGTTACTTGACCAAACTCAGGCATTTGCCATAAACCCGCATAATCATTCAGAGGATGGTTGTTATCAATTTCATTTTGCTCAACCCAAGCTAAATGCTTGCCAGTATCATTGTGTAAACTTATTTGTGGCGGTTGCTGTAAGCTACTAAAGTAATCTAAATAAACCGGCTTTTTATCCGCAAATACTGCCTCATGCATACCTGATGCTTGGCTAATTCGCTCAATGGAGTCCATACCTTGTTTCAAGTTAACCCGATACAAATGACGCTCGACCACGCTGTTTTTACGACCGCTAAAATATACCCAGCCCGTGGCTTCATCGACAAATTCAAGCGCATCGACCGTCCAATCACCTTGGGTTAACTGTTTAAGTTGCTTACCTTGTAAGTCAAATAAGTACAGGTGATGAAAACCATCACGTTCAGAGCCCCAAATAAAGGCCGATTGTTGCTTGAGAAAGTGCAAGTCATTGTTTAGGTTAACCCAAGCGTTACTGTGTTCTTCGATCACCGTTGTTACTTGTTTCGGTTTGGTTATCGAAACTATGCGTAAGTCCAATGTTTGTTGATCGCGGCTTTGCCATTGAAATGACACCCGTTGACTGTCTGGCAACCAATCAACACGAGGTAAATACATGTCTTTTTGTTTGCCTAAATCAATCCAGTTTATGCTTCGATCTTTTAAGCTAACCACTCCCAACTCAATCTCAACGTTAGCTTTGCCAGCATAAGGGTAACGCTGCTCGGTTAATTTAATACCGTCGGCATAAATTTCATTACGGGTCACTAACTCAACACCCGTTTCATCGATTCGAGTAAAGGCAATAGCAGACTCATCGGGCGCCCACCAATATCCTGTCATGCGATCCATTTCTTCTTGGGCGACAAACTCTGCCATGGCATTTTTAATCGGCCCTTTACCATCGGTCGTTAACGCACTGACTTTGTGTGTGTCCAAGGCTAATATAAATAAATTTTGATCGCGTACAAACGACACAAAGTGGCCTTTAGGTGACAAACGCGCATCGGTGGCAAAGCCTGCTCCAATCGCTAATTCAACCACGTTATTCGTTGGAACATCAAATAAGTACAATTTACCCGCAGCCGGAATTAAAATATGTTGGCTGTCTTCAGACCAAAAATACTCCATGATCCCTTGGCCATAAATACGTTGGCGCTCACGGCGAGCTTTCTCTTCATCAGACAATTCCCCTGCGTCTAATTGTTCCGCATTAATCAACACGCTGCGCTTACCTGTCGCGATATCCATTTGCCATAAATCATAGAAATGCTGGTTATCAGCTCGACTCGATAAATAAGTCACCCGCTTACCATTAGGTGACAAGGCTAATCCACGAGGACTTGAACCTGCTAATGCCGGTGACGCATTAATACGCTCAATGGTCAGTGGCATATTATTACCTGGTATAGCAGTCAATGTCGCGGTGGTAGATGAGTTCATAATGCTGCCTTTAACGTTTGCTGTTACTGAAAAAACCGGGCTGGAAAAAAGAAGTGGCACGACAGATACTGCCGCTAAAGCATGATGCTTCCATGTTGTTGTCATTATTATTAATCCTTGGGCAATTCAATCCGCCCACATTTTGCCTTAATTTGCTCTAAAACCAAAACCCGACACAACAATCGCTGAAATTAGCGCTATTGTGGGGTATGATTTGCTGCATAATAATGTACAAAATCGACCTTAAACCTCACACATGTCATAGGAAATACCATGCAGACTTTGGCACAAACCCTTAGCGCACAATCCGTAAACTCGTCTTTAACCCAATTATTATTCACCTTAGCGGACACCTCAAAAGCCATTAGTGTTGCGGTTCGGCGCGGCGCCTTAGCAGGCGTTTTAGGCGCAACCGATCAAGAAAACGTTCAAGGCGAAACCCAGAAAAAACTGGATGTGATCACCAATGACATGCTTAAAAATGCTCTCAAAACCGATGGCCATGTTCGCGGTTTAGCCTCAGAAGAAGAGGATTACGTGGTTGAAGTTAATACTCAAGGTGAGTACCTAGTGTGTTTTGACCCGCTCGATGGCTCATCAAATATTGATATTAACTCATTAGTGGGCACCATTTTTTCAATCTTGCCAGCACCTACCGGTGCGCTAAATGAGCAAAGCTTTTTACAAGCTGGCCGTCAACAAGTGGCGGCGGGTTATGTATTATATGGCCCATCAACCATGATGGCGTTAACCACTGGCCAAGGCACCCAGTTTTATACTCTTGATCCCGACAGCCAAGAATTTTTACTCACCGATGATAACGTTCAAATCACCCCAGACACGGCTGAGTTTGCCATTAACATGTCAAACCAACGTTTTTGGGAAGCGCCAGTGCAAACCTACATTGCCGATTTATTACTCGGGGAAATAGGCCCACGCGAGCAATCATTTAACATGCGTTGGATTGCTGCAATGGTAGGTGATGTGCATCGTGTATTGTGCCGTGGTGGTATTTTTACCTATCCTACCGATAATAAAAATCCAGCCAGACCATTCAAATTGCGCTTAATGTACGAAGCTAACCCAATGGCATTGCTGGTTGAGCAAGCTGGCGGAAAAGCTTCAACGGGTTATGAAACGATTTTGGATATTCAGCCAACGGCAATCCACCAGCGTGTTGCGGTAATTTTAGGCAGCGCCAACGAAGTGGACACCTGCTTGAGCTACCACGGTATTGATTACAGCGAAGAGCCATCAATTGATTAATTAAGTATGTTATAGAAAAACCGCCTGTTGGCGGTTTTTTCATTTCTGCGCTGCAGTTGAACTCATTGATGATCTGACTGAAGCGAATAAACACAGTTAACCAAAATACAAATTTGAATCATTAGGCAAGAGTAAAGAAGCATTTCTTTACAATAACTTAAATACCCACTACGTTATTGAAAGGATATTAATAAAGGACTATAACGATGCCGCCCGCCAGATCATCGAATAAAAATAAATATATTGCGGCGTTTTTACTTTTACTGCTTATTAGCATGAGTGCTTATGCTTATCTGATGCCCACTAAAGCCCCAGCAATAGAAACTGGCACTATTTTAGTGCTTCCAGTGCAACTGGCAACAGGCAGCACAGACTCGCAATGGAATCCCTATGCCGCGATGGATGTGCTTATCAATCAGCTAAATGTCGGTGTTAGTTACCCATTACTGCAAACCGAAGATATTATCAATATCATCTCGCTTATCTCTAATGATCACTTGAGCCAAGCTGTCGATATTAAGCAATTAATGGCCGTCTCCGGCGCGGGATTAGTGATTGAATCCCGTATTACCAGCGCCAATAATCAATATCAATTAGCGTTTACATTACATCAGCAGCATAATACAGAAGCGGGCGTCGTTAACGCTTCAAGTATCGAGCAAGCTATATTAGCAACATCAAGCTTGATTACTCAGCAGCTCAATCCACAACACAATCCACAACACAACCCACAACACAATAAGACAGCAACTCAATACCATTCACGCTATAGTACACCGCTGTTGTTCAGTGCAATGACACAGCTACAACTTGGTGACACTAAGGCTGCTGAGCAGCACTTATCCAAGCTCATACACTCCACACCCGACAACTTAGTTGCCATGCGTCTACTGGCCAGCATCCAATTGCAGCAACATCAATATGAACAGCTTAATACCACATTGATAGCAGCAATCGACCAAGCTACACATCAGCAAGATGAGCGAGAGCTAGCCAGACTCAGATTGTTATTAGCGCAAAGCTACACCGAAACCGACAGGATAGAACAAGCATTAGGCGTACTTACCATTGCAAAAACCAATGCTGCTAAAGTGAAAGACTGGCTAACATTGGGCTATATTTCACAGCTTGCAGGCATGATAAACCAGCGCATAGGTCGTAATGATAAAGCCAGGGAGCAGTTTAAAAAAGCCATTGAATATCATCAAATGATGAACTATCCCATCGGGCAAACACAGGCGTTGAATGAATTGGCAGAACTTGAGGTGATTGAGTTCAACTACCCACAAGCTTACCGCTATATTAATCGCTCTTATGAACAAGTTGCTCATCGCGGTTTAGATCATTTAGAAAAGTCTACATTCAAGATTATGACCAAGATAGAAAATAAAATGCAGCATAGATAGCATCTACTATATTCGACACAACAGGTTCGTAAACATAAGACCTTAAACATAACACTTTAAACATAACACCTTAGACATAAAAATGGCCTGCTATGCAGGCCATTTTATTAATACAGCTAAACGAATCTTATACTTTCTCAGCTGCAATTTTTGCAGTCTCAAGCTGATGCGCTTGTTCAGTTTGATCGACAATGGTTAATACCGCAGTATCACCAACCACGTTACATGAGGTTAATACCATATCGATAATACGGTCTAGTGCAGCCACAATGACAAATGCCTCTACTGGTAAGCCTAATTGGTAAATCAGTACCCCAATCATCACCATACCACCACCAGGCACACCACCTGCACCCACTGACAATAAAAACACACTAAACAGTAACGACGGGATTTGATCATTGCTGATTGGCATACCAAAGGCGTTAGCCACAAAGAATATCGCAATAGTAATGTAAATCGACACCCCGCCCATGTTCATGGTTGCACCCAGTGGCACACCAAAACCAGCCACCGCTTGACTCACACCTAGCTTGTCAGTAAGGGTACGCATGGTTACCGGAATAGTGGCGTTTGAGCTAGCGGTAGACAATGAGAATAGTATTTGTTCTTGGGTTTTTTCTCTGAACGTTTTCGCTGAAATAGGGGTGAATAGGCTGACAGCAAATGGATATACGATAAAAATCCAAATCAATAATAGGGCTAAAATAAGCACTAAATATTCAACAACACTGACAAAAATTTCAGGTTCTAAGGTTGCACCTAATTTAAACATCAAGGCAAATACCCCGTATGGCGCTAAACTCATTACCACCGAAATTAAGCGCATCATGATTTTATTGGCAGTTTGAAACCCTTTTACCGCCCCCTCAACGGAATGCCCCAATGATTTGATCACGCCGCCTATTAATAGCGCCATAAAAATCACTTGCAGCATATTGCCAGAGGTGAAGGCTGAAAAAGGATTATTTGGCACTATACTGACAATTAACGACATTAAATCTGGCAGTTCTGTCGCGGTAATATCCAGCGAACCGCTGCTCGACATATCCACCCCTTTACCGGGTTCAAATACCATCGCGACGGTAAATGCAGCTAAAATGGCTATCATGGTATTGATAATATAAAAGCCAAAGGTTTTACCACCTAAACGGCCAAAGCTTTTTAAATCTTGTAACTCACACACACCGCAGACAATACTCACAAACACCAGTGGGACCACTAGCATCATGATCATATTGACAAACATAGTGCCGACACCACTTGCCAGACTCACTAATGTGCCACCAAAAAAAGCATTATCGGCTAATAAAAACTGCACAATACTGCCAAGCACAACCCCTAGAAATAGACCGATAAAGATCCGTGCTGAAAGTGATTTTGTCATTTTTTTTCCCTTCGAAATGCAACATCGGTTGCTATTTATTATTATTGCACCCAATCCTAGGTGTGTTTTATTATTCGAGCGCAGTGATATTGAGACATTGACACCGATAATTCAATCATCATTAGAACAAAGCTGACCACTTATACTCTGTATTAATTGAACACACCCACAAAGAGCATAATAAACAGAATGTTGACTATGATAAAACCTTGAATGATGAGTGTTGAACTGTGGTAAAAACCCACTTAACACAAGTTCAATGGTGCTTAATTAGTGGTGAGTACTTAATGGCTGATGGTCAACAATGATCATAGCGGCTAAAAGTGCAGTAACGACAATACGAGCTTTTTTGCTTGCATGTGCTGTTGCTTAATACTGACGTGATAACGCACAACCCAAGCTACTAGCTGGTCCCAATCCGCTGATAAACCTATGGCGTTGGCAGTATCATCATAGGTCAATGAGCCAAGCGAATGTTGATGTGATAAAGGCGGTTGATGAGTATGTGTCATCGGCGCCACATTGTTGTTAGCGGCCAATATCTTGGTCAGATAAGCTAACTGACGATGCTGCTTATGAAAGTCTGCCGTTGAATTAATTTGCGGCAACGCCAATAGTGTCGCCGGTGCACGGAGGGCTAATTGAGGCACAATGAGACGTTGGCAATGATCTAGGGTGTTGGCGATCATTAACCCAGCGGGATCCAAGTCGGTAAAGGCAATCACCTGTATTTTTGTCGGGTTAATTAAGTGTAAAAAGCGCTTTCGCCCTGCGGGAGAATAGTGATGGCTACCACGATATAACACCATACTATTGTCGATGATTGTCTGTAAATCTGGCGCAAATGAATAGCCAAACAGGTTATCAAAGCTGTCGAGGTTTTCGACCACAATTAGATTAGCGATATTCAGTCGCTGGCAAAGTGCTAGTGCACTATCGACTTTTAATCGCAGTGAACAATTATGCATCATCATTAAGTCGACCGCTGGATCAGCCACTAGGGCTTGAGCAATCCTAGAGGAAAGTTTGATTAATACGTAATCGGCTTCTGGGCTGATATTTGCGTATTTTTCATTGGCACTGTGGTGTGACATCTGCTGGCGGGCCATATCAAAATCAAGCGAGAGAATATCTAAACCCGAATCAATTTGAGCCATTTCACGCAGTAAAATATAATCGCTAGAGGTTAAATATAGGTGTTTTTCAGCGCCATCTGGCTCACCTATTTGCCACAGATGATATAACGTCTTCCAACTAGCATTGAAAGGCACACGCGGCAAACGTTGCTTTGCAGCGCGGGCCATTATGTGTAACTGACTTTTAGTTATGCTAGCCAAAGTTCAACATCATGAATAATGAAGTTACCGTTATACACAGGATCGGGATTACCTATGGGTTCGAGCTCAAAATAATTTTTATGCTCTTCAGCTAAACCGTCATAACCACCAATAACTTGATACAGCCAGCTTTCGGCGTCCCATTCGAGTTGTTTTTCAGTCAAATAACTTAAGGCTGATTGACGTAATCCTGAATCAATCACTTCACAGAAATATTCATCTACGGCTATTTTAAGTGGGTTTTCTGGGATATCAAAATCCTCACTGTCGCCCATCTCAAAGGTAACATTGTGTTCACGCAGCTCGGCGGGCAAGGCGTCACGGCGAATGGCTTTAACTTGTGCCACCAAACTCATCATTTCAAGTTCATGATGTGGATTAGCAACATCAACACTAGCAGGGGCTATGAGCGCTTCAGCACAATTAAATAAAACCGGAACAGCTTTATGAACCACATGGTTTTCGGGTTGGTAATCAGGATGCATGCTGGTGTGTAGTAACCAGCCTTTTAGTAATAGTGTGCGCCCTTGTATTTGCCTAAATCGCCCAAGTAACTCATACAATCTCGCTTGGACAATACTCAACTCTTGGGTGCATTGGCTTAAGGTTTCTTGCAAACTGATCATCAGTAAGCGGCGCAGTTCGCGAATATCACCAGCGATTTCGCCTAACTCGCTAAATTGAAACATCTCTAAGCCGTTTAGCAACTCTGAAACTTGGCTTTGGGCTAATTCGTTTTCACGGATTTTCGCAGTAATGGTGCCAACATAACCAAATTCGTTGTTAATTCGACTCCACAAGACCCGGATCGAATAACGTAGACTGTCGGTAAAGCTGTACACATGTTCATTTAAATCAGCTAAATAGGCTTCCGCAGCACTGAAATCCACATCACGGCGGGCTTCTTTATAATGATCGGCTAAGGTTTTTATTGTCGCCAGTGCTGAGCCAACGTTGGCATCAATCTGCCGATTACGTTCATCGCTTAAGGCTTCTTCTAATAATGCCCGCACCGAACGCTTTAAGCGCAGTTCTTGATCGGGTTCTGGGCGCCATAAAATGCCATTTTTTTTCAGTTTATCGATAACATTTGCATCATGAGCGGTGTCATTAATCGATCCCGCTAAATATGCGTCCATGATGACATCGGCATGCCGCCCGAGTTGTTTGAGCAGCTTTACCCCAGCTTGGTGTAAGTTGCTGCTCATATTAACTCCCTTTGGGTCGAGGTTTCGGCCTGAGATTCAAGACTTAAGCCTTCTGTTTCATCAATAAAGCGGATCACTTCGTATAAATAATCTAACTTGCCAGTGGCAATATAAATCTGCTTTTCACTATTGGGTTTGGTTAAATAACCTAGCTCCACTAACCGTTTAAACACCAATTTAATTTGACCATCAACGTTAGTGCTTATTGAGCCAAATAAACGATAATGGCTCAATTTAGTTAACTGCTCTCTAAAGGCTGGCGTATCCTCGATACGCGCTTGTAAATCGGTTAAGCGAATAGGCGCGCCTTCGCTCAGCGGTGC
This sequence comes from Shewanella psychromarinicola, assembly GCF_003855155.1. Taxonomy (NCBI): domain Bacteria; kingdom Pseudomonadati; phylum Pseudomonadota; class Gammaproteobacteria; order Alteromonadales; family Shewanellaceae; genus Shewanella; species Shewanella psychromarinicola. The sequence continues at coordinate 401,314 of NZ_CP034073.1, forward strand.
ATCTTGGCCACTGGCTTCTTGCACTAATACTAGCCATTCCACTAAGGGAATAAGTCCTGAGCAAATGTCTTTAAATTGCGATGAAATAACTTTGCGCTCAGCCTCTCCTAACTGCAAATAGCCGCAAAAAAATACCTCACCTTCGCCAGCACTGCCAATGGTACGATTAATTTGGTTAAGGTAGGTTTCCACTCGGTCACGAGTACTATTGTTTTTAAGCGCACGCCAGCCATCTTCATTGGTTACTCGGCAAATAAATTCACCTCGTAATAATTGTTCTATTAACGCACCCGTCCCTACTAAGGTAGTTTCAGTCGATTCAGACATTAGATGTGCTCCTTGGCAGTGTCGGCACTATTGGTGTCAGTACTGTTCATTTCAATGCGAGTTCTGTCAGCATTCGCGCTACGCTGCGACAAACGCGCAGCTAATGGGTTGGCTTTGGGTTTAACTACTTGCAGTTTTTTAGTTTGTTTATTAATGATGTAACGGTTGGCAAACAGGTTTAGCACTTCGGACTCTGGGTTAGGGAACGCACCCAATACACTGATGTTATTGTTTTCACAGGCATCGAAGATTTTTTTCACGTTGGTGTGATGCAAAGTCCCTAACTCATCGATTGGCCAATGAATGGTCACATTGGCTTTGCCACGCAATAAACGAGTAAACGCCAATAAGAATTTACATAAAATCAAGTATGCCATACCGTGGCTAGACGACTCGTTTAATTGGCGATCGGTGCGAATAATTAAGTCGCTGTTACCTTCTTTTAAACGCAATTCAATTTCTAACAGTTTAGCAATGCCGCCGGTTAACGCTGCGCGGCCAATAATCTCTAACGCACGGCGCATTGAGTTAGTGTAGTGCTCGTCCGGTAGTTGGCTAAAACCATCTGCTTTCCACGCTTTAAAGGCTTTAACAAACACTTCAAGTTCAGGCCAAAACTCAAGTTCACTAATACGTGAGCGAATGCGTACCGCCGATTCAGAGATCCCATCAAGGAACAATTCTTCACCCACTTCACGGGTAATACGCGCACTTTGGCTGGCAATACGGCGATCGATATCCGTTAATACATCATAAAAAGCAGCAAGACTAATACCGAAGTTACGCCCTTGATCGCGGATAGTCCTTAATGACTGTGGCACCATTACATTCAATAATTGTCCGAGTTGGGGTACCAACTTACGGTAGTCGAGCAGGCGAATACCTTTGTCGTTGACAAAACTAGACTCATCACGGGCACGTTCCCAAAACTCCGCTAAACTTGAGCCTGATTTACTGGCAATGACCGAGTCAAAGTGATCAACATACTGTTTCACAGAGCCCATTAAGTAATCACGTTTTAGCAATAAATCCTCGCCTTGGCGTAAACGTTCACCAATACTGCCAGTAGCGTCATCATTATTGGCGGGTAATTTGAGCTCAGCTAACTTGCGCATTACCGCACGCAGCTTGGTGAGATTTTCAGACGCCTCAACTTGGGCGGCATCACAGGCTTTACGTTCGGTTTCTAAGCTGTCACGACGGTGTTTGATTTCAGTCGTTTTCGCTTTTAGCAGTTGCTCCAATTCCAGCGTTGCTCGCTTAACATCGGCTAATTGAGTTTGCACTTTAGGCTTTCGAACTAGCCAGGTATGTTGATACCAATCATCAAAACGCAGTACATCACTGCGACGCTGTTCGGCGTGACTAATATTGGCTTCAAGATCGCGAATTTGTTTTTTCAACGCCAAAATGGTGCCTTCATCAACACCACGAGACTTAAGCTCATTTTTATACCAGGTTTCACCGGCTTTTTGTTCGGTTTTAGCATTCGCACGGCGTTGTTCAATATTGGCTTTAATTTGCCCTAATTGATTATCAATGGCGCCGACAACCTCTTGCCAATAAGCATTTTTTTCCATTCGCGCTTCAAGCGCCTGCTCTTTTTGCTCACTTAACCAACCAAGATGTTGATTGCTAAGTAGCTTGAGTTCGTTATCAAGTTGCACTAATCTTTTGTTCGAATCGATTTTACGATCTGCAACAGCTTGATTGATTTTTTGTTGTTCGTTGCGTTTTTCATCAAACAGGCGGCGTAAGTCTTCACGGCTATTTTTGTAGGCCGTGCGGGCAAAGGTGAGCTCGCGAGTGATGCTATCAAGTGCCGCATTCATGGCAACCAGTTGATCTTCCGCTTCGGCATGCATTTCTTTTGCACTTTGCAGTGCTTCTTCAGCCTTGGCTAGGCGAATACGTAAGTCTTGCTCTGTGGCAGCGTACTCTGGCACATCAATGGCTTTAAGATCGAGATTGACCCCAAATAGCGCTTCACTGCTGTCTTTGGTTAAACTTGGGTGTAGGTCACTACGATGTAACAGCTCTGGCGCGATAACTTTACCAAAGGTGTGCTCCCAACCGTGGGCTTCTTTGCGCAAAAACTCCAACAAGGTATGCGACTGCGGGAACAACATATGGTGCAGTTCTTCTTTGGCATTTTCTCTATCACTGACGCGAATACTGGAGATGCGCAGTGCTTCGTTGGCTTGGTCGCGTTTGGCCCGTTGTTTACGTTCTTCTGTGGTTAAGCGGTCGACTTTTTGGTTACAGGTTTCTTGTTCTTCATCGGCTAAACTAATGCGCTCATCGAAAATTGCTAAGCGCATTTTTTCATCTTCAGTGTAGGTAACCCCAGCCACTTGATGTTTCAACTCTGCTGCCGTTAATTTGAGTTGATATTCTTGTTCGCTAAACTTAGCTTTACCCGCATCGGTTTGCTCACGCCATTGCAGTTCTAACTTAGCAAGATAGTCATTAGCAAGCTCGCGCTGCTTATCTCGCGCTTCACGTTGAGTGTCTTGTTCAAGATGTAACACTTCAAGTTCACGATGCAATTGTTCAGCTATTTTGCTACGACGCGCATTAAAGGCGGCTTCAATATCTTGGTGTTTTTCGGTTTGTAATTTATGACGCTCATTAAGGTTTTCAACATCACTGCGCCAATTAGGCAGATTATCTAAATCAGCTTTGGCTTGTTCAATGTCAGCATCTAAAAAAGCGCCATGCTGGTCTTCAATAGTATTGAGTTCATCTTCAAACTTGCCAGCGTCGCCTTTTGCTGCCGATAACTCTTGGTTTAACTCATCACGAACCTCTTTCCACTCTTCATCTAATAAACGTAACTTGAGGTTTAATTCTTTGCCATGAGATTGGTTGCCTTCTTGACGCTCAGCTTCAAGGGTTTCATCACTTCGATAGCCGCGGGATAAACTGGCTAAGCGTAATTCGGTACTTAATAGCTGATCAAATTCTTGTTCGAGCTTGTCGTATTCTGGACGGATTTGTTCAAACCCTTGCACCAGTTGGCTTTCACGGATCCAGATTTCAACATGCTGAGGATTAAGATGTGACGTGGGTGGATTAACGCCATCTTCTTCTAAAATGGCGGCGATCATTGATTTAACCGTTTCCATTTTACCCTCTTTCGAGTGCACGGCTTTGGCTAATTTTTCAATATGACGCAAGCTATGATCGCCGTCACACAGCGAAAATTGACGTGCGTAAGTCCGCAGCTCATTGCGGTTACTGCCGGTATTTAACAAGCTACGATCGTTTTGAATGATCGCGCGGAACTCTCGGGTATTTAATAGGTTAGTATGAGCAATGCCATCACGTTTTACTTCGCGACCTAACTCAGCCATTGAGTGACAAATAACAGTATCGCCATTACGTGACTTAATGTAATGCTCTAGTTCAAATCCTCGCGCAATAAAGCGGTAATTGACCCCTTTACCATCGCCAGCAGAAGCTAAAACAGCTTGATAAAGTAAACCGTCATCTTTTTGATATTCATAGATAATGTAGCTTGAGTCATGGGGTAAATACCAACGTTCAAAACTGTCACGCGTTGACGGCACCACACGGCTTGGATACTCGCCATAAAATACCGGCACCAAGCGTTGTAAGGTTGTTTTACCTGAGGCATTGGTACCACATATATTGGTGTGACCCTTTAATAACAGTTCGACAATACCCGGTAGGTGGGTATTAATTAACACGATTCTAATCAAGCTTGGCATGATAATCCTTTTCCAAACAGCTCACATTGCAGTGACGAAGAAGCAAAATAGGGCTGAAAAAAATAACGTCTATTTATTCAATTTACGTAAAGTAAAACAAACGCAGGCTGGAGGCAATTTTCAACGACAGAAATTGGCTTTATAATACGCTAAATAATTCAAAAATGACGGCTAACAATTCAGCAAATAGCCAGAAACTGTCGATGGATAATAACTGTATTCTCTAGGGTAACAGCAACAGCGCTGAGCAGAAGACTTTTGGGGCAAGGAATAAACACAAATACGCACAGATTTCTCCCCGGGTATTATCTATGCTACTGCGCTAGAAACCAGATATTTGATGTTCGATATTTGAAGTTTGAAGTTTGAAGTTTGATATTAGCCGTTAGATATTAGCCGTTAGATATTAGCGCTTATACAAGATTATTTATAAGCTTGTAAATTGTGAGCTTGCATGGCTCTGCTCATTAGCAACCATCAAGTCCTTGCCGCCCTATACTTCGGCCAAAAATACCAAGTTATTGGTAACATGTGCAGCAACCAAAAACGCTACTTTGTGGCAGAAGTTATATTGAGTATTAGTAATAATAGTAGTAATAGTACTACTACTGTCAATCTTAGGCTGGATAAAGCATAGCACTGCGCCGGGATCTTGAGCATAGCGCTCATTTTCTGATGATGTATTAATGGCCGCATATATGGTGCTAACCGATAATTAAGCCGCGACTTTTGGCTTTTGTATTACGTCACGAATGGCCTTGGTCGCGTCTGCGGTTTTAAAGGCTAATCCAGGTACTTGATCACAACGACGGCAAAATCTTATCGATGTTCACCGGCTCGAACGATTTCAATCACGGCGTTTGAGGCCTATAAACATGAAAAAAATAGCCCGTAAATGTGGGCTATTTTTTATTGGCTGAGATAACAAAGACCTCATATTACTCAATCAACAAAACCCTATGCGGCTTTAACCTCTACTTCTTCAGAATGTCTGATAAGGTAATCAAATGCACCTAGAGATGCTGATGCACCACTTCCCATAGCGATAATAATTTGCTTATAAGGGGTATCCGTCACATCACCTGCGGCAAATACACCAGGGATAGATGTTTGACCACGGCCATCAACAATGATTTCACCACGAGGAGTCATTTCAACCACCCCTTTTAACCACTCGGTGTTAGGTACTAAGCCAATTTGGACAAAGATACCTGCTAATGTGACTTGATTGCTTTCACCTGTAGTGCGATCTGTGTAAATCAAACTGGTTACGCGAGTGCCATCACCTTTGACTTCTGTGGTCATGGCCTGAGTAATAATGCTGATATTACCCATTGATTTGGCTTTACGCTGCAGTACGTCATCGGCACGTAACTTACTGTCAAACTCAAGCACGGTAACGTGTTCAACAATGTTTGCAAGGTCGATAGCCGCTTCAATACCTGAGTTACCACCGCCAATCACCGCAACACGCTTACCTTTATATAACGGGCCATCACAGTGTGGGCAATAGGCTACGCCTTTATTACGGTACTCTTTCTCACCGGGCACATTCATTTCTCGCCAACGTGCACCAGTAGCCAATACTATCGTTTTACTGCTTAGGATTGCGCCACTTTCTAGGGTTACATCAAACAAACCGTTTTGCGCTAAACTCAGCGCGCGTTGGTTTTGCATAATGTCGACATCATAATCCTTAACATGGGCTTCAAGGTTAGCCACCAGTTTAGGGCCTTCGGTTTTAGACACTGAAATAAAGTTTTCAATACCGACGGTTTCGGCGACTTGACCACCAAATTTATCAGCAACTATGCCGGTATTTAAGCCTTTACGAGCAGAGTAAATTGCCGCTGCTGCACCAGCAGGGCCACCGCCTACGACTAACATGTCAAAGACTGATTTTTGATTAAGTTGCTCTGCTTGTCTGCCTGCGGCATTTTTATCTAACTTGTTTAGTACTTCAACGATGCTAATCGCGCCGACAGAGAAGGCTTCGCCGTTTAAAAATACTGATGGAACCGACATGATATTGCGATCGCTCACTTCCTGTTGGAAAAGCGCTCCGTCAATCATCACGTTAGTAATATTGGGGTTAATTGCTGCCATCATATTGAGTGCTTGGATCACTTCAGGACAAGTTTGGCAACTTAACGAAACATAGGTTTCAAAATGATATTCACCAGGTAGCATACGGATTTGTTCAATGATCTCCGCATCCAACTTAATAGGATGTCCGCCGCTGTGTAATAACGCTAGCACCAATGAAGTAAATTCATGGCCCATTGGCAATCCTGCAAAGGTAATATTGGTTGCAGCTTGCGGGTTGATCACGCTCATGCTCGGTGTACGCTTACCTTGCTGATAAGTGACTGAGACTAAATCCGCTGAGTCAACAATATCTTGGGCTAAGCTGGTTAATTCTTGTGCTTTGTTTGAGTCATCTGCAGATACGACAAGTTCAACTGGGCGCTTGAGGTTTTGCAGATAGGTTTTCAGTTGACTTTTTACATTCGCATCTAACATAACAACTCCTAAAAATGGGCAATAATCGATGAATTAAAAAGTGCTAGTCAGTGCCGGGGGAACACCGACTAGCTGGAGATGATATTACTAACCTAAGGGTGAACTGAGCAGTTAGATTTTACCGACAAGATCAATTGAAGGAGCTAATGTTGCTTCGCCTGGCTGCCATTTAGCTGGACATACTTCGCCATCATGAGTAGCAACATACTGTGCGGCTTGAATTTTACGAAGCAGTTCTGCAGCGCTACGGCCAATACCTAGGTCATGAATTTCAGCTACTTTCACTTCGCCTTCTGGGTTGATGACAAAAGTACCACGTAGTGCTAAACCATCGTCTTCAATCATTACACCGAAGTTACGAGTGATAGCGCCTGTTGGGTCACCGATCATTGGATAAGTAATTTTGCCAATGGTGTCTGAACTTGAATGCCAAGCTTTGTGAGTAAAATGGGTGTCAGTTGATACTGAATACACTTCAACGCCCATAGCTTGTAGCTGCTCATAATGATCAGCCATGTCGCCTAATTCAGTTGGACAAACGAATGTGAAGTCAGCTGGGTAGAAAAACACTACCGCCCACTTGCCTAATAAATCTTGCTCTGTAACGTCAACGAAAGCACCATTATGAAATGCTGTAGCTTTAAAAGGTTTGATAGTGCTATTGATGATAGATTGTGTCATGTCATGCTCCATTTAGATTTACATTAAACCCGATACCAATATGGTTTCGGTGATGATAAGCAAACTGTGCTCGTCATCTGATGTAGCCATAATAGCGATGGAGAATCATTAAGTATAACGAATAAAAACTATCACCTTAATCGGTTTTTTGCATTAGACTATTTTTTTGAAAGCATATGTTTTGAGAGCATATCTTGGGCGAGATATATTAATCGTCAAAACCGACTAACGTCATAGGGCGATAGTCGGTTAATAATGTCGATTAATGATATTTTCAGGTGAGACTTATTCCCAGGGGCCGAATCGAGTTAGCACTCGGCTAATATTGATATCGAGCTTTTGTGAAAGCGCTTGCAGCTCTTGCTTATTATTGGCGGCAGCAAAACAATTGGCTTTATTGGTGGCAAACACCACCCAATTTCCACCGCCGGTTAAACAGGCAAAGACCTGGTTAAAATGCTCATGAAGAGTGTCACGCAATTGTAAATCTCGGCTGTGCTCTTTCCAACAATTTAACACTAAAAAACCATCGGTTTTAAGTAGCGATTTTGTTTGCTCAATAAATTGGCTGGTCAGTTGTTGCTTATCGACACCTTTGTCACTGTAGATATCGGCAAAAATCACATCGACTTTTTTGTGATCTGCTTGGGCTAAAAACACATAAGCATCTTGATGCACGACAGTGAGTTTTTTACTCAATGGCAGCTGAAAAAAACGCTTAGCGACTTCAATCACTTGTTGGCGCAATTCAACCGCGGTAATTTTAATCGCCGCATCAAAATGCCTGAGTGAATGCACTAATGCCCCACCCCCTAGACCTAAAATAATCACACTTTTGGGTTGTGAGAATAACAGCACAGCCAACATGGCCTGAACATAAGTATGTTGCGGTACATGAGGTTGACTCTTATCCATTTTACTTTGTTCATCATTATCACCAAATGACAACACCCGATAGTCACCATCATCGAGTACACAAAAATCACCCAATCTATCACCGTCGACGTGCAATACTTTATAATCAGACATACTTCACTCTGTGAGGAGTCTTGCCTATATACCCGTTCCACTTGAAGATGCTCGTTTCAGGAAACCTGAGCGAATCATAATCAAGGCACATTTTTTTGTTAAGGGTTGTTCCCTTAAAAACAAATGTAACGATGAGTATGTTTTGCTCAGGTTTCCCCAAAGGGCTGGTTTATAAACGCTTTATGCTACGTTATTGATTTCGACAATAGAATAACTATTCTCTTCAATCAATGCCTTGCCTAAAAGCGTTTATAATTCCAGCTGAATCCTGCATTTTCAGGTGGAACGGGTATACATGGCAGCAAGATTTTTCTACTTTAAAACCTTATTATACCCCAGAACGCACTAGGACGTGGCGGCGAAATTGTGCCTTCGCCACTCCATTTTAATCACCATAACCAGATAGGAAATCGACATGCTTAATCATTTATTGATGATCATTGTTTATTTGGCAGTGTTCTTTGTTGCCCAACGTCAGCTCAACAAATGGATCCATCTGCAAGCAGAAAAGAAACAAGTCAGCGAAGTTCGTAGTCGGCTCATTTCTCGTTTAATTTCGTATTTATTATTTTTTGTGACCTTGTCGATCATGGCGGTGTCACTGGGTTTAGGTTATCAAGAGGTATCGCTCTTTGTGTCGTCGGCCTTTGCAGTATTAGGCGTGGCCCTATTTGCCCAATGGTCGATATTGAGCAATATCACCGCTGGCGTATTGATCTTTTTTGCGTTTCCTTACCGTATCGGCGATCGAATAAAAATAGTCGATAAAGAAGAAAATATGAGTGGCATTATTGTCGAAATGTAAGCGCTCAATTAACCGCACATACCAATAATCTTCAAATGTGACATGATTATTTCCTAACTAAATCTAGGAAAATAATCATGTCAAAAAACGATAAAATACAATACTGGCAACGCATTTTTCAGCAGCAAACTGAAAGTAAATTAACCAAAGCTGAATTTTGTAAAACCAATGACTTAACCCTATCTACATTTTATGCGTGGACTAAAAAACTTAACCCGCATTCGTCATCAACTAAGCAAAAAGTGGTGCCGCTGATTTTTCTTGAAATTAAACCTGACCAGCCACTCACGCTGGCATTGCCCAACGGCTATCTGTTTTCTTTTCCAGCCTCATTAGCGCCAAGCAAATTACAACAATTTTTACGCGTGCTATCAGCATGACACCACATAAGCAGATTTATCTTGTTACCGGCCATACCGACATGCGTAAAGCCATTGATGGCTTATCTTTAATCGTCAGTGATGTATTGGAAATGGATCCGTTGAATCAAGCCTGGTTTATTTTTTGTAATCGCCACCGGGACAAAATTAAGATTTTATTTTGGGATACTAATGGTTTTTGGCTTTACTATCGGCGGCTAGAAAAAGGTCGCTTTAAGTGGCCTGGCGCTAACGACGAACAAGACGCGCTGACAATCAACCAGCATCAGCTAAATTGGTTACTATCAGGCTTATCGTTAGAAGTATCCCATGGGCATAAACCCTTAAATGGCCTGACAGTGAGGTGATCATCACTGGATCGCTAAATAGCGGTTGCATGATCAAATACAGCAGGCAAACTAGCGCTATCTATTGGTCTTGAACGCTAATTAATGACAACTGAACAGCCTGATAATATTGAACAACTAAAAAAAATGCTGGCAATGTTGCAGCATGAAAATCAGGTGCTCAATGCTAAAAATAAAGACTTGGAAAACCGCCTTAATATCGCTTTGGAACAATTGCAACTCAACCGCAATAAGCAGTTTGGTCAACGCAGTGAGAAAATGCCGAAAGGCACATTCAATGAAGCTGAGCAGGATCAATCCACAAATAAAAATGAAAATAAACAACAAGGTAAAACGGGTCGAAAACGATTACCTGAGCACCTTGAACGTGAAGAAAGATCTTATACTCTTGACAGCCCTATGTGCGATTGCTGTGGTCATGTGATGCGTGAATGCGGTGTGCAAGAAAGCGAACAAGTCAACATTATTCCAGAGAAGATCAGCGTCATTAAGCACAGGCAAACCAAGTATGCTTGCCGTGAATGTGAAACAACATCAACCAGTACCTCTGTCATTACCGCGCCTAAGCCTGCACAGCCGATCCCCCAGAGTATCGCCAGCCCTGAAGCGCTTGCGGCTGTGGTGACCGCCAAATACTGTGATGCCCTACCGCTTTATCGGTTAACCGACATATTTGCCCGTGGCGGTTTAAATATTAGCCGCGCTACACTGGCCAATTGGTGCATAGCCAGTGCCGAATTAGTTAGGCCGTTAATTGCTGCGATGAAAGCTAATCTACTCGCTCAATCAACGCTGTGCGCAGATGAAACAACGGTGCAAGTATTGGATGAACCAGATAGAAAAGCAGCAACTAAATCCTATATGTGGGTCTATCGCAGCAATGAATTTAGCGATAACCCTGTTGTTATTTATGATTATCAACCGAGTCGTGCACGCAGTTGCCCAGAAGCATTTCTAGCAGATTATGCCGGATATTTACAATGTGATGGTTACAGTGTTTACGACAATATAGAAGGAATAATGCCAGTCGGGTGCTGGGCACACGCCAGACGCAAATTCCACGATGCCTTAGCGGTGCAACCGAAGAAAACCGGCAAAGCAACAGTCGGTATCAATTATATTCAAAAACTGTATGCAATAGAAAAGCGGGCAAAAACATTACCGCCCGATAAGCGAAAATCACTCCGGCAGGAAAAGGCTGAGCCAATCTTAACATCGTTGCATGAATGGTTAGAAAAAAGCGAGAAAACAGTCCTGCCCAAAAGTAAAATTGGGGTAGCAATCAAGTACACATTGAATCAGTGGGAAAAACTGAGGCGTTACCTTGAATCAGGTGAATTAGGCATTGATAATAATGTCACTGAACGCGATATCAGGCCGTTTACGACGGGGCGGAAAAACTGGATGTTCTGCCAATCGGTAAATGGTGCAAAAGCCAGTGCTGCACTTTATAGCTTGGTGATGACTTGCCGTGCCAACGATATTAACCCGTACTTTTACTTCCAAAAACTTTTCACGGAACTGCCACAACGGGATAAATTTGCTGATTTAAGTGATTTATTACCTTGGCATGCCGATCTAAAAGCTTGATGATATCGGGCTCCACCGCTTAATTGACCGCTTACGTCGAAATAAGTTTGTTTCACGTATTGATCAAACGCGATGTCGGCGATGTAATGACTTACCCTAATAGCTTAATGCTCCAAAAAGCAGTGATTAAATTGCCCGAACCTCGAACGGCTAATACGTTTTCAACAAGCAACAAAACCAAAGCAAAGATTAATGCGAACCGGGCCAAATGGCTTAAGTAATCCCGAGGCCGCCACTTGATGATCTATACCCAAACGACCTCGATATGCTAGATCCAACATGTCGAGAAGTGACAAAATTCAAGGTTCTAGGAATAGCGCGCCTACGGCTGCTAGAGCGACCTTCGGCCGGCTAGGTTCGGGCTGTTTCAGACAAGATAGCAAGCGATAACAAGCGAACGCTGCGCTCAGGGATGGGACAGCTTCGCTGCTAAGATTTTATAGCATCTAGCCGCGAAGCGTCCTAGCAGCGCAGCGATCTAGGCTCTTGCTATAAGATTTTATAGCATCTAGCAGCGAAGCGACCTAGCACCTAGAAATAGTGATCTTAAACAGAGCGACGCCATTGTGTTCAATCACTGCCTTGTTCCGTTATCCTACGGGAGCTCTGAAACGAGCATGTTGAAGTGGCTTGGCTATATGTGTACTTAAGCTCAACGCAGACATGCAATAAGACTAGTTTAATACTCGATGAAAAAACGCCACGGCTTGTAAGTACATTTGCAAGGCTAAAGCGGCATCAAAACGTTCACCTTCATCGCGCATAAAAGCATGCTGGGCATTGACTTCAAGCCAAGTAAAGTTTGCATTCACCTGTTCAAGTTTTTGGTAAATAAGCTTACGGCCTTCTTTACTGACATGGGGATCTTGTTTACCAAAGACCATCACTAATTCGCCTTTGATGTCATCGGTACGGGTGAGTGAATCATTACCGACTGCACAAGGTAAGGTGTTTGAGTGGATATCGGTTGGGTACAAACAAAAAGCGCCACTGATGTCTGGATTTAATGCCGTACGATAAGCCAAATGGCCGCCAAGACAGACCCCCATCGCGCCCACTTTGTCACTGCAAAATGACTGAGCTCGGGCAAAATCGACTAGTGCTTGGGTGTCGCTGTCATGTTGCTCTAAGGGTTTAGCCCACTTATCTTGATTACCCTTATCTTTTCCGGCTTCATCATAAGCCAGTACCGTCCCAATAGGATTGAGCTCATGAAAGACTTCTGGTACCAGCACCACAAAACCATGCCCAGCCATAATTGTGGCAGAACGGGCTATCGGCGCAGTTTGCTGGAATATTTCTGAGTAGAAAATAATTGTCGCGAATTGGCCTTTAGTATCCGGGCGATAAAGCGTAGTGCGCATTAGGCCTGTGGCGGTTTTAATATCGTGAATTTCAGTGGTTGTAATCATAATATTCCAGTTATTTTACACTATCCCTAATACTGATTATGGCTGCTAAATGTTAAAATTGCCTATGTATTCACAGCCATTTCAGTTAACTCGAACAAATTAAAACAGCTCGTTATTACAAACTTGCCCAGCCGTCAACTGAGTCACATTGGTTAATGTTGTTGAAGCAATCGCGTTGAGAGCTTCTTCCGTTAAAAAGGCTTGGTGGCCAGTAAAGATCACATTATGACAAGCAGATAAGCGACGGAAGATATCATCTTGAATGATTTCATTTGATTTATCTTCGAAAAACAGGCCTTTTTCATTTTCATATACATCAAGCCCTAATGAACCAATCTGGCCATCCTTTAACGCTTCCATCGCGTCAAGTGCATCCAATAAGCCGCCTCGACTGGTATTAATCACCATCACGCCTGGCTTCATTTGACTAAAACTGACTTTGTTAAGTAAATGATGGTTATCTTTGGTTAACGGGCAATGCAAACTGATAATGTCGCATTGTGGGTACAGCGTATCTAAATCAACATATTCAACACCAAGGTCGACTATGACTTGATTAGGGTATGGATCATGGGCAATCACTTTACAGCCAAAGCCTAATAATATTTTAATGGTGGCTAAGCCAATTTTGCCCGTGCCTATGACTCCAACTGTTTTGCCAAACATATTAAAACCAACTAAACCCGATAAGGCAAAGTTAGCGTCACGAGTACGTTGATAAGCTTTATGAATTTTACGGTTTAATGTCAACATCAGGGCCACTGAATGCTCAGCGACTGATTCAGGTGAATAAGCAGGCACATTGACCACTTTCATCCCTAAGCGCTCTGCTGCCACTAAGTCGACATTATTAAACCCCGCACAACGCATGGCGATTATTTTTGTACCCCCTTTTGCAAGCTCAACTAATACCTCTTCGCATAAGGAGTCGTTGACGAATGCGCACACGACTTCATAGCCTTCGGCTAATTTTACGTTTTGCATGCAAAGTCGATAATCAAAGTATTCAATATCAAGATTAAAGGTGTCGTTAATACTATTAAAGTGACGAATGTCATAAGGCTTTGCGCTAAAAAATCCAATTCTCATAAGGTTCCAAATGCGTTAATGGCGCTACCGCGATCGTTTATAACAATTTACCGCAATAGTCGCGCTCAAAACAGGGGTTAATTGTATGTGAATTAACGGTTATTGTCGTCAATATCACAGTGGATAAAGATGAAATTGTGATCCACATTACCCCTTATGGATAGCACCGACAATAATAACGCGGCGATATTGTTTGCGTGATTAACGCCAATGAAAAAGCCTATCGATTGGATTGGATCGCGTCTGTCATTGCAATATCTAACCGCAACGCTTTTTCCGACTGGAGGTAACGGATGATACTTAATGCTCTTTAGCAAACATAACCGCTTGTTCACCTGCAATACGTCCAAAGATCGCAATATCATAAATGGCATTACCAACTAACCGATTCGCGCCACAAACAGCTCACATCATGTCAGCCATTTAGGATAAAACTCAGCCCCCGTTTTCTGGCGCCGCATTGGCTATCCCCATGACACAACCGGACACTAAAAAAGCCAGCACGGATGTGGACCATTGGTTCATCAACCTATTCTCAGTTCACTCTATTTGCAATGATTAAACTAGCGCCGATCTAAAGAGGTATGCCGTTGGCAAGAACACACCACAAAAGCCATCCTCTGCGGAGAGTTAATGCTATCAAGACTGAATAAAATGAGTAATGACACTGATATTGGAAAGAACTGCTGCTCATATCACTGTTTTTATGCATTGAAATTGTTAATGTTAGCGTAATGTTAATACTCTAGCGAAACTATGAATCATAAAAAAGATTTGCCTGTATCAAGCCTTCGATTTTGGATTGAACGAATAAGTAAAACCTCACTCAGGGCTTTACATATTATTGGGGTCGTGGGCAGTGGTGGTGGCATGATCTTCAATCTTGAACTATCTCTGTGGTTTAATTATTGGCTTATCGCAATCACATCTGGCGTATTATTAGTGAGTTGGGAGATCATTAGAGATTGGCGGTGGCTAATTCAACTCAAAGGAGTGTTAACCTTACTAAAAGTTATACTGTTAGGATTGTTTATTCAACTAAGCGAATGTAAATCGGAATTAGTCATCTTTATTATTCTATTATCTGTTATTGTATCCCATGGACCGGCTGGATTACGCCACTACTCGATAGTGCATCGGAAAGTGATTCAGAGCAAAAAAGAAATAAAAGGCTAACTTGCCACAATAGATGACTTTAAGGACATGGGATGTTCCCTTACCCAGATCAATATCGCGTTGCAATGCCGCCAATGACTACCGCTTTTATGGTGGTTTGGGCACTGACTAGTCACGCCATTTTTGTCGATGCTAGTCCGTTTTCACTCTATCCACTGCTGGTGCTATTTCCCGCAGTCATAGGCGCGCACCTGCATTTAATTTGGCTAGCAAAAGGCATGAGTCGTCTTGATCAATGTTTTTATGCATTGGTGCATATTCCGCTCGCGTTCGTAGTGTGGACATTCACCATCATGCACGTCAACGGCCATGCATTCTCTTAAATCGACGCTTTCGCCTTATCAGTAGTATATAATTCAATGCTTACACATCATAAGCCCTAACGGTCTCTCTGCCGCGAATTGAATCACGAGAACAACTATGGACGATTTCATTTACAACCCTCCAACCACTCCATGGCTAGATATTGTATATCAAGACAAAGATATTCTTGTCGCAAATAAGCCCTCAGGACTGCTATCGGTTCCAGGAAGGGAAGCCATTTACCATGACAGTATTTATTCTCGTGTTTTAGCACAACATCCTAATGCCCACATTGTGCACAGGTTAGACATGGCAACCTCAGGGGTCATTGTCGTCGCACTTCGGCGCAATGCTGAGCGTGAATTAAAACGTCAATTTCGGGATAGAGAAACTGCCAAAACCTATTTTGCTCGCGTTGCTGGCCATATGAAGCCTAATATTACTCAAGTCAATCTGCCTCTGATTTGCGATTGGCCCAATAGACCCAAACAAAAAGTTGACCATACTATTGGTAAGGCTTCTGTGACGTTAGTTGAAGTCGTAAGCTATGGCGCTAAATCAACACTAGTGAAACTCACTCCTATTACTGGACGTTCACATCAACTTCGCGTCCACATGATGGCATTAGGCCACCCGATCCTTGGTGATGGATTTTATGCCGATCCTTTAGCAAAAAGATTATCACCTCGACTACTTCTGCATGCGGCAGCATTATCAATCACTCACCCTTACTCACAACAAGCAATGCATTTTGAATCCGCCGTCACGTTCATGGCCCCTACGGCAGATCAATAGTAAAATTAAACATTGTTAATACCCATGCGAATTTTAGTAGCTATTGTGCATTGAAAGTCGTAAATTTATGGCCAATTAATGGTTTGTAAGGCTTAATACCGTGGATAGCTCATTTCAACGTGACGAATTAGACAATCGGATTCTTACCGCACTTATGCAAGACGCCAGAACACCTTTTGCGGAACTGGCAAAACGTTTTAATGTCAGTGCAGGAACGATTCATGTTCGCGTTGAAAAAATGAAACAAGCTGGCATTATTACTGGCGCACAAATCACCGTCAATCCAAAGGCACTCGGTTATGATGTTTGCTGCTTTATCGGCATCAATTTAAAGAGTGCTGGCGATTATCCAGCTGCGATTGCCAAGCTAAATGAATTAGAAGAAGTAGTGGAAGCCTATTACACCACCGGAAATTACTCGGTATTTGTAAAGGTAATGTGCCAATCTATCGATGGATTGCAGCATGTATTGATTAATCGTATTCAATCTATTGATGAAATCCAGTCAACCGAAACACTTATTAGCTTACAAAATCCCATCGTAAGATCAGTAAAGCCATAGACTATGGAGGGCTTTACTGTCCTCCAGCACCACACCCCCTCCAATAATTGTCAAACCTCACAAATCAGTATCAGACCTACATCACAAATTTACACACATATGTTAACAACTATTTACTGCATTATTGGGTTTTGGTATTACTTTTGTTATTTTTTTGTGCTACAAATACTTCCGATGCGCCACAGAGTGCAACACAAAAGCGAAAATAATCTAAACATCATCACTGAATATTCATCGTGTTACAGCGATACCCCACCCCCCACATTGAGTGATGTCTAAAAACAAGGAAGAAGTTGTGAAGACAAAATTAGCCCTAGCCATTTCAGCTGCACTGATATCAAGTGCTACTTATGCGAATACACAATATAGCTCTAACCAAGCAGGCATTGAACTTCTGTCAGCTGAAAAAAACAACAAACCAGTGGTCAAATATAACAGCGTCGTAGCTCCTCAACGTTATATTGTCGAATTAGCGTCGCCTGCAATTGCAAAATATCAAGGTGGAATTTCCACTTTAGTCTCAACAGCGGTTAAAGACAAAAACAGCAAACTAGACATTCAATCAGCTCCAGTTAAAAGCTATGCATCTCATCTGAAGGCCGAACAAGCTGCATTTACAAAAGCCCTTTCAAAGGTTGCTTCAAATGCTAAAGTTGAGCGTCAATTTAAGACATTATTTAACGGTGTAACTATTGTTGGTCAAGGATTAACCGTTGAACAGATTATGGCTATTCCAGGGGTTATATCTGTCTATCCTGAAGCTATGTACAGCACTAACATGGATGCTTCACATGAAATAATTAACAGCGAAGCGATGTGGAATGCTGTTGAGGGCATGGAAAATGCTGGTAAAGGTATTCGTGTTGCCATTATTGATGGTGGTATTCGTCCTGAAAACCCAATGTTCTCAGGAGAAGGTTTTGCCGCTCCTACAGCTATGATGCCAACTGATGACTACTGCTCAACTGTGGATAGTTCATTTTGTAACGATAAACTCATTGTTGCACGTTGGTCACAGCCTACATTCCCTGTATGTGCAGATGAATACATGAGCCCATTAGGGTTTGGTGGTCACGGAACTCACGTTGCAGGTACTGCTGTTGGTAATAAAGTAGAAACAACATTTAAAGGCATTGACGTTACATTATCGGGCGTCGCTCCAGCCGCGTATTTAATGGCATACAAAGCACTTTATTCTACAGAAGACTGTAGTGGTGGCAGTGGTTCTAACATCATGCTGATGGAAGCATTAGAACATGCCGTTAATGATGGCGCTGATGTTATTAACAATTCATGGGGTGGTGGCGCTGGCGCAGATCCTTCAAGTAGCCCATACAAAACAATGTTTGAAGCTGCAGAAGCTGCAGGTGTTGTGGTTGTAAGTGCCGCTGGCAATGATGGTAGCGCCCCTAAAACGGTAGGTTGCCCTGGTTGTATTGAGTCAGGTATTACAGTTGCTAACAGCACGACAGGCCGTTACTTTGCTAACAGCTTTAATACTGGTGGTGATGATTTATTAGCGATTCCTGGATCAGATACCATCATTGATATGGACATCTCTGGACCAGTTATTGCTGCATTTAATATTGATGCTGAAAACGCTGAAGGTTGTGATGTATTTGCTGCAGACTCATTTAAAGATGGTATTGCACTAATTTCACGTGGCATTTGTAACTTTAGTGACAAAGTGACTAACGCTGAAGCTGCTGGCGCAACTGCCGTTGTTGTTTATAACAACCGTACTGGTGCACCTATCCCAATGTCAGTACCGGGTATTACCTTCCCATCAGTTATGATTTCCCAAGATGACGGCATGGCGATTCTAGATTCAATGGGAGACAGTGCGACTCAAGGTACTATTGGCGCTGAAATTAAGCGTATTATGGTTAGTGGTCTTGCCGATACAATCAATCAGTCTAGCTCTCGTGGTCCAAATGGCAATGAGAACATTCTTAAGCCTGATCTAGCGGCTCCAGGAACTAACATTTTATCGGCTTTCTCACCTGATGACGGTGGAGAAGACTTTAATATGATTACTGGTACGAGTATGGCTAGCCCACATGTTGCAGGTGCTGCTGCACTTTTAAGTCAACTACATCCTACATGGTCAGCAATTGATATTAAAACAGCGCTGACATCAACATCTAAAATAGATGGGATTTTAGATGACGACGCATCTACACCGGCAACACCTTTTGCCATGGGTGCAGGTCGTATGGATCTCGATGCAGCAGCAAAAGCAGTATTAACGTTTGATAAGCCTTCTATCGCTGCTGACTCGTGTGTAGGTATCTGTACATTTACTCGTACGGTTTACAATAAAAGTGATGAAAAATCATCTTGGGCACTTTCTGCAAGTTCTGATGCTGCAGGCCTAATGATTTCACCAACAACGCTTGAACTTGAAGCCGGTGCATCTGCAACCTTCACCGTCACTGTTGATTCAACATTCAGTGAATATGGTGAGTGGATATTCGGTAATGTCATGATCTCTAGCACTGAAGGTAAGCAGAATGCTCATCTTCCATTGGCGGTACTCGCTAAAGAGTCAAGTGATTCATCATTAATCTCAGCGTTTACAACTGACACTGATATTTCTGTTGCTGATCCTTTCACAATAAAATCTGTTGTGAATAACACTATGTTTGAAAACACGGTAACTCTGACGGCTACGACTCCTAAAGGCACTAAGCTTACATCAAAAGATGATGTATCTGTGGTCCTGAACGGCGCCTCGCAAAATGGTCTATCTGTTGATGAAAAAACTGGCGTAGTCACTTGGGTTGGTTCAATGGACTTACCTGAAATGGTCACGACTAGTGGCACAGGTACATATCCTAATATTACCGCTCTTGGCTTAAGTCAAACACCTGCTTGTTTAGACGGTTGTGATGAAACTTCATTTGTATTTAACGTACCGGCATTTAAATACAATGGACAAACTTATACCGCAATTACTATTTCGGATAACGGCATAGTCATTCCTGGTAATAGTTCAACAGCAGGCACTTATGCTAATAAAGAACTACCTGATAGCTCAAATCCAAATAATATCCTTGCACCATTCTGGTCAGATTTTGATTTAAGTGATGGTACAGTTGGCGATACTGGTGGTGGAGCAATATCTCTTGGTGTCGTGAGCACTGGAACAGCTTCATTCTTAGTTGTTGAATGGAATGATGCGCAACTTTGGAACGATGCTTCTGGAGATAAATACAGCTTCAGCGTGTGGTTAAAAACGGGCGATACTGAAGAAGTCACGTTTAACTACTTCGATATTCCTGGTATGCCAGCTAACGTAACCATTGGCGCTGAAAACATCAGTGGTAGCATAGGTACAACTCATTACTTTAACGGTGTAGGCACATCTGTTACCAATGATGACTGGGTTGAAGTAAGATCAACTACTGCAGGTAGTGTTGAGCTTGCTTATAAAGCAATGGTTACTGAGTTTAGCTTCGGCCAAGCTGACGCCCCTTCACTTGATGAAGATACTTCTATGGAAGGTAATGTATTAGATAATGATACTAAGCCAGACCAAAAGGTCGCTCGTACTCAAGTAACCGGTGATGGCATGACAGCTAAGGCTCAACGCTTAATCGATGTGTCTCCTGTTGGACAATTAGACACTGTTGTTCTTGTTGATGAAGTGACTAATGGTGAACTCACCTTAGCAGCAGATGGTGCATTCACTTATACACCAACAGCAGACTTTACTGGCACGGATACATTCTCTTATACATCAACTGATGAAGAAGGGAATTTGAGCACGCCTACACAAGTTGTTATTACGGTAAATAACGTTAATGATGCTCCAACGGTTGCGCCTTCAGGAATGAATAGCGCTGGTGGATTCGTAGTAACAGCAAAAGCAAATGGTAAAGACATCGATGGTGATGCTTTAACTTATAATTGGGTTCAAACTGGTGGTAAGAGTGTTAGCTTTACCAACGGTGGTCCATCAATTCTGTTTACTGCTCCAGTTGGTGATGACACCTTCACGTTTACCGTAACCGCATCAGACGGTGAAATGACAAGTGCACCGGGTACAGCAACCATTAATATCAACGAGGAAGTAGAGCAATCTTCTGGTGGTTCTATGGGTTGGTTAACGGCACTATTACTACCATTAGCTGCATTACGTCGTCGTAAGCACTAATAATAGTAATCATTAATTTGGCCTTGCCAAAATGATGTAAAAAAACCAGCTGTTAACAGCTGGTTTTTTTATTGGCTAAAGCAATAGACTTTATAAGGTTAGTTATTCATTTTCATCCGATTCATCAGCATGAGCTGAGGCTTCAAACTGCTCTACATTCGCAAATTTACCGAACCAAAAATCTGAGCTGATCATCTTAAACTGACGGGATAAGTCTTCACTTGATACTGATTCTAATTGCCACAATATCCCAGGAGCTTCTGGGAAATGGGTACCCGTGATTTGATCTTCATATAATCGATGTAATAACGCATCGGGAGATAATCCGGATGCCAGAAGGCGGACCATAGCAGCATGCAATGACTCATCAAAAATATTCAAATCTTCGGCATCTGTTGCAGTAACATTAACCATAAACTCAACACCAGAAGGCTCGGCAAATACACCATTAAATGCTTCTCTCAATAATGAATAAGCACTAAAAAAACCTTCATGAAGCAAGCAGTCAGAATATTCCTCCCACATTCTGTCACCCATCATGTCATTACTTAACTGATCAATTTTACCTTCAGGCAATTCACTGAATAAATGAGTCAAGACGATTTTAGCGGCTTCATTTGGCTCTAAATCATTTAGAGACATCATGCACATTTCTCTAAGTTCAGTAGCCTCCATTCCTTCTAAATCATCATTTAAGCCCATAATAGCCATCAATTGAAGGTATTCTTCATTTGACCAGGCATTAGGGATCTTATTGATTTTACGAAAAGAACCAATTTGAACATTAAATTGTGCTGGCATGGAAACTCCTTCTTATCAGCGTCAAAAAGTGACGCACATAGGACAAACTAAAGCCCCGCATGTACGATCGCAAGACTGTATGAGAGGGAAAACAACGCACATCAGATCACACAATACCTAAAAACATATAAGATACTGATAAAAAAGGGTTTATTTAAAATATAAAATATCCATAATTATATTAAACTTTGTTTATATGACCTTAGTTTAGCGCATAAATACAACAAATCATTTCTAGGTCATTTATATTTAGTATGTAAATTGGATTACAAAGAACAGAATTCACCTGTGATGATTTACCATTAATGTCGCGTCTTATAATCAGTCACTCGCGACATTGTTAACTTTATCAGCAATACAACCGCGGGCATCATCCCTACGGCATAAAGACGCATACTCTGTAGGGTCGGCTCAAAGGAGTTTTCAAGATACACCCATATGGGTTCGTACTCTGACGGTGCTTTGGGTGCGGCACAAAGGGAGCAACATGTAAAAAACGACTGACGTTAACATGGTATATTGGGCCATTGATGTGGATCGACTCTTGCTCATTCAAATACTGATGCTTGGTATACCCCTTGGTCACACCCTGCCGCCAGCTTGTACTTGATAGAAACGCATTACCAGGAACGATTTACGCAGGTTGGCCAAATACATTATAGTCACGAGGCTGCAATACCGCCCCCCATTATGGCATCTATTAAGGTATCGACACTGGCCAAGTGGTTACGTAACTCATGCTAAAACAGTAATTGATTTCCCAAGCAGCCCACATAGGCTTGCATGTTAATAGTCTAGTTACCAATATAGGTTTTTTCAACGATCCTACCAAGCGTCACTTCAGGCTCAAAACGACCGACATAGTAATGTAGAGCCACCGTATCATCTTGTTTTTTAATTTACTTAAAGCGATTACCATTTACATCATAACTAAACAAACTACTGAGACTATTACGCGCAACACTTGGCCGTTTACCTTGGTATTTATAGCTTAACGTAACCCCATCATCTGTTAGCGTCAATGGTAGAAGAAAATAGTGTTTACAAGGATATTAGTCATAAAATCAATAAATTAAGAGCATTAAAAAGCCCCGTTCAATTAAGAACGGGGCTTTTTAAATAATGGTACCTGAGGTCGGACTCGAACCGACACGCCGCGAAGCAGGGGATTTTGAATCCCCCATGTATACCAATTTCATCACTCAGGCAAAGATTTTAAGCTATTTTAGCTTTGCAAAGTAATCTGATTAGTCCAAATATCTTTGCAAAACAATTTTAGTGAATTGACTCTTTATGACCAACACTCAAGTATTATACTTACTCAAATATCGATACTCAATGCGATTATATTTATCTGAGTATAGCCATGTCTTTAGGCTGCTACTGAGTTACTGTGCAACTCAAACCACGTATCAACAAAGTTTGTCACAATTAAGTGTTGGCGATTATACCTTTGCATTTAATAATCGCAAGCCCTTTACCTATTCTTTTCTATAAAAAACACTCAACTGCTCAAAAGTCATTCATAGTCCTAACTGAGATGAAACAGAGGTGTTTTGTGAGTTAAGAAGCAATTTTACAAAAAAATAACATCACGACGACTAAAAATTGATCAAGATCAGTATTGCGGTGTAATTTTGACTTTATGATGATCATGATTTCACATTCCGAGGATAAATATCATGGCATTTTGGTTAGATTTAATGTTTGGTAACGCTATAGGATTTCTTTCTATGATGGTGATCTTCTGTACCTTCGGAATAATGTCTTATCTAATGTGGATGTTTGTTGTGAAGTCTGCACCGACTAAGTGAGTAGCTTACTAGGCTAAGTTTTTTACTGCTTATTATTCATAATCATTATGGATACTTCCTTGCGAATGATAAATTGGCGACAAAACACATGAAGTGTTTTTATGCCAGATTGGGGGCTTTATAGGCCCCCATTTTTTTATCCACTCAGACCGACTTCTAACCGCAACTAACCACAACTAACCACAACTAACCACGATATTAGGCTGCATGCTTGCGCGATTGAACCAAGCCATTAATAAAATGTGGTCGCGTTTTGATCAGATAATTCATTTCATCTGCACTCGGCTCACCAGCAGGTAAACGTAATACATCACGATTTAAATAATTACGTGCTTGCATAGAAATTTTGTATTCCGCCGTTGGGCCTTGTATAGCATAGTGACGTTCATTGCCTAGCATTTCGAGTATGCTAGTGTTAACTAAATTTTTAACCGCCAACTCATTTTGCGGCAAGGTTAAAATAGTCTGCCCTTGTAAAAAAAATTCACGTAGCAAGGCTCTTTCTGCAGGATCAAGTAGTTTTACTTTTACTTCAATAGTCTCTACTGTACGTTTTTGACGTAAATATACGATGGACTCATCGACAACAAAGGCAAAAATTTGGCTTAAAAAATAGGCCACACCAATAATTAAGCCTAAGCCAATAAACTGACCATATTCGCTAACGAGTTTGTCTAACGATAAACTCGCCAATAAATATTTAGGCGCAAACAGTAAGCTGGTGCAGGTTACGATAATCCAAGACATTACACTTACGAACAAACGTTTACTGTTCAACATCTTAATTGTTCCTGTTTTCATTTTCATCAGTGATCACCCGCAGTGTCATATTTTTGAACTTATAGAGTTAAAGCAAAATATATGCCATAAATTAGTAGGTAGCCTGGTATTTATGTATGTTTTCCACACTAGATTTGGCCTATCCGACTACGCTTTGAGTAAAAGTATCCCATTGAAATTAACACCATCGAAATTCACTGTAAAATCAGTATTTTGGCAGGTAAATCATCTCCATGATTTTTCATATTGAAGAAAATAGACTGATCGTTATACGATAATGAAGACAAAGCTCTATGACTCGAAAATTAACGCTTTCTATCGTATATTGAGTTGTTTTATGACTATGGTGACAACGGCTTATTAGCTCGGGAGTGATGAGTAAAGTGACCTAGGCGGAATGGACCGGGAGTTTTGGATATAGAAGTAGTACATATAGACCTGCTAGCAGTCGGTATATATGTCATTGATGAACGTTTTTATCAACACCCAACGCCATAGATTAAGCCAATAAGCACACATAACCTACATGTCTATCCGTGATGATAGTAATCAAGAATGGCACTTTGATGAATATAAGAAAACGGCCATCATCGAGAGGCCATTGCCCTCAATTTATACCAATAATGAAAATATTCCTGTTGCAACGCTCATCGAACAAGCCGATCTCAATGTCATTTACGATCATTTGGAGAATAAAGCACGCAAACACTCTTTTTACTCTTCGTTATTCTACTCTTCGTTATTCTACTCTTCGTTATTCTACTCTTCGTTATTCTACTCTTCGTCATTCTACTCTTCGTTATTCTACTCTTCGTCATTCAATATCTGCCATTACTGACGCCCTAATTTGGCCTAAACGATAGTGATATTTCTACCACTATATGTCGAAGTAACCATAAATGTTGATCAGGGGTTACCGTTATACCCGTTTGCTCACCCAAGCGATCAGTAACCTTATATCAATGTGTATTCTCGTGCTGTTAAACATGCTGCGCACGCGAAAACTCACATTAATGTGGTGACTGAACCCGATAGTATTCATCTGAAAATTTAAACGTAATAGCGCCGTCATTGCCAATGATATCGCCAAAGATATTTTTGAACACATCTTCACTGCCGCTTGGCGGACTAATGTTGGTGGTTAGCGACCTACTGATATTGGTAGAAACTGAAATAGAAGCCTTAAAGGTTTAATAAGCATATTAAGCGGACTTAGCGGCTAATTTAGTCAGCACACGACTAACAGCAACAAAGGCAAACGTTCCCGTTACCATGGTTATGGCGCCAAAACCAGAAGCGCAGTCCATTCGCATACTGCCTTCGGCATTTGCCTTAGTATTGCAAACCGTACCATCAGCTTGGGGATAGACTAAATGTTGGCTCGAAAATACCGCATCAACAGCAAAACGACGTTGGAGGTTTTTAGTAAAATTATAATCTCGGCGTAACAAATTACGCACTTTGGCCAATAAAGGGTCTTGTACTGTCTTAGCGAGATCGGTCACTTGTATGAGCGTCGGATCCGTTTGTCCACCCGCCCCACCGATGGTCACTAAAGGTATTTTATTGCGCTTACACCAAGCAATTAAACCTGCTTTGGGTTTGACGGCATCAATACAGTCAACCACATAATCAATATTGCCCTCTTGTGAGGCGGGCTTAAAATACTCAGCGAGATTTTCTAAACTAATAAAGTCTTCTACTTCATTAACCACACACTCTGGGTTAATTTCACGAATGCGCTTTGCCATAACCTCAACCTTTGACTGGCCAATAGTCGAGGTTAATGCGTGTATTTGACGGTTGGTATTAGTGACACAAATATCATCTAAATCAATGAGGGTGATCTGTCCTATACCACTTCTTGCTAACGCTTCTGCGACCCAGGTTCCGACACCACCGATACCCACAACGACTACATGAGCTTTCGAAAAAGTCGTCAGTGCTGCTTGGCCATATAAACGGCCGACACCCGCAAAACGATGAGTATAAGATTCTGACAACATGAGTTACGCCCTAATTAACAACTATTTTTCGCGGCCAATTTTATACGATTTATCCTCAAAGCTAAATGCTTGTCACGATTAGCTCAATATTAATCTTGTTATTGTCAGTTTGGGCTCCATGAAGAACACCAAATAGTCACATTTTTGAATAATCGATATTGATGATAAAAAATGATTAACTAAAATCTCCAAGTAAAAATCATTTATCAAAAAAAGTTTTAAACCCGTTCAATTAATGATCCGATTAAAATCAATATGTAAAATTTATGATTAAATATTCATAATATGTAAATTAATACGCCAAAAAATTACACTCTCGCAACCTTTGCGGTTGAGCGACAGCCTGTTTATAACCCAATAGAAAATCTCTTAAAGATCTAGATTAAAACAATTCAGTGACTTACATATACCAATGCCCGTGGTGGTCACAGATTTACATACCTATTTTCATCTGGTGCCAGTTTTTTGATCCAGGCCACACTTTGAAAGGAGTAAATCTGAAAAAATGTGCCCCAGATTGTTACAGAGTATAATCTGCAACAAACTTCACTAACTAAAACCATGAAAAATGGATATAGAACATAACGTTCTAGGGAGCATGAATGATGAAAAAGACTTTAATCTCTGCATCGGTAGCATCTGTACTTACATTAGTTTCTTTCGCTACACTTGCTGAAGGCCCAAGTTTCTATGGTCGTTTAGATTTGGCTGTGAGCAACTCTGATCAAGGCGCGACAACTCAAAACACTAAAGAAGGCACTGTATTAGAAAGCAACTTTTCTAACTTAGGTGTTAAAGGTAGTGAGCGCATCAATAACGATATTGAATTGTTATACAAAATGGAATTCCAAGTTGAAAACACTACTCAAACTAAAGACAAGAGTGGTGATAATGTTGTATTTAAAGCGCGTAATACCTATTTAGGTCTTAAAACTAATGCTGGTACAGTGTTAGTCGGCCGTAACGACACCGTATTCAAACAGATTGAAGGTGGTTTCGATGCATTTGGTAACACAAATGCCGATATTGATCGCATGATTGACGATCAAGATCGTGTCGCCGATGCTATTTGGTATTATTCTCCAATGGTCGGTGGTTTAGTCACATTAAATGCAACCTATTTAATGGAAGACAACTACACCGATGACGCCGGTAAAGATTCTTATGATGACCAGTATGCATTGAGTGCTACTGTTGGTGATAAGAAATTCAAAGCACACCATTTCTACTTAGCTGCTGGGTATAACACGATTAACGGAACTGATTCTTACCGTGGTGTGGCCCAAGTTAAATTAGGCGACTTTAAAGTTGGTGGTTTATTTCAAAATACAGAAAGCCAAACAAATGACCAAGAAGGTGATTCATTCTTAGTTAATGTCTCTTACAACCTAAACGGCGTAAATCTAAAAGCTGAATACGGTCAAGACGATGCAGGTTATGGTAAATACTTCAAAAACAGCGTTTCTAATGCTGGATCGGTTACTGGCACTGACATTAATGTAACCCAAATAACTGTGGGTGCAGATTATCGTGTATCTAAGTCAACTTTGCTTTATGGTCACTATGCAATGTATGAAGGCGATCATAAAGTTGCCTTAGCAAAAATTGATTTAGAAGATGACAACATCTTTACTGTTGGCGTACGTTACGACTTCTAATCATTCTGGTACTAGCTTCGGCTTAACACCTAAATGAGTTAAAAAATGCCAGTCTGTGAAGACTGGCATTTTTGTGTATGCAATATTGGTGTTTGCAATACCGTTTTGGCAATCTCAACTGATTGTCGATGTTAAACGGGGATAATAAACTGCGCAGTAAAAGAGTCCGGTTAAGCGATCACTTGATTAAACACTTCAACATGATGTGACTCAACCAGTTCTGGCATTACATGGTGAAAATAATGTTGAATAGCCTCTTTGGCGCAATGTTGATCAAATGCTGCACGATCAACAAACTTTTCAACAAAGGCGACTTTATTGTCGTCATCAATACTGACATTCAGTTCATAACGAATACAGCCTACCTCACGTCGAGTATCAGGCACTAAACTCGCCAATGCCGCCACTAAGGCGTCACGTTTGCCCGCTTTAGCCACAAATTGGGCCACACAAACAATTTGCTGGGTGTTAATTGCAGGGCGACCGCATGAGTGTTCATTATTTAGTCGGCACGCATAATCCAGCGATTAATACTTTCTCTAGAAATTCAGGATTCATTAAACAACGCTTTCGTTTACCAACAATGCTCAACTTTGTCGGTTCTTTTTGCAGCATGTTTAGAGACATGTGCCTTAAGTAAGCGAGATTTTCAGCGCCGTTATTTTTGTAGATCTGGCATGAATCTTCATTCATGCTGACATCCAGAACCCAGTGCATTGACTCGATCCCCCAATGTTCGCGAGTCGCACTTAAAGCTTGCTCTGCTGATAACACTTTCGAACTAATATAGTAACGATACTCAAGGCTCGCCGCCTTACCTTTAACAGCCCTAAAGCTTTCAACCATAACGATGGATTTTAGTGCTTCCCAATGTGTAAAATCACCGTCAAGTGCAGCTGAACTCAGCACATAGCAGGTTCGGTTTTCAATACGACCATGACCAGTTTCTATATTGACATGGTCATCACTTAAGCCAGCTGAACGGTGCGAACTAAACGCTTTATTTACCGCTTTAGCTAAGTTGCCTTGATTGTTTTTTACCGCCAATAGGTAATCGCCACCTTTGTCGACAATCGTTGTAGCAATAGCCGTTTGACAGCCCATAGCATCGATTGTCACTAGTGCTCCGCGCAGGTCTAGCATTTTCAATAAGGTTGGAATGGCTGTGATTTCATTACTTTTTTGCTCTGCTTTTAATTGACCCAGTACCAGCTTATTCGCTGAGGCATAAGCGCTTATCATGTGGATAGTGCTGCTTCGATCATCACGATTATATGACCCACGTAGCGTCTTTCCATCAATCGCAATGACTTCTCCATTAGTCAGCTGGTGAACTGATTTCATCCATGCGAGAAAACATGCATTAAAGCTATCAGGATCAATCATAGAAACTATCCTAGCAATGGTATCGTCAGCAGGGATCCCATCGATGAACATTTTTTGTTTTTTGAACCAAGAATGGTGACCAAGAATGTATTCTCGGATCTCGAACCAGCCATTGGAACTCGCAATAACAGCGCACAGCGAACCGAACAGTATATCGAACAGGGGATAGGTGACTTTTGCACTTTGGCGGTGGTCGTCAATGGCACTAAAATGCTGCTTGAATGATTCGATATACATAATCTGACTCCTGAAAAAGGAGTATAAGATCACAAGCACGTGATCAGGTCAATATCCTTCTAAAATCGCTCAAATAACGTTCACGATCTGGCCCTGGTGTTAATTGCGTAATCTGACATTATTTTTCCTTACATTAATAAATTAATAACATATCAAGATGCTCAATGCCGTCTTCAAGGTACACATCTGAATTCACAACAAAACCATGTTGTTGATAAAAATGACGTAAATAATCTTGCGCCCCAATCTGGATATTGTCATTGGGCCAATGTTGTTTTGCAATGGCAATAGCAGCTTGCATTAATTGATTAGCGGCGCCATGGCCTCGTGCCGATTTAGCGACAGCAACACGGCCGATACTGGCCTGAGGATAACTGATGCTAGGCGCTAACACGCGGCTATAAGCCACTATATTGCCGAGTTCATCTTGCCCCAGTAAGTGCCTTGTTTGCGGATGTTTATCTTTACCGTCTAACTCAGGATAAGGGCAATTTTGTTCCACCACAAACACATCGACTCGTAATTGTAATAAGCCGTAAAGCTGTTCAAGCGTCAATTCAGAAAAACCAAGGTCTAACCATTCTAATGTCATCACAAACCTTATTTATCTCTGCTCTACTCTCGTCATACTCGCACGCCATATTAGCATGATTAATGCACCTCGCTGGGCTCATCTGACTGGCTTTTTTCTGGTGGTTTACGGATAAATAGTACGGCTAATACGGCGATAAAAAGAAAACATGCCATAATAAAAAACACATCATTATAGGCTTGAATATACGCTTGTTGTGACATGTTTTTAGCAAGCAAAGCATAAGCCTGTGAATTAGCGCTCACCACATCAGACCCCGCCGTTTGCAGTATCGAACTGGTATGGGCTATATAGTTATAGGCTTGCGCGCTGACGGCAGGTAACGTCTCTTTAATATGCGCTAAATGAACCCTTGCGAGGTTATCGGTTAAGGTTGCTACCAACGCAATACCAAACGCCCCGCCTAAGTTACGCATCACATTGAGCACCGTCGATGCCGAGGCATTTTCATGTGCTTGAAGATGCATTGTCGCCAAAATACTAATAGGTACCAAAATAAACGGTTGGCCTATAGCTCGCACTATTTGCGAGGCAATCATCTGATCGCCAGCATAATCAATAGTCATATGGCTATTCATATAATAACTGGTCGCAAATAAAGCAAACCCAAACGCCGCTAAATAACGCGGATCAAATTTTTGCATTAATTTTGGCACTAATGGCAGCACCAACAGCTGTGGGAAGCCCATCCACATAATCACTTCACCTATTTCTAACGGGGTGTAATCATGAATTTGTGATAGATACAGGGGGATCATGTAAATCGCCCCAAATAGCGCCATACCCAGTAAAAAGTACGCCACAGTCGATAAGGCAAAGTCTCGCTGAGCAAGAAGACGAATATTAACTAATGGTTGCGCTTTACGCAGCTGGATCCAAATAAATAAACTGATATTAACCGCTGCAATAATAGCGAGATTACGAATAAGATCAGATCCAAACCAGTCTTTACGATTGCCTTCTTCTAAAACAACTTCTAGGCAGCCCATACCCAATGCCATGGTCACAATGCCAGCATAATCTGCGTTTTTTAACTTATCCCAAATAATCGGTTTTCGCTCTAAACCATAAGCTAACATCGCCATCACTAATAAACCTGGCGGGACATTGATATAGAATAAATAATGCCAGCTAAATTGTTCAGTTAACCAACCACCCAACGTCGGCCCGATGGAGGGCGCAAATGTGGCTGTCACCCCAAATAGCGCCATGCCTATAGCACGCTTATTATCGGGTAAATACTCAAGAATGAGTCGAAATGCTAACGGAATTAATGCCCCGCCAAAAAAGCCCTGTAAAGCGCGAAAAGCAATCATAGCTTCGAGGTTCCAAGAGAAGGAACATAATATAGAAGCGACAATAAACGCAGCGGTAGTCCACAGTAAATAGCGACGAGTCGATAACCCAGTGCTCAGCCAACCCGACAGCGGAATGGCGATCATCTCCGCCACTAAATAAGCGGTAGCAATCCAGCTACCTTCCTCTAAAGTGGCCCCTAAACTGCCTTGAATTTCTTTCATCGACGCATTGGTGATTTGAATATCCAAAATCGCCATAAATGCGCCAATTAATCCACCAGCAACGGCCACCCAAGATCGCAAACTACCACGCTGATAACCTATCGGTTTGTTATCCACTGTACTCACAGGACTGACTTCAGAAGTATTGACCTCAAAAGCTGATTGGCACATATCAATGCCCTGCAGTCGCAGATATAGCTTGGCCAACCAGCGCCTTAGCAAGTGCATGTGATTGTGCTGCAGACTCTGTATCGACTTCAACCACCGCACTCAAACCAGGTAGAATACGCCCTATAGCGAATGACGGTTGATCATGCTCAAGACGAATGCGCACCGAAATACGCTGGACAATCTTAGTAAAATTACCGGTAGCATTTTCAGTGGGTAACAAGCTAAATTTAGAACCCGATGCGGGTGCCAAACTGTCGATGAATCCGCTGAACTCATCATCAGGATAGGCATCTAAACTTACCTTAACGGTTTGTCCTGCTTGCATGTGCTCAATTTGAGTTTCTTTAAAGTTAGCCGTTATCCATACTTGGGTATCTGGCACTAAGCTAAACAATGCTTGACCAGGCTGAACATACTGACCGACCATTGCACCGCGCTTACCTATAATCCCTGAAAATGGCGCAGTAACGCGCGTATCGACCAGTTGAATATTAGCTAACTCGACACTGGCCATAGCCTGTTCTACATCCGCTTGCACTTGCAATAACTGAGCATTCAACACCGATAACTCACGTTGTTTAGCGACTAACGCAGCTTGCGCTTCATCAACATGCGCCGATGCAGAGTCGAAACCCGCCTGCAGTTGGTCAACATCATTTTGTGAACTGTAATTACTGACTTTTAATTTCTGTGAACGTTGTAATTGTTGCTGGGCAATTAATTGCTCAGATTGTGAGGCCACTACAGCAGCCTTAGCTTGATTAATTAACGCTTGCTGCAAGTCAACTTTCGCCGCTAAGGTTTGTAGGTTAGCTTGCCAGCTGGCTAACACCGCCTTACCTTGGGCTAGCTTGGCCACAAATTGGCTGTCTTCAAGTTGAGCCAGTAGCTCACCTTTGCTGACATGTTGATTGTCAACCACCGCAGACTGGACAATATAACCTGGCACTTTGACACTAATATTAGAAATATCCGCCTCAACATAGGCATTATCCGTTGACTCGATAAATCGAACTTGTAACCACCAATAAACACCTGCGACAACTAACACAGCGATAATACTTGGCACTAACACTAACCGCTTATTGATAGACATGTTTGACTCCTAATTTATTCTGCTCTAGTTTACTACTGTTTCCTTTAGTTTATTAGATAGTAAAAATTCAACCCACTGTTTCACAGGTGTAACAATATGGACCTCAATCGCGTTCAAATTTTCTCCCAAGTAGTAGAACAAGGCAGTTTTACCGGTGCAGCCAAAGCCCTGGGAATAACCAAAGCCACTGTGAGTCGCAAGGTTGCTGAACTTGAAGTTGATGCCGGGGTGCAACTACTGTTTCGCACCACAAGATCATTAAAACTGACTGAAGCAGGTTCGAGTTATTACCATCGCATCAGTAAAATTCTGCAAGATTTACAAAATGCCGAAGATCTCCTCAGCGCCAGCCAGCAAGAGATTAAAGGCAACTTAAAAGTGATTTGCCCTATCGAGCTCGGTCAATTATATCTAGGTCGTATTCTTGCGCAGTTTCTGGCGACTTATCCTAGTATCACCATTGATGCAGAACTCACTAATCGGAAAGTGGATGTGATAGAAGAAGGCGTCGATTTTCTCTTTCAAATTACCGAACAGCACGACCCTAAGCTGCAAAGTTACGCACTCGTCACCGCCAGTAGACTCTTAATGGCAAGCCCAAATTATCTCAAGCGTCATGGCACACCACAACAACCGCAAGATTTAATGAACCACACCGCGATTAAATTACAGTCTGCCCACATTGATGGTAGTTGGCGGATTTTTGATGGTAACCAATGGGTCGAACTCGATCCTCCAGCACAGCTAAAGGTTAATAATGTCACCTTTGCCCGCGAAGCGGCAATTGAAGGCTTAGGGATCACTGCAGTGCCGGTTTTTATTGCGCAAGAAGCCATCGATAGTCAACAACTGATCCCGATATTAGAAGATTTCCCGATGATGCAAACCAAGGTCACACTCAGCTTCCCACAGCGTGTTTATCTGCCGCGTAAATACCGCGTTTTCGTTGAATTTTTATATGCGGCCTTATTTGAACGCTGGGGTGAGGGTGTACTTGAAATTCCCGATTTTGTCCTGCAAAACAATCATAATTAAAGATGGCATTTTTAGCACAAAATAATCTATAGGATATATAGCTATTTTTAACTGGCTAGGTGCTAATATCAACTTACTAGGTGATTAATTTCGATTATAGAGGTAAGTTCTTTCACACAATTATTTGCAATATCAATGTTAAGTTTGGTTCAGTAAATTGTTAAAAGGCTAAGTGAGTATCTGGTGACTGATTAATAGGCACATTCGATACTGGCACAGAAATTACTATTTATTAGTCACGCATGATGCGTACTAGGAGTCATACCAATGAGCAAAGAACGTAATAATTCAAAAGAAGCGAAGAAAAAACCGGCATTGTCATTAAAAGAAAAACGCGCGGTTAAGCACGCTAAAAATGAACCTGAAAATTTTGCCAGTAAAATCAAATAACCTGTAACTGGTTTTACGTGTAAATAGCGGTTGTTACAGGCTATTTTGCGAGTCGCTTTTTTATAATCCCTATTTGCTTATAAAAAGCTTCATGTACAAATATTATCAGCAACATAAAAATACCGAACCAATGGCTCGGTATTTTTGTTAGTAGCTTATGTTAGTAGCTTATTTCACCGACATTAACACTTGTACTTCACTGCCACTTTAAACTGCCAAACAGATTTGTTGATGTCATAAGTATGGAAACTATAGGTCTCGATACTATCTTGCCCAAATGGAATAGAATAAATCCCTCCCCCCTTCGTAGCATGGTCGCATCGTAGTCATTAGCCACTACCTGAGCGCTGTTAAATCGTCGAGATTCAATTCCCCCCACATTGTTAGGTTAAGGTTCGCTCACTAAAAAAGCCAGTGACGTTATCACTGGCTTTCTGATTTTGGTTAACTCATGTTGGCAAACCGATTGAGATTAACTGATTATGAACAACAGCTTTTCTCTTTATTGCCTTTAGGGATCTTATCCCACAACACTTTTGCCATTAACACCGCAAGTACAATCCCAGCCACAGCGACAACACCTTCTGGTAATAAAGCGTGTTCTTCACCAATTTGCGGCATAACTTCAAAGCCAAAGGTGGCAACAAGATAATTAACGAGTACTCCAAATACCAAAGAGACGCCAATCACCCCGCCTAAATAGCCAAATAATGCCCGTTTACCTAACTCCTTGGTTACCACACCTAAGGTCGCAATATTAGTTGCCGGCCCTGCCATCATAAACACCAATACGGCACCTGGAGACACCCCAGCTAATAGTAGACCAGCAGCAATAGGTGTTGAGGCGGTGGCGCAGATATACATTGGGATCGACACTAATACCATCACTAGCATGGCTAAAATACCATCGCCCCATTTAACTAAAAAGTCAGCAGGCACGTAAGTCTGTACTAGCGCCGCAAAAAATAATCCCACCAGTAACCACAAGGTAGTGTCTCTGACTAAATCGGTGGCCGCATAATGCAGCCCAGACAAGACTCGACTGAACACGCTATTTTGCTTCAACTGCGTTGCTATGTCTTGAGTCGATGCGCAGCAGCTGGCTTCATCGGCGCTTTCGCTAGGTGGTTGGCTTGCTGTTGATGCGCAACAACTGCTTGCTGGTGCAGTGTCAACTTGTGACACGGTTTTACTACTGCAACAGCTTGATTTAATAGTTTCAACACTCGGTTCAGCTTTTTGTTTAGTGCTGCAACACGTTCCAGCAGGTTTAGGTTCTGCGGCCTGGTCAGCGGCTTTACTACCGCAACAACTACTTTGC
This sequence comes from Shewanella psychromarinicola, assembly GCF_003855155.1. Lineage (NCBI taxonomy): Bacteria > Pseudomonadati > Pseudomonadota > Gammaproteobacteria > Alteromonadales > Shewanellaceae > Shewanella > Shewanella psychromarinicola. Next base: position 437,033 of record NZ_CP034073.1, read on the forward strand.
TTTGCTCCTGTCACATTGCCAGCAAGTGGACGAGCTGGCGCCATTGGAGTCAAGAGCGACTTTGGCATAACTGCTTCGGATTTAATCGCAGTCATTTTTACACTGGCATTTTGCATTGTGCTAGTGGTTGTTTTAGATGGTGATGTTGATTCAGATGTAGTTGGTGATTTAGATCCACAGCATGACGAAACAGGCTTGGCACTAGCAGGTGAATCATTGGATGCTGTTCCGTTAGATGAAGCTGACGCGGCAATACCATCATCGTCATCACGACCCACTAATAAACCGGCCACAATTGCACTGGTAATGGCTGCAATAGGTCGCACAATGGCCATAAAAGGCCCAAGTAGCACATAAGATACGGTTATCGAATCAACCCCGGTTTCTGGGGTTGACACTAAAAAAGAGGTGGTCGCGGCTTTTGAAGCGCCAGAACGACGCAAACCCACCGCTGCGGGAATGACGCCACACGAACACAAAGGTAAAGGCGCACCTAATAATGCTGCTTTTACAACGGTTTTAATCCCGTGTCCACCAAGTTGCTTTTGCATCCATGCCATTGGCACAAATACCTTTAACAACCCAGCAAGCACCAAACCAAGTAACAACCAAGGCGCTGATTCTAAAAATAAGTGGATAAAATTGGTCAATAACATTGTTAATCCTTACGACCTGATTGGGCAAAGTGATGATGTTCTTTTTCAGCAATAATGTCTTTATCAGAGGACTCTAACGCTTCGAGTATTGAGCAATGTTCGGCACTATCATGGCCACCACAGCAAGTATTTGATAAACTTTTTAGTGAGGTTGCAAAATGCTGTAACTCGGCTAATTTGGCTTCCACTTGCTCAAGCTTGGTATCCACTAAGCCTTTAACATCAGCACAAGCGCGGTTGGTTTTATCGACTTCGATAGACAATAATTCTGCAATGTCATTGAGCGAAAAACCGACGGCTTTGGCTCGTAAAATAAATTTAAGTTGCTCGGAATCGCTATGGTTATACAATCGATATCCAGCATCAGACCGGCTTGATGGCGACAGCAAACCGTGCTTTTCGTAAAACCGTAATGTGTCAGCCTTAATGTCATACAAGGCAGAAAGTTCGCCTATTCGATACATAATATGTTCAACCATTGATTGCATAATTAACGTAAGTATAAACCTTAGAGTTTAATCCAAGGTCAAGGGTTTTTGAATGATTATTCTTACGTATCTTTGTTCTTATTTCAATATTGTGAAATTACACAGAAAAAACACCTAATAGAAGCTCTTTACGATAAAATACGCCCGCCTGATCACGATACAGATAACCTAGAAGGTGTAACCACAATAAGAATTCACGGTGAGGGACTTTGGTAAAGCAGACTTTTTGATGATTCTATTTTACGAAAGATCCTTTAAATCAAACTAGTGGACCCTGTACCTAAATGAATAATGTCAGACCAATTCGTCGCGCGCTATTAAGCGTATCAGATAAAACTGGGATCCTTGAGTTTGCACAAGCGCTGCATGCACAAGGTGTTGAACTCCTGTCTACGGGTGGTACTGCAAAATTACTTGCGGCCAATAACATTCCGGTCATTGAAGTTTCTGACTACACAGGTCACCCAGAAATTATGGATGGTCGTGTTAAAACACTGCACCCAAAAATTCACGGCGGCATTTTAGCCCGTCGCGGCATTGACGAAATCGTCATGGAACAAAACGCTATTAAGCCTATTGATTTAGTTGTGGTTAACTTATACCCATTCGCAGAAACCGTTGATAAGCCAGGTTGCACCTTAGCGGACGCGGTCGAAAACATCGACATTGGCGGCCCAACAATGGTTCGCTCAACCGCTAAAAACCACAAAGACACCACCATAGTGGTCAATGCCAAAGATTACCCCCGTGTGATCACTGAAATGCAAGCTAACAATGGCAGCACAACATTAGCAACGCGTTTTGACTTAGCCATTGCCGCCTTTGAACACACCGCCGCTTATGACGGTATGATAGCCAATTACTTCGGCACTATGGTTCCCGCACACAGCACCGATGAATGCCATGATGATTCAACGTTTCCACGCACGTTTAATTCTCAGTTTGTTAAGAAGCAAGACTTACGCTACGGTGAAAATAGTCACCAGAAAGCAGCTTTTTATGTAAACACCAATATAGATGAAGCCTCTGTTGCTAGCGCAATTCAGTTACAAGGCAAGGCACTGTCTTACAATAATATTGCTGACACAGATTCTGCCCTTGAATGCGTAAAAGAGTTTGAAGGCCCTGCGTGCGTTATCGTTAAACATGCTAACCCTTGTGGTGTAGCATTAGGTGCTAACCTGTTAGAAGCCTATAATCGTGCATTTAAAACCGACCCAACCTCAGCGTTTGGTGGCATCATCGCCTTTAACCAAGAATTAGACGCAGACACAGCGCAAGCCATTGTTGACCGTCAGTTTGTTGAAGTGATCATCGCCCCTAAAGTGAGCCAAGCCGCGCGCGACATCATTGCCGCTAAAGCTAATGTGCGATTACTTGAATGTGGCCAGTGGAATACTAAGACAACCAGCTTAGACTACAAGCGCGTTAACGGTGGATTGTTAGTGCAAGACCGCGACCAAGGCATGGTGAACTTAGCCGACGTTAAAGTGGTGTCTAAGCGTCAACCGACTGCAAGCGAACTAAAAGACTTAATGTTCTGCTGGAAAGTGGCCAAGTTTGTTAAATCTAACGCCATTGTTTACGCCAAAGACGGTATGACCATAGGTGTGGGCGCAGGCCAAATGAGCCGCGTTTACTCAGCCAAAATAGCGGGTATTAAAGCCGCAGATGAAGGCCTAGTGGTTGAAAATTCAGTAATGGCATCTGATGCCTTCTTCCCCTTCCGTGATGGTATCGATGCAGCCGCGGCTGCAGGTATTAGCTGTATCATCCAACCAGGTGGCTCAATTCGTGATGAAGAAATCATCGCTGCTGCCGACGAGCATGGTATGGCGATGGTATTGACTGGCATGCGTCACTTCCGTCATTAATAAACTCTGATATCAAATATGGGTATCGCTTTTCTATCGTGCTTTTAGCTAAATGATGTTTGCCAACGATATGACAAGCGATACTGTTTACATTTTGTGTTAAACGAATGAGAGCATAGCCATTTTTTCTGGTTCAATGAAAGCACATGCAGCTTATCAGTATAGGTGAGCATGCTTGAAGCAGAAATTGACACAATAACGCAGCGATAAAAGGATTAAAAATGAGAGTACTTGTTATTGGCGGCGGCGGACGTGAACATGCGTTGGCGTGGAAAGCAGCCCAATCAGCACAAGTTGACACTGTATTTGTTGCTCCAGGTAATGCCGGCACAGCCTTAGAACCCAAATTAGAAAACCTTGCCATTGATGTTGAGCAAATTGACGAATTGGTTGCATTTGCCAAAGACAATGCCATTGCGATTACGATTGTCGGCCCTGAAGTGCCATTAGCGTTAGGCGTAGTCGATGCCTTTAATGCGGCTGGTTTAGCTATTTTTGGTCCAACAAAAGGCGCGGCGCAGCTTGAATCTTCAAAAGCGTTCACTAAAGATTTTTTAGCTCGTCATCATATTCCAACGGCAGCGTATTCAAACTTCACTGATATTGCGCCAGCAAAAGCTTACGTTACTGAACTCACGACTAAAACCGGTTTTCCTATCGTCATTAAAGCCGACGGTTTAGCGGCTGGTAAAGGGGTGATCATCGCAGCTGACCAAACCCAAGCCAATGAAGCCATTGACGATATGCTTGCGGGCAATAAGTTTGGTGATGCCGGTTCACGCGTAGTGATTGAAGAGTTTTTATCCGGCGAAGAAGCCAGTTTTATCGTCATGGTAGACGGCAAAAACATTCTTGCTATGGCCACCAGCCAAGACCATAAAGCCCGCGATAATGCTGACCAAGGCCCGAATACTGGCGGAATGGGCGCATACTCTCCCGCGCCTGTCGTCACCCAAGCCGTTCACGATTGGACTATCGCCAATGTTATCCGCCCAACGATAGACGGTATGGCAGCAGAAGGTAACGTTTACACCGGTTTCTTATACGCTGGGCTGATGATTTCGCCTGATGGTAGCGCTAAAGTACTTGAATATAACTGCCGCTTTGGTGACCCAGAAACCCAACCGATCATGATGCGTTTACAGTCTGATATTGTTGAGCTTTGCTTAGCCGCGACCCGTGGTGAATTAGACCAAGTCACCGCAGAGTTTGACCCTCGCGCTGCAGTTGGTGTCGTCATGGCAGCCGGTGGTTATCCTGACGCTTATAACAAAGGCGATGTGATTGACGGGTTAACCCTTGGCGATACTCACGCTAAAGTATTCCATGCTGGTACTCGCATCAAAGATGGCCATGTTGTCACTAACGGTGGCCGCGTTTTATGTGCCACCGCATTAGGAAACACAGTGACAGAAGCGCAACAAGCGGCTTATGCGTTAGTCGATACCATCCATTGGGATGATGTGTACTTTCGCACCGATATTGCCTATCGCGCAATCGCACGTGAAAACGCATAAACTGATAAGCGCTCATCTGCAATACCCCAAATCAGCCCTGTGAACAACGCAGGGTTTTTTATTGCATGTCCCATAAATGAGTCATCAATACAAAGTGGTGAATACTTTCAAATCAAGGCTTATTAATCTCAACAGGGATAAGAGAAGCGGCAATCGATTCCATTAACGCCAACGCGTAAACTGATTGAGTTTTGTCTGATACCAAATAACGTGCCGTTATAATTATAGATGCTTCATTAGTATTCAATAATCAATTATTTTGTGATACGCATCACAAAAATACCTTCATCCATGGCGCATCCTATAATCAATAGTCACTGCGATCAAATATGATGGTTGAGACTAACATGATGTAAAAATTGATTATTTTTGGAGGATAAAATGAAATACTCTACCAGCGACCTGATTTATGAAGGTGAAAAGTCAGGGGTTCATAATTGGAACACGGTATCAGGTACCTCTTTCTATTGGCATCCTGATTGGTTACATATCGCAGAAGATATGACCGGCCATAATGCTATGGCTCATATTACCCCAAGCAAAGATAAAGCTGATAAGTCAGATGCGGAAAACGCTATTGTAAAACACTTAAATAATACCACGCCAAAGTAAGCACTCTGCGGGAGCCTTGCTGTTATAAACCTTGGTATAGACCTAAAACATCAAGGATCTCGCGAGCATCAGTTTTAATCTGAATAATCCTATGTTCAATTCTCAGGAATTCTTTAGCCAAAAAGATAATCAAGCCCATCGCCTTCAAGCCTAGTTTTATTACCTTGTCTCTTATCTCTTGTCTATAATCATACACATCAAGATCAAGCATTTGACCTTGATATATCTTTTCTACCAATCCGTTGGCAACGGGCCTGTGCGGTCTATTTTTTTGCGATCTTGGCGGTCAACTATCATGCTTACTTTGTTTTTATTCATTTGCCTATAGGCTTAAAAAGCGGGTAACGCTATAGCAGGTGTCATAAACCCTCATCATCAATAACTTTTCAACGATATAACTTAAATGACAGTATGGAAAAACTAGCAGACTTAGTCTCAACTTGATGATGGTATTGTAACAAGGGGATGGTGATAGAAAGGAGCTTGAGTGACCCAATAGGCCAACAAATGTCAGTCGATAATGATTTTTTCTGTTGAGATAATCACAGAAATAACATCAAAAAATGCAGTAAAGATAAAAGTAGATGTTAGTATCACCAGACAACAAACTCAAATACTTATGCAAACCCTAGCAGCCAATTAGCATATTTAGCCACATAAAGTAATTAACCAAGCACATCGCTCAATAATGGCAACAATATCTCTGGCAAAAAAATATTACTTAAGCCTAATAATCTTCGACTTGTGGCGGGTTTTTATGTCAGGATATAACCTTGTTACAAATAAGTTGCTAATTTATTACAATAACACTTAGCCAGCTCACACGAATGAGATATTGGTCAAAAATAATAACAACAAAGGAAGTAATATGTCTCAAGCGGCGCCATCTAACCCGTCTCCTCCCGAGCACAAGCAACCCAGCTTGCTTGATGCTCTTATCCCCGTTTTTTCCCTTATTATTATGCTTGCAGCGGCGGTTTATCTATTTTCGTCAGACAGCTCATCTGGCGCGAACCAAATCGCATTAGTGTTAGCGGCGTGTATTGCGATGATTATCGGTTATAAAAATGGTTATAGCTGGAACCAAATGGAACGCGGTATCGTCAAAAGTATTGGGGTTGCCACTGGCGCATTATTAATTTTATTTAGTGTGGGTTCACTGATTGGTACGTGGATTTTAGCCGGTACAGTGCCGACGATGATTTATTACGGTATGCAAATTCTTAACCCAGACTATTTTTATGCTGCTTGCTGCTTATTATGCGCCGTTGTCGCACTTAGTATTGGTAGCTCTTGGACGGTGGCCGGTACATTGGGTATTGCCTTAGTGGGTATTTCCTCTGCCATGGGGTTAGACGTCAATATCACCGCGGGCGCTATCATCAGTGGCGCTTATTTTGGTGACAAAATGTCGCCAATGTCTGATACCACCAACCTTGCACCCGCAGTCGCGGGCACTGATATTTTTAGCCATATCCGCCACATGACCTGGACCACGGTACCGAGCATTATTATTGCCCTCATTGGATTTATCTTTTTAGGTCTTACCGCAGACGCTGCGCCCATTGAAAATCAACTCGTAGATACTTTGGCTTTATTGGATAAGACCTACAATCCAGGAATACATTTGCTGATCCCGTTGTTAGTGGTGTTGTACTTAGCTAACCGCAGAATGCCAGCATTCCCAACGGTAATACTAGGCACCTTGGCTGGCGCAGTTTGCGCGGCATTATTTCAGTTTGATAACGTCATTGATTTTGTCCATGACGACACCCTATTGCCGATGGTGGCGTTGGTAAAAGGCTTATGGATTGCCATGTTTGACGGTTATGTGGCCAATACCGGTGATGAAGTATTAGATAATTTATTAAGCCGCGGCGGCATGAGCAGCATGGTGACCACTGTGTGGCTAATTCTTTGTGCAATGGCCTTTGGCGGCGTGATGGAAGTCACTGGGTTATTAAACCGTATTTTAGAAAGTATTCTTACCGTGGTGACAGGGACCACCAGCTTGATCATTACCACCCTTGGGGTATGTATTGGCGCTAATATTATTACTGCCGATCAATATATTGCCATCGTGCTGCCCGGTAGAATGCTAAAAGTAGAGTACACTCGCCGTAAGTTGGCGGCGGTTAATTTAAGCCGCACCTTAGAAGACTCAGCCACAGTGACTAGTCCACTGGTTCCGTGGAATACCTGTGGTGCCTTTATGGCCAGTACGCTTGGCGTCGCTACAATAGCTTACCTGCCGTACGCCTTCTTTAACTTAGTCTGTCCTCTTATCAGTGCCTCTTATGCCTATTTTAATTTTAAAATTGAGCCATTAGACGAAACTAGGATCAGCACTGGCGAAGTAGTCGGTTAACTAAAAAGTAGTCGGTTAACTAAGAAGTGGTCGGTTAACTAAGAAGTGGTCGGTTAACCAAAGCGGTCTTTTAACCAACCATAATGATAGTAACCCCATTGCCCAAGGCGCCTTGCTTGGGTAAAGGGAAATTGGGGTAGCGGTTGTTGATATAAAGGCAGGTTAGGTAAGGTTTCACCGGCAATACTTTGCGCTAAACGAAACGCCGCTTGGCTACTAAAAGACACTCCAGCACCGCAATATCCTAAGCTATAACCCACGCCCCCTTTGCTGTACACATGAGGCATATCATCCATTGCCGCAGCAATCCATCCGGTCCAGTTATAGGCAATCGCTTTACTCGTTAAGCTGGGGAAACACTTATTTAACGCCATCTTTAAGCGCTCAGCGTAAATAGGCTTATCTGCATCTTTACCCCATACCGCGCCGCGACCACCAAACAACAAGCGGTTGTCGGGTAATAATCGGTAATAGTATTTTAAAATGCGGGTATCCATGGTCACCTGATGAGTATGCAAACCGGCTGCCACGCTTTCTTGCTCACTCAATGGTTCAGTTACAATGACATTGCTTAATATCGGTAAAAACTTATCGTCTACACCTTGATTAAAACGTTTGGGGGTATAAGCGTTACCCGCCATAATCACCTTGTTGGCAGTCAGCTCGCCTTTATCGGTGATTAAACGGTGCTTGCCGCCCTCCTCAATCCAATCTACTACACACGATTGCTCAGAAATCGTCACGCCTTGGTTTTGTACCATCGACTTATAACCCAGTAGTAATTTAAGCGGATTTAAGCCAAAGCCATCTTTTAAGCGCAGAGCACCATAGGCTTGATGATGATCTAAATACTGCGCCCGAAAGTCTTGGCTTGAGATAAATTCAGCACCTGAGTCTTGGCTGTCGGCTAAATGTTGTTGAATATAGTTAGCGGCGTTTTGCAGTGACACCAGCGCCTTGGGATTATGCGCCACTTTTAAATATCCCGTTTCTTGAGGCTCACAGGCGATATTATGTTGTTTGATTAACCCATCAACTCGGGCGACCGCTTGGGTGAATTCATCAAAAATACCTTTGGTGGTGGCTAAGTCCCAGCGCTGAGTCATGGCCGCATAACCTAAACGACCCGAACCTTTTAACACAAAACCGGCATTGCGAGCGCTAGCACCAAACCCCACCTGATTAGCCTCTAACACCTGACAATCAATATTAAACTCGGTGGCTAAATAGTATGCGGTTAACAAGCCGGTGTAGCCACCGCCGACAATAGCCACATCGGTTTGTTGGCGGCCAGACAATGCAGCTGTTGGTGCGGGTAATGCTTGGGTGCTCGCCCAATAGCTAGGAGCAAACGTTTGATTGTTGGGATGGGTGTTAATCAGCGGATCGTACATATTCATCTTCTTGTTATTATTGATTATTAGGGTCTGTTGATCTTTCAAGGTTGGTTTTGCAGCGAATTGTTGTTCATTTGTACAAGGCAGAGACTTTGTGGTGTAGTTATTCTACACAAAAAGTCGATAACGCAGTAAAAATGACCAACAAACGCTGCCCGTAGGGTTCGGCTAAAAACATTTTACTCTTTGTTGAGTCACTCTTCGTTAAGTAAAAGTAGCTTAGATTGCTAGGCAGCAATCCACTCGCCTCGATTAAAACGTTTTTATCTCGAACAAAATTCAACCAGCAAAGATCAACAGACCCTAGAATGTCGTTAAAAAACCAGTAGCATTTCACAGGCAACACAGTGGCAATCTTCACCACACAATACACAGATATAATCTTCGCCCATATAACGTTGATGCCAGCGCTGTGGGTGTTGCGCAATTAACTGCCCGCCCGCCTTAGTAAAATAGCGTACCGCGGCATTGTTAGGGCTTTGCTGCCATAAATGGCTCACGCCAGCCTTAGCACCCTGAGCAATAACTGCCGCTTTAGACGCCGCTAATAATTTACCACCAAGCCCTTGGCCTCGGCCAGATTCAGCAATAGTGTTTGATTTGAAATAACACACATCGTCAAAATCAACACCCCACTTATCCACCGAACACCATTGGTCTTGCGGCCATTGTCCTGCAGCATAGGTTAACCGAAAGCCGATAAGTTGCTCATTTTCAAGCGCGACAAAATTGGCATTAATGCCATTTTTAATGCCTTTGTGATAAATAGCTGTCAGTTCAGCGATATCCATATAACCACTGCCGTGAACTATTTCCCCCAAGGCTATCACTGCATCAAAGTCGGCGGCAGTCAGTTGTCTAATCATTGTTAACCTATTTTCTTCAGCTGTTAACGCCACGCTTAACATTAGTGGATATGAGCTATTGTTGGTTTTAGCACACCATATCACACGTCATTATCGGTAAGTTAACGATGTTAACCTTTTGTGATAATTTGGCGATAAGTAGGTGAGATCCTTTGTTCATACTGGTTGCAATTAAACAAAGGAGCTCGGTTATGAAACGTACACTAGTGACTGCAAGTCTTATGGCTGCTGGATTATTCAGCCTACCCACGTTCGCTGCTGACATTGAAGTTAGCGTGACAAACTTAACTCACGGAAATCACTTCACCCCACTGTTAATTGCAGCCCACGACGCTGACAGCCATTTGTTTCAAGTCGGTACCCAAGCCTCTGCAGCATTACAAAAAATGGCTGAAGGCGGTGATATTGGCGACTTAGATGCTGCTGTAACCGGTAATGCAGGTGTGACATCAGCTAACCCGGCAATGGGTTTGCTTGCTGCTGGCGCCAATGTCAGTGACGTAATGCTTGATACTGGCGACAACACCCATTTATCTATCGTAGCCATGGTGTTGCCCACTAACGATGCCTTTATGGGCTTAGATGCTTGGGAAATCCCTACCGAAGCGGGTACGTACACTATGTATGTCAATGCTTATGATGCGGGCACAGAAGCCAATGATGAAATCATTAATGGCGGCGGCATGTCAGGCGTACCGGGTATTCCTGCGGCACCTAGTGGTGACGGTGGAGCCAATGGCACTGGCGTGATGGACAATTCTGACAACATCAATGTGCATACTCACCCTGGCATTTTAGGTGACATGGACCCTGCTGGCGGTATGAGTGACCTAGACAGTCGCGTTCATCGCTGGTTGAACCCTGTAGCCAAAGTTGTGGTGACAGTAAAATAAGGAGGTAGCCCATGAAACGCACTGACTTTACACTTAAGCCCAGCTTAATCGCCATGCTGGCTGCTGCAACACTGCTTACTGCCTGTGGTGATGACGATGATGATACTGTTGTTGTCACCCCGCCAGCTCCAGTGATGCAAACCTTCACTGTGACCGTGACTAACCTGACGGCTAACCAACCAATGTCGCCGGTTATTCTGGCCTCTCATGCTAGTGATGCCATGTTATGGAACGCCGGTGAAATGGCTAGCGAAGCACTCGAGAAAATGGCTGAAGCTGGTGATACTGCCGACATAGCTGCACTAAGCGTGATCGAAAGCAGCGTTAACGGCACCGGTTTATTAATGCCTGGCATGTCAGAAACGCTGACTTTAGATGAAGCCGACGTAGCGAGCATTAGTTTGGCCACCATGTTGGTTAACACTAACGATGCCTTTACCGGTATTAATAATTACACCATTGCCGGTATGGAAGTGGATGCAACAACCGCGATGAAGTTTATGGCTTATGATGCTGGCACTGAAGCCAACAGCGAAGCCAAAGGCACTATGCCAGGTCCTGCTGATGGCGGCGAAGGTTTTAACGCCAGCCGTGATGATGTCGACTTTGTCCATATTCATCCTGGTGTTATTTCAATGTACGATGGCTTAGCCGATTCAGTACTGGGGGCATCGCATCGTTTTGATAACCCGGTATTAGCCGTCACCATTATGCGTACTGAATAATCTTAATCGGTCGTATCGACTGAATGAATTTCAACCACATTGAAATTTATTCTCCTCAAAGCGGGTCTAAGTATTAATGCAATTAATGGATTTGCTTTGAGGAAGTCACCATGAATGGAACCGCGAAACATAATGGCCATGTTTGTCCGCAACATATTTTGTTAGTAGAAGACGAACAAGACTTGGCTAAGTTAATCATACTTAACCTCAAAACACTCAACTACAGCGTCGATCACGCCACCACCTTGAAGCAAGCCATGCACATTATCGAACATAAAAAACTCGACCTCATTTTAATGGATCGCATGCTCCCCGATGGTGATGGCATTATATTGTGTGAGCAACTACGCCAAGCCGGTAAGGAAGTCCCGTTGATGCTATTAACCGCCAAAGATTCAGAAGCAGATGTGGTACTGGGCCTTGAAGCAGGAGCAGATGATTACCTGGTCAAACCCTTTAGCGTATTAGAGCTGCGGGCACGGGTAAAAGCACTATTAAGACGCGGTAAAGCCCAACATGAACAAACCCAACAAATTGAATTTAACAGTGTAACCATTAACGCCAGTACCCGTGAAGTCACCGCGTTTAATAAAGCATTAACCCTCACCGCCCGCGAGTTTGATTTACTGCTTTTTTTAGCCAAACACCCGCAACAAGTCTTTAGCCGCATGCAATTGTTAGAAGCGGTATGGGGTTATCACTACGACGGCTATGAGCACACAGTAAACAGCCATATTAATCGCTTACGCAATAAGCTTTCTGTGTGCTCACCTGAACATGATCTCGTCAAAACAGTGTGGGGCGTAGGCTACAAATTTTCACCACCAGAGGTGCAAGCCCACTAATGAATCGTTTATTTAATCGATTGTTTTTAGCATCAACGATAATAGTGTTATTACTGTTTGTAGCGTTATGGCAATGGTTGCAACTTAACCATGAATTTAACCGTAACCAAATTCAGCAATCACTGCATCTACAACTTGCTGAACACATGGCACACATCAACCCTTTACTATCACAAGGGATAACGTCAGACGCCGCGCTTAAAGAAGCCTTTCATGATTTTATGCTGTTAGGTCCAAGCTTTGAAATTTACACCTTAGACCCAGATGGCAAAGTGATAGCCTATGACGCCAAAGAAGAAAAAATTAAAATTCACCGGGTCGATACTGCAATCATTCAACAGTTTTTAAATGGCGACAACCTGCCAGTACTTGGCACAGATCCGCGCAGCGAAGATACCCACAAGATTTTTTCCGCCAGTAAACTCATCACCGAAGATGGACTGCACAGTGGTTATTTGTATGTCATCATTGGCGGTGAAGATTATGACAGTTGGCAAACACTCATAAATGCCGAAAACCAACCTAAAATCTGGGGCGCCACTATTGGATTTTGGATCATTTTTGCTTTAGTGCTATTTGTAATTTTACTGCGCTATTTTACCCGCCCAATCCAAAAACTCGCTCAAGACTTAACAGAACTTAAAAACACCCCGATGTCAGACAAACTGATACTCCCCCAGCGCTATCGTGGCAGCTTAGAAATAAGCCTGCTGAGCCATCATATCAATCATTTATTGCAAGAAATCCAATTGCAACAACAGCAAGTTAAACGCCAACAACAGGCCAAACACGACTTTTTACTGCATTTGTCACATGACTTAAAAACCCCGCTTACTGCACTATTAGGCTATATCGATACTTGGTTAATATTGCCCGAAAACGAACGTGACCAAGCACTGATCCAATACGCGGCAAACTCAGGCCAAACCTTACAGCAGCTACTGGCTCAACTGTTAGAATTAGCCGCCCTCGAAAATGGCCAAATCGATGCGCAACTGCAACAAGTCAACTTAAGTGAACTGCTTTGCGATATTGAACAAACCTTTACCCCACGAGCGAAAAAACTCGGGGTTCAGTTAGATTTTGACATCAACCATGCCAGCCAAATCTATACCGACCCTGCACTGATGCGCCGCATACTCAACAACTTGGTCGATAACGCCCTGCGTTACACTCCCGCAGGCGGCAAGATACAAATCATCAATGCGCTCCACAACGGCCAACAATGGTTAACCGTGCGCGACACAGGCGCTGGCATGCACCAGCATGAAGTTGACGCCCTGAAACAATTATCGATGACCACATTGTCGTTTGAAGCGAATCAAAGTCTGCCACAACTCGGCGTCGGACTCGCCATCGTCAGGCAGTTATTGGGATTATTGAAATGCCGAATTGAAATAGACAGCCAACCAGGGGTAGGGAGTGAGTTTAAGATAGAGCTGGTAAGTAAAAGTTAATCTCATTTTTGAAGCGCAAATGATCAGCGATTTGATTCATGGCTTCAATAGTACTAACTCAGTTTGGTTTATTATTAAACTTCATGATAAACAAAAAATTATATCTAAACAGAAGAATTAGAACTAAGTTCTTACAAAAATTTGAGCTACTGTGAGTTAACAATATGGCCTGCGGCCACTAACATCGTGACGCTTCGCCCACACCAGATTAACATCGCAAGGTTCCACCCTGCACGGGTTAAATACTGCGTCATTCCGGCAATGCTTTTGAGCCGGAATCCAGGTGTTTATTTTGCTTTGTACTTTTTGTACTTTATGGCCTGCGGCCACTAACGTCGTGGCGCTTCACCCACACCAGACCAAGAGGAAACCAACGGCTGTTCCCTCTTGGAACTCCCAGCCGCCCCGCAACATTTTCAAACAGCGAAAAGGTCGCCATGGGGATTGATCCAGCTTTTAACTTTATTGGGTAACTGCCTCAGCCTTATTCGAAAATGCTAACGCTTCAGATGGGGCGTCCCTTCCCCTCTAAAGCTAGCTCGCCATCCATGGCTAGCTCACGTCATTTTCTTCAACGGCCTCAAGTTCAGAGTTGAGTTTGGACTGTTGCAAGCAAGATATGTATCTCATTTATGCCCCATTCCTTGTTAGCTTCGTTTGTGAACTCATCTTTATTACACCACTTTTGCCATGGATTTGTTAATGTATGCCAAAAGTTTAAAAGGATATTTTAGATGGCTCTAGACAAGGTATTTATGCTTAGAGCATTGAAGATATCTCAGGCTGCTTTGCCTGAATGCCAACCAAACGTAAGCGCTCAATTAACCGCACATACCAATAACCTTCAAATGTGACATGATTATTTCCTAACTAAATCTAGGAAAACAATCATGTCAAAAAACGATAAAATACAATACTGGCAACGCATTTTTCAGCAGCAAACTGAAAGTAAATTAACCAAAGCTGAATTTTGTAAAACCAATGACTTAACCCTATCTACATTTTATGCGTGGACTAAAAAACTTAACCCGCATTCGTCATCAACTAAGCAAAAAGTGGTGCCGCTGATTTTTCCTGAAATTAAACCTGACCAGCCACTCACGCTGGCATTGCCCAACGGCTATCTGTTTTCTTTTCCAGCCTCATTAGCGCCAAGCAAATTACAACAATTTTTACGCGTGCTATCAGCATGACACCACATAAGCAGATCTATCTTGTTACCGGCCATACCGACATGCGTAAAGCCATTGATGGCTTATCTTTAATCGTCAGTGATGTATTGGAAATGGATCCGTTGAATCAAGCCTGGTTTATTTTTTGTAATCGCCACCGGGACAAAATTAAGATTTTATTTTGGGATACTAATGGTTTTTGGCTTTACTATCGGCGGCTAGAAAAAGGTCGCTTTAAGTGGCCTGGCGCTAACGACGAACAAGACGCGCTGACAATCAACCAGCATCAGCTAAATTGGTTACTATCAGGCTTATCGTTAGAAGTATCCCATGGGCATAAACCCTTAAATGGCCTGACAGTGAGGTGATCATCACTGGATCGCTAAATAGCGGTTGCATGATCAAATACAGCAGGCAAACTAGCGCTATCTATTGGTCTTGAACGCTAATTAATGACAACTGAACAGCCTGATAATATTGAACAACTAAAAAAAATGCTGGCAATGTTGCAGCATGAAAATCAGGTGCTCAATGCTAAAAATAAAGACTTGGAAAACCGCCTTAATATCGCTTTGGAACAATTGCAACTCAACCGCAATAAGCAGTTTGGTCAACGCAGTGAGAAAATGCCGAAAGGCACATTCAATGAAGCTGAGCAGGATCAATCCACAAATAAAAATGAAAATAAACAACAAGGTAAAACGGGTCGAAAACGATTACCTGAGCACCTTGAACGTGAAGAAAGATCTTATACTCTTGACAGCCCTATGTGCGATTGCTGTGGTCATGTGATGCGTGAATGCGGTGTGCAAGAAAGCGAACAAGTCAACATTATTCCAGAGAAGATCAGCGTCATTAAGCACAGGCAAACCAAGTATGCTTGCCGTGAATGTGAAACAACATCAACCAGTACCTCTGTCATTACCGCGCCTAAGCCTGCACAGCCGATCCCCCAGAGTATCGCCAGCCCTGAAGCGCTTGCGGCTGTGGTGACCGCCAAATACTGTGATGCCCTACCGCTTTATCGGTTAACCGACATATTTGCCCGTGGCGGTTTAAATATTAGCCGCGCTACACTGGCCAATTGGTGCATAGCCAGTGCCGAATTAGTTAGGCCGTTAATTGCTGCGATGAAAGCTAATCTACTCGCTCAATCAACGCTGTGCGCAGATGAAACAACGGTGCAAGTATTGGATGAACCAGATAGAAAAGCAGCAACTAAATCCTATATGTGGGTCTATCGCAGCAATGAATTTAGCGATAACCCTGTTGTTATTTATGATTATCAACCGAGTCGTGCACGCAGTTGCCCAGAAGCATTTCTAGCAGATTATGCCGGATATTTACAATGTGATGGTTACAGTGTTTACGACAATATAGAAGGAATAATGCCAGTCGGGTGCTGGGCACACGCCAGACGCAAATTCCACGATGCCTTAGCGGTGCAACCGAAGAAAACCGGCAAAGCAACAGTCGGTATCAATTATATTCAAAAACTGTATGCAATAGAAAAGCGGGCAAAAACATTACCGCCCGATAAGCGAAAATCACTCCGGCAGGAAAAGGCTGAGCCAATCTTAACATCGTTGCATGAATGGTTAGAAAAAAGCGAGAAAACAGTCCTGCCCAAAAGTAAAATTGGGGTAGCAATCAAGTACACATTGAATCAGTGGGAAAAACTGAGGCGTTACCTTGAATCAGGTGAATTAGGCATTGATAATAATGTCACTGAACGCGATATCAGGCCGTTTACGACGGGGCGGAAAAACTGGATGTTCTGCCAATCGGTAAATGGTGCAAAAGCCAGTGCTGCACTTTATAGCTTGGTGATGACTTGCCGTGCCAACGATATTAACCCGTACTTTTACTTCCAAAAACTTTTCACGGAACTGCCACAACGGGATAAATTTGCTGATTTAAGTGATTTATTACCTTGGCATGCCGATCTAAAAGCTTGATGATATCGGGCTCCACCGCTTAATTGACCGCTTACAACCAAACCCTCCTGTAGGTTGCGTTCTCGTGCTAGGCGGGCAAGTCATTGCTGAAGGATGCACACAAAAAATTGGTGGCAACCATGCTGAGATTGAAGCTATTAGTGCTTATGATGGATCTATGGAAGAAGTTACTGCATATGTAACTCTTGAGCCATGTTCATTTGCTGGAAGAACTCCAGCATGTTCTTCTGCAATCATTAAATCAGGAATAAAGAGAGTTGTAGTTGCTATTCTAGACCCTGATGAGAGGAACAATGGAAAGGGTCTTTATGCTCTAGAGAAAGAGGGCATAAAAGTAGATATTGGTGTCGCTTCAAGAGACGTTAGTGAATTTTTGTATCCTTATCTTGGAAAATCATAATTAACCTCGCATCAAATTCTATGCGAGGATGGTGATGTATTATACGATTTTTGCCCCTTTATTATTTAGCTGAAAAATTTGACCTCTCAATGGAGAAACTCTGGCAACCACGCCAGCGGAACTAATCACACTTGTTGCTGATTAACTACCAACACTAGCCCTCAGAAAAGCCTCAATAGCGGATCTGTTGAGGCTTTTTTCATCGTTTGTATCAACTAGAACTGTGGAGATAGGTTGCCATTCCGATTGATACATCCTTTATAGGCTGGGAATAGTTCGCTTTTCTTTAACCAACTATCACTTGAATAACCCGGTAATTTAGCATTCAAGGCAATATGTACCATTGGACCTTTGATTTCAATAATAGGACCACAAAAAGTATCATCACCAGGCTCAACCGAGTTTCGCCATGCAACCAAATCTTCTAGCTCTTTACGCTGTTGCTCTCGGCGAACCTTTTCGCGCGCTATACGCTGTTGTTCCTCCTGTGCGCGCTGCTTAGATAATTTAACCTTTGCTGTCGCAACTAGCGAAAGCATATCATTAGTTTGATACTTATTGATGAATGCAACTAGACTTTGCTCTGTGCCTAAGTTGTCAAATTCTGCTCTCTGACGAGCCATGTACTGTACGACAGCGTCTTTTTCTACATCAACGTAATAGCCTTCCATGCTATTTCTTTCATTTGCATAAAAATTAGCTATTTTTGAAGCATTGTCGCTGTATAGCTGAGCAGCATTTATCGGCAACTGATAACTATCAGATAGTTCGAAACTCTTGATTTCATACTTAGGTACATCAATTGGAGAATCATAGAGCTTCTGCAAAGACGTCATTTTCTGCAATCTCAATTGTTCCGCTTGCTGAATTTGCTTTTTTTTCTCTGTTTTCAATGTAACAAGTAGCTTATCTAAGCTCGCAACTTGAGCCAATAAAATGTCCTTACTCTCGTATTTCGAGTTTTCAATAGCTACCACCACAGCACCATTGAAATCCCCATGATGAAATTCAACCCAGTTATTTCGAGTGAACGTATCTTCCGGATTGGCAGCGGCAGCAACAGCCATTATTGGAGCAACTATTACAGCCCCAGCAGCAAAACCAGCCACAGCTCCAACAGCCGCAAATGGAGAAAGCAATACTCCAACAACATCATTTGCTGTAATTCCATCTTCAGCTTCTTTTTTTTCCTTTAAACGCTTCGCAGCTTGCTCTGATGGTGTATCTCCATAATCGGAACTAGTGAAGCTTACATGAATAAATTTATCTTCCTGATCTTCCCACTGTTCACATCCGTTATGGCTAGGTGACTTCTGACATTCCCAACGCTCTGTCCTAAATCCAGGATCGAGAGTTAACAAATCAAAGCGCCACTCATTGTTAGAGCTTTTGATTTGATACTCTGTATCTCGCTGTGTATAAAGGGTAGATAACAGTTTATATTTATCTCCATCCCAAACAATGGAACCGTAATAGTTACCTGACAGGTTCACGTTGTCATCTGAAGAAGAGTTTTCTGGTGTGCTCGAGCAACCATTTAACATTAGAACAGAACAAACCACCGCTGAACGGATTGTATTCTTCATCGTTATATCATCCTGATTTCTATGAATTATTATTTTTTAACCACACTACTTTATTGCGTAAATCACTAATAATAAAATATAAAGCTCAGTTTTGAGCCGTAGATCACTCTGTTTGCTTGCATATTAATTAGCCAAGTTTAGAGTTTGGGATATGTTGGGGCAGTGTAAACTTTTTTAATTAGCATACATTACTTAATGCTACGATTTGCCTTTAGACCTTTTGCACAAACTGATTTCTGTCCAAAAGCTGGTTAAGGGGCACAACACGTTTATGCCCCAAAGTCAGTTAGAGTTGATACTTCATGTCGACAACTCACTCTCCATTTTCCATACTTTACCTAATCTGACAGAAACGCTTTAGATCATCAGGTCCAACATGCCAATTCTGTCTAGTTACCGCAATTTTCTTGCAAAAGTCTTTACCTTCTGTTTGAATGTGTTTTCTGTTCGCGAACAGAAAACACAGCGGAGCAGGATTATGCTTAAACCACAAGATCTATTAGTTACTTTTAAAATTCTGAGTTATGAAATTGGTTGCTCATCTGTAGAGAGTAGAAGTCACAACTCAAGGAAGGCTCCATGGGTAATATTTGAACCAATAAGTGTGTACGACAGGGAAAAGGATGAGATTATCGTTTCTGATGAACCAGATGACTTTGAAGCTGCAGATCTAGCATTGATTGAACAGTTCATCCTAGAAGGGGAGTCGGAAGAACAACGAGCTAGTTGGAATTATAGAAAGTTGGCGCAACAGCTTTTTATGTCCCTCAGTGAAGTAAGTCAAGCAATCAAAAGAGCGAGTAAAGCAGGGTTATTGATAAAAAGAGGGGCCAAAGGCGTCCGAGTCAATAAGACCGTACTAATTGACTATATCCGCTTCGGTGCAGGAGTTAGCTTTTTTGTCGAGCGTGGGAAAGTTGTCCGAGGTATCCCAACCGCTAGTGCTGCTTCATCATTTAAGGATATATTCGTCTCTTCAGCTGAGCTTCCTACCGTCTGGCCTTGCGCCCGAGGGACTGTTAAGGGGATCGCCATAGCCCCTATTTACAAATCAGTGCCAAAAGCAGTTATGATTGATCCGTGGCTCTATAAGCAATTGGCATTATTAGATATTTTTAGAGTGGGTAGTGCTAGGGAGAAAGAGGAAGCAATGCCTTACCTAGCCAAGTTGAAAGGTAATGTATGACAGAACATGAAGCATTAATACTGCCCATAGCTCATGCTTTGGGTAAAGACTTATTGGAGCAGGTGGCGTTTGTTGGAGGCGCCACGGTGTCCCTTCACTTAGATGATGCTCAACCCATTGATATCAGTAGTACTAAGGACGTGGACTTTATTGTCTCAGTGTCGAGTTATAATGGTTATCAGGTGTTGGCAGAACAGCTGCGTAGTCGAGGATTCAAACCGTCTATACCCGAAAAAGGCGAAGAAGCACCAATGTGCCGATTCGAATGTGAGGGTATTTTAGTTGATGTGATGCCTGATAAAGAAGACATTCTTGGTTTTTCAAACCCCTGGTTTCAGGTCGGGCTTCAAGAGTCTGTCACATACACTCTGCCAGACGGGTTAGCAATAAAAATAGCCCAAGCTAAACATCTATTGGCCACAAAGCTTGTGGCGTTCGCTACTCGTGGTAGGGATATGCTGAGTAGCAAAGATGCTGAGGATATTGTCGTGTTAGTCAATGGCAGGGATGCTTTGCTTGACGAAGTAAAAGAATCTCCCATTGAACTTAGGCAGTTCGTTCAAGAGGCAATGTCCAAATTCATCGCTAACTCTGATTTTGACTACTTGTTAAGAAATGCTCTGAATGGCGAAGAGGAAGAAAGGTTTGAAATGATTGAAGAGCGCTTTAATGAGCTTTCATCAAAGGAGTTTCTTCTTTGACCCCTAGCATTTTAGCTTGTGAAGTAGGAGGTTGTGAGCAAGTAAACGCCGATTACGCAGATCACTGGGCTGTTCAAGGTGGGCACTTCTATGTTGTTTGCGATGGCATTGGTCACAATGAGAACACTGCAGCAGCCGTTAGTGAGTTTTGTGAGCGGTTAAAAGGTGAGTTATCAGGGGGCATTATTAGTGATGAAACAACCCTCGGTGATGCAATCATCAATGCTGTAAGGTCCCTAGAGCAACGGAGAGGCAGCTTTGCATTTTGTATGACTGCCGCATTGAAGTTGAACGATAGCTTGGTAGTTGCGCATTGTGGAGATTGTCGGTTGGGGTTCTTAACTCCTAAAGGCGTTGATTGGAAAACAGTGGATGACGTTCCTCACTATAAACTGCATCGTGACGGGGTGTTGGACAGGGACAGTTACTTGAAAGCTCGACATTTGGTTTCTTGTAAGATTAAACCTGGTGTTATAAGAGAGAGTCTAAAGGTTTACTCTTTGGACAATCCAGAACCCCAGTGCATGTTGCTATGTAGTGACGGCTTTTGGTCATATGTAGAGGTGGATCTTGAAGGGACTCCGGTTCTCAGTATGGAAGTGATTGACAGAATGCTGCCAGAATTGGCAAGCAGTGCATCTGATAATTTCAGTGTTATCTTGGTCTAGCAACTGGACGGAATTGCACTTCCTAATAAAAAACTAATTTGATTTGGCTTGGTTAAATAGCATGGCGAAACTAATAGTTGTCCAAAAGCTGGTTAGGGTGCATAACACGTTTATGCCCGTGCGACCTGAGGTCGTATGAAGCGCTGTTCACCGCGATAAGAGTGAACCATCTGTATCACCAGATGCCCCTAAGACTCTGAATAAAGCAGCGAGTCTGACAATGTAACGAAATTCGGTTTTATACCGAATGGGAACAAAATCGTGAGAGGACGTTCCTCCTGATAACCACAATCGGGTAAGTGCTAGGGTGTCAGTACGATGAACATAAGTGAATCCATATAAGGTGCGTTATACGTGAATCAGCGGAAGTGGTTAATACGCTGTGGCCAAAAAGGCACGAGAGTTGGAAAGAGATTGGGCAGTGCTCTTTCGTGATCAAATAACTCTCCGCACTAGAGTGGGCATCTAACCTGACGTTGCGCGACATACGGAACAGGGTAAGCCTGTATCACTCCCTTTGGGGAAAGTGACCTGTGAAGGCTACCGATAGTAATGCAGGTAAAGGAGGCTAGAAAAAGCGAATGCCGCATTGTAATAATGCGGATACTGATTTTATCTGGCGCGAAAGCGAGCTGACTTCTAGCTGGTCTCCCGTTGCAAGATGATTTGAAGAACTTTATTCAAGGATAAACGCAAATGATGGCTTCAAACGAAGTTAGTGCATCTCCTGACAATGCTCAATGGCAATCCATTAACTGGAGAGTGGTTAAGCAACATGTATTAAAGCTTCAAATGCGCATTGCAAAAGCAACCCGAGAAGGTAAACACGGCAAGGCGAAAGCGTTGCAGTGGATACTCACCCACTCTACATCAGCAAAATTGCTTGCTGTTAAAAGAGTTTCTCAAAATAAAGGCAGCAAAACACCAGGAATTGACGGCATCATTTGGAACAGTGATGCTCGTTGTATGACTGCGGTCAATCAACTGAGTCGAAAAGGCTATCATGCCAAACCGCTCAGGCGTATCTACATCCCCAAGAAAAACGGCAAACTCAGACCTTTAGGCATTCCCTGCATGATAGACAGAGCGCAGCAAGCGCTTCATCTTCTCGCTTTGGAGCCTATTTCGGAAACGGTAGCCGACCTTAATAGCTATGGCTTTCGACCTAATCGAAGCGCAGCAGATGCAATTGCACAGTGCTTCAAATGTTTATGTATGAAGCGCTCTAGCCAATGGGTTCTTGAGGGTGACATCAAAGCCTGTTTCGATAAGATTGGTCATCAATGGCTTATCGACAACATTCAATTAGATAAACGAATGCTGAAACAATGGCTTGGATGTGGTTATATTGATAAAGGATTGTTCTATAAAACAGCTGAAGGAACACCACAAGGTGGGATCATATCGCCTACGCTTATGTTGCTCACGCTGGCTGGGTTAGAACAGTTGGTTAAGTCTATTGCCCGTAAAACAGGGAATAGAGTCAACTTTATCGGATACGCAGACGATTTTGTCATCACAGGTTCTTCGCAAGAAGTCCTAGTTAATGAAATCAAGCCGCAACTCATTGGCTTTCTACAGGAAAGGGGCTTAACACTCTCTGATGAGAAAACACACATTACTCATATCAATGATGGTTTTGACTTTCTGGGATTCAATATCAGGAAGTACAACGGCAAACTGCTCATTAAACCGAGCAAGAGCAACGTTCTGTCATTTCTGAGCAACTTACGTGAATTCATCAGAAAACATCCAACAATACCCGTTAACGATTTAATCAAAATACTGAATCCGAAACTGAGGGGGTGGGCGAACTATTATCGCCATTGTGTTGCTAAGCAAGTTTTCGGTTATGTAGGCCATCAACTTTTCTGGTTGTTATGGCGTTGGGCAGTTAGGCGTCATCCGTCTAAAAGTAAAGACTGGGTGAGGCGTAAATATTATTTGGATGGTAAGGGACAGTGGCAATTTCATGGTTGGCAGAAAATAGCGAACATGGATTGTCGGTTTAACCTTGTCCAAATAGCTCAAACGCTAATACAAAGACATGTGAAAATCAGGAGTGCAGCGACACCTTACGACCCCGAATATGCAGCTTACTTAGGTACGCGCAAGCGGGCAAAGGAAGGTAGAAACTCATGGTTCGAACCCGTCTTGGCTGCGATATAGGGTGCTGGGTAACAGAACACGCCTTAGCGGAGGCTTGAGCCGTATGCAGTGAAAGTTGCACGTACGGTTCTTAGGAGGGCGGCACTTGGTAACAGGTGTCGCCTATCCGACCAAAGCCATTTAGCGAATAAACCTATAAACATATTGGTGGATCACTTTTTCCATATATTTTCTCATGTGAAAGGTTGCCATCTCTGTATCAGTGAAACTGAAATCTAAATTGTCTTTTTACTGGGAAATCCAGATATGCATTTATTCTAATAATTAAATTTTTTCACCGACTAAACTTAGTAAGGGCAATCTTGTTGTTACTAAGGAGGTGCGTTATGTTGACGCAAACAGGCCACTCAACAGGACAGAAAAAACCATTCAAACTGGAAGATATCTGGAGAATTAGGACAAGATTAGAAATTGAAAAAAATATTAAAGAGCTCGCTTTGTTAAATCTAGCGATAGATTGTAAGTTACGCTCTTGTGATTTACTTAGAATGAAAGTTAGAGATATTAGCAGTGGTGGCGTTATCCATACACGTGTCATTTACAGGCAGAGTAAAACTGACCGCGATGTTCAATTTGAAATCACTTCTCGAACAGCCCAATCTCTGTCTAAATGGATTAATGAAAAGGTACTTACCCCAGCAGATTATATATTTCCAAGTCCTAGAAAGAGCGGTTATCCAATGAGTTACAGCTACTACTCTAGTATTATTCATCGATGGGCAAGAGAGTTAGGGTATGACGAATACCGTTATGGCACTCACTCCATGAGAAGAACCAAGGCAACATTAATTTATGCAAAAACTAAAAATATACGAGCAGTACAGTTACTACTTGGCCACGTTAAGTTAGATAATACCATCCGCTATTTGGGTGTAGAGTTAGAAGACGCTTTAAATATTTCAGAGGATACTGATTCATAAAAGTAACTTGTGTAAATTTGTAAAAACAAGTATTTTAATTTCGTAAAAACAAGTTTTTAATGTATCAAATAAAACTATTTATAAGAAGTATTCAGGCATGGCAAAGACTGGTAATGAAAAATTAGTGGATGCACTTAGAGAAGCGGCGACGATAAGAGCTGGAAATATCGTCAATAGTCGGAACCTTAAACCAACGTCGCGAACGCTTTTGGTCAGCGAAGGTTATCTAAAACCAATTATTCGTGGATGGTACCTGTTCGACGCCGACGTCTCAGTGGTGAAAACAGGAGAATCCGCTTTATGGTATCAATCAATTTGGCAGTTTATTGGACAATATTTAAATGAGTCATACGGTGATGACTACTGGCTAAATCCCGAGGCTTCTATAGATATCCACACTGCCAACAATTCTTTGCCAAGACAATTGGTCGTGTTTACTAGTCAAGGAAAGACAAGGAACATTCTTTTACCGAATGATATGAGTTTGATGGTCATTAAAACCTCAGAAAAGCCGACTGAAATTATGGAACTTAATGGCGTGCAGGTTCTAAAGCTAGAGTTTGCACTCGCAGGTCTAGCACCAAGTATATATCGTTCAAACCCGCTGGCCGTACAAATTGCACTCGGTCAATCTGATGTTAATACTGTGGCAAGTAGTTTGCTTATTACTAAAAATGTTCAATCGGCTAACCGCTTGGTTGGAGCCTACCTAGAAATTGGGCGTAAAGCTGATTCTCGAAATCTGACAAGTATGATTGATGCTGTTGGTTTAGGTCCGCTTAAAGGTGAGAATCCATTTGAAATACCAGTGGTTAAGATTGGTAATAAACGTCAAGAATCAGCGGCAGCAGTACGTGTAAAATTACTTTGGCAAAAGCTCCGTGGCGATGTTGAAGCAATATTTAACGACCATGTTGTTTTTGATTTTTTTCAACGATCACTTGATGATTTACTTGATTCTGTGGATAAGGTATACGTTTCTGATGCTTATCACTCTCTATCAATTGAAGGGTATGTTGTTACGGAAGATCTGATTAATCGTGTCGCGAGCGGAAAGTGGGATGTCAATCAAATTGAATCGGACAAACAACAAAAGGACGCACTGGCAGCAAGAGGCTACTATGAAGCGTTTCAAGCGCTACGTGGGTTGATTAAAGAGGCGCATAATGAAGGTGCCACTAATTTGGATCTTGCCTATTTGCTTGATGTCAGCATCACGCAGATATATACATCGTTATTTAAGCCTTGTGTTAGTGCCGGTATCATTAAAGATCAAGATTTAGCTGGCTATCGTAAAGGCCCAATCATGATCAGAACATCAAGGCATATGCCACCACAGAGCGAGCAGCTTATGGACTGCATGGCAGCCTTAAAAGATCTCATTGTGAATGAACCTAATTTTGCAATTAAAGCTGTACTTGGGCATTTCTTTTTGGGTTATATTCATCCCTTCCCGGATGGAAATGGCAGGACGAGTCGATTTTTGATGAATTTTATGTTTCTGCTAGGTGGTTATAATTGGGTAGTAGTACCCGTTACAGAACGCACAACCTACCTTGATGGATTAGAACAAGCATCGATTGATGGAAACGTTATTCCATTTGCTAAGTTCATACATAAAATCATGCCAGTTTAAGCATATTTAAATTAGAGTCGGTAAAGAATAACAGGCTCGGCGCTGTCCACCGTTAAGTCAGTTGTTCATAATTGGCTCAACGTTGCCCCAAACGTTTTTAGAGTAATGGCATCGCAACAATCTTAATGCTTATTGTTTGCCTTAATTTTTCTTCTACCTCGTAAGGTATTTCGATGTATAAGTAAGTGCGAGCAGTATTGGGGCGTCAAGTTCGTAGCAAGATCACTTGCTAGTCGGGTGTAATCCATGCGTTAAGTGGGAGGACACTTGCCATCACGCCAAACGCATAGCTCTCTTGGTGGTAATATGCTCCTTGATAAAGAATAAAATCACAGGACTTAACAAGTTCTTTATAAATGTCATTTCCAGTAGCACATGTATAGAGCAAAGAGATTTTAATCTCACGATCGCCTTTAGATGCTTTTACTGTAATGTATTCACCTTCCTTGACTGGGTCAGTGAACGAATGGCACTGCCACCCCTTGTCTCTTAAGTTAGGGATGATTTCTAAATTCATTTTTTCCGATAACTTAGAAGCACGTAGTAGCCAACCATCATCCGATGCCGTTGGATTGAATGGGAGATTATTGTCGATCTGCAATTGGTTAAGGATACGCTTCTTAAATAGTTGGGTGTTCATGCAAGCGAAAACTTCAAGTCTGAAAGATTCTGCTCTTTCATCAGGTTCTGGAGGAAATATACTGACCTTGCTTTCCGCTACAGCAAAACATTCGATGAAAGCCAGTGCTTGAATCAATCCCATTGCACGAAAAAAATTGTGTTCATTTTGCCAAATGTCGGATTTAGCATGAGCGAAAAAGTGACGATTGAAACCTGAGTGTTTGTCATAGTTATCAGTTTTTTCATAAAAACTGTTAAGCAACCAATAACGAATTGTTTCTAAAGTAAAAATTTTTGTATTCATTACCTTTAGCACTGAATTTTCAATGTACTCAGGGGGAATCCAGTCGCTATGGTTAATATGTAGTTTTGTAACGCCATCACAAGCTAGGTCAATGCTCTTGTTGACCTTAGTCATTATATCAAGACCAGAACTATCTTCTCCGATAATTGAGCCTAGAATATCTTCAATAATTGGTATTAGAGCTGCAACAGCCACTACTTTCATTCCACTATAGAAAGCTAGAATTGACTCTTTAATTATTGGTAAGTGTTTCGATATAGCCTCTGACTCGGTAAGGGTTTGTACTGTGATAGGGATAATATTACCAAGTGTATAAATCGAAGATAGGTGCGGCTCAAATCGACTCTGTAACCCCCTTTTATTCCAGTGACTATGCTCTCGTGCATTTATACCGGCATTATTGATTGCATCGCTAATTGCTCCATTCGTTATATAAGGTGGACTAAACCAATCAACCGACTTCCAAAAGTTTGCGTAGTTTTGGTTTGGCTCTATGTTGTGATTGTAAATTTCAATTTCATTGAGTTTTTTTCGAGGGTAGAGCGCTGTACCTAAATCCGTCTTTAATTGAATCGCTTTAATCCGAGGATTCGAACCAAATTCGACCTCTTCAACACTTTCGATAACCAATCCACGTTGTTCCGCAAAATTTTTTACTTCGTCAATGGTTACGGTCGACATCTGACCTGAACCATTGAATCGATCCCACGTCGCACGGATATGTTTATTTGTTCTCGTTTCTACAGACATTCAGTTGCCTTGTTGACTTGATGTTCATTCTTCGAATACTGGTAACATATGGGATCATTTTGAAAACTAATTGTCATTATGCTGGCTAACCCGAGCATTATAACTTAAAAGTCAATGACCTAGCCCACATTCTGTGCGTTTATAG
The DNA here is from genome assembly GCF_003855155.1 of Shewanella psychromarinicola. NCBI lineage: Bacteria > Pseudomonadati > Pseudomonadota > Gammaproteobacteria > Alteromonadales > Shewanellaceae > Shewanella > Shewanella psychromarinicola. The sequence continues at coordinate 464,947 of NZ_CP034073.1, forward strand.
TTTATATTAAAGTTTGATCATTTATATAATGGTTTGATATTTTGGCGTTTTTGGTGAAGAAACGGGCTAAGGGCTAGTGCGTTTCTGCCCCAAAGTAGCTTAGAGTAGCAGCTCAATAACAATATGCTCATCTCGGTTTGCCATATATTTTCTCAAGTGATGAAAGGGATATACACCAAGATAGTGCAAGAGTATCTTGGTGCGACGTGGAGTATTTAAGAGATTAAACTGTAAAAAATATTTGAATTAACACGCTTAATCAGACTTAATGACAAGTAAATTCTGTTTCATAAAATCAATAAAAACGCGGTTTTTATTCGGCATGTATTTACTTTGCACATACTGCAAACAAATATCACCGTGATAATTACCCTGTAACTGCCAATCTTCCAATAGCGGAATGAGTGTCCCCGCTTCAATACCCTGCTGTGCGATATAATCCGGCAAACCACCAACACCAAAACCCTGTTCAATGGCATCACAACGCATTTCACTGTGATTAATCAAGTATGCTCCAGTTACGTGCACAGTCGCTTGTTGATTTTCATTGCTAAATCGCCAACGGTTGTCGGCCGTGTTTTCGCCTAAACAAAGGCATGATAGATATTTTAAGTCATCGGGGTGTGTTGGCAAATCATGGTTGGCGAGGAAATCAGGGCTGGCACATAATACCTGTTCAACGCGACCAATTTTAACATTGACCAATGCTTCAATGGGATTGTCATTAATATGAATCAAAAAATCAACACCATCATGAATGGGATCTAAAACACGGTCGGTCACTTTTAAATGCAACTGAATATCTGGATAGCATTTTAAAAATTCAATAAAGAGCGGTCGTAATACTCTACTCGCTAGCGATTTTGGTGCTGCGACTCTCAATAATCCACTCACCGTCGATGTTGTAGAGGTACTGGCATTAACCGCTTGCTCTGCAGACTCAACCATCTGTTTACAATAATCAAAAGTGATTTTCCCTGACTCCGTCAAAGCCAGTTGTCGCGTAGTGCGCTGTAATAGTTTGATGCCTAATGCATCTTCTAACCTGCTTATCTGACGGCTCACAGCTGAGGGTGTCACCCCCAGTTTTCTGGCTGCTTTACTAAAGTTCCCCTGCTCAACCACAGTGACAAAAATCGCCATGTCGGGCAACAAAGGGATTATTTTATTTGTGTCCACTAAGCACAAGTCCTTTTACAAATTGGTGTATTGTTTTAAATCTCTCACAAATTAACATGACTGCAGAGTAATAAATACGTTGCTGTAAGCATATTTTAAATAATGAGAGGTAAATATGGAGCTGTTAATAAATACTTATATGGCAGAAATTATTACGGTGAGCACCATTGCTATTTTTATGGCGGTGTTACCCGGGGCTGATTTTGTGATGGTGACCCGTACGAGTATTTACAATGGTCGTTTGGCAGGTTTATATACTAGTTTAGGTATGGCTTTATCTGTTTGTATACACGCCAGTTATTCAATTGCAGGATTAGCCGTCGTGATTGCAAATTCGGCATGGTTATTCAATTTAATTAAATACTTAGGAGCCGCTTATCTTATTTATATTGCTTGGCAGTTATTAACAACACGCGCGCTTTTAAATGCAGATCAAAACAATAAAACGGTTAATATTTCACCCTTTGCAGCGGTACGTTTAGGCTTTACCTGCAATATATTAAACCCTAAAACATCGATCTTTTTCTTAAGTATTTTTACTCAAGTGGTGTCACTAGATACTCCACTAATAATGCAGATAGGTTATGGCTTGATCATTATGTTGGCACATTTTATCTGGTACATCGGGGTTGTTTTACTGTTATCACACCCAAATATACTGCCTCTATTCAATCAGCATAAACAAAAAATTGATAAAGTTGCAGGATTTATATTGATGCTTATTGCGATAAAACTCATCTTAGTGAGTTCTATTTAAGTATGATTAGCTTTACCCGATGAGTGGTGATCGGGCGTTTTAGGCACTTCCCCAAATAGGCTGAGGGTCAGTTCTTTCTTTTTGCCTTTCTCAATAATTAGCGCCTGTTCTAAGGCGATATATGGACTCTGTAGAGATATACTGAATTTAACCACAGACTTAGAGGTTAATATAACTGCGCATAACGCATGTTATGCGCAATAGGGTGAGGGTATCAGCTAGATCCCTTCACTACCCCTAAACAATCTAATGTGTATTACTATCGACTAAAACAATAACCCTATCAAGGATCTGTCCATAAATGAGTTAGATGTCTTGATTAAAAATGCCTAAATGCAACTCTGAACTTGAGAACGTTGAAGAAAATAGCGTGAAGCTCACATGGATGTGAGCTTAGCTTTCGCGGTACAGGATGTACCATCGAAAGCGTTAGCATTTTCGAGTAAGGCCGAGGCAGGTTTTATACGCGGTTAAAGGCTAGAACAATTTCCGTTGCTACCTTTTCGCTTCTCAGAAAATGTTGCCGGAACGGCAGGGGTGATCCAAGAGGGGATTGCTGTTGATCCCCTTTTGGCCCGTGCAGGGCGGAGCCTTGCGATCTTAATTCAAACGAAGTTTGACAATCTGGTTTGGGTGAAGCGCCACGACGTTAGTGGCCGCAGGCCATATTTGTAAAAGGATGCATATAAGCAACATAGTTTACACATCAATCCATTCAGGCCGTTTACAGTTAGTAATGATTACTGAACAACACTTACCTACACAACACCGAAAAACCTTAAACCGTTTTATATCCAACGATTTGGACAACAGCACTATCACCTTGATGATACTTTCCTTCGGAAATATGCCTTTCTATTTCATGACCAATAACAAACTCTAACCCTTTCAATTCAGTTTCTAACTCTTGCAGCGACATAAATAATGCTTTGTTAGACGGTGGCGGCCCGCCAATGCCAGTCATATGAATATGACGTTCAGTAAATGCTTCTAAAATAAACACCCCATCATGTTTCAAAGCACTAACAGCTTGTCGATGGAGATCTTTACGTAATAAAGGGGGAACATGCGCAGATATTGATACTATGCCATCCCAAACGTTTTCACCTAAATCATAATGACTCAAATCTGCTACAACAGTTGAAATTTCTACACCACATTCAGCAGCGAGGCTTTCCGCCTTTTTAAGGCCCACAGATGACTGATCGACAGCGGTAACTTTGTATCCTTGTTTAGCCAAAAATACAGCATTACGCCCTTCACCTTCCGCCAAACAAAGGACTCGACCGCCCTTTGGTATTCGAAAAAACTCAGACTTTAAGAAATCATTAGGCTCGATTCCATATACAAAGCCTGCTTCGTTATATCTTTGATCCCACATCAAGACTCCTAATGCTTTAACTGGTTAACAAAATTGCTAAATGTCTAATAATTAACTTACTGTCCATACATGCATTAAAAAATTCGCATCAATACTTAATTAATAAACTTCACTCCCAACAATGTCTAAGTACTTAATAATAAACTTCACTCCCAACAATGTCTAAGTACTTAATAATAAACTTCACTCCCAACAATGTCTAAGTACTTAATAATAAAAAGGAAAATATAATGGATAATATTGGATATCGATAAATAAATATGGGGACGCGAACCCTAATATTCCAGCGACACGTCCCTCAGTAATCCTTAGCTAAACCAGATTACTTCTTAGTTTGACAACTTGATATACCAAAAGGCACGTAAGCAGGACACCATCCAATTGCGGCGGTAAGGAGTGGAATAACCCCCACGGCGCCCCACCAAGACTGATAGTAAACGCCAACTGCAATAATACATGCTCCGAGTATTACCCTAATGATTTTATCTGTTTTACCTATATTACATTTCATATCAACCTCCATTTCACAGTTCATGATTGTTACTAAAAATAATCCACGTAATTAACTGCCTTATTTCAACAACTCAGTTTCAATAATTCCTTGTTAATAATTCTTTACTGATAAGCCTTTACTAATATTTTTATTGATAAACCCTTGTTAATAATAAAGATTCATACTGCAACGTTAACCATGCCATCCATTTATCTCGATAACGGATTTAATCATCGACTAATGGCTTTAAGTGCCTCAAGTAAATATTTAGGGTTGTGGGTCGACTCGTACATTGGATGCACTTCCATGACGGTATCAAACAAGCCATAAACTGCCATTTGAGCAGTTCTGACAGAATATTCAACGGTAAAAACACAATCTTTAGGGGCTTCTGCAAATTGGCCTAAAAAGGCAAAGTTTGTAGCCCCTTTGGGTATCACATCTGGTCTGTCACCCACATTTCTCGGCATAAACAAACTATCGACAAACGGCATAGCAACAGGGATACAATTTACCTTTCTGGCGTTTGTTACTGGCTTCATCAACTCTTGAATATTCAAATGATAATAAAGCTCTTCTAACATTTCTGCGCCAGTACACTCCGCCATTGTTTTATTAATATAATTGCCTTTTCTATCAGGATAGAGCCCATAGCCCCAAAATATCTTCACATCATCAGGTTGATTTGGAAAGTGAGGCTGGCGTGCTATTACAATTGACATCAGCCAGTTAGAATCAGTCATGGTAACCAGTCCACCGGTTCCATCTACATTACCCGAGAAGTTCTCCATGTAATCGAGAAAGGTGCTGTCTTTCATTGTTGCCGTAAATGAGTACCATTTTTGCAAATCAATGTTGTCGCAAAATGGGCTTGGATTACCAAAAGATGGATCTTTTTTGGCTATTTTTTTCCACAACATCCAAGAACCAGACTCTTCCAAGCCCTTCAATTTTGCGGGAGCATCCCAGCTGCCATTATCGGTACTTTCTGTTATTGACCCATTGGTGAAAAACACAAAATCATTTTCTCCAAGAACAATTTGAGTATTGTCTTTAAAATGAAGCAACGTAGCCGTTTTTTTGTCTGCAGATAAGTCGAAATCAATATCTACGACCTCTTTGCCCATTTCAAATTTGATCCCTTTTGCTTCGAGGTATGTTTTCATCGGCCTAACCACTGAGTCATATTGGTTATATTTAGTCCGCATTACCCCACCCAAACGTGGCAAGCCATCCACAAGGTGCATGAAGCGTTTCATATAACGCCTCATTTCAGCAAGACTGCTCCATTTTTGGAATGCAAACATGGAAGACCAGATAAACCAAAATGTAGTATCGAAGAAGCTTTGATCAAACCAATCTTCTATTCGTTTATCTCCTAAGGAGTTTTCTGAAACATAGGTTAGCTTGATAAAATCCATTTGTTGCTCAAAGGACAATCCATATGATGACACATCCAATTTTTTGCCTTGTTTTAATAAACGGGCTTGTCCATTTGACACAAACCGTTGATTAAACTCATACGACTCATCTCTTACTGAAACATTTGGGTCTTCCAGCGAAGGGATATACGAAAGCAGTTCCCAATAGCACTCATAATGCATTTCGTGCATTCTGCCACCACGAACGACATATCCGCGTTCAGGATCGCCAGCACCATCTGTAGCGCCACCAGCAATGGAGTCTTTTTCTAAAATATGAATATTCTCGCCAGCAATACCAGCATCTTTTTCTAGGTATACTGCACTCGCGAGTCCCGCTATTCCACTACCAATAATGTACACTTTTGCATCTTTTTGGTTTTGCCAATTGTGCTCGTTCATGTCTTTACCCCTTTCGAATATTTCTTTGAAAACAGCCTCTATATTCACGTTAAGTAATTTTTAGTGGTGGGACATTGCGGGATATCAGAGTCAATTTAAGTCGTTGGTAGGCAGCGATTTAAGCTACACGTATCAAATATACCAACAGCACTTCAAATCCTGCTATCAACTATCAGCGATTCTCTGGTTAATAAACATAATGTTTCCCTACTTAGTTAACTTTATGCCCTTATGATTAAAAAAACAGCAAAAATATTCGCTTCGAGCAATAAAAGTTCACCCTAGGTTGAACCGTGGATATAAGGCAATAGAAAGCTACGATATCAACTAGGTAGAAGATGAATGAACAGAGGAAGGACAGCGAATAATATTCGATTTTGAATGATATCTAAGTGCGTACGGTGGAACGTTACCATTTAATATACCCTCCGATCTTGCTCAATACCCAAAACACATTAGCGACGGCAAAAATCAGAAACAAAAAAGCGGATCCGAAGATCTAATGCTATTCGGATAAGCACTATTGTTTATATCTAAGTGGATAGCGACTGGGTATGTAGAGCACTGAGCGTGGATACGTTCGGTGCTTTCTTTTATCTGGCAGGATAAAGTGTTTTATATCGGCTCGCATTTGCTTCAGTTTCGCTGGCAGCTTTCCATCTGGTGATAAAGCAAGCCACCTTAATTGTGTATCTATCAAGCTTATTGCAGCGGTAAAACTGATACGGGTTGGCGCGACCTTAGCTTCCTTTGCTATCGCTGTCATTTCTAAACGAACCAGATTATAAGCGATAAGCACTCCCCACAATTCTTGCTTAACACCTTCAACAAATTTGCTCCGTAACGTCACCTTGCTTTGCAGCTGGGTTTGCTTAAGTTCGCCATATCCTTCTTCTATTTCCCAGCGTTGCCAGTAGATATTTAGCAGCTTGTCCAGCGGATACTGAACAGGGTCAATCAATGAGGTGACAAATCCTTTTATTTCACCTTTTGGCTCTTGATAAGCGATAAAACGGGCGCGCCATGTTTCAGGGAGCTCCGGATTTTTCTTTCTCGCCTGTGGGGAGACGGGCATATCAATGAGCAAGTCATTATTCGCAAACTCTTCGACTACCTCGTAGCGCATCTTTGACTTTACGGGTGTCAGCCAATGTCGCTGTACTCCAGAGCTTTGCCAGTTTACTAATAAGTCAGCAGAGAAATAACAACGGTCAAATAGGGTTAAGGAATTATCAGGGGTATCTTGAACTAAACGCTGTGCGAGCGTGACCTCTCCTACGTGGCAGCCATCAAAGGCAGCACCTAATACCATTCTGGTTTCAGTCGATATAAGGCTGACTAATCGAAGTTGAGGATAGGGTTTGTGTGTGTTTGAAATAAAACCAAACTCATTGGCATTTTCTTCAGAATCTTGGCAACGAAACACGGTTCCATCAACGGCAAGGGTGGTAAGCCCTAGCGCGTTATTCTCCCCCAACGCTTGCTCAAGCCAAGCTGAGACAGTGGATTTAAATAAGTACGACATAGGCGCTTCACCTAAGCGTCGTCGGCAATCCGTCAATACACTCGGCGCTACGCGAGACCAAGTTGAGTCTCCAGATTGAAGTGCAATATCCATCGAGCTACAGACTTCTTTGATGGACTGGTTACGAATTAACCCCATCCAGAGTACTAGCCAGACTGCCTGCTGGGCAGGCAGACGGCGATTACGGATACTCGCCTTGTTAGCTGAAAGGAGTGATTGTTCGATCCAATCTGAATCAATCGCCTCCATTACAGAACCGTAAGACCCGCTTTCTTCAACAGACTCATGAACTAACTCAAGCTCTTGCACAAACATAAAAAATCCCCACCAGAATACTGGTAGGGATTATCTTTCATCTGCAGGATCGGTCAAGTGCTCTTAAACGATCGGCATTGGATCCGAAGATCCGCTTTTGTTAGCCAATACCACTGAATTACTTGTGGTATTTACCAGACAACTCATGCACAGAATTGATAAATGCACCGGCATGATCTGGATCGACATGCTGGTGAATACCATGGCCTAAGTTAAATACATGGCCATTACCTTCGCCGTAGCTGGCTAGAATTTGGTCCACTTCTTGGTGAATACGTTCAGGTGTGGCATATAACATCGATGGATCCATGTTGCCTTGTAGTGCCACTTTATGGCCAACACGACGACGGGCATCACCAATATCAACAGTCCAATCTAAACCTAATGCATCACAACCTGTTTCAGCCATAGACTCTAACCATAATCCGCCACCTTTAGTAAATAAGGTAACAGGTACTTTACGGCCGTCAGCAAAGCGAGTTAAGCCATCAATGATTTTTTGCATGTAACGCAATGAGAACTCGCGATAAGCATGGTGAGATAATGCGCCACCCCAAGAATCGAAAATCATTAACGATTGTGCACCGTTTGCAACTTGCGCATTAAGGTATAACACCACTGAGTCTGCCAACTTGTCTAATAACATGTGCAATGCAGCGGGCTCGGCATAGGCCATACGCTTAATTTTTTCGAATGTTTTGCTTGAACCGCCTTCAACCATGTAAGTGGCCAGTGTCCAAGGCGATCCCGAAAAACCAATTAACGGCACTGAGCCATTTAGTTCGCGACGAATAGTGCTTACGGCACGCATCACGTAGCCTAATTCATCTTCAGGATCAGGAATACATAACTTTTTAATCGCATCTATGGTGTCAGTCGGACGCTCAAAACGTGGACCTTCACCGGCTTCAAAATACAAACCTAGGCCCATAGCATCTGGCACAGTCAGGATATCTGAGAATAAAATCGCAGCATCTAAATCATAACGACGTAATGGTTGTAAAGTGACTTCGCAAGCCAATTCAGCATTACGGCATAAAGACATAAAGTCACCTGCTTGAGCACGAACTTCTTTATACTCAGGTAAATAACGTCCCGCTTGACGCATCATCCATACTGGAGTGACATCAACAGGTTGCTTCAGTAACGCACGTAAATAACGATCATTCTTTAATTCTGCCATGTGGGCTTTCTTCCTAGACTGTTATGATTTCTATGATTTCTGCTGGGCGCTAGTTTAGCACTTACCTGATTAATGTAACCACCCATGCAGAATTTATGTGAGCTATTCCTAAATCTAGTGTCGATTTTATTAACATAACCGCCTTATCCGCTCACAAAACACACAATACTGATGTGTAAATCGCAATTTATAGGATTAAAAGTTGCGCCAAGGAATGGGGTTTGGTATAAAAAGTATGCGCTAGCAAGAACAATCAAGAAGCACGACAAATCGAGCCTTTGAAAACTTAGTTACCCCGTGATGGCATGCCTATCATGGGGTTTTTTATTATCCACGTTATGCCGTTTCTTTTTTCATCCTAAAGGGTCGGTCCACTGCAAATATAAATAAAACAGTTGATCATAATACACGTTGTCCAATACATTAGTGGTTACATAAAGACTGCCAATTAGAGAGAAGACATGCTAACAAAACTAGAAAAAGCAGAAAGACGCTGGGGCGGTGCTCATAATTTAATCGATCAATGGATAAGTAATCGCCGCAAATTATTGATCCAATATTTTATTGTTGCAGGATTAGCACCCTATTCTCGCAGCGAAAAATCACTTCCAAAAATGGATCAAGTGAAACAGTTTTGTGCCCAATTAGTTGATTATGTTTCTGAAGGCCACTTTGAGGTATACAACAACGTTGTTAAAGCTTGTGAAAGGTTTGGTGAGTCGAGCATAGAAACAGCCAATGGCTTATTACCGCGCATTAGTGAAAGCACAGATACTGCGTTGGATTTTTATGATAAATATACCGATGCATCTGACGAACAAGTGCTGTATCAGCTCGACAACGATTTATCTCATTTAGCACAAGCCATGGAGTCGCGTTTCGAATTAGAAGATGAGCTTCTAGAACTCCTTTACCAACGTCTTCCTTAATTGAGGCAGCCCATTAAAAGTGCGATTTGTTACGCACTTTTTAATGCGGATCCCTTGATTACACCTAAGGTTATTGCCGTTTATGCCAGTTTTCAGGCAGCTCAACTTGTGACCATAAATGTTGACATAAATCTTGCGGCTGATGCCAATCGCCCATTTTTAACCAGGCCACCAATGCATCGCCCACCTGTGGATACGCAATCGGCTTAGGTGATGGGCTTTTTAACCAACGCTTAAGCACGGTTGGATCTAAAGTTTGCATACTCTCTGCCACCGCAAGTAATTGTAACGCAGCAAGGTTAGCCGATTGTTCAAATTGCCCCAGTAAAGGTTTCACCAATAATTTTTTACCTAAGGTCATCGCCTCACTGGCTAACTCAAAGCCAGCATTGCCGATCACCCCACCACATTGGGCCATGTGTTGTTTAAAACCCTCACGATCAAAGCCATGCCAATGAATATGCTCGGCTAATTCTTGCAAAGGTTGCATGCTGTGGTAAACAAAAAAGTGATATTGATCAAATGGAGCTAAAAATGCCGCAATACGATCGGCATCTTCAAACGGTAAATACACTAAAATTTGATGGCTATGATCACCACCATTGGGCGACACCTCAACAAAAGGAGGTAAAATAGGAAAACCAAAGTGATGCCAATGACAACCTAAAGCAATATCGACAGGCGCAAAATGATTCAGTAAAAACTCGTTAAACCAATTGTTACCCTGTTTAGGCACAGGATATTGTAATGCAGCCTGATGACTAATGGCTATCGAAGGCACATGTTGTTGTTTCGCAGCCCAGGCGCTCACGGGTTCAAAATCATTTAACACTAAATCGTAACCCGTTAAATCTAAGTGCTTAATCTCAGAAAAAATGGCCGTCGTTAAATTGCATCTGGCAGTTTTCATTGTATTAACGCGACCATTTTCGGTCACGAATGTCATGCCATTACGGGTCTGATAATCGCCAAAACATTGCATATCAAAGTAATATTGCGGTGTACGGCCTGAAAATAGAAAATCGACATCGATATTATGTTGCTTAAGCGCTTTAGACATCACGCGCGCGCGGCTGATATGACCATTCCCGGTGCCTTGAACTCCATACAAAATTTTCATTTCGGCTTACAATCCTCAACGGCTGAATTATCAAGATGGAAACATGCTGCACTCATTACTGCATGAGCGATGAAAACATGAGTTATCAAAACATGAGTTGCTCAACAAGTAATACGGATCCCATACCCAGCCCTGCGCCAGCAATAATATCCAAAGGATAATGTACCCCTAGGGCGATTCGCGATGAGCCGACAAAACAAGCCCAAGCAAACGCTATTGGTGCTAAGGCAGGAAACACCAGCTCCACCACGCTAGCCAATACAAAGGCACCAGCAGTGTGCCCTGAAGGTAAGCTAAATTTATCCGACGGCTCAAAACCTGACTCAAAGCCCACTAAAGCGTGACAAGGACGATGACGCCGAATACTGTTTTTTAGCAGTAAATACAACGGAAACTCAACCACAAAACTGCCCAACACTAAATTAAAGAAGTACTGACCGTTAGGATGAAAAAACAATAGCGCAACAGATAAGTAAACATAATAGTGGCCATCACCTGTTGCAGATACGCGCTTAGCGGCCTGATTTAGGCCGTTATCTCGGCTAAATTGCACGATCCAATAAAACCAATATTTATCTAACTGGCTGATATTCATCTTCATGCTTAACTCCATGCCAAACGTCAGGAATATCAATTACTCTATCTTTACCCGGTCATAATTGCCCGACTAACGTTATTAATTTGTTAACAGTTTAGATAATAGACAGGGATAATGAACACGAGGTGACAGTTAGTCTAAAGTTTTATGACAGCTAAGTGAGTCGAGAAGTGATGATATAAACCAAGTGTATTGCGAAGACGCGGATGGGTGATATAAAAAATGCCCCCTCTTATTCATATTAAGAGGAGACATAAACAGCATTTGTTTATCGTAAACGATACAGAAACACTTTCTGTGCCATTTATGCAGTTTGCGACTTTGCGCTTTTATTACGATAAATCTTAATTAAGTGAAAAATGTTAATACATGCTACAAAAGCATTCATGCCCGCAACTGGCCAAGCTTCGATTGCATATCCGTAGGCGACAAAAAAAGAACAACCGACAAAATTTAACCATCTGAGTAAAACGATGTCTTTCATCATTAGTGAAATGGCCACCATAACGGATGCAGCATAACCTAAGATTTCAATAATATTGATATTTTCCATAAGAACCTCTATTTCAGGCCCTCTGCCTTCCGTAAGCGTAACGAGGATTCCGTGCCCCTAAAGCTAGCATTATTTTGTAAACTTACATTAATTAATTTATCAATATGCTAACAAACTGGCGAGCATAAATGTAATTAAAAAACGTATTATGATGACTTATATCAACATATATCGGCTAATCTGTTCAATTTGAAAGAAAATTACTTCCAAATCTGATCCCCGTTCTCTATTTAGGTCAATGTGTCATCTGCGCATAAGTAACACCATAAGTTGATTTATAACAATCCAGTGATTAATAAGACTTTTATTTTCATAAAAAGCTCATATAATTCATTTAACTTTGCTTTACCCAGCAATTTACCTTTGCTGTCTTACAGGAGTGAAATATGGAATACAACACCTCAGAACTCTGCGACACGTATATAGATGTAGTCGATGTCGTCGAACCAATGTTCAGTAACTATGGTGGTTGCAGCTCCTTCGGTGGCTCAATCAGTACGATTAAGTGTTTTGAAGACAATGGCCTTATTGCTGATGCTCTACAAGATGACGGTGAAGGTAAAGTATTATTAGTTGATGGTGGTGGCTCATTACGACGCGCGCTCCTTGACGCTAGAATTGCTGAAATAGCGGTTGCCAATAACTGGGAAGGTATTCTCATTTACGGTTCAGTGCGTAATGTTGACGCCCTTGAAGAACTTGATATTGGTATTCAAGCGCTTGCTTCGATCCCTGTCGGTGCTGAAAGTAACGGTGTGGGTGAAATCGAAATTCCAGTTAATTTTGGTGGAGTGACCTTCTTACCTGGTGACCATATTTACGCTGATAATACCGGTGTTATTCTATCTCCAGAACCATTAGATATTGAATAACAACGTCATAGCCAACTTCGCTTTGTAAAAGCTGGCAGACTATTTCTTTAAAAACCAGCTATGCTGGTTTTTTTATGGCTGTAATTTGGAAAACAATCATGTTTAGCGCATTTACTCAACAGCACTGCGATACATTATTAAACTTACGCCCTAATGAAACAAAAATAGGCCAACAGGTTTATCTGGCATCCGCAGAACTGTCATTAGGGCAAAATGCGCTCGATGCTAAGTCTTCTGGCGCACAGTTTGCCATTATTGCCATTGCAGAAGATGTAGGACCACGGGCCAATCTAGGCCGAGGTGGAGCAGATGATGCCTTTGTCACCAGCATGAAGCAGTTGCTTAATTTACAGTCCAATCGATTTCTTAATGGCAACGAATGTGCCATTTTGGGCCAAATCAGTCTCGACACGCCATTGCCTGCAACAGCGACTATCGAACAATTACGTCAAGCAACAGCGCAATTAGATAGCATCGTCATTGCTGCGATCAGTCAAATCATGCAAGCAGGGTTAGAACCCATCGTCATTGGCGGCGGGCATAATAACGCTTACGGTTTATTAATGGCCACAAAAGCCACCACAGGGTTACCTGTCGCAGCGGTCAATCTGGATCCGCACAGTGACTTTAGACCACGAGAAGGTCGCCACAGCGGTAATGGATTTAGTTATGCAGCCGCCAATGGCGCCCTCGATCATTATCATATTCTCGGATTACATGAATTAAAAAACAGCGAAGTCACCCTTGAACAACTAAGTCTTTTTGGCGCCACATGGCATAGCTTTCAACAAATTTGGGTTCGTCGTGAACTGCCGCTCGAGACGGTATTAAAGCAAATAGCGATATCGTTAAATCAAACACAACTGCCAGTGGCACTAGAACTCGATGTCGATGTCATCACCAATATGCCCAGCAGCGCGGCCACATTTGCCGGTATTCCACTACTCGATGCATGCCATTATGTGCATTATATTGCTAGGCATTGTCCATGCTATTACGCTCATTTTGCAGAAACCGCCCCAGCATGCCATCACGCGGGGGTAGAAGCGGGTTATCGTGATGCAGGTCAAGCTCTTAGTGAGCTAATTTATGCTTATATTCAGGGAAGATTAACTTATTTGAATTAGGATCTGTGGACGCTATTCATTAAATGCTAATTATATGCTCTAATGCAGGGCAATTTTTTAGCCTTAACTGCTGATGTATACTGGGGCTAATCGACACGAAGATCATTGCTGCGTTCAAGTTGATGTGAAATGTACATCGGGTGTAAAGTGAGACCGCTAATTGATAGTTGTCACACTATCACACTAGAGCATTTCAGCAATCATTAGCAATGGCATACACTTACTATTAATTATCGCTCATTATAGGAATATACCGATGTCTGAAGGCGAACCAAAAAATACTCATTTTGGATATAAAACTGTCGAAGCCGATAAAAAAGCAGAGTTAGTCGCTGACGTGTTTCATTCCGTCGCGGCAAAATACGACATTATGAATGACGTGATGTCTTTTGGTATTCACCGTTTTTGGAAACGTCACACCATTGAAGTCGCTGCTGCTCGACCAGGTATGAAAGTACTTGATTTAGCCGGTGGAACGGGTGACCTTACTGCTAAGTTTTCCCATTTAGTAGGCGATCGAGGTCAAGTCGTTCTTGCCGATATTAATGATTCTATGCTCAAAGTCGGTCGAACCAAATTACGTGACAAAGGCATCGTCAACAACGTCAGTTATGTGCAAGCAAATGCTGAAGCATTACCGTTTCCAGATAACCATTTTGATATTATTACTATCGCTTTTGGTTTACGTAATGTAACCGATAAAGATGCCGCATTACGCTCCATGCAACGAGTATTAAAGCCTGGCGGAAAACTATTAGTGCTTGAATTCTCTACGCCTAAACATGAATTAATGCGTAAAGTTTATGACATGTATAGCTTTAAGGTATTGCCAAAAATGGGCGCTCTAATCACTAAAGATGCCGACAGCTACGAATACCTTGCCGAATCCATCCGTATGCACCCTGATCAAGAAACACTTAAACAAATGATGATAGATGCTGGGTTTGAACAAGTTGACTACACCAATATGACAGACGGTGTTGTCGCATTACATAGAGGTTATAAGTTTTAATGATGCCTAATCACTTTGCTTTGTTAACTTGTGCAGCCATTGAAACCGCTTTTAACCAGCTGCCAGCACAGGCTAAAAATGACTATGCTCGCCAGAAATCATTGCACGGCAAAGTTTTTTGTATCCAGTTGAGCCAGCTAGATTGGCCGCTTTATTTAGTATTTGCTAAGCAAATTCAAGTCCTCAACCATTATGAAGGTGACGTAGCCGTGACGGTGCGGGCTGATGTATCCACCTTATATCAGCTCACTGAAGGCGCTAACTTAACTGAGCTCATCAAACAAGATAAACTCAGTTTAGAAGGTGATATTCAATTACTTCAATCGTTAAGCCACTATTTACAGAACATTCATATTGATTTTGCCGAACCATTATCACGCTACATAGGTGATGCTCCGACCCATAGAATTGTCACTAGCGCCAAACAATTTAGCCATGATATAAAGCAGGTTATACAAAAAACACGGTCGCACATCAGCCAGTTAACAACCGAAGAATATCGTCTGGCACCGCATAAAATTGAATGGCTGCATTTTCGTGATAATCTGGATGAACTGGTAAGCCAAACCGAACGTATCGAAGCAAAGATAGCCAAATTAAGAGATCAAATCATTCAATGACAACTGCAAGTATCAGGCGTGGTTACCATGTCATTAAGACCATTCTGCATTTTGGCTTAGATGATTTAATTCCTCGACACAAAAAGCCATGGTATTTCTCAATGCTGCGCAACGGTTTATTTTGGATCCGTAATAAACATAAAAATAAATCACCTGCCGAACGCTTAAAGCTGGCGATGCAAGATTTAGGTCCGGTATACATCAAACTAGGGCAAATGCTGTCGACTCGCCGTGATTTGCTTGACGACGAATGGGCTTACCAATTGGCCATGTTGCAAGACCGAGTGCCACCATTTGATTCAGCGTTAGCACGTCAAGCCATCGAAGCGGAGCTTGGAGCACCAATAAGCACTTATTTTGATGATTTTGACGACACACCATTGGCGTCAGCCTCTATTTCACAAGTCCATACCGCGACGTTAAAATCCAACGGCAAAGACGTAGTGCTTAAAGTCTTACGTCCAAATGTTGAGCAGCAAATTCTAGCTGACTTACAGTTAATGATCCAAACAGCTAACATACTGGAGACATTACTAGGTGATGGTAATCGCTTACGTCCTGCTGAAGTGATTGAAGATTACCGCACCACCATTTTAGGCGAGCTTAATCTTAAACTCGAAGCTCTTAACGCCATAAAACTGCGCAATAATTTCATTGATTCAAACTCCTTATACGTGCCTTTTGTTTACGAAGAACATAGCTACAAACGATTAATGGTCATGGAACGTATTTACGGTATTCCTGTCTCTGACACAGAAGCGCTACGCGCCCAAGGCACCAACTTTAAACTGCTAGCCGAGCGCGGTGTTGAATTGTTTTTCACTCAAGTGTTTCGGGATAATTTTTTCCATGCCGATATGCACCCTGGTAATATATTTATCAGCCGCGAACATCCTGACGACCCATTTTATATTGGTCTAGATTGCGGCATTATGGGCACCTTAACCGAGGTTGATAAACGCTACCTTGCGGAAAACTTTTTAGCCTTTTTTAATCGCGATTATCACCGTATTGCCCAGTTGTATATTGAATCCGGATGGGTCTCTGAACACACAGACATCATCGCCTTCGAACAAGCTGTTAAAGTGGTATGCGAACCTATGTTCAACAAGCCACTAGATGAAATATCATTTGGCCATGTATTGCTGGAACTTTTTAAAACCGCGCGCCACTTTGACATTGTAGTGCAACCACAACTGGTGTTGCTGGAAAAAACCTTACTTTATATTGAAGGCTTAGGCCGTCAGTTATATCCACAATTAGATTTATGGCAAACCGCAAAACCGTTCCTCGAAAACTGGATGTCTGAACAGGTTGGTCCTAAAGCTCTGTTCAACAAAGTAAAATCAAATGCACCGTTTTGGGCGGACAAACTCCCCGAGTTTCCTGAATTGATTTACGACAACTTAAAGTTAGGTCGTAAATTACTCGGAACTCAGCAACAAATGCTAGATAAATACCTGAAATACCAGCATAAATCACACAAAAGCAACTACCTGTTAATCACGTCCGCAGTTTTGTTGATCTGCGGCACAATATTATTTACTCAAAACGCTACACTGTGGCTAGCATACACCTGCATTGCTTCTGGCTGCCTATTTTGGGCGATAGGATGGCGATCTATGCCAAAGAATCGTAAATTTTAGCTAGCACTATATAATTAGAGGTTCATAATACTTAAAGAATTGGGTGGTATTGTGAACCTTGAAATAACTTTTATACAAAAACTATTTTTTATTTAAAGAGGATAATCTTCATGGGCGGCATCAGTATTTGGCAGCTTCTAATTGTAGCGTTAATTGTCATTTTATTATTTGGTACTAAGAAATTGCGTTCTTTGGGCGGTGATTTAGGTGGAGCAGTAAAAGGCTTTAAAAACGCCATGACTCCAGAAGATGAAAATAAATCATTAGACGATGATAAGAAATCATTAGAAGATGAAAATAAATCATTAGAAGGCAATGATCAGACTGCAGCGACTTCGCAACAGGCTGCAGAAAAGCAACCTGAATCTAAAGATAAACAGGCGTAATTTATTATGTTTGACGGTATCGGCTTTATGGAGCTGCTGCTGATCGGTATTTTGGGGCTAGTAGTACTTGGCCCCGAAAGACTCCCGGTTGCAGTACGTTCAATAACAGGTTGGATCCGCGCGCTTAAGCGCATGGCTAACTCTGTCAAAGATGAACTTGAACAAGAGCTTAAAATTGATCAGTTACATGCTGATTTAAAAAAAGCTGAAAGCAAAGGTTTAGCCAATTTGTCTCCCGAGTTACAAGAGTCAATTGATCAGTTGAAGAAAGCCGCTGAGTCTGTGAATCGACCGTACAAAGTTGAAGACACATCCCCTGTGGCGCCAAAATCATCACCTGACAAGTCTCCTTCTGTCGCAGAAGCTAAGTCATCCGAAATGACCAGCGAAAGCAGTTCAACTCCTAAATCTAACGGGTAATTCATGTCGCAACAGAAACCGCTTATTAGCCATTTGCTTGAATTACGCAACAAATTGCTCAAAGCCATTGGCAGTGTGTTAATCGTCTTTATTACTATGGTTTATTGGGCTAATGATATTTATCACTATATCGCCCTACCATTGATGCGATCTCTACCTGAAACGGGCAGTATGATTGCAACTGATGTTGCAGCTCCCTTTTTTGCACCGTTCAAGCTAACACTCGTGTTGGCATTCTTCATTGCAATTCCCTATGTACTTTACCAAGTGTGGTCTTTTGTTGCACCTGGGTTATACAAACATGAAAAACGTTTGGTTTTTCCCTTATTAGCCAGCAGTACCCTGCTGTTTTATCTTGGAATTGCCTTCGCATACTATATTGTTTTCCCTGTTGTTTTTGGGTTTTTTACCAGCGTAGTCCCTGACGGTGTTGAAGTCGCTACTGATATCAGCAGTTATTTAAGTTTTATTCTAAAACTGTTTTTTGCTTTTGGTTTAGCCTTTGAAATCCCCGTAGCCGTGGTTTTACTCTGCTGGGCGGGTGTCACCACACCAGATGAGTTACGCCAGAAACGTCCGTATATTGTTGTAGGAGCTTTTGTTGTTGGCATGATACTGACGCCACCCGATATCATCTCGCAAACTATGCTAGCAATACCAATGTTGTTATTGTTTGAAGGTGGCCTAATAGCCGCACGTTTTTACAGCAAAAAAGAAGACGAGCAAGAAGACGAGCAAGAAAATGAAAAAGCTGATGATTAAGCGCTAAAGGAAGCCTCTACGGGCTAAGAAGCAAATAATAAGGAAGAATAAATGCGTTTAAGTTTAATTGTTGCTGGGATCATATTGATGTCGGCTAATGCATATGCCAATACTAATCTTGGTCAGCAATTGTCTAACTGTGCCGCTAAAACGGACAAGCTCGAGCGGCTAATTTGTTATGACGAGTTAGCCGCTAATGCTAAACCTAGCGCTCATATAATGACGACGACAAATACAACTAAGGTTGCTCCATCAGAGGTACCAAAACCGCCAGCTACACCTAATGTTGTAGCACCATTAGTTGCAAGCCCTCAAGTACTCAGTGTTGATGATTTTGGCTTAAAAACGAAAGTGGTAGAAGATGAAGTCGATAAAGTTTATTTTGAAGTATCTGCAGTTAAAAAAGCGCCATATGGCGAATTAATCATCACCTTTACTAATGGTCAAGTTTGGAAACAAAGTAGTCCTGAGCGTTATAAAGTCGATAAAGGTCAACGCATCTTTATTGAAACCGGTGCCTTGAATTCATTTCTACTAGGCACTGATGATCGTAATGCGACGACCCGAGTTAGACGATTAAAGTAACTACAGCACTTTGATCTCATGACTCAATACATCGATATTGCAGTTAATCTGCTTAGTGACAGACTTAAGCACGACATTGACACTATTATCAATGACGCGGCGAAACACCATGTTTCGCCGTTAATTGTTATTGGCAGCGATCTCGATGAAAGTGCCGAAGCAATAACCACCTGCCAACAATATCCACAACAGCTCTACTGCACCACAGGTATTCATCCACACCATGCATCGTCTTGGAACGAACACAGCAAAACGCGTTTAACACAACTCGCTCGGCAAGACACTGTGGTTGCTATTGGTGAATGTGGGCTTGATTATAATCGCGATTTTTCACCGCGTCCGGCCCAAAGAAAAGTATTTGCAGCGCAATTAGAGCTGGCTTGTGAACTCAATATGCCAGTGCTGATGCATTGTCGTGAAGCACATGCGGACTTCATTGCCATTGTAAATGAGTACAGAGCTCTACTCCCTAATGCCTTATTACACTGTTTTACTGGCAGTAAAGATGAGTTAATCGAATGCTTAGCGGCTGATTTGCATATCGGTATTACAGGGTGGGTTTGCGATGAGCGCCGAGGACAAGAACTAGCACGACTAGTACCATTGATCCCCGACCACCGTATAATGGTAGAGACAGATAGTCCCTATTTACTACCGCGCAGTATGCGACCAAAACCTAAATCGAGTAAAAACTTACCTCAATACTTACCTTATATTGTTGAGTATATGGCAAATTTACGCCAGCAATCGCCTACATCATTAGCGCAAGCATGCTATAAAAATAGTCGTGATTTTTTCCAATTACCCGCAAATAAACACCTGAGCAGCCATTTATGAACACCATAATAGCTGAGGTTTTGCGCAAACTTAATCGATATAAGCCAAGGGTATTAATTGGGATGTGTTTAATCTTGATTAGCCACAGCAATTGGGCTGATACATTAACCACTATGCCACTGAGGCTCACGTCGGATTCGATTAGCAAAATTGAACTGCAAGACTGGGTTTACGCCAACAAAAGTGATGATATTGAAACGTTAGCCAGATTATTACAACAACCTGGAAATACCTGGCAAAAACTCAACCCTAAACAACCATACAAGATAGGCATTGAAAATTATTGGCTGAGTTTTAGTATATTTAACCCCAATGACCATTTGTCACGCATTATTGCTTTAGACAACCCTTTGCTCGACAGTATCAAAATATACCATATGATTGATGGTGATCTCGTCAGCACAGAAATAATGGGTGACACACTTGCGTTTAAACACCGTCCATTACAAAGTAATATTTTTTTATATCCTGTCCAGTTTAAGCCAGGTGAAACCCACACTTTTTACATCAAAATAGACAGTAAAGGCAGTATTAGGCTACCTCTGGTATTGTGGTCATCCAATGACCTGACTCAAATTACTGAAACTAAAAACTTATTTAATGGCATGCAAATAGGATTATTACTCGCTATTTGTCTGTTCAGTTTATTTATCGCACTTGCATCTACATCATATAGTTACAGTTATTACAGCGGTTATGTACTGGGGTTAACATTATTGACGGCGTCTCTGTATGGCGTCTCCTTTCGGTATTTGTGGCCTCAATGGCCCTTTATGCAACAATATATTTTTATCATTGTGATCCCACTTACACTGGGATGTTCATTGATGTTTACTGAAAAAGTATTGCAGCTCAAATATCATAATTTAAAAATGCTATACCTTTGTCGTATCATGGCTGTACTTTGTTTCAGTTTAACGGTCATTATGCCGTTTATTAATTACAGCTCTGCGTTATACATATTGGCTTTTGTGGTGTTAACTATCTGTACCATTTTAATGGCTTTCTCATTAATTCAAGCCTTTGGTGGCCAACGAAATGCACCTTTATATGCCATAGGTCGTATGGGATTAATGATTGGTTGCATTATTACCGGATTAATTTATATCGGCTTATTCACCCCCGATATGTCGCCACAAACGCCCATCATGATAGGACTCACCTTTGAAGTGCTCACCATGGCTGCAGTGCTCGCCTTGCGCTACAATGACGAACGTAAGGCCAAATTTAAAATCCAACAACAGGCATTAGCACAAGCTCAACGACTTCGTGAAACTCGCGAAGAAGCCCTGCGAAGTGAAGCCGAAAATAATGAAAAACTTGAGCAGATGGTACAAGAGCGCACCTTGGAATTAGAGATGACCTTACGTGAGCTCAATGAGGCCAACCAAAAGTTGACGGAACAAAATACCATTGATGGCCTGACAGGTGTAAAAAACCGCAGTGCTTTTGACCGACGCTTAATCGCCGAAGGTCGTATTAGTCGTCGTCAGCAGTCACCAATGTCCTTGTTAATGATTGATATCGATAAATTTAAGGATATTAATGATCAATATGGTCATCTTACCGGTGACTTCACAATACAAGCGATTGCGAATACACTGAGTGAATATTTAAAGCGTCCAACGGATCTCGTATCACGTTTTGGCGGTGAAGAGTTTGCTATTATTTTACCTTGCACTGATAAAGAAGGCGCCTTACTCGTTGCAGAGAAAATTCGCCGTTCCATTAGCGAACTCGCCGTTGTCCATAATGGGCACACGATATCAATGACGGTCAGTATTGGTGTGAGCGAGGCGATTATAGACAGTGATCAACATCCATTATTATTACTAGAACAAGCAGATAAAGCCCTGTACCAAGCTAAACGCAGCGGCCGAAATAAAGTCTGCTCTTACCAGCTCGAAACAGACCAGATCTAAACCAGGAGTCGAAAGTGAATATTATTACCAGTGCCTTCCCACAGCGCAGAATGCGCCGCATGCGTAAACATGAATTTAGCCGTCGTTTAATGTCTGAAAATACCTTAACGGTTAACGATCTTATTTATCCGATGTTTGTCTTAGAAGGTTTTCAACGCTCAGAAAAAATCGCCTCAATGCCAGGTATTGAGCGTTTCTCGGTTGATTTATTGATAAAAGAAGCCGCCGAACTTGTTGAACTAGGCATTCCGCTTATCGCACTATTTCCCGTTACACCTGTCGATAAGAAAAGCTTACTTGCTGAAGAGTCTTATAATCCCGATGGCTTGGTACAGCGTGCTGTACGCGAATTAAAGCAAGCATTCCCGCAGCTTGGTATCATGACTGATGTAGCCTTAGATCCATATACCACTCACGGCCAAGACGGTATCATCGATGATACTGGCTATATCCTAAATGACATCACCACTGAGGTTTTAGTTAAACAGGCCCTATCACATGCTGCTGCGGGTGCAGATATTGTCGCGCCATCAGACATGATGGACGGTCGTATTGGTGCAATTCGCCAAGCCCTTGAAGAAAATGGCTTTGTTAATACCCAGATTATGGCTTACTCGGCTAAATATTCATCAAACTATTATGGTCCTTTCCGTGATGCAGTCGGCTCAACTAGCAATTTAAAAGGCGGCAATAAACACAGCTACCAAATGGATCCCGCTAATAGCGACGAAGCATTGCATGAAGTCGCATTAGACATCCAAGAAGGAGCTGACATGGTGATGGTTAAGCCTGGTATGCCTTATTTAGACATAGTACACCGGGTCAAAACAGAATTAGCCGTACCCACATTTGCTTATCAAGTCAGCGGTGAATACGCCATGCACATGGCCGCTATTCAAAACGGTTGGTTAGCCGAAAAAGCCATCGTGATGGAATCATTACTTTGCTTTAAACGCGCTGGGGCAGACGGTATTCTGACCTACTTTGCTAAACGTGCAGCACAGTGGCTGAAAGAGCAAAAGTAATTCAACCGTTTAAGTTCTGCTAAAGCCAATCTCTATCGGATTGGCTTTTTCATCTTGTACCACTATCGGCTCATTAACGTGATCTAGTTTGCATCATCAAACATGTCCCCTTAACACTCAGGTTTAAGCATGCTTGAATACTTAACCTCAAATTGGGTTACGGGGTGGAGTAAGCAAGCTAAAATCACAATATTTGACCTATTTCATATCAAACTTGTCATTCGTTTTGCTAACAAGGCAAAATGACCCGACAACAGGTCAATGGATTGCGCAAAAGAGATGCAAATAGCTGTTTTAAAAGTAATTATTACTCCATACTGAGTATGCCTTACAGTACAGTCTTCACTTCTTAAATGAGACATTATCATGAACAATAGCGTTAGAACTTTATTGGCAACAACCGCACTCTTTTTCAGTACTCAAATGTTACCTATGGTCGTATCTGCAAATGCAGGTTGCGCGTTTGAAAAAGATCAACAAGGCTTTATTGCCACATGCAGCGAGGAGAAACAAGAAGTGATTTTAACCGGCGTGATCCAATCACAAACGATAGCGAGTGAATTGCCAGGCTATGCTGAAGGCTTTGCTAACTATCAAGTTGATGCAAGTGCAATTGATGTACTTAAGGCAATCAAAGAACCGACAAAAATTGTGGTTATCATTGGCACTTGGTGTCCTGATTGCCATCGAGAAACACCGCACTTTATGCGAATTATTGAAACCGTAGCCAATCCCAACATTGAAGTTGAATACATTGGCGTCGATCGCAATAAGCAGGATCCTGAAGGGCTTGCGGCAAAATATGCATTCAGCCGAATTCCAACCTTTATTGTGCATCAACAAGGCAAAGAAATGGGCCGTATTGTTGAACGACCTACGGTCAGTTTAGAAGCCGATTTAGTCAAAATATTACAGTAATGGTTAATCGTTTAAGCATAAAAAAGGTCGCATAAGTGCGACCTTTTTTTATTCAATTACGGCCATTATATTATCTTGCATTCAACCTCTGGCTGATGCAGCAATACGATCGGCTAGCAGTTGCAACACGCCTTCGCGAAGTGCACCACCAGCAAGATGTAAGCGACTAATCGATAAACTTTCAAACAACGCAATTAATATCGCCACTCCCGCGGAAAAAGTGGGCGCTTGTTCGGCATTTAAGCCTTTAATCCCTCGAAGTCTGGCATCCGATTGCGATAATACTTCATCTCGAAAAGCATACAAAACATCTAGAGTCATCACCTCGGAGAGCTGTCGATGCTGTAACACCGACACCACTGACTGAACGGCTCCAGAAGCCCCCACAACACTTTGCCAACCTAAGTCGAGCAATTGAGGACGATGTGGTGCCAACATGGTATTAACGTAATCTATAGCCTGTTCAAAGTCGCGGATGTTAACTGGCACTTGACTAAAAAATCGTTGATTAAATAGCACGCAGCCCATTGGCAAACTGGTTTTAAACAGCACCTGGCTCCCATCACCGATAATAAACTCGGTACTCGCGCCGCCAATATCAATAACTAAACGGCGTCCCTTACCTTTAGTCGTGGCAACCATACCTTGATAAATAAGCTCAGCTTCTCGCAACCCCGAAATGACCTCAATTTGATGCTGAAAAATAGGCATCGCTCTTTGGTGAAATTCATCGGCATTACGGATAACCCGCAAGGTAGCTGTAGCAAATACAGCCACATTATCACTATTAATATGATGTTGCGCCAGCATGTCAGCAAACATAGCCAAACACGCTAAGCCACGCTGCATAGCATGCTCAGACAAAATGCCATCATCACCAATACCTTCGGCAAGGCGAACTTTACGTTTATATTTAGCGATAACAATCGGTTTATTACCTACCGAATTAGCCACCAACATATTAAAACTGTTAGAGCCTAGCGTTATCGCCGCATAGGGTTGAGATACAGTTAGCAATGGCATTGACTATGGTCTACGAGTCCTATGACGTGGTGGACGCGAAGTATTACCACCACTTCGATGCGCACCTTTACTTCCGCCATCACGCGTACGAGATGTAGGAGGCTTACGATGAATACGTGCCGGAGGCGGAATATCATCTAATAGTGCATCACGATCATAATTAGAAACGGGAATCGAATGGTTAATGAAGGTTTCAATTTCAGGTAAATTCATTGCGTATTCTTCACAAGCAAAACTAATTGAAACGCCTTTTTGTCCCACCCGACCTGTTCGACCAATACGATGAACATAATCTTCACAATCATCTGGTAAATCATAGTTATACACGTGTGAAACGTCAGAAATATGTAACCCGCGCGCGGCGACATCTGTTGCCACTAAAACGTCGATAGCACCAGAGGTGAATTGCTCAAGAATACGAATACGCTTCTTTTGTGGTACATCGCCAGTTAATAAACCGACTCGATGACCGTCACCTTCTAAATAAGACCACAATTTGTCACAGCTGTGTTTTGTGTTCGAAAACACAATTGCTTTATCAGGCCAATCTTCTTCGATTAAGCTCAATAATAATCGCATCTTATCTTCCATCGACGGATAGAAAATCTCCTCTTTAATATTTTTAGAGGTTTTTTCTAACGGTTCGATTTCAACTTTCTCAGGATCATTCATATGATCATAAGCTAATTCCTGCACTTTCATCGACAGCGTGGCAGAAAACAGCATATTCAAGCGTGACTTAGCATCAGGCATTCTGCGGAATAAAAAGCGAATGTCTTTAATAAAGCCCAGATCGAACATACGGTCAGCTTCATCAAGCACCACGGCTTGAATGTGGCTTAAACTGATGACACCTTGACGCACGTAATCGATAATACGTCCAGTGGTACCAATTAAAATATCAACACCCTTATCCAATACAGCGCGTTGAGTTTCATAGCTTTCGCCACCGTAAACAATACCGACTCTTAAGCCTGTATGTGCCGCTAATAAGTTGGCATCTTTAGCAATCTGTATTGCTAACTCGCGTGTTGGCGCCATAATAATAGCGCGAGGTTCGGTTGCTTTGCGCCCCTCAGGTGCAGCAACGGTTAATAAATGG
The DNA here is from genome assembly GCF_003855155.1 of Shewanella psychromarinicola. Taxonomy (NCBI): domain Bacteria; kingdom Pseudomonadati; phylum Pseudomonadota; class Gammaproteobacteria; order Alteromonadales; family Shewanellaceae; genus Shewanella; species Shewanella psychromarinicola. The sequence continues at coordinate 491,060 of NZ_CP034073.1, forward strand.
TTAAATGTGGCCACTAAAAAGGCCATGGTTTTACCGGTACCTGTTTGGGCTTGTCCGGCAATATCCTTTGCATTAAGTAAAATAGGTAAAGATAACGCCTGTATTGGCGTACAAAACTCAAAGCCGTTCTCGTTTAACGCCGCTAGTACTTCGGGCTTTAAAGGGAAGTCGGCGAATTTCTGGGTCGATAAATGTGTTTGGCTCATAGCACAAGCATACCTGTAGGGGTTGCAAAAAAAGATTCGATCGTTTGAAATAGCTACATTACTAAAACGGTCTCTTGAAAAGCTATTTAACTGACCCAATATACATCGTAAGCCATTAATAAACTAGCAATGGAACCAAATCCGGAGAACAACATGAGCGATAAAATTATATACCTAAGCGATGACAGCTTTGAAAACGACGTATTAAAGTCTGAAACACCCGTATTAGTCGACTTCTGGGCGGAATGGTGTGGTCCTTGTAAAATGATTGCCCCAATCCTAAACGACGTTGCTGAAGAGTATGCAGGCAAACTGACCGTGGCAAAACTAAACGTAGACCAAAACAGCGTTTCACCAGCGAAATACGGCGTCCGCGGTATTCCAACATTGTTAATGTTCAAAGGTGGCGAACTAGTGGCAACCAAGGTTGGCGCACTTTCAAAGACACAACTGAAAGAGTTTATCGACACTAAAATCTAAGTAGAAATAGCCTAAAAATGTTAATCGGCACAAGTTTTAAACAGTTTGTGCCGCTTTAAAATAATATTTAGCCTAAATTTGTGGACGCCCAACGTATATAGTGCTAATTTATTCATCAGATCTTTTCAACTTAACCTCTTCTCGCTTATCAATCATAAAATATCTTTTCAATCCTACTGATTGATTGCGGTTAGCTTCGTCGCGCAACACAAGACTCCCATACATGAATTTAACAGAATTAAAAGACACGCCAATTTCGGATCTAGTTTCTCTTGCTGAAAGCATGAATCTGGAAAATATGGCTCGTACCCGTAAACAAGATATCATCTTCTCTATTTTGAAAGCTCACGCCAAAAGCGGAGAAGACATTTTCGGTGGCGGTGTATTAGAAATCCTCCAAGACGGATTTGGATTTTTAAGAAGTTCAGATGGCTCATACCTTGCGGGTCCTGACGATATTTATGTTTCACCAAGCCAAATTCGCCGTTTTAACATGCGTACTGGTGACAGTATTTTTGGTAAAATCAGACCGCCGAAAGAAGGCGAAAGATACTTTGCACTTTTAAAAGTCAGTGAAGTCAACTTTGATAAACCAGAAAGCTCTCGCCACAAAATCCTGTTTGAAAACTTAACCCCACTTCATGCTGAAGAACGTCTTCGTATGGAACGTGGTAATGGTTCAACAGAAGACATCACCTCGCGTATCCTTGATCTTTGTTCACCGATAGGCAAAGGCCAACGTGGTTTGATTGTTGCGCCGCCAAAAGCCGGTAAAACATTATTACTGCAAAGCATTGCTCAAAGTATTACTTACAACAACCCGGATGTGGTGTTGATGGTATTACTGATTGACGAACGTCCTGAAGAAGTGACCGAAATGCAGCGCATGGTTAAAGGTGAAGTTATTGCTTCAACCTTTGATGAGCCAGCAAGTCGTCACGTTCAAGTTGCTGAAATGGTTATTGAAAAAGCCAAGCGCTTAGTTGAGCACAAAAAAGACGTAGTCATTTTATTAGACTCTATCACCCGTCTAGCTCGTGCATACAACACCGTTATCCCATCATCAGGTAAAGTCCTTACCGGTGGTGTTGATGCCAACGCACTTCACCGTCCAAAGCGTTTCTTCGGTGCTGCACGTAACATTGAACACGGTGGCAGTTTAACTATTATCGCTACCGCACTTGTTGATACCGGTTCGAAAATGGACGAAGTCATTTACGAAGAATTTAAAGGTACAGGTAATCAAGAGTTACACCTTTCTCGTAAGGCGGCAGAAAAGCGTGTGTTCCCAGCGATTGATTTCAATCGTTCAGGTACACGTCGTGAAGAAAAATTAACCACAGCTGAAGAACTTCAGAAAATGTGGATTTTACGCAAAATTCTTCATCCAATGGATGAGGTATCTGCAATGGAATTCTTAATCGATAAGTTGGCTATGACCAAAACGAACGAAGAATTCTTTACCGCAATGAAACGCGCGAAGTAATTATTTACTGAATCGCCAAATCATTACAAAAATGCCGCTACTTTAGCGGCATTTTTTTGTTTAAATAATAATAAGCTGTAGCTAGAAACTGCAGCGGACTACGTCCTACTAGTACGCTTGCAGCGATTAAATCAATCTGCATCTCGTTTTTTCAGTAAACGAAGCGATCGCTATCATCGCTTGATATCGATTTTCAGCTTTAGCTTTTAGCTCGTAAGCACCTAGCTCTTAGTCTCTTAGTCTCTTTACCGTTTGCTATCGCTATTCATCGCTTTGACCGCTTGATATCGTATTCTACCGCTAGCTACCATTTACCTGCTTTAGCTCCTATAGCATCTAGTAGCGAAGCGATCTAGCACCTAGCTCTTATTCGCTATTGATTCGCTTTACCGCTTGCTACCGTGTACCAGCTTTCGCTCTTATTCGCGCTTGTGCCTGACTGAATGACGATATGAATAATCTTCATTGCCTATAACGTCGACACATATGGCACCTCAGGTAACCCCAGAGAACGGCCGAGAATAATATAAACTAGCATACTTGCCATCCCTAACAGCATTAAATAGCCAAACAGCATCTTAGCAAACTTGAGCGTGGCAAAACGGTGCGCAACCAAACCCCATTTCACCACTACTCGATATAAACCAAACACCGCATGAATCGTGACGATGGGCAATAACAACACATATGACGCCCATGTATTAAAGTGATATACCCGCTCAGCAGAAAGATACGGGCCAGTCTCAGGGGGGGTCATCATGGTAAAAAAGTGGATCGGGACGAGAAAGAACAACAAAAAGCCAGTGATCATTTGCCAAAACCAGATTTTAGTTTCTTCATGGGGTAAAAAACGCATTTGATTACGTAAAGCTCGCCATTGTCCAATTTGAGTAGGGAAACGACACAAGGCTGGGACCGCATGGATCGAGACGACTAATGATATAAAGCAGAAAAATATTTGCGTCAACAGAGAGTAGCCATGATCGGTTTCACTGAACACGCCACCTTCTATAAATTGTGCCACTTGATAAAAAGCTTCTTTACCGAGTAAAAGACTCGACTCAAACTGCAGATGCATCACTAAAAAAAGCCCAAGCACCACTCCAGATAGACTTTGCAGTTTATCTATTAGATCAGCCCAAACGGGATTAGCAAACCCTTTAGCAGTATTGGCACCACTGCCGGCTTTAGTTTGCAAAGAATTCGCAGCCATAAATCATCACTTCCAGTCAGGCACAATAGCAAGCATTGACCATATCAAGAGTTGTTGCATAGCTGCAAATAACGACAATCAAACCGTGATAATGCTCACCTACTATTAGGCTGGAGTTAGAAGCCGATCACACAAAGAATCAAATAAACAGTCAAATAATACTGACACTTAACTAACTATAGTCACTAGCATTCAGCAGTTGAAATAATCGAAAGAATAATTCTGAAATGTGATCCAAGTAAAAGCGACCACTCTTTAGCTTAAAAATTTACGGGCTAGATGCTTTTGCATCAATTGCCATTTTTTGCTCCATAAACTTAACCGTAAAGTGCCCCTTTGCGCCGAGCTAAAAACCAATAAACGCTCATGGACACGAGCATCTTAAAATAACTTGCGTATAATGAGCGCCAATTTGATATTACTTTTACCACAGTTAGGAAAATCCCATGGCTTGGATCCAATTACGCATTCACACTCATCGCGATAACGCCGACATGCTTGGCGACTTATTAATGGATCAAGGTTCTATTTGTATCACTTACGAAGATGGCCAAGACGAACCTATTTTTGAACCCAAGCTAGGAGAAACTCCGCTGTGGCAAGATACTGTAATGATTGCATTATTTGATGCAGGTACAGATTTATCGCCGACAATCGAATTTTTAGAATCTATGCCATTTCTAGGAAAAGGTTTTCAGCATAAAATTGAACAAGTAGAAGACAAAGACTGGATACGCGAATGGATGGACAGCTTCCACCCTATCCAATTTGGTGAACGCTTATGGATATGTCCTAGCTGGCGTAAAATTCCAGATCCGACGGCCGTTAACGTCATTCTCGACCCCGGTTTAGCGTTTGGTACTGGCACTCACCCCACAACGGCCTTATGTTTAGAATGGTTAGATAGCCTTGATTTATCAAACCAAGAAGTCATCGACTTTGGTTGCGGCTCAGGCATTTTAGCCATTGCAGCCATTAAACTCGGTGCCAAGAAAGTCACTGGTGTTGATATTGATTATCAAGCCATTGACGCCTCAAAAGCCAATGCTGAACGTAACGACGTAGTCGATAAACTGGCACTGTATTTACCAGAAGATCAACCCGCTAACCTACAGGCCGATGTCTTAGTCGCTAATATACTTGCCGGCCCATTAAAAGAACTCGCGCCATTGATAGCCGAAAAAGTGAGAGTGGGTGGCAAACTAGCACTCTCGGGTTTATTACAAGAACAAGCCCAAGATGTATCCGACTTCTACAGCCAATGGTTCATCATGGATCCCGTTAGCAACAAGGAAGACTGGAGCCGCTTAACTGGGGTACGTAAGTAGCCAACACGCAGAAAAATCGCACTCAATTAACCATAATTGAGTGCGTCAGTCCTCGTTTACAGGTCATTAACATCAATTATTGACACTTAGATACAGAAAAAGTCTCTCTGCAACTCGCACCAGTGCTCAAAAATAGTCGAAAAACCTCATTTATTAGTCAAAGATGTGACGGCTAATGAAAGTCAAGCAAAAAAGTTGCATTTAGGTCATTTATTGACCTTTTCACAGCCGTGAAAAAGGGCTACTATAGCGCCCCTTTGGAGAGCAAGGTGAAGTACATAATGCAAATTGGCCCGTATCAACTGTCTAATCAGCTGATTGCCGCACCAATGGCAGGTGTCACCGATCAAGCCTTCCGAAATCTCTGTTTACGCTATGGCGCAGCTTTGGCCGTATCAGAAATGCTTTCGTCGAATCCCGATGTTTGGGACAGCGATAAAAGCCGTCAGCGCATGATGCATTCTGGCGAAGAAGGGATACGCTCGGTACAAATAGCAGGTGCAGATCCTGATTTAATGGCCAATGCCGCTAAGTTCAACGTTGAACAAGGTGCGCACATCATTGATATCAATATGGGCTGCCCAGCAAAGAAAGTGAATAAAAAATTTGCGGGTTCGGCGCTAATGCAAAGCCCCAGCTTAGTAAAAGAGATTTTACAAGCCGTGGTCGCAGCAGTGGATGTACCAGTAACGTTAAAGATCCGCACAGGTTGGGAGCCTGAACATCGTAATGGTGTTGAAATAGCCCAAATTGCTGAAGATTGTGGTATTGCCTCGCTCGCCGTTCACGGCCGAACAAGACAATGCATGTACAAAGGCTTTGCCGAGTACGACACTATCAAAGCAATTAAACAGACTGTCTCAATTCCTGTTATCGCCAACGGGGACATCGACACACCGGAGAAGGCCAAGTTTGTACTTGACTACACTGGCGCCGATGCCCTGATGATAGGAAGAGGTGCACAAGGAAGGCCATGGATTTTTAAAGAAATCCTACATTACCTGGAAACAGGTAAAAAGTTAGCGCCAATTAAGGCAGAAGAGCAACGCACAGTAATGCTTGAACACCTTAAGAAACTTTGTGACTTATATGGCGAATACAAAGGTGTCCGATTTGCTAGAAAGCATGTCGGGTGGTACCTAAACCATGAGGAACAGCGTCAATTTCGTGCTGACTTCAATAGGCTTGAAACCGCTGCCCAGCAACATTCCTTCGTAGAATGTTATTTTGATGAATTAGTTTAGAATTTAATAAAGAGCAGAATAGAATGTTTGATCAGACAACTAACACAGAAGTTCACCAGCTTACCGTAGGCAAAATCGAAACAGCAAACGGCACTATCAAGCCGCAGTTATTACGTGACGCAGTTAAACGTGCCGTAACTAACTTCTTCTCACAGTTAGACGGTCAGGAAGCTTCTGAAGTATATGAAATGGTATTGTGCGAAGTTGAAGCGCCTTTACTAGACATCATCATGCAACACACTCGTGGCAACCAAACGCGCGCTGCTAATATGTTAGGTATCAACCGTGGTACTTTACGTAAGAAATTAAAGAAATATGGCATGAACTAAGACCTAGCGTCTAAGTGATTGTAATGAAACGGGCTTTCCAGCAATGGAAAGCCCGTTTTGTTTTATCCGTTACCCCCATAATGACACACCACTTATCACCACGCGTTAAAGACGATGAGAAACATCCCTTTTTAATGACTAATGTGCCTGTAGCCGAGTGATTTTCTCTGTAGCAATGGTATGGCTACAGCTGAGCCCACTATTACCTCGATAATTTTTACAGCCCCAAAAAGCCCCACGGGCACTTTCTCTTAAGGTCATATCAGCGCCACATATGTTGCACAATGGTGCCATGTGACCACAATTATCGTTTAAGCAAATAGTGAAACCTTTAGCGCGTTTGCGAGTCATTGGGCTGCCACAGAGATCACAGCCTGCTTGTTTGTGATCGCATAATGGAGAATGTGAGCAGGAGAAAAATGACTTAAACTTGCCGGTTCCCGGTATTAGCGTGCCCGTAGTACATTGAGCACATTTGATCTGCTCAAACAGTGTTTGTACCAAAGACCTACTGAATTCATTCTGTTCAATGGCATAGTGCTGCTGAATAAGTTCGACCAAAAATGGGCTGGCATTGGTCATATCGGCTAACACGTAAACCCGATGCTTTGCTCGAGTCAGTGCGACATAAAATAATCGCCGTTCTTCGGCAAATTCAAAATCTTCAGCTTGAGGCAAGAAAGCGTCGAGTATTGGTGGGGTCATTTTTTTTGACGGAAACCCATGTATGCCTTGTGTCAGCCCCATGATCACCACATAGTCAGCCTCTTTACCTTTGGATGCATGAAACGATAAACACTCAATCACTAACATGGGGTAGTTAACCGTTAACTGACGCAGCAGATCTTTATCTGGCAGCTGAAACCAAAAGCGTGCCAGTAAGTATACTGTCGGTTTAGTTGTGGGCTTATCAGTGGCTTTAGCTACGCGGACAGACAGCGCATTCAAGGCTTGCTCTAATGCATTGCTACTCGGTTCATCTTTGGTTGCGCCCTCATTGGCGCCGCGGCGAAGTATTGATATCGCAGGATCGACAACCTGTACTAACGAATGAATATTTTTGTTGATTTGATTAGGGTTTTTGCTCACAAAGGCACTGGCTACTTCGCCGATACGGTTATTAAATCTAAATGTAAGGTCTAAATATGTTTCGGTAGTATTGCCAAAATACCGCGAAAATTGAGTCGTTAAGCTGACATCCGCACCACTGAAGCGATAGATGGCCTGCCAATCATCTCCAACACAAAATAGTGAGGTATCAGTGTTGCTCGTATTCGCTCTCGAATCTCGCAGGGCACGCACTAAACGCGCTCTAGGTTCTGAAATATCCTGAAACTCATCGACCATAATATATCGCCACGGGCTAACATATTGGCCGCTTTGCAGATAACCGAGCGCTTTAGCGATCATATCTTCAAAGTCGATATCACCGCTCGCAGATAAATGCTGCTGATATTGCTGTAAAATGGGCTGCAACAATTCAAACGCTTTACGGGTTTGTTGAGGATCGCCAGCATTGGCAAATACCTGCTCTAAGCCTTTTTCATCAACACAAGCCGCTTTGTATAAGCCGATTAACTGACTGAACAGTTTAGCCAACTCAGTCACTCGTCCTAGCTTATGAAGGGTTGCCAATATGGCGTCGTCAGGCAATGGCGAATAGTTAACTTTAAATACCGTTAAGGCCTGCTCGAGCCTGTTGATTAACTGATTTTTTTTGTGCTGATAATAAAATAATTCAATGCAGTTAGTTTGATGTTTTTTATGTAACTGACGTTGCCACTCCATTGATGCAAAATACGCAGCGTTATCGATATAAGGCGCAGTATTATTGGCGCCATCGATAGCGTAATACTCAATGTAAACGTGATGTTGTGGAAGATAAAAATCAGCTTGATACTGACGAAAATCAACTGTACTGACGTCATATTCATATTTGGCTTCATACTGATATTCAATGCCATTAATAAATAACCAATTGGCGATATACAGCTCAGCAAAGCTTTTCACTCTTTCGCCTTTTAATGAGCGGATGTCGTTATCATTTAGATATTCAAAGTAATCACCTTCGGTGGTAAATTCGAACGGGTTTTTCTCCACGTAATAAAAATGACTAAAATAGTCAAAAACTTGTTTACGATAAGGCTCATCTTCAATCAAGGTTTGTAAGCTATTGTGCACCCATTTATCTTTAGCCTGCTCATCGTTTACCCAAGGTGACAAGCTGGGGTTAACACCTTCAACCTCGGCAATGATTTTCAATCCTAAACTATGAAACGTACTCGCCTTAATATCATCGGTGCCAAGCTGGTGTTTAATTCGCTGGTCCATTTCTTTGGCGGCTTTTTTACCATAAGCCAATAATAAAATATCATCCGCTTGAGCTTGGCCACTGGCAACTAAATACCCCGCGCGGCCAACCATTACACTGGTTTTACCGGTTCCCGCACCCGCTAACAGCAGATTGTTATCGTCGTCAATAATACATGCACGGCGCTGTTTATCGGTTAATGGGTTTGATTCTACATGATCGAAAAAGTCAGCAAACGCGAGTAATTGAGATTGAATATAATGCTCACGAATATGCTCCACATCCGCATTATTCCAGTGGTAAAAATCGCGCAATTGAGTTAACGCCGCGCGTGTTTTTGTGGGCAATTCGACGCGGTCACTCCAGGGAAACCAGCGGCGGTATTCTCGCTCAATTCTCGGGCGTATTTTGTCAACCAATGACCGGCGTAAATAGCGGCTCGATATTGCTTTTTCAATTCGAGAGATCAAATCACATAACTGGTTTTCATGGGATAAGGCCCAGAGTAATTCGACTTGTTGTTTAAATTGAGACTTAGCGAAATAGCTCAGAAATGGAATTTGATAACAAGTACCGGCGGCATTCACACTTAGCAAGCTACCGAGTAAACTGGCACTAAAAACTGGCGGGTGATCTAACTGCTGCCACGATAGGTGGCCAGCATTGAGCAATTGATGAGTCTGTCTAAATCGTGCTAAAAACTGCCCTTGAGTTGAAATAAAGGTGATGCCCTCTGTCGTTAACTCAAGCGCATTGGCACTGCGCTGATACAAATGTCCAAACCAACTGTGAGGGATATGCTTAACTGAATATTCTGCTGACAATGTAAAACCTACGACTAAATGGTTTCAGGGGTTAACCGACTAATATTGAAGATAACTTTACAGCAAATAATTAGCCATTACGGATTTAAAGCAATAATACACCTCGTCGGTGATTAAGTGAATGTGCTAAGCAACTCACAGGCTTAACGAAGAGCCCCCCGAAATGTTGTCAATAACCTATAGCGCGATATCGCCTTTAGTGTAACGCGGCGATCGACGGCCTATTGAACACCCGATAAATTATCGAAAAATGCTCATCTACATCCGCATTGTTGACATGCTGGTCGCCGTTGATGACATAACTGCAGCCACATACCAACAAGGGTTTGTTGGTATGGTGAAGTGGACCCAAACAATTATTTACATATCAATTAGCCATAATTATCGCCTTGTTCCGTTGTCGTTAAACTAAAACAAGCCAAATCAATCTAGAGCAACTAGATTAAATAGCGCTGAATCGTCTACTCAATAATGTATAAATTGGCACCGAATATGTGAACCAGCTAACAAAACCATTGCGAGTAAATTGAAGCCATTAAAAGATGCATATAATATACATGTAAATTATGTGCATCTTTGGAGTGGCTCATGTCAACACCGCAAACAACTGAACAGTTATCACTATTATCGCTGGTTGATTTAATCGATCATATTGAAGCGACTCACCATAGGTATATCCGTGAAACAGCGCCATTATTGATTGAGTACACCGAAAAAATGCTTCGTGCTCATGGTGATGATCATGATGAGATCAACCCATTGGCGCAATGTGTACGCGAGTTAATTGACGAATTAATGCCCCACTTGATGAAAGAAGAACAGATCCTGTTTCCAGCGATTAAATCCCTCAGCTTAGGTCAGCCTGTCAATGGCTGTTTTGGCCATATTGGCAACCCGATTAACATGATGTTGCACGAGCATGATAATGCCGACCTCATGCTTCATACTATTCGACGCTTAACCAATGACTACACTATTCCTGCAGGCGTTTGCCACACATGGCAAGCATGTTATCGCACCTTGGCTGAATTTGATGCCGACTTACAAACTCATATTGACGTTGAAAACACCCTATTGTTCCCCAAAACATTAGCGCTATAATTTACTCAAATCCCCTTCTTGAGAAGCAACGCCGACTTAACCCAAGCGGATTTGCTTCCTTTTTTTAGCGAAACTTCATACAGTAACATTGCCAGCAATATTATGGAGTCAGTATGTCCCCTCATCATTACCCAACATTTGCCCTAGACGACATCGCCAATTTACATGAGTCTGCCCAAGTAGAGTTTAAGTTAGCGGGTGGACGAGACGGCAAGGGTACTTTGCCCGAAGGCATGTGGGAAAGCTACAGCGCTTTTGCCAATACCTTAGGCGGTGAAATTATTTTAGGCGTAAAAGAACTGCATGGTGATTTTACGATTGAAGGGATTGTTAATCCGATGCCGATGCTCAGTGAAATTTGGACAATTCTACAAAATCCGAAAAAAATCAGTCACAATATTTTAGCGCCGACTGATGTGCAAATTATCGAAATTATGTCTAAAAAGCTTATTCGCATCCATGTACGCTGCGTCGACGTAAAAATAAGACCTATCTACGTCGGCACCGATCCTTATAGCGGCACCTACTTTCGTGTAGGTGATGCTGATATGCATGCTAGCCGCGAGCAAGTGGAACAAATGAGCCTTAAAGCAGGTATCGACCTAAAAGGCTAAATCCGCGCTAAAGCAACTCGAGCAGTAAATCCAATTGGTTGATTTCAATATGCGGTAATACCGGTTGTGCTTTTTTATGCCGTTGCTGCATACATGGATTTAACCAGACACTTTGGCAGCCCGCCATTTTCGCCCCAGCAATATCGGACAGCGGATGATCGCCCACATGCAATAACGCCGACGGCCTAATATCTAACTGGCGGCAAGCGAGGGTAAACATGTCGGCTGCAGGTTTCATTTTAACGCCATGACCTGGGTGTAATACAAATTGCATCACCTTATCTAACCCAATACGTTGGGTGTCGACATTACCATTGGTGATACCGATAAGTCGGTAGCGTTGACTGAGACGTTCTAGCAACTGCATCACATTATTATCAATGGTAAAATTACTACGATGATGATGAAAACAGGTCATCCCATCTTGTGCCCCTTTACTGGCTTCAACTTCGCTATAATTAAAGTGTAAAAGACCTTGGTGCAACATGGCATAGCGGGCGGCACTGGTATCATGAGCTAACTCTGGGTGTCGCGTAAACAGCGCATGTTTGAGTTGCTGCCATTGATCGACATTCCACGCTGTTGTAGCGGGATAGGTTTGATTAATGAACCAAAACAGTTGCTCACTGGCATGCATTACATAAGGAAGGTTATTGTACAGCGTGTCGTCTAAGTCAAAACTAATCGCGCTAAACGTTTGTAGACGCTGATATTGGATTATTGAAGCTTTAGGCAATGGCGATATCATTATTTCCCCCTGTCTTTTTTTGCTCTTGGATGCGCGTTATCGTACACTTTGGCAAGGTGTTGAAAGTCTAAACTGGTATAAATTTGTGTCGTCGATAAGTTAGCATGACCGAGTAATTCTTGTACGGCACGTAAATCTTGGCTTGATTCAAGCATATGGGTTGCAAACGAATGGCGCAACTTATGCGGATGAACTTTGACCGCCATGGCTTGCTCTTGCCCCCACTTAGCCATACGCGCTTGAATACTACGATGAGACAATCGTTTGCCTTGACTGCTGACAAATAACGCCTCTCCGGCTTCAGCGCAAGGTAGTTGATTACGGCAATTCAGCCAAGCGGTCAATGCCTGTAAGGCTAGCTTACCAATAGGCACAACACGCTGTTTACTGCCCTTACCCATGACTTTAACTTCACGTTGATCAAACTTGATGTCAGCGCAATCTAAGCTGGCTAGCTCGGCTAAACGTAAACCACTTGAATAAAATAATTCCATAATGGCTTTGTCACGCAAACTCAAAGGATCATCGCCCGCTATGGACAATAAATGACTAACGGCATCCACATCCATATTTTTTGGTAAGGGTTTATTTTGTTTTGGTGCACTTAATGTCTGTGCAGGGTTTACCGTTACGGCACCTTCGCGCAATAAAAAATCAAAGAACTGTTTTAAGGCAGACAAACACAAAGACAAAGATCGAGGACTCAATCCTTTACGATGTAACCTTGCCAGTACAGATTGCAGTTGTTCACGAGTGGCATCTATGAGCTTGGTTGGTTCCGTTAAGATGGCTTCAACTCGACGCAGTTCAAACATATAGTTACGCACGGTATAGGCTGAAAGCTGTCTTTCTGAGGTCAAATGTTGGCTAAATATCGTTTGCCAGTCTGTTGGCTTCATCAAGGTACTCCCAGATTGTAACTACTCAGGCCGTCGCCATTTAAGCCTATTTCATTGTTGAAAAATACTCATTTAACACACTAAACTACGCTTTTTGCCTTGAACTAAGCATAAATGACTTAGTCCTGAGCATTTAGATTACATTTTGATACCAACATCTCAAATGAGAATGGCGACTAAGTGGTTACAAACGATTGACCTAATCCGTGTATCCTAAACAATACACTTGGCATTAACGATTACAGTTGCGGCAACATATGGTCCAGCAAACGACGCAATTGGCTAAATAACAACGAATCCATGTCGGGATGAAAATGGGTTGGATTTTTACTTGCGATGGCAAATATCACCTGACCATTTTCATCAGATAATTTAGTTAATGCCACAGAGCCGACTTCGCTACCAAACAAACGTTTAGATTCTGACTGGGTTAACCGGCCAAAGTAATAACCGTTTTGGACTCGATGACGCCAAATCTTAGCTAATTCACTGTCGATATCGTGCACAGTAATCAACCTGACATGACTAAAGCCAAACTCGGTTTTTAACCCCTCTGACAGCACTAGACGCAGCTCACCCAAGTCTTGGCTCGCAAGCATTTTAAACGATAACTCAGTATTAAATTTAAATATTCTCTCGTTATGAGTCGCAATATTCATTAGCGAAGTAATTTCTTCTTCGAGCTGACCCACTCGTTGACGCAATAGCTCTTGTCGGCGTTCAACTAATGATACCGCGCCGCGTTCAGTATGCGGTATACGCATGGCGACTAACAGCTCAGGATAGCGATTAAAAAAGTCAGGATTATCCAATAAGTATTCGCGGATCAACATTTCATCAAACGGCGCTTGCTGCATACTCACCATCATATCGGCACCAAGATCTTGGCCAATTGAATTAATATCTTTTGCTTGAGCGCTGCTAACAGTATCGTCAGTGGCCTCATTGGTTAAACTGGCTTCAGTGGTAATGTCACTCATAATTGTATTTGTCCGTCATATACGTGTTCAGCCGGTCCAGTCATCCACAGAGGTTTACCCTCACCGTCCCAATTGATCACTAAACTACCACCAGGTAAGTCAACTCTCACCTGCTTATCAAGCTTACCTTGTAATTGCCCAACCGCTGCAGCGGCACAGGCTCCTGTACCACAAGCTAACGTCTCTGCCACACCACGCTCATATACCCGTAATTTAATATGTCCAGGGGTAATGACTTGCATAAAGCCCACATTCACGCCTTTAGGAAAGCGCTCATGACGGGTTAACATACTACCAATTTCATCAACGGCCACGGTTTGCACATCCTCGACGTCGATGACACAGTGTGGATTACCAATTGAAATAGCGCCACATAGGTAAGTTTGCATTGAGGTTTGTAGTAAGTATGTTTTTTCGCTTTTTTTGGCTTTAAACGGAATTTGGCTTGGCTCGATAACAGGTACACCCATATTGACTGTCACGTTACCATCACGCTCAATCCGTAAAGTGATTTTGCCTGAATTAGTACTCACGCGAATTTTATTTTTTTGGGTTAAGCCTTTATTTCGAACAAAACGAGCAAAACAGCGAGCACCGTTGCCACACTGTTCAACTTCACTGCCATCGGCATTAAAGATGCGATAATGGAAATCTAAATCAGGATCATAGGGCGGCTCGACCAACAGTAGTTGATCAAAACCAATCCCAAAATTGCGATCTGCAAGACGGCGAATTTGCTCAGGCGAAAAAAACACATTTTGTGTTACGCCATCAACAACCATAAAGTCATTACCCAGTCCGTGCATCTTAGTGAAATGGATCACAAAAGTTTCCTTATAAAACGTTATGCCGCTAGCTTACTGCCTATGGCAATAAATGTTCGCCTTGCCAAAGTTGTTGTAGCGTTTCGCGCTGACGAACAACAAAATCATCACCACCATCAACCATAATTTCAGCGACTCTTGGGCGAGAATTATAATTTGAGGCCATCGCAAAACCATAAGCGCCACTAGAGCGAACCGCTAAGAAGTCACCCGCTTTTACCGCTAACTGCCTGTCTTTACCCAAAAAGTCACCGGTCTCACACACTGGGCCTACGATATCATAAGCAAACGTTGGCGCATCATTTTGTTGTACCGGAATAATATTTTGCCATGCGCTGTAAAGTGATGGACGAATAAGATCATTCATTGCCCCATCGACAATCGCAAAACGCTTATCGCTGTTTTCTTTTAAATAAAGCACTTGAGTGACGAAAATACCTGCGTTAGCCGCAATCGCACGACCCGGTTCAAAAATTAACGTTAACTTACGTCCATTTAATCGTTCAAGTAATGCTGCAGCATAAGCATCGGGATGTGGCGGGGTTTCAGCGTTATAAGTCACGCCTAAGCCGCCACCTACATCAAAATGTTTTATCTCAATACCTAGCTCACCTAAACGGTCTATCAACGCAAGCATGCGATCCATCGCATCTAAGAAAGGTTTTATTTCAGTGAGCTGAGAACCAATATGACAATCAACCCCTTTAACATGTAAATGAGCTAATTGAGCCGCACGGGCAAAAACCACTTCGGCTTCATCCATTGCGATGCCAAATTTATTTTCTTTAAGACCTGTCGAAATGTAAGGATGAGTACCGGCATCAACATCAGGATTAATTCGCAACGAA
Source organism: Shewanella psychromarinicola (assembly GCF_003855155.1). Lineage (NCBI taxonomy): Bacteria > Pseudomonadati > Pseudomonadota > Gammaproteobacteria > Alteromonadales > Shewanellaceae > Shewanella > Shewanella psychromarinicola. The sequence continues at coordinate 506,495 of NZ_CP034073.1, forward strand.
ACAGGTGCCACTTTCCCTAATCGCCCGGCAACATCATTGAGCTGTTCAAGTTCGGCACTCGACTCAACATTAAAACAGTAAATCCCGATGTTGAGAGCTTGCTCCATTTCGGCAACGGTTTTGCCCACACCAGAAAAAACCACTTTGTTAGGATCGCCGCCCGCTTGCAGCACACGCGAGAGCTCACCGCCAGAGACAATATCAAAACCACTGCCTAAACGGGCCAATACATTTAATACCGCAAGGTTTGAATTGGCTTTCACTGCATAGCAAATAAGATGAGGATGATCAGCAACGGCATTATTAAAGGCATGCCAATGACGCTCTAATGTGGCACGAGAATATATGTACAGCGGCGTGCCATGAGTCTTGGCCAATTTTGCTACATCGCAGTCTTCTGCGAATAGTGAATTATTTTGATAAGAAAAGTAATCCAAAATACGGTCCCTTATAAATGCTATTCTTGTTGTGAAATTGAGGATTGAGAGTCGAGTTCCTCTGTTTGCTTTAGCACATCTGTGCTGGCAGATTTTGGGGCGACTTTATTGACCACTGGCTCAGGTGTTTTGTACAAAACCCCTTTTTGACCACATGCGGTTACGAATAGGCTAGCAAGCATAATAAATAAAAGCAGTCTCATTTTTCTCAACATCTGTGCATCTAGTTAATAATGGACTTATAATCGCATTCATAACGCAGAAAGCAAAGGATAGAAATACATGGCTATTACAGATACTGAATTTCATCGATTAGCCGATGAAATGTTTGCCGAGATAGAAAACGCGGTAGAAAAAGCAATTGACGAGCAAGATGCCGATGTCGATATCAATGCAAGCGGCAATGTTTTGCAGTTGGCTTTTGAAGATGGTTCGCAAATCGTCATCAATAAACAAGAACCGCTTCATGAAATTTGGCTAGCCACGAAATCTGGTGGCTATCACTTTAATTATAATGACGAAAAATGGTTAGATACCCGTAATGGGTTGGAATTTATGCCTTTCGTGATTGATGCAATTAACAAGCAAAGCGGTATTGTGCTCAAGATAAACCCATAAATGTCCCATTGTTTGAGTTTGTGATAGCGATTGAGTGAGTTATTAAATAGTGATTGATATTGGGCTTATGCTTAAAATGCTGAGCCCATCTCATCTTTTGACAAACCAAAGGGCATAACGGTTAATTCACCTTCTATGCGTACAAGTTGGAAAAACTGCGGCATATTAAAAACAGGATGTCGTTGTTTTTTCTCGTCAAATACGTATAAGTGACTTTCTTGGGCAACAAAATCATTGATGTTAGTATGTTGATATTGTAAATGCTCAAGCTGATTAATTTCATCCGCGATATACACATCCAGCATTTGATTACGTTTATGTAAAAAGTACTGTTTCGCACCCATCACTGTATATTGGTAGATCACCGATGGCGCACTCGAATGAGGATCATCCGCTAAATCAGGCCGCGGCAACACATAAGTTTCATCACTCTTTTTATGAGCCATCGAGTCACGTTTACGATACATCATCCCTAAAGAATTAAAATACAGACGGTATCGTTGATCACCAATCGTTATTGAATGCATCAATGTATTCGTCTGATCCGCCTTCTTCATTAAACCATAACAACGTAACAGCAGTGTTTTGAGCTGATTGAAAATCTGTTGCTTTAACTTGGCTGAGCAACTAATAATCGATAAATCAACTTGTTCATTCGAACGCTTTAATCCCAATATAATAAATGAAATCGCTTCAAGTAATGCGGTGTGACCGTTAAAACGATGACATTGCCATTCACCCCAACTGTCTAAGCAAACGATTGCAACTGATGACAACATATTCTGTTTAGTTTGACCTAGGGATAAAACAGTGGCATTTGCATGATCCAGCATCGATTCAGGTCCAAACCATTGAGTCGTCGGATCACCATCCATATTCGCAATAAACACAATTTTTTGATAAAACCATGGCTCACATAAATCGCGCTTAGACACCGTGGGCACATGATGCATGATAGGGATCAATTTACGCGAAAGGTAGCCTAGCTTGTCGGCGCGCATTTTATTGCGCCCAACTTGAAACCAATGAGTCTCTGAAGTTGCCAGACCATTCATCACTGACCACGCAACTAGGCTGCATATGTTGTCAGCATCGTGTATAGCATGATTATCAAAGGCGTTTTGTTGATAACGAGTATCGACTTGAAATTGATCCAGTTCGTCATAAGGTTGACGATATAAATAAAATCGTGATGTCTTTAAGCAATGGCGGATCGTTAACGACTTTTCCGCGGTCGATAAACTCCATAAACGATTTAGAGGCTGCAACAAATGGTCATCATGACTAAAATAAGTGTGTAATTTACGCGCCAACAAGCCGAGTTCTTCAACCCGCATACGTTCACTTAGCGTTTGTTTCGAGGCAAATTTTAATAGATTCTTGTAACTGACTAATAGCAGTTCACTGAGCTGCTGATTGAACCATTTTAACTGGCCGGCATGCCAATAAGGGCTATTATCCAATGTGGCAACTAACTCATGGCTCCACCCCCATTGCTTAACGAGACTGTTAATTTTTTCAACCCGCCAGTCTGTCGCACTATGAGGTGATACACACGATAACGTAACGCCAGACTTTAAGTAAAAACAACGTCTGACAATTTCTAAACGATTATGCTCTCCCTGAGCAATCAAGTAAGCTTCTATACGTTGATAAAGCAGTAAATAAGCATCGTTATCAACACTAAAATCTTGTTGTTGACAATATTGCCAAATTTGCTGGGTTATCATCTGGGTATGTGGGTATTCAGAAGCATATGTTTCAAGCAGTAACACTTTTAATAAAGCTTTATGAGGTTTATTTAAGCCCTTATAAAGCTGCCATAATGAGGCACCAAAATACTCTCCTGCTGGCAATGAATTGACATCACCAAGATACAGTAAGTTAGGATCAGATTCAGTATCTTGACTATCGGCATCGGGCCACCAAGCAACAATTTTGCCTGCGAGTCGAATGTGAGAGCGGTAAAACTCTTCTAACAATAGCCAATGTTGGCTACTACCACTGTGTTCTATGCCTACTGACTGGCAATTATCAAATGCGCTGCATTCTCTAAATTGCATGGGATGCACAAGATAAAAGTTAACTTCAAACTCAAAACCGGCAAACCAGTCAGTAATGAGTTTGTTCTTATATTCGATTAAGTTAAGCTGGTCTTGGGTAAGATTACTGTTGTAAATCAACCAGATATCTATATCACTTTGCGGGTTTTGTCCAAAACTGGCAGTGCTACCCATGGCATATATGCCTTCAAAAGCCGTAGCACTTGAATCAATAGCCTCCGAAATAGGTAAACTCAAGGCATCACATGCTGAAATCATCGCGTCTGACAATATAAAATTGTGTATTCCACACGGCGTCTTAGGATCAATAATGTCAGAAACATCTATTTGATTATATTGAATTAAAAATGGGATGAGATGAAATAAATGTTGCTGTAAATCAGGCAACACATTAAGCACTCTAGTCAATCTGATGCTATTTAGTTTCTCAGCTAGATCCTTTTGATAATATGCCGTTTTATCGGTCAAGACTCACATCCTTTATACTTTGGCTAATACAAACGCTTAAAAACAAACCGTTAATAACAAATAATTATAAGAAACTAATTTATTATTACAATTACCACCAATAAAGCCAACCAACCTCACGTTTTCGCCAAAACAGTGATAATGGTAGCACTTTTTTTGGTTTCGCCAGAAGTTAATCGAGGATCTAGGCCCAGAATAAGCTCTACAGACTTCAAACAATTGCCATCGATTTGTTACATCATCGCTTGAGCAATGATAGCATTACCTCAATGAGGCTATCTGATGGATCTACTACAATGTCTGAAAATATAATTCGTATCGCAACACGTAAAAGTCCACTGGCAATGTGGCAAGCTGAATTTGTCAAAGCTGAACTTGAACGCATTCACACTGGATTAACCGTTGAACTATTGCCGATGAGCACCAAAGGTGATGTCATTTTAGATACTCCGTTGGCTAAAATCGGTGGCAAAGGACTGTTTGTTAAAGAGCTTGAAGTTGCCATGCTTGAGAATCGTGCCGATATTGCAGTGCATTCAATGAAAGACTTGCCGGTAGACTTTCCAGAAGGGTTAGGGCTTCAAGTTATTTGCGAACGTGAAGATCCACGCGATGCTTTTGTATCAAATAATTATAAATCTATCAGCGAATTGCCTCAGGGCGCGGTGGTAGGCACATCAAGTTTACGCCGACAGTGCCAAATTAGAGCCGCTCGCCCTGATTTAGTGATCAAAGATTTACGCGGTAATGTTGGCACCCGTTTAGCCAAGCTCGACAGCGGTGATTACGCAGCCATTATCTTGGCAGCTGCAGGATTAATACGCTTAAAATTGAATGACCGTATTGCAGGTTTTATCTCTGCCGAAGAGTCACTTCCAGCTAATGGCCAAGGTGCGGTGGGTATTGAGTGCCGTACCGATGATGAGCGCGTTAAGGCATTATTAGCGCCACTTGAACATTTAGAAACCCGTTATAGAGTGCTTGCTGAAAGAGCAATGAATTCCCGTTTAGAAGGCGGATGCCAAGTCCCTATTGGTGCTTTTGCTGAAATTAACGGTGATACCTTAACCTTACGAGGTTTAGTCGGTAATCCTGATGGTAGCCAAATAGTCCATGGCACAGTATCGGGCGCTAAGCAGGATGGTATAGCGCTTGGTAAATCTCTTGCGGAAGATTTAATCAGTCGCGGCGCTAAAACTATTTTAGATGCTGTGTATGCCCGTTAATATTTTGTCATCAAGATAACAGACGATGAAAGTCTTGTTAACGCGCCCACTCGGGCGCAATCAAGCAATGGAGGAGCAACTCTCACGTCGAGATGTTGCTTATCTTGTTACTCCACTTTTAGCGATCATTGATACAAACGAATCGATTACTAACGCCGTACTAGACCAAACTGATAATTTATTATTTATTAGTACCAATGCCGTCGATTTTGCGGCAAAAAAACTCCACAACAATTTCCCCTCATATTGCCGTTATTTTGCTGTCGGTCAAGCAACGGCAGATAGCCTAGCCCAATATAATATCCATGCCGTTAGCTCGCCAGAAGACAGTCAAGATAGCGAAGGCTTATTGTCACTGCCCCAATTACAGCATGTCGAAAAACAATCATTTATTATTGTTCGAGGCTTAGGCGGACGAGAAACACTCGCTGAACAGTTACAACTACGTGGCGCCAATGTGAGCTACTGGCAGGTCTACCAACGCGCGCTACCAAAACTTGACGGCAAAGAGATAACTCAACACTGGAAATCGTTTGGGATAGATACCATTGTGATTACCAGTGGTGAAACATTATCCAATTTAATCGAGCTTGTACCAAAAGAATTATTTGCATGGTTACGTGCATGTCATATCATAGTCCCCAGTAATCGCGTCGAGTTACAAGCTAAAGCAATGGGATTGAGCCATATTACCAATGCAAATGGAGCCAATACTCAAGCTATACTAACGAGTCTTGCTTTATAATTTGTTATTGTATTGTTATGTTGCATCGACACGCATTTATTAATATTGCTTTTATTGGTTGTATTTTTGCTTTCAAGGACTGTTCATGGAAAACAATAAAAAAGATCCAAACTCGCCAGCACACAAGGATGAGAACGTTATGTCTCCTGCGCCAAGTCCAACGGACAATCCGGCACAGGCCAAAAAAGGCAATGCGACCAGCCAGCAGTCTGCTGACAAAACCAATAATAATCAGTCCAATCCCTCTGCAAAATCCTCTGTGAATTCTCCTGTAAATTCTCCTGTAAATAAGAGCCGACGCAAAGCTAAACCTAGCTCTTGGTGGATCCGCCTTGGAGTCTTGTTCAGTTTAATCGTGGCAATTATTGCTATCGCAGCTTGTTATTGGCTCTATTTGCAGCTTGATCAACAAGGCAATGACCAAGCTCAGTTGGAACAAAGTCTCACTGAGCAAGTAACACAAAATAAATCGTTAAAAGATGAATTACAACAAACGACAATGGCAACCAATAAGCGCATTGGTACACTAGATCAACAACAGTCAAACGATACCAAAGCTTATGCGAAGTTGGCCGATCTGCAGCAATCAACTAAACAATTGCAAGAACGCGTCGCCATTATTGCCCAGCGCAGTCCTAACCATTGGATGGCATCAGAAGCGGAATACCTAGTGCGCATGGCGGGCCGAAAGCTGTGGTTAGAAAATGATCCACAAACTGCAATTGGTTTATTACAGTCAGCAGATGAGCGCATCAGCGCCATGAAAGATCCTGCATTAACATCTCTGCGTAAGGCCTTAGCTGATGACATCACCAACGTTAAAGCATTAAAAACCACAGACGTAACCAATACTATTTTTGACCTAGATATCCTTATCGATGGCTTAACACAATTAACGTTAAATCGTGTTGATGAAAATTTTGCTGCAACCAAAAATACCCCTCCAGTAACGGACTCAATTGACGACTGGCAACAGAACCTGGCCCGTACTTGGCATGATTTAACTGATGGCTTCATCACTATCCGTAAACGTACTACTGATTTAGAACCGCTATTGTCACCGGATCAACAGTGGTATTTGGTCGAAAACATTCGCAACAAATTACTGCAAGCACAATTAGCATTGTACCGTTTTGATCAAGTGAATTATCAACAGTCTATTTCTTTAGCAGACAAGTGGTTACAACAGTACTTTGATTTAAGGGATCCAAAGACCAAAGCAACGATTAAGTCTTTAGATAAACTTGCCAAGGTTAAGATTGACAAAATTACACTCAATAAATTTCAAGCATCGCCACTACTGCAGCAACTCGTTATCTATGGTGAGATTATGCCTACTGAGGAGCCTGCACAATGATTAAGACGCTAGTTTATGTGGTGCTCATTTTAATTGGACTGTGTCTCAGTCCACTTATTGTTGGGCAAAGTGGTTACGTGTATATCGCGATTGGCGACTACCAAGTCGAAACCAGTTTAGTAGTAGGAGTGATTGGATTAATTGTATTTTATTTTGCGCTGCAATTACTCGAGTGGTTAATCGTCCTTCTATTAAATATCGTACTAAGCAGCCGATATCTTCCAGAAGAATGGCGAAGAAAAGCGGCTAAAAAACATACTTTAATCGGCGCTTTAGCACTGGCAGAAGAAGATTGGCCAGCGGCAGAACGAGCCATGGCTAAAGGTGCTGAAAAAGGTGAAATTCCAGTATTAAACTTATTTGCAGCGGCCAGAGCAGCACACTATCAAGGTGATATCACCGCGCGGGATCATTATTTAACTCAAGCAGAGGTCCACCCTATCGCAAAAACGGCGGTATATACTTCGCGTACTCGTTATTTAATCAAGCAGGGTGAATTCGTTAAAGCCCGTGCAATACTAGATACACTCAGCCCCACAAGTAAAAGCAGTGCCCCAGTGTTGAAACTGGCTCAAGAATTATATCTACAGCAACAGGATTGGCAGGCATTAAAGTTGCTGTTACCTATTTTGAAAAAGCGCCAATTGTTAGCTGAAACGGAGTGGAGTCAATTAAACACTAAAACGAACAATATTTTAATGTTGAATGCAGCAAAAACCTCTGAAGCAGAGTTGAATAAATGTTGGCATTGGTTAAATAAGTCAGAACGTAAACAAGATGAATTAATATTAGCTTATGCTCATGGCCTTATTCAGTATGGTCACAAAGAACAAGCGATAAAGTTAATTCATAAACAAGTTAACGCTTCGCCATCGGCGGCTTTATTTTCGGCAATACCAGATTTAATTAGTGCACAAGATCAAGATATACGAAAATTACTCGGCCGATTAGAAACCTCTCATGAAAATGATGCTGACTATCAAATGTGCCTAGCAAAACTTGCCATTCAAAGTCGTGACACTAAACAAGCCAAAATTCATTGGCAAAACGTATGTCGCATAGCACCCACTCATCAATCATGGCTCGCGTTGGCGCAAGCACAAGAACAGTTGGGTGAAAACTCTACTGCGGCCCATAGCTATCGCAACGCGGCTAATATCATGTAAACAGTGATTTTATTATTTGGTACACACTTAAAGCCTGCAATTTGCAGGCTTTTTTTGTTAAATTTGTTAACTTTTTGTTTATTAGGCCGATATATAGACAGAAGAGTTAATCCAAAATAGTGAACTTATCGTGACTTAAAACGTACAACATGGTTAGAATAGACATCATAATAATATCTTTATATATCAAATTCAACACCTTAGTTAACAATCTATTAAACGTCAAAAAATTGACTATTTTAGCAACCAATGATATTATTCTTAGTAGATTGTTTCTAAATTTATTTTAATGTTAATACTATTTATTTTAATGTTAATACTGATAGGTTAATACGCAGATACTTTGCATATTAACCTATTAATATCTTAAGTGTATCAAAGCTGTTGGGAGCTTCAAATGGGATCGATGACTACATCAAAGAATGGAATACTTTCTGCTTCAGAAGGTTCGGTGACAATAACTATTAACAATGAAACCAAGGAACTACAACTTGGTCAGACAGCTCCGGCAGGCGCAATAGTCGCTAGCAGTGATGAGCTTGGTTTTGTTATAACTTTTGATGACGGTACTATTTTTAATAGTGCTAATACTCCTAATGATGAATCACTCATAACACCAGCTGATACTAATAATGATGCGATTGTTGGACAAGCAGCAGATCAACAATCTTTGGATGAAATAGAAGCCTTACAGGCATTGATTGCATCTGGCGAAGACCCAACTGAAGATTTACCAGAAACTGCCGCTGGCACCCCAACTGTCAACCAAGGTGATTCTGGTTATGTTGCTGTAACACGAGATGCTGGCGAGACAATTGCAAATGCAGGCTACGACACGACAGGACAAACTGCTGCCCCAACAGCAGTGACTCAAGAAGAAATTGTTATTGAAAATGATTCCCCATCGATTTTATTAAATGACGTCATTACAGTTAACGAAGATCAAGTTGCTTCTGGCAATGTACTCGATAACGACAGCGATGTTGATTCAGATTTAAGCGTAGTCAGTTTTGAAGTAGATGGTCAAACCTATCCTGCAGGTACAGAAATCGAGCTTGAAGGTGGCGTGCTCGTTATCAATCCTGATGGTTCTTTTACTTTTGCTCCTAATGAAGATTGGAATGGTCAAGTTCCGGTTATTACCTATACCACCAATACTGGCATTACCGCGACACTAACGATTGAAGTTACGCCTGTTGATGATGCGTCTGTACTTGTTAATGACAGCAATAGCGTTGCAGAAGATACTGCCGCCACCGGAAACGTATTAGATAACGACAGCGATGTTGATTCAGATTTAAGCGTAGTGAGCTTTGAAGTTGACGGCCAGACTTATTCTGCCGGTACCGAAGTGACTCTGGATGACGGTGTTTTAGTTCTTAACGCTGATGGCTCGTACACGTTCACGCAAAATGAAAATTGGAATGGCCAAGTCCCTGTCATCACCTATACCACCAATACTGGTGTTACCGCGACACTAACGATTGAAGTTACGCCTGTTGATGATGCGTCTGTACTTGTTAATGACAGCAATAGCGTTGCAGAAGATACTGCCGCCACCGGAAACGTATTAGATAACGACAGCGATGTTGATTCAGATTTAAGCGTAGTGAGCTTTGAAGTTGACGGCCAGACTTATTCTGCCGGTACCGAAGTGACTCTGGATGACGGTGTTTTAGTTCTTAACGCTGATGGCTCGTACACTTTTACACCAAATGAAAACTGGAATGGCCAAGTCCCTGTCATCACCTATACCACTAACACTGGTGAAACCGCGACGCTAACAATTCAAGTCACGCCTGTTAATGATGCGTCTGTACTTGTTAATGACAGCAATAGCGTTGCAGAAGATACTGCCGCCACCGGCAATGTATTAGATAACGACAGCGATGTTGATTCAGATTTAAGCGTAGTGAGCTTTGAAGTTGACGGCCAGACTTATTCTGCCGGTACCGAAGTGACTCTGGATGACGGTGTTTTAGTTCTTAACGCTGATGGCTCGTACACGTTCACGCCAAATGAAAATTGGAATGGCCAAGTCCCTGTCATCACCTATACCATCAATACTGGTGTTACCGCGACACTAACGATTGAAGTTACGCCTGTTGATGATGCGTCTGTACTTGTTAATGACAGCAATAGCGTTGCAGAAGATACTGCCGCCACCGGAAACGTATTAGATAACGACAGCGATGTTGATTCAGATTTAAGCGTAGTGAGCTTTGAAGTTGACGGCCAGACTTATTCTGCCGGTACCGAAGTGACTCTGGATGACGGTGTTTTAGTTCTTAACGCTGATGGCTCGTACACTTTTACACCAAATGAAAACTGGAATGGCCAAGTCCCTGTCATCACCTATACCACTAACACTGGTGAAACCGCGACGCTAACAATTCAAGTCACGCCAACTAACGACGCGCCAACCATTGACGTGGTTGCCAATGACTTTACTGAAAACAGCGCCGTCGATGGCGATGTGGCCGCAACCTACACCACCTTTGATGAAGACGGTGATCTACTGACCGTGGACTTTACCCCAGGCAGCAATGACGACGGTTACTACGCGTTGGTCAACGGCGAAGTGGTATTAACCCAAGCCGGTGCTGACTTCGTTAACAACGGCGGCACGCTGCCTGCGGTTGATTTAACCGTGTCCGATGGCAGCTTAACAGGTCAAGACAGTGACACTCCGGTGATCACTCCTACGAACGATGCGCCCACCATTGACGTGGTAGCCAATGACTTTACTGAAAACAGCGCCGTTGATGGCGATGTTGCTGCAACCTACACTACCTTTGATGAAGACGGTGATCTACTGACTGTTGACTTTACCCCTGGCAGCAATGACGACGGTTACTACGCGTTGGTCAACGGCGAAGTGGTATTAACCCAAGCCGGTGCTGACTTCGTTAACAACGGCGGCACGCTGCCTGCAATTGATTTAACCGTGTCCGATGGCAGCTTAACAGGTCAAGACAGTGACACTCCGGTGATCACTCCTACGAATGATGCGCCTACCATTGATGTTGTCGCCAATGACTTTACTGAAAACAGCGCCGTTGATGGCGATGTTGCTGCAACCTACACCACCTTTGATGAAGACGGTGATCTACTGACTGTTGACTTTACCCCTGGCAGCAATGACGACGGTTACTACGCGTTGGTCAACGGCGAAGTGGTATTAACCCAAGCCGGTGCTGACTTCGTTAACAACGGCGGCACGCTGCCTGCAATTGATTTAACCGTGTCAGATGGCAGCTTAACCGGCCAAGACAGTGACACTCCGGTGATCACTCCTACGAACGATGCGCCTACCATTGATGTTGTCGCCAATGACTTTACTGAAAACAGCGCCGTCGATGGCGATGTGGCCGCGACCTACAACACCTTTGATGAAGACGGTGATTCACTGACGGTGGACTTTACTCCAGGCACCAATGACGACGGTTACTATGCGTTGGTCAACGGCGAAGTGGTGTTGACCCCAGCCGGAGCTGAGTTAGTCAACAGCGGAGGCACCTTACCGCCCGTTGATTTAACCGTGTCCGATGGCAGCCTAACCGGACAAGACAGTGATACCCCAGCGATCACGGCAATGAATGATGACTTCACTGATGCCAACGAAACTCGCAGCATCACAGAAGACAGCCCTGAAGTGACCGGTAATGTGATTGATGGCACCAGTGACGATGGCCCTATTTCAGTCACCACCTTTACTGTCGCGGGCGATGCAACCGTGCATACCGCAGATGGAACCGATGTGGTTATTGCCGGTGTCGGTACCTTTAGCTTAACGGATGCGGGTGTATATACGTTTACCCCAGTCGCCAACTACAACGGCACGGTGCCGGTGATCACTTACACCTTAACCGATGGCTCTGGCGCCAATGACACCTCAACATTGAGCTTAACGGTCACGCCGGTGAACGATGATTTCACTGATAACAATGAAACGCGCACCATTGCAGAAGACAGCCCTCAAGTGACCGGTAATGTGATTGACGGCACCAGTGTGGATGGCCCTATTTCAGTCACCACCTATACTGTCGCGGGCGATACAACCGTGCATACCGCAGATGGAACCGATGTGGTTATTGCCGGTGTCGGTACCTTTAGCTTAACGGATACGGGTGTATATACGTTTACCCCAGTGGCTAATTACAACGGCCCCGTGCCGGTGATCACCTATGTGTTAACCGACGGCTCTGGCGCCAATGACACCTCAACATTGAGCTTAACGGTCACGCCAGTGAACGATGATTTCACTGATAACAATGAAACGCGCACCATTGCAGAAGACAGCCCTCAAGTGACCGGTAATGTGATTGACGGCACCAGTGTGGACGGCCCTATTTCAGTCACCACCTTTACTGTCGCGGGCGATGCAACCGTGCATACCGCAGATGGAACCGATGTGGTTATTGCCGGTGTCGGTACCTTTAGCTTAACGGATACGGGTGTATATACGTTTACCCCAGTGGCTAATTACAACGGCCCCGTGCCGGTGATCACCTATGTGTTAACCGACGGCTCTGGCCCGACTGACACGTCTACCTTGACCATCACCGTGAGCCCAGTGAACGATAACTTCACTGACGCGAACGAAGTAATTTCAGTGGCAGAAGACAGCGGCGCAACCACCGGCACCGTATTAACGGGCACCAGCTCAGTTGATGGTCCTGTGACCGTACACAGCTTCAGCATCGACGGCGTGACTGGCCCATTGACCTTAGGTCAAGCGGTGATAATTGCCGGTGTCGGTAGCTTTACATTAAGCGCCAATGGCGCATACAGTTTTACTCCAGTGGCTAATTACAACGGTCCCGTGCCGGTGATCACCTATGTGTTAACCGACGGCTCTGGCCCGACCGACACCTCGACCTTGACCATCACCGTGAGCCCAGTGAACGATGATTTCACTGACGCGAACGAAGTGATTTCAGTGGCAGAAGACAGCGGCGCAACCACGGGCACTGTATTAACCGGCACCAGCTCAGTTGATGGTCCGGTGACCGTACACAGCTTCAGCATCGACGGCGTGACTGGCCCATTGACCTTAGGTCAAGCGGTGATAATTGCCGGTGTCGGTAGCTTCACATTAAGCGCCAATGGCGCATACAGCTTTACTCCAGTGGCTAATTACAACGGTCCCGTGCCGGTGATCACCTATGTGTTAACCGACGGCTCTGGCCCGACCGACACCTCGACCTTGACCATCACCGTGAGCCCAGTGAACGATGATTTCACTGACGCGAACGAAGTGATTTCAGTGGCAGAAGACAGCGGCGCAACCACGGGCACTGTATTAACCGGCACCAGCTCAGTTGATGGTCCGGTGACCGTACACAGCTTCAGCATTGACGGCGTGACGGGCCCATTGACCTTAGGTCAAGCGGTGATAATTGCCGGTGTCGGTAGCTTCACATTAAGCGCCAATGGCGCATACAGCTTTACCCCAGTGGCTAATTACAATGGTCCCGTGCCGGTGATCACCTATGTGTTAACCGACGGCTCTGGCCCGACTGACACGTCTACCTTGACCATCACCGTGAGCCCAGTGAACGATAATTTCACTGACGCGAACGAAGTGATTTCAGTGGCAGAAGACAGCGGCGCAACCACCGGCACCGTATTAACGGGCACCAGCTCAGTTGATGGTCCTGTGACCGTACACAGCTTCAGCATCGACGGCGTGACTGGCCCATTGACCTTAGGTCAAGCGGTGATAATTGCCGGTGTCGGTAGCTTTACATTAAGCGCCAATGGCGCATACAGCTTTACTCCAGTGGCTAATTACAACGGTCCCGTGCCGGTGATCACCTATGTGTTAACCGACGGCTCTGGCCCGACCGACACGTCTACCTTGACCATCACCGTGAGCCCAGTGAACGATGATTTCACTGACGCGAACGAAGTGATTTCAGTGGCAGAAGACAGCGGCGCAACCACGGGCACTGTATTAACCGGCACCAGCTCAGTTGATGGTCCGGTGACCGTACACAGCTTCAGCATTGACGGCGTGACTGGCCCATTGACCTTAGGTCAAGCGGTGATAATTGCCGGTGTCGGTAGCTTTACATTAAGCGCCAATGGCGCATACAGCTTTACTCCAGTGGCTAATTACAACGGTCCCGTGCCGGTGATCACCTATGTGTTAACCGACGGCTCTGGCCCGACCGACACCTCGACCTTGACCATCACCGTGAGCCCAGTGAACGATAACTTCACTGACGCGAACGAAGTGATTTCAGTGGCAGAAGACAGCGGCGCAACCACGGGCACTGTATTAACCGGCACCAGCTCAGTTGATGGTCCGGTGACCGTACACAGCTTCAGCATCGACGGCGTTACTGGCCCATTGACCTTAGGTCAAGCGGTGATAATTGCCGGTGTCGGTAGCTTTACATTAAGCGCCAATGGCGCATACAGCTTTACTCCAGTGGCTAATTACAACGGTCCCGTGCCGGTGATCACCTATGTGTTAACCGACGGCTCTGGCCCGACCGACACGTCGACCTTGACCATCACCGTGAGCCCAGTGAACGATAATTTCACTGACGCGAACGAAGTGATTTCAGTGGCAGAAGACAGCCGCGCAACCACGGGCACTGTATTAACCGGCACCAGCTCAGTTGATGGTCCGGTGACCGTACAAAGCTTCAGCATCGACGGCGTTACTGGCCCATTGACCTTAGGTCAAGCGGTGATAATTGCCGGTGTCGGTAGCTTTACATTAAGCGCCAATGGCGCATACAGCTTTACTCCAGTGGCTAATTACAACGGTCCCGTGCCAGTGATCACCTATGTGTTAACCGACGGCACTGGCCCGACTGACACGTCTACCTTGACCATCACCGTGAGCCCAGTGAACGATAATTTCACTGACGCGAACGAAGTGATTTCAGTGGCAGAAGACAGCGGCGCAACCACGGGCACTGTATTAACCGGCACCAGCTCAGTTGATGGTCCTGTGACCGTACAAAGCTTCAGCATCGATGGCGTGACGGGCCCATTGACCTTAGGTCAAGCGGTGATAATTGTCGGTGTCGGTAGCTTTACATTAAGCGCCAATGGCGCATACAGCTTTACTCCAGTGGCTAATTACAATGGTCCCGTGCCAGTGATCACCTATGTGTTAACCGACGGCACTGGCCCGACTGACACCTCGACCTTGACCATCACCGTGAGCCCAGTAAACGATGCACCTGTTATTGATGATTACAGCAGCACAATCAATGACTCTATTGCTAATGGCATTAACGTATATGACGTTAATGATGCCAATACTGGAAATGATACTGATATCGACGGTGACACATTGTCTTATTCTTTTGTGCTTGCTAATGGATCAAATAGTCTAATTAGCGCAGATGGTGCCTTCATCATTAATGCACAGACGGGGGTAATTTCTGTTAATGATACAACGCAAATTAACTACGACAATGGTAGCCAAATTAGCCTAACCGTTAAAACAAGTGATGGCAGCTTAACTGATACTGCAATTGTGACTTTTAATCTTAACAATGTTGATGCTATTGATGATCTTCCAGGATCATCGTATTCAGTAACCACAGGGTCAAGTACCGCTTGGGCAATCCCACAGTCTAACGGCCAAAGCCTAATGAGGATTTCAGCGCGCACAGCGGATTGTTCAATGGGCGCAGTAAACATTGAACCAGGCTCTAACAAGCTCGGTGTGGCGGGTTCGCCACGTACCTCTGATCAGGTAACAGGACAAATCGAGTATGATTCGGCTACAGGTACATCTGAAGCGATTGTTGTTGATTTTAATGGCCTAGTTAATCAGGCGACATTTAACGTCACTAACCTATTTTCAAATGAAAATAATGGTGAGCAAGGTGTTTGGAAGGCTTATTACAATGGACAATTAGTCGCAAGTGAAACGTTTAAGACAACTTCTGGTGATGCTGGTACCTTTAACATTAACATCGGTAATATTGTCTTTGACCAATTAGTGTTTGAAGCAACACAGACAATTAATGAAGCGACTAATGGTAGTGCCTTAACTGACTCATCAGATTACTTCTTAACGGGCATTACAGCGTCTGGACCAGCGATTATGGGCACTTATATGGTCTCTGAAGATGGCGTACTATCCATTACAGACACAAGCCTAGGCCTATTAAACAATGACTCTGATGCCCAAGATAATACATTTACGCTAACTGGGGTAAATGGAGCCGTCGTTACTGATGGCCAGATTGTTTTGTTAGATAGCGGCGCACAGCTAACTATTCACAGTAATGGCACTTATTCATATGACACCAACGATTCATTTGAAGTACTTACCGCTGGGCAACTTGCAACTGATACCTTTACTTATACGGTAACGGATCAATATGGCGCTACCGACACTGCGACAGTGACGATTAACATTGTTGGCGAAGCAGACGCTAGTTCCACTTATGTCAGCTATAACGGTAACCCTGGCAATGACATTATTGAGGGAACGCAAAGTAACGATATTATTATTAGTGATCAACAAGGCTTACAGATTGTTGCTGGTGAGAATTACAATATTGCATTTATTTTCGATACTTCCGGCAGCATGAGAGGGGTAATAGCAGAAGCGATAACTCAGCTGGAATCCGTCTTTGAATCACTCGCGAATAGTGCCACTGGCTCTCATAGTGGTATTGTTAACGTATTACTGACTAATTTTGCCACAGGTACAAATTATTCAGTGTCAGTTAACATGGACGATCCAAAAGCTGTTGAAACTTTAATGGCAAAACTTAACTCAGCTGGTGCATCAGGCTCCACAAATTATGAAGCTGGATTTGAGTCGGCAATAGACTGGTTTACTGGTTCAGCAATCCAACAAAATGTGGGAAATAATATTTCTTATTTCATTACTGATGGTTCACCAAATGTCCAGACCGTTGATAGAGATGTATCTAAAGTATTAATTGGCCATGACGCGACCACAAACAGTTATGTGAACTTGAGTGAACTAATAGGTACAAACTATAGTAAAGGCACAATAATTCGCTTTGATAACGAAATTGTTGTCAATTCTAACGGTGCTGTTTATTCACCTTATACAGGCGCTAAAATTGGCCAAATTAGTTTTGATGGTAATAATAAATTCACTGGCTATACCGATAGTGGAACAAATAGTACTAATCAAGCCGTACACACGTTCAACCTGCTCGCTGCAGTGTCTGAAGTTGAAGCGATAAGCTTAGCCAGTGCAAACGGTGGCACCACCGTTAATGAAGCAAACTTGAAAATATACGATACAGATGGAAGCGTAAGAGCGTCAATTGATGTCTCTGATCTATCTAGTGTTATTACTGGCTCTGAGACACTGCAATCACAAGGTGATGATGACACAAGTGGCAATGAAGGTAATGACATTATCTTTGGTGACTTAGTCAGATTTAGCGGTTCATCAGAGCAAGGATATGTCGCTTTACAAACTTATGTGGCCGACAAAACAGGCCAAAAAGTTGCAGATGTTGATGTTAGAGCAGTACATGATTATATTCGTGGTCATGTAAATGAGTTTAATATCAATAATCAAAATGACGGTAACGACATTCTAAATGGTGGTACTGGTAATGATATATTATTTGGTCAGGGCGGGAACGATGTTCTCAATGGGGGCGAAGGTAATGACTTACTTATCGGTGGCCTAGGTGATGACACGCTCATTGGTGGTCTGGGTAATGACACCTTTGTATGGTCTAAGGGCGATACTGGTACAGATACGATTAAAGACTTCGAAGTTAACAATGACTCTCTTCATATCAGTGATTTATTACAAAATGAACAGAACGGTGACTTAGAGTCCTACCTTGAATTCTCGTTCAGTAATGGCAGCACGACAATTTCTATCGATGCCGACCTTGATGGTAATGTTGACCAATTGATTGTACTTGATGGTGTAGATCTATCGCAGGAATACGCTAGCACCACTGAAGGAGTTATCATTAACGGTTTACTTAATGATGGCGCACTCATTGTTGATACTGCTACAGTCAATCCGGCCCCGTCGCCAGGAACTAACCATGCAGATCTATTTGATCAACATAATGGAAATATTATTCCTTAATAACAACAAATTGACTGCGTCACAGAGTATTATGTGACGCATATTTGCTTATTCTAACAATAAATATTAAGGATAATGATTAGGTGCCTAACCTTGCGTCTAACACAAGTGAGCAGTGGACCATTTCTGCTTCCCAACGGGTAACGGTCGATCCTTTACTCGACTGTTTAGTTTTATTAACTGAGCATTTTGGAAGCCCTTGCTCAATAGATTCCCTTGCGGCAGGTCTTCCGCTATCTGGTGCCGTCATCACACCCGACTTAATCCCTCAAGCAGCGGCTCGAGCTGGACTATCAGCTAAATTATCACGTAAAGATTTGAATCAGATTTCTGAAATATTATTACCTTGTATCTTGTTATTAAAAGATAAAAAGGCCTGTATTCTTCGACAAATCGATCTAGAGCAAGACAAAGTCATTATTCAATTACCCGAAACGGGCGGCGAACAAACCCTGACAATTGAAGGGTTAGAAACCTTATACGTCGGCTATTTATTTCTAGTTAAACAAGATTATCGCGGTGATAAAAGTTTTGATGTTCACCTGCATGACAGCAGTACACATTGGCTAATGCAAAGTATCAAAGACTCTGCCCCCATTTACCGAGATGCCCTTATAGCCTCAGTATTAGTTAATCTGTTTGCATTGGTTTCACCACTATTCATTATGAATGTCTATGACAAAGTAGTACCCAATCTTGCATTTGAATCACTTTGGGTTTTAGCTATAGGGGCAGGCATCGCCTATATATTTGACTTTATCATGCGTCAGTTACGCAGCTATTTAATCGATATTGCAGGCAAAAAAGTCGACATTATTGTTTCTTCAAAATTATTTGCCAAAGCTATTGGTATTCCGTTATCAAAACGTTCACCCAGTGTTGGTGGCATGGCCAGACAATTAGGTGAGTTTGACAGTATTCGAGAGTTTTTAACCTCAGCAACCATCACCACACTCGTTGACCTGCCATTTGCATTGCTATTCGTGTTCATCATTTATATTGTTGCTGGCGATTTAGCCATTATTCCAGTGATTGGCAGCCTAATTATTATTGCAGTAACCTTTTATATACAACCTAAACTAAAACTGGCAATTGAAGAAAGTAATCGCTTTTCAAGTTTAAAACATGGTCATTTGATTGAAAGTTTAACCGCATTAGAATCAATTAAAGCCAACGGTGCCGAAGGATTAGTACAAAAAAGCTGGCAACAAATGATCGGCCAT
The DNA here is from genome assembly GCF_003855155.1 of Shewanella psychromarinicola. NCBI lineage: Bacteria > Pseudomonadati > Pseudomonadota > Gammaproteobacteria > Alteromonadales > Shewanellaceae > Shewanella > Shewanella psychromarinicola. The sequence continues at coordinate 525,876 of NZ_CP034073.1, forward strand.
ACCGCCAATTGGCAACTAAAAACCAAAAAACTGTCTAATTATGTCAGTCATATTGCTAATTTTATGGTGCAATTAACTGTTGTGCTCGTCGTGGTATTGGGCGTATATCGATTAGCTGAAAACGAAATATCCATGGGTGGGATTATTGCCGCGGTCATGCTATCAAGCCGAGCCATCGCCCCCATGGCTCAATTAGCTGGGTTAATTACCCGTGGCAATCATACAATGAGTTCACTGCGCCAATTAGACGCGATTATGGAACAAGAAGATGAGTTTGAAGACAAAGGGAACCTAGCAAGCAAAGAACGATTTATGGGGAAAATAGAGGCTGATAATATCAGTTTTAGCTTTCCTGGTTCCGAAAAGCCCAGCTTACATCCTTTATCAATAAGTATTAATCCTGGTGAACGTATCGCCATTATTGGCCGTAATGGCTCAGGTAAAAGTACCTTAGCCAAATTACTACTAGGATTATACAAACCGACTCAAGGCAGCCTGCGCTATGACGGCCTAGATGCAGGACAAATTCACCCTAGTGATCTTAGACGTAACTTTGGCTATCTACCTCAAGACGTCACCTTGTTTCACGGTACGATCCGCGACAATATTTTATTCGGCTCTCGTCAAGTGACTGAACATCAATTAATAAGAGCTATCCAGCTTTCTGGTGTGAGTATGTTTACTAACCTAGAATCAGAAGGTTTAGATCAACAAGTTGGCGAGGGAGGCTTGTCATTGAGCCGAGGTCAACGACAAACGGTAGCCTTAGCCAGAGCAACATTAAATGACCCATCCATATTATTAATGGATGAACCTACAGCAAGCCTTGACGCCCGAGCAGAAAAACAGTTTATTCGCTCAATGCAACTTGTTAGTCGCGATAGAACATTATTACTCATTACCCATAAGATGCATTTATTAAATCTAGTCGATCGTATTATTGTGCTCGAACGGGGTCATGTGGTGGAAGATGGTCCTAAAGAAGAAGTTCTGGCTAAACTTAATTCTGGGACAATTTCTGGAGTCCAAAACTCATGAGTAAGAATCTTACTACTGCAGACTTAGAAATGGTTGATGACGTTTACGGTGCCATGATGACCGATGCCCCTTCAGGACATCGTCTTATCATTTGGTCACTGGCTGCAATGATGGTGTGCTTTGTTATTTGGGCTTATTTCTCGGAATTAGATCAGGTAACAACTGGGATCGGTAAAGTTATTCCATCTTCACAAATTCAAATTATTCAAAGTTTAGATGGCGGTATTTTACAAAACATCTACGTCCAAGAAGGAGGCATGGTCACCAAAGGACAGTCTTTAGCCCGTATTGATGACACTCGATTTCGCTCTGATTTCGACCAACAAGAACAAGAAGTCTTCGGATTACAAACCAACATTATTCGGATGCGCACTGAATTAGACAGCATTATTATCTCCGATATGTCTTCAGACTGGCGCGAACAAGTCAAAATCACTAAACAAAACTTGCTCTTTTCGCAGACCATTATTGACGAGGAGCCTGAACTGGTTAAGCGTCAACAAGAAGAATATTCTATTCGGCTTGATAATTTAAGTAACCAATTAGAAATTCTGGTGCGTCAAATCCAACAACGCCAACAGGAAATTGAAGAATTAGCGTCCAGAATTGGTACCCTTACAACAAGTTACCAATTAGTATCACGCGAGCTTGAATTGACTCGGCCGCTGGCCCGTAAAGGAATTGTCCCTGAAGTTGAACTGCTCAAACTTGAGCGCACAGTGAATGATATTCAAGGTGAATTACAATCTGTGAGGCTTTTGCGGCCCAAGGTCAAAGCCTCAATGGATGAAGCCATCTTAAAACGTCGAGAAGCGGTGTTTGTTTATGCCACAGATTTACGTGCACAACTCAATGAAATGCAAACCAAATTATCTCGGATGAATCAGGCACAAAAAGGCGCGTTTGATAAAGTCAGTAAAGCCGTCATTACCTCGCCAGTTATTGGAACAATTAAAAAGATTAATTTTAATACTTTGGGTGGTGTTGTGCAGCCAGGCGAAGAGATTATGGAAATTGTGCCATCAGAAGATAAACTACTGATAGAAACTAAAATCACCCCTAAAGATATTGCTTTTTTACATCCAGGATTGCCAGCCATAGTGAAAGTTACCGCTTATGACTTCACTCGTTATGGTGGACTAAAAGGCACCGTTGAACATATTAGCGCCGATACATCACAAGATGAAGAAGGTAACAGTTTCTATATTGTAAAGGTACGAACAGAAGAATCCCGTTTATTGAAAGACAATGGCACAGAGATGCCAATAATCCCAGGGATGCTGACATCGGTCGATGTCATCACGGGAAAAAAATCCATACTTGAGTACATATTAAATCCAATTTTAAGAGCGAAAGATACCGCTCTTAGAGAGCGCTAAGAAGACCGGGAGGGTTTTTTAATGATAACTATTATAAATCAGCAAAAAAAGCTGAGTATGATTGCATTGGCTTTATCAATATCGATAGCGCCAGCAGTCTCAAGCCAAACACTTGAGCAAGCAGTTGCACATACGCTAGACACAAACCCAGATTTACGTATCGCTTTTAATCGTTTTAAAGCGCGCGAAGAGCAAGTTAATCAGGCTGAAGCTGGCTACATGCCAACCTTAGATATTTCTGCTGGCTATGGCTGGGAGCAAACCGATAGCCCTTCGACTCGGCGTAAAGCAGGTCAAGGAGATGTAGATAATGACGGTATGATTGATTTAGAACGTGGCGAAGCCGGTTTTAGTATCAAACAAATGCTATTTGATGGTTTTTATACCAGTAGCGAAGTCGATCGTTATTCGTTTGAAGCCAGTGCTGATCAGTGGGCATTATTTTCCGCCGCTGAAGATATTGCATTGGATGTTGCAAAAGTCTACTTAAACTACATCCGCAGTGAACAAGTATTACTGCTATCAGAGAAAAACCTCGCCAGTCATAAAGAGATTTATGATCAAATAAAACAGCGCACAGATTCTGGATTAGGATCGATAGCAGATTTATCGCAAATCACTGGTCGCCTTGCCCGCGCAAACGCCAATGTGATTTCAGCTAAAAATAATTTAAAAGATACTCGTGCAACCTTTATCAGAATTGTTGAAGCACAGCCTGACGACTTAATCCTGCCAGTGCCTGATGCCGATATGCTCCCGGAAAGCTTAGAACAAGGGCTCATGTCAGCAAAATCGAAACACCCTGTGTTAAAGTCAGCAGCAAATGACATTAATGCCGCTAAAAAAGAGCGTAGCTCAGCCAAAGCCAACTATTTTCCACAATTAAGTCTAGAGCTTAATGGTAACTGGAATAATGATACTGACGGCGAAGACGGCTACAGCACATTTAATAACCAAAATGTTAACGGCTATAACAATGATTTAGTTGCTATGGTTCGGGTTAAATATAACCTTTTTTCTGGTGGCAAAGATGTCTCTAGAGATAGAGAAACGGCCTATAAAATTAACGAAGCTAAAGAGATCCAACAACGTGCTTATCGTCAAGTGGTTGAAGGTGTTTCTCTCGCTTGGAATGCCTATGAAATGCTCGCCCCACAAAAACAATTTATACGTGAACACGTTGTGGCGGCAAAACAGACTCAAGTGGCTTATGAGCAACAATTTAACTTAGGTCAACGTACCCTTCTGGATTTACTCGATACTGAGAATGAACTATTTGAAGCGCGCAAAGATTACTTGAAAACCGAGTATGACGAAATTGCGGCTCGCTATAGAGTACTCAATTCGACTGGCGATCTACTCGACTCACTTCGAGTAACACGTCCAGGAGAATGGCGTGGTGAGCAAGATTATGAGGGAGGTGTTAAGTAATGAAATATCTAATGATTTTACTCGCATTGATTACAACTGCAGGTTGTTCAGTCAACGATATTGTCGAGCCTACTGCGTCTACACCACAAAAATTTGATCTTGCTGACAATGATCGTGATGGTGTGATAATGGCTCGCGAACGTTGTGCGGATACTATTATTGATGCCGCTGCAGACAACTACGGTTGTGGTAGCATAAAAGACATCAATGAACGCCAAGAGTTAAAGATTCTATTTAGCAATAATTCTGCGGTTATCGATCATCAGTATTATGATCAAATTGAACTCGTCGCTAAAATAATGCAAACCGACCCTACCACTAAGGTGACAATTGAAGGTCATACCAGCAAAATTGGAAGCTATGAGCTTAATTTAGCCTTATCTCAGAAACGTGCTAAAGCTGTCATTGAAGTGTTAGAAAACACATTTGGTATCGATGCAAGTCGTTTAGACGCCATTGGTTATAGTTTTGATCGCCCTATCGATAACAGTGGTACGCCAGAAGCCGAACGACGTAATCGTCGCGTGATCGCTGAAGTCGCAACCGATGATACCATTCCAGCAATGAGATGGAATATCTACACTGTCGACGAGAAAATGGAAGAGTGATAAATAAGGCATTGATTCTTTGAGTCATGAAGACAGCAAAGTAATCACATCGCTGTATAAAAGGGTCTGTCATTTTTCTATTATGGCATCGGCCCTTTTAGTTTCATGTTTATATGCGGCACCGACTCAAGAATTAAACCAGCAAAAAACCGTTTCAGCATTGTCGGAACGTTATGGCGATAGAGCAGGATTACGAGCAAATGCTTGGTTTAAAATCGTTAATGATTCACAGAAACTTGCTGAAATAGAGAAATTAGAAAAAGTTAATCAGTTCTTTAACTTATTTCGATTCATTGATGATCAAACACTATGGGGCGATTCCAATTATTGGGCTTCGCCGATGGAGTTTATTGGGGCTAATGGGGGGGATTGTGAAGATTTTTCAATCGCGAAATACTTTACGCTTCTTCAACTTGGTATTCCTGAAGATAAACTCAGGATCACCATGGTAAAAGCAACATCGTTGAACCAGTATCATATGGTGTTAGCGTATTACGAAAAGCCTAATTCGATCCCGTTAGTGCTCGACAATTTAGATAAAACCATAAAGCTGGCAACGAAACGAAAAGATCTGCTGCCTGTTTATAGTTTTAATGGTCAACAATTATGGTTAAACAAAGAAAAAGGCCGAGGTGTGTTAGCTGGCTCATCATCACGCCTTGAAAAATGGACTGACCTTAAACTTAGATTAGGTGTAGACCGCTTACGCCAACCCAAACTCAACATGGAGTAGTGAATACATGACCCTGTTCAGGCAGATCTATGCGTTACTTTTCGGGCTTTTCTTGTTAACGATTGCAAGCGTAGCCTATGTACAATTTTCAGAGACTCAAAGTTTTTTAACACAACAGATGGAATCTGATCTCAATAATACCAGTAACTCATTAGGATTAATGTTAACGCCTGTTTTAGAAGCTGGTGATGATGCTGGAGCAGAAACATTAGTCAATGTTATTTTTGAGGGCGGCTATTATCAACAAATCAAATTAACTTGGTTAGTTGATGGCAAGCAGCAAGTGTGGAATAACGCTATTCGAGTAAATAATGTTCCTCAATGGTTTATCGATCTTAACTTGTTTAAAACCATTAACAAAAAAACCACTATTACCTCTGGTTGGTTACAACTTGCCACGCTGGAAATTACTGCCCACCCCGGTTTTGGTTATCATGAACTATGGCGGACCATTTCAAATATTCTGATCCTATTTTCAATTTTATTTCTCATTGCCATCATATGTGCAAGGGTGGGACTCAGTTGGATTTTAAAACCATTAAATACCCTTTCTGTACACGCAAAAAAAATTGCCGAGCGCCAATTTGGTCCCGATATGCCAGCGCCAAAAACAAAGGAACTGAAAGAGCTAGTCAATGCATTTAACAGTATGTCTGCTCAATTAAAACAAGTCTTTAACTCCCTTGACGAAGAAGTTTCCGCATTAAGAAAGAAAAATCTCGTCGATCAAGTCTCAGGACTGCCAAATAGGCAGTATATGGTCAGTCGAGTCAATGGCTGGTTAAGCGAGCCCAGTACTGGTGCGCTTTATTTAGTCAAAATGGATTGGCTAGAAGACGTTTATAGCAAATACGGTTTCCAAGTTCGCGATGAGACCATTCGTATTCTGGCTCAGAAATTACAGCATCACCAGGATGAAATATCCTCCTCTGTTATCGCTCGTATTGCTGCGTATGAATTCGCCTTCCTTGTTGAAGATTGTGAACATGATCAACTGACGAAGTATTTACAAAGCCTAATACGTACTGTTAATAAAGAAATATCTAAATCTGGCTGTAAACCAAACGAACAGTTTTATATTGGTGTAGCAGAGCGCCTAGGGCAAATGACAGTATCAGATATGTTGGCACAAGCAGATAACGCACTCCAACAGTCCATTAAAGACGGCAAAGTGTTTCATTGGTTTGAAAATACTCAACAGCAACTGTTTACCCGAGAGGAATGGCGCAGTAATTTAAATCACGCGATAAAGAACAAAAAATTCCAATTCCGTTGGCAGCCTATTCAGCTTTGTGCCAGAGATGAAATTTGTCAGCGTGAGCTTTTTTGCCAACTGCAAATAGGTGACAAGACCCTCCATGCAGGACAATTTGTACCCTACATAGAGTTACTATCATTAGGTACAATGTTTGATCGCTGTTTGATAGAAACCGTCAATGAACATCGTTTACTTGAACGTAATTATGAACGAGTCGCCATCAATCTGACTTATCAAAGTATTAGCGATGCTGATTTTCATCTTTGGCTAAAACAGTTCCTTCGAACCAATAAATACCCTGAGCGTATTTGCTTTGAAATCCCCGAAGCGAGTGTGTATAGCGATTTAGAATCCTGTGAAAGTCTGTGTAAAGTCATTCGAGACTCTGGCGCTCACTTTGGTATAGACCATTTTGGTCGCCAATTTGGTTCAATGGCCTACTTGCAAAGCTTGCGACCAAACTATGTCAAACTTGACCAGTCACTGGCTTATATTGAAGATAATCAACACAGCAGTGAATTATGCCGCGCTTTAGTCAATGTCGCTAAAGGGTTAGATATTCAAGTGATCGTGACAGGAATCCAAGAAGCAACCCAATTGACAAGATTTACTGATCTCAGAGTCGATGCTTATCAAGGCTTTATTGTACCGCCAGTCAATGTGAAGTTATAAGTGGTATAGATTGATTAACTCACTCGTATTAACCACTCTTCGGAGTGGTTTTTTTATGTCGCGGTTATTGACTCACAAGCCATTGACTCAAGGCTATGAACTCAGCCGTTAACTCACTGCGGTTATTGAGCAAAAAATAGTGAATGGCTTGCCCAGTCTCGATAACACGGCGCAACCCCCTCTGTGGAAGATTGGCGCAACTCATGCCATGATTATACGCTGCGGGACAACGACTACAGCGTCATGCCACCTAACGGCCAAGCTTATGCCACAGTATTGAGCCATACCATTATATGAGATCAAACATAGCCTAAATGTTAGGGTAAATAGGCAAGGTCTACTGGTAGACAAAGGCTAACTTAAGTTCGGGATAATAAACGGTTATCAAGCAGTTCTTTGTCCTGCTATCTGCCTTGCATTTACTTGCAATAGACTTGAAAGTAAATGCAATAGACTGGCTATTGGCGCAGTGGTAACGACGTGAGGCGCCTTGTTAACAAAATAAATAGCAAGTTTGATATAAATTTAGGTGAAATTTGCTTATTTTAGCTTACTCCCCCTCTATTAACTTAAGTTGAGGTTCGTTACGTTTAATCTTGGAATATTAGCTATCAAATATATGATTGTAATTAATGATCAATATCGCCAAAAACAAAAAAGCCACTCATTAGAGTGGCTTTTTGTTAAATTGGTCGGTGATAGAGGATTCGAACCTCTGACCCTCTCGTCCCAAACGAGATGCGCTACCGGGCTGCGCTAATCACCGAGATTTTTACTTGAAAACAAGTCTGATATTTATTTAACTTAGAGGCTAAATTCGCTATAAGAAAGCGGGAATGTGGTCGGTGATAGAGGATTCGAACCTCTGACCCTCTCGTCCCAAACGAGATGCGCTACCGGGCTGCGCTAATCACCGAGATTTTTACTTGAAAACAAGTCTGATATTTATTTAACTTAGAGGCTAAATTCGCTATAAGAAAGCGGGAATGTGGTCGGTGATAGAGGATTCGAACCTCTGACCCTCTCGTCCCAAACGAGATGCGCTACCGGGCTGCGCTAATCACCGAAATATACATAAAACAACAAATTGAATGGGGTGACTGATGGGGCTCGAACCCACGACAACCGGAATCACAATCCGGGACTCTACCAACTGAGCTACAATCACCACTGATATCAATTCTACTAACCAATACGAAAGAACCACTACATGCCGAATGGTGCGCCCAGAAGGATTCGAACCTTCGGCCTTACCCTCCGGAGGGGTACGCTCTATCCAGCTGAGCTATGGGCGCTCGCCTTGGTTAGCGAGGCATATAATATGGATAAAACACCGCCGCGTCTAGCCCTGATTTGCATTTTTTAACTGACTGATTAACTTTTGACTCATTTTGGGTGACTATTTACTCATTTGCGATAGTTATTAACATTGTGCTCACATTTATTTCGCTTGGATAACAATTGAATTTATGGTAATAATAATGCTGTTCAACAATATTTTTCCAAATATTTTAATAGGATAGAGCAAGGAATATGGATACGGATACGGATATAAGTCACACAAAAACATCCTCAAGTGTTGAGCACCTACAAAAAAGGATTGCTCGCTTGAGAGGTCTGGCTAAAAAATATAAACGTTCCGAAATTATCCAAAATGCCCTCCTTGGTATTTCCAATATTGCGACGCAAGTAGCATCACTTGATGATTTTTACCAACGGGTGCATTTAAATTTACAACAACTTATTCCTGCAGAAAACTTTTTTATTGCATCGCAAGATCCCAAAACGGGATTGACCAGTTTACCTTTTTTTGCCGACCAACAAGATTCTCACCCCACAGAGCTCTATCCAGACCAAGAAATATCAGCGTTGCTTAATAGTGGCCTAACGGGTTATGTGCTTCGTAATGGTGAACCTTTATTATGTGACGATAATAAGTTTAATCAATTAATCGCCAGTGGCGACATTAAAAGCCTTGGATCGCCGTGCCATCAATGGCTCGGCGTACCCATCAAAAACCAAGATGTTGTCAGTGGCGTACTCGTAGTACAAAGTTATAACGAAGCCAATACCTATGGTGAACTTGAATTAGAACTAATGGGTTTTATATGTCACCATATTTCCGGCGTCATGGAGCGACTTCAACATCATCAACAACTTGAACAAGCCATTGTTGAACGGACCAAGGAACTCAGCCAAGCTTATGAAAAGGTTAAAATCGAAGTTAAAGAAAGGGTAAAAGCAGAAAAACTTCAACGAACGCTATTTGAAATAGCCGACCTGTCTGCATCAAATGTGCTGCAACAAGATTTTTACCCTCGTCTTCATAATATTATTAGCCAGTTAATCCCTGCACATAATTGCTTTATCTCACTGATTAACGATAATAATACGTTGTCGTTCCCGTTTTACGTGTCACAAATGGCAGCCGAATATCCCGCATCTCGCCCAATGCAGGATGGATTGACCGAGTACATTCTTGATCATAAGTTACCTCAGTTGTTATCCGCCAAAGATATTGCCCAAATGGTCGATAGAGGTGAAATCTATGCAAAATCACCAGAATTAAACAAAACCAATAGAATGCATCAATGGATAGGTATTCCATTGATCATTAATGGTGATATCGCGGGCGCGTTAACCATTTATAGCTTAGATGACGACCATATTTATCAATTGAAAGATTTAGAGCTACTGACATTTGTTTCCCAACACATGGCCAATGCTATTGAGCGTAAATTGGCGACTGAGTCGCTGAAAAATAGCCATGAGCAGTTAGAGGATAAAGTGGTTAAACGCACTCAAGCACTCGCTGAACTCAACAATAATCTTCAACAAGAGATAAATCAGCGCCGCAAAATTGAAGATCAACTGCTGCACGACGCGCAACATGATGGGCTGACGGGTTTACCTAATCGCAGCTATTTAATAGAGCGATTGTCACAAGCATTAAAACACTTGCGCCGTCATGGCTTAGATCAGTTTGCATTGTTATTTATCGATCTTGATAGATTTAAAGTGATCAATGATTCTTTTGGTCACTTAGAAGGCGATCGATTTTTAATTGAAACTGCGCAACGCATAAAGTCATGTATTCGCGACAACGATACTCTGGCACGAATGGGGGGAGATGAATTTGTCATCTTGCTTGACTCAATTAATGCTACTGAAGACGCTGTCGAAGTCTGCGAGCGTATTTTACAGACATTATCAATGCCCTATCAGCTAGCCAAACAAGAATTTATTTCTGGTGCCAGTATCGGGGTTGCATTTAGCGGGCGTAATAAATTGGTTACCAGTGAATCGCTGCTGCGTGATGCTGACGCCGCTATGTATCAAGCTAAAGCCAATGGCAAAGGCTGTTTCGTCATTTTTGATGACAAGCTCAGCGCTCAATCTCAGCAACAACATGCATTAGAAATTGATTTTAAGAAGGCTCTCGACCAGCAAGAGTTTCAGATACGCTACGTTGAAGTGGTCGACTTTACCACAGGTGAAATTATTGCTATCGAACCACAAGTTGAGTGGCATCACCCAGAACAGGGCATCATTGAACACGTAAAAATGAAACACTTAGCGGTACAATATCAACTAACGCTTAATTTAGATGGTTATATGTTTGCCCATTTAAACGATCAGTTTCAGTCGCTCAAACAACAATATGGTGCCGATGTTCATTTTCATTTATCGATTTGCAGCCAACACATTAAAAATAAATTTGTATTACGCAACCTTAAAAACACTATCAAAAACAGCAATATCGATTTAAGTAAGTTAATGTTGTTTTTCAACGAAAAAGCCTTAGTTCAAGACACTGAAAATCATATTAACGGTTTTGAGATCATCTCACAGTTAGGCGTGCTAATTGGCATTGATGGCTATGGTACAGGTTACAGCTCTCTAAGTTGTCTCAGCTTTTTACCCATTCAAGCATTGAAATTGGATGAAGACATTAGTAAACACTTACTTAATGATAAACAATTACAGTTAGTCAGGGCTTACCAACTCACCGCTGCAACCCTTCAGTTTGATATGTATGCTACTACCGTAGACACCCAGCAACAGGTTAGACAATTTTTAGCCTTGGGTTATGTCCGCGGACAAGGTCGTGCATTAAGTAAGTTATTTTGTGAAAAAAAGCCCTATATATCTTGTGCATGATCAATAAGCCAAACGGGTTCATGACTCTTTTTTAAACATGTCGCGTAAATTGGCAATATGACTTTTGCCGGTTTCCACCCGTTGTTGTTCAGTTTGCACCGGTTTGCGGTTTTCCCAAATGAGGTCATCTTGCGGTAACTCAAGTAAAAAACGACTGGGTTCGCAACGAATCGTTTCACCAAATTGACGTCGCTCACGGCATATCACAAACCATAATTCACGTTGTGCACGGGTTATCCCCACATAAGCCAGTCGACGTTCTTCATCGACATTTTCCTCATCAATACTCGATTGATGTGGCAAGATCCTTTCTTCAACTCCCACCATAAATACAAAAGGATATTCCAGTCCTTTAGAGGCATGTAAGGTCATTAACTGAACTTGATCGCCACCTTCATCCTCACTGTTACGTTCCATCATATCGCGCAGCGTTAATCGAGTGACCACTTCGGGCAACGTCATCGGTTCATCTAACTCATCACCTTCGAGCATTTCGGTAACCCAACGATACAATTCAGAAATGTTCTTCATGCGCATTTCAGCCGCTTTGGCACTGGTACTGGTCTCGTATAGGTAATCTTCGTAATTTATTTTACGGATCAATTGTTTAATCGCCTCAACAGGCTCGCCACGTGTTGCAACCTCTCCAGTATCAACAATAAACGTTCCAAACTGATACAAAGAGTTAACCGCCGCAGGCGCTAGATGATGGTTGAGCTCAACATCAAAAATCGCTTCAAATAACGAGATATGTTTTTGATTGGCAAAATGACCTAAACGCTCCAGTGTCGCAGGACCGATACCACGCTTGGGTAAGTTAACCACCCGCAAAAAGGCATTATCATCATCAGGGTTCACCACTAAACGCAAATACCCCATAATATCTTTAATTTCTGCACGAGAAAAAAAGGATTTACCACCACTAATCTTATAAGGAATACGGTTGGTAATGAGTGCCCGTTCAAGTAAACGAGACTGATGATTACCTCGGTATAAAATGGCGTAATCACCAAACTTGGTCCGCCCAACAAACTTATGCCGAATAATCTCCGCCACCACTCGTTCAGCTTCTTGTTCTTCGTTAGCGGCAATTAATATTCTTATCGGTTCACCATAAGCTAACTCACTAAATAACGCCTTGTCGTACACATGAGGGTTATTGGCAATCAAAATATTGGCGGCACGTAAAATACGTTGGCTGGAACGATAGTTTTGCTCTAATTTAATCAGTTTAAGCCTTGGATAGTCGGTCCCTAACAACACTAAATTTTGTGGTTTCGCGCCGCGCCAAGAATAAATAGACTGATCATCATCGCCCACCACAGTAAAACGTGAGCGTTCACCCACCAAGAGTTTCACTAATTCATATTGGCTGGTATTGGTATCTTGATATTCATCCACCAGCAAATATTGAATTTTAGTCTGCCAACGAGTGCGCACTTCTTCATTCATACGCAACAATAACGTTGGAATTAAGATCAGATCATCAAAATCGAGCGCATTATAAGATTTCATATGCTGAGCATACCGTTGGTACAACATGGCAAATAACTGGCTTTGCTCATCTTTTGCCATATTTTTCGCTTGCTGAGGGATCACTAATCCCCCCTTCCAATTTGATATCGCTGATGCCAAAGATTTGATTAGGTCTTTATCTTCATCTAATTCATCTTCAGTCAGTTCTTTTAATAAGGCGAAGGTATCTTGGTCATCAAACAAAGAAAAACCGGCCTTAAGCCCAAGCACTTTATGCTCGCGCTTAATAATTTCGAGTCCTAAGGTGTGAAAGGTTGAGATCCATAATCCACGGGCATCTTTTCGACCCATAGACTGAGCCACACGCTCTTTCATTTCACGAGCGGCTTTATTGGTAAAGGTGACGGCGGCAATATTGCGGGCTTTATAGCCACATTTTTCGACTAAGTAAGCAATTTTATTAATGATCACCCGTGTTTTACCACTCCCCGCGCCCGCGAGCACTAAGCATGGACCCGATACATAATGTACGGCTTCATTTTGCCCTGGATTGAGTTTCATTAATCATTACACCTTACTTAACCTTAAACGAAGACGGATCATAGCAGAATCACCTCGCGACGGTTAACGAAAATCACAGTTAGGTTTTGGAAAATCGCCGACCTCGGTTACAATTGAATCAATATATCAGTAGGGAATAATTATGATTAATCCAAAGAAAATAGAAGAGCTCGCTAAACAGCTTAGTGACAATCTACCTAACGGCGTAAAGCAATTTGCTGGGGAATTTGAAGAACGCAGTAAACAAATACTTCAAAACCAACTGATGAAATTGGATGTGGTTTCCCGTGAAGAGTTTGAAGTGCAGCAGCACGTGTTACTTAAAACCCGTGAAAAGCTTGAAGCATTACAAGCACAAGTGAATGAGTTAGAAAAAAAGTTAGCTGACTAGCGACTAATTTCTTTTCTAACAGGCATAAAAAATGACGCTCTAAAGCGTCATTTTTATGATTACGCAAAACTGATGTTTTATTTTAGCGACTCTTCTAATGCACGTAAGCAAAGGGCGACGTTTTCACGACGAGCACTAAAGCCCATCAAGCCGATACGCCATGCTTTACCCGCTAATGCCCCTAAACCTGCGCCAATTTCTAAATTATATTCTTCCAATAAATGCTTACGCACTGCAGCGTCATCAACACCCTCTGGAATATACACAGTATTGAGTTGGGGTAAACGTGACGACTCTTCAACCACAAATTTAAAACCAAGTTGGGTTAGTCCATCACGTAATAATAGGTGCATTTTACGGTGTCTTGCCCACGCATTTTCAAGCCCTTCATTGGCGAGCAAACGTAAAGACTCATGGAGCGCGTATAAGGCATTCACTGGCGCTGTGTGATGATAACTGCGCTTAGCACCAGCACTATTACCCCAATAACCCATGACTAAAGTTTGATCTAAGAACCAACTTTGCACTTGGGTAGTACGGGCTTTTAGTTTCGCCACCGCTTTAGGAGAAAATGACACTGGTGATAAACCGGGTACACAAGATAAGCATTTTTGGCTGCCAGAATAAATCGCATCAATGCCCCACTCATCCACTAGCAATTCAACACCGCCAAGTGACGTCACCGCATCGACAATGCTGATACAGTCATGCAATTGCGCCAAAGTACACAAGGTTTTGGCATCCGATAATGCCCCGGTTGATGTTTCAGCATGCACAAAGGCTAAAAATTTGGCATCGGGATGCGCCACAAGTGCGGTTTCAACTTTATCTGGGCATACTGGTTCACCCCATTCATTGTCGACCACAACGGCTATACCGCCAACGCGCTCAACGTTTTGGCGCATACGTTCACCAAACACCCCATTGCGACACACAATCACCTTTTCGCCAGGCTCAACTAAGTTAACAAAGCAGGTTTCCATACCAGCACTGCCTGGCGCCGATACCGCTAAGGTCATTTCGTTTTTGGTTTGAAAAGCATATTGAATTAAGCTTTTTAATTCATCCATCATGCCGACAAAAAGTGGGTCAAGGTGACCGATAGTCGGTCGTGATTGGGCCGCAAGCACTTCGGGATACACATCAGATGGGCCAGGGCCCATTAGAATTCGGCGCGGTGGCATAAAAGCTGGAATTGTTGGCACGGGTAACATCAATGTCTCCTTAAAATGAGGTCGAATACGCTAAATACTAATTACATTAATACGATTAGTATTACTAGCATATGGAAAAATTTACCCTACATATAAAGCAACCCCAATGACATGATGCCGCGACGGCATCGTATATTGGCGATTTGGAACACAGCCACGAATATTTTTTCGTTTTAGGCGCACTGACAATACCACATTGAGGCACTAAATCACCTCCGGAGGGTATTTTAACATCAATTACCGCTTCGCTTAGCGCTATTCAAAAATAACTGATATGCCGGACTGTGGGTTTCTTCTTGATAAACGAAACCTAAGTCTGTTAAAAACTGGGCAAACGCCACACCGTCTTTCTCCGGTACTTCAAAGCCGGCTAACACTCGGCCAAAGGCTGCGCCATGGTTACGATAATGAAATAAACTGATATTCCACTTGCTCTGTAAGGTGGTTAAAAACTTCAACAACGCCCCGGGATGTTCAGGAAACTCAAAGCTAAACAAGCGCTCTTCTAGCGGTTCAAGCGGATGACCACCGACCATATAACGCACATGCAATTTAGCGGTTTCATCTTGGGATAAATCTTGAACTTCAAATCCTTCCAATTCAAGTTTAGCGATAATCTCGCTTAGCTCTGCTTGGCCACCCGTAAGACGAATACCGGCAAACACCACTGCAATGTCGCGGCTACTAAAGCGATAGTTAAACTCGGTCATCACCCGTTTATCGAGTAACTGACAAAAGCGTAAAAAACTGCCTGGCTTTTCAGGGATTTTCACCGCTAACACCGCTTCTTTTTGCTCAGCTAATTCGCAGCGTTCAGACACATAACGTAAGCTATGAAAATTGACGTTTGCGCCACTCAAGATAGCCGCCACTTTTTTCGGTGCATCAACCGCATCGCCTTGTTGCGCCATGTATTTTTTAAGCCCCGCAATCGACAAGGCTCCGGCGGGTTCAGCTATTGCACGAGTATCTTCAAAAATATCTTTTACCGCCGCGCAAATTTCATCGGAAGTAACGGTAACCACCTCATCAACGTATTCACGCGCTAAGCGAAATGGCTCAGTACCAATCCGTTTAACCGCAACGCCATCAGCAAATAACCCCACTTGAGCCAATGTTACCGGTTCATCGGCTTCTAATGCCGCCTTTAAGCACGCCGCATCTTCTGGTTCAACCCCAATGATCCTCACTTGTGGCATCACCGCTTTATAATAGGCCGCAATACCGGCGATTAATCCACCACCGCCAACAGGCACAAACACGATTTCAATATCCCGTTGTTGTTGTACCATTTCTTGGGCAATGGTGCCTTGACCAGCAATCACCGCTTCATCATCAAACGGGGCGATATAAACACGCCCTTCTGTTGCCGACAGATTTTTAGCATACTCATTGGCTTGATCAAACGCTTGCCCATGTAGCACTACATTGCCACCTAAGCGTTTCACTGCATCAATTTTAATATCAGGCGTAGTACTTGGCATCACAATAACGGCGTTAATACCGCGGCAGGCGGCAGACATCGCCACACCTTGAGCGTGGTTACCCGCAGACGCACACACCACGCCTTTATCACATTCATCTTGAGTTAACGCTGCGATACGATTGTAGGCACCGCGGATCTTAAACGAATGCACGGGTTGCATATCTTCACGCTTTAAATACACCTGACAACCAAAGCGAGCAGACAATTTATTCATGCTCGACAGTGGCGTCACTTTAGCGACATCATAAACAGACGACAGTAAAATTTTCTGCAAATAATAATGGGCTAAATCTAATTGAGTTTGAGACGCTAAAGCCAACATATTACCCCTCCAGCTTAGAACGATCACGAACAGCACCTTTATCAGCACTGGTCGCCAGTAATGCATAGGCTTTAAGTGCTAATGAAACATAACGCTCGCGAGAAACCGGTTTCCAACCTAACGGACCTTTGGCATCCATAGCATTGCGGCGACGAGTAATCTCTTCATCACGGACATTAAGTTGAATACTACGCTGAGGAATATCGATGGCAATTTGATCGCCATTTTCAATTAACGCAATAGTGCCACCTGACGCCGCTTCTGGTGATACATGGCCAATTGATAAACCTGAGGTGCCACCGGAAAAACGACCATCGGTGATTAATGCACATTTAGCGCCTAAACCACGCGATTTCAAATAAGTTGTTGGATAGAGCATTTCCTGCATACCTGGGCCGCCTTTTGGGCCTTCGTAGCGGATCACCACCACATCACCTTCAATCACTTCGCCGCCTAAAATGCCGGCTACTGCATCATCTTGGCTTTCATACACACGGGCATTGCCAACAAAGGTTAAATTAGACTCATCCACCCCTGCTGTTTTCACAATACAACCATCAACGGCAACGTTACCTGACAATACGGCTAGGCCACCTTCTTGACTAAACGCAAACTCACGCGAACGAATACAGCCATGTTCGCGATCATCATCGACACTGTCCCAGCGACAATTTTGACTAAATGCTTTAGTGGTTGGAATACCTGCCGGGCCAGCACTAAAAAAGCGAATAATGTCAGGGTCACTAGTCTGTTTAATGTCGTACTTGGCTAACACTGATTTTAAATCGCCGCCATCATCAGCGGCCACATGCGGCACATCGTTATGCAATAAACCCGCGCGGTCTAACTCACCTAAAATACCCATCACCCCACCAGCACGGTGGACATCTTCCATATGATATTGAGGCGTTGATGGCGCAACCTTACATAAATGAGGCACTAAGCGCGATATGCGGTCAATATCCGCCATGGTAAAGTCAATTTCGGCTTCTTGCGCCGCGGCCACTAAATGCAACACAGTATTAGATGACCCGCCCATAGCAACGTCTAATACCATGGCATTTTCAAACGATTTAAATGAGGCTATATTGCGCGGCAATGCTGTTTCATCGTCATGCTTGTAATAACGCTCAGCCAACTTCATTACACGGCGACCGGCTTCTAAAAATAATTCACGACGATCTTCATGAGTTGCCAGCATAGAGCCGTTACCTGGTAACGACAATCCCAGAGCTTCAGTCAAACAGTTCATTGAATTGGCGGTAAACATTCCCGAGCACGAACCACAAGTAGGGCATGCACTGCGCTCAATTTGCTTACTGTCTTCATCGCTGACATTGGTATCGGCTCCCGCTACCATCGCATCAACTAAATCAAGCTTAATAATTTGATCAGATAACTTAGTTTTACCCGCTTCCATTGGACCGCCCGACACAAAGACTACCGGGATGTTTAACCGCAACGCCGCCATTAACATGCCAGGAGTAATTTTATCGCAGTTAGAAATACACACTAATGCATCAGCACAATGGGCATTGACCATGTATTCGACGCTATCGGCAATTAACTCACGTGACGGTAGACTGTACAACATGCCACCGTGACCCATAGCGATACCATCATCTACGGCAATGGTGTTGAACTCTTTGGCAATACCGCCCGCTTCTTCAATGGCGCCGGCAACTAATGACCCCATGTTCTTTAAATGCACATGGCCAGGCACAAACTGAGTGAACGAATTGGCAATCGCGATAATGGGCTTACCAAAATCATTTTCTTTCACTCCAGTGGCACGCCATAGTGCGCGGGCGCCTGCCATGTTGCGGCCTTCGGTACTGGTTGCTGAACGTAATTTGGGCATTACAAATATCCTTGTTTACTACAGTGCTCGTTAGCGGTTTTTCCAATAACGACTAAATAATCTCTAACTAAATAGTATCTAACTAAATCGTGCTTGGCTCAATCGTAAGCGCTAGCCGTTGGCGACCTTGTTTAACGGTATCGCAGATAACACCTTACAATGAGTCACGTCGATTAATTTGTCTAACTGGGTACTCAGCAGTTCAATGGCACGTTCGGCCTCAACCCATAAGTCTACTGCCATGCTGGCATCGTCATTGATACGCACTTGCATTTGGGTGACTGTAAACCCACGATGGCGAGTAACACGTAGTAGGCGTTCAAGCACTTCAGGGCAATGTTGAACGGTTATTTCTAATGCATGCATCATGTTTGCTTCTCCATTTGATCCATCATTTCACTATTACTCGCACCCGGTGGTACTAAAGGCCACACGTTAAAGGCATCATCAATCGACACATGCAGCATGTAAGGACCACTACTGTTTAACATATCTTCTAATCCTTGCTCGACTTGATCGGCACGCGTTATCGTTCGACCTGGTATATCAAATGCTGATGCCATAAGGACAAAATTAGGATTATCAGATAAGTCTGTTTCACTGTAGCGCTCTTCAAAAAACAGTTGTTGCCACTGTTTAACCATACCGAGTTTTTGATTATCCATCAGTAGGATTTTTACCGGCAACTTACGGCGTTTGATTGTGGTTAATTCTTGAACGTTCATCATAAACGAGCCGTCACCAGAGACCGTGACCACAGTCGCATCGGGTCGCGCAACTTGAGCGCCAATCGCGGCGGGTAAGCCAAAACCCATGGTGCCTAAGCCTGCACTTGATAAGTGATCTTCAGGGCGACGAAACCACATGTGCTGCGCCACCCACATTTGATGTTGACCCACATCGCAGGCGACCACACTGTCTTCAGGTAATTTATTGGCTAAACGACGTAACATCGCTGGGGCATAAATTAAATCACCCGGATGTTGGTAATCCCATTGGTGCTTAAGAGATAACGCCTCAACATCTGCTTGCCACTGACCAATATCAAGCTGGCCAGTCACTGCGGCCGTTAATGCGGGTAACACCAAGCTCAACTCGGCTGCAATCGCTACGTCAGCTTGGCGTAACTTGCCGATTTCGGCAGCATCGATGTCTAAATGCAATACTTTGGCATTACTGGCAAAACTGGCAAGGCGACCGGTAACACGGTCATCAAAGCGTGCACCTACTACCATTAATAAATCGCATTCTTGCACTGCAAGGTTTGCGCCTTTGCCACCATGCATGCCCAACATGCCTAAATAACCTTTAGTACCATGTGCAATGCTGCCCAAGCCTTTTAAGGTCGCCACCGAGGGGACGCCTGTGGCGGCGATAAACTGACGTAAATGCGCAACCGCGCCAGCCATTCCAACACCACCACCGACATACAGCATAGGTTTTTTAGCCTGCTTAATTAACGCTGCTGCAGCGTCTAATTCACTGACTTGGGGTTGTAATTCATCGGTAACGCTTTGAAGCGGTGTTTTGTATTCTAATGAAGCCAGTTGGATGTCTTTTGGAATATCAACTAACACCGGACCAGGACGTCCTGCTGCGGCGATTTCAAATGCGCGATATAAGGTAGGAATAAGCTCATTGATGTCGGTGACCATAAAACTGTGTTTAGTGCACGACAACGACATGCCTAATACATCAATTTCTTGGAATGCGTCAGTACCAATCACACTGCTAGAGACTTGACCGGTTATGGCCACTAGCGGAACAGAGTCAAGCAGAGCATCGGCGAGTGAGGTGACTAAGTTAGTGGCGCCAGGACCGGATGTAGCAAAGCACACTCCTGTTTTACCACTCGCACGAGCATACCCCACCGCAGCAAACGCGGCGCCTTGTTCATGACGGCTAAGCAAGTGCTCTACCGGACCGCCATAAAGGGCATCGTAGATTGGCATAATCGCCCCACCAGGATAACCAAATACGGTTGTCACACCATGTGCTGCTAGTACTTTAATTACTGCATCAGCGCCGCGCATTTTCTGTACTGCTTCCATATGTTGCTCTCTACTTCGTCAATGTATCTGCTGCTCTACTGTGGAATGTTTAGGTCTTTTATTTTTACTTAGGGCTAAAACTAAAAAACCCCCGGTCCTTTCGGAGCGGGGGTTTTTGCAATCTGTGTGACTCTTAGGTCAGTCTAGTTGTCAAAACGCCACCCCCGCGGTGATTTAATAATCACTACGGTAATAATTTCGAGAATGAGTATGGTTGCGTGGTTTAACATATTATCGACTGTATCCTAGGTATCTTTGTTGATTTATTTAGTGGTATTTAACCACAACCTTTATGGCGTACTTAAATAAGTACCATAAAAGAATTACCCAATACAACTAAAAAATCTACTTTGTAAAAAAATTCAGCTTCCCTGCCGAGACAATGCAAACAACCACAAAAACTATAAGCGTGTTATTAAGTGAC
Organism: Shewanella psychromarinicola; assembly: GCF_003855155.1. NCBI lineage: Bacteria > Pseudomonadati > Pseudomonadota > Gammaproteobacteria > Alteromonadales > Shewanellaceae > Shewanella > Shewanella psychromarinicola. Next base: position 546,942 of record NZ_CP034073.1, read on the forward strand.
TAATCACTTGTTAATAATCAATTAACAATCAACTAACAACAATCAACTAACAACAATCAACTAACAACAATCAACAATCAACAATCAACAATCAATTAACAACAATCAATTAACAACAATCAATTAACAACAATCAATTAACAACAATCAATTGACAACAATCAATTAACAACAATCAATTAACAACAATCAATTAACAACAATCAATTAACAACAATCAATTAACAACAATCACTTAACAACAATCTAACGATTTGTTTTCCCAACAGCCCAATTGACAAGATGAACCGTACGATTGATGCCTGTCCGACAACATAAACATGCTGCAAACAACTAAGCGGGTACTTCACCAATCACTTTATACGTTAGCTCGCTTCAACAATACTCTTCATATCAGTCATGTAACCACGTAATTCAGCGCCGATAAACTCAACTTCTGTATTACGAATTTTTTCATTTACGTCGATTAAGCGAAGGTTATCAACACCAGTTGCTTGTTCCTTAAGACCGGCACCTAAGTACTCAGATGGCATAGCGTTAACATAATCACGTAGCATAGGCACTGCGGCATGGTTAAATAAGTAACAACCGTATTCAGCTGTATCTGAAATCACCACATTCATTTCATATAAACGTTTACGCGCAATGGTGTTGGCAATCAAAGGGGTTTCATGCAGCGACTCATAATAAGCCGATTCTTCAACAATGCCTGCGGCAACCATGGTATCAAACGCCAATTCAACACCGGCTTTGATCATCGCCACTAAGAAAATACCTTTATCGAAATAGGTTTGCTCGTCGATATACTCAGATGATACTGGGGCATTTTCAAACGCGGTTTCGTTAGTATCCGCTCTCCAACGCAATAAATTAGCATCATCATTGGCCCAATCTTCCATCATAGTGCGAGAAAACTCACCACTGATAATGTCGTCCATGTGTTTTTCAAACAATGGCTTAAGGATAACCTTTAACTCTTCAGCCATATCAAATGCTGTGATTTTAGCGGGGTTTGATAAGCGATCCATCATGTTGGTAATACCGCCGTGCTTAAGCGCTTCGGTTACCGTTTCCCAACCTTGTTGAATTAACTTGCCGGCATAACCCGGTTCGACACCGTCAGCCACCATTTTCTCGTAACCTAAAATGGCACCGGTTTGTAACATGCCACACAAAATGGTCTGTTCGCCCATAAGGTCAGACTTCACTTCAGCAATAAACGATGACATTAATACGCCTGCACGATCGCCACCAGTAGCACTGGCATAAGCCTTAGCAATCGCTAAACCGTCACTGTTTGGGTCGTTTTCTGGGTGCACGGCAATCAATGTCGGTACCCCAAAACCACGCTTATATTCTTCACGTACTTCTGTAGCAGGGCACTTTGGCGCAACCATGATGACAGTAATATCAGCACGAACTTGCATGCCTTCTTCAACAATATTGAAACCATGTGAATAAGATAAGGTAGAACCTTGCTTCATTAATGGCATAACCGCATTAACAACATTAGTATGTTGCTTGTCTGGCGTTAGGTTTAACACTAAATCAGCTGCAGGAATAAGCTCTTCAAAGGTGCCAACGGTAAAACCGTTATCGGTCGCTTTTTGCCATGATGCACGCTTTTCTGCTATTGCTTGCGGACGTAAGGCAAAAGAAATGTTCAGGCCTGAGTCACGCATGTTTAAACCTTGGTTAAGGCCTTGAGCACCACAACCTAAAATCACAATATTCCAATCTTTAATATAGTTGCAACCATCACTGAATTCAGTACGGTTCATAAACCGGCATTGTGCTAGTTGAGCTAATTGTTGACGTAAATTCAGAGAGTTAAAATAGTTAGCCATCTGATACCACCTATAAAATTTAGTAATTGGGGACACAACATCTTATAAGTCAGCGACCTTAAACGTTGTGATTAACGTCACTATAGCGCATGCATATGATTGCTTAAAATGATATATTCGGGACATCACGTTGCAATTAATGCAACATAGAATACATAACCTAATACTTAACCTAATGCGTGCTATAAGGTGCTGTGATGGATATTCGATCTCTTAAATTATATTTACACTTATGCGATAGCCTGCATTTTGCCAAAACAGCGGAGCAATCTCATGTCAGCCCATCGACATTAAGCCGCGCTTTACAGCGTTTAGAAGAGGAACTGGGCAGCAAATTGTTTGAACGAGACAATCGCAGTGTCACCATTACCCACGCAGGCATAGAATTTAAGCGTTTTGCTGAGCAGACATTATCGGAATGGACCCAACTGCGTAACCGTATCGACCCAAGTCAGCAGTTTTTACGCGGCAATCTTAATTTGTATTGTTCGGTTACCGCAGCTTATAGCCATTTACCGGCGCTGCTAGACCGATTTAGACGTGAGCATCCCCATGTCGATATCAATCTCAACACTGGGGATCCGGCTAATGCGGTCAATCAAATTCAAAAGAATCGCGCCGATATTGCCATTATTGCATTGCCTGATGCGTTCCCCGCCAGCTTGCATTTTACCCCGATTGATAAGGTGCCAATATCAGTTATTGCCCCCACAATGCCATGCCAAGTACAGCAATGGGTAAACCAAGCAAAAATTGATTGGGGAAAACTACCCTATATCGTGCCTGACCATGGTCCAGGCAGAAAAAGGATCGATTTGTGGTTTAAGCAAATGGGCATCAAACCCAACATATATGCTCAAGTTTCTGGCCAAGAAGCCATTGTCTCTATGGTCGCCTTAGGCTGTGGCGTTGGTATTAGCCCAGAGGCGGTGATCCACAATAGTCCGGTGCGAGAGCGTATTCAAATCTTATCGTCGCCAATCCCAATCCCCCCTTTTGAATTAGGCTGTTGCTGCAAAGAAAAACGCACCAATGATCCGATCATTAGTGCGTTCTTAGAGATTATTTAATGGGGCGAATATGAATTACTCAAGGTAATGGCGGTGCATCAATGTCTAAACGGGTAACCAATAGTTGGTCGACTTTGTAAGAATCAATATCAACCACCTCAAATTTATAACCCGCGTAATTGACAAAGTCAGTACGCTTGGGAATTTTACGCAGCATATACATCATAAAACCGGCAATGGTTTCGTAATTCTGATTATGTGGAAACACTTCAATATTAAATGCGCGCATCACATCGGTAATGGGCGTCACGCCATCCACTAACCAAGAATTACCATCACGGGCAACAATTTGCTCTTCACTTTCATGCAATGACCACGCGCCCATAACGGCACTTTGTAGATCGTTGGTGGTCACAATACCGACAACCAAAGCATACTCGTTCATCACCACCGCAAAGTCAGATCGATTATTCTTAAAATACTCCATCGACTCAGATAAGGTTAAGGTATCAGGAATAATTAAACAGTTATGTACAAGCGTGCTGCCTTTTAAGGTTATATCTTGCCCATTAATCACTCGGATAAGCAGCTCTTTTGCATCAACAAATCCTTTGATCATGTCCAGTTGACCATCACAAACGATAAACTTGTTATGCGGATTTTTAGCAATTTTTTGCTTGATGTCTTCTTCGGTATCTTGCAGTAAAAAATACACTAAACTTTCACGCGCCGTCATGGCCGAGGTCACCGACACAGACTGCATTTCAAACACGTTCTCCATCATTTGCTGCTCGCCTTTATCCATCACACCGGCTTCAGTGCCAGCGGTCATCATGGCGTAGATATCATCATGGGTCACTTGGTCATTACGCGCGGTAGGCACTTGTAATAATTTAAAAATAGCATTAGCCAAGCCATTAAAAATCCACACAAACGGTTTTAATACTTTAATGCATAGAATAATGGGCATCACAAAAGTAACGGCCACTTGCTCAGGGATCACCATTGCAATCCGTTTCGGCATCAAATCAGCGAATAGAATAAACAACGAGGTGACGGTAACAAATGAACACACAAAACTCAGCTGCAAGCCCCACTCATTGCCTAATAAAGGCAACAGTAGTTGTTCAAAATGCGGTCTAAAGGCCGATTCACCGACGATACCGCCCATGATAGCCACTGCATTAAGTCCAATTTGCACTACGGTAAAAAAACTGCCTGGATGCGCCTGCAGTTTCAGCACTTTAGCGGCACGTAAATCACCTTCATCAGCCATTAATTGCAAGCGCATCTTTCGTGATGCCGCGAGTGCAATTTCAGACATAGAAAAAAAACAACTTATGCCTATTAGGCACAAGATGATCAATAAATTATCAGAGAGGCTCATAGTTTACCTTTACCTGAGTACTAGCCAAAATATCAGGAATGTATGTACATATCTTTGTTGCAAAATGGACAAATGCAAGACCTCAGCCATTTATTAACATTAAAATTAATCTGGCTAACGGTGCAATACAGATAGAAATAACCAGTGGTGAAATATCATTATTGCGTTTCACGACAACAGACCAATTTATAATCAGTCCCCGCGAACGATAAAGCGACGGTATTCTACTCAACATCAGTGATTTAAACTAGCTTACAAAGCTAACTTTATCTGACTTATTTAGCCTTTATCACGCAAAAAAACACATCGCTGCTAGACTGTAGCAACCCATTCATTTGTATATTATTCAAACAAAAGGAATTGTTAATGGCGATAGCCTGTGTATTTACCCGAGCAAGCTGCGGTGTAGAAGCGCCGAGAGTGACTGTTGAAGTACATTTAAGCAATGGTTTACCGGCGTTTAATCTAGTGGGGTTACCAGAAACCTCAGTCAAAGAAGCCAAAGAGCGCGTCAGAAGTGCATTGATTAATGCAGGATTTGAATTTCCACAAAGACGCATTACCGTCAACCTCGCCCCAGCCGATTTACCTAAACAAGGTGGCCGCTATGATTTACCCATTGCGGTTGGTATTCTCGCGGCGTCAAATCAAATCCCAGCCAAAGCATTACACCAATGTGAGTTTGTCGGTGAATTGGCTCTTTCAGGTCAAATTCGCCCTTGCTGTGGATTGCTGCCTGCCATTATTGCGGCACGTAATGATCAGCACCATTTTTTTATGCCCATCGAAAACCGTCATGAAGCAGAACTCGTTGGTTATCATCACAGTTATTTTGTCGCCCACTTACAAAACTTGGCAGCCTTTTTACACGGCCAGGCACAATTACCGTTACTCGATACCTTACCCGAGTGGATTGAAGAGCAGCCTCTAGTATCATCATCACTTTGTATGAGTGATGTCATTGGCCAGTATCAAGCCAAGCAAGGGCTTGAAATCGCGGCAGCCGGAGGACATAACATGTTATTTATAGGCCCCCCAGGGACAGGGAAAAGCATGTTAGCCAATCGAATTATTCCGTTATTACCCCCGCTCACCTACGACGAAGCGATTGAAGTGGCGGCGATCCATTCTGTCGCCGGATTACATGTCAAACCACAAAACTTCCTTAACCGCCCTTTTCGATCGCCGCATCATACCTCCTCATCGATTGCACTTATTGGCGGCGGTAGCCACCCCAAACCAGGGGAAATATCCTTAGCGCACCGCGGGGTTTTATTTCTTGATGAAATAGCGGAGTTTCCTCGTAAGGTACTAGATTGTCTGCGAGAGCCGTTGGAAACCGGCCAAGTTGAAATTTCACGCGCTGCAGCAAAATTGACCTTTTTGAGTCGGTTTCAACTCATCGCCGCCATGAACCCAAGCCCCTGTGGCGATACTGAACGCGCGCGTTCGACGCCCGATCAAATTCAGCGATATTTATCACGTTTATCGGGGCCTTTTTTAGACCGCTTCGATTTAACCGTAGACGTACCCAAGCTTCCTGCCGGCACCTTAACCCAACAACACCAACCCAGTGAGTCTAGTGTTGAAATAGCCAAGCGCGTTAAACAAGCGCGCGATCAACAACTCAGCCGTTCTGGGGTATTAAACAGTGAATTAACCCCAAAGCAACTCAAGCAAGATGGGGGGATTACTCAAGCAGATCTGGCTTTTTTGGAACAAAGTGTCGTGAGCTTAGGATTATCTGTTCGCAGTTTTCATCGTATTCAACGCGTATCACGCACCATTGCCGACTTGCAGCAATCTCCTACCACTGAGCGCAATCACATTGCTCAAGCCCTTGGTTATCGGGCAATGGACCGATTACTAGCAAAATTGAATCAACAATAAACGTAATTTAACCTATCGTATTGATTGAGCAAATCAGCGACTCCTAGTAACATAGCCATCCGTTTAATAGGAGAGAAAAATGTCGCCGCTTTCGAAAATCAAAGGTTCAATTGCATTCTTATGCTATTTATTTAATACCATTTTTTGGACAATCCCCATCTTGATGTTCAGTATTGTAAAGTTGATCCCGATTGGCATTTTTCAAAAAGTCTGTAGTTATATTCTCGATAATTGCGCGACAGCATGGATAAGCACTAATACTATCATTGAAGACATTTTTCATCCGATGCGTATTCATGTCACTGGCGATCAATCGTTTTCTGAAAAAGAATGGTATATGGTCATTGCTAACCATCAATCATGGGTCGACATCCTCATTTTGCAACGAGTATTTAATCGCAACATTCCATTTTTAAAGTTTTTCCTCAAACAAGAACTGATCTTTGTGCCGGTACTCGGCCTAGCATGGTGGGCATTAGACTTTCCGTTTATGCGCCGTTACAGCACTGCACAATTGCGAAAAAACCCTAAATTGAAAGGCAAAGACATTGAAATTACTCGCAAAGCCTGTGAGAAATTTAAAACCAAGCCAGTCAGTATAATGAACTTTGTTGAAGGCACACGATTTAGTGTGGCTAAACATGATAAACAAAACTCTGCCTTTCAACACCTGCTAAAGCCTAAAGCTGGCGGGATGGCTTTTGCATTATCGGCTATGGGGGAGCACATAAATAAGCTCGTTAATGTGACCATCTATTATCCAGACATCGTTCCTACGTATTGGCAATATATTTGTGGCGAACTATCTGACGTTAGAGTGGATATCAAAATCACTGACATCCCAAAGAATATGCGGGGTGATTACCTAAAAGACCGCGAATTTAAAATCGAATTCCAAGAACAGTTAAATCAGCTATGGGTTGAAAAAGATCAACAGTTACAACAATTCATTACTGACGCAAAGCCAAAGGTATAACAACATATGCTGACTTTTTTACCTGGGCCGGTACTCTTTATAATCAGTTTGTCGCTATTGATCATCAATACCCTAGTATGGAGCTCATTGTTAACCATTGGCGGCGTGGCAAAATTATTACTGCCGTTCTTGCTTGCACGCAGACTATTAACCCGAATAATGAATCGTTTAATGTGGTCATGGGCCACATGTAACGGCGGCATTTTATATTTAATCTCAAATATTGAATGGGATGTAAAAGGGCTCGATAAACTTGACCCTAACGGCTGGTATTTACTGATCAGTAATCATGTCAGTGGCTTTGATATTGCCGCCCAAACGTACGTATTGCGTAACCACATTCCAATGTTGAAATTCTTTTTAAAAAAAGAACTGCTCTATGTGCCAATAATGGGCCTAGGTTGCTGGGCGCTGGACATGCCGTTTATGAACCGAACGAGTGCGGCTAAGCTGAAAAAGAATCCAAAATTGAAAGGTAAAGATCTTCAAACGACCCGCAAAGCCTGCGAACGTTTCAAACACATGCCAACATCGATTATTAATTATGTTGAAGGCAGTCGCTTTACCGAAGAGAAGCGTCTGCGTCAGAATTCACCGTATCGCCATTTATTACGCCCTAAAGCCAGCGGCATTGCCTTCACGCTATCTGCGATGGGCGAACAGTTTACCAGCCTGTTAAATATCACTTTGGTTTATCCAGAAACATCGGAAAAAGTACTGGCTAATGTCATGCATGGACGTACCAAAAAAGTGATTATGCGTGTTGAAGTACTCCCGGTGCCGCGAGTTGACCCACAGATCTATTTTTCAAGCCCGGAAACCCGTGTCGAATTTCAGCGCTGGTTAAATAGACTTTGGCTAGATAAAGATCAGCAAATTGATGACATAAAAAAAGCTTACCTACAGCAACAACGTAATCAAAGTGATTAAATCGTCAAAAAACCGACAAATGACGATTTTCTGTTGCGTTAAACGTGTAAAACTGTCAGTTTTAGAAGGAAAAAGAGTTTATCTATAACTCAATTCTTAAAATTAATTAACAACTGAATACGTAAGGTTTAATTTAGCGTTTTTTTGTTAATATAATTAGAATTTATCGCAGCCTTATCAATGAAGTTTTTATAGGTGAAATTTGAATTTTCGTGTATTCATGCTGTTAGCACACAGGCTAATATTGGTCATAATATTGATTTTTTCGGTGTCTGTTGCAGCACAAAAAAATGATCCTTATAACGGTCTAACCGAAGTAAAGTTTGACCACTTCGATACAGAAGGAGGCCTTAATCAAAACACGATTACTCGCCTGTTTATGGACAGTTCGGGGATGTTATGGATAGGAACTCAAGACGGTCTGCACGGCTATAATGGCGTTGAGTTTACCTTATACTTAAAACAACAAAAAAGCAGTAATTCTATATCGGGAGACTTGATCACCGACATCTTGCAATCGCCCGATGGGGATTTATGGGTAGGCACCTTCAATAATGGCCTCAATAGACTCAATCTCACTAGCGGAAAGTTCACTCAGTTCAAACAAAATCAAGGTTTAACAGAACTTCAGGTGACCCACCTTGCTGTCATTGGCGATACCTTATGGGTAGGAACACGTTCAGGTCTGTACATACTCTCCCTAAAAACAGAAAAAATTATTCCCGTCAGTTTAGCGAATAACATCACCCCTAATATTACCAGTATTGCCAATGTTGATGATAAGTACATTGTCGTCGGCACTGAATCTCATGGCACATTTTCCATTGATAGTAACACCATTATTCGGCTTGATATTCCCGTTAACAAGACAGTAAATCAAATCAAGTCAAGTTCAATTTATTCTGTTTGGCTGGCCATTGATAATCAAATTTGGCGCTACAATTTAGATACTCAACAAAAAGAACTGATATGGTCTAGTGATAATAATTATGGCAACAGCCGTAGGATTACGGACTTAGTGGTGATAAATGCCAATCAGATTTTTGCCATTGGAACTAATACAGGCCTGTTCCAACTCGACTTTATTGATGGTCAGTGGCACAGCAGAGTTTATAAGCATAATCCACAAAAACTCAATAGCATCAGTGCCAATACCCTACAAAGCTTAATGCTAGACCAAAACGGTACCCTATGGATTGGCACGGGGTATTCGGGCATCGATAAGCTTAATCTCAGCCATCAATACTTTAGCCACGTTTACGATGACCAAACCGATTCGTCAGGTATGGCAAACATGATCCGCACTATTTTTCGGGATACGCAGCAACGCCTGTGGATAGGCACCGATGGTGCTGGGCTCAAATATTTGGCCCCTCATGATAACCAATATCACTACATCAATGAGTTATTTGCACAGTCACTCGCGATACCAGTAGAACAATTATCGTTAACAGTGCATGACATTGTCCAAGATAAACAAGGTTTACTGTGGTTTGCCACCAATGTGGGACTATTTACCCTAGACAAGAATAACACCCTGCAGCAAATCAAACCTGCAAACGAACAGTTTCATGCCGATACTCAGATACGCAGTTTAGCCTTTGATGACAAAGATCGTTTATGGATAGCAAGCTCGCAAGGTTTGTATTTTATCTCTGAGTATACTAACCGCATGATGGCCTATAACTTCGGTTTTCAAGCTGACTTTTCGCCGTTCAAATACCAAATCATTAAGCTCTATTTTAGCCAAGGTTATTTATGGCTAGGAACAATGGGCGGAGTGGTAAGGCTCTCGGCTGAAGAACAAAAGCTCGACTTTCTAAATCATGATCCCGACAATCCACATAGCCTCAGTGACAACCGCGTTAGAGACTTTTTACTGGCCGAAAATGGCGACTTTTGGGTGGCCACTCACGGTGGTATAGACAAACTAACCCTAGAATACGGTACGTTTAAATTTCAACGAATGGACGTCAACGCTGATGGCAGTAGTAATACGGTTTACGCTATTTTAGAAGACGACAAACACGATTTGTGGCTAAGTACTAACTCGGGCGTTTCACGTTTTACCCCTAGTAATCAAAGCTTTATTTCCTATAACAAATTCGAAGGCCTGCAAGCTAATGAGTTTAATGGTGCGGCCAAGTTTAAAGAAGCAAACGGCACCTTATGGTTTGGCGGTATTCGAGGCCTTAACCATTTTAACCCTACCACTATTCCAATTCAGAGAGCCGAGAACAAACTGGCGCTGACAAAATACACTATTGGAGACACCCAGCACCCTATTCACGACTTAAGCCATGCTCCCCACATTACCATGCCTTATGAAAAGCAACTCATCAGCTTTGAAGTCGGATCGCTTAATTTTAGTTACCCTGAATTAAGCCGTTTTAGCTACTTTTTAGACGGTTATGATATCGATTGGCGTGAACTATCCCATGGGAACGAAATCACCTATACCAACTTACCACCAGGTGAGTACCGATTAATGGTTCGCCATGCATTAGGGACTAATAAATACAGTCAATACACCCTCAATGTGGATGTGTCAGTGGTGCCACCGATTTATATGACTCACGCGGCTTATGCACTGTATGTGACCGCTGGGTTATTATTTATTATTTGGTTTTTTGCTGCAAAACAGAAAAAGTTGGCTAAACAACGTGAGTTTGACAGCAGTATTCGCGCCTCTGAAGAGCGCCTAAAACTGGCGCTTTGGGCTTCGGGCGATGGCATGTGGGACTGGAATATCAAAGAGGGCAACGTTTACCGAACCAACATAATTGAGCCGATGAATTTATCGTTAGAAGATCAATTATTGATTAAAAATATTGATCCAGAAGACAGGCCTCGAGTGCAAAAACTGCTTAACGATCATCTAAATGGTGACAGTGAGTTTTTTGAAGCCGAGTACCGCGTAGAAACCAAACCTGGAGAGTGGGCCTGGGTACTAGACCGAGGTCAAATTGTTGAACGAGATAAAAATAATATCCCAGTGCGAATGGCGGGCACTCATAAAGATATTACTAGCCGTAAGCTGACCGAAAACGAGTTAAAACTATCGTCACAAGTCTTGTTTAGCATGAATGAAGCGGTTGTCGTCGGCGAACTTGACTACCAAATACGTTCCGTTAATCCAGCTTTTAGCCGCATTACCGGCTTTAAACACCGTGATGTAGTCGGCAAGCATTTCTTATTTTTAACCATGGGTAAGCAGTCTCGCGAGTTTTATAACTCAGTTGAAGCCCAGCTCTTAAGACACAAGCATTGGGCCGGCGAAATACACATTCGAACTCGCGACCGTCGCGGTATCCTTGCATGGTTGGAAATAAACCAAGTTATTAATAACAAAGGTGAGACAAGTCATTTTGTGGCCGTATTCACCGATATTACCGCACGTAAAAAAGCGGAAGAAGATTTACGGGTACTGGCTAACTTCGATCCACTGACTGGATTGCCTAATCGTACGCTATTCCAAGACAGGCTCAATCAAGCGGTCACTAAAGCACATCGTTCAAATAGTATTGTGGCATTGTTATTTTTAGATCTTGACCGATTTAAACATATCAATGACTCAATGGGACACCACATTGGTGATTTACTGCTTAAAGCCGTCGCCCATCGCCTACAAAATGCGGTACGAGATGGCGATACCGTTGCACGTTTAGGCGGTGATGAATTTACCATTATTTTAGAAGGGGTAGCAAAAACGAAAGCCGCTACTATTATTGCTGAAAAAGTGTTAAATGCATTCCAAAGCCCTTATTTGCTTGACGATAAAATTCTGACTATCTCACCGTCAATTGGTATCAGTTTGTATCCTGAAGATGCAGAAGATACGACCTCGTTGATAAAATACGCTGATACCGCCATGTATCACGCTAAATCACTGGGCAGAAATAACTTCCAATTCTATACCAAACAATTAAACCAATATGCGACACGCTACGTCGAACTAGAAGCTGGCCTTAAAAATGCCATGCAAAACAATGAGCTATATTTAGTTTATCAACCTAAATACGATATAAAAACCGAAAAAATTATCGGCCTTGAAGCCTTAATGCGTTGGGAAAGCCCAGAACTTGGCTTGATTTCACCGGTTGAGTTTATCCCACTTGCGGAAGAAACCGGCATCATTAATCAGATTGGTCACTGGGCGATTAACCAAGCCTGTAGTCAGCTGGCACTATGGCACCAACAAGGCTTTGAGCATATCTCTGTTGCCGTTAACCTTTCTGCCAGACAGTTAAAAGTCGATATTATCTCGATGATAGAGGTCGCATTAGCAGTATCTGGGCTACCGGCAAGTGCCCTAGAGCTAGAATTAACTGAATCAATGATTATGGGTAACCCACAAGAATCAGTCACTGTGCTGTCACAACTCAAAGCCTTGGGGTTAACCATCGCAGTAGATGACTTTGGCACTGGATACTCAAGCTTAAGCTATTTGAAACGCTTCCCAATTGATACCTTGAAAATTGATCAAGAATTTGTGCGAGATATAACTGAAGATCCTGACGATGCAGCAATCACTAGCGCCATTATTACCTTGGCTCATAGTTTAGAACTTAAGGTTGTGGCTGAAGGGGTTGAAACCCAAGCACAATTAAATTTCTTACGTGAAGGAGGCTGTGATCAAGTGCAAGGCTTCTTGCTCAGCAAGCCATTGAACGCTGTTGATTGCCTGGTATTATTAACCAAAGACAAAGCTGCCATTAGTCATTTTTAAGACAAAATAAAAGCTCCATTTAGGAGCTTTTATTAAAGTGCTACCGATAGAATGAACTAGGGTGCAACACGCTCAATACGCTTTACCCAACCCGCTGGAGCTGGCATGTGGCCTTTTTGTAGCTCAGTGAAGACTTTATAGATACGTCGGATGTTGGGTCCAACGTTGCCATCACCGACAGTGATAATGCGTCCATCTTCAAAAATATATGAACTCACAGGGGACACCACCGCGGCAGTACCAAAACCGCCGGCTTCAATAATTTCGCCAGACTCAATATCAGCAATAAACTTATCTAACATCACCGTTTCTTGTCTTACTTCACAACCCAGCATATCCCCAAGTTCCATAATGGATTGAGAGGTAATGGATTTTAAAATGGTATCAGTGAATGTCGGAATAATCACAGTGCCATCTTTTAAAATGTGGAAGTGATTCATCGCGCCAGCTTCTTCAATTTGAGTATTGGTTGAATCCAAATACAATACCTGCGATGCACCATATTCTACAGCCGCTTTACCAGCACGCAGTGAGGCAGCATAGTTACCCGCCGCTTTTGAAGCACCAGTACCACCAGATACTGCACGGTGGTACTTAGTACTGATTAACAAGCGAATACCATTATTTACCCCTGAGGCATAATAAGCCCCAGATGGGCTTAACATGACACAGAATGTGTATTGCTGACTTGGACTAACGGATAAACGATCTTCGGTTGCAAAGATAAACGGCCGAATGTATAAACATGCGCCATCTTGCTGCGGAAACCACAAACGATCAACATCAATAAGGGCATTGATTGCCTTCACTTGCATACTTTCATCGATATTCGGAATACACACGATATCGGCAGAACGGTTCATCCGCTCTGCATTTTTGTTTAAACGAAAAGTGTAAATCTCGCCGTCTTCGTGCATAAAGGCTTTTGCGCCTTCAAAAATTGATTGACCATAGTGCAGTGACATTGCACCTGGTGCCATTTCAAACGGGCCGTAAGGGACTATACGCGGATCACACCATTGACCATCACGATAATCCATTAAAAACATGTGGTCAGTACGAAGCCTGCCAAAACCCACATCGCCTTCTGGCTTAAATGGTTCTGTGCGGCGCTCTGACGCAGATTTTAAATTATATTTTATGTCCATTACATACCACCTTAAAAACTGAGCTTGCAGACTATGGAGGCTAGAGATTAATGTCAAGTCGAAGCCCTAGATCCTCAATCAAAATACGTCAATTGAGCGTAACAAGCATCAATATTTTTATTCATATAGTGACAGACATCGTGCCTAGAAATTATTATAACAAAGTCTTTTATTGTCATGGTTGACAGCTAAAAATACCTCGAACAAAGATAAAGTACAATATAGTACGATTTATTGAATATATTTTAGCCACTTAGTTTTAAAGGCTATTCCTATAGGCCTTGACACTGCTAGAATCGGGATTCCATCCCGAAACGTATAGGACTCCCCCCATGAGCCTTGAATTATTGACCCAACTGGAAACCAAAATCCAGGCGACTCTCGAAAATATTGAGCTACTAAAAATGGAGCTTGATGAAGAGAAGCAAAAGAACCAAGCGTTGACGTTACAGCAACAAGAATTGACACAAAAAAACCAACAATTGCAGCAAGACCTAAACTCTTGGAGTGATAAGGTCAACGGCCTTGTTGGTTTATTGAATAACGAGATCTAAATGGATTGATGCTGCTGTGATTGGATTTCAATCAAGGCATTTAGTTCACGGATAGCCTGCTTAACTTTTGGCAGGTTTTTTTTTGTGTGTAGAAAGCGACCCTTATCAAATTCAAGTAGCCCTAAGTCTTTTACCCAAATCACTCCACTTAAAAAGATCCTAGCATGCTTAACGATTAGTTTCGGTGCATAAACAGGGAACATTCTCATACGACTTCCTCCAAGAAGATACATGCGCAAGGTGCGATGAAATAACAACGATAAGCCATGTATAAGTCAGAAATGGAACTATCCAAAGCGCATATAAAAACACGATTCACTTTCTTGTTAAACACAACTTGAATGTCATCAAATTGGACAACTTGATGTCGAAAGAGTTTCATTAACTTGCCATTTTTTGTTCTAACAAATCACATAAGCAACTACGGCATTTTAATGACACTTGTCAATATTTTGACATCATGTTATTATCTTCGATGTTACTCAGGGTAAAAAAGAGTTATTTGACTCATTTCCGTATTGTCTTTTATAGACATGCGGTTTTTTTTGCCTGTTGTAGTCTCAAACTCATACCATTTAGCAACACAATCGGCGATCTTACCGAACCACATGGCTGAAAACGCCATACTCATAAGCCTTGCTAGTCACCGATAACGACATCTTAATTACCCCTCCACCCAAACGTATCTCAAACAGCTCCTCTTTATGCTAAAGGCATTGCATTACGTTCAATAAACAGATGATTAACACGTCAATTCACTTGGCTAATGGCTCTACGGGCAGTTTGAGAACCGGTTATTATCTTGAGCTGAGGTTAAATAAAAAAAGGAGCCGAAGCTCCTTATTTAAATAACCCATTTAGCTTAGATTACTTTTTGTTCATTGTCGCTAAGTAGAATGCGATATCAATTAACTCGTCATAAGATTTAATTGAGCTGGTTTCTACTCGGTATTTACCATTAACAACTAATGAAGGAACACCCGAAATTTTAGCGTTTTCAGTATCGCGCTTCATTTTCGACATCTGTGCGTTAACCATAAATGAATTCGCCGCAGCATCGTAAGCTTTAGCCTCTACGCCATTGGCAATAAATACTGCTCTGATATCGTCTGGGCGGGTAAACTGCTGACGCTTATCGTGGATAGCACTAAATAATGCCGTGTCAATTTTCTCATCAACATTAAGCTGCTGCGCAACCGCAAAAGCACGTGACATTTCTACGCCCATTTGGCGACCAATAAACTCAACGTGAGCTTGATTAAAGCTGACACCTTCGGGTAAATTCGCTTCAATTTTAGGCACTACGGTTTTAGCAAAGTTAAAACAATGGGGGCAAAAGAATGAGAAAAACTCTGTGATTTCTGGTTTGGCTGTTTCAGGGCCTTCATTAATCACAGTGTAATGCACACCTTCTTTATAATCGGCAGCCATCGCAACCATCGGCGCGAGCAGGAGTGCTGCGGCCATCAATAATGCTTTTTTCATTTTACTTCCTTCTAAGTAGGCAAAAATATCAATACGCTGGCTCTATCATAGTCTAGCGTTAGTCTTTAACTCAATCGTTAGCTAATTGTATTTGTAACTAAATACTATTAGGTAGTGATTATGAAATATTGTTAATTAAAACTGGGTAAACTCAATGGTGGCTCGTTCAGTGCCGATAACTGCTCTTTAAATGCCAGCGTTTGTTGTTCCCAGTATTTAATATCGGCAAACCATGGAAAATTCATTGGAAAGGCAGGGTCCTGCCAACGCTTGGTTAACCACGCGTTATAGTGCACCATCCTGAATGCCCTTAACGGCTCAATCAGTGCCAATTGCTTAGCATCAAAATCACAAAATTCTTGATATCCCTCTAATAGAAGATCAATTTGCAATAACTGTTGCTGGCGATCTCCGGTTAACATCATCCACAAGTCTTGTACTGCTGGGCCTTGCCTGGCATCGTCTAAGTCGACAAACCCAGGTCCAGTTGGTGTCCATAAAATATTACTCGGATGTAAGTCGCCGTGCAGGCGTATCGAGGTAAACTGGTGTTGCTGCCAAATCTGCTTGGCTTTATCTAATACCTGCTCAACTACCGTAAAAAAAGCCGTTTGCATCGAGCTGGAAACAATCCCACTTTCACGTAAATAGCGATAAGACTCATCGCCCAAAATGGCTGGCGTGAGCGGTTCACGATACACAAAGGGCTGCCTTGCGCCATATTGATGAATACGGCCAATAAAGCGGCCAACCGATTCAAGTTGCTCAAGATTGTCGACTTCAAACGCGCGCCCGCCAATAGAGGGGAAGAGTCCAAAACGATAACCTTGATACTCAAATAAGGTTTTGCCCTCAATGACGACTGGAACGGCTATGGGGATGTCTTCAGCGGCTAATTCTAATGCATAATCATGTTCTTCTTGAATTTGTTCATTGCTCCAACGATGTGGGCGATAAAACTTCACCACATAACGAAGGCCTTGATCACAGCGGAACTGATACACCCTATTTTCATAACTGTTTAACGCTAATAACCCCGTCTCAGGGTAGATGCCTATGCTTTCAATCGCATCAAGAATGAGATCGGGTTTCAGTGCCTGAAAATGAAATTCTGCGCCGGTACAGTTGTCCATGTATGCCTTCTTAAGTCGTTTGAATATGTGGAGCAAGTAGCGTTAACAAAAACGCTAATACGTCTAATTCTTTCGCATTATCGGTAGAAATCCAACAAATATCACCATAAAACTCGTAATGTAACCATAAAGGACTTCCTTCAAAATTGAGCAACCATTGATGACGATCCGCTCCCCATTGGCGATCACGGATGTCGCAATCAAGTACAGCCGCTAGCGGTTCGGCAAATCGTTCAAATTGCTCAAAATCCACTTCAGCTTGAATAACAATACTTAATGCTTGCGGATCTAATTGGGCTGAAAGTAATTTCATAATCGACTCAGGTAAAATACATTAATTAACTGCTACAAGACATAATTAAGCCTTGTCCCCAGTCGGGTGGGCGTTTGGCAAAGTCTTCCATCTCGGGCTGTTCGTCATAAGGACGGCGTAAAAGTTGCTGGAGTTGTAATAATTTGCTGTTATCACCGTTCTCTTCTATATCGATAATGGCTTCTTGGGCTAGGTAATTACGCAAGATGTATTTCGGATTGACACTGTTGCGCTCGCATTGCCACCCGTGAATATCTGCCACCTCACCCACTCGGTCTTGGTAAGCTTTATACCAGGTATCAAAGCCAGCAACATCGACCATATCGTCCCGTAAAGTAGAATGTGAGTGACTCGGGTCCAGCTGACCAAAACGGCGTAAACTATTGGTGTAATCAAGCTGGTTAGTTTCCAGTAAGACGGTAAATAGCCCCAACAACTGCAAATCATGTTTATCGAGCTCAGCTTGAGCCTCTTGACTGAGAGGTTTTGCGCTAAGATCTTGTGAATTAAGTGCATGTAAACTCGCGGCTTGATGCAATCCCAACTTGCCACGCATAAGGCGTAAATACTGCTTAACCAGTTCAGATTGATAAGTATTTAGCGCTGCAATTAAATCGTCAGACTCAATAATGGGCGTTAATGCTTGGGCCAAACGTTTGAGGTTCCACAACCCTACTGCGGGTTGCTGGCCAAAGGCATAACGGCCTTCGTGATCAGAATGATTACAAATAAAGCCTTCTTTAAAGGTGTCTAAGAAAGCAAAGGGCCCAAAATCAAAGGTATCACCGAGTATCGACATATTGTCGGTATTCATCACGCCGTGAGCAAACCCGACAGACTGCCAGTGTGCAATCATTTTAGCGGTAGATTGCACTATCTCATAAAACCATTGTTTGTAACCTGCGGCATCTGTTGATAAATGCGCAAAATGCTGCTTAATCGTAAAATTAACCAATTGAGAAAGCTTGCCAGTATCACCTTGTTCGCCATGACAAAAATATTCAAAATGGCCAAACCGAATGTGGCTTTTAGCCAAGCGCACCGTTATGGCGGCCGTTTCTTGGCTTTCACGCCAAACGGGTAAATCGGAGCCAATAACCGCTAACGCACGGCTGGTAGGTACATTTAGCGCAGCAAGCGCTTCGGATACTAAAAACTCGCGCACCGCAGAGCGCATTACCGCACGACCATCACCTTGGCGAGAATACGGCGTAGGGCCACCGCCTTTTAAGGCGACATCCCAAGCGCCATTTGGGCCAATGGCTTCGCCTAATATAATTGAGCGACCATCGCCCAATCTGGGGGTATAGCCACCAAATTGATGACCACTGTAGACTTGAGCATAATAGCTCGCACCAGGCGCGGCATAGTTAGCCGATAACTGCATTAACAATTCAGCATTAGGCTTTTCTAAACCAATCAGTTGAGCAGCATCATCACTCCAACCAAGCCAATGAGGATTACTGATTGGCAAAGGATAAACTTGTGAATAAAAGCCTTCTAATTGTTCAAAAAAATCTTGCTTAAATTGCATCATCCACAACTCCTGCAACTTGGCTTTTACACTGCAATTGCTGCTGTTCATCTACCTGACACAGCTCTGCACACACAAAAGCTTGCTCTGCGGGCACTGAAGACGCTTGTAAACGTAACATTCCTGTACCTTTGGCCTGGCATTGCTCCAATGAATCGTAATAACCGGCAATATGGTCTTGCTGTACTATTTTCGTAGGAACAGGTGCTTGGTCTGCAACATAAAATAAGGTCCATTGTGGAGTACGAAAACAACCGGCAAGTAAGACCACGGTGGCAGTAATTAGCAATATTTTAGTCAATGTACGAGTCATTAATGTCATTTTTAACCTTGAAATCATTGGATCTGAAGCAACAAAAAAGCGAACCAAGGTCCGCTTTCCTTTTGAATATCATACCTGATATCCATCCAACAGTATTGATTAGCCTGTTAGCTCACTTTAGTTTTAGCCTTTTCGATACGTTTTATTCGCCCTTCAAACCCAGTGACAGTGCCATCGGTTAACTGGTATTCAAGCGCTTGTTGACAGACCTTAACTGCCTCATCAAACTGACCCACGTCGTTCAACAAGGTCGATAATTGCATAAACGCCGGAGATTTGATTTCATCAGTATTTTGTTGGGTGATGTTTTGCTGATGTAATAAGCGATATAATGCTAAATAGGTCGACTGTAAGGCCGCACCATATTGACAATAATCAGCTTGCTTGCGCATCTTATAGCAATGGTTTATCACACTGACTAATTCACTATGCTGATGTTGAAGATCGGTGGCAATGTTGGCAGCATCAACCTGTTGTACAAAGCTCTCGCTTGCCCAATCGCCTTCAACACTGACTAGATCCAATAACGACCCTTTATGGTTTGACACTTCAACCGCGGGGGTATCAGGCACTTTGGCCTCAACATGACTCTTGCTCACTTCAGCCACAGCGACAGTATCCTTTGATGCTGCTTTTGGCTCGCAAACAACATCAGTTTGCTGGGTGTCTGCTGCTGATATGTTGGGTTCAGTAAGAGCAGCCTCGACAGGCTCATCAATAGACACGGCTGAATTAAGTTTATCGTTATCTACAGCTCGGTCTGATAATGCATCATCTTCAACCGATTTATCACTGGCTGCATGCTCAGGCTCGGTTATCGTAGTCTCGTCTGTCGCGGCTAACGTTTCAGATTGAGCTACCTCACTGGATGATGAATGCGGTGTAACATTACGATCGGTTTTATCAAGTTCTTGTTTTGCCACCGCTTGAGTGCGTCTGTATAGATACAGAGCAATTGCAATCAATATGACAATTAAAATTACCTTCATTAGGCTTCCACCTTGCTGATTATATGCCGTAGCACATGATTTTATCTCACTCACAATATTCATTGTGAGGCAATGTACGGTTTTAATGATACCGCGCTGTTTTTTTAAGCACCATTCATTATTGTTTCAATGTACACTATAAAATCAAGTATTTATGTATTTTAATCTATAACAAGTCATAGACAACCTATCATTTAGCATCAGTTTCAATCATTTTTGCGATCCAAACCTCAAAAAATGACATTTTGCGCATAAGCTCAAAATTAAATAAGCTAAGTTTGCTAGGTTCAATTGCCAAGCTTACACTATTAATATCCGACTATTTTACTAAGGTATTTAATAAGAGATAATATTATGAGTGATAAAGAATTATTAAGTGGTAAATTACTCTACGAATTCCGAACAATACAAGCTATGGTCGAAATATACTGTAAAGCGCACCACCCGCTCAAGCCGTCCCAAGGTGTATGCCAGCAGTGTAGTGAGTTTTTAAGCTATGCCAATACTCGCCTAGATCGTTGCCCATACGGCCAAGATAAACCCACTTGTAATAAATGCCCTGTCCATTGTTACAAACCTCACATGAAGCAAAGAGCGCGTGAAATCATGATGTTTTCTGGGCCCAAAATGCTATTACCTCATCCTATTTTGGCAATTAAGCATTTACTTGCTGAACGTAAACCGGCACCCGGTTTACCACCAGAAAGAGTCTCAAACAGGCATTTACGAAAATCTGAGCAAAGTTAACCACCGGAAACTACTCGGTTTGCAGAAAGTAGGTTAGTATTCACTATCGTCAAAGAGAGTGAAAATGAACCAATTTAACGATTTCTTCATTCAAACATACTGGTGGCTTTCCTTACTCGGAGGCATTCATTGCCTTGGAGTAGGCCTGTATGTTCATTATATTTACCAAAGCACGACTCGCAGCAATAGCCTGCTAGCCGGGATGTTTTTACTCATAGGTTGTTATTTTTTAACCGGGTTGCTAACCCAAGAAACAACACCGATCCCAATCCATTTAGCGCTTACTCTCTTTATTCCTGTCTATTTTTTACTCATGCCCATGCTGTACTTATATTGTAAAAGCAGCTTAACGGAAGAAGACTATCAACCGCTATTAATCAAGCATTTTGCTTGTGCGATTATCGTTGCATTAGTGACCAGTTCAGCCATATTATTTCATATCAGTATTGACCCACAAACCTCAAATAACACCATTGGTTCTCTGGCTGAGTTAAACAGTATTAGTCTATTGGCTTTGACCTTACCCATATTATTAATGCTACAAACTATTATCTATTTTTGGCTGATTTACCGCTTATTGTCTCACTATCGCCCACAGTATTTGGCCAATAGGCAACCCAATTTGCAAGTGATACGTTTTCGCTGGTTAAGTGTATTAACCATTGGTATTCTGATTAATTGGGTGTTGCGCATTGTATTGGTGTATTTACCATTTTACTTGGGTGATTCAGTCTCTTTGTTAATCCAAGCGGTAACACGTTTAAGCCTATTACTGACTGTATATGTGTTTGCTTTATATGGTATCCAGCAAGTCACGCGAGCAGCCTATTTGCGCGGCACACTCAACGCCACCAAAAAAGCAGCGACACCAACCACAGAGCAGCTTCTGGACCAGGAAGAAATAACCTATTTACATGATTTAATGCTGGATGAGGATGAGAACGACGCTACCGATTTTTCAGCAGATCAATCAGCAGCAGATCAGGGCGACAAAAAAGACTAGTGCTACAGAAAAAACAGCTGATTCTCCTGAACACATCACGTTGAACATAATGATCAACGTCTGCTGGCGCCCGCCGACATAAATGTTTATTAACACCCGTCATTTTAGGGTTATGCTATTCTATGGTGAGTTTTACCATGACAATTTAGTCACTGAGGTTATTTATGAAACGTTCAATTAGCTTAGTTGTTTCCAGTTTACTCGTGTTATTAAGCTTCGCGTTTTCAGCTCCTAGTTTTGCAAACGAAGATGCTTATAACGATGCTATTACTAATTTTAAAAAAGCCAATGAAAGCCGCCATTTATTTGATACTGCTTATGGTTATGCCATCTTCCCCACCGTAGCCAAAGGCGGTATCGGGATTGGTGCCGCATATGGAAATGGTCGTGTATACCAAAGCGATGCTTATATGGGGGATTCCACGTTAACCCAGCTATCCATTGGTTTTCAATTAGGCGGACAAGCCTATAGCGAAATTATCTTTTTTAAAGATGCTAAAGCTTATAATGATTTCACCAGCGGTAGCTTTGAATTTAGTGCCCAAGCATCTGCCGTAGCGATTAACGTTGGTGCCAATGCTCAAGTCGGTACTACGGGCAATTCAGCTGGTGCAGGGCAAGCAGGCAGTAACCACACTGCAACAGCCGCTTATATCAATGGCATGGCAATATTTACCGCCGCAAAAGGAGGCTTAATGTTTGAAGCCGCCCTAGCAGGTCAGTCATTTACCTTTGATGGCAAGTAACCGCTGCTAGTCTTAACACTCGTTAAGTACATAACATTCAGGCTGCCATTGGCAGCCTGAATTATTTGGAAAGAGTGGTTTATTAACGCAGAATCCAAACAATGACATTTGCATATACAGAGTAGCCTAGCTAACTCGTTTGTGGACAAAAGTGTGTTTAAGATATGGCCTGCGGCCACTAACGTCGTGGCGCGTCGCCCACACCAGACCAAAAGGAAACCAACGGCAGTTCCCTCTTAACTCTTTATAAAAGAATTAGCCCTGCCGCCCCGCAACATTTTCCCTATTTACTTAAACAACAGATGCGAAAAGGTCGCCATGGGGATTGATCCAGCTTTTAAATTCATTTGTATGCTGCTTCGGCCCATCTTGTAATAAAGAGTGAAAATGCTAACGCTTCCGATGGTACATCCTGTACCGCGAAAGCTAGCTTGACGCCCTGTCAGGCTCACGCATTCTTTTATAAAGAGTCTTCAACGGCCTCAAGTTCAGAGTTGAATTTATAAATTTCTAAGCAAAGCTAACTGATTTTTGTACATTTTAGAGTTAGAGTGATTATTAAATGGATAACCCAATAATTAATGAATCTAGGGTAACTCCCACATTTTAGGCTGGTTTGGAAGCTGAAAAAAAACAGTCCTACAACATGTGAAAGCTTTTAATCACACCCCCACAGTCATTAGCATTAAATACAATGCTCATGACTGTGGATGGTTATAGAAAACACATCTCAATTCACTAAGTAACGTTAGTACTACTATCTAGCAAATGTTTCATGTCATTTAATCTACTGATAATCAGATTTTTTCTTCCATCTCTACATAAGTATCCATTGCGAATGAGATTATTCATCAATGAAGAGGTTGTTTGACGCGTAGTCCCTATTAGCAGTGAAATATCTTCCATACTTAAATCACATTCGAATCTCAGTCCGTCGGCAGTTTGCTCACCCGACGCTTGTCCCCATGACAGCACAAACTCGATTAATCGATGTCTAGCATCATGAAATATTAGACCCTCGATGATATCCAAAGTACTGCCTAATACTTCCCCTAAAATCCCAGTCATCACCATAGAGAACTCTGGAAATTTTGTGATCTTATTACGAAATATATCAGCCCCCACAAGCATCAATCTCGAATCCTTGCATGTTTCCAAAAATGCTCGAGTATGTGTGCTGAATATATCACCGGGTTCAAGAAAACAGAGGGTAAACTCCCGGCCTTCGTAAGACAGATATACGCGTATCCGACCAGAAGACACAATAAATACCTCATTGCTTCCCATACTCGGTATACTAAATAGCTGTCCTTTTGGAAAGTTTTTACATCTGAACTCATCCAGAAACCCTTCATATTTAGGCTCTTTAAGCTTCTCAATCGTATTCATTCGTGACATTCTCATTTTTGATTGCATGTCATGATCTCCTTATTATTTGAAAAGAATATTCTATTAAAGCCCTATCAGCCCGTTTATTTTACTCATCAATAATTTGTCTAATTGTTGATATCTAAATCGAAGGGTCCAGCACAGCAAATACCTTATAGTTCATATCAACGCTTATATACTCAACTTTAATTGTGTCCAATCTGATACATTTTACTATATTCATTAGAACAGCAGGACAGGCTTTAACAGGCAACCCTACCTTTCGGTACAGGAAATGCAAGGATCGATACTGTTTACGATCAAAGATACGTCAGACACTTTTTCTCCCTTCATCATCACATGTAATGCATCCCAATTAGGATAACTTGGTACCCGCCACTTCATACGCTCAGGTTTGTCACTGCCATCGGTCTTCAGATAATAAAGAAGTTCTCCTCTGGGCGCCTCGCTTTTGGCAATAGCTTCCCCGGCAGGAATCACTGGTAATCCGGTTATGCTAATCAACCCCTTTGGTAATGACCTCAGACACTGCTCAATCAATGACAGAGCAACCACAACCTCATCAAAACGAACCATAGCACGGGACCACACATCACCATCTGGACGACTCTGAACCTCAAAATCCAATTTATCATAAGCGGCATAGGGTGCGTCTTTTCTAACATCGAGAACGATGCCTGATGCCCTAGCGACAGGACCAACTAAACCAAAATCCAATGCTTCGGCCTTGGATATTACCCCTATTCCTTTGGTACGCATTAAAATGAATTTATTGGTGGTGTAGATCTCCTTAATCTCTTCTATCGGCTTCTTAATTCGTTCAATTTGCTTTAGTAAGTAAGCTATTTTATCTTCGTCGAGGTCATATTTTACTCCGCCAATACAAATTGCCCCCAAGTCCATCCGATTACCATACACAGTCTCTTTGACATCCTGCATTATTTCTCGAGTCTCAAGCACATGCATAAACAGCGAGTCATACCCGATAATATGTGCCATGATGCCGATATTAAACAGATTCGATGCCACTCGCTTTATTTCATCAGCAATAACTCTGAGATACTGGCCGCGTTCGGGTACTTTTATGCCAGCAATTTCCTCCAAAGCCATGCAATACGTCGTCGGATGACTGTTGGAGCACAGCGAGCATAATCGCTCTGTCAGAGTGATGTTCTGATAGAAGTTTCTCTTCATAGCAAGGTATTCGAGCCCACGATGTACGTGTCCAGCAGTAATCTCAAGTCCGATTATAGTTTCACCTTCAACTTCTACCTTGAAATACATGGGTTCTTCCAATGCAACATGTATTGGACCTACAGGTAATTTATAACTTGTCATTTGGCTGTCCTCTCTTGTCCATTATATTTTCCCACAATGTTTTGGTACTGGCGGCATTAACCATCGCTGAATAAGGAATGAAGCGTTGGAGCACCGCCGGATCGATAGACTCATCGATGAACAGGCGTCTGGGATCTGGATGCCCTTCAACTTCTATGTCATACAATTCCATAAATTCGCGTTCATTCCAGTCAGCATTGCGAAAAATAGGTGTCAAGGAGGAAATAGTCTTGTTGTCACCGATCAGCTTTACCGTTGCCGTCAGCGTAGATCCGTGTATATCAAAATGATAGGCAATTTCATGGTCCTCAGACGGCAAATTCGCCTTCAGCTGATAGGCTGTAATTGTACTTAGGCGGCCACCAAGATCTTTAACAATTTGGGCCATTAACTGTATATCTTTTACTTTGTCTACCTTACACCATAAAGTGTGCACTCCTTTGTCGTTGATGCGAATCGTCAGACTATGATCCCCCTGAATCGAGGTGTGCAACATAGTTTGGAAACGGCTAATATCATCATTCATACTGACTCTCCTTTTATCAATAGTTTTGTCGACAGCTCACGACGGCAATCAGGGCACATCCGTCCCAATCGCTTAATCATTTCATTTGAGCTCTTATAGGCAACAGCATTGAGTTGTTGACTGGTAGGAATTATTTTTTTCCTGCACTGCACGCATTGAATCAAGGCAACTGTTCCGGTTTCTGTCATGGTGTACTTATCTTCTTGTTTATGTGCTAGGTGCCAATCCTCAGTAAGCTTTATCGCTTTAGGCACACAATAGTGCTCACACAGGCCGCAGAAAGTGCAGGTGTTGTGCCAGAGAGTAAATTCCAGACCATTAGGTGAATCATGAAAGCGAATGGCACCTCCTGCACACACGTGTTCACACATACGACAACCAGTACAAGCTGTTTCATCGAAACGGATGCGGGCTCGGAGCCCCTTTGGAGTGAAGGTTTCACCAAAAGGAAACGGATCCGTCGATGGGCCCTTAATTAAATTCTGTAATAATACTTTTAGCATTTTCATCTCAGCCTCCTACAAACGTTGCTTCCAGATCTCTATGGCCATTGCAATACCTTCAAGAATGGCTTGGGGGCGTGGGGGACAACCGGGAATATTAACATCGACATCAATATATTTATCTATTGGACCTTCAATGGCATAGCTGTCACGAAACACCCCACCAGAAATAGGACATATACCCACTGCAATCGTAACTTTAGGATCAGGAATTTCCTGATATACCTGCAGTACTTTATCTTTAATTCTGGCCGTCAGTGGCCCAGTGATCAGAACGATATCTGCATGTTTCGGAGTGCCGCAATACTGGCATCCGAGACGCTCCACGTCATAACGTGGAATAAGTGCAGTTGTTGCCAATTCCACATCACATCCATTACAGGAGCCTGCATTGATCCGGTAAAGCCATGGAGAACGCACGGACACTTTCGATAAAAAACTCATTTGCAATCACCCTTATCCTTTAAATACGACCAATAATAATCCCACGATGCCGAGCAACTCAGGCCATTTGAAATAAAACAGAAAAGCCTGATCTATACGCATACGCCCTACCGAGGCTCGCAGTAGACTTTTAGTCAATAAAAACAAAATTAAACATTTGAATACAAATCCGATCAGCGCCATCATCCCGGTCGCATTACCCGGTATGAACATCACGATTCCCAGTGCCAATACCACCATGGTTTTCATCGTCGACATGATCTTAAACAATGCCAGAGCGGGCCCAGAATATTCACATAGGGGGCCCTCAAGTACTTCAGACTCAGCTTCAGGTATATCAAATGGGGGAATCCCAAGATTCGCCGGAATAATACTCAGATAAGCCAACACCGCGGGCCACATCCATGGATCAAACAGAAATGAACCATTGTCTTGCTGGTAGTGCACTATATCCATCAAGGAGAAGGTAATCAGATCGCCCTGAGCCAGACCCGTCTTCATGGCCACTGATATCAGCACCAATAACAAAGGACCTTCATAGGCGAGCATCAATGACATCTCCCTAGAAAAACCTATTGCTCCGAAGGTTGATCCGGATGCCGAACCGGCCAGCATGAGTACAATTGCCGGCACCGTGAGTAAATAGAGCAACACGATCAGATCGCCAAACTGGCCATTGGGTTCATACACCCCCACAATTGGCACCAGTGCTATCGCTAGACACATGCTACAGGCACCTATCATAGGCAGAGCCAAAAATAGAGTCCGTGGTGCGCCAATCGGCACCATTGATTGTTTGGACATGAGTTTTAAA
Source organism: Shewanella psychromarinicola (assembly GCF_003855155.1). Classification (NCBI taxonomy): domain Bacteria; kingdom Pseudomonadati; phylum Pseudomonadota; class Gammaproteobacteria; order Alteromonadales; family Shewanellaceae; genus Shewanella; species Shewanella psychromarinicola. The sequence continues at coordinate 574,699 of NZ_CP034073.1, forward strand.
ATGTCGAAAAAGGGCTGTAATAACGGCGGTCCCACTCGCCGTTGCAGCCTAGCAACGACTATTCGGTCAACTCCCTTGAGCAGTAGACCAAATACCAAAACGGCAGCGGCCACAGGAAACAACACCAAAGGTGCCAATACTGCTTTGAGTATTAACGTATTCATTACTTCTAACATCATCGTCTCCTTATGCCTGTTTCTTGCTAAACAGCAAGGTACGGATCAGTTTTTTCGGGGCTTCATAGAGGCTAGAAGCATTGACATGGGCATCTGCTGAATCGATATCAGTCACACCACAGCTGTGCAAGTGGATATCGACTATTTGTTGGTTACTCAAACGATAGAAGAGCCAGCCAAATACACTTAGCAGGACTAACATCAATGTCAGAGTTATTGGGTGCCAACTTCCGGGACCAGGTAATGCTCCAAACCAAGTAACATCAATACTGCCAAGCCCCATGGAAGACATTATTTCTGAGATAGGTACCAGTAAAATCCCAGGAAATATACCCACCAACAGACTCATTCCGGCCAGGATAAACATCGGGAAAAGCATACTGAAGGGCGCTTCCTTCACCTTCTGCGCAGCATCAGATGCTTGACCTAGGAACGCAACATGAGTGAATTTCAAAACGGCGGCTAAGGTAAACATGCTCGACATCAGTGCGCTAAGCCCAAGTAAAAAGTGCCCAGATTGGAATGCGGCCTGGTAAATGAGCCACTTGGAAGCGAAGCCATTAAGTGGTGGCACGCCAGATAATGACAAGCCTGCAAACAAGAACAGTCCAAAGGTATAGGGCATCTTTCGCCCTAAACCACCGAGCTTATCTAGGCTGTCAACATGAAGCTGGACCAAGATACAACCCGCCGCCAGAAAGAGGATGTTTTTCAAAAACATATGATTGACTAAGTGCATCAGACCTCCGGCGATGCCTAGGGGAGATGATAATGCCAATCCAAGCATGACATAACCTAATTGACTTACCGTACTATAAATAAGCAATCGTTTGATCCCTGTCTGGATCATTGCCATTGCACCGGCATACAGCAAAGTGATCGAGGCTATGACTGCAACTGCATACATCAAATTTGACAGTTCACCACTGGTTCCTAGCTTGCCAAAAACAGCCGCACCACCCATCAATGCGAAGAATTTGAGTACACCATAGGGCCCGCTTTTCAGCAAAACAGCTGAGATATAGCCGCTGACCGGAGTGGGCGCTGTTGGTGGGTGCATCTGGAAATCAATACGCAAAGGTAGTTGGGCAGCTTTCATTAGCAAACCTGCCAAAATCAACACTAATGCCGTGCCTAACCAAGGTAAAGGCATGAGCTGCGCAGCCTCAGCAATCTGACTAAAATCAAATGAACCGCTGCGGACCGACAACATCACAACTCCGAGGAACATGCAGCTGGCACCGATAAAATTAAAAATAAAGTACTTAAAGCCTTCGTTCAGAGAATCCTGGGTTTCTTCATGGATAATCACAAAATACAGCGTCCAGCTGCTCATAATTTCCCAGAAGGCAAAGAAGTTGAATAAGTCGTTACTTGCGGTTACCCCCAACAGGCCACCAATCATAAAGACAAAGAAAAAGAAAAACCTATTCTGAGCGTGTCCATGTTGCATATAACCGATGGAATACAATAGGTTCAAGATGCCGACACCTGAAATAAGCAGGGCAAACCAAAATGAAAGCAAATCGTAACGCTCGGCTTCAAACAGTACAGCGCCTAATGCCAATGCCATTACAATCATCGAAGTGATCCCTGCACGAGTTGAACCAGACTTACCGACAAAGTAAACCAATATTGACCCGCCACAGGCAATGAGAGCACTGAGAGACCAATTCAGGGTTAAATCGGGTATGGAGATCTGTTCAATGGTTCCCCGGCTTGCAAAAAGCTCCACTACCGGTTGCACTAATAACATACCTAGCTGCGGAAATAATCCACCTAATACGACCAATGAGGCAAGTATGGCGGTCGCAAGACGCATAGAAACCGGCGCCTCCGTAATATCGGGGCCATTATATGGCTCAAAAAATAGCACTCTGATTATTCGAATATAGTAAATAGCGCCAATAATGCTCCCGAGCAAAATCATAATTGGCAGAATTAAGTTTCCTGTTTGCACAGCAGCATAGACCATCAGAAACTTACTGAAAAAGCCGCTGAATGGAGGTAGTCCCATAATCGCCAAAATCCCTATAGCGAAACAACAGCAAGTGAATGGCATCTTGCGGCCAACCCCTTTCAAGTCGACAAGCATCTTGCTTTTCATTCGGAAAATTACGGCTCCGGCCGCAAGAAACAGTAAACTTTTAAATATGGCATGATTCATCACGTGCATCATTGCACCAGCAGTACTTAGATGACTTCCAATCCCAAGAATAGCGACAATTTCCCCTACCTGAGCCAAGGTTGAGTAAGCCAGTATTCGTTTAAGATTCTGTTCTTTCAGCGCCTTAACCTCGCCATAAATAAAGGTCAACCCTCCCAATGAAGAGACAATTAAACCAACAGAAAAACCTCCTATGGCAGAGCTTAAACTTGCTAAAGCTCCTGTGCCAAAGACAACAAACAGCACCTTAGCAAGGCCATAAATGCCCGCTTTGGTTAAAATGGCTGACATAGGTGCAGAAATTGAAGATGGGGCGACAGGATGTGCATCAGGTAACCAGCTGTGCATAGGAAATAAACCCGCTTTTACCCCCAAACCGATAATAAAGGTAGCTAAGACCGTTAGCGCGATAGGGGGCGTAAGCTGATTAATCCCCTCACCAATCACATCCATCTCGAAACTACCGAGATTGGCATGCAAAACCAAAATACCAAAATGCATGATATATGCACCGGACACACACATCAGGAAGTATTTCTTCCCCGCCTTTAGCGCTTCATTAGTCTGTTCATGAACCACCAAGAAGTATGAACTCCAGGTCATCAACTCCCAAAACAGATAGAAGTTGCCAAAGTCTGTTGCACTGGTAACACCTAGCAATGAGCCTGTCATTAGGAACAAGAAGAAATAGTAGCGATTGCATTGCTCATCACCGCGCATGTATGAAAGTGAGTAAATAACTACAATCAAGCAAATAAAAGCAAATATTAAGCCGAACAAGTACGACAGACTGTCCACACCTTCGACATTGAAAGCGAGTATCAAAGTAAGACCAGAAATAACTACAGCAAGGGCATTGCGCAAAGTTGGAGAATAGCGACCAACTGCAAAAAGTATAAATCCGCCCAGATAGGGCGCTAGCACCAATGGATTCCATGGAGATTCAAATTCAGGTAACACCACGTTACTCACATCTGACGATAATGACTCAACAAAATGCAGAAATGGCTCAGGGAATAGACTCATGAAGATGGTCAGGACTGTAAGACAAAAAATGGTAGATATTACCAGTCTGGCTTTCGGGACGGAGAAATCAAAGTTTAACTTATTATCTGATTCTGCCAGTTTTTCAAGGCAGACTCGCTGTATGACAATAAGATAATATACCGATGCAATAATACTGGCTAATGTTCCCACTAAAGCCAGCAACCACTGCCCCTGTTCTACCGCGCCATAAAGAATCAAGAACTTACTAAATGAGCCTTTAAACGGAGAAAGCCCCATCACAGAAAAGAGTCCAAAACCAAATATCGTCGCTACTACCGGCATTCTATGTCCACTGCCAGCTAACTTACTAAGACTCGATGATCCCGTCCTTTTAATAAGATACCAAGCCGACACATATACCAACATGCGCATCACTGACTGGAAGCAAAGGTGAAGCATTGCACCTGTTTCTGCTGCCTCATTTCCCAAACCGAAACCCAGCATCACATAACCAAGTTCCGCTAATGTTGAAAACAACAGCATCTTTTTGAGACAGTGGACATTTCTTAATGTCCACACCTCGCCAAGCAGCAGAAGCAGCGCTCCTCCCCAAGCTAGAATCGAATTATCAAGCATGTTATTCCCCGTTATATTTGTTTGATAGTGAATATAATTCGGGACAAATTTAATTCAGATAGGGGGGAGGATCTGTCGCCTTGCTGACAGTAGAGTGTCATTAAATTTCGTAGCATAGCTTTACATTAACAACTGGTGCGATAAAACAAGCTAATCTGCATTATTTTACTATCAAAATACTAATAAAAATTATATTCAACATATTGAATAAAAACAGAAATATAACATTTATCTCCACAGGTTTTTTTAGGAGGGGAAGTTGATACAAGTAGTCTCAAAGAAATAAATATGAATTCGCAATTTCATGACATGACGCACTGTTAAGAAATTTATCAAATTGGAGAACACAAAATATGACGTCGATTCTTTTACTCGGATTTTTATTAGGAATGCAGCATGCGCTGGAAGCGGATCACTTGGCAGCCGTATCTTCAATTTCAGTCGGTGAAGCCTCTATTCGTAATGTTGTTACCCATGGCGCCATTTGGGGGATGGGGCATACCCTTACCCTTATGCTGTTTGCTGGAGGTGCGGTACTACTTGGGCTTGAATTCAGCGAGTCGATGACTGGTTTATTAGAGTTTGGTGTTGGCATAATGTTAATCTATTTGGGTTTTTCTGTACTCAGAGGGGTAGTTAAGAATAAAGTCCACATCCATCTCCACAAGCATGACAATGAGCCACATCTTCATGCCCATTCTCATGCCCTAGATACCGGATCACATGACAGCAATATGCACCGGCACTCCCACCCGCCAAGAATACCAATGCGAACCTTATTTATCGGTATGACTCATGGCTTGGCCGGATCATCTGCGTTAGTCATATTAGTGGCCTCAACAACCCCCTCGCCATTAATTGGCTTATGCTACGTGGTTCTATTTGGACTAGGCTCCATTTTAGGTATGGCCTCATTGTCAGCCTTGATTGCAGTACCATTTTTAAAAACAGCCAACCAATTAAATACCAAGATCAGCACCGGTCTACGATGCTTAATCGGCCTAGGAACCTTAGTCTTGGGAAGCCAAATTATTTATCACAATGGCTTGGTGCTTTTCGCTTAATAATCAGGTACCAATATTTGGCTGGCATATGCTGGCAAAATACTTGCGTGATTAATCAAGATGGTCGTATTCGAACGCCTCAATTTTTCCCACCTTTGGCAGCCGGCAATCTCTGCGCTAGTCATAAGAAATAGAATATAAAGGAGTCTAGATACAACTCTGCCTTGTTAGGTTCACATCCAGCCTAATTTCCACAAATAGCCGATTACAGTACAGCGGCTTTGCCATCAAAGAGGCCAACGATTAATCTTAGCTGGCCACGACATGCTAGCGCTTAGAAAGGCCGACAGATGCAAGAACGCGCTAAAGTAATGGAATTGAACTACGGATATTTATCCATTCCCTAGGAGTTCCAGTAACAAACAATGAAACAGAGCACTGAATACCCGCTAGGGTAATCATGAGTAATACTTATTATGGACCGGTTCTAATAACGGCCAATAATTACCATATCGAATGCTATCCGTTGTTGATACCGCTAATAAGCACAAGTTATCGCCGCTCACTGTCATTAACAATATTGTCAGTGCCGTCATGAAAACACACTCATATATGGATGTGTTTAAGCTTGGGTGGGTTCGAACCGTGGAATATAAACTCACGTGACCATGCAGGATTTATAGCGGAGGTCGAGCTGGTGCTCGATGAGATGAGTTGCGAAGCAGTACCGTACAAACAAGGGTTTTAATGGGGTATCTCCTTATAAATCAAGGCCTATTCAATGCAATAAAACTCCGACCCTTCATATATTGTTGTATTTAGCCAGAACTGATACTTAAGTCTCAATTATGCATATTTTATCCTATTAGTGTCATCTGGCCGACAGATTTTATGTCGGTGCTACTGCAAAATTTTCATAAGCTAAAAAATAATCAACTGTTCAACTATGGGCACTTAAATGCATGAAGCAACAATTACCAGTGCACTGGTCAAGACTTTACTTGCTGAGGCCACACGCCATGGTGTGACTCACGTAAAGCGTGTAACCGTTAAAATCGGCATGCTAAAAGCGGTAGAGCCACAGGCGCTAAGTTTTTGTTTCAACATGTTTGCCGAAGGCACAATTGCAGAAAATGCTGAATTGGTGATTGAACATCTTCCACCCATTGCGCGATGCAGGGGATGCCAAGTGCAGTTTAAGGTACCGAAGTTTAAATTTCGTTGTCCTGACTGTGATGATACAAATCTTGAGATCATTCAGGGTGAAGAGCTATTTATTGATAGTTTTGAAATATAGAAAAAACTAAAAGGCCGACGTTATGAAAGAGCTGGAGAATGTAATTATCTATGCTGACGCTCAGAAGTGTATCGGGTGTCATAGCTGTGAGCTCGCCTGCGCAGTGGCACATGGGGGCAAAGGTGGGCTTATAGGGGCTGTAATCAACAAACAACCCCTGCATCCGCGAATAAAAGTGGTGGAAGCCGATGGTGTGATCATGCCAATGCAGTGCAGGCAATGTGAAAATGCACCATGTGCCATGGTGTGCCCTACAGGAGCTTGTCGCCAAGAAAATGGGCAGGTGATGATAGTCGAAAGCAACTGTGTTGGTTGCAAGCTATGTGTCATGGTTTGTCCATTTGGAGCCATAACAGTAAGAAGAGATAGTTTTAAAGATGATGGCTCTTCTACCAACCAGGGAGTGGCGCTTAAATGTGATCTTTGTACCTCTTGGTGTGCTGAGAATAACAAAAAAGATACGGCATGCGTGGAAGCCTGCCCAACTAAGGCTATCAGCCTGATCAAGATGCATGAATATAGAACGGCACTGTTAAAGGCTAGGGCTAAAGAGCTAGCTCAATCGCATAAACATATGAATATGACACTGAGGAAACTGTGATGAATAATAGAATTAAAACAAGTGATCCAGCAGTAATAGCCCTATGCTCTGTGGCTGAAAGTGAGGGGATTGCTACAGTATTTGATCGCTATCAGGCACAGCAACCTCAGTGTGGGTTTGGGTCTTTGGGCTTGTGCTGCCGAATATGTTGGAAAGGCCCCTGCCGAGTAGATCCCTTTGGTGATGGTCCCCAAGCTGGTATCTGTGGTGCCGATAAACATACGATCGTAGCGCGTAATGTCACTCGTATGATGGCCGCAGGTGCCGCCGCCCACTCAGAACATGGCCGTCATATTGCCTTAGCTCTGCAGAAAATTGGTAAGGGACTTTTGCCTGCTTACCGGATACGTGATGAAGCTAAACTTTATCGTATTGCTACGTTGCTTAATATTGATACTCAAAACAAAGAAATGCTTGAAGTAGCATACGATGTAGCAACAAAGACACTAGAAGACTATCAGAATCAAGACCATCATAAAGGGTGTCATTGGATAAGTGCGACTCTGCCTAAGAAACGGGTTGAACTTCTGAGTCATCTTGGGGTGCTACCGCATAATATCGATGCCACCGTATCGCAGATCATGGCAAGAACACACATAGGTTGTGATGCCGAACCCAAGAATGTGTTCCTAGGCGGTATTCGCGGCGCCTTAGCAGACTTTAATGGTATGTCTCTGGCAACAGAGTTGTCAGATGTGATGTTTGGCACTCCAAGTCCGGTGGTTACTGAAGCCAATATCGGTGTTATAGATAAAAATGCTGTCAATATCGCTGTCAATGGTCATAACCCCATGCTCAGTGAAGTCATCTGCGATATGGCCAGAGAAATGAATGATATTGCTAAAGGGGTTGGGGCTCCAAAGGGGATAAATATTGTTGGTATTTGTTGTACCGGTAATGAAGTGATGATGCGCCATGGTGTGCCTTTAGCGACCAACTATCTTTCTCAAGAAATGGCTATATTGACTGGCGCGTTAGATGCAATGGTGGTTGATGTGCAGTGCATTATGCCATCTTTACCTCAGATAGGAAATTGCTTCCATACAGAAGTCATTACGACCATGGATGAAAATAAGATGCAGGGTGCACGTCATATTAGCTTCCATGAAGAAAATGCAGTGGAAACTGCACGGGAAATCATTCAGTGCGCAATAAATGCCTATACACGCCGGGATCCAAAGAGGGTCAACATCCCCAATATTAAACAAACTGCTGTGGTGGGGTTCAGTAGCGAAGCCGTAATGGCTGCTCTTTCTAAGATCGATGCAGATGATCCGCTAAAACCTTTGGTTGATAACATTGTTAATGGAAATATTCAGGGCGTGGCTTTATTTGCTGGCTGCAACAGTACCCAAACAGTACAAGATGAAAGTTATCAGGTCATCGCTAAAACGCTTGCTGCAAATAACGTTTTGATGCTTGCAACGGGTTGTGGTGCTGGAGCATTTGCCAAACATGGGCTGATGAATCAACAGGCAACGGAGCAGTATGCAGGTGACTCACTCAAGGCCGTATTAACTGCAATTGGTCAGGCCGCGGGGCTCGGAGGTCCCTTACCACTAGTGCTACATATGGGATCTTGTGTTGATAATAGCCGAGCGGTGAGTCTGGCGACGGCATTGGCTAACAGATTAGGTGTTGATTTGTGTGATCTACCTTTAGTGGCATCAGCACCTGAGGCGATGTCCGAAAAAGCAATTGCGATTGCTTCATGGGGCGTTGCCATCGGCTTACCTACTCATCTTGGCACTATGCCTCAGGTGACAGGTTCTGATGTGATTACCGATCTAATGCAGGAAGGCGCTAAAGATCTATTTGATGGTTACTTTATTGTCGAGACTGATCCTAAAATTGCCGGTAATAAACTGGTGGATGTCATTAAACAAAAACGCCAAAAATTAGGTATTTAACTAAAAACATCCCCGGTGAGTCTTCATATGTCCACCGGGGCTGATTAAGAGGTCAATATGAAAATAGCTATTACTGGTAAAGGGGGCGTCGGAAAAACGACTATTGCAGGATTATTAGCACGCTCATTTGCTTTGCAAGGACGAAGAGTATTGGCGATTGATGCCGATCCCGATGCAAACCTTGCGTCTGCAATAGGTATTCCGGCTCAAAAGTTAGCGGGTTTACAGCCTTTTTCTAAAATGAAAAACCTTGCCAAACAACGAACGGGAGCAGATCAGAATAATGGCGGTCTATTTGTGCTCAACCCCAGAGTCGATGATTTACCTGATAGACACTGCGTAGAGCATGCTGGCGTCCGCCTGCTGATGATGGGAACGGTAGAGCATGGTGGGTCTGGATGTGTTTGTCCTGAACATACATTACTGCGGAGTCTGATGAAACATCTCTTATTGGATAGAGACGATGTATTGATCATGGATATGGAAGCCGGAATAGAACATTTGGGCAGAGCAACCGCAGAGGCAGTTGATGTACTCATTGTTGTCGTTGAACCCGGAAGCCGCAGTCTGCAAACTTCAATTCAGATAGAACAATTGGCAGGTGAAATTGGTATAACCAAAATTGTATACATTGCCAGTAAAGTAGCAGACGAGGCTGATTTAACTTATCTGCAACAGTCACTTCAGAATAAAACCTTGTTGGGGCATCTGTCTGTAAGTGAGGCAATAAGAGAAGCGGATAAAAAGGGATCTTGTGCTTTTGATATGCAAGGCGAATTCAAAACTCAAATTTCTAATATTGTGACTGCACTCGGTGCTTTTTCTCGATAATTCCTTAATTAATATATCCACAATGCATGAAAACCTGGAGATAGGCCATGTGTAATATCACAGTTAAATTAATGTCCAACGATACTGAAGAGTTAATCAAAGACGTCACTCAGATCGAATTTTGCACTTCAGACATATTAGTAAGCACTTTTTTTGAACAGGACAGGGCCTTGTCAGGCTATAAACCTGTATTAATAGATTTTCTTCAAGGGCTCGTGGTTCTCGAACGGCAAACTAGTCCAGGTCAATTAGGAATAATATGATGAAAGACGATGTAAATATGCAAAAAACCGAAGCTGAAAAAATTGCAATCGGTCAAACAATAGCAGAGCGATTAAAAGTGCTATTACCCCACTGGAATCATCATAACGATGAACATATTACCCAGCTTAATAACTGGCGAGAAAAGATGATTGAAGAGGAGCTTAACGAACTTGCGGAGACAATTGAGAGCGCAGTATTTCATATGAAGTGCAGTGGAGAATTTTTGTCAAAAGCTTTAAATAGTCTTAATTCAGAACCAGAGAATAGCGTTCAAACTCACCATTCCTGAATATAATATTGCTAAGAGTAACGGAGTTAAATATGTGTAATACGTGTAACTGCAATATAACCGACGGTAACCGTCACCTTCTACAAGAAGGTGCAGAGTATGCTAACTGTAGTGATGGAAGCAGATCGATTGAAGTAATAAAAAATTTATTGCATGAGAATGATCACCAGGCTGAGCATAACAGAGGTTTTTTTAATGACCGTAACATCTTGGTTATCAATCTAATGTCGTCCCCAGGCAGTGGCAAAACACGCCTTTTAGAGGCGAGTATTGGTGCATTAAAAGAACGCGGTGTTGGTGTTGCAGTTATCGAGGGCGATCTGGAAACGGAGAATGATGCTGACAGGATCCGTAAGCATGGGGTGCCCGTTATTCAGATCACTACCGGCATGGCTTGCCACCTAGATGCACATATGATTGACAAGGCAATCATAGAGCTTGATTTAGAAAAGGTCGATATTCTGTTTATTGAAAACGTGGGCAATCTGGTTTGTCCTGCAAGTTTCGATCTTGGCCAACATCTGAACGTTGTGCTTTTATCTGTAACAGAAGGAGATGACAAACCCTCTAAATATCCGGTAATGTTTCGAGAAGCCGATACAGTGTTACTGACCAAAGCCGATCTATTACCTCATTTTGATGACTTTTCAGTAGACAATGCAAAAAGGGCTGTGTATGAATTGTCGGATAGAACCGATATCTTAACCTTGTCCGCCAAAAGTGGGACTGGAATGAATGAGTGGTTAACTTGGCTACAAGCATCCCTATTTCGGTGCCGCAACAATGAACTTGCTTCGCAGTTCATTGGCTCCCAAGATACTGCCTAGCCTAAATGAATCAATTTAACCTTTAGAGTGGACTGTGAAAAATGTGTATTTAGTGTTTAATATTCAGTTAGTCATTCTGGATTATTAATACTGAGTCTGGAGGCAAACTAAGCCTTGCCTATACTAAGGCGCCAGTGTAATGGCAGAGTTATTTCCCCACTCTTTTGTAAGTCAATCAGCTACAACTTGGCGCCAATAATTAGATACACTTATACCATTGGCAATAGTTTGTAACTCACAAATGGGCATAAATGAGTTTGCCTGTTTAACTGAAAATGTACAAATTCAACTCTGAACTTGAGGCCGTTAAAGACTTTTTATAAAAGAATGCGTGAGCAGATTCATCGCTTCAGGTTCAATTAAAATCGAGGACGTTGAAGAAAATAGCGTGAAGCTCACATGGCCTTTCACGTATATCCATATACTCCAAGGCATTCAGGCATCCTGCCTATCAGATGCTAGCTAGCTTTCGCGGTACCGGTCGTTCCTTGGCGTTCTGCCATCACGACATTCGTAAATCCATTCACATCAGATGTACCATCGGAAGCGTTAGCATTTTCACTCTTTATTGCAAAATGGGCCGAAGCAGCATACAAATGAATTTAAAAGCTGGATCAATCCCCATGGCGACCTTTTCGCATCTGTTGTTTAAGTAAATAGGGAAAATGTTGCGGGGCGGCTGGGCCAATTCTTTTAAAAAGAGTAAAGAGGGAACAGCCGTTGGTTTCCTCTTGGTCTGGTGTGGGCGAAGCGCCACGACGTTCGTGGCCGCAGGCCATACGCTCAGAATACAAATGACCGCAGACTACATCTAAAAATCACAATGGAATAATACTTATCAAAAAACTTATTTATATCCCCAAGGTTTCGGCGGTAATGCGACAGGCTTAGTGAGATCAAACTCTACTTTAAAGTCGCGATTTTCTCGGCTTAACCGATAAGTAAAAGTATGGGCTTCAATCATCATCTGCCATTCGTTAGTGACCGATTGCGTTAAGCCATGTTGCTTAAAATTGGCAATGGACTCATCATCTACAGGAAAAGTCTGCATATTTGCAGTGCCAGTATCGCGTGTATCACCACCATACATAGTCACTTTATCTTCACTGCCATCTTGATGGCGATGATCATGCTTTAAGCGTAATCCGGTATCGGTTTGAGTTATCACCCAAGTGCGAGAGTGATCATCGCCAACATGAAATGGAATACGTAACTGATGATCGGTGCATTCTCTTACATGCATAACTAATGATTTGCCACTAAAGCCATCCCCTTTACCGCCACCAGCAGTGACTTTACCCGCAAAAGCTTTACCGCAAAGATCGCTGATCGCTTCAAAAAATTGCTGTTGCTGTAACGAGTTAGCGGCATAAGCAGGATTAACTAACATAGCGCTACCACACAGCAGTACACCACTGAAATATCCGCTAAGCCTAATTAACGTTGGCATAATGATCGTTCCTTGTTTATCAAACCATTGGGTCATCTAATCAATAAAGTGCAGTCGTATAACAAAACAGCGACTGAGCAGACTAAATTAAAAGACCAAAGTATCGAACCAGATTACCTTGTTATTGAATCTGTTACTGCAAAAAAACAAAACCCGCAAACGTTAATGCGGGTTTTTATGACAGTAAGTTAACGTGTTAGCTTACTTGGCGTATTTAGATTTAGTCGCCCAAGTGGTCGCTTTAGCTGGACGCTTAGCGCCTTGGTTTTTGGGTGCTTGCCCTTTTGCCGCTTGGCCCGAAGCTTTGGCTGGAGACTTTGGTTTCTGCCCTACTGGCTTAGCACTGCCTTTGTCTGCTTTAGTGGAACCTTTACGGTCTTCAAACTGATCAGCAGAAAAACGCGTCATGGCCTTTTGACCACCTTGCTCTTTCGCTTTAGCCGATGGCTTTTGGCCCCACTTCACTTTCGTTTGTTCATTACGGGTTTCTGGCGGCACCAAATGATTTGGTCCATTACCAATTAACGACTCTTTACCCATGGCAACTAGCGCTTCACGGATCATCGGCCAACCCAATGGGTCGTGATAACGTAATAAGAATTTATGCAATTTACGCTGACGGCCTTTTTTCGGCACTGTCACTTTTTCACTATCATGCTTAACGTTTTTCAGTGAGTTCAGTTCGGTATGATAAATCGTGGTCGCATTGGCCATCGGTGAGGGATAAAAGTTTTGCACTTGGTCGAGCTTAAATTTCTGCCCTTTTAACCATAACGCCAAATTAACCATGTCTTCATCGGTGGTACCAGGATGCGCCGAAATAAAGTACGGAATTAAAAACTGTTCTTTACCCGCTTCTTTAGAAAACTTATCAAACAGTTCTTTAAACTTGTCATAGGTTCCCATACCTGGCTTCATCATTTTACTGAGAGGACCGTCTTCGGTATGTTCAGGGGCAATTTTTAAATACCCACCAACATGATGCTTAGCTAACTCTCTAATATATTCTGGGTTTTCGATAGCCAAATCGTAACGAACACCCGAAGCAATTAACACTTTTTTAATGCCAGGTACTTCACGTGCCGCTTTATATAAATCGATGGTGTGTTTATGGTCGGTGCCTAAATGACCACAAATAGACGGATACACACACGACAAACGTCGGCAGGTTTTCTCCGCTTTCTCACTGGTACAGCCTAAACGGTACATGTTCGCCGTTGGGCCGCCCAAGTCAGAAATGACCCCGGTAAAGCCCGGCACTTTTTCTTGAATGTCTTTAATTTCTTTAATGATCGACTCTTGCGAGCGACTTTGAATAATGCGTCCTTCATGCTCGGTAATCGAACAAAATGAGCAACCACCAAAACAACCACGCATGATATTGATTGAAGTCTTGATCATATCGTAGGCGGGGATTTTCTCATCACCATACATGGGGTGCGCGATACGCTGATACGGTAAATCAAATACCGCATCCATTTCATCGGTGTTTAGTGGCCACGCAGGCGGATTAACCCACACCCCGCGGTTGGCATCATGGGACTGAAATAACGCTCGAGCACAACCCGGATTTTGCTCTTGGTGTAAAATCCGTGAAGCATGGGCGTATAAATATTTGTCTTCGCTGACCTTATCAAATGCCGGTAGCAACACATAGGTTTTTTCCCACGGCTTAGGTCGTGGCGGCTGAATACTAATCGCTTTAGGCGCGTCGTTATCAAAAATTTTGTTGTCGGAAGGACCCGATAAATTACTGCAGCCAACATCATCGGCACCATAAGGATTCGGCAGCGGTTCAATTTTGTGTAACTGATCAATTTTACGAGAATCCATACCGCGCCAACCAGGCATAGGTGCTTTACGCATTACCGCAGTACCACGAACATCATCAATGTCGCTAATGGCTTCACCCGCCGCAATACGGCGGGCGACTTCCATCAGTGGACGCTCAGCATTACCGTAAATTAAAATGTCTGCTTTGGCGTCAAAAATCACGCTGCGACGCACTTTGTCTGACCAATAATCATAGTGGGCAATACGACGTAAACTGGCTTCAATACCGCCAATGACCACCGGCACTTCTTTAAAAGCTTCTTTACAACGTTGGGTATAAACGGTCACGGCACGATCTGGGCGTTTTCCGCCAATGTCACCAGCCGTGTAAGCATCGTCATGACGTAACTTACGATCAGCCGTGTAGCGGTTAATCATCGAATCCATGTTGCCAGCGGTCACCCCAAAAAATAAGTTGGGGCGACCGAGTTGCATAAAATCATCTTTATTAGACCAATCTGGCTGAGAAATAATCCCCACCCGATAACCTTGTGCTTCTAACATTCGCCCAATTACTGCCATACCAAAGCTAGGATGATCAACATACGCGTCACCTGTTACGATAATAATGTCGCAACTATCCCAGCCTAATTTATCCATCTCTTTACGAGACATAGGTAAAAAAGGTGCGGTTCCGTAGCATTGCGCCCAAAACTTTGGATAATTAAATAACGTTGACTCAACTTGCATGTATATGACCTACATAAATGGGGAAAATCAGTCTGCCTGATCCATTGACAACATCAGCCTGTGGCTGAATTTAACGGACGCAGATTATAGCAGTACCGCGACACTAAGTGTGACTAAAAAAACACCAAATGTGAAATATTTTTATCCTGTTATACCCTTGCAAATTGAGTGGTCATATTACTATTCCCTCATGTTTTCAATGTTATAACCCAAGAAAGAAACCAATATTAGCAACAGCTAAAATCAATAGTACAATCCAGGTGATTAATACGCCGTAAAATCGACCAAAATGATAATCACCCTTACCTTGATTAAGTCCAATAGCATGCAGTAAACGCGCAACAATCCAAGCCGTGCCCAAACAATGTACCAAGTACATTGGCATACCATTAAATTCAGCTAGCACCAATAAAATTAACACTATGGGGGCATTTTCAATTAAATTTCCGTGGGCTCTTATGGCAACGGATAATCCTTGATGGCCGCCATCACCTATACCAATTTTATTCGCTCGGCGAAATTTAACCACTTTGTAAGATAATGCTAAAACCAACAGTGCCGTTAAGCCGGCATATAAACCCGATACCATCAATGTCATGAGTTATTCCTTGAAAAGACTATATTATTGTTATTACATCAATATTTAATAAGTTGAGTATAGCCAAACGACCTCGAAACACCGGATTGAGCAAGTATAGAGGTGACAGAGTCAAGGCATGAAATAGCTGGACTAGTTATTCTATTTATTCTAGTTTCCTATTTTATAACACTGAAACAGGTTGCTTCTCAACTTGCCCTTCGGGAGCTCTGAAACGAGCATGTTGAAGTGGCTTAGCGATATAACATCATATTGGATCAGTTTGGCTGTAAACACACGCCTTAATCGGTTAATATTCGCGCCAAATAAGCTCATCACCTTACAAAAAGTGACTATCGCCCAGTGGATAATCAGGATTTTTTAGAAAAACGTCGATTTATCATTAAATTAGGAAAAGCCTTACACAAGTTTGGTACCCCGGCGTATCGCTTAGAATCTCACTTACAAACCGTATCAACGACTCTGGGTATCGAAGGGTATTTCTTAATATCACCCACATCGATGACCTTCGTACTTCAGCATGACACTGAGCAAGAATACAATCACGTAGCCCGTGTGAATCCGGGCGATCTCGACTTAGGCTCGTTAGCGCGCACCTTTGAACTGGTAGAAGAACTCAGCTCTGGGCAACGGACACTGCAAGAAGCCCTTGATCGCTTAGAAGAAATAGCCAATAAGCCTAATCCTTATGGACACAAACTGACGTTATTGGCCTTTGGCACAAGTGCGGGCGGGTTTGCCATGCTAATGGGCACAGGTTGGCACGATGTTTTTTGGTCGGCCATACTTGGCTTACTGGTATACGGTTTAGTCTTTTGGGCTGAACGATCAAAACGTATCGCCGAAATGCTCGAGCCCATGGCGGCGGTTATGTGCGCCATCTTGGTCTCCGGTATTGCGCAATTTGACCCCAGCATCAATTTACCTGTCACCATTTTGTCTGGGATCATTATCTTTGTCCCTGGCCTTGCGCTCACACTCGGTTTAGCTGAGCTAGCCGCCCGCGATTTAATCTCTGGTACTGCGCGCATTATGGACGCTGTGATGCAGCTGTTTAAACTGTATTTTGGCGCCGTGCTCGGCATGACCATTGGTAAAGCCATCTTTGGTGATGCCATTTATGTTGAACCCATTCCACTGCCACGCTGGGCTACTTGGTCTGCGGTGCCGCTATTGTCTATGTCACTGGTGATCATCTTTAAAGCGCGCTTAAAAGACTCTCCTTGGGGGGTTTGTGCTGGCATTGTGGCATTCTTTTCTGCCATGCTCGGAGGAATTTACTTAGGCGAATCCATTGGCATATTTGTTGGCGCGTTATCGGTAGGGATATATTCAAACCTCTATGCTCGCTGGATGAAAGCACCTGCATCCATTGCATTACTGCAAGGCATCGTTATTCTTGTGCCTGGCAGTAAAACCTATATTGGCTTAAATGCATTAATTTCGGGTGAAACCATGCTTAACCAAGCCCATTTGGGGTCGCAAATTTTTCTCATTTTTATGTCTTTAATCGCTGGACTCATTTTTGCTAACGTTGTTGTACCCCCTCGTCGTTCGCTGTAAACGTTAGTCTTGTCCTCATATTCCTATCGACTTAAGGGCTGCTATTATTTCAGCCGTTATTTTTACAATCTAAATATCCACACAATTTTGATGGCTAAATGAAATATTTATTCAAGCTAAATGCTTGACTATTATATTATTCAGGTATGATATAAAACAAATAGGCAACATAAAAACCTCATACAGGAAACAATACTTCAACGCTTGCTGACCTATTAAAGACATAACAATAAAAATAAGGACGAAGCTATGCCAATAATATTTACGGCAGTATTTTTTTTCGCCATCCTGCTTGCTTCGTCTTGTGTTCAAGCAAACATAATTGACACTAGGACGCAGTTAATAGTCAAAGATGACTCTGTCACCCGCAAATCATCACCATCGACAACCAATAAGCATGATGTCGACAAGGTCACTAACATTGTGGTGGTCAGTCATCCTATTTTTGACGAGTCGGCACCCGATGCTATTTTCCTACATCGCTGGGCCAATTATCTGCATATCAATACCAAAGAATCGACTATTCTCAATAGCTTAAGCTTTGAGGAAGGCGATAGCCTTACCAAGAAAGATCTTCAAGAAGCGCAGCGCTTACTGCGCTACGAACCTTATATTCGTGACGCTGATATCAATATCGCCAGAAAAGATCCTCTCGCCGATGACAACGTTGAAGACGTGGTATTAGTAGAAACATGGGATAACTGGTCACTACTGCCAACGGTCAGTTTGAGTAAAAATGGCGGCGACACCAAATACTCATTTGGCATAAAAGAAGATAACCTACTGGGATTAGGGGTTAAAACCAAAATAAAATATCAATCGAGTGCCGAACGCACCGGTTACAAGTTTGCCTTTGATGCTCCAGTAAGGTGGGTTAAACACGGTAATGTGTCGGTTGATTTTTACGATAACAGCGACGGCCAAGCATCGGCAATTGCCTTTAATAAACCCTTCTACACACTCGATACTCAGAATATGTACACTGTGTCGTGGTTGACCGATACGCGCATCGACACCACACGACAAAATGGCCAAGACATTAATGAATTTGAGCATGTGATTGATTATACCAATGTAGGTTTTGGTTGGTTAGTCGACAAACAAGCAGATCAATTGCATCGTGTTAGTCTGGGGATTACCCAAGATAATCATCAATTTAGTAACATAGACGATTACCCAGTTTCGCCTTTACCTTTTGATCGTGAGTTTGTTTATCCTTGGATCCGCTACGAATACCTGCAAGATCAATACACAGTATTGAATAATATCAAGCTGATTAATAAAAACGAAGACTTTAACTTAGGTTGGCATCATACGGTAAGTGTAGGATTTGAAACCAATGACATCGCCGACAATGCGGATATGGGTTATCACGTAACGGCTTCAAGCAGTCGCGGTTGGCAACAAGACAATCAATTATTGTTAATGAGTTTAACTGGGCGGACAGATATTCAAACTGGCCAACAAGATTTTTATAATGTGGGTTTAGCTGCGGAATATTTTCATCAAATTAGCCCTAAATGGACCGCCTACTCCAAGGCGCGCATTGCAACCTCACACAATAACTATCTTGATCAAACGTTTGCACTTGGTGATGAAACCGGCGTACGCGGTTACCCCAATGACTACCAGCATGGTGATAATCAATGGTTGCTCACGAGTGAAATCCGATACTATCCAAACATCAATTTATATCAACTGGCCGAGTTAGGCTGGGCAGTATTTGCCGATATCGGTCAAGCAAGCGGTGGCCCAGATGAGCAAAACGAAGTTGATGGTCCTATTGGTAGTATTGGTATTGGCGCACGGATTTACTCTTCTAAATCCAGTTACGGTAACGTAGCCCATGTTGACATTGCCGTTCCGATCACCACAGGTAACGACATCAATGCTTGGGAGTTCAGGTTCCAAGTGAAAGATCATTTCTAACCAGGCAGGCTCTGTTGTTACCACAGCGCCTAACTAGGACGGTAGCACTAACGAGTAAACGATTAAGACTAAACAATCAACACTCACTCGTTAAATGAATTATTAATATCCATCTGATTTAATGTAAATAATGTAAATAACCTGCGTTTGTTAATGATAATGAATATCATTACCTCCCACTCATTATTTATTAATCGGTATACCTATGTTATTCAAGCCTAGCCAATTGGCTATAGCGACTCATTGTGCATTATTTTTATTAGCACTCCCCGTAGCTAATGCCAATGCAGAATCATCATCACAACCCACAGACAACAATGCCTCAATGGAGCGAATGATTATTACTGGCAGTCGCTCAGCCGAACGGATAGACGAAGTCCCCTCTTCAGTCACGCTTATTGAACAACAAACCCTTGCACAAGACATGTTAGTCACCTCTGAGTTACAAAACTTACTCGCATTTCGCGTCCCAGGACTAGCGCCTAGTACAGGCACATCAAGTAACTCAGGGCAAAATCTCCGTGGTCGTGCCGCATTAGTGATGATTGACGGCGTGCCCCAATCTACCCCATTACGAAATGGCAAATTAGGCATAAGCTCTATCGATGCTGGAGCAATTGAACGTATCGAGGTGATTAAAGGGGCAAGCTCTATTTATGGCAATGGTGCTTCAGGCGGGATCATCAACTACATCACTAAACGAGCCAGCGAAGATAAAGCACGCGTTAATGTCGGGGTTTCCAGTAAATTTAGCGCGGTAAAATCACAAGACAGTGCCGGTTATCGAGTTGATACTTCCATAGACGGTACCCTTGATGACTTTAGCTACGTATTGAGTGCCATTACAGAAAAAACAGGCGTGGAACGCGATGCTGAAGGTGACGCCATCGGATTAGTTTATGGTTTATCAGAAACGAAATCGAACAACTATTTTACCAAACTCGGCTACCAACTTGATGACGACAAGTCGATTCAACTGACGTATAACTACTACGAAGCCCAACAAAACTCAGACTACATCGATGTTGCTGGCAATGCTAACACTGGCGAAAAAACTTACGCCGTAGAAAATACTACTGGGATTGCAAAACTGGGCGCCCCTCAAGGGCCACGCGGCAATCATAACCTAATGTTAAAATACGTCGACTATGAGATATTCAATAACACCCAATTAACCGTCGATGGTTACCTGCAAAAAATTGAAAATATGTTCTTCTTTTCAACGGCACTCGCTAACCTAAGTGAAGGTTACGAAGGCGGCCAATCGTTTATCAAGTCAGAAAAGAAAGGCCTGCGGGTTAACTTTGCCACCCAAGTTGATTGGGATAATGTCGAATCAAGCTTTATTTACGGTATTGATGCACTGCAAGACATCAGTTCACAACCATTAGAAGACGGCCGAATTTGGGTGCCTGAAATGGACATGGGTAACTTAGCGGTTTATTTACAAACTAAGTTTGTCATTGCCAATGATTGGGTTTTAAAAGCCGGGATCCGCCAAGATAGCGTCAAGTTAACTGTCGATGATTATCAAACCTTAACACTCTGCCGAACCCCAAGTACTTGCTCAGTACCTTTTGATGTCACTGGCGGAGAATTAACATATGACTCAACCACATATAATATTGGCTTACGTTACAATATCAACGCGTTATTTAACCCGTTTATGAGTTTTTCCCAAGGTGCAGATATTTCAGATATTGGTCGCCTTTTACGCACCGCCACGGTTGATGATATTGCGTTAATCCGCACCGAGTCATCCATTGTTGATAACTATGAAATCGGTTTTGCAGGGCAATGGGGTGATGTCAATTATGAAATTGCTGCCTACCGAAGTGAATCAGAATTAGGTACAAGTAATAGCTTTGATGCAACAACAGGCATTTACTTACCCGTGCGTGCACCACAAAAAATTTGGGGTTACGAAGCACAAATTGACTATCGTGTATTTGATAATCTCAGCACGGGGTTAAGCTATAGTTGGATTGAAGGTAAAGACACTGATACCGATACGTATCTAGATGGTGGCACCATATCACCACCTAAATTAACCGCTTATGTCAGTTGGCAGCCTGTTGAAGAGGCAAGTATCGGCATTAACTACATGTCTGTTGGTGACCGTGACCGATTTGAGCCGATCGATGGCGCATATATTGGGTCTCAAGGACCTATCGAAAATTATAACCTAGTAAACCTAACCAGTCGCTATCAACTCAATAATTGGCAACTCTCACTAGGGGTAGAAAACTTACTTAATGAAGATTATTTTTCTGCCCGCTCACAAGCTTCGACTAACGCGAGTTACTATACCAAATCACTGGGTACCACTATCAATGTGGGCGTAAAAGCCAGCTTTTAACCCTAGGAAAAGTAACAAAAAAAAGGCCTCGCATTGCTGCGAGGCCTTTTTTTATAAAGAGGTGAGTTGGCCGATAAGCCGGGTCCTGTCGTGGACAGTTATTCATCTAGGCCTGCAATTGCTCACAGGCTCAAGCGACCTACCCGGTCCCAACGCGAGCAGCGCCATACGGGACCCTATTTGGTCTTGCTTCGGGTAGACCCTAGCGACAATTGCACGGATGCTTCTAATGCTAAAAGTGGCTACAGTGTACCAAACGATGTACCAAATTCACCTACTTTTATATCACATGAATAATCCGAATGATTTCTCTTCGTAAATATGTGATTATAATATGATTATTTACAATGCGAACCATTCTGAAAGGTACTTATGATTATTGAACATTTGCATGTCAAAAAGTTTAGAGGCTTTGACGATGTAGGATTTCCTTTGGGAAAGCAATTAACTTTAATTGCAGGGCAGAATGGTACCCAAAAAACTACAGTATTGGGGATGCTCACACAAGCATTCACAATTGGAAAAGACTCTCCACTCAATGGTGTCAAGCCTCTATGCGGCGGAACTTATCGCTCTATGTTTTCAGATAAATTTAAACTTTCTGATACATTTGATAAAGCAAAAGAACATGAATGGACACTAAAGCTATCATTACAAGAAGAGCCTTTTGTAATGGAAAGTATGACGAGGGATAGTGTTAGTGGTTCTATTCGATTCTGGCAAAAAGGTAAACGTGGGAAAGGTGATGGCTACTTTCAGTTACCAGTCATATATCTTAGTTTAAAAAGGTTGATGCCTATTGGTGAGGACCGAAATCTTTCACAAGACTCCCGAATCACATTAAATACTGATGAAAAAGAAATCTTCGAAAAAGCTTACAAAGATATTTTAATTAGTACAGATAGAATTGACGCTATCGACCCCTTGGCTAGCTCACACAAGAATACTGCAGGGGTATCTAGCGAGCACTATGACTGGAAAACTAATTCTGCCGGTCAGGATAATATAGGTAAAATACTTCTTGCGATCTTGTCTTTTAAACGACTAAAAAGCGAATACCCTAATGACTATAAAGGTGGAATAATTGCAATCGATGAAATTGATTCCACACTGTATCCTGGCTCCCAAGTTAAACTGATAAAAAACTTATTAAAGTTTTCAGTAAAGTATGACATTCAGTTTATTGCGACGACCCATTCTTTAACAATGATTAAAGAAGTTGATAAATTAGTTAATGACCAAAAACGGAAAGGTCAAGCAACGAATATTTTCCTGCGTAAAGCAAACTCAAATATTTTAGCAGATATCAACCTCCCATATGCTGCAATGAAGAATAATCTAAATGTATCATTAGGTAATCATACCCCCCCCAAGATTCCCGTTTACACAGAAGATCCCGAAGCGATTGACTTCGCTAAAGCTGCGCTAGGAAAGAAGTTTAAATACATTGACTTTAAAGATTGCAAGCTTGGGTGTAGCCAGTTCCTAGACCTAATCGAACGAAAAGTTGAATCATTTTTGTTCCCCTCCTCAATAATTATCCTAGACGGGGATGTGATCCCTACAAAAGCCTACAAAAAATATCTAAACAAAAAGCTACAGAAAAATATAGTATTGTTGCCAGGAACAGTAAACCCTGAAACAGTACTCGCTACATACCTAAGTGAACTAGATGACACTGATAGTTTCTGGACCCCGACGAGCTCAGTTATGACGTACACTAAACAGTTTTGCTTCTCTAACTATACTTTAGAGGATATCAAGTCTGATAGGGTGAAAGCTAAAAAATGGTATAATGAACAGAAAGATACTGGTGCATGGGGTGCTAGAAATGCTAGCAAAATATTCAAGAAATGGTTTGAAGAACACCCAGAAGAAAAGCGAAGATTCGTGAACGACTTCGAAGACCTATACAATCTTGTAGCCAAAGAGCATGGTGTTCAAGTATAGAGTGGCCATAAGAACTTATGGCTGGTATAATACATGCTTCTTCTATATTTATGCGGTAAATAATGCCTTCAACTCCATCTCCTTTGAGATACCCAGGTGGTAAATCCTCAGTGCTAAACATGGTATCTGAGATTATTCACACTAACAACTTATCAGGCTGTTCCTATGCAGAGCCATATGCTGGTGGTTGTGGATTAGCCTTGAACTTGCTACTAAAAGGTCATGTAGAGAACATCTATTTAAATGACTACGATATTTCAATATGGAGCTTTTGGCACTCTGTATTAGAAATGCCTACGCAGCTAATACAGAAAATCATTGATACCCCAGTCACTATAGATGAATGGAGAAAGCAACGTCATATTCATAGTACACCGAATGAACACGATACGTTGACATTAGGGTTTTCTACATTGTTTTTAAATAGAACTAATCGCTCAGGAATAATAAAAGCAGGTTTCATTGGTGGTGCGGCGCAAGACGGAAAATATAAAATTGATTGTCGATTTGGAAAAAAAGGATTAATTGAAAGAATTGAAAAAATTCAAAATCATAAAGATAAGATTAATCTATACAATTTGGATGCATTAGAGTTTTTTGAAAAGACAGATAGCTTGCTTTCTCAAGATGGTTTTTACTGCATTGACCCTCCCTATTACAAAAAAGGGCATACTCTCTATACCAACTTCTATAAACATGATGACCATGTAGAGCTTGCAAGAAAGATATCTGATTTAGAAACAAAATGGATACTCACATACGATAATGCAACGGAAATAAAATCTCTTTATCCATCCCTGAAGCAATATCTATTTAATCTCAACTATAGTGCAGGTGTGAAACGCAAAGGAACTGAACTGCTAGTAGTTAGTAATGATATTTCAATCGGAACTAAAATTAACATTTCAAAAGTAGCACCCTAAATTACTTCGCACTCCAAGTTTCAATAGGTTAGTAATGGGCAACCATGAAGCCACCTTACGAAAGTCTCAACCTATATCCCATCAGTGCACTTCTGTGATCATATTTTCCAGCATTGCCGCAACTGCACTAGCATGTTTGGATGGGAAGATGATGCCATCGGCTATAGAGCGAGGTCATGACAAGAGGTCGTCACTATAGTCCTGTGCAGCCACACGAATAACCTCCAAGTCATCAGAGCTGTCGACCTCTATCGACTGGTTGAGTACTCATTAAAGGCATATGCGCCAACATACTCGCTTGGTGTCACAATAATCTCTTTTTAGTCCCCCAATCCATCTTTAGGTCAATAGGATAACCAGTACTTACTACTTTCTAGCGTTATCTTGCATTATCATACTGACAGCCCAACTACTATATGCCTCGCATGTGGTTCTACCTGAGTTAATTCCTTCTATTAGCTCCTCCGCCCTTGCTGTTACTGCATCACGGTTGTATTGAAGGATAAAGCCAGCCTCAGTTCTACTTGGGTACTGGTCGATTTGAGCTAGTTTAGCTATATCTTCATAGCCCCCTGTGTCAGGATAGTTGTCGCCTCTACTTTTTTAGTTAGAGGAGATTAAAATGAAGAGAAAATTCACTAGAACAAGTGGGGTCAGTGTAAACTTTATTCTACAAAAAACAGCCAACCATAATAAATCGGTAAGTAGTAGATACCATTACGCTGGTGCGTATAGGGGATTGTTTGTAGCACAGTTGACTATTACTCTGTAAGAAAAAAGGCCTCGCATTGCTGCGAGGCCTTTTTTTATAAAGAGGTGAGTTGGCCGATAAGCCGGGTCTTGTCTTGGACAGTTATTCATCTAGGCCTGCAATCACTCACAGGCTCAAGCGACCTACCCGGTCCCAACGCGAGCAGCGCCATACGGGACCCTATTTGGTCTTGCTTCGGGTAGAGTTTACCTTGCTACGAACTATTGCTAGTCGCACGGTGCGCTCTTACCGCACCCTTTCACCCTTACCATTTTTAGCCGAAGCCAATAAATGGCGGTCTCCTCTCTGCTGCACTTGTCGTCGGTTCACACCGCCCAGGCGTTACCTGGTACCCTGCTCTTTGAAGCCCGGACTTTCCTCCCCGTACTTGCGTACGCGGCAACTGTCTGGCCAACTCGGCGCGGATTATAGCTTAAGCAGCGCAACAAACCAATGCATAAGCAACGGACTTTTTATAAATCGAGCTCTAAACCGTATTTATACAAAGCATTTTTCTTTAAACCGTGTATTTGCGCCGCTATAGCCGCGGCCTTTTTAAGCGGTAATTCTTCACAGAGTAGCTTTAACGTAGTGACCGCGACCGCTGGAACACCTTCTTCATCAGATAATGAGAAGCCGTGACACATGATGACAATTTCGCCTTTCTGTTGATTTTTATCGGCTTCAACTATCGCCAAAACTTCAGCAGCGGTGCCAGATAAAAAGGTTTCGAAAATTTTAGTGACTTCACGCGCCATCACGATTTGTCTATCGGCGCCTAACACTTCAATAATCGCGGCAAGGCTATACAGAATACGATGAGGAGATTCGTAAAATATGAGTGTACGAGGATCTTCTTTAAGAAATTCAAGTTTATCGATACGGGCTTTTTCTTTTGACGGTAAGAACCCCTCAAAACTGAATCGATCCGACGGTAATCCCGATGCACTCAAGGCCGTAATCGCGGCACAAGCACCCGGTAAAGGCACCACTCGGTGGCCCGCTTTGCGGACATAATTAACCAAATGGTAGCCGGGGTCTGAAATGAGCGGTGTGCCAGCGTCAGAAATGAGTGC
This sequence comes from Shewanella psychromarinicola, assembly GCF_003855155.1. Taxonomy (NCBI): domain Bacteria; kingdom Pseudomonadati; phylum Pseudomonadota; class Gammaproteobacteria; order Alteromonadales; family Shewanellaceae; genus Shewanella; species Shewanella psychromarinicola. The sequence continues at coordinate 600,810 of NZ_CP034073.1, forward strand.
TATTGACTTGCCCGCATCTAATTGTTCAACTATCCATTGCACTCGGTCACGTTCATTGTGATCATGTAGTGCCGTTTTACGGGTTTCAATACCAAAGTGACTCAGCAGCTTTCCGCTGTGGCGAGTGTCTTCACAGGCGATTAAATCTACCTGTTGCAGCACCTCTAATGCACGAGCGCTGATGTCGCCAAAATTACCAATAGGGGTGGGAACAATATACAGCGCGACCATTTGGTCCATAATTACCTCGATAATGAATCTACCTGATACTTTCGCCAAGCGTAAGAGCAGGTTAAACTAGTGCCAGCATCTTACCAGAGTGAAGCCAAGTGTTAAAAAGACTGAATACTACAAAATTCGTGTGTGCGTTGATTTTCTCTGTATTGGTAGTAGGTTGTGCCGCCAAAAAACAGCAAGATAATGTTGACGTAAACGCATCACTCGTTGCCGCGGAGCATCCGGCTAAAATTTATTTAGTTAATGCTACCAATAGCAGTTTACCAGAAAAGCGTGATCGTTATTTATTACTGGCGGCTCACGCTTATATAAATGATGGTAATTTTAATGCTGCCACCAATGTTTTAACGTCAATGCAAAAGCCAATGGTGAAGGTACCTTCGCTTCTCGCTGAGCATATTTACTTGCGCGCCCGCATTGTTGAAAAAACCAATAGCAGCCAAGCCGCATTAGATATTTTACAGTATCCGCCGCATTGGCAGCTACCACGCTGGCAAATGGCAAGTTATCACCAATATAAAGCCAAGTTGTATAAGCATACTCAGCAGCCCATCGATCAGGTAAAGCAACTCAGCTTATTAAGTAATTACTTACCAAAATCCGAAACGGCCGCCGTTAATGATGTCATTTGGAAACTGCTACAGCCTTTGCATGAAGAAACTGTGCAGTCGTTTATGCGTGATCAATCTAATCCGATTTTTGCAGGTTGGTTGCAACTAACCTATATTGCCAAGCGTTATGCCGTTGAGCCAACACAGCTGGTGCGTTATTTAGGTGAGTGGCAACGCAATAACCCTTATCACCCGGGAGCGGTGAAGTTACCCGCTAATTTAGAAAAAGCACTGAATGCCAAACCCTTTAGACCACAAAATATTGCCGTCTTATTACCGTTAACGGGTCCGCGCGCTGCGATTGCCGAACCAATTCGCCAAGGATTATTATCTAGCTATTTATCTGATTTTGATACCAATGTGTCGCTTAACTTTTATGATACTCAGCAAGGCGTCACGGCGGCTTACCAACAAGCTGTCGCCAAAGGTGCAGAGTTTATCATTGGGCCGTTATTACCCAATGAAGTTGAAGAATTACAAAAAATTAACGACAAACAACAAAGCACTGTGCCTCAATTGTATTTGAACCAAACTGATACATTTACGCCACAGGCAAATTTATTTTATTTTTCATTGTCACCAGCGCAAGAAGCCAGTGATGCGGCACAGAAACTCTATAGTGATGGGGTAAAGCTGCCGCTACTACTGGTAAGTAATGATGCCATTGGCAAGCGTATGGCTGACAGTTTTAAGCAAACTTGGTTAACCTTAACCAGTAATGATGCAGAAGTGTATTATTATGATGCTGGCGACCAAATGAAGGTAACAGTTCAACAAGCATTAGGCGTTACAGATAGCCAAGCGCGGATTAGCAGAATGCGTAATTTATTGGGCAGTAGCTTAGAATCAGATTTTCGTTCTCGCCAAGATACTGATGCGATATACATGATTTCGGGTTCACAAGATTTAGCCCTGCTCAAACCCTTTTTAGACGTTAACTTTAGCGTGTTCTCTGAACCCGTAGCCTTGTATACCACTAGTCGCAGCCGCCTTGAAAACGAGTCGGCGCAGTCGGCTCAAGAACTCAATAACTTGATGATTAGTGATGTGCCATGGTTAATGCAATCTAGTAGCGAAACGCAAATGGTGTCAGCGCTATGGAGTGGTTGGAATAACAGCCAAAAACGTTTGTATGTTATGGGTTTTGATGCACTTGAATTGGTCAACCGTTTAGCCCAAATGCGCGCTTTCCCAGGATATCAATTTATGGGCCGCAGCGGTGCGTTATCGGTGGATCCTAATGGGGTGATTGATCGTCAATTGTCTTGGGGACAATATACCCAAGGACAATTAACACCACTATGAACCGCGGACAATTAGCTGAACAACATGCGCGAACTTACCTTGAACAACAAGGTCTGACGTTTGTAGAGGCTAATGTGCGTTACCCATTTGGTGAAATAGATTTGATTATGCGCCAACAGGATGTATGGGTGTTTGTTGAAGTAAAATTTAGGGCGTCAAACCAGTTTGGTGGAGCCTTAAATGCCTTAACAAGCAAACAGATCACCCGGATAAGATTAGCTGCTGATCATTATTTACAACGCCAAAAATTGAATCCACCTTGTCGCTTTGATGTGATTGCGATGAATATTGATGAAATAAACTGGCTACAAGGCTGTTTTTAAGCGACAACTGATTACCATAACCTTGATTTATGGCATCATATAGTCAAATTACCGAGTCTAACTGATGAGCGACGATAAAAAGCCAATCAGAGACATACGTAGACATAATTTAGCGTAAGGATTGTTGCATGTTAGAACGTATTAAAGATAGTTTCACCGAATCGATTCAGACTAAAATTGATGCTGCAGAAGCATTACCTGAGCCTATTGAAAAAGCTGCAGAGATGATGGTGCAATGTTTACTTGGCGGTAATAAAATTCTGTCATGCGGTAATGGCGGCAGTGCTGGTGATGCTCAACACTTCTCTGCTGAGTTATTAAACCGTTATGAAATTGAACGTCCACCGCTACCTGCAATTGCATTAAGCTGTGACACGTCAACGATTACGGCTATCGCCAACGATTATAGCTACGATGAAATTTTCTCGAAGCAAATTTTTGCACTGGGTCAGCCAGGCGATATTTTATTAGCCATTTCGACCAGTGGTAACTCGGGTAACATTATTAAAGCCATGGAAGCAGCGTTAAGCCGCGACATGACTATTGTAGCGCTAACCGGTAAAGACGGCGGCGCAATGGCTGGCTTGATGAGTGTGGGTGATGTAGAAATCCGGGTACCATCAAACGTCACCGCACGTATTCAGGAAGTTCATTTACTGGTTATTCACTGCTTATGCGATAACATCGATCGCACCTTGTTCCCACAGGATGAACAAGCATGATAAGAGCCATACTCATCATCTCAGTCTTGGCAATGCTGCAGGGTTGTGCTGGTGCGGTCATGGTTGGCGCCGTTAGTGGTGCCAAGATGGCAAATGATGAGCGCAGCATGAGCACTCAAATTAGCGATACTAATGCTGACTTTGTTATTGCTAGCGCATTATCAAAACATGATGACCTTAATAATCAAACCAATATCGCGGCGATTGTGATGAACAACAATGTGTTGATGATAGGCCAAGCACCTAACTCAATGCTGCGCGATAAAGCTATTAAAGTGGTGCAAGAGTTACAAATTGGCGGAAAAATACATAACCAAATTCGTATTGGTACGCCAACATCGTTTACCACTCGCAGCAACGACACTTGGGTGACCACCAAAGTGAAAGGCCGCATGTTAAATGAAAAGTCACTCGACATTACTCGAGTAAAAGTGATTACCGAAAACGGCGAAGTCTTTTTACTTGGGTTAATTGACCGCAAGCAAGCTGACTTAGCCGTTGAAATCGCTCGGAATACTGCTGGTGTGCGTAAAGTGATTAAGGTTTTTGAATACACCAAATCTTAATCCTGCGGTACATTGTGGCTTATAGCGATTAAAAAATTCATCCTGCATTTTGCTCGATGAATTTTTTTTGGCCTCTTTTCGCTTGTATCCAAGGGATAATCAGCGACGGCAATACAATAAAACCAGCCCCTACCCAACTTAACCCATCGAGCCATTCATCAAAAAACAACCAGCCGAAAAAAACACAAAACAATAATCCGGTATATTCCGCCACCACGATTTGACTGGCTTGTGCTTGGCGATAGGCCAAAGCACAAAACCACTGATAGGCATTATTTTTCAGGTTAAGAGATGGGATCAATAAGCAAAAAAACAAACAAAAAATAAGCCAGCAAATTGCTGGCTTAAAGGTAAAATTGGCTGATGACTTAGACAATAAGCCCAATTTTTTCATACACATTCTTAAGGGTCACTGCAGCACGCGCTTGGGCTTTCTCTGCGCCTTCAGCCATGATCTGGTGTAAGAATGCCTCGTCAGCACGATACTCTTTAAAGCGCGCTTGCAATGGCTCAAGCATACCAACAACAGCTTCGCCTGTAGCCACTTTCAAATGACCATACATTTTGCCTTCAAACTCAGCTTCTAAAGACGCAATTGACTGACCCGTGCAACCTGACATTAAACTGAGCAGATTAGACACCCCTGGCTTTTGCTCCAGGTCAAAACGCACTACTGGCGGCTCTTCGCTGTCGGTCATGGCTTTTTTTATTTTCTTTAAAATCACTTTAGGATCTTCAAGCAAACCGATCACGTTATTACGATTATCATCCGATTTAGACATCTTTTTAAGCGGCTCTTGCAACGACATCACCTTAGCACCATGTTCAGGAATGAACGGTTCTGGGATGGTAAAAGTGTCGCCATAAGCATTATTAAAACGAGTGGCAATATCACGTGTCAGTTCTAAGTGTTGTTTCTGATCTTGACCAACAGGGATTTCATTGGCTTGATAAAGTAAAATGTCCGCCGCCATTAATACCGGATAATCATAAAGCCCAACGTTAATGTTATTGGCATGCTTTAACGACTTATCTTTAAACTGGGTCATGCGGTTTAACTCACCCATTTGGGTGTAACAATTTAGTGCCCAACTGAGCTGAGTATGCTGCGGTACTTGCGATTGAATAAACACAGTGCTTTTTTTAGGGTCAACACCACAAGCAAGATACAGTGCTAACGTGTCCAAGCAGGCTTCTCGCAATGCTTTAGGATCTTGGCGAACCGTAATGGCATGTAAATCAACAACACAATATAGGCAATCATGACTCTCTTGCATGGCAACCCATTGACGAAGTGCGCCCATATAATTACCTATGGTTAATTCGCCTGATGGCTGTGCACCGCTGAATACTATGGGTTTGGTCATGTGTTTTATTGCTCCAGATTATCTTTTTAAATTTCACATTATTATGAAAGTAAGTATTGCTCTATATCAGCAAAATTTTCGCATACCGCATGGGGATTGCTTAGGCTAATATCTTCGCCGTAGTTGTAGCCATAGGTCAAGCCAATAGACATAACGTTGGCAGCTTTAGCCGCTAAAATATCATTCTTTGAATCACCTACCATCAGTAAATGTGATTCATCTAACTGCCATAGCTTAAGCAGATGTTGCAACGGCATTGGATCTGGTTTCATTTTTGCCAATGAATCACCACCGAGTACTTCACAAAACAAGCCATCGAGACCAAAAGCGGTTAATAATGACACCGTAAAACCGTGAGGTTTATTGGTGACGATAGCAAGTTTGAAACCGGCTTGTTTTAACTTTTGTAATGTGGCTAATACACCAGGATACAAAAGGCTATGCTTCTGTAAATGCTCGCCATAATGATACATAAATTGAGGCATGGTTTGCTCAAGTAATGCCTGTAGTGCTGGGGCATCCTCCGGCATCGCAGACACATAACTTAACGCGCGTTGCATTAACACTTGAGCACCATTACCGACCCAACTGCGCACAAGTGCTTCTGTCACTGGCGGATATTGGCTTTGCGCTAAAGTCGCATTGGTTGCTGCGGCTAAGTCAGGTACGCTATCAATTAATGTACCATCTAAATCAAAAGCAATTGCGCGAATTTTTGACCATTGCATCATGTAAAGTCCCATTAAGTCTTTAAAAATAAATTATGATACCGAAGCGAGTTCAGCACGCATTTGATCAACAACCACTTTATAATCTGGTTGATTGAAAATGGCCGAACCGGCTACAAACATATCTGCACCCGCGGCAGCAATTTCAGCAATATTATCGACCTTCACGCCACCATCGACTTGTAAGCGAATATCAAAACCACTGGCATCAATGCGCGCCCGAACTTGACGAAGTTTATCTAAGGTATGGGGAATAAATGACTGACCACCAAAACCAGGGTTAACCGACATCAATAAAATGACATCGAGCTTATCCATAACATGATCTAAATAATGCAGTGGAGTGCCAGGATTAAAGACTAATCCGGCCTTACAACCAGATTCTTTAATCAGCTGTAGGGTGCGATCTATATGTTCAGATGCTTCTGGATGAAAAGTGATAATTGAAGCGCCGGCGGCAGCAAAATCAGGAATAATACGATCAACGGGTTTTACCATTAAATGCACATCAATATCAGCAGTAATACCGTATTTACGTAACGCCGTACATACCATTGGGCCGATGGTTAGATTAGGAACATAGTGATTATCCATTACGTCGAAGTGAACAACGTCTGAACCTGCATCTAATACGGCTTTAACATCGTCACCTAAACGGGAAAAATCGGCGGACAAAATCGATGGTGCAATTAAAAATGGGCGCATAATCTTCTCTATTGGCAGATCAAAGTGATGACATTTTACCCTTTGCGGCCGCAAGCCTCTAGTCACAAAAGGGAAATAACCACTATCTAATATAGAATTTAGTCAAAAACTAGACCATAAGGCGGATTTGCTATTCTTTAAATAGAAACCACTGTTCAATAACTAAGCGACTTTGCTATAATGAAAAATGTTGTTATCTTAGGGATCTAATAGTAGATTTAACAACTGTTGTAGCATCAATCGAGTTTATACCACGGATAGGACACCTTTTATGGTTAAGCACTTACTACGCAAGCTTTCAGGGCGTGATGGCAAATTATTGCCAGCATCTGTTTTTGCTGTGTTTGCAACGTCGGGGTTGGCATTATTGTTAAGCCAAATTTTACTCACCACCGAAGCTAATTCTGCTAATAGTAAAGCCTGCGTATGCGATAGCACCACAAGCTACAATACTAGTTTGCCAAGTAGTCACCCTACAAATCGTTGTGCTGAGCAATCAGATGATGTCAGTTGGGGTAATTGGGTAACGGGTAATAGCCGCTCGAGCCAATTTCACTTTATTGATTTACTTGAATTGATCCACGGCCACAAAGATAAGCCTTTAAATGATATGCCTACCTCAGGCAGCCCAACTCAGATATCGCGCTAATGTCACTTTGGCGAGTTTTTAGTAGCACTGTAGCGGCCTTTTTTGGCGTTCAGACAGAGCAGAACCGCCAAAAAGACTTCAAAAATCAATCCCCGTTACCCTTTATCATCATGGGAATTATCTTAGCTATAGCCTTGGTTATTTCATTAATGCTGATCGTGAATCAGGTATTAAGTTAACCACCTGCGGTTGTTATATTCTCATCCCAGTAGTACTACTCTTCTTCACGATAATGATGATCGTATAACGCCATAATTTCGTCAACTTTCTTGCGTGAACTGCCTTTTGGGCTAATGTTACGTTGCACCGAAATGGTTGAACAAGATGCGCCACGATACAACTCTCGTGTTAACGGAATATCATGGTTACTGATCAATACCGGAATATTGCGTTCATGGGCAATGAGCCGAGAATGACGGGCAAGTAATGCTTGATCGTCTAGACTAAACCCCGGACCTACATAGGTGGTAAAACTGGCGGTTGTCGATAATGGTGCATAAGGCGGATCACAATAAATGACATCTCCGCAATTCGCCATATAAAAGGCTTGTTCATAACTGATACATTTAAACGTCGCTTGTTGCGCTTTTAATGAGAAATAACGAATTTCAGCTTCTGGAAAGTATGGTTTTTTGTACGAACCAAACGGCACGTTAAAACCACCTTTGCGGTTATATCGACATAAACCATTAAAACCATGACGATTCATGTACAGAAAATATACCGACCGAATAAAAGGGTCACTGCAGAGATTAAATTCAGCACGAATACGGTAGTAGGCATCTTTATCATTCATCTCATCGACAAACATAGCTTTTGCCGCTTGAATGTAGGCATCAGGCTGTTGCTGAACAATTTGGTATAGATTGATTAAGTCTTGATTAATGTCACACAACAAGTAGTCATCAAACTGAGTATTGAGAAATACCGATCCCGCCCCAACGAAAGGCTCAATAAGTCGGTTTCCTGTAGGAAGGTGTTTTGCTAGCTCATCAACGAGCTTGTATTTACCACCTGCCCATTTTAGAAAGGCTCTATGCTTTTTTATCATGAATAGGAATTATACCAGCAAAATTAAAGCTGATAAGTGTACGCTGTTTAGCGACAATTATCATCGGATAAAGTAGATTAATTATGTTGTTTTTTCATATTATTTAATTAGCTATAACTGAATATGACGCGGTTAATCTTGTCGCTTATAATCACTCAAATCTGCCCACTTTCTAACCCATGGAGCAGCTAATGAATATTGTGTCTGAAGACTTTTAGCTTTTAAGTTTGCAACCGTTACGGTATCGAAATCACCTAATAATAAAACATAGCGTTGCTGGTAACTCATAACGTAAACCTGTGGCTCTTGTGCCATTTTAGCTAAAATAGGCGCGAGTGATGCTTTGTCATTAACACTTGCTAGCTGCAAAGTGAAACCTTGTACTTTCAAATTTGGGTTATTATCATTCTCAACAATATCACTGGGCTGAACGACTGCTTGGATCTGTGCTTTTGGCAATTTACCTTGAAAAGATAATCCCTTTATTGATGAACTCACCGTTACATCACTGTGATTGTCTGGAGCGGTGTTGTCGTTAACGTCAGAGATATTACGCTCACCCAGCGAGGTATCTGCAGCCATTTGCTTGTCAAATAACACGAGAGCTTGTTTATTTGCAGTAGACTTAGTGAGTGCCAATTGCCTTTTGGCAAAATAAGCACTCAGTGTCGTGTCGGCAAAATGAGCGACATATTGCTGTGCTTTTACACGTACGATTGATTGCTCTGCTGTCAATGTTGGTGCTAATGATGTTGAAATCGGCACAGGTAATTGACTATTAACCGCTGCCCCAATGGCAACAAAAACCGAGATAACAGCCAAAATTACAAACAGCTTAACTGACAGAGACCAAGAGGGTTTCTCTGTTTGTGGTTCTTCTAATGCTAACGCTAATAATTGAACAACTTCAGCTGGCGTACCCTGCTGTTTCTCTAGTTGTTTATGAATAATTTCACGTGGAATAAACGGCGCTTGCTCGCTGCGGAGCAATAAACTCTGATAAAGGCCATCGCGCTCGGGCACCGATAAAGGTTCAATAGTGACGGGTAGCAATCTAGCGCGTATATCATCAGTTAACTCAGCGACTAAGGTATACCAAAAACTGGGCGTGACGGTCACGGTTACTGCAACAGGTTTTCCTGCACAATGGATTTGACTCAGCAAAATGCATTCAGCCCAAATATCTTTAGGCAATAAATCGGCATCATCAATAATGATGTGCAGCGGCTTTGTTAGACTAGATTGGATCCTAAGCACAGTGTCCATTAAAGGACGTTCATCATCAAAAATAGGGGCGGAGATTAATTGGACCAGAATTTTTCGACGAATTTCAGCGCTATCTGCGTGTTGAGGACAAATGATTAATGCGCAATTATAGTCGTCCAGTTCACTTGCTAATGCGGCTGTCAGTGTAGATTTACCCGACCCCTTGTCACCGCAAATAACCAACAACTGTTCACCATAACTAGCAATATGCTGCAAACGCTGAACTAGCGCTTCTTGAGTGGGGAGTAACAATAGTCCTGGAGTCGTCAATGATTCACCACACTATAATGAATATGTAGCATAGTTATAAGCAGCTAATAACCTGTTTCAGTAAGTCTTCACCTACTTCACTAAAGAGATCAGCTTGGCCTATACCCGTAGGTAATACTAAACGAATTTTACCACCTAAGACTTTTTTATCACGGCGCATATGCTTAATAAAATGCTCAAAACCCATCGACTCGGGAGCCGTTATAGGTAAATCAAACGCTTGCATCAACTGACGAATACGCTCAACACTTTGATCATCTAATAGATTAAGTTTACAGGCTGTTTGTGCAGCAAGAACGGTACCAGCAGCTACTGCTTCGCCATGTAACCAGACACCGTAGCCCATTTCAGCTTCGATAGCATGCCCAAAGGTATGCCCAAGGTTTAATAATGCTCTAACACCTTGTTCAGTTTCATCTTGCGCGACAACATCAGCTTTAATCTGGCAACATTTTGCAATAGCATAGTTTAACGCATCAGTCTGGAGCGATTTTAATGCATCGACATTAGCTTCAAGCCATTGAAAAAAGTCCGCATCCCAAATAATACCGTACTTAATCACTTCAGCCATACCTGCGGCAAACTCATTTGCGGGTAATGTCTGTAAGCAAAGCGTATCGATAATCACAGATTTGGGTTGATAAAATGCGCCAATCATATTTTTCCCAAGCGGATGATTGACTGCCGTTTTACCACCGACAGAGGAATCAACTTGGGACAATAATGTTGTCGGCACTTGAATAAAATCAATACCACGCTGATAACACGCTGCCGCGAAACCAGTCATACCACCAACAACACCACCCCCTAGCGCAACTAATACTGAATCTCGGGCAAAGTTATGCTCAAGTAATCCAGTAAAAATATAATCTAGATGCTGTAAATCTTTAAATTTTTCGCCATCAGGCAAAATAACAGTTTCAATACGCGCGCAAGCGCTCATCGCTAGTTGTATCTTTTGACGATACAACGGAGCAATGGTGTCATTTGAAACAATTAAGGCTTTTTTGTTTGTTAGGTAGCGAGCAAATAGCTCGCTATCATTCATCAAATCCTGGCCAATATAAATGGGGTAACTTCTATCACCTAATTGAACCTGGATCTGTTGCATGTTGTTACCTAAAAGCCGAGTTGCTCGATAATTTGGTTTGCGACGATCTTCGCGCTTTGCTCATCAGTTTTAACGATAACATCCGCAATTTCCTCATATAAAGGATTACGAATTTCCGCTAAGCTTTCGAGCACTTCACGTGGATCATCTACTTGTAACAACGGGCGACGCTTATCACGCTGAGTACGCGCAACTTGCTTGTCGATTGTTGTTTCTAAGTAAACCACTATACCTCGAGCAGAAAGATAATTGCGGATATCTTTACTCTGAACAGAACCACCACCTGTCGCGAGAACGATACCTTGCCTTTCTGAAAGATCACCAATGACTTGAGCTTCACGACGACGGAAACCCTCCTCACCTTCAACATCAAACACCCAGGCAATATCTGCACCGGTACGTTGTTCAATCTCGTGATCTGAATCGTGGAAATCTAAATGCAGCATTTGCGCCAGATGGCGACCAATTGTGCTTTTACCTGCGCCCATAGGGCCTACCAGAAAAATATTGCGTTTTTCAGCCATTGCGTATACGTCTGAATCTTATATGGAAGAATGCCTTATCGACTTAAACTTCAAGCCGACCTATAATTTAACCTTGCTCTATTGAGACTTGACGAAGGATTATCTCAGTTAAGGGCTACCGCTTGCAAGTCATCACAGCTATTTATCATGATTTTATTATGTCACTGATACTAAAAATCCAAAAAAAAATATAATATTTGCGATTAAATGTTTGTTAATGCAAAGATTATACATGGATTGGCACGACACAATCTAATTGAGGCATATACTATCATACTTTAATGAGGTCGCCATTATTGCCACTTAAAATGCTAATTTGACAAACTGGAGTGACGTGTAGTGATGATATATTTAACGAGTTTGATCATTATCGCCGCAAAAATAACCGCCATAAAAAAGCCAGCGGTTAAATAGCTGGCTTTTTAGTGTTGTTATTGGCGAAAGAAACTAGCGTTTGTCAGCAACAATCTTAGGGGTTACAAAAATTAACAGCTCTTGGCGCTCATTTGTGTCGGTTGAATTTCTAAATAAGAACCCCACTAGCGGTATATCACCCAACACAGGAACCTTACTCACACGGCTAATCAAGTTTTGCTGATAAATACCACCTAATACGATAGTCTCACCATTATCGACCAGTACCTGAGTACCAATACGCTGAGTATCAATCGCAACCGCTTCACCCGTTGCTGTAGCAACCGTTGTTCCTTGAGAATCTTGGGTAATTTCAAGATCTAGGATCACCCGGTCATCTGGGGTGATTTGCGGTGTAACACGAAGCGATAGCACGGCCTTCTTAAAGGTCACGGTTGTTGCACCACTTGATGCAGACTCAACATAGGGAATTTCAACACCCTGCTCAATGTATGCCGACTTCTGGTTAGAAGTGGTAATACGTGGGCTGGCAATAATTTCACCTTTGTTTTCTTGTTCTAATGCACTTAACTCTAAATCGAGTACGGTACCGTCAGCCAATTTAGCCACATGAAAAGCAATACTAGTAGCCGAACTTGCCGCAGCCGGTAGATTCACGTTAAGGCGATCATCAATGCTTGGAATAATACCATTGGCAATACTGGTTGCACCTCCAATAGTACCAGAAGTGCCTTTAGAACCCTGCTGATCTGTTATGCCCCAGCGAATACCTAGATCTTCAGACACATCATCTTTAACTGTCACCATACGTGCTTCAATTAGCACTTGTTTAATGGGGATATCTAATACTTCAATCAAGCGGTGTACGTTTTCTAAAATCTCAGCCGTATCTTTTACCAATAGCGTATTTGTACGTTCATCTACGGCAACACTGCCTCGAGATGATAATAAGGTTGAATCGGTGGTTTTAAGTAACTCCGATATATCAACAGCTTTGGCGTAGTTTATTTGTAAGAATTCAGAATATAGCGGTGCTAATTCTTTGACTTCTTGTCGGTTTTTCAAGTCATTACTTTCACGAATGGCAAGCTCTTCACTCGGTGCCACCATTAAAATATTGCCTTCAATGCGTTTATCTAGACCTTTAGTTTGTAAAATAAGGTCTAATGCTTGATCCCAAGGCACATCGTCTAAACGCAAGGTAATATCACCTTCAACCGTATCGCTTGTCACAAGGTTAAAGTTGTTATAATCAGCAATAATTTGCAACACGGTACGAACCGCTATGTTTTGGAAGTTTAGTGACAATGAACGACCATTATATTTTTTAGCCTCTTTAGCAACAGAGACTCGTTCGACTTTGTCTACGCTAACTTTAAATACATTGCCGTCTTGGCGATAGTTATAGTCATAGTTACCGTCAACATCGACCAAGATACGGGTGGTCAAATCATCTTTAAATGTTTCAAAACTATTCACTGGTGTGGCAAAGTCTTGAACATCCATGACGTAAAGTAAATCATTGCCAATATCGGTGTTATAGAGTTTTATTTCAAGCTTTGAACCGACTTGCTCTACATTCGCCGCGACAGAACGATTGCTAAGATTAAATAATATTTCTCCACCACCGGTTTTATTGCGGCGAAAATCAATACTGCTAATAGCATTAACAAATGGATTGTTTGCTTCTACTGGACCGGAAACATCATCATTTATGGTTAATCGATAACTATTATCAACAATTTTACCTTGATATGGCTTCACTTTATTCATGGCGACAATGATTTGTAAATTGCCACCTTGTTGTTGTGTATTTACTTCTTTTACACCAACAGCATTTACCGGAATTTTGTTTTTATTTAAATTAGAAATAGTGTCAGAGAACATCAACATAATTTCTGCCGGGTCTGCCGATAAATCAACAGACGGTGACACTATTGATGATTCAAAAATCAACTCTAATTCTAATTGGTGATCAACCATTGAATGATATTTGACGTCCATAAGACGATTAGCAGCTATCGCATTGGGTACTAGACCCATTAATAAAACTGCGCCTAAGAGCGCTCTAAAAAATAATAACTTTGTTATTGCTTTTTTCATCGCGGCAGAAGATTCCATTATTCACTCATCCTTCGCACGTTATTTTCCTGATAATTCTAAATTGCTGGTTCTTTCAGTCCAGCAACCTGAACCATCAGGGATTAATTCTATAATTTCGATAAATTGCGTCGTTACTTTAGCAATTCGTCCATGATAAAGCCCTAAATATTCACCTACACCCATACGATAAACATTGCCATCACTAGATTCTATTAAAGCCCAAATAGTACTCTCTTCACTCAATGTTCCACGCATTCTTAAAATGTCTAATGCATAGGTTTCTAAACGACCTTTGCGACGCTTTAAGTCTGGCTGTAAACAATCTTTAGATGTATCAATCACCTCTTCAGTCAATTCCCTCGACGGTGGAACAAACGGACTGCGCATCAATTCAGCTTGATAAGCAAAATGTTCAAACTTCGGTGTTTGCTTCAATGGCGGTATACGTGCAACGTGTTGCGCCTTTGTAGTAGTAACAAATAACTCTAAATCGCTGCGATCACCGATACAACCACTCAATAAAAACACCATTGATAACAATAAAAGCAAAAACTTCATTATTTCTGCTCCTTATTGGCCTGTTGCGATAATTCAGCCCCTTCTTTAAAGCGATAGGTTTTGGCGAGAATATCCATAGATAATCCACCGGCATCATTCTGCTTTATTATAAAGTCATGCAGACTGACAATTCGAGGTAATTTTGCAACACCACTGACCATATTACCCATCTGATGATAATCACCGACTACTGACATCTTTATTGGAAATTCAATATAAAAATCACGTTCGATTTCATCATCCCAATCTAGACTGTTAATTCTAAGGCCCGCGTCAGTGGCAACAAACGTTAAATCATCTAATAAACCTGGCATTTCATTTTCAGAAGGCAGCATTTTAAGCAACTCGGCAAACTGCACTTCCATTATATCTAGTTGTTCTCGATACAGTTTTAGATTAGCAGCTAAACGATATTTAGTTTCAAAATCTTCACGTAGTTGGATTTCTTTCTGCTGTTCGACTTTTATCACATCAATCGAGTCTGAAATAAACAAATAATAACTGGCACCGATAACACACACAGACAAAAACACAGCAAATACAACTTTTACCAGCTTGGGCCAACCACCGATATTTTCAAAATCGATATCATTAAATTGATCTAGGTCGAGATTCATTTTCTCGCTCCTTGGTTCGCATCAGCATTGGTTATTTGTGAATCATCACGAATAGTGACACGTAATTTAAAGCGCTGTAATTGCCTTAACTCTTCATTTTGCGTCACAATCGATTGCATACTTGGATCGTTAAGATAACCAGAGGTTTTAACCTTTCTCATCATATTAGCGACATTATTATTCGATTCGCTGCGTCCTTCGATTAATAACACGCTACCCTTTTTCTCTATACTTGAGAGATAAATACCAGGCGGCACCATACGGACTAATTCATCTAAAACATGAGTAGGTAAATTACGCGATTGTTGTAAGTTGAGAATTATTTCAGTTCGACGTTCAATGTCTTTTTTACGTTCGGTAATTTTTCTAATTTCTGCAATTTGGGTATCAAGTAAGCTAATTTCCGCTGCTAAATATGCATTGCGTTGACGTTGATCATCAGTGACAACCTCTAGAAAACCCAGAAATAAATATATAACTAATGATGTCACTAAAAAAACTAACGCTAGAATGCCAATAAAGTCGCGTTTTTGCTTCTCTCTAGCTTCTTCACGCCAAGGTAATAAATTTATGTTCGCCATTGAGCATAACTCCTTAGCGCAAGACCACATGCCAGCATATATTTACTTATATTAGGTTGAAGCTGACTTTTCATAACATCATCTGCATGTAAACAACCTTGGAAAGGATCTGCAATAATGGTATGGGTGCCTAACTCGTTACCGAGTAGTTCAACCATTCCTTCTAACTTAGCGGTACCACCACACAAAACGATATAGTCAACTTTTTCACGTCCACTGGCAGTACAGTATATTTGTAACGTTCGTTTAATTTGCTGTAACAATTGTGTCTGATATGGTGATAAGACTTCGAACATATAATTACGCGGTAATTGACTAGAGATCTTAGCTTGTTCAGCCTCGTCATGAGGCATTCCATAATATGACATAATTGATTGAGTGAATAACTCACCGCCAAAGGCTTGCTCACGTATAAACGTAGTGTCACCATTTTCAACCACAGAGAATGTGGTCATATTGGCACCAATATCAATCATGGCGATGGATTTATCTTTAGCACCATCAGGTAACTGACCATAAATTAATTCTGCAGAGCGCCCTAAGGCATAAGCTTCCACATCAACAACTTTGACTACTAGATCAACAGAATCTAAAGCGTCCAAACGTGAATCAATGTTTTCTGTACGGCATGCGCTCAGTAACACATTAACTTTGGTTGGATCGGTGATATTCGGGCTAAGCCTTTCAAAATCAATGCTGACTTCATCAAGCGAATAAGGAATAAGGTTGTCAGCTTCAATTTCAATTTGAGCTTCCATTTCCTCTTCATTCAACGCGGCATCCATATAGATGACTTTAGTCATAACAGCGGAACCTGAAACAGCGACTGCTGCAAATTTGACCGATTTAGGTAAACCTCGTCTGATTTGCCTCAGTGATTCAAGTACCGCTTCAGAATCACGAATATCATGATCAACAACCGCTCCCTTTCTAACAGGAACGGCCATATGGTTTTGAATTTTATATCCATCGGCAGTCTTGCTCAACAAAATGGCTTTTATTTCATGAGACCCAATATCAATCCCGACCATTTGAGGTGCTTGACGCTTCCACAATTTAGAAATCATAGTCCGTCATCACAATTCTATTCTTATTTTCTAAGAGATTAGCACATAATCAACTCGTTAAAAGTATTTGTATAAGATGTTTCAACATTTTACAAATACTATTTACTTATTTCATGTTTTACTTCACCAAAAACTCTCCCGCTTATATACTAGCGCCACTATTTGTAATTTTCTGGAATTATCGAGTGAAATGGTTTAAACGTTTATTAATTGCATTTTTTAGCCTATCACTACTGGGAGTTGCTGCTATAGCAGCCGCTTACTTTTATGTGTTACCTGATTTACCCGATGTTAATTCGCTAAAGACGGTACAATTACAAACTCCGCTGCGTATTTATAGCCGCGATGGCAAACTTATTTCTCAATTTGGTGAGAAACGCCGCATACCTGTAGAGTATGAAGAGGTGCCCGTTCAGTTAATCAATGCGGTACTCGACACCGAAGATGCACGTTTTTTTGAGCATAACGGTATTGATCCGATTGGTATTATCCGCGCAGCAATCATCTTGATAACGACAGGTGAGAAGAGTCAAGGGGCAAGTACGATTACCCAACAGGTTGCCCGAGGATTTTTCTTAACCAACGAAAAAACATACATTCGTAAAATCAAAGAAATATTCCTCGCGCTAAAAATTGAAAAGGCGCTATCCAAAAAAGAAATTTTAACGCTTTATTTAAATCGCTCTTTCTTAGGCAACCGCGCCTATGGTGTGGGTGCTGCTGCTCAAGTCTATTATGGCAAAGAACTTAGTCAGCTTACACTGCCAGAGATGGCAATGATTGCGGGTCTACCTCAAGCCCCATCTGCAGCCAATCCCGTTAGAAACCAAGAACGAGCCATATCACGTCGTAACTGGGTATTAAGCCGTATGCTTGAGAAACGCAATATTACTCAAGCAGAATATCAAGCGGCAATCAATAGCCCTTCTAGCGCAAAATACCATGGTGCTGAAATTGATTTATACGCTCCGTATATTTCGGAAATGGCGCGTGATTACATGACCCAAAAATACGGTGAAGAAGCAGCCTATACCAACGGTTACAATGTCTACACTACAATATCATCGGATTTACAATTGATGGCTCAAGAGTCATTAAGAGATAACGTTTTTGCTTATGACCAACGCCATGGTTACCGTGGTCCGGTTACGGAATTATGGACGGATACGCCGCTAAATAACGATGAGATTGTCGCTATTTTAAAACGCACATCTTCGATGCAAAGCATTATGCCTGCAGCAGTGCTGAGCGTAAAAGATCAACAAGCACAGGTGATAGATGACAAAGGCGAACTGATTACACTTGAATGGAAAGGCTTAAAATGGGCTCGTAAGTTTATCTCAGATAAACGTCAAACCTTACCACCAAAGCAAGCAGCCGATATACTCACCGCCGGCCAACAAGTGTGGATCCGCCATAATGGTAAGCATTGGCAATTGTCACAAATCCCAATAGTCTCGAGTGCAACCGTCTCACTTGAACCTCATGACGGCGCAATCAAAACCCTCGTGGGTGGATTTAGCTTTCGCAAAAGTCAATTCAATCGGGTAACCCAAGCTAAACGCCAATTAGGTTCCAATATTAAGCCTTTTATTTATGCTGCGGCATTAGAAAAAGACTACACCTTGGCGACGCTCATTAATAATGCACCGATTAACAAACCTGATACCCGTCAGGGCACAGCGTGGCGCCCTAAAAACTCACCCGATGTTTATGGTGGACCAACACGCTTACGTGTCGGCTTAGCTCAGTCGATTAACGTTATGTCGGTCAGAGCGATGCGACATACCGGTTTAGACGACACCATAAAAGAGCTGGTGAAGTTTGGATTTGATCCGAGTGATTTACCACGAAATGAATCGTTAGCGTTAGGGTCGCCGTCAGTGACACCATTACAAGTTGCCACGGCATTTAATAGCTTTGCTAATGGCGGTTATTTAGTTGAATCTTATTATATCGATCACGTGACCGACTCATACGACAACATTATTGAACAAACCATACCGACTATTGCATGCAGTAAACCAGAGCCCTCTGTTGTAGAACCTGTGGCTATTGATGACCCATTTGCTGCGATGGCTGAAGAGCTATCTCAACAAGCAGTAGGCCTATCAGCAGATACATTAGACGAAGAAACTGAGGTCGATTTACTGACTGCTGAACAAAATATTTGCAGTAACCCACAAGCTCGCTTTGCTAAGCGGATCATTTCTGAACAAACGGCATTTTTGATCACTGAAGCGTTAAAGAGCGTTATTTGGGGCGGCGGTGACTGGAGCCAAGGTACGGGATGGAATGGTACAGCATGGCGAGCGTCTAAATTAATTAGACGTCATGATATTGCGGGTAAAACAGGAACAACTAACGAGTCTCGAGATACTTGGTTCAGTGGTTTTAATCCTACACTTACCGCGACCTTCTGGGTTGGTTTTGATGATTTTGGTCGTCAACTCGGTCGCTCAAGCTGGGTGGCCAATGGCGACCCCGATCAAATATCGGGTGGTGAAGCTGGGGCGAAAACCGCAGGTCCTGGCTGGAATGACTTTATGAATAAAGCCCTCGCGGGTAGCCCGGAAGCGCCGGTTATTCCACCGAAGGGGATTGTCTCTGCACGTATTGATTTAGCCACGGGTAAATTAACACGTAAGACAGACCACACCACACAGTTTGAGTATTTTGTTGAAGGTACAGAACCCAAAGAATATGTCACCGAAACACCGCAAAGTGGTGATATCTTTATCGACAATGTTGCTGAAGATTTATTTCAATAACACCCTTTAAAATAAGCGGATAAAAAAAGCCATTCAGTCGAATGGCTTTTTTATGTCTGAACTGACCAACTATTGAGTGGCATCGGGCAGCAATAATTGATGTAGTTCAGCTAAATTACGGACCTGATAGCTTGGAGATATATTATTAGTCACAGGTGCATCATGATGATTTAACCAACAGGTGTCGATACCGGCATTGATACCGCCTAAAATATCAGAATGTAGGTTATCACCGACCATGAGTACTTGATGCTTCTCCGGCTCCCCCATTAAGCCAAACGCATGATGAAAAATAGCCACATCAGGTTTTGCTTTACCCAGTTGTTCAGAGATAACCACAGGATTAAAGGCACCTTGAAAGCCTGTGCGACTCAAGCGGATATTTTGTAACTCGGTAAAACCATTAGTAATGATACCAAGCTTGACCCTACCATTTAATGAGTCAATCAATTCCCGGGCACCGGGTAATGGCTGACAAATATCGGCCATTGCCGCCAGAAATTGACTGTTTAGATGTTGCGGGGTAACAGACAACTTTGTCGCCCAGTCATGAAACCGAGCGTGTTGTAAATGCGCAGCACTAATTACACCATTTTGGTATTCAACCCATAGTGGTTTGTTGACCTGCTGATAAACAGCAAAGTTTTCGGTGTTAAAATCAATATTAAATCGAGAGAACATTAATTTCAATCCCGCAAAATCATCGAAATGAAATAACGTTTCGTCAGCATCAAATAAAATCCATTTATATTTATTGAGCATATTTAACATCAATGAGATCCTTATTTCGTTCAAATAAATGGTTAACTATGGCAGCTAAGCGTTAAATAATGACTTTAACGCAGCTTCTTGCCTCAGTAGACTTTGATAAATAGTTAGCTGATTTATCGCGCGATCAAGATTATGGTTTTGGTGCTTGATCCCAAAATAAACATCACCATTTAAATAATCAGTTAAAAATCGTACCCCAAGCATTAACGGCATCACTTTAGTTCCTAGCCATAAACTGCGCTTTTCAAGCGGGGTAATGATGCCAGCGAGAGACGCTATATACGCGTTTGCCGCAGCAATAATGATCTCAGGTCGTGCATACACATTGCCTAAGTCAGTCGAGTCTTCCGGCTCAGGGGAACAAAAAGCCCGCACCATATCACCAAAGTCATACATCAAATACCCTTTCATGCAGGTATCTAAATCAATAATAGCCAGACTAGACATATCTCGACTATCAAACAGCATATTATTGATTTTAGTATCATTGTGACAAATCCTTAGCGGTAAGGCAGCTTCATATTGTACTAATTCTGCTAATAAATCCGTTTGTGCTAAGCACAAGTCCGGCCATTTTTTACACTGGACTAATCGACCGTTGACATCATTAACCATTGCATCATGCAATTGAGTGATACGCTGGGGTAAATTCAAAAAGTTGGGAATAACATCGATAATGTCATTGGGGGTTAAATCACTCAACGCCGCGGCAAAATGGCCAAAAGCTGCGGCGGCCAGCATGGCTTGTTCGGGAGTATCAACCACTTCAATCGTATCGCTATGGGGCAAGTAATCTATTGCTCGCCAAAACCCTTGCTCACCTAAATCTAAGTAAAGTGCACCTGAAACGGTGGCTATTGGACTCACCACTTGCAATGGATATTGCTGCTGTTGACGCTTAGTGAGTAAATGCTGACTAATATTGCTGGCATTTTGAATCATCACCTTAGGATCGGTAAATATTTGGGTGTTGATACGCTGCAAGACCATCGTTTTAGCGTTATCATTCACCAAAAAAGTCTGATTAATATGGCCATTACCCAGTGGATGAAGCGTACTATGCTCGCCCCTAAAACCAAACTGAGACAATACATTTTTGCGGATAAAATTAACCAATCACAACTCCAAACTCATCTTTATCATAGCCAAAGATAACCGACAGAGCTCTACTGTCTGATTATCTCCCTAATGGTTACTGGCTTAGTATCATTTCAAATTGAGGGTTTTGCATTAATGTTGCTTGGCTGCCCTTTAAGCTAAATTCATAACCACACAACTTAAAGCTACCTTTAAGCGCGACATTATTGACAATGGCATCTTTATCCAGCGGCGTAAATCTGGCTTCAGTGGCACTGTCCTGTAACCGATCAACCGTGAGTGGTCGATAACGACTACCATCATTAAATTCAAGGTTGGCGCAGGTTTTATCGCCTATGGCGCTGGCTAAATGCCACAAGCGTCTAGCATCACCGCGATCCCCTAACCAGCGTACAATCAGAACATCGCCGTCTAGTACTAACCAAAACCCATCCGGCAGTTTAATCATTTGTCGACTACTGGCTTGTTGTTGATTGATCATCTCATCAGCATGGTCAGTTTGTTCTGTCGCCTCGCCAGAAAAAACACTGATCAAGGCGGAAACTAAATATACAACCAAACCGGCAGCGACAATGGCAGCAGTAATTTTTCCGATTAAAATAAGCTTTTGCTGATGTAACTTGGCCACATTAAGCCAAGATTTTGCAAGCTCGGTAATCGACCCTGAATGCAATGCATCCTGATCAACATAAAGAGGCTGATTACTGCGAGCAGATGATGTAGAAAATGATCTGACTTGATCATCCTCCATTTTCTCATCAACGTCATGGTCCATGTGTGCGTCAGTTTGCTCGGAACTTGCCTGCTGCACCACATCATCATTTAATTGATATTTTTCTGTCTCGAAAGAATCTGGCTCAACCGAACCCGTAAAGTTCACTTCATCATCCGTTATCTCTGTTGATGAAAATGTACTCTCTGGCATAGTATGAACAGGCATAACCCGCCTTTTCATTACCGGTTCTTGTCGGTGATGTACCGAGCCCGCAAAAGATACTGGCACCATACTGGGTCCATTATAGCCTTGCACATAATTAATCTTACTTTTAGCCGGCATAAAGGCCAAATAGCCACCACAAGCTAGGCCAAACAAAAACACTCCTGCGAGTGCGCCCAAAGGCGCCATAAAGTAAGTCAATATGCCAAAAAGGCCCACAGGAACGACACAAACCATCGCCAATTTAATCGATTTATTGACGTCATTTAGGCGACGAACAGCAGACAAACCAACAATAGGCATTATCGTTAGCGTCACAACCCAATTAATTACACTCGCCGGGAATACGATAGCAGCGACAGTTAACAACAAAAATGCTGCTAATATAATTATCATTAACCTTAAGCCTGTGTCACGACCATCTCGGCACAGTAGGGGTTTTACAAACATCAATCATTCCTATTAATTTACAAAAAAATCAAAACAGCTGGCTACATAACAGAAATCGTCGGTGATTCTACACCGCTATTACAAGGTTAAAGGATTGTTGTTATCATCAAAATCGACAACCGCTATTAATAGCCCAAAGCCTACAGAATTTATCTTATAAAGCCAGACCCAAGCTAGATTTTGGTTTACTTTTTTATTCCTACTTTTGCAAGTCACTTTTATCCATCTTATCGCGATAAGACTCATCAGCAATCTCTATGATTGCGCTAGCATAACCCTACCGTTAACGAGTATAATGTTAAGCTTTCTTAATGAATAATCGGATGAGCAACCTTATTTATGAGCACTCGTGGAAATCTTTTTATTGTGTCAGCCCCTAGTGGCGCAGGTAAATCATCACTTATATCAGCACTATTAAAAGATAAACCCAGCGATAAACAGGTTTCTGTGTCACATACGACCCGTAAACCTCGCCTTGGCGAAGTCGATGGACAGCATTATCATTTCGTGTCTATTGAGCAATTTAAAGCATTAATTGCCCAAAATGCCTTTCTTGAATGGGCCGAAGTCTTTGGCAATTTTTATGGCACCTCCAAGCGCGTCATCGAACAAACCTTAGATAAAGGTATCGATGTATTTCTTGATATTGATTGGCAAGGCGCAGAGCAAGTTAAAAAATTGATGAAAACGGCATTAGGGGTGTTTATTTTACCGCCGTCTAAGTCCGAGCTTGAACGCCGTTTAACCGGTCGAGGCCAAGACAGTCAACAAGTGATTGATTCACGTATGGCACAAGCCGTTTCTGAAATGTCACATTACGCTCAATATGACTTTGTGATTGTAAATGATGATTTTGATGACGCATTGGTCGATTTAAGCGCCATTATCCGCAGTCAACGATTAACCTGTGCTAGTCAGCAGTATGCCCACAATGATATGATTACTGATCTCTTGGCAGATTAATTGTCATAGTGTACAATTTTGCGTCCTTTTTTCCCAATAGATAACACTGGAGTTTCAACACATGGCTCGCGTAACTGTAGAAGACGCCGTAAACAAAATCGGCAACCGTTTTGATATGATCCTGGTTGCAGCGCGTCGTGCACGCCAAATCGCCGTCCAAGGTAAAGAACCTATGGTTGATGAGATGAATGATAAACCAACGGTTGTCGCATTACGTGAAATCGAATTAGGTTTAGTCACCTCAAATACTTTAGATGCTGATGAGCGCCAAACTGTTCGTGAACGTGAAGCAGCTGAAATTGCCGCTGTCGCAGCCATTGCAGAAGGCCGCGTTTTATAAGGAGTAGCGCCACTTGTATCTGTTTGAAGGTCTAAAAGAGTCAGCATCCAGCTATTTAGAGCCGGATCAAGTAGAATTACTCAAGCAGGCCTATTTGGTTGCGCGTGATGCCCACGAAGGGCAAATGCGCACAAGTGGCGAGCCTTACATTACCCATCCCGTTGCGGTTAGCCGCATCTTGGCAGACATGCGTCTCGATCATGAGTCGCTTATGGCTGCCTTACTTCATGACACCATCGAAGATACACCTGTCACCAAAGAAGAACTCTCTGAGTTATTTGGTGTTGCTGTTGCAGAACTCGTGGAAGGTGTATCAAAGCTTGATAAAATCAAGTTTCGTGATAGAAAAGAAGCCCAAGCGGAAAACTTCCGTAAAATGATGATGGCAATGACTCAAGATATTCGAGTGATCCTCATCAAATTGGCTGATCGAACCCACAACATGCGTACTTTAGGCGCACTTCGCCCTGATAAACGCCGTCGTATTGCTAGTGAAACCCTAGAAATCTACGCCCCAATTGCTAATCGATTAGGTATTCACAATATCAAAATCGAACTTGAAGACTTAGGTTTTCAAGCCTATTACCCTATGCGCCATAGAGTGATCCGCGATGTTGTCAAAGCGGCCAGGGGTAATCGTAAAGAACTGATTAATAGTATTGAAGTTGCTATTGAAAAACGCCTTGAAGAGGCTGGAATACCCACAAAAGTTAAAGGCCGTGAAAAAAACCTCTACTCGATTTATCGAAAAATGCGCAGTAAAGAACTGCAATTTCAAGAGGTCATGGATATCTATGCGTTCCGCGTTATTGTTGACTCTATCGATACCTGTTATCGCGTTTTAGGCGCTATGCACGGATTATACAAGCCGCGCCCTGGACGTTTTAAAGATTATATCGCTATTCCAAAAGCCAACGGTTATCAATCATTGCACACATCATTATTTGGTCCTCATGCGGTTCCTGTTGAAGTGCAAATTCGCACTGAAGAAATGGATCAAATGGCCGACAAAGGTGTCGCTGCACATTGGATGTATAAAAATAAGATTGATTCGGCTCAGCAAAGTACCTCTCAAGTTCGTGCTCACCGATGGATGCAAAGTTTGCTGGAATTGCAGCAAAGCGCCAGCAGCTCATTTGAATTTGTTGAAAACGTTAAAACAGAGCTATTTCCTGAAGAAATTTATGTGTTTACCCCAGAAGGCCGTATTTTAGAATTGCCGGTTAATGCCACAGCTGTCGACTTTGCCTACGAAGTGCATACTGATGTGGGTAATACCTGCGTGGGAGCGAGAGTCAATCGCCAAGCTTATCCTCTGAGCCAGCCACTGATCTCTGGGCAAACGGTTGAAATTATTACCGCTAAAGGCGCTCGTCCTAATGCTGCATGGTTAAACTTTGTGGTCACCGGTAAAGCTCGTGGTAAAATTAGGCAAGTATTGAAGAGCCTTAAAGGTGATAACGCCATTGCATTAGGTAAGCGTTTGTTAAACCATGCCTTGGGTGATACTAAACTTGAGAATATTCCAGCCGATTTACTTGAAAAAGTGATTAAAGAAACCAAACATACTTCGCTGGACTCATTACTGGCCGATATTGGCTTAGGTAATGCCATGAGTATTGTGATTGCCCAACGTTTATTAGGCCAACAGCTAGACGCTCACGATCATAATAAAGAAACCTTGCAGATGCCAATTCGTGGCGCTGAAGGTATGTTGGTGACCTACGCTAATTGTTGTCGCCCTATCCCTGGCGATGCCGTCATTGCCCATGTGAGTCCAGGCAAAGGTTTAGTGGTTCACATGGAAAGCTGTGCCAATATTCGTGGCTATCAAGGCGAGCCTGATAAGTACATATCAGTGCATTGGGACAACGTAGAAGGCGCAGAGTACCAAGCTAATCTGCGCGTCGAAATTGTTAACCATCAAGGTGCGCTGGCTAAAATCACCTCGATTATCGCTTCAGCTGGGTCAAATATTCACAATCTCAGCACTGAAGAACGTGATGGCCGAGTGTATTTGATTAATTTACGTATTTCAGTTAAAGATCGTGTCCATCTTGCCAACGTAATGCGCAGGATACGCGTTTTACCTGAAGTATTACGCACCTCGCGTAATCGCTAGTCACTGATCACAATAAAGAGAACACAACATGGCTGAAAAAATTATCATCGCAACCGACAAAGCCCCACAAGCAATTGGCACTTACTCACAAGCCGTTAAAGTCGGCAGTACCGTTTATCTTTCAGGTCAAATTCCATTAGATCCAAAAACCATGACCATGGTAAGCGATGATTTTGCTGAACAAGTCGTGCAAGTTTTCGAAAATTTATCTGCGGTATGCGAAGCTGCAGGCGGAAAAATGAGTGATATCGTTAAGTTAAATATCTTCCTGACCGATCTGTCTCATTTCGCCACAGTTAATGAAATTATGAGCCGTTATTTTCAACAGCCTTACCCTGCTCGTGCCGCTATTGGCATCAAAGCGTTACCAAAAGGGTCATTGGTTGAAATGGACGGAATAATGGAAATCTAAGCCCAACGGTATAATATTGTTTAAAGGCGCCTAGAGCGCCTTTTTTATTATCTGTGGGCCCCCCTATTGTAGAGTATTTACTCAATACCTATTGTTAATTCAGCAGATCCTGCTAACGTGTTGATAATGTTACCTTGCACACATAGTGTGCAATTGTTTGCGCCAGCGCACAAAAATAGCCATAATAAGTTTATAAAGACCCACAATAACAATAAAGAACTATGGAAGCGTCTATGGAAAATTTAATTAAAACGCCGGTTGAGATGTTGTCTCATTGGGTTGATACACAAGGCGATAAAGTTTACCTTCGCCAGCCAATTGACGGTAAGTATGTGGATTTCACCTGGCGTGAAGTTCAACAAAAAATGCAACAAATTGCAGGTTCACTGCGTCATTTAGGTCTAGAACGTGGCGACAAGGTTGCTGTACTGTCTAAAAACTGCGCCGAGTGGTTTATTGTCGATTTAGCATTAATGTACGGTGGTTACATTAGTGTACCGGTTTATCCAACCGCGAATGCTGAAACCATTCGCTATATACTTGAACATAGCGGTGCCAAAGCCATCTTTACCGGCAAGCTCGATCATTGGGCTGAACAAGAAGCGGCTGTGGGCGGTGACATTCTCCGCTTAGCCATGCCTTATGACACTATGCCAGCTCAATATCATTGGCAGCAACTGTTAACGCTGGGTCAGCCGCTTGTTGACGAGCAGCTGCCAACGGCTGATCAAGTCATGACGCTCATTTATACTTCGGGGTCAACCGGCAAACCCAAAGGCGTGATACAAACCTTTACCAGCTATTGCTGGGCCTGTGAAGCGGTCATTCGTGATTTACAAACCAATACGACTGACCGACTATTATCTTACTTACCTCTGGCACACATTACTGAACGTGTGGCGATAGAAGGTTCATCATTCTATTCTGGAGCAACGATTTCTTTTGTAGAAAGCCTCGACTCATTTGTTGATGATATTCAGCGTTGTCGTCCAACGATATTTTTCTCCGTGCCGCGCTTATGGACGGTATTTCAATTAAATATCATCAATAAAATTGGCGTCAAAAAACTCAACACATTACTGAAATTGCCCATTATTAGCAGTATCGTTAAGCGTAAAATAAAAAAAGGTTTGGGTTTAGACCAATCACGCTTGAACGGCTCAGGTTCAGCGCCTATCCCACCATCATTACTGCAATGGTATAACAGCATCGGCATTGATATTTGTGAAGCGTGGGGCATGACCGAAAACTGTGCTTACTCGATAATCAATTACCCATTCAATGCCAAAAAAATCGGCACGGTTGGCCGTCCGGTTGAAGGATGCTTAGTGCGTCAAACTGAACAAGGTGAGTTATTAGTCAAAAGCCCAGGCTTAATGAGTGGCTATTACCTGCAAGAAGCCGCTACCGCTGCAGCATTTACTGAAGACGGCTTTTTCCTCACTGGCGATTTGTGTGAAATCGACGAAGACGGTTACATTGACATCACTGGCCGCGTTAAAGACAACTTTAAAACCTCAAAAGGCAAATATGTTTCACCGGTACCTATTGAACGTAAATTGGCTCAAGATTCACATATTGAGCTAATTTGTGTTATTGGTTCTGGCTTACCGCACCCTATCGCTTTGGTGCAGCTTTCTGAAGGTTCAAAATTACAGCCGCGCGAGGAAGTAAGAACCTCATTAAAAGAGAGCCTCGACAGTATTAATCCCAAGCTTGAGTCACATGAAAATATTGATGCCATTATAATCGTAAATGATGACTGGACCATTGAGAGCGACGTATTAACGCCGACGTTAAAAATTAAACGTCACGTTCTGGAAAAAGCATTTAGCGCCAAAGTAGAAGGTGTCCGCGGTGCTAAAGTACGTTGGGAAGACGAATTGTAATCACCCGCTAAATGATTAACTATCTTAAAAAAAATACACGCAATATGCGTGTATTTTTTTGACATATTCTGTCAATATACGCCCCATCAACTATTCAATGTTAACAATGTTGTTACACACCCTTACTTAGGCAGAGACTCTCATGTTCATTGCGTTAACCATTATCGGCGGTTTTATCATTTTAACCTTTGGTGCAGAAGCTCTTGTGCGCGGAGCCAGTGCTGTAGCGCTTCGTTTAGGCATTGCACCACTGATTATTGGCTTAACTATTGTAGCATTTGGTACTAGCGCCCCTGAATTGGCGGTAAGTGTAAAATCGGCATTAGCAGGTAACCCGGGGATTGCTTTAGGTAATGTGGTGGGGTCCAATATTGTCAATATCGGCTTAATTTTAGCTATTACCGCCCTTATTCGCCCTATTACAGTGCAATCTCAAATGGTTAAGCGCGACATCCCTATCATGATTTGCGCATCGGTATTAATGTGGTTTTTACTGCTTGATGGTGAAGTGAGCTTTATCGACGGTGCCATTTTATTCAGTGCACTTGTTAGCTATTTAGTGTTTAGTTATGTCAGCGCCAAAAATAATCCCGAAGATCTTGATCTTGATGCCAGCCCTCAACACCCAGGGTTATCAATAGCATTAATTATTATGGGTATCGCTATGCTGGTCGGTGGTGGCATATTATTTGTTAATGGTGCTGTGGATTTAGCCAAGCAATTTGGCATTAGCGAAGTCATCATCGGCTTAACTATTGTGGCGATTGGCACCAGCATGCCAGAACTTGTCACCTCGGTGATGGCTGCACTGAAAGGTCAAAGTGACATTGCCATCGGTAATGTGGTTGGATCAAACATTTTCAATGTGCTCGGTATTTTAGGCGCGACTGCGTTAATCCACCCTGTCTCCGCTGCCGGATTTAACCGAATCGATTTTATCGCCATGCTGATCTTTGCTTTCATGGTATTACCGTTTGCTTGGAGCGGCTTACGTATTGGTCGCCGTGAAGGTGTAGTGCTTCTAGCGGGTTACTTAGGTTACACCAGTTACTTAGTCATGCAGGTTGGGTAATTTTACGAAACTATTTGTCAGAAGCGATTAATAAACTCAATGCTAGCAACCGAATTGACGCCGCCAGAATCGCCAAACAAAAGGGTTGGTTATAATTAGCGGCTTAATATTGCCTTGTATTGAAAGTCTGCTAAGATACCTTAAACATATGTATATAATTACAGTGATTCGAAATTGACAGCTTGAAATTACAATGCTTTTTTAAATCTTTAATCACCAACTTGGGGTGCGCACAATTTGCTACGACTGGATCTTGTTCCGATCACCGACCTTAAAGGTGTTGCTAAAAAGGTCGCGGAAAAACTGGCTAAGTTAGGTATTAAAACAGTACAAGATGTACTGTTTCACTTACCGCTGCGTTATGAAGACCGTACGCAAATCTATCCCATTGCCGCGTTGCCTCCTGGCAGTTATGGCACCATAGAAGCCGAAATTCAGTCGACTCAAATAATGCAAGGTCGGCGACGTATGCTAATGTGTAATGTTCGCGATCACAGCGGAATGATGAGCCTGCGTTTTTTTAATTTTTCAATGGCACAACGTAACGCCATGGAAAATGGATCCACCATTCGGGCTTACGGTGAAATACGTCGAGGCAATCATCACAAAGAAATTGTTCACCCCGAATATCAAATTATCCATCCTGGTGGATCAGTCACATTAAGCGACACACTAACGCCTATATACCCGACAACAGAAGGGGTAAAACAAGCCAGTTGGATAAAACTGACCGAGCAAGCCTTAACCATGTTAGATGATGGTGGATTGCCAGAATTATTACCCAATGGCCTGCAGCCAAACAATATTAGTCTTCGCGATGCGCTGCATATTTTACATCGTCCCCACAGCTCGGTGTCACCATTTGAATTAGAACAAGGTCAACATCCGGCACAGCAAAGGTTAATACAAGAAGAACTGCTCGCTCATAACCTCAGTATGTTGCAACTACGCCAACGTAGTAACCAAGATGCCGCAGTGCCTATGCCTGCAACCGGCCAATTATCAAGCCCTTTTTTAGCCCAGTTGCCCTTTAAGCCAACGGGGGCACAACAGCGCGTAGTGGCCGAAATTCGCCAAGATATTCAGCATCCAACGCCAATGATGCGTTTAGTTCAAGGTGACGTTGGCTCAGGAAAAACCCTGGTGGCGGCGCTTGCAGCATTGCAGGCTATTGAAAACGGATACCAAGTAGCCATGATGGCGCCGACCGAGTTACTCGCTGAACAACATGCCAGCAATTTTGCCGCATGGTTTGAACCTCTGGGAGTGAAAATAGGTTGGTTAGCAGGCAAACTCAAAGGTAAAGCTAGAGTCCAATCCCTTGAAAACATTGCCTCTGGTGCAGCCCAAATGGTGATCGGTACTCATGCGATATTTCAACAAGCGGTGGTATTTAACAAACTGGCGCTGATTATTATTGACGAGCAACATCGTTTTGGCGTTCATCAACGCTTAGGTTTACGAGAAAAAGGCGTCAGCCAAGGCTTTCACCCGCACCAGTTAATTATGACGGCCACGCCAATTCCGCGCACCTTAGCCATGACAGCCTATGCAGATCTTGATACCTCGATTATTGATGAACTTCCCCCAGGGCGCACACCCGTGACGACCGTTGCCGTTGCTGATAGCCGCCGCGAACACGTTATTGAGCGAGTCAAACAAGCAGCATTACATGATAATCGCCAAACTTATTGGGTATGTACCTTAATTGAAGAATCTGAAGTGCTTGAATGCCAAGCTGCTGAAGACACTGCAGCGGAACTCACCATAGCATTACCTGAACTCAAAATAGGCTTGATCCATGGCCGAATGAAAAGCGCTGACAAACAGGCCATTATGGCGCAATTTAAAGCGGGTGATGTAAACTTATTAGTCGCCACTACCGTCATAGAAGTGGGTGTTGACGTACCCAATGCCAGTTTAATGATCATCGAAAATCCTGAACGATTAGGCCTAGCGCAGTTACACCAATTAAGAGGTCGAGTCGGCCGAGGCGCGGTAGCCAGTCATTGCGTGTTACTCTATAAAGCGCCATTGTCGCAAACGGCCACCAAACGCTTAGGTGTTCTGCGAAACAGTAACGACGGCTTCATCATCGCCCAAAAAGATCTCGAAATTAGAGGGCCTGGTGAAGTGCTCGGGACAAAACAAACAGGTTTAGCCGATCTCAAAATCGCAGATTTACTTCGCGATCAACACTTAATTGAACCTACTCAAAAATTAGCCGTACACGTTAACCAGCAAGTGCCACAAAACGTAGACGCTATCATTCAACGCTGGATAGGTGATAGACAACAATATGTCCAAGCATAATACAATACTAATCGTAATATATTGTTCATTATCATCAGTTATCACTAGACAAGTCAGCCGAATATTGCAAAATGGTACTATGCACAATTTTTCGACTCCACCTAGATATTTGTACCGATTAGCAATCACACCAAGGAATTGAAATGCAAGTTAATGAAGAAGACCGAATTACCCCTCCAGGTTCTGAAAAGCCAGGGTCTAACAAGATGTTAATCGCTATCGCGGTGATTGCATTGTTAGGCGCAAGCAGTTATTTCTATTTTACCAGTGATGACACTGATGAATTTGAACCCGTTGTTATCACCCCAGTTGAACTGCCAGAATCAGTTCCTGAGACGCCAATAGAGCAAACGCCTATTGAAGAACCAGAAAGCATTGCCACAACAGATGATGTAGTGCCCACTGGAGAATCCGCTGCCGCAACGATAGAGCCACTCCCCACCTTAGATGAGTCTGATGATTTTGTAGAAGCAAAAACATTAGCCATTGCTAACGGCATGAAAATTGCGCCAATGATCTTGAAAAAAGACATTGCCCGCCAATTTGTGGTATTTGTCGATAACTTAGCCCAAGGCAATATGGTGCGTAAAGCGAGCCCGTTAAAAGGCCCCGATACAAAATTTACCGTGAGCGAAATAACCAACAAAATCTATCTTAATCCAGACAGTTATCATAGATATGATTTATACGCTAATTTTATAGAGGAGCTGAGTGATAAAGATTTAATCAGTACTTACAATGAGTTAAAGCCATTATTTGCCGAAGCTTTTACTGAACTAGGTTACAGTAACATTGACTTTGATACGCGAATGCAGCAGGTTTTCAGCATGGTTGCTGATACGCCCATTATTGAAGATCCTATTGAATTATCATCGATCAGTGTTAACTATAAATATGTCGATCCCAATCTTGAGGCATTACCCAATGCACAAAAACTGTTGATCCGCATGGGGCCAGAAAACGCTCGTAAAATCAAAGCAGCAGTCAAGAAACTACAACAAAGCTTTCCGAGCCAATAAGCTATTACATCAAGCGGTAAAGCTATTTTATTAGGCTATAAGCAATCAGCGCGACGTTTACCGTCGCGCTTTTTTATTGCACAATCACTTTGTTCAATAAACCCTCTGCTATTAGCCTTTTTCGTCCACACGACTTCTTATCTACATTCACTTCAGTGTACAATCGGCAAGGTTAACGAATATTCATTATTGGCATGATTATTATTAACAATTAGATAAGGATAGCTAGGCAGTTATAGAGGGAATGTAGTGCAATTAGTATTTGATCTTCTATCATGGGGTGCATGGTCTGCGGACTTTCAGACAACAGAACGTTGGCAGCAATGGCAACAGCCTAATGGCGACTTGTCGCCAAAATCTGACTCACCAGCATTAGCACACATTCCTGCCATGCAACGTCGGCGCTTTAGTCGCTTAACCAAAATGATGCTAACCGCGGCATACCAATGCCAACCCGATATGCATTGCCGTAGTATTTTTGCATCTCGTCATGGTGAACTTACCAGAACCTTAGGCTTACTTAAGGATATTGCCCAGCAGCAAGCTTTATCACCAATGGCTTTTAGTCAATCAGTGCACAATACTGCCAGTGGTATTTTTGGTATTGTGAATGATAATACTACGACGTCTACATCCATTGCTGCGGGTGAGCAAACCCTCACACAAGCACTCATTGAAGCCTACGCTCAATTAGCACAATCCCCATCGCCAGTATTGGTTGTCTTTGGTGACGATCCGGTTCCACCGGTATACAGTGAATTTATTCACGAGGTCGAACTTCCTCTGGCATTCGGTTTGTACCTTGCACCACTCAATAACATCGCCCACCGAGCTGAAAAGCAGGCTATAGCACCCGAATTACATCAAACAATGCCTCAACGGACGACTCTACGCCTGTCTGATCATCCACTCGGATTAGGCCCTCTTGACAACCAAAAACACCAAGACAACATCAGCTTGAGCGAGTTAATCCATCATATTGCCAGTGCAAAGAATATCCAGGGTAAACTGTGCCATTGGTATTGGTCACTTGAACATCATGACTAATCAACCACACAAACCACAACATGCTGATGCTATTGAGCAAAAAAAATCCGCCGCGCCGAAACTGCGCGGATGTCGTTATGTACCTCGCTGGATTGGCGGTGTGCTTTGTTATATTGCTTTTGGTTTAGGTGGACTGCTCTGCTCATTAACTATTTTACCCATATTACAACTTTGGCCCACTAAGCCAGAGCTGCGGGTTGCACGGGTACAAAGATTAGTCAGCGGGATGTTTAGAGCATTGGTCGCCATGCTCAGTTTTGCTGGGGTGATTACAGTTAACACTAAGAATATCGAAACACTACAGCAAGCAAAGGGGCAGATTGTCATCGCCAATCACCCAACATTAGTGGATGTGGTAGTATTAATTAGTCTTATGCCGAATGCGGGTTGTATTGTAAAACAAGGCTTATGGCGTAATCCATTTATTCGCGGCGTACTCGCCAGTGCCGGTTATATTCCAAATCGTGGCGCTGATTGGCTACTAGATGACTGCTTACAAGTGTTGCAAACCGATACCAATTTAATTATTTTCCCTGAAGGTACGCGAACATTAACCGGTAATATCGTTAATCCTTTTGCTCGCGGGGCCGCCAATATTGCGCTACGCACCCAAACAGATATTTTACCTGTGGTATTACGTACTGATGTTGCAGGGTTGACCAAGCAACAAGCTTGGTACCAAATTCCACGGCAAACCATCAATATGTCAGTAGAAATAGGCACAAGCATGTCATACCTGCTGTATGATGTTAAACAAGGTAATGAAGCCAAAATGGCTCGACAGCTGACGCGCGACTTGCAGCAGTTTTACCTTGATACACTTAAACAGCCTATCAAGTCACATTGATAGCCATACTTATAAGAAAAACAAAAAAATGAACTTACACAATCAAATAAAACAACTGATCATCGATTGCTTAGATCTAGAAGATGTCACTGTCGATGATATCGAAACCGATGCAGCCTTATTTGGTGACGGTCTAGGCTTAGACTCGATCGATGCACTCGAATTAGGCTTGGCCATTAAGAAAGAATTTGATATCAAAATTGAAGCAAATTCTGATGCGACTACTGCACACTTTTTCAGTGTTGCTAGCTTAGCTAGCTTTATTGAATCTCAACGTGTTTAGGAGCCTGCATGCAAAATCGTGAACAAATTCTCGAAATGCTTAGCGCCATTTTAGTTGAAGATTTTGAAATAGATGCGGCCGATATCACTCTAGAAGCTTCTTTGTATAAAGACCTTGATTTAGATAGTATTGATGCGGTTGATTTGGTGATTAAATTGCAACAGCGTACCGGTAGAAAAATTCAACCTGAGGCATTTAAAACCGTTCGCACAGTCGATGATGTCGTGAACGCCATTGAAGGATTAATTAAAAGCTAATGCGGTTAATCCTGCAGATTATTACTACTTTGGTCATTATTGCTTATCCTTTAGCAGTGTACTTTGGATTGCAGTATTTACCACCGGGCACCATTGCTTTGCTGCTTTGTTTGTTATTATTGATGCGGTTTATGGTCACTAAGCAACAAGTAAAATCCATGACACTGCCAATACTGATTGGCATCGGATTAACCGCAGCCAGTTTTATTGCTCAGCGTAACGACTGGTTACTATACTATCCGGTGGTGATAAACCTGAGTATGTTAGGATTATTTGGTTACTCACTGATTAATGGCCCAAGTATGATTGAGCGCTTAGCACGCTTAAAAGAGCCTGATTTACCAGACTCTGCTATTCCTTACTTACAAACCATTACCAAACTTTGGTGTGGGTTATTTATTGTTAATGGTGCAGTGGCGACCTATACCGCCATAGCAACAAGCATTGAAATATGGACACTTTACAACGGACTGATCGCCTATCTGTTTATGGGTATGCTACTCAGTGGTGAATGGATTTATCGTCGTTTTTGGTTGAAAAAACATGAATAAGCTTTTACTCAATTGGTTATCCACAGGGCCTGCCTCACAGCAGCTGATAAGCTTTGACCATCATGACATCATGACGGGATCATTGTTTTGTGCGCACGTTGCCCACCTCCATGCTCAACTGACCCAAAGTGCTGCTAAGCGTTGGTTGCTTGCAGCCAAGCACAGCGACTTATTTGCCGCAGGCTTATGCGCGGCCTTGTTAGCCGGTAAACAAGTAATATTACCCGCCAACACCCAAAGTGGTACCTTGAGTCAACTCAACCATGAATTTGATGCCATTATTGCCGACACGCCCTTATGTGAAGTGGGTGAGTATATTGCGCTCAAAAAAGAATTAAGTTTACCCGCAGCGAAATGGCCTAAATCAGAATCATTAGGTGAATTAATCTTATTCACCTCTGGTAGTAGCGGTCAGCCCAAAGCCGTCAAAAAAACGCTGCAGCAACTCGATGCCGAAGTCAGTATTCTTGAACAAACCTTTGCCGAACATTTACCTCATTGCTCGGTGGTATCGACGGTTTCGCATCAACACATCTACGGTTTATTATTTAAAGTTCTGTGGCCTTTGGCCGCGAGCCGAGCTTTCTTAAGTGAACAAATCGACTTTCCAGAAACCCTTAGCTACTACCTGGCCATCATGCCAAATTTGTGTTTGATCAGTAGCCCTGCTCAATTGACTCGCTTACCTGATGCGCTTGATAACCAAAAGCAACAACGTATTCCAAGCTTAATTTTCAGTTCTGGTGGACCATTAAATTTTGATGCTGCCCAAGCGGTTAAGCAATGTTTTTATCAATTGCCCATCGAAATATTTGGCAGTACTGAGACCGGCGGTATAGCCTATCGACGCCAGCAGCAACCACTGCAACCATGGCAAGCCTTTACCCAAGTCAACATTGATATAGATCCCCAAGACGGGGCTTTGATGTTGCAGTCAGTTTATTTAGACAATCAGGCCCAGTGGCTGAGGTGCGATGATAAAATTGAACTGTTAACTGATGGCCAGTTCCGTTTATTACATCGCCTTGATCGCATTGTGAAAATTGAAGAAAAACGTTTGTCATTAGCCCAAGTGGAGCATTTACTGCAAACCCATCCTTTTGTTCGCGAAGCGGCCGTCACGGTATTAGAACAACCGCGTACCATGTTAGGTGCGGCAATATGCTTAAGCGAATTAGGCCTAAAAACACTCGAAGCGGAAGGGAAATTAGCGCTCAATAATGCGTTGAAAAACCACTTACTAAGCCAGTTTGAGCGCATCACCTTACCAAGACGCTGGCGTTATCCTGCACACTTGCCACTCAACAGCCAAGGCAAGCGTACTCAAGCAGAAATTATAGCCTTATTTAGTCATGATTAAGTCAGAATTACCCCATATTGTTAGCCATAAAGGCGGTAACAATCTCTATCAATGGCGTTTATTTGTTAGCGCAGATTTAGCCTTTTTTAATGGTCATTTTCCTCAGCAAGCCGTATTGCCTGGGGTTACCCAATTGGATTGGGCGGTCAAACTTGGCTGTGAGGCATTTGGTTATTCAGCCACTATTGCCACATTAGAAGTGCTTAAGTTTCAACAACTCATATTACCCGACACCTATGTTGATTTGGTGATTGAACATCAAGTCCAAAAAGCAAAACTGATTTTCAGTTATCGCGATCAAGATAAACGTTTCTCTTCTGGGCGCATTGTGGTCAAACCCGCGTTGGTAACTGCTGCGCCGACTGCCATTGAGAGTAACCCATGAAATTGACCTTGGTTATCCCCAACTACAATCATCATATCGCCATTGAACAAACCCTAACCAAGTTGGCAAAATTCAACCTGACCTGTTATCTAGTTGATGATGGTAGCCAAGATGAAACCCGCTATGTATTGCAAGCTATGGCGGACAAATTTAGCTGGGTAACCCTCATCAGCCATCCTTTTAATCGCGGTAAAGGCGCGGCAGTGACCAGCGGTCTGCGCCAAGCTTACCGCGATGGTTTCACCCATGCATTACAGGTCGATGCCGATGGGCAGCATAATTTAGACGATATTCCGTTAATGATATCGACCTGCGAACAGCACCCACAGGCATTAATATCTGGCCAGCCGATTTATGATGAGTCCGTGCCTAAAGGCCGTTTATACGGGCGTTACCTCACCCATTTCTGGGTATGGATTGAAACCTTGAGTTTTGACATTCAAGATTCTATGTGTGGCTTTCGGGTCTATCCTTTAGCGGCTACTGAACAGTTATTAAGTCAGCAAGCTTTGGGTGAGCGGATGGATTTTGATATTGAAATTATGGTCAGGCTGCACTGGCAGGGCACGCCTGTCATTCATGTGCCAACTAAAGTGATCTATCCTGACGATGGCATCAGTCACTTCCAAGGCGTGCAAGATAATGTGCGCATTAGCTGGATGCACACCCGATTATTTTTTGGCATGCTCGCTCGGCTGCCGCGCATTATCAGCAAACAGCTTTTACAGCAAAAAGATCCGCAACCAGATCAAGCTCAGTCGCAAAAACATTGGTCGACAATGACAGAGCGTGGCAGTTTTTGGGGCATCAAACTGTTAGCTGAATGCTATCGTCTTGGCGGGCATTGGCTGTGCCGGGCAATGATGTATCCGGTAATTTGTTATTTTTTCATAACGGGATCGACGGCTCGACACGCATCATTGGATTTTTTACGCCGCGTTCAACAGCTACAACCTCATCACCCTAATCTCAGTAGCGAGGTTAATTGGCGCGATAGCCTTAAACATTTTTTTACCTTTGGCAATGCCGCCCTCGATAGAATTGATGCTTGGTGCGACCGAATTAATCTAGAGCAAGTCGACTTTAACGACCGAAAAATACTCGCAGACCAAGTGGCCACAGGCCGAGGTGCAGTATTGATTGTGTCGCATTTAGGCAATATGGAATTGTGTCGCGCTATCTCTGTCCACCAGCAAAAGGTGAAAGTGAATGTGATGGTGCTAACCCAACACGCTGAAAATTTTAACAAGGTACTGCAGCAGCTTAATCCACAAAGTAGTCTTAACTTAATCCATGTCAATGAGCTTGATCCCAGTACCGCCATGTTACTGCAGCAAAAAATTGATCAAGGTGAAATGGTGGTTATTGCCGCGGACCGCACCTCGTCTAGCAGCCAAGGTCGCGTCACCTATTTGCCCTTTTTAGGCCAAGATGCTGCGTTTCCACAAGGGCCATTTATTTTAGCAAGCTTACTCGACTGCCCGGTTTACAGCTTATTTTGTATTCGCCAGCATGGGCGTTATCAAGTACATGTAGAACATCTAAGCGACAGCTTAAAAGGTCCACGAGCAGGCAGAATTGAACGCTTAACCGACGCCATGAGCCAATATAGCCAACGCTTAGCGCACTTTGCCCTACAGGCTCCGATGCAATGGTTTAACTTTTTCGATTTTTGGCGTAGAGATGAATTGATTACTCGTCCTGCTTCACGCCCAGTTACAGCAACTAATTCAAGTACTGTACCTAATTCAAGTACTGCGCCTAGTTCAAGTACAGCACCTAGTTCAAGTACTGTACCCAATAACAGCACAACGTCACCCCGTCAGGATAACTAATTCAATGAGCCACACTTCTTCACCGTCATCAACCGCCAATAGCACAGTGCATTTAGGCCAAAGCTATCTTAGTCTTGAGCAAGTAGTGGCTATCGCCAAAGGCGCCGCGGTCAAACTGGCTGATACTGCAGACTATGTTGAATATATCCAAAAAGGCGCTCGCTTTATTGACAGTCTGCTGCATGAAGAAGGTGTGGTATATGGCGTCACCACAGGTTACGGCGACTCATGTACCGTGAATGTCAGCCTAGACTTAGTTCACGAATTACCACTGCACTTAACCCGGTTTCATGGTTGTGGTTTAGGCGATGTATTTAGTCCAATGCAAGCCCGCGCCATTATGGCTTGCCGCTTAAACTCCTTGGCTATGGGCAAGTCAGGTGTGAGTTATCTACTGCTGCAACGCATCGAATGGCTATTAAACAATGATATTACTCCGGTGATCCCTCAAGAAGGCTCGGTCGGCGCCAGCGGTGATTTAACCCCATTATCTTATCTTGCTGCTGTATTGGTTGGCGAACGAGAAGTGATGTTCCAAGGTAAACGTCAAGCGACCAAAGATGTTTATCTCAAATTCGGTACGGTGCCATTGACCTTGCGCCCTAAAGAAGGCCTAGCATTAATGAATGGCACTGCGGTGATGACTGCGCTAGCGTGTTTAGCCTTCGATAGATCCCAGTACTTAACCCGCTTATCAAGCCGAATTACGGCCATGGCGTCGTTAACGCTCAAGGGTAACGCAAACCATTTTGATGATATTTTATTTGCCGCCAAGCCCCACCCAGGACAAAACCAGATAGCCAGTTGGATCCGTGAAGACTTAAATCATCATGTGCACCCTCGTAACTCAGATCGTTTACAAGACCGCTATTCAATTCGCTGTGCGCCGCACATTATTGGCGTACTGCAAGATGCCCTGCCCTTTATGCGCCAATTTATTGAAACCGAACTCAATAGTGCCAACGACAATCCTATTGTCGATGCTGAAGGTGAACATATCCTCCATGGCGGTCACTTTTATGGTGGCCACATCGCGTTTGCCATGGATGCGATGAAAAATGCCGTGGCCAATATAGCCGACTTAATTGATCGCCAAATGGCCTTAGTCATGGACCCTAAATTTAATAATGGTTTACCGGCTAATTTGTCTGCTGCAGAAGGCGAACGCCGCGCCATTAACCATGGTTTTAAAGCGGTACAAATTGGCGTATCCGCTTGGACCGCTGAAGCGTTAAAAAACACTATGCCCGCCAGCGTGTTTTCACGTTCAACTGAATGCCATAATCAAGATAAAGTGAGTATGGGGACTATTGCCGCACGTGATTGCATGCGGATACTGCAACTCACAGAGCAAGTCGCCGCCGCAGCATTATTGGCCATGAGCCAGGGGATCCAATTGCGTATAATGCAGCAAGAACTCGATGCAAGTTCATTAACCCCCTCTTTGGCCACTACTTTAGCCCAAGTCAGCGAAGATTTTGAACTGCTTACCGAAGACCGCCCCCTAGAAGCGGTACTGCGTCAAACTGTCGAAAAAATTCAATTAGGTCAGTGGGAGGTATGCTAAATGAAAGGATTATTACTCACCGAAATGGAAATGGTGATCCCGTTTCACGATGTCGATTCGATGGGCATCACTTGGCATGGCAATTATTTGCGCTACTTTGAAGTAGTGCGCTGCCTATTGCTGGATAAACTCGGTTATAACTATCGCACTATGCAAGAGTCCGGTTATGCGTGGCCCATTGTCGATGTGCAAGTAAAGTATGTTAAAAGCAGCACCTTTGATCAAAAAATCAAAGTCATTGCGGCCATTGTTGAGTGGGAAAATCGCCTACGCATTAATTATCAAGTTTTCGATGCCCAAACCAATGTGCGGATCACTAAAGGCTATACCATTCAGGCAGCCGTTGAGATTGCCACCCAAGAATTATGCTTTGTCACCCCAGAAGTGTTCCTGCAAAAAATTCGCCCATTACTTGATACGAGCCAAGCTTAATGAATACTCGCAAAGGAATGTTTGCTCGGGTCAGTCGTCTCGTTATACTGCTCTGTTTGCATATTGGCATTGTCTCGGCCAATGAACGTCCACCAGCAAGCAACAATCAAACACTGACTCCAGAGCTGACACAAGCAAAGCCCCAACCTCTGACTCAAGCTCTGACCAAAGAGCAATTAGCTGATATTCAGACTTTGTACAGTCAACCAGCCAGCACAGAAGCCCTCAGGGCTTTAGCTCAGCAACTTAATTTACAACTTGATACTCGAGGGCAGTTTATTCAGCTGCGCCACTTACAGGTGCTAAAAAAGCCCTTGCTCAGCCAAGGACAATTTATTTTTAGTCCGGCGCAGGGATTAGTATGGCAACAACAGCGTCCGTTCAGCACCTTAATGGTGTTAAAAGATCAGCAGTTGATCCAGCAAAACAGCCAAGGCAAGGTGCAACAACTTAACGCTGCGGTCAGTGGCAACCCCATCGCGCAGCAATTACCGCGTTTATTACAAGCCATTATGGCGGGCGATATCGATGCTTTAAGTGCTGATTTCGCCTTGTTTATGCCAGCAGAGCCGCCAAAAAATGCGTCATGGCAACTCGGCTTGCAAGCCAAAGATCCTCAAGTGCAAGCGTCCATGGGCAACATCACCCTCAGTGGCGACACCCAGTTACGCTCATTAATCATGACAAGTAGCCAGACGGATATTAGCGACTATACCCAAATTCAATTTATCGATCCCCAGCAAGGGCCGCTCAGTGCAAGCGAACTGGCGCTTTTTAGCCTTGGCAATGAGTCCGTTCAATAATGATACCAAGATCCCTTGGCGCCGTATTATCGCCCATTGGGCGGTTTGCCTTATGGATAGTATTGCTGCTGGCAATGTTAGCCACAGGCCTTGTGCAATGGCAGCAAGGTGCGCATATTCAAACTGATATTTTGGCTATGCTGCCGCATTTACAACAAGATAAGCTCACCGAAACAGCATTAAACAAGGTAGAACAGCAACTCGCTAACCAAGTCTACATTGCCATTAATGCCAACAACGACAGCCAAGCTATCAGCGCAGCCAAGCAACTGATGATCTCCCTAGAACAACAGACTCAACAGCCCTTTACTGCCATTCGTAGCGGCGCGGATGATCATCTGCAAGACTTGGCTAAAGTGTATTTCGAACATCGTTTTGGCCTACTGACGCCTGAACAAGCACACGCCATTGAAACAGGCCATTGGCGCCAATTGCTTAACGCTGCCCAAAGCCAACTTTATAGCGCATTTGGTTTTGCTAACAGTCAACTGCTCAGCAATGATCCTTTATTGATGTTTCCGGCTAACTTGCTGGCGTTATCGCCCAACAGTGCGCTGCGCAGCCAACAAGGGGTTTTACTGACCGATACCGTAGACGGTGTCGCTGCGATTGTCATGGCCAAAGGCCGTGATAGTGCTTTTAGCCCGACCGCTCAGCAACAGCAAATGCAAGCATTAGAATCTGCGTTTAGCCAAATTAATCAGCACTATCCCGAGGTGAGCTTTCTCAAGGCTGGGGCACTTTTTCATGCCATTGCTGCCACAGAATCAGCCAAACAAGAAATCAGCCGCATTGGCTTAATTTCCATGTTGGGGATTATCTTATTAGTCTGGTTGGCCTTTCGATCTATGATGCCGTTATTTGCCGCGCTACTGACCTTAACCTCTGGGGTGGTGTTTGCGTTTGTCGCCACCTTAAGTTTTTTTGGTGAGCTGCATTTACTGACACTGGTATTTGGCACCAGCTTAATTGGTGTAGCCATTGATTACAGCTTCCACTTTTACTGCGAAAAACAAGCTCATCCCAATGACAACGCCAGTGA
Organism: Shewanella psychromarinicola; assembly: GCF_003855155.1. Taxonomy (NCBI): domain Bacteria; kingdom Pseudomonadati; phylum Pseudomonadota; class Gammaproteobacteria; order Alteromonadales; family Shewanellaceae; genus Shewanella; species Shewanella psychromarinicola. The sequence goes on from NZ_CP034073.1 coordinate 644,112, forward strand.
CACATTAAAGCGTATTTTCCCTGCGCTCACCCTCGCCCTTGTTACCAGTGTCAGTGCCTTTGTCGCCATAGGGTTTACGCCATTCCCGGGGATGCAACAAGTGGCGGTATTTTGCGCCGCGGGGTTAATGGGTGCTTACCTAACCTTGTTACTGGTGTTTCCATTGCTGGGCAACTATGGGCTTAAACCCACCCGCGGATTAACCCTAGCCCAAGGTTATCTGACCGTATTGCAACGCACTTTTATACCGAGTCGATTGTGGCAAAAAGTCGCCATCGCGGCACTGCTGATTGGTTTAACGGCTATATTATTTTTGGGCTTATCACAAGCTGACACCGACGATGATATTCGCCAATTACAGCAAAGCCCTGCTGCCATCACCAGCGAAGAAAACCAGCTCAGACAGCTGCTCAGCGGTGGCACAGACAACCAATTTATTTTGGTCAGCGGCCACAACGAACAAGCATTATTGCAAACGTTAGAGCAACTGGTCCCCGTACTTGATAAGGCCGTTGCCGATGGCGAGTTAAGCCAGGCCATTAGCCTGAGTCGCTTTATGCCCAGCATTGCGCGTCAGCGCCACGATTATCAATTACAACAACAGCTCTATCAGCAACATTTAGATGAAATCATCACCGAGATGGGCCTAAATGACAGCATAAAGACCAGCTTGCTTGCACAACTCGACCAAGCTACAACACAATGGTTAACGCCAAAAAGGGTGTTAGCCCAAGCTAATGATGATTTACATGCCCTATGGCTTGGCGCAATATCGACCACAGACAACACCGAGCAATATGGTGCAATTGTGTTGCTAGGTGGCATACACTCGTTAGTGTCCCTCGAGCAACGACTCACTGACCAAAACTGGTCTTTAGGCCAAGTGCGTTTAATCGATAAAGTCGGGGGTATATCGGCTTTAATGGGCAAGTATCGCCAACTGACATTACAGCTATTAGTGTGGGTCTTTGTGTTAGCAAGCCTACTGTTTAGCATTAAATATGGCATTAAGCTGGCGTTAGCCATCGTGGCGGTACCGGCATTATCAGTACTGCTCACCCTCGCGTGTTTAGGGCTTGTCGGCTCGAGCATCAGTTTGTTTCACGCATTAGCACTTATTTTGGTGTTAGGGATCGGGATTGATTACAGCCTGTTTTTTGCCGAGGCGAAACACACCAGTCGCGGTGTGATGATGGCAATCTTTATGTCAGCCTGTTCAACGCTATTGGCTTTTGGTTTATTGGCGCTCAGTCAAACTAATGCGATTCACTTTTTTGGATTAACACTTCTTTTTGGGATCAGTTTTGCATTCTTACTGGCACCGTTTATTTCATTTATCACTAGGAAAACACTGTAAATGTTAAGCAGTCAAACACATACAGTCAGCAACATGGACGTCGACGTTGCCATCATTGGCGCAGGCCCTTCAGGCGCTATTGCTGCAAGCCTATTACGCCAGCAAGGTCATCAGGTTATTGTTATTGAAAAACAGCATTTTCCACGTTTTTCAATTGGCGAAAGCTTACTGCCTTGTTGCATGCAGTTTCTCGAACAAGCCGGCATGTTAGAAGCGGTTAATCAGGCTGGATTTCAGTTTAAAAATGGCGCCGCATTTCGCCACCAAGGTCGCTATACTACTTTTGATTTTAATGACAAATTTACCCCTGGCCCAAGCACTACCTTTCAGGTTCAGCGGGCTGATTTTGATAAACTATTGGCAGACACAGCAATCGGTCAAGGGGTCGATATTCGTTTTGGTCATCGAGTCGATAATATTGATCTTACTGAAAATCCTCGCTTAACGGTAACGAATGAACAAGGTCAGCAATATCAAGTTAACGCTAAATTTGTGCTTGATGCCAGTGGTTTTGGTCGAGTACTACCACGATTGTTGAACCTAGAACAGCCGTCAAACCTGCCGCCTCGAAGTGCTATTTTTACCCACATTGAAGACAACATCAGCGATCCCAGCTTTGATCGTAATAAGATCCTCATTAGCGTTCACCCAAAGCATAAGGATATTTGGTACTGGTTAATCCCTTTTAACCATAACCGTTGCTCCATTGGGGTGGTGGCGGAGCCTCATTTACTGCAACATTTATCCGGTACCCTAGAACAACAACTGTTAGCGATAGTGAATGAAGAACCAGAGCTACAACGCTTACTGGCTAACGCTAATATTGTTCAACCTTGCGCCACATTGAAAGGTTATTCGGCCAATGTCACCACCTTAGCAACCAACAAGTTTGCTTTGCTGGGCAACGCTGGAGAATTCCTTGACCCGGTATTTTCATCAGGGGTAACGATTGCAATGCAGTCAGCATCAATGGCAGTAGCCAGTGTAAATAAGCAACTTAACGGTCAAACCGTTGACTGGAATACCGAGTACACAGAGCCATTAATGCAAGGGGTAAACACCTTTAGAACCTATGTCCAAGCTTGGTATGATGGACGTTTTCAAGATGTCATTTTCTATCAACAAGCCAACAGCAAGATTAAACAAATGATTTGCTCAATTTTAGCGGGCTACGCTTGGGACATGAGTAATCCGTTTGTGAAAGAGTCTGAGCGACGCCTCAACACCATTGTTGAGTTATGTCAGGAGCCCAATATTGCTTAACCTATTCGAGCATTTTATTGATTTGTTATCACGCCGTATTGTGGCCCTGCTTCTACTAAGCTTATTAACCGCTTGCAGCCAGCAAATCGTGCGGCAAACTTGTGTCCCTCTCACGGGTGAAGCACAATATTCCTTAAGTCCAACCTCGACAGTATTAACTGATGCTCATCAAGAGATTAATTTAACTCAAATGGTTAACTTTACCCGTGGGCAAGATAGCCATGAGTTATTAACCCAGCTTGAACTCAACCCACAACGGATGACGTTAGTAGGATTAGCGCCTCTTGGGCAAGCACTATTCACACTAGTGTACGATGGGCAAACCCTGCAAAGTCAGCAAAGTCTGTTATTGGGTGAGCAGTTTAAAGCGGAATATTTAATGGCGATAATGCAGATAATTTACTGGCCAACGGAGCAAGTCAATCGCCACTTAAGTGGCGGTGAATTAATGATTAAACCCTGTAATATGGGGCTATGTAAGCAACTGCTGGATGCTAATGGCGAGTTAATGAGGTTAACGTATAGCAATATAGATCCATGGTTAGCGCAAGTGAACGTTGACATCGACGCCGCTGATATTCACATAAAAATCACTCCAATTGAATAGTCAGAGCTCTACCCTAGTCATAAACAGACAGTAATAAATAGGCCATAAAACCAAGTATGAATAGTCGCATAGCAATAACTCACATCGGATTGTGTACACCTTTAGGGAACTCGCCAGAAGAGGTGCTGCCACGCCTCATTAAGGGTGATATCAGTGCCATGCAATGGCGCGATAATCTATTGTTCAATGCCCCTACCATAGTGGGTTGCATCGATGAGACACGCTTAATCGATATTGCTGATCATTTAAGTCTGTTTACGTGTCGTAATAATCGCTTATTAAATACCGCGGCACAACAACTCGTCCCTGCGATAGCACAAGCCAAACAACGTTTTGGGGCAGATCGTATCGGGGTGGTGTTAGGCACAAGCACCTCGGGTATTTCCAAAGGCGAAGCCGCGTTAAAATACCAACTTGAACATGGGCATTTTCCCCCGAGCTACCATTACTCGCAACAGGAATTGGGCAGTACCAGTGATTATCTAAAGCAGTTATTTGCACTCTCTGGCCCTTGTTATACCGTCTCGACTGCGTGTTCATCGAGCGCCAAAGTGTTTGCCAGTGCACAGCGATTACTCAATGCAGATCTCTGCGATATGGTGATTGTTGGCGGCGTAGACAGTTTGTGTCAGTTAACCGTTAATGGCTTTGCCGCATTAGAATCCATATCCAAAGGCCATTGTAATCCGTTCAGTCGCCATCGAGATGGAATTAACATTGGTGAAGGCGCGGCGTTATTTACCTTAGAACGTGGTCAAAGTGAGGTGATGTTGGCCGGGGTTGGTGAGTCTGCCGATGCACATCATATTTCGGCACCACACCCAGAAGGAACAGGCGCGATTGCCGCCATGCAACAAGCCTTAACCGCGGCGAATATTTCGCCGCAGCAAATTGATTATGTCAATCTACATGGCACCGCTACCCCTAAAAATGATGCGATGGAATCACGAGCCATAACAGCAGTATTTAGCCAATCATTACCCCCATGCAGTTCAACCAAACCGCTTACCGGTCATACCTTAGGGGCTGCGGGTGCGATTGAGGCCGCTTTTTGCTATTTATTATTAAGTCCACTTAATCATAGCAAGCGCCTACCACCTCATATCTGGGATGGTCAGTTTGATGATAACGACCCGCACATAGCGCTGGTCAATGCCAACAGTAATACTGGGTTAAGTCAGCTCAATTTCATTATGAGTAATTCATTTGCCTTTGGTGGCAGTAATGCCAGCCTGATTTTTTGTCGAAAGGATGCCTAGTTTCATGCCAACACGCACAGCAAATGCCGCTATGTTAGCGCAAGACATCAGTACTTTTATTCCGCATCGCGCGCCGATGATCTTGATTGATAACCTGTTAGAGCACTATCCAGACAGCTTGATCACTGAAACCCATATTCGCCCAGACAGTGCCTATTTTGACCGCCAACTCAATGGTGTTCCTAATTACGTGGGCATCGAATATATGGCCCAAAGCATTGCAGCATTAGCCGGTGTAGAGGCACGACTCGATCACGAAGGTATCCGAGTCGGTTTTTTACTCGGCACTCGCAAGCTACAAATGCACATAGACACGTTTACCTTAGGTGAGTCTTATCGCACTCAAGTCACCAGGTTATATCAAGAAGAGTCGGGGTTAGCGGTATTTGATTGCCATATTTATCATCAAGATACCTTAGTGGCACAAGCCAATGTCAATGTATTTCAACCCCAAGATACCCAAACCTATATTAATAACAGCCAAGTTAATAACTAACCTTTTTATCCCCATTTGAGTTCCTCGAATCAATCACGGAGAGACATTTTGAATAATAGAGTATTAGTTACCGGTTCAAGCCGAGGAATAGGCAAAGCCATCGCAATTAAATTAGCCGAGAATGGTTTTGATATTGCGCTGCACTTTCACAGCAATCATGTTGCCGCCGCACAAGTACAAAAAAGCTTATTAGATCTGGGTATTCAGGTCAGTTTACTGCAATTTGATATTGCTGACCGTCAGGCAGTTAAGCTTGCTATCGAAACTGACATTGCCGAACACGGAGCCTATTATGGCGTTATTCTCAATGCAGGTATCAACCGCGACACCGCTTTTCCAGCCATGACTGAACACGAATGGGACAGTGTCATTCACACTAACCTTGATGGTTTTTATAATGTTATTCATCCTACGGTTATGCCTATGGTTCAAGCTCGTAAAGGCGGACGTATTATCACTCTCGCCTCAGTGTCAGGCATCGCAGGTAACCGTGGTCAAGTGAATTACAGCGCCTCAAAAGCGGGGATTATTGGTGCAACCAAAGCCCTATCACTTGAGTTGGCAAAACGAAAAATCACCGTTAATTGTATCGCCCCAGGGCTAATTGAAACCGACATGGTGACGGACATTTCAACCGATATGGTCAACCAAATGGTGCCGATGAAGCGCATGGGTAAACCCAGTGAAATAGCCGGCCTTGCTAACTTTTTATTGTCAGACGATGCCGCCTATATTACACGCCAAGTGATTTCAGTTAACGGAGGCATGATATGAAGCGTGTTGTCGTTACAGGCATGGGGGGAATTTGTGCATTGGGTCAGGACTGGGCGCAAATTAAAGCCAGCCTACTCGCTAAACATAACTGCGTCATTCAAATGGATGAATGGGATCGCTACCCAGGGTTAAATACTCGCCTTGCCGCGCCTGTGACCGAGTTTGTTCTCCCTAAACACTATTCACGTAAAAAAATTCGCTCAATGGGGCGAGTCTCCATGATGGCCACTCGCGCCAGTGAACTCGCGCTTGAAGATGCTGGTCTGTTAAATGATCCTATTGTTAACTCTGGCCAAGTAGGCGTGGCTTACGGCTCATCAACTGGCAGTACCGATCCGATAATGGGATTTGGCGATATGTTAAAAACCGGCGATATGTCAGGGTTAACCGCTACCAGCTATATCCGCATGATGGCCCACACTACGGCCGTAAATATTGGCGTGTTTTTTGGCTTACAAGGCCGAGTCCATACTACCAGCAGTGCATGTACTTCTGCGAGCCAAGGTATTGGCTACGCTTATGAAGCGATTAAATATGGTATGCAAACCATTATGTTAGCGGGTGGCGCTGAAGAACTTTGTCCTACCGAAGCTGTGGTATTTGATACTTTGTTTGCTACCAGCACCAAAAATGATACGCCAGCTCAAACACCACGCCCATTTGACAGTCAACGTGATGGTTTAGTGATAGGTGAAGGTGCTTGTACTCTTATATTAGAAGAGCTTGAGCACGCTCAAGCCCGTGGCGCCAAAATTTATGCTGAACTGGTTGGTTTTGGAACCAATTCAGATGGACAACACGTGACCCAACCCAATGCAAAAACCATGGAAGTGGCGATTCGTTTAGCCTTAAAAGATGCCGCGTTAACGCCACAAGACATTGGTTATATTAGTGCCCATGGCACCGCAACCGATCGCGGTGACATCGCTGAAACCGCCGCTACCCATGCTGTATTTGGCACGAATACGCCGATTTCATCACTAAAAAGTTACACCGGTCATACCTTAGGTGCCTGTGGTTCATTGGAAGCGTGGACCAGTATTGAAATGATGAACGAAGGCTGGTTTGCGCCAACACTCAACCTCACCAATATTGACCCACAATGCGCCCCGCTCGATTACATTAAAGACGATATCCGCCTTATCGATACAGACTATGTCATGAGCAATAATTTTGCCTTTGGGGGCATTAATACTTCATTGATTTTTAAACGCTGGCATTAATGGCAACGGGGAGTCAGTAATTTGCCAATAAGAGTAAAATCCGACATAAAAAAACGCTTAATGAAACGTTAAAGTCTCATTAAGCGTTAAGTTTTTAAGCAGAGAACTTTATTTAAGTAACGGTATATACCCAAGCCACTTCAACATGCTCGTTTCAGGGCTCCCGTAGGATAACTGAACAAGTCAGTGATTGAAGAGAATGGTTATTCCCTTTTTAATATCACTATTCCAAGGTTCTAGGACGCTGCGCGGCTAGATGCTATAAAATCTTAGCCGCGAAGCTGTCCCTAGCAGACCGAAGCTCGCTCTAGCAGCCGCAGGCGCCCTATTCTTAGACCCTTGAACTCTGTCACTTATGGACATGCACAATCCTGCATTTCGAGGTCGTTTGGGTATGAATTAATTAAAGTGAAAGTTCATCGATAGCAAGCTTAGCTTGGCTAATGCCGGCTTCTGCAGCATCAGGGCCCATATTTAAGGCTTCTGCATAAATCGTTTCCACATTGTTAATCCCAATAAAACCTAATAATGTCGTTAGGTAAGGCACCACATGGTCAGTTGCACCATCTTTGTGGACGCCACCGCGAGTGGTAACAATAATCGCCCGCTTACCTTCAATTAAGCCAACCGGTCCTGTTGCAGTATAACTAAACGTCACACCTACACGAGCGATGAAATCAATCCAATTTTTTAACGTCGTAGGAATGGTGAAATTGTACATGGGCGCTGCAATAATAATGCTGTCATGCTGTTTAATTTCAGCCACTAATTCGTTCGATAGCGCGAGTGCTGATAATTGACGCTCAGAAAGATCCTCACCACCGCGTAAACCTGTAGCAAGTTCACCATCTAACATTGGCACGGGTTGGCTGCCTAAATCACGCACGGTGATCTGCGCACCTTTACGGCTCCATTGCTGATGTAAATAGTCCACTAATGCTGAAGATTGTGAATAACTGCCTAGAATGCTTGATTTTAAAATTAATACTTTTGCCATTGTTAATTCTCACCCATCTGTTTGTTGGGTCACATGGCTATGCGCCTGACCAATGAAATGAGTATATTGATCTATAAAAAAGAAAAATAGCGCAATAATTTTGCAGTTACGTTCGATAAAATAGAAAGTAATACCCGTCCATTAATTATCTACTCTGAGCTAACAATCTTTGGCGGAAACGATACAAATTGTCCGGTAAACGTGGCGCACATAATCTCATCACAATACAGAGCCACTTCTAAGGTGATTTTCACTAGCTGACCACGGGTTAATGGAGTCAAATCGGTATAAGGCCAAATGACTTTGGCATAAGGCTGTTTAGTAACCGGTTTTAAATACCTTACTTTCGCATCAGCTAATACAATGTCGCCATGTGCTTGAGATAATTGCTGCTGTAACCACACCATTCCCCATCCGGTTAATGTCATTAAGGTATAGATGCTGCCCGCAAACATGGTGTGATGTAAATTAATGTTGGGAGCAATAGGCGCTGTGACCTGTAAGCTATCACCATTAAACAATACTGGTGTAATCTGCATAAACTTACTGGCAGGGATGGTATTGTGCCAAGTTTCACACAAAGTCTGTAATAATGCGCTGACCTCGGCATCTGATTGTGCTTCGGTCAATGACAAATCGAACATAGCAATATCCCTCTGATGACAACGAGTGGACCATACACAACAGATACACTTTATACTTGTAAATTAAAGGTCACAGGACCGTCATTGACCAACTCAACCTGCATCTCTGCACCAAATTGGCCGGTTTCAGTAATGGCCCCTTGTTGACGACAATAGTCCACAAACGCCTGATAGAGACGATCGGCTTGCTCAGGGGTTGCTGCGCTCGAAAAGCTGGGCCTTAAGCCTTTATCGGTATCGGCTACCAAGGTAAATTGTGACACCACCAGTAACTGTCCGGCGACTTGTGCCAGATTAAGATTCATTTTGCCATTTTCATCACTAAACACCCGATAACGAATGACTTTTGTGGCTAGCTTAACCATTTTCTCAATATTATCTTCACGCTCTACACCTAGTAATACTAACAAGCCTTGGTCAATTTTGCCGACTATCGTGCTATCTACCGAGACGGATGCGCGTTTAACACGTTGAATTAATGCAATCATAACGGCCCTAAAAATAGACTATTGGGTGACAATTATTGGATAAACTAATCACGATCACTCCTAATACTTATCAGATGACGATACCGATTTACTCACCACCCGCTGATCATCCACATTATTAATATGATCATCTTTAGGCTCAGTAAATATTTCGGCTTTTAGGTCGTCAGCGATAACAGCCAAACTGCCTAAATATTCTGGTAATGCCGCAGTAATTTCTGCCCCAAGTAATACAATAATCCACGATAAATACACCCATACAAACAAAATAGGGATCACTGCCAGCGCACCATATATGGCTTCATAACTCGGAAATTGAGTCACGTAAAACGCAAAGCCTTTTTTACCCGCTTCAAATAATACCGCCGCAACAATGGCCCCCAATAAGGCATGTAAAAAATGCACTTTCTTATTCGGCACGACCATATATAAAAGCAATATCGATGCAACAGAAAACAGCAATGGCAGACGCTCAATAATCCTCGGAACTAATCCAGACAACTCACTACCCGTCACCACCTCTAATGACACCACATATGAGGTTGCCAGCAAACTTGCACCAATAAGAACAGGGCCAAGCGTCAATACCATCCAGTACATCGAAAATGACACCACGTAAGAGCGCTGTTCAGTGATCCGCCAAATGTTATTCAGTGCTTTGTCGATAGCAGAAATCAGCATAATGGCAACGAACACTAACGCAACAATACCCACAAAGGTCCCTTTAGATGCATTGGCCACAAACTCATTAATATGCACTTGAACCGTATCACCCGCAGCAGGTATAAAATTATTATAAATAAATCCTTCAATATTACCGCGAATGCCTTTAAACACCGGAAACGCAGATAGCATAGACATAGTAACGGCCACCATAGGCACCAGTGACAACAAGGTCACATAAGCCAAATGACCTGCTCGTATATTGATTTGGTCTTCAGTAAGCCGTTGTTTGAGATGGCGTAGAAACTGCCAAACCCCGCTAAAAAAAGCCACAATCGGGCTGTAATCAAACTTTTTGGGCATAATAATCCTTCTTTCTTGCCACGTTAGGGGAGATAACGTTTGTATTCAGTCACTAACTTCGTACAATGTTATAACATATTAGTCATCGAACAATGGAGCAAATTGATGTCACAACAAGGTTCGGCGGGCAATGTGCTCGCTGCTGTCGCTAGTTTTTTTTTCCCGGGCTTAGGTCAGCTTTTACAAGGGCGTATTTTAGCGGCTTTGTTATTCTTCTGCATTACTGCCGTTTGCTATTTCTTTTTTGTGTTGGTCATCCCAGCCATTATCGGTGGTTTATTCCATTTATGGAGCATCATCGACGCAGCAAAATTTAAATCAGGCAGTTAACCTCAACGAGGTCACTTTTCGCCTCAGACAATAAAAGAGACACATTGATGAAAAAATGGATATCACTGGCGCTATTAAGTAGCAGTTTACTGTTGAGCGGCTGTCAAAGTGCCTATTACGGTGCAATGGAAAAAGTTGGCTATCACAAGCGCGACATCATGGTCGATAGAGTGCAAAGTGCTAAAGAGTCGCAACAAGAAGCTCAGGAGCAATTTAGTTCTGCTTTGGAAGAAATGCAGGCTCTATTGGCGTTTGATGGTGGTGATTTAGACGATGCCTATAACAAAGCAAAAGATGAGTATGAATCTGCGCAGTCAGCGGCAGATGAAGTCAGTCGCCGTATTGAAAAAGTTGAAGATGTCGCTGAAGCATTATTTGACGAATGGCAAACTGAAATCGAAGAGATAAGTAAAGCCAGTTTACGCCGTAACAGCACCAATACGCTCAACAAGACCAAGCGGTCATATTACTCGCTAGTCAAAAGTATGCGTCGGGCAGAAGCCAAAATGCCACCGATTTTAACCGCGATGAAAGACAATATGCTGTATTTAAAACATAACCTAAACGCACAAGCCATTGGCGCAATTAAAGGCGAATTTGCCAATTTACAGACGGATATTTCCAGCCTGATTAACGAAATGAACAAATCGATTGCCGAATCGAATCAGTTTATTGCCTCAATGGAACAAGGTTAAACCTTACCTACCTATATCAAGTAACGCCCTTAGCGGTAACCTATGCTGTTATAGTCTATGACGGCCTAGGAGCTGCTTTTGGGGATTTATAGTAATGTGCTTAGTCAATCGGCGACTGGTCCACAGGTAAAGCCGTACGGCTAAATATTTGCTTCAAAACCACTGTAGTTTCAATGCTGGCGACAAACTTGAGGTTACCGAGTGATTTCTTGATAAATTGTTCATAGGAAACTAGGTCTTTGGCGACTATTTTGAGCAAATAATCATAGGCTCCGGTTATCACAGCACATTCCATCACTTGAGGTAGTGGTGCCATGGTTGATTCAAATAATGCTGTCGACTGATCAGTATGTTCTGTTAAGCGTACCGAGGTATAAACCACAATATTCAACCCCACTTTAAGAGGATCAACCTGCGCACCATAACCCAAAATCACTTTATCTTGTTCAAGCTTTTTTACTCGTCGTAAACAAGGAGTATCTGACATATTAACCTTATCGGCTAATTCAGAAATAGCCATTCGGCCCTGACGTTGTAAGATTTCTAATAGCTTGAGGTCTTTCTTATCCATTGAACAAGTCGCTTTTTAGTGAGTGATTAGTGTTATAAATATCATATTTATGAGTGAAATCCTCTACAAATTTACCACACTATCAATTTATTCAATGAGATGGTCTGTCACACTTTTGCTCTATAGAGTCTAGAAACTGCACAACATCAACCACAATCACATTGATAGCGTCACAATAATAGAGATAAAAGTAACTATATGTCTGAGTTTAGCAGGCGCTAACACTGATCAATATACACTTCAACTAGCGGAGTTTGACCCACGGCCTGAGGCTGGGAATAACGAATTTCACATTTATTGGCGGCATATTCTGCGTTAGGCCGAATACGAAGACCTGAACGTCCAGAATCGGTATAGGTTGTTAAAATAAACTCACCACCATCACTGATGTCGGCAATATTGGTCATTCGAGCTATTCCAGCACCAGTATGGCGCGGATATCCATAAGCTAAGGTGATTGATTGGCCCAGTACAATCAGACTGTTACCAAGGCCATTACCCGTACCTGCTGCCGCCGTTTCATCACAATCAGTACTGATTGTGCAAGCTGAATAAACCAATGTTTTACTGCTGTTAATTGCACCAGCTACGCCTTGCATCGTGCTCGCATAAGCATTGCTTTTTAACCCTATAAATTGGGGCGCGACCATAACAGCAAGAATGCCTAAAATAATAATTACCACAACAAGTTCTATTAAGGTAAAACCTTGCTGTTTACGCCACGAAAAATGCCCATGGTTTACTACGCTTGTCACCCTCAACCCAAATTTCCTTAAGCCAAATAGGATACTGTCTCTATATCCCTTTTATAACGTTAGTTAACCTCAACTCGGATTAGTAGGCGAGCTGAGTCGATTAATTAGGTGAATAAAAGGAGCTTATTTTCTATCGGCAATACATTATGCACATCTGTCTATAAATGCAACCGCCGCCACAACAACTTAATAAACTTGTTATCTTTTTTAGCTCAGAAACAAAAAAACCCGATAATCAATTACCGGGTTTTTCTATTACTTGCTTACCTATGCAATTCGATTCAAGAATTACAAGCTGTAATACATTTCAAACTCAAGCGGATGAGTCGTACGCGCTACACGTTCAGATTCTGCTGTTTTAAGCTGAATATAAGACTGGATAAAGTCTTCGCTGAACACGCCACCTTTAGTCAAGAACTCATGGTCCGCTTGTAAATTTTCAAGTGCGTTTTCTAATGAAGTCGCAACCTGTGGGATCTCAGCCGCTTCTTCAGCAGGCAAGTCATACAGATCTTTGTCCATTGCTTCACCTGGGTGGATCTTGTTTTGAATACCGTCAAGACCGGCCATTAGCAATGCCGAAAACGCTAAGTATGGGTTGGCATGTGGATCAGGGAAACGCGCTTCGATACGACGACCTTTAGGGCTTGGTACCACTGGAATACGAATTGACGCGCTGCGGTTACGTGCAGAATATGCAAGCATCACAGGCGCTTCAAAATGCGGTACCAAACGCTTGTAAGAGTTTGTGCTTGGGTTAGTGAATGCATTCAATGCACGAGCATGCTTAATGATGCCGCCAATGTAGTAAAGCGCAAGGTCACTCAAACCAGCATACTTATCACCAGCGAATAAGTTTACCCCGTCTTTAGCTAAAGACTGATGCACGTGCATGCCACTGCCGTTGTCACCCACGATTGGTTTTGGCATAAATGTCGCTGTCTTGCCATAAGCATGAGCCATGTTATGAACAACATACTTAAGGATTTGAATTTCGTCAGCTTTCTTAGTCAATGTATTGAATCGTGTTGCGATTTCATTTTGACCAGCTGTGGCCACTTCGTGGTGATGCGCTTCAACCACTTGACCCATTTCTTCAAGTACTAAACACATTGCAGAGCGTAAGTCTTGTGACGAATCAACTGGCGCAACTGGGAAGTAACCCCCCTTCACCATTGGACGATGACCGGTGTTGCCTTCTTCATAGCTTTTAGCTGAGTTCCATGAAGCTTCTTTAGCGTCAATCTTCACGAAACAACCTGACATATCAGTACCAAAACGGACATCGTCAAATATGAAGAATTCAGGCTCTGGACCAATCAATACGGTATCAGCAATGCCAGTAGAAATAAGATACTGTTCGGCTTTTTGGGCAATAGAACGAGGATCGCGATCATAACCTGTCATGGTACCCGGTTCTAAAATATCACAACGAATAAGTGCGGTCGTTTCTTCCGTGAAAGGGTCTAACACAAAAGTCGTTGGATCTGGCATTAACACCATGTCAGATTCATTAATGCCTTTCCAACCTACAATTGAAGAACCGTCAAACATTTTGCCGTCTTCAAAGAAATCTTCATTTACTTGGTGAGATGGGATAGAAACGTGCTGCTCTTTACCTTTAGTGTCGGTAAAGCGTAAGTCTACAAACTTAACTTCTAACTCTTCTAGTTGTTTTAAAACTGATTCAACTGACATTCTCAAGCCTCCGGTAGGGTAAAGGGTTGTCCCTTAATATAATCTTGGTATTCGCCAGATAATGCATCTGCAAAACGAATATTTACATAATAACAGCAGTGAAGCGATATTCATGCCAGTTCGTTAACTAGTTGATTTTATGAAGATGAGAACGTTCCCTCATCTTCTAAATTATGATTTTGCACCAATGACGTGCATTACTATGTTTCATCATAGTGCAAAAGTCCATAATAGTGCGTCATGTTAATGCTGGTGTTTTAATCATGCCACATTTTGCATCACACCTCGATTATGTTTAATATATAAACGTTTTATACTGTTTTTTGAGGCTTAGTAAACGAAAGATTTACATGTGTTCAAAAATAATCCTATCTACAAAAGCTGCTGTGAAGTAGAATGGCACGCTTTTTTACAGTAGCTGTAATAATAAATAGCTTCTGTTAGCTCCCTTTTTTTTTTGATGGTTTAGAGGTTTATCCGTGCTAGAGAATTTACGTAACATCGCCATTATTGCCCACGTTGACCATGGCAAAACAACCCTGGTAGACAAAATGTTGGCGCAGTCAGGAACCCTTGCATCTCGTGGAGAAGCTACTGAGCGGGTTATGGATTCTAACGATCTTGAAAAAGAACGTGGGATCACCATTCTGGCAAAGAATACTGCCATCCAGTGGAACGACTACCGTATTAACATCGTAGATACTCCTGGCCACGCCGATTTCGGTGGCGAAGTAGAACGTGTTCTATCTATGGTCGATTCAGTATTATTGTTGGTTGACGCAGTTGATGGTCCAATGCCACAAACTCGCTTTGTAACCAAGAAAGCCTTCGCTCAAGGCCTTAAGCCAATTGTTGTTATCAACAAAATTGACCGTCCAAGTGCTCGTCCAGATTGGGTTATTGACCAAGTATTCGATTTATTCGTTAACTTAGGTGCCACTGACGAACAATTAGATTTCCCAATCGTTTATGCTTCTGCATTAAATGGTTTTGCAACGTTAGATCCAGATGTAGCTAGCGATGATATGACGCCGCTGTTTCAAACTATCGTTGAGAAAGTAGCTTTCCCTGACGCGGATGCGGAAGCGCCGTTCCAAATGCAAATTTCTCAAATCGATTATAACTCATACGTGGGTGTTATCGGTATTGGCCGTATTACCCGTGGTAACGTTAAGACTAACCAACAAGTGACTATTATTGGCGCTGACGGTAAGACTCGTAACGGTAAAATGGGCCAAGTATTAGGTTATATGGGTCTAGAACGTAATGAAGTTGCCATTGCCAATGCGGGTGACATCGTTGCGATTACCGGTTTAGGCGAGCTTAAGATCTCTGACACTATCTGTGCAGTGGGTGCCGTAGAGGCAATGCCGCCGTTAACTGTTGATGAACCTACACTAACAATGACGTTCCAAGTAAACACTTCTCCGTTCGCGGGTAAAGAAGGTAAGTATGTGACTTCACGTAACATTCTTGAGCGTTTACAGACTGAATTAGTTCACAACGTCGCACTTCGTGTTGAAGAAACTGACAGTCCAGATCGTTTCCGTGTATCAGGTCGTGGTGAATTACACTTATCGATTTTAATTGAAAACATGCGTCGTGAAGGCTACGAATTAGCTGTATCGCGTCCAGAAGTTATTCTGAAAACCGTCGATGGTGAGCTACATGAACCCTACGAAACAGTAACGGTTGACGTTGAAGAAGGTCATCAAGGTACCGTAATTGAAAAATTAGGTATTCGTAAAGCTGAAATGAAAGATATGCAGCTTGATGGTAAAGGTCGTGTTCGTATTGACTTTATTATCCCAAGCCGTGGTTTGATTGGTTTCCAAACTGAGTTCTTAACCTCAACATCGGGTACTGGTCTAATTTATCATTCATTTGATCACTACGGTCCACACAAAGGTGGCGATATTGGTCAACGTGCTAACGGCGTAATGATTTCAAACGGAACAGGTAAGTCACTAACGTTCGCACTCTTTACTTTACAAGACCGTGGTCGTTTGTTTATTGGCCACGCGGCTGAAGTGTATGAAGGTCAAGTAGTTGGTATCCATGCTCGCTCTAACGATTTGACAATAAACTGTCTCAAAGGTAAGCAGCTAACTAACATGCGCGCATCAGGTACTGATGAAGCGCAAGTATTGACGACTCCGATTACACTGACTCTTGAGCAAGCTCTTGAGTTCATCGATGATGATGAATTAGTTGAAGTGACTCCTAAGAATATTCGTGTTCGTAAGAGATACTTAACTGAAAACGAACGTAAGCGTCATAACCGCAGTTAATCAGTATTAAACTGTAGCAGATTACATTTGCTACTCTTGATACCTAAAAAGCCCAGATGCCTGCATCTGGGCTTTTTGTTGCCTAGTATATACAGGCTAAAAGCGAAAGAGCCTAGAACGCTGCGCTGCTAGTACGCTTCGCGGCTAGAGGCTATAAAGTCAACAGCCTAGCAGCTAAGCAACTCTAGCAGTGACGAAGTCACGCCCTAGCAGCGAAGCGACTCTAGCGATACAAGATGAAAATATTTAACTAGATATTTTACGTAAACGCAGATAGATTGAAATCAATATCATTTTTAGGGAGAACATATGAGTATGTTGCAACAGGTAAGCGTCGCTAAAAAAGCCAATGTACATTTTAACGGTAAAGTGATCAGTAGAAGCGTAGTGTTAGCAGATGGAAGTAAACAAACTCTGGGTGTTGTATTGCCTGGTGAATATGAGTTCTCCACTGCTCAAGGCGAAATAATGCAGGTCATTTCTGGCGAGTTTGACGTGTTATTACCGGGTCAAACTGAGTGGGTTATATACGCTACAGGCAGCCAGTTTGAACTTGCACCAAACGTGAGCTTCAGTCTCCGTACGGCACAAATTTCAGAATACTGCTGCCAATACATCTAGTGTTGTTGCACCTAAATAAACAATAGCGGCTTAATATTGCCCGCTTATATTCAGCTTAATCAAAACAGTTTAAGCTGATTTTTTCTTTAAAAACGTCTACTCTATTGAAACTATCGTTTTATGGAGTGCATCATGCGCCTTATCATACTTATTGGTTTACTATTATTGAGTGCCCAAAGCCTTGCGACGGTATACCGTTGGGTAGATGAAAATGGCAAAGTGCATTACTCAGATGAACCCAAAAATAATGCTGAAGCTATTGATCTAAATGAAAACACGCAAAATAATATAACGATTAATATACCTAAAAAACTCAATGTAACGCCTACAACAGAAACTCAAATTAACTACACTATCTCGATTACCTCCCCTCAACAAGAAGCCACTGTCCGTGATAATAACGGTAATTTTACCGTGTCTGCTAGCGTTGCGCCCGAGTTACCTCGAGGGGTGTTGCTGACATTATTAATCGATGGGGTCATCATTGCTCAACCACAAGTTTCGCCAGTGTTCCAATTAACGGGCATTAATCGAGGTGAACATTCTCTTGTTGTTAATGCTGTAACACAAAGCGGCAAAGTCCTTGCATCAAGCTCTCCTAGAAAGATATTCCTTCACCAAGCATCAGTATTTGGACCTGCAAAAAAGTCTAAATAGTTAAGATAAAAACCATTTCATTCATTAGCTTACAAGATTATTTCTGGCTTTTTATCTTAGAGAGTGCTTGTGTGTACCGGGTTGTGTAATGCACCAATGTGGTGCATCATGATGGTGCAACCTTATACTAGGACGGCTAATGGACACAAATAACCTTCTCAATCATTTAGTCACCGCGGTGCTTGTTATTAATAACGAGCTCAAGCCGTGCTATGCCAATGCCGCGGCCGCACAATTATTGGGAGTCGGTAATCATAAGCTACTCGAACAGACGCTTCCCGAGCTTTATCAACTCATGGGGGTTGATCCACAATTACTACGCGATGCCATTAATGCTGGCCAAGGACTCACGGTCAATACCGCCGCATTAATTACCCTAGATGGTCAGCACCACACTATTGATATCACCTTGATGCCTATTGAAAATGACAATAACCTCAGCATCTTAGAACTACGTCAAGTCGACCAACAACGGCGCATTCATCAGCAGCTTAATATGGACGCCCAACAGCAAGCTGCACAGTTTTTGGTACGTAACTTAGCCCATGAAATTAAAAACCCACTGGGCGGCCTTAGAGGCGCTGCGCAGTTGTTATCGCGAGAGCTCGACTCGCCCGAATTAAAAGAATTTACCAGTCTGATTATCGAACAAGCAGATAGATTGCGTAATTTAGTCGACCGTTTACTTGGCCCACAACGACCAACGCAACATGCTGAACACAATATCCATCAAGTGATTCAAAAAGTGCTTAAGTTAGTCGAAATGGCACTGCCAGACAATATCTGCTTAAAACGAGATTATGATCCATCGATTCCAGATATTCAGATGGACCCAGATCAAATGCAGCAAGCAGTATTGAATATTGTCCAAAATGCGATACAAGCGTTAGAACACTGTGGCGGTGATATTGTCATTCGGACTCGCACCCAACATCAGGTCACCATTGGGACACAGCGTTATAAAGTAGTACTTGCCTTATCCATTATTGATAACGGCCCCGGTATTCCTTGCGAGTTAATCGATACCCTTTTCTACCCTATGGTCACCGGTCGTGACGAGGGTTCAGGGTTAGGATTATCCATTGCACATAACATTGCCCGATTACACGGCGGTCGCATTGATTGTGTTTCGGCACCAGGCCATACCGAATTTATTATTAACCTGCCATTACAATAACTAGCATGCCCTTTGTAGGCAGAATGAGGTAGTAACATGAACATTAGTGAACAAGTTTGGATCCTCGATGATGATAGTTCGATCCGTTGGGTACTCGAAAAAGCCCTTAAAGGCGCATCGCTATCAACGGCCAGTTTTGCTGCTGCAGAATCATTATGGCAAGCTTTAGAAGCATCACAACCTCAAGTTATTGTGTCAGACATCCGTATGCCGGGTACTGACGGTTTAACCTTGCTTGATCGCTTACAACTGCATTACCCGCATATCCCGGTGATCATCATGACCGCCCACTCAGACTTAGACAGTGCAGTGAGTGCGTATCAAGCGGGGGCATTTGAATATTTGCCCAAACCATTTGATATTGATGAAGCGATTAATTTAGTTGAGCGTGCACTGACTCATGCAACCGAACAAACACCACAACCCGTTATTGATACAACGATAAAAACCCCTGAAATTATTGGTGAAGCCCCCTCCATGCAGGAAGTATTTCGTGCAATAGGTCGGTTATCACGTTCATCGATTAGTGTGCTGATTAATGGCCAATCAGGCACGGGTAAAGAGTTAGTTGCAGGGGCATTGCATAAACACAGTCCTCGTAAAGAAAAACCGTTTATCGCGTTAAATATGGCCGCTATCCCAAAAGATTTGATTGAATCAGAACTCTTTGGCCATGAAAAAGGTGCGTTCACCGGTGCCGCTAATGTGCGCCAAGGTCGTTTTGAACAAGCTAATGGTGGCACCCTATTTTTAGATGAAATTGGTGACATGCCAATCGATGTACAAACCCGATTATTGCGCGTGCTTGCCGATGGGCAATTCTATCGTGTCGGTGGTCATCAAGCCGTGCAAGTCGATGTGCGAATTATTGCTGCAACCCACCAAAATCTTGAGGTGCTGGTGCAAAAAGGCACCTTCCGCGAAGATTTGTTTCATCGCCTCAATGTGATCAGAGTGCACTTACCGCCGTTATCGCAACGCCGTGAAGACATTGCCCAACTCGCCAATCACTTTTTAAACACCGCGGCGAAAGAGATTGGCGTTGAGCCAAAAATACTCACCAAAGAAACCGCGGTAAAACTGGCCAATTTACCGTGGCCAGGCAATGTTCGCCAACTGGAAAACACTTGCCGTTGGCTGACCGTAATGGCCTCTGGACAAGAAATCTTACCGCAAGATTTGCCTCCTGAATTACTTAAAGATCCGATCAGTGCTCAACAAAAATCGGCTGGGGCAACGGATTGGCAGACCGCATTAACCGATTGGATTGATGAAAAGCTTGCTGCTGGTGAAAGTGATTTATTAACTGAAGTTCAACCTGAATTTGAACGTATTTTACTTGAAACAGCCCTAAGACATACCCAAGGCCATAAACAAGAAGCCGCTAAGCGTCTAGGTTGGGGGCGTAATACCCTAACCCGTAAATTGAAAGAACTGTCAATGGACTAACAAGTGAACATTATCTCCAATAGTATAGTTTATCGCGTTTATTCATCACATAATCATGCAAATAACCAAGAGGATTAGAATATTTATCCACTAAAAATGTTACCCTAAAATATAACATTCAAATAAGGACAGATTGTGGATTTTGATGCTCATTCTGGTGTAGTTATTCATCAAGATTTTATACCACTCTATGCTGATGATAATTATGCAAAAATATTCGGTTATAATACAGCTCAAGATATTTTAGCGCTGAAGAGTATTTTAGAGTTAATCGATCCTGAAATGCAGGACGTCGCTGCACACACTTACTACGCATTAATGAGCGGTATCGAAAAGCCGCAGGTACGCAATTACATTAATCGTAACCGTTTAGGCATGCTAATCAACGTATTAACGATTGAACATATTGTCGAATGGCAAGGGCGCCCTGCACTGCAAGTCACGATTGTTGATTTAACCGAATCCACCACGCTTAAACATGCATTAGTACAGAGTGAACATCGCTATCAACAATTAGTTAATGGCTCTATTCAAGGGGTGTTGGTGCATCGTAACTTTAGCCCACTGCATTGCAATCAAACGTTGGCACAGCTATTCGGTTACCCTAATACTCAAACGATTATGTCACTACCCTCAATTTTAGATGTGATTGAACCTGCCTATCAAGAGCAATGGGTAGACGCGAACGCTGTGTTATTAGCGAGCAAAATAAAATCTCACTCTTTTGAAATCAAATGTTTACATTTAAGCGGCCGTTTAATGTGGGTAAAATTACTGGAAAGTGTTATCAGTTGGCAGGGGCAGTCAGCGATTCAAGTGACCATGATAGATGTCACTGAGTCTTATTTATTAACAGAGAAACTTGATAAACAAACCTATACTGATTACCTGACTAATACCCTTAATCGACGAGGGCTAATACATTTTAGTCAACAATTAATGACCGATAGCACCCTTGTACATGAACACCTTTATTGTGTATTAATGGGCCTAGATGACTTAAAGCAAATTAATCATTTATTTGGTCATGATATCGGTGATAAAGCATTAATTCATTTTGCTCAACATTGCCAAAGCAAGCTGGCTGATACCGATTTATTAGCCCACTGGTGTGGTGATGAGTTTCTTGCCATCATCCAAGCTGACAGCAAAAAAATGGCACTAAAAATTGCCGAGAGTATTCGTCATAGTATCAATAATGCAGCCCTAATCGAACCCGCTACGGATAAGCATATTCGTTTTAGTGCCTCTGTTGGGTTATCAAACTGGCAAGCTAACGACACTATCGACACTCTTATTTTGCGTGCAGACACAGCCCTAGAGCAAGCCCGATCACAAATCACTCACCAGCTAGTGTTTGCATAAGCTTACCTGATTACCCATAACACTCAGCTCGGGAGAATAAGCGGTTATGAAATAGGTGAAGTATTGGGCGTTACTCTACTTCCGCCATCTTTTAACCAGAGTCGAGGTTAAGTAGATAAACCTAATGCAACCGGGTAATGTTGACAGAACTCGTCAACTTATACCGGATCTTGGTGAATAATCACCTCAGCATCATCAAACGCCTCTTTAATCATCAACCCCGCTTTATCTGCTATTTCATGAGCGTCATGCAAGGACAAGTCACCGGCTAATTCCATGTGCAATTGAATAAACGTGGTTTTACCCGCTTGACGTGTGCGCAAATCATGAACGCCTTGAACGCGAGGATCTTGCTTGGCTAACGCTTTAATCTTGTCGCGAGTGTCGTTGTCTAACTCACGATCCAGTAAGCTTTGAATTGAACGATAACCTAAACCAAGCGCTTGATTGCCAATAAATAATGCTATGAATACGGCAAACAGACCATCAGCCCACCACCAGCCATATTGTGCCAATACTAGCGCTAATAACACGGCAGCATTGAGTAGCAAATCAGATTTATAATGTAATGAATCGGCTTCAACCAATGAACTATTGGTTTTCACCAGAGCGTGTCGTTGCAGCAACACTAAGGCAAATGTCAGCACAATCGCAATGATAGACACCACAATCCCACTCACTGCATTGGTGACCGGAACCGGGTTAATTAACTTTTCACCGCCATACAATAATAACAATGACGCCGACCCCAAAATAAAGGCGGCCTGGGCTAATGACGCTAACGGCTCTGCTTTACCATGCCCATAACGATGGTCTTTGTCCGCGGGAACAATGGCGTAACGAATAGCAATAAAATTAACAATCGAAGCGAGTGCATCAGCAAATGAATCCGTTAATGACCCTAACATACTGGCCGATCCCGAGTGCAGCCAAGCGATTAACTTAATGACAATAAGGCACAGCGCAGTTGCCACTGACGCGCGGCTGGCTAATTTGACCCAAAAGTCATATTCAGAAGAGGTACTCATAAAGGAATTATCGGCTCTTTTTACGGATGATTTAACTGCGCTTACTATAGCAAGTTCATTGCTTAATTAGGATAAAGTTTACTAAAGTAACTGCTGGTCTTATGCAAAGTGTGACCATTAGCAAACTTGCATGAATGAAAAAAAGCCATTACCTAAAGGTAACGGCTTTTATCAGTTTAACCTGATATTGTATCAATTAACCATTAACGGCGAGGTTTGTGGCCTTTACCTAGGTTAAATTGATCTTGAAACGTTTGTTGCTGTTCAGGCGTTAATAATTGATAGATTTCGTTTTGCATTTTCAAATGCGTCAGCATCTTTTGTAAATGCTTTTGTTGCTGCATTTCAGCCATTTCAGTTGCTTTTGCTTCGTCAAAACCAGCGGTAGTGATTAACGCTAACATTTCTGTACGGTGCTCAGCGCGCTGCTCTTTAGTTGGGCGCTCAGGGCGGTTAGCTTTATACTTTTGCATAATCGCTTTGACATCCGTTTTCTGAGCGGCAGTCAAATCAAGCATATGCATCATTTTATGCATACCCCCTTTACGACCATGATGCATATCACCCTTTTGATACATAGACGCTGTCTTTACTTCTGTATCGGTAGTCGTGTCTGCCGCATATAACTGGCCAGCTAATAAAGCCGAACTTGCCACTAAGGCAACTAAACTCGTTTTGATGATTGATGATGTTTTCATTGTTAAGTTCCTCGGTATGAATGGGATTTATTTTCTGCCTTAGCAGATTTGATACTCAGTTTACCGAATGCAATGTCAATGAGGGTTATGCTTGGGTAAAATTGTGTAAAGAATATTTCCCTTAACACTTTAAACAGCCGATTTCATGATCCAGCTGGCATATTTGCATATTAATATCACCGTAATGCGAGCCAGTTAACGTTATTTTGACTTAGCACTTACAGCGATCATTTAAGGGCATAAAATCATATTATTAGCGATATTTGCGATATTAACGATATTAACGAGATTATTTATGAACAGATTGATTGGCCCATTACTTTTACTTTTTAGTGTCTTCTTACTGGCACCGAGTGCCAGTGCTTCCAACTCGGTTGACGCTGCAGATACCGCAGCAACCACGACTCAAATGCATAACGCAGACGACCCTCTGTGGGTTAGCCAACATGATCAACAAGTGTCGGTAAAGCTGCACTTTTTTTGGTCAAAAACCTGCCCGCACTGTCGAGAAGCGCACCCTTTTATTGACGCCCTAGGCGAACGTTTTGACTGGATTGAATTACACGACTACGCCATTAGCGAACCCGGTAATGTCGATAAACTCATGCAAATGGGCCAACAGACTGGTATTGAACCTAAATCGGTACCCTACTTTGCCATTTGTGGCGAGGCCGTAGTCGGCTATAACAACCATGATGTCACAGGGCGTTACATCCTAGAGCGTTTAGTCAACTGCTACCAACGTCATGGTGGTAAAGCTGATATTGGCGATAAGCTCGATGATTTTCTAGGTGCGACTCCAGTTGAAAATACGCCATTATTTGAAACCTGTGGTGACAACAGTGATGATCCTCAAGCCGAAGGTTCTTGTGGCATGTCATTTGACCAAGCCAGTGACATTACTCCAGTACCATCGGTTCAGCCTGTCAACATTCCACTAATTGGTGCAGTGCATCCTGAACAAATGTCATTGCCAGTACTGACCATAGTATTAGCGGGTGTCGACGCATTTAATCCCTGCGCCTTTTTCGTATTACTGTTTTTACTGAGCATTATGGTTAACGCCGGCAGCCGCAGACGTATGCTATTAGTGGGCGGTATTTTTGTATTTTTCTCAGGCTTTATCTATTTTATATTTATGAGTGCTTGGTTAAATTTATTCCAACTACTCGGCGGCGGTGATGGCGGCATCATTATCACTTGTGCAGGGGTATTGGCCTTGATCGCAGCGATAGTGAATATAAAAGATTACTTCTATGGCCGCGGCGACGTTAGCCTTTCAATGTCAGTCGAAAATCGTGGTTCACTGATAAAACGTATGGGTAAATTATCTAAAGCCAGTTCATTACCCACCATGATTTTAGGCTCAACCATTCTGGCTATTCTAGCCAATACCTATGAACTACTGTGCACCGCAGGCTTCCCGATGATTTACACCTCGGTGTTGTCATTATCAGATCTCGATACCATGCAACGTTACTTATACCTCATTGCTTATAATGTGGTTTATGTTATCCCACTTGCCGTAATTGTGATTGTGTTCTCAATGACGTTAGGTAAACGCAAACTGACCGAAAAAGAAGGCGAAGTACTTAAACTGATGTCAGGTATTATGATGTTAGGGTTAGGCAGCATGTTAGTCTTTAATCCTAACTCACTGCAAAATGCAGTCTTTTCGGTAGGCCTGATCCTTGGATCGATTGTACTCACCTTTATCATTGCCAGAATTAAACGCTACGTAGTGCAAAATAAAGCAGGGTAAATGTAAAACTGTGCAATGTTGATATGATTTAATATTGGCATGCGATAACCTTAATTGATCGAAAAATCTGTATGTTAGCGTTAGCATGCAGATTTTCTTTGTGCCAGAGGACAGTTATGAATCGCATTTTACTTATCGACGATGATATTGGTTTATCCGATCTACTCAGCCAATTACTTGAATTGGAAGGATTTGCCTTAACCCAAGCTTATGATGGTGAGCAAGGGTTATTGATGGCGCAACAGCAGGACTTCGATTTAATCCTCCTTGATGTCATGTTACCTAAGCTCAATGGCTTTGAAGTATTGCGCGCCTTAAGGCAACGCAAGCAAACCCCTGTGTTGATGCTAACCGCCCGCGGCGAAGAAATTGATCGGGTAGTCGGTCTAGAAATCGGTGCCGATGACTACTTGCCAAAACCGTTTAATGACCGCGAATTAGTGGCTCGAATTCGGGCCATCTTACGTCGAGCACAAACCACTCAACAAGATAACCAAGCCAATGAAATGATGCAGTTTGGTGATTTACGCCTCGACCCTTCCCGCCAAGAAACCTATTGCAACGAACAACTGATTATCCTGACGGGCACCGAGTTTTTACTGTTGTTTAATTTACTCGAAAAATCAGGCGAACTGGTCACCAAAGAGTCATTAAGTGAAAACGTATTAGGCAAAAAACTGATGCCATTTGATCGTAGTTTAGATATGCATTTGTCTAACTTACGCAAAAAACTACCAGAGCGCCAAGACGGCCGTCCACGGGTCAAAACCCTGCGCGGTAAAGGCTATATTTGGATACCATAATGCTGAAAAACAATCCATTTAACCGACTGTTTTTTAAATTATTGCTGGGCTTTTGGCTATGCAGTTCGTTGATTATTGCTCTGGTGTCATTATTGCCATTATTGCAGCAAAATCATGACCGCTCACCTTTGCCGCCTAGCCTTGAGCGGATGCTGGAAAACGTCGCCGAGCGGATACAAGAGCAACCTCAATTACTCGAAGGCAAAAACCTACAACGTCTGCGCCATAACCGCAATAAAGACGGTGGCGGTGACCGTAAGCATAATGGCGGCCCTTTGCGTTTATATTTAACCGATGGTGAAGGCCAAGTGTTAAACAGTAAACACGTCTCGCGTGGATTTAGACGCTTTCAACTGATGGCAGAAGAGGCAGATCAGCCGATAAGCCACCAATTTAGAGACGAGCTCATTTTTGGCCCCTATTCTTTTGAGGTCAACAGCAAACCCTATCAATTATTTGGCCGTTTACCCGATAACCATCCTCGGCCGTGGTTTTTCTTTTTTGCTGACAATAAATTACTCACGGCAGGCCTAGCCATTTTATTATCGGGCCTATTATGCGGTTTGCTGGCATGGTATTTAGGTAAACCATTGCGTTCGCTCAAGCACAGTGCCAATGCCCTCGCCAGAGGCGACTTGTCTAGCCGAGTTGATGCGGCTACCGCTAATCGGCGTGATGAAATGGGCCAATTGGCAATCGCTTTTAACGGTATGGCCGACGCCATTGAAGCCATGGTGAATAACCAACAAAGATTAATGGGCGATATTTCCCATGAACTGCGAACGCCACTGACGCGGCTGCAACTATCATTGGCACTTGCTCGTAAAAAAGGTCAGCACAGCACCGAACTGGATCGAATAGAATATGAAGCTCAACAACAAGATGCCTTAATTGGCGAGCTATTAACCTTATCTAGAGTTACCTTAAATGTTAGCGAAAAACGCCTGACAGCTGAACTCACAGAAACCTTAAGCCAAGTGCTCGATGACGCCGAATTTGAAGCCGAACAGCAAGGTAAACAATTACATATAGATATCGACGAGTCTATCCGCTTTAATCATTTGCCTAGAACCTTATCCCGCGCCATTGAGAACCTGCTGCGTAATGCCATTCGTTACGCTGATCAACATATTTATATTGAAAGTCAGCAAACAAAAAACCAAGTTCGTATTGTGGTCAGCGATGACGGTCCCGGCCTTCCAGAAGAAGAGCTCGAAGCGATATTTGCGCCATTTTATCGACCTGATAGCGCACGTGATCGCGTATCTGGTGGATGGGGATTAGGATTAGCCATTACTCAAGCGGCAGTTGAGGCCCATAAAGGACGCATAGTTGCCAAAAATCAACCATCACATGGGCTAATCGTCACCATCGACTTACCCATTTAATGTAAACATTAATCGGTGACCTCACCTCGGGATAATAAACTTCGGCTTGGGATTAGGAGCGGCTTACTGATGAACAACTATGATTAATATCGTCACACGATTAACCATCGTATGAACCATAGTGTATGAAAGACAGCAATATATATTATCCTCGGTACAGTGACCCCTAGTACCGGTATCGTCAGTGCTTATGCCGCCAATAGATTAAATCGCCTTGCTGCAATACTCTGCCATCGACTTTTAGCAATATCATCCATTGTATCGTGACAAATTCAATCCACCGTTTACCAAGGCTAGAGTCATATTTACCCCAAAAAAGATACCTGCTAAAAGTCATATCAGCACGCTAACGCATGCTCATCACAGTAACCGAGTCAGTTTTGATAACGTCTCGCAGTCAAACCCTGCTTAATGTATAATTTGTCATTCTTTTTATACTTCGTACCGTAAGGTTGCTATGTTTCAGATTGCCCTTTATGAACCCGAAATCGCCCCAAATACTGGAAATATCATCCGTCTATGTGCCAATAATGGCTCACAGTTACATTTGATTGAGCCGTTAGGTTTTGATCTCGAAGAAAAGAAACTACGTCGCGCTGGACTCGATTATTCCGACCTAACCAGTGTGACTCGCCATAAAAATTATGCCGCTTTTTTAGAGGCCATGGCAGGAAAACGTATTATCGCCTGCACCACTAAAGGCAGCCGTCCCCATACTCAAATTGCTTTTCAAGAGAATGATGTGTTGTTATTTGGCCCAGAAACTCGTGGACTGCCGATGGATATTATTGATGCAACGCCACTTGCGCAGCGGTTACGTATTCCAATGACAGCCAATAGCCGTAGTATAAATTTATCAAACTCAGTCGCCATTATTAGTTATGAAGCATGGCGTCAACTCGGTTTTGCAGGCGCAGAGTAATGAAAAAAACCCAGTCACCCGAAACCCAACACGATGCTTTAGCCATTGCCAAAGCAACCCAAAGACCCGCACAAACGAAAGAACAAACTAAGTTGATTGCCGCAGGCATTGAGAAAGGGATTACTGAATTCAAAAAACAGCATAAAGTCAAAGCCCGTGATCGTGACAAAGCACGTAAACAGCAACAAAAAACCAAAAGTACCACGCCCACCAATGATGAGCCCGATATGCCTTATATTGTGCCCCAGAGTCGATTCAATTCGCTAACGTGGTCGTTAATGGGCTTATTACTCTTGAGTTGGGCATTGTTTGCCGCTTACCTGTTTTACCGCTAAACCGCATTGGCGAAACACTCACGTTATTCAGTCAGCTGAGTCTCCTCTGCTGACGGTTTAAGCAGGCTAATGGCTCTGACGACCTGATACTGCTCACTGTCGTCATCCAAATAATGAGCGCTTTGCTGCCACTGCCATCCTAGTATTGCCTGATCGGCACTAGTATCGGTATCGTCAATAATGGGATCAAACTGCAACTGCACTAATGCTGGACGTTGATTTATTTCACCTTTGCCTAAAAATGAGTAACGGCCAGCTTGCTCATAAAGCG
Source organism: Shewanella psychromarinicola (assembly GCF_003855155.1). Taxonomy (NCBI): domain Bacteria; kingdom Pseudomonadati; phylum Pseudomonadota; class Gammaproteobacteria; order Alteromonadales; family Shewanellaceae; genus Shewanella; species Shewanella psychromarinicola. The sequence goes on from NZ_CP034073.1 coordinate 673,062, forward strand.
TTAACTCCTGCGACACGTCATCGGTAACACCATTGGCATACACCAATAAAATATGATCATTTTGTTGCCTAAACCACCAGGTTTCACTGTTTGTAAAACGACTGCCTCGGCTAACACTGATGAACAAATTGCGCCTATCTGCAGAGCACATCACCGAGGTAGTGACCTTCTTGGGGTAAACATTAGGATTGGCAGCACTGCCCTGCCACTCACCAGCTAATTGGCTACAAAACGTATTCAATGTCACTTTATCTGCATAAGCTGAGGCTGAATGTGTCAGTAACAACATTGCCATTAACAGGAATATTGATCGACCTTTTTGGGTAAACAAACTTCTTACCATTCAAATATCCTTTATGATTAGATACATCTACTGCCCAACACTGGTAAGCCGTTACAATACCACATACCCTATAATATCACTGGCAATGAGCACGCTTTGGTGATGGTTAACCATAAAAAATGGCTCACCTTAGTGGGCCATGATATGACTAACCAACAAATACCTACTGGCCAAAACCGGTGGCGGTAATATCCACTGTAGTGACTTCACCGTATTGCGCCGCAACATCAGCAATTTGTTCTGCATTACCAATCAACACAAACTGTAAATTTTGCTGTGGGAAATATTGCTTAATCAAACGTTGGGTTTCAGCTAGGGTAAGTCCATCGACTTTAGCTTGAAATTGATTAATAAAATCATCATTAAAGCCATATAAATACATGTCAGACAATAAACCGGCTAATTGACCACTGGTCTCATATTTAGGCGGAAACTGGCCTTTGACATAGGCTTTAGCAGAATCTAACGTCACTTGGTCAATGCCCTTTTCCCACAAACGAGCATAGGTTTTTAAGGCTAAATCAATCGCTTCTTTAGTCGTCGACGACTTGGTAAACGTACTGATTTGGAATAATCCAGATTGCGCATACGAGCTAAACCCTGAACGAGCACCGTAAGTTAAGCCTGCATTGACGCGTAGTTCATCATTTAACCATGAGGTAAAACGACCACCTAAGATGGTGTTAACGACGGTCAAACCAACATAATCTGGGTTGTTATAACGAATTCCCACGCCACCAATTAAAAAGGTGGTTTCAATTGCATCAGGCTTGTCGACTAACAACACCTGCGGCTTGGTGAGCGTCGGTAAGGCTTGGCTTAAATCTGGCTGAAGCACGGTTTCGGTTGCCTGCCAATCACCAAAGGCCTTATTAAGCTTGGCGGTCATATCGGCAACATTAAAATCACCCACCACGTTAATGGTCATATTGCTTGGTTGATAATAATCTTTATAAAAAGCGCGTAGCTCCTCAATAGACAGACTCGCGATGGTGTCACTATTACCCGATACTGGGTTGGCATAAGGATGCTCACCAAAGACTAACTGATTAAAGTAGCGTCCAATCACGGCTCGCGGACTTTCTTTTTGCTGTGATAAGCCAACGATTTCGCGCTGTTTTAGCTTATCAAATTCAGTGGCATCAAAGTCAGGTTGACGTAATACATGGCTAAAAATATTGAGCACAGTATCCACATCTTTGTTCATCATATTGGCACGAATATAACTGCCTTCTAAATCGGCACTGGTATTAATGCTGGCACCGATAAAGTCTAATTGCTGCTCGATGTCCGCCTTAGATTGACCCGCGGCACCTAACATTAAACTTTGTGAGGTGATGTAAGCCATACCAGAGGTCAAATCATTGACCGCGCCCACTCTAACCACGGCATCAATGGTCACTAATGGCACTTCTTTTTGCACCATCAACTTAACCTTTAAGCCATTGTCTAACGTGACGGATTGGTAGCTTGGCAGCACAAAGCTAGCGGTTACAGGGTTGGCGGTATCGGCAGTAGTTTTCTGAGTGGTCGCACAACCACTTATCCCTATGCTACAAGCCAATGCGATAGCCGATAACGATAGCTTAATGCGTGTGTGAGTAACGGTTTTCATTGGTCTGACTCCTCAGTAGCAGCGAGCACACCGACAGTTCGATTCGCTTTAATTAGATAGGTTTGCGCCACACGCTGAATATCAGCAGGGGTGACTTGGTTATACGCTTCTGGGGCGTTAAACAGTTTGGTATAGTCGCCAAAATACAGCTCGTATGTGCCTAATGTATTGGCTTTACCGTTAATGGTTTCCATAGCGTGGTAAAAATCCATTAGTTTGATATTTTTTACTTTTTCAAGCTCTTGCTGAGTCACACCTTGGGTGGCAATAAGATTAATTTGCTCAATTAAGGCTTGCTCTAAGGTCTCAGCGCTCACACCAGCATTGGCCACACCCAAAATGTAAAATAGATTCGGGTCGAACGACATCGGCATGTAGGTGTCGGCCGATAACGCTAATTGCTTGTCGACCAACGCCTGATAAAAACGCGAGCTATGACCTTCGCTTAACATCGACGCTAATAAATCAAGCGCGTAATAATCAGCATGGCGAGTGGCAGGTACATGGTAAGCCAACATAATGTTTGGCGTACTCACAGACTCTTTTTTGACAAATACTCGGCGCTCACCATTTTGTGGCGGCTCAACCGTGCGCACAGCTTTTGGCGCTGCTTGGGCTGGAATTGGCGCGAAATACTGATTAGCCAGTGCTTTTACTTGGGCTAACTTCACATCACCGCTAATCACCACTAGCGCATTGTTAGGCGCATAGTAAGTTTTATGATATTGCTGTAAGTCTGCTAATGTCCAAGCAGCAATATCGGACTCATAACCAATCACAGACCAACTATATGGGTGGGCTGCAAAGGCAACACTTTTAAGCGCTTCTTGAATAGTGCGCCAGTTAGAGTTTTCAAGCCCGGTAGTCCGCTCTGACTGCACCACGCCACGTTCACTTTCAACCATTTCAGGGTTGATGTCTAAATTGGCGATCCGGTCCGCTTCTAAATCAAAAATAGTTTCTAAGCCATTTGCAGGAAACCAGTTGGTATACACTGTCATGTCTTCAGTGGTGTAGGCATTATTAGCGCCACCAGCGGCTTCCATGGTGCGATCAAACATTTTCGGACCAAACTTTTTAGAACCATTAAACATCATATGTTCAAAAAAGTGCGAAATACCGGTAATGCCAGGCACTTCATTGCGCGAACCGACTTTCCAAAAAATGTACATGTTGGCATTTGGGATAGAGCTATCCTCAAGTATCATAATTTTCATGCCATTATCTAAAGTAAAACTATTAATATCTTCAGCTTGTGTCGCTGACACCGAAGGCGCACTTAGAACGCCTAACGTCATCAACAACGCCATTATGTTGCGGATCATATCTCGCTCCTTTGAGCACTTGTCCAATAATTAATCTACATTGTGTTTTTTTATGCCGCGCTTAATACCGTTAACGCTACTTGCGCCATGATTTATACGCCAAGTTTAAGGCCACTTTCATCAACGTAAAATACGCTGAATAGTTGCAGCCAACTTGGCTTATATTCAGCTTCGCTGGTGTTAACGCTAATAAGGCCCCTTAAAAGCAATGGTTCAAGGGAGTACAGAGGAATGCTGATTCCATGTTTAAACCAATTAGTGCAACAAAACTACCCTGTAATGACCCTTTTGTTAAATCTTTTAGCCATTTGCTAACAAGTCAATTGTATCTATTTATTAACGCCTGCCGGTCATGATTAAGCTGGTGATGCCACAAACCCAGATTTATGTGGGCGAGACTGGCGAGGACTTTATTGAGTTGATCACTATTCATCCAACACGTCATGCCCCCTCATGCAACACTTCATGCAACACTTAACGTAACACTTAACGTAATACGGGCACGTGAAAAAACACCACGTCACTGCCGATAACTTCAAGCTGCCAGCCTTGTTGTAATGCTAGCCACTCGAAGGTTTCAATCGCGTAGAAATTGATGTGGGTCGGGTCGATTTTATAGTGCCAGTTAATGAATCCTTCAAGGTTCGATACCCGTTTGGTCATAATGGCCAATATGCCACCGGGTAACAGTAATTGGCTTAATAGCTCGATGAGTTGTTTGGCATTGGCAATATGTTCAATCACTTCGGTTAAACACACAAAATCATATTGCTGGCTTAACACCTGAGTATCTGGGTGATAAAACAGATCATAGTTAGCCACGCTGATCCCTTGCTTTGCTGCCATTTGGCTTAGCACAGCACCTTCGCCGCAGCCAAAATCTAATCCGCTTGCATTGGGAGCAAGCCGGGTTAACAACGGGGTTAAGGTGCGTGATAAAAAATGCTGATAGCCCGCATCGGCAAAGTCGTTATGGTGACAATCATAATGGGCTTTTTCGGCGGTTTCATCCCAATAAAATGCTGCCGGAACTGACACCAGCAAACACTGTGAGCAACGAACATAGGGGCGATATTTATCTTGATGAAACGCAATAGTTTGATGGTGACACAAAGGACAACACGACAAAATGAACTCCGACACAGGCGAGGTGAAAAGTAATAATAAACACTGAGTCTATTCTGATAGAACCGGTTCTGCTGTTGTGGTGGCCTTGGGGATTTTACGTGTTTGCTTAGCAGCGTCTTGCGCCTGCTGTAAATACTTTTGCTGACGGGTTAAACGCTCATCAGATTGAGCACGGGCTTTTTCGAGCTGCTGCGCTTCCCAATCATTAGACTGCGCCTTAGCTAACACTTTTTGTTCACGTTCCGAGGTTGCCTTGGCTGCTTCACGCACTTTTTGCAATTGGGTTTGCTCAAGTTCAATCGACTCTTGCCGCGCTTGCTCGCCTTTTTCAGCTAAGGTCATTTTTTTATGGGGTTTGTCAGCAGCAGAAGCACCAGAAACGACAAACGTCAACGAGCTTGCTGCAACCACTAAAACAAATAAGCCTATCAGCCCGATTTTCATGTTATCTATCCTTTGATTTTATCGCTGTTATAACGCGCACGAACCTGAGCAGGCATAGCGGTTAACTTATGTTGCACCATTGTGTTAAACACTGCAAATATTGGCGCGATATCAGTCGCAGGATTTAACGCAACCAGAGTATGAGCAACCGCTTCGAGGGTTGACAGGCTGTCGCTGCGTTTCGCTTTACGAATAACATATTGCGACTCATCTACACACTCAAGATGCAGCGACGGATAATCAACTAACCACGGATTCAACTGCAACATGCGGTACGCCTTGCGCCAAGTACCGTCGATTACAATAATAATCACGGCTTCGCTCGCTCCGGCCTTGGCGACAGTTTGGCTGTGCTCATTGGGGTAAACCACGTACACAGGTTTCGTTTGCGTGGCTAAATAGTGTTGCAACTCAATAAAGTCCTCGGCAGTCTCGCCCACATAAATCTGGGTTTGCGGCAGCACCAGCTTCAATAACCTCACGCTGTTTTTAGCATGCCCCTCTTCAGACGGGTGTTGCATCACCACCACCTCGGTTTGGGAACACACCGGTTTGAGCGCATGGCAAACACACGTTGACTGCGGGTATTGGCAATTAATACAATAACTTCTGCTCATTTTTTGTCTTATTCTTGTTGCAAATATGTAAAGTTGAGTTCAATATGCTTGGCTTTACATCATAACATCTCAAGGAAGAACCACTATTATGACAGGAATTATCACAAGAACCATGGCAACAACAATGACAAAGATGTCGATTGCCTTAATGCTCGCACTTTCTACAAGTTCCGTTTATGCCGCACAAGATAATGCCTATCACCACGAAGCAGAACTAAGCTTTTTAGATTCTGACGATGGCGGCGATGGCGGCGATGGCCTAGTTAATGCTAACTATCGTTATTACTTTAAAGCGGTTGAACAGGCAGATAAGCCATATGTGCTAGCCGATTTTTTTCACCAAGGTTCAACTGTTGCAGCTCGTTACTCTACTTCTAGTTTCGATGATATATATGAACTGTCAGGCCAGTATGTTTTCGACTCTAACTGGTTCGTCGGTGCAAAAGTAAGCCGAGTCAATTTTGATACTGGTTCAGATAGCTCTACCATTTATTCAGCAAACTTAGGTTATTTTTTCACGGACCATTCGGCATTAACCCTGAATTACAGCAGAATTTCTGAGTCTGAATCAAACACCTTTACATCAACAAACTATAATTCTGAGCGTTATGATAGTAATGACGTTGATGTTTTCGGCCTAACCTATGAACACTTTATTCCATTGCAATCAACTGCAGGAGTTATGCTCACAGGTGCATTTACCTATAGTGATCAGCAAAATACGAGTAATGCTTCCAGCACCTCGGTCGATGATTTAGGTCAAGTAACAAACACAGATTCTAAAATGTACTTTGGGCACAACAACTATAACGTTGCCATCAATGCCGATTGGTATATCAATAATGCATGGTCTGTAGGGGCTGCGGCTGAACAGAGTTATACCGAAACTGATTATGACATCAGCGGTACTACTTACGACAACCAGGGTAATAATGACCGAACAGACACTTTGACAGGCATAAACACCCGCTACGTCTGGCGTTTTGCCGATGTATTTTCGGCTAAGTTTTCACTTGATCACTCATATTACAATGGCGAATATGATAACGACTCACAAACCAGCTTTAGTATAGGCATTAACGCCCGCTTCTAAGTCTCATCATATTGAGGTAAAAAAAAACCCGCGGAATGTGGTTAGCATTCTGCGGGTTAAAGGTGATATTACTCAAACTAATTACTCATGTTGTAACTGTTCTTGATGCAGATGGCTTAAGTTTTTCATTGCCATAATGATCAGTAATACTGCACTAAAGCCTGCCATAACCAGCGCAATGGCATAAGGTGCTGGTATATCTGTTAGTTGCACCAACGCGGTCAGTAATGACGCACCGCTCATTTGAATACACCCCAGCATAGCGGCTGCTGTGCCTGCTCGTTCACCGAAAGCCGACAACGCCATACTGGTTGCAGGGCCAAGTAAAATAGCAAAACCAATACACAAGATCATCATTGGGGCCATAAAGGCTATCGCGGCTGCTAACCCTTCTTGTGGGCCGAATAAGTATATCCCCGCTTCGAGAAAGGCAGCAACTAACATCAGTGACAATGCCAGCAATACGCCCGGACGATTACCAATGCGCTTTACCAACACCGGAGCAGCAAAACAGGCGGCAATATTGACCGCAGCATTGAGTCCAAATAAACCACTGAAGGTAAGTTCAGATATACCTAAATGACCAATTATCCACACGGGTGAGTACGACACGTAACACAAAATAGACGCCATCGCGATCATGCAGCAACTGGCATAAAACATAAAATGAGGATCGCCAATAACAGGCTTGTAACGGCTCCAACGGTATAAAGGACCTGTGCTGTCGGTATTTAATGGACGCGTTTCCGGAAAACGAAATCCCACTAAAAACAGTACGAAAATGGCATACAAAGCCATAAAAATGAAGGTAGAACGCCAGCCAAACTGTAAGGCCAATAGTCCACCAAATGTGGGGGCCAGTGCAGGAACCACACAAATGGCCCCATTGAGGTAACTGTACATTGACACACTTTGTTTGCGGTCATAGCAATCACGTACCGCACTAAATACCACAATAGAGGTTGAACATGCTGCCAAGCCTTGGAAAACACGCGCAATCTGCAACACTTCAAACTCAACCGCGTAAGCACCTAATAAACTGCTAATGCCATAAAGTACAATACCAAATAACGCGACAGGTTTACGGCCAAAACGATCCGCTAATGGGCCAATTAAAATTTGTCCTACGCCCATAGCAAATAAAAATAACACTAAGGTGGACTGTACTTCACTGTTAGATACGCCGTAATCCAACGCCATTGCAGGCATAGATGGAAGATAAATATCAATCGCTAATGGGCTTAGTAGCACCATAAACATTAATAGTGGCAATAGGTTACGACGCATATTTTCTATCTCTCAAAATTGTAATGCACAAAGGTCACCCTTAATAGGGCGCTATAGTAAGTCAAATGGAGGTATGAACGGAAATGATATAAAATCCAAAGTGAATTTCCATTTGAGAATATCACATGAACTTAGACAACCTCGCTCGAGTCGATCTTAATCTATTAGTCATTCTGCAAGTCTTACTTGAGGAGCAAAGTGTCACCCGGGCAGCCCATCGCTTGCATGTCAGTCAATCGGCTGTTAGTAAAAGCTTAAATCGTTTGCGGGAAACATTAGGCGATCCACTTTTTCAACGTACAGCACACGGCTTAAAACCAACCGCACATGCTGATGCATTAAGGCAACAACTACCATTAGTGTTGCAAAACTTGTATCAACTCACGCAACCGCCAACCTTTCATCCGGCGACCAGTAACCGTCAATTTTCATTCTCGATGGTCGAAAGTGCTTATGAAACCTTAATTCCATATTTTATCGGACCATTATTACAACAGGCACCGTTAATAAAATTGGATTCTTATGTTTGGACTGAAAAATCAATGCAAGATTTACAACAAGGACAAATCGATTTTGGGCTTGCAGGCAGAGACATTCAACCTCATACCGATGTCAATTTTGAACATGTGCCTGAAGGTATTGAATCACAAACTCTATTTAACGATCATCAAGTTTGCTTGGTGCGTAAAGATCACCCTATTTTACAGACTGTCACTGCTGGACACTGGGATCAAGATCACTACCTCAATATGTCTCATGTGCAAGTAAGATGTGAAGGTAACGACTGGTGGGCCTTGGATTACCACTTAGCCAATTTAGGCTTACATCGTAACTTATCAACCACAGTGCCAGACTTTTACGGTGCAGTAAGTGTATGCGTAAACACCGATTTAATTTTCACCTTACCGTCTAGTTTTGCCTATCACGCCCAGAAACTGTACTCACTCGTTTCTATTCCCTTGCCGTTTGAATTTATGCCTATGGCCTATGTGTTTTTATGGCACGAACGAAATAATCAAGAGCCGGGACATCAATGGTTTCGCAATATTATTTTCAGCAGTGTCGAGAAAGCCATTACTCATAATCATATTAGTAAAACTAATCGCTGACATTTCAGCCTTGATTTAACTTTTAAGTCACGAGGCACTAGAATAAAACGAATAAGTAATCGATTACCAAATAAGCAAACCTGATGGGTTATCCATAGGGTTAATCCCGGAGGAGAGAGGATGTTCAGTTCAATTAATCTACACAATATAATTCAACGCCTCCGGAAAATGCGCCCATATACTGCATTAGCAACGGTTGCCACTGTCTTATTGGGCGGTCTGTTGTTATTACCGTTAATATTATTGTTTGTATTTGTCGGTTTCATTGGCATGACGCTCTTGCGTAACCAATATATGAAGCATAATCGCTAAACTCAAGCAAGGACAGATATCAACCTCATACTAATATTGAACCAAAAAACCACATCATGTCACGTGACTAGAACCATTAATCACTCGCGTAAATAATTGTTCTGCCCACACTGACTCAGCTATTTTTTATCATGCCTCTATTTATTTTTTCATATTTACAACCTAACTCGCGACACACTTTATCCCTCGATAACTATTAGGATTTATTCGTAATGGGAGGGCATGTTGATGTTTTAAAATACATTTTGCAGCAGTTTGAGGCCATATTATACAAGGTCGCGCTTACAACGTGCAGTGGTTGTAGATAAATAAGTGATAACGCACTAGCGACAAGCCACCAATGTGCCCTAAGGGTCCAGCTAAACGGGTGCTCTTATTTTTAAGCAAGGGTATTCGTAAGCAAAGATACTTGTAAACCAAGGTCTTTGTTGCAAGGTACTCGCTTAGTTAAAGACTCGATCTGTAAGACTTGCGCCGCAATTAAAACCTGTTTACCTCGAACATATTTTAACCAGAAAATATCTACAAGCCATAGGGATAGTATTATATTGCGATGTTTTTTTAATCGAATTCCCAGCTTATATCCATGCCACGGTCAATTGAACATGCACAAGTCACACATTGGCTACAAATCTGTATCGAAATTTTTACATACCTCTTTTGATATAGGATAATAAACAGTTACAAAATGTAGGGTTTTATTGTTATAAAAAATATATTAGGGAGCAAAGATGAAAACATTTTATTTCATTGCCATATTTGTATTATTTTCCATGTTAGCGTTCAACGCTAATGCGCAATGGGATGATGATACCGGCTGCATGAGTTGCCATAATGGCATCGAACAATTTTCACAAGTTGACGGCATGGCCGATCTGACTTGTGTTGATTGCCACAATGGTGATGGTATCGCCACCAACATGAAAACCGCTCACACAGATATGTGGGCCAATCCGACAGACTTACGGGTTATTAACGACACCTGTGGCAGTTGTCACCCAGATGAAGTCGACAACGCCAAAACCTCACTCCATGCCACTATGGCCGGAGTAATTTCAGGTACTCGCTACAACTTTGCTAGCCAAGATCGTAATGCGATCCATGCCACTTACGATGTTAAAGCACTGAAAACGGGCCGAGAAGGCACAGTTGAAAGCCTAACCCAGATACCAAGTTATGACCCAACTCAACCAGAATCAAACACCAATTCACCAGGTGATGATTACCTCCGCAACCAGTGTTTACGTTGCCATATTTGGAGCGACGGCCATCAACGCGATGGCGATTACCGCGCGTCTGGCTGTGCAGCATGTCATGTTGAATACAGTAACGATGGCACCTATGAAGGTGGCGATAAGGCCATAGATAAAACTCAAAAAGATCGTCCTCGCAAGCATAAAATGACCAAGAAAATGACCGTAGACCAGTGTCAGCATTGTCATAACCGCGGCGGACGTACGGGCGTAAGCTATAAAGGCATGATGGAATCTGACGGATACGGCACACCCTATACCGAAGACGGTGACAAGCAGGGTAAGCTGCATGGCAAACACTACAACTTCCTTGAAGCTGATTTACACTATGATGCTGGTATGAGTTGTATTGACTGCCACACCAAAAACGAAATGCACGGTGATGGCTACTTATATACCAAAAAAGAGCACGCCTTAGAAATCCGTTGTGTGTCTTGTCATGGTACGCCAACCACCGAAGCCACATTAAAAACCTCACGCGACATGCCCTTGAACAACCTCAAACGTGAAGGCAAAACAGTAACTTTAACCACTAAAAACGACGGTAAAAAACTGGATGTTCCTCAACTAAAAGATAAAGAGTTGTCTAAAGAAGGCTATGTTGCGATGGTGAAAATTGCCAGCCACATGGAAAAAATGGAATGTTCTACCTGTCATGCAGCTTGGGCACCGCAATGCTATGGCTGTCATGCTAAGCAAGACATCAGCAAGCCAAATGGCGATTGGCTTAACGGCACGGGTGATGACCCCTCTAAACAAGGTAACAAAGCTAACTTAGCCAAGAATGCCTTCAGCTGGGATGAATCCCGTTCATACGTTCGTTGGGAAATGCCTGCATTAGGGATTAACCATCGCGGAAAAGTGTCTACTTTCGTACCGGGTTGCCAAGTATTTTTAACTCAAGTAGATGGTAAAAAATCGATTGTAAGCAATAAAACTTACACCACCGTCGATGGCACCAGTGGTATTTCACACAACCCGATCCAGCCTCATACCATGAGCAAAAAGTCGCGTACTTGTGAAGAATGTCATACCAACCCGAAAGTATTGGGCTTAGGGAGCGGTGTATACGACATCAACAGAAACTTCCCAGACGGCAAAGCCCCTATCGATTTTGAACTGGAACGTTTTGTTGATGAAAACGGTAAACAACTGCAATCAACTTCACATGAAGGTGCTCGTCCATTTAATAAACAAGAAATGGATCGCATCAGCCGAGTCGGCACTTGTTTAGCCTGTCATGGCAGTGATGAAATCAATGCCACAGGTAAAGCACCAAACGATGTAACCCATAATAAAGTGATTAGAAAGATGGCTGAAAAAGCCAAATAATCGATCAAAGCATTTTATAAACAAGTCATAACCAAAAGGGTAAACATTATGTTTACCCTTTTTTTTGGTTATATGCTTAGTTAACAAGAGCAACCGTTACCCAGACCAATAGAGGGTTTCAAACAACTCTTTTTCCCGCGGTCGAAGTTGTATTGACGTGCTATTGCTAATGGTTCAGCAAAATAGACATTTAATCCCAAACTTAAAACATTAACCAAGTTTAACGTGACATATTGTGTCCAGATATTGCAAACTGTACATTAAGTCATCGTTACTAATTTATAGGTAACGTTTTTAGACACCCATTTTCAGACGAACTGCATTCAGGAGCCACTATGAAATTTAATCAATCATTCCACACTGCCAATTTGAAAAGTCGGTTCACGGCAATGAACCCAATTTTGGCATTACTGATGTTTTTTAGCATCGCATTAACCACGATTGTGCTATTACCCTTTTTATTGTTACTGGGCTTATTAAGCTTTATTACACTACAGCTCTTAGGTAAAAAAATATTGCAGAGAAACCAGCCACACGCTCAACAAGGTGATGTCTACCAAGACAGCGCTGATGTGCAGCGCGAACAAGCTGCGCCTTATGCTGAGATGTTTAACCGATCTAAACCGAATCAAACTCAACACACTGGACGCACATTTGAGCATCAAGCAGATTAACTAACCGTTAGATGTGCTTAGTGATCACCTTACCGATCCTAGACATTAATCCAAATTGATATCGGCTATGTTTATCTAAAATTACCGTCATTAGTCCTCATTACCAGCAAGCTATTAACGCTATCTAAGGCGGTAAAACCTTCAATATTCGCCAAAAATATCGGCTGGCTATGTTTATTTTGATGTAAAACATAAAGTGCTGCTAAACACTAGTCACCTCTTAAGCATTGAATCGCGCCGATCAAACCCCAATGTCATTAGAAGGCGGGCAAATAGAGTAGCAAACGATGCTGCCACATTTGCCAGTAATATAAGCCAAAAATTCGATACTGAGGAGAAGATAAAATGAAACAGACACTCATTTTAGGCGCAAGCGGACAGATCGGTAACATGGCAACAAAGCAGCTATTAGCAGAAGGCCAATCAGTAATAGCGTTAGTGCGAGATAAAAATAAATTGGCTGATATCGCCAGTGATAAGAAGCTACGCATAGTTGAAGTGGATTTAGAACAGGACTTTAGCCAAGCATTTAACGATTGCGATCAGGTCATTTTCAGCGCTGGCTCAGGTGGCAAAACAGGTGCAGACAAAACTATGCTCATTGATTTATGGGCGGCCTGTAAAGCCATTGATTACGCAAAAGCGGCTAATGTGTCACATTTCATTATGGTTAGCTCTATCGGTGCTGACGATCCCGACCAAGGTTCAGAACAAATGAAGCCTTACTTAGTTGCCAAACACATGGCCGACGAACACTTGATCAACAGTGGGCTTAACTACACCATATTTAGACCGGCTTCATTAACCGATGATCGCGCCACAGGTAAAGTGCAAACCCAGCGGCCGAGCAGCAAACAAGAGATGACTATTCACAGAGAAGATGTTGCTCGAGCACTGACTTACGCGGTAGGAAAACCGCAGCTAGGCGGCAAAGTCTTTGAATTATTTAATGGCAGCAAATCCCTCACTGATGTCCTAAATTAATCCATTCAGTAGACATTCGCCTAACAACGCCATAAACACTGAAATAAAACGGCCAGCACAACGCTGGCCGTTTTATTTTTAGTATTTTTTCATAGTCTTAGATACAATAAATTAGCTATATTGCGTGGTTAAGCGCACCACTATTTAACCCTAAAATGTAAGCCTGAAATGTAAGCCTGAAATGACATTTCATCCATCGCACACTGCAGATTACCGAACTGACTGGCGATTATCGAGATATGAAAGAGCCACCATTGTGCAAATGATAGCAACTAATGAGCTAGTTCACTTTTGGACAAAAGTGGGTTTAAGATATGGCCTGAGGCCACCAACGTCGTGGCGCTTCGCCCACACCAGACCAAGAGGAAACCAACGGCAGCTCCCTCTTTACTCTTTTTAAAAGAATTGGCCTAGCCGCCCCGCAATATTTTCCCAATTGACTTAAACAACAGATGCGAAAAGGTCGCCACGGGGATTTATCCAGTTTTTGACTTCATCTGTAACCGTCTTCGGCCCATCTTATAATAAAGAGTGAAAATGCTAACGCTTCCGATGGTACATCCTGTACCGCGAAAGCTAGCGGGCCATCCATGGCCAGCTCACGTCATTTTCTTCAACGGCCTCAAGTTCAGAGGTGAATTTAGGCATTTTCAATCAAGGCATCTAAATCATTTATGGACACGAATGCGTTAGTGCAACCACTCTAGTTAGCCTGACATTGATTAGAAAAAGTATCCTAGAGCCCTAATTCGCTCCGACTCCTTTATCCCTTTATTATTCGTTATGTGTGTTTTTGACTTAGGGATAGATAAAAGCAGAGCTCTTCTGATATGAGAGAGAGGTCAATCTTTGCTTGTTGATATAGCGTTCTAATGGCCTCCAAAAGCTGTCTAGAGTCACTATCAAATTTTAAATCATGTTCGCTTTTAAAAGCACTTGTAAACTCGTTTAGAAGCCGCTCTCTAAAAAGCAAATTATTAGCCCTACTTCCACCGCCTATAGACATATTCCAACCAATACTATAGCGGCTCTTCTCCGCTTAGGTGAGTCGACTCATATCAAAACATTCAAATAACACTATTATTTACAACACTTTCTTATTTGTGAATAAGCGAATATACCTTGTCATCATTATCATCAGCCCTATTTAGCTTTAAAGGCCAATGTGTGAAGTCTTTTTCTATAGAAAAAGGCTCTCAGTCAGTTCTTGTGCGATGCAGCCGAGATCGACGGTTTAAGGTTAAAGAGCCAAGAACTGAAAGGCTTTGTACAGTCGATCACTATGTAAGAAGACGGGTACACGATCTACCTGTTAGTGGGCGTCCCTGTAGTATCGAAGTTGAACTCGCTCAGACCAGAGACAAAAACGGCAGAAGGTTAATTGAGGCTACAGAATACGTTGCAAAAGGAGCGCGATATACAGCTCGCTTCTGTCAGTTCATCAGCGGGTTGTGCCGGCACATGAGCATTCACGCAGTCTCTCAACATCTAGGTATTCGTTGGGAGACGGTAAAAAACATTGATAAGGAATATTTACATTCAACCCTACCAGGCTTGGAGCCCGCGAAGCTTAACAACTTAATCCATATTGGCGTTGATGAAGTAGCTAGAGCTAAAAGACATGACTATATGACTGTGGTATACGACTTGGTTTCTGGGCATTTAATTTGGGTCGAACACGGCAGAAAAGCAGCGATCCTTATTTCGTTCTTCGAGCAACTATCAACAGCGACGAGAGACGGTATTAAAGCGGTTTCAATGGATATGGGTCAGCCTTATCAATCCGCAGTAAGGAAAATGCTACCTAATGCCGATATAGTTTTCGACCGATTTCATGTGATGCAAAACTACTGCCTGTTAATCAAAAAAGAACGCGCCAAAGCCTTTCGAAATGGTTCTCATGAAGAGAAAAAGATGCTCAAAGGAACATTGTTTCTCTTGCTAAAAAACGCCCATAAACTGGATGGCAGGCAGTCTGATAGGCTTGATGACTTACTCGAAAGTAACAAGACTCTCTGCATTGTTTATATGCTGAAAGAGCAGTTACAAGCGATATGGGATGAACCGTGTTACAAGTCGATGGTTAAGGCACTTGAAGCTTGGTGCGATCTTGCTAGGTCATCGAGGATGTTGTCCTTGAGTAATTATGCAGATGCGCTACTGGATAGAAAAGTAGGGGTCTGTAATTACGCAAAATATAGATTAACAAATGCTCGAGTTGAAGCAGGGAATGTCTCTATTGGTTTGCTCAGGCGAAGGGCTAGAGGGATACGAGACATTGAATATTTCAAACTCAAGATCAGACAAACATCAGTCCCTGATACCCATTCAACCTTTTATCCAAATATCAAGCTCATGTAAGCGGAGAAGAGCCGTTTTGGAAAAAGGTTATTAATCCAGAGTTGGTGAAATTATCTCCCAACTCACTTTGGTCGGATAGGCGACACCTGTTACCAAGTGCCGCCCTCCTAAGAACCGTACGTGCAACTTTCACTGCATACGGCTCAAGCCTCCGCTAAGGCGTGTTCTGTTACCCAGCACCCTATATCGCAGCCAAGACGGGTTCGAACCATGAGTTTCTACCTTCCTTTGCCCGCTTGCGCGTACCTAAGTAAGCTGCATATTCGGGGTCGTAAGGTGTCGCTGCACTCCTGATTTTCACATGTCTTTGTATTAGCGTTTGAGCTATTTGGACAAGGTTAAACCGACAATCCATGTTCGCTATTTTCTGCCAACCATGAAATTGCCACTGTCCCTTACCATCCAAATAATATTTACGCCTCACCCAGTCTTTACTTTTAGACGGATGACGCCTAACTGCCCAACGCCATAACAACCAGAAAAGTTGATGGCCTACATAACCGAAAACTTGCTTAGCAACACAATGGCGATAATAGTTCGCCCACCCCCTCAGTTTCGGATTCAGTATTTTGATTAAATCGTTAACGGGTATTGTTGGATGTTTTCTGATGAATTCACGTAAGTTGCTCAGAAATGACAGAACGTTGCTCTTGCTCGGTTTAATGAGCAGTTTGCCGTTGTACTTCCTGATATTGAATCCCAGAAAGTCAAAACCATCATTGATATGAGTAATGTGTGTTTTCTCATCAGAGAGTGTTAAGCCCCTTTCCTGTAGAAAGCCAATGAGTTGCGGCTTGATTTCATTAACGAGCACTTCCTTCGAAGAACCTGTGATGACAAAATCGTCTGCGTATCCGATAAAGTTGACTCTATTCCCTGTTTTACGGGCAATAGACTTAACCAACTGTTCTAACCCAGCCAGCGTGAGCAACATAAGCGTAGGCGATATGATCCCACCTTGTGGTGTTCCTTCAGCTGTTTTATAGAACAATCCTTTATCAATATAACCACATCCAAGCCATTGTTTCAGCATTCGTTTATCTAATTGAATGTTGTCGATAAGCCATTGATGACCAATCTTATCGAAACAGGCTTTGATGTCACCGTCAAGAACCCATTGGCTAGAGCGCTTCATACATAAACATTTGAAGCACTGTGCAATTGCATCTGCTGCGCTTCGGTTAGGTCGAAAGCCATAGCTATTAAGGTCGGCTACCGTTTCCGAAATAGGCTCCAAAGCGAGAAGATGAAGCGCTTGCTGCGCTCTGTCTATCATGCAGGGAATGCCTAAAGGTCTGAGTTTGCCGTTTTTCTTGGGGATGTAGATACGCCTGAGCGGTTTGGCATGATAGCCTTTTCGACTCAGTTGATTGACCGCAGTCATACAACGAGCATCACTGTTCCAAATGATGCCGTCAATTCCTGGTGTTTTGCTGCCTTTATTTTGAGAAACTCTTTTAACAGCAAGCAATTTTGCTGATGTAGAGTGGGTGAGTATCCACTGCAACGCTTTCGCCTTGCCGTGTTTACCTTCTCGGGTTGCTTTTGCAATGCGCATTTGAAGCTTTAATACATGTTGCTTAACCACTCTCCAGTTAATGGATTGCCATTGAGCATTGTCAGGAGATGCACTAACTTCGTTTGAAGCCATCATTTGCGTTTATCCTTGAATAAAGTTCTTCAAATCATCTTGCAACGGGAGACCAGCTAGAAGTCAGCTCGCTTTCGCGCCAGATAAAATCAGTATCCGCATTATTACAATGCGGCATTCGCTTTTTCTAGCCTCCTTTACCTGCATTACTATCGGTAGCCTTCACAGGTCACTTTCCCCAAAGGGAGTGATACAGGCTTACCCTGTTCCGTATGTCGCGCAACGTCAGGTTAGATGCCCACTCTAGTGCGGAGAGTTATTTGATCACGAAAGAGCACTGCCCAATCTCTTTCCAACTCTCGTGCCTTTTTGGCCACAGCGTATTAACCACTTCCGCTGATTCACGTATAACGCACCTTATATGGATTCACTTATGTTCATCGTACTGACACCTGTAATGGTCTAATGAAACTGTAGAGATTTATAGCTTAAAATAAGCAAAATCTTAAAGGTATTTATTATGATTAGAAAAACTAAAATCACTGTCAGCCCTCTTCAAAAATTAGAATATGCCAAGCTGATGGTCGAACAGGGTTACACGAACAAGCAAATTGAAGATATGTCAGGTGCAGGTAAATCTGCGGTGTCTAGATGGAAAGTGCAGTACCAGGCTGAATTAGCCGGTAAAACACCGAAAAATGTCAAAGCATTAACTGAAGAACAACGAAGAATACAGCTTCTAGAAGCCCAACTAAAACAAGCCATGAGGGATAATGATATCTTAAAAAAGGCTGCAGCTTTCTTCATTCGAGACAATCAAAACTTAAAATGATGCGCGAAGTAAAGAAAGCAAACCCAGGCTTTAAAATGAGTGAATTATGCCGAGTATTCGAGATCAGTTGTAGTAGTCTCTATTACAAACCGATCCCAAAAAGCGTTGAAAAACAGGCTCAGATACAATTGATAGAGCAAGCTTTCTCTGAGTCACACTCGACGTATGGCAAACGTCGAATACAGGCTGATTTATTAGATTTAAATTGTAAGGTTGGGGTTTACGCCATAGCTAGCGTAATGAAAAAATTGGGATTAATAGCGATTAAGCCAAAGAAAAAGCATTACTATCCAAATCAAGGTGAGGAGCAAGTTTACGCACCTAATTTGCTTAGACGACAGTTTAACCCTACGACTTATAATACCCATTGGGTGGGTGATATTACCTATATAAAATCACATCAGGGGTGGAGTTATTTAGCCTGTGTACTTGATTTAGGGACCAAAGAAATCGTTGGGTATGCCTTATCAAGCCAACCCAATGCAGCGTTAGCGACAGCGGCATTAAATAACGCGATACAACGTCAGAGGCCAAATACACAGGAGTTGATGTTTCACTCAGACCAGGGTTGTCAGTACTCAGCTAAGGTGTTCAGAGAAAAGCTAAAGCACTTAGGCATTGAACAAAGTATGAGTCGTAGAGGAAATTGTTGGGATAATGCGGTGATGGAACGATTTTTTAGGAGTTTAAAGACTGAAAGATTAAACCGTTTAGCTTTTACCAATCACAGCGCAGTAGTGAGCGTGGTTGAGCAATATATTCAGTTCTACAATTACAAACGCAGACATTCGGCAATAGATTATAAGACGCCACATCAGAAATATAATGAGTTAAAAAAAGCGGCTTAAAATCTCTCCAGAAATACTTGACCATTACAACCCTAGCACTTACCCGATTGTGGTTATCAGGAGGAACGTCCTCTCACGATTTTGTTCCCATTCGGTATAAAACCGAATTTCGTTACATTGTCAGACTCGCTGCTTTATTCAGAGTCTTAGGGGCATCTGGTGATACAGATGGTTCACTCTTATCGCGGTGAACAGCGCTTCATACGACCTCAGGTCGCACGGTAATAAACGTGTTAAGCGCTTTATCCTGTTCCTGAACATAAATGAGCTTACTTACACACTTTACCTAATAGTTTAAGATAATAAAAAGTAAGTCAAAGTTCAATTTGGCAAAGTTCAAGACCTGACCTTAGAATTACTTTTATGTTTGACGGAAAATTTCATCAACCTGAAGGAAAGTTACCCTATAGCAAGGTAAGCGAGTGGCGAACACCGTCTTCACTTTGATCCACAACATCCTAAAATCTTTGCTATTACTTCCAATAATAAGAGCGCGTAATGGCAAAGCATACACCCCAGCAATGGCAAGAACTCGTTAAGCTTCAACAAAAAAGCGAACTATCCGTTACCGACTTTTGTCGGGAGCATACTATTGTACCTAAATCTTTTTATTATCATCAAAGTAAAGCGTTAAAGACTGAGGCCACCTCTGGTTTTTCACAAGCCATCATTAAGCCAGATATTCCAGCGCCTATCACTCAAAAAGGGCAAACCATCACTCTGGCAACGTCCATTGGTGATTTGGTTTTCCCTGCTCAAATTTCTACAAAAATCATTATCGATGTCATTAAAGGCTTGCAGTCATGATTATGTTTCAAGAACTGCCCAAGATATATCTGTATCGTGACTTCATTGATTTTCGGAAATCCATCAATGGATTAAGTGCGTTGGTTGAGCAGGAAATGGAATTGCCTTCCACCGATGGCAGCGTGTTTGTGTTCTGTAATAGAAACCGCGATAAGCTCAAAATTCTTTATTGGGACAAAACCGGCTTTGCGCTTTGGTATAAACAGCTGGAGCGAGACAAGTTCAAGTGGCCAGCCAACATTAATGCCGAGCAGATGGTGTTATCTGAGCAGCAGTTTCATTGGTTACTTTCAGGTTTCGATGTTGTTGGCCATCAGCACGTTTTCGTTGAAAGTTATTGCTGATTGATCGTCTGTGAGAATGCTGATTTCATCAAACAGATCACTGCTATTGCCTATTCATGCTCGCTTTTTGGTAAAATAATGCCATGACCAAAAGCACCCAAACTTTACTCGACGACAACGCTTTACTTCAACAATTACTGTTGGAGCAACAAGCGTTGCTTAAGAGTAAAGACAGTGAACTTGACGCTAAAGACAGTCAAATTTTTGAGTTGAACCAATCATATCAAACTTTACTGGAGCAATTTCGTCTCGCCCAGCATCATCGCTTTGGTCGAAGCAGCGAAGTGTGTGAGGTCCAAGGTGAGTTGTTTAATGAAGCAGAAACGCTGGCTGAAGACGACACTTTAGCCGTCGATACCACACCAGAGTCAGAAACCACTCCGCCAAAGACAAAAGAAAAACCTAAGCGTAAACCGTTGCCGGAGCACTTGCCACGTGTTCAAGTGTTCCATGACATTGATGAAGCAGACAAGCAGTGTGATTGTTGCGGTCATCAGCTTCAAAAGATGGGCGAGGATATCAGTGAAAAACTGGAGTTCATCCCCGCTAAAGTCAGAGTCATAGAAAATATTCGCTTGAAGTACAGCTGCCAGCATTGTGAAAAGCACGGTACTGAGAGCAACATCAAACAAGCGCCGGTGCCGAGTAGCCCCATACCAAAGGGCTACGCCACTCCTAGTTTGCTCAGCCAAATCATCACCAGTAAATATTAGTACGCCTTACCGCTTTATCGACAAGAAACCATGTTCAAGCAACACGGTATTGAAATAAATCGGCGAACCATGTCGGACTGGATGATGAAGTGCGGTGCCTTGTTTAAGCCCTTGTATCAACTGTTGAGAGAAATACTGCTCTCACAACCCATCATACAGGCAGATGAAACGACAGTCAAAGTCATCAATGATGAACGAGCGAAATCGTATATTTGGGTGTACTGCTCAGGTGCTGATTCACCAGCGCTAACGGTAAAAGACATTCATGATAAAGCATTGATGCATAATGTGGTGCTGTTTGATTATCAAGATGGCAGTCGCAGCGGTGCTTGTCCATTGAAGTTCTTGGGTGATTTTAAGGGTTACCTGCAAACTGACGGCTATGCGGCTTATCACAAAGTGAATGCCGAGCTTATCGGTTGTTGGGCGCATGCGAGAAGGAAATTTGTCGAAGCGCAGACAGCGCAAGGGAAAACCAAAGTCGGCAAAGTTAATATTGCCATCAGTTTCATTCAAAAATTGTATGCGATAGAGAAAACCATCGCAGGTTTACCTGTCGATGAAAAGCTGAAACAACGACAGATTAAATCCGACCCTATATTGGCTGACTTTAAAGCCTGGCTGGGTAAGTCAGCACTGCAAATATCAAGCAAAAGTAAGTTAGGTGAAGCGATTAGTTACAGTTTAAATCAGTGGAATAAATTAAACCGCTACACAGAAAGCGGCTTACTGAACATCGATAATAACCGTGCAGAACGAGCAGTGAAGCCATTTGTCATTGGCAGGAAAAATTGGTTATTCAACATCAATCATAAAGGTGCTGAAACCAGCGCCATGCTGTACAGCATCATTGAAACGGCAAAAGCTAACGGCCTCATCCCTTTTGATTACATAAATCATTGCTTGGAAGCGCTAGCGAAGTCACCGGCCGAACTTGATAGCTTGTTGCGGAATGTTAAGCTCGGCTAGATGTAGTTTAGCGGACGTTTACTATCGAACCAATTAACTGTCTGTTTGGATCGAGCTTTAAAGCTGACATAAATTCACAATCCTGTAATGCTGCAGGAATACCACGCTTGCCACTCGTAATTAGCACTACATCTTGATTAATCACCTCTGAGATAGGACCATCTGTCTTTACCGACATACCTAGATGCGAGCGGTGTTCTGATTTAGTGCCTAATATTGACACAACCCAGCTATCTGTCGTTCTACCGAGTAAGTCATACATTAAGAAAAAGTCTACATCTGTAAAATCGTCAAATAATACAATGCCAATGTTGTACATCATTTTGATACCTCATTATTCATGTTTGAGATCTGCATAACAGCCATTAAACAACATATTACATAGCAAAAAAAGAGTGTCAGTAGCTTCTACAAACACTCATTTGGACACTAAATTTTACAGACAAACACAAAGGACTGCAGGAAGGTTTCGATGAAACTAATTTTTCCCCTCGGCTAACCATGTGGCATATTGTTTCGTATAATAACTAACAATTAGGTCAGCCCCAGCACGTTTTAACCCAATAAAAGTTTCAGTTACTACCGCTTTTTCATCGAGTGCGCCAGCAAGAGCTGCGAACTTAATACCGGCATATTCCCCACCCACTTGATATGCAGCGAGGGGTAAATGGGTTTCTTGCCTTAAACGACAGATCACATCTAAATAGGGTGTTCCTGGTTTAACCATCAGAATATCTGCACCTTCAGCCTCATCAAGTGATGCTTCAAGTAGAGCTTGACGACCGTTGGCGTAATCTAGTTGGTAGCCTTTTCTATCCCCACTAAGTTCACAGTCTACTGCGGCCCTAAATGGGCCATAAAAAGAAGACGCAAATTTTGCCGAATGTGCCAAAATTGCCACGTCCTGAAAACCAGCAGCATCAAGTCCTAAACGAATGGCTTTTACTTGGCCATCCATCATTGCCGATGGTGCTAACATGTCAGCACCTGCTTTAGCTGCAGTCACTGATTGTTTGACCAAATTTTCAACTGTAATGTCGTTACAAACTTTGTTGTTTTGCATTACACCACAATGACCATGATCGGTATATTCACAGAAACATATATCTGGAATTACCATCATTTCGGGAACGGCAGATTTTATCGTCTTGACCATACGAGCAAGTAGACCATTATCATTCCAGGTGTCACTTCCTTGAGCATCCTTGGTGTGAGATATGCCAAAAGGCATAACATAGCGTATGCCGAGAGCGTAAAGCTGTCGAATCTCATCGGCTAGGTGACTCTCGGGAATACGGCTGATACCAGGTAGGGTAGAGATAGGTACTGCTTGATCGATCTGTTCTTCGATAAATAAAGGATGAATTAAATCGTTGAGCAAAAGGTGGCTTTCACGCAATAGATCGCGCATGGCTTCGGAGCTACGTAAGCGTCTTAAACGACGCAATGGGGTTATGTTCAAAATGGAGTAACCTATTCAGATATTATTAGGGACTCAGTTTAAATAAAGGAAAATAAATTTAAACCTTACATAATAAGACTTAAAGCGGTATGAAAAGTTCTGCGTAACTATAGCTAAATATTTTATTACCATTAGTATTGACGATATAAACCAATTTATACATAACACAACAAATCGATAACAATAATCAGGCTAAACAACTTGCTAAACACATGTAGTAAACAATAGCCTTAAAAGGAGTATAAACAAGCTTAATAAGTATCTAATACTTTAAGAGCCTACCTCCGATGTGCTAAAACTACTTTAAAGTACATTAATGAACGTTTTAGAGCGGTAAACCAATTATCCGTCAAAATAACTGTTACAAGTATATCTGTCATGGCTATGTGCCCACATATCCCAAGGAAAATTTCTTACTTACCTCAATAGCTCCACGTTAACTTCAGCTAGGGAGGCGAAATTTTCTAGCGAACAAGACTAACAGGCACAGGCTTTCGATGTTCGGAAATGACATAGCTGCTATTCATCTTTCATCCAATCCAAATTCGGCAGTGCGTCCAAATGCTGGGCATAACGTATTTCGTTAAAAGAGGCACCATTTTTCATGATATCGGATACTTCGATAGCCAGCGCGCACGCCATCCATTGAACCGCTTCTTCACGCGGTGTACCTGTCATGACTAAACGCATCAAGGTTTCTTTTACCTTTTTGGGTTCACCGTCAGCGATTTGATTTTCGACTGTTTCAATTAGTGTATCTTCAGTCATGTAGCTGTCTTGTTGTTTGTCCATTATAAATTCTCTGCTAAGTACATAACGCCATTATGTCGTAAACATAGTGCAAGCAATAGAACAAACTCTTAATAACTTGAGCGTTGTACTCAATAAAGCAATTTTGGGAAATGAAGATTTAACGGTGTTTATAATCTGATTAGATTTTATTCGCCTTTATGACGTTTTTTGAGTTAATAATATCAGCAGCTAACACATACAGGAAAAATTGAGTTAAACGCCCTAACCCATTTTTGACGGAAACAAGCTACTGCTAAGACCTTAGAGGTGGGTCGTGAGATTAGGAAATGTATGGTAATAAAATAAAGTTTACACTGACCCCACATACCTATAAGCAAGGCTCAAAAACTTAGCCCACTATCATGCATGGGTGGCTTATTGGTTCTTGGCCAATTTTTTTATTGCTGGCTCTGCTGAACTATTGAGCTTTGACCCAGCTAGCGAGGCTGTTTGCCGTGAAAAGTGCTAACGAGCTCATTCAGTGGATAAGATACTAATCTCGTATCAGGCGTCACGCTTTACTTTTTAGTGAACTGACAAGAGCCCTGATAGCAATGCTATCAGGGATTTTTTGTTTCATACAAGTGGCGTTTATTAATCATGGTCTCTATTTTTGTTGCTAGGAACGATTTCATGGCAAGTCTAAGATGCACAAGGCATTTGTTCGAAATGCTAAGGCATTGATCGGTTGGGGCGTCATGTAGTATTGTGATATCGCAGATGGCGTTGTTCTGGTTACTTTTTGATAGAGCCTATTAAGTTTAACCGACTTTTATGCAGCAGACTCTTGATTTAACTATTTTATTTTAAGTTGCTTAATTGAAAATAAGTTGCTTGGGGGTTTAGCCTAGGGCTTGCCATCATTTTGGTCACATTGAACGTATTTTTGTGTTTGAGGCAAGCTTCATGGAACGGATGAAATATGGGGCTGTATTTGTGGTCATTTTTCTTTTATGCATGGTTAGCATGAAAGGGCATGATCACTTTCTGGCAAAAAAATTATTGCCCGCGATGCAAAAATTCTCGCTGATAAGTTTGAAAAGGTAATTAGAAATAGCGCTTTAGAATTGAATAAGCTGCCATCGATTTCAAAGACAGATTTTAAATGCGATCAAAGCACCACTGAGAATTTAAGGGAATTTGTATTTGATGCAAGTTTTATTAGATGGGCTGGGGTGACAAAGGATGGAGAAATATTTTGTGAGTCCAATGATATCATTCGCGATATCAGTAAAATTTACACCCATAGAATATCCCCTAATTTTAGTTTTGGCGTCGTAGAACTAGCCAATAGAAAGCATCATGAATGGATATTAGTTAGGCATTTTGAGGATGTAAACTATACAGCAAGCATTATGCCGCTAGCGCCTCACTTCTTTGTGCCGTTAGAGTGTGAACACTGTTCCGAATACACCATCTCCTTTAAGTCAGATCCCATGTTAGTTTTTGGCTTTGAAACATTTGACGGTAAGCCATTTGTGAGTGAAACGGTGGTCTTGGAATCACCTTATTTTGTCGCCACCTTTGAGCTTTCGGGGAATTTTGAATTCTATAAGCAATACAGTACAATTTCTTGGTTGTTTATTACTATTTTTGCACTGTTGTTTGCTTTTGGGCTGACCTATCTGGTTAAGCGTTGGCAAAGACATTCAGTTTCTATGCACGCTCAAATTGTGGCAGGAATTAAGCACCAAGAGTTTATTCCTTTTTATCAACCTATCGTTGATTCAAGAACCCAAGCTGTTATCGGCTGTGAAGTATTGATGCGATGGCAGCAACAAAATGGTTCATTGATCCCCCCTAACCAGTTTATTCCCTACGCGGAAGCCAATGGTCTGATTATCGATATGACAAAGGTCTTGCTTGAGCATGTTTTTAATGATGTTAAGTCATTAGGTAGTAAGCGCAAGGCACTATTCTTTAGTATCAATATTGTTCCAGAACACTTAGATAACGATGATTTATATCTTTTGCTTAAAGGTATTGTTGAGTCCAGTGAGTTGAAGCCGCATCGTATTTCCTTAGAAATCACAGAGCGTTTGCCCATCAGTGATTTAGTTGCTGCGCGTCAGATGTTAGATAAAATTTACGCGTTAGGGATCGATTTAAAATTAGATGACGCTGGTACGGGATATGGTGGATTTAGTGTAACCGTTCACCAGAAGGGGATTGACTAGGTCGACATTAACCCAAAGACATCAGGGTATTCACACTTTCCTACGACGGCAGTAATGATTTTGCTGACCACTGTGATTGGCGATAGTTTCCGTTTCTTGCACGTTTCAACCACCGATAAAAGCCGGGAACGGAATTTCTCACCTCTATCTGAACTGGTGCCGTAACAGATCTTTCGCATAATCACACTACCACGCAGGCAGCGCTCTGCTTCGTTATTCGTTAACGGCGTTCCCGGATGATTGAGAAATACCCATAAACCAATTTCATATTTGAGGATGTATCGGCAACGACCCGCATAGCGTGAGGCGGGGACTTTCGTGCCGCGCTCAAGCCAGTCGGTGATACTACTCCGTAAGCGATGCATTCGCCGGCGCCAATTGACTTCGTCAAGTTCGGCCGCTTCATATCGATGTTGAGTACGGAAAACAGATTTGAAAAGTAAAACCAGTCGATTACCGATATGCTCAGTGAGACCTTTGCCTGAGTAGTCTGCCATTTGTTGTAAATTGCGCTCTATATGAGCAAGGCAAAACTGATGGCGTTCCGGCTCTATCCAGTGATAGCTTGGGCATTGGTCACTGACAACAACGCCTTGAGTCTGCTCGCCGAGTATAGACTTGGCGGCATCTTTATTACGAAAGTATTTCACTTGTTGAAACACCACATCTTTGGCCGACATAAGCCAGAACCAGCGGGTGTGTTCTTCGCCATTACGGTTATGCGTTGTCTCATCAATGTGAACTAATGGCGCTTGCTTGATATATTGATGCAGCGCCTGATGCGTTGGGGTCAGCATGCTACTGACTCGCCCTTGCGCCTCTGAAATCAGCCCAGTAGAGAAGTGAGTGCCGTATTGGTCTTGTAGCAAGCGTTGAATTTTACGTACACTCAGATGATATAGGCCACTTAGTACAGCTACATAACTGAGCAACCTTGGCCCCATTTGCCCAGCAGATGCCCCTTTAGGTAAAGCTCCCTTACTCACACTGTTGCATTGCAGACAGCGGCCATGAAATAACTGATATTCAGTGATGTCGAGTTTAGGCTCGGGCAGTTCAAACACCTGATGGCGATAGCTTGGAGACGAATTAGGCGTAACTTCTCCACCGCAATCAGGGCTACATGCATCCGGTAAGCAAACGATTTTCTCATCGGTTTCACCGAGCGCGGCTAGCGGTCTTTTGTGCCCCGTATGTCCAGGTTGAGCGCCAACCTTATTTCCACTACGAGGCGTTTGAGCTTTTTTCGCTCGGCCTTATCCGCAGGGGAGTCAGATGAAGGCGACTTGGATGAATTACGAGAGCTCATCGTTAAACGGTCTTCATATTCACGTAGCTTTTGCCAAAGCTCACGGATAAACAAGTTGGCTTCGTTGATGTTATCAATCGAAGGTGGCTCGTTCTCGAACTGTTTTTTCTTTTTCATGCTGCCATTTTTACACAGCAAATAGATCGCTCAATAGCAATATGACAAAACCTTATCGATCATCAATTGATCGTGTCAATATGGGGCTGGTGAACGGTTACGATTTAGTTATGTACAAACCCTCGGTATTAGTACGTTAAAAATAGATAAAATGTTTGTCGACACCATCGGTCATGAAGATAACTTTAACGCCAAAACCATTGACGCTATTATTTCATTTGCTCAAAAATCAGAATTATCCATGATTGCAGAAGGCGTAGAAAATGATAACCAAGTGGCATATTTAAGTGCACAAGGTGTGTATTTAATTCAAGGTTACATTTACTCAAAACCTTTGTCTGCGAAGCAGTTTTTTCAATAGTCTGATTAGTTTTTAGGCTCTTCTCCGCTTAGGTGAGTCGACTCATATCAAAACATTCAAATAACACTATTATTTACAACACTTTCTTATTTGTGAATAAGCGAATATACCTTGTCATCATTATCATCAGCCCTATTTAGCTTTAAAGGCCAATGTGTGAAGTCTTTTTCTATAGAAAAAGGCTCTCAGTCAGTTCTTGTGCGATGCAGCCGAGATCGACGGTTTAAGGTTAAAGAGCCAAGAACTGAAAGGCTTTGTACAGTCGATCACTATGTAAGAAGACGGGTACACGATCTACCTGTT
Source organism: Shewanella psychromarinicola (assembly GCF_003855155.1). NCBI lineage: Bacteria > Pseudomonadati > Pseudomonadota > Gammaproteobacteria > Alteromonadales > Shewanellaceae > Shewanella > Shewanella psychromarinicola. Next base: position 701,564 of record NZ_CP034073.1, read on the forward strand.
AGTGGGCGTCCCTGTAGTATCGAAGTTGAACTCGCTCAGACCAGAGACAAAAACGGCAGAAGGTTAATTGAGGCTACAGAATACGTTGCAAAAGGAGCGCGATATACAGTTCGCTTCTGTCAGTTCATCAGCGGGTTGTGCCGGCACATGAGCATTCACGCAGTCTCTCAACATCTAGGTATTCGTTGGGAGACGGTAAAAAACATTGATAAGGAATATTTACATTCAACCCTACCAGGCTTGGAGCCCGCGAAGCTTAACAACTTAATCCATATTGGCGTTGATGAAGTAGCTAGAGCTAAAAGACATGACTATATGACTGTGGTATACGACTTGGTTTCTGGGCATTTAATTTGGGTCGAACACGGCAGAAAAGCAGCGATCCTTATTTCGTTCTTCGAGCAACTATCAACAGCGACGAGAGACGGTATTAAAGCGGTTTCAATGGATATGGGTCAGCCTTATCAATCCGCAGTAAGGAAAATGCTACCTAATGCCGATATAGTTTTCGACCGATTTCATGTGATGCAAAACTACTGCCTGTTAATCAAAAAAGAACGCGCCAAAGCCTTTCGAAATGGTTCTCATGAAGAGAAAAAGATGCTCAAAGGAACATTGTTTCTCTTGCTAAAAAACGCCCATAAACTGGATGGCAGGCAGTCTGATAGGCTTGATGACTTACTCGAAAGTAACAAGACTCTCTGCATTGTTTATATGCTGAAAGAGCAGTTACAAGCGATATGGGATGAACCGTGTTACAAGTCGATGGTTAAGGCACTTGAAGCTTGGTGCGATCTTGCTAGGTCATCGAGGATGTTGTTCTTGAGTAATTATGCAGATGCGCTACTGGATAGAAAAGTAGGGGTCTGTAATTACGCAAAATATAGATTAACAAATGCTCGAGTTGAAGCAGGGAATGTCTCTATTGGTTTGCTCAGGCGAAGGGCTAGAGGGATACGAGACATTGAATATTTCAAACTCAAGATCAGACAAACATCAGTCCCTGATACCCATTCAATCTTTTATCCAAATATCAAGCTCATGTAAGCGGAGAAGAGCCCTATAGCTAGGTCTAAATAGGTACTCTAAGTACTTTGCTTGCTCAGACTTTAACCCTGTTTTCAATAACTTCACCGACAGTGAATCAATCCCCTCTAGCATTCTTAACAGAAATACTTTTGGGTGCTTAGTTCTACCTTCTAACAGTGGCTTCAATGATCGAATATGACCTGAAACTCTCTTCTTTGGATCTATACCCGTGATCATTGAAAATGCTTGATTTTGTCCCAAATGGGATCATCATAGCCCTATGAAACAAATTACACTCTCGCCAGAACAAAAAGTAGCATTGGAAACTCGATATAAAAGCTCGAGTGATAGGCGTGAGTGTGATCGCATTAAAGCCATTTTACTACGCGATGAAAATTGGCCAACGCCAATGATTGCCCAAGCGTTACGTATTCACGAAACGACCGTAGTTCGATACATTGATGCCTATGCTCACGACCAAAAACTCACGTGTAATAGTGGCGGCTCCTTAAGTTATCTGAGTCAAGAGCAAACTGAACTATTGATTGCACACCTGTGTGAGGTGACCTACTTGCATAGCCATCAAATAGTCGCTTATATCTCAGAACAATTTCAGATTAAGTACACAGTGTCAGGCCTCAATAAATGGCTGCATAAACATCAGTTCAGCTATAAAAACCCTAAAGGGGTTCCTCACAAATTTGATGAAGACAAACAAACGGCTTTCATTGAATATTATGAGCAACTAAAATCCTCGTTAACCCCTGATGAACCGTTATTATTTATGGATGCGGTTCATCCGACCCAAGCCACAAAAATCACCGCTGGCTGGATAAAAAAAGGCGTTGATAAACCGATAGAAACGACGGGAAGCCGAACCCGTATTAACGTGGTTGGTGCAATCCGACTTGGTCACTTAACAGAAGCGGTCATTGAGCAATATAGCAAAACGGTTAACGGTGCATCCATCATCGATTTTTTAAACCAAATTAGAGCGCGTTACTCAACAAGTGGTGTTATCCATTTGGTGCTTGATGGCGCTGGATACCATCGAAATGCCTTAGTGGTTAAAGAGGCTGAACATCTGAATATAACATTGCATTACCTGCCGCCTTATAGTCCAAATTTAAACGTAAGCGGTCAATTAAGCGGTGGAGCCCGATATCATCAAGCTTTTAGATCGGCATGCCAAGGTAATAAATCACTTAAATCAGCAAATTTATCCCGTTGTGGCAGTTCCGTGAAAAGTTTTTGGAAGTAAAAGTACGGGTTAATATCGTTGGCACGGCAAGTCATCACCAAGCTATAAAGTGCAGCACTGGCTTTTGCACCATTTACCGATTGGCAGAACATCCAGTTTTTCCGCCCCGTCGTAAACGGCCTGATATCGCGTTCAGTGACATTATTATCAATGCCTAATTCACCTGATTCAAGGTAACGCCTCAGTTTTTCCCACTGATTCAATGTGTACTTGATTGCTACCCCAATTTTACTTTTGGGCAGGACTGTTTTCTCGCTTTTTTCTAACCATTCATGCAACGATGTTAAGATTGGCTCAGCCTTTTCCTGCCGGAGTGATTTTCGCTTATCGGGCGGTAATGTTTTTGCCCGCTTTTCTATTGCATACAGTTTTTGAATATAATTGATACCGACTGTTGCTTTGCCGGTTTTCTTCGGTTGCACCGCTAAGGCATCGTGGAATTTGCGTCTGGCGTGTGCCCAGCACCCGACTGGCATTATTCCTTCTATATTGTCGTAAACACTGTAACCATCACATTGTAAATATCCGGCATAATCTGCTAGAAATGCTTCTGGGCAACTGCGTGCACGACTCGGTTGATAATCATAAATAACAACAGGGTTATCGCTAAATTCATTGCTGCGATAGACCCACATATAGGATTTAGTTGCTGCTTTTCTATCTGGTTCATCCAATACTTGCACCGTTGTTTCATCTGCGCACAGCGTTGATTGAGCGAGTAGATTAGCTTTCATCGCAGCAATTAACGGCCTAACTAATTCGGCACTGGCTATGCACCAATTGGCCAGTGTAGCGCGGCTAATATTTAAACCGCCACGGGCAAATATGTCGGTTAACCGATAAAGCGGTAGGGCATCACAGTATTTGGCGGTCACCACAGCCGCAAGCGCTTCAGGGCTGGCGATACTCTGGGGGATCGGCTGTGCAGGCTTAGGCGCGGTAATGACAGAGGTACTGGTTGATGTTGTTTCACATTCACGGCAAGCATACTTGGTTTGCCTGTGCTTAATGACGCTGATCTTCTCTGGAATAATGTTGACTTGTTCGCTTTCTTGCACACCGCATTCACGCATCACATGACCACAGCAATCGCACATAGGGCTGTCAAGAGTATAAGATCTTTCTTCACGTTCAAGGTGCTCAGGTAATCGTTTTCGACCCGTTTTACCTTGTTGTTTATTTTCATTTTTATTTGTGGATTGATCCTGCTCAGCTTCATTGAATGTGCCTTTCGGCATTTTCTCACTGCGTTGACCAAACTGCTTATTGCGGTTGAGTTGCAATTGTTCCAAAGCGATATTAAGGCGGTTTTCCAAGTCTTTATTTTTAGCATTGAGCACCTGATTTTCATGCTGCAACATTGCCAGCATTTTTTTTAGTTGTTCAATATTATCAGGCTGTTCAGTTGTCATTAATTAGCGTTCAAGACCAATAGATAGCGCTAGTTTGCCTGCTGTATTTGATCATGCAACCGCTATTTAGCGATCCAGTGATGATCACCTCACTGTCAGGCCATTTAAGGGTTTATGCCCATGGGATACTTCTAACGATAAGCCTGATAGTAACCAATTTAGCTGATGCTGGTTGATTGTCAGCGCGTCTTGTTCGTCGTTAGCGCCAGGCCACTTAAAGCGACCTTTTTCTAGCCGCCGATAGTAAAGCCAAAAACCATTAGTATCCCAAAATAAAATCTTAATTTTGTCCCGGTGGCGATTACAAAAAATAAACCAGGCTTGATTCAACGGATCCATTTCCAATACATCACTGACGATTAAAGATAAGCCATCAATGGCTTTACGCATGTCGGTATGGCCGGTAACAAGATAAATCTGCTTATGTGGTGTCATGCTGATAGCACGCGTAAAAATTGTTGTAATTTGCTTGGCGCTAATGAGGCTGGAAAAGAAAACAGATAGCCGTTGGGCAATGCCAGCGTGAGTGGCTGGTCAGGTTTAATTTCAAGAAAAATCAGCGGCACCACTTTTTGCTTAGTTGATGACGAATGCGGGTTAAGTTTTTTAGTCCACGCATAAAATGTAGATAGGGTTAAGTCATTGGTTTTACAAAATTCAGCTTTGGTTAATTTACTTTCAGTTTGCTGCTGAAAAATGCGTTGCCAGTATTGTATTTTATCGTTTTTTGACATGATTATTTTCCTAGATTTAGTTAGGAAATAATCATGTCACATTTGAAGATTATTGGTATGTGCGGTTAATTGAGCGCTTACTGTTAAATGGGCAGGATAAGTAATACCTGAATTTGACTGTCCCACTAACAACACTTCTTCTGATGCTTCAGACATACCTAGTAGAGAGCGCATTTCGGTATAGTCAGCGTGGATATTTCGACTTGCCAATTTATAGTTATGAGACCAAGCCCCTAATCCTATGTATTTTCGTAACTTTTCGATTTTACTTCCATTTGCGTATTTTCGTGCCCAGTGGAAGGATTTCTCATCACCTGCAAGTTCAGCTTTCAAAGCAAGAGCTTGATTTAAATACTCATCAGAATAAGGTTCAAGATTCATGTCTTGTGCCGTTTTTTGATACTCTTCAATGCCTTCGACATTTTTGATTTGCCCATGACGTACAAAGTCGATGGCTGCATCCTTCCATGCTTGTTAATTATTAAGCAATTTACCGATATTTCGAACAAGGTTCTCCAACGAGCAAGAGCTCCATCAGCATAGCCACCTTTCAGTAGATGAATTATTTCGGAAGTGATTCGACAAGCATGAGCGTGTTGTCGCATTAACACACCAAGTAGCGGATCGTTCTCTAAATCAGGAATAGATGTAAAATTCTCTTGGAATACAACTCCTGCCTCTTGATCTGTAATATAAAATAGATCTAACTTATCAAAGCCACCTTCCCAACGGGCTAAATTTCGCTCGATAAAGCTTTGATGGTTTGCACCATGTTGAGCTATTTCAGCTTTTTCATTTGCTCGACTTGAATCGAGAAACAAACCTACGGCTTTATCTAACACATCATTAACGTTGTACTCTTTGCCATCTTTATTCAACAGGCTTTCTGCATATTCAATGACTTCATCAAACACTGTAATCTCTCCTTAATTGAGCAAGTATTCTTGCTCTAAAATAATATAAAAATTTAGTGCGTATACTCAGAGATCAAACACTCTCAACTTACGACCTTCTTCAGCGCTGTCAATGCCGAGTCCAATAAGTCTCATGACCAAAAGGGCCTGCTCTGCCATTACTGGATTTGGGCTGCCAAGACAAATCGCATCGCGAATGCCTTCATAATATGCTTGGTAATTGCCTGGTGTCGTTATGATGTATTGATCGATAATCGCGTCTTTGTGTTTCAGCGATAATTTGCAAGAAAGTGGATCGTTTCCCCACCCCGGAGTTCCAGGCTGCTGACCTGACTTAAGCGCATTCTCCTGCGTATCAAGACCAAACTTAGTAAAGCTGCCACTAGTGCCATGCACTGTCATACGTGGGCCAGGGTTAGCAACCAATGCACTACCATGAAGAATTACCCGCTTTTCGTCATATCCCAGCACGGCATGAAACCAGTCATCTGCGAATGCTCCATCACGTTGTTGGGCCAGGTCTAACCACATTGTTTTTGGTGTACCAAACAACTGCAGTGCCTGATCGAGTAAATGCGATCCCAAGTCAAACCACAAACCTCCTCCTAGAGCAGCCGACTCACGCCAGCGCGTTTGAACTTCAGGCCTATAGCGGTCAAAGTGTGATTCAAAATGTGTCACACGGCCTAGTGAACCTTCGCGCAACACCTTCTTCAACGTCAAAAAATCGGAATCCCAACGGCGATTATGAAATACTGATAGCAGCCGATCATATTGATGAGCGAGCTTAATAAGCTCCTTACCTTCACTAGTAGTGAGAGTGAATGGCTTATCCAAAACTACGTGTTTACCGGCTGCTAGAGCCGCTGCCGCAAGAGGAAAATGCGTATCATTGGGAGTTGGAATAACCACCAAATCTATATCAGCGCAGGAAAATAACTCTTCGGGGGATGAGAACACAGCCAAATCAGGTTGGTCTATATGCACCTTTGCCGGATTGCTGGAGGATATTGCGGCGAGTTGTAGGCCCGATACAGCCTTAATCAATGGTGCATGAAACGTTTTTGCGGCATAGCCGTAACCAACGATGCCTGTTTTGAGTATCTTTGTCATAAATTAATTCCTAGCGTGAGCAACCAAAAATTTGATCATCGTCACTACCTATAAAAATTGCTCTATTTTGTGAATTCCGTTACATAACAATTTGCTGACCGAATTTTTAATATTATAAAAATGAATTTGCCTTATTTATGTAAATGCATTTTTAACCTGTCGGTGTCACAATACCACTGCATAAATATTGTAGTTTGTAAAACTTCAGACTGGGGGGTTCTAGTGGTGTGAGGTATCGATAATTTAATGTTAGAACGTTGTCTTTATTACTGACACCCGGCAACTTACCAACAAGCTTACAAAGTCTTCAAACCATTTAAATTAATTTTTCAATAACTTACCCTCACCCGCTTCGGTGGGTTCATCGACATATTACTCATATAAACCTTGAGTATAAAATTATTAAAAAGCCGCATCATTTCTGATGAGGCTTATTCTGTTCTACGCTAATCGAACACTTTCCTAAAAAGCCTTTTCAAATTCAATTGTTGGCTATTAACATGTGGTCAATACTGTCATCATATTGTAATACTCATATATCTGACTGCATCACCTCTTCTTAACAGCTTCAGTCGGCAAAAGTCTCATTTAACACGCTGGCTAGTCCTGTTGTTTTCATACTAAAAATTAAATGAACCAAGTTCGGATTTAAAACCAACACAGCTTCAATGCCATGGGCTTGAAGGGCGGTACTGTCTAATAGACTGGCATCTTTCACTTCTAAGCGTAAACGATTATCGGCAATAGCACGACATGAACTCACGTCACCCAATAGTGGCAGGATGGCTTGAGCTTGCTCGCGATCCTTTGCTGAAATGTTAACCGTTGCGGTTGCTATTACAGGCGTGGGAGTCGCAGCAAGATAGCCACCTGACGCGAGCATTTCATCAATTTCGGTACGTGACACTTCGGCGATTGTCCCCACAATAGCTTGTACCGCATTTCCCGAAATCAACACGCCACTGGCGCCTAACTGCTTCAATCTAGCCTGATCCACTTTACTGGTATCGCGCACATCCATCCGTAAGCGGGTAATACAAGAATCCACATTGACTAGGTTCTCTGGTCCGCCGAAGGCTTCGATAAAGTTACGCGCTCTTTCTGTCCCTTCTGATGAGACTAGCTCTAATTCGACATCCATTCGGCCTGGCGTTTTCAAGTCAAACTTCAAAATTAAGAATCTAAACACCACGTAATACAGCGCCGCATAAATGAGACCTAACACCACCAGCAACCAGATTTTTTGCGAATGACCTGAAAGAACAAGAAAATCGATCAAACCGTGCGAGAAGGAGGTTCCATGAACAACACCCAACATATTTACTAGCACATAAGCAAGACCAGCCATTAACGCATGTACTACATAAAGTAATGGTGCGGCAAATAAGAATGCAAACTCAATGGGTTCAGTAATTCCGGTTAAAAATGCGGTTAACGCTGCCGAAATCATGATACTACCGACCATGACACGATTTTCTGGGCGCGCAGTATGCCAAATCGCCATTGCAGCAGCAGGTAAACCAAACATTTTAAACAAATAGCCTCCCGCAAGTTGACCGAAGCCATTACCAGCAGCTCGACTCGCATCGTCTGCTTGCAAATAACACGTCAGTACGCCAGTTGCAGGTTTACCTAAACTGTCAACACAATTGCCCGCTTCGAAGAAGAAAGGTACGTTCCATACATGGTGTAAACCGGCTGGAATTAACGAACGCTCAACCACACCATAAATACCAAAAGCTAATGTTGGATTTTGATATGCCGCCCAATGGGAAAATGCAGCAATAGCATTACCTATCGGAGGCCAAATTAACGATAAGATAACTCCCGCAAAGATCGCTCCAAAACCAGTAATAATAGGCACACTTCGTTTACCTGAGAAGAATCCAAGATATGAAGGTAATTGAATTTTAAAGAAACGGTTAAAGGTCGCTGCAGCAATAGCACCGGCAATCATACCGCCAAACACGCCTACATCAGTACCAGGTTCAAGTACGCCGATGGTTTTAACCATGATGGCATATCCCACTAAGGCCGCCATAGCAGCCACACCATCATTTTTAGCAAATCCTAACGCGATACCTATCGCGAATAGCAATCCCATATTGCTAAAGATGGCTTCGCCCGCTTGTACCATTAACACATTGACGATATCGGGGAGCACACTAAAACCTGCGCTCCCAACGCCTAATAAGATACCTGCTACGGGTAATACAGAAACCGGCAACATGACCGATTTACCCACTTTTTGTAAAACCGAAAATGCGCCACTCATCATAGCCTTCTTCGGTTTAGCTGCTGTTATTGTTTTAGATGTCATAATACAACCTTAGAAATTTTAATAGATTACCAAGTGATCAACGTTTTTCAATATCGCCTTTAACGGCAAGTAACGTATTAGGATCTCGCATTAATGCTCGAACATCTTTGGCATCTGCACAGCTCATCGCTTTAGCAGCTATAAGCTGACACGCTTGCTGATTTAAATGACGCACTTGATGCTTCACTTCTGGAATTGAAGGCACACTCACAGACAGTTCATCAATACCTAAGCCGACCAAAATAGGCACAGCATCTTTTTCGCCGGCCAATCCACCACAAATGCCAGCCCATTTACCTTTGGCATGCGCGGCCTTAACCGTCATATCGATCAGGCGTAATACTGCAGGATGCAATCCATCAGCAATGGCAGCTAACTTAGGGTGTCCACGATCAATCGCTAAGGTATATTGAGTCAAATCATTAGTACCAATAGAGAAAAAGTCGACATGTTCAGCCAACACATCTGCCATCACGGCAGCCGATGGCACTTCAATCATGATGCCAATTTGGATCCCACTAATATCGATAGCCAATTTTTCGGCTTCTTCTTTTACAACTTGTTTGGCTAACTTAAGCTCAAACAAAGACGCTACCATCGGGAACATAATGCGTAAGTTGCCCGCCTCAGCCGCTTTTAATAGCGCACGAACTTGTTGTCGTAATACTGCGGGCTTATCTAAACCGACACGGATACCACGCTCACCGAGGAATGGATTGTCTTCTTTCGGCAAAGGTAAATAGGCCAACGGCTTATCTCCTCCTACATCTAGCGTACGCACAACTAGAGGACGCTGTCCTAACGTTTGCAGTACCGCACGATAGACTTGTTCCTGATCATCCTCTGAAGGTGCAACTGATTGGTCTTGATAAAGGAATTCAGAACGCAATAAACCAACCGCTTCGCCTCCCATTTCAACTAATTTTTGGGCATCACTGACTTTAGCGATATTGCCGGCAATTTCAAATCGCACTCCATCTAAGGTAACGGCTGTCTCATCTTTGTGAGCGAAAGCCGAGGCTTTCTGCTGCTCAGCGGCATTTTTAATCACATCAAGTTGCGCAATTTCAGCTTCAGTTGGCGACAATAATAGATAACCTTTTGCTGTATCGAGTAACACCTCAGTACCGTGCAAGGTCATGATCTTAGCTTCAACACCAGCCATAGCAGCAATACCCATTGCTCTAGCTAAAATAGCACTGTGGCTCGATGCCCCTCCTAAAGTAGTGCAAATGCCTTTAACGAATGCGGGGTTTAGTTTGGCAGTATCTGAAGGGGTTAAATCTTTAGCGACTAAAATAGTATTTTCGGGGAGTTCAGCCGGAATAGTATCTTGAGACAATCCTGCCATAATGCGTGAAACCCGATTGCCAACATCGATAAGGTCTGTGGCACGTCCTGCGAGTAATGGGTTTTCCATTCCAGCAAGTTTGTCCGCTTGGCGACAAATACTCTTACTCCAAGCATAAGGGGCCGACTTACCTTGCTGTAATTCAATAATACAGTCATCGTACAAATCAGGATCTGACATTAGCTCTTGGTGGGCCACAAAAATATCGGCTTTTTGCCCCATATCCTTGTTATGCAGCTCTTCAACCAGTTCGACTAAGGTTTGATTAGCCACCTTCATTGCATCGTCTAAAGTTTGCTGTTCAACCTGTGCATCGTCGGCAAAAGTGTCAAACTTAGGCACTTCAGCTTTAATCACGTATAAACGCCCTTTAACTTGACCGGGAGATGCCTCCACACCAATCAGCTGACGTGGATCTTGGCTCGTTTGTAGTAGTAGTGATGGTTCGGAAAAAGGATCGAAGTCGCTTTTAACGTTCTTAGTCACAAGTGAAGCATCGGCGCCCTCTTCACCTAAACCAGTGCTTATCGCCTCAGATAATGCTGCTATTGCCGCTTGCTGATCTTTACCTTTAGCGAGAATAACAATCTGCTCACCAAAAGCGATGTCTAACCCCATAAGACCAACCACACTTCGAGCATTTGCTTGCTTGCCTGCTTTATCAATCATCACGTCACAGTCAAATGCTTTAATCGCAGTGACAATGGCAGCAGCAGGCCGAGCATGAATACCTGTCGGATTAATAACCACTATTGGCGCAGAACTAACCATGTCATCTGACTTTGTTACAGCACGAGCTGCCGCTGATACCTCTGCACTAAATAACAGATCGCCCGCGTTGACAAATTGTTCAGTCGTTGGTGTTAATGTAATAATTCTGGTCATATCCGTGAGCAGTATGACGGTACGCAAACTTTTTACACCGCAACCCACTTTATCTAAATCCAGCTCAATCAGTGGCGTTTTAGCTTTTACAGCATCACCCACTTTCACTAATTCCTTAAATCCTTCGCCTTTCAATTTAACGGTATCGACACCTATATGAAGCAGAATTTCGATGCCAGTCGCCGTTAATAAAGTCACGGCATGCTTAGAAGGATGTATTTGAGTAACGGTGGCGTCACATGGGGCGTGAAGAATGTTTTCTGTAGGGTCTATCGCTAATCCATCACCCACCATCTTTTGAGAAAATGCGGCATCAGGAACCTGACTCAGTGGACAGCACACCCCCGTAAAAGGGGCCAGCAAATGAATTGTGGTTGAAGTTTTTTTATTCATTGGAACTCCGAATTAAACACTTAACTGAATAATATTAATGTTTTTTGCAGTGAAAATAGTAAAAATGAAAAGCTGCTGCTTACATGATTACCCACTACTCCCTTATCAATCTGACTATTAGTACAACTAAATGAACATTTTTAAGGAGACCAACGATTACCACTCCTTAATGTGTAGGGACGACGATATTCTTTAGGTAAATATCACGGATAATTGCAGTGAATACCTTAGTGATCTGGCACTAATTTACCAAAGGTAAGATGTGATGTCCCAACCAGATCTCCAAGATATGATATTGGTAACAAAATTACTTAATTGTTACCAATATCCCAAAATGTTAACAACCCCCAGCGCAGATTGAAAACGTTACCTCTGTATTTAGCCTTGCGTTTATTCATCTATAATCGAATCTAAAACATCTACAATAACGGTTACTTATATTAGCGTTAATTTAAGCTGTTTTAGAGTGCATGTTGTATTTCAGCTTTAGTTAAAATGCAATATCACCTTTGAGAGTGACTACCCAAGCATCATTATTCTCACTGATACCACCGGGATTATGTATGTACTGAATTTCAGGACGAATAGCAGAATACTTAGTCACTTGAAATTTGTAATAGCTAGCAATGACCGTCTCTGTTTCCTGGATAGGCATATAAAGTGCGTGATTGTCATTATAAAGCTGAGCGCTATCAGCTATGCTATCGTTCACATGTAGGTATTTAGCGGCTAAGCCCCATTTATCTGTCGGACGAGCAGCAAATGGACCTTGATAATTCACCCCCAATGCCAATGATTTATCCACAGTAGTGATATCTTGATCGTTCAACGTCCCCATAAGGAACACACTAAGACCGCGGGCAGAATCACCATCTACAGAAGTAACCTGTTGCTCTGCGACAAAATAAGCGCCATCTTTACTGTCATGTTGACGTGCTTTGCCACCATCAATAGTCAAGGGATTACCATCTTGATTGTAGTAAAGACCTTCACCTCCAACGGTATCATGCCAATAACCCAGTTTATAAGTACCTGGTAAGTCATTGAGGTTGGGCATCCAAGCAAGTTCTACAGGAATCGTCACTCCCAAAGTGCCATGAGGACTGCCTAAATTAAGATTTTGACTGTTTTTAAGCCAGCTTGGGTTCATTTGGTAAACCCCTGTCTTTACATACCATTCTGGCGCTAGCTTATACTTGACGACACCCGCCCATTGGCTTATAGGCCAGTTGTAAACCGTGGAATTAACATTACCGAATTGGGATCCACAGAATCCAAGATAGGCAAATTCACATTGGAAAGCACCAAATTCAGCGCCAACATTCATACGGCCTAACTTAATATTGAGGTCGTCACTAAGTAGTTTTTGCTCATAATAAAACTCAGAAATACGGGTCACTCTGCCGCGGCCAAACACTTCTATAGATTGCATTAACTGGCCGATTTCAGCTTTATCATTAATATTCTGGCTCTGCCCACCTCTATTGGTCAGTGCAACATGGAAGTTGGCATCGGATAAGTCTAATAATTTTTCGAGGTCGAAGTTAACACCAAGAACGGTTTGATCGGCATAGCTAGTGGCATGATGTTGGCCACCTGTTAAGTTACCTCCGGTTTCGAAGGTATAACCTAAGCTAACGTCGATACCGGCATTATGCATCTGGCTACGAATACCACCAATATCACCGAACAAATAGTTATCCGCAGAGAAATTGTCGGCTTGTACTGAACTATTGCAAATAAGTAACAGTACTGAGGCTGTTATGAGAGAATTTATACTTTTCATTGAATACTTCTTTTAGTCAATTGGAAAGCGCAATGCATCGTCAAAAATAAATGCACTATTTGATGTAGCAAAATCGTTATTTTGTTTAAAAAAAATAGTAATTACAAAACGAGAATACAGTAATTAATTTACATACCAATCTGAATGTGTTGATTATGAGCGCGTGATCTCATGTTGAAAATTGCCACTGTTCTTTCAGACACTCTTGAATTTAGTTGGCTTTTAGTTTGCATAACAAACAATGTTTCTAACGCAATATAGATTCTAGTGGGAGCGCATAGATGAACAGGATTGCCAACGGATACGTTGGCAGAAAAACTCACTTGGAAGGAGTTACAGGTGCTAGTGAGGCTATATACCCGTGAGATGGAGTGATGGAGAGTTTGCGGTTATGAGTACCACTTACAAAGAATAAAACGCAACCTTACATCTGAGGCCATATCATCATGCCAAATATGTGGGTTTTATTGCTCTTATTGCGGACGATATTGATTGACTGATTAACTTGGGCAGTTAACTCACCAACAATTGTGTTGCTTCTACCATAATAATGCATAATGACAACAGTAAAATCAAACACTTATTATATTTTATAAACATAACCTTACATAAAATTAAAGCATAAACCCGCATAAAACTAAAACCATCAATTAGTATCATCCGGCGTATAGTTTTATTACAACATATTAATAGATCATTTTAAGTGTTGGCTTTAATCTAGCAAAGTAGGTATAGCAAGCTTTCTGGAAGTTAATACACACTGTTAATAAGTGTGGCTTAACTCATTTCTGGACAAAAATGCGTTAGAGCTTAGGCTTTAAAGTTTATGGTTCGCATTATAACAAGTATGGCGAAACTGAGATTAACGCCGCAAAAACGATGACAGCCGTTATGCGTCTCATTGATTTGCACTGTTAAATTTACTATTACGACAAACCATAAAACTTACTAATACCTACCCCTAATACATTTGCAGCAGTAGCAAGAGAAATTGACCAGCTACCATCGGCTGCCTTAGACACCATATTCCCAATCCACGAACTAACCTTTGAACCAAATTGCTCGCTGGCAGAAGGCTCACCGTCCGCCTCAATAGCGGACTTCAAATTTGCAATATCAGACTTTTCTATTTGATGTTCAGTTAAATACTTTGCTAATTGTTCAAAATTATTAGATTCAGTAATGGTAAGGTTTAGATTTTGAGTCAACTCGCTATCCTTTACGTCTCCCAATACACCTTGAAAATTTGCTATATTAATGTTTGTACTCATACTTGCTCTTTTAACCTCATCAGGACTAAAACTCAGATTTTCACCAGTAACACCCTCTTGTTCCAGCTTTAAAGCCCACTGAAGGATCGTATTTCGTACACTATCAACAATTGGAATTAATGACGTCGCTGAGTAACTTAGCCGGAAAGGGAAGTCACTATTCATAAAGTTTTGTAACGAGGCTAGTTGTTCACCCGTAAATGGAATAGAAAACCCTTTACCATGCTTATCGATAATACTTTCAATTTCACCAACGGACTGACGAAAGTGAAAGACTGATAATGAATTTTCAATTTCATCGTCATCGATCTGTACAGGAATAAGCCCCCTTACAGGGTTAAAAGCACGAAGTGCACCTTTAATTTGTCTGTACAGTGGAACATTACTTCCCGCAATATAGCCATTCATTTCTGATTCTATCCACTGCCTTGATTCTTCAATAGATAGTTTAATAGATACTGTATACGCTTTCCGTAGCAAAGACTGAATTGAAATATTGTCATTCAATGCATCTGCTTGTATTTCTAGAATAATTGAACTCATACTTCTCCGTAAATTTAACGTTCGTAGCAGGCGTACGGGTTTATGCGTCGCTTGCCTATGCTTGTTATGTTTTTATTCCCAGTTCTACGGCAGCGGTTTCATGCAGTACCTGCAATACAAAGATTGTTTGCTGGATATTCACTGACTCCGTACTTTTTTCGTAGATGTAGCGCCAGTTAACGAAAGCATGATTTATGCTTTTGAGATGGTCTTTAAATAGAATCCCGCTCTCTACCTCGTACCTGCTTTCAAAAGCTTTACTATTTTTGTTTATTCTATCTTTTACCTTATTCGGTAACGACTTAAATAATGCAGTTAGAACATGAGTCTCTTTGACTTCGCCATGAATTTCTAGAAGGCACTTGAGATACATTTCAGCACTGAAGGCTGCGTTAACAACAAATGGGCAAATGCCTTGGGGATTTCTGGGTAATGACTTTAAATCCTTTTCATATATATGCGCAGATGCATTTGCGAACGATTGAGCCTGATTATAGATAGTCTCTGATTTGGGTATATCTCGCCAAAACCCTTTTGATTTAAGGAGTTCTAGGGCTAGCCTCGCGGCTTCCTCTTGGTCATCGACATCTTTGACATAGCCTATTGGCTTGTTGTCACACATGACTGTTTTCATACCTTCCGGTGGCGTGATGTAGATATCCATGTTTACCTCGATCTATCCTGAAATATAACGCATCAAACACTGGCGCGTAAGTTGGCGCTATTTTTGCTGCTTTTGGTTTTCAGAAAAAACGCGACAGTAGTTATGCGTCCTGTGATTTGACTTGTAGATTTATTTTTTTAGCACAGAAACAAGTCCGATTGCAGCACCAATTAAACCAGTACATAAAGTGAAGTAGAAAGCGATTACCTCACGTTTTGCCTTTTGTTCGTCTCTTATTTTAGACCTCAAATAATGAATACCATTTAACGTTAAAATTTTAACTGATCCACTCTCATCACCAAAGTCATGAGTGGTGAACATAAGTGCGTCATCTTGAGCAGGCATTGGAATAAGTAATGAGTCAGCTTTATATTTAAAATATGCAGTTTTTATGTACTCTATCCACATGTCTAAATCATGTTGCTGAGAAGACAAAAAAGATAAATGTCCTTGATCATCTTTACCTTCATAACTTTTTTCTATTTCAACGTATTCCTTTTCAAGCTTCGCAACTTCTTTTTTTTAAGAATGCAGCTCTTTTCGATACTTTAGATACGCGAGCATATAATCTCCGAATAAATCTAACGCCATATTCAATAGCAGCACGATAACGTTCCAGGCTGCTCAATTCATACTCCAAAGATAGCATCGCTAAGTCATTGTTGTAAATGCAATATTTGTCTAGAACACATAAATAATGCTGCCGGACAAAGAATGCGTCTTTGTTTACGAGGCCTATACAACACTTTTTAATATTTCTTAGTAGATTGATATCTGTGGGTTTTCTCGAATGTTACAAAATTATCTATGCGTAAAAGCTAATTTTACGCATCCTTTGACGCCAGAATCATCTCAATTTGGGGCAAATCAGTTATACCTGTATAGGCAATCAGCCTTTTGGGCGGCAAGTAAAGCGGCCAAGAAAGATTTGAAAAAATAAGGCGCTTTTGGTTGGCTCTAAACCGCCTCAGTGCTATCACTAACGCATTTTGGTCGGATAGGCGGCACTTGTTACCAAGTGCCGCCCTCCTAAGAACCGGACGTGCAACTTTCACTGCATACGGCTCAAGCCTCCACTAAGGCGTATTCTGTTACCCAGCACCCTACATAGCAGCCAAAACAGGATCGAGCCAAGAATTGCGACTTTGCTTTTTCGGTTTCCTCTTAACCAAATAGGCTAGGTATTGAGGATCGAATGGCGTTGATGCACTCCTGATTTTCACATGTCTCTTTATTGGCGTTTGAGCTATCTGAACCAGATTAAAATGACAGTCCATGTTGGCGATTTTCTGCCAGCCGTGGAATTGCCACCCACCTATCCGATTCATGTAGTATTTTCGACGTACCCAGTCCTTACTTTTCGTTGGGTGACGCCTTACCGCCCATCGCCATAACAACCAGAAAAGTTGATGGCCTACATAATCGAAAGTTCGCTTTGCCACACAATGACGATAATAATTCGCCCATCCTCTCAGCTTCGGATTCAATATTTTGATTAAATCGTTAACGGGGATTGTTGGATGTTTTCTGATGAATTCACGTAGATTACTCAAAAATGATAGAACGTTGCTCTTGCTCGGTTTAATGAGCAGTTTGCCTTTGTACTTTCTAAGATTGAATCCCAGAAAGTTAAAACCATCATCGATATGAGTTATGTGCGTTTTCTCATCAGAGAGTGTTAAGCCTCTTTCCTGTAGAAAACCAATTAGTTGCGGCTTGATTTCATTAACGAGCACTTCCTTCGAAGAACCTGTGATAACAAAATCGTCTGCATATCCGATAAAGTTGACTCTATTACCTGTTTTACAGGCAATAGACTTAACCAATTGTTCTAATCCAGCAAGCGTGAGCAGCATAAGAGTAGGAGATATTATCCCACCTTGTGGTGTTCCTTCCGCTGTCTTATAGAACAATCCTTTGTCAACAAAACCACAACCAAGCCATTGTTTCAGCATTCGCTTATCTAATTGAATGTTGTCGATGAGCCATTGATGACCTATCTTATCGAAACAAGCTTTGATGTCACCCTCAAGAACCCATTGGCTAGAGCGCTTCATACATAAACATTTGAAGCACTGTGCAATTGCATCTGCTGTACTTCGGTTAGGTCGAAAGCCATAGCTATTGAGGTCGGCCACCGTTTCCGAAATAGGCTCCAAGGCTAGAAGATGAAGCGCTTGTTGCGCTCTGTCTATCATGCAGGGAATGCCTAAAGGTCTGAGCTTGCCGTTTTTCTTGGGGATGTAGATACGCCTGAGCGGTTTGGCATGATAGCCTTTTCGGCTCAGTTGATTGACCGCACCTATACAACGAGCATCACTGTTCCAAATGATGCCGTCGATTCCAGGTGTTTTGCTGCCTTTATTTTGAGAAACTCTTTTAACAGCAAGCAATTTTGCTGATGTAGAGTGGGTGAGTATCCACTGCAACGCTTTCGCCTTGCCGTGTTTACCTTCTCGGGTTGCTTTTGCAATGCGCATTTGAAGCTTTAATACATGTTGCTTAACCACTCTCCAGTTAATGGATTGCCATTGAGCATTGTCAGGAGATGCACTAACTTCGTTTGAAGCCATCATTTGCGTTTCTCCATTAATAAAGTTCCTCAAATTTTCTTGCAACGGGAGACCAGCTAGAAGTCAGCTCGCTTTCGCGCCAGATAAAATCAGTATCCGCATTATTACAATGCGGCATTCGCTTTTTCTAGCCTCCTTTACCTGCATTACTATCGGTAGCCTTCACAGGTCACTTTCCCCAAAGGGAGTGATACAGGCTTACCCTGTTCCGTATGTCGCGCAACGTCAGGTTAGATGCCCACTCTAGTGCGGAGAGTTATTTGATCACGAAAGAGCACTGCCCAATCTCTTTCCAACTCTCGTGCCTTTTGGCCACAGCGTATTAACCACTTCCGCTGTTCATCGTATAACGCACCTTATATGGATTCACTTATGTTCATCATACTGACACCCTAGCACTTACCCGATTGTGGTTATCAGGAAGAACGTCCTCTCACGATTCTGTTCCCGTCCAATGGACTTCGTTACATTGTCAGACTCGCTGCTTTATTCAGAGTCTTAGGGTCATCTGGTGATACAGATGGTTCACTCTTATCGCGGTGAACAGCGCTTCATACGACCTCAGGTCGCACGGGCAATAACGATTTAGAGCGGTCACTCTAAGCCGTACCTGGACAATTCCGAGTTACGATGAACAAGTGCAGCTGAACTTTCTGATAACTTATTCTATGCCAAACACTTCAATTGACTACAAAGTATTGGCCAGTTTTGCTAAACCACTAGACCCTTACGATTACGAGGCCTTCTTTTAATCATGGCTTTCTAAATTATAGAGTAATGTCTAATGATTCGTAGAAACCTTATTAGGTTCTACTTCCAAAAACCAATCGTACTCCCCTTTATGGCCATTATAATTATGTATTACCCAATTACGATGCATACCTTCCTGGTATTTAGTTCCTAGAGCTAGTGCTACACAACTTTGTACGCAGAGAAAGAAATGAATTTTCTTTACAGCATTATCAGAGGACAACCTGCTAACTTCCTCTTTAATCTCGTGGCAAATACTTAAAAGATTATCTTGATTCATAATCAAGTTGTGACCAACATCGCAGTTAGGCTTTATAAATAGCGTATGACCTTTGAACTCATCAGGTAGTTGTGCTTCAGTAATAGGAAATGTAAATCCGATAGCGATTCCAACGTTACCATTTTCATTTGGTACAGTATCATCTCCTATTATATCTAATTGGATATTTTTATTTTCTTCAGTAAGTAACGACCAGTTACCGCTTTCCTGAACTTTATCAAAGAATAAAATGTTTTTTGTATTAGCTCTAAACCTAGTTCCATAAGCTACCAATAAAGGGATCCTGTGAAGACCACCAAGATAGAGTTTTTCACATCCGCCATTAAAAATGAATCTATTGTAAATATCTACTTTCTGTTCTGCATTAAACATCTCTACAGATTCATTTATAAAGTCAACTGCATTAACATTTTCACTTAAACCAAGATTAACGGTTTCCCTTACATCCATTCTTTCAATTTCTGGTATCAGTTCATCAGGGAACTTTATATCACCGGCGTTCATGCCTGTAATAAAAACTCTTGATTTGCTCCTTGCATTGTTGAATATTACATACAGTTGAGAACATATCAGTAACATACCAGCAACCGCAGATAATAGGCCTGATATATTACTAAAACCATTACTTCTCTCTACCGTCATTCCAATTTCTCTAAGCCAACTTGGAGCTTCACTGCCATTTAGATTAAGATTGATTGTATATTCAAATAATAATTTTAATGGGTATGAAAATACTAAAAGTGCAACCCCTGAAGACATTAGTGGGTAACGCTTCTTAAACAAAGTAACTATTGTTATAAAAACCCACTGTATCCTTCCCCACGTTTTATCACTCAAAGCTAACTTCTCCTATGTAATCGATTTGACGTGATTTTTTGAAACCAAACCAAAATTTTGCTGATTTATTTCCTATAATTAAAAAAACTAGTCCTTCACCATCGTATAAAGAAGTCCTAAGAGTCACCTTCCAATCATCTATATCTACAGATGACGGTGTAGGGATATCTTCTGCGTGTGTATGCCAAAGCCCTAAAAACGTAACTCTTCTACAACTTTCTTTCCAAACCTTTTGTACTTCAATATTATGTTGATTAGATCTAAAGAAGCTATTTCGAGTCTGCCGGTCATTCTTAAGTGGAGTCGTAAAGTCTGTAATTTTTAGCCTGCCAATAGAATTCAAATGAGAGCCTAAAAGAACCCCACCAGATTCGGAGTCCATAGAGTCAAGTTGTCTAAAAGTTGATATTCGTTCAATTATATTGTTTGGAATTCTTATAGAACCAAATTCTTTAACCTCTAGAAGGTACTCTTTCATTAGTTGCAAACACTACAGTATTGAGATTTTACTATCTCAGAAGATGTCTCAAATGAGAACGAATCGAAGTATTCTGTTGTTGGGTATTTTGCAAAGTCGTTATTTTTCCAGCTTCTAATGCTTGAATTACATTTACCTTCTAGAAACTCTATACATTGATTTGAGGCAATAATAGCGGTTTTTGATGAGTCTAAATAAGAAAACGGTGTAAATACACCAGCACATCCAGTCAGATTCTTTGATATGTTCTGCCCTGGTTTTATCAAAGAATATACTATGGGCTGAACGGTTCTAGCATGCGGTGTATACAAACACTCTAGACAACAATCCGTCATGTTAAATTTAACTGAATGTCCACCAACACTAGCCGCTTCATTCCAACAGTGTACAACTTTAGCTATCCCACGACTTTTTAATAAAGCATTAATATGTAGACTCTCCGAAGGGGAGCCGATTGCTATAATGACTACATCAACTTTATCTATTGTGACATTTCTTAATACTATTTCAGCTTTAGCTGCTATGGGCTCAATGTCGATGAAAGGAATATTACTTTTTATGTAATTACTTAAACAGTGCACCTTTGCCACCTTTGGAATTCCTTCGACTTTCCCTTTATTATCAATCGCATTATATTTTAATGCCTCCCCTCCCAATCGATGTCTATATATATTGTCAGTATCAAGCCAGTCTGAGTCAATCAAAGTAAGTTTGCCAACGCCCGATTTAGATAGCATCAACGCAACTTCAGAGCCCACTGAACCGCAACCAATCACCGCTACATGAGAGCTCTGAAGGTTAGTATTTGCTCCTCCTCTTTCTAATAAATAAGTTTTATTTATTCTATTCTGCAGGAATGATGTTACTTCCCACTCCACATTATCATCTAATAATGGGTGTAAGTCAGACTTTTCAGAAACAAACTTTAATAATACTTGTGCTCTAAAATCACCTCCTCTTGGAAAAGTTAAGTAAATAAAATGGCTTCTTTTACTTTTTACTTTTTTTATATACTTATCGATTCTACTAACTTCACAGTTTGAAAGTGAAGATTTATTTTCCTTAAAATAATGGGATGTGAATACATCTTTTGGAGGATAGCAAAACCTTTCAAAGTTGATGCAAAGAACTTTAATTACTTGAAGGGAGTTCGTATCACTAATATCACTATAACTTATAGGAATATCATCCTGATGTTCATATAACAAGAAAGGTTCATAAGACCCATCTTTCAACTTCTTTACCTTAAGGTAAGCCTCATTTATAACACTAACAGGAGAGCAAAGTGAGTTAACT
Source organism: Shewanella psychromarinicola (assembly GCF_003855155.1). Classification (NCBI taxonomy): domain Bacteria; kingdom Pseudomonadati; phylum Pseudomonadota; class Gammaproteobacteria; order Alteromonadales; family Shewanellaceae; genus Shewanella; species Shewanella psychromarinicola. The sequence continues at coordinate 723,454 of NZ_CP034073.1, forward strand.
CTTTTGCAATCTGCCTGAATATACCCTTCGTACTCTTCAAATAAGTCATCTATAAATATTTTCAGAGACCATCGGTCTAAAGCATTTGCTATAGAAGTAAGAATATAATCTAACACCGACAAAGGATCATGGTAATTTATTAGTATACCTTCTTCTTCCTGATAACAAATCGTCCCCTGATTATTAACGTGAGGGATTTTTCCAATACACTCATTATTCAACAGCTTTGCTCGAGGGAGCACCTTTGGAAAGTCTGCAGTATATTCTAATTCTACAAACCATATTTTTTTATTCCCTTGAAGCTCGTGGGTATAAGTAAATGGTTTATTCTTTACATTACTGATTAGACAGGCTGTATTTAAATTGTCATATAAGTCATCTAGTTCTAATTCTATCATGCATTAAAACCTGTACCTATCACGGGTCTAATATCTGCCCGCTTTATATTTTCCACCAAAGGAAAGTCTTTGCCAAATACTTTTCGAAGTATAAGACTCGCTGCTTGCTCTGAATTTTCATCACGAGCTTCGCAAAGAGCCTCTTCTAATGATACTAACTTTTCATAGAATTGATCCTGCTGTAAAAGAGACATTTTATAATATATGTTTTTATATGGTTTCTGAGGAAGCTTGTAACTTATGCTTCTTTTTAGAATAAAATCATCCAGATCAAATTGCATACTAAAATCGGACTTAATCTTTCTTACTATATTGATTAGAGATGTAAGGTCATTATCTTTGTTGAAGATAAAGTGCTGTCTAGCCTGAACAGTTAACCCTATCGACGGTGGTGCGGTATTCCCGATACTTGTGAAGTGTTTCGCCTTCCATTTTTTTAGGTAACGAACACAGCATCTGAACTGTTTTGAGTATTCTGCATTATTCGATACGTCTGATACCCAACGCTTCAGACCTTTAGGATCTGACTCATACCACTTCTGTTCTGTCGCTGTACTCCTCCCCCAGGCTATATGTAAATCATTGTTATTATTAGAGTAAATTGCCAAATCCACATGGTAGCCGTCAGCGTACTCGACTGTAATACAGGGTTTATTATATTTTACTGTTCTCTTATGTCGCTTATTAAGAGCATCAAAAACTAACTTTTTTAGATTGCGAGAGCAGTACTCATCATTGGTAATGTCAAACACAACCCCAACATCAATATCATAATCATCATTTATTGGCTTAATACCTGTCCTCATAGCGTATGAGCCTTGATCAAGCTTAGTGAAGGTTAAGGACCTCTCTGTATCAGGAATTTTTTCATCTTTAAGCTCATTACGTAATTCTCTAATGAGGGTATCCCTCTTGTCTCTGAGATTTTGGTCTTCATCATACGTACCAAGTCTAATTTCATCATGAAATACTCTAAACTCTTCCTGCAATGTCGCCACTGTAAACTCCTTTTAACAAATCGATTATGCATAATAATTTCATATTTATACCAATATATCAGATGATTGAGGAAAAGCATCATGATAAGTAAATAGATCGGACTGGCATACAAATATTACTTCTAACGCATCGTAGTTGAAGTGATCATTGGTTTGATAAAAATTATAGTACTAGGTATGGCCAAATCGGAAAGACAATAAATCCAAGTGTAAATGCTGCTGTGGACGTTGATAACTAGCGATGGACTCTTGTAAGTCGCTAGTTCTCTGGAAACGATTAATCTCACATTATTTTTCGTATGGAAAACTCAAATGAATGAAGTTTGAATGAGCTTTAACTCTAAATGATATTGGGGCATAAACGCTTTAGGACTATGACTCTAATCATGCTTGTTTGGGTTAGACGAAGTATGGCTGTTTTAAACTTTAGTAAAGCTTAATTCTAAAGTCCAGACGTCCTTTTTAGATGGATATTTTGCAATTCCTTGATAGTTATTTCTTCAAGCCAAAACTCAACTTCCCCTTGTGACTTGAGTATTTCATCTTCTGACAACAAAGTCTTAATGTAAGATAGGTATTTATCTACAGAAGTATTGCCTAGTTCTTTCGATACGATTAAGAGACTATAGGCTTTCATTATATTTTTCTCAACGCCCCATCCTCTATAGAAATGATTGGCTAATCTTTGCGTTGCTTCCGCATTACCATTTATTGATGCTCGCCTACAATACTCAAACGATTTTTTGTAGTCTATTTTCGTTCCCCAACCATTTGTATAATAATCACAGACTTTGAGCTGTTCTGTATCGTTATCTTGTGCGGCGGCCAAATGCCACTTAAGAGCTTCTTTATAGTTAATCTTAACGCCTTCTCCAGTTTCATATGCTGATGCCAAAAAGATCTGCGAAGGGCGATCTCCTAAACTAGCTCCAGAAGAAAAAGCTTCAAATGCTTGTATAAAATCAATCTTACCGGCTATCGAGCCATCTTTATGCATAATTCCGATATGAAAATGTGCACTACCAATGTCATATTTTGCAGCAAAAGAAAAAAGTTCAAATGCTGCTTGATAGTTTTTCTCTACTCCCTTCCCATATAAATAGAAAACCCCTAAAGATAATGAACAATAAGGATTTGTTCCCGCACAGACTTTTAATTTTTCAATATCTACCAGCTTGGAAGCAGCCTCAACAGTAACCGAAGCTGTGATTCCTTGACTGGACTCCTCAGCAGGAGGTTTATAGTCAGCTTCAACAACAGCGCTAAAAATGACTAAAGATAAAATAATATTTAAAACTTTGATTTTATTGTCTCCTCACGAAGTTAACAGGCTATCATCCAGCGTCTTGAATAAATATCTACTTCACTTTCATTAAATATATCAATGTAACCTATTGATGTAAATAGACTAATCCATCATCATCATCTAAGAATTCCAGGTTAGTCATTCCGCAAAATTGGACAAGAATATTTATAGGGTCTATTGCTACTACACATGGAAAATTAAGTTGTTGAAATATAGATGTTATATTTTTACACGCTAATTTATCGATGCCATTTGAGCTGATTTTTGCATCGCTAATAGTGGCCAATTCTTAGGGAATAATTATAACTGTACATTTACAGCTTGTAGGGAGTATGTCTGTAGCAGGATTTATTGAATAAATTAGTGACATTTAAAATCGGCTACTAACACATTTTGGGGCATAAACGTGTCGGTATGTTGACGTTAAAAGGGACAAATTCAACTCTAAACTTGAGGACGTTGAAGACTCTTTATAAAAGAATGCGTGAGCCTGACAGGCCTATCGGAAGCGTTAGCATTTTCACTCTTTACTGCAAGATGGGCCGAAGCAGGATTAAAACGAAGATAAATGCTGGATCAATCCCCATGGCGACCTTTTCGCATCTGTTGTTTAAGTCAATCGGGAAAATGTTGCAGGGCGGCTGGCCAATTCTTTTATGAAGATTAGAGAGGGAACAGCCGTTAGTGGCCGTAGGCAATAAAGAATAAACAGGCAAATGATGTTGATCATTCATTATGCCACGGCAAATGTTACCAACTGAGCGAATATATGACCGGCAGTAATAGCGATAAACTCAGCCAGACAATGATCGTTAGGGGAACGCCCACACGGACAAAATCGATAAACTTATAACCACCCGCATGCATTACCAGCAGGTTAGTCTTATACGCCATGGGGGTGGCGTAACTCATATTGGCGCCAAACAGCACAGCAATAACAAAGGGTTCGGGATCAACCTGCAGTTGCTGCGCGATGCTGATAGCAATGGGAGTACCAATGACTGCCGCAGCATTATTGGAAACAATATTGGTCATAATTGCCATTAACAACATCAGTCCAGACACAATAACCGCCGAAGAAGCCCCCGCCGTTAAGGCCACAAAGACTTGGGCCAAATACTCTGCACCGCCGGTTTTCAATAATGCAGCCCCCATCGCCAAACTCGCCGCGACAATCAGAATAACCTGGGTGCTCAGCGCCATGGAAGCATGCTGCCAGGTTAAGCAGCGGGTGATCAGCATCAGTAATACACCACCGACTGCGCTGATCGCAATGGGAACGCCCCCAAATGCCGACACAAGAATAATCCCAGCCATGATCAGCAGAGCCGTTAGCGCTTTATCGGTGTGCGGCAGGTCTGCGGTCGCATCGAGAACCAATAGCTCACCCGCTCGTTTGATTTCACCTATGGTATCTTGATTACCCTGCACCAGCAGAACATCACCGATGCGCAGGCGAGCCTGGGCTATTTTTTCGCGCAGCGTCTCGACTGAGCTTTCCCCCCGATGTATTGCCAGGACCATTAACTGATAGCGATTATAAAAGTTAACTTGCCTTAAGGTCATGCCAAGCAGAGGAGAACCTTGCATGACAACTATTTCGGCGATCTGCTGTCCCTCACCGGATAATGGATGCTCTTCATCCACCGGGTTATCGCCGACATAGAGCATGGCCTCCAGAGCACTTTCCAGCTCCTTAAGATTGTCCGGCGTTTCATTGACCATCAACCTGTCCCCTGCCTGAATTTGCGCATCCGGCAAGGGGACAATATAGGTTCCGCTACCCCGCATGATGCGTGATACTTCCAGCAACCCTGAGGTCTTTTCGGTCAGCTCTGTCAATGTCTTGCCGACGGAAAAACCGTCTTCCAATATCACCAGTTGGGCGGAAAATATTCTTGGAGAGGTATCGCTGAGTATGGCCTTACGTGCAGGCAGTAGGCGTGGTGCAATCAACCATAGATAAACAATGGCAATGCCGGCAACGATTGCTGCTGGTACAAAAAAATCAAACATCTGCAGTCTTCTCAGGCCCATATCAGCAGCCACCGAGACCACTAACAAATTCGTCGAGGTACCTATACTGGTACTCATGCCGCCCACCAGCGTCGCAAACCCCATTGGCATTAACACCCCCGAAGCAGGCGCTCCGGTTCGCAGCGAGACACTGATCAGAATAGGAAGCAGCAGCACGACTATCGGCACATTATTGACAAATGCACTGAGAAAAGCGCCAATCAGCAGGGTCAGCAACATACTCAATACAGGGCTTACTCGCCATAAACGCGCTAGAATTCGGCCAAGAGGCACCAGGGCTCCCGTGCGCACCAAGCCGTTTCCGGCAATCATCAATGCACACACAGCCACCAGCGCTTCATGGCCAAAACCACTGAAAAATTGCAGCGCCTCAAGATGTTGCCCCTGGGCGTTGATGTAAGGAAAAACAGTAAAACCTATGCTCAGCACTGCCAGAATAAACAGACTCGACGTCTCAATGGCAATAGATTCTCTGGTAAACAGAAACAGAGCAAGCAAGACAAGCAATAGCACTGCAAGTGCATGCACATCAGGAAGCGGTGGCAAAGTCATGATATTCATTGCTGGCACCTGTCAGTTAACCTTTTTTATTTGCATATGCATGGTAAAGCAGAGGCTTGCTCTGAAGATCTTTTCTACGACGCTCTTCAGTGCAGGTTGGCGTTTGTTTGTTGACCCTATATCACCTAAATATTAGGCTTTTTTTCTAATAAAGCTAATTGAAGAGAAACAAATCAGCAAGTTATGGGTTATGTCTTATTGTATAACCCACAGGCAAGCATGAAATTGAAGATTCAGCGGCCTAACATTGTCATTTAACGCCATGTCAAAATTGAATTGTTTTCCTGACGAAACACAAGCTGTAGCCATGTCGCAGTAATGTCATCATCCAGTAAGAGGTATTTTTTGTTTGATTTGCAAGACTTATGCTGGATATTGTTACTAGTCATATGATTTTTATAGCGCCATAAAAAACCATAGAACAACAATTAATAACCATTATTTTCAATATCTTAATCTTAAACAGCGATTTTTACATCTTGCATCTGGCTCAGGATCACATTTATATCTCACCAATTAGCATTACTACCTCCAAAGGATTAGCATTAGATAAATTTCATATATTCAGGGCGGCTTTATGACGATTTGTAAAACAATGTTGGTCTTATCCTCAATTTTTTGGCTTGGGGCTTGTGGGAGTGATAGTGATAGTACTGTCACGGCGCCGGAACAGGTATTGCCTCAGGGGCAGTTCTCTCTAGCCATTTCCGACTCGCCTATGGCTGGCGTTACCCATGTGGGCATGGTCATGGGGGAACTGGTCATGACAGATGCCGCGGGCGACATCCATAGGCATGACTTACAGGATATGGCATTTAACCTACTCGATTTCCAGGGGATGGACAGTCATCTTATGGTCGATAGCATCGACTTGCCCCCAGGGCAGTATCATGATGCCTATGTCACCACCCAGCAAGGCGATGGCAATGACGGCTGCTATGTTGAAGATGGCCAGGGTCGCCACGGTTTGCATATTACCAATGGACAGCTGCCCGTTTCGGATTTTGAGGTCGTCGCTGACCAGCATCTTGCCATCACCATGGAAATTGATTTGTATCGTGGCTTGTCTAACGAGCAGGGGCAATACCTTTTAAATCATGAAGCCATGTGGTCTGTCGATAATAGTCATATGGGTCACTTGCTAGGTGAGGTCGACCCCCAGTGGATTGCCGATTGCGAAACAACTCACTCCGATCTGGCTTCGGCGGGAGGGCAATTTAGCCATATGGCCTACCTGTACCCCGAAGAGGTCACCGATATTAACCAAATGGCAGATATGGGAACCAATCCACCAGCGGGTTTCATCCCCCCTACGGCAGTCAGTCCTATGATGCAGGATACCGACGGCAACTGGCACTTTGCCATGGGCTACTTGCCAGCCGGAAACTATCGGGTCGGCTATAGCTGTTTAGGCCATGTAGATGATCCAATCACCGATGAGATCACTAGTGGTCCATTTGTTATGTTTAAAGATTCAGGTTCAATTACCATAGAAGCAGGTACACAGGGTGGCCAGCAGACGGTACATGAGTGCGGTAATGGCAATGGTGGTCATCACGGCGGCATGGGTATGGGTTTGGGCGGCTAGCGATAATAGTCAGGCTCACATTCAATTTGGGAGCCTTCACGCCTAAAAGCATGGTGAACTAAGTTAACGGTAATGATGATTGAGTTGAAGTATGAGCAGATACCTCGTTAATCATTGTTATCGTTGCGTTGAGGTAGAGCCGCAGCTCTTCACATAAAAGTGGCAATCGGTTTTTCTCTCTAACACACAATGGCCGTTTTGAGTCAGCAAATATCCACTGACGGGTAGATGGACAGGAATGAGCTAGGGTTTTTACTCCATTATCTACGTTCAAATAACAACAAGTAATGTATTACTTGTCATTACAACACCACGATTTAGGATCTAATGCTTATCTAAATGTCTATTATTAAGGGTACAGATCATTTTAAAACATAGTCTTAGTTTCGCTCAGCAACGACACCGCCAAACAATTTTCTGAACCCAAATCTCATTGTATTGAATAATTAATCTTTGCGGTCCTTGGTAAATTTTGGGATAAAAACATTCTATCTTAATGACTTTAATAACAATAAAAAAGTATCAACATACCGTCTGGCATATAACGCTAAGCAATTGACGCGTTCCAAAATATTGACGCTTGTAAACTGAACAATACTCGATAAAGTTAGCTAACGTTTAAGACAAGAGATTGTTTTTTCACGACAACGCCATCCCTCCAATGAATAAGAAGGTCCACCATGAAAACAGTAAAAACACTGATTGCGCTCTCCCTATCGGGCTTGCTTGTCGCCTGTGGTGGTGGTGACGACACTTCCTCGCCGCAAATGGGAGAGTTTAGCTTAGGCGTGTCAGATAACCCGAGTGACGCAAAAAACGTGACTATCGCTTTTAAGCAAGTCGTATTGAAAAATGATACGGGCAGCATTTCATTTGACGTGTCTGACGACGGCGATTTAAAACAAGTCAATTTACTCGAATATCAAGGTACAGCTGTTGAAACTTTAGTGAGCGGTCAAAGTATCCCCGTTGGCGAATACCAAATGTGTATTTACATGCAAAGAAGTGAAACGCCAAATGCCGAGAGCTCTTTTGTTAAAACCATAGATGATAATCTCTATGGACTGACAACCAACAGCAATGGCTCTTGTGGCGGTGTTGGCGCAGACGATGCTGATACTGGCCGTTTATTTTTCAATAAAACATTTACTATCGCAGCCGGTATAAACAGCTTTGTCGCCGAATTTGACCTAAACAGTGGCTTACAAGACCCCCACGGCAATAAAGACTACTGGACCTTAAAACCAACATCAGTTCAGTTACATAACAATGCTGAAGTCGGAGCCATTAAAGGCAATATTCCCTCAGAGCTCGAGACACTATGTGGAACAGCAGCAGGTGGCAGCCTCTTTAGTCATGCTGTCTATCTTTACTCAGATGCAACAGCACTCGACAATATGAGCGATTTCAGAAGTGATGCCGTTGTGGCACCACAAATTGCGCCAATTGCTTCTGCTAGAGTCAACGATATTATCGATCAGAACGGTGAAGTCATTGGCCAAGGCTATGAATTTGGTTTCGTCGTTGCAGGCAGCTACAGTGTGGGTTACACCTGTGTAGCCCAAAATGACGATCCTGATCTCAATAACAACCCTGATGATTTAGAGCTACCTTTCTTTATCCATGCGGATAAACAAACAGTGACAGTGACCAATGGCACTGTGGCTAATGGTGATTTTGCTAACACGCTCAATCCATAGTCTTGAGCCATAGACTTAAGCCATAGTCTTAAGCCATAGTCTTAAGCCATAGTCTTGAGCAACTCGCTTAACACCAAATAAAGCTGACTTATAAAAAAGCATCCGTAATGGATGCTTTTTTTTATGACTCGCTCATTCATTTAACCGTAAAAAACCATTAACACCCAGTAAGATCTGCAGCCATTAAGTAGAAAAGATACTTTAAAAAAATAGGCCATCAATGGCTATAACATTCGCGGTTGTAGTGATAACCCCTGAATAAAACTACCTTATTCCTTAACTATCCAACTCAATATGGGCATAAACATATTAATAAATCCAACCCGATTACTGGACAACATTGAGCTAACGATTTAATCCTAACGTAACCTCAACAGAGGTTAAGGGATGGGATAAGTTAGCCAAGATCAGAATGTTTGGTCTATTTCATATCAAACTTGCTACTTTTTTGCTCTTTTTTTGCGATTAGTCTTGCTAATAATGCCCATTGACGCATCAATAGTTCGCTTATTGCAAATCAACATCACCATCGTAATAAGCGCCTGTTTAATAAGGTTTTATTATCTAGTTCTTAGGTTCTTTGAGGCGGTAATATCGACTAAAGCTATGGTATGCAGTTATTTAAATAGTGCAAATTCGTTGGTGCGATGCGGGTTTAGTAAGGACTCTATTTCAATAACGCTCTATTGCATAAATGTCACTTTATCCCTTTAAGTCGGGTGTCGGCGAAGCGCCACGGCCCTAAGGTCACACGCTCTTATTTAGAAACAAAACATGACTTATTCGAGTAAGTGTTTGGCTTGTTTCAGCGCGATCATTTCATCTTCGCTTGGGTTAAGCGCGATCACACTGTCGATTTGCATTGCTAATGATTGCCACAATGGTTCGATTACTTGTAAGTGATCGTCATTGGCGTGTACCTTAGCTAATGTGAGTAAATACGCCGCTTGCACCACATCGATACGGCCTAGAATACCGTCGGCTAACGCCACGCTTAGCTCTATCATTGCGCTAACATTGTGACCGTACTTTATAGCTTGATGTAAGTAATGCTCGGCTTTAGTGCGCTGTTGTTGGCTGGCATTGTCGTCATGCAAAATATCACTGCCGCAATATAACATTGCATCGACTTGACCTTGCTCGGCAGCTTCGCTCATCCATTGCTGACTCGCAGCCAAGTCTATTTGGCAACCCAAACCTTCGCTCAGCATCAGGGCTAAATGATATTGTGCATTCGGATAACCTGCTTGGGCTGCTTTATTAATCCATACAAATGCTTGTTCGAACTGCTGGGCTTGATAAAACAACACCCCAAGATTAGACATAGCCTCGGCATTTTCCGCATTGGCAGCAAGGGTCAATAAACGCTCGGCTTGAGTTAGGTCGACGGTAAATTGATTACTGCCGATAAGGTAGAAAAACCCCAGTAATGCTTGTGCTTCAACAATGTCTTTTTCGGCAGCTTTAGCAATAAGTTGCTCACCTTCGATTGGATTTGGATCGCTGCAATAGCCATGCAATAAGCTCACACCGTGCTCAAATAATGCCGCTTGATGTTGAGTGGATGCAACACGAAACCAATGTGCCGCTTGTGCAAATGCCTCTGCTGATGTTTGTTCAACGGATGCCGACGTCGCCGCGCTTTCTGTCGCGGATGTGTCAATGGTTTGCGCCAACGCGCGCTCCTGCTCTTGTAACATTAACCCTTTGGCTTTGAGTGACATTGCCACTAAATACTGTGCTTCAGGATCATTCTTCATCACTGCGCGATAACATAAATCGCGGCCAGCGTATGAATCAAATGCTTCAAATTGGTAGCGGGGTGCAGTGCCTCGATGTAAAGAGGGGTATAGCTTTACAATTAACTGCAAAATATGACGAATCGACTTTTCTGCGATGCTAATGAGCTGAATTTGGGTTAAATGATATTTTTCAGGATGGGCACCACGATTACCGTCACTGCGCAGGCGATGTAACGCCCGCACGGCAGCAACATCAATCACGCGCAGCTGATTTAACTGTTCGATGCGATCATATAAGTTGGCAGAGGTAAATGTTACATCATGCTTCTGAGCTAATTGAGCGGCTAACTTATGGGTAAAGCTTCTAATATAAACTAACGCTTGGGTTGGAATGTCGCGTACATAGCTTTTGGCTAAACGGTAATCATTGCCCAACTCAATAGAGAAACCATCAATAAACTCAATATCATTTAACAATGGTCTCTCCTTTTTGAGTATCTATAACATCTTTATCCTTCAGAGTTGTCAGCATCCGGTGTTTTACGATTGATCATATACAATCTAAACAAAGCAATATTAACGAACAAACCTAAGAACGAAAAAGTGGTTTCAACGACCAGTTGTAGCGGAAAGCCAACTTGCATCGCGAATTGTGAAAACATACCGCCTAATAGAGACAATGGCACGTATAGCATTAATACCGCAATGGTTTTAATGGTGATAGGGCCACTAAATTTAAAGCTGCTCTTAATCGCTTCAAATGGCGTTAAACGCTCAACCACCACCATAAAATTGACATAGGCTAGGCGAGAGAATAAGTACAAGCTCACTATTAAGCCAATTAACCACAGTGGCCCAAACGCCGCAAAAATCATTACTGGCGCTAAAATCGCTAAACCAGAAAATACCCCAGCCAGTAATAGCGGTGGTACAAACGGAAAGCTGGCTTTTAGTATTTGTGCCGGCGCAAGATCGTGGCCTTGAGAGCGTAACTCTAAATATAAGGTTAAGGCGGCAATTAAAAATGAAAACACCAACAATAGCACCATCATTGCAGCAGCATGAATAGCACCAAATTGCGGGTTTTCAACATCCGCTTGGATCATTTCATTACCCAGCCAAAGTTGAATCGCGACTTGGATTAACAAAAATGGCAAAGTCAGTACGGCAAGCTGACGGATGTGGTTTCGAAAAAAGTTAAATGCTTCAGCCATAATTGCAAACAATGACATGTGGGTTCCAGTAATCTATTAACGACGAATATGGCGCTTAGGATACCCAAAAAAAACGTATTTTGCACAAATCAAATTATTAAAAGATGCGATCATTTGTCGCATTTATGTAAATTAGGCTAAAATAGCATCTAAGTTTTGACATTTAGCCACATAAAAGGATACCCATTATGAAATTGGCATTATCATTAGCGATACTTTTTAGCGCCTTTATATTCTCAGCTCCAGCATCGGCGGGCTGGTTAGATAACGTGACTGAAATAACCAAAAAACCGGCAGCAGAACAAGCTAAAACAATTGACCAATCCCAAGCAACTGAGCAATCAAGTGTTTTAGTGGCTAGCGTTATGTCACAACTGGGGTTAACTCAACCCCAAGCAGAAGGCGGATTAGGGTCACTACTTAGCTTGGCCCAAAGTAATTTAGGTGCAAATGATTTCAGTCAATTAAGCGACAGCATCCCTAATACAGACGGTCTACTTGCTGCGGTACCTGCGTTAGCATCAGACAGTGGTATGTCAGGATTATTATCAAAAACGGGTGATTTAGGCACTGCGTTACAAGGTAGCGCAATGGTATATGATGCTTTTGACAAACTAGGTATCTCAAAAGAATATATTACACCTATGGTGAATATCGCTAAAAACTATCTACAGCAAAGTGGCGGTGACGGCACGGTTGATTTATTAATCAAAGGCCTAGGCTCAGTTTTATAATCAGCCTTAAGACGGTCTGACAATCATAGTGAACTTACGTTAACATTATTTAATCCCATGCTATTCGCTTGGGATTATCATTTTTGCTAGCATCGGTATGTCTAATGTCATTATAACGGAGTGATTATGATCGCTAAACTCAAGCAGTTTCTCCAATCGCATGCTCAAGAAAGTAGCCCTGAAGATAAACAGAAAAACCTCAACCTCGCGGCGGCAACCCTATTACAAGAGGTTGTGTATGCCGATGAAAATTTGGCCGCAGCTGAAGCAGCTTTACTGCCAGAAATGCTCATCAACACTTTAGGCATTAGCTCAGAAGAAGCGATAATCCTGATAGACGAGGCGAAACAAAGTCGTAAAGACGCCACATCATTATTTGAATTCACCGCCGAAATCAATGCTCAATTTAGTATTAATGATAAACAAAAATTACTGCTGTCAATGTGGCAATTAGCCTATTCCGACGGTGAACTGTCTCAATATGAAGACCAGATTATTCGTCGTACGGCAGAGTTACTGCACTTAAAACACAGCGAACTGATTCAAATGCGTAATATTGCCATGGAAACTCGCTAAATAAAGCCCATTATCCTTAGTGATTACTCACTAAATACTTACGTGTAAGATGTGCTTTTTGCCACCACATAAAAGGGGCAACAACAATAACCATTACAATGGCATAAATCATATTGCTTCCAAGAGCAATACCTAAACCGATACAAAATAAGCAACCCGCAACCACCAAAGGTAAGTAGCGTTTGCTGAGTAACTTAGCAGCAGACAACATGGCCAACAGGTAAATAATCACAAAAACCCCATTGCTCCAAGCGATTAAATCTTCTAGTTCGTGAGCACCATAAAAGGTGACAACAATGACCACTGCCATCGAGCCTAAAATAGCAAACAAGGCTCTAAAAGGCACACCATGTGGATTTAACTTATCAAAATAGCGTGGCACTATGCCTTCTTTACTAAAGCTCCACAACAAACGCGCAGCGCTGGCAGCATACACATTCACTGTCGCTAACCCGCTAGCAATACCTAATACTCCGATAATGTAGCCACCATAGCCGCTCAATACGGTGTTTGAGAGTAAGTAATCAAACGCTGATATCATCGCTAAGCCGTCACCCTCTGTTGGCACCATAAGCAATAAAAAAGTACAGGCCAAATAAATAATCCCCACTAATACCGTCCCCATCATCATCGCAGGCAATAAGTCTTTATCGGGTTGGCGGAAATCGCTCGCAAGATGGGTCATGGCTTCAATACCTAAAAAGCTCCAAAAACCAATGCCCATGGCGAGCATAACCCCACTAAACTGCGGGTGGCTGGTATGAGCGAAGGTTTGTAGTTGATCAACATTTAACCCGCTAGCACCAAATAATATCGCCACTACCGTAACTATCAGCAACGTGAGGGCAAATTGTAATTTAGCTGACACCTGAATGCCTTTAATATTGAGCAGCAATAACACAACCACAATCAGCAATTCAGCCACTAATTGGCCAATCCCAGATATCGACACCAATGCATCTAAAAATTGAAAGGTCATTAAAATGGCTGCTGGCGCGCCAATGGGGATGACTAACAAAAAGATTAACCCAATTGTTCGGCCTGCTGTGGCACCAAAGGCTTTTTCAATGAAGTAAGCCGGGCCAGCGGCGTGAGGGAAACGACTCGCTAACAAACCAAACACTAATGCCACCGGGATAATCGCAACCGTCAATAATAACCATGCCAATAACGAACCTGAACCGGCTACCTCTATGGTCATTTGCGGTAAAATAAATACCCCAGTGCCTAACAATGTGGTGGCCATTAAGCCTGCGCCTTGCCAGCGTCCGATTGTTGCTGTTATTTGATTCATTATTTTAATCTTGTGAGATATATGGCGACATTATAAGGGCAAACAGGTAAACATGATGCGGATTAATTCGCGGCTATCAAGTTTTGCTTAGGGCGTTACAAAAAAAACGGGGGTCAGCATACTTTTTAAATTCAACACAGTGGTGACCATGGTACTGAATCAATTAATATTTTAACCGCCACAACGCAAATCCTTACCGGCCAAAATATTACGATTTAAATGAATTGATGAGCCTATATGCATCCCCATTCAATACAGTAACAGTATCAAATTCGGCAGGTTATTCATCCTATAGCTGACATTATTACAGGATCTTGAGCCTCTTTAGTTAACATCCTTTTTAGCCTCGAATGCTCATTATCGACCGCATAGCATCGAGCCGTTCACTCACTCCCTTGGGGCGATGGGGCAATTTATCGACTCTCTGTACATAATACAGCGGAAGCCATCTTCTGAAGGATTTTGTCGTTATTTATATTGTTGTTATTATTGTTATTATTATTGTTTTGCTACCTTATTAAAATCATCTTAGCAACCTCATTGCAACAAAAATAAAACAAGCATGAATGCCGCAGTTGCTTGCTTATAACCACAAGCTTTATTTCGCAGATTTTCGATAAAAATTTGCGCTAAATCTTAGATATATAGCGAACTTGACGTTACACTAATATTTGTTTATTTATCTTTGATATGAGCCAATATGCAACAACAGACCAGCGCCGATATGAATTTGTTATGGGGTCAATTGATCTTGGAAGAACTTGCACGCTTAGGGGCTAAGCATGTCTGTATGGCGCCAGGTTCTCGCTCAACTCCGCTAACATTGGCTGCTGCTAGTCAAACCAAGCTTACGCGTCACATTCATTTTGACGAACGAGGCTTAGGTTTTATGGCACTTGGACTGGCAAAGGCCAGCAATGCCCCTGTCGCTATCATAACCACCTCAGGTACCGCAGTGGCCAATCTTTATCCAGCGATTGTTGAGGCATGGTTAACCCATGTACCACTGATTATTTTGTCTGGCGACAGACCGCCTGAGCTGATTGATTGCGGCGCCAATCAAGCCATTATTCAGCCGGCTATATTTGCTCAATACGCCAAACAAGTTAACTTACCAACGCCTGATCTTGGTTATCCGGCTAATGCATTATTAAGTACAATTGATCATGCGGTAGCGAACCAGCATCAACCTGTGCATATAAACTGCATGTACCGCGAGCCTCTATACCCAGCAGAATTGGTGACATTAGCCCATGTAAAGAAAACGGCTAGTATTATAACATCAACGTATCTTGCGCCATTAAACCAATGGTTTGAAAACACTAAGCCATTAACTCGTTATGCTCGACTAACGAGTGCAGACTTACCGACAACAGACACCTTAATGCGCTTTGTTCATGGTAAGGGCGTGATAGTGGTTGGCACCTTAGCCCCTGAAGATAATCCACAGCAAATCGTCGCGTTAGCGCAAAAATTAGGCTGGCCGGTTTTAGTCGATGCACAATCACAGTTACGTCAACATCCTGGGGTAATAGGCCACGTTGACCAACTGTTATTAAACCCTAAAGCCAACAAAAAACTTGAACAAGCTGAGCGGATACTTGTCTTTGGGGGCCGTTTTGTTTCCAAACGTTTAACTCAATATATTGCTCAGCAAACTTGGCATAGCTACTGGCATGTGGGTCAATACGGCGATCGTTTAGATCCGACCCATCAATCTAAAGAATTTTACCAAGCAAGCGTTCAAGCGGTATGCCAATTACCTTGGCCACGATCATCACAAGCCAACTGGGCATTACAATTATTACCGCTAAATGAATCATTGGAGTCACTGTTTAAACAACAGATCGACAATAAAACCTTTGGTGAAGCGCAAGTCGTACGCGCCATTGCATTGGCTCAAACGGATCAACATTTACTGTTTATCGGTAATAGTTTACCTATCAGGCTTTACGATATGTATGCGCCAATTGCGACCAACACACCAGCCATTTATACCAACCGTGGCGCCTCTGGCATCGATGGGTTAATTGCAACAGCTTGTGGCGTTGCCGCAGACAAAAATGCACCGACCACTCTGGTTATGGGCGACTTATCCTGTTTACATGATTTAAATTCACTGGCACTGTTAACACAAATGACCCATCCATTTGTGCTGGTTATTATCAATAATGATGGCGGTAATATCTTTAATTTATTGCCCGTACCCAATGAGGAACTTCGCAATGACTTTTATCGGTTAAGCCATGGTGTAGAGTTTGGCTATGGTGCGGCTATGTTTGGTTTGGCCTATCGACAGGCCGATGACATTGAATCGTTTAATCAAGCTTATCAAGAAGCCTTTGAGTTTAATTGTGCCTCAGTCATTGAAATCAATGTCAGCCATACTCAAGCCAGCGATCAAATCGCTCAAATCAGCCAATGGGTGAAACAACACTAATGGTTATAATCAGTCGTTTTGGCCGACCACACTTACCTGCATTGTTAATGCTACATGGCTTCCTTGGCAGTAAAGACGACTGGTCTATTTTAATGCCCCGTTTAAGCCAATATTTCCATTGTATTTGTATTGATTTACCTGGGCATGGCGGTAACGAAGATACCTTAACCTCACCGGGTTTACACCAAGCTGCAGAGCTGATTGTCAGTAAAATGCACCGCATGGGTTATCAACAGTTTCATTTGTTGGGCTACTCTCTTGGGGGTCGGATAGCGCTGCATATTGCAGCTGATTTTGCCGATTCGCTACTGAGTTTAACACTCGAATCAGCCCATCCTGGGTTACAAGATGCTCAGCAACAAGCCTCCCGAGCCAAAAGCGACCGTCTCTGGGCTAACAAACTCCAGCATTTAGCCCTAGCGGATTTTCTGGCACTTTGGTACCAGCAAGCGGTATTTAGCGACTTGAGCGAACATCAAAAGCAGCAACTTATTTCAATACGCCGTATTAACGATCCGCAACGCTTAGCCAATTGTTACATGACAACCTCACTGAGCTTGCAACAAGACTGTCGAAATGTACTTGAGCGGCTCAACTGCCCATGCCATTTTATATATGGTGTTGATGATAAAAAGTTTGCTCAAGTGGCTATAGATTGGCAGGCGGCACTCGCAGGTTCAGTCAATTTACAATTACACCCATTACATGCTGCAGGACATAATATTCACAGCCTGCATCCTCAATTGTTTATCGATACCCTACTGACGTTATTGTGCTTAGATCCGCTAATGGGTTCAAAGGAGTAACAATGTCATCATCAGACGACTTAACGATAACCAGTTGCACCCTGTATCAATATCAAATTGAACTCAATCCGAGCTTACCCGTGGGTATACAACGAATTGATTTTCGCAAAGGATTAGTACTTGATATCCAACTTAATAATCAACAAACGGCTTGGGCTGAAATAGCGCCATTGTCAGGCTTGGACATTGATAGCCAGATGATAACGGGGTTTAGCCAAGAATCGCTTGATGAAGTGAAATCAAAACTGCAGCAGATATTACCCTCTTTGATAGATCAACCCTTAGTGGTATTAAATGCCATTGCCCAGCAGATATCGCTGCCATCATTGGCATTCTCATTAAGCTTATTGCATGCAAAATCAACCCATTGCCTGCCTATTATTATCGAAAATACACCGATTCAATCAGCAGTGGTGCCGTTACTTTATGATGGTATGTCGACAGCCATTATCACCCAAAAGCTACTGACACAAGCCAGCATAAACAGTGTTAAAATTAAAGTCGCTCAGACTAGCATGGCAAGCGAGATCCAATTTATTTATCAAGTACTGGCCATTGCACCACATGTCACATTACGTTTAGATGCCAATCGTGGTTTTAGCCTTGAACAGGCTATCGATTTTTTAGCGTGTTTACCAAAACACAAAATTGAATACATTGAAGAACCCTGCATTAACCCAAATGATAATCCGCAAATATACCGCCAACTAGGCATTAACTACGCGTTAGATGAATCACTCAACTTGCCTCAATTTGATCTCGATTTAGCCTTACAGCAACCCGGTTTGGGGGCCTTAATCATCAAACCTATGTTATTGGGTTCGCTGGAAAAATTGCAAAGTATGATCAGCCGAGCTCATCTCGAGGGAGTGCGTTGTATATTAAGCTCAAGCTTAGAAGCTGATATGGGCATTAACGACTTACGCTTAGTAAGCCAAGCATTAACCCCTGATGAATCGCCAGGCCTTGATACATTAAGCGCCTTTACTCAGCCAGTACTGTTAGCAACCTCAGGCTTATCGCCACAACTAAACCATCAGGTATTACAGCAACTCACTCATATTGGCCCAACACGTGATCCGAACAAGGTAGGTTAATAATGATGTCACCTTTGCATCAAGCAGCATTAACAACCCCAGATGCCATTGCGATTGAGACCTCGCATGATGGCGTAAACACCAGCACCAATTCTCATGTTAATTCTCGAATAAACTATGCTCGCTTAAGTGGTTTAGTCCGCCATGTAGTGCAACAGCTGCAATCTCAAGGCGTCAAGCATGGCGACATTGTGGCTTGTGTATCACATAATAATATTGAAATGATTTGCCTATATTGGGCTTGCGTTGATGCGGGATGGATATTTTTACCTCTGTCGCCTCGATTTGCCGATGTACAGATTAATCAGCTTATCAAACGCTTTGCTCTTCAATGGCTCTGGACCGATACCCCAAGCAAAAAAACGACCATTAAGATTAACCATTGGCTCGATATTGATTTACCTCAGAATGTACCTCAAGCAGCCAGCAGTGTTACAAAGATACCAGCGCATCAAGCTTCAAACATTATTCTCACCTCAGGCTCAAGTGGTACACCCAAAGCCGCAATGCATTGTTTAATTAACCATGTGAGCAGCGCCAAAGGGGCCGCAACCTCGATCCCTTTAACAACAACCGATGCTTGGCTATTATCGTTACCACTGTTTCATATTGGTGGGTTAGCCATTATTCATCGTTGTACCCTCGCGGGCGCCTGCATTGTATTGCGAAATCCTTCACAGTCACTGGCCGAACAGCTGCGAGGCAGTTCTATTACCCATGTGTCATTAGTGCCCACCCAAGCAATACAGATACTGCAGCAACAACCTGAAGCATTTAGCCATATTTCCGCGTTACTGTTAGGCGGCGGGGTCATAGAGTCTGCACTGATTGAGGAATTACAACACCTGCACATTAACGCTTACACCAGCTATGGTATGACAGAGATGAGCTCGCAAATCACCACAGCTAAAGCGAATTTATCCGGCCATCATGGTCGCCCTTTACCGTCAAGACAGCTTAGCCTAAAAGAGGGAGTGATTTGGGTTAAAGGTGACTGTTTATTTTTAGGCTATTTAACCGAAAATGGCTTAACACTTCCCGTAGATGAGCAAGGGTGGTTTTGTACCCATGATAAGGGCCAATTAGATTCCGAGGGTCAGCTGAGTATTTTAGGTCGAGTAGATAACATGTTTATTTGTGGTGGTGAAAATATTCATCCAGAACAACTTGAGGCGGTGTTATTAAGCCATCCTAATGTTGCCCAAGCCATTGTATTTCCGATAGACGATGCAACGTTTGGCCACTTACCTGCCGCCATTATTGATTATTGTGCAGTAGACAACAGTCATGGCGTTGATGCAGGGCATATTGCAGCCTTTGATGCTAAAAACATTGAAGTTGAAGCGATTGATATAGACGCCATTAATTTACAGCTGAGTCAGTTAGTTGAGTCAACGCTGGCACGCTTCAAGCGGCCTAGACAGTTTTTTATGTGGCCAAAAGAGGTTATCTCTGGTGGTTTAAAAGTGCCAAGAAAAAGTATTATTAGCGCGATTCTAACTCAGATAGCCGCTTCAAAAAAAGCGCAATAAATGGGGTTATTGATTGCTCAGCGACGATTGAACAACCCTTGCATCGGTCACTTTTGAATAGACTAAATTAAATTAGATTAGATTGGATTAGATTAGAGTAGATTGGAGTAGATTTAATTGACACAGATAAAGCTTCGCAAACAAAACGTCACTTTTTAGTCATAAAAAAACCTGCCGTTGCAGGTTTTAATTTATCAAAATCGAATAGGCTAGATCTTACGCTATACACGATTTAAGTTTGTTCATAGCATTCTTTTCTAACTGCCGAATACGTTCCGCAGAGACTTGGTAAGTCGATGCCAGTTCTTGCAAAGTCACTTTATGATCATCTAACCAACGCGCACGTAATATATGCTGACTACGTTCATCTAAGGTTTTGATTGCTGATAATAAACGTGTTTGAGAATCGGCTTCCCAATTGGCATTTTCAACCTGCGATGCCACATCTGAAGAATGATCTTCTAAGAATAATGCTGGGGCAAAATCTTGATGGTCGTCGTCACTGTCACTGGCTAAATCAAAAGCCGGATCTTGTGCTGCCATGCGAGACTCCATCTCAGTCACGTCAGCTTTAGATACACCCAGATTCTCCGCGACCATAGTCACTTCAGCGTCACTAAACCAACCTAAACGCTTTTTAGACTTCCGGATATTAAAGAATAATTTACGCTGTGCTTTTGTGGTCGCGACTTTCACGATACGCCAGTTTTTCAGTACGTATTCATGAATTTCAGCTTTAATCCAATGTACCGCAAAGGAGACCAAGCGAACACCAACATCAGGATCGAAGCGTTTAACCGCTTTCATCAAGCCAATATTACCTTCTTGAATAAGGTCTGCCTGTGGTAAACCGTATCCAGAGTAGCCTTTCGCAACATGCACAACAAAACGAAGATGCGACATAATTAATTGTTTTGCAGCGTGTAGATCGCCGTTTTCTTGTAAACGCTTGGCGATGCCATACTCTGTATCCGCGTCCAACATGTTAATGCTGGTCACAGACTGGATGTACGCCTCTAGACTGCTAGTGCTGTGTGGAACAGTCAGCGCCATTGATTGCGTTTGATCAGTCATTCGCTCTCCTACTACATTCAAAAATATATTTCAGCTATCTTAATACGATAAGTGAAGCTTCTTGGTTCACAACACAAGAATGCTCACCCTATTTAGCTGATGAACTATCAACTATACGACATCATATGTCAAATAAGGTTCTACTGGATGAACATTTTTACCGCTAGGTAATCACAATGCAAGTGAACAAACGTTCATTATTGGGATTAAGCATTATTATACGCCGGCTATTATGACGGTTCAATGCTACGTAAGTGCTGACGCACAGATAAATACGAACCCAACCAGCCTAAAAATGATGCCAGTAACACCAGTTTAATTAATTCTAAAAATGTTAACGACTCAATGGTTAATTCACTGCCATATAAACCCAATAATTCGGCTAAGGCACTATCGATATACCACACTAACAGGTTGATAATTAGCCAAGCCAAAATGCCACCTATAACGCCATACCAAATCCCGGTATACAAAAAAGGACGTTGAATAAAGGCTTCCGTCGCGCCCACTAACTTCATCACTTCAATTTCAGCTCGACGGTTCATAATCGCAAGACGAATAGTGTTGCCAATCACTAATACCACCGCGAGGATCAGCAAGGCGGCAATCGCCAGCACGGTTTTCTCAAGTAATTTAAGCAATGCTTGCAAACGCTCTAACCATTCAATATCTAAACGACCAAAGCTGACTTCTGGTTCGCGCTCTAATTTTACCAGTAGCTCACGCGCCCCTGCCGGACTCGAGTATTTAACCGAAGGGGTTACGGTAACCACTGCAGGTAAAGGGTTCTCATCTAAGTATGCAAGTGCCTCACCAAAACCTGATAAACGCTGAAACTCTTCTAATGCTTGCTCACGACTAATATACGTCACGGATTCAACTTCTCGGAAGACTTTAATACGCGACAATAAACTTTGAATAGATTGCTCACTGCGGCCTTTATTAATGAATAACGAAATTTCAGCAGCACTGTTCCAAGACTGGGTGATGTTTTCAGCATTTTTAACCAGCACCTGTAATGCGGCCGGTAAACTTAAACTCACGCCCAATACTGCCATGGTCATAATTGATGACACTGGATTACGCCAAAGTTCACCCATACTCGAGGTGCCTTGCTGCACATGACGAATAAAAAACATCACAATACGGCCACTTAAGGGTAATTTACTTTGAGTAATATTCGGTTTTTTACTCATCGTATGTACTCCCCTTCAGAGGCAGAGCTTTCTCCACCGAGCATGCGTCCTTGACGCAGAGTAAAAGTACGATACTTCATTCGCGCAATAAGGCCTAAGTCGTGGGTGGCAATGAGGACACTGGTCCCCGAGTCATTAAAGGCCTCAAATAAACGTAAAATATCCATCGATAATTTAGGGTCTAAGTTACCTGTCGGTTCATCAGCCAATAATAATGGTGGTTTGTTAACAATGGCGCGGGCAATACCCACACGTTGCTGTTCACCACCAGAAAGCATTATCGGCAAATGACGTTCTTTGCCATATAAACCCACCATGTCGAGTGCGCCAGCCACCCGTTTACGAATTTCGCCATGGGTGAAGCCTTCAATCACTAACGGTAAGGCAACATTGTCAAATACGGTTTTATCCATCAGCAAATGATGGTTCTGGAAGATCACCCCAATATTACGGCGTAAATATGGCACATGTTTAGGTCCCACATTGGCAATGTTATGCCCATTAATGGACACCTTACCTGCCGTGGCACGTTCAATTACGGTAATGAGTTTGAGCAAGGTACTTTTACCGGCACCTGAATGGCCGGTTAAAAAGGCCATTTCACCTTGTCGAAGATGAAAATTGACATCCATGAGGGCCTTTTGACCACCAGCATAGATTTTACTGACCTTCTCAAATTGGATCATAAATTATTGGTCCGTTTTATCCTGGCTAAATAATGCTTCAATAAAGTCATTGGCGTTAAAGGTACGCAAATCATCAATTTGCTCACCGACACCGATATGACGGATCGGAATAGTAAACTTATCGGCGATCGCAAAAATGACCCCGCCTTTAGCAGTACCATCTAATTTACTGATGGTAATACCCGTCACGCCAACGGCTTCTTTAAACAACTGTGCTTGGCTAATGGCATTCTGACCCGTGCTGGCATCTAAGGTTAACATGACTTCATGGGGGGAATCTGGGTCGAGTTTTTTCATGACACGCACGACCTTCTTCAACTCTTCCATTAAGTGACTTTTGTTTTGTAAACGCCCCGCGGTATCGGCGATTAATACGTCGACTTTACGCGCTTTAGCGGCTTGTAAGGCATCAAATATGACTGAAGCACTATCAGCGCCGGTATGCTGTGCCACTACCGGAATATTATTGCGCTGCCCCCACACTTGTAACTGTTCAACAGCCGCCGCGCGAAAGGTATCGCCCGCAGCTAACATGACAGATTTACCTTGGCTTTGATACTGTTTAGCCAGCTTACCAATAGTGGTTGTTTTACCAACACCGTTCACTCCGATCATTAAAATAACAAACGGACCGTTGGGATTTTCTGGGACCAAAGGCACTGCAACCGGATCGAGTATTTTTTGCATTTCTTCCCGCATTAAATCATAAAGCGCTTCCGCATCTTTAAGTTGTTTGCGCGAGGCATGCTCGGTCAGGCTTTTAATTAATTTAGTGGTGGTTTCTACGCCCACATCGGCAATTAATAATTGTTCTTCGAGTTCTTCAAATAAGTCATCATTAATTTTTTTACCGCGAAATAAGCCAACAAAGCCCGATCCAACATTCTCGCTAGTGCGCATTAAACCGCGTTTTAAACGCGCAAACATGCCTTCTTTCTTAGGCTTAGCTTGAGGTTCCTCTTGCTCTTCTAATGCGATTGACGCTGTGGGGATATGTTGTTCGGCTAACTGCAGTTGCTCTGCTGCTAATTGTTCTGTCGCAAGACGATCCGCTTCAATGCGAGCAAGTTCTGTCGCTTGAGCTTGTTGCTCTGTTGCCAGCTTTTCGGCTGTTAATTGTTCTGCCGCAAAACGTTCCGCTTCAATACGAGCAAGTTCTGCCGCTTGAGCTTGTTGCTCTGCTGCCAGCTTTTCGGCGGCTAATTGTTCTGCCGCAAGACGTTCCGCTTCAATGCGAGCAAGCTCTGCCGCTTGAACTTGTTGCTCTGCTGCCAGCTTTTCGGCTGTTAATTGTTCTGCCGCAAGACGTTCCGCTTCAATGCGAGCAAGTTCTACCACTTGAGCTTGTTGCTCTGCTGCCAGCTGTTGTGCGACTAATACTTCAGCGGCTAACGTTTCCGCTGCAATATGCTCGACATCGACACGGGCTTGTTCTGCACGTTCATTTTCAAGACGCTCGGCTTCTAAGCGCGCAACGTCATCCGCTTGCTTTTGCGGCTCAGCTTGTTGGGTTTGATCTTTAGCCTCTGTTGCAACGTCATGCTCCGCATCAACGTGTTGTTCTTCAACTTCAGGGGCGGGCTTATCTTTACGAAACCAGGAAAAAAAACCTTTCTTTGCCATGTTTGCTACCAGTTTTATATGCTTAAAAATTCAGTTGAAACCGTTTGTTGCATCTCTCACCAGTAAAATGATCAATACTCACATTTAATCACAAGTTTGATATAAAATAACGACGGTTCAGATTGTGGCATAGTCTACCACTTTCTTTTTTCTTTGTTCAGGCAAAATCACGAGGATGAGATGGCTAAAAAAAATACCAGCAGCGGTCAGGTGCGGATTATTTCAGGTCAATGGCGATCTCGTAAGTTACCGATCCATGATCTTGAAGGTTTACGCCCAACAACTGATCGCGTACGGGAGACCTTATTTAATTGGCTTGCAACCGATATTCGTGGTGCCAGAGTGCTCGATTGTTTTGCTGGCAGTGGTGCATTATGCCTTGAAGCATTATCGCGTTATGCCAGCTTTGCCAAAATGATTGAACTGCAAAAAAATGCGGCCAACCAACTTAAGCAAAACCTCGCTACGCTGCAGTGTCATAACGCTGAAGTGATTAATGCTGACAGTTTACAAATCCTTGCACAAGGCACGACTGAAGGATTTGATGTGGTTTTTATCGATCCCCCTTTTCGCAAAGCATTAGCCATTAAGACCATTGAGCTATTGGCGGCACATCATTGGTTAAATAATCATGCGTTAATTTATGTTGAAACAGAATCAGAGTTAACAATCTGTAATGTCCCAGCTAATTGGATCCCCTTAAAAGAAAAATTTGCTGGACAAGTATGCTACCGCTTGTATCAATATCAACAAGCTGGATCACTTAATGCAGAGGCCAATGAAAGTGTCCAAGATTAAACAAGGTTCCATAATAAAACAAAAACACTTGATCACAGATATCGTGTTAATCGGTAAAACCGCCACATTATCGATGTGGATGTTATTTGCTTATAGCTGTGTCATCCCTTTTGACTCAGGCGCGACGGCACTACTGCTGGCCGTGGCAAGCATCACAGCCTTAATGCACACCTTGCTACTTTTGCTTGTGTTAGCGCGTAAACCCTTAAGGTTTCGCCACCAATATAGGGCCATCCTATGCTGGGGTGTTTTCGGCTTACTCTCCCCTACAGAGCCGGCCACAACAGGCAATCTTTAACAGATCATCTCTACCAGACAATTCGTAAAAGGCAATCCCTAAAAGGTAATCCCTAAAAAACAGTGATAAAAAAACCCACTTCGATGAGTGGGTTTTTTTGCCTATAAACTAAAACTAGCTTTTAGGGTAAGGATGCGCGACGCCTTTATGACAATCGACACAGGTCTTTCTAGATTCAGGTGCTTTTTTAAAGTTCATACTGTGCATTCTTACTGCCATTTTCTTCATCGTATCGGGTTGATCTTCATAAATACGAGTATGGCAATGCTGACAGTTAGCAGAATCATTGCTGCGGAAGTATTCTAAGGCAAGATCCGCTTGTTCTTTACGGTTCTCATCTAACCATTCTTGAGTCATAAAACCATCGATGGTCATTAAACCAATCAAATCTTTAGACACAACGATTTTCTTCAGTAAATAAGCAAATGGTCCATGAGGTAAGTGACAATCTTGACATTGCACGGTAATACCCGCACTACCGCCACCATGAGCTGACGCCATAACTTCATCTCTTAACGAATGGTCTCGGTGACATGTCATACAAAAAGCATCACTACTTGTCGCATGCAAAGTCTGTTGTGTTGCAAAATAGCCGACTACCCCAACAATTACACCCACCACAATAAGGGCAATAATTGAGTACTTCGCGCTTGGTTTAAATAGTGCACGCCAGTTCATTGTTCAATCTCCGTAATAGCAAAAAATGGAATTCTAATATTTATTTGTCTAGTTTAGGATTTTTAGAAATTAGAAAATTGATTTTAGTCGCTATTTTGATGATTGCTTATCGAAAATATATCGAAAATGCGAGCTAGATCGCTACTTTAGTTTGTGCTGCATCAAAAAAGGAGCCGATTGACCCCTGTAGGAACTTACTTGCTAGAAAGTAGATCAAATGCAATGGCTGTAACTTGATAGCTAAACGTGCATCAAATGTAATGGTAAAAATTATCTTGTCAGTAACATCAGCCTATATCCTAAGCTGACCATGACAAAAAATGCTGGTTTTAGGTTTATGCGCCAAAGGCTGCAATTACATACAGCCTTTAGCTCCATTAACCTTTAGCGCTAATGCTTAATGATGACTGTGTTTTGACTCCGTTGCAGGCTGATCATTTTTATCCAATAACTTCATACTGGTAATGCAAGTGCGGCTGTTTTCATCCGTTGATATGACTTCTTTAGCTTCTCGGTATACGCCATTTTTGTCACCATGATGAAAAGTGAACGCTAACTTGCGATCCCTAGGGACCCAAAAATCAATAAACCCGTCGGGTTGAGTGGTGACCATTTGATTGAGAATTTCCTCTCCGGTGGCGACATCAATAGCCGACATATGCATTTTTTCGCCGACCAATTCACCAGTACATCCCGTTGGAACATGGTTGGTGCACGGGTGAGTTTGACTTAAGAAAGGGGCAATAGATAAGAAGAATTGATCTTGTGGAATAGCAACCGATGCAGAGCTGCCATTAGCAAATGAAGCCGTGATCTTATTGGGTAGCACTTTAACAACAATACCTTGATCATTTCTATATAATGAATTTGCGGTTAATACTGCTTCTTTATAATTTAATTGTTCAAAATGTTGTGCGTCCATAGGCTCTTGTGCTTGAACAAGGGTGCTAGCACCAAGCATG
Source organism: Shewanella psychromarinicola (assembly GCF_003855155.1). Taxonomy (NCBI): domain Bacteria; kingdom Pseudomonadati; phylum Pseudomonadota; class Gammaproteobacteria; order Alteromonadales; family Shewanellaceae; genus Shewanella; species Shewanella psychromarinicola. Next base: position 750,792 of record NZ_CP034073.1, read on the forward strand.
ATGAAGCTGCTGATCAATAATTTTTTAAACATAATAGTACCTTTATACGTCATAGTTCGGGACATTGAGTGTTGAAATACACTCAGCATCCTCCCAAAAAAAGAGCTGTGTTGATTGTGAAATACGGTGTTTTTTTGGAATAAACGATTAAGGCGGTGGGGACTGATCAATTAACATAACGGAGGTGAAATTAAGCAGCGGAGTTGGGGTAAACTCCATCGCGACTTTATCGAAAGTAAATCCTATCGGCATCAATGCACAGGGCGCGCTATGCCAAATATCACAATGGCTGCATTTGTCGCAATTGTGTTTATCTGACGGTTCACATGGAGAAATAGCTTGAACCGTGGATTGCTGAGATAACGGCATTGAATCTGCTATAAATGCTTCGTTATCATGGCAATTGCAGGTACCGGCGCCGGTTTCATCAGATGTTGAAGCATGGCCCATGTGAGTCGATAACTGTTTTGCCGTCGACATGGAGACTTGGCTGTTTTCATGACAAGCAAGTGTACTATTCATCGCCATACTTGAGGACGTTAATCCTTGTAAGATGAGGGCAAACACTACCAGCAATGTTGTGGTTAGTTTCATGAATTCAACCGAGTGGATAATGACCTTTAGCCTATCATTGACCTCACTCGTGACTAAGATAAATTGCTTAAAACTATGAGTCACTTAACAGTTAATAACATTTTGATGGCCATTTATCGCCATTGGTTCCCTCGTAAACAAGGTTACAAACAAACTAATAATAACAATAATAAGGCTCATTTTAATGCATAAAACCGCAAGAACAGTTCATAAATGGCTGATGCTATTACTCGGACTGCAGTTTGTTATTTGGCCAGTGACGGGGGCATACATGGTGTTTATGCATATTGACTATATCCATGGGGATCCGCTAATAACTAACCCTCAGATAAAAATCAATCCCGATAAACTGCAGTACTCGTTGGCACAACTGTTACAGACTTACCCTCATGCTGAGCAAATCAGTGTGGGTAAGCTGATGGAGCAAGACGTATACCGTTTTTCAATCCCAAGCCAAACAGCGACTCAGCAGGTATTATTAAGCGCACAAACCGGTGAGCGTTTATCGCCACTAAATCAAACGACGGCCATTGCATTAGCCCAATATTATTACGCAGGTAATGAGCCTATCGATGAGGTGAGCTTACTGACCGACAATCCACCTTTTGAGCTGAGTGATCGACATTTACCCGCTTGGCGGATTAATTTCGAGCATTTCTCCGCACCATCAATTTATATCTCTGCCGACAGTGGACTTATCGTCGGTAAACGTCATGCCTTTTGGCGGATATTTGACTGGATGTTTCGCTTTCATGTGATGGACTATGGCGATGCTGAAGAGGTCGATAACCTGTTGTTATTTTGGATAGCATTGTTATCGACATTCGCCACTATTAGCGGGCTAGTATTAACTTACTTCAGGGTGTTTGGTCGCAAAAATAAACGTAAGCCAATGTATAGTAAGCGTAAAAATATATTTAAAAAACGCAATCACAGTGGAGCAGCCTAATGTTTTGGATCAGAAAAGTGCATAAATGGGCATCGGTCATTGTGGGCATTCAATTACTGCTTTGGTTGATCAGCGGGCTGTATTTTAATCTTATGGATCACAATAAAGCCCAAGGCCTTAGTTACCGAAGCGATGCTCACGCCGTGGTGGCGGTAGAGACTCATCGTTTGGTTGAACCTAAAATGGTTTTAGGCGCCTTTAAACCAAGCGTGTCACTCAGCTTGATTACTTTATTAGATAAACCTTACTACTTATTAACCCATGAAAAAGGCTTATATAAACATCTTCGCCATGACTACACCTTGGTTAATGCTTATCAGGGTAAACCGGTATTGATTGACGTCGAATTTGCGCAACGACTGGCCAGAGAGTCCTATTCTGGCGAGGCTCAAATCAGTTCGACAAATCTACTGATCCCGCCATTGGACGACTTTCCTAAACAGCAAAATGACACTTGGCAGATAAACTTTGCCGATGACATTGCCACCAGCGTTTATATTGAAGCCCAATCGGGCCGACTTGTCGGTCACAGTGATGAGCACAAACGTTTAGCCGAAGTGTTTTTTATGCTCCACTTTATGGATTACTTCAATGAAGGCGGTTTTAATACTATTCCTATTAAGATCTTTGCGTTTATCACCTTATGGTTAACCTTTAGCGGATTTATTTGGGTAATCGACATGTTGAAGCGCCACAAATACCGACCTAAGTGGAAACCAAAATCAGCATTGTCTACACGTGAAACCACGCTAAATTAATGAAATGGAATGTGTATCACACGATACAGACTATAAAGCGCTACCATTATGTTAAATAAAATGAGTATGATTGCTTGAAATATTTTTACTGATATAAAGGTCTGTTAAATTAGACCCTACAAACGACTTGGTTAAGGTTAAATGAGAGCAACGCTGTCAAACTATTGGATCATCGCAATGACTTTGCTGGCACTTGTCGGACAGGGGTTGCTGACTAATGACAGTTTTATGGTGCCAATGGCCCATGCAAAAATGGCTCAACAGACTGCGCCTTCAGATAGGCATGCTCACGATGATCTTGCTCAGCAGAGCATGTCGGTAAAAACCGACCTGGCAACTAACACCACAGCCGCAATGCCTCAACAGGCAACGAAAAACTGTCATGATAATATGGTCAATGATGTGAATGACCCCATTAGCGCATCGGCACCGCAAACCAGCTGTTGTGATGGTTCGGGCTTTTGCAGTCTTGATTGCCATCATTGTTTGACCATTTCACTGGTAGCTAACCTTATTGACATTCAATTGCCGATGGCCAGCACCTCAATTCATTCGACATCAATTACCATGGTTGTTAACCGTGTTTCAATCGCTTTCCCTCCCGCGTTTCGCCCACCTATCGCTTAATTCAATTGATGATTTTTGTGCATTGAGCACATCCAATATAATTATTTTTTAGTATTTATTATCATGATTATTATCATGAATATCGAGGTTGTTATGAAAAAATTCTCCTTTGCTAGTGTGCTGTTAGGCGCGTTGATTGCCGTTATGCTCCCCGTCGCTCTGACATCACCAGTGGTTTATGGCGCAGAGCACGATCATGCCCAACATCAGTCAGCGGCCAGTAAAACCTATACTTGCCCGATGCACCCTCAAGAGACCAGCGATAAAGAGGGACGTTGTTCCATCTGCAATATGTTTTTGGTCGTCAAAGATGAGCAACAAGAGTCCATCACTGACGACAGCCAACATCATTCAGCGGTCAGTAAAACCTATACTTGCCCGATGCACCCTCAAGAAACCAGCGATAAAGAGGGACGTTGTTCCATCTGCAATATGTTTTTAGTCGTCAAAGATGAGCAACAAGAGTCCATCACTAACGACAGCCAACATCATTCAGCGGTCAGTAAAACCTATACTTGCCCGATGCACCCTCAAGAAACCAGCGATAAAGAGGGACGTTGTCCCATCTGTAATATGTTTTTAGTCGTCAAAGATGAGCAAGACGAATTTACCGCTGACGACAGCCAACATCATTCAGCGGTCAGTAAAACCTATACTTGCCCGATGCACCCAGAAGAAACCAGCGATAAAGAGGGACGTTGTTCCATCTGTAATATGTTTTTAGTCGTCAAAGATGAGCAACAAGAGTCCAGCGCTGACGACATTCAACATTCAATGGCTAACATGTAAAGTGCTATTGCAATAGAACAAAGCCTAGCAGGCAAGATCAATTGATCCTTCTGTGCATCGAGCACATTCAATATTATTGTTTTTAGCGTTTTCATCATGGCTATCATGGTGAATATCGAGGTTGTTATGAAGAAATTCCCATTTTCTAGTGTGCTATTAGGCGCGATTGTTTGGGTAATGATCCCCGCAGCGCTCACATCACCAGTCGCTTATGGCGCAGAGCACGATCATGCCCAGCATCAGTCGCAAGCCAGCAAAACCTATACTTGCCCGATGCACCCTGAAGTGATCAGTGATAAAGAGGGAAGTTGTCCCATCTGTAATATGTTTCTCGTCGTCAAAGAGGATCAAGATGAGTCCAGCGTTGACGACACTCAACATCCAATAGCTAACATCAAAAGTGTCAGTCAGACAAACAAAAGCCAAGCAGACAAGGTGTTTGAGCAACCTAAGTCCGCATTACTGCCCACGGCAAATAACAAGGACAACGCTAAGGTAAAGTATGTCTGCCCAATGCATTCGCATGTGGTGTCCGATGCGCCTAGCACCTGCCCTATTTGCGGCATGAACCTTGAGAAAGTGACGGTGGCCGATGCCACCCAGAAAATCGGCAGTGCTGAGCCTAGCGGGGTGCAACCATCAATGGCTAACATGAAAAGTGTCAGTCAGACAAACAAAAGCCAAGCAGACAAGGTATTTGAACAACCTAAGCCCGCATTACTGCCCACGGCAAATAACAAGGACAGCACTAATGTAAAATATGTCTGCCCAATGCATTCGCATGTGGTGTCCGATGCGCCTGGCACCTGCCCTATTTGCGGCATGAACCTTGAGAAAGTGACGGTGACCGATGCCAGCAAAGAAATTGTGGTTGGCGTGTCTGGCGGTATGCAACAGGCACTGGGGATGCGAAGTCAGGTGGTTGAAAGAACCAGTTTATCTAGCCAAGTAAATACCATAGGCACAGTGCAATATAACGAAAATGCTATTGGCCATGTGCATACTCGTGCAACCGGATGGATAGAAACGCTTAAGGTGAATGACGTGGGACAAGAGATAAAAAAGGGCCAACTATTATATGAGCTTTACTCGCCCGAGCTAGTCAATGCCCAAGACGATTATTCCCAAGCACAAGACTACCTTAAACAAGATAACGAGCGTGGCAGTAGTTTATTGCTTAAAGCTCGTAAACGCTTAGCACTATTAGGTGTCGATAGCACGGTGATTAATCGCTTAGAAAAAACCGGTGAAACCATTTTTAAAGTGCCTTTTTATGCCCAGCAAGATGGCTTTATCAGTAAGTTAACGATCCGTCCCGGTATGTATATCCAGCCAGGCGATACCTTGTTTGAAATCGTTAACTTAGACAGTGTATGGGTCATTGCAGATGTATTTGAAAACGAGCAAAGTTGGCTACAAAAAGGCCGCAAAGTCACTGTCAGCGCCGCGGCGCTGGGACTGTTTGATATTGACTCGACGATTGACTATATCTACCCCGAATTAGATCCCGTCACCCGGGCTATGCAGGTACGGATCAAACTCAATAATCTTAACGACAAGCTCAGACCTGGCAGCTTAGTGGATGTCACCTTATTTGGCCTTCCTAAGGATAATGTGCTCACCGTCCCAACAGAGGCGCTCATTCTTACTGGCCGCGAGAACCGTATTGTGGTGCAACGCAGTGATACTAGCTTTGCTTCAGTGCCGGTAAAAATTGGCATGATAGCAGACGGTAAGGCCGAAATTTTAGACGGGCTGAATGAGCATGACAAAGTGGTCATATCTGGACAGTTTTTACTAGACTCAGAAGCCAGTATTCAAGGCAGTTTACAGCGTTTAACGAGTAATGATTCAACCACCCAAGATTCAACCCAAGATTCAACCACCACCGATGCTCACCAGCACTAAGGAGCACGCCAATGTTAGCAAAAATTATCAGTGCTTCAATAAAGCAACGCGTCATGGTGTTGATACTCACGGCCGTTATCGCGTTAGTGGGTTATCAAGCCATGCGCATGACACCTCTGGATGCGCTACCTGACTTATCAGATGTACAAGTCATTGTTAAAACCTCATACCCAGGCCAAGCCCCACAATTAGTTGAAGATCAAATTACCTACCCATTGTCATCGGCTATGCTTGCCGTGCCGGGTGCCAAAACGGTTCGCGGGTTCTCCATGTTTGGCGATTCATTCGTCTATGTCATTTTTGAAGATGGCACCGATATTTATTGGGCACGTTCACGAGTATTAGAATACTTATCACAAACCCAAGATCAACTGCCTGCTGGCGTCACGCCAAGCATTGGGCCAGATGCATCTGGTGTAGGTTGGATTTTCCAATACGCCTTAGTCGATCGCAACGGACAGTATGATTTAGCCCAATTACGTTCATTACAAGATTGGTTTTTAAAGCTTGAATTACAAAGTGTTGCAGGAGTATCAGAAGTTGCCACCGTTGGTGGCATGGAACAAACTTATCAAGTGGTTGTCGACCCGCATAAGTTGGCCCTGTATCAAATCGATTTAATGACCATTAAAAACGCCTTAGATGTCTCCAATAGCTCAACTGGTGGCTCGGTCATTGAAATGGCCGAAGCAGAATATATGATCACCTCAAGTGGTTATCGCCAAACCATTGCCGACTTTGCTGAAATCCCCTTAGGCATTTTGTCTGAAAACGGCACGCCGGTATTAATGAAAGATGTGGCCCAATTAAGAACCGGCCCGGCAGCGCGCCGTGGCATTGCAGAGCTAGATGGTAAAGGCGAAGTCGTCGGCGGCATTGTGGTGATGCGCTATGGTGAAAATGCGCTTGAAACCATTAATAATGTGAAGAAAAAACTCGAGCAAATCAGTAATGGACTCCCTGATGGTGTTGAGTTAATCACCACTTATGACCGCTCAGAGTTAATCTTGCGCTCAGTCGATAACCTTACCCATAAAGTGCTTGAAGAAATGTTGGTAGTCGGACTCATATGCCTACTGTTTTTACTGCATGCCCGCTCAACCTTAGTGGCGATTATCACCTTACCTATTTCAATTTTAGTCAGTTTTATCGCCATGAATATCATTGGGGTCAATGCCAATATTATGAGTTTAGGCGGGATTGCCATTGCCATTGGTGCCGTGGTTGACGCCTCGATTGTGATGGTCGAAAACACCCATAAACATTTAGAACATTATCGTCAAAAACACGGTAAGGCTCCTGAGGGAGAAGATCACTGGCAACTGGTGAAAGAAGCCTCAATTGAGGTTGGCCCGGCGTTATTCTTCAGTTTGCTTATCATCACCTTAAGCTTTACGCCGGTATTTGCCCTCGAAGCGCAAGAAGGACGGTTATTTCATCCACTAGCCTTTACTAAAACCTTCGCCATGGCCGCATCGGCAATCTTGGCGATCACCTTAATTCCAGTATTAATGGGTTATTTTGTCCGCGGAAAAATCCCTGATGAACGTAAGAATCCTATCAGTCGAGTATTAATTGCCATATATCAGCCATTACTTATATGGGTACTGCATTTCCCTAAAATCACCATTGGATTGGCGATTATGGTCCTATTCAGTGCTTACTACCCATTAAGCCAAATGGGCTCAGAGTTTATGCCCACCTTAGAAGAAGGTGATCTACTCTATATGCCGACCACCCTGCCTGGTGTCAGCGCAGGCAAAGCTGCAGAAATATTGCAGCAAACAGACCGTCTGATAAAAACCGTTCCCGAAGTCAAAAGGGTATTTGGCAAAGTAGGCCGCGCAATGACCGCGACCGATCCCGCGCCGCTAACCATGCTCGAAACCACCATTATGCTCAAACCCACAACTGAATGGCGTGATGGCGTAACCTTAGAAAGCATTATTGAAGAACTGCAACAAACCGTGCGTATTCCAGGGATGACCAATGCTTGGGTGCAACCGATTAAAACTCGCATCGATATGCTGTCTACCGGTGTTAGAACGCCTGTTGGCATAAAAATATCGGGATCGAATGTTGAGGAACTGCAACGGATTGGCGCTGAAATAGAAGCGGTAGTAAGCAAATTACCTGGAACAGTATCTGCATTCTCACAACGCAGTAGCGGCGGCCGTTATATTGATATTACCCCAGATCTTAAAAATGCCGCACGTTATGGCATGACCTTAAAAGACATCCAGGATGTAGTGCAAATAGCCATTGGCGGTATGACTATTGGTGAGTCGATTCAAGGTCAAGAGCGCTATCCCATCAATATTCGTTACCCACGAGAGTTACGTGACAATATTGAGAAGCTCAGAAATTTACCTGTGCTGACTAAAACGGGTAAGTACTTACCGTTAAGTTATTTAGCCGAACTCAAAATCATTGATGGCCCCCCTATGTTAGCCAGTGAAAATGGTCGCCTTATCTCATGGGTGTTTGTCGATCTAAAAGACATTTCTATCGGCGAATATATTATTGAAGCTGAAAAGGCACTCAAGCAACAAATTACTCTACCTGCGCGCTACAACTATAGCTTTGCTGGGCAGTACGAGTACATGCAACGGGTTGACGCTAAAATGAAAATGGTGATCCCATTAATGATTGCGGTGATTTTTATGCTACTGATGATGACGTTCAACTCAGTAATACAAGCATCTGTGATCATGCTAAGTTTGCCTTTTTCATTGGTGGGTAGTGCATGGCTGCTCTATGGGCTGGACTATAATTTTTCAGTCGCGGTATCGGTCGGTATGATTGCACTAGCCGGGGTCGCCGCCGAATTTGGCGTGGTAATGCAGGTCTATCTCAATAATAGTATTAAGGCCTATAAGCAAGCCGACAACTACCACAGTAAAGCGGATTTAACCGCCGCATTACTCGACGGTGCAGTAATGCGAATTCGGCCTAAAGCCATGACAGTCGCCACCATCTTTTTTGGTTTACTGCCGATAATGTGGGGTAGTGGTACGGGTAATGAAGTCATGCAAAAAATTGCCGCACCTATGGTGGGCGGCATGGTAACAGCGCCGCTATTGTCGCTATTTGTTATCCCGGCGATTTACTTGCTTATTTACGGCCGCACATTACCTAAGCAATAACGACAAACGTTAACGCTAAATACATTCACCCTAGAAACAACAATCCTCAAGTCACTCGGTGACTTGAGGATTATTTTTATGAGCGTTTATACTCATCTTATTGGTACTTACTAAATGGTTTTGATTTAGTTAACCTCTACTCAGGTTAAAAGATGGGGGTTATTGACGTTTAAGTGACTCATTTAACTGATCGACTTGATCTTGCTGCTTTTTACGGCAGGTGGCAATATCGTCTGGGTGACCATACTTGCAAGGATCGCTTGCCAGAATGGCTCTAGGAAGATTAATCACCATATAGTCAGTGTCATTTTTATTGTCATCCCCATTGCCAGCCTTACCAATACGGATTGGATTTGTTCCACTACAAGCCGTTAGCAGCACTAAACTCGATAACAATGTTAATTGAATTATCAGCTGCTTCATTGTTGTAATATCCCTTGTTTTTCACGTGCGAGAATTACCATCCGAAACATACCCCATGCCATAATGACAGCACCAGTAACCAACATAATATTGATGAGTACAGGGTTGGCTAACATAGGTAAAAAGTCTTGGTTAAATCCGGCAAATATTCCGTAAAGTCCTAGGCCAAATAGTAATGTACCGGGAACATCGGTAATGGCCACTATCAGCATACTGCGGTTAATTCGTGCTAATGCGGCTTGAGTTGTTTCTTGGGTCATAGACTCATCCTTGGGTTTTATTCATCCTTTAAAGCCACTCGCAATGACATAGTTTTTTGCTTCAAGTTCCAATTCTGACCTTTATTATCCGTGATTATGTTGTGGGATCCAATAAAGTTATAATTGAGAAAAATCCACCTTGTGGATCAGTAAGAACAGAGAAACGACCTACATCAGGAATATCGGTCGCAGGCACACAGATGGTAGCTCCTAGACTTTTGGCTTTTGCAACTGAAGCATCGCAATCGTCGACAGCAAAATAATTCATCCAATGCGCAGGAGCATCGCCCCATTCTTCAGTCATTTCCAACATGCCACCAATGGCTTGCTCGCCGACATACAATTGCGTGTATTCAAACTCAGCCATGTCAGCTAGCTTGGTTTGGTAGCCTAATACATGGCTATAAAACTGTTTCGCGCCAGCGGTATCACGACAAGCAAGCTCAACCCAACATAGGGTATTTGATTCTTGCGATCGCTTGATGCCAATATGGTCTTGGCCTTGCCACAATGCAAAACGACAGCCTTCTGGATCTGTGCATAGCGCCATTCGACCAGCATCTGCGACAGAATGAGGCCCCGCAATAATCTCACCTCCAGCTTGAATCACAGCCATAGAGGTAGCATCGACATCATCGACCGCAAAATAAATTGTCCAATGAGTAGGTAATGCCTCCATTTCTGCCGGCATTGGGTACATTGCCGCAATATCATCACCGTCTATTTGCAGCATAGTATAATGCCCTTCTGGCATGGGCATATCATCGGCTTCCCAGCCAAATAATGCCTGATAAAATGCTTTACCTGCCGCCCAATCATGAGTCGCTAGTTCAATCCAGCAAGGTTGTCCTTGTTGATACTCTTGTACCTGCATTATCATCATCCTCTATAAAAAATAGTTGCTTTTATATGGCCAACATGAAACGTGTCTCATAAGTTAAATCGATATCAGCAGAAAAGCAAAAAGCCTTCAAACGAAGGCTTTTTTGAACAATTATAATTCTATGTAACAAGTTAAGATTATTTAAATACCGGTAAGATATCCGCCATTGCCAGTAAGTGACATGTTGCTGTGATCATCCCAAACAACACCACCAGTACAATCAGCGGAGTCCCACCTGGCACCTTAAAACCGTCGGCATTGGGATATTGTTGCCTCACTTTATAAGCCAACAAAGCGGGTACAATAACGGCCCATATGGTGGCCGCAAGCGCAGCAAATCCAATCGCTAAAATAAATCCATTCGGAAATAATAAACCCAGTATTGTCGGCGGTATAAACGTAACCGCGGCCGTTTTAATCCGTCCGGTGCGTGAATCATCAAAATTAAAGAGATCGGCAAGGTAGTCAAACAGCCCGAGTGTCACCCCTAAAAATGATGATGCAACGGCAAGATTGGCAAACAGGGTTAACATGTTATCAAGCCATTGGCTGGCAATCACCCCCGACAAGGCCGCGACTAACACCCCGATATTGCCCCCTTGCGCAATAATATCGGCAAACTGGCTGCGTTGAATATTGCCCATTGTCGCCACTAACCAACACACATAAATAACCAATGCGATACTGGTTCCAGTAACGATGGCTTTCACAATCGTATTGGCATCTTTACCGTAATACTTTACTAAGCTCGGCACGTTACCGTGATAACCAAAACTGGCCAACCCAAAAGGAATAGCAGCGAGTAAATAAGGCAGATAACGCGACTCACCATCGGGTGACGCCAATTTCACCGTGTCAATGTCGATTAATAAATTACCGATAGCCAAGAAGAAAGTGATCATCATACCACCGAGCATGATGGTGGTGATCCGATCGACCGCTTTAGTACTGATAAACACCACAAGTGCCAAGACAATAGCAAAAACCAAACCCGCCACGCTCTGAGGCAAACTAACACCCAGAGCCGATAAGCTGTGATTAACAATCGACCCGCCACCACTGATATAAGCATAGGTTAAAATATACAACACAAAGGCAATAGATACGCCGTTAATCACCCGCCAAAACTGCCCTAGAGTTACGCGGGTTAAGGTGTCAAAACTATCGCCAGGTTCAAAATGCAAATTGGCTTCTAATAACAGCAAACCCGACATTAACATGCAAAACCATACACCTAACAACATGGCTAATGAATAACCAAACCACATTCCTGCACTAACGACCGGCAAGGAAAACATGCCCGCACCGACTGTGGTCCCAGCAATAATCATCGCCCCACCCAATACTGACTTACCGCTAGCTCGATGCTTTGCTGCATTCATGTGGTTGGCCATTATTGTCCGTGCTCCGCTGCCACACTATCAACAATGGTTTGTCTTACTGAAGAACTGAGTAATTTATTGGCATTATCTCGAATTCTTATCACTTCAGAACGATTCTCGACACTGCATAAATATCCCAATTCTTTTAGTTTCACGCTCAAGGTGTTATACAACTTTTTATCATAAAATTCTGGTGCGGTAATGCCATGTAGAGCCCCTAAACGTTGGGCTAACATATGACTATCGGTTTCCAATCCTGAACGCTCAAGCTCCGGATTTATCGCCAGTAAATTAAAGATAATGGCATAGCGTTGCAACGTCTCATTGATGGTTTCAGCAAGCAGTAACACTTGAGTAATATGGTGAGGCGTGATCACCAACTGATCGCTACCGCTCAACAGACCTTGTTCAACCATAAAGTCTAAAATGCAATCTACATGTTTAGGAACATCATCAATACCCATAAAAAGTTCAGCTTTAAGTAATGGGTAAAAATCCATCACTATGGCATGGATTCGGGTGCGATCGCACACATCATAGTGCACTAAACAACTGGCGATGAGTGAAGGTAATGCCATTAAATGAATAATATTATTACGGTAATAACTCATGGTAATAGCAACTTTTTCATCAACCGAAATTATCTCGCCAATAAGGTCCTTAGTACTGACAAACTTATTTAACGACAGACAATGATCAACAATTGACTTGCCATTACCCTCTGCAACGGATGCGTAATGGGTATAAGGCACTGTGTTAAGTAATGCTAAATACAAATCAAGCTGACGTTCTAACTGGCTTCTTTCTAATGCATTTTGCTCTGATGCCAATAACACTAAACTGGTCAATGTCACCGAGCTGGCCGCAGCAGCGCCGTTGATATTGGTCATTACACGATTGGCTAGTAAGTTGACCGATGGGGTAAACCATGATGGTTTCTGATCAGGATCGTTCGCAATCTCTTTACGCCATTCTGGCGCCTGCTCGTTTAAGAAATGTTGTAAATTAATCGGCTCACCAAAGTTCACATAACCTTGGCCAAAATTGCCTAATTTACGCAGAGCCCCAAATAACTGCCAAACAGATTCTTTTTTCTTTTTCTTACCGCTTAATTCTTTATGGTAAGTGGCCACTTCCATCACATGGTCATAACCTAAATACACAGGCACTAAGGTCACAGGGCGTTCAATGCCACGTAACACACTATTAATAGTCATCGCTAACATACCGGTTTTAGGCGCTAGCAAACGCCCGGTACGAGAACGACCACCTTCAGTGAAATACTCGACCGAATAGCCCTTAGCAAATAACTGATCTAAGTATTCACGAAATACTGCGGTATAGAGTTTTTTTCCATTAAAACTACGACGGATAAAGAATGCTCCGCCACGACGGAACATAGGCCCAGCAGGCCAAAAGTTAAGATTAATACCGGCAGCAATGTGCGGTGGAACCATACCCTGATAATACAAAATATATGACAACAGTAAGTAATCCATATGACTACGATGACAAGGCACATAGACAATTTCATGGCCGTCATGATGTAACTGCCTTATCTGTTCTGCACCTTTGATATTGATACCACTGTATAATTTGTTCCATAACCAAGTGAGGAAGCGCTCGGCAATGCGCACAAAACTATCAGAATAGTCAGCGGCAATTTCATCAAGGTATTCAATGGCGGTTTCACGGGCTTTCTCGACAGATACTTTTTTGTTTACCGACTCTTCTTCAATGGCTTTCTTGATTGCATCAGATTTAAGTAACGACGCAAAAAGCACTTGCCGATTCGGTAATTGCTGCCCTGTCATCACTTTGCGTTGACGGCGGAAATGCACTCGCGCAACACGGATTAATTTGTGAGCAATTCTTTTATCGGTACCGTGTTCATCAGCCATAAGACGAAGCGATAATGCATTAGAAAACTGTACAAAATTGTGGCGACCTAGAAACAAAATCATTAGCCATTTTCGCAGCCAGGTCGGGTTTTCCCTTTCAAAAAAAGCCGCTTTCATGCTGTCATCTTCTTTACCCGGTGTGCGACCCCAATAAAGGCTCACAGGCACCAACTGAATATCTAACTCAGGACATTGACGATGAAGCGCTAACAGACTGGTAAAACTATTAATAAATTTTTCACCGCTTTCGCGTTTACCAAAAAGCGGTTTGCGGCCTTCAAGACAAACGATGCGTGATACTTTGAGGCCATCCAATTGCAGTGGCTCATATGGACTGGGCATACCAAAGCTCTCAGTGATTTCGCTTAATGCAGCGGCATCACTGATTGATTCTGTTTTCATAACATAAATCAGAGGTTTAGATGGATCTAAATTAAGATCGTCAAAAGGATCATGTGGCACAACAACCGTGAGTACCATCGATTTTTGAATCCATTTTAACGCTCGTAAAAATATTGAATCTGGTTTTGACATGGTTATTTTCGCAACATAAGCCACTGTAATATTGTCGTATAGGATACCAGAAACCAGCCTGCTTACACTATCAGACCGATTTATCTTTACGCTTGAGTTCTCACTATCAGAAATAACATCAGACAATCAATACACAATAACTAATAGAAACAGGTTGTTGAATGATACTTGACCAACAATATTCAAAAAAGAGTTGGTTAATACTTGCACGAACAAAAACACTGTATATAATGACAGTCACTGTATAAAAAGACAGGAACCATCATGAGACCGTTAACGCCGCGCCAAGCAGAAATTTTAGACTTAATTAAAAACAATATCACCGAAACAGGTATGCCACCCACTCGTGCTGAAATTGCGAGTCGTCTTGGCTTTAAAAGTGCTAATGCCGCCGAAGAGCATTTAAAAGCATTAGCCAAAAAAGGTTTTATCGAGATCATACCTGGTACCTCGAGAGGTATTCGTTTACCTCATGAAGAACAGCTTGAAATCGGTCTGCCACTCATTGGACAAGTTGCTGCTGGAGAGCCTATTTTGGCGCAAGAGCATGTAGAACAATATTATCAAGTCGACCCAAATATGTTTAAACCCGCCGCAGATTTTTTATTACGGGTTCGTGGTGATAGCATGAAAAACATTGGTATTTTAGAAGGCGACTTGCTCGCTGTACATAAAATGCAACAAGCGCGTAATGGTCAGGTTGTGGTGGCGCGTGTTGATGATGACGTCACCGTAAAACGATTCGAACAAAAAGGTAATATGATTTATCTGCATGCAGAAAATGAAGATTATAACCCGATAAAAGTAGATTTAAGTTGCCAAAGCCTAACCATCGAAGGGCTTGCAGTTGGCGTTATCCGTAATGGAGATTGGTCATGAACAAACTAATGGGCGTAGCGCCACGTCACCCAGGCTTATGGGTAGATTTAACTGAAACAGATCTGCATGGCAACCAAACCATTCAAACATTACAAACTGTCACCCAAGGTGAAGCAGAACTGAGTCAATTGTGTAGCCAACTGGCGACGTTGAGCCAACAAGGCAGATGGATTGTATTAATTAGTCCACCTCACATAGGCTATAAGCATATGCTGGCCAGTGCTGGAGTGAGAATGGATCGTATTTTACTGGTGCACACCAAAGATGAAGTCGAAACATTATGGGCCATGGAAAAAGCTCTCACGAGCGGAACTTCTAGTGCAGTGGTTACTTGGACAAGTTCACTCGATGCTCGCGATAGTCGTCGATTGGAAATTGTCGCTAAGAGCGCGCGAGCATTAGGCGTGGTAATTGAAGATGTGAATGCTCACTTACCTCACAAACATCAACTTGTTAACTCTACATTAACAAGTGGAGCAGGTAATTTTTGCTCATTTCACTAAGCATAAATCCTTAATTACCAAGCCCTGCATTGAATTCAGGGCTTTTTTTCATCTTTTTTTAGCCTATTTACCAACAAAGTGATCTTGATCAATGTTTAATCTACAAGTAATGTGGTTAACAAGGATGAAACATTCTTCATCTTTAATTGGATAAAATGACAGTAATCAAGATTACTGTCAGACAAATAATCCAAATAGAAATTGATAAGTTCAGTCGTAGGTACAAGCGTGGTGCACAGCTAACAATAAAAGCGTAGACAGTCTGTATACAACCACCAGAGTACTTTGAGTTCATCAAGCTTTTTTCGGGAACCGAAGAGTTTGCATAGAGCTGAGATTTACTGTGTGACTTTTCTTTGTAGTTGCTATTTTGCAATTAGCAGGGGAGTAGTCTTGTGAAGCAATGGTTGTATTTTTTATTGGTTGTGTGGGTAGCACTTCCGCTTGGGGCAACAGAAATGCCCCTCAACATGACCCAAGGCGTGACGGATATCAGTGGTAAGGTTTATGACCTCCATATGACGATTCTTTACATCTGTTGTGCTATTGGGTTAGTGGTGTTTGGGATCATGATTTATTCGATGATTTATCACCGCAAATCAAAAGGTGCCGTTGCGGCCAATTTTCACGAAAGTACCAAAGTGGAAATTGCTTGGACCGTCATCCCTTTCATTATCTTAATCGGAATGGCTATTCCAGCCACTAAAACCTTAATTGCCATGGAAGATCCCAGCGATGCCGATCTGACCATCAAAATTACTGGGTCACAGTGGAAATGGCACTACAGCTATTTTGATAAAGACATCGAATTTTACAGCTCATTATCCACCCCCAGAGAGCAAATTGATGGCCGTGAGGCCAAAGGCGAAAATTACCTCCTTGAAGTCGATAAGCCGCTAGTACTGCCCATCAATCAAAAGGTGCGTTTCTTGATGACATCTGATGATGTTATCCACTCATGGTGGGTACCCGCTTTCGCGGTTAAAAAAGATGCCAACCCAGGCTTTATCAACGAAGCCTGGACTCGTATTGATAAGCCTGGAACTTATCGCGGTCAATGTGCTGAGTTATGCGGTAAAGACCATGGATTTATGCCTATTGTGGTACAAGCCTTATCGGAGACTGATTTTGATAATTGGTTAGTTGAACAAAAACAACTGGCCAATAATGCTACAGTCGCTGCAGCCGCATCAATGTCACAAACCTTGTCCCTTGAAGAGCTAAACACGCAGGGCGAGCAAGTGTACATAGCGCGGTGCGCCGCTTGTCACCAACCTAATGGGGCGGGTCTTCCCGGTGTATTCCCATCATTGATTGGCAGTCCTATCATAAAAGGCCCTGTTGACGATCACCTCAATATTGTATTAAACGGTAAACCAGGCACCGCAATGCAAGCCTTTGCCAAGCAACTTAGCGCCATAGAAATTGCCGCAGTGATTACCTTTGAGCGAAATGCTTGGGGCAACAACAGTGGCGATGTTGTTCAAGCAGCTGATGTGGGTAACTTCTCAAGTAGTAACGCGTCAAGCACTGAGCCGATCGAGGTCGTAGCCGATGCAGCAAGTACCATTGCCGCAACAACGACAGACATTACCGATGCGGCCACAGAAAAAACCACTCAAGCTATAGAAGCCGTTGCCAAGGTTGTGACACCTGAAGTTGTTGCAGCGGCAGATCTGCCCACCTTAACCTTGGAGCAATTAATCGCTGAAGGTGAGCAGGTTTATGCCACTGTTTGTGCTGCATGTCACCAGGCCTCTGGCGCTGGTTTACCCGGCGCTTTCCCTTCACTTATTGGCAGCCCTGTCGTTAGCGGACCGGTTAGCGGACATATCGATATCGTTATGCACGGCAAACCAGGCACCGCAATGCAAGCATTTAGTAGTCAACTCAGCCCTCAAAAAATGGCGGCAGTGATTACTTATGAGCGCAATGCGTGGGGCAATAATTCTGACGAGGCGGTGCAAGCTGCCGATGTCGCTAGCCATGGACAGTAGGGGAAAACAATGAGCACAACAACGCACGATACAATTGCTACCGCTCATGATGATCATCATCACGGAGCGCCGAAAGGGCTAATGCGCTGGCTACTCACCACTAACCATAAAGATATCGGCTCGCTGTATTTATGGTTTAGTTTCATTATGTTTCTAACTGGCGGTGCGATGGCTATGGTCATTCGAGCTGAGTTATTTCAGCCGGGATTACAGCTAGTCGAACCTAACTTTTTTAATCAGATGACCACAGTTCATGGTCTTATTATGGTCTTTGGCGCGGTAATGCCAGCTTTTACTGGATTAGCTAACTGGTTAATTCCAATGATGATCGGTGCGCCAGACATGGCACTACCGCGGATGAACAACTGGAGTTTTTGGATTTTACCGTTCGCCTTTTCCATGTTACTAGGTTCGCTATTCATGGAAGGTGGTGGTCCTAATTTTGGTTGGACATTCTACGCCCCACTCTCAACCACTTATAGTCCTGACAGCACCGCTTTGTTTGTATTTGCCATTCATATGATGGGGATCAGTTCGATAATGGGCGCCATTAACGTTATCGTGACCATAGTCAATATGCGCGCCCCTGGTATGACATGGATGAAATTACCGCTGTTTGTGTGGACTTGGCTTATTACCGCATTTTTACTGATTGCGGTGATGCCAGTGCTTGCGGGCGCGGTCACCATGGTGTTAACCGATAAGTTTTTCGGTACTAGCTTTTTTGATGCCGCAGGTGGCGGCGATCCGGTGATGTTCCAGCATATTTTCTGGTTCTTCGGTCATCCTGAAGTTTACATCATGATTTTACCGTCATTCGGCATTATCTCGGCGATTGTTCCGACCTTTAGTCGTAAAAAATTGTTTGGTTATTCCTCTATGGTTTATGCCACTGCCAGCATTGCCGTGCTGTCATTCTTGGTGTGGGCACATCATATGTTTACCACGGGTATGCCTGTGTTTGCAGAGCTATTTTTCATGTATTGCACCATGTTAATTGCTGTCCCTACTGGGGTGAAAGTGTTTAATTGGGTGGCAACCATGTGGCGCGGTTCGATGACATTTGAAACACCGATGCTCTTTGCGGTCGCGTTTATCATCCTGTTCACCATTGGCGGGTTTTCGGGTCTGATGCTGGCAATTACCCCTGCTGATTTCCAATATCACGACACTTACTTTGTGGTGGCTCATTTTCATTATGTGTTGGTCACAGGGGCGATATTTTCCATTATGGCAGCGGCATATTATTGGCTGCCCAAATGGACCGGTCATATGTACAACGAAACCTTAGGGAAATGGCATTTTTGGTGTTCGGTTATCTCCGTCAATGTACTATTTTTCCCGATGCATTTCTTAGGCTTAGCAGGCATGCCGAGAAGGATCCCAGATTACGCTGTACAGTTTGCCGATGTAAATCAAATTGTATCAATTGGTGGGTTCGCATTTGGTTTATCTCAGTTTATTTTCCTCGCGGTGGTACTCAAATGCATTAAGGGTGGCAAACCCGCTGGAGATAATCCTTGGCAAGCAGCAGAAGGCTTAGAATGGTCGATTGCCAGTCCAGCGCCATATCACTCGTTTACCACTCCGCCGGAGATTAAATGAGATGACGCAACCAACAAGATCAAATCGTAAGTTATTAATCATGCTGATTGCTGGATCAATTGGTATGTTTGGATTTGGTTTTGCGCTGGTACCGCTTTATGACGTGCTCTGCGATACATTGGGTATAAATGGCAAAACCCAAAATAGTGCCAGCAGCTATGAAGCGGTGGTGGTTGATAAAAGCCGAACCGTAACCATTGAATTTGTCACCCAAGTTCAATCAAATATGCCGTGGGAATTTAGCCCTAAAGTTAACCAAATAAGCGTGCATCCTGGTGAGCTTACTCACGCACAATTTTTGGTTAAAAACCTGTCTTCACGCGACACCGTAGGCCAAGCGATCCCTTCGGTATCGCCTGGCCAAGGGGCGGCGTACTTCAATAAAACGGAATGTTTTTGCTTTAATCAACAACCCTTAGCAGCGTCTGCCACAGCAGAATTACCACTGATTTTTTACGTGGACCCTGATTTACCAGCGTCCATTAATACATTGACTCTCTCTTATACCCTTTATGACATCACCGATAAACAAGCGATCGACATAGAGCAAGGAGCAGCAAAATGACAACAAAGTATCAACCTTATTATGTACCATCCCAAAGTGCGTGGCCGATAATAGGTGCTATTGGTTTATTTTTAATTGCGTTTGGTGCTGGCAATTATATACAACAATTAACCACAGAAAAAACCTCTGGGGGTTACATTTTACTCGCGGGTTTGGCCGTCATTATTTTTATGATTTTTGGCTGGTTTAAAACCGTTATTGATGAGTCCATGGCTGGATTGTATTCAGCGCAAATGGATCGTTCGTTTAGACAAGGAATGAGCTGGTTTATTTTTTCTGAAATTATGTTTTTTGGGGCATTTTTCGGCGCACTCTTTTATGCACGCATGATTTCAGTGCCTTGGCTTGGGGGCGCATCAAATAATGCCATGACTCATGAAGTGTT
This sequence comes from Shewanella psychromarinicola, assembly GCF_003855155.1. Lineage (NCBI taxonomy): Bacteria > Pseudomonadati > Pseudomonadota > Gammaproteobacteria > Alteromonadales > Shewanellaceae > Shewanella > Shewanella psychromarinicola. Next base: position 770,880 of record NZ_CP034073.1, read on the forward strand.
GTGGCCTGCCTTTGAGGCTATTTGGCCACTGGTAAAAACGCCTGATGGTACCGCAACCGAAGCCATGCCGTGGACGGGTTTGCCATTAATCAACACCATGATACTGCTAACCTCATCGGTTACATTACACTTTGCCCATACCAACCTCGAAAAAGCCAATCGTAAACCCTTGATCATCTGGTTAGCGCTGACGGTTATTTTGGGTATTGCATTTCTCGGTTTACAGGTTGAAGAGTATAGCCATGCTTACCAAGAAATGGGGCTAACACTCTCTTCTGGTGTATACGGTAACACCTTCTTTCTGTTAACCGGTTTTCACGGTATGCACGTGACGATTGGCACCCTGTTCTTAATTATTTTGTTACTCAGAATTGTCAAAGGGCATTTTACGCCCGACAAGCATTTCGCTTTTCAAGCGGGAAGTTGGTATTGGCACTTTGTTGATGTGGTGTGGTTATGCTTATTCATCTTTGTCTACGTGTTGTAAATCAACATTAATAAGGTCTGGGGTTAGGCTGAATGTAGCCAAGCCCTAAGGCCACCAGCAACACCACAATCACAGCAATAGAAAACAACACTCGGCGACCTAGAAAATGACTCATAGGTTGCTGATGTTGCCCTTTAACCATAATAACTAAGGCTCTACCTAAGTTAAATAATATGAATAAAAGCAACGAGACTAAAACTAACTTAACAATGAAAGGGGTTGTCACAGGCAATCCTTTTAGCAGTGTGGGTGTGTCTCAAATATTATTGGTAATCATTACTTTGGTCGTGTTTGGCTTATTGGTCAAGCTAGGATTATGGCAATTATCACGGGCAGCGTTTAAACAAGAGTGGCAAAGCACATTACTTCAGCGCCAACAGCAGCAAGCTCTCACTTATGAAGACATGTTGGCATTGGTTGAATCATCAAAGCGACAAACCGCCTCTCAGCCAGAGGCGTCTTTACTGACGGGTTATCGCTTATCGATTTATGCTAAACCAGCCAATAACACCGTACTGCTGTTAGACAATCAAGTGTATCAAGGCCAAGTGGGCTATTTAGCTTACCAAGTATTTGAGATAACGCCTGATCAACCTTGGATATTAGTTGAACTCGGCTTTGTTCCAGCAAATAAAGATCGTCGAATATTACCGGAGCTCACAGCGTTAAAAGTCGATTACTACACACTATTGGGTCGGGTATACCAAAAGCAAACCAACCCATTAAGTGATCAATTATATCCGGAGAAGTTAGCAGATATAGATGCCCCGCTACGTTTTCAAAACATCAACATCGCGGCATTGGCTGACATGTTGGCTCATCCGCTGATCTCTGTGGTACTGCAACCAGAGAATGTCCCGAGTTATAACTTACCTCAACCCTGGGTGCCGATCCCACTATCGGCGCACAAGCATCAAGGTTATGCCTTGCAATGGTTCACGATGGCAGGAGTCTTTTTAGGATTAATGAGCTGGATAGCATTTCGACAATTTCGACGTTAAGCCTCGTCGTGAAAAATTAACTTAACAATAATATCAAAATGATAAAGAGGAGATGGAATGAACTCCCTACCTAAAAAAAGCAATAAAGCATTAATAGTATTACTGCTGGTATTTATTTTACCGGTAGCTTTGGCCAAATTAGTGTTAAGCCTAGAACTGTATAATGGTGCGGCGACTAACAAGGGGGCGTTAATCACTCCCGAAGTAAATTATGCCAATTTAGCCATGGACAACCCCAAACCACACGTATGGCAAGTGCTGTTTTTTCTACCTGAAACGTGCAATGAACAGTGCCAAGAACGCCTGTATATTTTACATCAAAGCTATATCGCACTGGGTAAAGATCGGGATCGTGTTACCCCTATCATTGTGGTTAATAACAGCAGCGACACCAAGATACTTAAGCAATTAAATATCGGCTTCGATCAAGTAAACGCCAATCAAGCACTGGCAACCATGCTGACAGAGCAACGTCTAGTTATTGTCGATCCTCTCGGAAACTTGGTGATGCAATATGACAATGTGATAGGTCACGACGCCAATATCGCCCAAGGCAAAGCCATGATTGCTGATTTACGCAAAATGCTTAAGTTGTCGAGGGTAGGCTAATGGCAATTGAGCGATTAATCAAATTCACTTTGGTGTTTACCTTGGCGGTTATTCTAATGGGCGCCTATACACGCCTGTCAGATGCCGGATTAGGTTGCCCAGACTGGCCGGGATGTTATGGTCACTTGGCCTTTCCAAGTGCAAGTCATGATTTAGCCAACATTGAGAGTCGTTTTCCTGATGCTCAAATTGAGCCTGAAAAGGCATGGCTGGAAATGATCCATCGTTATATCGCCGGAACATTAGGCTTAATGGTTTTAGCCATTTTAATTTTATGTCTTAAACAGCCTCAAGCCCCCAAAAAACTTCCCATCTTTATTGCTGGGCTCATTGTGTTTCAAGCCGCGCTTGGCATGTGGACTGTCACGATGAAATTAATGCCTATTGTGGTTATGGCACACCTTATTGGTGGTTTTAGCCTATTTGCCTTGTTACTACTCTTGTATCTACGGCTAAAGCCATTACGGATCCCCGGAGGTGATACCTATGCTCGTAAGCTGATCCCGTTAGCATTAGTCAGTTTAGGGGTGTTAGTCATTCAAATTATACTCGGCGGCTGGACCTCATCCAATTACGCTGCGCTTGCCTGCACCACGTTGCCCATTTGTGAAGGGAATTGGGTCGATAACTTACGTTTTGCCGATGCTTTTTCACCATTTCAAGGCGATCATCCTAGTTTTGAATTTGGCGTATTAGACTACGCAACTCGAATGACTATTCATATTAGCCACCGAATTTGGGCGGTTGTTACCGCCATAACCCTGATCGTACTGGCACTAAAATTACGTTATGCCCAATCACACATTATGCGTAACAGTGGTTACTTATTAGTGTTGTTAATCATAGTTCAAGTCGGACTGGGTATTAGTAATGTAGTGATGAATTTACCCTTGGGTATCGCGGTATCACACAATGGAGGCGCAGCCTTATTGCTGCTTACCTTAGTCTTTATTAATTATGCCTTATGGCGCAAAGCATAGGCGAGGAACGACCATGACAAAACTTGTTACGATTAGTCACCATCAACCTAAATTAACCCTGCAATGGCGCGCTTATTTTGAAATGACCAAACCCAAGGTTGTTGCGCTAATGTTGCTGACGGTATTAGTCGGTATGTGTTTATCTGTGCCCGGTATAGTGCCGCTTCAACCTTTGGTCGCGGGAATGGCAGGGATTGCTATGATGGCGGGGGCTGCGGCGGCATTTAATCACTTAATTGACCGTAAAATCGATGCTTTAATGGCTCGCACCTATAACCGCCCATTACCGAAAGGAAAAATATCAGCAACCAAGGCGTCGGCATTTGCGGTGTCACTTGGCGCGCTCGGTTTTGTGGTGTTATATACCTTAGTTAATCCCCTAACAGCTTGGCTAACCTTTGCCAGCTTGATTGGTTATGCCTTGGTTTATACGGCTTATCTTAAACGTGCCACCTCACAAAACATTGTCATCGGGGGACTCGCTGGCGCGATGCCGCCATTACTCGGTTGGACCGCGATAACCAATGAACTACACGGTTACGCCTTATTATTAGTCATCATTATCTTCACTTGGACACCGCCACATTTTTGGGCATTAGCTATCCATCGCCGTAAAGAATATGCCAAGGTTAATATTCCAATGTTACCGGTGACCCATGGAGTCGAATTTACCAAAACCTGTATTTTGCTTTACACCATTTTATTAGCCATTGCCTGTCTACTCCCGGTTTTAGTCGGCATGTGTGGTCCGATATATTTGGTCGGTTCAACCTTACTCAGTTGCGGTTTTATCTATAAAGCCTGGCAGTTAAAATTTCATGACTATCCAGAACTCGCCATGCAGGTGTTTAAATTTTCAATTTATCATTTAATGATATTGTTCATTGTATTATTAGTGGACCATTATTTTTGGGTAAACGCTTAAATTAGAAAGGGAAATACATTGAAGATAACGATTATTGTAGGGCTATTTCTTTTGGTCGTGGCCGGTGGGGTCGCTTATCAAAAAATGCAAACCGAACCTATGGAACTGGCGACCAGTTATGTATTTGAACAGCCACGCACATTAGCCCCATTTACATTGGCAGACCAGTTTGGTAATTCGTTTACGAACCAAACATTGCAAGGTAAATGGAGTTTATTTTTTATTGGTTACACCGCTTGCCCTGATGTATGTCCAACCACCTTAAATAAACTTGCGGCGGCTTACCCAAAGCTACAAAAAATAGCCAGTAATGTACAAGTGGTGTTTGTGTCTGCTGACCCTAAACGTGACACTCAAGCGAAACGTTTAGATTACATCAACTTTTTTAATAAAGACTTTAAAGCCGTCAGTGCAGAACACACAGATTTATTTCCATTCAGCCGTGATCTAGGCTTTGTGTATGCCATGGTCGGAGATGACAGTGATTATCAAGTAGACCATAGCGCATCTTATGTGTTGGTTTCACCGAGGGTTGAAAAAATTGCGGTATTTAAAACCAAGCCACAACCAGGCCAGTTACCACAAATTGTTAATGCTGAACTCATTGCTGACTTTGCTCAAATAGTTGCATCTTGGCACTAGCCATTATTGAATAACCGCTTATTAACCCGAGCTGAGGTTAAATTACTCTTCAAGCCAGTGACCATTATCTTGCGGGCGGATCCACGCTTGTGAAAACCAATAATAACCCGTTTTTGTTTTACTCGGTGCGGTGCAATTGTAGCGCGAACGTCCTGGGGCTAAATCTGATGATGCCTGAATGGATAAGCGATTTTCACTTAACCAAATGGTTTTTTTAGCGCCTTGTCCTTGAATAAAACACATCACTTGATGTGGATATATATCCTGAGTGTCGAGAGTCAGCACCAATTTAGGCCGCCATTGACCTGAAACTAATAGTGGATCGCTTATGTTTTGCTTAATAACCGGCATAGGTAAGCTGGAAAATTTAACCGTTAAACTCGCCAAATCAGCAAAAGCATTGGCCACCGGAAAACGGGGTAATGCGGTTAATGATGCATACTCTCCCGCCGCACCAGATTGTTGACCAAAACCAACAAAACCATGCTTAGCCAAAATAGCTTCCAGCTTGTTGGTGTATTCACCATAAGGGTAAGCAAACATTTTTACACTTTGACCCGTTCGTTTTAAGATCTCCGCTTCCGTCGATAGAATATTATCTTCAACGCGTACTTGCCATTGGTCTTGGGTTTCTTTGCCTTGGCGGCGAATTAAATGTTCGTGTCCCCAGCTATGGTTAGCAATGGTTACCCCTTGCTCTGACAGAGTGTTAATATCTTGCCAACTCATCATCCCTTTGAAGCCCGCATCAATCGGCGCAACAGAAATAAATACCGTATAAGGAAACTGATGCGCCACCAATATAGGCGCGGCATTATTAATAATACTTTCATAGCCGTCATCAAAGGTGATCACAATACTGTTATTGTCTAATGCCGTGTTATGCTTTAGAGACTCAACCGCATGAGTTAATGAAATCACCGTAAAGTCATTATCAGCCAAGTACTGCATCTGCTCGGCAAACTGACTAGGTGTCACACTAGTACTTTTAGGCGTGTTTTCCGATACATGATGATATTGTAAAATAACCACGGCATTGGCATCACAATGCAATACACTCAAACTGAACACCGCCAACAATAACGCTATTTTCTTAACCATGATTATCCATACCTATGTCTGTTAGCACACTACTGTTCAACCGCCAAAAAAATCGCCAATTATTAGCATTAGCGACCCCAATGATATTGTCTAATATCACTATCCCTCTATTAGGATTAGTTGATACCGCGGTAATTGGGCATCTTGAACAAGCTTACTATCTTGGCGGCGTAGCCTTAGGAAGTACCATCATCACCTTGATGATTTGGTTGCTTGGTTTTTTACGTATGTCCACCACCGGACTCGTTGCACAAGCCTACGGTGCTAATGATACCTCAACTCAGCAACAATTACTGATACAAGGTTGCAGCCTAGCATTAACCTTAGGCTTAGTTGGCGTAATACTGCAATCTCCCCTGCTCAATTTAGCACTCAGTCTGAGTGATGCCAGCGAACAAGTGATGCTCTATTGTCGTCAATATGTCGAAATTCGAATTTGGTCATTGCCTTTTGCCCTTACCAATTTGGTGCTACTGGGTTGGTTGCTTGGTCGCCAAGCGCCCAAAGCAGCCATGTGGCAACTCATTATCGCTAACAGCGTCAATATTATTCTCGATCTTGTGTTTGTTATGGTCTTTAAATGGAATGTGCAAGGCGTGGCTTTGGCATCGGTTATTGCTGACATCTGTGCTTTTTCAGTGGCATTAGTCATGGTTAAACGCCAGCTGGTTGATATGGGCGGACTAAAATTAAGCCAAGTTATCGCGCATTTATCATGGCGTGGATATGCTCGTTTACTCACCTTAAATCGTGATATTTTTATCCGCAGCTTGTGTTTGCAAGCCGCCTTTAGCTTTATGACTTTTTATGGTGCCGGATTAGGCGACAACATTATTGCCGCTAATGCGGTACTGCTCAATTTACTGATGCTGATATCTTATGCGTTAGATGGCATAGCCTATTATGCCGAAGCTGAAGTGGGCCGCGCATTTGGCCAAAAAAACCCAATCTTACTTCATGACAGCGTAGTACTCGCATTTTGCTGGTCGGCAATGGTTGCGGTGTTATTTAGCCTGCTATTTTGGTTGGCAGGGCCATGGATAATTCAGCTATTAACCAACATAGAAGCAGTACAAGATACCGCAAATAATTATTTAATCTGGCTTGTTTTCATGCCTATATTGGCGTTTGGCTGCTACTTATTCGATGGTGTATATATTGGTGCCGCCCATGGGCAGATAATGCGAAATAGCATGATAGTCGCCACCTTTGGAATTTATTTTCCATGTTGGTACGTGTTGCAAGATTGGGGTAACCACAGTCTGTGGGCTGCGATGTCAATATTCATGCTATGCCGAAGCTTGACTCTTGGCTGGCACTATTACTACAAACTCAGGTATCAACTGCTGACCACATCATAGTGCTTATGAGTCATCAAACTTATCCCGTAATAGCACTAGAACGAAGCCTATTGATACCACAATTCAGAGAATAGCGGCGACACTCCTAATTGAGATTAATTCCAGTAAAAATGTATGCCGCAATGAAGCATTTACATAAACCCGTTAACGACATCGAACGTGAAAATGGCGATCACAATGTCAGCAATAATCAACATCGCCTAAGAAAAACTAGTGAAATAGAACACTTCTTAACGACCAATCTTGGGGTAAAATAACCTCAAATAGCCCAAGTCGTCACACACGAGAACACTATGACTCAAGAATTGATTATTACCGACATTGAAGTTGGCAGCGGTAAAACTGCAGTTAAAGGTGCGTTAATTACTACCCGCTACAGTGGACGTTTAACCGATGGCACCCAGTTTGATGCTTCTGATGCGTTTCAATGTGTCATCGGCACAGGTAGAGTCATTAAAGGCTGGGATCAGGGTATTATCGGCATGAATGTGGGCGGTAAACGACAATTATCAGTACCGGCCCATCTAGCCTATGGCGAACGTCAAATGGGCGATCGTATTCCAGCAAATTCAGCTTTGTTTTTTGATATCGAATTACTTGAAGTGCTCACACGAGACGACTGAAGTCCAAGCTATACCAACAAAAAACGCGACCCATAATAAGGTCGCGTTTCTCAATTCAAGCGTCAATCTTGGCATTATTATGCGTAAGAATGGTCACCATGCTGGTGTTCGGTCACATCTCGAACGCCGGTTAATTCCGTTGGGAACATATCTAACAGCTGCTTCTCGATACCATTTTTTAAGGTGATATCAACTTGAGAACAACCGTTACATCCACCACCAAACTGCAATACTGCAACACCATCATCAGTAATTTCTATCAAGGTGATGTTACCGCCGTGGCTGGCAAGTTGTGGATTAATTTCTGACTGAATAACATACTCGATACGTTCAACTAACGGCGCATCACCAGACACTTTACGCATTTTTGCGTTAGGCGCTTTTAATGTCAGTTGCGAACCAAGCTGGTCGGTTACAAAATCAATGCTGGCATCATCTAAGAAAGGGGCGCTCTTTTCATCGACCATAGCGCTGAAGCCATTAAATGGAAGTTCTACATCATCAGCTTCAGCGGCATCAGGTGGACAATAAGACACACCACATTCAGCTTGAGCGGTACCTGGACTTATCACGAAAACACGAATATGAGTGCCTTCTGGCTGATCGGCCAACAACTTTACGAAATGTGCCTGAGCTGTATCGGAAATGGTGATCATAAAAACCTGCTCCGTCAGGGTATACCTGAGTAAATTAGTAAGAATTAGATCTATGATACCCTGTGTTGCATTGGCTTTGTAGTGTCAGTGAGACAAGATCTTAAAAAAATGATCTAGTGCAAAGTTTTTTAAGCCAAATAAACTTCAGCAAACAAGATCCTCAGCCTTATAAGTAATGAGTAAGTTACTGGTTATATTAGATAATAAAACTGGTTATTATTAAAATCGAATTAATCTAACAACCCGGGCGCTTCAGCACGCGCAAGGCACCAAGTTTGTACATGGACAAATTGTGTACTAAATAATCGCGCAATTTCATCCACTGTAGTGCCTGTAGTGACAACATCATCAATTAAAGCGACACGCTGGTACGTCATCCCATCCAATAATCTGAATGCACCATGACAGTTTTTACGCCTCTGTTTACCCGCTAATCCCGTTTGTGGTGAAGTATCAACAACCCGGATTAAACAACTGTCATCGACAGGAATATTGGTTAATAGACTTAATTCTTTCGCTATTAACCAGGCTTGATTAAAGCCTCGCTGCCGCAAACGATTTGGATGTAAAGGTACCGGGATCAACACCTGTGGCCGCCTAATGATGCCATGTTTAATGAGTAATTCGATTCGACAAGCTAATTGCTGAGTTATCGCGTTAAGCGGCGCACATTGTTGTTGGTATTTAATCGCGGCGATAAGAGGCCCTAACCCTTGATGATAACTGCAAGGTGCAACAACCCAATTGGGTGTGTGTTGAAGGCATTTACCACAATATGCCTGCAGCACTGCTATTTCACGACCACAACCTAAACACACTTCATGCTGATACAAACTCGCCGCTAAGCACTCTTGGCAAACACCCGTGAGTACTTGATTAGGAAACAATTGCTGATAACCCGTTTGCTCTATCCTTTGCTGGCACAGCAAGCAACGGTTGGGTAAACTGGACAGTAAAATGACTCTTGCACGCTGAACACTGTTGGTGCATAAGCGTAATACGTGGGCGATGTTGATTGAATTATTGATTGGCGGCATTGGCTATTCATTCCATTAAATAGGCTCAAAAGAGGTATTAACCGTGAGTTTTCCTGCATTGCATATTGATACCGAAGGCTCTCAAGGCCAAGACATCGTGTTATTACACGGTTGGGGGGTGAATAATCAAGTCTTCAGTCCATTAAAAAACGCATTGCAACAGTATAGAGTGCATTATGTTGATTTGCCGGGTTTTGGTTTGAGCCCCAATATCGATGGTGACATTACCCAGTGGGCACAAGCGTTGGCTGAACAACTTCCACAGCAGGCCATTTGGATAGGTTGGTCATTAGGTGGATTGATTGCTAGCCAAGTTGCCATTAACAACCCAGAGTCAGTGGCAGCATTAGTCACTATTGCCTCATCACCCTGTTTTATGGCTCGCGAAACCAACAACTTAACCCCAGCTTGGTTTGGGATCCAGCCACAGGTGTTAGCACAGTTTTCAAGCCAATTAAGCCACGATTTAGCCCGCACAGTAGAACGCTTTTTGGCGATCCAAGCCATGGGAAGTGATAATCCAAAATCCGATATTCTACACATCAAAAACTTAGTGTTAAATAAACCATTACCGACACAACAAGCATTGTCGCAAGGATTGGATATGTTAGCGCAAGTGGATTTACGGGCAACGATCGCTCAAATAGAGCAACCGTGGTTACGTATATGGGGCAAGTTAGATAGTTTGGTGCCGAGAAAGATTATCACTGCATTACCTAACAGTGACAACATTGAAGATGTGGTGATCCATAAGGCATCCCATGCGCCGTTTATTTCCCATCCAGATGCTTTTTTAGGCCATTTATTACCTTGGATCACAAAATACAGCTAAAAATAACCTAATAGCGCTTTAGCCTTAGCGAAATATTGACTATAATTTAGTCAGGACATCGTATTGGCAAGGTCAAGATGATTATCACCACTCATTATCCGCAAGTGCCGCTAGCAACGTCAAATGTTGCAACGGATCTTGCGCGAGTGGACAACCAACAAAAACCGCCGATCCTTCCACCGCAAGAACCGGCTAAAGGCCACCGAGAGCGATCATTAAATCCACAAAATGAACGCGCTACGGCTTATATCGTCGCAGAAAAAAAACAACAGCAAGAACAGGCCAAGCGCCAGCAACAAAACCTCACCCAACAACAATCTGTTGCCCCTAAATCCGCCGCAGCACAAGCTGTTAGTGTTAAGACAATCAGAGTTATGGCAAGCCATACACCGGCATTGCAACGTAAAGATATTCAGCTAAAAACCCAAACGGTGGCCGCAAAAAAAACAGCGGAACCTTGGCAGCGCCAACTCATCGACGCTGGCGTATCAAAAGCGACCTATCAGCAATTTGGCCAACGGATTGGTCAATTCTATCAACAACAATCCGCGCCAAACAATGAGTCTCAGTTACAAATATTAGCGTGATACTTCGGTGGCTTTTTCGGTGGTCGTTATATCAGAGAGTGTTGGCTTAGCCTCTGTATTCGCCGTACGATACAACATTTTGTTATAGGCCAAACTGCCCCATAACGCCCACCCTAATGCCGCTTCCGCTTGTGTCTCATCCAATGTCGTCGGTGTCATTTTTTCTGTAGCAAAATCGTACATCACACTTTCTGGAGGTAATTCAGGTTGTAAAATTGTCATTTTATCCCCCTCTAATAAACCAAAGTTTTGATTGTACTGCATCATCGCTCGGCCAGGCCAAGAATCTGGTTCTTTGGTTAAATCACGGCCTAACATCGGATAATTATCAGAAATGCCAAGCAAAGAAACTAACGTCGGCGCCATGTCAATCTGGCTGACAATACGAGGGTCTCGCTTCATATCAATACCGTCGCCTAAAATAAGCCCAGGAATACGAAAACGAGACACAGGCACTAATGCTGCGCCGCCAACACGACTATCGTGATCGGCTATAATCAAAAATAAAGTATCTTTCCAATACGTTGATTTTTTGGCTTTCTTGAAAAACTCACCCAAGGCATAATCGGCATATTTTACCGCGTTGTGCATGGTGTACTGCGGTTGTTCATACAGCTCAATTCGATCATCAGGGAACTCATACGGATCATGGTTGCTTGAGCTAAACACTAAACTAAAGAATGGCTTACCTTCTTTGTGCATTCGCGAAAACTCTTCATCGGCGCGGAACAATAGATCCTCATCAGAGACTCCCCAAGACGCTATAAACGCTGGGTCCTTATAGTCACCTTGATCAACAATATCGGAAAAACCATTGCCTAAAAAGAAACTGCGCATATTATCAAAATGACTTTCGCCGCCATAAATAAACTGCGTGGTATAGCCATGTTGTTTTAATAAATCCGCAATGGTAAAAAAGCCGGTTTGGCTTTTACCTAGCTTAACGACCGCCCTTGCTGGCGTTGGCGTAAAACCGGTTGTCACCGCCTCAATACCTCTTACCGAGCGCGTACCTGTCGCGTATAAGTTTTCAAAAAACCACCCTTGTTGAGATAACTCATCAATATTGGGGGTTAACGGTAAGCCACCTAAACTACCCACAAAACGCGCACCTAAGCTTTCTTGTAAAATGATCACAAGGTTCTTCGGTTTACCGCTATAACTAGCTTGATTAAATGACAACGACGGTATATCTGCTGAGGTAAATGCACTCAGTGGCCGACCACTTTCACGGCGCACAATATCAATCACTTTATCATAGGGTAGTTTGCCATACACTTTCGATGCATCTTGTTCATTACCCATCTGCTTAATCGCAAAAATTAATGAAAAAGATGAGTTAAGAACTAAGGAATTAATTAACGGATCGTCAGAAAATGCCACCAGTGAAGGATTAAGCGGACGGTGCCCCAATGATGAACGCGCACCTAGTATCGTAATCGCAATGACCATCACCGCCACCACTGGGCGCCAATACCATTTAGGGTAACAAATACGCTGAGTGAGTTTACCGCTAAACCACCACCCCCCCCACAAACTGCCGATAGTGATCAATCCAGAAAGGATAAGCTCAGCTTTACGCCCAGCCCATAGCATAGATAATACTTCTTTTGGATAAACTAAATATTCTACGTATAAACGGTTAGGTCTAAAGCCATATTCGGCAATAAATGACGGCGAGGAGGCTTCAAGAAAAATAATCACCCATAAACCTAGTGTTAACCACACTCGTAATATCATCACCCAAGCTCGGCCAACTAAATGCTCCCCAGAAAACACTACGGTTCCTAAAGCTGCTATGCCCCATAACCAACACACTGAAGCAAAATCAACGCGCAGCCCCTGAATAAAAATATAACCCCAACCTTGCGCATCACTGACGCGGTCGGCCTGCCACAAAGACAAACCTAGGCGGCTTAGGCTCAAGATAATAAGTGACATAACACTGAATATAATAATGACTTGGAGTAAACTTCGCGAAGTGTGTGGTGTGGATAGCGACGAAGAACGTTCGCTAAGCCCAAAGAAATTTACAGCCATTTATTGCTCCAATATTATTGTTTTTTTATTACTACATACGTCATTTATATTCAACAAGTCGTGCCAAACGTAGCATGTTTGTTATTTACAACAGATTAATGCTCGTTCTCAAGGTCGATTTACCTTGATAAGTGTCGTCTTTACGGTTTGATTAACCCAATCAAATTAAAAATATATTGCTATCTTTATCAATATATTAACTAACACTCATAAGAGGTGAGATCTCTGACACTAAAACGTTCTGAACCTAGGACTCTAATTGACTATCAAAGTTCAGTGACAATCGACCTATATTAACCTTTTACTAACGATTCGGCTCAATCATTTATCACTTCAATGTGATCTGCATTAGAACAATCTTGTTTAGCCGTCAGCGATTGCTGGGATGTGCAGACTAAACCTAATTTTGTCAGAGGAAACCAACGTAAAGTAAAATTCAAACCCATTCAATTTAGCGATATTTTCCACTATCGCCAATCCTAATCCATGACGTTCACTATTTGAGCGCGACCGTTCGGTTTGAAATAATGGTAATGTGAGTCGTTGTAAATCATTAGCCTTGATGGCGGTCACCAATTGATTCTCAACGCTTATCGTTAAGCCTTGGTCATCGGATACTAAGCATATTTGAATCGCCGAGTCTGATGGGCTGTAGTAGAGCGCATTATCAAATAAGTTGCTTAGAATGAGGTGTAAAGAAAACTCATCAGCAAAACAGTGATCATTGGAAGCTCGATTGTCAATATTCAAGCGAGAATGGATAGTCGCGAACTTAAATGCTAACTCATCAACAATTTGATCCATCAAGGCGTTAATATAGATATGTTGTCGATGGAGATTAATATTTTCAGATGAGGCTTGTTGCAATAGTAATAGATTATTGACTATCGTTTTCATCCGTAAACTAATATTGAGTACATCTTGTTTATAACTCACACCAATACGTTGATCATCTGGATAACGAATGTAGATCTCGCTTAAGCTGATCAATTCACTGATAGGGGTTTTCAATTCATGAGCAATATCGGCGGTAATGCGCTTTTCTGTTTGTAAGTATTGCTGGCTTAACTGAATAAACTTATTCAGTTCGTTGCGTATTGGCTCAATCTCAGTATAACGCTCAAAATGCGACGATAATGGGATGTGTTTTTGGGTTACATCGACGTTTTTTAACGCCAGATTTAATTCGTTAAGTGGCATTAATCCCCGATAAATGACCTTAACCACAGCCCAACGGATCAACACAATCACCAGCAATAAACCAATCGCTAAACTAGAATCAATGATCACCGAAATCTGGGTTAAATCTGTGGTAGCAATCGCAATAGTGAGCCACATAGGCTCAATTTTACTCGGTAGTATTGAGCTATTGCTAGGAACTTGCGGCTCAAAATAAGACACCATAGCGCGACCATCTCTGCCATCTGGTAACACCACATCAGCAAAGATTTCACTGTTTAATGGCAGGTCTTGTTTTAATAAATCCATATCTGGAAACTGGCTTAACGACTCCGAACGCTCAAAAACTGCATCGCCTTGCCATAACTGGAAAAAACTCGCTTTCGTTGAGATGCCAAATTCGGGCATAAACTCACCTGCAAAATCAAACTCTGTGCCATTTTTAGTCACTTTTACTAATGTTTTTAGGTAATTAGACTTATCGGTGAGAGCACTGTCAAATTCAACATCAACCCAGTTATCTATGCTGATATCAATGGCAAGAAACACTAAAATTAAAATCGCTGAGACCACATATGTCATGGTGTTCACTAAATGCGTGCTTAACGATCTCATTAATGTTCACCCACAAAATAGCCAAAACCACGTTTATTTTTAATTGGTAGGGTTGATCCAACTGCTTTGGCTTTTTTTCGCACTGACGATAAATGAGCCTCGATGGTATTTTTCGACAAATGGTTAAATGAGCCCACAACCGCTTCACTAATTTGTTCAGGATTGAGTAATTGTTTAGGATTACTAAATAAATACTCAACAATTTTAAATTCGTTTTTAGTCAGATCGATATAGTGGCCATTGGCATAAAGAGATTTGTTACTGGTATCAAGCACAAAATCAGCAATACAAATCGTTTTGGCTTGTTGATTCAGCCCACCACGACGGCCAAGGGTCATTAATCTCGCTTGTAATTCATCGAAAGAAAAAGGTTTGCACAGATAGTCATCTGCACCCGCCAATAGCCCCGTCACCCGATCTTCGGCTTGAGATTTAGCCGATAAAATAATCACCTTCGTTTGATTACCTAGTTTACGGATGCTTTTCAACAAACTCAGCCCATCTACATTAGGCAACATTAAATCTAAAATAATAAAGTCATACTGGTTAGTGAGCGCCATACTTAAGCCCTCAGAACCATCACCGGTTTCATCAACGGTGTAACCTAAATGATCTAACCCAACTCTAATGCCGCGACGCAGCGCTTCAGAGTCTTCAATCAACAACACTTTCATTGAGTGTCCTTTATAATAACTAGGCTAATACCGTTTTTTGCTAACACTATTTATTGATCATTTCGGTCAGTCATCACTGATATTAACCACTATAGCTTGCTCATAATTATGCCCACAAAATAACCCACCACACAATTGCTGCCATTAGCATGCTCAGAAAAACAAATGCCGACGCGATGTCTTTTGCTAACCCTGACAAGGTATCAAACTCCAAGCCAATGCGGTCTACCACCACTTCGATAGCCGTATTGACCAACTCAGCGAACAATACAAATAGTAATGCCAGTACCAATATGGCAGATTGCGGCGCGCTAATATTTGCCATACAGGCAAACACAGTCAATGGGATAAACAGTAATATTTCTTGCTGAAATGCCGCTTCATTTCGGCACATCCACTTTAAACCATTAAAAGTATGTTTACAGGTATACAGTAAACGCATAATGCCATGGCGTTTTACCACAACTCTTGTCTGCTTAGCCGTAACACTTTTTGTTGCGTTCTTTGTTACATTCTTTGTTACATTCTTGATTACATTCTTGATTACATTACCATCAGATGTAGATGATGAAACTGATGTTGTCATGGGTATACCCTAGGTTATTTTACAATCGGTGGTGATGTCTAATTTTGGATCTCGCACCGAACTGCTTACACCGTAAAGCCCTAATAAAGTATGGAACAAGTTGTCATGGGAATAAGAGCCACTTAAGGCGTGCTCGGCAATACATTTACGATCAACCCCTTTTGCTTGTGTGTAGTCTTGCGGTAACCACATAAACCAAGGCACATGGGTCTGCTGGCTTGGCGCAATGCTATAAGGCGTGCCGTGTAAATACATACCACTTTCACCCAAAGACTCACCGTGATCAGACAAATACACCAGTGCGACATTATATTTGTCTTGGTACTGCTTAAGTAAGTTAATTGTTTTTGCCAACACAAAGTCGGTATAGGCAAGGGTGTTGTCGTATACGTTTACAATCTCTTGGTCACTGCAGTTTTCAATGTCGCTGCGGCTACAAGCTGGAGTGAATAAAGCTTTATCGGCTGGGTAACGCTGCCAATAAGTCGGCCCATGGCTACCGATAGTATGTAAGGCGATAAATTGATTATCTAACTTTTTACCCGATGCCGCGCTTGCCTCACTTTGTTGTTGTAATTTTTGACTGAGCTTTTCAACTAAAATCTCATCATAGCAACTTGAACCATCACATAATGGGTTTGCCTCACTCGGCGAAATATCTATCTTCTTAATATGTGATCCGACGTCTTTATCACCACCGTCATTGTCAAACCACGTCACATTGACACCGGCCGCTTTAATCACATCAAGCACATTATTTCGTGCATCGGCAACTTCACGATTGTAATTGTCATGGATTAGATTTGAAAACATGCAAGGTAATGAATGTGCTGTTGCCGTGCCGCACGACGACACGTTTTGTAAGGCAATAATGTCGAGGTTTTCAGTGTAAGGGTTGGTATTACGCTGATAACCATTATAAGCCATATTTTGTGCTCGAGCGGTTTCGCCTACAACAAGTACCATAAGTGTAGGTTTACCATTCGCACTAGGGGTTAACTGTGCATCTTGACCAATAGGGTTAAAGGTTAACTTTTCAGTAAAGTAACGTTGGTTTAGGTATTTAACCGTATTGAAAATATGCGCAGGAATAATCATCTTATTAAGATAGCTATTGTTGCGCCCTACCGATGCATAATCTTTATAGAAAAACACCACCATCATCCCCAGAACCACTAAACTGATAACCGTAAAACCAACGCGGCGAATCACCGCTTTAATAAACGAAGGGCCGCTGGTGACTTTAGTACTGACAAGCAATATAGAAGGTAATACCCCTAACACCAACACATAACCAACTGAAGATAAGCTGATATATGAGAATGCTTCGCTTGAATTAGTTTCAAAAATATTTTCAATCATGCCGTAATCAAACATGACATTATATTTTAACATGGCATACATAGCGGCTGACGACGAAAGCAACAACACAATCATCACCGGTTTAAACACAAATTTAAACGCAAATAAGCTAAATATCAGCACAAAACAACTTGTGAGCAAAATTGCTGGTGACAGCGAAAACAACACGTGCCCATCTGCTGATAATCGATAGATTTTACGGATTAACGGAAAATTTAATACCAAACCAAAATACACAGCGATAATGCAGGTCATCGCCTCATAACTGACACTTTTGGGGGTGATACGGGATAGTGTTTGCGTTAGTAATTTCAATGTTGCCACTCGCAATAAACTTGACTGGCGCTGATATTCCGCTTTGAAACTTAAGATTTGCTTAATAAAAACTGAATTGTTACTGTCTGGTTAATTCAGTTTTAAACACCTCGCTAAAAAACAAAAAAGCCCTAACATCTAAGATGAAAGAGCTTTAATAATCAATGCTTTATTAAAATACGGTTTACTCTAAGCAATAATTTACTATTTCTTGAGTTTAGCAAAGGCATTTGCAAAAGCATCACCCATCGCCGCATTTTGCGGCGCTTTAACTGGCTTGCTGGCCGATTTATTATGACCAGCACTTTTGCCATTGGCTGCAGGCTGACCCGTAGCAGGCTTTTTCTGGTAACTATTTTGGGGTTTGCCTGCCGACTGTCGGGTCGCTTTTTCGGCATCGATTTTTTCATCAAGACGCATGCTTAACGCAATGCGACGACGTTCAATATCCACTTCCATCACTTTGACGTTAACCACATCACCGGCTTTAACCACAGTATGTGGGTCACTAACAAACTTGTCTGTTAACGATGAAATATGCACTAGTCCATCTTGATGCACGCCCACATCCACAAAGGCACCAAAGTTAGTCACATTGGTCACCACACCTTCTAATATCATTTCGACTTTAAGATGCTTTAACTCTTCTATACCGTCTTTAAAAGTAGCCGTTTTAAACTCACCACGCGGGTCGCGCCCAGGCTTGTCTAGCTCAGCTAGAATATCGTTAATGGTCGGCACGCCAAATGCGTCGGTAACAAACTCGGCAGCGTTAATCTGTTTTAATAAATCGCTATTGCCAATCAGTTGAGTTAAAGACAATAACTTAGCACCAGCAATCGACTCGACCAAACTGTACGCTTCAGGGTGAACTGATGATGAATCCAGTGGATTATCACCATTGCGAATACGTAAAAAGCCTGCCGCTTGTTCATAAGCCTTAGGCCCTAAACGTGCCACACTCAATAATTGCTTCCGGTTGGTAAATTGGCCGTTGGTATCACGAAAATCAACCACGTTTCTCGCTAAGGTTTTAGTTAACCCAGCCACTTGGGCCAATAACGCGGCCGATGCCATGTTTAAGTCAACACCCACAGCATTAACACAATCTTCGACGACGGCATCGAGCGACTGCGATAACTGGCTTTGGCTAACATCATGTTGATATTGCCCCACGCCAATGGCTTTGGGTTCAATTTTTACCAGTTCGGCCAGCGGATCTTGTAAGCGACGCGCAATTGATACCGCACCGCGAATAGACACATCAAGATTAGGAAACTCATTAGCGGCAAACTCTGAGGCTGAATACACAGATGCACCCGCCTCACTCACCATCACTTTGGTCAACGTCGGATGCGTTTCTTTCACGGCAGCGATTAACTCGCCGGTTAGCTTGTCAGTTTCACGCGAGCCGGTGCCATTTCCAATCGCAATAATCTCCACTTTGTGCATCGTCACTAAGTTACTTAAGGTGCGAATTGATTTGTCCCACAAGTT
This sequence comes from Shewanella psychromarinicola, assembly GCF_003855155.1. Lineage (NCBI taxonomy): Bacteria > Pseudomonadati > Pseudomonadota > Gammaproteobacteria > Alteromonadales > Shewanellaceae > Shewanella > Shewanella psychromarinicola. The sequence continues at coordinate 789,989 of NZ_CP034073.1, forward strand.
TTGCGGTGCATGGGGGAAAATAGTCGTGTGCGCCACCAGCTTACCGGTGTTATCCACAATCGCGACTTTCACCCCGGTACGAATGCCAGGATCCAGTCCCATGGTCGCTTTAGCACCCGCAGGTGCTGCCATCAGTAAATCGCCTAAGTTACGGGCAAACACTCTAATGGCTTCTTCTTCTGCGCTTTCACGCATCTTAGCAATAAACTCGGTTTCCATTTGCAAGGCAACTTTAATCCGCCATGTCGAAGTCACCACGGTTTTCAACCATTCATCAACACTAGAGTGGCTCAGTACTAACCCAAAGTGATCGCTAATAATCACCTCACAATAACTGCCTTCAGTCGCTTGCGTATCGGGGTCGGCGTTCATCGACAGCTTTAACATGCCTTCATTACGACCACGCAACATGGCTAGGGCGCGATGCGATGGGATTTTACTCATCACTTCATTGTGTTCAAAATAATCGCGGAATTTAATGCCTTCTTTTTCTTTACCTTTGACCATGCGGCTTTCAAGCACGGCTTGCGGTACTAAATGCTGACGAACTTTACGCAGTAATTCTGCATCTTCGGCAAAGCGCTCCATTAAAATATAACGCGCACCATCAAGTACCGCTTTGGTGTCGGCAAATCCAGCTTGTGGATTAATAAATTCAGTGGCTTTGGTATCAATATCTAATTGGCGATCGGCTAATACGGCATCAACAAGCGGTTCAATACCGGCTTCGATGGCAATTTGGCCCTTGGTGCGACGCTTAGGTTTGTATGGCAGATATAAATCTTCAAGACGGGTTTTGCTGTCGGCGTCATTAATCGCTTGAGTTAACGCTGGGGTTAATTTCCCTTGAGCGCCAATACTCGACAAAATCACCTGGCGGCGATCATGTAACTCACGTAAATAACCTAAGCGTGAAAACAAGTTACGCAATTGAGTGTCATCTAAGCCACCGGTAGCTTCTTTACGATAACGCGCCACAAACGGCACTGTGGCACCATCATCTAATAGCGCAATGGTCGCAGTGACCTGTTGTTCACGGACATTAAGTTCTTGAGCGATAATCTGGGCAATATTATGCATAATCAATCGAATTCGACATGGTTTAAAATAAAATTATGCCAAAGATACCATAAAGACCACCCTTTCGCTGCTAGTACGAAAGGCTTTATTATGTGTTTATAGATAATCGATAAAAAGAATGCATCATCGGACATGAAGTGCTAAAACACAGAGATGAATATTGCGGCGCAACATAAAATCCTACCGTTAATCGAGAATATTAAAGAGTATCCAGCGTGAAAACTAAGTTAATCACTTTAGAAGGCTACAATAAACTCAGAATTGAGCATGACTATTTGTGGAAAGAACAACGTCCTGAAGTCACTAAAATTGTCACTTGGGCGGCAGGTCTTGGGGATCGCTCTGAAAACGCTGATTACACCTTTAACAAGCGCTTGTTACGCCAAATCGATCGCCGGGTACGCTATTTACGCAAGCTGTTGCCCGAACTGAAGATTGTCTATTACGATCCCGAGCAAAAAGGCAAAGTGTTTTTTGGCGCCACGGTTGAGATTGAAAACGATGCCGGTGATATTAAAACCTTTAAAATTGTCGGCCCTGACGAAATTTACGACCAACACAAAGGTTACATCTCAATTGACTCACCCATGGCCCGCGCCCTGCTCAAAAAACAGGTCGACGATGATGCGGTTGTCAGCACGCCTCAAGGCGATAAAACCTGGTACATCAATAAAATCACTTATCAGCAAGAGTAGCCGTCAATGGGTGTCAAGACAGCTGAGATGAGTTGGATATCGTCTAGCATAAACCCATTGGTGGTTAACTCGCACTGGATGCTCAGATGAGCAAAGCTATCACTAATGCCGCGTTAAGGTGGGAGTCGCACAGGCTAATCCGTATCATGATGCGTTAAATATAGTGCGTTAAACATGGTGCGTTAAACATGGTGCGTTAAACATGGCGCCCAAAGCAGGCTAACGTTAACTTAATGAGCCAGCATAATCTAAACAGAGTCTTTAACGTTTCAAAACCACTGCAACTAAGCCATATCGAACTGGGTTTATCCACGCTTACGGTAACAGGCCATCGGTTTGTGATCTTGTCAACTTGTCATCTTGTTCGGCATATGACTTTTCGTCTTCAAGAACTGCTCCAAGACTTGCGCCAGTAATCACCACCCTGCTCGCATCATTTAGCCATAAAGTCATTTCTCCATAAAGTCATTCATTATTCCAGCTTGCGCTACTTGGCCAACACTTCCTTAAGCGGCGTTCCCGTCGAACCCGATGGTGGTTTTATGTTGAGATACGTCGTGATTGTCGCCGCGATATCATAAGGCGTAATGGCACGACTCACCGTCGCAGCAGACAAACCCGCACCGGCAAAGATCACTGGCACGAAGGTATCGTAACGCCAGGGCGAACCATGGGTTGAAGACACGGTTAGGCCATCGAAATCATTAATGAACACATCGGGCTGGAAAACCACATAGATATCGCCGGAGCGTTTCGGGTGATAGTTGCTTTTGATTGAACGTATCATCGCATTATCTGGCACGCTATTGGTGCGCAATGCTGCGCTCGATACCGCATAAGCGATGCCATCAAATTTGAGCAGTTCATCAACCAGCGTTTGCTCTATTGCCGCTTGATCCAAGCCTTTTTTATCGATCAGTTTATGATTGAGATAAAGGTAAGGATGAAAATACGCTTCGATTAGCTTTGCTTGCTTTGGCTTATTATTAGCGTGAGCTGAAGCCGTATCCGATGGCTCACCGGACTTATCGCCTAACTTCTCTGCTGGCGTCACGAGCAAACCGAACTGTTGTTTTATCGCCGCGATTGCCGAGCTGTTATCCAGTGCCTCGACATCAAAGTAGCTCGCCTTGGCGATGCCGTTGCCATGCAGATAACCGGGAACCTCTGGTTGACCATGATCAGCAGATAACACAATCAGAGTATTTTCCAGGCCGACTTTTTTATCAACATAGGCAAACAGATCCGCCAGTGTACGATCAAGTTGGGCAATATTGTCTTCGCTCTCCAGACTCGATGCACCGAAGATATGACCGACATAATCGGTTGATGAAAAACTGATGGCGAGATAATCCGGCACGTCATCTTGGCCGAGTTTTTCTTTATCGAGTAATGTCTTGGAAAAATCCAGCGTCAGTGCATCACCGGCGGGGCTAAGTGTCAGTTTGGTGGTGAAATACTTATCATCGGCCTGACCAAAGGCATGGGGAAAGACGCGGCCAAAACCCGCGAGATCGGTCTCGTACTCGCGATCATCGGCATCAGCAAACAGATAGTCGGAAGGTTTACGCAGCAGTTGCCATGATTTATCGGCGAAGGCGTTGGCCGGTTTGCGGGTATGCCATTCAACGACCCAGTCGGGATAACGATCGTAATAATAATTACTGGTCACAAATTCACCGCTGGCCTTGGAAAACCAGAACGCTTTGCCGGCATGTCCGGCGAGTGCCACCGCACCACGGTCTTTGACCGACACCGCAAATATTTTAGAACGGCCGGCAAAACTGATTGCGATCTCATCACTGAGCGTTGAAGTCATAATATTGTTGGGTGAGCGACCATCGACCTTGGCGGTTTTTTGCGTCGGGTCGATCTCGGTTTGCTTATCGACATCAGCGCCAGCTGTGAGCAGATGATAGTTCGCATCTTCGATGTTATAGACTAGGCGGTCTTTATCACGATCAAACCAGACATTAGCCACCATGCCATGAGCAGCTGGCGCAGCACCGGTTGCTAGGGAAGTATGTCCAACAATAGTTTCGGTGTTGGCGTGCTGATAGTGGGCATTGTTATAGTTGATCCCGTTATCCAGCAGATAACGGAACCCGCCCTCACCCAGTACCTTGTCATATCGATTTAACAGATCGCCACGCAGCGCATCGACGGTGATCTGTAATATCAGCCGCGGTTGAGCAGGTGCCTCTTTTGCTACCACAGGCGATGTGATAATCATCAATACGCACATCATCATTATCGCAATGAATGTACCTGTGTTGTGCCTATCTGGCTTAACTTGCATTAGCGGCTCCTTTTTGAGATCACTTTTGAGTATAGGAAGCATAAAGCCGTAGTCAAGGTTGATTTGAACAAGCTATTTCATCTCATTGCGCGTTGAACGCCGCGATGATCACCACGTTGACCTTGCCTCATATGAAGGCATTTACTGTAAAATTGACAAGGGTATTTGTTAGCCATCGAGTCAGCTGCAGTGGGTCGATCGCTACTGTGGGGTGTCTTTCAAACACCCGGGGGGTTGCATCTTGCAGCATATACTTAGCCGGCTCGAGTGCTAGTTTGCCGCGGCGTTCTTCAAGTTCAACCATTTCGGCGAGCAAGTGCTCACGCGTACCTAAACCTATGTTCCCCGATAAATTCAGCTCGGTAGGATAAGCGGGTTTATCCAATACATGTAATAGGGTCACAGGGACATTTAATTGCTCAGCAGCCCAGCCACTGGCATCACATACGGCCAAGGTTGCTTTTGAACCGTCAATACAGGCAATCACATTTGTCATCTACACCTTAGTGCTATTGCAGCAATGCAGATTATTGGCGCCATCGTTTTGAGTGTAGCGCCTTATAACGCGCTAACTATTGTTATGCGCGCTGGAGATGTATCGGTAATTGCTCCATTTCGCTATACTCGCTTGCTTTTTCACTTTAGCGCTGGGAATTTTTATATTTGGAGAATCCCCAAGTTTGCTGACGTTACTTAGCAACCTGCGCATTGTATTAAGTGGTGGTGTACCCTAACCCAAACCCGTAAAACCGTTGCCGCATGCATCATCAAGAATGGGGCATGATTTTAGTTTAATTAGGGGTTAATCGAACTCAGAATTGGGCAAAAGTGGGGTTGAGATATTGATTAACTCAGCTTACTTGGTATTGGTTTAGCTTGATTTATAACGTAGCTTCATTTGAACTTATTGCCTGCAGCATGTGAGCTACAGGACGTAGTAAATGTCGCGATCACAGGGATGTGAAAGAGTGACCTTAGTGCAGATGATTAAGCGAGACGCCAGCTCTTGATGTTAAAATCAGCATCCCTGTGGGCTTAACCAAAACATCCCTGTTTGGATACTCGCTGACTCATCTACACCGGTAATTTAACTCTCTTCGATTTAGCCGCATAGTTGTCTATAGATGAAAGCTAAATAGGAAAAGCTCAAATCTAATTAGCTGACTTATTTTGGGGCATAAATGAGTTTGTCTGCTTAATTGAAAATGTACAAATTCAACTCTGAACTTGAGGACGTTGAAGAAAATAGCGTGAAGCTCACATGGATGTGAGCTTAGCTTTCGCGGTACAGGATGTACCATCGGAAGTGTTAGCATTTTCGAATAAGTCCGAAGAACACTAAATGAAGTTAAAAGCTGGATCAATCCCCATGGCGACCTTTTCTCATCTGTTGTTTAAGTAAATAAGGAAAATGTTGCGGGGCGGCTGGGCCAATTATTTTATAAAGAATAAAGAGGGAATAGCCGTTGATTTCCTCTTAGTCTGGTGTGGGTGAAGCGCCACGACGTTAGTGGCCGCAGGCCATAGCCTAAACACATAATGGGGCAGAAATAAGTTCGATCACAAGGTCTAACTCAAGGGATATTGATTTGCAAAAGTATCACAATAGAATATACGGTAACACCCAAATCAGTTGCCCAGTTGGCGTTACTTGGCTTATATCTTTCTAAATACTGTGATCAAATAGAACAACCTTTGGTGGCATAATTAAGCACTGGTAGACCTGTACCTTTGGACTTAAATAAATACCTTTATATTTAAAATAATATGTTGAGTTCAAAAAAATGAAAACAACTTAGGCTTGTTTCTTTGCTCGATCATTGCCTTTTAAAGGGCTACATACTTATTAGCTTTGTACCTTTTAAAAAGCGGTTGCATACGTTTCACCAAACACCTGCTTTTTTGTGAAAAAAATAACCCGCGAGCACGGTACGTGTGCTGCGGGTTACACATAAGCTATTGCAGGTTGAGACTATTTAGCCGCGTTGCGTGCTTCAGTAAGCCAACCGTTCCATTTATCTTGGTTTTTGGCAATCCACTCATCCACGTGGCCTTGAATATCCTGCGTACTCTTTTCGCCTTCGTTCATCCGAGTGTTTTGTTCGTTGATATCGCCAAGTGGCAGAGTGAATACCTCAAAAAATTTCCTTGCTGCCGGATTCTGCTTAGTGAATTTTTTGTTGGCGACTATCTGGATGTCAGAAACAACAAAACCAAGTTTTACCGGGTCAGAAACCGCACCTTCAATTCCACTTACTGTCATCCGTTCAACACCAGAACGTTGAGCTTCGGATGGCTTAATTTCAGGCACGTTTATCCAGACAACGTCCTTGCCTGGCTTCAGTTTGAAAATGGTCCAGTTTGGTGCCCAAGTATAGAAGAATATTGGTTCACCATTGTTATAACCCGCCATCGCTGATGCCATTCCTGCTGCATATGAAGCGGTCACCGGATTGATAGCATCTTTGAGATCGTATACATCCATATGGTGGCTGATAACTTTTTCACATCCCCAGCCTGGAGGGCAAGCGGTCAAATCGGCTTTGCCATCACCATTGGTATCAAATGCTTTTTTCACCTCAGGACGTTTAAAATCCTCCAGAGAGGTAATATTATATTTATCTGCCTCTTTCTTAGACACCAAATAGCCCTGCAGACCACCGGCCTTAACAACATAACCAACTTTCTCACCTTTGTCGTAAAACCCTTTCGGCATCTGGCCGTCATGATTTGGAAACCAGCCATTGGTCCAGTAATCTACATCACCGAGAGTCAGTGTTTTGTAAAAGATCGGATTCGACAGATCTTTAGGTTTTTCCACATCATACCCAAGAGTTTCAAGACCTCGTCGCACCAGAGCTTCCTGAAAAAAGCCGGTGTCCCACGTGGCCCGTGCAGGTTTGACGGTTATGCCTTCTCCTGGCTGGTGATTATCGGCAAGAGCTGCTGACCCGGTCATGGTCATTGCAGCTAAAGCTACACCCATTATTACTTGCTTAATTCTCATTTTCGTTCCTTATTTTTTTGTTGCCATAGATTGGGTCATTCTCTTTAAATGATTGCCAATAATAGACCTGTGCCTTTGAACTTAATTAAGCACATTCATTTTTCTTATGGGTTATATTTTAAATAATGTGTTGAATTTGAAAAATATGTTCAGAACTTAGGCTTGTTTCGTTGAAAAAACATCATTCCCTCTTAAAGGGCTACATCATTATCAGCGTTGTACTCTTGCTTGAAAGCAGGTCCAAACATTTGACGAAACAATTGGTTTTTGTGAAAAAAAATAACCCGCAAGCACTGTACGTGTGCTCCGGGTTATAAATAAGCTATTGTAGGTTGAGGCTACTTCGCAGCGTTGCGTGCTTCAGTAAGCCAACCGTTCCATGTATCTTGGTTTTTGGCAATCCACTCATCTACGTGGCCTTGAATGTCCTGCGCACTCTTTTCACCATCGTTCATCCGAGTGTTCTGTTCGTTGACGTCGGCAAGCTGCAGGGTAAAGACCTCAAAAAATTTCCTTGCTGCAGGATTCTGCTTGGTGAATTTTTTGTTGGCGACTATTTGGATGTCAGAAGCAACAAAACCAAGTTTTACCGGGTCAGAAACCGCGCCTTCAAGCCCACTTATCGTCATCCGTTCAACGGCAACACTTTGGGCTTTTGTTGGATTAATTTCAGGCACGTTTATCCAGACTACGTCCTTGCCTGGCTTCAGTTTGAAAATGGTCCAGTTTGGTGCCCAAGTATAGAAAAATATTGGTCCACCATTTTTATAACCCGCCATCGCTGATGCCATTCCTGCTGCATATGAAGCTTGCACCGGATTGATAGAATCTTTGAGACCGTATACATCCATATGGTGGGTGATTATTTTTTCACATCCCCAACCTGGAGGACAGGCAGTCAGATCGGCTTTACCATCACCATTGGTATCAAATGCTTTCTTCACCTCTGGGCGTTTAAAATCTTCAAGGGAGGTAATATTATATTTGTCTGCGTCTTTTTTAGACACTAAATAACCCCCTAGACCACCGGCTTTCATTACATAACCAATCTTTTCAGCCTTTTCATCGAAATTGTTCGGTAGTTGATCGTTATGCATTGGAAACCAACCATTGGTCCAATAATCAATATCACCGAGAGTCACTGTTTTGTAAAAGATCGGATTCACCAGCGTTTTGGGTTTTTCCACATCATAGCCAAGAGTCTCAAGACCTCGTGCCACAAGTGCTTCCTGAAAAAATCCGGTATCCCACGTGGCTCGCGCAGGTTTAACGGTAACGCCTTCTCCTGGCTGGTGATTATCGGCAAGAACTGCCCCTGTCATTGTCATTGCAGCTAAAGCTGCACCAATTACTACTTTTTTAAGTATCATTTTCCGTCCTTATTTTTTTTTGGTTGCCATTGATTGGGTTATTCTATCTAGAATGATTGCTAATAAAACAATCGCTAGACCGCCAACGGTGGCTAGACCAATATCGAGTGTATTCAAGCCGAGAACGACAGGTGCCCCGAGGCCTCCTGCGCCAATCATAGCGGCAATCACCACCATGGAAAGCGACATCATGATGGTCTGATTAAGGCCCGCCATGATGGTCGGCAGAGCGAGTGGTATCTGAACTTTAAGCAAAACCTGCGAACTTGTTGCCCCAAAGGCGAGCGCAGCCTCGACCAACTCTGGATGCACCTGCCTGATACCAAGACTCGTCAATCTGACGAGCGGTGGCAAGGCAAAAATTATGGTTGCCAGAACACCGGCTGTATTGCCAATGGAAAAAAGCATCACTATGGGTACCAGATAAACAAAGGCTGGCGTTGTCTGCATCGCGTCCAAAACTGGCCGTAGAATGTTATTCACACGATCACTGCGACCAGCCCATATGCCAAATGGCACCCCAACAACGGTGCAGAACACAACTGATGAAAAGACCATGGCAAGGGTTATCATGGTTTCTGGCCAAAATCCAAGTAGACCGATGAGAACTAATGATGCGACCGTAAACCCCGCAAGTTTAAAACCTGAAACCCGCCAAGCAATAATGGCAAACACCACAACAACAAGGAGAGGCGGAGTTGCCAATAGACCGTCCGATACGCCGGACAGAATAAAATCTACTGGCCACTTGATCATTTGGAAGAACCATCGATATCCTTCAACCAACCAGTCAACAAAACTGGTGATCCAAACATCCAAGGGAATCACTCTTTCATCAAAACTGAACATTATATAAAACTCCTGAAGAAAGTATTCTAGGGTGCTGACTGCTCAAAATAGGTCCCCTTCTCTGCACGATTCAAGGTGCGAAGGAAGAGGTTTTTAGAAACAACGCCGCGATATCTACGTTCTGAATTTACTACCGGAATAGGCCAAGCATGTGATGCTACCAGTGGCAAGATATCCTGGAGACTATCGGTTTCCTGAACTGATTCTGCATCGCCCAGAAAAGCATGTTCAAGTTTGCTGGTACCATTACCTTTATCAATAACGTCGCGCAGTGAATCTGAAGAGACAACACCCAAAAACCGATGTTCTGAGTCAAGAACATAGGCAAATTCTCGATCTTTCATGCTCAACATTTCCAAGGTGGCTCGCGGGCTGCCTGCTTTAGTATGCCAGACGACCGTTGGCTGGCTATCGCGAACAATGTCCCCGGCGGAAATAACACCGGTTGGATCCACGCCCCGGAAAAATGCCCGGACATAATCGTCAGCAGGGTTCTGCAGAATCTCTTCTGGCGTCCCCACTTGAATGACTCGCCCGCCCTGCATAATGGCAATTCGGTCACCGATCCGTAATGCTTCGTCTAGATCATGGGAGATAAAAATGATAGTGCGCTCATGCCGATCTTGGAGTTTCAGCAGTTCATCCTGCATCTCTGTTTTGATAAGAGGATCAAGCGCCGAAAAGGCCTCATCCATGAGCAGGATTTCCGGATCTACAGCGAGGCCACGCGCCAATCCGACCCGCTGCTGCATACCACCACTTAATTCATTTGGATATGCATTCTCCAAGCCTTCAAGTCCGACTTGTTTCAAAGCATCTAAGGCTCGCTCCTCACGCTCTTTCTTATCCATACCATCAAGTTCGAGGCCAAATGCAGCATTCTCCAACACGGTCTGATGAGGCATAAGAGCGAAGGACTGAAAAACCATGCTGGTTTTACTTCTGCGGAACCTTACTAGCTCATCCTTGCTCATTTTGAGAATATCTTCACCATCAACTAACACCTCTCCAGATGTTGGTTCAATAAGCCTGTTCAGCATTCGTACGAGCGTTGATTTTCCTGAACCGGACAGACCCATAACGACAAAAATTTCACCTTTATTCACTTCAAAGCTTGCACCTTGCACAGCAACAGTAAGTCCTGTCTGTTCGTAAATTTCTTCTTTGCTTTTCCCTTGTTCCAGTAACTTTACCCCTTTGCGAGGCTCGGAACCAAAAACCTTATAGAGGTTTTTTATAACTATTTTTTCCATATCATTTTCTTCCATTACGCTCATTTACGTCGCTCTGCTTTATTGCACAAACTCTACATAAAAAGCACATGAATAGATCCTGCGAGGTTAAATATTTACGGTACATTTGCTAAATATTTTTGTATACAATAATCCCTAACTGACCTATTTGTCAATGTATACTTACCCTTGAAAAATTATAACCACTTGAAAGCAAAGGTTTTAACTAGGTAATACAAGGCTGTTCTTTGCTTGATATAAGGCTATTCCTTGGTTAATCTAAGGATATTTCTTGGTTAATATAAGGGTGTAATTTGGTTAATATAAGGGTCTTACTTGGTTAACTTAGCTGCTTATATATTATGTTAATTCCTGCATATTATTTTAGTTCATATTCTTTAATAATGCCCCTTATTGGGAGAAAGTAATTATTGAAAAGTGGATCAATTTTTCTAACAAAAACTATTGAAAAGTAGAGAATAGTCAAAGCAAGAGGAAGACAGAGTATGCGAACAAAAACTTACCATATATTAACCGATAGCTTGTGTTAGTTACCCAATCAAAGTGTACTGCGGATCATGGATCCGCAACCGAGTTATCCAGAGTCTAAACAAGATAGCAGCTTGGCAGCGTATTCATCCGCTAGGGTAAATCGTTTTCTAAGGTGATTATATTGGCCCATTAAGCGCAATTTCATCCACAATGTGATTATGATGAGTACTGCTTTAATTGAGCTTTTTTGTTCTTTGAAGAGAGCTCAACAGCCACATCATTAAGCCGCCGGTAAATAACCCATCTCGTTAGGCAGTGCACCTTGTGCGATAACCATGCCGTCCACCCAAGGGCCGGAACATTGCACTCAAGCACCGATCATGACCTGATCATTTGGCGATATATCCAGCAGTAATGTTTGAATTAATGCGGCTAATCCTACACTGCAGCCAATAAATAAAATCAGCCTATACAATAACCAAATATTATCGTAGGCACGGACATAAGCGAGGGGAAATATAATGGAACTCACTATTGCGATTCCGGTGATGTTTAAGGCAGCAATATCGGCCGCAAGTACTATAGCGGCACCACAATAAACTCCGAGAGGTAGACCACTTAAAAAACGAAATACAATTGGCTGTTCAAGTGATGTCGCCATGGCACTTAAGCCATTAGAGATAAACATTAATATCAGAAAACAGCTAAAAATGGCGTTTTTTATGGTAGCCGTGATCAGCATTAAAATGGGCATACCCAACGGCCCTATCCCGTAAACACTAATAGCACAACCGCTCTGTGATGATGAGGAGGAAAATGTTTCGTTGATTTATGGCAGCATTGGCATCATCGAAGACGCCGATAATCCCAAAAGAAAGGTGCTTAACGCTAATGCCAGCAAAATGGCGCTAGGCCCCTGTGTCAGGATTGTTGGGGACGTCCATCTCATCACCCATTCTTCTAATCAATAACACAGTCTTTTTCAGCATTGATTGCGATAGCCTTGCGAGGCTTTCAAACACTAAACTTAAATGACATTTATCAATAGATTGAGTCTAGCTAAAGAAATGTGTGGTATGGCTAATTAAAACTAGGACGCTCTCTTTCCACTTAACATCCCTTACTTTTTATTTTAAAACTTTAGTTTCAAACTTAATTGCCATTCTTCACCAAAGTCTTTCTGAATACGTGAATTGATATAAAGGGTAATCGCCATAGCTATCAATGCGCCAAGACTTGCCAACGCCATATCTTTATGTGCATCCCAAATATCGCCCTGCGTCCCCAAATACGCCATCCCTAGGTCTCCACCAAATGTCTCTGCGGCGCCCCACTCAACCAGTTCATATAGCATCGAGGTTGCCATAATGAGATTTAAAGGAGCAAGATAGCTCCAAAATCCTTTCATACCAGCAATTCGGCAATACAACTCTCTGATAGGGGATGCCAATAAAAGGCCGTATAAAAGATGAATCAATCTATCAAAATTATTCCTGGTCCATCCCATATATTCATTAAGGCTAAAATTAAAATACGACGTTAAAAATGCATCATAAGGAACATTAGAATAAGTATAATATGAACCTATTTCATGTAGGCTCATAAATACAAATATAAAACCATAAGAGACTCTCGATAATGGACATTTCTTATAGGATATAGCAATAAGGATGACAGATACGACGACCAGTACATTCTCAAGCGCCCAATCGGCTCGATCATAAGGCGATATAGAAAGTACTAAGCATTCAATAGCAAAGATGATTGAAAGGATTAAAAAATATTTTTTATGTTTCATATTATGTTTAGTCATTGTGAATTAAAGTCTTTTTATAGGGCTGCTAAAGGTCAGCTGTAGACTCCTTCCGACCCAATACCATCTTAAATCTGGGGTTCAATACCGAGTCTTAACACCACAAGCAGGAGGACAAGAAACACCTAAGGTTAATATCAGATTAGCTGGTTTTTTATGCTATCACGATATATTGACAAGACTAATGTTTACTTGCATCAATGGATTGCTCAATCCATTTATACGCAAATAATGAAAATATTATGCTTTTTCATTTAACAATAACTCCTTTGAACGGTATTCGCCGTGTATATTTCACAATCTCAAGCAAAATTGATGGTTTAACGCTAAGAATTAAACCTTAGGCATGCTAACACGTTCAAAATATTCGAATAAAAAAGTAAAGCATTAATGTTTGTGGTTACTTTCATGCCGATTGAACCTTTGATCGAGACGCACAGTGTCACCAAACAGCTAAACAACAAACCGTCGCTGCCCATCTCCATTTCGACAGAATACAAATAGGCCCAAGTTGTTAAACTTGGGCCTATTTACAGGTTATTTTAAACGGGTGATTACCTTATGTAGAACCCTGATTACTTAGCTAGATTGCGCAATACATAATGCAAAATACCGCCATGTTGGTAGTAATTGAACTCATTGGGGGTATCAATACGGATTTTCGCTTCAAACGAATCTTGCTTACCCGCTTTGTCGGTCGCAGTTACCTTGACTGTTTTCTGACCAGCACTCACGGCAGGAATACTGAATTGCTCTTCACCAGTGAGGTTCAGCGACTCTGCACTGTCATCTGGCATAAACTGCAAAGGTAAAATACCCATTCCAACCAGGTTCGAGCGATGAATACGTTCATAACTTTGGGCAATGACCGCTTTAACGCCCAACAGTGCGGGCCCTTTGGCTGCCCAGTCTCGTGAGCTACCCGTGCCGTATTCCTTACCGGCAAGCACGATGCAAGGAGTGCCCTGTTGTTGATAGTGCATGGCAGCATCAAAAACTGTCATCGACTCACCATTAGGCATCAAGCGTGTCCAGCAGCCCTCAGTACCCGGAGCCAGCAGATTTTTCAGTCTGACATTGGCAAAGGTTCCGCGCATCATCACTTCATGGTTTCCGCGGCGCGAACCGTAAGAGTTAAAGTCCTTAATGGCCACACCAGCCTGTTGTAAATAGTCTCCAGCAGGACTGTTTGGGGCAATAGATCCCGCAGGTGAAATATGATCGGTCGTGACCGAGTCACCCAATTTGAGTAAACAACGGGCATTGTCGATAGCCATTATTGCTGGTATCTCAGCGCTGATCCCGTCAAAGAATGGCGGTTGTTTAACATAGGTGGAATCCGGCCAATTATATTTCTGACTCTGCACCACTTCTAACCCTTGCCAGTCGGCATCGCCACTGTAAATATCGGCATAACGGGACACAAACATATCGCTTTGCACCGCGCTGGCCATGACCTGTTGGATTTCCTGATTATCCGGCCAGATATCTTTTAAATAGACGGCCTTACCATCAACATCATCGCCAAGTGATTCGCTGACCATATCGGCCTTCATATTACCGGCCAGTGCATACGCCACCACAAGGGGCGGCGATGCCAGATAATTAGCTTGTACTTCAGGATGAATACGGCCATCAAAGTTACGATTACCCGATAACACAGAACACACCTTCAACCTGCCCTGCTGTATCGCTGCGCTGACGGGCTGAGGTAAGGGTCCGGAATTGCCAATACAGGTAGTACAACCGTAGCCAACTAACTGAAACCCTAAGGCATCCAAATCGACATTGAGACCCGATTTGATTAAATAGTCTGTCACCACCTGCGAGCCAGGTGCAAAACTGGTTTTCACCCAAGGCTTGACCTGCAAGCCTTTTTGGCGGGCATTTCTGGCCAATAATCCGGCGGCGATTAACACTGATGGATTGGAGGTATTAGTACAACTGGTAATCGCGGCAATCACCACCGCCCCAGCTTCGAGGACAAAGTCCTTATCTCGATACTGGCAGGCAACGCCTGTGTTGCCATCAGCGACCGGCGCAGAGGGACCACCTTCGCTTGACAGTTCATCTTTACCTACAGTTTCGATTTGATTAACAGGGATCTGGCTGTCCAGCCACTGACGGAAACTGACGCCCGCTTTATCAAGTGCAATCCTATCCTGCGGCCTTCTTGGACCGGCGATAGAGGGCACAATACTGCCCAAATCTAATTGTAAACTGTCGTGATAACAGGCTTTGTTCTCAGATGCGCTGCCCCACATGTCCATCTCTTTAAGATAAGCCTTTATGAGCTCGATCCGCTCAGGATCACGACCAGTAAGGGCTAAGTAATCTACAGTTTGCTGATCGATCGGGAAAATACCACAGGTGGCACCGTATTCAGGGGCCATATTGGCAATGGTCGCCCGATCGGCTAAGGTCAATTGATCGACACCGGCACCAAAAAATTCAACAAATTTTCCTACTACCCCAAATTCACGTAATTGCTCGGTGACCGTTAAGACCAGATCGGTGGCCGTAACCCCTGCAGGTAACTTGCCGATAAATTCAAAGCCGACAATCTCAGGTAGCAGCATGGTAACGGGTTGACCTAACATGGCGGCCTCAGCCTCAATGCCCCCCACGCCCCAACCCAGTACGCCCAAGCCGTTGATCATGGTGGTATGAGAATCTGTACCTACCAAAGTGTCGGGGTACAATAAGTTATCTTCATCTTCTTTGACAAAGACCACCCGAGCCAAATATTCTAGATTGATCTGATGCACGATACCGCGCCCTGGCGGCACCACTTTAAAGTTGTCAAAGGCCTGCTGACCCCAACGCAGAAACTGGTATCGTTCACGGTTACGCTCGATTTCGATGGCGGTATTTTTTTGCATCGCACCGGTTTCGGCAAATACATCGACCATGACGGAATGGTCAATAACCAGCTCCACCGGATTGAGTGGATTAATAGCATCAGCATTACCCCCTAATGTTTCGATAGCATCACGCATCGCGGCCAAATCGACCACAGAAGGTACACCGGTAAAATCCTGTAAAATGACCCTAGAGGGCACAAAAGCGATTTCAGTTTCTGACCAGTTATCCAGATCCCAGCGTGCCAAGGTATCGATATCCTCTGGCTGGACAAATTCCGAATTCTCATAACGCAGAAGATTTTCTAACAATATTTTTGCCGCAAAGGGTAAGCGGGATAAGTCATAGTGTTCGGCTAATCGGTCAAAGCTATAATAGCGGAAATTTTTTCCATTACTTTCAAGCTGTTTCAATAATTGCATCGAATTTTTCATCACTGATCTCCCAGTAAACGTTTAGTGGCACTTCATGCTAAGCTTAATTAACACCCTAACATATCCACATCAAAATCGACGCGGAAAATCCTATGAGCAAGATGCGTATAGAACATGACAGTATGGGTAATATCCAGGTACCAGAGGATGTTTATTATCAGGCGCAAACTCAACGCGCGCGGGATAACTTCCAGTTTTCTGAACGGCGTTTTCCGGTAGCGGCGTTACTCGCCTTACTCGATATAAAATTAGCAGCAGCACAAGCCAATAGCCAGCTCGGCTTGCTTGATAGCACCATGGCAACAGCCATTCAGCAAGCCATTACTGCCAGTAAACAGCTTGATTTTTCGCAGCATTTCCCGATTGACCTGTTCCAAACGGGCTCCGGCACCAGTTCTAATATGAATGTTAATGAAGTGATTGCCAGCCTCGCCAGCGACATTTTGCAGGCAGAAGTTCACCCCAATGATCATGTCAATATGGGTCAAAGCAGCAATGATGTCATACCTGCCTGTATTCACATCAGCACAGTTCGGCGTTTAAAGTGGCAACTGCATCCGGCCATTATGGCTCTGAGTGACAGATTGCAGCATTTGGCTGTGCAGCATTCAAATCTGGTCAAAACGGGTCGCACCCATTTAATGGACGCCATGCCCATCACCCTAGGTCAGGAGCTGCAATGTTGGCAACAACAACTCAACAGTGCTCAAGATAGGATCCAGCAGGTGGAACTGACCTTGAATTATTTACCTTTGGGCGGCACAGCCGTCGGCACGGGGGTTAATTGCGATCCACGTTTTGCCGAACTGGCTTGTTACTACCTGCAAATGCAAGATCCGCATCCCTGGCAAGCGGCGGCAAACCCGGCCTTGTATATGAGTAGTCAAGATCACACTCTAGCCATGGCTTCGGCGCTCAAAGGATTAGCGGTCACCTTAATGAAAATCGCCAATGATTTGCGCTGGATGAATTCCGGCCCTATCGCCGGATTACACGAAATTAGCTTAACGGCGCTGCAACCGGGCTCATCGATAATGCCCGGCAAGGTCAACCCTGTGATCCCCGAAGCCATAGCCATGATTGCCGCTGAAGTGATGGGTAATGAAGCTACCATAACCATCGCGGCTCAATCGGGTAATTTTCAGTTAAATGTCATGCTGCCACTGATTGCCGATAAGTTGCTATCCAGCATCGATTTATTGACCCATGCCTGCCAAGCCATGACAGACAAAGTGTTTGCCGAGTTTCAACCTAATGTCGATAATTTAACCCAAGCATTGCAGAAAAACCCCATTCTTGCCACCGCACTCAATTCAGTACTGGGCTACGATATGGCCGCTAACATTGCCAAGCGTGCTGATGCAGAGCATAAATCTGTTTTAGAAATTGCACTTGAAGAAACCGAACTGGGCGAAAGTGAACTAAAAGCCATACTCGATCCCTTGCATCTGGCAAAACCCCATCAATAACAGGTATGAATAGGTATGAATAGGCCATAACGATTGGTAACAATAGCGAAGGAAGTAAACACCTAGGGGAAACCTGCTGTGAGGAGCCTCATGCAAGGTGTTGAGGGCGCGAGAGGTTAAATAACTCCGGCTACCCGTTTATGACAGTTTATTCTTTGTGCCTAGATTCTTTTTCAGATTTTCTCCAGGCATCCTCGAGGGTTTTATATGAATCCAAGAACCCTTTTTTCATCTGGTCCCACGAATTGGCAGAACTGGTTTTCATGCTGCCATACCATTGGGCAACTTGATTGCGTTGCTTGCGAACTACCCTAAGATTCTCTCGAGCTTCCTTGCGCGCGGCCTCGCTCATTTTGTCCCAGTTTTGATCAATCGCCGCCTCCAGCGTATCGATACGTTTATCCAGTTTATTCAGGCCCTCTTTTGCTTTTATAACCGCCTCATCTCTTTTATCAGCAGTATATGAGTCGATGGCGGCAAGCAAATCCTGCGTTTCTTTTTTAACCTCTTCTAATGAAGTATTGGCGTTTTCCGTTTGGGCATAACCTAATGGAGTCACACCCAATATGCCGATCAATATCAATGCAAAGACGTGTGATTTCATTTTTAACCGCCTAAATGATTAGCAGCCATAGTGAAGGATGTTTACTTGAATCTTGAAGTCGCAGACTTAAATGCATGACCAAGAGAATCCCACGCACTATCAATACCGACTTTAAGGTCCTCCCAAGCATCGTCACTCGCGTTCTTAAGCTCGGTAAGCTTATTGGTGGCAGTTACCTGCATAGCTTGCAGTTCCTCAATTTTCTTATAGTATTCAAGTTGTTTATCAGCTGCTGCACCGTCGGCTTTTGCTCTGAGTTTGTTGATCTCCGCACTCCACTCGTCTAATTGTGCCTGTAATTTCTTTTCGTATACTTGTTTCATACTCATCATTACGTTCCTGTTAATAAATGGATTAATAAATGGGTTAATAACCCATTTATACTACTAATGTGTCGAATTTTTCGCTTTCACCCCCTTTACTTTTACAGGCATGAAAGTTAAATGATATGACGTCTAAAAAAGCATATTAGTTTTTAATGGCATCGTCAAACAATCACCTGCCCATATTTATTAAGCTCTACAATGCTTTTATTGGCTTTCACTGCCTCAATGATAATGCCAACAAGCGATCAAATAATACAAAGGTTTAAATGGTTTTAATGTTAGCGGCCTTGCTTCAGTCTTTGAGTCAACAAAAGTATTCCATACTGAAGAGGATTGACCTCAACGATCTATGCCATTTTCATCAAGAATAGAATGGATCATTTTTCGAACCTGCGCCCTTATGGCATCATGCTGGGTTCGTTCATGCCAAATTTGAAACACATTGACAGTCGATAGTTGTACTGGACTATTAAAGCGCTGTAAGTTAGCAAATTGATCCATGGCCTGATCGGCAACTGAATCGAGACAAGTCAATATAAAATCTGATTGACTCACTATCTGTGCAGGGATCATAAAGCTTGATATACCAGAGATAACATTTCTCTGTTTTCCCATCAGTGACAAGGCTTTATCAACAACACCATTGAGATCTCCCGTGAGCGTGGTCACGATATGCTTGCATTCTAGGTAGGCATCGAGGGAGAGTGTGTCACCAATGATTGGATGGTCTTGTCTGGCTAACACATTCAATCGTTCTTCTTTTAACTTTTGCTGATAAAAAGTACTGGGGAGATCTGAGTAAAATCCAGCAATCGCGATATCACATTGGCCATTTTCTAGCATTTTTCTGGGCAATTTCCCCTGGGTATTATGAGTCACAATCTGCACAAAAGGCATGATTTTTTGAATTTCAGATAGCAATTTAGGTAGCAGGATGCTTTCCATATAATCGGTTGTATAAATATGGATCACATCTTTCACTTTATCTAAAGGAACGTCTAATTCAGATTGATAAAAGTGTTCTAGCTCACTCACCAAGCGAGATATTTGTGGCGCAATAGCATGCGCCTTGGGGGTTGGGACTAGGCCTTTTATTCCCCTAACGAATAAGGGATCGTCAAACTCCTTTCTTAACTTATTGAGCCTGTGGCTCAGTGCGGGTTGGCTTATCGCCAATCTTTCTGCGGCTATCGAGGCGAGCCCTTCTTGATACAAAATCTGAAACAAATAGAGAAGGTTAATATCACGATTTCTAATATTCATATTTTGGAACTCAGTTATAAATTATATTCAATTTTTAATTATATAGATTAGATCTAAAATGCACACGAGTTAAATAACCGCTTAGCTGAGGACAAAAAGTGAATACGCTTCAGCACAAAGACTCACTCTCAGCGCTATTGTTTATTTGACGCTTGAGCAAGTAACAAAAGGCTGTGATTCACTGACTATTTGAGCTTGCGATGATGCGGTTGATACTATGATAATACTTATCTTTGAAGCCAATAGACGCTTTAGCTATAAAATAATTGCCATCGTCGACATCGACAAACACTGGGCAAACTCAAGATAACTATCACTCATGCTCAACAGTAAATCGTTATCGTTTTAGCAACAGCTCCTGACGGTCACATAATGGTTCTGATCCAAAGAGACAAATCTGAAAATAACGCTAAAAGGTTTTAAAAAATGATAAATAATTTATCCAAGGTTTTGCCAATGCAAAAAACGTTTACGGGCCTACTACTGACACTCGTAGTTTCAGGTTGTGGTTTATTAGAAAACACCAATACCGACCAAAACGTCGAAAAGGCAGCCACTCTTGCTCAGCTAGAAACCGTTCTTGAACTGCCTTTTCGCCCTGGTAATGTGAGTGCCACAAAATCCGGTAGAGTCTTTGCCACAGTCCACCCCTTTGCTGGTGAACAAGGTATACAACTACTGGAGGTGACGGGGCCAAACAGCTATCAACCTTGGCCATCAAGCAAGGTGCAGTCCCCAAAAGGCCAATACAGTGAAAATACCATTGATACACCACTGGGTATCACTAAAGATAAGCAAGGCGGTTTGTGGATCGTAGACATGGGACTGCATATCGGTAAAACCCGAATTTGGGGTTTTGATATCGACAGTGGTGAATTAATCAGCAAAATTGTTCTGCCAACGGATATCGCACCTGCTAACAGCTTTGTTCAGGATTTAGTGGTAGACCGTGAAAGAGGTTGGGTTTATTTAGCCGATTTGGCCAATCCCGGCATACTCGCGGTGGAATTGGCAACCAATAAGGTCCGACGTTTTGGCAACCACCCATCATTAAAGCCCGAAGTTAACGCTAAAATGGTGATTAATGGTCAAGCCGTCATGTTTGGCGGTAAGCCAGCCAACACAGGCATCAACCCAATCACCTTATCTGCTGACGGAGAAACATTGTTTTTCGGTGCAATGAATGGCAGAACTTGGTATAGCGTACCGGCTAAATTGTTCCGTGATGGTGTCGCCGATGACGTTATTGCCCATCATATTACACGCGTAGGTGAGAAACCGATTTCAGACGGTGCCACAACGGATAGCTTTGGCAATCATTTCATTACTAACTTAAATGAAAATGGCATCGATAAGTTGAGTGCTAACGGAGTGTTTACCCCATTTATCAGAGATGCTCGCCTAAATTGGCCAGACAATGTATCGGCTGATGATAACGGCTGGCTCTACATTTCAGTCAACCAACTGCACAAATCTCCGCGCTTTAATGACGGAGCGGATATAGGCAAAGCGCCATATTATATTTACCGTGTATGGGCTAATACTCAATAAAGTCAGTCGTTATTTACACTTAACATTAATCATTTTAAATGATTGATTAACAGTATCGAACTCGTACTATTTTCAGAATATTTACGATGAATTTAAAAACCGGCAAATGATGTAGAGAAGTAATCAACATGACCAGTAATTTATTCCAATCATTCCAATTGAATGATGCAATAACACTACAAAACAGAATTCTTATGGCACCACTCACTCGTTGTATGGCAGACGATAATTTGGTGCCAACCAAAGCGATGGCTGACTATTATGCCCGTCGTGCCGATACCGGTTTAATTATTTCAGAAGCGGTCGTCATTCGACCGGACGCTCAGGGAAACCCTAATGTACCGGGTCTGTTTACCCCTGAGCAAATTGAAGGATGGCGACAAGTTACCGATGCAGTCCATGCCAATGGAGGGAAAATGTTCGCTCAGCTATGGCATACCGGTAGACTTGCACATTCTTATTTTTATGGTGGCGGTGATATTTTAGCCCCATCAGCACTAGCGATTGAAGGCACAGTGCCTCGTCAGCGTGAATTAGTGTATGAAACACCTAAAGCCGTCACAATAGAAGATATTGAACAACTGATTAAAGATTATAGTCAGGCAGCTGCAAATGCTATTGACGCCGGTTTTGATGGTGTTGAAATTCATGGTGCAAATGGTTATCTCGTTGATCAGTTTCTTCACCATAGTAGCAATATTCGCCAAGATAAATTTGGTGGTTCGCCTGAAAATATGACCCGCTTTCCATTAGCGGTTGTTGATGCCATTTCAGAGCGTATTGGTGAACATCACACCGCACTTCGCCTATCACCCGGCGCTTATCATTATATGGAAGAGGACTCTCGTGACCGCCTCGTTTTCGACTACCTGCTTGCTGAGCTTGAACAACGCAACTTAGCTTACCTACATGTTGGGATTTTTGATGACAGCATGATCTTTACATCATTGGATGGCAGAGTATCAGCATATATGCGTGCTCATTACAGCAAGACACTTGTGGGTGTGGGTAGCTATACGCCACGAACCGGGAGCCTGGCTATTAGCGAAGAAAAATTTGATTTACTTGCCATAGGTCGTCCGCTTATTGCCAATCCTGATTACGTTACCAAAGTAAAAATGGGCGAAGCGTTAATTGAATTTTCAGACGATATGCTCTCGCAATTGATTTAACCTTACTTATGAGCTGAAATATTAGGTATTCCCTATATATTTCAGCTAATAAGCCTCAATAACAAGTCTATTTTCAGTGAAGGATTCACTCACGGGCCTCCCAATGAGTGTCTATTCCGACAGTGTATAAACGTCTATTTAGGTAAATAAATATGAGCAATAAATTGACAATCGTAGCAAGAATTGAAGCTAACAACGACAAAGTCGAACGGGTTAAAGCTGAGCTATTAAAGCTAATTGAACCCACGTTAAAAGAAACGGGCTGTATTCAATATCACTTACACCAAGACAACGAAAAACCTAGCGTATTTGTATTCTATGAAATATGGGAAAGTCGAGCGCTTTGGCAGCAACACCTGAGCAGTGTTCACATTCTTGAGCATAGAAGTGCCGTCGATGGTGCTATTTCATCTTTTACCCTAAATGAAATGACTCATCTATAGCATCTTACATGCAGCTAACCTATTTAAAATAAAGACTTTAGTGGCACAATGTCGTTAGGAGTAATATAAATATAACTAATATAAATAGCTCCCATATAAATAGGACAAATATAAATAGAAACCATGTGATTATTTTATTATATGCACAAGATTCATTAGCAATAAAAGCGCACGTTAATCGTTATTAACGTGCGCTTTTATGTGTGGCAGCGCTTAACCTAAATTAATGATATATATGCAATACAATTCGATTACATTATCAAGTACAAGCCAAAATCAATATGGTTTTAGACAGCAATATGATTTTAGACAGCAATGAGCCAGAACATGTTCTCTAACCCAAAGCGTTTAGATAGTACAGATCTTTGCCGGTATCCACTCTAGAATGCCCCAAGATAAACTAAACTGCACGGATGTTCTTTGTTCGGCGCCACGACTGTGATGTTGATAAAAATCAAAATGTAGCACATAAAAAAGCCAGTCGGAGTGGCCGCTGGCTTGATAACATAGTCGATGAAATTTAGTGCTAATCACATAAATTAGCGCCTAAAACGTCTGGAACCAACGCTGAATTTGTTGAGGATCTTTGCTTTGGGTTAAAGATAGCATCAACAGAATACGGGCTTTTTGTGGATTAAGATTGCCTGCAGCGATAAAGCCATATTTGTCATCATCTATCTCGGCATCAAGAGTCGTAGCACCCGTTGGTACGCGGCTAGAGCGAACAACTAAAATCCCTTTTTTACTCGCCTGAGCTAACGTGTCGAATATAGAGTGGTACATGTTACCGTTACCCACACCAGCACTCACTATGCCATCAAATCCCGCTTCAACCATAACTTTGGCGGGTAAATCACTGGCATTAGCGTAGTTATAAACGATGCCTACCTTTGGTAGCTTGTCGAGTTTACTGATATCAAAAGGCGTTTGAGTCGTATGTTTACGCTCAGTGTTGCCCATGTATTCAACCTTACTGTTATGAAGGACGCCAAGTGGACCAAAATTAGGCGCGGCAAAGGTGTGCACTCCGGTAGTATTAGTCTTAGTCACATCGCGGGCGTTAAGTACGGTATCGTTCATTACGACTAAAACACCTCGGCCTTTAGATTCAGGGTTAGCAGCGATGGCAACCGCGTTATAAAGATTCATCGGACCATCGGCACTCATCGCGGTTGATGGACGCATTGCACCAACGAGTACGACAGGCTTATCGCTCTTAACAGTTAGATTCAAAAAATAGGCGGTTTCTTCTAAGGTGTCGGTACCGTGGGTAATGACGATGCCGTCGACACTTTTATCGGCCAGTAAAATATTAATCCGCTTGGCTAAAGCTAGCCAAACTTTATCGTTCATGTCCTGTGAACCGATTTTAACCAGTTGCTCACCTTGGATATCGGCAAGTTGTTTCATCTCTGGCACAGCCGCAATTAAACTATTAACCCCCACCTCTCCAGACTGATAAGTAGACTCAGTGGCCGACTGGCCCACCCCAGCAATAGTCCCACCAGTGGCAATAATGTGTACCTGTGGAAGTGCCTGCGCCGCAGAGGAGATAAATAACCCCAAGGTGACTGAAAGCAAGAGCTTACGCATAGAAAATTTCATCTTTGTATCCTTTTATTCATTATAAACGCCCCACAGTTTGCACTATTATTTAAGTATCACTGTGACAGTTCTCACTAAAATAGAATAACAATATTGGAGCAAAAAATTTAATTTATTAATAATTAAATACAAATTAACTTATCTGTTCTTTACTAAAAATTACTAATAACATTCAATATTAACGCTAAGGTAACATAGTAGGATGATTAACCTTATAATACCAATTTAATTAATATTTTCTTTATTAAAAAAATCTAATAGACCGGCATTAAATAACAACATCCGAGTAACACCGTTGATTGGTTAATACTAAAAAATATATATTGATGAATCTATTATTTATTAAACAAACCTAATAGACCTTCATTAAATAACAACATATCAGTAACACCGCTGATTGGTTAATACAAATAAAATATATACTTGTTCATCTATCCTTTATTAAGCAAGCCTAATAAGTTTTTATTAAACAACAACATTCGAGTAACACCGCTGATTATTTATTACTAAAAAATATATTTCGATTAACCTATTATTTATTAAGCAAACCTGATAGGTCAGCATTAAATAACAACGTTTGATAGATTAACACTAAAATATATATATATTGATTAATCTATCCTTTATTATGCAAACCTAATAGACTTGCATTAAATATCAACATTTGAATAACACGATCTATTTATTAAACCTCAAATACATCTTGATTAACCTACTCTTTATTAAAAATATCTAATGGATTAAAATAAAATTCGTTAATTAATAAAGTGTAACTTTATACGGCTATTTATTTAATAAAACTTTGGATAACTATTTCACAAGTTAATAAATAAAATAACAAAATATTATCTAATTTATATCAAGACGTAATAGCTCACACAAACTTATCTAGTTGAGATATTTATCTAACAACTAAAAAAAACCTTCCATTTCTGGCGTTTAAGTGATCTTCATCGATATTGAGCTACCTCTAAAAGAGTAATCTTCAATTCAATAGTTAAGGAGACGATTCTCCTTTATGTTTTCGAAGAGTAATTTTCATGTGTAACTTAAATTTATATACACATCCCCAACTCTAAGGTCGAAAATATATCTTACTATTAACTAGATTTAATAGGACCGAAATGAAAGATACTAATAACGTACGGATCGAAGAAGACTTATTGGGTAATAAAGAAGTTTCCAATGAATTCTATTACGGAATACACACATTACGTGCCATCGAAAACTTTAAACTAAGTAATCAAAAAATTTCCGATGTCCCTGAATTAGTTCGAGGCATGATGCTGACAAAAAAAGCGGCTGCCATGGCTAATAGCGAATTGGGTGTCGTTAACCCCGAAATCGCCGATAAGATTATTGAAGCCTGCGATCTGATCCTCACAACAGGGCGATTCGTCGATCAATTCCCAGTCGATGTTTATCAGGGTGGCGCTGGAACTTCGGTGAACATGAATACCAATGAGGTATTAGCCAACGTAGCATTAGAACTCATGGGGCTAGAAAAAGGCCGTTATGATGTCATCAATCCTAATGACCATGTTAATAAGTGCCAATCCACTAATGATGCTTATCCAACGGGTTTTAGAATTGCAGTGATCAACAGCACTGATACCCTACTAGACGCATTAACCGATCTCATCAGTGCTTTTGATACTAAAACCAAAGAATTTGAGACCGTCTTAAAAATGGGCCGCACTCAGTTACAAGACGCAGTGCCTATGACATTAGGCCAAGAGTTTCATGCCTTTGCTGTCACGCTGCGAGAAGAGATTAAATCCATCAAGCGTTGCCAAGAATTATTACTCGAAGTGAATTTAGGCGCAACGGCCATTGGTACGGGTCTTAATACCCCAGAAGGTTACTCCTCACTGGCCATTAAACGTCTGGCGGAAATAACTGGACGCAACTATGTGCCAGCGGAAGATTTGATTGAAGCGACATCGGATTGTGGCGCCTACGTCATGCTACACAGTGCTATTAAGCGTATGGCTATTAAAATGTCCAAAATCTGTAATGATTTGCGCTTGCTTTCGTCGGGTCCACGTACCGGTCTCAAAGAGATCAATTTACCTGAGTTGCAAGCGGGTTCATCTATCATGCCCGCCAAGGTCAACCCTGTAATCCCAGAGGTCGTTAATCAGGTCGCCTTTAAGGTTGTCGGTAACGATATCACTATTACTATGGCCGCCGAAGCGGGCCAATTACAACTTAACGTAATGGAACCTGTCATTGGTCAGGCGATGTTTGAGTCACTCAGTCTTATGGGGAATGCCTGTGTCACGCTGCGCGAGAAGTGTGTTGAAGGGATCACTGCCAACCCAGAAATCTGTATGAACCATGTGATGAACTCCATCGGTATCGTGACTTACCTTAACCCAATTATCGGCCACCATGAAGGTGACATTATCGGCAAAATTTGCGCCCAAACGGGTAAAAATGTTCGCGAAGTGGTGTTAGAGCGCGGTTTATTAACCGTTGAAGAACTAGATGAAATTCTCTCGGTTGAAAATCTGATGCATCCTAAGTTTCAGGCTAAACGAAATACGAGCAAAACCAAAGTGTAACTCAGTGGGGCTGGGGGATCCTCCTCAGCCCAAACTCGATTATTCAACAATAAGCCTGTGTATAACTGACACTTAGAGATACATTGGCAATTAACAACAAAACAGAGTTAACGCTATGATTATATTAGAAATAATTATTGTACTTGGGTCGATTTACCTAGGTGCAAGAATGGGTAGCATGGGGATCGGCTTTGCTGGCGGTCTCGGGGTACTGATACTGACAATGGGACTTGGACTGACACCGGGGACTATACCGATTGATGTGATCCTAATCATTATGTCGGTAATCACCGCCATTGCAGCCATGCAAGAATCGGGTGGGATGGACTATCTCGTCTCACTAGCAGAGAAGTTATTACGTAAACATCCAAAACAAATCACCTTTCTGGCACCTGTCGTCACTTACTTTATGACACTCTTTGCGGGAACGGGTCACACAGCATTTTCAACCTTACCTGTTATTGCCGAAGTGGCAAAAGAGCAAGGTATACGTCCATCTCGCCCTCTCTCTATTGCAGTTGTAGCATCTCAAGTCGCCATTACCGCCTCACCTATTTCGGCGGCAGTTGTGTTCTTCTCGGGCATCCTAGAACCCTTTGGAGTGGATTATTTAGTACTCCTAGCCATATGTATCCCTTCAACTTTTATCGCCTGTATGGTCGGGGCCGTCATAGCCAATGTAATGGGTAAACCACTCGCGGAAGATCCTGTCTACCAAGATCGTTTGGCCAAAGGATTAATCAAAAAACGCGGTAAAACCCAAATTAATATTAAAGACGGTGCTAAACGTTCAGTAGTGATTTTTTTGACAGCGATTGCGACCGTGATGATTTATGCCACTGCAATTTCGGAAAAAGTGGGATTAATTGTTGATCCTGTTTTGCCTCGCAACTCAGCCATCATGGTGATAATGCTAACTGCAGCTGCAGCTATTACGATTATTTGTAAATTAGACGCAAGCAAAATATCGAATGCTGCCACCTTTAAATCAGGTATGTCTGCCTGTGTCTGTGTGTTGGGCGTTGCGTGGTTAGGCGATACTTTTGTTTCTAATCATATTGATGAAATCAAAGGTTTTGCCGGTACTTTATTGCAAAATCAGCCTTGGTTATTGTCGGTAACCCTATTCTTCGCTTCTATGCTGCTCTATTCACAAGGGGCCACAACTAAAGCGCTGATGCCTGCAGCCTTAGCTATTGGTGTAAGTCCTTTGACTGCTATTGCCTCTTTCGCTGCGGTAAGTGCGTTGTTTGTATTACCTACCTATCCAACACTACTGGCTGCTGTCGAGATGGATGACACCGGTTCGACTCGAATTGGTAAAGCTGTATTTAACCACCCATTCCTGATCCCAGGAGTGGTGACCATTGCTACCAGTGTCGCGTTAGCTTTCTTGTTTGGCGGCATGGTTTTATAGCTCAATTTAAAGCAAAATAATTGACGGGCTAATGCCAACAACTGGATTAACCCGCTTATTTTAATCTGTATCTATAGACTTTGTTTTGGCGTAATGCTTGCGCAATTACATCATGACAAACCTTTTAAGTGGTGAATTAATGTCAACAAAAACGCGTGTTCCAACCGCCATAAATGGCGGACCATTTGGGCAAGCTTGGTCGGCGAGAGCCGACGGTTTACAAAGTTTGGCCGGTATTTTACTGGGCGCTTTCTTATTAGTGCATATGCATTTTGAGGCAAGCATTTTATTAGGCAAAGAAACCTTCTTTCATGTCGTGCAGTTACTGGAAGGTAGCATGTTTAGTTCTACGGGGCATGGCTTCCAGATAGTGACACAAATCTTTTCGGTCTTTATTTTAGTGTTAGTTGTCGTTCACGCAGCACTGGCATTACGTCGTTTTCCGGTGCAAATAGGTCAATGGCGGGCACTGCGTGGCTTTATGTCCAATATAAAACATAAAGATACTCGAGCATGGTACTGGCAGATGATCACTGGGTTCGTGTTATTTTTCTTAGTATCCGCGCACCTTGGGACTATGATTTTGAATCCTGAAATTGGTCCACACCTCTCGGCCGAACGAGTCTATGATGGCCACGCTTGGCTCTTATATATCGTCTTCCTTCCGGTCGTATTAGTACATGGCATCATTGGGTTATACCGCGTGATATTAAAATGGGGAATAAGCAGTAACCGTCCCCTCATCCGCAAAATAGCTCAGATTTTGATCATCTATTTACTCTGTTTAGGCTCATTAAGTCTAATTACTTACATCTCTATTGGCAGTGAATTATTACATCCAGTACAGCCATTTATGCCTAAGTAATAGACATGCTAAGGGTGACGCTAAGTGTGATTGCATGGCAACAAACAGCCATAACAAATAACGATATGGGCGCACCCATTCCTTTTCGCAAGGCGAAACTAACACACAGATCATCCTCTAACGGTAGGTGCATCACATCTATCGTAGGGGAGTGCAATGATAAATCCATACATATTATCTAAATTATTAGATAAGGAGCTGATTTGAAACTTATTTATACAGACTCATTAGTTATTGGTGCAGGACTAGCGGGCCTTAGAGTCGCAATTGCCACCAAAGAGCAAGGCCTAGATACACTGGTATTATCGCTCATTCCCGCAAAGCGTTCACATTCAGCGGCAGCTCAAGGCGGAATGCAAGCGAGCCTTGGCAACACAGTTAAAGGTATGGGTGACAACGAAGACATACACTTTCAGGACACGGTAAAAGGTTCTGACTGGAGCTGTGACCAGGATGTGGCACGTATGTTTGCCCACTGCGCACCCAAAGCTATACGTGAAATGACTAACTGGGGAGTGCCTTGGTCTAGAGTTTCTGCTGGTCCGCGCGATGTGATCATGAACGCGAAAAAGGTGACCCTACATGAAGCCAAGGAGGCCCATGGCCTCATCAATGCCCGTGATTTTGGCGGCACCGAAAAATGGCGAACCTGTTATACCGCCGATGGTACAGGTCACTCATTACTGTATGCGGTAGATAACCAAGCGATATCTATGGGTATTCCGGTACACGAACGGATTGAAGCCCTGTCATTGATCCATGACGGTAAGCGTTGCCAAGGAGTAATAGCACGTTGTTTAGTGACGGGTGAGCTGCGCGCCTATGTGGCCAAATCAACCACGATTGCCACTGGCGGTTACGGCAAAATTTATGAAATTTCAACCAATGCCACCATTTGCGAAGGTATCGGTCAAGCGTTAGCACTCGACACAGGTGTCGCGACCTTAGGCAATATGGAAGCGGTACAGTTTCATCCCACGGCAATCGTCCCCGCGGGGATCCTTACCACTGAAGGTTGTCGTGGTGACGGCGGCATATTACGCGATAAAGACGGTCATCGCTTTATGCCAGACTACGAGCCTGAAAAAAAAGAACTCGCCTCCCGAGATGTGGTATCACGCCGCATGACGGAACATATGCGCAAAGGTAAGGGTGACGACAGTCCTTACGGTCCACACCTCTGGCTAGATATTACCATTCTAGGGCGTGAGCATATTGAAACCAATTTGCGCGAAGTAAAAGAAATTTGTGAATATTTTCTCGGAATTGATCCCTGTAAAGAGTGGATCCCTGTTAGACCAACCCAGCATTATTCCATGGGCGGAGTCCGTACCAATGCCACAGGTGAAAGCCCACAACTTAAGGGACTATTCAGTGTCGGAGAAGCCGCATGTTGGGATATGCATGGTTTCAATCGTTTAGGTGGTAATTCTGTTGCAGAAACCGTAGTGGGTGGCATGATCATCGGCCAATATGTAGCGGATTTTTGTCAACAAAATTCCTTAGAAATTGATACTGCTCTCACCCAACAATTTATCGATAAATTACAAAACGAGATCGATAATTTAGTCGATGGTAACGGCACAGAGAATCCCTTCCAATTAAAGAAAGAAATGCAGCGGGTCATGATGGACTATGTCGGTATTTTCCGAAATGGTCCCGAGCTAGAAAAGGCCATCAAAGAGCTTAAAGCATTACTTGTTCGCACAAAAAATCTTGGCCTTAAGTGTAAAAAACGTCATTCAAATCCCGAATTGGTTGAAGCTCTGCGCGTCACCAGAATGTTGCGAGTAGCCTTAACGGTCGCCTGTGGAGCCGCAGCCCGCACAGAAAGCCGAGGAGCCCATTCGAGGGAAGATTACCCACAACGTAATGATAAAGATTGGCTCAACCGAACACTGGCCACTTGGCCAGATGCCGAGTCACTGGAACCCGTATTGCATTACGAAAACCTAGATGTGATGAAAATGGAGTTACCACCGGGATACCGTGGTTACGGCAACGATAACACTATCGCCCATCCGGATACTGAAAAACGGAACCAAGAGATAAGCAAGGTAATCGCAGAGCTAGGCGGCAACCCAGATAGAGAGACGCTGCAACAAGCCCTGATGCCATATACGCTACCTAGCCATCTACAGCCATCCAATGAGCGTCTTAGCGATACTTTAGCGGTCACGCCATCTCAACCAGTAGGAAATAAACCATTATGAGCCGTCAAATCAGCTTTAATATCTTCCGTTTCGATCCGCAAGATGACCAAGACAAGCCAAAGATGGAACGTTATCAGTTGACAGAAACAGATGGTATGACAGTGTTTATCGCATTGAATCAACTGCGCGAACAACAAGATAGCTCGTTACAGTTCGACTTTGTCTGCCGAGCGGGTATTTGTGGTAGTTGCGCCATGGTGATTAATGGCTTGCCAACGCTTGCCTGTCGAACCTTAACGGCGAATTATCCTGACGGTGAAATCACCTTAATGCCCCTGCCCGGCTTCGAACTGATTGGCGACTTGTCCGTAAACACGGGTAAATTTATGCGTGAATTAGCCGAAAGATTAAAGCTATGGCTGCATCCTAAATCCGATGACCAAGACATGCACCGCCTTGAAAATCCAATGGCGCCCGAAGAAGCTGCGCGGATTTATGAGCTGGAGCGCTGTGTCGAATGTGGTGTCTGCGTCTCCGCATGTGCCACAAAACAAATGCGTGAAACCTTTGTAGGCGCGGTAGGTCTGATGAAAATTGCCCGTTTCGAAATGGATAGCAGAGACAACCGCAGCGCGGATGATTTCTACCATGTTATAGGAAATCAAGATGGCGTATTCGGTTGTATGACACTGTTAGGCTGCCAAGATAACTGCCCTAAAGATCTACCTCATATGAAGCAAATTGCCTATTTACGCCGAAAAATGGCCTCGACAATACTCTAACCTTAAGCCCCCTTTAATCAATATCCCGTTGTGGTTTGGCTGGATTGATAAGGGTGACACAACGCCAAAATTGCTGACAGGCCTCCCCATCTGCCAGCAGCCGACATGAGGGGCCTTGGCATTTTAGCTAGGCTCCCCTACTCAAGCACTATCACAAGTGCACATCCTTACTACTTGCAGTGCTGTTGCATCGGCAATAAAACTGATTAACAGAGTGCTCGTAGTTGTTATGTAAGGAACACAAATGAAACAGTTCAAACTAACATCAGCAGTGCTGATGTTAAGCTTTGCCGCGCCGACTTTCGCAGTCCAATCCAATAACAACACAGAGACTAACGACGAGTTACGAACTGAATTACAACAAATTCAACACAGACTCGCCATGCTCGAAGCGCAAGAAAGTCAGGCATCTACTCCCTCAAATACTCAGTTTACTGTTTATGGTACTTTACGTCCCACGTTCGGTCTTACCCACACCAATTCAGACGATGTGTGGGATGTTAACGATGCCAGCTCACGGATTGGTTTTGCGACAGAGCAACAATTAGGCGACGGCCTAACGGCCTTTGCTAAAGGTGAGTTTAAGGTCGATATAAAGAATGACGGCGACTTTGGCGATGCACGAAAAGCCTATGTAGGAATAAAGGGATCTTTGGGCCGAGTTGCTATTGGTAAGCAAGCTGTCACACAGGAAATTATTTCCAACCCCGTTGATATTTTTAATCGTTCAGGCACACCCATCGCCTATGACAGTGCGGGTCCATTTAGACTGAATAATCTAGTGACCTATCGCAAACAATTCGGCGATATATTATTTTCAGCTGATGCCCAATTCGATGGTAACAAAGGCAGTGGCGGAAGTGATTTTGTCAACGCCGGTGTCCGTTACAAAAGCGACCTAATCTATATTGCCGCGGCGTTTTACAACAAGGAATTAGAAGACGATAAAGATGAAAACACGCTAGGTGTAACCATCGCAAAAAGCTTCGAATCTCTTTACCTAGCGGCAGCTTATCAAAACATAGAAAAAGACAACGTCGATGGTTCAACGCTGGATGTAGTCGCAAGCTACTTCATCAATGAAACCTATAAAATTAAACTGGGAGTGTCGAAATTCGATGATGGTGGCAACGATATCAGCTCTGGGAACTATAATGCATATAACACGACACTCGAATGGCATAAAACACCGAAATTTAGAACCTTTATCGAGTATCAAGTAAAAGATTATGAATACCGTGAAACCAATGACCAGATAATGGTCGGTATGCGCTACAACTTCGATTACACGTTTTAAGCAGCGCTAAACCAACAACAATTAATGTCATTACACACTCATGCCTGAATCATTGTTGTTGGTTTATCTCTTGAACAAATAAAATACCGACCGTTATCGGTACAGTAATCAGTCCTTTAAACGTACGCTGATTTTTTGTCTCATTGGTATATCTTGAATATAATTAAGTGTCAATAAACCCCATCTACTGAATATACTGTGCTTTTTGTAAATGGGTTGCTGTGGCGATGGTATAAATACCGGCTTGCTTTAGGGCGCTAATTTTTTCACATGATGGCAAGCCAAAATGAAAACTCATCACCGCAGGACGTTCATTAAGCTACATCTTGAACATGGCTTCATCGTCGACAAAACTGTTATCAATTTCGTCAATTTGGGTTGGCGTTTATGCACTGCACACTACAAATAAGTCAGCAAGATGATGTAACCAAGCATGTTCTTTTATTGCATCACGCTGCGCCGGTGCATGACAAAATACATTCACATTAAACGGCGCATTGGTAAGCAAGCGTGTTTCACTAATCGACTGTTGAGCTTGCGCTACTGAACTCGCACCAATCCCCAATGATCCAAGGCCGCGGCATTCGATACAGCGGCGGCCAATTGCGCCGTGGATACACCCGCCATTGGCGCTTGGATAATAGGGTAATATCAAAGCGTGCAGTGAAAGAATTAAGTCTACTCACAATAACGCCTCAAATTTTAAACATAACATTAAGCCTAAGGTAAGTATTACTGCTCTGTTTGATCCATAGATTTGGGGTTCGGGATTAAACCAATGAACCTCGCTAAACTTAGAAGCGTCATAAAAAGCCCAATCATTGCCTGGCCAATAACAAGAGTGTAAGCCAGTACGCCAAGAGGAGTGACGTTATAAAACCCAAAACTAGTCATAACAACAAAGCTAGTATATATCGCCCCTAAAATGCTTTCTTGAGATCCTGCAACGGTAAAACCAAACATATCCTGAAAAAATATGTATTGAGCTGCAAACCAGAATATAATTTCAAAGTAATTCTGAATAAGAAGAATTATCATACGACGATAACCGTGTAATGCGTATGAACCTCCCGATTTGATCGCTCGATACTCGTCAAATAACAGCACATTTATTTGATAAATAACCACTTCGAACACTCGCAATAGCGCATAAATCGCGATACAAAAACTAATTATATCGTTTTTAATATATAGGACGGCTGGAACTGACGCGATTGAAAGAAACACATGAGAAAGAGCCCAAACCTCTGAGAAAAAGCCCGTTTTCGCTTTAGGAAACATCCATCGAACAAAATTAAAGAACGATATTTTGCCCAAATATCGAAATACCACTTCCCAAAAGTTAACAATAAATGAACTTTGCATCATTACCCTAACGTCCCTAATTTATAATATTTGTATAGTCCCCATGGGCATTTACTTCAATAGAACAGAAAAAACGCGCATGGCTAATCATCTGATTTAGTGAATATTATCAGATTTTTTCCCACTACACTCTAAACCTAATCACCCACAGTTCAGATAAGTATTGGCCAGAATCGCATACAGAATAAATACGCCAATATTAAGCCGCCATTCAACGCTATTATCCTTGTTGATCTGAATAGATAATGCACAGATAAACTAGCTTACTAACATCAAATAGAGCGCTTTGGTGGTGAAAGTAATCACAAAACAATACCGCTATCATCACACTAACCCGCCCAAGTTAGGTGCGGCCGGTCACACTTTTGTGGTTATTGCGACCTCAAATCATGACCGCTTGGTTAATTTTGTAAACGAATAGTGTAAACATTGTTCTAGTTAAGATTTATTTAATAATCCCACGGCTCCCCTACCGTAATTTACTTTCAATTAATAGTCCCTTGTTGTTACTCTGCAGCTAATGAAATTGCCAGTTGGATCTGTTGATTTAACTACCCACTCCTTTGAGCTCGGTTGAAAACGTTTCTTGAAACTAACCCTTTGCCAATTCCTTGTTAAACCGCTTAATCGCATCGCAAGGTTGTCCAAATTGAGTAAAACACATTTAACCTTGTGTTTCGGATTACTGTTGCTGCAACCTTTAGCTGATTCTTTTTCTCTGTCGATGGGGCACTTCATCGATATTACTGAATTTATTGCCATTGCGGATACCGTATTAGCTGAAGTCCTGGGCGTAAGTTTACTGGGCTTATTAATATTTAATCCATTGGTGATCGAGCAATTTTGGCGTTTATTTCATCTCAACTCTACATTTTGTCATCTTCTTGCACTTAGCAATGGGTTAAGTGCCTTGTCGGTTATTGTCCCAAAACCCCTTGAATATACGGCTCACGGTTGCCGCGCTCCTCCTCTATCAGCTTAAGTTTTCACTCAACATACATCATTCGCTCAATACCGCCTTAAAACGCAAGCCAAATCACTCGCTACTGATTTAGTTAAGCTTTTTGACGCCGCTATTGGCGTGTGACGATTATTCTGCAACTGCCGATCCCCCCATTGGTAGCGTAGTAAGCTTTTAAGGTTAGAGGAATCTTCCTTTGTTAATTCGACATTTAAGTAAACCAGCACTGGCAGCATTAGCTTTTATGCTAGCCGGTTGTGAAGGCGGCGTACTGGATCCCAAAGGTCAAGTAGGCATGGATGAGAAACATCTCATTATTGTGGCGACTTTACTGATGCTGATTGTGGTTATTCCGGTAATTTTCATGACGTTATATTTTGCATGGAAATACCGCGATGGCCGCGACCAAGAAATCTATGCGCCCAAATGGGCACACTCAACCACCATTGAAATCGTGGTGTGGGTCATACCGATTATTATCGTGGTCATTCTTGGTGTTATCACTTGGAATTCGACTCACGATTTAGACCCTTATAAGCCTCTCGATCATCCCGCTAAGCCGGTGACGGTTGAAGTGGTGTCACTAGACTGGAAATGGTTGTTTATCTATCCAGAATATGGCATTGCATCAGTTAATGAATTGGCCTTTCCTGCCAATGTGCCAGTTAATTTCAACATCACTTCAGACACGGCAATGAACTCATTTTTCATTCCGCAGTTGGGCAGCCAAATTTACTCAATGGCCGGTATGGCGACCAAGCTACATCTTATCGCGAATGAACCTGGCACTTTCAATGGTATTTCAGCTAACTACAGTGGTGCAGGGTTTTCTGGGATGAAGTTTAAGGCCATTGCGACGCCAACCATTGGCGATTTTGATGCCTGGGTGGCTAAGGTAAAACAGCAAGGTAGCAGCTTGAATGTTGAGCAGTACAAGCTACTGGCTAAAAAGAGCGAAAATAATCCCGTTCAATATTATGGCTCTGTGCAACATGGCATATTTAACCACATCGTTATGCAGTACATGCACCCAGATTCGAATATGAAACCAATGGACACCATGGAAGAAATGAACGACATGGAATCGATGTCGAGTAGGGATCATGCCAAGCATATGCAAGACATGGAACACATTACTGACACGGACGTTGAACATCATTCTGGACATTCATCCTCTACACACTCAACCACAGAGCATTCATCGACTGCTTCTGGGGAGGCGGAATAATTATGCCATTTTTTGGAAAATTAACACTCGAGTCAATTCCATATCACGAACCGATTATTATGGTGACCCTTGCGGCTGTCGCCATTATTGGAATCGTTATTGCGGCCTTAATCACTAAGCATCAAAAATGGGGCGTGCTTTGGCACGACTGGTTAACCTCGGTTGACCATAAGCGCCTTGGTATTATGTATATCGTGCTAGCGATGGTGATGCTGGTCCGGGGTTTCTCTGACGCACTTATGATGCGAACCCAGCAAGCACTGGCTACCAATGGCGCGGCGGGTTATTTGCCTCCTGAGCATTATGACCAAATCTTCACCGCCCATGGCGTGATCATGATTATCTTTATGGCGATGCCATTTATGATTGGTCTGATGAACTTGGTCGTGCCGTTGCAAATTGGTGCTCGCGATGTGGCGTTCCCTTTCTTAAACAACCTAAGCTTTTGGCTCACCGCATCTGGGGCGATATTAATCAATATCTCACTTGGATTAGGTGAGTTTGCCAAAACAGGTTGGGTAGCCTACCCACCCTTGTCAGAGCTGGCGTACAGTCCGGGGGTGGGGGTCGATTATTATATCTGGGCCTTGCAAATATCCGGGATAGGGACAACCTTAACCGGGGTGAACTTTATCGCCACCGTGTTAAAAATGCGTGCGCCTGGCATGAAGCTAATGCAGATGCCCATTTTTACTTGGGCCTGTACTTGGGCGAACGTGCTAATTGTTGCGTCGTTCCCAATTTTAACCGCTGTTTTAGGTTTATTAACCTTAGACCGTTATTTAGATTTCCACTTCTTTACCAATGATGGTGGCGGTAACGCCATGATGTACATCAACCTGTTTTGGGCTTGGGGTCATCCTGAAGTATACATTTTGGTATTACCGGCCTTCGGTATTTTCTCTGAAGTGCTTTCAACCTTCACCTCGAAGCGCTTATTTGGTTACACCTCAATGGTGTGGGCAACGGGTGCGATTTCTGTGCTTGGCTTTATCGTGTGGTTACACCATTTCTTTACCATGGGGTCGAGCGCTAACGTTAATGCCTTCTTTGGGGTGATGACCATGGTGATTGCGGTGCCGACGGGGGTAAAACTGTTTAACTGGTTATTTACCATTTATCGCGGCCGTTTACGCTTTACCGTCCCAGTATTGTGGTCTTTAGGCTTTATGGTGACCTTCACCATAGGCGGCATGACCGGAGTACTGTTAGCATTACCTGGCGCAGATTATGTATTGCATAACAGCTTATTTTTAATCGCTCATTTCCATAACACCATTATTGGTGGAGCGGTATTTGGTTACATGGCTGGTTTTGCCTATTGGTTTCCTAAAGCCATGGGCTTCCACCTCAATGAACGTTTAGGCAGGGCATCATTCTGGTGCTGGCAAATTGGTTTCTATGTCGCATTTATGCCGCTATATGTGCTTGGTTTTATGGGTATGACTCGTCGTATCAATCACACTGATAACCCGGCATGGAACTTGTGGATTTACTTTGCGGTAGTAGGCGCGTTTATCATCCTCGCGGGCATCATTTTACAGTTTGTACAATTGTATGTCAGCTTCCGAGACCGTGAGCAAAACTTAGATACTACTGGCGATCCATGGAATGGCCATACGCTTGAGTGGTCAACTTCTTCACCACCGCAGTTCTATAACTTTGCCCAGTTACCCCAAGTAACTGACATTGATGCATTCACCGATATGAAAGAAAAAGGTGAAGCGTATCAACGCCAGAAAACATACCAACCTATTCATATGCCCAGAAACACTGCCAGCGGTATCTTGATGGCGGCGGCCATTACCTCGGTGGGGTTTGCCGCAATTTGGCATATTTGGTGGTTAGCTATGGTTGGGTTTGCGGGTACGTTTGTGCTGTTCTTGATCCGTGCTTACAACAACGACATTGACTACTACGTGCAACCAGACCAAGTCGCGCAGATTGAAAATGCACACTTAGATAACGTAGCAAGGGGCTGATAATGAGTATTGCTATCCAAGCAGATTTACACCTGGCTCACTCTGCTGAGCATCATGTTGAACATCATGATACAAGCGGCAACACCTTATTCGGTTTTTGGATTTATCTGATGACCGACTGTATTTTGTTCGCATCCGTTTTTGCAACTTATGCTGTTTTGTACATGAACACCGATGGTGGTGTGTCCGGTAAAGATATTTTCGAATTAGATTTCGTGCTTATGGAAACCGCCGCCCTGTTGATCAGTAGTATTACTTATGGCTTTGCCATGATTTGCGCTAAACACCAAAAGAAAGTCGCCACATTAGTGTGGTTGCTGATCACCTTCGCCCTAGGGTGTGCGTTTATTGCTATGGAAGTGTCCGAATTCAGTCACCTGATTGAACACGGTAATGGCCCAGATCGCAGCGCCTTTTTATCGGCATTTTTTGCTTTAGTGGGCATGCATGGTTTGCATGTCACTGCTGGTTTAATTTGGATGCTGATCATGATGGTCGAAGTGCTAACAACAGGTTTAGGTCATCGCAGTATTACCCGCCTAAGCTGCTTAAGCTTATTTTGGCACTTTTTAGACATCGTTTGGGTGTGTGTGTTTACCGTCGTTTATTTGTTAGGAGTCTTGTGATGAGTCATGCACATTCAAGCCACACCGAAGGTGATTTTGCCGCTAGCGTTAAGTCTTATATCGTCGGCTTTGTGTTATCGGTGATTTTAACTGCTATTCCATTTTGGTCAGTGATGACCCACCACTTTAACCATGCAACCACCTTATGGATTGTGGTTGTCATGGCCATAGTGCAAATTGTGGTGCATTTAAAATACTTCCTCCATTTAGATTTTTCTAAAAAAGGTAAGCTTAATACATTTTCGTTCTTATTCACTGCGTTGATTATTGTCATGGTGGTGGGTTTATCTGTGTGGATTATCACCGCAGCTAACGAATTGATGATGTAAACAGCGCAATGTCATTAGCGCAATGTCAAAGCACTGCAACCAAAGTATGCAACCAGACAGCTATCATCAATAATCAAGGTCAATCTATGTCAGCACAATTAACCTCACGCTTGCGAGGATATGTTCAGGTTACTAAGCCTGGCATCATCATGGGCAATTTAATTTCTGTCGCCGGCGGTTTTTTACTCGCCGCTCAAGGTAGCGTTGATTGGACCTTGATGCTTGCCACTATGATAGGACTGTCATTGGTGGTGGCGTCGGGTTGCGCTATCAATAATTGTATTGATCGTGATATCGACGCCAAAATGCAGCGAACGCGCAACCGAGTCACCGTCACAGGTGAAATATCGGTGCAAGCGGTATTGAGCTTTGGCATTGGTCTGGGGATCATTGGCTTTACTATGCTAGCAATATTCACCAACAGCTTAGCGGTATTGTTTGCCGCTATCGGCTATGTGGTTTATGTCGGCGTGTACAGCCTATACATGAAGCGCAACTCGGTTTACGGCACTTTAGTGGGCAGTTTCTCCGGTGCGGTGCCACCGGTTGTCGGTTATTGTGCGGTCACCGGACAAATGGACACAGGCGCCATTATTTTGCTGCTAATGTTCAGCTTATGGCAAATGCCGCATTCATACGCGATTGCAATTTTTCGTTTTGACGACTATGCCGCAGCCAATATTCCGGTGTTACCTGTGGCTGAGGGCATGGCTAAAGCAAAATTACATATTGTGCTCTACATTGCCGTGTTTGCATTAGTGAGTGCGCTGTTACCTTTGGCCGGTTACACGGGTATCGCCTTTATGGCTGTCACTTGCGCCACGAGTTTATGGTGGTTAACTATGGCGTTAAAAGGCTATCGTCGCGACATTAATCTGCAGTCTTGGGCTAGGCAAGTGTTTGGCTTTTCCATTGTGACTATCACGGCATTAAGCGTGACCATGGCATTGGATTTTCAAGTAGTTGCTCAACCTGCACGGCTAATATTGGTGCCTTAATAAGGCAGCATTATCAAACAAGCCCATGGCCTCTTGGTCAGTGGGCTTTTTTTTATTTGATTAATCAGCATTTTTTACTACGATTGAGTACTAGAATTGAATACTGGAATTGAATACTACGATTGAGTACTAGAATTGAGAACTAGAATTGAGTACGACTCAAAAATACCGCCCGCGGTTCTAAAAATAAAACTGAACTGCACAGGCAAACATAAAGGGATCTTATGTTTATCATGTCGCGCACCAGCCAGCGCAAAACACCTTCACTTAACACCATAAAAAACTTTGTCCTGCTGTTAGCATTCGGGTGCAGTGTACTCACGGTCAACTCACTGCAGGCGACCCCATCACCTCGGCCTACAACCACAGACAGCATTTTTGGTAATTGGATAATCGA
Source organism: Shewanella psychromarinicola (assembly GCF_003855155.1). Classification (NCBI taxonomy): domain Bacteria; kingdom Pseudomonadati; phylum Pseudomonadota; class Gammaproteobacteria; order Alteromonadales; family Shewanellaceae; genus Shewanella; species Shewanella psychromarinicola. The sequence goes on from NZ_CP034073.1 coordinate 831,522, forward strand.
TACTCCAGAACAAATAACACTATTACAGTTAAATCGCGACCACAGTTACTTATACATGGAATTTAACTTAACTAAACCGCAAAACAGCGTCGCAGAATGGGGGCAAATAGACATCCAGCCAATAGGAGTGCGCTTTATCCCAAGCTATAGCAATAATCAGCAACAAGGCCTCGTTGCTTATCAAATTAACCATCTAAAACTGCAAATAATGCTCACGCCACAACGGCAACAGTTAGCATTCACTATCGACACTAATGCCGACAGTGTTGCCGATGAACAATATCAATATCATATCTACCCGAGTCAATCCGTTTATGGCGTATGGCATGAGCTGTCAAGGTTTATGCTGAGTAGCTTAGTGCTACTCGATAATGGTTACTACGCTGTGGTGCAAATCAACTTACACCAAGACCCGCAAGCTAATCCTCATTACACACATTTACAATGGGGACGCTTTGAACGTCAACAAAACCAACTGTTCATCGAGCCTATTTTTGATAACCCTCCACAACAAAGCGTTAGCCAATTCGACACCATGACAAGCGTTTTTTATCACCTTACTCGTCAACAATTGGCGCTATCGTTTGCGGTTGAAGATGACAATGTAAATGCCCATCAACGCCGATTTAGACGATAAACCGTCATTTACAGCTATTTAGTTACAATTTCTGCCACAATCAGCTATTCAAATTCAAGCCATTACACTTCATACTGAACCATAGCTGGTATCAATTTAGTGTTAAAAGGATATTTCATGGGCCAAGAAACCTCGAAGATTCTCGTCGTCGATGACGATATGAGATTACGTTCATTATTAGAGCGTTACTTGATAGAGCAAGGCTTCCAAGTTCGTAGTGCAGCCAATGCCGAACAAATGGATAGATTACTTGAGCGCGAAAACTTTCATCTTTTAGTACTCGATCTGATGCTACCCGGTGAAGACGGTTTATCAATTTGTCGCCGTTTACGCCAGCAAGAGAACCCTATTCCGATTGTGATGCTGACCGCAAAAGGCGATGAAGTCGACCGCATTATCGGCCTCGAGCTCGGCGCAGACGATTACTTACCTAAGCCGTTTAACCCGCGCGAACTACTCGCGCGTATTAGAGCCGTAATGCGGCGTCAAATTGCCGAAGTCCCTGGTGCGCCAGCGCAGCAAGAAGAAGTGATTGCCTTTGGTGAATTTTCACTAAACCTTGCCACCCGCGAAATGTTTCATGGCGATGAGAGTATTGCCCTCACCAGTGGTGAATTTGCGGTATTAAAAGTGCTGGTTAACCATCCTCGTGAACCCTTGTCTCGTGACAAGTTAATGAACCTTGCCAGAGGTCGTGATTATTCCGCTCTTGAGCGTTCAATTGATGTTCAGGTATCACGCCTACGTCGTTTAATTGAAAAAGATGCCGCCAACCCTCGCTATATTCAAACTGTGTGGGGCCTTGGCTACGTATTTGTACCCGACGGCACCACGCGTAAGTAAGCCATGAAACTGAAGTTAAAATGGTGGCAACGCTTTTTACCCCGAAGCGCTTTTAGTCAGACGGTATTGTTGATTGGCAGCTTATTGCTGATTAATCAATTAGTGTCTTACTGGTCTGTCGCCGTTTACTTTATCAAACCCAGTTACGAGCAAATCAACCAACTGATTGCCCGCCAAATCAATATTTTATTTGTTGATGGTGTCGATGTTGGCCGTGAACACCTCACCATGGTTGATGCCTTAAATGCCAAAGTTCGTGACGATGGCATGACGGTTTACAACCTCAAACAAGCTCAAGACGCTGGACTAAATCAAGCCACTTATTATAGCTTTCTATCTGAGCAAATGTCGGTGTATTTGGGCGGCGAAGCCGAAGTGCGTTTTTCGCAGGGTGACAAACTCGATGTATGGATTAAGCCACCGCAAGCACCTTCTTTGTGGATAAAAGTGCCGCTGACCAGCATTAACGAATCTGATCTATCGCCGTTGACCTTATATTTATTAGTGATTGGCGCGCTCAGTGTCGCCGGTGGCTGGTTGTTTGCCCGCCGGCAAAACCGGCCGTTAAAAAGACTTCAAAAAGCGGCATTTGCCGTATCAAAGGGCGATTTTCCGCCGATGCTGCCGTTAAGTGGTTCAACCGAAATTGTTGAAGTAACCCATGCTTTTAACCAAATGGCCAACAGCATGAAGCAACTTGAACAAGACCGTGCCTTATTGATGGCTGGTATTTCACACGACTTGCGTACACCCTTAACTCGTATTCGGTTAGCGTCTGAAATGATGGTCGACGATGACCAGTATTTAAAAGAGGGCATCGTCACCGACATTGAAGACATGGATGCAATTATTAACCAATTTATTGCTTACATTCGTAACGACCAGGAAGGCGTGCGCGAGCCAGATCAAATTAACCGCCTAATACAAGAAATTAGCCAACAAGAATCGCACCGCGAAGAGACGATAGAATTGTCGTTAGCAGACTGTCCCGACATCGCGATGGATAGTGTGGCCATTAAACGGGTGTTGAGTAATTTAGTTGAGAATGCCTTTCGATATGGTAATGGCTGGATAAAAATAAGCTCGTACCATCAAGGTAATGCAGTCTGTTTTAGCGTTGAAGATAATGGCCCAGGCATTGATGAAACTAAAGTTGAGGCACTGTTTCAACCCTTTACCCAAGGCGATTCAGCCCGTGGCAGTGTTGGCTCTGGTTTAGGCTTAGCCATTATTAAACGCATTATTGACCGTCATCATGGCAAGGTAAAACTGTCTAACCGTCCCCAAGGTGGATTAAAAGCACAAGTATGGCTGCCGTTAATCAGCAAACGCCGATACAGCTAAACTTACATAATTCAGCTATCACGACGCTGCTATTTCAATGTCTTGATGAAGACGCAGCTATTCCAATGTCTTGATGAAGGTGTCGTGCTGAAAATGTCGCGCTGAAAATGTCGCGATCAATGTGCGTGAACTCAAAAATAAATCACAAAACAATGTAGTGACTCAATTTAAACGGTTTTACGGCTCCCTCGAAATCAATAATCATCCCACACGATAAACGGTAACATTAGTGCCATAAAATACTCATAATGGTCTTTATCTGAAGTCTGGGTAGCATGAAAATATCAACATTATCACTTAGTGCATCAGCGTTATTATTACTCCTTGCAGCCTTATTAGCCGCAACCGTGTTGTGGAGTAACCAACAACGCCAAGTGAGCGAGCAGCTCAATCAAAACTTACAGCGGATCCAACATACGTTTCAGTACGATGTGCGCAATAACATCAACAATTACCTACGAACAGGACAAAGCAACTACCTAGAACAGGCGCGCGCCGACATCACCAGTATCACCGTCAGCATCACCCAATTACACCAAGCGCATCCACAATTAGGCAGCGCCTCGCTGATCGAGTTAATGGCCCAATTAATTGGCGACTTAGACACTAAATACCGCGCCGCGGGTAAATTGGCAGGTAACCCGCGTCAATTACTGGCCTTTGCTGAGTCAGAGATGCTCGATTACAATCGCAACTTAAGCCGTTATGCTCAATCCGCCCGCCAAGGCAACAACATCGCACAGCAATACCTAGCCCTCAGCCTTGAATTACCCAGCTTGGTTTACCCATTATCGCAGCAAACTCAGACCCTACTGATAGACCAAGATACCAGCGTGACCAACAGTGTTAACTTCTCCATTAGTGCGCTTAATACCTGGCACGATAAACTACAAAGTCTACCCTTATTAAGGATTTACCGCACCGAAGCAGTGGATGAGTTTGCCTTAGGTGATGATGAACCCGAACGCATTGAAGTTGGCGAAACGCCACGTGCTGAATTACTTAGTTTGACCCAACGCTACAGCAAAGAAGTCGCCAATACCAAGCAGATGATCGCCGACAACCAAACGGTGCAAACCGCACTGATTAACGCCACCAGCCAAGTCGAGCAGCAATTAGTGACCCTAGCAAATAGGCAAACTCAAACAGACCAACAATTAAAGCTCAACTTACAATGGTTGCTGTATGGCATGGTGACCTTGCTAGCGTTGTTTTCGGTGAGTTACTTCATCTTGCAGCAACGCCGAGTGGTCACCCCGTTACGACGCTTAAATCGCGCGTTCTCGATGTTAAGCGAGTCTAACCAACGTGAACAGTTACCGGTAACAAGCCAATGTGAAACCGGCCAGATTGCGGCACACTTTAACCGACTGCTGCAACGATTTGAACAAGATGATGAACAGCAAAAACACAATATGATCCAGGTTTCACAGTCATTAAGCCAATTAGTGACCCGAATTGGTTCGTTATCAAACAGCACCCAACAAACACAAACAGTCGTACAGCAAGCACAGGGGCAAACTGCTGATTTAATTGCATTAGCCAATAAAGTAAACCGGTCGTCTAGTGCGCTAACAGCAAGCGCACAACAGACCATGAATGACATGCTGGCCAGTCAACAAGAGGCACAAGGCGTATTAACTGCTACAGAACATACATTGACCAAAGTGGATCAATGTAACCACTCGCTAACCCAGCTAAGCACCTCGGTCAGTGATGCGGCTAAAATTGTCGATGTGATAGGTAATATTGCCGATCAAACTAACTTACTGGCACTCAATGCCGCCATCGAAGCCGCAAGAGCCGGTGAACAAGGACGCGGGTTTGCTGTTGTGGCCGATGAAGTTCGCAACTTATCCCACCGTACCCAGTTATCGCTCAAGGACATCATGGCAATATTAACCCAGTTAACGACATCGAATGCCGCGCTGAGTCACAGTGTAAATGACATTAGCGAGGCTTCAGAACAGCAAAAAAGCCGGGCCCAAAGCTTGTTAACCTTTGCTCAGCAAGTACAACAACAGGCCAGCGCCATGGCAAAGAGTGCCTGTCAAGGGAGTGAACACGCAAACCAACAAGTGCATCATCTTGACGAGTTTGTGGTTGCCATGGACAGTTTACTGCTGCGAGCAAAACACGCCTTTGAACAAAGCGAAACCATTGCATTAGAAGTCAGCAACAGCGTCAACAATATAGAACAAAACTTAGGCATTGCCGCTGGGAAGGCTTAAACGTCTATCACGTTCGAATATAAAAATGGGCGCCACATTGGGCGCCCATTTTTTATCTCTAATAACCTATTATGTATAGATTATAGTGCCGCCATCACAGCTTCTGCGGTGCTGACTTCAAATGACTTACCTTGTTCAACATTAAGTAAAGTCACTACACCATTGTCGATCACCATGGCATAACGTTGTGAACGAACACCACCAAAACCTGCGGTATCCATTTCTAAGCCTAATGCTTTAGTAAAGCTGGCATCACCGTCTGAAAGCATCATCAATTCAGATGCATTTTGTGCTTCGCCCCAGGCTTTCATGACGAATGCATCGTTAACCGCAACACAAGCAATTAAGTCAACGCCTTTGGCTTTAAATTCGTCTGCCAATACCACAAAGCCAGGTAAATGGGCTTCTGAACAGGTTGGTGTAAATGCACCAGGCACGGCAAACAACACCACTTTTTTACCGGCAAATAACTCAGTCACATCGTGGTTAACCATACCGTCTTTAGTCAGTTGGCTTAATGTAGCTTTTGGTAGCGATTGTCCTTTAGCGATCATAATTATTTCCTTAATTATTAGTTAAAACGATAGGTTATCTTGGCGCCAATACCTTACGGCAGCCCAGAAATAGAATAGATAATACGGATTCACATAAAATCGAGATCAACAGCCCCAATAACATACCAATCGCAATGGCTTCTGGTTTTAACAAAATCACATGGGAATAGTTTTGCCACACCTCAGCTTGAATGTCTTTTTTTGGCGTAAGGATCACTTGTTGATAGGGACTGTAACTGTGTTGACGAAACCGTGTTAATGCATCGGTTAATGACACATAACGTTGATAAATAGACTCGATACTTTCACCGCCAGCACTAAATACTGGATCATTATTTTGTCGATAATGGCGGATCAGTTTATTGATATCCCCACCAAAAAAGCGGTCCGCATCGTGCTGAAACTCAGCCAAACTTAGCTTAGCTTCAAGCTGGTGCGCCTCGAGTCGCTGGCCGTATTGGTCAACAAAACCGGGAACTTGAATACCAATCAATACGCCACAAACAAACAGCACTAAGCGAAGGTAATCCATTAAATGTTTTATCATGATGTCATCGGTTGCGATAAAGATAAATTCAGAAAGGTCACAATATCACCAATTAGTTAACTAAGCATCTTGTATAAATGGATGTTAATTTAACGTGCAGCCGCTGAGGATTTGTAATCCAACATTCACCAATGATGGCATCACAAGCAACGGCTTAATGTCGACACCATCATCGTATCAACACGCTCAAGGGCATCGTCATACGCCCATGAGCAATACAAATAAGTTAACTCAATCCCCAATTCACTTTAGGTAGGTGTTCAACAAACCAGTCAAAGGCGCGCCCTTGATGATCTTTATGCCAAGCAATATACACACTTTGATTGGGCCTTGGGATTGAACATGGCTTTTCAATTAGTTGACCACTATCAAGGTATGATTGCACCATATGCCGCGGTAAAAACCCAATGCCCAACCCTTGCACTTGCGCCGCAATTTTAGCTTCCATGGTATTAAGGCGGATCATCTGCTTACTTTTAAAGATACCGTTATCGCGAATAGGCAAAAGCTGTGAAGTATCGGCCACCACCAGCGCCGAATAATGTGTCAATCTGTCGGCATCCAACATGCCATCCACAAACGCCAGCGGATGATGCGGCGCTACGGCAAACACAAATTCAACTTCACCCATTTTATGGGTTTGAAATACTCCTCTTGGTAGCTCGCCTGACGCGCCAATGACAATATCGGCGCGGCGACTGTGCAGTGCATCCCAACCGCCACCAACCGCTTCAACATCTAAGGTAATATCAACACTGTGCTCTAGTTGATTAAACTGCTCGATCAAATTAAACAATGGTCTCTGATAAATAATGGTATCGCGCGATAAGCGAATTTCATTTTCCCAGCCAGACTCGAGTTGCTGTACCGAATCAATTAACCGATTTGTCGCCAATAAAATTTCTCGCCCATGCTCGAGCACTAACTTACCTGCAGGGGTTAATTGCGCTCGCTGTTTTGAGCGGTCAAACAAGGCCGCACCCATTTCCTCTTCAAGTTTTTTGATGGTATAGGTCAAGGCCGACGGCACTCGATATAAAGATGCCGCTGCGGCAGCAAAACTGCCCTTACGCTCAATGGCATCTAAGGCGCGTAATGCATCAATAGTAATCGGGTTTTGCATGACCTTCTCCATATTCAAAAAAATTGAACTATTACCTCAGTTTATTCCGATTTTTTATTCAATCAAGTACCAATATACTCATCATCAATCAGTGAGACAGGCTCACTTCAAACACACAATGTTTAACCTTATTGAGGATACATACCATGAAAGCACTCGCTAAAAACATCACCCACTCTACTGCAGGTTTCAGCACATTAGCATTACGCTTACCTATTGGGATTATTTTTATGGCTCACGGCGGGCAAAAAATATTTGGTTGGTTTGGTGGTTATGGCCTTGAAGGCACTGGACAATGGATGGCATCAATTGGCATTGAGCCTGGCGTATTAATGGCCTTCTTAGCCGGCAGCGCTGAATTGGTTGGTGGATTATTTATTCTATTGGGTTTACTGACTCGCCCATCAGCGGTGGTGTTGGCTTTTACTATGATTATCGCCATTGTCAGTGTGCATTTAACCAACGGTTTATTTATGGCTAACAATGGTTATGAATTTGCATTAGCACTGTTAGCTGCCAGTGTGTCACTTGCGCTGTCTGGCTCAGGTAAAGTCGCAATCGATAACACCATTGCCACTAAATTAGCTTAAATAAATATCGGCTTAGTCTTTTTAATGGCTCTTTAGGAGAAAGTTATGATCTCATTACGTCATGCAAATCAACGCGGTAAAGCCAACTTTGGCTGGCTGGACAGCAAGCACAGTTTCTCATTTGGTAGCTATTACGATCCACAGCATATGGGGGTTTCAGCGCTGCGAGTCATCAATGATGACCGCGTTACGCCCGGAGCAGGGTTTGCGACTCATGGCCATCGTGATATGGAAATTATCAGCTATGTCCTTGAGGGCTCTATCGTCCATAAAGACAGTGAAGGTAATGTGGAAGTATTGCCTGCGGGTGAGTTTCAATTAATGTCTGCTGGCAGCGGTATTACCCACAGTGAATACAATGCATCAAACACTGAACCACTGAAGTTTTTACAAATTTGGATCCAGCCTAATACCTTAGGCAATACACCGAGATACCAGCAAAAAAACTTTGGTCAAACATTGGGCTTGACCACGATTGCCACACCAACAGGTGAAAACGGTACTTTGCAGATCAAGCAAAATGCGACATTGTCACAACTGATTTTGGCGCCTAAATCTAAAATAACCTATCAGATTGCGACTGACCGTAAAGTGTATGTTCATCAAGTCGCTGGCGAACTGAGCATTGAAGATCAACCGCTGAGTGCAGGTGATGGCGCAAAACTCACTGACATGTCCACAGTGACCTTTATTAACCCATCAGACACTCAGTCAACGGCACTCGTTTTTGATTTACCCTAAATGAGTTCAGTGAATGATTAGCCTGCGGTCGTTTCCCTGCAGGCTAAATCACATCAATCTAACGTTAGTTTATTGTCCACTGGTGGGCGTACTATTTTCAGGCATCGATGACAATGAATGGCGGTACCCGCCTAACTGACATGCGGTCCATAAACACACTGCCGTAACCAACATCATCCCAATCTGTACCCCGATTACCCCATGATAACCAGTTTGCCATAACGCCATTATTTGCTCAGAGAACATCAGCCAATCTGCAGCAATGGTGACCACTAATATGCCACTGGTCAGTAGCAATAACTGACTAATATGCCGCTTAGTATCATTCACCTTAATGCTATACAAGATCACCGCTACTAACGATGCCACAAAACAACCAACCAGCCATTCGCTTCGCCCTGGCAAGGTTGCTGGCAATAGTCTTTCACACAAAAAGCCAACGGCTGTCGCCACAATAATGCCGCCGCAACCACCAATCGTCATCGCGGTCACAATAGCAATACTGCGCGGCGAAGACTGACGCTGAGCACGGCGTTTATTAATCCACAGCATATTGCCCGCGACAATCATGGCGCTGATGGCCATTGCCAATATAAAGTACAAAATGCGGATATCTACCCCGGCAAAGTTACTAAAATGCAATGTCACTAATACATCTCTACCTTGGCGGAATACATTGTAATTATCGACATTAACCTTATTCATCACACTGCTATCTTGGACGCGATAAGTCACTTCATCACGTTGGGCAAAATTAGCCGTGTCGGTTCCACGCACTTGCACCAGAGCATTATCGGCGCCGTAATGATGGAAAATAATATTGCGTAATTCAAAATTCGATTGCTGTTTAGTTTGTTCAATTAAGGTAAACGCATTGCTCATATCCAGTGATTTTTCACTGCGCGGTTCGCTGATACGGTTAAAGCCAGCATCATTAAATAATGCTTGTCGATCGCCCTGGTAAATAAACACCACAAAAGCCAGCTGGAACACTATGGCCAAGTTAAGGATCAAGCCGCTTAGTGCATACATCAAGGTAAAGGGCAGTGTCATCACCCCTGCTACGGTATGAAGATCGAGCAGTTTATCGCGACGCTGTTTATCGACCCGATACAAAAAGAACTGTTTTAGCAATTTGCGGGCGTGAATAAAAATCCCCGACACTAATGCAAATAAAAAGATCAGTGTCACCATACCAATCAGATAACTGCCACCGGGCAGATCGAGGTTGTAATGCAAGCGATAAATAAATTGCGATAGATAAAAGTCATCTTTGCCAGCAACAGTTTGACCGTTTTTAGGATCAACCAATATCGCCATGGATTGAGGCGCTGATTGTGGAGCGTCTCCCACTATATCAAAGTAAAAAATATAATAAGGTACTAGCTGGGTCGGCATATTTATCCGAAAACGGCCATTATAATCAAGCGGATATTCAGCCAACTTTTGCTCAACTAATGTCGCTAGTGGTATGTCTGCTTGGCTGTTATCGACAGGATGATGCGGGGTGATGGCCCATTGCGTTATTTCGTCGTGAAATAAGGTTACGGCGCCGGCCCAAAATACCAAAAATAATAACGGTGAAATAATTAACCCAAGCCAACTGTGGGCTTCGATAAGGTTTTTAATGACTTTGTGCTGTACGGGAGAATCAGATTTCATTGAGGTATTCATGACTTAGGTTTGAGAAAAAAATAACAATGCATTGATAAGGCTACTGGCCACAAGCCATTTTGCACACACCAAGCTGGCGGCCTTTGCGCTATTACGGCTATAACAAAATGCCATCACCATAACCCACATACAAAAACCCAGCATAAGCCCGACAAAGAGTTTTACATCGACATCCACAGGTAAGATCCGAAATACCATGAGCATTAAACTGATTGCCAATAATAATCCCCAAAAAAATGCCGAAAATGACTTAGGCCACATGATTATTTAACCCCAACCAGCACGATACTGACAAATAGCGCAAAGCCTAACGAGCTCACCCAAATACTGCGACCTTTATAATGCGACGCCACCAGCACCAGTAATATCCACATGGTCATCATACAAATCAGCACCACTAAACTGGCCACTAATACACTGTAAGAATGGCTAAATCCCCACAAAGCGAACAACACCGCTATACCGCATAAACTCCAAGACAGTAATTTAGGCAAAGGAAAACTGATAAGCTGCTGTTTATCAGATGCCAAATAGGCAAACAAACAACCAAGCCATAAAGAAGATACACTGACAAGTTCCATTTGATAAGGTCTCAAGATAATTAATGCAAATGATAATGATTTGCATTAATTATCCCGAATGTGCTCGGGTAATACAAGTAGATTGTCAATAAACCTTAAAAACAATCCTCAATCAGTGATCTGATAACGCAGTAACGACCTCTGGTGGCATAATTATTACTGCAAAAAATGATCACTTGTGCAAATAATCGCTGTAAAAAATAACCACCCAGGAAAATAACGACGACATTAACGCTCGCTATGACGATGAAACCGGCAGGCCACAGATAAGTGAATCGCCGAGTAACGTCGCCGCATACCTTAAAGCAATCGTATTAACGGTAAATATGCTCATTTTGGCTTATTTATCCCATCTATTAACCCTAATTGAGGTTAAATAGTTTTTTTAGTCAGCGTCTCCAACGGCCGGTCAATGCAGTTTGGCCGCTGACATTACTGATAGATCCCTAAGATTACCGCAACATAGCGTCAACCTATAAACCGGTTAGTTAACAGCAGATTAACTAAAGCTCATTATTTCTCAATCCACGTGTCACTCATCACATTGCTGATGTATTATGTGATGCTAAGACATAAACAGATAAGTTAATATCATTGCTGGACAAAGGGTCTTCCCTTGCTTAGGATTAATATTTGACCAATCACAATAATAATACAACGTCGAACAGGGAACGTGAGATGAGATATTCCCTTCTTAATACCATTTTTTATTTAAAATAAGGCAATGTAATATGCTAAAACGCATCGTTTACGGCGTATGTGGCGCAGCTATTGTTGGACTCGGCTTATTCAGTTTATACGCTTGGAATCCTGCAATTGACCCCGTCATACCCGCTCAAACAGATTATTCGCCACAGGTTATCGAACAAGGCAAAACCCTCGCCGCAGCAGGTTATTGCAGTACTTGTCACACCCCGCCCGGTGGTACGGCTTATGCCGGTAACTATGAAATGCACACTGATTTTGGCACCATTTATTCAAGTAACATTACCCCAGATGTCGAAACAGGTATTGGTAACTGGTCAGAAGCGGCTTTTAGTCGCGCTATGCGCACTGGTGTAAGTCGTGATGGACATCATTTATTACCGGCGTTCCCTTATGAGCACTTTAATAAAATGACCGACGATGACATTAGTGCTATTTATGCTTACATCATGACGTCAGTCCCAGCCGTCAGCCAAGTCAAAAAAGACAACGGTATTCCATTCCCGCTCAATATCCGATGGTTTCAAGCCGGTTGGAAACTGCTGTTTGCAGACACTCAACCTTTTGAGGTTAACAGCCAGCAATCTGCCAAATGGAACCGTGGCGCTTATTTAGCTCAAGGTATTGCTCACTGTGGTGCATGTCATACTCCGCGTAATGCACTGGGCGGCGAAAAATATGCACAAATGTACCAAGGCGCAGCCATTGATGGCTGGATAGCACCGTCATTAACCTCAACAAGTACTTCACCGATCCCTTGGCGTTCGCAAGACTTTTACGAATACCTCACCACAGGTAACTCGCCTTATCACGGCAGTGCGGCAGGCCCAATGGCGCCGGTGATGCACAAAGGATTATCTGCGCTCCCCAGCAGCGATCTTCAGGCCATTAGCGGTTATTTTGCCGATCTTGCCGGCACGAACAAAACTGACCAGTCACAAACGAGCAGCACTTTACAGGCGGCAATAACGGCGCAGCATCAACAACCGGATCTACGGATTGATGAAGGCGCGCGTTTGTATGCTTCTGCTTGTCAAGCATGCCACTACAATAGCGACCAATTAGTTAAAGGCCGTCCATTGATTACTATCGGTTCGGCGACCCATCTTGATGCTCCAACTAACCTGATTAACGTAATACTCGATGGCGTACGTAACGATCAAGGGATCCGCGGCGTGGTAATGCCAGGATTCCGAGATGCGCTGAGCGATAAAGATATTAGCGCAATAGCAGCCTATTTGCGTCAAACCGCTGGGGAAAGTACCTGGCCGAAATTACAACAACAAGTGGGCGAGATCCGCAATCAACCCCGATTTGAGCACTAATTCACTGGAGAAGTGACAATGGCAAAATTTATTTTAAACGGCAAGCCGATGACTGCCGATGTAGAGAGTGATACGCCTCTACTGTGGGTAATTCGCGATGAACTCAACATGACCGGCACCAAGTTTGGTTGCGGCATTGGCACTTGTGGTGCCTGCACAGTCCATGTTGGCGGCCGAGCAACACGGTCATGCATTACCCCAATATCGTCAGTTGAAGGGGCCGAAATCACTACGATTGAAGGTCTTTCAGAACAAGGCGACCATCCATTGCAAATTTCTTGGCAAAAGCTGCAAGTGCCACAATGTGGTTACTGCCAGTCGGGCCAAATTATGCAAGCGGCGGCATTATTAAAAGATATTCCAAAGCCTTCAGACAAAGACATTGACGCTGTGATGGGCGGAAATTTATGCCGCTGTATGACCTACGTTCGTATTCGTAGCGCCATTCATGAAGCCGCAAACGCAACCAAGGAGAGCAACGATGAGCAGACTGCCTAAACGTGGATCGGTTGGCATGAGCCGCCGCGGTTTTTTAATTGCCATGACAGCTGTCGGTGTCAGTTTTGGTTTTCCTCGTCACTTGATGGCGGCAATGGATCCTGCCAGCCCAGACGGTAAAGTACTCCCGAGTGAAGGCGATATTTACGAACCTTCATTGTGGTATTCAATCGACACCGCAGGCAAAATTAAAGTCAACATTATGCGCTCAGAAATGGGCCAACATGTCGGCACCGCTATTGCGCGTATTCTTGCTGATGAGCTAGAAGCGTCATGGGATGATATTGAAATTATCCATGTCGACAGTGATCCACGCTGGGGTTACATGGTCACTGGTGGTAGTTGGTCTATTTCGCAAAGTTGGCCGGTATATCGTCAAGCAGGCGCCGCCGGTCGTACTGCGTTAATTGAAGCTGCCGCTAAAAAATGGGGCCTTGCGCCACAAGACTGTAAAGCCAGTAATGGGAAAATTATCTCAAGTAAAGGCGAGCTGTCTTATGGTGAGTTAGTCACCATGGGCTTAACGCGTGAGTTTACTGAAGAAGAACTGAAAACCCTGCCGCTTAAACCCAATGCAGACCTAAAACTGGTCGGGCAGCAAGTGACGTCTCTTGATATCGCCAATAAAACCAACGGTAAAACGATATTTGGTATCGACGCTAAAGTCGATGGCATGGTATACGCCAACCCGATTTTACCTCCGACCCGTTATGGATCTAAAGTGGTTAAGTTTGATGACTCAGCCGCAAAAGCAGTAAAGGGTTATCAGCAAACAATCGTGCTAGACGATGCCAGTGGCAGCGTACCTGGTTGGTTAATGGTAATCGCCAGCAGCTTTAATGCGGCGCAAAAGGCCTCAAAACTGGTTAAGGTTACATGGGATGCGGGTGAAACGGCAAACGTGTCTGAAGCAGATATTATTGCCCATGGTAAAACACTGCTTGGCGATCAAACCAAAGGCAGTATTTTAGACACTGGCAATAGTAACACTGAGCCCGTTTTTGCCAGCGCCAGCAGCACTATTGCCGAAGAATATATCACCAGCACGGTATTGCATGCACAAATGGAACCCCTTAATGCCTTGGTATTTAAAAACCCAGACGGTGTATGGGAAGTGCATTCAGGTACTCAATGGCAGTCACTTACGCTACCCGTACTAGCCACAGCATTAGGCGAAGATGAAGCTAACATTGTTATTCGTAGCTACATGTTAGGTGGCGGCTTTGGCCGTAGACTTAACGGCGATTATACTATTCCGGCCGCATTAACCTCTAAAGCATTAGGCGGGAAACCGGTTAAAATGGTGCTAACGCGCCCACAAGACATGCTATTTGATAGCGCGCGATCAGCTTCAGTACAGCAGCTAAAAATGGCCTTTGACGATAAAAAAATCGTTACCGCCATGGAACATCACGCCACTGCAGGTTGGCCAACCCAAGCATTAGTCCCTGGCTTTATGCCAAAAGGCACCAATGGCGAACCCTATGATCCGTTTTCAATTGCAGGCGCAGACCATTGGTACAGCGTTGGCGCCCAAAAAGTACGGGCAGTATCAAACGATCTTGCCATGGCAACCTTCAGACCGGGTTGGTTACGTTCTGTCGGACCCGGTTGGACTAATTGGGCCGTTGAAAGCTTTATGGATGAAGCCGCCCATCATGCAGGTAAAGATCCATTGCAGTTCCGTTTAGACATGCTGATCGCCGAAGGCCGCAATGCCGGTAGTACGCCGGTTGCCGAAGGCGGCGCTGCGCGCCAAGCCGTAGTATTGAAAAAAGCCGCCGAGATGATTGGTTGGGGCACACCTCAAGCCAAAGATACCGCGCTTGGAATAGCATCAACCTTTGGTCAAGAACGTGATATGCCAACATGGGTATCGTGCGCGGTACAGGTCCATGTCGACAAAAGCAACGGTATTGTCAATGTGCAAAAGCTTTATATCGCCATCGATGCCGGTATTATTGTTGATCCAAATGGCGCAGAAGCGCAGTGTCAAGGTGCAGCATTATGGGGATTATCCATGGCGTTATACGAAGGTACTGAACTGCTTAATGGTCAGTATAAAGATTCAAACTTCAATACCTATACCCCGCTGCGCTTAGGTCAAACTCCTGAAGTTAAAATTGAGTTTATCCCAGGCAAAATGCCACCTTCTGGATTAGGTGAGCCAGCAGTAACCCCTGTAGCCCCAGCTATTGCCAATGCAATCTACAATGCAGTCGGTGTACGTTTACGTAAAATCCCGATGAAGCCTAGCGAGTTGAAAAGTGCACTCACTAAAGTGTAATAGCTTACTACACCGCTAACAAAAAGCCCGATACCTTGTATCGGGCTTTTTCATACCAATTTTCATATCATTAACACAAATCAAAGCATTAAGATTACGGCCTCCATCAGCAACAGCACACTAACTGACGGAGACTGCTCAATGAAAGATCGCTTTAGTCGCGCAGATAAAGCGCTGTATTGCGCCAAACGAGGCGGGCGAAACCAAATACAACAAGCACAGACTCGATAATCCCGATCATTTATGTGTCATAGTCATCCGTCACAAATGCCTCCATACAACAAGGCTAATGGCCTTCGGCAAATAAATAATTGAGCCAGCCCTGCATTCTTAACAATACCTTTCGCATGACCGCAACATGGCTAAAATGATCGGTATAAATAGCCACTTGTCCCGCAACCCCCGCAGGCAATGATTGCCTTATTGCGTTATCTTCTAGCTCAATCAACACCACGACTCGGCCGCGGTGAAACAACTTATTTGATGACTGTAAATTACCACTAAATTGGATCTCACCTTCTGCCATTGCGGGCAGTATTTTGGCAACTTTGCCTTTAAACACTTGCCCTGGCATGGCATCAATTATCACCTCAGCCTCATCACCTTCTTTAAGGCGTAACAGTGAGTTTTGCCAAAAAGCACCGGCAAAATATCGGGTTTCATCCGGAATAAAGGTTAATGCAGGACGTAATGGTAAAGGCACTGCCATAACACCTTTTCGCAGCGCCAACTGCGTCACAACACCATTTGCCGGCGCCCTAACGACTGTTTGTTGTAAGTCATACTCGGCCTTGGCGAGTTCAGCTTGAAGGCCCGCCACTTTGGTATTAACCCCGTCAATATTTGACTCATAGGCCAAACGAGTCCGCAGTTCCTCTGCTAAGGCGCCATCAAGTTGCGCTAATGAGGCAATGTATAACTGGCGGCGGTTGTCGAGTTCAAGCTCAGTAAAGGGTGAATTACGCCCGGCTTTTTTACGACCGTCGTCATAACGACGATAAGCGGATCCGCTACGATCTTTATCTGCAGTGGCTTGTTCAACTCTGGCAGTTGCAACCTGAAATGCGGCTTCAAGCTGCGGCACTTGCAGCTCAGCTTCTTTTAGCGCTGCTTGTTTTTGCTTAACCATTGCAAGGTAAGGTGTAGGGTCAATTTTAAATAACACCTCACCTTCTTTCACTGGCGTGTTCGGCTTAACATTGACTTCGATAACCAATCCTTTAACTGCGGGCACAATCGGAATAGTGACGAAATACTCGCGAGCAAATTTCGAATAGGGGTGGTTGTAATTCATTAAAATTAATAAAGTACCAATTAACACAATTCCGCCGAGAATGGCCGTCGGCACGGTCCATTTAGTTAACGGAATTTTAAATACTTTAAAAACTGCGATGCAAAATGCGGTATAAGTCAGTATGAGTAGTAAGTCCATGCTTATGCCTCTTGTGAATGTTCATCTGAAACGGGAGGAGTCGAGACGACAGAACGTTGCTCTAATAGCGACAAACGATCTGTTAGTACTGTGACATGATTCATTAGCTCTTTAACTTCACCCTCAAGTATCAATTCTCGCTTTCTCGAATCACTAAACCCCCAGCCTCTATCTTCACGATATAACGTGGCCCAAATCCATAAAAATGGCCAAATGGCATGCAAAGTAAATAAGCTTACCCAACCGGCAATATGCAGTGCATCTTGTTGTGGATGATTACGTTTTTTCGCAATCTCGTAGGGAATATCATGAATCGCAATAATGCCGTAAAAAATAAATATCACTACAAAAAATATAATCCCTAGCGCAAAATAATCTAAAAACATAACGTCTCCCTGTTACCTTGATTAAATATAAGTCATTTCAATCAGTATAGAACCGATTAAAAAAAGAACCTGTTGATGTTAAAAATATCCATAAAAAACCCTCTATTATGCGTCAACACAATAACGGGCTATTTATGTAAACATCAGGACAAATCAAGTCGGTATTAATCACCTACCATTGTTGCAAAAACTCAAGTCGCGACATATCTTACTCATCCGGTTGCCATGGTTCATCAGACAAGGACTCAACCGTAAAGTCACCTAACGCCGTAGGCTCTTCACTGTGACATAATGAGTTCATTGGCTAAGTAATGCAGGACGGCGCTCTAATACAATGTGCCTAGCACATAGGGCCTTTGCGTTGGGCTAATGCACCTTTATACACTTTAAGATCCATCAACACTGACCTTCCCCCTGCAAGCTCACGGTGTAACGTTGCACTAACGCCATTAACCCGTCACCCTTTCACTTCAAACGTAATGAATAGGATCTGAAAAACTAAAGCGATATTTAGGCCGCATAATGCTGGCGCGGGCGCCATAGTGTAATAACACAGACTGGAAATATAGGCATTAGGATTGAGCAAGTAACTATCATCAACCGACAGCAGCATTGAATAAGAGGACAAGGTTCACTCGCTAGCGTAACCCTCGGCCATGAGTGATTAACACAAAAAAGCCCTGCCGACTTATGTCCACAGGGCTTTTATAGGCAGTCGTCCAGCGTCGAACGATGCAAAGATTAAGCTTTTTTAGCCGCTATCGCTGCTTGAACTTGGTTAATAGCAGTGCCACCTAATACGTCACGTTTTTCTAAACAGGCTTCAATAGTCAAGTTAGGATACACGTCATCGCTGATCACCTTGGCAAACGGCTGTAACTCAGCCACGGTGAGATCTTCAATCGGCTTTTGCTGAGCAATAGCAAATACCACCACTTCACCCACCACGTGATGTGCTTCACGGAACGGCATACCTTTAGCCACAAGGTAATCAGCTAGTTCTGTTGCATTAGCATAGCCTTGTTGTGCGGCCACCAGCGCTTGTGGACGGTTCACTTTTAAGCCGGACAACACTAAAGCCGCCATATCTAAACAAATAGCCCAGCTGTCGACCACATCAAACAAGCCTTCTTTGTCTTCTTGCATATCTTTGTTATACGCCAATGGCAGGGCTTTCATGGTGGTCAAAATGCCCATTAAACTGCCATAAACACGGCCTGTTTTACCACGAATAAGCTCTAATGCATCGGGATTTTTCTTTTGTGGCATCAATGACGAGCCAGAGGTCACTTCGTCAGCCAATGAGATAAAATTAGCTTCGCCAGAGTTGAAGAAAATTAAGTCTTCGGCCATGCGGCTTAAATGCATCATGCTGATTGATGCTGCGCTGCATAATTCAACCACATGGTCGCGATCTGACACACTGTCTAAGCTGTTTAAGGTTGGGCGAGCAAAGTTTAACGCTGATGCGAGCGCATGACGATCAATCGGATAGGCGGTACCCGCTAACGCACCTGAACCTAATGGGCAGGTATCGGCACGATTAAGCGCATCTTGCAGGCGGCTAATATCACGCTCATACATTTCCACATAGGCTAACGCCCAATGACCAAAGGTGATCGGCTGTGCACGCTGTAAATGGGTGTAACCCGGCATAACCGCATCAACTTCACGTTCAGCAAGGGCAACTAACTCTGCATGCAATGTACCTAAACGTACCAGCAAAGCTGCACCTTCTTTTTTACACCATAGCTTTAAATCAGTCGCGACTTGGTCATTACGAGAACGACCTGTATGCAGTTTTTTTCCTAAGTCACCGACTTTGGCAATCAACTTTTGTTCAACAAAGCTGTGAATATCTTCCGCGCCGTTGCTGATAATGGCCTGTGGATCATTACCCACTTCCACCAGCAGTTCATTTAAAGCCGCTTTTAAGTCGATACATTCTTTAGCCGTAATAATCCCGACACTGGCAATAGCGTCTGCCCATGCGATAGAGCCGACAACATCTTGTTCAAATAAGCGGTAATCCACTGGCAGTGAGTCATTAAATAATTTGAAAAGTGCACTGGTTTCGCCCTGAAATCTTCCGCCCCATAATGCCATTTCGGTATCCTCTTTTTCGATATTACAATTCAATGATGTCGGTGTAGTTGATATCAACTTTGTTATAATCACTTTTTTAAAAATGAGCAAAAGTGATTATAAGAAAGGCGCTTTGCAGCGCCTTATATTGTTTGCTTACTGTCTATTTAGCGTTTAGCGCGCGAATACGGCTTGGTAACGAATATAAACGAATAAAGCCTTCAGCGTGTTTTTGATCGTACACGTCATCTTCACCAAAGGTGGCAAAAGATTCTGAATACAAGCTGTTTGGCGAACGTTTTTTAACAGCCGTTGCTTGGCCTTTGTAAAGCTTAATGACCACATCACCGTTAACCGATTCGGCTAATGATTCAGATGCAGCAATAAGTGATTTACATAATGGTGTAAACCAACGACCGTCATACACTAGGTGTGACATTTGGGCGGCAATTTGCTCGCGCCACGTACGGCTGGTTTTGTCCAAGACTAATTCTTCAATGGCACGAAGACCGGCAAACATTACCGTTCCACCTGGGGTTTCGTAACAGCCACGTGATTTCATCCCTACAAGACGGTTTTCGGTAATGTCGATACGACCTACACCGTGTTTACCTGCGATGTCGTTTAACGTCATTAATGCAGCATATGGCGATAAAGCTTCATCGTTTACATGAGTAATACGGCCA
Source organism: Shewanella psychromarinicola (assembly GCF_003855155.1). Taxonomy (NCBI): domain Bacteria; kingdom Pseudomonadati; phylum Pseudomonadota; class Gammaproteobacteria; order Alteromonadales; family Shewanellaceae; genus Shewanella; species Shewanella psychromarinicola. The sequence continues at coordinate 851,791 of NZ_CP034073.1, forward strand.
TGTTTAACGCCTAACGACACATATTCTGGCTCGTTTGGCGCATCTTCTGGGGCAACGGTTAACGTCCATACGCCTTTTGATGGCTCGTTCCACGGATCTTCTAACTCGCCACCTTCGTGGGAAATATGCCATGCGTTTGCATCACGGCTATAAATTTTAGTCGCTGAAGCTGCGGTTTTAATATTACGCTCTGCGAGGTAATCCAGTAAGTCTTCGCGGCTACGCATTTCCCACTCACGCCAAGGCGCAATCACTTTTAAGTCTGGTGCTAATGCCGCAAAACAACCTTCAAAGCGTACCTGGTCATTGCCTTTGCCGGTACAGCCATGGCATACCGCGTCAGCGCCAACTTTACGGGCCACTTCAACTTGCGCTTTGGCAATGATTGGACGCGCCATTGAAGTGCCGAGTAAATAGGTACCTTCGTAAATAGCACCCGTTGCGATAGTGGGGTAAATGTAATCTGCCACCAACTCTTCTTTTAAGTCAACGATATAACATTCGCTGGCACCTGAGGCTAACGCCTTTTCAGTTAAGCCCACTAACTCTTCTTCACCTTGGCCTACGTCGGCACAGAATGCGACGATTTCGCAGTTATCATAGGTTTCTTTTAGCCACGGGATAATGGCTGAGGTGTCTAACCCACCAGAATACGCCAATACCACTTTTTTAACGCCGGTTTTTTTCACTGCATTAGACATGTTTATTTCCTAAAATCGATTACGTATATAGTTAATTTAATAACGCCAACGGCACTATTGACTTATATAATGAGACTAACTTAATAAGGTGACTAATACTGCATTTTGCGCATGCATACGGTTTTCTGCTTGATGTAAAACCAATGAACCTTCACCGTCCATCACCTCGTCGGTCACTTCCACGCCGCGATGCGCAGGCAAGCAGTGCATAAAGAATTTAGCCCCAGCTTTAGCCATTAACGCACGGTTGACTTGATACGGTGCAAAACGGGCTTTTATATCCGCCAGCGGTGTTTCATCACCCATTGAAATCCACGTATCCGTATAAATAGCATCGTGGCCTTCTATGGCATTAATGTCAGCACTTAAGGTCAATTTGCCACCATTTTTTTGTGCTAAAGCTTGTGCTTCGCTGACGATTGATGCGTCAGGGAACGCGCCCTCAGGGCAAATCACTGTCATCGTTAGGCCCAAAATAGCCGCACCGTAAATGAGTGAGTGTGTCACATTGTTACCATCGCCCACATAAGCCAGTTTAGCTTGGCTCACATCATCAAACTGCTCGGCTAACGTTAAAAAGTCAGCAAGTGCTTGGCACGGATGGTACAAGTCTGACAAGGCATTAATAACAGGTACGCTGCCATGTTCAGCTAATTGCTCAATCGTGGTATGCGAGTAGGTTCTAGCCACAATAGCATCGGCCCAACATGAAATGTTAGTGGCAAAGTCAGCAACCGATTCGCGTTGGCCCAAGGCACCATTTTGTTGATCTAAGTATAAGCAATGACCACCTAATTTATTAATGCCAATATCAAAACTGACTCGGGTACGCAATGATGGTTTTTCAAATAGCATCACAACGCTTTTACCATCTAAGGCGCGACGGTACTCAGCAGGGGTGTTCTTAATTTTTTTAGCCAGTTCAATGATGGCTAAAAGCTGAGATTGAGTTAACTCTTTTATCGACAATAGGTGCTGCATAGACTACTACTCCATTAAGGTTGTATTTGAGTCCCGACGGACCCACCTTTGACTAAGGTTTTTAACTGTTCAGCATCACGCCACGAAGCAATCTGCACGGGTTTCCCCATCCATTGCGCGACTTCTAATGCGGCTTCCACTTTAACTTTCATGCCTTTTTCAATCACCCCTTGGGCGACTAAGTATTCAATTTCACTTTTATTTAAGCAGTTAATTAACTGGCCTTTACCGTCTAATACGCCCGACACATCTGACAATAAAACTAAGGTGCCATTAACCAATTTAGCTAACGCAGTTGCCGCTTGGTCAGCATTAACGTTTAACATTTTACCTTGGCTAGAAATGGCAATGGAGCTACAAATTGGCATCCAACCTTGGCCTAAAATAAAGTTTAAATAGGTGGCGTCTTTTGGCTCAACTTCACCAACGAGGCCTAAACGCTCATCTTTAATTTTGGCACTTACCGTGTTGCCATCGCCTAGGCTCATGCCCACACTCACAATACCCGCTTTAGCAGCCGCGGCTTGTAGAATTTTGTTCGATGTGCCCGCTAATGCACCAACCACAATAGGAATTTGGTCTTCTGGCGTGACACGTAAACCATCGAGCTTAATGGTTTCTTTACCATTAGCGGCTAACTGTTCGTCAACTAGGCAACCACCGCCATGGACTAATATGACTTGCTGACCTGCAGCAAGCATTTCTGCTGCGGCTGTCATTAAACGCGCAATACCCATTTCGCACTGGAGTAATGCACCACCCACTTTTAATACTAATACAGATTTTGTCGCCATGATTCTTATTCCTTTACTAATGCGATCCGATTACACACCGAAATGGATTTTAATGCACTGTAGCCCTTGGCTCGCAGCACCTTTCATTAAATTATCAATCGCACTGGCGACCACTAAATAACCGCTATTGGCATCATATTTCCAACCTAAATGACAATTTGGTGTATTGACGACATCATCCACTTTAGGAAATTGATTATGCTTTACCGTCACGATGGGTGCGTTGTCATACACGCTATACGCTTTGATCACATCGGCTTCGGTGGTACCTGGTTTTAGTTGTACGGTTATCGTCGCTAAAATACCACGCTTAAAGTTACCTAAATGCGGCGTAAAGATCACTTCTTGGCCTAAATGTATGGCAATTTCAGGCTGGTGTCTGTGGCCTAACACACCGTATGGCGTTAAGCTGACTTCGCAAAAATTAGTGTGCAGTTGCGCTTTACGACCCGCACCAGTGACACCACTAACGGCATTAATCACCGGATACATCGAGGTTAATAATGACTTTAATGGTTTTAATGCAGTGAGCGACGCTGTGGGGTAACAACCTGGCACAGCAATCATTCTGGTTTGTTTAATCTGCTCGCTATGCCACTCTGCTAGACCATATACCGCCTGAGCTAATACGTCAGGATGAGTATGCTCAAAGCCGTACCATTTAGGATACTGTGCCACATCAGCAAAACGATATGCACCGCTTAAGTCGAACACTGCCAGACCTTGGTGGTAAAACCATGCGGCAAGCTCTAGGCTCACTGAATGCTCAGTCGCTAATACCACGGCATCGGCTTCGGCAACGATTCGCTTTTTAGCCTCATCGGATAGCGGCGAAAGCGTGTAAGCCATGTGGCTATATGTAGGGTATAAGTCGGCTAATTTACGACCTTTATCTACACTATTTTCCGACACATACAACCCTTGAACGCTGAGATTGCAGTCTGCGTTAATCAACGAGGTGATTTGTGCACCTGTGTAACCACTGGCGCCAATAATTGCGATGCTTTTCATAAGTTTGTTTTCTTTTTGATAGTGATAGAAAGTGTCAGCATAGACTATGTAGACGGGATCCGTCTAATTTCGGACTATCGTCGCAGGACGTTCGCGTTGATTATTGATATAGTGGATTTAGCAGCGAGAAAGCACATATTTATTTTCATTTTTATCGTTCTATTTATGGTGTCGGTTAATGCTGTTTGCTAGACTACCACACAATATTAATTATGCAATATATGTGAATAAGTATTTTAAATATTATTTTTAGGATAACCCATGAGCACACTCCCAAATCTAAAAAGTTGTTTTACACAGCTGATTGCAGCGCCATCAGTCAGTGCAATCGAAGCTGAAGACGATATGAGTAACCATGCAGTTATCAACTTGTTGCAAAACTGGTTTAGCGAGCTTGGTTTTGAATGTGAAACGCCTACAGTAGAAGATTCACGTAACAAGCAAAATCTTATTGCTAGAATAGGTTCTGGCAGCGGCGGGTTATTATTAGCAGGCCATACCGATACCGTACCATTTGACGAAGGCCTCTGGAGCCAGAGCCCATTTGAGATGGTTGAAAAAGATAATCGCTGGTATGGTTTAGGCACCTGTGACATGAAAGGCTTTTTTGCACTAGTGCTTGAAGCATTAAAAGACATGCCACTGGACCAATTTAAACGCCCGTTGACTATTTTTGCCAGCGCGGATGAAGAGACCACCATGAGCGGTGCCAAAGCGTTCGCCGATTCCAAAGCAGTGGCCCCTGATTATGCGGTTATTGGTGAACCCACCAGCTTAAAACCTGTCTATATGCATAAAGGTCACTTAGCTCAAGGGATCCGTGTGATTGGTCGCAGTGGCCATTCATCAGATCCAGCGCGCGGCCTCAATGCCATTGAAGTTATGCATAAAGTTATTAGTCAGCTAATGACACTAAAACAGCACCTAAGTGAAAATTATCGCGAAGATGCATTTACAGTGCCTTACCCAACAATGAACTTTGGCCATATTCATGGTGGTGATGCTGCCAACCGTATTTGTGGCTGCTGCGATTTACACTTAGATATTCGCCCATTACCTGGCATGGAGTTAGCTGAACTCGAATTAATGGTATTGAACTACTTATCCGATATCAGTAAGGAGTATCCTGGTAGCATTAGTGTCAGTACTTTGTACCCAGGTGCAGAATCGTTTGCTGGAAAAGCAGATAATCCGTGGACCAAATTGGTGGCAGAGTTATCTGGACATGATGCCGAAGTGGTGAACTATTCAACCGAGGCCCCCTATATTAATAAACTGGGCTGCCAAACCTTAGTATTGGGCCCAGGGAGTATTAACCAAGCTCATCAGCCAGACGAATTTATTGGCTTAGAATACCTAACGCCCACGGTCGAGTTAATTAAGAAAATGATTTATCACGCATGTATGAAGTAATCGTCTCGGTTAGGTTTTTTTAATCATATAAATGTAATATTTTTACGAAATAAAATTACTAAACACACCACCCGTGTATTGACCGATATTGATACGCTGGGTATTGTAATGGTTGAGTATTGACAAAGTAGTTCTTTTTTTGGGGAGTTAGTATGACAGAGCAAACGGCAGATATGTATGCGTCACTTCGATCAAATGTAGGAAATTTAGGTCAGATATTAGGTGAAACGATGCAAAACCATTTAGGTGGTGCATTTTTAGAAAAAGTAGAACAAATTCGTATTTTAGCCAAGAAATCTCGCCAGGGTGACGAAGCCTCTCGCGAGCAAATGCTCGCATTATTAACGGCTTTACCTGACGAAGAACTGGTGCCTTTCGCTAAAGCCTTCAACCAATTTTTAAATTTAGCCAATATCGCAGAACAATTTCATACCATTAGCCGCAATTGCGACGAGCTCGTGTGCGTGCCCGATCCAGTAGAGCAGTTACTCGGACACATGCTGGATACCGATTTAGACAAAAAAGATGTCATTGAGTGCTTAAAAGATTTAGACATCGATTTAGTATTAACCGCGCATCCAACAGAAATTTCACGTCGTACGTTAATTCAAAAGTACGCTGGGGTAGTTGATTGCTTAACCGAGCAAGAGAACAAACAGCTAACGGAGCGCGAACGCAGACAAAGCACCCTGCGTCTTCGTCAACTTATTGCCCAAATTTGGCATACCAACGAAATCCGCAGCGAACGCCCTACACCCGTTGATGAAGCTCGCTGGGGGTTAAGCACTATCGAAACCTCATTGTGGCAGGCTATCCCTGATTTTTTGCGTCAACTCAATGATCAAGTTGAACAAAAAACCGGACAACAGCTGCCTATCGATGTATGTCCAGTCAGATTTTCAAGTTGGATGGGCGGCGATCGTGATGGCAACCCATTTGTGACTTCAATCGTTACCCAAGAGGTACTCGACCGTAATCGCCATGCTGCAGCAAGACTGTACTTAAAAGATATTGTAACCTTGCTTGGCGAACTTTCGATGGATCAAGCTAATGCTGAATTATCAGCGTTAACCGACAACAGCAAAGAACCGTACCGCGATGTATTACGCCAATTGCGTGGTCAATTACGTAACACCATCGATTACCTTAATGCCCGACTTGAAGGCAAAAAACCAGACATAGATACCAGCGAGCTGATTTGGCACAAAACTGATTTACTGCAACCACTAGAGCTACTTTACAAAAGCTTATCCGATTGCGGTATGAAGTTGATCGCCAATGGACTATTACTCGACATCCTGCGCCGTTTAGCGTGTTTTGGTATTCACATGCTACGCCTAGATATTCGTCAAGATGCATCACGCCACAGTGACGTAATAGCTGAACTTACCCGTTATTTGGGCATGGGCGACTACAATCATTGGGACGAAAATGAAAAACAAGCCTTTTTACTGCGCGAATTAACCAGTAAACGTCCGCTCATCCCAGTAAACTGGCAACCTAGCGATGACGTCGCAGAAGTCATCAGAACCTGTGCTTTAGTCGCACAACAGCCAGTAAATGCATTAGGGTCATACGTGATATCAATGGCCAGCAAACCGTCTGATGTATTGGCCGTATTATTACTACTAAAAGAAGCCGGTTGCACTAACCCGATGCATGTAGTGCCGTTATTTGAAACCTTAGCCGATTTAGAGAGTGCAGCTGATTGCATGACTTCGCTACTGAACATTGATTGGTATCGAGGTTATACCAAAGGTATGCAAGAAGTCATGATTGGTTATTCTGACTCCGCTAAAGATGCCGGCGTAATGGCAGCGGCTTGGGCACAATACCGTGCACAAGAACAATTAGTTGCGGTGTGTAAAAAAGCCGACGTTAAATTAATGTTGTTCCATGGTCGTGGCGGTTCAATCGGTCGTGGCGGCGGACCGGCTCATAAAGCGATTTTATCGCAGCCACCAGGCTCGGTTGATGGCCGTATCCGCGTGACAGAACAAGGCGAAATGATCCGTTTTAAGTTTGGTTTACCTAAATTGGCAGTCCAAAGCTTAGCCCTATATACCTCAGCGGTGATGGAAGCGACATTATTACCGCCTCCTGAGCCTAAAAAAGCGTGGCGAGATTGCATGCAACGCATTGCTGAAGAGTCGGTGTTGCATTATCGCGGTATTGTTCGTGAGGAACCTGACTTTGTTGCGTATTTTAGAGCCGCCACACCAGAAGTTGAATTAGGAAAACTGCCATTAGGCAGTCGCCCAGCTAAACGAAAAGTCGACGGTGGTATTGAAAGCTTACGCGCCATTCCATGGATTTTCGCGTGGTCACAGAATCGCTTAATGTTACCGGCTTGGCTTGGCGCTGGCGAAGCATTACAAGATGCGGCAGATCGCGGCGAGCTTGAACTATTACGCGAGATGGAACAACAATGGCCATTCTTTGAAACCCGTATTTCGATGCTAGAAATGGTGTACACCAAAGCAGAGCCTAACTTGGCGAAATACTATGAGCTGTGTTTAGTTAAGCCAGAACTACATCATTTAGGTGTCAAACTACGTCAACGTCTGCAACTGGGCATTGACGCGGTATTGTCATTAACCCAAGCAACAGAGTTAATGTCACATACACCTTGGAGTCGTGAATCTGTTAAACTGCGCAACCCTTACATAGACCCTCTTAACTTTTTACAAACCGAGCTATTAGCCCGTACACGTAGAGAAGTTGAGCCGTCGGAGCATGTTCAGCTAGCATTAATGCTGACCATTGCCGGCGTAGCAGCAGGAATGAGAAACACTGGATGATACCCTTGATCAAAACCTTTGGGCTTGGACTGTTATTGTTACTGACTGGCTGTGCCAGTCAGTACAGCATCACCGAGTCGGAAATAGAGCAATACCTTAATAAAGACATGCACTTTGAAGTCAAGCAAGGCAACAAGTTAATTGGTGTCTCAGTGAAGCTCAATGACATGCAAGTGGTATTAGGCGCTAAACCCGATACCATGGCAGTCACGGCAGCAACGATTATTACTGTAAATAATCCGTTACTACCCATTCATGCCAAGCTGAAGACTACATTTGAAGCGGTGCCTTGGTATGACACTAATACCAAAAGCGTTTATCTGCGTCAGTTAGACTTAGTGAGGGTTGAGTCAGAACCCGCTGATATTGAGCGTTACATCAGCCAAGTTACCCCACAATTAATGGGTTTTTTACGTAATTACCTTGAAAACCAGCCAGTGTATACCTTAGACACTCGCGACAGTAATCAAGCATTAATGGCGAAAATGACTAAAGAAATTGCGGTGCAACAAGGTAAACTTGTAGTGAAATTTTAATGTTATTATCACAGTAATAGAAAGCACCTTAGGGTGCTTTTTTATTGCTTCAAACTTACCTACATGCACATAGTCTAGAAAGGCTGAACTTCTCAAGTCTCAGAAAACGGTGCATTTCCTAATCAATCAGAACCACGTACAATAACTTGGCAATATTGGAGTGCATAATAATCATGGGATAAATGATGCCGTTAATGGATGACGTAGCAAAACTAAAAGCACAGCTGGCGGAGCTGTCTTCACAGCAAGGCGCTCAACAAGCTGACTTAACTCGACAACTCGATCAGTTTAGCCAACAACTTGATGCATTAGCCCTGCAAGTGCAGGCGCAAAATAATAATGAACAACCAATAGCGTTGTCTGATGAAAACATACATGCACCTGTGCATAAGAGTCGACCAAACGATTCGAGCGGCAGTATCGTTGCCGATACACCTCAATACTCGTCTGCTGCTTGGGAGCGCCAATCGTTAGACACAAGTCATTCAGCGTCAACATCATCCATATCAGCACAACAAACTTCGGTAGTAACAAAGTCACCAGCCAGACAAAGCGCCTTAAGTGCAATGGTCGCTCAATTAGCTGAAGCCATCGGCGAGTTGAGTACTTCGGCGTTTTCACCCTTATCTGGGTTAACCGAACAAGCAAAAGAATTCTACCAACATTACCAAACTAAAGGATTAGGCCCAGTCTTTTTAATGACCGTTGCCGGCATTATCACGCTTACATTAGGCTTTGGCTATTTACTGCAGTTTTCAATTAATAATTGGTTTTCTGAGTTAGGTAAGGCCTTACTGGGCCTAGGTGTCGCCAATAGCATTATCGCTGGCGGCGTATTCATTCGTCAGAAACGTCCTGGCATGCAGGACTTTGGCTCTGGGCTTGTTGGCCTAGGACTTATTCTCAACTATATGTGTCTGTATTTTCTTGGGCCATATTTTAATCTTATTAGTGATATAGCCTGCTTTAGCTTGTTATTGCTTAATACGATATTGGGTTATGGCTTATCATTAAAACTCGACACCAAAGTGGTCGCAATTGTCGCCTTGCTTGGCGGTTCGCTGGCGCCGCTGATGTTACTTGATGGCGGCCAAACACCGTTATTATATTTACCCTACTTAATGCTTATCGGTATCTGCTCTATGGTACAAAGCCATAAGTTAGCCTGGCCGATGTTAATTGAAGTAACCGCACTGCTTCATATTGCCTGTATCCAAATACTCCGTTTATTTATTCCATTACCGTTTTCAATAATCGATTGGCAAACCGGCTTAGCATTGCTGATGATCAATGGCTTATTTTACCTCTATAGCATTGGCAGTTTGTTATTTATCATAAAATCGACGTTAACACCAAGGCTGCTAGCGGTTCCAATCGCACTCATGGTTTTTACTCTCTACACCCTAACGGAGTGGAGTGTATTTGCTGGTGAGCTATTTGCACTTAATGCTTTCCTTTGTGCACTATTGTATTGGGTGATTAAACGCGACAAGGATATTGGCGCTCTTTCTTTGGCCTTTGCGGGGAGTTTTGCAGGCTTTGCGGCTCTATTTTTACTCAGCGCTGAACTGATAGGTTTAGTATTGCTGCTAGAAGGTTTATTGTTATTGTGGATTGGCTGCAAACATCTGTTTAGCCCCATTCGAGCAGAAGCTTATGTATTACTAATGGTAGGTATAATCAGCAGCTTTATTCATGTTTTCGATGTGCTAGCTCAATCTCATTACAATGATGAAGGCATATTGGGTTATCAGGGTCTACTGACTCTATTGATGATCCTGACCTGCGCGATGACCTATTTAGCGCAAAAACTACTATCTCGACATAAAGCTGACTTAGTGAAATTCGAACACCTTGCGGTGCGATTTATTCATGAGTTACTTGGGGTACTTTATTCGGTCACGATACTACTCATCAGCTTTTTTATCACTGATGAATATTGGCTCAATACATTGCCACTTATTGGTTTATTACTTTTATACATGAGCGCTAAGCACACCTTACGTTTTAGTGAAGTATTAGCCTGGCTATGGCAACTGCCTTTATTAGGTGTAATCATTTTTGCCATGCTGGACGCCAATAGTCTTAGCTTTTCAGACCAAGCCCTGAATGCCAAGTTAGCCCGTATCGAACTGTTTGTGGGATTATTACTGGCCTATTATTGGTACCAAAAATACTATGCTGCTGCCAAGTTAATCCGCTTTGCTTACTATGTTCAGTTAGCTTGTTACTTAGCCTTACCGTTACTGTTATTACCCAAAATAGTTCGTAGCTACCCTGATTACATTGCTATTTATTTGTGGTTCAGTTGTATTGTGAGTGTTGGTTTAGCGTATTTTGTTAACCACAAAAGTCTTCGTTATGAAGCGCAAATACTCACAGTAATGGCAACCATAATCACCGCCGCTATGTGTCTGGCAGAGCAATGGCAAGGGCTTGTTGCATTAGTTTTAGGTTTACTCTTTGTTGGATTTATTACTTTACGCTATTTGCAATTCCCCACAAAATGGCAGCAAATTACCACCCTACAATGGCACCTTGGACCGTATTACATCGCCTTGGTGATGGCAGTATTAAGCCAAACGTTAACTAACTTACTGCATCCTTCATGGGCAATTACCGCATTAATAGTGTGTGGTTATTTCTGCATTATTACCGAAAGAAGCAATCGTGTCGGTCAACGTTTAAAGCAAGCCTTAGCGCCGAGTTATAGCTTGGCGTACTCTGCAATCTTTATCTGTGCCATTTTACCTATCGTGTTTCACAGTGAAGCACAGTTAACGTTAAACATTGATAGTTTGCTGACTAATTTAGCAGAGTTTGGAGTGCTCGTTTTATTAGGTCGATATTTACTAACAGCCAGATTAGGCATTAGGGCACACAGAAAAATTATCTCTTATATCGCGCTTAAGTGGGCTTGGCATGCTTTATTGGTGATAAGTTACCTATTATGGAGTTATCAATTCAACCTGAGTATTGCTGCGCCAATGAGTGCTGTGCTGCTGGTTGTGCATGCCTGTGTGGTGATGTTTATAAGCTTACGACCTAAGCAAGCAAGCCTAGTCAGGCTCGCTGCACTGCTATTCGCTTTGGCTTGTATAAAGGTGATATTTGTCGATATGGCGTCCTTTGAACTCATTCAAAAAATCGTCGCCTTTATTCTGATTGGGGTTATTTTACTGACAGTCGCTTACTTTTATCAAAAAGCTAAAAACAGCCAACCGTTGAACGAAGTTGAACCCTAGTCATTAAATCAAGCTTGCCTACCCTTTGTTTACGGGTAAGCAAACTTGTTATGCGACTATTTGGCGAAACGAGTTATAGCAGGATAATCGACTATTACAGCTTCTTCGAGTAACGCGCGGCGAAGCATATCGTAAGCAATCGCGGTACTCATACTGCGAACAAGCTGACGAGAACGCTTTGGTAATTTCACCATTTGGCTATACACGCTATGCTTTGTCGCAAGCGCTATTGCAACAGTCCCTACGGGTTTGTCATCAGAACCACCCTCAGGACCAGCAATACCGCTAGTGGCTAAAGCAAAGTCACTGTCTAAAATACCTCTTACACCTTGCGCCATAGCTTCAACAGTAGGAATGGAAACCGCACCATGATCGTCTAGTATCTGTGGATTAACACCCAATACCTTCACTTTAGACTCATTACTGTAAGTTACTAATCCATGGTGTAAATAAGAAGAGCTGCCAGCAAAGTCAATCAACTGACTGGTGATCATTCCGCCAGTACAAGACTCTGCCACACTTAAGCTCAAGCCTGACTGAAATAAACGATGATGAATTTCGGCTGCTAATGTAGGACGATTCTCCGCAACAACGGCACTTCCTAACAGAGTTTTTACCTGTTTAGTGACATCATCCAAATAGCGCATAGCCTTCTCACCACGGGCAAATATCTTAATTTCAATGTGCGGCATTGAAGAACGATACCCTAACTCGATACCCGCGGGTAATGTAAGTTCCGATAAAGTGTCTGCCAATGATGACTCACCATGACCAATCGTAAGTAACTTTTCTAGAGCCGATTTTTCAGCGACCCCATACTCTTTGGTGATAAAGGGAATAAACTGCTCAGTAATCATGTGTTTTAGCTCAAATGGCACACCTGGGGTAAAGAATAACCACGCATTATTCAATTTAACCCTAAAGCCGCAAGCAGTGCCAACGGGGTTATCGACCATAATCGCCGAGGCCGGTAACCAAGCTTGCTTTAAATTGCTTTTGGCCATCACTCGATTATTACGGGTAAACCAGTCTTCTAAATGTTCACGCCATTGCACATTCTCGACAAGATCTTCGCCCTTAGCCTTAGCCATCGCTAATGCTGACATATCGTCGCTGGTAGGCCCCAAACCACCATTAACAATGATCACATCAGCATGCTTGCTACGCTCTTGGAATACGGCAACAAGATCAGCTAAACGATCGCCAACTGTCACTCTGTGCTGCATTTCAATACCCATTTCCATCATGGTATTAGCAACCCAAGCAGCATTGGTATCTACTATCTGGCCTGATAACACTTCTTCGCCTGTGCAAATCATTTCTAACTTCATCATTATTCCTTATCACATCCAATTGGCACTAACTTAGGTGACCAATATGTGAATGGCAAGAAAATAGACCGAATTATAGAAAATTAGATAATAAGTAGATGAATGAATTACAACAATTCAACAGAAATTGCTCAAAATAATTAAATGAGATCACACAAATACTCTAGAGCAGATTTGAGCGAATAGAGACAAAAACACAGATTCTGTTGTGACTTACAATCCCCTAAGTGAATGATAATATTGCAATCTATAGATATTATTGGTCTGCAAGGTTAGTATTTTTATATGTTGAGGATCCGTTGTACGAGGCAAAGTGGGAGCTGATAGTAATGAGAATAACCCCGTATGCTTTCGGCGCACCAGACAGGCAGTTTTAGTGTGATCAGCCACTAAATTCGTCAATGATGGGAGTGAATGTCCAATAATAGAGGAAATATTGTTGGCTCAATTGAACAGCGAAGTTCACGCAGACAAAATGTCGTCGAGACTATAGATGATCGATAATGATCGCTCTATGATACCAATCCGCATTAAATTATGATCTAATATGCTCACCACTTTCAAATTATTTTATACTGTGAAAAACTACACATCTGTTGAGCTTGTTAAGCTATCAAAGTCAGAAAAAGACGCCCGTATGCGTATCCGCATATTGGCTGTTTCTTGCTTTCTGGAATGTCACAATCGCGCTCAAGTCGCTCGCCAATTAAAGGTTAGTCGTCGCAGTGTCAATGAATGGGTTAAAAACTACTTAAATACTGGCATTGATGGCTTGAAAGCCAATATGAATTCGACAAATGCTAATAAACTCGACGAACACCAAAAGCAGGTTCTTTATCAATATATAGATGAGTTTAGCCGCTCCGAACAGGGTGGACGATTAACGGGGTTAGACGTTCAATCACATATAGAGCAGCAGTTTGGCATCCATTATCATATTAACCATGTATATAAGGTACTAAAAAATATTGGCCTAAGCTGGATAACAAGTCGCTCTAAGCACCCAAAACAATCCTTAGCAGCCCAAGAAGATTTTAAAAAAACTCATTTCTAAAACGATCGCAACGATCCCTGTCTATATTCCTTTAGACACCGTCGATATTTGGTTTCAAGATGAGGCTCGATTTGGTCAACAAAATACCACCACGCGACTATGGGCAGCAAAAGGCTCGAGGCCAAGAGCGGTAAGGCAGCAACAATTTGAATATGCTTATCTTTTTGGTGCAGTTTGCCCTGCAACGGGTGCAACAGAAGCCTTGGTCACTCCATTTGTTAATAGGGCGGCTATGTGGCAACACTTAAAACAAATTTCAGAAGCAACTCATTCGGATAGGTATGCACTTGTTATCATTGATGGTGCAGGTTGGCATACGGATGATATAGCAAAAGAATTCAGTAATTTATCGGTCCTCAAATTACCACCCTATTCTCCGGAATTAAATCCCATTGAACAGGTATGGCAATGGCTAAGACAGCATTGTTTGGCAAATAGGTGTTTTGAAGGTTATGACGATATCGTTGAACAGTGTTGCCGCGCTTGGAATACGTTTATTCAGTGTAAGGACAGGGTAAAAAGTTTGTGCACACGAGACTGGGCCAATATGGGTAAAGTCTAATGCGGATTGGTATAAGACAGCATTGTTTGGCAAATAGGTGTTTTGAAGGTTATGACGATATCGTTGAACAGTGTTGCCGCGCTTGGAATACGTTTATTCAGTGTAAGGACAGGGTAAAAAGTTTGTGCACACGAGACTGGGCCAATATGGGTAAAGTCTAATGCGGATTGGTATGACTTGTATTTCACCAAATTTCAGATACAAAAAAGCCTCGTCATATGACGAGGCTTAGATGTAATTGGCGGAGTGGACGGGACTCGAACCCGCGACCCCCGGCGTGACAGGCCGGTATTCTAACCAACTGAACTACCACTCCTTTAGCAAATTGCTTACGCACGATGCTAAATGCTTTTTAAGTCGCTAGTGTGTCAGCACAAGGAGACTTGCTTTTTCAAGCTACTCTTTCGAGTAAATTAGGCGCCTGGAAATGACCTACTCTCGCATGGGGAGACCCCAAACTACCATCGGCGCGATTGCGTTTCACTTCTGAGTTCGGAATGGGATCAGGTGGTGCCACAATGCTATGGTTTCCAGACAAATTTGCATATCTACCGCCTTTAAGGCCGTAAATAATAATTCGGAAAGCTGATTTTTTTGAGTCTGCAAAACACTGTTTAAGCGCTCTATTCTAACACTAAGGTTATGCTCCCGGTCAGTACGACCTCCATGGAAGGAGGAAGTGCTAGAAAATGTCGGGAACATTTTCAGTAAAACCCATCTGGGTTGTATGGTTAAGCCTCACGGGTCATTAGTACAAGTTAGCTCAACGCCTCACAACGCTTACACACCTTGCCTATCAACGTAGTAGTCTCCTACGGCCCTTTAGAGAGCTTAAAGCTCTAGGGATGACTCATCTTAGGGCTCGCTTCCCGCTTAGATGCTTTCAGCGGTTATCGATCCCGAACGTAGCTACCGGGCAATGCCATTGGCATGACAACCCGAACACCAGCGGTTCGTCCACTCCGGTCCTCTCGTACTAGGAGCAGCTCCCTTCAATCATCCAACGCCCACGGCAGATAGGGACCGAACTGTCTCACGACGTTCTGAACCCAGCTCGCGTACCACTTTAAATGGCGAACAGCCATACCCTTGGGACCGACTTCAGCCCCAGGATGTGATGAGCCGACATCGAGGTGCCAAACACCGCCGTCGATATGAACTCTTGGGCGGTATCAGCCTGTTATCCCCGGAGTACCTTTTATCCGTTGAGCGATGGCCCTTCCATTCAGAACCACCGGATCACTATGACCTACTTTCGTACCTGCTCGACGT
The DNA here is from genome assembly GCF_003855155.1 of Shewanella psychromarinicola. Lineage (NCBI taxonomy): Bacteria > Pseudomonadati > Pseudomonadota > Gammaproteobacteria > Alteromonadales > Shewanellaceae > Shewanella > Shewanella psychromarinicola. The sequence goes on from NZ_CP034073.1 coordinate 867,492, forward strand.
GTATGTCTCGCAGTTAAGCTGGCTTATGCCATTGCACTAACCGTACGATGTCCGACCGTACTTAGCCAACCTTCGTGCTCCTCCGTTACTCTTTGGGAGGAGACCGCCCCAGTCAAACTACCCACCAGGCACTGTCCCGAACCCCGATTAGGGGCCGCGGTTAGAACATCAAAACTACAAGGGTGGTATTTCAAGATTGACTCCACTCAGACTAGCGTCCAAGCTTCAAAGTCTCCCACCTATCCTACACATGTAGGTTCAATGTTCAGTGCCAAGCTATAGTAAAGGTTCACGGGGTCTTTCCGTCTAGCCGCGGGTATACGGCATCTTCACCGCAATTTCAACTTCACTGAGTCTCGGCTGGAGACAGCGTGGCCATCATTACGCCATTCGTGCAGGTCGGAACTTACCCGACAAGGAATTTCGCTACCTTAGGACCGTTATAGTTACGGCCGCCGTTTACCGGGGCTTCGATCATGAGCTTCTCCGAAGATAACCCAATCAATTAACCTTCCGGCACCGGGCAGGCGTCATACCGTATACGTCATCTTGCGATTTTGCACAGTACTGTGTTTTTGATAAACAGTTGCAGCCACCTGGTATCTGCGACTGCCAACAGCTTAAGGAGCAAGTCCTATCACCGTCGGCAGCGTACCTTCTCCCGAAGTTACGGTACCATTTTGCCTAGTTCCTTCAGCCGAGTTCTCTCAAGCGCCTTGGTATTCTCTACCCGACCACCTGTGTCGGTTTGGGGTACGATCCCCACTAACCTGAAGCTTAGAAGATTTTCCTGGAAGTATGGCATCAACTACTTCATCACCTTAGTGACTCGTCATCAGTCCTCAGTCTTGCAATTAAATGCGTATTCCCGGATTTGCCTAAGAATACAACCTACCACCTTAAACGCGGACTACCAACGCCGCGCTAGCCTAGCCTTCTCCGTCTCTCCATCGCAGTTAGTGAAGGTACAGAAATATTAATCTGTTTCCCATCGATTACGCCTTTCGGCCTCACCTTAGGGGTCGACTCACCCTGCCCCGATTAACGTTGGACAGGAACCCTTGGTCTTTCGGCGAGGGAGTTTTTCACTCCCTTTATCGTTACTCATGTCAGCATTCGCACTTCTGATACGTCCAGTGTGGGTTACCCCTTCACCTTCAACCGCTTACAGAACGCTCCTCTACCGCGCACTTCTAATGAAATGCACCCGTAGCTTCGGTGGTATGTTTAGCCCCGTTAAATCTTCCGCGCAGGCCGACTCGACTAGTGAGCTATTACGCTTTCTTTAAATGATGGCTGCTTCTAAGCCAACATCCTAGCTGTCTGAGCCTTCCCACATCGTTTCCCACTTAACATACACTTTGGGACCTTAGCTGACGGTCTGGGTTGTTTCCCTTTTGACAACGGACGTTAGCACCCGCTGTCTGTCTCCCGAGTAGTACTCATTGGTATTCGGAGTTTGCAAAGGGTTGGTAAGTCGGGATGACCCCCTAGCCTTAACAGTGCTCTACCCCCAATGGTATTCGCTCGAGGCGCTACCTAAATAGCTTTCGAGGAGAACCAGATATCTCCGAGTTTGATTGGCCTTTCACCCCCAGCCACAAGTCATCCGCTCATTTTTCAACATAAGTCGGTTCGGTCCTCCAGTTGATGTTACTCAACCTTCAACCTGCCCATGGCTAGATCACTCGGTTTCGGGTCTACACCTTGCAACTAAACGCGCAGTTAACACTCGGTTTCCCTACGGCTCCGCTATTCGCTTAACCTCGCTACAAAATGTAAGTCGCTGACCCATTATACAAAAGGTACGCAGTCACGGTCTCAAGAACCGCTCCCACTGCTTGTACGTACACGGTTTCAGGTTCTATTTCACTCCCCTCACAGGGGTTCTTTTCGCCTTTCCCTCACGGTACTGGTTCACTATCGGTCAGTCAGGAGTATTTAGCCTTGGAGGATGGTCCCCCCATATTCAAACAGGATGTCACGTGTCCCGCCTTACTCGTTTTCATCTACGGTTAGTTTTCATGTACGGGGCTATCACCCTGTGCCGCTGTGCTTTCCAACACATTCCACTAACACCCCATAGACTTAAGGGCTAATCCCCGTTCGCTCGCCGCTACTAGGGGAATCTCGGTTGATTTCTTTTCCTCTGGGTACTTAGATGTTTCAGTTCCCCAGGTTCGCCTCATAACGCTATGTATTCACGTTATGATGACCACTTATGTGGCCGGGTTTCCCCATTCGGATATCGTTAGCTCAAATGCTTATTACTAGCTCGCCAACGCTTTTCGCAAGTTATTACGTCCTTCATCGCCTCTGACTGCCAAGGCATCCACCGTATACGCTTGGTCACTTAACCATACAACCCAAATGAGTTTCACTTGCGTGAACCTCTGAGCCATATCATGACCAGCTGGTTTTTACTTGTCTCACCTCCGGGTAGGAAGTGGACTCGCCTTAGTTTTTTAGAATATTCAAGACACTTAAACAGTGTGTTGAGAACTCAAGATACTAATGCTTTCGCATCAGTATTATTTTTCGCACTAACGTAATCACACAAACGACAACGAATCATCATCTATGCGCCTTTAGTTAGTACTATCAGCTTTCCAAATTGTTAAAGAACAATGCTAACCGGCTGGCGGCGCATTTCACTCTACTTCCGAAGAAGTTAACAAGTAATCTGTGTGAACACTCACATGCATCGCTGCACTTTTAGGTATTGAGTTAGTCGTATAGGTAAGGAGGTGATCCAGCCCCAGGTTCCCCTAGGGCTACCTTGTTACGACTTCACCCCAGTCATGAACCACAAAGTGGTGAGCGTTCTCCCGAAGGTTAAACTACCCACTTCTTTTGCAGCCCACTCCCATGGTGTGACGGGCGGTGTGTACAAGGCCCGGGAACGTATTCACCGTGGCATTCTGATCCACGATTACTAGCGATTCCGACTTCACGGAGTCGAGTTGCAGACTCCGATCCGGACTACGACAAGCTTTGTGAGATTAGCTCCACCTCGCGGCTTTGCAACCCTCTGTACTTGCCATTGTAGCACGTGTGTAGCCCTACTCGTAAGGGCCATGATGACTTGACGTCGTCCCCACCTTCCTCCGGTTTATCACCGGCAGTCTCCCTAGAGTTCCCGCCATTACGCGCTGGCAAATAAGGATAGGGGTTGCGCTCGTTGCGGGACTTAACCCAACATTTCACAACACGAGCTGACGACAGCCATGCAGCACCTGTCTCACAGTTCCCGAAGGCACAAGTCCATCTCTGGTCTCTTCTGTGGATGTCAAGAGTAGGTAAGGTTCTTCGCGTTGCATCGAATTAAACCACATGCTCCACCGCTTGTGCGGGCCCCCGTCAATTCATTTGAGTTTTAACCTTGCGGCCGTACTCCCCAGGCGGTCTACTTAATGCGTTAGCTTGGGAGCCCAGTGACTAAGTCACCAAACTCCGAGTAGACATCGTTTACGGCGTGGACTACCAGGGTATCTAATCCTGTTTGCTCCCCACGCTTTCGTGCATGAGCGTCAGTCTTTGTCCAGGGGGCCGCCTTCGCCACCGGTATTCCTCCAGATATCTACGCATTTCACCGCTACACCTGGAATTCTACCCCCCTCTACAAGACTCTAGTTCGCCAGTTCCAAATGCAATTCCCAGGTTGAGCCCGGGGATTTCACATCTGGCTTAACAAACCGCCTGCGCACGCTTTACGCCCAGTAATTCCGATTAACGCTCGGACCCTCCGTATTACCGCGGCTGCTGGCACGGAGTTAGCCGGTCCTTCTTCTGTAGGTAACGTCACAGTAACGGGCTATTAACACGCTACCTTTCCTCCCTACTGAAAGTGCTTTACAACCCGAAGGCCTTCTTCACACACGCGGCATGGCTGCATCAGGGTTTCCCCCATTGTGCAATATTCCCCACTGCTGCCTCCCGTAGGAGTCTGGGCCGTGTCTCAGTCCCAGTGTGGCTGATCATCCTCTCAGAACAGCTAGGGATCGTCGCCTTGGTGAGCCATTACCTCACCAACTAGCTAATCCCACCTAGGTTCATCCTGTCGCGGAAGGCCCGAAGGTCCCCTCCTTTCCCCCGTAGGGCGTATGCGGTATTAGCAGTCGTTTCCAACTGTTATCCCCCTCGACTGGGCAGATCCCTAGGCATTACTCACCCGTCCGCCGCTCGTCACCTCAGAAGCAAGCTCCCTTGTGTTACCGCTCGACTTGCATGTGTTAGGCCTGCCGCCAGCGTTCAATCTGAGCCATGATCAAACTCTTCAATTAAAGTTTTTTAAAAACCCCATTCTTACAAGTAAGAACGACGCTTTCGGCTCAATGAATTCTGATTTCATTAATTAGACTCGGAAGAATCTAAATAATGTTTGTACATATTACTATGAACACTCATCGTTACATTGAGTTGAAATTTTTTGATTGCCAACATTCCGAAGAACAGAAGACAATTTCGAATAACTCAATACCTGTGAATGTCCACACAGATTTCTTGTTTAGATTGTTAAAGAACGTTGCTAACATGAACATCTTTCGATTTTTCATTCAGCGGCCGTTGACGCTAGGTCGTTGGCTTGGGGTGCGCATTCTACGCTTTCCCGTTGTTGCGTCAAGTGTTTTTTCAAACTTTCTTTTCGCCTTGAACTCAGTGTTTAGAACCACTTAATTCAACCCAACTCGGTGACTGCTTTCGCTGTCTGCCGTGTCAGTGGATGCGCATTATAGGCAATACAAGATTTAGCGCAAGCCCTTTATTAACAAAATAATCAATTAATTTTTATACTTAAGTTAACACCAGTTTAGGAACATCTTATTCACAGATTTATCCACAATCATGTCTAAACAAATTAAAAATCATCTAATTTTAAGACTGTTTTTTTACATTAAATCTTTAGATTACATCCATCGAACTCGCTCTAAATGCCGTTAAATATAAGCGAAACAGCTTATGGCCAATAATAATGTTGTGGAAACTATTAATCCTGCCTCGCTTTAGAACTATTAATCCAGAATCAAGCTGTCGATATTTGTCTAATTACATAAATTGATTGTCACAGAGACCTTAGAGCATAGCGGCCATAAGTCTCTACAACGGTAAAATGAAGATTAACGAATGTTTTCTACTGGATAATATTCATTTTACAGCTCGTTACCGAATACGGATTTCAACAGTAATGAACAGCTTTGACCCTACTGGCTAGTCCAAGCTCACTATTGTGTGTTAACTGATCGAAACACCATTGGCATATTGAAGATAGTTGACGGTAGCAGAGACTTGGAAGTGTCATGACAAACATGGTTACTTTAGAGATCGACGTTATCAATGCATAATTTCTGATTTCCACTGCCAATTTACTAAAACGGAAAGTTGAGTCTTAATAAAATTAATCACCGTTATTTACCCATACCAAATGATGCCTTCAAAGGCTAGGTGATAAGGTTCACTTACTCACTCACATTTATGGTAAATATATACATGGTCACTGTTAAATTCATGACCATTGTTAATCTCTAATATTCAGGCTAAATTGACCAATGATGCTATGGGGATCTCGTTATGGATCAGTCGCGTCAATATGGACTGATACTACAATGAAACATAATATTGAAAGACCATATAGGCCCAATCATGAGCAACAAAGTATTTATTAACTGATAGATAAATTGTTCTGAATAGAATCAATAATGAAAGGCTTACCTGTGTTAGAAATTCCAAATTTCTTGGATGTTGTTATAGACAGAAATGTATTTATAGACGGACATTGGAATGACCCTTTGACACGGTTAACTTATGTACAGGTTTAATTCACCAGATTATATAGAGGTGGAAGGCCGATAATAGCTAGGAGCAATTACGGCACGTGTTAAAGCGTACGGCCCAGACCTTTGCTCATAATTGACTGCCTCATAGAGCGTGTTGTTTAGTAGACTAAAACCTAAGCAATGATTTCTTATCCTTAAAGGGGATAGTCACTACGCAACAGCAATGCTAGTTTCATTGGCTGGTATTTATTAAATTCCAGGCTAAAAACACCTGTGAATAGTCTACTCGGGACATATCACCATGGATGGCGATAAATAGAATAACCCATTACAGTAGAACAATAAGAGATAGAGTGAAGCAGTATGCTAGAACCGAGAAGCTGTTGTCGAAGCTCTCAACGTTACGTAACCACACAAAACTGCGCGTTATTGACACCAAGACTTCACACTATAACTAACATGGATATAAGCAGCACCGTGAATTACCGGCATTAATTACAGTCTATTATTATGTCTTTTGGGTACACATGGTATAAAAGCATGCTTTGCATAAACACTTTATATTCCATGTTCGAGTATTCATTTTATAGATGAATAATCGATGCCCCGCAAACACTGCGTGCTGAAGGTTCATCACTACTCTTTCAAGTAAATTAGGCGCCTGGAAATGACCGACTCTTTTATCCCCGAAGGGGACGCATGGGCATATTCGACAAACTGCTGTCCTATTTTGGCCAATAACAAACTCTAGACTATAAATTGCAGACGTAAAAAAGCCCACTATGTAATAGCGGGCTATTTCACTACTCTTTCAAGTAAATTAGGCGCCTGGAAATAACCTACTCTTTTATCCCCGAAGGGGACGCATGGGCATATTCGACAAACTGCTGTCATGTTTTCGCCAATAACAAACTCTACACCATAAATTGCAGACGAAAAAAAGCCCGCTATCTAATAGCGGGCTGTTTCACTACTCTTTCGAGTAAATTAGGCGCCTGGAAATGACCTACTCTCGCATGGGGAGACCCCAAACTACCATCGGCGCGATTGCGTTTCACTTCTGAGTTCGGAATGGGATCAGGTGGTGCCACAATGCTATGGTTTCCAGACAAACTGTTTTCTAGGACATTACACTAGATTATTCTTGGTGCTGATACCCAGAATCGAACTGGGGACCTCATCCTTACCAAGGATGCGCTCTACCAACTGAGCCATATCAGCAAAACTAGCTACTACGTCGAGCTTATTAGGCGCCTGGAAATGACCTACTCTCGCATGGGGAGACCCCAAACTACCATCGGCGCGATTGCGTTTCACTTCTGAGTTCGGAATGGGATCAGGTGGTGCCACAATGCTATGGTTTCCAGACAAATTTGCATATCTACCGCCTTTAAGGCCGTAAATAATAATTCGGAAAGCTGATTTTTTTGAGTCTGCAAAACACTGTTTAAGCGCTCTATTCTAACACTAAGGTTATGCTCCCGGTCAGTACGACCTCCATGGAAGGAGGAAGTGCTAGAAAATGTCGGGAACATTTTCAGTAAAACCCATCTGGGTTGTATGGTTAAGCCTCACGGGTCATTAGTACAAGTTAGCTCAACGCCTCACAACGCTTACACACCTTGCCTATCAACGTAGTAGTCTCCTACGGCCCTTTAGAGAGCTTAAAGCTCTAGGGATGACTCATCTTAGGGCTCGCTTCCCGCTTAGATGCTTTCAGCGGTTATCGATCCCGAACGTAGCTACCGGGCAATGCCATTGGCATGACAACCCGAACACCAGCGGTTCGTCCACTCCGGTCCTCTCGTACTAGGAGCAGCTCCCTTCAATCATCCAACGCCCACGGCAGATAGGGACCGAACTGTCTCACGACGTTCTGAACCCAGCTCGCGTACCACTTTAAATGGCGAACAGCCATACCCTTGGGACCGACTTCAGCCCCAGGATGTGATGAGCCGACATCGAGGTGCCAAACACCGCCGTCGATATGAACTCTTGGGCGGTATCAGCCTGTTATCCCCGGAGTACCTTTTATCCGTTGAGCGATGGCCCTTCCATTCAGAACCACCGGATCACTATGACCTACTTTCGTACCTGCTCGACGTGTATGTCTCGCAGTTAAGCTGGCTTATGCCATTGCACTAACCGTACGATGTCCGACCGTACTTAGCCAACCTTCGTGCTCCTCCGTTACTCTTTGGGAGGAGACCGCCCCAGTCAAACTACCCACCAGGCACTGTCCCGAACCCCGATTAGGGGCCGCGGTTAGAACATCAAAACTACAAGGGTGGTATTTCAAGATTGACTCCACTCAGACTAGCGTCCAAGCTTCAAAGTCTCCCACCTATCCTACACATGTAGGTTCAATGTTCAGTGCCAAGCTATAGTAAAGGTTCACGGGGTCTTTCCGTCTAGCCGCGGGTATACGGCATCTTCACCGCAATTTCAACTTCACTGAGTCTCGGCTGGAGACAGCGTGGCCATCATTACGCCATTCGTGCAGGTCGGAACTTACCCGACAAGGAATTTCGCTACCTTAGGACCGTTATAGTTACGGCCGCCGTTTACCGGGGCTTCGATCATGAGCTTCTCCGAAGATAACCCAATCAATTAACCTTCCGGCACCGGGCAGGCGTCATACCGTATACGTCATCTTGCGATTTTGCACAGTACTGTGTTTTTGATAAACAGTTGCAGCCACCTGGTATCTGCGACTGCCAACAGCTTAAGGAGCAAGTCCTATCACCGTCGGCAGCGTACCTTCTCCCGAAGTTACGGTACCATTTTGCCTAGTTCCTTCAGCCGAGTTCTCTCAAGCGCCTTGGTATTCTCTACCCGACCACCTGTGTCGGTTTGGGGTACGATCCCCACTAACCTGAAGCTTAGAAGATTTTCCTGGAAGTATGGCATCAACTACTTCATCACCTTAGTGACTCGTCATCAGTCCTCAGTCTTGCAATTAAATGCGTATTCCCGGATTTGCCTAAGAATACAACCTACCACCTTAAACGCGGACTACCAACGCCGCGCTAGCCTAGCCTTCTCCGTCTCTCCATCGCAGTTAGTGAAGGTACAGAAATATTAATCTGTTTCCCATCGATTACGCCTTTCGGCCTCACCTTAGGGGTCGACTCACCCTGCCCCGATTAACGTTGGACAGGAACCCTTGGTCTTTCGGCGAGGGAGTTTTTCACTCCCTTTATCGTTACTCATGTCAGCATTCGCACTTCTGATACGTCCAGTGTGGGTTACCCCTTCACCTTCAACCGCTTACAGAACGCTCCTCTACCGCGCACTTCTAATGAAATGCACCCGTAGCTTCGGTGGTATGTTTAGCCCCGTTAAATCTTCCGCGCAGGCCGACTCGACTAGTGAGCTATTACGCTTTCTTTAAATGATGGCTGCTTCTAAGCCAACATCCTAGCTGTCTGAGCCTTCCCACATCGTTTCCCACTTAACATACACTTTGGGACCTTAGCTGACGGTCTGGGTTGTTTCCCTTTTGACAACGGACGTTAGCACCCGCTGTCTGTCTCCCGAGTAGTACTCATTGGTATTCGGAGTTTGCAAAGGGTTGGTAAGTCGGGATGACCCCCTAGCCTTAACAGTGCTCTACCCCCAATGGTATTCGCTCGAGGCGCTACCTAAATAGCTTTCGAGGAGAACCAGATATCTCCGAGTTTGATTGGCCTTTCACCCCCAGCCACAAGTCATCCGCTCATTTTTCAACATAAGTCGGTTCGGTCCTCCAGTTGATGTTACTCAACCTTCAACCTGCCCATGGCTAGATCACTCGGTTTCGGGTCTACACCTTGCAACTAAACGCGCAGTTAACACTCGGTTTCCCTACGGCTCCGCTATTCGCTTAACCTCGCTACAAAATGTAAGTCGCTGACCCATTATACAAAAGGTACGCAGTCACGGTCTCAAGAACCGCTCCCACTGCTTGTACGTACACGGTTTCAGGTTCTATTTCACTCCCCTCACAGGGGTTCTTTTCGCCTTTCCCTCACGGTACTGGTTCACTATCGGTCAGTCAGGAGTATTTAGCCTTGGAGGATGGTCCCCCCATATTCAAACAGGATGTCACGTGTCCCGCCTTACTCGTTTTCATCTACGGTTAGTTTTCATGTACGGGGCTATCACCCTGTGCCGCTGTGCTTTCCAACACATTCCACTAACACCCCATAGACTTAAGGGCTAATCCCCGTTCGCTCGCCGCTACTAGGGGAATCTCGGTTGATTTCTTTTCCTCTGGGTACTTAGATGTTTCAGTTCCCCAGGTTCGCCTCATAACGCTATGTATTCACGTTATGATGACCACTTATGTGGCCGGGTTTCCCCATTCGGATATCGTTAGCTCAAATGCTTATTACTAGCTCGCCAACGCTTTTCGCAAGTTATTACGTCCTTCATCGCCTCTGACTGCCAAGGCATCCACCGTATACGCTTGGTCACTTAACCATACAACCCAAATGAGTTTCACTTGCGTGAACCTCTGAGTCATATCATGACCAGCTGGTTTTTACTTGTCTCACCTCCGGGTAGGAAGTGGACTCGCCTTAGTTTTTTAGAATATTCAAGACACTTAAACAGTGTGTTGAGAACTCAAGATACTAATGCTTTCGCATCAGTATTATTTTTCGCACTAACGCAATCACACAAACGACAACGAATCGTCATTCATGCGCCTTTAGTTAGTACTATCAGCTTTCCAAATTGTTAAAGAGCGGGCTTAAAAAAGCCAAAGATAAAGTTTCATTTATCTTTGGCATCTCTAACCTATGCATATGTTTATCATCATGATAAGTGTAAATGGTGGAGCTATGCGGGATCGAACCACAGACCTCCTGCGTGCAAGGCAGGCGCTCTCCCAGCTGAGCTATAGCCCCATTTACATGCAGTTGAGATTTTACGTTTACCTTCAATGAAGGTCTTACCAAAAAAATTGGCTTGCCAATCGTTTCTAATCAAGGCGGTTGATAGCGACGTTTAGTACACTAAACGAGTTATCATCCAACGCAGAGTAGGAAAGATTGGTGGGTCAGAGTGGACTTGAACCACCGACCTCACCCTTATCAGGGGTGCGCTCTAACCAGCTGAGCTACAGACCCAACGTAATTTCTCTTTCTTCTATCAAGTAATCTGTGTGAACACTCACATGCATTGCTGCACTTTTAGGTATTGAGTTAGTCGTATAGGTAAGGAGGTGATCCAGCCCCAGGTTCCCCTAGGGCTACCTTGTTACGACTTCACCCCAGTCATGAACCACAAAGTGGTGAGCGTTCTCCCGAAGGTTAAACTACCCACTTCTTTTGCAGCCCACTCCCATGGTGTGACGGGCGGTGTGTACAAGGCCCGGGAACGTATTCACCGTGGCATTCTGATCCACGATTACTAGCGATTCCGACTTCACGGAGTCGAGTTGCAGACTCCGATCCGGACTACGACAAGCTTTGTGAGATTAGCTCCACCTCGCGGCTTTGCAACCCTCTGTACTTGCCATTGTAGCACGTGTGTAGCCCTACTCGTAAGGGCCATGATGACTTGACGTCGTCCCCACCTTCCTCCGGTTTATCACCGGCAGTCTCCCTAGAGTTCCCGCCATTACGCGCTGGCAAATAAGGATAGGGGTTGCGCTCGTTGCGGGACTTAACCCAACATTTCACAACACGAGCTGACGACAGCCATGCAGCACCTGTCTCACAGTTCCCGAAGGCACAAGTCCATCTCTGGTCTCTTCTGTGGATGTCAAGAGTAGGTAAGGTTCTTCGCGTTGCATCGAATTAAACCACATGCTCCACCGCTTGTGCGGGCCCCCGTCAATTCATTTGAGTTTTAACCTTGCGGCCGTACTCCCCAGGCGGTCTACTTAATGCGTTAGCTTGGGAGCCCAGTGACTAAGTCACCAAACTCCGAGTAGACATCGTTTACGGCGTGGACTACCAGGGTATCTAATCCTGTTTGCTCCCCACGCTTTCGTGCATGAGCGTCAGTCTTTGTCCAGGGGGCCGCCTTCGCCACCGGTATTCCTCCAGATATCTACGCATTTCACCGCTACACCTGGAATTCTACCCCCCTCTACAAGACTCTAGTTCGCCAGTTCCAAATGCAATTCCCAGGTTGAGCCCGGGGATTTCACATCTGGCTTAACAAACCGCCTGCGCACGCTTTACGCCCAGTAATTCCGATTAACGCTCGGACCCTCCGTATTACCGCGGCTGCTGGCACGGAGTTAGCCGGTCCTTCTTCTGTAGGTAACGTCACAGTGATAGTTTATTAAACTACCACCTTTCCTCCCTACTGAAAGTGCTTTACAACCCGAAGGCCTTCTTCACACACGCGGCATGGCTGCATCAGGGTTTCCCCCATTGTGCAATATTCCCCACTGCTGCCTCCCGTAGGAGTCTGGGCCGTGTCTCAGTCCCAGTGTGGCTGATCATCCTCTCAGAACAGCTAGGGATCGTCGCCTTGGTGAGCCATTACCTCACCAACTAGCTAATCCCACCTAGGTTCATCCTGTCGCGGAAGGCCCGAAGGTCCCCTCCTTTCCCCCGTAGGGCGTATGCGGTATTAGCAGTCGTTTCCAACTGTTATCCCCCTCGACTGGGCAGATCCCTAGGCATTACTCACCCGTCCGCCGCTCGTCACCTCAGGAGCAAGCTCCCTTGTGTTACCGCTCGACTTGCATGTGTTAGGCCTGCCGCCAGCGTTCAATCTGAGCCATGATCAAACTCTTCAATTAAAGTTTTTTGAAAACCCCACTCTTACAAGTAAGAACGAAGCTTTCGGCTCAATGAATTCTGATTTCATTAATTAGACTCGGAAGAATCTAAATAATGTTTGTACATATTACTATGAACACTCATCGTTGCATTGAGTTGAAATTTTTTGATTGCCAACATTCCGAAGAACAAAAGACAATTTCGAATAACTCAATACCTGTGAATGTCCACACAGATTACTTGATAAATTGTTAAAGAGCGTTGACCGTTTCAGTAGGTCAGGGGTGCGTATTCTACGCATTCCCTTTATGGCGTCAAGTGTTTTTTCAAACTTCTTTTTGCCTGTTATCAACACTATTAAGTAGTTGTTAATAACGCTAACCGGTTTTTGCTTTCGCTGTATGCCGTGTCAGTGGATGCGCATTATAGGCAGCTTGAGATTTAGTGCAAGCGCTTTTGTGTAAAAAAATGACCTTTTTATGATCTTTTCTTCATTTCACCACTTAACTACAAGATACCCACTATTTACCCCCAAAGTTATCCACAATTGGTTAATTTATCAGAGAGTTTTAAGATAACAGAAACAAAAAAGGTAGCGAATAATCGCTACCTTTTTTATCTAATATCAATGATGAACTGATAATTAACTGAGTTTACCGTGACATTGTTTGTACTTTTGGCCTGAACCACATGGGCATGGATCGTTACGGCCTATCTTCTCACCTTCACGGATCACCGTTTTAGGCGCTTTTGCTTGTTGTGTATCTTCATTGCCTAATGCTTCAGCTGATGCGTGTTGATAAGCCAGTTCGATCTTTGCTTCTTCGTCACGGCGACGCTGTTCCATTTCGTCTACATCGGACTGAGCTTGCACTTGGACCTTAGATAGAACACTTATCACATCATTTTTCAATGATTCAAGCATTTGTTGGAATAACTCAAAAGATTCACGCTTATATTCTTGCTTTGGATTTTTCTGTGCATAGCCACGTAAATGAATACCTTGACGCAAATGATCCATAGCAGCTAAGTGTTCTTTCCAGAGTCCATCGAGTGTTTGTAGCATTACCGATTTTTCAAATTGACGTAATACCTGTGCACCGACCATTTCTTCTTTAGCTTTATATAAATCAGTCCATGATGTCACGATACGTTCGCGTAAGGTTTCTTCATGCAGATTATCATCTTTATCTAACCATTCTTGTATCGTTAACGCTAGACCAAACTCATTACTGAGGCGTTGCTCAAGCCCAGGCACATCCCAGAGCTCTTCGAGTGAACGTGGTGGGATATATTGATCGATAATAGCGCTGATCACATCTTGTTCGATATTCTGAATCGTTTCTTGAATACTTTCAGCATCCATTAACTCATTACGCTGTGAATAGACGACTTGACGCTGATCGTTAGCAACATCATCATATTCCAGTAGTTGCTTACGAATATCGAAGTTACGCGCTTCTACTTTACGCTGGGCATTTTCGATAGCACGCGATACCCAAGGATGTTCAATCGCTTCACCTTCTTCCATCCCTAGTTTTTTCATCATGCCTGAAACACGATCTGAGGCGAAGATACGCATTAAGCTGTCATCCATCGACAAGTAAAAGCGTGAAGAACCGGCATCACCTTGACGACCTGAACGGCCACGTAGCTGATTATCGATACGACGTGATTCATGACGTTCTGTACCAAGAATATGTAAACCGCCAGCTTCGAGTACTTTACCATGCTGAATGTTCCAGTCTGAACGAACCTTAGCAATCTGTTCAGCCGTTGGATTTACTAATTCTTCAATTTCAACTTTCCAGTTACCACCCAGAACAATATCCGTACCGCGGCCAGCCATGTTTGTTGCAATGGTTACTGCGCCAATACGCCCGGCTTGAGCAATAATCTCTGCCTCTTTCTCGTGGAATTTGGCATTCAATACACTGTGTGGAATTTTTGCTTCTTTTAGTAATGATGCTAAAACTTCAGATTGTTCAATTGATACGGTACCAACAAGCACTGGCTGACCACGTTCACGACAAGCTTCAATGTCTTTAACAATAGCTGCATATTTCTCTGGCGCGGTGAGATAGACCAGATCAGGCATATCGTTACGCACCATAGGCTGATTGGTCGGTACAACAACAGTATCTAAACCATAGATATGTTGAAATTCAAATGCTTCAGTGTCTGCAGTACCTGTCATACCGGCAAGTTTGTCATACTGTCTAAAGTAGTTTTGGAAAGTAATAGAAGCCAGAGTTTGGTTTTCATTCTGGATTTTAGCGCCTTCTTTGGCTTCGACAGCTTGATGTAAGCCTTCAGACCAGCGACGTCCAGGCATAGTACGACCTGTATGTTCATCGACGATAATGACTTCATCATCTTTGACAATATAATCGATATCTTTTTCAAACAAGGTATGTGCGCGAAGTGCGGCATGAGCATGGTGCAACAAAGAGATATTCGACGCAGAATAGAGTGAATCACCTTCTGCTAACATGCCTTTCTCAATTAAGAGTAGCTCAACTTTTTCTTGCCCACGTTCAGTTAAATAAACCTGCTTACCCTTTTCATCAATTGTGTAATCACCTTCGCCAACATAGTCTTCGGTATCTTCTTTGTCTTGACGGATTAAACTTGGGATTAATAAATTGATTTTAGCGTATAGCTCAGAACTGTCTTCGGCCGCACCAGAAATAATCAACGGTGTACGGGCTTCATCAATTAAAATTGAATCGACTTCATCAATAAGGGCATAGTGCAATGGTCGCTGAACACGTTCTTGGGGAGAAAACGCCATGTTGTCACGAAGGTAGTCAAAACCAAATTCATTATTGGTGCCGTAGGTGATATCGGCAGCATAGGATTCTTTCTTTTCAAATTGGCCTATACCAGAAATGTTAATCCCGACACTTAAGCCTAAAAACTCAAACAGTGGGCGGTTATTTTCAGCATCACGCGTTGCTAAGTAGTCGTTCACAGTAATGATGTGAACACCTTTGCCCGTTATTCCATTAAGGTAGGCTGGCAGGGTTGCCGTCAGGGTTTTACCTTCACCGGTTCGCATTTCAGCAATACGATTGCTGTCTAATACCATGCCACCGAGTAATTGAACATCAAAGGGACGCATTTCAAACACACGCTTTGATGCTTCACGTACAACAGCAAAAGCCTCTGCCATGATATTATCTAACGTTTCACCATTTTCTAGACGGGTACGGAACTCTGCAGTTTTAGCTTTAAGTTCTTCATCAGAAAGTTTTTCGTAATCAGATTCTAATGCATTAATTTGATTAACAATTTTTCCAAGACTTTTCAGGGTGCGGTCGTTGCGACTTCCGAATACTTTTGTCAGTAGTTTGCCTAACATCTTAATCACTTATCTGTTGTAGGTTTGGCTCATTTGAGCGCATTAACCGTTAATATTATTAACTTGCTTTGCGGTAGACGTATTTCTGTGGATCTATTTGTTGTTTACCGCGCAGCACTTCGTAATGCACATGGGGGCCGGTTGAACGGCCTGTGCTTCCCATACTGGCAATTTTATCGCCTTTGGCAACGACGTCACCTACGTTTACTGACAGAGATTTATTATGTCCATACCGAGTGCGAAGACCATTTCCATGATCAATTTCGACTAACTCACCATAGCCAGACATCCTTCCTGACCATGTTACTACGCCTGCAGCAGTCGCAGTAACATCTGTCCCTTCTTTACCGGCGAAATCAATACCTTTATGCATTGTTCGTCGGCCATTAAAAGGGTCATTTCGTAAACCATAGGACGAAGATAACCAACCTTTATCGATTGGCCGCCCTGATATAAAACGCTCTTCATCTATATGGAGATTAGATGCTACTGTTTCAAGTAGTGATAGCTGAACGTTATTATTATCAATTCTAGATGCCAGCTCACTCATTTCATCGATAAGCTGACTTAATTCGACACCATTGCCTATTTCGCTTAAACCGCCGATACCAACTTCTGTAGAGAAATCAAATTGATCATCAAGGAGGTTATTTTGCGCTACTTGTTGCCCCAGGGCTTCAAGACGGGTGATTTTGGCTTGCATCTTGGCCACATGAACAACCAAAGTTGTCAGCTGGGTTTCTGTTGCAGTTTTGAGTTCTACCACTTGTTGCTTTTGCTGTTGGCGCAGTTGTTTATTTTCATCAACTTTCGCTTGTTGGTTAGCAAAACGCTCAGTGCTATATTGATATATTCCTGTGCCTGTGGCCATTAGAATAATAGGTAGGAGTAACCAACGCTTGCTAGGTTGCCAGCGCGTTACACCATTTCGACCTTGGATAAAAACTGTTACACTCATAGCTTCATTCAGCCATCTAATTATCATATGAAAAAGCCCCCTCAAGATCTCAGTAATTTAGTTCATCTGTCTGGGAGACTGCCTGAACTGGCCGAGAAAGCAGAACTACTTAATAATCTGAATCGTTATGTAAAACAGACGTTAAATGGTCCTGTGGCCGAGCAGCTCAAAGTCGCCAATCTCCGCCAGGGTGTTCTTGTTATTGAAACTACATCAGCAGCATGGGCTGCTAGAATAAACTTTCAAAAGCAGAAGCTATTAAAACAGCTTCAAACTGATACGCTTCCGATGCTTACCGGTATTGAGGTGAAAGTCAATCCTGGACTTGCCTTAGCAAAACCACAATCTCAACCTAATCAAAATATGATCAGCACCACTGCTGCAAAACATATTGAAGCATTAGCAGAACATATCGATGGTTCTTTAGGTGAAAAACTAAAACGGCTGGCTGCATTAGCCAGCCGTAATAGGCAATCTTAACCAGTTAAGCGAGTGTTAACGCACCTGGAACCATGAAACTGACAGGTACATCAGCCTCTTTGTCAAAGCTCACTAATTCCCACGCATCTTGCTGAGCAAGTAATGCACGGACAAGTTGGTTGTTTAACGCATGACCAGTTTTATAAGCCGAAAACTCACCGACAATGGCATGGCCAGCAACATATAAGTCACCAAATGCATCGAGAATTTTATGCTTAACGAATTCGTCTTCATAACGCAGACCATCAGGGTTTAATACACGATATTCGTCAAGTACAACGGCATTTTCCATGCTGCCACCCAGTGCAAGATTATTCGCACGTAGATATTCAATATCTCGCATAAAACCAAATGTTCTGGCACGACTAATGTCTTTCACGAACGCTGATGTCGAAAAGTCCATCACCATGTGTTGCTGACTGCGAGCAATTTCTGGGTGAGCAAAGTCAATTTCAAAATCAACTCTAAACCCTTTGAAAGGTTTTAACTCGGCCCATTTATCGCCATCTTCAACACGCACAGGTTTGGTGATTTTTAGATATTTCTTCGCGGCTGCCTGTTCTTTAATACCTGCACTTTGCAGTAAGAACACAAATGGACTTGCACTGCCATCCATAATCGGGATTTCTGGAGCGTCAACTTCGATAATAGCATTATCGATGCCTAAGCCAGCAAGTGCAGCAAACAAATGCTCAATAGTTGATATTCTTATACCGTCATCGTTTACCAGGGCTGTACACATTGTTGTTTCACGAACCATATTGGCCTTTGCTGGTATAGACACAGCTGGGCTAAGATCGGTACGCTTTAGCACAATCCCGGTATTCACAGGTGCAGGCTTAATGCACAGAGTCACTTTGTTGCCAGAATGTAATCCGACACCAGTGCTCTTCACCATTTTTTGAACAGTTCTTTGAAAAATCATTCAGAAGCCCATAAATATCAATATTAAACAAATAGTTGCAATTATAGCCTCAGGCTATCATGCATAACTGATACAACATCTTACCATAAATTTGGCTTTTCACAAAAAAAACGCCAAACACATAGCAAATTATAAACCTGTTTACAAAATAACCCTTGTCAGCACATCGCGCTCATTAGTCACGCAAAAACATAGCGTTTTATCCGTGTACTAATCAGCTTGTTTACGCAAGAATGCTGGAATATCAAGATAGTCAGCATCTGTGCGCGGTACTGGTTGTGTCTGTGTCTGTGTCTGTGGAACAGCATTACCTTTTGACGCAGCATAACTTTGTTGTGATACAACTTCATCAACAGGTTCTGGACGAGGCTCCATTACAACGGGCTCTGGACGAGCAACAGGCTTAGACACTAATTGAATGTCTGGCTTTTTCTCTGCACCAATACCTGTCGCAACAACGGTTACTCGCAATTCGTCACTCATTTCTGGATCAATAACAGCACCCACAACAACAGTTGCATTCTCAGATGCATAGGCTTTAACGTGATTACCCACAGTTTCAAGCTCTTCAATGGTGATATCCATACCGGCGGTAATGTTCACTAACACACCGCGAGCACCTGCTAAATCGATATCTTCAAGTAATGGGCTGGCAACAGCTGCTTCTGCAGCTTCTTCAGCGCGATCATCACCACGAGCAACACCGGTACCCATCATGGCATTACCCATTTCAGACATAACGGTTTTCACATCGGCGAAATCGACGTTGATAAGACCTGGGCGAGTAATTAGCTCTGCGATGCCTTGAACGGCACCAAGCAATACGTTGTTAGCAGCAGCAAAGGCATCAAGTAGTGATGTGCCACGGCCAAGTACTTTTAATAACTTTTCGTTTGGAATCGTAATTAAAGAGTCAACATGTTTTGCTAATTCTGCAATACCAAGTTCAGCGTAGGCCATACGCTTTTTCCCTTCGAATGGGAAAGGCTTAGTCACTACTGCAACCGTTAGAATACCTTCTTCGCGAGCAATTTCTGCCACGACTGGAGCAGCACCAGTACCGGTACCACCACCCATACCGGCTGCGATAAAGATCATATCAGATCCTTTAATCGCCGCACGAATATTCTCGCGGTCTTCTTCAGCGGCTTGACGACCGACATCTGGGTTTGCACCCGCACCGAGCCCTTTGGTCACGTCGCGACCAAGCTGAATAGTTGAACCCGCACTTGATTTACGCAGTGCTTGTGCATCTGTATTTGTGACGATAAATTCAACACCTTCGATGCTGTGCTTTACCATATGTTCGACAGCATTTCCGCCGCCGCCACCGACGCCGATGACTTTAATCACCGCTTCGTCTGAATGTGTATCCATGATCTCAAACATTGTCTGATCTCCGATTGTCTGCGTTATTAAAATTCACCTTTAAACCAACTTTTGACCCGATTCAAAAAGCTGGTAACCCCTTGTCGCTCAGGTCGTTCGAACTGACGTTCGATAACTCGCCTTGCTCCATAATGAAGCAACCCTATTCCTGTCGAATAAATAGGTTGATCCACATATTCGTATAATCCTTTTACTGGTAGCGGTGATGCGACACGAACTGGCATGCCAAAGGTTGCTTCAGCAATTTCAACGGCACCCGATATCGAGGACGTTCCCCCAGTAAGCACAATCCCTGCTGCAATTTGATCTTCTAAACCGCTATCTTGTAACTGCTTGAGAACAAGCTCAAACAGCTCTTGGTATCTTGGCTCTACCACTTCTGCCAGAGTATGTCGTGACATGCTGCGTGAAGGACGACCACCCACCGATGGCACTTCAATACTGTCTTCACGACTTACCGTTGAACTTCTGGCACTAGCAAACTGCACTTTAATTTGTTCTGCATGGGTTAACGGTGTTCTGAATATCTTGGCGATGTCACTGGTGACTTGATTACCCGCGACAGGGATCACCGCACAATGACGTAATGCGCCGTTGGTATATACAGCAATATCGGTCGTTCCACCACCAATATCGACAATGCAGACACCTAAATCTTTCTCATCATTTGTGAGTACTGAATCCGCTGAGGCAATACCCGAAAACACGAGGTCATCCACTTTTAAGCCACATCGTTCAACACTTTTAGTAATGTTCTTTGCCATGTCATTGGCACACGTCACAATGTGAGCTTTGGCTTCCATACGCATGCCCGACATTCCAATTGGGCTCTTAATCCCGTCTTGAACATCGATAGAATATTCTTGCGGTAGTACATGCAAGATACGACGTTCTGTCGGGATCTTAACCGAGCGCGCAGTATGGATGACATTATCAACGTCTTCTTGAGTCACTTCTTCGTCGTTAATCGACACCATGCCGTTTTCATTTTGGCAGGCAATATGTTTACCCGAAATACTTAAGTACACCGATGACACCTGGCAATCCGCCATTAACTCAGCTTGATCTAACGCTCGTTGTACACTACGTACAATTGAGTCGAGATCATTTACACCGCCTTTATCCATGCCACGAGAAGGATGATTACCTAAACCAATGACACTAATCTCACCATCAGGTAATACTTCGCCAATGATCACTGCGACCTTGGATGTCCCTATATCTAACCCCACGATGAGGTTTCTTTCCTGATTTTTGGTCATTTATTGTCGACTCTCTGTTTTGAATCATCCCAACCTACGGCGAAACCGGTATCGTAACGTAAATCAACGGTCGCAACGGGTTTATTACTTTGCTTCAAAGTAGGATACACATTAATAAAACGTTGTATCCGTGACATTTTATCTTCTCGCCCAAGCTCAATTTCAATTCCATTTGCTAGTACGGCATGCCAGGCATGGCGTGGGCTTAAGCGTAAACTAGCCAACTTAAACTCGTTTATTGTCAATAAATCATCTAACTGCTGATAACTGGTCAAGACTTCTATTTCAGTCCCTTCTGGGCCAGATAACTTGGGTAGAGCATCATGTTCGGGATGCGCTAGCGCATCAAATATCTCACCGTTAATATTGAGCCACGACACTTCATTCCAATGCGCTACAGCTTGTTGCTCTTGCAAGGTGACCTTAAACTTTGCCGGCCATTCTCGTCTCACTGATGCATGATAAACCCAAGGCAAAGCCTCTAATGCTTTTTGTACATCCACGACATCGGCGTTAAAAAAACTACTTTGCATTAATGACTGCAATGCGTTTTTAATTTCGTCATCGGTGGTATAAATTCGCTCGCCTTTAATAGCAACCGCTTCAATTGGCAGTGTATCTGCATCATTTAACAGATCGTGTAGTTGCACACCGCCCCAGACTACGGTGCCAAGCACACTGCATAAAAACACTACACCAGTGCAAAAATACCAATTAACACGAGCCAGTTTATGTTTTAGTTGCCGCCCTTTATCGCTCCACGACACCTTAAATCCGCCTCTGACGTTGTTCTGACATTAGCCGCAAAAGATCGGTCATTATATAGGCCAATTTAGAAGGATTAAAGCCCGATTTTCACACTCAATAATGGGTGAGAAATCAATCACTTTATTGACCTTCTGCAGGCACTTTACAACCCAGATTATTCTGGGCTAATTCTTTCGATAAGCTACCAATATTACCTGCGCCTTGAGTCAGAAATAAATCCCCATGTTGCAATACATCAGATAATACTGACGCAAGTTGATCTGGGCTGGCGATAAAAATAGGGTCTAATTGGCCACGTAGTCGAATTGAACGGCACAATGAGCGCCCATCGGCACCGGGTATTGGCGCTTCACCTGCTGCATAAACATCTAATAACAATAAACAATCTACTTGTGATAATACGTCAACAAAATCTTCATATAGGTCACGGGTACGGCTGTAACGATGCGGTTGATATGCCATCACTAAGCGTTTATCTGGCCAACCTGCTCGCGCCGCTTTAATCGTTGCTAATACTTCACTTGGATGATGGCCGTAGTCGTCTACGAGCATCACACTGCCATTAGGCGTATCGAATTCACCTACATGCTGAAAACGACGGCCTATGCCTTCAAATTTTGCAAGTGCTTCTACAATCGCACTATCATCAATGTCATCTTCACTGGCGACAGCTATCGCGGCTAATGCATTAAGTACGTTATGCTCTCCAGGTAAATTAACCACAAAATCGACATTCTCTTTACCATGGCGCTTAACGGTAAAACTTGATTGGTAGCCATTCTGGGCAAAATTAATCGCCTGAACATCAGCCTCTTCGCTAAAACCATAAGTGACAATTTTACGACCTATTCGCGGCATAATTTCACCAATAACCTCATCGTCAATGCACATAACTGCCACACCGTAAAAGGGTAAATTATGCAAAAAATCGACAAAAGTGTTTTTCAACTTTTCAAAATCACCACCATAGGTATCCATGTGATCGGCTTCGATATTGGTGATCACACTCACCATTGGCTGCAAATGTAAAAAGCTTGCATCGCTTTCATCGGCTTCGGCAATGAGATAACGACTTGTGCCTAAACGTGCATTAGTACCTGCACTATTGAGCAAACCACCAATCACAAATGTTGGATCTCGTCCAGCTTGACCATAGACACTGGCGATTAGACTGGTTGTCGTGGTTTTACCATGGGTGCCAGCAATCGCAACACCATGACGATAACGCATTAACTCGGCCAGCATCTCTGCACGGCGCACGATCGGAACGCGTAACTCTTTAGCAGCAATAATCTCAGGATTTTGCTGGTTAATGGCAGTCGAAACGACAACCACATCAACCTGTTCAACACTTTGGGCCTGATGGCCAATAATGATTTTTGCGCCTAAACTCGCCAAACGTTCAGTGACTCTATTGATGGCGATATCCGAACCACTGACTTGATAACCTTCGTTCAAAAGTACTTCCGCAATACCCCCCATGCCAGCACCACCGATGCCAACAAAATGAATGCGCTTGATCCGCCTCATTTCA
This sequence comes from Shewanella psychromarinicola, assembly GCF_003855155.1. Lineage (NCBI taxonomy): Bacteria > Pseudomonadati > Pseudomonadota > Gammaproteobacteria > Alteromonadales > Shewanellaceae > Shewanella > Shewanella psychromarinicola. The sequence goes on from NZ_CP034073.1 coordinate 890,671, forward strand.
GGGATCATGCTACGAAGCTGTGCGTATCTTTCTGTCTTTGTCATTTCAACCCTTTATCGCAAATGAGGCACAAATATCTGCTACTCGTTGAGTCGCATCTAATACTGCCACGCCTCTTGCTTTGTGACCCATTTGGACCAGTTCTTGTCTATTTTTAGCAAATAACTGCAATTTCTCTGCAAGATTATCTGCATTTAAAATGGTTTGAGGTAATAAAAAACCTGCACCTGCATCAACAAGCACTGATGCATTAACGGTTTGATGATCATCAACCGCATGGGGGTACGGAACTAAAATACTCGGTAAGCCCACTGCAGCAAGTTCTGATACTGTAAGAGCGCCTGAACGGCACACCACTACATCGGCCCAACGATAAGCCGCTTCCATGTCATCAATAAATTCAGCAACATTTACACTGTCTGATTGTCCGAGTTGTTGATAGCTCGCTTTCACAGTGGCGAGGTTATTTTTACCCACTTGGTGCCAAACTGTCAGTGAATGGTGCTTGCTTAAATGAGCAACCACTGCTGGCATGACATCATTCAATACTTTGGCGCCTAAACTGCCACCCACCACCAGTACTCTTAACGCATCAGCTTGTGACGCTTTAATTTGTCCGCCTAACTCTATCAATTCTTGGCGAATTGGATTGCCCACAACCTCCACATTAGCCACGTGGCTGGCAAAGGTATTTGGGAATGCACACAATACCTTTTTGGCAATCTTAGATAACAATTTATTGGTTAATCCTGGAATCGCATTTTGCTCATGCAATACTAAAGGAATACCTGATAATCTCCCTGCCACGCCACCAGGGCCACTGGCAAAACCGCCCATGCCTAAAATCACGTCGGGCTGGAAATCATCAATCACGGCTTTGGCTTGAATGATTGAACGAATAATTTTAAACGGTGCCGCTAATTTGCGAATAAGTCCATTACCACGCACGCCTTTAATATCAATAAACTCAATATCAAATCCATGTTGCGGAACAAGGCGAGCTTCCATCCGCTCAGCAGTACCTAACCAGCGAATTTGCCAACCTTTGTCTGCTAAGTACTTAGCCACCGCAAGTGCTGGGAAAACATGGCCGCCAGTGCCGCCAGCCATAATCAATATCTTAGGAGAGCTACTAATATTACTGTTCATTAACTCGTTCTCCCTTGTACTGCTTGCACCAAACTAACTCGACGTTCATGATCTATCCTAACAAGCAACATCACAGCAGCGGTCATAATCCACAAACTACTGCCACCATAGCTAATAAACGGTAGGGTAAGCCCTTTGGTTGGTAACATACCAATACTGGCTCCCACATTCACTACGGTCTGAAAACATATCCAAATACCCACACCATAGGCGACATAACTTTCAAATGGTCGCTGCATTTTCAAACATAAATTACCTAATCTAATCGCACGAATAGCAATAAAAAATAATGTGGATAACACAATAATAATACCGATAAACCCCAGTTCTTCACCAATCACCGCAAAAATGAAATCAGTATGGGCTTCGGGTAAATACGCTAACTTCTGAATACTGTTACCCAATCCCTGACCAAACCAATCACCGCGGCCATAAGCCATTAATGATTGTGTTAATTGATAACCACTGCCAAATGGATCTTCCCACGGGTCCATAAATGAGGTCACTCGTCGCATACGATAAGGCTCAAATAGCACCAGTAATACGAATGTTGCTACGCCAAGTAAAACCAACACCATAAAGTCAGTAATGCGGGCACCAGCTAAAAACAGCAAGCTTACCGTACACACAAATAGCACCACCACGGTGCCAAGGTCGGGTTGTAATAAAATCAACACGGCGAACAGACCGTAAACCCCAATCGGTTTATAAAAGCCTTTACGGTTTTCACGAAGCTCACCATGGCGACGCACCAAGTAACCCGCCATGTAAACAATAAATACAAACTTGGCTATTTCGGCTACTTGGATCCTAATCGGACCGATAGACAACCAACGACGCGCACCGTTAACAGATGTGCCGATAAACAGCACTGCTATCAATAAGACCAACACGGCGAGCATCAACATGCCGCTATTTTTTTCCCAATAACTGACTTCGAACTTAAGTACCACATACGAAATAATCACGCAGCCCACAAGATAAAGCACATGGCGGTACATAAAATAAAATGGATCGCCAGTCAGTTTGGTCGCTTCAGGCATCGAAGCGGACATTACCATTACAAAGCCAAAACATATCAAGCCGACAATCGCGACTACAAAACTTCGGTCGTACAGCAGCATATCAGGAGCATGCTCATCCGATAATAACGAGGGTAAAGACCAATTAAGACCTCGTTTAAACAAGCTCAGTTGCGGCTCGTTATTCGCCATTGGCTAACAACTCCACACACTGCCTAAAATCATCACCGCGGGCCATAAAGTTCTTGTACATATCTAAACTGGCACACGCAGGAGACAATAGTACTATGTCTCCCGACGACGCTAATTCAGCAGCTTTGGCGACAGCATCGGCCATTGTTGCCACCTGAAGAGTGCCTTTTTTTAATTTGGCTATCTTGGGGCCATCTCGCCCCAAGGTAATCAATTGAGTAATATTACTCAGCGGTTTTGTCAGTGGACGAAAGTCGCTTCCTTTGCCCGCGCCCCCTGCGATCAAGTACAAATCGCCTAAGTGTGAATTAAGCCCCTCAAGTGCGGCAACTGTTGCGCCGACATTAGTGGCTTTGGAGTCATTGATGTACGACACACCTTGTTTAACCGCAATCAGCTCACAACGATGGCTTAAGCCGACAAAGTTTTTGGCCACTTTAATCATGGCCGCTTTACCCACATCACAAGCATCGGCTAATGCCATTGCTGCGACTAAGTTTGCATGGTTGTGGCTACCAATTAAGGTCACATCAATTAAATTAATAATCTCACTGTCACCATGAAAAATTTTGCCATCACTTAATCCCCATGCATCACCCTCTGGCACGTCTAAACCAAAATTATTTTGATTCATCGGCTCAAAAGGATAAGTCAGCTGATCGTCACGGTTGTACATCACAAACCGACTTTGCGGGTATAAACGTAATTTGGCTTCGCGATATGAATTCAAATCGCTGTAACGATCCATATGGTCTTCGCTAATATTAAGGCACGTTGCCGCAATACAATTTAACGAATAAGTCGTTTCCAATTGGAAACTCGACAACTCAAGCACATAAATTTCAGCATCTTGAGCTAATAAATCCAATGCGGGTGTACCAATATTGCCGCCAATCGCAACAGACTTACCCGCAGCGAGCAGCATTTCGTATACTAATGTGGTGACCGTGGATTTACCGTTTGATCCGGTGATGCCGACAACACACGGTTTTTTGTCTGCAATGTGGCGCGCAAATAGCTCAACATCACCGATAACTTCAATGCCCATATCCAATGCAGCACGCACTTCAGGCGTATCAACCGGTACACCTGGACTGATAATAATTTGGCTGGCCTGAACTAAATAGCGACAATCAAACCCACCAGCTAATAATTCAATATCGGCAAACTCTTGTGCCAACGTCTCAGCACCAGGCGGATGACGACGGCTGTCCATCACTAAAGGTTTAATGCCTTTAGTCGCTAAAAAACGCACGACCGAGAGCCCTGTAGCCCCTAAGCCTAAAACAATGTGCGTGTATTGAGTGTGCATAATACTGACCTTTATTAATTGCTTAGCGTAATTTTAGAGTCGCAAGACCCAGTAACACTAAAAACAACGAGATAATCCAGAAGCGCACAATAACCCGCGGCTCTGGCCACCCTTTTAACTCATAGTGATGATGAATAGGCGCCATACGGAAAATACGTTGACCACGTAACTTATACGAGCCCACCTGTAAGATCACCGATACCGTTTCCATCACAAAAACGCCACCCATAATAACCAACAAAATTTCTTGGCGAACTAAAATGGCAATCACACCCAATGCGGCGCCCAATGCTAATGACCCCACATCCCCCATAAACACTTGTGCGGGATAAGTGTTAAACCATAAAAAGCCTAAACCAGCACCGACTATTGCAGTACACACAATCACTAATTCGCCCGCTAAAGGTAAATGAGGAATGTGTAAATAATTGGCAAATTGAGCATGGCCAGATAAGTAAGCAATTAATGCAAAGGCAGCCGCGACCATCACAGTTGGCATAATCGCCAAGCCATCTAAACCATCGGTTAAGTTAACCGCATTACTGGCACCAACTATGGTGAAATACGCTAAAACGATAAACATGATGCCTAATTGAGGCATTATATCTTTAAAAAATGGCACCACTAGTTGGGTTTCGCCGACCATGGTCGATGTACTGTACAAATACACTGCCACCACTAAAGCGGCGATAGACTGAAAAGCATATTTCCAGCGAGCAATCAGACCTTTAGTATCTTTTTTTACCACTTTACGATAATCATCAATAAAGCCAATAAGCCCAAAACTAGCCAATACAAACAAAGTCACTAATACGTAACGGTTGGATAAATCACCCCATAACAACACGCTGATAAAAATACCCGCAAGGATCAATATGCCACCCATTGTCGGCGTACCGCGTTTGCTAAAATGAGACTCTGGGCCATCACTTCGAACCACTTGACCAATTTGCAACATCTGCAAACGATTGATCAAAATAGGTCCCCACCACAAACTAAATACCAACGCGGTTAACAAGCCTAAAATAGCCCGGAACGTTACATATGAAAAAACGTTAAACCCTGAATAAAACTGGGTTAAATACTCGGCTAGATAAACCAGCATTTACACTAACTCCCCACGCCCGTAGGCATCTAATAAACTGTCCACAACTCGCTCCATAGCCGCGCTGCGGGAACCTTTAACTAAAACGGTGATATTACCTGTGATACTTGCTAACTGTTTTTGTAATGCCACAATTAATGCCTCTTGAGCAATAAAGTGTTTACTACCAAATGCTTCACTGGTATTTGCCGATAGCTGGCCGCAACAAAATAACGACTCTATGGTTGCATTTTTAACCTGCAATCCAATACTGGCGTGTAAAGGGGCAGCATTGTCGCCTAATTCGCCTAAATCTCCCAGCACTAAACAACGATATCCATCTCGTTGTTGCAACCAATTAATCGCTGCACTGACCGATGTTGGATTAGCGTTATAACTATCATCAATTAATAACACTCTACCAAGGTCGTGAGGTTGCATTCGGCCCTTTACGGGTTGGAGTAATGCAAAGCCTTGGGCAATTTCAACAAGCGATAGTCCTAAAGCAATACACATAGATGCCGCGGCAAGCGCATTACTCACTTGATGCATACCAGCAAGTGGTAACTGCACCACTTCACGCTGCCCAGCAAAGGTTAATGTAAACTGAGAACAACCATTGGTATCTGTCACTATGTCTGTCGCGGTAACATCGGCATCAACATTTATCTCACGGGAAAAACGCAGTTGTTTTCGCCCAGTGGACCGTTGCAACATAAAATCGGCAAATGTGTCATCAGCATTGATAACTGCGGTGCCATCTTGTGAAAGATGATTAAAAATTTCAGATTTAGCCTGAGCAACACCTTCAAGCGAACCAAACCCCTCAAGGTGAGCATTGCCAATATTATTAACCAATGCGACTCGGGGTTGAACTAATGATGAGGTGTAATCAATTTCGCCACGATGGTTTGCACCAAGCTCAAATACCCCATATTCATCACCTTCAGTTAACCGCAGCAAGGTTAACGGCACGCCAATATCGTTGTTAAAATTACCCGCGGTAAACAACACTTGGTGATGTTGAGATAAAATAGTGGCCAGCATTTCTTTAACGCTGGTTTTGCCGTTTGATCCGGTTAAGGCCACACAAATAGGTGCAACGGTTTGGCGAACTAAAACGCCCATTTCGCCCATAGCTTTTTGGGGATCAGCGACCACAATTTGCGCAATATCTGCTGTAACAGAGTTATCGACTAATAGATGATCAACCAAAAGTGCTACCGCACCATTTTTTACCGCTGTAGCAGCAAAATCATGGCCATCAAAACGCTCGCCTTTTAATGCGATGAACAAACATTGAGCGGCAATATTGCGACTATCTGTACTAACACTGGTGATGACGCTATCTTGACCTGTTAACGTGCCATTAAGGTGCTGCGCTAATGCTAAGAGATTGACACTTATCATAACGTCTCCTGAGACAACTTGAATGCTAAGGCACGTTCATCATAATCAATTCGCTCGCCAGCCACTTCTTGATAGGTTTCATGACCCTTACCCGCAAGCAGCACTATATCGTCAGCTTGTGCCAATGAGACAACATGGGTAATGGCTTGAATACGATCAACCTCGGTGAGTACGTTTTGAGGCTGACTAATACCTTGTAAAATATCATTGATAATGGCTTGTGGATCTTCGCTTCTGGCATTGTCACTCGTGATCATCACTTTATCTGCATATTGCTCAGCGGCTTGTGCCATCAAAGCACGTTTACCTTTGTCACGATCGCCACCGCAACCAAATACACACCATAACGTCCCTTTGCAGTGCAGTTTTAATGCTTTTAAGGCTTGTTCAATGGCATCAGGAGTATGAGCATAATCAACAACCAAAGTAGCTTTATTAACCGATGAAAAGCGTTCCATACGCCCCGCAACAGGGATCAACTGTGGCAGCACGGCTAATATGGATGCCATTGCCATTCCTTGTAGATATAACACCGATATGGCTGCTACAAGATTAGACAAATTAAAGGCACCTAATAGCGGTGAGCTAAGCGTCCCACTTAGCGGGCGCCCACTGTCAATGTCGGTGAAATGCAGTGTCGCCGTCACCCCAGCATCATGGTATTGGATGGCATCACAGTAAAAGTCCGCTGTGGTATTAGCTTGAATGCTGAAGGATTTATTCTTTTGGTTCGCCAGTTCTGTCAACCATTTGGCGCCGACGGTATCATCAAGGTTAATCACACCATGTTGTACACTGGGGAATTGAAATAAGCATTTTTTAGCTGCGGCGTAGTTATCCATATCACCATGATAATCTAGATGATCACGGCTTAAATTAGTAAAAACAGCTATCTTAAATGGCGCCGCTTCGACGCGTCCTTGGACTAAACCATGGCTTGACACTTCCATCGCACACAGTTCAGCGCCTTGAGCAACAAACTCTCCAAGTTGGCGCATAATAGTCACCGCATCTGCAGTTGTATTGCCGCTATCAACAAGTTGCCCCCACAAACCATTACCTAACGTCCCCATCACAGCGGCTTGATGGCCGAGTAAATGAACAATTTGAGCGATAATTTGGCTAACAGAGGTTTTGCCATTGGTCCCCGTTATTCCAATTAAAGACAACGATTGACTATTAGGTAAATAAAACTGTGCGGCAACGGCCGATAATTGACGGCTTAACTGGGAAAAATACACTAATGGCACAGTATACTGAAGGCGATCGACCCTGCCATGTTCATCAGAATTATCAGTATGAATCAGTATTGCCGCAGCTCCCGCTTGGATCGCTTGAGGAATGAAGACTCGACCATCGACTTTATGACCGGGCAAGGCCACAAATAAACCACCCGCTTTAACATCACGGCTGTCTAGCGTTAATCCATTAATGGATTCGCCGCCAGAATAATGAAACCACGGTGCTAATAGATCATTTAATAACATCATGGTGGACTCCTTGCACAGCGGCCAAGTGAATAGCATCCCTCGGTTCAACATTAAGCATTTGTAAGGCACCAGACATAATTTTAGCAAATGCGGGGCCAGCAACGTCACCACCGTAATATTTGTCACCTTTGGGCTCATTAATCACCACCGAAATGGCCAAACGCGGTTTATGAACCGGCGCAACGCCCGCAAATATAGCCACATAGTCATCGCCATAGCCACCAGCAACGGCTTTACGGCTGGTACCGGTTTTACCGGCTACAGGGTAACCATCAATATGAGCTTTCGTCGCCGTTCCTCCAGCCTCAGTCACACCCACTAACATTTCCATTACGTCGTGAGCAACTTGAGTTGAAATCACTTGTTCACCCTTGGGTGCTTTCCTTAGCTTTAATATCGACACAGGATAAAGAATGCCGCCACTGCCTAGCGTGGCGTACATACGTGCAATTTGTAACGGCGTCGCAGTCAAGCCATACCCGAAAGACAGGGTGGCACGCTCAAAGTCAGACCAGCGATGACGAACATGAATTAACCCAGCACTTTCACCGGTTAAATTAATACCTGAATAATTACCTAACCCCATTGATTGATAAGTGGCTAATAACTGTTGTACAGGTATCGACAACGCCAGTTTACTAATGCCAACGTTACTCGACTTAACCAGAATTTTAGCTAATGACATTTCACCGTAATTATGGGAGTCACGAACTTGACGCCCACCGAGCCGGATCCAACCTGGTGATGTCGATATCAATTCATTCACTTTCACTGTGCCAGCTTCAAGCGCTGCAGCAACAACAAAGGGTTTTATGGTTGAACCAGGTTCAAATGTGTCAGTTAACGCGCGATTACGCATTCGATGTGGCTGTAAATTATCTCTGGCATTGGGATTATATGATGGCGTATTCACCATCGCTAATACTTCGCCAGTATTAACATCAATAACCACCACAGACCCAGAAGTCGCTTGGTATGTTTCAGTCGCACGCTTCAGTTCGCGATAAGCCAATTGCTGAATACGTTGATCAATACTGAGCACTAAATCATTAGAGCTTTCGCCTTCTTGTACTATATCTAACCGCTCAACAACGCTACCATCGCGGGATTTACGGACTTTTTGTTTAGATGGCGTCCCGGTTAACCACGTATTATACGTGTTCTCAATGCCTTCAATACCCACATCGTCAATATTGGTAATGCCAATTAATTGAGCGGCTATTTCACCTGAGGGATAATAACGGCGAGATTCTGGTTTAAGATAAATACCGCCAATTTTAAGCTCCTCAATATAGTCAGCAACCGCTGATGTGACCTGACGTTTGAGGTATACAAAGCGTTTGTCAGGGTTGTTTTTAACTTTATTAACCAGCTCATCAACAGGCTCTTGCAATACATCGGCGAGGGCTTGCCAACGGCGCATATCTTTAAACGCATCTTGATCATAGGCATGTTTGGGATCCGCCCACACCGCTCTCACGGGCACACTGACCGCCAGCATATCGCCATTGCGATCGGTTATTAAGCCTCGCTGAACTTGGTTACTGGTTGTGCGTAACGTGCGCATATCACTTTCGTGACGAAGCCTGTCTGGTTCAATAATTTGAATATAAGCTGCACGTGCAACTAGACTGCAAAATAATAACAATACAAAACCCACCACAACGTATAAACGCCATGGAATAAGTTCGTGATTTAATTTTTGTTTTGCTTGTCTAGCCATATTCCCTATGCTCACTTGACTCGAATCATCACTTCCTCCTTAGGAAGCGGCCGAGTCATATTTAATTCTTTGGTTGCAATCCGAGTCACGCGACTGTGCTCAGATTGCGATTGTTCTTCTAATAATAAATTTCGCCATTCAATATCCAAGCGATCTTGCTCTTGCAGCAACTGATCCCATTGGGTAATCAACTTACGCGTTACATGGCTGGTGTAAACTACGGCTACGCCATTCATCACAACCAATACACTCAACAGCAATATCCACTTGTGGTGCCAAATGTCGTGTAACACAATCTGAGGCAAATTTAATGGTGATTGGCTCACATTACCCTCAGTGGTTATTAATCCAGACGCTCGGCAACTCGTAACACAGAGCTGCGCGCGCGTGGATTTTGCTCTAATTCCGCATCAGAAGGCTTCATCGCCTTACTCATGGCTTTTAATTTACGAGATTTATTAATTTCAGCTTCTGTGATCGGTAAACCATGTGGCACGCTATCACCTTGACTATGACGACGAATAAAACGTTTCACCATACGATCTTCTAGGGAATGGAAACTGATCACTGATAGACGGCCCTGGGGAGCTAACACCGCTAAAGCACCTTCTAACGCTTGATTTATTTGTTCTAATTCGCTATTGATGTAAATACGAATCGCCTGAAACACTCGCGTCGCTGGATGCTTATTACGCTCTTTCTTTTTGGTAATACGCGCGATTAAATCGGCTAAGTCTTTGGTGCGTAAAAAGGGTGTCTTCTCACGATCAGCTGCAATACAACGTGCAATATGGCGCGAATTCTTTTCTTCACCGTAGGTTTTAAATACCCATGCCATATCTTCAATTTCTGCACGCGCTATCCACTGGGCAGCGGTTTGACCTTGACTGTTATCCATACGCATATCGAGCGGGCCGTCACGTAAAAAACTAAAGCCACGTTCCGCATCGTCTAATTGTGGCGACGACACGCCAAGATCAAGCAATACACCATTAATCTGGCCTGTTAATCCAAGCTCATCGACATACTCAGCTAATTGACCAAAGCCACCGTGGACAATTTGGAATCGAGGGTCATCAGCAAACTGCTTAGCAGCCTCGATGGCTTGCGGATCTTTGTCTATCGCAATTAAGCGACCATTTTCACCCAAATGACTCAACACATGACGCGAATGCCCACCACGGCCAAAAGTGCCATCAATGTAGATGCCATCACTTTGGATATTGAGACCATCGACGGTTTCATTTAGTAATACAGATAAATGGGCAAACTCTTGGCTCATTGGATTCTTCTAACCTTTTTGGTCACTACAGTGAAAAGTATGCCAAGCGTTCATTGCTGGCTAAATCTTGGCTTTGAATGAGCGTATTGCCATCATCCATTTGTTGTTGCCAAGCACTCTCTTCCCATAATTCAAATTTATTCAGTAAGCCCACCAGCATGGTTTTCTTTTCTAAACTGGCGAAACTTCGTAATGCCGGCGGGATCACTATGCGTCCGTGGCTGTCTAGTTCGCAATCTTGTGCGTGACCTAGTAATTTTCGTTTAAAGGAGCGCTCAAGTGGATCGGTATCAGAAAGCAATCTTAGCTTTGCTTCAATCTGCTCCCATTCGTGTAGCGGATAAATCAATAAACAAGCGGCTTCAATGTCTACGGTAATAATCACAGTACCGGCATGTTCGACACGCAACGCATCACGGTATCTCGCTGGAATAGCGATCCGCCCTTTAGCATCCATGTTGATTGCACTGGCACCACGAAACACGTTATTGAGTCCTTATTGTTATCATTTGATCCACAATGATCCACTTCTTCCCACAAATGCTAAGTTTAGGGACTCTATGCAAGTTTTGTCAAGGGATGGACAGATATATTAAATCCAGACACCAAGCGGGTTAGCAGCAAATTAATATCAAGCAGGATGAATGACAGAGCCATTTGTAGAAAACAGCTAAAAATCAGGGTAAATGAGTTAAACCAGACACATAACGGTCGTTTTATCGGCAAAAATAAACACGTGATCTTTTTAATTAATCTTATTTTATGCTTCGAATACTCCATCTTTACGTCGTAATCTTGCCCATAAACGCCATTTTAATCACATTAAAGATCAACAAATAGTCGACTGAGTCCACTTTATATCGTTAAAAACCGCCTTATCTTATGCAATGTCTTGCGACTGTATTCAATCTCAGCATTGATCGCCGCGTTATTGAGACGTAAAAGCCTCTTTATTCACCTTGATGTGCATTGTACTGATGAAATGAATAACAATGCTTAAACGACTTGGTATCATTAGCTTATGCTAAAACGCTATCACTCAAGATCACGGTATTTGTCTTCGATATCTTAATGTTGAGCGCAGCATTTTATCAATTTATCTGGCAATCACAGTTAATTATGTTTAATGCCTTAAGGGTCATGCGGTTGTGATGACTCAATGAAAACGGTTAAAGGCAGTGCTCGAAAGTGAATAACGCGGTGATCACACTAAATCTAAATCCAACCAGAAGTTACACCTTCTTTGGTCAGCTAAGATCAAAGCGATGCGTTGTTGACGTCACTCTGTTAGTAACGCTCTGTTAGCATTATTCTGTTAGTGTTAATGCATCATTGAAATAACGCATAACAATAATGAAATGAGCATATTTGCTGATACCCACCACAAGCAAAGGGCCAGTCTAAATGCATCAATCAAGAGTATGAAAATGTCAGCCAAATTATTCTTAACCTAAAAAGATTAAATTTTAACCAACCTGAGTCGATAAACAGTTATGATGATTAACATTAGCGTCATTTCATCGTTACAGGAGAGCAACATGAGTATTGACAGCATTTATGCCATGCTAGCCAGGCCAGTACAGGCTGTGAGTGAACGTAAACGGATTGTTGAACAAGTCAAAAATGCCAGTGCGATTAGTGCTGACAGTCACGAGGCGCCTCAGTCACAATTACCACCAAACATTAGCCATAAAATGCCTATTCAACGGCAGGAAGCACCTCGACAAGATAGACGAGCCAAACCGCGAACGGTTAATGAGAAAAAAAATGTCGGTAACAAAATTAGACTAATGAAAAGTGATAAGCGATTCTCCACTCGTGGAGAAACCGCCAGTCAGCATATTGATATTGAAGTGTAACGCTTGCCTTAGTTAAGCAAGGTTACCATTAGGACTCACTTGAGATACTGCTTGCTTCCAACCATGGTACAACTTTGCACGGATCTCTATATCCATTGTCGAGGTAAATTCCCGCTCGGTAGACAGCATGGTTTGTAATTCATCCGTCGACTTCCACACACCAACGGCCAAGCCCGCTAGAAATGCCGCCCCCATCGCGGTGGTTTCAGTTACAAGGGGACGAATAACTGTTGCCCCAGTAATATCTGCTTGAAATTGCATTAAAAAATCATTTGCCACCGCACCACCATCGACTCGAATTTGTGTCAGTGGTACATTAGAATCTTTACTCATAGCATCAAGCACATCACGTGATTGGTAAGCAATCGCCTCTAACGCCGCACGAATAATATGATTCCGATTGGCGCCACGGGTTAAGCCAATGATGGCACCACGGGCATCGGCATCCCAATAAGGTGCACCTAAGCCCACAAATGCAGGCACTAAGTACACGCCATTGGTGTCACTCACTTTGTCGGCAAAATATTGAGTGTCGCAGGCATCGGTAATAAGACCTAGCTCATCACGCAACCATTGAATCACGGCCCCGCCCATAAATACCGAGCCTTCTAAGGCATAATTCACTTTTGCATCAGTACCAATAGCAATGGTGGTTAATAAACCATGGGTTGACTCGACAGCTTTGACACCGGTATTCATTAACAAAAAACACCCTGTGCCATAAGTATTTTTAGCCATCCCAGGTTCGATACATAATTGGCCAAACAAAGCCGATTGTTGATCACCCGCCATCCCCGCCACAGGAACAGGATTGCCTGCAAGTTCGGTATAACCGTATATTGCGCAAGAAGGTTTCACTTCAGGTAACATTGCCCGAGGTATCGTAAACAAATCGAGTAATTCTGGGTCCCACTGTTGATCGTGAATGTTAAATAACATGGTCCGAGAGGCATTAGTCGGTTCGGTCACATGAACGTTACCTTGTGTTAGCTTCCACACCAACCAAGTGTCAACGGTGCCAAACAATAGATCGCCCGCTTCTGCTTGTTCACGAGCACCGTCAACATTATTCAAAATCCACTCAATTTTTGACGCCGAAAAGTACGGATCAAGTACTAGCCCGGTTTTCTGACGCACCATCTCTTCAGCACCTTGTGCTTTATGATGTTGGCATATTGCTTGGCTGCGGCGGCATTGCCATACAATGGCGTTATATACTGGCTTACCTGTGTTTTTATTCCAGACTATCGTGGTCTCACGTTGATTGCTAATACCAATCGCGGCAACATCATGATGACTTATCCCTTTACGAGTCAGTACTTCAACCAGTACTGAACTTTGTGAAGACCATATCTCCATGGGATCATGCTCTACCCATCCCGCTTGCGGATAATGTTGGGTAAATTCACGCTGAGCCACGGCGACGATATTGGCTTGATGATCAAACACAATGGCACGAGAGCTTGTAGTGCCTTGGTCTAACGCGACAATGTATTTATTGGCAACCATCTGACTTCCTATCTCATGTAGATGTGATCTGTTATGTGGTTTTATTATTCAATTATTTACATAATTGTTTTATCTGAATTTTATAATTTTTTATATCGTTTCTGTACTGACTAATCCAACATTACATCCTAAATCGATATATAAAATCAATGCAAGTAAATGTCCTCTGTTAGCATAAACCCAAACCACTTCAGCATGCTCGTGTCAGTACTCCCGTAGGAAAACGAACAAGGCAGTAATAGAAGGTAATAGTGACAGCCTTACCGAGAGCGTCGCTTCGCGACTGATAGGTTCTAGGAACTGGCAAGCTCGCCAGAGGGCGGACTTCGTCCTTCTAGATCCTAGCAGCCGCAGGCTCTCTAGCACCTAGAAGCGACCCTAGACCGCGCTATCCGTGAGCGCAGCGTTCGCTTGTTATCCGTTATCAGCTTTCCGTAAGCATAGCGCCCTATTCCTAGCACCTTAAACCTTGTCTCTTCTCGACATGCTATATACTGCATCTAGGGGTCGTTTAGACATAAACCTCATCGTGATTTTAGGCTATTTAATGATGTTAGTAGCTTAACTGCATCACGTAAATAGCAGACTAAAAGGCCCCGCAATTGCGAGGCCCTTTGATCAATGATATCCAACGACATCGATTACATTTTATAGTTTAACTGCACGCCTGTTATCCAGACATCACCGGTGGCTTCACCAGTATAGCTAACAGCAGCAAGGCCTAATAGGTCTTGTGTTTCAGTAATAGGCGCATCACCGTGGGTTTTAATATACGTCACCCCTAAATCTACATTCAGATTTTTAGTCAATTGATAGCCTGTACCAACGCTGAACCATAAACGGTCAGAATCAGGGATTGTGGTGGTGCGATCTTGATCGTCAACTGCGGTTTTATCTAATGCCATACCTGCACGTAATGTCCACTGATCATTAAGGGTATAGGTAGTACCGAGCGCATAACGCCAGTTATCATTAAAGTTCTCTTCTTTTACTATGTTTGACGTTAAGTCACCGACAGGCTTAACATCACCAGGGAAATACGCCACTAGTTGCTCAAACACATTCCATTCAGTCCAGTTTACGCTGGCATGCATTGCCCAATTTTCAGTTAACTGATGATAAGAAGCAAGTTCGGCAAAGGCAGGTAACTCAACCGGCAAATAACCTTCAATTTCGATATCTTGACCACCAGTATAAACCACGCCATCAACATGACCGTCGAGTTTAAGGTCGACGCTACTGTGGTAAGCCAAACCAATGCGGTTAGCGGAGTTAATTTGCCAGCTCGCGCCCGCTTTCCAACCATAGCCAACATCATCACCTTCCATTGACTTTAGATTAGTCCCACCCGCGGGTAAACGTGCGCTAATGCTTGCAGGTAAACTCGTTTTAATCGTATCAATCCAACCTGGCGCAGTAGCACCCACTTCACCTTCGCCGTACACCACACGAAGGCCAGCGCCTACGGTAAATGCATCATCAAGACGGTAGGCAACATTCGGGTTAAATTCGACTGTCGTAATTGAAGTTTTACTGCCAAAAATAGCCGCCGCATCCGCCACTGGAATATTGGTTTCTAAACCATAATTTGAATTGACGGCTAAACCCCAAGTCCATTGGTCATTCAACTGGTTTGAATAGTAAAAGTTTGGCACGAGTGCATTATCAGCAACATCGTAGTCATCTGCACCTATCACTAATGGCTCTGAGCCTAATAGTGGTGAAGAAATGCCAACATCACCCATCACATCCACATTTGGCATGACATAGATGCCGCCTGATGACAGCTGGCGGCCTTCGAGATAAGCAAGCATCGCAGGATTACGCGCTTGAGTTGACGCATTATCTGCAATGGCGGCTTCACCAGCAAATGCACGGCCTAAACCTGTCGCTGAATATTCTGCAAGTTGGAAACCTGCCGCATTCACTTGAGTCGTTGCCCCAAATACAATGGCGCTAATCGCCAGTGTTAACACTGTTTTTTTCATTATAATTCTCTGTGTTTAGATTCAAACTGCATAAATCGGCTTACATAGAGTTAAAGCTCGACTTAAATGAAGCTGTCAGTGTACTGATCCAAAAAAGCATTGCAACAGCCGCAAGGGACTGAACAAGAAGTGAGTGATTCAATTTTAAATTGTGATCGTGATCAAACTTTTGATTTAATGATGTAAAAGACAACCCGAAAAACAGGGTAACGGTAAATCTAATGGACCTCACCTTACCAATAGTTAATTTTTTGCATTAATAAACAGTACCTTAAATAAAAACTATCGTATAACAATAAGCTTAAATGGTTAAAAATATTGGTCTAAAATAAGCCTAGCTTGTTTTTGTGTACAAAATGGTTACATAAAAGTTTTTACAATTAAAAACAAAAAAAACCTCTTCATGACAACATGAAGAGGTTTTAATTCATTGTTTACACAATATTAACGACACACTAAACACTCAGTGATAGCCGATTATGCATACCAAGCGGGTATATGAGCTTCATAGTCACTGATCTGTTGCTCAAATGACAATGTCAATCCGATAGCATCCAGACCATTGAGTAATTTATGCCTTGCAGACTCAACCATGGCAAAATCAAACACACAACCAGAGGGTGATGTGACCGTTAGCGCATGTAAATCTACTGTAATCTGCGCTCCTTCTTGGGCTGCCACTTCATCCATCAATTGTTGTACTTCAGCAGAGGTTAGCGTTACCGGTAGAAAGCCATTATTTATCGAGTTGCCGTAAAATATGTCCGCAAACGTCGGGGCAATGATGACCCTAAGACCAAAATCAGCTAATGCCCAAGGTGCATGTTCACGTGATGACCCACAACCAAAGTTTTCTTGCGCTAATAAAATAGAAGCACCTTGGTAACGAGGCTGATTGAGCACGAACTCAGGATTAGGCTGATCACCCGCATCATCTAAATAACGCCAATCATGGAACAAGTGCACCCCAAAACCGTCACGAGTCACTTTTGACAAGAACTGCTTAGGAATGATTTGATCAGTGTCAACATTGGCGCTGTTAATGGCTACCGCTAAACCGGTATGTGCTGTAAAAGCTTGCATAAAATATCCTTGTTTAGCTGATTAATAAGGTTGACGAATATCAACAAAGTGGCCCGCAACTGCTGCAGCTGCAGCCATAGCAGGGCTAACCAAATGGGTACGACTGCCACGACCTTGACGACCTTCGAAATTACGATTGCTGGTTGATGCACAGCGATCACCCGCGTCTAAACGGTCATCATTCATTGCCAAGCACATCGAACAACCTGGTAAACGCCATTCAAAACCGGCTTCAATAAAAATCTTATCTAAGCCTTCAGCTTCTGCTTGCCGTTTGACTGGGCCCGATCCCGGCACCACAATCGCCACCACGCCGTCAGCCACTTTACGATTTTTAGCCTGCGCAGCAGCAGAACGTAAATCTTCAATGCGCGAGTTAGTACAAGAACCAATAAACACTTTATTAATGCTAATGTCGGTCATTTTAGTACCCGGCGTAAGGCCGATATACTCTAACGCTTTGACCATACTCGTCCGATTGGTAATATTGGTTTCTTGTTCAGGATTAGGCACCACACCGTCAATAGCCACCACTTGACCAGGGTTAGTACCCCAGGTTAACTGCGGCGCTATATCGTTTGCGTCAAATACCACTTCAGCATCAAATACCGCATCAGCATCGGTCTTCAATTGTGACCATGTGGCAACCGCTTGCTCCCACAGCGCATCTTTAGGAGCAAACTCACGGCCTTTAAGATAGTTAAATGTGGTCTCATCAGGCGCGACCATACCGGCTTTGGCACCCATTTCGATGGCCATGTTGCACAAGGTCATACGCCCTTCCATGGTTAATGCCTCAATGGCATCACCACAAAACTCAACCACATAACCTGTGCCGCCATCCATACCTAATTTACCAATAATGGCTAATACGATATCTTTTGCTGTTACGCCATCGGTCACTTGGCCGCGAACATCAATCTTCATGGTTTTGGCTTTTAACTGGCGTAGGGTCTGGGTGGCCAATACGTGCTCAACTTCTGAGGTGCCAATACCAAACGCCAATGCACCAAATGCACCATGGGTCGCGGTGTGCGAATCACCACACACAATAACGGATCCCGGTAGAGTAATCCCCAATTCAGGCCCCATTACATGGACAATACCTTGATTAGGATGATGAATATCATACAAACGCACGCCAAACTCTTTACAGTTTTGCGCTAGGGTTTCAACTTGGGTGCGGGCCATAGGGCTCAGTGCATCTAAACTGGCACTGCGGGTCGAGGTATTATGATCCATGGTGGCAAAGGTTTTGTGTGGTGCACGTAGTGTGCGTCCAGCCACTTTTAAGCCACTAAATGCTTGAGGTGATGTCACCTCATGCACTAAATGCCGGTCAACATACACGACGGGGGCTTCGCCTTCAGGAGAGGCGACAATGTGTGCATCCCACACTTTTTCATATAAGGTTTTACCCATAACTTGAGCCATTACACACCTTCCTTTATCGCTTGGGCAATAAAATCGCCCATTTGTGCGGTCGACTTTGCTTCACTACGTTTATCTGCTGCCATAAGTTCGCCGGTTAAATAACCACTGGCGAGTGCTTTTGTCACCGCGCGTTCAATGGCATTAGCGGCGTCTTCTTGCTTTAAGCTATGACGTAACATCAGTGCGGCAGATAAAATCTGCGCCACCGGATTAGCGATACCTTGACCAGCAATATCGGGGGCACTGCCGCCGGCCGGTTCAAATAAACCAAAGCCTTTACTGTTCATGCTTGCCGAAGACAATAGCCCCATAGAGCCGGTTAACATGGCAATTTCATCGGATAAAATATCACCAAATAAATTAGAACATAGCATCACATCAAACTCATCTGGACGACGCAATAGCTGCATAGTCGCATTATCGATGTAGATGTGCTCTAAGGTGACATCAGGGAAGTCTTTGGCCACTTCTTCTACCACTTGACGCCATAGCACTGAACAAGTCAACACATTGGCTTTATCTACAGAAGTGACTTTGTTTTTACGTCCACGCGCAGCTTCAAAAGCAATACGAGCAATGCGGCTAATTTCGCGGCGACTATAACGCATAGTGTCGAAGGCTTCTTCGTCGTCACCTTCACCTTGACGCCCTTTTGGCTTACCAAAGTAAATACCGCCGGTTAACTCACGTACGCACAACACATCAAAACCACGAGCTGAAATGTCGCTGCGCAGTGGTGACATATGCTCTAAGCCGTCATGTAATTTGGCTGGGCGTAAATTACAAAATAGCTCAAAGTGACCACGTAACGGTAATAATGCACCACGTTCCGGTTGATCATTGGGTGGTAAATGTTCCCACTTGGGGCCACCAACGCTGCCAAATAAAATGGCATCGGCAGCTTCACAGCCTGTTAACGTTGCATCAGGTAAAGGACAACCATGGTTATCAATCGCAATGCCGCCAACATCATATTCGGTGTAGTTAATATCTAATCCAAAACGCGCTTCTACCGCACTCAGCACTTTACGCGCTTCTGCCATCACTTCAGGACCGATACCATCACCCGACAAAACTGCTATTTGATAACTCATACGCCACCTAACTCCCTATTTTTATGGATCTGTTGTTTAAAATCAGCAACCTTGTCTGCGCGGTACACTAAATTCATCACATGAACTAACGCTTGGGCTGACGCCTCAACCACATCGGTGGCTAATCCGACACCGTGGAACGTCTGCTCGTTGTATTTCGCGGTAATATCAACCTGCCCTAGGGCATTTTGGCCTTCACCTTTGGCACTTAATTTATAGTTGGTAATATTTATTTGACGACCGGTTGCCCGTGCAATGGCATTATAAGCGGCATCGACAGGTCCATTACCTGTCGATGCTTCGGTAAGATCTTTGCCATCTACCGCAATACGCACCGTCGCGGTGGCCACACCTTCAGTCGAATCTGAATGCACCATCATATGTTGTAGTTGATATTTATCATCATCTTGAGCTTGCGACTCCACGAACACTAACGCTTCTAAGTCGTAATCAAATACCTGACCTTTCTTATCTGCCAAGGTTAAAAACTGCTCGTAAAGGCTGTCCATATCATAATCGCTTGGCTGGTAACCCATTTCTTCCATGCGATGCTTAATCACATGGCGACCAGAGCGTGAAGTCATGTTCATATTATTACGATTCAAACCAATGCTTTCTGGGGTCATGATCTCATAGGTATTTTTGGCTTTTAGCATACCATCTTGATGGATACCCGATGAATGAGAAAATGCATTAGTCCCCACGATGGCCTTATTAGCTTGAATAGGCATATTACATAGTTGGCTGACCAACGACGACGTACGATGTATTTCTTTGGCGTTAATACCACACTCTACATCAAGCAAATCTTTGCGTGTTGCAAGGATCATGGCAATTTCTTCTAACGAGCAATTACCGGCTCGTTCACCAATGCCATTAATAGTACATTCTACTTGGCGAGCGCCCATCTCTACTGCAGCAATCGAATTAGCAACCGACAAACCTAAATCATCATGACAATGAACCGAAATCACCGCTTGGTCGATATTTGGCACTCGATTAAATAAGGTTTTAATAATGCCAGCAAACTCGCTTGGCACAGTATAGCCAACAGTGTCTGGAATATTAATGGTACGGGCACCGGCTTTAATTGCCGCCTCTACCATACGACACAAATTATCTATCGGCGTGCGGCCAGCATCTTCGCATGAGAACTCAACGTCATCCGTAAAACGTCTGGCGTACTTAACCGCATTAACGGCCATCTCTAACACATCGTCAAAAGAGCGCTTTAATTTACTTTCAACATGAATGGTCGAGGTTGAAATAAAAGTATGGATCCGAAATTGATCGGCTACCGATAAGGCTTGGGCTGCGGCATCAATGTCCTTTTCAAGTGCACGGGATAACGCGCACACTCGGCTATTTTTAATGGTCTTGGCAATGGTTTGCACCGATTTAAAATCACCAGGAGAAGACACCGGGAAACCCACTTCCATTACATCAACGCCTAAACGTTCCAGCGCTAAGGCAATTTGTAGCTTTTCTTTAACGGTTAAACTCGCTGCCAGCGCCTGCTCGCCATCACGTAGCGTAGTATCAAAAATTATAACTCTATTGGACATCGAATTTCTCCATCGACCATCATGTATCTATTTACCCAACTGCAAACAGCACAATTGGTACATTTCAAAAGGGCTAGAAACAAAAAACCCCGCGACTGTTAGCGCGGGGTTTGTGTATGCTTAATGAATTATTTTGCATGTAACACAAAGGACTCCGCGCAGGGTATGCGAGAGAGGAGAAGGAGTCCGAGTAAAAACAATTGTGTGTTCATGGTGTTAATATTCACTTTTAATAACTAAATATGCTAAATGTGTGACGCAAAAAATATGTCTATACCTAATATGTAACTCGACCAGCCTTCTGTGTCAACCCTAATTTAACCATCGTGAAAAAGATGATAGTGTACTAGTGCCTCATTACAGTTAACCAACTACATTATCAGCCAATATGGATTCGCTTTCAATTAATGAACTTACCTCTCAAAGTGCAAATAAACATCAATCTAAGTTGCTGCATCAATTATATTTTTATGTATCTGGATATAAATAATCGTATACTGCTACCACCCCATGTTAAGTAGATATATGACGATGATGTTGTCGAAAAAGAGTATTGAATATAACTTTAGTCGCATTTTTGCTCTAATCTTTGGCATCACACTATATTTAGCGACTACGGCAGTTTTTGCTCAACCAGCGCAACGTTTATTACTCTCCGGCGATATCATTGCTCAAACTCAACAACTGAGCGCTCGTAAGCAGCTCGATGTGATCAACAGTATCAATTCTCAACGATCTACGGACGCAAAATCACTGATTGATTCTCTTGAGCAACAACATGCTCAACAACCATTAGCCAATATCGATGCGCTACGATTAACGCTGTTACGTTGTGTTAATTTATTGGAATTTGGTGAGTTCAATCAGGCTATCACCTTGGCAAAACAAGGGGAAATAAAGGCCAGGCAATTTAAGTACGATACCGCGCGTCCCTACTTCATGCAATGCCAAGCTGCAGCACATCAAAGCCTTGGCAATACACTCCAAGAACAACAACTCACCGAAGAAGCACTACGCTTGGCAAAGCGATACTCTGAAAAGCAAGCGATTGTAAATAGCCTTTTTTTAAACAGTAGCCAAAACACCAGCCTAGAAAACTACAATCAATCGATTGAGGATTTACGCTTAGCATTAGCTATTTTTGATGAGGCTCAAGCACAGTTTCAGGATTGGTATTTGGTCCCTAAATCCTATTTACTCTCTGAAATTACTAATGTATTTTTCTCCATGGGCGATCTTGAAGAAGCATTACACTTTGCAGAACTCGCTTATAATGACCCATCTACCTTCGGTAAACTTAACTTTGCATTTGCGATTAACTTAGCCCGAATTAATATGGCACAAAAAGATAAAGCGCAAGTGTTGTATTATCTTAACAAGGCAAAAACTGAAAATAGTAAAAATACATCGGAAAAAGACTTTGCAATCGGTAATGCCTTACTGGCCAGTATTCATTTATACGTTGGTGATTATGACATCGCCGAGCAACTCGCCCACTCAAGCATCAACCTTTTAACAAAATACCAAGAGCCTCTTTACGTTATGCGCATCAAGCGCACCTTAGCCAAAGTGTATTTTGCACAACATAAAGATATACAAGCATTGTCGCTACTCAATGAAATTATTGAACAAGCCACTGAACTTAAACAATTTTCTGATTTAGAAGAATTTAATCAAATAATCAGCCAATACTACGCTGAACAAAATCAATTCGAGTCGGCTTATCAATTTCAAGTGCAGCGTTTTGACGCTGCTAAACAAGCTGCGGCCAAGTTAAACAATGCCCACTTTATGCAGTTTAAAGCCAGAATAGCTGCACAAAGTGAAGTCAGTACAGCACCCGAAAAACCTGCCAGCAACATCAATCAAAATTTGACCATTACAGCTTTAATCATTTTGTTACTGTCCGTTGGATTAGTGCTGTTTTTGGCCCGAAGACCACAACGCCTCAATGCTGATACTCAAGAAGAAAACCAGCAGCAACGTATTGATCATATGCTGAGCAATGCCAAACAAGGGCAGTATCAACTGAGTCTATTGCTGATTAATATCAATCATATTAATCTCGAGGATATACCGTTTATGATCCCACGACTCAAACTCACACTGAGAGAACAAGACCAATTATTTCGTCACAACACTGACGAACTCATTATTATCCTGCCACACACCTCGTCAATGGGAGCGGCGAGAGTCGTAACCCAAATAGAACGAGTACTCAGCGAATGGAAAACGGGGATCAAAGTAAATATTGGTATGGCGAGTTTACAGCAACTTGACAACTTTGACGTGCTAGTAAAAAAAGCCGTTATAAATCAATTAAACAAAATAAAACTTCAAGAGACCCCGCCTAATGATGAACATTAAATGACTAACTTTTGGTCAGATAATCAGAGATTTCATCTAAAAAATCTCCGCCAAATCGGTCAAGTTTAATCTGCCCAACCCCGTTTACCGCGAGCATCTCTCCAGGACTTGTGGGCAGCATGACACACATTTCAACCAAGGTAGCATCGTTAAAGACTAAATAAGGTGGAATGTCATTCTTTTCAGCCAGTTCACGGCGCAGTAATTTTAAACGCGCAAATAATTTACGATCATATTGCTGCGGCCCACGCGCACTTGGCTTACGTTTAACATTGATTAATTGAATTCTGGGTTCCGCTAACTTTAACGATAGCTCAGCCTTTAACACCGGCCTCGCGGCAGGATTAAGCTTAATCGCAGATCCCCGAGTAATATCCTGACTCATCAAACCTAAGTGAATTAACTGGCGGATAACACTGAGCCAAAACTCTGTTGATTTATCTTTACCAATGCCCCATGTCGATAACTTATCATGGCCTCTATCAACGATATTAGCCGCTTTAGACCCGCGTAATACTTCAATAACATGGTGGATACCAAAACGTTGCTGCAAACGATAAATACAAGAAAGCACTTTTTGTGCATCTTCAGTACCATCATATCGTTTAGGTGGGTCAAGACAGATATCACAGTTACCACAAGGCTTAGAAGCCACTTCATCAAAGTAGTTTAATAGCACTTGGCGACGACAAGTCTGCGCTTCAGCAAAGGCTGCCATGGTATGCAATTTATGAAATTCGACTTGCTGTTGCGGACCCGGTTCAGATTGCTCAATCAAATGTCTGACTCGGCCTATGTCAGCAGGGTCAAACAACATATAAGCTTCAGCGTCTAAACCATCACGACCAGCTCGCCCGGTTTCTTGGTAATAAGCTTCAATGCTTTTGGGAATATCGTAATGCACCACAAAGCGCACGTTAGACTTGTTGATCCCCATGCCAAAAGCCACGGTTGCCACCACAATATCGATTTGATCTTTTAGAAATTTATCTTGAACGTTGCCTCGATCTTGCTGGCTCAATCCTGCGTGATACGCTTGGGCATTAAACCCCTGTAGGCGTAAACGCTCAGCCACCTCATCAACTCGTCGCCGGCTACTGCAATACACAATACCACTGGTGCCGTTTTGCACCGTTAAAAACTGACGCAGCTGATTCGCCGCATTCAGTTTTTCAGCCACGGTATAACGAATATTGGGGCGATCGAAACTCGACAGCAAAGTATAAGGTGTTACCCCTAAACGTTCGCAAATGCTTAAACGCGTGGCGTGATCTGCCGTCGCGGTTAAAGCCATTAATGGTAAATAAGGAAAATATTCTTTTAATTGACCTAATGCAGCATATTCAGGTCTAAAATCATGGCCCCATTGACTAATGCAGTGCGCTTCATCGACGGCAAACATTGAAATATCAACTGATTGCAGACGCTCAATAAAGTCAGGACGTAACAAACGCTCTGGCGACACATACAACAATTTAATCTCGCCTGCATGAAGCTTGCGTAACACCTCAGCACTTTGTTCGCGCGGTAAAGATGAATTGAGATAAGCTGCCGATACCCCACTTTGCAATAAACTGTCGACTTGGTCCTTCATCAACGAAATTAATGGTGACACGACCACAGTAACGCCAGGCAACACAATAGCAGGCAATTGATAGCACATACTTTTGCCGCCACCAGTAGGCATAATCACTAAGGTATCTTGGCCTTGTAAACTTTGCTCAATGACTTCTCGCTGCCCTTCACGAAAGGCGCGATAACCAAACACTTGCTGCAAGCTTGCAGCAAGTACATCTTGCTCTGTCGTCAACACATCTGAGGACGCAATATTGGCCGAAATCGGAGTATCCATTACACTACATCATCATTCAAGGGGCACTCATTTTAAAGCACTCAGCCACAGATGTCTTGAACCAAAACACCTTTACGCTGTTTTCACCCAAGATAGAAGATTGAGTCAATGTCACTTTAGGGTTAGATTAAATACTCTTTAGCAGTAAGCCACCCCTACAAACAACAAGCATAATAATTATAAAACAGACAAGGATTGCTCATGACCACCGCTATTCAAACCCAAGTATTACAACAAGTTGCACAAATATTTGACCAACATGTTCCGTTTCATAATCTACTCGGATTAGACATAAAACATTACGACATCAATGGGGTTGAAGTGGTGATAAAAATGAAGCCTGAGCTTATTGGTAATATTCATCAAAACATTTTACATGGTGGTGTCACAGCAACCTTACTCGATGTTGTCGGCGGGCTCACGGTATTTGCTGGGCTAGTTGCCAGTAAAGAAAATTGGACAATAGAGGAATTACAACAACGTTTAACCACCTTAAGCACTATCGATATGCGCGTCGACTTTCTTCGTCCGGGTCGCGGTGAAGTCTTCACTGGCACAGGCAGTGTTATCCGAGCGGGTAATCGCGTATCAGTTTGTCGGATGGAGTTACATAATGAACAAGGGGTCCACATCGCCTTCGGCACAGGGACTTATATGGTGGGATAAGCTAAACGCGCTGCCATTTAAAGCTGACAACCGGTTTATAAAAGAATTCGCTTAATCACTTGTGTCATCCAAAATGGCGACCTACAATCGCCATCTATTATTGTTCTTCCCACTGTTGACTCACTATGCCTGATTTAGAATACCGTAAAGGGGTTTTACTGGCCGTTTGCGCTTACACCATTTGGGGTGTCGCACCGCTGTATTTTAAACTTTTACATAATGTCCCCGCGACAGAAATATTAATGCACCGTGTGATTTGGTCATTTATTTTTATGATCATCATGATGCAGTTTATCGGTGGTTTTGATCGTCTGCGTCTTATTCTCAAACAACCTAAACAACTTGCGGTACTGTTTGTCACCTCGGTGCTAATTGCAGCAAATTGGCTAATTTTTATTTGGGCGGTCAACAACGACCATATGCTCGATGCCAGTCTAGGTTACTTTATTAACCCGCTATTTAACGTATTGCTTGGGATGGTATTTTTAGGTGAGCGTCTACGTAAATTGCAATGGGTTGCGGTAGGTTTAGCCAGTACCGGAGTGCTGGTACAATTAATTTCTTTTGGCTCTATTCCACTATTGTCATTAGCCTTGGCGGCCAGTTTTGGTTTTTATGGTTTATTACGTAAAAAAGTTAATATCGATGCTAAATCTGGATTATTGGTCGAAACGGCCATTTTATTACCTATTGCCTTAGGGTATTTACTCATCACCTTAGACAGTTCGACAACGAGCATGCTAACCAACACTCTCGACCTCAATTTACTGTTAGTCGCTGCCGGTATTATCACAACGATTCCGTTACTATGTTTTGCAGGTTCCGCCGTCAGAATTCCATTTTCGATTTTAGGTTTTTTCCAATATATTGGCCCAAGTATCATGTTTATCTTGGCGGTAAAACTCTTTAATGAACCGTTTGATATAGAGAAAGGCATTACCTTTGGATTTATTTGGGGCGCGTTAGTTATCTTTGTTGGCGACATGATATTGCAACGTCAACGACGTAACGCCTTAGCCAAAGCGTCAGCTTGATAATTCAACATTGGTTAGTTTAAGCCACTAAAATCATTGATAATTGACTCACAAAAATGCCAGATTACTTTGTTCAGTAATCCGGCATTTTTTATGTGTTAACTGTCTTGTTACTTCTACAAATCTAACGCAAGAATTTTTGAGCGACGTTGATAGTTATACAGCTGCTTTTTCATATTCGGGAGCACATCGACATCGACAATATTAAAGCCATGCTCTAAAAACCAATGAATACTCCGAGTTGTCAGTGCAAATAAACGCGAATAACCACGAACACGGGCCTGACCAATAATATTATTTAGCAGTAAACTACCTCGGTCAGCATCACGATAATCGGGGTGCACCACCAGACACGCAAACTCACCCGCATTGTCTTCTTCAAATGGATACAATGCTGCACAGCCAATAACCAAATTGTCACGTTCAACCAACATAAACTGCTCGATTTCCATTTCAAGTTGCTCACGAGAGCGGCGCACCAAAATACCTTGCTCTTCCAAAGGCCGAATAAGATTTAAAATACCGCCGATATCGCTAATGGTTGCCCGGCGTAAACGTTCGGCGCTTTGGGTCACAATTTGAGTACCAATACCTTCGCGTGAAAATAATTCTTGTAATAATGCGCCATCTTCTAAATAGCTCACCAAATGACAACGTGGCACGCCTCGGCGACACGCTTCAACGCTGGCTTTTAAGAAAGCCATCGTCCCCACAGAAGCATGCGTATCTGTAGACATCGTCTTAAGCATTTCTTCAACTTCGTCTGGCATCAGTTCAGCAATCACGTCGCCATTTTCATCCAAAATACCGTGACTATTACTAAAACCAATAATCTTATCAGCCTTTAGCTTTATCGCGACTTGGGTCGCGACTTCTTCTGCCGTAAGGTTAAAACTTTCACCGGTAACTGAAGCCGCAATCGGTCCCATCAAGACTATGCCATTATTGTCTAATTGACGACGAAGACCCAACGCATCAATACGGCGAACCTTACCACTCAAACAGAAATCAACACCGTCTTCGATGCCTAACGGTTGCGCAATCACAAAATTGCCACTAACAAGGTTAATTTGGGCATTTTGCATTGGCGTGTTGCCTAAACACATCGACAACCTTGCGGTGATATCAAATTGAGTCGCTCCCGCAACCTGTTTGATAATTTTAAGGGTTTCATCATCAGTAATGCGTATACCGTTATGATAGGCGGGTTCAATTCCAGCAGCCTTCAACCCCTCATCAATCTGTGGCCTGGCCCCGTAAACTAATACCACCTCTATTCCAAGTGAGTGCAACATAGCCACATCATTTAAAATACCGCGAAACTGCGGATGTGCTAAAGCCTCGCCACCGAGCATGACGACAAAAGTTTTACCTCTATGTGCATTAACATAAGGAGCAGAATGACGAAATCCATCAACCAGTTCAGTGGTTCTCACAGGCAAATTCACCTCAGGATAAGTTTGATATTCATTAATAGTTATGACAAAGAACATCACATGATTTTTTATTACGTTAAAAGGAATGGTATTGCATTTTAATTCACTTTTAAAGCATTTTATTTCACTTTTAATAAAATATAGTGTGTCACTTTAGTGTGAAAAAATCATGACAGCCAAAAAGTTAACTCATTTTAGCCGCTAATAGCCCTTTACGCATTTTTTATATCGATTGGGTTACATTTTTACATCAAAATATTAACGAAATAGCAGGTTACCAATGTTGAGGACCCAATCAAAATAGAATGATTTTATGATGAGCACATTAGATCAACGCTGTAAATTAGCACAACTTGGGATAATAAACGCTTATCAAACATTTTTGTGGCCAGTCTAAGGTGTTATTCAGTATAGACTATTTTTAAACGGCCATAAAAAAAGCCCCTATTAAGGGGCTTTTTTAAGAATCAAAAATCAATTACTTGATTTTAGCTTCTTTGTACATAACGTGCTGACGAATGACTGGATCAAATTTCTTGATTTCCATTTTTTCAGGCATGTTACGCTTGTTCTTTTCAGTAGTGTAGAAGTGACCAGTTTTAGCACTAGATACTAATTTGATCTTCTCACGATTACCTTTAGATTTAGCCATTTTCTATTATACCTTCTCGCCACTGGCACGAAGTTCAGCAACAACTACTTCAATACCTTTTTTGTCGATAATACGAATACCTTTAGTAGATACACGTAATTGCACGAAACGCTTTTCTTCTTCTAACCAAAAACGATGGTTTTGTAGGTTAGGTAAAAAACGACGACGAGTCGAATTTTTTGCGTGCGAACGGTTGTTACCAACCATTGGCTTCTTGCCAGTTACTTGGCATACTCTTGACATGTCAATCTTCTCCAAAACAATTTTTTAACGCTCGAGCATTAATGTGCCTCGTATGGCCGTCGCCCGAGGCACAAAGAGGGCGCATTTTATACACGATTGACCATATAAGATCAAGCAGTGTTTATACTATCCACCCTCGCTCAGCAAAGGAGACTATCTCCTGATCACCTACAACCATATGATCTAACAAAGAAACATCTATGGTTGCCAATGCATTTTTTATTCGCTCAGTTATTCGCCGATCAGCCTGACTTGGCTCTGCGATGCCAGACGGGTGATTGTGACACACTATTACTGCCGCTGCTTTTTTCTCCAAAACAAGGCTTACAACCTCGCGAGGATAAACAGAAGCGGAATCGATGGTGCCACGAAATAATTCTACAAATTGAATGACTCTATGTTGGGTATCCAACAATAGTAAGGCGAACACTTCATAGGATCGGTCGCCTAATTGTCTCATTAAATAGTCCCGAGTTAAATCAGGATTTGTCAAAATTTGCCCTCTTTGTAGATTTTCATGGGCAATTCGCTTAGAAATCTCGGCCGCGGCCTGTAATTGAGCGTATTTTACCGGTCCAACGCCAGCTAATTTACACACTTGGCTTTTCGATGCACTCAGCAAACTGCGCAAACCACCAAACTGACTGATCATCTCTCGGGCTAAATCCACCGCATTTTGCCCCGCCAGACCATTACGCAATAACACCGCAAGCAATTCTGCATCAGACAAATGTCCAGCGCCTTTGAGCAGTAACTTGTCTCGAGGTCCTTCTCCTTGAGGCCAATCTTTAATTCCCATGAATGTCCCTTATATTCAATGTGGCGATTTAATTGCACGCATTAACTCGACGCTATACCCGATGACCACACCCACAACGGCTGGTTATCTTTTTCAACAACAGAGTTCGAATTAATGACTACAGTATGGTTGATATTTTTGAGATTGGATCTGCGCCACTTGTCATAGGTTTGTGATATTGTTAGCCGTAATTAGATTTGAGTCGGATAATGTGCATCATGCTGACAAATAAAAAAGTATTACTCGGAATTGGTGGCGGCATTGCCGCCTATAAAAGCGCGGACCTTATTCGCCGTTTAAAAGAGCGTGGCGCGGATGTGCGAGTCATTATGACTCAAAGCGCCATGGCGTTTATCACCCCGTTAACCATACAAGCGCTTTCTGGCAACCCAGTGGCCTCTGACTTGCTTGATCCCGCAGCAGAAGCGGCTATGGGTCATATCGAACTCGCTCGTTGGGCTGAGGTGGTATTAATTGCTCCAGCAACAGCAAACATAATCGCGCGGATCAATGCCGGTATGGCTAATGACTTATTAACCACAACCTGCTTAGCCACCAGTGCGCCTGTCATTGTATGCCCAGCGATGAATCAACAGATGTACCAAAATATTGCCACCCAAGAGAACATGGCCAATTTAGTCCGTAAAGGCCTGATAATTTGGCACCCAGCATCGGGTAGCCAAGCCTGCGGTGAAGTCGGCCCCGGCAGAATGCAAGAGCCCGTGGTGATGGCAGAACAACTGGTACAATTTTTTGGTCCTAAAACACTTCAAGGTCATCAACTACTCATTACTGCCGGGCCAACGCGCGAAGCGATAGACCCTGTGCGTTATATTTCCAACCACAGCTCAGGGAAAATGGGTTTTGCCTTAGCCCAAGCCGCAGCAGAAATGGGCGCCAGCGTAACATTAGTGTCTGGTCCAGTTAACTTGGCAACCCCAGCAGGTGTGACTCGTATTAACGTTGATTCTGCACAGCAAATGCTTAACGCAGTGATGGAACAGGTTGAGCAGCATGATATTTTTATCGGCTGCGCCGCAGTAGCGGATTATCGAATTGCCGATATAGCAGAGCAGAAAATCAAAAAATCAGCCGACAAAATGCAGCTTGCACTAGTACGTAATCCTGATATCTTAGCCACGGTTGCCGAGCACACACCTCGACCTTTTACTGTCGGTTTTGCAGCAGAAACTAACGATGTGGAGCAATACGCTCGCGGTAAATTACAACGCAAAAAGCTCGATATGATTGCCGCTAACGATGTTTCTATTCAAGGCTTAGGCTTTAATGCCGATAGCAATGCACTACAGGTATTTTGGCAACACGGCAGCCAACAACTACCAGCAACAGACAAACTAACACTGGCGCGCCAATTACTCTCATTAATAGAAAAACAATTAAAAAAATCATGAAAACACCCATTGAACTAAAAATTCTCGACTCGCGTATTGGCAGTGAATTTCCATTGCCAGCCTACGCAACTCCCGGTAGCGCAGGCATGGACTTACGTGCCATGACCGACACCACTATGGTGATTGAACCTGGCCAAACGGTATTAATTCCAACGGGTATTGCCATTCATGTGGCCGACCCAAGCCTTGCCGCGGTTATCTTGCCACGCTCAGGTATGGGTCATAAACATGGCATCGTTTTGGGTAATTTAGTGGGCTTAATTGACTCCGATTACCAAGGACCATTAATGGTGTCATGTTGGAACCGAAGTGATAAACCATTCACGCTCGAAATAGGCGATCGTTTAGCCCAATTGATGTTTGTACCCGTGGTACAGGCAACATTTACCTTAGTGGATGAGTTTAATCGCTCAGATCGTGGAGAAGGCGGATTTGGTCACTCAGGAACCAAATAATCTTTTCTAGTCGTCACTGAGCCAAGGAACAGATAATGGCTGAAAGCCCTAAAATGAATCGTCGTGAGCATATTTTACAATGCTTAGCAAAAATGCTCGAAAGCAGCCCAGGCCAACGTATTACCACAGCTAAACTTGCTGCCGAAGTCGGTGTATCAGAAGCGGCACTGTATCGTCATTTCCCCAGTAAAGCGCGAATGTTCGAAGGCTTAATCGAGTTTATTGAAGACGCTATTTTGTCACGCCTCAATATCATCATGGACGAAGAAAAAGACACCATGGCCCGCTGCCAATTGGTACTGCAGCTGTTATTGGTGTTTTCTGAACGTAATCCTGGTATTTCACGCGTATTAAATGGCGATGCTCTGCTGGGTGAAAACGAACGTTTACGTAGCCGAATCGATGTGCTATTTGCCAAAATTGAAACCCAAATAAAACAAATTCTGCGCGAAAAAACTTTACGCGAAGGCGTAGGCTTTAACCTCGACGAAGCCGTTCTCGCCAACCTATTACTGGCCTTTGTAGAAGGGCGTATTTCACAGTTTGTTCGCAGCGAATTTAAACAAAAACCAACGCTCCACTTTGATGAGCAATGGACCTTTATTCAGCAGCAATTATTAAGAAGTTAATATCGCATAGATAAAGGATCTAGTTCGGTCCTTTTTCGGCCAATGCTACTGACTCTTCCTTTACCCTTAAACCGTATCAAATCGAATATTTATACCACATAAAAACAAAGTAAGAACGAAGTAAGATCGAATGATTAAACAAGGATGTCTCATGATTTTCACCAAATACCTAACCATTATGTTACTTGTCTGTGGTGGCCTATTCACCCATGCATTTGCTGCAGAAAGTCTTTCCACTGCACAGCTATTTAGCCGAGGGGCTGAATTTAGCAATGTAAAAATATCTCCAACAGGCGAATATATTAGTGCAATAACCAAGCACAATGGCAAAGACAAACTACTGATATTAAATGCTAAAACAAAACAAATACATCACGCGATATTTTTCCCTAGCAATGCCCAAGTGGGTGATTACGCTTGGGTAAATAATGAACGAATCGTCTTGCAAAAAGAATACTTAAAAGGTTGGAGTGACGTACCGCTGTATTATGGTGAGCTAATGGCTGTTAATGCCGATGGATCAAGAGCAACTTACCTTTTTGGTTTTAATAGCGGCGAGCAACAAACTGGCTCACATCTGAAAAAAAATACCCCGATAAGAGCAACTGCTTTTATTTTAGATCCCCTCCCCGATGACGACCGCTATATGCTCGTCAATGCAATCCCATGGAATGAGTCTAATTCTTTAAACTATGAATTATCACAAACTGTATACCGTGTAAATTTATACAAAGGGTTCCGCAGAAAAGTCACCACTTCGCCTATAGGTTACTCTCGATTTTTAACCGATCATGATGGTGAAGTACGCTTTGTTGTAGGCGAAGATGAAAACAACATAACAAAAGTATTTTATCGTCAAGACCGCGAATGGCTTAACACCGATAAGCTCAAACTCAATTTAGATGATTTCTACCCAATATCTTTTGCCGAAAATAAAAACAGTATTTATGCAGCTGCTCGGGTAAAAGGCGAAACCTTAGGGATTTATGAAATCAATCTAGAAACAGGTGAAAAAACACAAATTATTAAAGATGACAAAAGTGATCCCAGTAATTACTGGATAAACCAAACGACCAAAAAACTCTATGCAGTTGAATTTGAAAATGGTTATCCGTCTTACGCTTTCGTCAATCCAGAAGACAGTCATTCAAAATTGCTAAAACAGTTGCTCGCATCATTACCTGGCCATCAAGTTCGTATCGTTAGCGAAACTCGTCATTCAGAAAAACTCATCGTGGTGGCATTTAACGATCGGAATCCTGGTGATTATTATATATTTGATACCGAGGCGCTCACACTCCAACACTTAGCCTCTGCCAAGAAATGGCTCGACCCAGCGCGAATGTCAGAAGTGAAGCCAATTAGTTTTACCAGCCGAGACGGTAAAATAATTAACGGTTATTTAACATTACCTTATGGTAAAGAAGCGACAAACCTCCCTCTTGTGGTCAACCCCCATGGTGGTCCGCATGGAATAAGAGATGAATGGGGATTTAATACTCAAAACCAAATGCTAGCAAATCAAGGGATGGCGGTATTACAAGTCAATTTCCGTGGTTCAGGTGGTTTTGGACAAAATTTTGAACAAGCTGGATTCCAAAAATGGGGTTCAGAAGTACAATATGACATTCTCGACGCCACTCATTACGTCATTGAGCAAGGTTATGTAGATAAAAACCGTATCTGTATTTCTGGTGGTAGTTTTGGGGGTTATAGTGCATTGCAAAGCGCAATACTTGAACCAGATCTGTTCAAATGCGCTATCGGTTTTGCAGGGATTTATAATTTAGAGTTAATGTTCGATGAAGGAGATATTGCAAGTAGTGCTTCGGGAACTAGTTACCTTAAAAATGTTTTAGGTCAAAATAGTGAAGTACTAAGAGCGATGTCTCCCTCAGAGAATGTAGATAAGCTTAAAGCAAACTTGCTTCTAGTACATGGCGGTGACGATGAACGAGCGCCCATTGAACAGCTAGAATCATTAGAAAAAGCCCTTAAAGCACGTGATTATCCCTATGAAAAACTGGTGATGGATGATGAAGGCCATGGTTTCTACAATGATGACAATCGTGCCCAATATTATGAAAAAATGCTTCTATTCCTTAAAAAGAACCTAAACATTAAATCGTAATGAGCTAATAAATATTATTTCAACAAGCCGAGACTCAGTTAACGGGGGGGTCGGCTTTTTTGTGCCTGTTTTATGACTTTCAAGCAAATTCTACTGCGCAAAGAGGCCAATAAAATGGGTATTAACATAAATTAAAAGTCGTAATATACGTTCATATTCTACCTCATTTCAATGAATAAATAGTGAGTACGTATTGCTCTGATCACTTGAATTAAATACAATACCGTTACACTTTTAACATTTATTACACGGATTGTAGTCATGCTGCGTATTTTATATCTCACTTGCTGTTTGCTTATTCTTTTTACCTCTCACACTTTTGCTAGTCCTCAGATCAAAAATTTTAGTGCTGATTCCGAATTCTCTGAAGTCAAAATATCACCCGATGGTAAACACCTTGGCGTTATTTTAATTGAAGCTGAAAAGCGCACCCTATTAATCCTAAACCTTGAAACCATGAAGCCGACTAATGCAGTCAAATTTAGTGGTGATGAAGAAGTTGGTAGTTACTATTGGGTGAATAATGAGCGGATTGTATTACAAAAACTCTATAAGCACGCACAACGTGAGGTTTCTGATTATTACGGGGAGTTACTGGCGGTAAATTATGACGGCAGCAAATCTAAGTACCTGTTCGGTTATAATGGCGGTTCCTCAACTGGCACAAGCATTTCCAGTAATGAAACTATCCGAGCAAGCGCATTTGTCTTAGACACGTTAAAAGATGATGATAAATATATCTATGTTATGGCATATCCTTGGAATGGCCTTAACTATTCTTACACCCTTGTATACCGCGTCAATGTCTATTCCGGTAAACGCAAACGCCTTACCACGTCACCTATCGCCAATGCAGGTTTCCTGGTTGATAATAAAGAAGACGTTCGCTTTAGCTTTGCACGAGATAACAAAAACGATGATCAGCTCTTCTACTATGAAAATGGTGAATGGGTTGATGCTGAAAGAATTAAAGGCGGACTAACGGATTTCTACCCTATTTCGTTCACCGAAGACAACAAATCAATTTATGCTATTGCACATGGTGAAGGCGCTACTCAGGCGATTTATGAAGTAGAACTTGCAACGGCGAAACATAAAAAAATCATCCAACATGATGTTGTTGACCCATTTATAACTTGGATTAGCGAACAAACAAACTCACTCTACGCGGTAGAGTTTGAAAACGGTTACCCAGAATACCAATTTGTCGATACCGAAAGTGCTAAAGCCAAAGCATTGCAGCAGCTTATGGCAGCAATTCCTGATCATCGTATTCGTATCGTAAGCGAAACCATCGACGGTAACACACTCATCGTTGCGGCAATGAATGATAAAAATTCGGGTGACTACTATCTGTTTGATCGTAAAAAACTCAAACTCAAATTCCTGTTTGCTGGAAATGCAGCACTTGACCCAAGCGAGATGTCCGAAGTACGCCCCATCAGTTTCACAAATCGTGACGGTGTAACGATCCATGGTTATTTAACCCTTCCAAGTGGCATTAAAGATCATAAAAATATGCCACTTGTAGTTAACCCTCATGGTGGCCCGCACGGTCCACGCGACTTATGGGTATTTAATCCAGAAAATCAATTACTCGCACAAAATGGAATAGCGGTATTACAAGTTAACTTCCGAGGTTCAGGTGGATACGGTAAAGCGTTTGAGGAGTCAGGCTACCTCGCATGGGGAAGTAAAATTCAATATGACATTATCGACGCAACTCAATATGTTATTGACCAAGGTTATGTAGATAAAGATAGAGTGTGTATTTCTGGTGGTAGTTTTGGCGGATATTCAGCACTAATGAGCCCGATGTTAGCACCCGATATGTTCAAATGCGCCATTGGTGTTGCCGGAGTATACGACTTAGAACAAATGTATAACACAGGCGATATTCCAGACTCTTATGGTGGGGAAGCATTTTTAAAAGAAGTGCTAGGGACAAATACCCAACAACTACAGACAATGTCGCCAACCCACAATGTCAGCAAGCTCAAGGCCAAAGTGTTATTAATTCATGGTGAAGAAGATGAACGTGCACCCATAGAGCAATTTGAAGCAATGGAAAAAGCCTTAAATCAAGCCAATTACCCATTCCAAAAAGAAATCTGGGAAAAAGAAGGTCATGGCTTCTACAATGCCGAAAATCGCGCTAAATATTATGAAATAATGCTTAAATTCATCAAAGAGAATCTAAACGTTAAATAGTCATAGCCAAAGCGTTTACACCTCAAAAAGCCGATACCCGACTATAAGGGTCGGCTTTTTTATCGTCTACAGTGTTAATTTGCAACGAATCACGTTATTCTCCATTCCCCTTATGGCATAAGCGTCCTAAGGCTTTTTAAGATATACTTATCGCAGTATGACAGGGTTGTTGGAGGATATATGGCACTAAGTGAAGCCGCAATAAAAGTACAAGCCGCGCTGAAAGATCGTGGGCTAGAAACACCTATGTTGCCAAAAACCTCGACGCCAGAACAACGTAAGGTAAAAATTGAGCATCATATGAGAGAGATCCTGACATTAATGTCATTGGATTTATCAGATGACAGCTTAGTCGATACCCCTCGGCGTATTGCAAAAATGTATGTCGATGAAATATTCTCAGGCCTAGATTATGAAAACTTCCCCAAGATCACTGTTATCGAAAACAAAATGGGTGTCGATGAAATGGTGCGTGTGCAAGACATCAGTCTGACCAGTACCTGCGAGCATCACCTAGTGACCATTGATGGATTAGCCACAGTAGCCTACTTACCCCGCAGCAAAATTATTGGCTTATCGAAAATTAATCGTATCGTACGATTTTTTTCCCAACGCCCACAAGTGCAAGAGCGCTTAACCCAGCAAGTGTTAGTGGCACTGCAAACCCTACTTGAAACCAAAGACGTGGCGGTAAAAATGGATGCAGTACATTACTGCGTTAAATCACGTGGCGTGATGGATTCAACCAGCTCAACGACCACCACGGCATTGGGAGGCGTGTTTAAATCAAACCCTGCGACACGTGCCGAGTTTTTACATCTGGTAAAATAGGCTATGACTCAGTGTTATTGCCAATAAAAAAACGCAGCCGACTAACGCAGCCATCTAAGGCTGCGTTGTTGTTTAGGATGATTAATAGAAAAGATTAACAGAAAAGATTAAATCCCGTATTGCTCACGATAAGCGCTAACGGATGCTAACTCAGCTTCCATGCCCGGCTTTTCAGACAAGTAACAGATTAAATCAGCCAGCTTAATAATCGACACAATTTGGCAGCCAAAGTCGCGCTCAACTTCTTGGATCGCCGACAACTCACCCTGGCCTTTTTCTTGACGATCTAATGCAATCAATACACCGGCAAGCTGGGCATTATGGGCATTAATAATCTCCATCGACTCACGAATAGCGGTACCTGCAGTGATCACATCATCCACCAGCATCACTTTGCCTTTGAGCTCGCTGCCCACCAAACTGCCACCTTCGCCGTGGGTTTTGGCTTCTTTGCGGTTGAAGCAATAGGGAATGTCCACATCGTGATGATCGCACAAGGCAACGGCGGTGGTGGTCGCAATCGGAATACCTTTGTACGCAGGGCCAAATAACAAATCGAACTCAATACCCGAGTCCATTAACGCCGCGGCATAAAAACGGCCTAAACGTGCCAAGTCTTTACCCGTATTAAACAGTCCAGCATTAAAGAAGTACGGGCTAGTACGGCCAGATTTAAGGGTAAACTCACCAAAACGTAACACTTGGCGGGCTAAAGCAAACTCAATAAATTCGCGTTGATAGGCTTTCACGGTTAGTCCTCTATGATCAATTTTCAGGCTAAAAAAAGGACCGTAATCGGTC
Source organism: Shewanella psychromarinicola (assembly GCF_003855155.1). NCBI lineage: Bacteria > Pseudomonadati > Pseudomonadota > Gammaproteobacteria > Alteromonadales > Shewanellaceae > Shewanella > Shewanella psychromarinicola. The sequence goes on from NZ_CP034073.1 coordinate 929,386, forward strand.
CTCATTTTTCAACTGCATATTAACTTAATGCGGCTTTTTGCACATCGACAATTTCGCGAATACTGTTTTTAGCTAACACTAACAACTCAAGCAACTCTTCATGGCTGAATGGCTCGCCTTCTGCAGTACCTTGAATTTCAATAATTTTACCGGTTTCGGTCATCACTACGTTCATATCAGTTTCTGCAGCGCTGTCTTCAATGTATTCTAAATCACTGATCGTTTCGCCTTTATAAATACCCACGCTCACAGCGGCAATTAAAAACTTAAGCGGGTTAGCTTTAATAATACCTTTGCCACGCGCCCAGTTAAGCGCATCAACCAATGCCACACACGCACCCGTAATGGCAGCAGTACGCGTACCACCATCAGCTTGAATAACATCACAATCGATAACGATGGTGTTTTCACCCAATAATTTCATATCAACCGCAGCACGTAATGCGCGGCCGATTAAACGTTGGATCTCTTGAGTACGGCCAGATTGCTTACCACGAGCGGCTTCACGGTCCATACGGCTATGAGTTGAACGCGGTAACATACCGTATTCAGCTGTTACCCAACCTTGACCCTGACCTTTAAGAAAACGCGGCACGCCTTCGGTAAAGCTGGCGGTACATAACACTTTTGTGTCGCCAAATTCGACTAAAACAGAGCCTTCAGCATGTGCAGTAAAAGAACGCGTAATAGTGATCGGGCGAGTTTGAGCAGGTGTACGGTTACTTGGGCGCATGAAAAGTCCTGTAGTCGATTTTAGATCATATTTGAGGGCGTATTATAGAGCTTCATGCCGTTAGATACTATGCCAAGCCAAAATCTATCGACTAATCCTTTAACCTAGTCACCTAAAACGGCTATAATAAACTCACATTCGCGTAATAATATAACAGGACATTTCATGATCCAAAGCATGACAGCCTACGCTCGTATCGAGCACAAAGCACAATGGGGTACCGCCTCATGGGAAATCCGCTCAGTCAACCAGCGCTACTTAGAAACCTACCTGCGCCTACCTGAGCAGTTTCGCAGCTTTGAACCTGTCTTACGCGATCGTCTACGTAAACGCCTCAACCGCGGCAAAGTAGAAGTTAATTTACGTTATGAACTCGTCGACAGCAGCAATAATGAATTGCAACTTAATCAAGACTTAGCCAAGCAATTGCTTAACGCTGCCAATTGGTTAAAACAAGAAGCCGGACAAGGCGAACTTAGCCTAACTGATGTGTTGCGTTGGCCTGGGGTTCTCTCCGCTGCTGAGCAAGATATGGACAGCATGGGTGCCGAGTTAATGACCGCGTTTGACAGCGCTGTCGATCAATTTATCGAAGCCCGCGGCCGCGAAGGCGAAGCCATTAAAGACATGCTACTGACCCGCTTAGACGGCGTAATGAAGCAAGTGACGATTGTGCGTGAACACATGCCAACCGTGATGCAGTACCAACGCGAAAAACTCACTAATCGCTTAGCAGACATCGTCGGCGAATTAGACTCTACCCGTGTAGAACAGGAAATGGTGTTATTGGCGCAAAAACAAGATGTCGCCGAAGAAATGGACCGTCTTGAAGCTCACGTCACCGAAGCCCGCCGTATCCTCAAAAAAGGTGGCAGCGAAGGCCGTCGTTTAGATTTTATGATGCAAGAGTTTAATCGCGAATCAAATACCTTAGCCTCAAAATCAATCAGCGCAGAAATCACTTCTGCCGCAGTAGAGTTAAAAGTATTGATTGAGCAAATGCGCGAGCAGATCCAAAACGTCGAATAAGCTTTCACCCTGCTCCCAAACGCTAAAAAATCCGTAATGACTTCTGTTATTAGGGATTTTTTGCTTTTACCGTTTGGTGTGTGACGGTTTGCTATTGAGTGAAAAAGGGAGACTAAAGTAGTGACTAAATTGATTAGTTACCACTTTTAAAAAACGCTAGTTCCCCATTTGAACTTAAGCTAATAAATATCAATGCCTATTATGTATAAATGTGCTAGAGCCCAAAGCACATCAGGCATTGAGCATTATAGTTAGGCCAATTCGCCCCATTTATTAGACAAGAAGATCGCCATCAACTACCCTCATATATGCCATTAAAGTAAACAGTATCTCGTTAAGCGCTGCTATTAATGGCAATGAAAAGATAACAAAGCAGGGGGCCGGAAAATGAAAAATATTTTTGTTTTTGCTGCGGACGAATTCAACCTTTCCCTAATGCGTTCGCTCGATTCTGCCCATGAATATTGTTTTCATGAGCTTTATCAATATTCAGAGGTAAAAACAGGAAAAGAATTTCCGGTCAAAACCTTGTATGAAGGCGCTCTAGCGCGACTCAAAAGCTATCCTGGCTCCGTAGATGCCATTGTCGGCTATTTGGATTTTCCCGTTAGCACCATGCTCCCTCTATTGTGTCAATCTTTAGGCTTGCCCTCTCCCAGCTTTGAAGCCGTACTCAAATGCGAGCATAAATACTGGAGCCGGTTGGAGCAGCGCCGCGTGATCCCAGAATATATCCCCGATTTTTGCGTAGTGGATCCTTTTAAAGAAGATTATAAGCAGCAAATCACCCTCGATTACCCTTTCTGGCTTAAGCCGGTAAAAGCAGTTTTATCACACCTCGGGTTTATGGTGCGCAATGGAAGTGAACTCGACATGGCGATTACGGAGATCCGCAAAAAAATCTACTGCTTTGCCAAACCCTTCAACTACTTACTCCAATTTGCCGACCTGCCAGATGAAATTGCCGCTATTGATGGCTATCACTGCATCGCCGAAGGCATCATATCCGATGGCCAGCAATGCACCCTTGAAGGCTATGTTTTTGATGGCAAACTGTGTGTCTATGGGGCCGTTGACTCAATACGTGAAGGTGAGCATGATTCCAGCTTTTCTCGCTATCAGTATCCATCATCGATCCCACAGCCTGTTCAAGACAAAATGATCGCCGTCACCGAGCGCTTCCTTACCGCTATCGATTTTGATAATGGCCCATTTAATATCGAGTATTACTGGGACAAGGAGAGTGACCATATCTGGTTGCTGGAGATCAATACTCGTATTTCCAAGTCCCATTCGCCATTATTCCGCAACGTCGATGGCATGTCACATCACCAGGTCATGCTGGCTTTGGCCTTAGGAAAACAGCCTGTCTTTCCCTATCGTAAAGGCTTATATCAATATTCGGCCAAGTTTATGTGGCGCACACATGCAGATGCAATGGTTAACAAGGTACCCACAGAGCAAGAAGTACAGGCAATTACCCAGCGCATTGCGGGTACTGATATCGAGCTGCATGTCTGCAAGGGAATGCGTTTGTCTGAGCTTAATTATCAAGACAGTTACAGCTACGAGTTAGCGACCGTGTTTATCGGCGCTGATAGCGAGCAAGAACTGTTGCACAAATACCGTGATGTGCAACAAGCGTTACCGCTGGAACTTGTGCCACTGCTTTAAATGATCTGCATGATAACCATAAGGAGGAAATATGACGGTTGCCAAGCACTGCGCCTACAAAATCCGCCATATCGAACATTGCTGGATCCCGATGGCCGACGGCATTCGTCTTTCTGCCCGCATCTGGATGCCAGAAGGTGCTGAAACAGAGCCAGTGCCAGCTATTTTCGAGTTTATTCCTTATCGTAAACGTGATGGCGTCAGATTGCGCGACGAAACAATGCATCCATATTTTGCCGGACACGGCTATGCCTGTATCCGTGTGGATATCCGTGGAAGCGGCGACTCAGAAGGTGTGCTGACGGACGAATATCTGCAGCAAGAACTCGACGATGGAGTCACAGTTATTGAGTGGCTAGATAAACAACCATGGTGCGACGGTAATATTGGCATGTATGGGATCTCATGGGGGGGATTCAACGGCCTGCAAATTGCGGCAATGCAACTGCCGCAACTTAAGGCTATCGTTAGCGTGTGCTCTACCGATGATCGCTATGCCGATGATGTGCACTATATGGGAGGTTGCCTGCTCGGTGATAATCTTTCTTGGGCCTCGACGATGTTTGCCTACAACTCCTTACCGCCGGATCCGCAAATTGTCGGTAGCAAGTGGCGCGACATGTGGTTTGAACGCCTTAAAGGCAGTGGCTTATGGCTCAATACCTGGCTTAATCATCAACACCGTGACGAGTACTGGCAGCATGGCTCGATTTGCGAAGATTTTTCTAAAGTGCAGATCCCGGTCATGGCAGTCAGCGGCTGGGCCGATGGCTACAGTAATGCGGTTTTTCGCCTGCTCACCAACTTGCCCGGCCCGAGGCAAGGATTGATTGGCCCCTGGAGTCATAAATATCCGCATATTGGCGTGCCCGGCCCGGCGATCGGTTTTTTGCAGGAGTGCCTACGCTGGTGGGATAAATGGTTGAAGGGGATTGAGACCGGCATTATGGACGAGCCTATGCTGCGGGCATGGATGCTTGACAGTATGCCTCCGTCAACGTCTTACCATCAACGCTACGGCCGCTGGGTTAGTGAACCATCTTGGCCGACACCCAATATTGGCACGCTTGTCTTCAAGCTTGATCGATATCGTCTAGTAGACGAATTCGCAGACGTTGCAGAGGAAGAGCTGTGTTTGCAATCACCCTTGAGTAACGGTCTGTTTGCCGGTAAATGGTGTTCATATAGCACCACGCCGGATCTCCCCCATGATCAGCGTGAAGAAGAAGGTGGCGCGTTAGTTTTCACAAGTCAGCCTTTGGACACTGCACTTGAGATCATGGGGGCTGCGGTGATTGAGTTAGAATTATCGGCCAGCAAGCCAGTGGCAATGATCGCTGTGCGTCTATCGGATGTGCATCCTGATAACAAGAGCTCAAGGGTAACATACGGCCTGCTGAACCTGACCCATAGGGATAGCCATACTAATCCGACACCGCTGCAACCAGACAAGCGCTATCGGGTAAAAGTTCAGCTTAACGGTACCGCGCAGACCTTTCCCAAGGGCCACCGGATTAGGATTGCCATTTCGTCCTCTTATTTCCCGCTGGCCTGGCCTTCACCTGAGTCGACGCGGATCAAAATTTACACTGGTTGTAGCCGAGTGATATTGCCGAGTCGAAATCCTCGTCATCAAGAGACGATCTCTTTCCTTGCGCCTGAGGCTTCCACCAGCGGTGCCAAGCAGCAACTTATTGAGGGACATCATAACTGGCGAGTGATCCGCGAACTGGACAAGGATTTGTCTACTTTGGAAGTCATTAACGACAATGGTACTTATCACCTCGAAGATATCGACCTGATTGTAAATCGCGAGGCCAATGAGTGGTACACCTATCAGAGTGATGACTTCCAGTCTGCACAGGGCAAGACTCTCTGGCGATGGGGATTTAAGCGAGGAGACTGGGCAGTACAGACCGTCACCCGCACCTTACTGCACTGCGATGAGTTTTATTTTTATCTGGATGCTGAGTTAGACGCTTATGAAGGAGACAAGCGAGTTTATTCGCAAAACTGGAATCTTCGTATTAATCGTAACTTGGTTTGATGTTAAGGTTGAGGATAAGGTTGAGGCCGGTATTATGTATCGCCTCAATTGATCCTAGTATTATCCACAATCATGCTGCCACTTCACAGTGTCCATTACCCAGTACCCAGAACGATTTGTTAAGGGCATTAAGGACGAAACTCAAGATGAAACAAACTTAGCCTTTTATGGCTTAATGAATCTGTACACCAATATATGGTCGACTGCGAGGGAATGAATAATGAGAGGGAATACCAGATTAAGCCTGTTTAAAAATGGTAAAACGGACTAAGAAATGATTATCTATCCACGCCAACATCAACCAGCCTTATCATCAACAGCTTGTGTACTCTGCGGTAAATTTCAGTCTACAATGCAATGCATCACTTGCGCATCCATACGCATTAGCACTTACAGCAAAGGCGTTTAATGACAAACCCTTACTCCGCTAAACAGTGGTTACAACTCAATATGCAGCAACAAGGGTTATTACAACCCGCCACCTCGTTAAGCGCATTACTGCAGCAAATAAGCTATGTGCAAATCGACTCGATTAATGTGGTCGAACGCGCACATCATCATGTATTGCACAGTCGTCTGCCCGATTATTCGACCTCCATGCTTGACCGGGCAATGAGCGATAAAACCGTGTTTGAATATTGGTCCCATGCGGCGGCTTATCTGCCTATCGATGATTACCGTTTTAGCTTGTACCGTAAGCAGCATTTACAACAAGGTGGCACACATTGGTTTGAACCCGAACATAAAGTCATGCGCGAAGTTAAAGCCCGCATTAGCAGCGAGGGTCCATTAAAATCCAGTCAGTTTACCCATAGATCAGATACCCCCAATGGCACTTGGTGGGATTGGAAACCGGCAAAAAAAGCCCTTGAGCAATTGTTTATGCAAGGCGAGTTAATGGTTGCTAGGCGCGACAAGTTTCAAAAGGTGTATGACTTAACCGAGCGAGTACTCCCCAAGCATATCGACACCACAGTGCCTAGCGATACTAAATTTGCCCAACATTTGATCCACCGTTATTTATCTGCCCACGGCTTTGGTAATTTGCAGCAAATACAATATTTACGCAAAGGCCTTAAACCGCTACTCAGTAAAACATTGGCGCAACTGTGCGAGCAAGGTGATATCGCCAGCTTTACTGAATCCAGCGCCACCACACAACCAGTTTACTTTTACCAACCCACGCAGGCATTACCAACAACAATGCCCAATAAAGTCTGGTTACTTAATCCGTTTGATAATTTAGTCATCCAACGTCAAAAACTTAAACAATGGTTTGGGTTTAACTATCAAATCGAAGTGTATGTGCCTGAAGCAAAACGCCAATTTGGCTATTATTCACTGCCCATTTTATGGCGCGACCGCTTTGTTGGCCGTGTCGATGTCAAAGCCGACCGTAAAAATCAGTGCTTGTTACTGCAACGAATCAGCTTTGAAGCAGATGCTTTTGATGATCACTCTACAGATATAAGTATGAGTGACACTACCGATAGAGAGGCGTTTATAGCCGCGTTTGTCGATGCCATTGAACACTATGCAACATTCAACAACTGCCAGCGCTGGCAACTGGTGCAATGTAACGACGCAGCCATTCGTTATTTATTGGTTAAAGCCAGTAAGCATAGGCCGTGATTGTTAGATAAAAACGGCTTGTGTGACTTATCAATCGTAATGAATCGTTGTTCAGTATTTAGCTTGTTTAACAAAAAACCTCCACTCTTACTGTAGATTTTAATTCAATCTACACGTTCCACATTGCCGTTAGATAGTGACTGTCGAATAACGATTACCGATTAAATGCACTGCTCAAGACCTACGCGGATCGAGTACAAATAAAAGTACCCTAAGGTTTGTCATATCGTTCACATTTATAACCTTTGCAATAACATACAACTCAATTACTTGAATTAAATCACTAACGGAAAAATACATTGTGATATACCTTCTCAAGGCTAACTAATGCCTAAATCCATTGGGAGAGAACACAATGTTTTATATACACATGCTGCTGTTATTGGCGGTGATATTTGTTGGTATACGCCACGGCGGTATTGCCTTTGGTTTACTCGGTGGATTAGGCGTTTCGGTACTCGCTTTTGTCTTTGGCATTGCGCCAGGCACACCTCCGGTCAGCGTAATGTTAATTATTCTGGCGGTTGTAGCTGCCTCGGCGACATTAGAAGCCACCGGCGGTTTAAAGCTGTTGGTAACGTTTGCGGAAAAGCTGTTACGTAAACATCCTGAACATATCGTTTTTTTAGGCCCACTTTGTACTTATTCTTTAACAGTACTGGTTGGCACAGGCCATTCCGTTTATCCCCTTCTTCCTGTTATTTACGATGTGTCATACAAGAAAGGTATTCGACCTGAACGTCCATTAGCCATGGCAACCGTAGCTTCACAAATGGGCATTACTGCTAGCCCAATTGCAGCTGCAGCGGCTGTGGTGCTTGCCACTGCCGTTGATAATAATCTTGATATTAACTTAATTGATGTACTGATGGTGACCATTCCAGCGACCTTAACGGGTTTGCTATTGGCGTGTACTTGGAGTTTAAAGCGCGGTAAAGATTTAGATAAAGACGAACAGTTTCAGGCGCGCCTGACTGATGAAGAATTTCGTGAAGCATTAACCGATCCAACTACTGACGCAGAACAAACCCCACAAGCTAAGTCGACGGCAAAGAAAGGCTTAATCGTGTTCTTACTCGGTATTCTTGCCGTTATCATGGTGGCGATGTTTAGCAAGCAAGTACTACCAGATGGCGTAAAAATGTCGGTAGCCATTCAGTTTATGATGCTGTCTGTCGGTGGCTTAATATTACTGGCCACTAATATATCACCGAAAAAAATTGTCACCAGTAACGTGTTTACCGCCGGTATGACTGCAGTGATTATTATCTTCGGTATAGCCTGGATGAGTGACACCATCATCGAACACCATAAAACCTTTTTGGTGAGCGCGGTAAGCGACATTGTCAGTGTTTATCCATGGACATTTGCTATCGCGATGTTTGTGTCATCGATATTCTTAAAAAGTCAGGCCGCAGTATTAACCATTATGTTGCCATTAGGGTTTTCACTCGGCATCCCAGCACCGGTATTAATCGGGGTACTGCCAGCTTGTTATGCCTACTTCTTCTTTCCATTCTACCCAAGCGATTTAGCGGCCATTAGTTTTGATAGAACCGGCACCACTCACATTGGTAAATACGTACTCAACCATAGCTTTATTATTCCTGGGTTTATCGGAGTAGGTAGTGCAACGGTTGTTGGTTACTTCCTATCGATGGCAATTAACTAGCCTCTGCTTTGGTTTTGGTTTTGGCGAAAGTGATTCACTAGCATCAATAAAAATGGCAGCCAACATGGCTGCCATTTTTATTTTTAACCATTGCGAACCTAAACCCTCTAAGATCTAAAAAGCTAATATTATATAATGAGTTATCGACAGGTTTATTCGGTAATCCGCCCACCACATAGTCCTCTGCAACACGCCGTAAACCCATCCATGGGGGTTTGACGAAAACATCCTGTTTTCAACAGCTGAAGAGGACGATATGGTTAGCTTATCCTACGGCTAATTTCGCAGTTTCATGCCACATAGCATCTGGCATAGGAGTCATTAATTTCCAGGTTATATTCATTGGCTGTGCCCCAGCGCGTTCCCTGTAAATCACTTCTCCAAAATTGACAAAGCCCATGGTTCGGCCGTTTTCATCTTTCGCTTGCTCTCGCACAAACAGAATCAATTTACGGCCCATCTTTTGATGCTCAATATAGCCCAAACCTCTTCCATATTCTGGTCTTGCACTATTTTGAGATTGCCAATGAAATAGCGACTCGTTAATCGCATAATCATGATACATAGTCGTGGGAGAAAACTGCTTTACTGACTTTTTCAAGGTCACAAACAGCAATTCAACATTAAGCTCCTTAAGAACTAAAACGCCTTCACGGGCGGTGGATTTTCTATCAAAGGAGCTGGCTCCACTGGCTGCGAGTATTTGTTCTCTGGTATATCTTGAATGCACTTTTAAGACATCTAATGTGGGGATATGCATTTCAAGTTCATGATGATGGATACGATCGATAAGTAACGCTATGACATCTAGAAGTTCTGCTTGTAATTGAGTATGCCTCAACGCAGCTAAACTTTGCTTAAGGTTTGTAAAACCTAGCTCGGCTCCTGACTTATCCCAAAAATTATAATGGCACATTAATGCAAACTTGCACTGTGTGGCATCGTTATCATCAAAACTGAAATTATCGATAATTAACTGCTTTAAAAACTGTAAGTATGAGATAGAACTGCACGTGAGCAGATGATAATTTATTGCGCGATAGCAGGCTTTGGCAAGATGAAGAGCTAAATTAGGTTCGTTAATTTGATTTTTATTCGTACTCTCAACGAGTTCTAACCAACTCATTTTTAGCTTATAAATATCTTCTAAATTAACGTGCGGATTAAAATTTAAAAAATTCGTCAATGTTAACGTCAATGTACTCTGGTGCTCGAAATTATTAATGAGCTGTCGCAACCTGCTAGCATTCATAGTTGCACGACTAATATTTCGCAAAATCATTGCCTGAGTCTGCTCTTCTAGCTCAATACGACAGCCTAATGGCAAATGAGGAAAATCATTAGTTATCTCATCTTTAATCGATTGATTCGTTTTGCCAACCAGCGCTCTAAACTTTTGTGAAAAATCATATTCATCACGAGAGTTGCCCACAAAGTCCAATACCGTACAGCACTGTTTATCATCAGTTAACCGCAACCCACGCCCTAGCTGCTGTAAAAAGATGGTTAAGCTTTCGGTTGGACGTAAAAACAATAATGTATCAACTTCTGGAATATCGACACCTTCATTAAAAATATCGACTACACACAAAATTTGTATATTACTGCTGATTAAACTCTGGCGTTTTTGCTGTCGTTCATGACTATTATCACTGGTGAGTACATCTGCACTAATACCGGCTAGGTTAAACTTACTCGCCATGTATTCGGCATGCTGCTTACTGACACAAAATGCTAAGGCTCTTATCTGACGAACATCAGTGACAGTGTCATTAAGGCTTCTAATAATGCGCGTGACTCGTTGTTCATTATGAGTATATAAATGACTTAACTCTGCTATGTCATATCGCCCTTGATGCCATTTTATTTGGCGAAGGTCAGTATCATCATCAATAGCAAAATACTGAAAAGGACATAAATAGCGCTGATTGATTGCTTCGGGCAAACGAATTTCTGCAGCGATTACCCCACAAAAATCATTAAGGATATTTTGTCCATCATGCCGCTCCGGCGTGGCGGTTAACCCTAGCAAGATATGCGGAGAGAAATGTTCTAGCAATCCTCGATAACTACTGGCTGCAATATGGTGCACTTCATCTATCACAATATAATCATAAAAATCAGCTGTGAGCGGTAAGCTTGATAATTGCAAATTTAAGCTTTGTATCGAAGCAAACAAATGCCGGTAGCTATTAGGCTTATGCTCAGCAACCCACAACTCACCAAACTGATTATTCTTCAATACACCACGATACGCAGACAAAGCTTGCTTAATAATTTCTTGTCGATGAGCCACGAATAAGAAATTAGCTTCTGGATGCTGTTTATAAAAACGTGCAAAATCAAAGGCAGAAATAAGCGTTTTACCAGTGCCCGTTGCCGCAACTACTAGATTTTTATACCGCTGATGAATACTACGCTCAACATTTAACTGCTCAAGAATTTCTCGCTGATGTGCAAAGGGTTTTATATCAAAATGAAAGGTGCTGCTTTCGCTATAACTACCTTTAGCCTCTCGCAATGCTTCATGAAGTTTATTTTTAGATTCAATATCACCATCAAATAATTCAAATTCACTCGACTGCCAATATGATTCAAAAGTATTGAGTGACTTATCAATAATGTGAGGAATTTCTTGCGTAGTTATTTTTAAATTCCATTCCAGACCACTCGTGAGCGCTGAATACGATAAATTTGAAGATCCAATATAACCAGTATGAAAGCCGCTGTTACGAATAAATAAGTATGATTTAGCGTGGAGCCGTTCACGCTGAGTGTTATAACTTAGTTTAACTTGAGTATTAGGTAAGCCAGCCAAAAACTCTACTGCCTTAGCATCCGTAGCGCCCATGTAGGAGGTAGTAATAACTCTTAGTTCTTTTCCGCTTCGCGTAAACTCTTCTAGCTCATTTTTAAAAATACGAATGCCGGCCCATTTTATAAATGATACGAGCCAGTAGATTTTATCTGATGAACGGATCTCCCGCTTAAGTTCTGTTTCAAGTGAAATGCCCGCGTTACTGCCACAAAAGAGCTCACTTTGACTTAATCCAGTCAACGGGTAGATTGCTTTCGTAAACTCAGGAAAATCAGTCGATATTGGATTTTGCTTATCAAACAATGCCGTCAAAATACGACCTTTACTATCGAGTAAGTTTTCAGATATCAACTGATCATCACGAACATGCTCTTTTAGCCAAAGAACCAATTTGTTTGCAAGACCAATTTGTTCCGTTAATTGGTCATCGCCTTTTGGAACGGCTTCTATCGCATACTCAATAATGTTTGTTAAAAATCTCGATAACCATACACTGGCTTCAGCACTCTCAAGCGGTCTTTCACCTAAATAGAAAACATCACGATCTATACTTTTATCTATCAGCTGAGTAATGAGCTTTTCATAAATACCAACTTGTTCCATGTCTGATAGGCCTTTAAAAAGTAAAGAGGATAAAAATATACCATAACAACATTGTTGTATGAGCAATTGAAATAATAATATTTATCAATAGAATACAGAAGCTCATACCATTAATCACAACGCCAACACATACCTCGTGCTTCTGCCACCAGCACCAGTTTTGACCAAACATTGCTGTTCAACAAGCAAGGCCAAATAACGGGTGGCGGTGGCTCGGCTGACTTTAGCCACTTTTTGATACTGGCTACTGCTGATCCCATCACTAAAGTCACCCTCTAGCAGCCGGTTTAGCACCTTAACTTGTTCTATTGTTAACGCTGGGGTGAGTAAGCGTCGATTGACACGAAGCCAGAATTGGGTTTTCGCGATGGTTTGTTCAATGTTATCGAGTGTGTGTTGAACAGCATCATTTAAGGTGTCTAAAAACCATAATAGCCAAGGTGTAATATAGAGGGGGCCCTGTTGGGTAGACTCTAGTATCGCGTAATAAGCTTTACGTCGCTCAAGTATGCTGACTGACATAGCGTAAAAATGAATAGAACGATATTTTCCTCAAAAGCTTATCAAACATTAAAGGCTTCTTGCTTCATGGTTTGCTCTGCCCGACTGATCCCTAAACGCTGGGCAACTTGCTGCCACTGCTTCACTGCATTTAAAACCTCATCGTAAATTTGTGTTGCTTCGATTTGAGTTAGCCTAAAAAAATCGATTACATCAAATGCAAGCTGATAGTCCAACGCATTGTCTGATTCTGTAATGTTCAGGTGAAGTCCTTGTTTACCCACTATGGGGTTTAAATCGTAAGCGGGTGATAGCTTCCACCCCTTGCCTGTTAATAGAAAACCATGATTGCGAAGGTGATCGTCTGTATTAGACACTGCAATATTAAACACTATCCGTCGCCATAATTGGGCAAGATCGGCTTTCGTTTGTGATCCCTGGTTAGAAAGAAACTCGGCTATTTCAAGATAACTGGCACCGTGCGAATGCTCACCATCATAATACTGAAGTTGAGTCATTGCTGATGAAAAATGCAGACGTTTACTACCAATCCGATCAAAACGTTTGGTCAAAAAGGTATGGTGCTGCGTCGAAAATTTTCGGATCTCACTAGGACACATTTCAACGCCGGCCGCTAACGCAAGTTCGTAGCACACCATCTCCCATGCGCCTACATCACAGGTATCATTTAAATTTGGAAATTTGGCAATCCACAGGTGATTTCTCTCGTCAGTGACGCAGGCCTTTGGCCTTGCTCCACCCAAAGAAGAGCCCGGAGAAATAAGCATTTTCAGCCAGTGATAATATTCGTCACTTTCTATATTATCGTCTTTTTCGATTTGAATGGCGGCATGCTCTAACTCACGTAATGATGCCATTGGTGGCGCGGTAAAATCGGTGTTGTTATCCAAAAAATTATGGGAGCCTGATTTTTTAAAGCGAATACCACCCATTCGGTAGGAGTCATGCACACCGAGTAAATAATCCAGTTCAGTTAAACGATTGCTCGGTCTAATACGTTTACGACATTCAATAGCCGCTCTCCGCTGCATAAGAATACGACCCCAGCGATCTGGGGCTGAATCTACAAAGGCGCGAAAGTTTTTATCGGCGTCATCATTGTATAACTCACCTGAATGCAGAGTAAGCAAGGGGTCAATTTGCAAACAGTATGGTGATGTTAAAAAGGCTTTATCGTAGGCAAAGCTAAAGACACCGCCTCGGCTTGAATCACTATATGCCAGCTGACCAATTAATATCGGCTTCTCGATTGGATACCAATCAGCATATACTTCTACCAATTCTCGGCTCATGCTGAACCTTCCAGTAGTTTAATGTTTTGCAGCTTAATGCCTAATTCGTCATGCGCAGCCAGTTCAGAAAAATTGTTTTCCATGCCCAGCACAGCCATAATTTTCAAATAGGTTCCTATAGCCACGCCCGGATCACCATCAAACACTTTGTTCACGGTTTTATGGTCAAACCCGGTTCGCTCGCAGAGCGTTTTTTTTGTCAATCCACGTCTCTTCATCGCTAGCAGCAAATCCTCACCAAAAAGAGTGAGAATTTTGCGCTGCTTTGGAAACAGCACACTATGTAAGTCTCGCCTTGCCATACAACCACCTAGAATAGGACTATATTCCCATTTTTAAACATATAGTGGGAATATAGTCCTACATTTAATAATTAGCAAATCGAAGATCGAAAAATAGGACTCTATTCCTATTTTTAATAGAATAATGGGAACATAGTCCAACTCGCTATGTTGAGGTATACGCTAACGGATCATTGTTTGGCTTCAGGTTCTATCGTCACATAAGACTCGATACTATAGAGTCTATTTTCAGCAAAAATAAGAATTTCGGATACTATAATATCAATTAGCTTAAGATTTCCCTTTCACTCAGAGTTAAGCTGTGAACCAGATAACTTGAGCCGATGATTCAAACTCTGCTCAATAATCCCTTTAAAATCGACTATTCCCTCCCCTAACAGCAGCACACTTTTCAGACTTTTTCAGGAAGAACAACACTATTCCCCAATGCCAACAACTAAAATGTAGTCAATGCCAAAGACTAGTGGTGGGCAAACAGATTTTTATAGTTACTTCTTCGTTAACTGAGTAGGTATGGCGATTTAAGCAAATAGCAAGTTATTCGCCTCACCAAATGAGGCGAATAGGATAGCTAATTGCCTCATGATTCTCATTAGCCAGCTCAATAACACCTTGGCTGGCATTTCGGTATAATCGATTACTGTCTCTATAACCTTCAATTTCTATAACCCAATGCGACTGTAATTAATGACATCCAAGCCGACTGAAGTATCAACATCACCACAAGCCGCTATGCCTAAACCGACTTTGGCAAATAAGCTGCCCCATAAAGTGTTTATTATCGGCTTGCCGCGAACGGGTACTACCAGCGTGAGTGTAGCCTTGCTTGAGCAAGGGTTAACCGTTGCCCACCAAGCCTTTACTAAGCAGGCGTTTATGTTGGCCGATGCGGTATCGGATGCGCCGTGCTTTAGTGATTATCAGCAGCTTGATGTGTTATTCCCCAAGGCAAAGTTTGTCTATTTAGATAGGCCGGTAGATAAGTGGCTGCCGTCGATGCAAATGTTACTCAGCAGAATGTTAGTGCATTTAGATAAACACAATGGCCGCTTTCATCCGCTGATGAAGCGCAGTTTTAACCATTGCTTTGATATATGGCAGGTTGAAGATGTGTTTGATGACAAGCATTTAACGGCCTGTTATCAACGCCACCAGCAACAAGTGTTCAGTTATTTTGCTGGTCGCGATGACTTTTTATCCATTGATATTAGTGTTGCAGGCAGCTTTGCCGCGCTATTGCAGTTTATCGGCTTGCCTCAGCCAAATGAGGTTGAATTTCCGCTACTTCAATTTCCACAACTGAATTTTCCGCAGCTAAATATGGGCCGTAATGTGGCCAGCTGGGATGAATATAAACACCCCAACAAGATTAGCGCCAATGCCTCAGGGCCCGATAAACGCAAGTTTTTTGATTACCAACTGTAACGATCTCAATTTGGAATGAGCGAGTGAATGCAGCACTCGTCGCGCGACAACCGCGGCTTGATAACCGTTGATATGTCACATTGAAGTTACTTATCTTTATCGCGCTTTTTCTTAGCGACGGTTAACCAATCTAAACTGACACCCGATATGGCATTAAAACCACGGATCCGGAAAATAAGTGTCAGTAATTGCGGCCTTGGGCGCGCTTTGGGTTCAACTAAGCGCGGAATAAACCACAATGCCACCAGCGATCGCATGGTGGTCGATACCATAAACACCAAAAATATTGGGTTGGATAACCAAGCGTTTAAACCTGTCCAGATTAAAAACGCTGCTGCATACGAGGCAATTATTCCTCCCACCATCGCGCCAACAAACACAAAACTCGCACTCAATGCAGCCTGTAATGCGGCATAAATAGCAAAGTCACTGCGAAAGGGTCGAATATCGTAAAGGTAATTGGCGGTACTTAAGGTAAAGCCGCTCCAACCAAAACCGGCAAAAGCTTGAATGGCGAGAATGTATAAATAATTATCTGAGAATAACCATAATAATGGCAAACTTGGAATTAAACAGCTGGTGATGATCATCACTAACCTATTACCGTATAGATCGCTAAATCGGCCCCAAAATCGCAAAGTAATAAACTGAGTAACAATAGAAGCCACGCTAGAAAGGACAAATTCAAAATAGCTAAAATGCAGATTTTCAAGCATGTATACCGCAAAAAATGGTGCCGAAATGGCGACCATGCACTGCATACTAGCAACAAATAAGCTGTAATGGCGGAAGGTTTTATCTTTCCAAGCTTCGCGGAAATTACCAAATGTTTGTTTAAACACCCCAGGTGCTTTCGCCACTCTCGGTTCAGGGTCGTGCATTTGCAACGTAAGCGGTCAATTAAGCGGTGGAGCCCGATATCATCAAGCTTTTAGATCGGCATGCCAAGGTAATAAATCACTTAAATCAGCAAATTTATCCCGTTGTGGCAGTTCCGTGAAAAGTTTTTGGAAGTAAAAGTACGGGTTAATATCGTTGGCACGGCAAGTCATCACCAAGCTATAAAGTGCAGCACTGGCTTTTGCACCATTTACCGATTGGCAGAACATCCAGTTTTTCCGCCCCGTCGTAAACGGCCTGATATCGCGTTCAGTGACATTATTATCAATGCCTAATTCACCTGATTCAAGGTAACGTCTCAGTTTTTCCCACTGATTCAATGTGTACTTGATTGCTACCCCAATTTTACTTTTGGGTAGGACTGTTTTCTCGCTTTTTTCTAACCATTCATGCAACGATGTTAAGATTGGCTCAGCCTTTTCCTGCCGGAGTGATTTTCGCTTATCGGGCGGTAATGTTTTTGCCCGCTTTTCTATTGCATACAGTTTTTGAATATAATTGATACCGACTGTTGCTTTGCCGGTTTTCTTCGGTTGCACCGCTAAGGCATCGTGGAATTTGCGTCTGGCGTGTGCCCAGCACCCGACTGGCATTATTCCTTCTATATTGTCGTAAACACTGTAACCATCACATTGTAAATATCCGGCATAATCTGCTAGAAATGCTTCTGGGCAACTGCGTGCACGACTCGGTTGATAATCATAAATAACAACAGGGTTATCGCTAAATTCATTGCTGCGATAGACCCACATATAGGATTTAGTTGCTGCTTTTCTATCTGGTTCATCCAATACTTGCACCGTTGTTTCATCTGCGCACAGCGTTGATTGAGCGAGTAGATTAGCTTTCATCGCAGCAATTAACGGCCTAACTAATTCGGCACTGGCTATGCACCAATTGGCCAGTGTAGCGCGGCTAATATTTAAACCGCCACGGGCAAATATGTCGGTTAACCGATAAAGCGGTAGGGCATCACAGTATTTGGCGGTCACCACAGCCGCAAGCGCTTCAGGGCTGGCGATACTCTGGGGGATCGGCTGTGCAGGCTTAGGCGCGGTAATGACAGAGGTACTGGTTGATGTTGTTTCACATTCACGGCAAGCATACTTGGTTTGCCTGTGCTTAATGACGCTGATCTTCTCTGGAATAATGTTGACTTGTTCGCTTTCTTGCACACCGCATTCACGCATCACATGACCACAGCAATCGCACATAGGGCTGTCAAGAGTATAAGATCTTTCTTCACGTTCAAGGTGCTCAGGTAATCGTTTTCGACCCGTTTTACCTTGTTGTTTATTTTCATTTTTATTTGTGGATTGATCCTGCTCAGCTTCATTGAATGTGCCTTTCGGCATTTTCTCACTGCGTTGACCAAACTGCTTATTGCGGTTGAGTTGCAATTGTTCCAAAGCGATATTAAGGCGGTTTTCCAAGTCTTTATTTTTAGCATTGAGCACCTGATTTTCATGCTGCAACATTGCCAGCATTTTTTTTAGTTGTTCAATATTATCAGGCTGTTCAGTTGTCATTAATTAGCGTTCAAGACCAATAGATAGCGCTAGTTTGCCTGCTGTATTTGATCATGCAACCGCTATTTAGCGATCCAGTGATGATCACCTCACTGTCAGGCCATTTAAGGGTTTATGCCCATGGGATACTTCTAACGATAAGCCTGATAGTAACCAATTTAGCTGATGCTGGTTGATTGTCAGCGCGTCTTGTTCGTCGTTAGCGCCAGGCCACTTAAAGCGACCTTTTTCTAGCCGCCGATAGTAAAGCCAAAAACCATTAGTATCCCAAAATAAAATCTTAATTTTGTCCCGGTGGCGATTACAAAAAATAAACCAGGCTTGATTCAACGGATCCATTTCCAATACATCACTGACGATTAAAGATAAGCCATCAATGGCTTTACGCATGTCGGTATGGCCGGTAACAAGATAGATCTGCTTATGTGGTGTCATGCTGATAGCACGCGTAAAAATTGTTGTAATTTGCTTGGCGCTAATGAGGCTGGAAAAGAAAACAGATAGCCGTTGGGCAATGCCAGCGTGAGTGGCTGGTCAGGTTTAATTTCAGGAAAAATCAGCGGCACCACTTTTTGCTTAGTTGATGACGAATGCGGGTTAAGTTTTTTAGTCCACGCATAAAATGTAGATAGGGTTAAGTCATTGGTTTTACAAAATTCAGCTTTGGTTAATTTACTTTCAGTTTGCTGCTGAAAAATGCGTTGCCAGTATTGTATTTTATCGTTTTTTGACATGATTGTTTTCCTAGATTTAGTTAGGAAATAATCATGTCACATTTGAAGGTTATTGGTATGTGCGGTTAATTGAGCGCTTACTTTGCAACAATAACCAAGCCGATACAAACCGGCCCATTGCCGCAATCGAAAACAGTAAACTAAAACCCAACCACGCCATTTGCACTGAGTCGGTTAGCGTTAATATGCCACCGCCGACAAAGAACACACTCAGCGAGGCCATCATGGTTAAACGGGTGCGTGAAGCAAAAAAGGCGCCACGACGACGCTGCGGTACTATCATGCCCATCCATGCACGCCAATGTGGCTGAATGAGATTGATAAACCCTTGATATAGCGCCGCCAAACCAATAAATATCCACACAGCATTATCTGGCCTAAACGCCGCTAGCGCGCCCATTGCCAATACAACAACAGCCTGCAATACCGCACATGCAACAATGAACTGCCGACGGCTAAAATGACTCGCCAACCAAACAGATAACAGTTGTGCCATAGCACCAAACAGCTGAGGTAAGCCTGTTACCCAGCCCATCTGACCAAGGCTTGCTCCTAAAAAGATCGCATAGGCATTAAAAAAATTATCACTGGTGGCGGTCATGGTAGACGACGCCACCGCCTCTTGTTGGCTACGTCGCAGGGTACATCTAAGCCACGACAGTCTATCGCGACTGCGTGAACAAAGATTATTGATGTCTGATGAATGCGCTGCAGCCATAAAATATTTTAATGCATGTTTTTGATAAATTATTGATTAAAATTATGACTGATAAATGTTTAGCTCACAATCTATAACGATTACATAATCACCTATTGTTATTGTAAGATTAAGTAACCACCTTAATGTGGTAATTATTACGATTAACAAGCTATAACCTAATGGCTTAGCCAACAATAAGTGATATCGAAATGAATAATCACCTTGACTAAAATGAAACAAAAAAACTACATTAGTAAAACAAGATGAGTGCTATGGAAAGTGCTTCACCAACTAACATAATATTGTTAAGGCCTATTCACATAGGCAATGTTGGCCCTTCTGCTTTCTGCAACCCATTGGTAAAACTCAATCTAGGTAAATACGTCGCACGCTTTGTCTTTTAGAGTGTGTTTATTCATGTTGTCACCTTAATATAAAAGTAAAAAAATATGAAATTACCCTTAATTATCAGTTGTTTTGTTTTAGTAGGATGCCAGTCGACGCCTTACGCCATGATTGATGGTAGTCAAAGTAAGATATCAGATGCTGACAATTATAATGTTGAGATTATCGCCATTGATGGTGCTTTTCAAAGCGGTAAGCTGACAAAAAATATTAAACCGGGATATCACACTGTACACCTAAGCACCACAGGACCACTACGCAGCAAAAAAGCCTCTTCGACATTAGTTTATCCGCTATTAGCCAAAGAGTGCATGCGTTACGTCGTATCCGCACAGCATGGACCTAGCAATAAAGATGACTGGGAAATAAAAGTATTAGATGAAAGGCTTATTCCGGCGTGCACGCCGTCTCCAGCAGAACCTGAAGTCGCGGTGGTGATCCCTGATTACGCTAAACCACCTAGTGAAGTAAACTGCTTAATGCCTAGCCAATTGAATAATCACACAACACCTGTTGTGCTGTTTCATTCTGTTGCTGCTTGTATACAATCACAAGACTATAACGCGGCAATTAACGGCTATTTTTTAGCCGGCGCATATGTGTATTTTGATACTCTACGGGTCACCCACAAGCCATCACACGCAGTGGTAGAGTTAATTAAAAAAAACTCTATTTGGAAGCTATCAGCTCTTGAACAACAACATTTTGAGCAAAAGCTTGCGGAGTTTCTTGCGTCAGAACAAAAAAAAACAGCTTGTGAATGGGTCGCCACGGTGGCTGAACCAGATTACTCACCTGATTATATGCTACAACATTTACCCAAAGCAGGTGCCACTTCAAATAGCGCAACAGATCTATCGGTAGACATAAAAGCCACCTTATTTAACGCAACACTAAAAGACTATCTTGGGTGCCCGTCACCAAAAGCATAATGCTGTTGTAACGTGGTCAATGGTAAAAAGCTCTGGCGACATTAACCGACAGGGCTTTTTTACTGCAGTGATTTTGGTTAAATCAAAACGACACAATAAAAATAAACTAGGCCGTACGGCCTTCATCCGCATCAAAGCGCCTACCCATAACGATATGATCTACATGATGCAATAACTTAACTGGCGTTTTGTCATTTAACTATTTGTCAGCATTTTTTGTTGTTTGGCTCGCCATTCGCCAGCAGTCAGGCCAACATAACGTTTAAAGGCTTTTTGAAAGGCCGATTCTGAACTATAACCCACGTGCTCAGCAACGCACACAATACTCATGCCATCAGATAATAGCTTTGAAGCCAGTTGCATTCTCCAGCGATTGATATATTGCATCGGTGGTTGTCCAACATAATGATTAAATCGCTCCGCCAGTGATGAGCGGGACATGCCACACTCAATAGCGAGTATTGCTAGGTTCCATTTTTTAAACGGCTCTTGATGGATCAATATCAGCGCCCGGCTTATGTGCTCATCTTTCATGGCCGCGAGCCAACTTTGGCCCTGCGTGTCCGCAAGATTTTCCATGTGTTGCCTTAAGGCCTGAGTAAAAATTAATTCACTTAACTTAGTGACAATATTGCGCGCCCCCTCACTGGACTTGCGCATTTCACTTAAGGTAGAAACGAGTAATTACTTCATCACCCCCTCACTACCCACATGCTCTTTGACCACCAGCATGTCTGGTAAGGTCTTTAACAGCGGATTTAAGGGCTGGGCATTAAAACCGATATAGCCGCAAATAAGTTTTGAGCGCTCACCTTCTTCACCAATTTTTACTAATGTAAACGGTTGTTTTTTTGCAGCAGTTTGTTGATAAAAACGGGCATCCGCTGCTATTCCCTGCCAATTATTGATGTTGGATGTCAAGGAATGGCTTGAACCCTTAGGAAACATAACGACGTCGCCAGATTCAAGTCTTGATGGTGCCATCAGCTTATTGTCAGATTTTACCCAGCCGTTGCCGTCCAACATAATATGAAAAGGAATAACATGTTCTACTTCGGTCAACATAAAAGAACCAATTAAATTCATCGTTGGATTAACTAATACCCATGGCTCTGCCGCTTCCACTTCAAAATAGAGCGCACCTTTTATATGTATGGTATCGAGTACTTTTGACAATATATCCATATCAATCATCCTTTAATTTATGCAAAAGCTAGCTTTGCACAATTCTTGTTTGTTCAATTTGGTTTTATTGAGAGCTTCATTACTCAATTTTTTTACTCGCGTTCAAAGTTTAGGTTAATAAATGGACGATTGGACATTAATTAAAGCGCAATGGCTATTCACTATTCGCGGTATACCACCCAAGATAAACTATGCTTTTTACATGGCGGGCAGATAACCGTGCTCACTGCTGATTATCAAAGCCTTGCCCCGTAAAAATCAGTATTCAAGGTCAATTCAATAAAATTCAATGACCTACTGGATTGGGTGGTTTTGATCTCGGCATCATTATGCAATGACTGGGTAAACACTGATGTTTATAGCTTATTCAAAACCTCGAATATAGAACGATAATCTTGAAGTAGAGCAGTAATGGATAGGAGTAATAAGCATATGAATACAATACGTTTTAAAAAAATGGATGGCACGGCTGTAGCCTTAAAGAAAAGCGACATTAACAGCTCTCTATCGGGAGAGATCATCATGCCTGACTCAGAAAAATATGATGACGCCCGCGCCCTATGGAATGGCATGATAGATAAAAAACCGAGTTTATTTGTTCGCGTTAGCGATGAACAAGCGGTAGTCAAAGCTGTCAATTTCGCCCGTACCCATGGCATTTTGTTAGCGATAAAATCGGGCGGCCATAATATCGCCGGTAAGGCATTAGCGGACGGTGGACTGGTAATTGATTTTCAAGCGATGACAGATGTTATCGTTAACCAACAACAGCAAACCGTCAAAGTCAGTCCCGGCGCAACCTTAGCGGATGTAGACAAGGCGACGCAACAATATGGTCTGCTGGTGCCAACTGGGATCAATTCAACCACGGGGATTGCGGGGTTGACCCTAGGTGGTGGTTTTGGCTGGACAACCCGAAAATTTGGTTTAACCATCGATAGTCTGCGCTCGGCTAAGCTGGTTATCGCAACAGGCGAACTACTCGAGGTTAATGCTAATCAACATGCCGATCTCTTTTGGGCAATACGGGGTGGTAGCAGTAATTTTGGTGTGGTCACTGAATTTGAATTTAATTTGCATCTAGCTGGCCCAGAGGTATTAGCCGGCATGGTAGTGCACCCCTTTAATGATGTGAAAAACGTGCTGCAACAGTATCAAGCCGCCATCGATAAGGCTCCTGAAGAACTCAGTTGTTGGGTGGTGATGCGCAAAGCACCACCTTTACCGTTTTTACCGGAAGAGTGGCATGGTAAAGAAGTGGTAGTATTGGCTATGTGTTATGTGGGCGATATTGCCCAAGGTCAGGCTGCCACAGCAGAAATTAGAAAAATTGGCCAACCCATTGCCGACGTGGTGGGGCCGATGCCGTTTGTTGATTGGCAAGCCGCATTTGATCCCTTGTTAGCCGAAGGCGCCAGAAATTATTGGAAAAGTCTTGATATGGCGCAGCTCAACACTGAAACCGTGACCGAAATAGCACACGCCATCCAAACCTTACCCAGCGATGAGTGTGAAATTTTTATTGCTCACCTTGGCGGGGCGATGACAAAGGTGGCGCCGCACGCAACGCCCTGGCTCAATCGTAATGCACACTTCACCATGAATATTCACACCCGCTGGCAACATGCACAAGACGACGATCTTTGTCGACAATGGGCGCGGCAGTTACATGCAAAGTTAACTCAATATTCAATGGGCAGTATTTACGTGAATTTTATCCCAGAAGGCGATGACAACAGTATTGGCGAAGCCTATGGCTCGAACTTTGCTCGGCTCAAAAGCATAAAACAGCAATTCGACCCCGCCAATCTATTTAGGATTAATCAAAATATTGTCCCCTAAATATAGCCCCCTAAATATTATCCCCAAATATAGTCCCCTAAATTAGCAAGCAATAGCGTCAGCCGAACAAGATTTTCGGCTTACGCTAATTAAGCTTTCAAAGGGGGGCGTTGATGAATAAAAGCAAGGTCAACGGCATTAGCACGACAAAGTGTGTTAACTAACCTGTTGGTAAAATAGATTTTTTATCAGCTTAATCGACAAAGCGTCGCTGGGTCGTTCACATCTAGGCCGAGGCGGATTAAACAATCGTTTCTACGTGCCAGAACGCCTTGTCCAACCTTGTTTAACAAAAAGGTCAGTTTAAGGGGGTGCGACGACACGTTACCACCAATGTAGCGCCTAAATGGTGAATTGAATCCACCATCTTATTTTGTAGGTCATTGATTATCCGAGCAGGATAATCCGCCCAAAAATCAGCTAACAAAAAGACACTAAGCCCTCGATAACAAACTCCTCAGGCAGCTTTTGTAATTGTTTTAACAATAAAGGGTTACCCAGTAAATAGGCCAATTCTTGACGCGTAAAAAGGTTGGCAATGTTGTGTTGGCATTGTGCCTCTTGCACTTTAACGCGAGTAATCGCTTCGAGCGACTCAACCGCAGAACCTGGTAAGCGATGAGGTTTTTTATCAATAATGGCTAAATGAAGCTCCATTAACTCTGGGTCTTGCAGCAGTGTTGATAAGGTCCACGGCTGAGCAATGGCGTTAATATAATCTTCACGGCGAGATAACGAGTCTAGGCTGAGCTTTGGCGCACACATTTCTTCCGGTGTGGCCAAAATTTGCAGACGCTTGACCCACAACCCCAAACGCTCTGATCCTGTCATGCCAGAAAGCGGCACCGCCAGCCACAAACCAATTAATGCCGGGCTCATCCACGCCAGTAAGGTAAGTGAATCCAGCACCGCAGCGTAACCTAATAGCGCACCAACCAACATGTGCCAACGATGGCGGTAAATCAGGGTTAACCAGGGTAAGCTGCCGTCGTCACGTCGTTGTGGCGACCAACCGCTATCGCGTCCTGCTAAAATCGATAGTACTGCACCGCAATGGATTAGCATCATGATTGGCGCAATGAGTGCCGACAAAATCACCTCAACTACCACGCTAATCATGGCTTTGCCTCTGCCACCTAATTGCTTACTCATGGTGCTATTTTTCAGTAATAACACCACCCCAAGAATTTTGGGGCCGAACAATATCCCCATGGTGATATAGAACAACCGCAAGGCACGATCTGAGTCCATCACTGGCCAGGTCGGAAACAATGAGAATTGATCGGTGAAATATTCTGGGCGAATAAAATGTGCCTGTAACGCCAGCATTAATCCAGACAAGATCAGCATTAACCAAAACGGTGATGACAAATAGGCCATAATTCCGGTGAGTAAATGTAAGCGACTAACCCAATGCAACCCTTTAGTAAACAACACTCGAGTGTGCTGTAAATTACCTTGGCACCAACGTCGATCGCGCACGGCTAAATCGACAATGGACGGCGGGCATTCTTCATAAGAGCCTGGCAGGTCTGCGGCAATTACCACACTCCAACCCGCACGGCGGATCAAGGCCGCTTCAACAAAGTCGTGGCTCATAATATGGCCACCAAAAGGCGGTTTACCTGCAAGATTGGGCAAGCCTGCGGCGCTCATAAATGCCTGAGTACGAATGATGGCATTATGACCCCAAAAGTTACCCTCTTTGTGCGCCCACCAAGATAGCCCCGTACCAATAACAGGACCATAAATTCGCGCAGCAAATTGCTGTAACCGCGCCATTAAGGTATTGCCATTGATTAAATACGGAATGGTTTGGATAAGTCCGGCGTCTGGATCGGCCTGCATGCGCTGAGCAAGGCTAACGATAGTATGGGTTTCCATTAAACTATCTGCGTCTAGCACCAAAAGGTGATCGTATCTGGCGCCCCAACGTTTACAAAAGTCGGCCACGTTACCGGCTTTACGGGCATCATTTTTACGACGACGTCGGTAATAAACCCGCGCATCTTTGCTCACTTGATGACGCAAAATCAAAAAAGCCTGCTCTTCAGCCAACGCAATATCGGGATCGGTAGTGTCACTTAATATAAACCAGTCAAAAGCATGTGCTTCGCCCGACGCCGCCAGCGCCATGGCCATCACTTCAACTGCGGCAAAAACACGATCGGGTGATTCGTTATAAGTCGGCATTAATATCGCGGTTCGGGTATGCAGCGCTACGGTTGCCGTAGGTACAGATGAGGTGCTTTTCAATAGAATAACAAAGCCTGCTATGCCACCACTAAATGCCAACGCTATCCAACAAAAGTTAACCGCAAACAAGACTAAAACGATGTATTCAAGCGGCGTAATACCGCCGACATTAAATACCGACACCATTTCATAAATCGCCATCACCGAGATAATAAAAGCACTCCCAACCACCCAAAATCGACGTAAGCCGTCAGACTTTACCTCATTGGCAATGGTGCTTTTACGCGGCATGCCTTCAGACAGCACGCGTAAACTCTGCGGCGCCATTGGGCTTGGTCGCTCTAGTGGCATCACTGCGCCGCCGACCAAGTTGATTTCGGTGTCGCTTATCCTAGTGTCGCTTATCCTAGTGTCGCGGGTAATAGTGTCGCGAGTAATAGATTCAGTCTGCATCATGTTTGCTATGACCGAGTCCAACGGTAAAGCCAGGTTTCGACTTCGCGTGGGCCAGTAAACTTAAGCTCAGCACGCAGCTCAATCAATTCCGCATCTTGTGGGTCCATTTCAAATGCCAAACGATAACCATTGTTTTTTGGCTGACGAGACACGACTACATTGGTGATAACGCCCGCTGAACTTTGGACTTTCACAACGGGCATTTCATCGTTATTGCCGGCTTTAACTTGATAGTCGACAACAAACAAGCGCCTTGGCGTGGCTTTAGCAATATCAGCTCGGCC
Source organism: Shewanella psychromarinicola (assembly GCF_003855155.1). Classification (NCBI taxonomy): domain Bacteria; kingdom Pseudomonadati; phylum Pseudomonadota; class Gammaproteobacteria; order Alteromonadales; family Shewanellaceae; genus Shewanella; species Shewanella psychromarinicola. The sequence goes on from NZ_CP034073.1 coordinate 956,298, forward strand.
GCTAGCAGTGCGCGCAACAATAACAGTGCCATCATCTACTTCGGGCTCATCACCCCAAATTAAACGATAGGTAAAATGAAACTCGCTGCCTGCGGCGATAGGTTGTTTGGGTTTCCAATAACTGACGATATTGTCATGAATTTCAGAATCAGTCGGTATTTCGGTCAACACCACCTCACCTGCACCCCAATTTCCGACCGGTTCAACCCATAAACTTGGGCGACGTTCATAGTGAGCTTCGAGGTCTTGATAAGCTTCAAAACTGCGTTCGCGTTGAATTAAGCCAAAACCTTGAGGCGAGTTATCCATAAAGGCACTCACCTGTAATTGCTTTGGGTTAGCCAATGGCCGCCATAAGCGTTCGCCACGACCGTTTAATATTAATAGCGCATCGGAGTCGTGCACTTCAGGCCGAAAATCATCGGTGTTTTGACGACCATTCATCGAGTGTAAAAACATACTCGTGCTAGGAGCCAAGCCCACTTTGACTAACTCTTTGCGCGGAAATAAGGTCGCTTCCACATCGATATGAGTATTATCGCCAGGCCTAACAGAGAATCGATACGCCCCAGCAACGCTAGGACTGTCTAGCAATGCATGCACCACGATTAAATTGCTGTCACTGTTTGGGCGTTCAACCCAAAAGGCGCGAAATATCGGAAATTCTTCGCCTTCAGGCTCTGCGGTATTTAACGCTAAGCCCCTTGAAGACAAGCCGTAATCGCTACCTTTACCCAAGGCACGGAAATAACTCGCCCCTTGGAATACCATTAATTCATCAAAATACGCTGGGTTATTCAGCGGGTAATGAATGCGTAAACCTGAATAGCCAATATCTTGTGTCGGTAACTTTTGGCTAAGCACATCGCCAGCAGTAAAAAATCCCGAATTATAGGCCAAATGGGTGGCTTGATTGCCTTCGACCAAGGCAATTTCAATTAAATCTTGGAAATAGAAACCACGATGAAATAGCTGCATTTGATAAGGCAAGCCTTCGGCTTTCCAAATGGAGGCTTCTGGCTTAAAGCGAATATCGCGATATTCATCATAAGAGATTTTGGCCAAACCAGGCGGTAATGGATCATTAAGAACCCCATACGGTTTTTGGGCTAGTCGGCGGGCTATTTTAACCACGGAATCAGGATCAAAATTGGCCGTTTTCGCAAAACGTACTTTAGTTGGCACTTCTTCGGTATTTTGCGCTTTAAGCGGTAATTTTTCATCTGCGTAAGTCTGCAGCGGTATGGTCACACTCGGTGGGACAGTGATAGGCGTGTTTGATTCTTGTGCAGTAAGGTTAAAACAAAGTCCTGCGGCAATGGCTAACGACAAGCTCGTCAGCCCTTTTTTTAGCGTTTTAGATGAAACAAATATGCGAAAATTCAGTAAGCTAACCATAGATAGGCAACCCAAAATAAACAGCGTTAACGTGCATTTTTTAACGCGGTAATTGCTGCAAAATATCTTTGGATACAACCCCACATTAGATTGCGCGAAAGATATCAGAATGGCAAAAAATTGCACAGGCATTTATAGATAAAGCCGACTAACGGTAATAACATTTTAATCTATTGATATAGCCAAATATCACACTTGCTTGCATGAAAAATTAACATAATAATTTTTATATGGTTAAAGCAATCCTAATGTCATCAATCCCAACTACAATTAAATCTATACGACAGATTAATTATTGTTTCTATTACTCATTTTTATGCTGTTCTAGTGTCTGAGTGACAGTGTCTCTCTAATGATTATTGATATTAATCATTAGAATTTATAGTTTTATAACAACAAGGTAATAGGTTAGGGAGCCAAAATGATTTCAGCGTTATCAGCTAGGTTCAACATCTTATGCTTAAGTGCATTATTGACGTTGATAATATCTTGTAACGCTATGACTGAAACACTGGAACTCTCCACTCTTGAATGGCCACCATTCACAGGATCACAATTAATTGATGCTGGAATTACCAGTCAAATAGTTGAACAAGCATTAAGCTATGAAGGGCATAAGCTTAACGTCACGGTTTTACCCTGGAATCGTGCCATACGAATGGTGAAGATAGGCAAGATTGTTGGTTATTTCCCTGAATATATGATGACTTCAAATGATTTTCTATTTTCTAATTCTTTAGGAATGAGTCCGATAGGCTTACTTGAACGTAAAGCAAAGCCTATCATTTGGAGTAAAGAGAGTGACTTAAACCAATATGTATTAGGGGTTGTTAATGGCTTTGTGAATACGGTAAAAATCGATAAAATGATACTTGATGGAAGTCAGAAATATGAAACAGCCAACAATGAGAGACAAAACATATTGAAATTGGCAGCTGGACGTATTGATACCATAGTGATTGACGTCAATGTCTACCAGTATTTGAAGTCAGATCCACAAGTAGCAAAAATTACCTCCCTTGTGCAAATGAACAAAAAAGTTCTAAAACAGAAGAGTTTACACATTGCATTTGGTAATAATCCGCAGGGGGAAAAGTGGCTAGCGATTATTAATAGAGGCCTATCAAAATTTGATGTCCAAGCCACTCTGGATGCTTCAATACAGAAGACAATTCAGCCGTAATGGGGATAGGGTATTAGGTAAAGGCTCCCTAATATGTTGTCAACGCAAGCTAGTTGATGTGGAACCACTGTGCTATATGGAGTGTCTATGCATGGCCATGTTGCTTCATCTCGGGCCACTGGGCCGAAAACCAAACTGGGCAAACCTATCGGCTAATGTTGAAATTCGCTTAAGCTAGGCGCTATTGAGGCAATTCTTGCCCTTATTATATTACCGCCAAAAAAATAACCTTAATCGTTAATCGTGAGTTAGGTGACCGCAAAGCATCACCATGAGAAATAACACCATTAAGAGGGCGACGCCAATAACTGAAATCGCCCCAATAAATGCTTAAATTAATGCTTAAATAAATGCTTAAACAATCAAATCCTTCATTAAACCTTCCAACACATCCGCCTGACGGCTCAAACGCTCGATTTCTGAAGCCGTGGTAGTCACTAAGTCCATCACTTGAATAGAGCTACTTCTGACAGAGTCGACATCACTGGCAATATTATCGGCCACAGCACCTTGCTCTTCAGCCGCGGCGGCAATTTCTAAACTTCTATCGGAGATATGCTGATTTTGCTCGGCAATCTCACTAATACTTTGGCTGGCATAAGTCATCAACTGTTCGCTTGATCCCGCTTCGGTGACTGTTTTCGCCATCACGCTCATCACACTTTGGCTATTGGTCTGCAGGGTTTCAATGATTTTTTGGATCTCAACTGTCGCCGTTTGAGTTCTACCCGCTAAGGTTTTCACTTCACTGGCAACCACTGAGAATCCGCGGCCATGTTCGCCTGCTCGAGCAGCTTCAATTGCAGCATTAAGGGCCAGCAAGTTAGTTTGGTCAGAGATGGCATTAATCGTTGCAATCACATCACCAATTTTAGTCGCACTGGTATCGAGTTCAGCAACGGCAACAGAGGCACCACGAACTTCGCCAGCCAAATGATTAATCTCTACTAATGTTTTTTGGATCTGAGCTTGTCCTTGCGTGGTTTTTTCTGTTGCACGCGATATTTGCGTCGACGATTCTTGGGCGTGACTGGCAACCTCTCTGATCGAGACCGCCATTTCTTCAGTGGCACTGGCTAGCGAATCAATGCGGTCTTGCTGCACGCTGGCCAACTGGGTATTTTCATCACTACGAACACGTAACTGGGCACTAATTTGTTGAATAAGCGCAACCGCTTCTTGAGTGGTTTTCACCAACAGATGCTCTCGCTCTGAAACCCGATCAACGGTTCTGGCGATCAAATTGAATTCATTTCGTGATGGCGCATAACCAATACGAGCAGCAAGATCGCCCTCGGCTAACTTTCTCAATGCTTCATAAATATGAAATAGGCCGCCGCCAATAAACGTCTTAATATAGTGGGAGCAAACAAGCATCAACAATAAACTAAGGCATATAGCAATGATGTGCCACAGGCCTAATCCAGTCAAAAAGCTGTTGCTACCAACATAACTGAGTGAATAATCCTGACCTGACACCTGAGCTGAAATATCAGTATTACGGTCAATTTTGATCGCGGAATGTTGCAGTACTGGCGCCAATTCGGCTGCGGATAATTGAGTAGCAGATGCCAATTTGGCAATCACATCGACTTGTTTTTGCGCCTCCACAGTACGCTGCGAAGATGCGGCGTCAGTCAAACTCACGCCAATAACCACAATAGCAAACAATGCAGTGAAGAAAAGAACAAGAAAATTTTCCTGTAGTTTTACGTTGATCAGATATTTATCTACCCAACGGAATGCAACCTCTTTCACGATGATATCTCCAACAAAAAAATGAAACAGTGACTACCGAGTGTGGCTTACAAGGTTCCTTCAGCCAGTATTATTGATATACAAAACACTCAACTCGATGAATGTTATAAACAATATATGACTATCGCTATCAGATAATTCTAAATAACTAAAGTGATGCCTAGATCACAAAGAATGTTACTCATGACACTTATGGCAACTGAATAATCACAAACTGATAACCTTAGCCAAAGGGGCGTTGTGGTATAAAGAATCGTAAGTATGTCCCGAAATATTGCCTCAGCAAGCTACGCCCGCAATAAACGAGCCCAACAAGAAATGACTTAGCGGATCCCGTCCTTGCAAGATTAGAGATAACGTTATCATTATCCCGAGCTTAGGTGAGTATCATTAGTAAGCATTTAACCCGTTCATATATTTCATCGGTGATGTTTTCATGACTTTTTTAAACATGGTAATAAACGCACTTACCGACTCATAGCCTAATAACTCAGAAACCTGTTGCACACTTTGGTTGTCTGAGAGCGCTTGCAGCGAAGTAATAATATGCAGCTGCGTTCGCCATTTCCCAAATGTCATCCCGGTTTCTTTTGTAATCAGTCGCGCCAATGTGCGCTCTGTTAATGCAAATTGTTCGGCCCATTGCGGCAGTGTTTTTCTCTCGCCAGGCTGACTTATCAATTGTTGGCTCATCGCCTGAATGACCCTATTTTTAGAGAGTACAAAATCTAAATGCTGAATAGGCATCTCAGTAAGTTGCTCAAATAATACCTGCGCAAGCCGGGCGGTTTTGCTGTGTGAACCGTAATGCTGATTGCTCCCAGCAAGCGCAAACATCAGCTCTTTAACTAAGGGCGTAATCGCCAAGGTGCAGGTATTTTGTGGCATACCGGGCATATTGCCATCAATAAATAAGTGGCATAACTCAGCGTTATCTGACGCGCGGTTACTATGAACTTTATTTGCTGGGATCCAAATAGCACTATGGGTTGGCACCATCCACATTTTTGCCGATACCTCACAGGTGACATAACCATGCAAAGCTAAAATTAGCTGCCCTTTGGGATGAGTGTGTAAAGGAATTTCATGGCTAGCACAAGCCTGCTCTATTTTGGCTATAATGGGTTGGTCCATATATTCAAAATTTTTGATTTCATCCCAGCCAATGGTTTCAAACATAGTTTTGTCAGTTTTTAGTTATTTAATGTCACTATTTCTAAATTATATCGCCCGCAAAATCTTTATACTAGCGGCCATTATTTTGCTACAAAAACAAAAGCACCTTATGACGGCACTTACGTTAACTCAAAAACCGCAATCTCGCTTCTCAGGCATATTGCTGGTGATAGGTATTTTGCTTATTGCGGCTAATTTACGCGCCCCTTTTACCGGTATTGCGCCAGTGCTGGAGCAAATTATTAGTCACTTTGGCCTAACCGATCCTCAAGCAGGTTACTTAACCACATTACCGTTAATTGCCTTTGCTGTTATTTCACCCATGGCGGCTTTTTTTGCTCGAAAACAAGGCTTAGAGCATGCCTTGTTTGCCGCGTTAATCCTGATATTGTTAGGCATTGCGACTCGTTTTATCAATTCATCAACCATGCTATTTATCGGTACCGCCATTATTGGCGTAGGCATTGCGATTGCTAACGTATTATTACCAAGCCTCATTAAACGTGATTTTGCCACTAAAGTGGCACTCATGACCTCGGCCTACGTGCTGACGATGGGGGTAACATCAGGTGGTTTTTCTGCGTTGGTATTCCCGCTTAGTCAACTAAACGGTTTGGGCTGGCAACTGGCACTTGGCTCGGCAGGCATCATCACGGTTGCCAGCTTAATTGTGTGGACAGCACAACTGGGCAAACACACTAAACCGACCTATTGCGCACACCAATCGGCACCATCAAAAAGTGTATGGCGTTATTTATTAGCCTGGCAAATTAGTTTGTTATTAGGCCTAAACTCATTTCTGAATTACATCATCATTACTTGGTTGCCAAGCATATTGACCGATACCGGCCACTCGGCCGTTGAAGCGGGGGCGTATCATGGCGCTTTTCAAATAGCGACAGCATTACCTGGCTTAGTATTAATACCACTGCTGGCGAAGTTAAAAGATCAAAGCGCGCTGAGCTTTATTCTGGCACTACTGAGCGCCGGCAGCGCACTTGGGCTGCTGTATATGCCTCACTTTGCCTTTGTATGGACGCTAATGCTGGGCTTTTGCTCTGGGGCGTGTTTTATTTTGGGGCTGTCGTTTATTAGTTTACGCACCGATGACCCGCATCAAGCTGCGTCACTTTCTGGTATGTCGCAAAGTGTCGGTTATTTACTGGCGGCAGTTGGTCCCATGGTGGCAGGCGCGCTGCACACTTCAACAGGCAATTGGGATGCGCCATTATGGTTATGTGCTATTGCAGCTGTGTTGTGTGCGTTATGCGGTTTCGCTGGCGGCAGAAATACCACCTTACATAAGTCGGCTAGCTAAAAAACCACAAATCGGCTACTTCGAAATCGTGATAGCCGATTTGCTATTGGAAAACATTAAAGACTTCGGTTGAGATATTTAAGCGCTTTTTCATTACCTAATTCAGCACTTTGCTTTATCCATTTATCACCTTCAACTTGATCTTGGTTGCCAATCAATCGCTTTCCCAAAGCATATTGAGCATCGTTCTGTTCAAGCTCAGCGGCTTTAGTTAACCAACTCAAACCGAGCTTTTCGTTAACCGCTACCCCTTCGCCATTCAAATAAATTTCACTAAGATTCACCATGGCAATTATTCCACCCCAGTCTATAGAGGCTTCATAGAGTGAAATTGCTTTGTGTATATCTTGTGGCACACCCGTTCCTAAGCGATACATTTCGCCCAGGTTATTAGCAGCAGTGAGCTGCTTATTGGCGATTGCCCTTTCAAAGTGCAACTTAGCTTTTTGATAATCTTGTTCAACTACATCGCCGAAAAAGTATAGATTACCAATAAGCGCATCTGCATCGGCCTTTTCTATTCGTGCATATTCACGGTAAAGCTCAAACCCCTTATCGAGGTCTTTGGCTACACCCTCACCTTTTAGATATAACTTGGCTAGCCTAATACATGAATAAGAACTTGAAAGACTTTGTTGATACCAGTTAATGGCCTTTTGAATATTATGATGTTCTGGACTTGCAGTTTCATATATCCAACCAAGATTCGAACCAGTCTGTTGACGCCCTAGCTCATATGCTTTTTCAAAGTAAATAATGGCTTTGTCAAAATCATGAGTAACCTCGGAACTTTGCGAATAAATAACCCCATTATAATAAGCTGAGTTAGCACTATGGTTAACTGAATCCAATAGATATGATAGCGCTAACTTATCATTCTTCTCAGTCCCTTTACCTAAATGATAACTAATACCCAGATGCTTATAAGCGGCTTTAAAGCCTAAATCTGCAGCTTTCTTAAGGTAATAAAATGATTGTTTATCATCTTGTTGCACACCATTGCCGAAACGATACATTACACCTAAGTTTGTGAGTGCATTTGGATTACCTAATGAAGCTGCTTTATAAAAAAGCGGTACCGCAGTTGATAAATCTTTCTCTACTTTTTCACCGTTTAAATAGAGTGCTGCAATATTATTTAACGCGAGCGCATTACCTTGATCGGCAGCCATCTTATAGAGTTGTAAAGCTGTTTGAATGTTTTGGGAAACATACTCACCATTTTCATAAAACATACCCAAATTGACTTGCGAGTCTGCGTCACCAAGCTCTGCGGCTTTATGATAAAGCTCTACAGCAGCTAATTTATCCTCACCAACATTCCAGCCAAAATCATATGTTTTAGCAAGATAACCAACAGCAAAAGGATAATTATGCTCTACAGCAATGGCTAAATATTCATGTCCAAGTTGGATGTTTTTGTCAGCTCCAGCCCCATTAATATACATGAGAGCAAGGTTATACTGCGCAATTGCTGAATCACTATCAGCCGCCAATTTGTACCATCTAAAAGCTTGCTGTTGATCATTTTGTTCAAAGTCATAAAGATAAGCTAGCCCCAAATAACAAGGTACTTGTTCTGACTCCGCCCCCATAAGGAAGTTAGCCTCGGCTTTGTGTAAATCTTGATAACTTGGTTCATCTAGATACAGGTACCCTAACTCGCAATTTGCCATGGCAAACTTTTGATTAAGTGCTTTTTGATAATAGAAAATTGCTTTATCAAGATCTTTTTCTACAAATTCACCTTCACGATAAAAAGAAGCCAAATTAACAAAGGATTGAGGGTCATTTTGTTTCGCGGCTTTATTATACCAATGGAATGCAAGAGCATTATCTTCTTTAACCCCTAAAGCACCTAGGTCATAAATCAACCCCAATTCACCCTGAGCTCTAGCATTACCGTCATTTGCTGCTTGCTGATAGAGTGTTAATGCTTTCTCTGGCTGATTGTTCTTATAATACGACTCTGCTAAACGTAATTTATCATCACTGCTATGAAGATTCGTATCCGTTTTGGTTTTGTCATTATTGCTAGATGTCGATGAACAAGCAGCTAAAAGTCCAGCGATCAGAGTGATAAGAAGAAGGTGATACATGTTATTCCTTTAACGATAATTTAGCATTTCAACATCATGACTAGTGAGCCCACAATAATAAATATCACTCAGGTTACTGTTTGGTTTTTATTATAAAAACATTTAATATCATGAAGTTATTAAACTTCCATTTATTCCGCACAACAAAGTTCTACATAAGCGTCATGCTCTATATATGGGTTCAGCGACACAAGTGGCACACTAACTTCTGCCTTCAAAATAGAAGCTATTTCATCGCAGCGCGAACATACACGTCAAAACGATTTTTCTTACTTGCGATGATCATGCTGGGTTTTACCCCATCAAGATCGCCGGCGTAATCTGGACGCTTTACTACGACTCTTTTTGTGGCTAAGGCGATTGCGGGGGCTAATAGTCCATCAGCATCGAGGTCTGCGCCGACTAAGGTTTGGAACACGCGCATCTCTTTTTTAACCAGAGCTGATTTTTCGCGGTGTGGGTACATCGGGTCGAGGTAAACCACATCAATTTCGCTGACGTTAGTGCTAGTGCTAGTTTTCACTACATCGGCTAATGCATTAATACTTGAACCGTGAAATAAGCTCATCCGCTCGCGCATCCACTGACCGATTTCGGCATCTTCATAGGCTCGGCGTAAACCGTCTTCTAACAAGGCTGCGACCACGGGATTACGTTCAACCATAATGACCTTACAACCTAGGCTGGCCAGTACAAATGCATCACGGCCTAAGCCAGCAGTGCCATCGACAACGGTCGGCGTGACGCCTTGCTTTAGTCCGACCGCTTTGGCAATTGATTGGCCTCGACCGCCACCAAACTTGCGGCGATGCGCCACTGCACCAGAGACAAAATCGACACTAATGCCGTCAAGCTTAGGCTCATCACGCTTATGCAAACTTAAGCAATTTTGCTCAAAACGCAATTCAAAAGCAGCGTTGTTGTCCCACACCAAGTGCCAGCGCTGGGCGATATCGACTAATGAAGGATACTGCTGATTAAAGAAGATAGGTGTCTGCAACAAGATGATTACCATGCCAATGTAAGAAACTACGCCATTATGCCAAAAGCCATCACCAGTGAACACCTATACCTCGCGCGCTAGACCACTTATAATGTCACTATTACACAGTTTTACTGTCTCATTTAGTTAATGGAAACGCCCATGCTCAGTTATCGTCACGGTTATCATGCAGGCAATTATGCCGATGTACTTAAGCACGCAATGCTTATTCAAGTATTAAAAGCGATGCAGAAAAAAGATAAACCTTATGTGTATATCGATACTCATGCAGGCGCAGGCGCGTACTCGCTAACCGATGAGTTTGCCCAAAAGACCGGTGAATACTTAGAGGGTGTTGCCAAATTATGGGACCACGCTAATTTACCCAGCGCATTAGCCGATTATGTTGAATCGGTACGACACTTTAACGCTGAATTTGATGGCGAGTTAACGGTTTACCCTGGCTCACCGGCCATTGTCGATGTTGAACTTCGCCCGCAAGACCGTATGGTGTTGCACGAACTGCACATTACTGATCATGAATTACTTGAAAATTATTTTATTAAAGACAAGCAAGTCAAAGTCATTAAAGGCGATGGTTTGCAGGGATTAATTGCCGCGGTACCGCCATTAGAGCGCCGCGGAGTAATATTAATTGACCCTAGCTATGAAATGAAAACTGACTATCAAGATGTTGCAGAAACCCTCATTAAAGCCCATAAGCGTTTTGCGACTGGGACATTTATTTTATGGTATCCGGTAGTGAAACGTGAGCAAACTGAGGCGATGTTAACCCTGCTCAAAAATAGCGGCATTAAGAAACAACTGCGTATTGAGCAAGCGATTAATGCCGACAGTGATGAGTTTGGCATGACGGCTGCTGGTTTATGGGTGATTAATCCTCCTTGGCAAATGGATGTATTGGCTAAAGAAGCACTGGATTATTTAGCGCCTTTATTAGGCCATGCCGACGGAAAAACGACGGTAAAGTGGGAAGTGGGCGAATAATTATTATACCCATTCTATTCATTCTGCTGTACGGTTTTATTAATGAGTACTGATATATAAAAATGCCCAAACAGCAGCAACTGTTTGGGCATTTTTGATGATTATCTTTAATATACATTACGGGTTTTTATTTAAAAAATGCCCCTGCAGCGCCTGGAAATACCACGGGGCTGACATTACCATTGGCAGCGACACTCGCGACGCCAAATAGATAGTTGTCGATAACCATATTATCTAAGGTGAACTGATCCACTTTGCCGACATAGCGACTATGAGTCCATTGTGGCACTGTCGTTAATCGCCAATAAATGCGATAGCCGACAATGGTTTTATCGTCACTCTTTGCCCAGCTTAACGTAGTGCTCGGTGACACTTGCCCTGCAATGGTAACCTTGGTTGGCGGCGCGGGCGCCCACGCCATTGAGGCTAAACTAAGGGCATTTAATGTGGTGAGCTTAGCAGTAAAATCAAAATCTACCCCGTCAATCACATCACCATACGCAATGCCGTTTTCAACACGAATATCTTGATGTTGGCGATTATAGTTCTCGTTGGTTTCCATGATACGAACGGCAGGTAAACCGGCCTGATTAAACGGTAAATGATGACCACCACGGCCAAAGCGGTCGAGGCGATACACTAGCATCACCTCCAAATTAGTCATGTATTGGTCAGCTAATGACTTAATTTTACGGGCTAGATTACGTGACGCGGAATCATTCTCGCCGCCGCTAAAATAACGCTGTTTGGCTTCTTCTGCGGTTTCGGTAAAACGTACCCCTTCAGAAAACACCCGTACACTACTATTATTAATCACCCCATTAATGCCAGAGATATTGCCAATCATGTCGTTGTTTAATACTGCTTGCACTTGCCAATTTTGCGCTTTGGCATAGTCAGCTAAAATATTACCGCCATACAAGCCTTGCTCTTCGCCCGACAACGCCGCATACACAATCGTGCCGTTAAATTGATATTTTGACAATACTCTGGCAGCTTCTAGCGCTCCAGCAACACCCGATGCATTATCGTTTGCTCCAGGAGAAACCGACGTCGCATCCAATACATCACTGACACGCGAATCAATGTCACCGCTCATCATCACTACGCGCTTAGGGTCGGTTTTACCGCGTTGAATGGCGATAACGTTAACCACTTCCGTTGGGTTCGCGATTCGCTTGCCTTGAACTGTGTCACCCACAGTAATAACCTCTAAACAACCGCCGCACTCTGTTGATATCCGCTTAAATTCTGCTTCAATCCAACGCCTTGCCGCGCCAATACCTTGTTTGTCCGATGCAGTATCTGACAAGGTATGGCGGGTACCAAAACTGACTAAAGTGCGAAGATCTTGTTCAATTCGTTTGGCTTGTGGTGCGCTAGCAATGTCGTATAAACGCATATCTTCTTGTGATGGGGCGACTAGCGATGATTTGTCTGCAGCAAATGCGGGTAACGCCGCAGCCCCTAATACCAATAGCCCAGTAATACTGGCCATACAATAACCGTTAGTACGACTCATTTTAACGCGCTTAGGTTGAACGTTTTCAATTAGTTGATTCATCAATAAATACCTTAAATTAACTGGATAATGCTTTTTGGTAACGTTTTAATAAGATTTTTACCCGCATCACATAAGCTTGTGTTTCAGGATAGGGCGGTATACCGCTGTATTGCATCACAGTAGTCGGACCGGCATTGTATGCCGCACAAGCTAAGTCGATGTCGCCGTCAAACTGACTTAATAACTGGGCAAGATAACGGCTACCACCGCGAATATTTTGTTGCGCATTAAAAGGATCATCCACCCCCATGTCCTTGGCAGTCCCTGGCATTAATTGCATCAGGCCTTTGGCGCCAGCTTTTGATAGCGCTCGCATTTTAAATGCCGACTCTGCATGGATAACGGCGCGGATTAATGCCGGGTCTAACTGATATTGGCGCGCAGCCAACGCAACGTCGGTAGTAAAAGGTGAGGTAAATAGTGGGATCTTATACCAGTCGATAACCGAATCGACTCGACACGCAAAGCATTCATACAGTAAAACTTGGAAGTCTTGATGTGATGGTTGCTGATCACTAAATACCATCACGCCGTTGGTTTGCTTGTATTGATATACTTTACGTTTTTCAACGCCAAAATCACTGACAATACCATTTTCGGAGTAAAGGGCCTTCACCCTAGGCTTACTTGGAACCCCGCTCGGTTGCGTTAACGGATAATCATTGGTCAGGGTGCGTTGTTGCGGTGTTTCGCCGACAAAGCCGGCGTCCAATAACCATTGATCATTCGCAGGCTGATCATTCACCGATGTAGTTTTACCTTGATTCATCACATTATTCACTTCGAGAGTCGGCGCGATGAGATTTTCAGTAGTAGTACGTTGAGATGGTTGTAACGATAACTGTTTTTTTACTGTGGTTTGCTCAGGAATAAACGTAGCGTTGATTTGCGGTTTTACAACCTCTTCTACGGCAGGATGAACCACTTGTTTGGCTTGTACATGCACTTGTACACAAGCACAAGACAACAGCATACCGATACCCAATAGCGTCTGCTGATTACGCCATATCATTGGGCTAATCATGCACTTGATCAAATATCGGCATCGGCGCGATACGAGCCAATTTAGCCACAGCAGCACCTGGGAAAATTTTAACACCACTGTTCAACTCATCGACAGCTTTACGATAAAAATCTTCTGCGTGAACAAAATCGAGTTCTAATTGTAAATATTCGGCAAGCTTGTCTTCACTCAACTTGTCTTTATTCACCGTAGCTAATAACGCCTCTAAACCTTGATCAATTTGTTGCCAAGCAGCAATCGATACTGACAAAGAGCCGCCCGTCACGTTTGACGCTTCAATGGGTTGTCCCCAATCATGCTGAGGTTGCAGTTGTTTTAGTTGCTGTAATTGGGCTTGCTGATCATCCGTTAAGGGATGGTAAGACGGTCTGGCCTGACACAGCTCAGTAAACAGCGTCAATCGCATATCAATTCTTGAGTCGATCACTTTCAGTGCTTCAATGGCTGAAGTGCGTTTTTTAAGTAAACTGGCATACCAAAGATAGGCCAAAATAGTGGCTAAAGTAAGGCTAAGTAACAGCGCCTGCATGATGACATCCTTTATTCTTGTTATTAGCTATCATAATCATAATTTAATCAAAAGTTCATCTTTATCGGCGCAACCTTAGCGAAAAAACAACCACTAAAGTCTAAACCCTGTGCCTGTAGATGTTAATAAACTGTTTTGATTAAGATCTTAACTATAACACAAGTATCCGCACTGGCACGGTCAAATATTCTACAGTTGATTTTTTAATGTTTAGCCTTATCAACCACCTAAATCAATGTTGATAAGGGCGTTTTTTAAACACTCTTACAGTTTTCTATCGAATAATAATAAGAATATCGTTAAATAATGCTGACTTAACACCCTTTAAGCAATTTATTAATGACGATACCGACATCTACACAATAGACACAAAAAAGCCCAGCAGAACTGGGCTTTTAAACTTAACGATTTAAAAAATTAAATATCTTTTCTATCGTTATCGACTTTCTCATCTTCTTCTGCAGTGGGCTTTTCACGCTTACTGAAAAGGCGCTCAACCACCACAAAGAATAGCGGCACAAAGAAAATACCTAAGAATGTCGATGATATCATACCGCCTAATACCGCAGTACCAATGGCATTTTGACTACCAGAACCCACTCCAGAACTAATGGCTAATGGCAGTACACCTAGACCAAATGCTAATGAAGTCATCAGAATTGGACGTAAACGCACTCGCACCGCATGCAAGGTGGCCTCGATTAATCCCGACCCTTTTTCGTAGTATTCCTTAGCAAACTCGACAATTAAGATGGCGTTTTTAGTCGCTAGGCCCACCGTAGTTAACAAGCCGACTTGGAAAAACACGTCATTAGGTAAACCGCGAGCACTCATTGCCAATAGCGCACCGATAACCCCAACGGGAACCACTAAAATAACTGACAATGGTACCGACCAGCTTTCATACAGCGCCGCGAGTACCAAGAACACGATTAACACCGACAAAGCATATAAGCTCGGTGCTTGGTTACCCGATAGACGTTCTTCGTACGATAAGCCATTCCACTCTAAGCCATAACCAGGCGGTAGTTTCTTGGCCATCTCTTCTAACGCATCCATTGCAGCACCGGTACTATAGCCTGGTACTGTTGAGCCCTGAATATTAATTGCAGGTACACCGTTAAAGCGTTGTAATTGCGGCGAACCGAACTCCCAAGTACCTGATGCAAATGCCGAAAACGGTACCATTTCGCCAAGGTTGTTACGCACATACCAAGAGTCTAAGTCGCCAGGCTGCATACGGTATTTAGCCTCACCTTGAACATAAACTTTTTTCACTCGGCCACGGTCAATAAAGTCATTTACATATGACCCACCCCATGCCGTTCCTAAGACACTGTTGACGCTGTTGATATCAATGTCTAACGCACGCAATTTAGCGTGATCGACATTAATTTTGTATATCGGCGCATCTTCTTGACCATTTGGACGCACCCCAACAAGGTTAGCGTTTTGTGAGGCCATGCCTAATAATTGATTACGCGCCTCAATTAACTTGCTATGCCCTTGACCGTTTAAGTCTTTCAGATAGACGTCAAAACCATTTGCAGTACCCAGTTCAATCACTGATGGTGGCACAAAGGCAAATACTAACGCCTCTTTGATTTGCGAAAAACGGCCCATGGCTCGACCCGCCAACGATTTCACATCTTCACCCGGCGCCTCACGTGTAGACCAATCTTTTAAGCCCACAAACGCAAGACCCATATTTTGCCCAGAACCGGCAAAACTAAAGCCTGCAACGGTAAACACTGAATTTACAATGTCTTTTTCTTCAGTAAGGTAATAATCAGAGACCTCTTTTAAGACCTTAACCGTGCTTTCTTGAGTTGAATTGGTTGGCAAAATTGCTTGAGTGAACAAGATGCCTTGGTCTTCATCAGGTAAGAATGCGGTTGGCATGCGTAAGAAAATCCAACCCACAGCGATAACCAAACCAACGTAAATCAACATGACTCGAAAAGAGCGTTTAAGAATACTGCCCACACTCGATTCATAACGCGATGTCATTGCATCAAACTTGCTATTAAACCAACCGAAGAAACCTGTATCGGCATAGGTATGGCCTTTTTTAATCGGCTTTAGCATGGTGGCGCATAATGCCGGTGTCAGCACAATCGCCACAAATACCGATAAGGCCATCGCCGATACAATAGTGATCGAGAACTGACGATAAATAACTCCAGTGGAACCAGACATAAAGGCCATTGGGACAAACACCGCCGACAAGGTCAAACCGATCCCGACTAAGGCACTGGTGATTTGGTCCATTGACTTGCGGGTGGCTTCAAGCGGGCTTAAGCCCTCTTCAGACATGATCCGCTCAACGTTCTCAACCACCACAATCGCGTCATCCACCAGCAAACCAATGGCCAAGACCATGGCAAACATGGTTAAGGTATTGATGGTAAAACCTGATGCAGATAACACAGCAAACGTTCCTAACAGCACCACCGGAACAGCAATAGTTGGAATAAGTGTGGCTCTAAAATTTTGCAAGAACAGATACATAATCAAGAACACCAACACAATGGCTTCTATCAGTGTCTCTACAACCCCTTCAATGGATTGCTCTATGAATGGCGTGGTGTCATAGGGATAAACAACTTCAAGCCCTTGAGGGAAAAACTCTTTCATCTCATTGACTTTAGTCTTAATACCTTCCGCCGTATCTAACGCATTCGCACCCGTGGCTAACTTAAACGCTAAACCTGAGGCAGGCTTACCATTATAGTATGAGTCAACCGCGTAGCTTTCTGCGCCTAATTCGACTCTGGCGACATCGCCTAAATAAACATTGGCACCTGATGAGTCAGATTTAACAATAATTTGCTTAAATTGCTCTGGGGTTTGTAATCGACTCTGCGCTGATACGGTCGCGTTAAGTTCTTGACCTGCAACCGAGGGAGCACCACCTAATTGACCTGCTGATATTTGTGCGTTTTGCTCACGTACCGCTGCAATAACATCAATACTGGTTAATTTGTATTGGGTTAACTTAAGCGGGTCTAACCAAATACGCATAGCATATTGCGCACCAAAAAGGGTGATCTCACCAACCCCAGGTACACGACTCATTGGATCTTGAACATTGGCAGCAACATAATCAGAAATATCGCTTTTGCCCATTGAACCATCAGCAGACACAAAACCGAGTACCATTAAAAAGCCCGAACTGGACTTGTTAACTTGTACACCTTGTTGCTGAACTTCAGTAGGTAACAAGGGGGTAGCCGCTTGCAGCTTATTCTGAACTTGCACTTGAGCAATATCAGGATCGGCCTCAGCGTTGAATGTTAACGTAATCTTGGTATTACCAAAACTGTCACTGGTTGAAGAGATATAGCGTAAGTGATCAAGTCCCGTCATGCGCTGCTCAATCACCTGAGTAACTGTGTCTTCCATGGTTTTAGCCGAAGCTCCAGGATAGAAAGCACTGATCACCACAGTTGGTGGTGCAATGCTCGGATACTGTGCAATGGGCAAGCCTCTAATGGCTAGTACACCCGCGAGCATAATCAATAATGCAATCACCCATGCAAAGATAGGGCGATCAATAAAAAAGCGAGCCATAATTATTCCCTATTTCTGTGGTTGGTCAGCCGTTAAAACCTGTGGTGAAACCGGTACACCAGGGCGGATTTTTTGTAATCCTTCAACAATTAATTTATCACCAGCAGATAAGCCATCAACAATACGCCATTGATGGTCAATCACTTCGGCTGTTTTTACTACACGCATTTCGACATTGTTGTCTTGATTGACAATCATTGCGACGGCTTCACCTTTGGAATTACGCGTAATCGCACGTTGCGGCACTAAAATCGCTTGTGGATCTTGGCCAGCATTTAATAGCGCACGAACAAACATTCCAGGTAACAATATGCCGTCAGGGTTAGGGAACTCTGCACGTAAGGTTACCGAACCGGTAGTTTCATTAACATTGACTTCAGCAAATTGAAGTATGCCCTCTTGTTCGTAGGTCCTGCCGTCTTCAAGCACCAAGGTCACTTCGGCATTGTTACTTTTCAGTAACTCACCAGAACGTAAGTTCGCTTTTAAACGCAGTAGTTGTGCGCTCGACTGAACGATATCGACATTAATCGGGTCAAGCTGTTGAATAGTCGCTAGCGTGGCACTTTGATTGGCGGTAACTAACGCGCCAGCGGTCACAGCTGATTTACCAATACGACCTGAAATAGGCGCTTTCACTTCAGTATATTCAAGGTTAATTGTCGCTGTATTAATGGCGGCTTTAGCAACCGTTACTGAAGCTTGCGCTTCTTTATATGCCGCTTCTGCTTCATCAAAGTCTTGCTTACTAATGGCATTGGTTTTCACTAACTCGGCATAACGCGCGGCTTTCGCTTTTGCTGAGACTAACCCTGCATTTGCACTCGCAAGAGCAGCTTCTGCACTGACAAGAGCTGCACTATAAGTGGCTGAATCAATTTGATACAGTGATTGACCTTGCTCAACTTCGGTCCCTTCTGTAAAAGCTCGTTTGGTTATAATACCAGAGACTTGTGGACGCACTTCGGCTTCTAAAAATGCTCGACTGCGCCCGGGTAGTTCAACTTGAATCGATTGCGAAATCGCTTCAACGGTCATCACGCCAACAGGTGTAGGGGGCCGCGGTTGTTGTGATTGGGCATTTTCATCCCCTTGACCACAAGCGGTAATCCATAATGCTGCAGAAATAACTGCGGCGACTTTCAATGCTTTGTGCATGAGTGCTCCTACTCCAATATATTTTCAATATGTCACCCTCAATGTTGAGCAGCCCATTTGAAAGTAGCTAATATTAAACTGTTAAATTTTCTGTGTACTTTATCGCATAGGTGTAAAAACCAAACAACTCAGCTCATGCGAATAAATTGTAAATAAATAATAAGCTTACGTTCTCTATCACTAAATGTTGATTTATTGTAAACGTAGGGCGGGTAATCAAACAAACTCGACCTATTGATTCATGAAATACACCATTAGATAACATCTTGGTAAAATTAATTTGTCGTTTAACAATGCTTATCGATATGCACTGTTAATAGATTAACTTAGTTGTTATTCATGACAAGCTTATTTACTTCATCCGCCTTTTGTGGCTCAAGCATAATAGTACGCCACCACAACTCGTCAGCGTGTGGATTTGCCAACATCACCGCCTGCCCAAACTTAGGGATCAGCAAAGTAACGTCATTGTGTTTAGCCAATTGACTAATGCGTTCAAAAGGTTCAAACCAATCATGCAGGGCTAAATCAAAGGTGCCATTGTGTACTGGCATCATCGCCTTTGCGCGAACATCAAGATGTGCTTGTAAGCTTTGTTCTGGCAACATATGGATCTCACTCCACAATTCATTATAGGCACCGGTTTCAATCATGCTGAGGTCAAACGGTCCATAACGCTCACCAATTTGTTTGAATCCATTAAAATAGCCACTGTCACCGCTGAAAAATACTTTGTGCTGTAGCCCTTGGATCACCCAACTTGCCCATAGGGTTTGATTGCGATCAAGTAGGCCACGGCCAGAAAAATGCTGTGCCGGGGTGGCGGTAATGGTCAGCCCATTTAATTCAACCGACTGCCACCATTCCAGTTCGGTCACTTGAATAGGATCGATTCCCCAAGCCGTTAAGTACTCACCCACGTTAAGTGGGGTAACAAAATGCTGCACTTTAGTCGCCAATTGTTCAATCGCGGCCTTATCAAGATGATCATAATGATCGTGGCTAATAATAACGGTTTTAATCGCCGGTAAATCGGCAATACTAATGGGTGATTGATGGAAACGCTTTGGTCCAGCCCATTGCACTGGAGATGCTCGCTCGCTAAACACCGGGTCAATCAGCAAGTATTCGCCATCGATACGCATTAATAACGTTGAATGGCCTAAACGATATACGGCATCTTCTGTCGATTGCGCCAATATCTCTGGGGTTAATTCGGCTAATGGAATCGCATCTTGGGGAATGGGCGCTTGGCGCGTTGCCGACCAATACGCTTTGGCGATAGGCCATAAACTGCTAAAACCGGCTTGGTAGACTTTTTCGGTATTGCTGAAAATTTGCGTTTTATGTCCACGAGATGTAGACCAACATTTACTGAGCCAAATAATAGCAATCAATACACCAAGCACTAATAAAAGACTGATTAATATTTTCATCTATCGCTTCCAAAAGTAAACTACACGGTGTAGTTTAATAATGAATTGCTAAAAAGTAAACTGCTCAGTGTAAAATATTACAATAAGATGGCTTAGATGAAACCAATGAAACCAGAAAAGCAAACATGCAGCCAAATAAAACGCGCCGCGATTATTGAAGCCGCCAGAACAACCTTTAAAGAATTAGGGGTTGCAGCAACCAGCATGGATAAATTAGCCGAAGTGGCTAGTGTGTCGAAGCGAACAGTGTATAACCACTTTGCCACCAAAGAAGCCTTAGTGATGACCTTGATGACAGACTTATGGCAACAAGCGTTATCGCAGCCATCTGTCGTGTATAACTCACATCAACCTTTGGCTGAACAACTGCAGCAGCTGGTGCGTTTTGATATGGACTACATTCAATCAGAAGAGCACATTGAAGTGTCGCGAATGGTGATTGGCCATCTCTTTTATACCACTGAGATGCAGCAAGAATTGCAAAAAATCATCAAAGAAGAAACGGCTATTTTACGTTGGATAAAAGCGGCAACGCTGGATGGACGCTTAACGGTGACCAATGTTGAACAAGCCCAAACAGAAGTACAAAGCTTGATTAAAGGCCAATGTTTTTGGCCATTAATATTTAGAGTTGAATCGCCATTAAACGATCAGCAAAAAGATGACATTGCGACTGAAATCGCTAAAATGTTTTTATGTCGCTATCAAGTATAACGACATAAAATACCCCATTAAACTCGATTATCGCCCACGCCTAACGAAATAACCCGACTGATATGCGCTAAGCTCAATCCTGACTCTTGTTGCCATTGATTAAACGCCGCTTGAGTTTGGCGCAACGCGGTTTGCGATGTAAAACCTGCATCAACCACGTTATGGCCAGTTAAATACGCCTGTACATCTTGGGTGAGTAAAAAAGTATCTTTGCCCATGGTACGCAGAAAATAAGGCCCAGTATTGCCGCCTAAACGGGTGCCGCGCTTTTTGAGTGTTCGCCATAAACCGGTAATATCATCAGTTGGCCACTGGGCGATAAACGCTGCAAAACTTCCGTATTCAGCACTGATGGCTTGTACCATATAAGCGTTATCAACAATCGCTTGAGTTTTCTTTTGGTGCCTAATCAATGCAGGATCGCTAGCGCGTTGTTGAATTTGATCAGGTGATAGCATTAGCACCTTCATCGGTTCAAAGTCAAAAAAGGCTTTTTCGTAAGCGGGCCATTTATTGACCACCACTCGCCACACAAAGCCACTTTGAAACACTTGTTTGCTGAGAGCAGACAATAGAGTGGCATCTGAATAATCGCCAATATCATCGGCCGTTAAAGTGTGTGGTAATAATGACTTTACCGCTTCTGGGCCGCCTTTTCGTTCGCAAGCGCGCACCCACATATCGTTGAACTTTTCTAATGTCGCCACACTTCATCCTCACTACCGTATTTATTACACGCCAAAATGCATTACACGCCAATATTCATTCACGTCAACACCGGTCACTGATACGTGACTACCTATAATCCAGTTTACTTTGAAGTGTATTTCAATTCTCGGCGATTAAATATTACGTTGTTTTTTAAGCTGTAAAAACTGTTTCCATTTAATCACTTCTGCTGGCATTTCAGGCGCATCATTGGTGTAGCCTGCTGCGGTAATTAAGGTTTCAATGGGGACTTGCTTGCCTCGACACATAAACACTCCACGTACATGGGCAATGCAATGCAGGCCACGGTCGGTGAGTATGCGATGCTCAATATAAAAGTACTTTTCGTCCCAACCGACAATTTTAGTTTCGATGGTAAACTTTTCAAACGGTTTGATATCGCGGATATAAGTAAACTCTGCGGCATTGACGATGGGAAACCATTTATTTTTTATAAACGGCTTCATCAAACCTATTTCGGCAATCAAATAGGTTCGTGCTAAATCAAAAAAAGCAGGATAGCGAGAGTTAGTTAAATGCAAATTGATGTCGCAATCTAACGGCAAAACACGATAATTAATCCGGCTAGAATCTATAAAACCTATTTTTTTACAATGACCTATTCGCCATAAAAACAACCAAATAAAACGAAAATACAGGTTCATGAACAGTTTACTCCTAATGTAAGCGCAACAGGCTAACAAAGGTCATACCAGTGAGCAAGCTTGTCCACCTGATTAGACTAATAATACTCCCATGCAGCACTTAACATGATTGAGCAATAGTATTGTTCTATTCTCATAAAACAGTTATTAGCAACGCTTTATTACATTAATGCGACCGATCCCCCTTTTCATCTTAATCTGAACTGATTACCATAGCGACGCGTACTTTGGTGAGCAACACTTTGAGCTCCCATCCCTTAACGCACACTTATTGTTTTTAATTCTCAGGGCGGGGTGCGATTCCCCACCGGCGGTATACTTGAAAAAGTGAGCCCGCGAGCGCTCGATTCGTCGAGGTCAGCAGATCTGGTTACTTAGGCCATTACTCTTAAATTAGTCATGCCTAACAGTCCAGAGCCGACGGTTATAGTCCGGATGAGAGAGAATAAAGATACATCATAAGCCTCGGCTTTTAGGTGCAATTTGTTTTGGATTTATATCCCTCTTTATAAGCCCTGATTCTGGTCATTTTAGGAGTACAACCATGAATCAGTTATCACTACTTGCCGAATTTGGCGAACCAATCATGCGTGTCGAAAACGCATTAGCTGCACTAAGAGAAGGTCGAGGCGTATTGCTTCTAGACGATGAAGACCGCGAAAATGAAGGCGACGTTATTTATTCAGTCGAACATTTAACCACACCTCAAATGGCGTTAATGATCCGCGAATGCAGCGGCATTGTGTGTTTATGCTTAACTGACGCTCACGCTAACAAGCTTGAATTGCCACCGATGGTTATTAATAACAACAGCGCCAATCAAACCGCATTTACCATCTCCATTGAAGCAAAGCTTGGTGTCACCACGGGTGTATCGGCTCAAGACCGCGTGACCACCATTAAAACCGCGGCAAACCGCAATGCCAAAGCATCTGACTTAGCCCATCCAGGACATGTGTTCCCATTACGCGCTCGCGCTGGCGGCGTAATGACTCGCCGCGGCCATACCGAAGGTACAGTCGACTTAATGCAAATGGCCGGATTAATGCCTGCCGGGGTGTTATGTGAACTGACCAACGAAGATGGCACCATGGCTAAAGCACCTGAAATTGTCGCTTTTGGCCGTAAGCACAATATGCCAGTACTGACCATTGAAGACATGGTGATGTACCGCAACCAGTACGATTTAAAGCTGGCGTAATATGTTACCAAGACGTCATTCATAACCAGACATTTATCTGCTGTGAATGAATATGGAATAACACGATTAAGAGGTGCAAAGCACCTCTTTTTTTATGTTTGAAATCATGGCATTTATAGAAAATAAAGCAATATGGGTTAATTCTTGTGTGATTCGCTATTTGCCATCCATGACCGCGCTGCCGTTTCCCCTTCACTTTCCATAAGTCACCGCCGCACCACCTCAAATTTTAACTCAACGAGTATGCTTAGGGCATGCAACGCTTTACATTGCAGATTTAAAAAAGCAGGATAAATAATCTCAATCGTTTTCCTCACCGATCCCTTTGAGAATTAGCCAATATGAAATAAAGGACGCTAATGAGTAAATGGAATACGACCAGCACACTATCTCTTTACTTAACGCTAATTTGCTCCAGTGCAGTAGCCAGTTTTCTGAAATATTCTTTGGAAGATAGCTTCACTGGTTTATCGGACTTACCGGGTATTGTTGATATCGGTATTTATGCCGCCCTAATGACAGCGCTTTATTATTTTTTTGCTCAACTTTTTAACTGGTTGTACTCTGAAGTACAGAAAAATGACGACGGAAATTCAACTGAGGATAATAAATTGGGCAGGTAACAATGAATAATTTTACCAAAAATATCACCCCTTACGTGCAAGAGCAGTTATCTAAAGCAGATCAATCCGACCGTTTAGGCGATGTTGCAGATTCATTTGTTTACCTTGAGAATGCCCACGTGCTTGGGCAAGAATCAACCTATTGGCATATAAAAGTGCATTATTTAATGCTGCGTTGGGCGATAAAACAGCGTGATATTAACGAAGCCATCGGCCAAATTATTCGGATCATTGGGGCGGCTTTATTAACTGCAATAAAAGGCGTACCAATGGGGAATACTGGCGGTAGTAATGTTAGCCCTGTAAAAGTTATGCCCATTAAGCCAGAGCATGCCGAAATCATAGCGAAAGTAAAAAAAACGATATCTCACTAGCTAGAAAGATTAACAGATGCCCTAGTTTAATCATCCTGTATAACGACCTAAAGAATGATAAATCCATCACTAGGTATACAAAGACAGTTTTCAACTTTAAACATGATATATGGGGGTTCACATGAAACGAGTCACAGGTATCGGCGGCATATTTTTTAAAGCAAAAGATGCACCTGCATTGCAGGCTTGGTACAAGCGTCATCTCGGCATTGACGTTCAAGAATGGGGCGGCACTGCTTTTTCTTGGACCGACTCAAATGACAAGCCCGTAGGTGGAACCACTATCTGGGCCGTGAGTTCAGAGAAAAGCTACCAATTTGCCCCAAGCCAAGCCCCATTTATGATCAACTACCGCGTTGAAGACCTTCACGCTGTCGTCGCAGCCCTCAAAGCAGAAGGCTGTAATGTCCTCGATAAAATAGATGAATCTGAATACGGCAAATTCGCGTGGGTAATCGATCCAGAAGGGAACAAAGTCGAGTTGTGGCAACCACCTTGGGGTCAGTAGCTGCACTTTTAACATCCATGTGAAATTAACTTGGATACAAACTAAATCACAATGCAGTAATAAACGTCTGATACTGACTCATGGTATTGGCATCGTCTAACATGCCTTGATGGCCAACGTTGGGCACCATAATTAACTGCTTATTGGCTGACTGACTAGCTACAAACAGTTTTTCAGACAGTTCAGGCGGGACTTCTTCATCATCTTCTGCCGCAATCACCAATAATGGCCCTTGATAATATTGCGCTACCACTTGCTTATTATCTGTTTTACGAAAATCATCAGGCATTTCCAAACTCATAAACGGTGCCATATACCAAGGTGTTTTTTCATCAACCCAGTCGTCGGCATTAGTTGCTGAACCGTGTAAAACCAGCGCATCTATTTTATTATTTTTTGCTAAATCAGCGGCAATAAAACTGCCTAGTGAGTAACCGTGCAATATCACTTTTTCAGGCTGATATTGCTGATGTAAATAATCCAGTTGTTGCTGTGCATCTGCAATAATATTGTTAATGCTTGGTTGGCCTTCACTTGCCCCTAATCCACGGCGATCCATCACTAAAATGTCGGTATTGAGCGTTGATAATGTGCTAAGTACCGACAGGCCATGTGGTTCGATTTTCATACCGTTGCCTTGATAAAAGACCAAGGTTGTAAGGCTATTGGGGTTATCGATATAAAAACCATTTAACTTAACGTGATCACTTGCCTCTAAGCTGAGTTGGGTAATCAAATGATTAGGCATCGCCTGCTGTAATTGTTGAGTAAACTCAGCGGTAAAGGCTGCGGGGACTTCATCGCTGGCAATAAAGGTGCTTTCACTTAGGCGCATAGTACAGGCTGAAGTCATTAGTATTGTGGTGCCTATCATTGCACCTGTAGTGATTTTTTTTAGCAAACCTTGCATGTCATCTTCCTTAATTTATTCATCGTCCTTGTGGACTAAAATGTCACCTGGCGAGCATTGTAAATGCCGACAAATAGCGTCTAGAGTCGAAAATCGAATGGCTTTTGCGCGGCCACTTCTAAGCACTGACAAATTTTGAGGGGTTATACCTATCAATTCTGCCAATTCAGTGGACTTCATTTTTCGCCTTGCCAACATCACATCCAGCTCAATAATTATGGCCATTAAATTGTCAACTCCACCTCTTCTTGAAGCTCAGTTGCATGCTTCATTACCCATGCCACACAGTAAAAAATCATTCCGAAAAGTGCATACTTTAACTCTTGGCTGCCAAGGCTAAAATAAACAGGTACCGCACTTGATGTACCGCTAAAGTGCAATGTAAATGCGATGATCATCGGGTAAAAAAGGCTGAGTAAAATCCAGACTAAAAATACCAAGGCAATACGGCTCAAGCAGCGGAAGTTACTTGGGGTAAACACATGACCTTGCTGATACAGCCCAAAAAGTTGGTAGAGAAAATAGTAAATAAACAGGTAAGGTAGAATTTCAACACTGCCCAGAATGATCCCCGGATGAAATCCCGCATCATAAAGGCTTTGAGCGAGTGCTTGCCAAGGTGTACCAAAGTCGACCGCTAGATAACTACTAAACCAACCCCACCAGTCAATCGTTAACACATACTCGCCCGCTTGGAATTTTCCGAACACCATAGTGCCGCTATAACTAGTGACTTGTAATAAAGCTAAAAATACAATCAGCAATTTAATCCATTTACTTAACGAGACAATTCTATCCATGATTATTCTAAGCTGGTTAATGTTAAAGCAAAGTTAACACACAAACCCTTTACCAGCAATAAATTATCGATAAACGATACTTTTTGACTATTAATATCTATTGGGCACAGCCAAATCATTTGTTTGAATCACCATTAAAGGCTATCGTATTAAATGACGAAAGTGCCTATATGGTTGATTAAAAATGAGTGACATAATTTCGTTGATAATATTCAAAAGTCTCTATCAGATAGCCTTGTTTCACATCAGCAGCACATAAGAGTAAAGTCAGCAAATCGCTATAATAAAAGCTTTTTAACAGATAGATAATTAGTGACGCAAGGGGCCATTATGAACATGAAAGCGTTCTCGACGTTAGTCGGATTATCAGCTTATACACTGCGTTATTATGAGAAAGTCGGTTTACTCAACAATATTCAGCGCAATAGCAGTGGCCATCGAGCCTATACAAGCAAAGACTTGGAATGGGTTAATTTTGTCAAACGCCTCAAAGATACCGGTATGCCTTTAGCCGAAATCCAACAATACGCCCTATTACGAGAGTTAGGTTCAAGTACAGTGTTAGACCGCCAACAACTACTTGAGCGTCACAAAGACCAGTTGCAAGCTCACATTGAACGACAGAAAAATCATTTACTGGCGCTAGAAAGCAAAATTAGTTTGTATAAAGCCAATAAAGTCAGTTGACTTAGAGTTAACTCTAACTTGTAAGGTGTGACTTCTACTTATCGATAGGAGTACATCAATGCCAAACTCAAGATTCACTTTAGGCTTGGAGCAGTTGTCAAAAATTGACGGCGAAGCGGGTCACAATGTAATCGAAAGCCTGCAAGATATTTGTCCTGACTTAGCCCGCTTTACTATTGAATATCCATTTGGCGATATCTATAGCCGACAAGCATTAGATGTAAAGTCACGAGAAATAGCCACCGTTGCCGCGCTAACCGCCTTGGGTAATTGTAGGCCTCAGCTCAAGGTTCATTTGAATGCGGCTTTGAATGTTGGATGCAGCGAAGATGAAGTAAAAGAAGTACTGTTACAAATGTCAGTTTATGCAGGCTTCCCGGCGGCGTTAAATGGTATGTTTGCGTTTAAAGAAGTCCTTCAAGAGCGACAGGCATAACAAATGACAAATAAGGCTTAACAGGCAACGAATATCGCTCTACATTATTTGAGTATATAAGTCTTAAAAATAAGTAAAAAAAAGCATAAACCGAGGTTTATGCTTTTAACGTTTTAACGATGTTTATTCGCAGGTTTACACCGCAATACCGCTGTGGCGCAATAACGCATCGGTATTGGGTTCACGGCCCATAAAGCGTTTAAACAACTCCATAGGCTCTTCGCTGCCGCCCATTTCAAGAATATTGTTTAAGAAGCTCTTACCCGTTTCGGAGTTGAAAATACCCTCGACTTCAAAACGCGAGAACGCATCGGCCGATAACACTTCTGCCCATTTATAGCTGTAATAACCTGCGGCATAACCACCGGCAAAAATATGCGCAAAACCATGTTGAAAACGATTAAAGCTTGGCGGGGTTAATACCGCAATTTGGCTACGTACTTCATCTAAAATACCTTGAATGTCGACGCCTTTAGCTGGGTCAAATTCATGGTGCATTCTAAAATCGAACAATGAAAGCTCAAGCTGACGCACCATCATCATGCCTGAATGGAAGTTTTTGGCGGCTAACATTTTATCAAGTAGCACTTTAGGTAATGGCTCGCCTGTTTCATAGTGGCCAGATATTTCCGCTAACGCTTCTTCTTGCCAGCACCAGTTTTCCATAAATTGACTTGGTAGCTCTACTGCATCCCAAGGCACACCATTAATACCCGACACGCCGCCCACATCGACTTTGGTTAGCATGTGGTGAATGCCATGGCCAAACTCATGGAACAAGGTGGTGACTTCGTCATGGGTAAAGAGTGCTGGTTTGCCATCAACAGGGCCGTTAAAGTTACAGGTTAAATACGCCACTGGCTTTTGCAGACCAGTGCTCGTCACACGGCGACCACGACAATCGTCCATCCATGCACCGCCACGCTTACCGCTGCGAGCATATAAATCTAAATAAAAGCTACCACGATGTGTTTTTTGATCGTCAAAAATATCAAAGAAACGCACATCTTTATGCCAAGTATCTACGCCTTTTTGTTCACTGATGGATAAGCCAAATAAGCGGTTTACCGTGTAAAATAAGCCTGACAAGACTTTGTCTTCAGGAAAGTACGGACGCAATATCTCTTGCGACACTTCATATTTGTACTGCTGCAGTTTTTCAGCGTAAAAGCTTAAGTCCCATGACGCCATTTCGGTCACCTGGTAATGCTCTTTAGCAAAGGCACGCAGTTCGGCTAATTCAGTTGCCGCTTGGTCTTTAGAACGCTCACCTAACTCGTTTAAAAAGCCTAATACTTGCGCTGGGTTTTCTGCCATTTTGGTGGCTAACGATTTATCTGCGTAGCTGGCAAAACCGAGTAAATTAGCTAACTCGTGACGCAGTGCCACAATTTCATTCATGTTATTGGTGTTATCAAACTCACCGGCATTTGGGCCTTGATCAGACGCGCGAGTGACAAATGCACGATAACACTCTTCGCGTAACTCACGGTTTTCGCTGTAGGTCATTACAGGCAAGTAAGACGGAAAATCGAGGGTAAATAACCAGCCCTTCTGCTCTTTGGCGTCGGCCATTGCTTTGGCGGCGGCGATGGCTGACTCAGGTAAACCCGCTAAGTCCGCTTCGTCGGTGATAAGCTTAGTCCACGCTTCTGTTGCGTCTAGCAGTTGGTTAGAAAAGTTGCTTGTGAGTTCCGATAAGCGTTTAACAATTTCGCCATAGCGTGCTTTTTGGCTGTCATCTAAGCCAATACCTGATAATTCAAAGTCAAGTAAGCTTTGTTCGATCAGCATTTTTTGCGCTTGAGTTAACTGGGCAAAATCTGCCGATTCATGGATCGATTTATACGCCTCGTACAAGCCCTGATGCTGACCCACATAAGTGCCATAATCAGACAAAAGCGGTAAACAAGCATCGTGAGCATCGCGTAATTCATCACTACTGATCACCGAGTTCATGTGTGACACCGGCGACCAAACTTTACTTAATTCATCATCGACTTCTTCAAGAGGCTCAATCAGATTATCCCAAGTGTATTGGCTATTTTTTGCTAATAGTACTTCAATGGTCTCACGACATTTGGCAATGCCTTGCTCAACCGCAGGCTGAATGTGTTCAGGTTTGATTTTTGAAAATTCTGGTAATTCTGCGCTACTTAGCAATGGATTGCTCATAAAGATTCCTCGAGATATTTCGCGTGAGTATTTAGCTCGTAAGTATCCCAATTATATTGGGCTTATTTATTCATTTTTCAAGTTTGATGCTGATTAAATCAAGCCTAATCATATTTTTCACCACAAACATCTCCCAATCAGCGACCACAAACCATCCAAAACCTGCTTGAATTTGCTTATCCCTAGGCCACCTCGACATGCAGGATCCAACATGTCGAGAAGTGACAGAGTTCAAGGTCGTTATACTATTTTCTGTTTTATAACCCACAAACATGTTGCTTCTCGCCTTGTCCTTCGGGATCGCCCAAACGCGCATGTTGAAGTGGCTTGGTATATAAGCATCGAAACACACAGCGCCACTCTCCTAGCTAATTTGCGTTAGCCGTAAAGTGATTCGGGTCCCAAATTAACGAGACACGGCGCTTACAAAACAAATATTGACAGCTAGATCCCAAACGAGACTGATTATCATTTCATTTTTACTTGAATGGGCTACCATTCGCTTTATCGACAAACCTTGCCATTAATTAACATGAACGCAATAAACATGACCTTTACTTTTTGCCTGTTAAACCGCAACCATATTGGGCGCGTCGTTTTACTGCCAATGGCTGCCATGATGTGCTTACTGACATCCACGTCAGCATTCGCAATAGTTCAATATCAACCGACTGTCGGGCTTGATGTTGCTTGGGACAATCACTACATCACTGAAGGTCGTAACAATTTGGACCAAGGCGGTATTGCATGGGCAGTTGTCAATGTTGAACAAAATGACCTTGCCGTTTATGCTATAGTAGGCCGAGCAGACCAAGTCGATTATGTGGAATGGAACCTAGGGCTAGAATATACCTTGCATCTAGCCAATGATATTGATGCAACAGTCGGCTACCAGCACTTAGCATTTTATGGCGATGAGCCTTGTTCTGATAATGAGTTTTTCGGTGCGTTAACCATTAATGGCCTAACCTGGTTGGTGCCAGCCATCAACTATACCTATGCAACCGAAGCCGGCGGTTATTTTGTTGAACTGAGCATACATAGCCCATGGGAAATTAATCAATACCTCACTTTGACACCGTACATAGTGCAAGGATTTGATTTTCAATACAGCAGCGAGCAACACAAGGGGGCTAACCATTTCCAATTTGGCCTAGAAGCCGAACATCAACTCAATGATTCAATGGCACTGTCGGCACACATTAGCCACAGCATTGCCCAAGAAGACATTAAGCAACAAGCCCAGGTCGACGAGATTCAAGGCAGCTTAAATCAAACCTATGCAGGGGTACATTTCAACCTACGTTTTTAGAATATATGAACTGGCATTTTAGCATTCCAAGACTAGACTAAGGAGGCAACTGGAAATCTCTTTTACTCAAGCAAGGAAGCTTATGTTAACTCGACTTACTTATATCCTATGTAGCTTATTCGCTGTTCTGATGATGCTATTATCTAGGCCATTACTTGCCAGCGAGCTCACCAAACTGATTATCAAAGAGCCCGATAAACGCCCCCCATTAACCAATGACAATGCCAACTCGCTCCCGTCGCAATACGCGACCGATCATCAAGGTAATGTGATTATTATCCCCACAGAACAACGCTCAGCATTAGAATATCGAGCCGACGATATTTACCTTAAACCGAGTCAGAAAAAACCAACTAATACACAAACCAACACGCGCTCATCAATAACGGCCAGTTCTGGGGTAAACAGTACAACAATCGCTAATGATCCAAGTTGTCGCTGGCTCAATAACCGCATAAAACACCTACAGAAAAAACAACGTCAAACCCAAAACAGTCAATTTAGTCATTATCAAGATGAAATTGATATTAGGGAAAGCGAATGGACCTGCCTTAAGTGTGCAACCAGCGGCCCTAATAACGTTGACCGTGGTGAATGCCAATATAAACGCTAACAATGCATTGGTTTAACGACTAGATTGCAAACACAATCCCCCCTACAATGGATGCATTAACCGTAGTGGAGATCATCATGGCTCAACATTTTGACTATATCGCGCTTGGCGCAGGCAGTGGCGGCATCGCCTCAGCAAACCGTGCCGGAATGCGTGGCGCAAAAGTACTCATTATTGAAGCAAAACAAGTTGGCGGCACCTGCGTGAATGTGGGTTGTGTTCCCAAAAAAGTCATGTGGTATGGCGCTCATGTCGCAGAAGCGCTGAACCTATACGCCAAAGACTATGGCTTTGATGTCACTATCAATAAATTCGACTGGAGCACTTTAGTTGATAATCGTGAAGCGTACATTAGCCGTATTCATGACGCTTATGGCCGTGGATTTGCGAGCAATAAAGTGACCTTCTTAAATGGCTATGGCCGCTTTATCAATAACAACACCATTGAAGTCGATGGCGAGCACTACACCGCCGACCATATTGTGGTTGCCACTGGCGGAGCACCCACCATTCCTGATATTCCGGGCGCCGAATACGGTATAGACTCCGACGGTTTCTTCGCCTTACGCGAGCAACCTAAACGCGTTGCCGTTATTGGCGCAGGTTATATTGCCGTTGAAGTTGCTGGTGTATTGCATGCGCTAGGCAGCGAAACGCATTTATTAGTGCGTAAGCATGCCCCATTGCGTAATTTCGATCCGATATTAACTGACGCATTAGTTGAAGCAATGGCAACTGATGGCCCAACGCTGCACACTCACAGCGTACCCAAATCGGTCACCAAAAATACCGATGATAGCCTGACCTTAGCGTTAGAAAATGGTCAAAGCTTAACGGTTGATTGCCTCATTTGGGCTATTGGCCGTTCACCGTCAACAGGCCATATCGGCTTAGAAAATACCGATGTACAGTTAGATGCAAAAGGCTACGTGATTACTGATGAGCAACAAAATACCACCGCCAAAGGTATTTATTGTGTTGGCGACATTATGGCGGGCGGCGTTGAATTAACTCCCGTTGCGATTAAAGCGGGTCGTTTATTGTCAGAGCGTTTATTTGGTAACATGCCAGACGCTAAAATGGATTACAGTTTAATTCCAACCGTGGTATTTAGTCATCCTCCAATCGGTACTATGGGCTTAACGGAACCAGAAGCTGCCGAAAAATATGGCCAAGACAAGATTAAGGTGTACGCCTCAACGTTCACCTCTATGTACTCTGCAGTAACCGCGCATCGCCAAGCCTGTAAAATGAAGCTAGTCTGTGCCGGTGATAATGAAGTGGTTGTGGGTATTCACGGTATCGGCTTTGGTATGGATGAAATACTCCAAGGTTTTGGCGTAGCAATGAAAATGGGCGCCACCAAAGCAGATTTTGATGCCGTGGTTGCGATACATCCAACGGGTGCTGAAGAGTTTGTTACACTGAAATGATGGACTAGAAAAGTCACTACCACATGTTTAAAAATCTAGAAATTCGAGGTTCTGGCGTTTAAAACTTAATGAGGTAAGCACTGAATACTGAATATAAAAACTGTGAGTAGCTTGATAAGCCTTCACGGTTTTTTTATGCCTGCTTATCCGCGAGCCATTGCAAGAACACCTTAATTGACGGCATGCGCTTATGTGAATGGCCCATAAGTTGAGTCATGGCATAGCTATATTGATAATACATTTCAGCATCATTGGGATGTTTTTGTGCATCGTCACTGTTGATCATCGCGCCGCGTAAATAGTCACAAAGCAACTCGCCACGATTGAATCCGCCCACTTCACCAATTTCTGTCAGGGTTTGTGTATTCCATTGTGCATACTGATTAAGCACTCTATCGAAACGCTCGCGGTAATAGTCGCTGGCTTGTATTAATATTGACTCATTAGGGATAACTCTGGCAATTACGAATGATTGCTCTGATAAAATGCGGTACAAACGTTGGCAATGATGAAAAATAAACCGTAAATAGGGGTCACTATATTGCAGCGTGTCTTGTTCGGCTTGGTTTACCCAATGACGATAATCTGCACTGGCTACGGCCACAATCAAATCGGCCTCAGAGGTAAAATGATTATAAATGGTGCCTTTGGAGATCTGGCTAGCTTGGACTAAATGCGAGCGACACAAATCAAAGGTTTTACGGCCTTTTAAACAGCGTTGTGACACTTCGATCAGATAGTTGCCGCGTTCTTCCCAGCTACTCATTTTAGACTCCACCATACTTGGGTTAAATAAACCGTCATCATCTCACACTTACAGTATAGCAAGCTTTATCGATACCCCAGATTGAGTAATACTGATACCACTATGAACTTATCCAATAGCCCATGTTAAAAATAGAATTGCTTGAAAGTTTTATCGCTATTGCTGAATGTGGCAACTTGTCAAAAGCAGCAGATAAAATTTGCCGAACCCAATCAACACTGAGCTTACAAGTTAAGAAACTTGAAGAGAGTGTCGGCCAATCTTTGCTGATAAGGGACAACAAAGGTGTCACCTTGACTGAGTCAGGTGAAACCCTACTTAACTACGCCTATAAAATGATGCTACTTAACTCACAAGCACTTGATGAGTTAAAAGATTGTCAAAATCGCGAAGTGATCCGTCTTGGTGTACCCACAGATTTTATAAAGTGTTATTTAAGCAGTTGCTTATTAGAGTTTATTCGCGAGTTTACCAATATAGAATTAGTTATCGATACCGATGTGAGTGGCAATTTATATAAACGACTTCATCAAGGTGAGTTTGACGTGATCGTTGCCACTCACTGGCAACTGCCCATAAACGGCGAACTGCTATTTACACGTCGCTTTCATTGGGCTGCTGCAGCTAACGGTAACGCCCATAAAAGCAAAACAATTCCAGTTGGCTTATACCCAGAAAACTGCCCAATTCGAGCACAGGTATTTGCTAATCATCAATTGTCTATGCGTCCTATTAAGGTGTTATTGTCGACGCCATCACCACAAGCATTATGCATGGCAGTTGAGAATGACATAGTGATTGCGCCAGTAGCCGAATTTAGAATTAACGATCAAATGCAGATTTTAGATCCTGTTGTGCATGGCTTACCACCATTGCCGGTGTTTAACGAGTCGCTTTACCTCAATCCAGAGACCCAAACAGATGCGACGCTGCAACTCATTAATTTAATAAAAGCCAATGTTGAACACAAAGGCTATCAACTCGACTAGCCCCCATCATCTCGCCACAAATCGTTGTCGTTAACCCCATCTCTTAAGTCGAGTTGGGGTTATCTAGCGATTAAAAATAGTAACCAAAGTTGATATTGATGCGGTGATCCCAGCTGTCACCGATTTCAGGTAAGCCAATATGACCATTATCTTGGGTTGAGGCATACATGTTTTTACCCATAATAAAATCGACCATGGTATAAATTGGGCCTGAAGCCAGCGCAACACCAGTGACATTTTGGTAACTGTTATCATAGTCATCATTGTCAACATCTGGAGTCACTACACCAAAGTCATTATAAAGCTTAACACTGCCCCAGCTGGTGGCGATCGTTTTAGCTATGTTTATGCTATACGCTTGCGCTTTAGAAGCAATTTCGTACTGCCAATCATAAGCTGATACGGCAATCTTGTTACTGTCTAACGCATCTGCAGCATCATACTCATACTGCATCGCCTGCAACTGCAGCGCCCAACCATTGTAACTACTGTCAAGATGCAAGGCGACGGCATATCTGTCACCATTATTGCCAGTATTACTATTATAAATTTGTCCAACCTCGACCGAAGCACCGACCACGGTTTTACCGCCTTCATACTCCATCGCGTAGGTTTGACGTAAGTTTAATTGATTGGTTTCTTCGTTATAATATTCAGTGCC
Source organism: Shewanella psychromarinicola (assembly GCF_003855155.1). NCBI lineage: Bacteria > Pseudomonadati > Pseudomonadota > Gammaproteobacteria > Alteromonadales > Shewanellaceae > Shewanella > Shewanella psychromarinicola. Next base: position 992,079 of record NZ_CP034073.1, read on the forward strand.
ACTTACCTGCCCTGAATATAAATCGGTTGAATAACGTTCGTTGCGACTGGCACCGTATTCAGCATTTTTATAAAACGCAAACTCAGTCCCCCAACCGTCATTTGAATAAACTGTTTTAATACCTGTATCATAATCATCTTCAAAGCCTAAATAATACGGTACGCCGAACCAGAAACTATTTGAAATAAACCCAGGGTTACCAAATGGCACTTGATTTATACCAACTTGAACTTGCACTTCTGGTGAGTAATCATAAAAAACATAACCATACCGTAATGCTTCCCAACCATCATAAAATCGATATTCAGATGATAAACCCCAATCATCTAATTTACCGTTAAATTTAACTGATGCCATTTCAAAGGTCAAATCACCTGCTTTATCTTTAGACGTTTCGCTATATTCTTTATATGAATAATTAGCTCTTAATGTACCTGTTACATTAATTCCATCGTCAACATCTTGTGCAGTAGAATAAAAAGACACCATGCACAGTGACACTAATGAAGATAATAAAGACAACTTAAATAATTTCATTTTATGTTATTTCCCAATTTTTATATTTTTTAAGATGGTGATTACCATTTTAATTTGGTTAAGTCACACTGAATAACTTCATCACTATGAGCTGGTGTGCCTGGATTTTTAGCTGACTCACAAAGCAGTGTTGTGCCATAGTCATTACGTTTGTCATTAGCATTACTTCTTGCCCAAACAGACACAATGGCACGCTCTTCTGGTTTAGCTTCACAGCTGCCATCAACTTCAAAGGCATGGATAGTATTTTGATGAAAGTACATAAGAGGATCGTGTTCTGCACTACTGGATAACCACTGACTTTGGGCATTAAATTGACCCGCATCAAATTGTACGGTTCTAACGTTACTGTCTTCACGCACTGTGGTGACAAGCTTAGAGTCTTCACGCACTGCAAAGGTCGTAAATTCATTCGCACAAGCAGGAACTCGCATGTTGTAATAAATTTCAGATATTGCATGGTTATGGTATGGATATAGGGTATCGACCGACTGAACTGTCATACCAACTTCGGCACCCACTTTTTGTTTATTGATCTCATCTATGCGTAACAATCCCCAATGACCAAAGATTTCGGCATAGGCATAGCCACCACGGATATTATTGAAATTTTTATCATTGCGTTTGCTTTCTTGTGCATACATAGGGAACCAACCGGCGGCAGCCCATAAGTTAGGCAATGCATTGGCACTGATATCGGTAGGAAAAGCTGAAGGCATTTTGACTTCGTCGCCCATCACCATTTTGGCAAAGTTTTTGGTAAACTCTTTACCCATTTTACGGACATCTTTGTTGGTCACTTTGTTATCAAAAAAGCTGTTAAATGATTCGCGTTTAAGCCATTTCGCAACCGGAGAGTTTTGCTCTAATTCGCCACCAGGACTGTATATCCAATTGACATCTTCGCGGGCGCCAAAACACTTTTTCGCTTTATTTGGATTATTGATAACTTGATAAATATTTTTAACCATTAACTTCATGTCTCTTCGATCCATGATGCACATGTTCTTACCGCCTTCGGTAGAATCATACATCGCTTCATCGGAGTTTAAGCATGGACCATTTTCACTATTGGTTAATGCTACCGCATAAGACTCTAAATATTGCAGTGTTTCATTCCATAATATATCGACATACTTTTGATCATCTTCATTATACTGTGACTCTTCACCTAAACAGGTAAACTCAGCATTATTGATATCGTTTTGGTCTAAAAAACTAGGTAACTCACTTGCCATAGCAGAACTAGACAACAGCATCATCACTAACAACGTATTATATTTCATAACATCCCTCTTTCATTATTATTAAGCGCGGGAAGATATTACACTTGGAATTAATTCCAAACACTTGCACTCAAGAGGTTTGTAATAAAAAACATTATTACAAACAGATAATAGATAATAGATAACAATATAGAAGCAGTACATTAATTTATAAAAACTAATAACTAAAAATCTAATAACTAAGAAACTAATATCTAAAAATCTAATATCTAATAAGCTAATAACTAGAAATCTAATAAGCCAATTAGTTAATAAGTTAATAAATAAGAAGAGTCCGAATTCAGATAATAACTGCGACACTCATAGACTAGGTTCGAAGAAGCCAACTGCTGAAAGTGGTAGGCTTTATCTCGCCAAAGAAAAAAAGTATCACTATGAGTTATCAGCAGTTGACTGAGGGTAGAAGATATCAGTCCTTTTAGACCGAGGCATTTCAATTGCCTTGATTGCAAAAACCATCAATTGTCATCGCGCTACTGCCTATCGAGAACTAAAGCGTTGTAATGGCCAGTTGGGTTATTGTCCTGACCATGCTCAAGCCAATGCCTGTGATATGCGACATCATTCAGCCAAATATACGATACCCGAGACAAGGGTAAGCACTGTCCGTTTCCTATTAAAACATGACTGGGGTCCAGAGCAGATTTCACAAGTGTGGTCTGGAATGGACCAAGCCGTCAGTCATGAATGGATTTATCGGTTTGTGGCAAGGAATTAGCATCAAGGTGGCAAGCTATACCGTCATCTACGTCAAGGGTATAAACGCTATCGCAGAGGCAAAAAAGAGAAGGCTCCAGCGATTAAAAATGGCATGTCTATCGAATCTGTCGATACCCGCGACCGTTTCGGTGATTGGGAAATCGATACCGTATTAGGCAAGCATGGCACAGGTTCAATAGTGACGATACTGGAGCGGAAAATCCGTTTTTACTTGATAAAGAAAGTGGCCTCAAAATCTGCTGAGGATGTGACTAAAGCCACGATTGAATTATTCGTGCCGTACAAGCAGCATGTGCGCACAATAACAGCCGATAATGGTCGCGAGTTTGCTCATCACCAAGCCATTGCCAAAGCGTTAGCCGCAGAGTTTTATTTCGCTCACCCATACAGCTCTTGGGAGCGTGGCGCCAATGAGAACGCCAATGGCCGGTTAAGAAATATGTAAAAAAAGGGATCGACTTGAGGACAGTAAGCGATGACATCATCTTGTTTGCGCAGAACAGGATTAACCATCGGCCCAAGAAATGTTTGAAGTTTAAGCCGTCAGCGGTTGTTTTTAAACAATTAGCGGCTTAATTTGCCGAGTGTCGCACTTCGGAGTTGAATTCGGGACTAATAAACTAATAAATAAGAAGGGTAATTCTATTAATCATTAAAAATATAAAAGCCACATATTAATTACTTAATATGTGGCTTATTAAACTAATATGAATTTAAATTAGTTTATCCTTTATGCTTGTCAAACTTGAAAGTATGACAGTTGCTGCATAATGGTTCTTTAGGTGTATGTTCACCATGGCACTCTTGGCAAGGTACTTCTTTACCATAGTGAAGATTGTTATGTGGGTTTTGCCACTTGTCTTCTTCACTTCTAGCCGTCTGCTTTGCTAAGTCATCAACATCATGACACTGCAAACAGGATTCATCAGATGGGAACTGCTTTATGCCATTGTCATGACAAGTTTTACAGTCATTACCGATTACGTCTTTGTGGTAGTCACGGATCTCTGCTGACTGTACTGATAAACTGGTTAGCCCAAGTAGTACCAGCCCAAGTATAATATTAAAGTTTTTCATTAATGATTCCTCTTGTTCACGGGTCTAGTTAAACTTTCATAAGACTTCTAGCGGCCGTCATGCCCATCACCATACATTCTGGGATAGAACAACTACCTAAACGGCTAACGCCATGAATACCACCGCAAACTTCACCCGCGGCATAAAGACCCGGAATAGACTTACCAGTAAAGCTATCTGCCACTTCGGCTTTAGTATTTACTTTTACACCACCTTGACAGTAATGTACTTTTGGCCATAAACGCACGACAGTAAAGGGTGCTTCAATATATTTGCCAGCCGCCTTAGTCATGTTTTTACCAAACTGCTTATCTTCGCCAGTTTTAACATAGCCGTTGTATTCAGCAATTTGTGCTTTTAAGCCAGCTAAAGGCACACCAAAGTGTGTTGCTAACTCTTCAACTGAATCAAACTTCCAACCGACATTGTATTTAATAACTTTTTCGGTATTTGGATGTGCTTTAGAATCTTTAAAACTGGTGATCAAAAGCGGTGGTACAGGATTGCCTTTTTCATCACGATTTTCTAATTCAGCATCGGCACGTGTTTTACGATCCGCAATTTCATTCATGAAACGCTTACCGGTTGTACGGCTAACCGCCATTGAATGAGGCAAGTTGAAGATAGAATAGTTAGACACATAACCAAAGCCACCTTCATCAGGTGAAGCCCAAGGGCCTGATTGGATATAAGCCAAATGCGTAGGGATAGCACCCAAACGGAACATTTCATACATGCCCTCGCCTGTTGCACCTGGTGCATTAGTACAACCAACGTCTGCCGTTAAGGTTGGATCTTGCGCCATACGTAAATCTACGTTTTGCGCAAAGCCACCAGTGGCCATAATCACACCACGTTTGGCGCGAATATTGAGAACTTTACCTGGTTGGTCTTCACCAAAGTGGTAATTGGTACGCATCTTAACACCAACAACTTCGCCTTTAGCACCGACGAGGAACCCTTCAAATTTTGAACGGTTGTGGGTATTAACCCCAATGCGTTTACATTCTTTAAACAATGGCTGGGTGATACCTGCTCCACAACTCACCGTAGTTTGGTAAGTACGTGCAACCGAATGACCGCCTAATTGTTGTAAGTACGGGTGGAATTCAGAACCTGCGTCTAACGTCATTTGCAACGCTTCAACCGCATGAGATGCAACATGACGTAATAAACCCTCATCAGCAACACCACGACCCGAGGCTAGTTGGTCATTGACCATTCTATCCACCGAATCTTTAACACCTTCTGTCTTTTGCATCGGTGTTCCAGGCGCGGCAAAAAGCCCACCATTAATAGCTGAGTTTCCGCCAAAATATGACATCTTCTCAAACATATGAATGTCTTTTGCACCTTTTCTAGTGGCTTCGATTGCGGCAGCTAAGCCCGCAAATCCAGAACCAATAATGACAATCTCAACTTCTTTGTCCCATTTTACACCATCAGCTTTCTCAGACACTGCCATTGCTGGTGCTACCATCGCTGCACCAGCAGCAATACCTAGACCTGCAATAAACTTACGGCGCCCTAATAGATCTATATTGCTCATAGGTTATCACCCCTTTTTGTAATTGACGGTTTATCATATCCTTGGAATTGATTCCAAAACGGGAACTATTGTTAATGTTTGGTGAAAAAAACTGCGGATGTGAACTAATCAATTGTAGGTAGGGCTTTTAGTAACATTTGTAACGGCACATAGATTTTGGACTGCAATCCAAACTGTGAAATCATCTTACTATCAGATTTTTAACACATTAACCTATAACATTATCGACTGAGGATAACCTTAACCTAAGTAACACTTTAGGACTATGTCGAGTGCTTATTCTATTGGCTTCAGAGAGGCGCTATCAACATATTGAGTCAAAACATGACGGTTTATCAAACGGTTTCCGCTTTATTAAAAGCCATCACCACAGCCTATCACGTAAGTCAAAATGGCCTTACACGGTATGCTACTGTTTAAGATTAGCCATCGTCGCCAGCGGATCCAATCAATCACCGCGGACTTTGCGTTACGGTGCTGTTTGCTCATTTAGGCCATTAAGATATAAATAACCTCATTCCAACATAATAAACGTTTATCAAATAGGACAAGTATTCTGCTTTGGGTCAATTTATCCCATCCCCAAAACCGAGTTGAGATTAAATAAATAACGCCTTTTTCGCCGCATCAACTTGTGCTGATGCGGCTTTAAAAAGACTATTTACCCCTGATTTCCCTCGCATAAATTACGCCCAGCGGCATAACAACTTGGCTGACGAGGACATACTGCGCCACGCGAGCAAATTAACTGCGCATCTTTTTTTATCCCGCGCTCAATCCAGTTAATATTGAGGATTTTAGCCACACTGTTGAGATCTTTTTGGATGTGTTTGGGGATAATGATTGAACCACCGCCCGCGGCACAAGCTTGTTTAAGATCGTAAGCAATCGACTGCGCATCTTTTCCTTGCGCCTCAATGGCTGGGTTTAAATCTATTCCAGCACATAGAACATGCGGATTACCCGCAGAGTCGTCGACCTTAATCGATTCACAGCAATAAATCCGCGGTTCATTGCCGACATTTAAAATCGATATTTGCGCAGAGGTGCCTTCTACCGGTTCGTTGATCATTCTAAACACAGCCCAATGCTGGCAAGGGTCTTCAACCAAGCGCATGTTACCCCAAGGCAGAGGGATACCATTACCGCGGTAAACCGCTTTTAACTTACCCGGCGCATAGGCATCAAAATAATGCCAATGTGGATAAGGTGACACCACCGTCATACGACGCATGGCGACAGAAGCGGATACCTGCAATTGTTTATGTACGCTAATCTCATAGCCATGACGGTCGAGTAACTGCCGATATGGCACTTTAGGACACAATAAGGCGCCGGCAAAAAAGCTTGATTCAAAATCGCGCCACGCATGCAAAATATCTTGTGCATTCAGAGTATTAGATTGTGGTATAAGCGCATCATCAAAGTCATCACGGCGACCCGACATCATCACACTCTTTAAGCCATCTTTATTGTGTAACACACAATGACCTATGTGCACCGCCAAATCATACTTCAACCTACTGGGTCTATTTTTCAGAATATTACTGATATAAATGGTACCGGGCGGTTCAAAAAATGACGTCACCAACTGCTTAGAACTTATGCCCATTTCGTTGATGACTTCTTTAGGAACACGGTCAATCCATTTAATTTTTAAGCCCATGCCTTTAGCAATATCAATAATATCTTCGGTGGCCAGCGGCATACGCTTTAAGCCGACTTCTTCGGCGGCGCGCTCTAAATCAGGGAAATGATTTTGATGATGTTCTTGGTGGGCGCGAATAAGCAAATGGGCAAATTGACGGCCACTGGTGCCGGTTTGCGACAACATTTCAGGGATAGCAATTTGTAAGATGTCATTAGAAAACAAAAAGCTTGGCTCAAGTGGCATACCACTGACTCCGCCTTTACTACCCTTTTCGGGGGTAATCGCTTCATCTTCTGGTACGTCATCAAGAAACCAGCCCACATCTTTCTGGAAAACAACCGCTATTACCGCCAGCATATCCGCGCTTGGTACCCGCTTCCCGCGCTCGATCATTGACAAATATGACACTGATGGCGAATTACTTGAGTCAACACGCACACAACGAGCAGACAAGTCTTCCATGGTTAAGTTGTTGCGCTTACGCAAGTTTCTTATCTTGGTGCCCAAAAAATGGGTCTTTCGCATTAAGCTTTTATCATTTCTCATTTTGTATAATTCACACTGTAAAATTTTTATTGTGAAATTGTTTGTAAAAATAGCATAGACTAAAAATCAAGCTGCTAACAGAGCTTAATGATAAACAATAATTAGAAAGGTTTTCTGACCTACAACAATACGAAGAGGAATAAGGCGATGAATATGTCTACTCAAGCAAGCAATACAGCCACCCAAAACCTTAACCGCTTCATTGGTGAGCAATTTGTGGCAACGACCAATCAACAGGATCGCAGCACAAACGCAAAAGACTTTTTGGATACACATTGTCCATTAGCCAATGGCTCACACCAAGACGTCAGCAGCTATGTTGTTTATTACAATCACTTATTGGCGTTTTTAAAAGATGGTTCACAGTGTGGTTTACAAAATCCATGTCAATTTGTTGCCTTGACGGGCCACAAAAGTGACCCCACCTCTGTGGTATTAAAAAATAACGATACCCATGTTGAGATTTGTTTCGACCGCCAAGGAAAAATGGGCACCACAGACCAAGCCAATATCGAAGATATTCAGGTTGCCATTCCAATTAAGAATTTGCCAACGCCATACAAGCAATGGATTAGCTTAATCCACACAGGCTGTCAGCCTACTGAAGGTAGCTGTAAGGTATTTACTGCTAAAGATGGTAGCGACTACGCACTACATCAGCGTTAATGGCTTATTGCGATAACACTGCGACCATTTAGCAAAAAAGGCTTGTCCCATTAATAATGCGACAAGCCTTTTTGTTGGGTAACCATTTTGCTGCGTAGCATCCCATAATGTCGGCACGCCTTTATGCCGTCATACTGAGATTATGGCCAAAAGAATCGTGATGCTTGCGAGATCTGGTTAGCAGGTTCCGTTGGCGTTGGATTTTCCAAGCTTTGAATTTGGGTCACCTTAAATTGCAGCGTTTGTTGGGTGCTATCACTCGCTCGGTTACTTAAGCGGCCACTGACGGTCAACGGATAATTTAGTTGTTCTGCCGATTTTATCACAATCAAGCTGTCGGTGATTATTTGCAATGCTTGCCCTTGTGGATCCTTGCTGCTGATACTAATTTGATAGAAAGCCATTTGTTGAGTTTTATTGCGAATTTTAAGTTGATAGCTATTTTCAACCTTATCGACACCCACTTGACGATACAAGGTTTGACGGTCACGGATCACATTGAGCTCAATATCCTTTAAATTGCTTAAATCGCCAATAATCAGTGCAACCATGATCAATAATGCACTGGCGTAACCCAGAGATTTTAGCGATAACAGGCTGGCTTTGGGTTGTCCTTTTAAGGCATTTTCGCTGGTAAAGCTTATTAAATTGGGTGCATAGCCAAACTTTTCCATGGTCTGATTACAGGCATCAACACAGGCACCGCAGTTAATACATTCGTATTGTAAGCCGTTACGAATATCAATCCCAGTTGGGCAGACATCAACACACAAATTACAGTCTACACAGTCACCTAGCTCAGTTTTTTGTGAACGTTTACGGGGTCCACGAGACTCGCCTCGCTGCGCATCATAGCTCACCGTTTTAGTATTGGCGTCAAACATCACCGCTTGAAAACGCGAGTAAGGACAACAATGTAAACACATCATTTCACGCATCCAGCCGGCATTTACATAAGTGCATATGGCAAAAAACCACACCCAGGTGCCAGTCCAAAAACCACTACTCATGCTAAAAATATCAACATACAACTCGCGTGCAGGCATAAAGTATCCGATAAACCCGCAGCCAGTTAGCAAGGCGAACACTATCCACACCCCATGCTTCGTCACTCGTTTACGCACTTTACTTAATGACCATGGGGCTTTATCTAACGCCTCACGATGATGGTGATTGCCCTCTATTTTGGCTTCAACCCACATGTAAATAAAGGTCCACGCGGTTTGCGGGCACAAAAAGCCACACCACACTCGGCCCCAGTAAACCGTGACAAAAAATAATGCAAAAGCAGCGGCCATAAAAAACCACGCTAATACGGTAAAATCTTGTGGCCATAGGGTGATATTGAAGAAAAAGAATTGCTGTTCGGTGACATCAAACAGAATGGCTTGTCGGCCTTGGTAGTTGATAAATGGGATCAGGAAAAAAATCGCAATCAGTAAAGTATTGCTGTGCTGACGCAGCCGTTGAAATACGCCCTTCTGTTCTCGAACCTGAATTTTTGTCGACGGCGTAGCAATTTGCACCACTGGGATCCGCTGTGAAACGGCAGCGTTATCAACTGGCACTGTCGCTGCCGGAGTTTGAGATGATGATTTGGGCATAAATGTATTCCTATAACACAATCTTGCCCTGTTATAGCAAAGATTAAGCCAACTTAAACATTGATATAATCACTTGATTTTAAACAATTAAAATAAAAAATTATAAAATAATGTCACGACATATCACTTTTTACGTGATATATCGTGACCCAGTAAAACCAATGATAAAAATTAGCGCGTAATGGCTAACTTTTTCATCCGAGATCGTAAGGTACTCGCCGGCATATCTAGCATTGCAGCAGCGCCATACGGACCAGAAATACGCCAATGGCTAGCATTTAAAACCGCAATAATATGCGCAGCTTCGGCTTGTGCCATGGTTAACGTGCTGGTAGCTAATGGAGTGGCAACCACTAAAGGTAAAGTATTAAACAGTAAATGGCCGCTTTGCGACAAAATCATTTCTCGCTCAATCAGGTTTTGCAACTCTCGCACGTTACCAGGCCAAGCATATTGTTGTAAATTCTTCAGCCCTTTGGCGCTCACTTTAGTGATTTTTTTACCGAGTTTTTTACTCATTGATTCGACTAAATCACTGACCAATGGTGGAATATCTTCGCGGCGTTCTCGTAAAGGAGGCACGGTAATTGGAAATACGTTCAAGCGGTAATATAAGTCCATGCGAAACAAGCCTTGCTCTACTCGCGCGGCTAAATCGTGATGAGTAGCAGCAACTAAGCGAATATTGACCTTAATGGTTTCACTACTGCCAACGCGCTCGAAGCTTTGCTCTTGGATCACCCGCAACAATTTAGATTGTGCCGATAAACTCAGCTCGGCAATTTCATCTAAAAACAAGGTGCCATTATGGGCTAATTCAAATCGACCTTTGCGACGCGCTGTGGCGCCAGTAAATGCGCCTTTTTCATGACCAAACAACTCACTTTCTAGCAATGCCGTCGAAAATGCGGCGCAGTTTACACTTACCATAGGTTGGTCTTTGCGATGGCTTAATCGGTGTAAGTTACGCGCAACTAGCTCTTTGCCAGTGCCGTTTTCACCACAGATTAAGACCGTACTGTCGGTATTAGCGACCAAGTGGATCTGTTGCATGAGCTGATTGATAGGTTGGCTGTTACCCGATATTCCTGACGCGCCTTGCTGGCCTTGTAGCTCAGTGAGTAAGTATTGATTTTCTGATGCTAACCGTTCTGACAAGGCCTGCACTTGTGCCAAGGCTTGTCTTAACGATTGCTCGGTATGTTTTTGCATACTCACATCACGAAATATCGCAATAACACCGACGAGTTGTTGCTGATCATATACTGGGGTTGAGCTGTAATACACCGGAAAGCTGCTGCCATCTTTACGCCAAAATACATCTTCGTTCACTTGCCGAGGGATGGCATCATGTAAGGTACGATAAATGGGGCAGTCATGTTGAGGATAATGACTACCATCGGCATGACTATGATGATGGCAGTCGTGAATATTTCTGCCAATTAATTCGGCACTTTTCCAGCCCGTCATTTGCTCTGCTGCGGGATTAATAAATACTGCATTACCCGCTAAATCAAAACCATATACGCCCTCTGTCATGGCATTAAGCAACAGAGTATTTTCAGGAAGAAAATGCTCGGAGCCACTATACTCAGTGGTTGTAGAGTCAGTCATAGTCAATCTTAAGGTTACTAATGCATGGACTCATTATAACCATCGTAAAATATAAGTCGCGAAATATCGCGGCTTATATTCCCATAACAATAATCACTTGTTATCGTGATATCCATGACTCATCCAGATAATAACAATCTCATTTTTTAACAAAAATCCTTCACCACCAGTAAAGTAATGAGCTGATTTAAGCACTTTTTACGTTAACGTCGTACTTAATAACATTGTAACTTGACGTCGTATCTCAACGTCGTCAGCTCACAAGCCTAGCAGCCTCTGTCGTTAATACTAATTAGTGATGATCTGTGACTTTTGCGTTTGTGTCATATCGATCATCATCTGGCTGGCGATTGAAAAAATACAGTAACCTAAAAAATAATAGAAACCGATTTCAAACTGGGACTGAGTCTTGAGCGTGTCACCCATGCCGGCTGACGCATTACCTGCCATGTAAGCCACAATAATGGCTACGACAAATACATCGGCCATAGACCACTTGCCGATAACACTTATCATTGTTCGAAGCCGTTGTTTTATTGAAGGTGCCACTGGCAGCAGTAAAATTAGCATGGTGATTAACTTAATGGTAGGGATCACAATACTGAATAACCCGACTAATATGGCAACGACAAAGTTATGTGATTGATATAGTGCCGTAATGATATCGATGATACTGCGGCTATTACGAAAGACCTCTACCTCACCTTGAAGCGTATCCAACCCAAACAGACTCGCAGCGACATCTAAGATCCCGCGGGTATTAGCACGAGAATCTTCTGTTAGATCTTGGGTTAACATATCTTTGCCCGTATCGACTAACTGTGATTTTTCAATAGTGCCCGTCATCGTTAGCATGGGCTCTGTCACTCCTGGGATCAGCAGGATTAACGATATGAGTACTAAACTGATGGATAGATACACTTTCATGGATACCTCGAGTGATAATTTTTGATAGCGATGAGCCAGCATAGTGAAACAAATTGTCGTATTTTGCCGTGAAGATGATAACGTGTTTGCGATCTTTGTAGGTTATGATGCCGTATTGGTCATGTTATTAACCATTACGACACTCTTAATAATGAGACAAATACATGCAAATGATCCAATTTACGACATGTTTGCTCTGGTTAAGTTATGTTTTTTCAGCCCCCCTCACTGCGGCGACCTTAACGGTCAATGTTAACGATACTCAAGGCAATAGGCTCAGCGATAGCGTGATAGAGCTGATCCCCACCACGCCTCCTGAAGCAAGAGTATCGACCTTAGCACATTATGAAATGCGTCAACAAAATAGAATATTCTCCCCTTTTGTCTTGGCTGTGCCACAAGGAGCAAAAGTTGATTTTGCTAATTTAGATCGCACTCGGCACCATGTTTACTCATTTTCTGACGCTAAACAATTTGAACTAAAATTGTCTGCTGGCGCTACCGAGGATCCTATCGTCTTTAATAACGCGGGATTAGTTGCCATCGGCTGTAATATCCATGACGATATGCAGGCATTTATTTACGTCTCAAAAAGTGCTTATTTCTCGGTAAGTAATGAAGCGGGTCAAATGCAGTTAACTGATTTACCTACCGGTGAATATCAAGTCAATATCTGGCATCCTTGGCAAGTTAACATTCAGCAACCGACTTCACTCACCCTTAATGATGGTGACCATAAATTAACAATTCGCATCAATATTGACCACCAAGATAAACCATCGTCGCCACCTAGCGGCTTTGTTACTGACCATTATCCAAGCGATACCACGGGACAACATGCCAACTAGTTTTCGCAACCGACTAATTATTGCCTTCCTGTTTATTTTAACCCTAACGCAGTTAACCACTGCAGTGTTTGTGTTAAGTGCAACTCAACGTGATTATCGTCAGCAACAAACTCAAAATCTTAAGATTGGATCAAATGTTTTTGTTGATATGCTGTCTAACCGGAGCGAGCAGCTTAACCAAAGTTTGTCACTGCTCAGTGCTGATTTTGATTTTAAACGCGCGGTAGCCACTGGTGAGCAAGACACAATATCTTCCGTTTTATCTAACCATGGCAGACGCATTAATGCCGACGCAGCTATTTTGCTATCGCCGCAGGGAAAATTACTGTCATCAAGCTTGCAAGGTCTGACTAAATTTAATGTCGATGAGCTATTTGCATTAACCAAAAACCGCTCAACGACTTTCGACATTGTTAATTATGACCACAGCAGCTACCAATTTGTATTGCAGCCAGTCAAAGCGCCGACATTAATCGCTTGGGTTGGCATGGGTTTTTCGATGGATAAAAACCTCGCTGACCAAGCCAAAGCCATTACTGGAATTGATAGCAGTTTTATCAACCAGTCAGCCGGCAGAATTAACATCGTCTCGACCCTACCTGAAGCTCAGCAACAAGATGTTTTAACGCGTATTAGCCAGCTTGCAAAAACGGTTGATGAGGTCAGTGATGACATATTATCAGGCTACCTATCCACCACCATTGCGTTAGATAACAATAGCGGTCATCAATTAGCGCTGTTACATCTGTCAAATGCTAAGTGGCAGCAAAATTACGATGCCCTGCGTAATAACATGCTAATCGTGTTTGCGATAACCTGTTTATTGGCGTTTATGATTGCAGCTTGGTTTGCTGGAGGGTTAACTAAACCTATTTATGCGTTAGTTAATTTTGCCAGAAAAGTCGGTCAAGGCGAGGATCCCCGGCCCATTGAAGTTGCCCCGGCTGAATTACAAGTGTTAGCCAACACCTTATCGATAATGCGTAAAAATATTGAGTCGCGCGAAAACGATTTAGTTTATCAATCACAGCACGATAATCTCACCGGTTTATATAATCGCGTGGCCGCTAAACAACAACTCAGCCTACTGCTCAGTAAAATGCATGGCAGTTTAGTCATGATAGACATTAAAAACTTTCGTCACTTAAACAACATCATTGGGTTCGCTAATGCCGACGATCTGCTGGTGTTGTTTGCCAGTCGCTTAGAAAGCTTATCCCCTAACGCTCAGTTAATATCGCGCTTAGATGGCGACTCTTTTTTGTTGCTATTCCAACCGAGTATTCCTCTTGAAAAGCTTGATAACTATTTACGTCAATTAACCAACCCGTTTGCGATTCAGGGGTCAAAAATAAGTGTCAATGTGCGGGTAGGGATTGTTGATTTATCCAGTGACTATGACAGTAATGATATTGATACTTTAATTCGCCATGCCGAAATTGCATTAAACCAAGCTCGAGTTGAATCACTAGGCATTGCAACATATCAACAAGGTGAGGATGAACGCTATCTGCGTGAGTTAATGATCATCCGTGATTTACCGATTGCATTAACCCAAGGACAACTGCATTTGGTTTTTCAACCTAAAGTGGATATTCAGACCAATCATTGCCATAGTGCGGAAACCCTGATCCGCTGGCATCACCCTGAATTGGGATTTATCCCGCCTGATGAGTTCATTCGCTTAGCCGAAAATTCAGGTAATATCTCGATGATCAGCGACTGGGTGCTAACGACCACCATTAAACAGCTAGCCCTATGGCAGCAACAAGGTATTTCACTCACGGTGGCGATTAATTTATCAGCCCACGATCTCACTAATCCTCAGCTACCACTAGACATTGAACAGTTACTTATAAGCAATAACTTACCCATTACCGCCCTGTCGATAGAGATAACTGAAGGCGCTGTGATGAAAGATGCACAAACGGTGATTGCCGTTCTACAGCAATTTAGAAATATCGGTTTGGCGATTGCCATCGACGACTTTGGCACTGGACACTCTTCATTAGCCTACTTAAAGTTACTCCCCGTTAATGAAGTAAAAATCGATCGCAGTTTTATCAAAGATATTCATACTGATGCAACGGACTTAATGATTGTCGACACCAGCATTAGACTGATTAAGGGACTTAATTTATCCGTCGTAGCTGAAGGCGTTGAATCTGTAGAAGGGATCAATATTCTGCGCGAACTTAATTGCGATATAATTCAAGGTTATGTGTATTCTAAGCCGCTAAAAGCAGATGATTTTATTGTGTGGTTCCAACAGTTTAATCAATCCAATATTCACCATCCCAGTAAGGATACGCTGCGCTAATGTACCAATTAATATGCATTGTGTTATCGGTGCTATTAAGCCTCATAGCCACTTCTGCTTAAGCTGACACGAGCAAAATAATCGCTACTGGCGGCGCGACAACCATTGAAGGTAGTGCTGGGGTGAATAGTTCCTTGGGCAGTCATTAATGGCTATGCAAGCTCGGAAGAATTTTAATTGAAGCACTCAAACAACAGCATATCCCTTTAGCCACACGTCATGGGTTACTTGCTAAGTTAGCACCAATGTATCAACAGATTATCGATCATTAATCGTGTCTAACACCGTTTGATATAACATAGTTGGAGTATGCTGACTTTTACCTATTTACCCCATCCCTTAAACTGAGTGAGGCTTATATTGATTAGTAAAATGGGCTAGGATCAACATCGAGCATACTTGGCGATACACCTCGCTCAATATGTAATTCCGATTTAAATAGGTCAACCATGGTCACGTCGGTATAGCGCTTATACTTAATTGAATAAAAACACTTCACGATAGGATGCAACGCATCACGTCCCTTTGAGTCCCATACAATTCCAATACGGTGATCCGATAACTGAACTAATGAACCAACAGGATAAATACCCACGCAACGAATAAACTCATATACGAGCTTTTGATCAAGATGAAATGGCGTCAGGCTGATCATAATTTTAAATGCCGCCGCTGGGCTCATGGCCTCTTTGTAACAGCGAGTCGCAGTTAACGCATCAAAAATATCAACAATACAACTCATGCGTCCATGTTGAGGAAGTTGCTCGTCCTTAAGACCATTAGGATAGCCACGACCATCGAGTTTTTCATGGTGCATTAAGCACACATCTTTGCTGACCTGTGATAGTCCTTTTGTTTCATTCATGATTTCAATTGCATAGAATTGATGCAATTTAATGTGCTCAAATTCTTCCGGGGTTAACTTACCAGGCTTGTGCAATATTTCGTTATCGACTTTAATTTTGCCAATATCATGTAAAATACCGCCCACCGCCATTTGCTTGAGCAGTTCACGATCAAGGTTAAGGTGTTTGCCGAAGGTCACCAGTAAAAAGGCCACATTAATAGAATGTTCAAATAAATAAGCATCTTTGGTGCGCAAAGCAGAAATACATTTAAAGGCATCTGCATCCCCCATAACCGACTCAATCATTTTATCGGCGACAGCTTCAAATTCACCCACTTCGATGGCTTTACCACCGAAGGTTTCAGACATCACCTTTTTAATTAATCCTTTTGCTTCAGCAAGTAGCTTTTTAGCCTGCGCTTGCTGACCATCTCGAGTTGCCGTCGCTTTACGCATCAATGGACGAATAGCTGAACTCGATCGATTGGATTTTTTTAACCCGCAGGTATCAGATGATCGCTCAATATCCACCCACACAAACGCAATACTATTTTTTTTCAGTTTTAAAATTGCATCACGATGTTTGATTTGTCCGGGGTTACTAATAGCTACTTTGCTATACTGATGATCTATCGCCGAAACAAACATGCCTAAAGCAAGTTTATCGATAGGGATTTTGATGACATTGCTTGATTCAACAGAATCATTCATTGTGCAAATTACTCCGGGAGGGAAAACTAAAAAGACGGCATCTTGATCACCTGACTACTGTTAGTATTTTGAACTATTTTACTGCATTCGCCTATTCATTTTGTGCCACTATTATCATTTCGTCACATAATTTATTATCAAACCTTTACACATCACTCAATGAATAGATGATTGTTTTATAGACATAATAATAAAAAGGGCACTTATGTCAGCGAGGATATATCTAAAGAGATAAGCGCTACATAAAGTAAAGCCAGAGTATCTTATCAACGGAATAAGCCACTAATATGTCATTATCGGCGGTTATTGATATTATATTAGCAATTAAGATCACACGATTTAACCTTGCTAATTGACACTATTTCATCACTTTATTACCGTATAGTCTGTTGCTGTTATACGTGAGGTATTTCTTTTTGGGCCACTTCTTTTCATCACAATTCAGTGAACTGATCACTAAGCTGAAACAGCTTAGTAAAGTGCCTGCTCGCGAATCCATAATTCAACTTTCGGTAGAAGCCCCTGCATTGCCTTTATTGTCTTGGTTAGCAGCACAAAACCAATACCCCAAAATATATTGGCATGGCAGAGATAGAGACGAAGATATCGCCGCTATTGGATCATGTAAAAGTTTCTTTTTTAAAGACCAAGTTGACGATAATGACCTGGCAAAAATTTATCAACAACAGCGTAATAAAACCAGCCAACAAGACATTCGTTATTATGGCGGCCTGGCTTTTGACCGCACAGTAGAATGCTGGCCAGAATTTGGTCGCGCACACTTTATTTTACCGCGTATTGAGTTGCGCCGAAATAGTCGTACTCTCAAGATCCTCGTTAACCTAAACTTTGATGGCGTTGATCCCGACCAAGAAATTCAAGCGGCTATCGATGCCATTGAACGAGTACAAAAACCACAGCCTTTATCTCCACCCAATAAAATGAGCTTAATGGGTCGCAGTGATTTACCCAATTTTGAACGCTGGAAAGAGTTAGTAGAGCAAGTCACTCAGGCTAATTTTAATCGCTCAACGCCTAAAGTGGTACTCTCTCGTCATACCCAAATTGATGTGAACGACGATATCGATCCTTGGACAGTACTGGCTTGCTGGCAAGGTCGCAATCCCAACAGTTTTCAATTTGGATTCCAATTTAGCCCTGAGCGCGCGTTTATTTCCTGTTCACCAGAACGCTTGTATTTACGTCGCCAACAAGAATTGTTTACCGAAGCGCTTGCGGGTACCACGGTACGGGGACTCAATCCTGAAGAAGATAATTCTCTGGCACAAGCATTATTAGATGACTCTAAAAACAGTCATGAAAATCAGCTTGTTAGAAAGCACATCGTTGATGCGCTCACCCCATTAAGTCAGTATATAGGTGCCGACGAGAAGCCTAAAATTTTTAAACTGGATCATATTCAACATTTACATCGCTCGATCAGGGCACAGCTAAGGCCTGGGGTAAACGATTTTGAATTACTGCGCGCGTTACATCCCACTCCTGCTGTCGGCGGCTTACCACGCAATGCCGCATTGAACTTTATTCGTCAAAGAGAAGGTTATGCTAGAGGCTGGTATGCTGGGGCTTGTGGCTATTTAAATCACCATGAATCAGAATTTTCAGTTGCGATTAGAAGTGCACTCATCGAGCCTAGAAGGATCAATTTATTTGCCGGAGCAGGCATAGTCGCCGGCTCAGATCCTGAGGCGGAATGGCAAGAACTGGAAAATAAATTAGCCACTGTACTGTCTATTTTGATCGACTTTTAATATCCCTCAGCTTACTGATGCTTATCTCATTAACCGCAACTTGGGTTTATAGATGAGATAAGTAAGCTAACATTAAAATATGTCACCTCTTTAAGTCACATTTGACATGTGTTTTGCTAATAAGGCGCCTTCACCAGTTAATAGCGGTGTTAATAGCAGTGTTAATAGCGGTATTAATAGCTGCGTCATTAGCCGGTCTGTTGCAAGTCAATTCCACATCGTTAGCAGAACAAAGAGCTTGTTGGTAAGCGCTTATGATCTCGAGTTGAGGTGACTTAACCTCGACGATATCTTTCGCTTGTGCAAAGCCCATGCTATTATCCTGCCCCCGTGGCTGCTAACACTTATGTATTGCCTTGAAAAGGGTGGACTAACAGGTGAATTTAACGCCAGCACTGCCAATAAACTAAAATAATAATATTCTCTATAACAGACATTAGCTTATCTGTTTAACGGTGGCTAAATAGCCTCGTTAGCACAGGCCAAGACTGTTAACCAAATTAATAGCGGGTTCCCTCACCCCGCGCTAACCCAATTAAAAAGGCCACAATATGTTGACGTTAACCCAGGCGAAATATCGCCGAGCACTGATGTTATTAGTCAGTTTTCACATCTTAATTATTTGCGCAAGTAACTACCTCGTTCAACTGCCATTTCAGCTATTTAGCTACCACACCACTTGGGGTGCGTTTAGCTTTCCATTTGTATACTTAGCAACCGACTTAACCGTTAGAATTTTTGGTCAGCGAGCCGCAAGAGGCATTATCGTCAAAGCCATGATACCGGCACTCGTGGTGTCGTATTTAGTGGGAGTATTGTTTCATCAAGGCCAATTACAATCATTTTCGGCTTTAGCAGAATGGAATAATTTCGTGTTTCGTATCGCTTTTGCCAGCTTTGTGGCTTACTTAATTGGCCAGTTAATGGACATCACAGTATTTGCTAAATTACGTCAAGCCAAAGCGTGGTGGGTCGCACCAGCGGCATCGACGCTAATCGGTAATTTAGTGGATACCTTAGTGTTCTTTAGCATAGCGTTTTATGCCTCGAATGATCCCTTTATGGCAACTCATTGGCCAGAAATTGCCACTGTCGACTACGTCTTTAAGCTTATAGTGAGCCTAGGTTTGTTTTTACCGGCATATGGCGTGTTATTAAAAGTACTGCAAGACAAGATTTTACTTAATGCAGCCACCAATAATGACAATGTTGTTATCCAAGTATCCAAATAATCATCATGACTCTTTAATGATGGCGAGATGAGTACAAGCAACTGTCGGCTTCAATAGCTGGGCCGGCGGTGTGCTTTACTCATTCAACGTTTACCACACTTGCGACAGATGCAATGACGCCGATTGTTATCTGGACTCCCCGTCAAAGAATACCTTAGGTTATCTGAAGCCGATTGACACTCATATTCGCCCTACACCTCAGGAATGAGCTAGTGCTAGTTAGGTTAATGATAAGAGTAAACCACAAAAGTCCACATTCTCTTTGAAGCGAGAACAACCTTTAAGGCCATAATAACCGCGTGAAAGACTCTCATTCTATAGCGCACATCTAAATATCTACCAATATGAAAGTGATATATAAAATAATTACCCTAATAATCATAGGCTAAAGAGAACTTTTTCGTTTATTGAATATAAAGAGTAGATTAATCATGATAAGCACTTGCAAATACAAATGAGAATGATTACTATTAATGCGCGTTCCAAAACTCGGTTAATCATTAAAGACTTCATCACCTTTAATTGGTTTTCAGAGTTCGCAAGCACGACATTGCTCACACACTCTTTGTGGCCGGGTTAATCACCCGGCTTTTTTTTGGCTGATTTTAGGTTAGCTATTGAATCCATCACCAAAATGCAAGCCTTCATATGGCCCAAGCTGTTGATAATCTTTAGCATTATGATAAAGCCCAATGGTAAATATAGTCCCTTTTCCTACCGTCGAATTGACTTCGATCGTACCACCAAGCCGTTTAATAATGCCATAACTCAGAGAAAGACCTAAACCGGTACCATCTTTACGCGTGGTATAAAATGGATCAAAGATACGACTCAAATCTTCTTTAGTAATACCTATCCCTTCATCTTCCACTTCAATTTTTACGCCTATAGGTTTGCCCTCTTCCAACCAGTCGTATGTTCGTAGCCAAATCCGGCCTTTATTTTCAATAGCATGAGCAGCATTAACCATTAAGTTAATGAGAACTTGTAATAGTTGAGGTCGATTGACTTCAACCGATCCCGTCGCGGTGAATTCCTTGATAAGCGTCACTTCTTGTTGCTCAATAGAATGGCGTGCTAATAACAGCATTTCTTCAACTATTTGCGTCACCGGTTGTAACGTAATAGGTGCATTGAACTCACCAGGACGACTGTATTGCAACAGGCTTCGGATAATCGTAGTGATCCGACCCACTTGTTGGATCACCAACTCGATTTCTTCTTCTACCACAGTCGCATTGTCACCAAGCTCAGCTTTTAATAACTCCATGTTGCCCAAGATAACCGCAGTAGGATTGTTGATTTCGTGGGCAATACCGGCAATCAGTTCTCCTAATGCGGTGAGTTTTTCGTTAGTGACGAGTTGTTGTCTGGTCGCATGCAATAATGCGACATTACGTTCAAGTTCCTCGGTTTTATCTTGCAAACTGCGGGTACGCTGTTCCACTTTAATCTCAAGTTGCTCTGCAGCAGCTTGAATTTGGGCATTACGCCGCTGCAACTGATCAAGCATGCTGTCAAATTGCTCCGCTAAATGAGCCAGCTCATTCTCGCCATTTATGTCTAATTTACCAATTCTGACATTTCGCCCTGACTGAACGGCAGTAACAACTTGATGAATATGTTCAATCGGTTGCAATAAGCTATTCGCGCCTCGGTACACTAAAAAACCTGAGATCAATAACACCAGAACTAAAATGGTACCTAATTCAATAATATTGAGTAAATAATTATGTAAAAATGGCGATTCAGAAAATCCAGCATAAACCATCCCAATCCTTTGGCCGCGAACATCTCGTAAAGGTAGGTAACCCGAGATATACCAATCATTAAATACAAAGGCTCGATTTATCCACGTTTGCCCTTCAATCAATACTTGTTGATATACCTCATCAGAAACGAGTGTTCCTAGCGCTCTATTGGGTTTTTGATTTTCTTTCGGAAACAGCTCCATTGGCACATTGGTGCTAATGCGAATATTATCTAAAAAAAGGGTTACGGTACCAATTGAGCGTTCGGGTAAGGTCCCTTTGGCGTAGACTAAATCACGGATATGATCGACGATAATAGTATTATGATTAAACAGCATACCGCCGTCCAAATACCAAAATACATTTCCAGACTGGTCAGCTATGGGTAATAAGGTTCGGCTTAATAAGCCGCGTGTTTCAATACTTTTTTTAGGTTGCTTGGCATGCGAGGTCGGGATCAGCGTAATTTGAGCCTGCGTTGCTAAACTTGAATTAATTCTTTGGAGACGTTTGGCAGGCAAGACCATCAAACCCGACAACACCTTCTGTTCGGTTTGGTGTAACATCAAACGTAAGTCTGGGTCGGCGGCGGCATCTGCAACACTAATTAAGCGTAAGAAATCTAAT
Source organism: Shewanella psychromarinicola (assembly GCF_003855155.1). Classification (NCBI taxonomy): domain Bacteria; kingdom Pseudomonadati; phylum Pseudomonadota; class Gammaproteobacteria; order Alteromonadales; family Shewanellaceae; genus Shewanella; species Shewanella psychromarinicola. Next base: position 1,014,364 of record NZ_CP034073.1, read on the forward strand.
CCTAATGTTTGCTGTTGCTGTGCTAATAGCATATTTAATGCACTAATTGCATTGGGATTAGGTTGTTGCTCACTGTGTTTTAGTAACCTAAATGCATGTTGAAAATCCCATGATTCACTTATCGAATCTAATTGTTCTTGTTGCCTTTCCTGCATTTGCATTAAGGTACTATTGGCCACAACCAAGTCAGCGTTCACTTTCATGAACAATTGCTTGCCTGTATATATTACATTCCAATAAATCGTAATAAACACCAAACTAACCAAGGTTAATAAAATAGGCAGTGATGTCAAAAACAAGATCCGATAACGTACTTTAGCTTGCATTTGCTGCCAACTAAGACCGAAAACTCGTGTAAAAATACCAGTAGAATGCACCACGTTTATTCTTCCTCAAGACCTTCGTTTTCGTGACTAAACCAATCTTTAAATTTTCGATCTAAGGTTTTTCGAGACACACCTAAATCCCGCGCCGCGGCAGACTTATTACCATTATGGCTATCAACCACTTTGGTGACATGTTGTTTTTCAACTTCTTTTAACGGCCAATTTAGCGGGTAACCCATAGCATCATTAACCACAACGGACACAGGTTTTTTCCAATATTCAGCAGGTGGTTTTCCTAATAAAATACAACGCTCAATCATATTACGCAGTTCACGAATGTTACCAGGCCAATCATGTTGCTGGAGTACTTGTAGATCTTCATGGCTCCATATGACATCTTTAATCCCTAATTCTTGTGATAATTGTAGGGTAAAAAAGTGAGTAAGCTCAACGACATCTTCTGGCCTTGATCGCAAAGAAGGAATAACCATATTTAATACATTCAAGCGATAAAATAGATCACGTCTGAAACGGCCAGCTTCAACTTCATCGATCAATAAGCGGTTAGTGGCGGCAATGACGCGTACATTAATATCGATTTCTTTTTCACTTCCCACAGGACGGATGGCTCGCTGTTCAAGCACCCTCAGTAAGGCAGTTTGCATATTCATCGGCATTTCGCCTATTTCATCCAAGAATATCGTGCCACCTGAGGCATAGCTAAATAACCCTTCACGATTGCCTTTGGCCCCGGTAAACGCTCCCGCAGTATGACCGAACAGTTCACTGGCCAATAATTCAGGGGCTATTGCACCACAGTTTACCGGGACAAATGCACCACTTCGGCCACTAAGTTGATGCAATTGTCTGGCCACCAGCTCTTTGCCTGTGCCAGATTCGCCTTCAATTAATACTACGGCGTTAGTCGGAGCAATACGTTCAATAACTTCTTTGACATCGCGAATGGCTTCACTGTTGCCAATAATGGTGGATGATTGTCCGTGCGACAATTCGCGCCTTAACATAAAATTTTCGCGCTTAAGCAAGCGTTTTTCTATACAACGATCGACGGCGGTTATCATTTGCTCTAAGTGAAAAGGCTTCATAATAAAGTCAGATGCACCAGCACGTAATGCTTTGATTGCCACATCCATATCGGCGTAACCGGTCATAAAAATAATATCTGATTGGCGCTCGGGATCATTGAGAGCTTCATGCCATTCAATACCAGAGCGATCGGGCAATCGAATATCAACAATCAGTAAATCGAAATGGCCGTGACTGCGTAGCTCTTCTGCTTGGGCTATTGTGGAGGCGGTTTCAACCAGCGCAAACTTCTTTGACAAGGCTTTCATCAAAAAACTACGCATACCAGGCTCATCATCAACGATAAGTACTGACATTGTGGTCTTGCTTACTGGGGACATATGCTCATCGGGACTCATAAATGGACTCTTATTTGGACATTTTGACGCGCTTTGCCAATACTGTAGCACTGAATGCAAATGACTTGGTCACTATGAACCATAGAAAAGTGATCATGGGACAATTTGTCTATCATAAATAATTAAAGCTTGGGAGCAAGTTCACAGTTTCAGTTTTATGCGTGAACTCTATTTGCATTAACACTGCTTGGCATCTAACTTGCTTATTGCATTGGTAATTAAGCAAAATGGCTTAATATTTTGTACATTGATTCACGATGGACATCACGACTATTAATATATCAAGGAGCGGCAATGTTAAAACTCAAAGCAAGCGCTAGTATTCTGTTAGCGGCATCAGTACTCAGCGGAGCAATGTTCAGTCCTACGGCACTCGCAAATGACGTGATCAAATTAGCGACCACGACCAGTACTGAAAACTCAGGATTACTCGGCGCCTTGTTACCTAAATTTGAAGCTGAATCGGGCTACAGTGTGCAGGTGATTGCAACGGGTACGGGTAAAGCGTTGAAGCTGGCAACTCAGGGAGATGTTGATGTAGTGATGACTCATGCCCCTGCGGCCGAAGCAAAATTTGTCGCTGACGGTTACGGTATTGAGCCTCGCGGGATCATGGAAAATGATTTCGTTGTATTAGGACCGCTAGATGATCCTGCTGCAATAAAGTCGAGCAAAAACGTGACTGAAGCATTCAGCAAAATCGCTCATAAGCCAAGTACATTTGTATCCCGTGGTGATAACTCTGGCACTAACATGAAAGAATTAATCATTTGGAAAAATGCGGGCGTTAAACCTGAATTTAACGGCTATACTTCTGTTGGCCAAGGTATGGGTAAAACCTTATTAATGGCCAATGAATTACAAGCTTATACGTTAGCAGATCGCGGTACGTATATTGCTTATAAAGCTAAACTCGATCTTAATATTAGCTTTGAAGGCGGCGCAGAATTGGCTAACCCTTACCAAATCATGTTGATCAATCCAGCAAAATACCCAGATTTAAATCATAAAGGTGCAAGAGCATTAAGCGATTGGTTTATCAGTCCTGCTACGCAAACATTGATTAATAATTATAAAGTCCAAGGAGAGCAATTGTTTAAGGCAACTTATAAAAAATGAGTGACGGCTGGTTAGTCCTATTGCAGCAAGCATTTAGCTTGCTGCTCTCTTTTGACCCTCATGTGTGGGCAATTATTAACATCTCATTTTCGGTGTCTTTTGCCGCATTGTTGATCACCATTATTCCGTCGATGATGCTAGGCTTTATCCTTGCATTTAGCCATTTTAGAGGCCGTTGGATCGTGACAAACCTGGTGCAAACATTGCAGTCGATTCCTACTGTGGTCATCGGTTTGCTCGTGTATTTATTGTTGACTCGTAATGGTGTTTTGGGTGATTTAAAGTGGCTATTTACTCAAAAAGGGATGATTTTAGGCCAAATGCTCATTTGTGCTCCGGTATTAATCGCATTGTCCCAGGCCGCTTTTGCAAGTGTGGATCGTAGAGCTTGGGAAACCTCTCGCACATTAGGTGCTTCATGGTTACGTGCGATTTGGACCTTGTGTCGAGAACTGCGAGGACCGCTATTGTTAGCCATTATTGCTGCGTTTAGCCGCATTTTGACCGAAGTGGGTTGCTCGATGATGGTGGGTGGCAATATTATGAATGTTACTCGTAATATTCCCACCGCAATTGCGCTTGAAACAAGCAAAGGTGATTTTGCCCAAGCTATCGCGCTAGGATTGGTGTTATTAATATTAGCCTTAGTGCTAAACTTCATTTTAGGTTCATTGCGAGGCAAGGCCCTCCCAAGGAGTCACTAAGATGACATTATCTCATCATTCAGACACACCATTGGTCAGTATTCATGCGACAAATCTACTGATAACATTTAATCAGCAGTTATTGTTTAGCGCAGACAATTTGCATTTTAGTCAGGGGGATGTCATCTATCTGCAAGGTGATAATGGTTCCGGTAAATCAACCTTAATGAAGCTCCTCGCGGGGTTAATTAAACCAAGTCAAGGCCAGATAACTAGCCAAGGATTTGCTCCTCAAGCATGGTGGAGATCGGCATCAATGCTGGGTAAAGCGGTCTATTTGCATCAACATCCTTATCTCTTTGAAGGCTCAGTAAGATACAACTTAACCTACGCCTTAGATCAGCGGGCTTTAGCACCGGAACAACGAAAAAAGCGCATCCAACAAGCCATTCATATGGCTCAATTAACCGATTTACTCGATCATGATGCGAGTGATCTATCGGGTGGAGAGCGTCAACGTCTTGCTATTGCAAGAGCTTGGATAGCACAACCTAAACTATTAATGCTTGATGAACCTATTTCAAATATGGACAAGCACTCACAGCGTTTGGTCCTCGCAATGATTAATCAATTAAAACAAGACGGTACGGGACTGATAATCAGCAGTCATCAAACCTGTGGCCTGACCGCGTTGTGCCAACAACATTGGCATATAAAACAACGCACTATTCATACCAGTATTCATGTACCCCAATCAGACGATTTACATGATACCCACACTACGGAATTACATTATGGCACCTCAAATTGATGCGGTGATTTTAGCCGGCGGCATGGCTAGACGTATGGGAGGCAATGACAAAGGCTTAGTGGATCTCAATGGCCAAGCCATGATTTGTCATACTATTGATAAGCTAACGACTCAAGTTAACCAAATTCTGATTAACGCAAATAGAAACCAAGCTCAATATGAGCAATGGGGCTACACCGTCTTTAGCGACCAAGACAGTGGTTATTTAGGGCCTCTAGCCGGAATGGTCACCGCCTTAAAAAAGACTCAAGCCGATTATCTTCTTGTTGTCCCTTGTGACTGTCCTATGTTGCCGACTGACTTAGCCGCAAGGTTGTTGACGGCTTTAGAGCAACAGCAGGCTGACCTTGCTGTGGCCAGTGATGGAGAGTATGAACAACCCGTAGTATTACTATTAAAACCTCATCTAGTGACATCAATGCAGGCTTTCTTGGATGCGGGAGAGCGCAAAATTGATTTATGGTACAACCAACATAAAGTGGCAGTAGAAAGTTTTGCCGACCAACCCAATGCATTCGTTAACATCAATACACCAGAACAAAAACACCAGTTAGCAAAGCAAATTGCCAAGTAATTCAGTAGAGGTACTTCATGACAGCACTATTTACCAATCCATTGCCGATCCCCGTTTTAGGCTTCTGTGCATACAGTGGCACCGGCAAAACCACCTTACTGAAACAACTTATTCCGTTATTGAATCAACGCGGTATACGTTTAGCGGTTATCAAGCATGCACACCATAATTTTGATGTCGATATTCCCGGTAAAGACAGTTTCGAGATGCGTAAAGCTGGGGCAAGGCAAGTATTAGTGGCTTCTCATGTGCGCTGGGCGTTAATGACTGAAGATCTTGTCGATGACGATCCACAATTGCAACATTTACTCAGCCAAATTGATGCGGATAAAGTCGATATTGTCTTGGTAGAAGGGTTTAAAAAACTGGCGTTGCCTAAAATAGAATTGCACCGCGCGGCACACCATAAACCTTTGATTCATATTCATGATGACAATATCGTTGCTATCGCGTGCTGTGATGATACGACAGTGGATGATTCTTTAACTCGCTTAGACTTAAACAATGTTGCGCAAATTGCTGACTTTGTACAACATTACCAACAGGCATGGCAACCTACCGCGGTAAAATTACCAATCGATTTCACTGAAACACTGCAAACTGCAGCATCTGATGCGCAAAGTGGCCTTACGGTATCCCAAGGTATTGCTGAAGTATTAGCACAAATCACGCCGCTTGAACGCATCGAGTCGCTTAACCTGATTGATATCGACAATAGAGTATTGGCGCATGACATTATCTCTAGCGTGAATGTGCCGCAACAAACAAATTCAGCAATGGATGGTTATGCGTTCGCATTGAACGATCTAGCAACATCAGCAACGCTTAAGGTTGTCGGTGAAGTGCTCGCGGGTCATCATTACCCTGATATATTGCGCCCCGGTGAAGCGGTGCGCATTATGACTGGCGCGACCGTTCCTCAAGGAGCGGATACGATTCAGGCACGTGAATTGGTCTCGGAACACGATAGTATTATCACCATCCTTGAATCTGAACAGGTGGTAAAAGGTCAACATGTTCGTTTAGCCGGAGAAGATATCGCTAAAGGTGACGTTGCGTTAGCGGCAGGCTCACGTTTAAGTGCGGCAGAACTAGGTTTACTGGCCTCGCTTGGCTTTAACCAATTACCACTGTTTCAACGTCCGGTTGTCGCGGTATTCTCAACCGGTGATGAAGTCAGCCAACCAGGACAAGCACTCAAACCAAACTGTATCTATGACTCAAATCGCTACACGATAATATCGATGGCTAAAAAGCTCGGTTGTCAGGTTATCGATTTAGGTATTATTGAAGATAATGAACAAATACTCACCGCCACGTTGCGCAGTGCAGCGGAACAAGCCGATGTGGTGATTAGCTCTGGAGGCGTGTCAGTGGGCAATGCCGATTACATTAAAACGGCACTCGCCAATGTTGGCAACACCCAATTTTGGCGAATTAATATGCGTCCAGGCCGCCCACTCGCAGTAGGGAACATTGATCGAAGCTTGTTTTTCGGCTTACCGGGTAATCCCGTTGCCGTTATGGTGGCCTTTTTACAGTTTGTGCAACCTGCTATCCGTAAATTGGCAGGTGAGTCTCACTGGCAGCCACAATTTATTCCAGCGATAGCGCAGCATCCATTACGAAGTAAAACTGGCCGCACTGAGTTTTTACGCGGTATTTATACTATTGGGTCAGATGGCAAAATCCATGTCAGTACCACTGGCGCACAAGGCTCAGGAATGCTCAGTTCAATGGTCAGTGCCAATTGCCTTATTGTCATTGACGATGACACCGCCACCATACCTGCGGGTGAATCGGTGTTTATTCAGCCATTTGCTGATTTACTGTAAATGATAACGCTCACCGCGATAGTCGTTGTATTCATCACTACGGCTACCGCGAGGCTGGTAAGGGCAAGCTAAACCAAAAAATATCATCATTTTAAGCTAAAACCTTAACCTCTTTCGTACTATGTCCGAGAGGTTAATGCCTACGCGTAAATCGCCGCTTCAATTCACACCAAGTGACTGATGAGCCGATTGTTTTTTACTTAGCGAGTGATACACTCAAATTATAACTAACCTCAACTCAGGTTAAGAGATGGGATAAGTAAGCCAAAATCATAATATTTGGTCTATTTCATATCAAACTGGTGACTTTTTTTGTTAATAAGGCCCATTGATCCGTCAACAGCTAGCCTGTTGCAAGTCAATGCAACAATGTTAGCGGGACAAATAACTGTTTATATCCCGACCTGAGGTTAACCATCAAACATGCACCATGTCGCTTTGAGACAAACAAAATGAATCGAGTAAGGGTAATGTATGGCGCTATCTCGTAAAAGTTGGAACTACATCATCATGGGGGCCAGCATATTTATGATTGCGGTGTTGTCTTTTATCAATGACAAAACCGCCAATGTTCCCAATGATACAGTGCCTTTATTTGATCCCCAGCTCCACCTAAAACAATTACAACTTGATGGTATTTGGTTAAGCCAACAAGACGGCCTGTGGCAGTGTCATTCGCAGGTGCTCAATTGTCAGCAATGGGCACAGTCGTGGCAAAATATTAGTGTCTCTCCATTAACGGATCCGCCGGAACATAGCCTTAAAGAGCAAAAATTATCTATTGCTATCGATAATATGCAAACGGCACAGCTATGGCGCTACTTTCCAAATGAAGGCTTGTTGCAATCATCCAAACAGAATTGGTATCAAGTGCCACCGAGTTTGCGCGTCGAGTTACAACCTATTCTCGCGATTCCTTCTCAATCAAAATAATGAGTCATTATGCCCGAATTACCAGAAGTTGAAGTGACCCGACAAGGGATCAGTCCATACCTTATCGAACAAACGGTGAGTGAATTGATTGTGCGTAATGCCTCGCTACGTTGGCCTGTACCTGCCGTTGCGCAAAACATTGTTGGCCAACGCATTAATAATGTTCGCCGCCGCGCCAAATACTTATTAATTGATACCGATGCAGGCATGACCATAGTGCATTTAGGCATGTCAGGCAGTTTACGTATTTTGCCACGCAATACCCCAGTCGAAAAACATGACCATATTGATTTAGTACTCGAAAACGGCCGCATGTTGCGCTTTAATGACCCCCGCCGCTTTGGTGCATGGTTATGGTACGAATTGCCCGAAGAAGCTCACCCACTGCTATCAAAACTCGGCCCAGAACCACTGAGTCAGCACTTTACGCCAACACAATTGCAAGCGGCATTAAGCGCTAAGAAAAAAGCGATCAAACTGTGCTTAATGGATAACCACATCGTGGTGGGTGTGGGTAATATTTATGCTAACGAAGCGCTCTTTGCGGCAGGAATACACCCACAGGCAGCCGCTGGCAGTATTGATTTAGAACGGTTAACGATCCTAGTAAATGAAGTAAAGCAAATTTTGGCTCACGCTATTGAGCAAGGTGGGACAACCTTAAAAGATTTTACCAATGCCGATGGCAAGCCAGGTTATTTTGCCCAAAAGCTACATGTTTATGGTCGCGGTAGAGAAACCTGTACCGCCTGTGGCAATTTATTAACTGAGATAAAATTGGGCCAACGTACTACGGTATTTTGCGGTCTGTGCCAGCAACGATAGTCCCATAAGTAATACCATTTTGATTAGCAAATAAAAAAGGGAGCCATTGGCTCCCTTATATCATCAACCTCAACTCGGCTAATCAACAATAACGCTTAAAATTTATATTCGTAAGTCGAAAAAGCTGTGCCTTGAGTATCATCGTCTTGGACGTCAAATTCAGAATTAGCCACACTACCACCTAAGGTCAACATGCCATTAAACATCGGCAAACGATATGATAGCTCCAGCATCATGATATCTTCTTTTAAGGGTTGCGGCGCCCACACACCACCGCGATTAGCACCATCTTTATTCAGTTGAGCATAACGGAGTATCGAGGTAAAACCATGGCTATTATCGAACTGACCAATTAACCCTAATGCATAAACATTGGCATCACTGTCATAGGTACTGCCAAAAGCGCGGCCATAATATCGCGAGCCACTTTGATAAGTGGAGTGTTCATAAAAACAGTTAAACTGGTCTTTATCTTCACCGCAATACACCATGGTATCGGTGTACTCGACAAATAATTTATATTGTTGTTTGGCAATATTAAAGCGCGTGTCCGCACCGACCATTTTGCCGCAGTCAACAATTTGCCATGGATCGCCTTTTGAATCTTCACAGGTGCGTTCTAGATACAAGCCCACAGGCACATTAAACCATGTATCAGCATATCTAACATCGAAGCCCGCCATCTGATTGCCATAGTTTGAACAGCCTACTTCATCAACATTATCTGCTCGACAGTCTCGCTGACCAGTAATTGATTTAATGGCGGTATTAAAGCTACATTCTTGACCTTCACCACAAAACTGTGTGGTCCAAGATAAACCAATTTCTAACTGCTTAAATGGCTTAATGGCACCACGAAGATTCCATAATAGGGTATGCGGAGCATAACGATCTTCTTCGGTCACACTCACGCCACCGGTTAAGCTCCAATCGCCTATCCATGACAGCCAAGGTGTTTCAAATGCTTGTGAATTATTACGACTGACCATTAAAGACGGCATTGGCCGGGCATTGTTTGATTTATGAAGTGAGGAGTCAAATCCAGGTCCCCACCACTGGCCAACACTGCCGGCAGTCACAATCCAATTACCTAGCACCACCGCAATATAAGAATCATCTAAACGGATTTCTTCGTCGTCTGCAGGGTTATAATTAGCAGATGCTGAAATTTTATACGAAAATCGCTCACCAGTGTATTCATGTGAGCCTTGTAACTGGCCCTTTTCACGATAATCAGAGCCAAAATGCTGAAAACGCGCCGCATCTGTTGCCGCGGCCACTTTTATACTGGTGTTACCACGATTGCCAACGGCATTTTGGTAGTAAAAATTAACCCGAGCAAATGCATCCACCAAATCAGGCGTTAATAACGCCGGTTCAGCTTGAGCTAGATCAGCCCCTATACCAGACCACATCAATGGAAACGTATTAATTGGCGCACTAATCACTCCAGCATCCGCTAAAGCTTGAATATCTGCACGTAAATAGATGTCAGAGGTATCGACCCATGGTGCCGCTTGAGCACTGCTATAGGTCATCATAGCGCTTAACCCTATTGCAGCGACCACATTAGTTAACCGACTAAATCCTTGTATCATAATATTACATCGCCCTTATTATCAGCTTGATTTTGCGCTACTTTTTGCTTTAATGCAGCGGCGATCTGTGGATGAACAAATTGACTCACATCGCCGCCGTGTAATGCCACTTCTTTCACTAGCGTAGAAGAAATAAATGAATTTTCTTCCGCGGGTGTCAAAAATACACTTTCAAGATCAGGGCTTAAACGACGATTCATGTTTGCTAACTGAAACTCATATTCAAAATCGGATACTGCACGCAGTCCACGAATTAACACACTCGCTCGCTGTTCTTTGGCAAAATCAACCAACAACCCCGTAAAACCGACAACCTCAACATTGTCTAAATGTGCTGTCACCAAATTAACTTGGGCGACACGCTCTTGAAGAGAGAAACGAGGTTGCTTAGAAGGATTTGATGCTATACCAATAATCACGTGCTTGAATAAGCGTGCTGCACGTTCGATTAAATCGGCATGACCATTGGTTACAGGGTCAAAGGTTCCTGGGTAAACCGCTCTTCTGTGCATAATATCGCCTTTACCTTACCGTTATAATCGCTAGTTTATCTACTTTCATCGCCAGGATAAATCACCATCACGTTCACGTATTGGCAAATGTCACATGACTAAATTACTGTCTTTTTGTTCTGGGAAGTGGTGGCAATTGTTTTTTATGCTTCGATAATTTCAGCTCGTATTTCACTTTTTGCCAAATACGCAGCAAATGGTGACGCTCAGCGTTATTGCGTTTCCCGTGGCGACTGATATCACTTTCGAAATCGGTACCGATCACAGGGAAAGGTCTGACAACAAAGCAACGCAAGTGTTTTTCGTACCAATACTGAATATCGATATCAACTGGGCGAGCAATAGGGTATGTCGTTGCCAATAATTTTTGTGCTCCGGCCAATGACACACACTGACCGCGAGTAGAAGCCGGCAACTTTAAGCACGTAGACAGACTAAAACGATCATCAAGCGCTATCGATTTTACAATGCCTTTCTGTTTACGCCCATGACACAGTTTGATGTAATCCCAGTCAGTAGAAAGATTATCAATATGCTGCATAACCGTCATTAATCCGGGATCTAAGACAGAATCATCCTCAAGAATTAATGCGTAATCTAACTGCTGTTCAACAATCATTTGCCAGCATTGGACATGGCTAAGATAACAGCCAATCTCACCCAAATTAAGCATTTTGTCGTACTTTTGGAGGTTTGTTTGCGGATCGTATACTTTAGCAATATCGACATCGCGTAACTCTTTACCGTATACGGCAGAAATACGCTGGTACTGGATACCTAACTGTTTGAGCTGTTCATCCATGAACGTAAACCGTTCAGTACTGCTATCTAAATTAATTAAAAAAACTTTAAATTTCATAATATTACTAACCCAAAAACAATTTTAATCTTGTTGAACTACTGATATTTAAGCCTAAAATATTCAGTAATAACAACAAACTGCTGAATAAAATGGTAGATGCTACAGTTAGGTTACTTTGCCTAGTGACATTTTATTTAATCCATTGAATAAATTGAAGAAAAACCTTTATCAAGTCAGTAGTTATTTTACGTCCTTTCACTCACGTGCATTTCACCATTATGACAGTGAGAGATTTGAGAGTATATCACTAATAATCGGGCTTTAGCTTGTTGTTAAAAAATTCCTAGCAACAACTTTATTAGCCAAAAATAGCACGCCAAAACGATAATAGTTAACCCTAGGGACAATTACTAATGCAAAACTATCAACAAACCGTCTTGAGTTGATATACTCTGTCAAAACCCTTACTCCAGTCATGATAATGGTTGAGTAAATCGTTAGTATTGACAATATAATGAGCCCCATCATCCGATGGAATTGAGTTAATTTTTACTTTTTAGATATTCTCATGAAAAAAATCTTAGTCATTAAGCACGATAAAATTGGTGATTTTGTACTGACATGGCCAGCACTTTACCTACTCAGGAAAGCGATGCCAGATGCAACAATTGATGTATTTGTCGCGCCGGTTGTTAAGTCTTTTGCACAAGCCTGTCCGTATGTAGATAACACCCTCATCGACTCACAAGATGATGCAAGTATTGCAGAGCACATTGCGCAGCAACATTACGATGCAGTAATAGTCCTTTTATCAGAATTTCGAATTTATAAAATCCTTAACAAAAGCAACATTCCTTATAAATTAGTTCCCAAACATAATTGGTATCAGTATTTATATCAGCATCGGGCAAGCAATGAATACTTAAACAGTGAAGGTTGCTGGCGAGGAGCGTGCATGCTAGTGGAGCACTTCTTAACTCACCACGGTTATGCCATCCCTGCACTGCCCAATAGATTTTGGGATATGAGTGCTCGTAAGCAATATTGGCAAGAATATTACCAAAAATTAGCCAATGAAAAGCTGATTTTTATTCATCCCGGTACTGGCGGGTCTTCTGGTTGCGTCCCGATAGAAAAGCTCGTTAAGTTGATCATAAATATTGATAGAATGACCCCGTCAGCATGCCACTTCGTTTTAACATTCAATGGCAGTGAACGGGAGCTTGCAGAAGAAATTCAAGCTCTACTGGCCAATACTTCAATCAACATATCGTTAGCTAAACCGCTTGATCGGTTGATTGATTTTTCCGAGTCATTGGTCGCAGCAGATATGTTTATTGCTGGCTCAACAGGGCCGCTACATATCGCGGGGTTACATAATGTGCCCACGGTTGGATTTTACGCAGGAAGACGCTCAACACCCCATATTAGATGGGGAACATTATCTGAACCCAGCAAGCGATTTGCTTATACGCCCCCAGTAGGAAAAAGAACCGGTCGTAATATGGCATTAATCAACTTTGATCAGGTATCGAATGACATAGCCGACTTTTTGAACAAACAATCTTAGATTGTCGCAGTGTGTTAAATTAAGCTCATCGCGAGCAACAATAATGGAAATACGAATATGATAGTTGTGACAGGCGCAGCCGGGTTTATTGGTAGTAATTTAGTAAAACAACTTAATGCCATGGGGCGTAATGACATTATTGCGGTAGACGACTTAACTGACGGTACGCAAATGTTTAATTTGGCCGATTGTGAAATCGCCGACTATCTCGATAAAGACGACTTCATCCAGCAAATCAAAGCCGGCGACTTTGATCATAAAATAGAGGTCATTTTCCATCAAGGTGCTTGCTCATCGACCACCGAGTGGGATGGCAAGTTTATGATGGCAAATAACTACGAGTATTCAAAAACGTTGTTGCATTATAGCCAAGCCAATGACTGTCAATTTATCTATGCATCTTCAGCCTCAGTCTATGGCGGCAGCGAGAAATTTATTGAACAGCGTGAATTTGAAAAGCCACTCAATGTTTATGCTTACTCTAAGTTCTTGTTTGATCAGTACGTGAGACAACAAGAACTGACCAGCCAAGTCGCTGGTTTACGTTATTTCAACGTCTATGGTCCCCGTGAACAACATAAAGGCGGTATGGCCAGTGTTGCCTTCCACTTTAACAACCAAATTAACGCCAACGGCATATGTCGCTTGTTTGAGGGTGTTGATGGATATGATAATGGTCAGCAACTGCGCGATTTTGTGTTTGTGGAAGATGTGGTAAAAGTTAATTTGTGGTTATGGCAGAATCCATCTGTGTCAGGGATTTATAATTGCGGTACCGGCCAAGCACAAAGCTTTAATGATGTAGCCAATGCCGTCATTGCGTATCATGGAAAAGGACACATTGAGTACATTCCTTTCCCTGACAAGCTTAAAGGTGCTTACCAAAGTTATACCCAAGCTGACTTAAACCAGTTAAGAGCGGCAGGTTACCAAGGCGAGTTTAAAACGGTTGAACAAGCTGTACCTGAATATTTAAACTGGCTTAAAACCCAGCACTTCATTGGCCAGTAAGTAATGGGTTAACCCTCGTACTGGTCGACAATAAAAAATGCTATGGTATTTTCATATCCATAGCATTTTTTTGTACATAAAAATGATTAACTTATTATCTAACTTCTTTAACCACTTCTATCAGCATGGTTGTTGAAATGGCTGGTGTCCTTGGTAAATAGATCACTTTACACAGATGAGATAGATGGTCAAAACGTCCCGCCCAATCATCACCCATAACTAAGAAATCAGCTTTATGCCGTTGAATATAATCAGCTTTCAACTCTAACGACTCTTCTAAGAAAACATTATCAACACACGCCAACGCAGCAACAATCCTCATTCGGTCTCTTTCATCACAAATTGGATTTCGGTGTTTTTTACTAAAATTGAGCGCATCAGATGACACTCCAACAGTCAATGTGCCACCTAATTCTTTCGCTCTTTCTAAAATATTTAAATGACCAATATGAAACATGTCAAAAGTACCGAATGTAATAACGTTCATCTAGATCCTTAGCTTAATAAATAGTCAGCAATTCGCTGGCTACAAAGGCCATCAACAACCCCCACTAGTTCTGCAGTATATTGCGTCCTTTGGGGGGCAAATAACTCTGGGTCTGCTATCTGCTGGTCAACAACTTGCTTTAATTGTTTATATGTTTTGGCATGGGCAGCAATGTCTGCGTAGCGGTATAAATCTTGATCAACACGATTTTTAAATCTAAATTTAAAAATCCCCCGATAAGACCACCGTAAGTGATAAAAATCACACCAAACAACAGGTTTATTTAATGCTGCAAACTCAAATAAAGCCGAAGAAGCATCACTTATTAATACGTCTGCTGAGACCATAAAAGGCAATAAATTGGCTTCTTCAGCTGGCGCTAAATAGACATTATCAAAACTTGCCCAATGAGTAAGCAGTGCTTTTTGTTTTTTATAATTTAATTTGCTCAACGAAAAATAATGCGGTTTGAGCAAAATATTATATTCAGAAAATTCAGCGGGCCAATTTTTAGCCATTGCCTCAATACTGCTTGGGTAAAATGTCGGCGCGTATAATAAGGTTTTTTTACGGGTATCTAACCCTAAAGAGGCTAAGTCTAAACCCGGTTCATCGCCTTGAATAATGGGATCTAACTTGGCATACCCCGTATCAATGAACACTTTTTCAGGAAACATATTCTGTAACCGCTTCAAACGGTATTGCCCTTCTACAAAGCGAACTTCAATATCGCCTTTTGAAACAGTATAATATACCGACTTTGGCCCGACACCATGCTGCATCAAGGCAGTCTGACTGATCCCTTTTAAGCGTGACGCTGAAGCAAATGCATTACCGAACACAATCCATTTGGGCTTGTTCAATAAATAAAATTCGAGCGCTTCAACTTCATCATTGACCCACACTACGTTTAGTTGGTGCTTGCTCACAAGCGATTCCAATACCGACTGCTGATCAACACTCTTGTAAATTACATAGGTAACTGAAACCGAACGCTTCTTCAGCTCAGCAGCAACAGGGAAATATTGTGGTAAATAATAGGGATGTAACACATCAAAACAAATCATCGCAAGTTAATTCCTATCAATCATTCCGCATCAGAGTTTACAAAGAGCACTAGTATAAATGATAACACACCTCAATCTACCTCTAATCCTCTTAACCAACTAATCAGATATTAAATGAAATCAATACTTCTGGTTCATTTTCTCAAGGTATTGATTCAAAAAGCGCTCTTTTCAAGGTATTATTTCAATTATAACTATCAACTAAGCTGTCTATTCATATGCCAATAGTTTCCACAAAGCAATTACAAACGTGTAAACGCTTACTGTTTATTTCGCCAGTTGCGCTAGGTGACTTTCTTTACTTAAAAACCTTTCTTATTGCTTTAAAAAAGCAATATGGTCATATAGAAATCGACATCTGGTTAGATGATATTCGTTGTAATAGTGATAGTTGGCGCTTATCTCGAAGTAAAATCTTACAACAATGGATGGATACTGAAGGCGTATTTAAGCTAACTTACGGCTGCACTGATTCAAAATCAGCCATGCAAAGCCATATTGAGCAGGCAAAGCTGCGTCAATATGACATCATATTCTGTCATTCAGTCAGTAAAAGTCGACAATATTCACACATCGCTCGCAGCATAAGCGACAGTGCTTTTATTGTGTCTAGTATCCCTAAAAGTGCTTCATTTGGATGGTTAAACAAACTGTTTTTTGGTCACTCAAACCATATTTTTATATTGAACGAAAACAGCCTTCCTAAGTCTCATCATATTACTGATAGATACAATATGATATTTAATCAGGTTTTGGGACTGAGCTTACCACCTGAGCAATTAATGCCTACCTTAAAGGTTCCTGAGGCCATTGAGCCCATTACTCAGTCGTGGTTAAACGGCAAATTTAGTGACCTAAAAAAGCAAGGGAAACTTATCTTTTTAAATCACTTATCGACTAATGATAAAAAAGACTGGAAATTATCGCAGTTATTTTCCCTGATTGAAAAAATATCAGCAATGGATCCGACTCAGCGTTTTATCATCAATGTTACTCAAGAAAACTTTGAATCGGTTAGTGTTGAAACCGAAAAATTTACCACTCTAACAAATACACAAGTGGCTGTTTTCACCGTAAACGAACATTTTTTTGAACTACCATCACTCATTGCACACGCTGATTTTGTGGTAACAGTCGATACGGCAATATTGCACTTTGCTTTTGCTGCTCAACGGCCTTTATTAGCGATGATGCGTGAGAAAAAGCCTTATTGGGCGCCACCGGAAAGTGAGGTGTCGCACGTAATGTATGCAACAGAAGGTAGAGGTTACATCGAAGACATCAGCGTTGATCGAGTATTCCAACAATATAAAGAAATGAACTCTCTCAGTTAAATACTTAACACCAAAATACATAAATCTAAGCAAGGTGAACGGATGAAGAAGGCTATTTTTACACTCGCTATTGGCGATAATCCAATGTAT
Organism: Shewanella psychromarinicola; assembly: GCF_003855155.1. Classification (NCBI taxonomy): domain Bacteria; kingdom Pseudomonadati; phylum Pseudomonadota; class Gammaproteobacteria; order Alteromonadales; family Shewanellaceae; genus Shewanella; species Shewanella psychromarinicola. The sequence continues at coordinate 1,031,347 of NZ_CP034073.1, forward strand.
CGCGCTGCCATTTCAAGCTTTAAAGCTTATGGCCAAAGAATTGGGGCTGATGTCATCGTTTCAGATCAACTGCATTATAACATTCATGTAAGTAACCCTAAATTTGACTCTAGTCCGGCATGGTCTGAAAAACTATATATTGCTGAAATACTCAAACAATATGACCGAGTACTGTATCTAGATGCAGATATTATCGTGACGCCATGGGCTCGAGACGTATTTGAACTCTATCCAGATCTTGATACCGTTTATATGTTTAACGAAGGTTGTTATCGGGATCGTGGCGAGCAAGCGGTACAAATCAATACTATCTTAGGCGAAGTCGACTGGCCAAAAGAAGACGATAAGATCGTTTATTACAACTCTGGGATGTTTCTCGTCTCAAAAGAAACAGGCTTATTTGATAAAGCCAATATTGAAGAAATGCAGGCCATTTGCAACAAGGTTAAATTTTACGACCAAACCTATATTAACTATCTCATCAGAAGAGATAATATAAAAAGCATCGGTGTGGAAGCTAACTTTAATCGTATGCAGCTATTAGGTTACGATAATTATCAAAAATCTGATTTTATTCATTATTCTGGCAGAGGTTATCGTCAAGATATCCCGATGAGAGAATTAAAATACATCATAGATTACTGCGATATGTTTAACGATACGTTAACTAAAGCACAAATTATTGAGTATAAAAAACAAGCTTGGCATTGGTATATGCTTAAACAGCATCGAAAAACAAAGCTCCCCATACCACTGCTGAGTGCAATATTTGGTTTATTCCGTGGCAAATATAAATATTAAACCCGAATTCAGATAATGACAGCTCGCTTAAAGGCGAGCTTTTTACTGCTTAATGAATTTATCAAACTGAGTCTTAACCTCATCAACCACTATCAGTGCCATTAAATGCTCACCTTTAGCACGCGTGCCCCATTTCACTGGTGCATCAAATTGAATGGCTATCACTTGCGGGTAAACACTGACGGTGTATTGACGATAAAAATAGGGTCCTGTTCGTCCAGGATTAGAATGAGCATACAAACCAATAACAGGTGTGCCTTGAGTGACCGCCATATGCAATGGCCCGGTATCAGGTGCGAGCACTAGCTTGGCTTGTTTTAACACAGCAAGCAGCTGAGTTAGCGATGTCTTGCCTACTTGGTTATCCAATGGATGCTGGCTATGAGATTGGATAACATCGGCTAAGGTTTTTTCTAGTGCGCTTGGTCCGCCGCACAACATCACTCGATAACCTTGCTCAGCCGCATAATCGGCTACTGCAGCATAACGCTCTGGTAGCCAATTTCGATCGGCTTTACTGGCAGCAGCACAAATCACCAACACCTTATCATCGCCCACCAGCTGTTTAGCAAAATCAGTGTCTGCTTGGGGTACTGGAATGTTCCAACTAGGGGTTAAGTCTTTAACACCAATGGCGTTAGCAAAGCCCATAAACCCTTCTAATACATGGGGTGTGGCCAATGGCTCAACAGCGTGGTTGGTTACCAGCCACTGACCTTCTTTGGCTCTTGCCTTATCAAATCCGACACGCACTCGCGCCTTAATCATTAATGAAGCTATGGTTGCGCGCAGGGCAACTTGCATGTGCAGCAACACATCAAAGCGCTGACCGTGTAAATCACTGCGTAACTGCACATAGCTTCGCCAGCCCTTGGACTTATCAAAAATAACAAACTTAATGCCAGGTAAGTGCTTGAGTAATTGATATTCAACCTTACCAATAATCCAAGTAATGCTAAGGTCTGGATACTGTTTTTGAATCGCCTGCACCATTGCTACAGCGTGGCATACATCACCAATGGCAGATAAACGCAGTAAACATAATGAACGTATCGCACTAAAGTCAGCTTTCATTGATTATCCAATATGCTTAAGTGAAAAATAAGGCTGTTAAGGCAAGTGAGTGATCTTAAGGTATAATGTTATTTCGATCCACAATCTCACCAATGCTATTGATAATTAGATGCACATAAAAACCACTCAACTTGGCCATATTGCCTGGTGTGAAACCACTGCCCAGCACTTAGCACCACAAGACTTTGCCGTCGATGGTTGGCAGAAAAAAAATGCCGTTGTCGGTCAGTCTAAGGGCCGCTACACCACCTGGTTTGTCAAAACCGCTGATCTCGACTCACCGCAAACATGGGTGTTACGTCATTATTGGCGTGGTGGGATGATGGAAAAATTCAGCCGTGATGCCTATCTCTATACTGGCTTACAACGAACCCGCGCGGTGGCTGAATTGGCCATACTCGAAACCTTATATCAACAAGGGTTTGCGGTTCCACGCCCAATAGCAGCGAATGTTGAACGATTTGGATTATGGTATCGAGCCGATATTATTATTGAACATGTTGCTGGGGCAAACGATTTAGTGGCGCAGTTAAGTCATCACCCCATGACAGAGTCACTGTGGTATTTACTTGGTGAAACCATTGCCCAATTTCATCAGCGCGGGGTATATCACGCCGATCTCAATGCTAAAAACATCTTATTGGCTCACGGAAAATTTTATTTAATAGATTTTGATCGCGGTGAGTTACGTACACCGCAAGCTACGTGGCAACAAGCTAATCTGGACCGTTTGTTACGTTCTTTTAAAAAAGAGCTCGCCAAACTGACAACGCTGCATTTTAATCAGCAACATTGGCAGCAATTACTTACCGGTTACCAGAGCATCAACCCGATTTAAACCTAATCAGTGTGTAATCTTGTCATTGAAAATAGACCCTTACCAGGGTCCATTTCCAAATTAATCAACGCTTAAATGCTAAACGATGAGCTTATTGATTAGCGTAAATTGCTTCAATAACGCACCACGATTTTGTTCCACCACAGCGAGAGCCGCCGAGGATGCTGCGTGATACATCTGGCTATCGGTAAATTTATGTTGTAACCCTTGCGCTAATTCATCTGCAGAGGTAATGCAGGTTAATGCTCCGGCGTCAGCAAGCAATTGGGTGATTTGAGCAAAGTCCCAATGATTAGGGCCAACATAAACAGGTAATCCCATGGCCGCTGGTTCAAGCGGATTATGGCCACCGCTATTAATTAATGTGCCGCCAATAAACGCTTGATCTGCCGCACCATATAACATCACCAACTCACCCATGGTATCGCCCAGCAATACTTGAGTCTGGCTATTCACCTCATCATTCATACTGCGTCTGGCTAACGTCAATCCAGACTGGGTTACGGTAATAGCGGCTAAATTAAATTGTTCTGGGTGTCGTGGCGCCATAATCAATAATGCCTCAGGGAAAACAATTAATAGCTGCTTATGGGCAGTCAAAACCGCCTCAAACTCACCAGGATGAACACTCCCAGCAACCCAAATCGGTGAATTCAGCCGATCCCACTGGGCACGAAGCGTATTTGCTTGGTGTTTTTTTGTCGGGTCAATAGTGAGATCAAACTTTAAACTGCCACACACATGTATGCGTTGAATGTCCACGCCCAAATGTATAAACCGATCGGCTTCACGTTGAGTTTGTACGGTAATCAAGTTGAGTTTGTTTAACATAGGCACAGCTAAACGACGCTTATTCGCGTATTTATCGGCTGACTTTTGCGACAGTCGAGCATTGGCCAAAATCAATGTCACTTGTTGCCGGTGCGCAAAATGGACCAAGTTAGGCCACAGCTCGGTCTCCATAATAATGCACACTTTGGGTTGTAATTGGCGTAAAAAACCTTTGATGGCATAGGAAAAATCAAACGGTAAGTAACAATGCTGCACCTTATCACCAAAGGCTTTTTTCACTTCAGCCGATCCGGTAGGACTGGTTGTTGTAACGGTAAACGAATACTGAGAATGCGCAGCCATAAGCTGCTTAATTAACGGAATAGCCGCCAAAGTCTCTCCCATAGAGACACAGTGGATCAGCACATCGGTTTGAGTGACATTGGCAAAACCAAAGCGTTCAGACCAACGACTCCGATAGTCGACACTTTTTATCGCCCGAAATGCTAGATAGACAATCACCAGCGGAAAAAACAAATAGAGAAAGAAAGAATAAACAATACGGTTCATGTAAGATGAGTCATCGATTTTTGCTTGTCAGATAATCACAATGCTAACATACTCAGATCAAGACAGCTTAACGAATTATTTGAGCGACAATAAGCCAATAATGAATGTGGAAACCCCATGAAAACTCGCGATAAAATCATTTTTGCCAGCTTAGAACTGTTCAATGAACACGGTGAGCGCAGTATTACCACCAACCATATTGCCACACACTTAGGCATTAGCCCGGGCAATTTGTACTACCACTTCCGTAATAAGGAAGACATCATTAATTCAATTTTTAGCTTATATGAAAGTCATTTAGAGTCAGGCTTTAAGCTTTATGACGATGAGCCTATTACAATCGAATTATTAATGGGTTACTTTGATGCCATGTTCTATACCTTATGGGAATTTAGGTTTATGCATGCCAACTTGGCCGATATTTTAAGCCGTGATGATGCCCTCAAAAAACGCTATTTACACGCGCAACAACAAGTCCTAACTCGTTCAAGTGATGTGGTCCGCAAACTCAAAAAAGATGGTTTCCTTGATATCGAGGATAGTAAAGTTACCGCGCTTGCCGACACGTTGAAAATGATGGTCAGCTTCTGGATTAGCTACCAATTAACCCAATCCAGCACATCAACCATCACTAAAGCCACCTTATACGATGGCTTATTAAGAGTATTGATGATTTTTAAAGCTTACTCGACCCAAACTTCTGTCGCCACATTCTGCCGCTTAGAACAGCATTATTTAGACATCGCCAGCCAAGAGCGCCACAACGCAGCGCAATAGAATGCCGATATATTGGTTAATCAAGTATCAGTAACCGATCTTCTACTTTGCGAATAACCGACTACAATTGAGATCAGAATAGTTGTTATTGAGGTGTTCGCTACCCCCTATTTCCACCCAAGTCACTCACCATGTTAATGATTAGTTTTTTTAATGTGAATAAGTCGCTAGCCCTAAACTAATTCATCTTGGTCTGACGACTAAAAAAACACTGTAGAGCAGCAAAAATAAAGGTTAGAATGCCAATAACTCCAAAACACCCTGTCATTTATCGCAGTGTTTTACTGCGTGATTTGGATAAGCATAATAACCATATTTAGGAGAACACAGGTGGCATCTACCTCTTTTTACGACCGAATTAATCAGCAAATTGTCGATGTAAAAGCCGATGGCTTATACAAAAGTGAACGCATCATTGCTTCCGCGCAACAAACCGCCATTGAGGTTAACAGTGAAGAAGTGATTAACTTCTGCGCCAATAACTATTTAGGTTTAGCCAACCATCCTGAACTTATCAAAGCAGCAAAAGCTGGTTTAGACAGTCACGGATTTGGTATGGCGTCGGTACGATTCATCTGTGGCACTCAAGACATTCATAAGCAATTAGAAGCCAGCCTAAGTGAATTTTTAGGCATGGAAGACACCATTTTGTATTCGTCTTGCTTCGATGCTAACGCGGGTTTATTTGAAACTCTTTTAGATGCTGAGGATGCGATTATATCCGATGCACTTAACCATGCCTCAATCATTGATGGCGTGCGTTTATGTAAAGCTAAGCGTTTTCGTTATGCCAACAACGACATGAGCGACTTAGAAACCCAGCTTATTGCAGCCCAAGCAGCTGGAGCGCGGAATATTTTAATTGCCACTGACGGTGTATTCTCAATGGATGGCGTGATTGCTAACCTTCAAGGCGTATGTGACTTAGCCGATAAATACGGTGCATTGGTGATGGTCGATGACTCTCATGCCGTAGGCTTTATCGGTCAAGATGGCCGTGGAACCCATGAATATTGCAACGTAATGGATCGTGTCGACATTATTACCGGTACATTAGGCAAAGCATTAGGCGGCGCGTCGGGTGGATTTACGGCGGCGAAAAAAGAAGTGGTTGAATGGTTACGTCAACGCTCGCGCCCTTACTTGTTTTCAAACTCCTTAGCCCCTTCGATTGTTAGCGCCTCAATTCGCGTGCTTGAAATGCTAAAAACAGGTCAAGATCTACGTGAAGCCGTTTGGGAAAACAGTCGTTATTTCCGTGAACAAATGTCTGCAGCAGGTTTTACCTTAGGTGGTGCAGATCATGCCATTATTCCGGTAATGATTGGCGATGCTAAATTGGCTAGTGACTTTTCCAACCGTTTATTGCAAGAACATATTTACGTGGTCGGTTTCTCATTCCCTGTGGTACCCAAGGGCCAAGCGCGTATTCGTACTCAAATGTCAGCGGCGCACACTCGCGTTCAACTTGATCATGCTATTGCTGCCTTTACCCGTATTGGTAAAGAAATGGGCATTATCTAATCTAACCTAGATTCATCGAAGCATAGATTGATAACAGCATCTCGTAACAATAGCCCAGGCTAAAGATAGTTCCGATTAAAAATAGGTCATCAACATGAAAGCATTAAGTAAGTTAAAGCCTGAAGAAGGCATTTGGATGGTCGAAGCACCAAAACCAGAAATGGGTCACAATGACCTGTTAATTAAAATTCGTAAAACGGCTATCTGTGGTACTGACGTCCATATCTACAACTGGGATGAATGGTCACAAAAAACTATCCCTGTACCTATGATTGCCGGCCATGAATATGTCGGCGAAGTCGTCGATGTGGGCCAGGAAGTTCGTGGGTTCAGTATTGGTGACCGCGTATCTGGAGAAGGTCACATCACCTGTGGTCATTGCCGCAACTGTCGTGCTGGCCGTACTCACTTATGCCGTAACACTTCAGGTGTTGGGGTTAACCGTGATGGCGCATTTGCCGAATACTTAGTGCTGCCTGCTTTTAACGCCTTCAAGATCCCTGCTGATATTTCAGATGATTTAGCCGCTATATTCGATCCATTTGGTAACGCCGTCCATACCGCGTTATCGTTTGATTTAGTCGGCGAAGACGTATTGATTACCGGTGCAGGCCCTATTGGTATTATGGCTGCGGCAGTGTGTAAACACGTCGGCGCACGTCATGTGGTGATTACTGATGTGAACGAATACCGACTTGATCTTGCTAGAAAAATGGGTGCAACCCGCGCCGTCAACGTCGCCAACGAAAACCTTAACGATGTCATCAAAGAACTTGGCATGACAGAAGGCTTTGACGTGGGTTTAGAAATGTCAGGTGTGCCATCGGCATTCCACGCAATGTTAGACACCATGAACCACGGCGGTAAAATTGCCATGCTCGGTATTCCTGGCGGCGAGATGGCCATTGATTGGAGTAAAGTCATTTTTAAAGGCTTGCTCATCAAAGGCATTTATGGCCGTGAAATGTTTGAAACTTGGTACAAAATGGCCAGTTTAATCCAATCAGGTTTAGACTTGTCCCCTATCATCACTCATCATTTTAGTGTCGATGATTTCCAGCAAGGCTTTGATGCGATGCGCTCAGGTCAGTCTGGAAAGGTTATCTTGAGCTGGGATTAAACGTTAATATCTGAGTTACCCACACCAACAAGGGGTTGTATTTATACAACCCCTTGTTGCAAACTAAACCAAGTCCAATCGCTATTCGTATACTTTATAGGTTATGTCATGTCAGGTTTTAAACATTTGTCTATTAATGAGCTTATCCATATGTCCACGGAATCTAACGACGTACAAGTTGTTGATATTCGTGATGCGGCCAGTTTTGCCGCCGGTCATATTGAAGGTTCAACCCATTTAACTAATGAAAATTTAGCTCAATTCACTAGCAGTGCTGATATGGATAGACCTTTGGTCGTCGTTTGTTATCACGGCATGAGCAGCCAAAGTGCCGCTAACTACTTAAATGAGCAAGGTTTTGATGATGTTTACAGCCTAGATGGCGGTTTCAGTGCTTGGAGCTTAGCGAACTCATGATAGAAATTGGCCAACTCGCGAATGCACGTGCTGCACAAGCATTTATTGATTACCTCAAGGGGTTAAATATTCAATGTCATGCCGTGGCTCATGCTCAGGGTGTTAGCCTAGAGATTAATAACCCAGCTGATGAAAACCGAGCCCGCGCCGAGTTAATTGAGTTTGCTAAAAACCCATACGACAGTAAGTATTTACAGGCATCTTGGGATAACGGCGCTACCAATACTAAATTTGACTATGGCCCGGGAACAAAAGGCTTAATTCAACAGTTTATGAAAGGTGCTGGCCCGCTGACGTTAATCTGCTTTTTTGTTTGTGTTGCCATTTTCGCTGGCATGAACCTTGGTTTTGCCAATGCTATCTTTACTCAGTTATCTTTTTTCGGCGCCGTTGCGGACAGTGGTTTAAACCAAGTTTGGCGAGTGTTTACGCCAAGCCTAATGCACTTTTCTGCTATGCATATCATCTTTAATATACTGTGGTGGTGGTACTTAGGCGGTAAAATTGAAACCAATTTGGGTACTCGACCACTACTGTTTTTATTAGTTGCAGCGGGCACTTTGCCTAATATTGTGCAGTTTTACATGACAGGACCTAATTTTGGTGGGCTGTCTGGCGTCGTTTATGCTGTGGTGGGTTACACTTGGTTAATGGGTATTCGCAAACCCAGCTGTGGTATTAGCTTACCGCAATCTTATATGATTTTTATGCTCATTTGGTTAGTCTTGGGCTTTACTGATGTGCTTGGAATGCCAATTGCAAATGGTGCCCACATTGCGGGGCTCTGTGTCGGGTTAGCTCAGGCATTATTTGATAGCAGAAAATCACAACAAGCTAAAACCAGCTAATCACCACTAATAGCGCCACCTTAGGTGGCACTTTTTTTGACATTAATGGGCTCATATAAACCGTGCTTTTCAACGCCAATCGTTAAGCCATTTCGAGTACTTTATTGACCAGTTTCTCAATACCAATATGTGCCTCTAATATCGATGTCGCTAACATATACCCTGGCGTACTGACTATTTTATTCACTTCATCAACAACAATATCTTCAACTTGCACGTCTTTATGCTTACCGCCCATTTCATTGAATGCATGAGCCGTCTCTGAATCTGTGCCAATGGTGCCAACAGCTCCTTTGCCGTAAATGTTAGGGATCATCACAGGTGAAATACACACAAAACCAACAGGCTTGTGTGCCAAAGAAAACTCACGAATAAAGTTCTCTACAATAGGCTGAATATGACAATTACTGCCAGTAGTTGCAAAGTTGGATAAATTTTTAGCGGCACCAAAACCACCGGGAATAACCAAACCATCAAATTGACTGATCTCTAAGGTGCTGGCATTGAGTACTTCACCACGAGCAATTCGTGCAGACTCTACTAACACATTACGGGTTTCGTCTGTGTTGACCTCACCCGTTAGATGATTCACCACATGCATTTGAGTCATGTCCGGAGCAAAACATTGATATTGTGCTCCCGCTCGCGTTATCGCCAGCAAGGTTAATACGGCTTCATGAATCTCAGTTCCATCAAACACCCCACAGCCACTCAACAACACAGCAATTTTTTTCATGACATCCTCCTTCAACTTTTAAGTGATAATGTAAATATTACAACAAAAAAACAACAAAATGATTGATCTGATTAAAAATCGTGCTAACTTGGACCGTCGAATTTAGTAGATGAGCTTTTTGTAACCATAAAACATCACTAAATTCTATTGTGACTTAACTGACATCAATAAAAAAGTCCACAAATTAGTAATATTTATGAGAATTAATATTTAGCTCACAAAAATAAAAATAAACGCCTTAATTCAACTAGTTACAGATTTCATTTCAAGTCGTAGGAAAATCTATCCAGTAAGGTTGATTAATTCACTCACAGACTTATCCACAGGCTGTGAATCTTTGTCGCGCCTAATAGTTTGCTTTTCTCTATAAAATTACCCACAAAACCTCACTGGATACGCCACTGGTCAGACGTTACGGTCATTGAGCACTATCTTGGGTAAATAACTGACAATCTCACAAGCATCTTGAGGTGCTGTGGGTATAATGTCATCCTATTAGTCTCGCAAAATACTGAACACGAATATTAATTATGCCAACGATTCCCAATAATCCGCTCATCCTCGTTGATGGATCATCTTATCTTTATCGCGCTTATTATTCGCCGCCTCATTTAACCAATTCCAAAGGTGAAGCGACAGGCGCGGTTTATGGTGTCATTAATATGCTTCGCAGTTTATTAAGCCGCTACAGCCCAAGTCATATCGCGGTGGTGTTTGATGCCAAAGGCAAAACCTTCCGCAACGATATGTACGACGAATATAAAGCCCAGCGTCCACCGATGCCTGATGATCTGCGCACTCAAATAGAACCCTTGCACAAAATCATTCACGCGATGGGTTTACCACTGATCAGCATTTCGGGTGTCGAAGCCGACGATGTGATCGGTACCATTGCGCTTCAAGCGAGTAAAGAAGGCCGAGCGACGTTAATCAGTACCGGCGATAAAGATATGGCGCAACTCGTCAATGAGCATGTGACGTTAATCAATACCATGACAGACACCATTATGGGGCCCGAAGAGGTCAAGACGAAATACGGTGTTAACCCAGATAGAATAATCGACTTCTTAGCACTCATGGGCGACAAATCTGACAATATTCCGGGCTTACCTGGTGTCGGCGAAAAAACCGCTTTAGCCATGCTCATCGGAGCAGGCAGTGTTGCCCAGCTATTAGCCGATCCTCACAGTGTTGTCGACATGGGTTTTCGAGGCTCGAAAACCATGCCGGCTAAAATTATCGACAATGCCGATATGCTAAGGCTGTCTTACGAGCTAGCCACCATCAAAACAGATGTCAAACTCGAACAAGACTGGCATGAGCTCAATGTTAAACCACAAGATCGAGATGAACTGATTAAATGCTTTGGTGAAATGGAGTTCAAGCGTTGGTTAGCTGAAGTATTAGATAACAAGCAACCTCGCGGCACTGTTAGCGACGCTAGCGATGAAGAAATTGCCGTATCGCCAACCATTGAAGCTGAGTATGAAACGATTCTGACTATGGAAGCGCTCGATAAATGGATCGAACAGCTCAACAGCGCCGACCTTATTGCGATTGATACTGAAACCACTAGTCTCAATTACATGGAAGCAGAACTTGTCGGTTTATCATTTGCTACCGAAGCAGGTAAAGCGGCCTATTTACCGTTAGCTCATGATTACCTTGACGCGCCGCAGCAAATCGATAAAGCCAGTGCACTTGAAAAGCTGCGCCCAATTCTTGAAAGTGACACTCTCCAAAAAGTCGGTCAAAACCTAAAATATGATATGAGTATTTTAGCCAATGCAGGCATTACTCTCAAAGGTGTACGCTTTGATACCATGCTCGAATCCTATGTGTTTAATTCAGTCGCATCACGTCACGACATGGACGGTTTAGCATTAAAATATCTTGGTCATAAAAATATTAGTTTTGAAGAAGTCGCAGGTAAAGGCGCAAAAAAACTGACCTTTAACCAAGTTAATTTAGATATAGCAGGCCCTTATGCCGCCGAAGATGCTGATATTACCCTGCGTTTACATCAACATCTATGGCCAAGACTTGAAAAAGAACCTGAACTCGCCAGTGTATTTAATGAGTTAGAACTGCCATTAATTCAAGTATTGTCAGACGTCGAGCGCCAAGGTGTATTAATCGACTCAATGTTACTTAGCCAGCAAAGTGGTGAGTTGGCCAAAAAGCTTGATGAACTGGAAATTAAAGCCTACGAAATAGCAGAAGAGAAGTTTAATTTAGCTTCACCCAAGCAGCTGCAAACGCTCTTTTTTGAAAAACTAGGTTACCCAGTCAAAAAGAAAACGCCTAAGGGTGCACCATCAACAGCTGAAGAAGTGTTAGTTGAACTGGCACTAGACTACCCTTTACCTAAAATCATCCTTGAGCATCGCAGCCTAGCAAAACTAAAGAGCACCTATACCGATAAACTGCCGCTAATGGTTAACGCTATCACGGGTCGTGTTCATACCAGTTACCACCAAGCTAATGCTGCGACTGGCCGTTTGTCATCGAGTGAACCCAACTTACAGAATATTCCCATTCGCACCGAAGAAGGTCGCCGTATTCGTCAAGCCTTTATCGCTCCTGCGGGTCGTAAGATTTTAGCAGCCGATTATTCGCAAATTGAACTGCGGATCATGGCGCATTTATCCCAAGATGCAGGCTTATTAGCGGCTTTTGCTGCAAACAAAGATATCCACAAAGCCACTGCAGCTGAAGTGTTTGGAATACATTTTGAAGAAGTGACCACAGAACAACGTCGCCGCGCCAAAGCGGTTAACTTTGGCTTAATTTATGGTATGTCTGCATTTGGTTTAGGCAAACAACTGGATATTCCACGTAACGAAGCACAAACGTATATCGACACTTATTTTGCTCGCTACCCAGGTGTGCTTAAATACATGGAAGAAACGCGAGCCATCGCTGCTGAATTGGGTTATGTGTCAACATTATTCGGACGTCGTTTATACTTACCAGAAATCCGCGATCGAAACGCATTACGTCGTCAAGCTGCTGAACGCGCAGCGATTAATGCGCCCATGCAAGGTACTGCCGCAGATATCATCAAAAAAGCCATGATATCGATTCACCATTGGATCAATACCAGCACACAAGGTGAAATCACCTTAATCATGCAAGTGCACGATGAATTAGTGTTTGAGGTTGATGAGGCGCAAGCTGAAACGCTCAAAACAAAAGTGTGCGATTTAATGGCTCAAGCGGCGTCATTGGACGTGACCTTATTAGCTGAGGCAGGCATTGGCGACAACTGGGGTGAAGCCCACTAGTTATTGAGGGTCACTAGCTGGCTCGTATCAGCAAAGGCTGCTAGACCATTCAAACAGGTTTAACGATTATGCCACCTCACTGACGGTGGCATTTTTATGCTTCATTTTTTTAGAAAGTAATTTGTTAGAAAGTAATTTGTTAAAAAGTAATCCCTCCTAAAATAGACGATAAAGCCTCGATCATAAAAGACATATCCATCTGTTAGAAAGTGTTACCCCACCTTATTTGCTATCAGTTCAATCAGTGGATGGCGATGAACAAGCAATTGATGGACCTCAAATCAGAGTTCAAATCTGTCTAAAACCGGTGCTAAAATCCGACAAGTATTTGCGGACTACCGAAAAAACTCAATCTGTATAACATTCCAAGCCGTTATGGTTAACAAAACAGCAATGTTTTGGGTCTAAAATCACACTATTATATGTCTTTATGAAAAACAGTTTTTTATTTTCAGGTTAATAGGCTATTATAATTGTCGTAGGGTACAGAGGTTAAGATGTTCAATCTTTCAAACCTTTATTTCACTAGCAATAGTGACTAGCCAAATTCGGCGCCCCAGCAATTTAGGTTGCTGGGGCTTTTTTTGATTTTTTTTCGAGCTAAAAAATATTTAGAGCAAATACTTTAACTGTCGTTAGAGATCGGTTATTATATTGCTATTGAGCGTCATCAAATTGAGTTGATGGCACTTGAGTCTTGTTGAATTTAGCTTCTCCCCAAAAGAGCTAATTTATTTGTACCGATGGCCGTTTGGTTATCGGTTTTTTTTGCCTAAAAATCAAGAACCCTATACCAAAGACGAAAAAAAGCCGACATGTGTGTCGGCTCTTAGTGCTTGCTGGCAATCGATTAACCGCTCAATGGTTACTCGGGTTCTTGCTCAGCCTTCTCCTCAGCTAACCATTCAGGATGACACCAATCATTTAAAATGCTCAGCACCTTAGGTTTACCGGTGCCTTTCAATGACGACAAGGTCTCCACTTGCACCTTATCACCAAAATCCTTTAGGGCTGAACGCACCTCATTGATGGTTTTCATTTTGGTACTCTGGGTTAACTTATCAGACTTAGTTAACAAAGCTAATACCGGAATATTACTCAATACTGCCCATTCAATCATCTGCATATCAAGATCTTTCAATGGATGACGAATATCCATCAATACCACCAAACCACTTAAACAAGCACGTTTTTGTAAATACTCACCAAGCGCCTGTTGCCATTTATTTTTTAATGCTAAAGGGACTTGCGCAAAACCATAGCCCGGTAAATCGACCAAGCGACGATCATCATCCAACTGAAAAACGTTAATCAATTGGGTTCGACCTGGTGTTTTACTGGTTCGAGCTAAACCTTTTTGCTCCGTTAGTGCATTTAACGCACTGGACTTACCGGCATTAGAACGCCCAGCAAACGCAATCTCAACCCCGATATCCCCAGGAAGATACTGATCTAAATGCGCAATATCTGGCGCACTGATTAAAAACTTAGCCCTACGGAAATCGATACGAGATTCAGTCACTCTTCACTCCAATTAAATTACTTCTAGTAACGCGTTACCATAAATTTTTAACAATTGCTTACTTTTGCACATTTTCGTGTAAAATATTAGCTTGATCACATTATATACCCAAGCAATGCTGATGTGTGTGATGTAGTCATAAATGATTTTGCTCTAACCGAACAAAATAAACTGCATAAAAAGCACTTGGAAAATCATTTTACCACGCTTGCGGGTCTTCCTAGTAAGCTCAGGACAATAAATTAACTAGAAGTTGGAACGCCATGAAAAAGTTAGCTCTTGCGCTGTCTGTAGTCGCCGCTATGTCATCACCAGTTATGGCTGAAGGTAATGCTGAAGTAGGCAAAACTAAAGCAATCGTATGTTCTGCCTGTCACGGTGCTGACGGCAATAGCATGATTGATATGTATCCTAAATTAGCAGGCCAACACCCTGCCTATCTTGAAAAACAATTAACAGAGTTTCGATTAGCGGCCAAAACAGGTGGCGCAGAGGGTCGTATGAACCCCATTATGATCGGTTTTGCAATGGGACTCAGCGATGAAGACATTGCTGACATTTCAGCATTCTTTGCTAGCCAAGTACAAGTTGTTGCCGAGGTTGCCGATGTACCTACTGCAGGCGAGAAACTGTATAAAGGTGGTGATGCCGCCCGCGGTATTACCGCCTGTGTTGCTTGTCATGGACCTGAAGGTCAAGGCGCCGCTGCTGCAGGTTTCCCTGTGGTGGGTGGTCAACATGCTAACTATATCAACATTCAGCTAACACAATTCCGTGATGGGATCCGTCATAACGATTTAAATGGCATGATGCAAGATGTCGCGAAAAAGCTGTCTGATGCTGATATCGAAGCATTATCTAAATATATTTCAAGTATTAAGCATTAATACTACTGAATATTAGCTAATAAAAAATGGGCTTTCGAGCTCATTTTTTACCCCCTAAAGTTGACGTTGACGTAAACTTCATCGATTATTACTTGACAGTGTTCACACTTTTAGCGTTAAATACACCCCGTACCGAGATGAACCCATCTGTTTGTAACATAAAACTAATAACATCAAGCAGGTTTCGGACTGATACATTTAAGATATAAGAATAAAGTTAATTTATAATAATAATAATTTAAGACCGCTCACTAATAATAACAACATGAGTCGATATTTCATTTTGAAATACAGGTCGTAAAATTTGTAAGGAATAGACCGATTGGTCGACATGCTATTTAGCACTGCCTTACACAACAGAGTGACTGATAACCCAGAGCATTATTTGAAGGATTCAAATAATGGCATACAAAGCTTATTGCTGAGGATGCATCCACTGGAGGCTTTATCGCTCGAAGGTACAAAGTAACAAGGATGGTTAACTCTTGTCATTGAAGACAATTAGGATAATGATGCGTCATTGAAGACCATCTACGGAAACTGTAGTCAGGACGGCAACAGAATATAAAAAGTGTTATGGATGACCAATAACAACTAGAAACGGCATGGAAAGCAGAAGAAATAAAGATCTGACCGGGATAGTCACATAGCAAGTAAGGATACTTGGAATCAGAATAAAGTGCGTTAGGCACTCTTTTACGAGGTGGCAGTTATACTGCCACCTTTTTTTATGCCCAAAATAACCTCAATATTGACTTGATTTAAAATACTTACTTTTAATTAGCCGCATTCGCTATATAATCGTTTATTAAGTCAATACTTAGGCACTGCTGTATTTGATGAACGTATGTCCGCTTTGTAATCATGGTGCTCATTTTTTTGTTCAAGACAAAAAAAGAGCTTTCTACAGCTGCGAACGGTGTGGTTTAGTTTTTGCTAACCCAAAATCACATCTAATGCCTGATCTTGAACGTCAGCGTTACGGTCGTGCACAAACGTCATCGAAACAGAAACCATTATCGCAATTTATACTGCCACTGCTTGAGCAAATATCTCAGCAACAGACAGGTGTATTAACGGGCCTGAATTTTGGCCGCTTACTTGATGAACAAAGTAAGCAATCCATCGCAGACGCCGGTCATCTTGTTAATCAATACGACCCGTTTTTTGCTGCTGATCAGTCGGTACTGAAACAGCGCTATGATTTTGTATGCTGTTATCGAGTATTTGAGCACTTTCGTCACCCTCACCGAGAATGGATGTTGCTTAGTCAATTAATTAAACCCGGTGGCTGGTTAGCAATAAGTACCCCTTTATTGACCGATAAAGACCACTTTGCTAAATGGCATTACAAAAACAATCCAACTCATGTAAGCTTTTATCAGCACTCGACATTCGAATATTTAGCATTAAATAGTGATTTTGAGCTATTATTTGCATCGAAAGCTCTAGTTTTGATGCAAAAATCATCAAAATCTGATATAAAGCGCATCCTTATTTAGTGTCTTGCAGAAATTGCTCTGCAAGAACGTGTTTAGAAAACCTAACGAGAACATTATGGCTCGCAGCAAAAAAACTCGCAAAGGCGGCGAAAACGGCGCTAAGTTTGCCCCAAGAGAGAAAAAAGTCGATCGCAATGCGGTGGATGGTAAAAAATCTGAAACAGGCCGTAAATCAGGCAGCCGTCATAATGAAACTTTACTTAAACAAGCATCAGATAGCGCAACAGTTAAGAGTAAAGATGCACGCCATGGCAGTAAAAAGCCGGTAGCATTAACATTACCGACATCAATTACCAAGCCGTTAGTGGTTAAGCCTAAACAGCCTAAACTGAACGATGAGCAACAGTTATTGAAACTTGAAGAAGACCCAAGACTAAATCAATTGCTTGACCAACTTGAAGAAGGTCGCGATTTATCTGACACGGATCAAAAGTGGTTGAACAATCAATTAGACAAGATTGAGCAACTGATGTTAAGTTTAGGCCTTACTGAAGGTGATGATACGCCAACGGCCAGCCCTAAAAAGCAACTGAGCGACGATGAATTATTAAATCGTTTTGAATCAGGTGCTGATCTGCTCAAAGATTATCAACACAAAGATTAATCTGCTCGATGACAGTAATACCAAGCTATTTCTTGGTTTGATATAAAAAAACTGGCGCATCTTGCGCCAGTTTTGTATTCAGAAAAGGATAAATTGTGTCAACAACCGCCATCGTTATTGCTTTGCTCATTATTGTTGCCCTTGCAGCCTACGCAACACACTTACTGTTAACGCTTAAACGTCAAACACAAGCTAATCAGCAGGCATCATCAGAGCGTAAGGCTAAAGCTGACGAGCGTAGACAACAAATACTTACTGATATCCGCTACATAGCAGCGGCGATGTTAGAAGATCGCTGTGAACTGTCTGAAGGCGTTGTGCGCATAGGCAAATTATTTGATGTCTTATCACTGTCAGAACAAGTTGCGCCTGACTTCCCTAACCTATTTATCCATTATGACCTCATTAGAAACCATCCCATCATGGAAGCGCGTCAAGCCTTACCTAAACAACAACGAATGAAGTTTGATTTTGAGCGGATGAAATCAGAAGCAGAATTAGAACAAGTCATCCTAGAAGAAGCCAAATCCATTGCTAAGTTTGATAAACCGACCACTCACTAGCACTTTTCAACCGATTAGATCACCTCAACCCGGGATGATAAACCGTTATTGCAGCGCTATTGATCCTCTAACGGCGTCGCACTCACCATCGCCCAAGCTATTGACGTGTACATTTGCCTTGTTAGCAAACCAAACAGCAAGTTTGAAATAAAATACAGAACATATTCATACGCTTATCGATTAATCCTATCTACTATCCTCGGTTGAGCTTAAGCGTCAAATTAGCACGATGATAGGTTATGCTGAGATCACATAAGCTAACGGGGCACATCATGAAGGTATAACAAACCTATATTAGATGTGTTTATTGTCCGATTAATATCAACCCCTTAGATAATGCACAGTAACAACAAGAAGCTTAATAAAGCTCAATAATTGGGATCACATTATGTTTAGTTCACTTTGCTCTGGGTTACTCAAAATACTTGGTTGGAAATTAGATGGTCAACTTGATAAAACCAAACCCTGCGTCATCATTGTTGGCCCGCATACCAGTAATTGGGATTTCATTATTGGCATTATCGCCCGCAGCGCCTTAGGAACTAAAATACACTTTTTGGGTAAGCATCAGCTCTTTATTCCGCCTTGGGGATGGTTATTTCGCGCCATGGGTGGTAGCCCCGTTGATAGACGTAAATATAATAGCTTAGTCGATGGCGTGGTACTGTTATTCCAACAAGATCCACTTTATAAACTGGCCTTAGCACCAGAAGGTACACGCAGCCCAGTAACCCGTTGGAAAAGTGGCTTTTACCATATTGCAGCCAAAGCGGATGTTGATATTGTGCCAATCGGATTAGATTTCGGCCGCAAAGCGATTGTGATCGCCAAGCCCTTAAGACCGACAGGAGATATTGAACGAGAAATAAATCAGTTAATGGATTTCTATCGTTCAATCAAAGGATGTCATCCCAAAAAGATCCCCAATTATCAACAAAGCAGTGACGTTAAAAAATAACTACAATTCAATATAATCATCTGTGAGTGCTAAGAATAAAGAAAAATAACACGCTGCGGTGCGCTACAAGACACTTTCTAAACTCTCAGAAGCTAACACGTAGCTGCCAGTGCGACCTGAGGTCGTATGAAGCGCTGTTCACCGCGATAAGAGTGAACCATCTGTATCACCAGATGCCCCTAAGACTCTGAATAAAGCAGCGAGTCTGACAATGTAACGAAATTCGGTTTTATACCGAATGGGAACAAAATCGTGAGAGGACGTTCCTCCTGATAACCACAATCGGGTAAGTGCTAGGGTGTCAGTACGATGAACATAAGTGAATCCATATAAGGTGCGTTATACGTGAATCAGCGGAAGTGGTTAATACGCTGTGGCCAAAAAGGCACGAGAGTTGGAAAGAGATTGGGCAGTGCTCTTTCGTGATCAAATAACTCTCCGCACTAGAGTGGGCATCTAACCTGACGTTGCGCGACATACGGAACAGGGTAAGCCTGTATCACTCCCTTTGGGGAAAGTGACCTGTGAAGGCTACCGATAGTAATGCAGGTAAAGGAGGCTAGAAAAAGCGAATGCCGCATTGTAATAATGCGGATACTGATTTTATCTGGCGCGAAAGCGAGCTGACTTCTAGCTGGTCTCCCGTTGCAAGATGATTTGAAGAACTTTATTCAAGGATAAACGCAAATGATGGCTTCAAACGAAGTTAGTGCATCTCCTGACAATGCTCAATGGCAATCCATTAACTGGAGAGTGGTTAAGCAACATGTATTAAAGCTTCAAATGCGCATTGCAAAAGCAACCCGAGAAGGTAAACACGGCAAGGCGAAAGCGTTGCAGTGGATACTCACCCACTCTACATCAGCAAAATTGCTTGCTGTTAAAAGAGTTTCTCAAAATAAAGGCAGCAAAACACCAGGAATTGACGGCATCATTTGGAACAGTGATGCTCGTTGTATGACTGCGGTCAATCAACTGAGTCGAAAAGGCTATCATGCCAAACCGCTCAGGCGTATCTACATCCCCAAGAAAAACGGCAAACTCAGACCTTTAGGCATTCCCTGCATGATAGACAGAGCGCAGCAAGCGCTTCATCTTCTCGCTTTGGAGCCTATTTCGGAAACGGTAGCCGACCTTAATAGCTATGGCTTTCGACCTAATCGAAGCGCAGCAGATGCAATTGCACAGTGCTTCAAATGTTTATGTATGAAGCGCTCTAGCCAATGGGTTCTTGAGGGTGACATCAAAGCCTGTTTCGATAAGATTGGTCATCAATGGCTTATCGACAACATTCAATTAGATAAACGAATGCTGAAACAATGGCTTGGATGTGGTTATATTGATAAAGGATTGTTCTATAAAACAGCTGAAGGAACACCACAAGGTGGGATCATATCGCCTACGCTTATGTTGCTCACGCTGGCTGGGTTAGAACAGTTGGTTAAGTCTATTGCCCGTAAAACAGGGAATAGAGTCAACTTTATCGGATACGCAGACGATTTTGTCATCACAGGTTCTTCGCAAGAAGTCCTAGTTAATGAAATCAAGCCGCAACTCATTGGCTTTCTACAGGAAAGGGGCTTAACACTCTCTGATGAGAAAACACACATTACTCATATCAATGATGGTTTTGACTTTCTGGGATTCAATATCAGGAAGTACAACGGCAAACTGCTCATTAAACCGAGCAAGAGCAACGTTCTGTCATTTCTGAGCAACTTACGTGAATTCATCAGAAAACATCCAACAATACCCGTTAACGATTTAATCAAAATACTGAATCCGAAACTGAGGGGGTGGGCGAACTATTATCGCCATTGTGTTGCTAAGCAAGTTTTCGGTTATGTAGGCCATCAACTTTTCTGGTTGTTATGGCGTTGGGCAGTTAGGCGTCATCCGTCTAAAAGTAAAGACTGGGTGAGGCGTAAATATTATTTGGATGGTAAGGGACAGTGGCAATTTCATGGTTGGCAGAAAATAGCGAACATGGATTGTCGGTTTAACCTTGTCCAAATAGCTCAAACGCTAATACAAAGACATGTGAAAATCAGGAGTGCAGCGACACCTTACGACCCCGAATATGCAGCTTACTTAGGTACGCGCAAGCGGGCAAAGGAAGGTAGAAACTCATGGTTCGAACCCGTCTTGGCTGCGATATAGGGTGCTGGGTAACAGAACACGCCTTAGCGGAGGCTTGAGCCGTATGCAGTGAAAGTTGCACGTACGGTTCTTAGGAGGGCGGCACTTGGTAACAGGTGTCGCCTATCCGACCCTAAACGGGTAATATGGGTTGGTGTATGGATCCGCACTAAAGATAGCACCAACCGCGTCGACGCTTGTGATATAAACACAGGAGAACTACCCCAAAATGTTACCCCGGCTAAATCAAACCGACTTTGAGTACTATTAATTCCACCCAAAAAGTGAGTATCTGTGGCGCTAATAGTACTGCGCGTTATCATCATTTTGTTTAACGGTACACCTATGCGGCTAGACTTGATTGTCACAATCGAGTCGCTGATAGTGAGCTCGTTTACATCAGCATCATCTACAAACACCAATTTACAGTCATCAATAATTAGCTGGTCATAGTGCCCCGAAAAATATTGTTGGCTATCTTGATAGCATTTGCCAATACGCTTACTTTGATTTTCAGAGCCTTGTTCGCGAGCTAAAGGCGTAGACGCAAGGCTGGTTAGCAGCATCTGATTAAAAATGCGCTGATGAGACTTCATCGGGACATGTCCGGCACCGTCAATAACCCGTAGTTGTGCCCTAGGTAATATATGCAGTAGTGCTTGAGCGGTTCGCAATGGTGCAACCTGATCATCCGCTCCCCAAATGAGCTGCGTAGCGGGCATCTGTTGGTAATTAAGCACAGAGAAGTTTTGTTCCATTAATGCTAATGCCGCATTGGTATTCGTTTGCTCGCCAATGGTCATATTACGAATAGACTCGTTGCGACTCAGCAACTGAGTGGGATCAAACCCTGTCCCTGTTTTCTCTAGTATTTTGTCAGCAAAATTATCAACCCGCGCCAATAGTCGGCGAAAACCTTGTGGTAATTCGCTATTGGCCATGTTCCTCTTAGAAATTTGCTTTAGATAGGCTGTACGGTCCAAAATTCCGGCAGCATCGACCAACACAAGTTGTTCAACGTTGCCAGGATATTGGCTAGCATAGTATAAACTGATCGCCGCCCCCATCGAGTGGCCCACTAAATGCACCTGAGTATCTGGATGGCGGTAACGACTTACAACCCAATCGATAACCTTGGCATATTCTTTTGGCGAGTAAGTAAATACAGCACCTTGTGATAAGCCAAAACCGGGTAAATCAATAGCAACAACATGGTACTGCTTTGCCAATGCAGGAATAACCGTTAACCAGTCTTTAGAGGCTAAATCGCCTAAACCATGAATAAGTACAACCGTGTCACTATGCTCAAACCCGGTTTGCAGCACAAACAGCGGCGCTTGGTGGCTGGGTACCATCACTCGTTCAAATTGATAGCCCGCAGGGTAATCGGCTAATTCTGCCGCGGTTAACGGTTCAACCATCAATGGTTTTTGGTTACCGATTGCACCAACTTGCTTACTGATGTCATTAAACCAACTGGCTGGCACGGGTATCGCCCACAAGAGCGACACCATTAATAGCAAGAGTAATAAAGGTGATTTAACCACCGCAGAAGTCCGCTCTCTGGCAGCTTATCACTCTTGTTCGGTGCATTGCTTTATGCTGCGAATATCGGTTCCTGTGGGAATTTGAAACGCGCGCAAACCAAACTCTGGTAACACGGCAAAAATGTGGTCAAAAATATCCGCTTGAATGGCTTCATAATAGGTCCAACGAATATCATTGGTAAAAATATACAACTCTATCGGCAAGCCTTCAGTCGTTGGGGCTAGCTGCCTAACCATCAATGTCATGTCTTTATGTACTTTTTCATGACGATGTAAATACTCTTGTAAGTACGCTCTGAATGTTCCGATATTGGTTAAATGACGGCCGTTCACCTTCATCTCGATATCACTCACATTGGCATTAGCGACACTAATTTCACTAAAGATTTGTGGCAAGTATTCTTTTAAGTAATTCACCTTGCCCAAGCGTAAACGCTCTTCATCCGTTAAAAATTGAATACTATTGACATCAATATTGATTGAACGCTTAATCCGTCGACCGCCAGACTCAGACATGCCGCGCCAGTTCTTAAATGCATCAGAGACCAATGCATAGGCTGGGATCATGGTGATCGTATTGTCCCAATTGCGTACTTTGACTGTCGTCAATGTCACGTCTTCAACTGCGCCATCTGCAGCGTATTTATCCATTTGGATCCAATCGCCTTTACTCACCATGCGATTAGCGGCAAGTTGAATCCCAGCAACAAAGCCTAAAATGGTGTCACGAAATACCAGCATAACAAGACCGGTTGCAACCCCTAAACCACTAAAGAAATAAACAGGCGACCGGTCGGCTAGTACCGCAAACACAACAATTAACCCAATGAAAAACAAGAATAACTTAGTCAGTTGAACAAAACTTTTTACCGGTAAACGGCGATTAACATGATTAACATCGGCAATTTCATCGATGGCATTTAATCCGCCATACACAGCTCGAATAATAAAAAACACTAACAAAGCGCTAAGTAAACGGTCAATAAACGCACTGACCAACTCGAGTTCAGTTAACACTATGGGGATCAATAAATCGAGGATTAAAATGGGCACTAAAATAGCGAGACGCTCAAACACCTTAAAACGCATGAAAATATCGTCCCAAGTCACCGAGGAACGACGGATCACAGCATTCACACCGTGAACCACAAATCGGTGAGTAATGAAATAACTTAAACCTGCCACAATCAAACAGGCAAAAATCAATATCAAGGTGGCGACGCCATCCGATGGTTGGCTATTAATACCTAACTGGGTTAACCAAGCCGCGATTTCAACTCGAACATCTATATTCACAAACAAATCCTTAGCAATCTTTTATCTTTACTCAATCAACAGACTTACATTAGCCCGCATAAAAACAATGAAGCTCTCGTAGGCTTATCACTATACTCATTATGCCCTGTGTTGATGTAGAACGTTAATGAAACATCAACACTATCAGCCAACATACCGAATATAAATGCAAGCCACTCTTTTCACTATTATTTTAAATTTTTGACTTATCTGAGTATCCCCATGCATGATTAAACAAAAATGATCTTTTTTCCATGGGAAAAAAAAGACAATAAAAAAGGACCTTGCAGTCCTTTTATCCAATTTATCATCAATATAGCATGCTGATAATATGTTACTTAGCCCAACTAAAAGCTCGGTAACATACCTTGTGGTAACAGCCTGTTGAAGCTCGCGCGACACAACAAGTTAACCGAGTTGTCGATATCGGGTGAAAAATAACGGTCTTTATCATAAAACGTCACGATTTCACGCAGTTCAGCTTTGGCCATTGCGACGGCCGCGCTCGGTTGCAACGGCGCTCTGAAGTCTAAGCCTTGTGCGGCAGCTAACAGCTCAATCGCCAACACGCCACGGGTATTTTCGCTCATGTAACGTAAGCGCCGTGCAGCAAACGTGGCCATCGACACATGATCTTCTTGGTTAGCCGATGTGGGCAAACTGTCTACCGATGCTGGGTGAGCGTAGGTTTTGTTTTCAGAAGCTAACGCCGCTGCGGTTACTTGAGCAATCATAAAACCTGAGTTGACGCCACCGTTATCCACTAAAAATGGCGGTAACTTAGAAAGGCTAGAATCAATCAATAACGCCATTCGGCGCTCCGAAATTGACCCCATTTCAGCAATCGCAATCGCAAGATTATCAGCCGCCATCGCCACGGGTTCAGCATGGAAATTACCACCCGAAAGAATATCGCCCGTATCTTGGAATACTAAGGGGTTGTCGGTAACCCCGTTGGCTTCAGCACCCAACACTTCTGCCGCTTGGCGGATTTGGGTTAAACACGCGCCTAACACCTGCGGCTGACAGCGCAGTGAATAAGGGTCTTGCACTTTTTCGCAATTGCTGTGACTTAGGCTAATTTCCGATTCGTTAGTGAGCAAATGACGGAAAATCGCCGCCGAATCAATTTGACCTTTTTGCCCCCGCGCAGCATGAATGCGCACATCAAACGGGCTGCGACTGCCCATCGCCGCTTCAACGCTCATAGCGCCAATCACCGAGCTGGCGGCAAATAAATCTTCGGCATTAAACAAGCCTTCAAGTGCAAGTGCGGTCGATGCTTGGGTACCGTTGAGTAAGGCTAAACCTTCTTTCGCCGCCAACTCCAATGGCTCAAGCCCAGCGATTTTAAGGCCTTGTGCTGCTGAAATAATCTGCCCTTGATAACTCATTTCGCCTTCACCTAGTAACGGCAAACACATGTGAGCGAGTGGCGCTAAGTCACCCGATGCACCGACTGAACCCTTTTCTGGTACACACGGATACACACCGGCATTCACTAGCTGAATGAGAAACTCAATCACCTCTAAACGAATGCCCGAAAAGCCGCGGCTTAATGAGTTAATTTTTAGCACCATCATTAAGCGCACAGTGGCATCTTGCATGTATTTACCAATACCCGCGGCATGGGATAATACAATAGAGCGTTGCAGTAATTGCAGATCTTCTGGGGCAATTTTAGTATTCGCCAATAAACCAAAACCAGTGTTAATACCGTAAACAGTGCGGCCTTCGCGCAATACTTGTTGGACGATTTCGGCACTTTGATTAATGTCTTTAATGGCTTCCTTAGCAAGGGTCAGCTTGACACTCTTACGGCTGATATCGCGGGTTTGTGCCAAGGTTAACGTCCCTGGTGTAAGTTCAAATGAATAAGTCGACATGGGTTACGCTCCTAACATCGGCAGGTCTAAGCCTTGCTCTTTGGCACAATTTTTTGCAATCTCATAGCCAGCGTCTGCATGACGCATTACCCCAGTAGCGGGGTCGTTCCACAATACTCGGCCTAATCTCACGGCAGCCTCATCAGTGCCATCGGCCACGATCACCACCCCAGAATGTTGACTAAAGCCCATGCCAACGCCGCCACCATGATGCAGCGATACCCAAGTAGCACCACTGGCCGTATTGAGTAAAGCGTTCATTAATGGCCAATCTGACACCGCATCTGAACCATCTAACATGGCTTCAGTTTCACGATTTGGACTGGCAACTGAGCCAGAATCTAAATGATCACGACCAATCACAATCGGTGCCGCTAACTCACCGTTTTTAACCATTTCATTAAAGGCTAACGCCAAACGAGCGCGATCTTTTAAGCCGACCCAGCAAATACGTGCAGGCAAACCTTGAAACGCAATACGCTCACGCGCCATATCTAACCAATTATGTAACTGCGGATTATCAGGGATCAGCTGTTTGACTTTGGCATCTGTTTTGTAGATATCTTCAGGATCGCCCGACAAGGCGACCCAACGGAATGGGCCTATGCCTTCACAAAATAACGGCCGCACATAGGCTGGCACAAATCCGGGGAAATCAAACGCATTCGCCACGCCTTCTTCAAAGGCCATTTGACGAATATTATTGCCATAATCCGTGGTTGCCGCGCCCGCTGCCTGCAATGCCAACATGGCTCTAACTTGAACCGCCATTGACTGTTTAGCGGCTTTCACCACTGCAGCCTCATCCGTTTTACGCATTTTAGCTGCGTATTCTAAGGTCCAGCCTTGGGGTAAATAGCCGTTTAAGGGATCGTGCGCCGAGGTTTGGTCGGTGACCACATCGGGGGTAATACCGCGAGTCACTAACTCAGTAAACACATCTGCGGCATTGCCGAGTAAGCCTACCGAAACAGGCTTGCCGCTTTGATTCGCTTCATCAATCATCGCTAAGGCTTGGTTTAATGAAGTGGCTTTTTTGTCGACATAACCGGTGCGTAAGCGAAAATCGATACGCGTTTCATCCACTTCACAGGTTAAGACTGAATAACCCGCCATGGTGCCAGCCAATGGTTGTGCGCCGCCCATGCCACCTAAGCCACCGGTTAAAATCCACTTACCGGCTGATGAACCATTAAAGTGCTGTTTAGCCATAGCCACAAAGGTTTCGTAAGTGCCTTGAACAATGCCTTGCGAACCAATATAAATCCACGAGCCCGCCGTCATTTGGCCGTACATCGCCAAGCCTTTTTTATCCAGTTCGTTAAAATGCTCCCAATTAGCCCAATGTGGTACTAGGTTTGAGTTAGCAATAATCACTCGCGGCGCATTAGTGTGGGTGGTAAACACCCCAACGGGTTTACCCGATTGCACCAACAAGGTTTCATCATCTTCAAGACGCTTTAGCACCTCAATAATTTTGTCATAACTTTGCCAATCGCGCGCGGCGCGACCAATACCACCGTACACCACTAAGTCTTCTGGGCGCTCGGCAACATCTGGGTGGAGGTTATTCATTAACATCCGCATTGCCGCTTCGGTTAACCAGCTTTTACACTGTAATTGAGTACCGTGCGGCGCAATTATGCGACGGCTTGGGTCATGTCGTTTATCCATATTATCCTCTTCAACCGACTATCTTAGGTTTGGTTTTTTTATTGGTCTTGTTGGTTTATGTCTTATTGTTATGACTGTCAGCTAAGGTTTAAAGTGATACTTATTCGTATCATCTCTTAACCAAAGCTGAGGTTAATTTAAACTTACTGCCCGGATGCACTAAGCGTGCAAAACTGACCACACCTTGGCGTGACCAGGTACGACGTAAAATTTGTAAACAAGGTTCAGTCGCCGCAATAGCCAAACGTTGCTGTAACAGCTCGTTAGCCATAATGGCTTCAACGGTATGCCGAGCTTCTGTCAGTGGCGCCACGGCCGATAAATATTCATGGGGAGTATGTATAATAAAGTCTTGTTGCAGGTAATCAGGCACAAGCTGTGGGTTAACAAAGCGCTCTTCAACTTGCAGTGGCAAGCCTTGTTCGCAATGCACTAACACCGAGTAAAATACTGGACTGCCAACCTCTAGCCCTAGGGCATTAGCCACAGCGGTCGTAGCATCGATTTGTTTCAATTCGAGCTGTTTGACACTGTATCCATGACCGCGGTCTTTTATCTCGTCGGCAATATTACGAATAGTCAGTAATGACGATTGCGATTTAAATCCTGCCACAAAAGTGCCTATGCCTTGGGTGCGCTCTAACACACCCGACTCCACCAGCTCAGTCAAGGCACGTCTTGCGGTCATGCGGCTGCAAAAAAATATCTCGGCCAATTGGTTTTCAGACGGCACGCGATCGTTCTCTTGCCATTCGCCCGTCTCAATACGCGACAAAATAAATTGTTTTATTTGGGCAAACTTTGCTTGGGCCATGTCAGCAGCTCTCGGTTTTGTAGACAATTATGTCATTGCTGTTTAAAAACACATCAGTCATCCTACCTTGTATATACAAGTTAAAACAAGTATTGTTTAGCGATTGGTTAATAACTCATTTTCAGAGGTTTTTATGTCGTGGGATCAGGTGTGGATTGATGTCAATATTGCAACCATGGACCCGAGTGTTCAACGGGCTTACGGTGCGATAACTCAAGCGGCTATCGCAGTAAAAGATAGCAAAATAGCCTGGGTTGGTCCGCGCAGTGAGCTACCTGAATTTGATGTACTGGCAACGCCGGTTTACCGAGGTAAAGGAGGCTGGATAACGCCCGGGCTTATCGATGCACACACCCACTTAGTGTTTGCCGGAAATCGCACCGATGAGTTTGAACAACGTTTACTAGGCGCAACTTATCAAGATATCGCCCGTGCTGGCGGCGGTATTATCTCGACCGTTAACGCATGTCGCGATGCAGACGATGTCGAACTGTTTGAACTGGGTCGACAACGCTTAAACGCCTTAGCCAGAGAAGGCGTCACCACGGTTGAAATTAAATCCGGCTACGGCTTAAACACCGAAACCGAGCTTAAGTTACTCCGCGTAGCACGAGAACTCGGCGAACATCACCACATTGATGTTTGCACCACGTTTTTAGGCGCTCATGCCATTCCACCTGAATATAAAGACCGTGCCAACGAGTATGTCGACTTAGTGATTAATGACATGCTCCCCGCGGTGATTGCTGAAAACCTTGCTGATGCTGTGGATGTATTTTGTGAAAATATCGCCTTTGACCTTGAGCAAACGGAGCGGATATTAATCGCAGCCAAACAAGCAGGATTACAGTTTAAACTGCATGCCGAGCAATTATCCAATATAGGCGGCAGTGCGTTAGCCGCTAAACTAGGGGCTAAGTCGGTTGATCATATTGAGTTTTTAGACGAAGCGGGGGTTAAAGCCATTAGCGAAAGCGGTACCTGCGCAACCTTGCTACCTGGGGCATTTTACTTTTTACGCGAAACCCAATTACCGCCAATTGATTTATTGCGTCAATACAAGGTGCCAATGGTGATTGCCAGCGATTTTAATCCTGGGTCATCGCCTATTTGCTCAACCTTATTAATGCTTAATATGGCCTGCACGCTATTCAAACTTACCCCTGAAGAAGCCTTACAAGGCGTAACCATTAATGCCGCTAAAGCCTTAGGCCTCGAAGCAAAAGTCGGTCACCTTGCCATAGGTATGCAAGCTGATTTTTGTTTATGGGACATTACCACCCCAGCACAACTAGCTTATGCTTATGGAGTTACCCCTTGTAAAACCGTAGTGAAAAAGGGTCAAGTGGTTGCCTTACCCAATTAAGTCATAGTACTCAATTTGTATCATTAAACTCACCCGCCACTAAAGCCAAAACACTTTGTTTATTTTATCGTCACGAGTGCTAATACGTTATCACTCGTGACCTTGTTATTGGCGTCATCTCGAAATACGGAACGAATATTATTAGTAAACGTGACAATAAAACCGTGATTTTAAGGTCAGTTTCATTTAGGCTGACTATATTAATGAACAATCGTTCAACTTGTTAATGTCAGTATCACTGACAACAACAGTGAGATGAAGACTCGATAAATTCTTTTCAACCAACATTACATTGTCAGAGGTTTTATGAAAATCCGTATTTTATTATCGCTTGCCACTGCTTTTTTTATGCTTAATACCAGTAGCGCTTTTGCTAAAGATCCAGCAAATACTGCGGTGCAACCCCCATTAACTAAGCCTAAAGTGATTATTTTTGATGTTAATGAAACCTTGTTAGATCTTGAAAATATGCGCGCCTCTGTGGGTAAAGCACTTAATGGCCGTGAAGATTTACTGCCATTATGGTTCTCAACCATGCTGCACCATTCTTTGGTTGTTTCAGCGACAGGTGATTACCAAACGTTTGGCAGTATTGGCGTTGCGTCACTGCAAATGGTCGCCGAAATCAACGGCATTGCCATCACACCAGAACAAGCTAAAACTGCGATACTAACGCCACTGCGTTCATTACCTGCTCATCCAGATGTTGCCGAAGGCTTAGCTAAATTGAAGGCCCAAGGCTACAAACTAGTGACCTTAACTAACTCCTCATTAGAAGGCGTAACCTTACAGCTTAAAAACGCTCATTTAAGCCAGTATTTTGATGCCAACTTAAGCATAGAATCTGTTGGGGTATTTAAGCCGTATTTAAAAACTTACCAATGGGCCATTAAAGATTTAGGCGTTAATGCAGATGAAGCGTTAATGGTTGCTGCACACGGCTGGGATATTGCCGGTGCAGATAAAGCCGGCTTACAAACCGCCTTTATTCGTCGCCAAGGTAAAGTGTTGTTCCCGCTAGCAGCACAACCAGATTACAAGGTACTGGATGTTATTGAACTCGCCAGCATATTGGCTAAATTTAACTAAATATTTCGGTCTAAATATAAGTCTCAGTCTAAATAAAAGTCGAAAAAAACATCGCCCAGCATTTTGCTGGGCGATTGATAAAACCAGCATCTATCTCCAACAGCATTAACGCTGCGCATCAAAATCAGCTTAAATCCTATTCTTGCTTAGTGACAGCTCTTGCCATTAACTATTATTTAACATTTAATAAGTGCTGAATAAATAGTCGCATGAAAAGGGATAATAAGATGAAAAAAGGGTATTTAGCGCTATCGGTTGCATTAGGTTTTGCAGGGTTAAGCGCCAGCAGCATGGCACAGACAACCTTGGTGCATCACGTTAATGGCTACACACTGGTTAATGGAAAATTACAGACCTTTAATGCGATTCAATTTACCGATGATAAAATTGATCGACTATTTACCTTAAACCAAACCTTACCGACAGCGACAGATATCACCTCAATTGATGGCCAAGGTAAAACCTTACTCCCAGGCTTAATCGATGCCCACGGTCATGTGCTGGGTTACGGATTGAGTTTATTAACCGCCGATTTAACCAATACCAGTAGCGAGCAAGATGCCGTTGCACGCGCACAAGCATTCAACAGCAAAAATCCAACCGATGGCTGGTTAATGGGCCGCGGCTGGAACCAAGAATTATGGGATAGTAAGCAGTTTCCGAATAAAGAAAGCCTAGATAAAGCCTTTAGCGCTAATCCAGTGTCATTTGGCAGAGTCGATGGTCATGCTATTTGGGTTAACAGCAAGGCGTTAGCACTCGCGGGCATTTCGTCAACCACAGTGGCACCAGAAGGCGGTGAAATTGTTAAAGACGACCAAGGTAATCCTACTGGTGTGCTTATCGATAATGCGATGAGCTTAGTGTTTAACGTCATCCCTGAACTTAACCCGCAACAACTTGAATCGACTTTAATCCTAGCGATGGACAGTTTGGCGTCATATGGACTCACCAGCGTTCACGACGCTGGGATCAGCATTAACAACATCAACGCCTATCAGCAATTAGCCGCAAAAAAGGCCATGAGCTTGCGCGTCAATGGCATGTTGTCGGTAGAAGCCCCCCGCTTTGATAGCATATTAAAACAAGGTTTTATCACCACGGCTGACGACATGTTTAAAGTCGATAGCGTAAAAATCTCTGCCGACGGCGCGCTTGGCAGCCGCGGCGCCGCATTGATAAAAGAATACTCAGATCAGCCAGGCCATAACGGTCTACTGCTTTATTCAGACGAGCAATTAGGTAAACTTATTTTACAGTCGATGAAAGCCGGATTTCAGGTCAACACCCACGCCATTGGCGACAACGCCAACCAAGTGGTACTCGATAAATACCAAACCGCCATTGCAGCAACAGACTCAAAAGCATTGCGTCACCGCATTGAACACGCACAAGTTCTCGATTTAGCCGATATACCGCGTTTTTCTAAACTTGGGGTGATTGCCTCTATTCAAGCAACCCATGCCACCAGCGATAAGAACATGGCTGAAAACCGCTTAGGCAAAGCCCGCCTAGCCGGAGCTTATGCGTGGCGCAAACTGTTAAACGCCAACGCCGTCATCGCCAATGGTTCCGACTTCCCCATCGAATCTCCCAATCCATTTTTCGGTTTGCATGCCTCCGTAACTCGCCAAGATCATATAAACAAACCACTGGGCGGCTGGCTCGCCACTGAAAAACTCTCACGCATTGAAGCATTCAAAAGCTTCACCATCGACGCCGCCTACGCAGGCCATCAAGAGAAGCTCTTAGGCACATTAGAACCCGGCAAAAAAGCAGACTTTATTTTGGTCGAAGATGATTACTTTGCAATAAACCCACAAAAAATCTGGCAAAACAAAGTCATCGCCACCTGGGTTGATGGACGCAAAGTGTTTGCAAAAGAGTAAACAATGTTGAGCATGGCTTATTGGTAAGCAAGATAAGTGCAATGAGTCTTGAACACCTTATTAGCCCGTGTGCCAAAGTGACACCCAGATTGATTTTTGAACAATTTAAGTTCACAATACTCATGTGACATTTTGGCACAACTGGAGATTACATTATGACGACGACTTTACCTCGCATCACCGCTAGAGTTGATGTCGACACCCAAGATTTACTGGCTAAGGCAGCAGCGATCGCTGGCATGTCGAGCATTAACTCATTTGTTCTGAGTGCGGCAATCGAAAAAGCCAAACAAGTGATAGAACGTGAACAAACGCTAAAACTTAATCAAACAGATGCAATCTTGCTTATGGAAGCGCTAGACAGTCCTGCAACACCAAACTCAAAACTCAACGAGGCTGCTGAACGTTACGAAAGCAAAACCCAATCATGAATACGGTACTGCTTGATAAAGCTAAACACGATAGAAACCGATTTAACTGTGGTATTGAAGCGCTTAATAACTACCTGAAAGTCATGGCGAGTCAGCAAGCCAAGAAAGACAACAGCAGAACTTTCGTTTTAGAAGATGATAACGATAACTCGCATATCATCGGCTTTTATACATTAACAATGACGACGATTGACTTGAAGGCTTTGCCGAATAAGCTACACAACAAGTATCAATCATCCACCTCTGGCGGCCTTATAGCCCGCTTAGCAATTGATGAGCGCTATAAAGGCCAAGGCTTTGGCGAGTGGTTACTTATTGATGCACTCCGAAAACTGTTAGCAGCGAGTGATAGCGTAGCATTCCCAGTGGTCATTGTTGACGCCAAAGTTGACGCAAAAGATGGCGCAAAACACTTCTATGAACGCTATGGATTTCAGGCCTTTCAAGACGCAGAAAACAAACTGTTCATCATAATTGCAGATGTAAGAGCAAGCTTAAACTAGTTAACCACAAGCCTTTGACATACTCACCGTAATTCGTCGAACTTACTTGGTATTGGTTTAGCTTAATTTGAATCGTCACTTCATTGTCACTAATTGCCTGCCGCAGGCTACGTGCAGATGATTAAGCGAGACGCCGCAAGCACATCCATGTGGGCTTAGCCAAAACATCCATGTTTTGGATACTCGCTGACTCATCTGCACCTGTGATTCTACTCTCTTCGATTTAACTTCATGGTTGTCTAACGGCAAGACGAAGCTCACCTTTTGACTAGCAGGAGGCTCATATATGTTAAATGGCTTGCCTGCGCACCCTTGCAATCTCATCCTTATTGCTTAGTTGTCTAATAAGAAATTCTGCCCATCGACGTGAATATAAGTAACCGTCAAAACCTTCAGAATAAGCTGCATATTCTCCTTTGAAGGTGATTACCATTTCACGAGGTCTCGCATTATAATACTTCCAACATTTAGTATGTAACGTAGGATTAAAGTCTTTTATTTTCTCTTTAACGATAGTAACAACTTTGCCTGGTTTTAACTTAAATGGAGACTCTATACCTTTAATAAAAGCTACGCCTCGCTCATAGTTTTCCATTTCATTATCATTGAGTTTATTAACGTTAATAAACTCAATAGCTAAGTCAGCTGATTTTGCATGATTTCCGAGCTTGGGGACTAAAAAAGCCCTTATTCTATATTTCTGGCTTTCCAATACGTCATCAGATAAATCGTTTTTATATGTTTCCATGTACTCACGCACAACACGGTAATTTTCGGTTTGAAATTGTTTTAAAGCATCGAGTTGAGCTTGTTCTGAAGTTCGGGTTAATTGCATAGCAATCGCTAACCTAGCCATTAATGCATGACTATCACCAAACTCTTCAACTAGAAGATTCTCAAAATTATTAAGTGCAGATTGGCATTCACCGCTAGTTGCGAGATCAACTGCTGGTAAACTTCTATGTTCAATCTTATTTCTGAGTCCAATAAGAAAATTTAAATTTTTGGTTTCAGGGTTATCCTCGCCACGCCAATATTCGTTACAGCAACGATACAACTCCCATGCTTTTTCTTCACCATCAATTATTATTGGATTTCCTTCTTCATCAAGATGAAAATAATTTTGTTCTTTTTTCTCAAAAATAGCATGAAACAAAGCTGTGTAAGCAATGACGATATTAACTATAAAGCCATATGTTTTAAATTCCGTATAAGGATTGTTGTACGTCGATACAGCCAGTAAAGCGAACTCTCTAGCTTTGTGAAGCAAAATACTTTTTGGCGAAAGGTTGTTTGGATCTTGCAAATTTTGTGAATGTATAAGACTAAATTCAGCCTTGCTTAAATAGATGAGCCCCGTAGAAGTATATTGGCTACCGTCTCTTTGAACGAATTGGTGCCATCTTTTAGTTGGATATGTTTGACAACTACTTATTGCCCAGCCTGATGCCTCTGCCAATTCAGTCATTGTGAAAGCTTCTCCAGCTTTCTCCTTAGCGAGCATAAACTCAAATGCTAGCTCTACTCTTTGATTCCGATTCAACGCAATACTCCATGAGTTATTTTAAAGCTGATTAATTAATTTCATCCTACATTTGCTATCTCTTTGGTGTAAAGCAATTAAATCTATTCACGTTGCCTTTACATGTAGACTGCTTAAGACAACCGACAAAATAATGCGTGAGCAGACTTAAACCATCAGGATTCAATCACATTGAGGGCGTTGAAGAAAATGACGTGAGCTGGCCATGGACGGCCAGCTAGCTTTCGAGGGGAAGGGACGCCCCATCGGAAGCGTTAGCATTTTCGAATAAGGCCGAAGCAGGATTCAAATGAAGTTAAAAGCTGGATCAATTTCCGTCGCGACCTTTTCGCTGTTTGAAAATGTTGCCGGAACGGCAGGGGTGATCCAAGAGGGGATTGCTGTTGATCCCCTTTTGGCCAGTGCAGGGTGGAACCTTGCGATCTTAATTCAAACGAAGTTTGAAAAAGCTGGTGTGGGCGAAGCGCCACGACCTTAGTGGCCGCAGGCCATAAAAATAAGAATAAGAATAAGAATATAGCTGAGATAGCAGCAAAAAATTGACCATGTCATCACAACCTAAGTGGTGACATAGCCAGAACAAATGCTGAATAAACGAATTAAGCTTGAGAAATCTGCTGGTAAAGCTTGTCTTTGAGTACTGTTCGGTCAAGCTTAGCTTGATGCATAAAGTCATCGCTTGTTGGAGAGTTTCGTAACTCCAGCTTACGAATTTCAGTATCTAATTTATGATACTGCTTCGCATCTTCTACAAACTCGGTATCACTCGCGGTTAACAATAAAATCTTATTTTGATACTCAGGAAAATCAACTAATAGCGCATGGCTTTCACCTAACATACCTCTCTCCTTTTCATGTCAATGTCTAGTTAAGTTAGACCATATTTAAACGTCATCGTCAAATTTACCCCCACATTTTTCAATAAAATGGACATAAAAACTGCAACAACGTAACCGTTATAACTGTTAGGATGTCGTCATATTCCTACTTGAATGCCGCGATTAACTTAATGAGTAATCAATGAAAAAACTTTTCCATGTCTTAATTATAAGCCTGCTCGCCACCGCTTGCTCCGACTCTACCACCGCGGACAATAACTCAAACGCAGCAAGCTCCCAAACAGATAGCTCAGCCACCAAGCTCAGTCTTAAGCAGCAAGTAAAATCGATCACTAAAGACTATTTCCTACTAAGACCCGAAATTGCCACCTACTATGGCGTGAGTGATGCCAGTATCGATGCCAATGTCATGTCTAAACTCACCGACTACAGCCCTAGAGGTGAAACCCATCGCCGCCAAGGCCTTAAAGCAATACTAGGCCAGCTCAACGATATTGATGCAGCAAGCTTAAGTTCATCCGATAAAATCAGCTTAAACGCGATAACCTCGGAAGTAAAAGGTGCATTATTACCCACTCAAATTGTTAATTATGGCAATGTTCTGGGCGAGTATGGGGTGTGGTTTCTCCCTTATGCGGTTAACCACTTATCGGGTTTGCAAATTGAGTTCCCCGGCTATATGGAAGACAAGTTTGCGGTGACCAATACGGCCGAAGCCAATGCCTATTTAACTCGTTTGAACATTTACCCTGCTGCTATGGGCACTCTGGTTGACAAACTCAACCACGACGTTGCCATGGGCGTCATTCCACCAGACTTTGTTATTGATAATACTCTACGCGGCTTAAGATCACAGATCAGTGGCCCAGCAAAGATGCATCCTTTAGTCACCAGCTTTAACGCTAAACTTAACGCCGCCAAAATGGCAGATAGCGCTGCTTTGGTAAGCTCTGCCGCCGAATTAGTCGATACCAAATACTATGCCGCCACCCGTCAACTTATTATGGCATTAGAAGCCGTGCGCCCAAAAGCGACCCATGACGCCGGAATAGGTCGTTTACCCCAAGGCGCTAAACTGTATAAGGCACTTATTCAGCATTTAGGTAACTCAAACAGAACCGCTGATGATATTCATCAACTAGGGTTAACTGAAGTGGCGCGGATCAGCACCGAAATGGACGGATTACTTAAAGAAGTCGGTTATGTTGACGGCACCGTGGGTGAACGCATGCAAGTGCTACTCAACGACCCGCAGTACCTTTACCCCAACACGCCTGAAGGTAAACAACAGCTGATGGCAGATATTGATGCTGACCTAGCCTTAGTTAACGCAAAATTACCAGACTGGTTTGGCCTATTACCCAATCAAGATGTGGCTATTGCAGCCGTACCAGCCAGCCGCGCAGCCTCTACTAGCGGCGCGTTTTACGATGCACCCTCACAAGACGGTTCGCGCAAAGGCACCTTCTGGATCAGCTTGTATGACACCGCATCACTTCCCTCTTATTCATTGCAAACCTTGACCTACCACGAAACCAATCCAGGTCATCATTTACAAACCATAATTGGCTTATCTGATGAACTCCCCCTGATGAGCACAGTCTTTTACTCTAATGCCGCTGGTGAAGGTTGGGCCTTATACGCCGAGCGTTTAGCTGCCGAAATGGGCATTTACGCTAATGACCCTATCGATAACATTGGTC
Organism: Shewanella psychromarinicola; assembly: GCF_003855155.1. Taxonomy (NCBI): domain Bacteria; kingdom Pseudomonadati; phylum Pseudomonadota; class Gammaproteobacteria; order Alteromonadales; family Shewanellaceae; genus Shewanella; species Shewanella psychromarinicola. Next base: position 1,068,865 of record NZ_CP034073.1, read on the forward strand.
GCCTCCAATCTGAACTGCATCGTGCAGTTCGGTTAGTGGTTGATACTGGTATGCATGCCAAAGGTTGGAGCCGCGAGCAAGCCATTGATTATGCTATTGCTACCGAAGGCATTCATTTGTCTGAAGCCACTGGCGAGATTGAACGTTACGCCGTCTGGCCAGGCCAAGCACTAGGCTATAAGTTGGGAGAATTAAAGATTCTCGAACTCCGCAAAAAAGCCAAACAAGTGTTAGGAGACAAGTTTGATATTAAAGTGTTCCACGATCGTCTACTTGAAAATGGCGCTTTGCCACTTGATTTAATGGAGCAAAAAATCAATCAGTGGTTAGCCAGCGAAACTGCTGCGTAATCAACCTCAACTCGAAATAATAAGCCTCAGCTCAGAATAATATTGTTTGAGCAGGTTAGACAATAAAGCCACAGGACGAATACTCGTGCTGTGGCTTTATTGTCATTTATCTTTTTTCTAGTTTGGTCTAGTTTGGTTTAGCTTGGTTTTGACACGCTTGGTTTGAAATGCTTAATTTTGAAACGCTGCTAGTTGCTTAGTGTATTTATTTTGATAGAACGGATGGTCGGTACTCGCTAACGCTTGTTGTTCAGCTTCGATAGCCTCACTCATTTTACCTGTAGCAGCATAAACACTGGCTAACTCATGGTAGGCCGAATGCGCTTTAGGGTAGGCTTTCAGCGTATCTTGATAAACCCCGATCGCTTGCTCTGGCGCTGCTTTAACTAAGCTATTACCTAAGGCTAACAGTGAATCAATTGCTGGCACATCAAAGCCATAAACCTCATCAGATAAGCGTTTATAATAGGCTATAATTGCTTGAGACCCCTGTTGCGATATCTCTGAATCAGCCGCTAAAACAGTGTGAACATCATTAAATATCATCTCTATGCCCAACGCCGTCGCCAAGATAGGTTGAGTCATATAATAGCTGCCGTCAAAACGCTTTATTTGATAGTTCAATTTACTGTTGGCATTGGTTTGAATCATATCTTCCAGCTTAGCAAACGAATCAAGCTGCCTTTGCTCAAAGTCGCTATCACTGGTGCTAACAAATAGAAATCTTGGTTTGCCTTGCATGTTTTTGAGCTTTTTAGGCGCATCATTTAGCACATAAGCAAAGTCTGTTGATAACACTGGGCTGGCAGCAATATAGGCATTAAATAAGCTAGGACGATTAATTAAGCTGAATAGCACTAAACCTGCATTACCAGTAAAGCCGTTAAAAATACGAAAGCCATTGGTGCGATAGCGTTTATCAATTGCGGGCAGTAAATCTTGCTCAAAAAAGTCCAGTAGTCCTTGATCGCCTTGTTGCTCAATGGCACGCTGTTTTAACTTCCCCAAGCCTTGGTGGCCGTCGGGCGCGGTAACAATAATGGTTTCTAACCACGGCCAGCCACCATTATGGCTCATCCAGTCGTGCATGCCCGCTAAATACAAATGGCTACGTGGATGTAAGTCAAATAACACCACGTAACGCTTATCGGTTTGCTTGGTATAACTGTTTGGTAAGGTCACCAAAAAATCGGCTTGCTGGCTAAATAATGCGGACTTCACACTTAGTATTTCAGTAGTCTGCAGTGGCAATATTTCTGTGGAAGACACTACACCTATGTGAAAAAAACTTAATAATAACGTGCATATAGACAGGCTTTGAGCCCATAATCTCGACCATTTTAAATAACGTTTTATCCCTATTGTAAGCATGGTTTCTTCCTTGTGAAACGTGACAGTTAAGTTATCCCTGAAGCTACCAGACCACATCACTCAAGGCAATTTAGCATTACCTAAACCCAGCTCACATCTTGTACTAATAGTCAGCTAACAAGAATGTTATATCATCAATAGCACTAGGGGCTGTTGATCTTTCACATTGGCAGCCAAATTATAGAGCAAGCTAGAGCCAGCAGGCTTTCAAAATTAATTTTCAATTTATCATAGCGGGTAGCTATCGCTCTAAAATGCTTGAGCCGAGCAAAAGCATTTTCAACTAAATGCCGATATTTGTATAAACACCAATCGATATCGCCATTTCCTTGCTTCGAATTTTGTCTTCTAGGGATCACTGGCTTTGAACCACATTCACGCACTTTATCTCTAATCGCTTCACTGTCGTAGCCTTTGTCTGCAATAATAAAATGACTTTGTGGCAATAGTTCAATAAGGGCATTAGCTGCTTTGCTATCATGAACTTCTCCACCTGTAACAATGAATTCTATCGGTAAACCATAGCTATCTACCGCGAGATGGATTTTGCTTGTATTACCACCACGACTTAACCCAATTGCTTGATTTTCATCAGATGATGCACCTGAACTGTGTTGATGGGCTTTTACATAACTTCCATCAATAAATTCCCATTCAGTATCACTATTAGTCGATAATGTTTTGAACAGCCTAAGTAAAATACCTTTTCTTGACCACAGTAAAAATCGACGGTAAATGGTATTCCATAAGCCAAAATATTCAGGTAAATCTCGCCAAGGGCAGCCAACACGCAATCGGTAAAGGATACCTTCCATCGTAAATCGATGCTCTTGCTTGTTATAAACTCTATCATCAAGCAGAATAGCTTTTAGCTTCGACCACATCTCATCAGTGAGCATTAATCGGGGCATGGTAATCTCGTTGTATTTGTTTTTGGCGAAGTGAATTATACGAGATTACCTTCTTCGCACAAAATTCAAACAAAGATCAACAGCCCCTAGCCTTAATCGCCAATAAAGCATAGGATCATCATTAAGTTAATTAATTGTTTTGGAGTAACAAATCTTATGAGTATTAGAGCTATCATCGTTGATACCGCCGGTACCACTACCGATCTTAACTTTATTCAGGATGTGTTATTTCCTTACTCAAGAAAGGGTATGGCTGATTTTCTTGAGCAAAATCAACATAACGTATTAGTTGATTATTGCATTAGCGATGTTAAAGATATCGCCCTAGAACCAGATGCATCACTCGAACGAGTTATCGAGATTTTACAACAATGGATTGACGAAGACCGTAAAGTTACGCCACTGAAAACCCTGCAAGGACTCATCTGGAAACAGGGTTATAACCGCGTTGAGTTTACCGGTCATATTTATCCAGACTTTATTGACAGCATTGAACGGATTAAAGATAAAGGCATTCGTATATATAGCTTTTCATCTGCCTCAGCTGAAGCGCAAAAACTGCTTTTTAGCCATACTAACTCAGGTGATTTAACCCATTATTTCAATGGCCATTTTGATACCCGTACAGGTAATAAATTAGACAAACAAGCCTACTGCAATATTTGCAATACGATTAGCTTGAAGCCAAAACAGATCTTATTTGTATCTGATGTAGCAGAAGAACTCAAAGCCGCAGAAGCTGCAGGCATGATCACGTGCCAAATGATCCGTTTTGCCGACCAACGTCAAGCAAAGTGCAAAAAAATCAGTAGCTTTAGTGAATTATCCTTCGATTAATGCTTTTTCATTAGCGATAAAAAAACGACCTTTTTAGGTCGTTTTTTTTATTCACCTCGTCTGCTAAAGAGGAAAAGCAGGAGAAATGCATTTTTTTACTTCAAAATGATAGCCATACTCTGCCTTTATATCAGGTGTTATCTCGAGGATTTCGTAATCATTCAGCTCGACCACATGCGACTGAGGTAACTTTTTACAACGCGATTTAACATTAGCTTCCAACTGAAACGCAAACAACGCAATCGCTTTACGTACGCCGGTAAAGTACTGGCTACGTAAATGATTATAAGGCTGCTTGGCTATCTCATCTATTGCAGCTAATTCTTGTTCGTGAACTATCTCATCAGCCGTCATGACCATTGGAGATTCATCGGCTTCTTTCTCAACGGACGGGGCTTTCACTATGGTAAAGACATCGTCATCGAATTCGGTTTCTGCTTCGACTAACGTCACCATTTGCGGATCGTCTAAGGCCTTTTCAAACTGACCATACAAATCCATCAGCATGGCTAAGTGGTACAACAACACCGCTGCTAGAATAACCCGCACCCAAAAGGTACAGCGATGAAAATGCAGATGGTTAATTAACCGAAAGTTTTTTACCCCCAATGGACGCAGCAAAAAAGAAACGGTGAACATTAATGGGAAAATCAACTGTAACATTAGCAACACAATGCAGCTCATTACCACGCTCCATGCGGGTAAATAGAGCAAAATGGCAAAGTTATGGGTGTAATTAAAATTGCTGGCGGCCACGCCCACCACATCATTGACGACTGAACTTGAGCTAGCCAAGGCAAAGTTGGCCACGATGGCGTAAAACAATAACAACACCGCTTTGCCCGCCAAACTGTGCCACATACGTTCAAACAAATGCCAGAATTCAATCGACATGGCTATCACACTGATCATTGCGACCCACACCACCGAATCGGTGGTAAACAATAATACTATCGCCACAAAATATAGCTTTTGCGGCAAACTCAGTTGATTTTGTAAAACGGCAATGCGTGCCGATAACACCGCTTCACATGACGATAGCCATGAACGTGACTGAGTTAAAAAAGCCAGCTTTTGCAAAGTTAAATCCTCATAAGTGTAATGACCTGTATGTCGGTATTATCTGCTTAAATTGACTCTTGTTGATCACCTGTATGGCTGATAGATTAACGCTGCTCATTTAAACAAGCGTTTAATTTATAATCCATAACAGAGAACCGCCATGAATGACTTTTTAGCACAACACTCTATTAGCACTGATATTCAAGTAGCATGGGGTGACATGGATGCACTGCAACACGTTAATAACTCGGTGTATTTTAAGTACTTTGAAACAGCTCGTCTCGATTTTTTTAATCAAATCAACCTACTTGGCGATCTTAAATCCACTGGTGTTGGCCCAGTACTTAGTGAAACCAATGCCCGCTTTAAGCGCCCAGTGACCTTTCCTGACTCAATCGTTGTCGGAGTCAAGATAAGTGATATTCATAAAGAGCGCTTTGTCATGCATTACACCGTGTTCAGCAAGGCACAACAAGCCGTTACTACCATCGGCTGGGCTAAAGTGGTTATGTTTAACTTTAAAACTGGCAAAAAATCTGAGTTAACCCCAGAATTACTTCAAGCCCTAAAACAACATGAATAGCGATATGAAGATCAATATGAACAACAGCACATACAACTCCTGCCCGAGCAACATCGTTTTGTGGTCGTCACCCAAGGTGTTGAAGCCATGCTTGAATATCACCTAGATGATCAAAATATCGATTTTTACCGTGCCTTGGTACCGCTAACATTACGCCGCCAAGGTATTGCCGAAAAATCAGTTCGCACTGGGCTGGCATGGGCTAAAACAGAAGGTCTTAACATCAGTACCCGCTGTAGTTATGTGGTCAATTTTTTGCGCTGACACCTTAAACTACACCGGTTAATGCTGCCAATTGCTGACGCACATGTTCAGCAAGCGGCTGACTTTTTTCTGTTTGGTAATTGTAGTGCACCATGGTCGTAGTTGCTTCGGCAGTTTTTTTACCCTGCTGCCAGCAGCTTTGCAATACATCAAAGCTGCTATTACCTAAACGGCTAATGTGGGTTTTTATCGTCACTTCCTCGCCGTAATAAGTGGGCGCACTAAAAGCAATGGTAAAGCCGGCAATAATCATATTCCACGTAGTTAAATCTTGGCCTGGATGAACGATTTCAAAAATCGGCTCGCGCGCGGCTTCAAACCACACCGGGATCACTGTGTTGTTAATATGCCCTAATGCGTCGGTTTCACAAAAACGCGGTTTCAAAATCATGCTAAATTGGGTATCTGCCACAAAAATTCCTTTATTATTATGTTGAGTCCATTGACGTTTTGCTCGATGAACAAACGCCATTAACTCATTCTAACGACACATCTCACTCGAGGTCATTAAAAAAGTCTTTATTGCGAAGGAATTATGGGGGGTATGTTAGGGGAGAAAACAGTAATCATCTTAAAAAATTAAATAAAATTATTTTATCGGTTGGGTATCGTGCCCATCTATAATGGCCAAAATCAACTAAACAGGCACAAATGTCATCAAATCTCGGCTTAAAATATTGTCACTCTAAAGCCAAACAATTAGAACTTATTTCCATGTTTAGCTCTTTCTGCAGCGATTTCAGCACGAACCTCCTTAATGTCTTCTAAGGCATCAAACTGATACTCTACAAAACTTTGATAGTATTTACTCTGTAACAAGTAGAGTGACATGAGCAAAAAAACAACGGCTAACAGATATGCATAAATAAATGTTACCTTTTCTACGATTAAAAACACTGTTGGCAAAAATATAATAAATAAAATACAGAAATACCATTGTAAGACTTTTACGGCGAAGAAAGATCCTCTCACAACTGCAAAGTTCACACCGCTGAAAATAATGGTAGTAGTGAATAAATACATCAACACATGCTCTATTTTTATCTCGAAATAAAAATCAAAAATGAGCAGATTTAACAGTGCGATGGAAAGTATCATGGATAGTGTCGCAGCTAAAAAAGCCGCTATGGACTTCATAGGTGGAAATAATCCGACAATATCGTCATCACTTTTCTTTTTAGTTTGTCTTTTCATCAATCAGCTAGCTCTTCATATATCCCAATAGCCATTGTTCCAATTGTTCCATTGAATAGGCTACCAGAAATGCTCATTGAAGCTCCAACGGCATCCATTAAATGTAAACGAAATGCATGGGTAATTTGTTTACCTGTATATTTTTTTATGTTGCCTTTTCGAGCCATAGATTTTATTAATTTACCTGAAGCACCAGGTAAATTAAGACGGGTAATTTCACGATTTAATCTCTTTTTTTCAGCACGGGATAACCCTTTTAAGATTTCATAGGTATTCTTACTTGTACCCAACTGCATCATTTTTATTGCTTTTATTGTACCTAAAGCAGCAGCCCCAGCACCTGCAAGTGATACTAAATCCACAGCTGAAGTGGCATTTTGATACCATTCTTGTGAGTCTAAATTATCATTTTTTTCAGGATTTTCATACGCATTATATGATCGCATCGCACCATTAATACATTGAACAAGACCAGCAGTTGCGCCTGCTCCAGCTAAATACGTTATCGCACTACTTGTCCCGCCGGTTAATGGAATAGCAGCCATACTACCAATTACAACCATCCACCCAAGCGCAGCAGTCCCACAACTCCAAGCAGCATTTCCCAATTCACCAACCAAGTTCGATTCACGGATATTACCCTGGCTACCTTTTAAATGGGAGGCAAACTCGGCCTGACTCATTAATTGAGGAGGCTCCCTTAGCACAATTTTAATAGGATTTAGTTGGCAAACAGGTTCGAATTTTCTTAATTCAATAATGTTATATTTGCTATCAATATAAACGATTCCTGCACCCGCAAGCCCCGGTATAGCATCAATTTTTTTGAACAGCGTTTTTGTATCGATATTAGCTAGCACTTTTTGGCTAAATTGATTGTCATAAAACGACTGAGTGTTAGATCTAAAAACAGGCTTTCCATTTACCGTGATAATTTCCATAGTTCCCTCTACGTTGCCTAATTTTAAAATAGGGTATTGTACCGCTACTGGAAATACAGGCAATTATCACTAAGTATTACTAAAAAGGACGCTAATGCGTCCTTTAGTATAAAGATTGATGGTTAATTACTTCCCATACATGGCATTAATTTCATTATGGTATTTACTGTAGATCATTTTACGGCGCAGCTTTAATGTGGGGGTGATTAAGCCGGCTTCCATTGAAAAGGCTTCATGTAATAGGGTGAATTTTTTAATTTTTTCAAAACCGGCCAATTCATGTTGTAACTCTTTTAAGCGCTGCTCAAAATGAGCGACCACTTGTGAATGACGCAACAAATCAATCGGATTTTCAACATAAATACCTTGGGCATGGGCCCAAGATTCTAGGGCGGAAAAGGCTGGCACAATAAGCGCTGACACGTAATTACGCGCATCGGCAATAATGGCCACCTGCTCAATAAACGGGCAACACCCCACTTTACCTTCAACCCGCTGTGGGGCAATGTATTTGCCGTTAGAAGTTTTCATCAGTTCTTTAATGCGATCGGTCATAAACAGATTACCCTGCTCATCAATGCGGCCAGCATCGCCGGTTTTTAACCAGCCGTCTTCAAAGGCTTCAGCAGTATCTTCGGGGCGATTGTAATAACCGCGCATTACCGTGTCGCCACGCACTAGAATTTCATCGTCTTTGCCTAGCTTTATTTCCATGCCATCTAGTGGTTGACCGTTCGATCCCGGCACGCGATTGTCTAAGGTGTTACAGGTTACCGTGGCACTGGTTTCTGTCATGCCATAACCACATAACACTGGCACACTAATGCTGTGAAAAAAGTCGCCGACATTAACGTCTAACGCCGCGCCGCCCACTGGCATAAACTTCAAACGGCCACCCAACACTTGCTGCAGTTTGCGGTAAACCAGCTTGTTGGCCAGTTTCCACTGGGCACTTAACCATAAACTACCTGACGCTCGACCTTGGCTGACTTCAAATTGGCGTTTGCCTACTTTAATCGCCCAAGCAAATAGCGCTTGTCGAGCTTTAGGGGCTTGGCCCACTTTATCGTGCACTGCACTGTATATTTTTTCTAAAAATCGCGGCACCACACATAAGGTATGTGGTTTAACCGCAACAAGGGCTTCTTTAATGCGGTTAGTATCATTTAAATACACATTGTGACCGCCACGACACAGTACGTACATGGTCCAACCACGTTCAAATACATGGCTTAACGGTAAAAAAGCTAATGACACATCACCAGGGGTAAACGCTAATTTACTGTCATGTTGGTTGATCATTGAAGCAAAATTACGGTAGTCCAGCATCACACCTTTAGGATTACCCGTGGTGCCCGAGGTGTAGATCAGCGTGAATAAGTCATTTAAATCTGCCGCGTCGAGTCTGGCTGCTAACTCTTGTGCAATGCTTGGATTAAATTGGGTTGTAAGCAAGTGATCAAAATAAACATGATTATCGCTATTTAGGCTCACGTTCGCGTCAAACACCACAATATGCTTTACGCAGTCTGCTTGTGCGGCAACGGCACATGCCATGTCATATTGTTGTTGGTTACCGGCAAAAATTAATTTTGCTTGGGCATCATTAACAATGAATGCGGCTTGATCTATGGTGCTGGTTGGATACACAGGCACCACCACATTGCGGGCTTTAAGTGCACCAATATCAGCACACGTCCACTGTGGGCAGTTTTGAGCTAAAATCACCACTTTATCTTGCACTTGTAAACCAAACTTAATTAACAACTGTGCCACTGAGTCTGTGACAGTATTGAATGCATTCCAGGTCACAGTATGCCACGGCGCGGGCATATCAAAGCCTTCAAGCGCAATGTTATTAGTTAATAACTGGCTCTGCTGTTGCATGAGTCGTACGACATGGTATTGATCTAGTGACATATTACAGTGCCCTCTTAGCTTACAAGTGTTCCGCTTTTCTATTCTACCTTAAGCCACTAAAAATCATATGAGTTTTTGCTCTATTTTTGAGCTTGAAGTCACGTTCATACTAAAAATTGACAACTTATTAAGCTGTGGTGATGCCATTTTTCCACAATTTTCGCTTACCTCTGGCTAGGGCTCCAACACCTATGGCGAGCAATGGGATGTCGATAAACAATACCCTAACCGCTCTAGCAACGGGTTCGCCTTGGGTATCCACCAGCACACGTTGACCTTTTTTTGATCAAGGCAACATGGCTAGCAACGCGCGCTAAGTCTGAGGTGATACCCAATAAAAATATCACGGCAGCCCCGAATTAAGCACAAGATCAAATAAGTCGTTTATAAGCTGGCGTCTGGCAGCGGGGTCAAGACTCGGGATGGGCTCATCGAGTAATTATAAGTGGGGCGATACGCCATTGTCATAGTTAATGTCATAGTTAATGCCATAGTTAATGCCATTGATTGACACTGAGCAACAGACAATTTTTGCATCGTTTGAGTGACATCTAAATCAAAATAAAAATCAAAATATTTCAGTCAATCTTGTTCGAGTGTTCTATCCCAGTTAAGGTTGGAGTTTAGGTGTAGTTTTTACGTTTATCTATGATGAAACCTTCATAGCCAAAAGGCTGTTGCGGCAAATAATTAATGTGTTCTTTTGCTTATATTGACAGGGCTGTAGGTGTTTAATCGAGAGTTAAAATATCCTCGGTCTCAATACCAACAAGGCCTAAGACACAGCGCATAAAGGGTCGACTGACCGGCACCATTTTAACCGAATAATCTGACCACAGTGCAAGGGTGAAGTGTCATCGACAGATCAACCAACACAGTGTTACCGCGGTAGATTTGTCTTTGGTGGCAAAGAGTTTGCTCACATGATTAACAGTAAAACGGGCTGTTGTTCAAGTTCCATTGTCGACTTCCTTGAGGGTGTTGTTAACAAAATCGACTTAATTACCGCTGTTTTTATTCCAAAATTGTTCCAATAAAATCTGTAACTGGTCATAATCGACCCCTAATTGTCGCGCTTGCTCAACCAATGCGGTTAATTGCGGTGCCAACAAACTACCGCCAGAGGTATTATTAGCTGGCGTTCTTGCGGCAATCCGCGATGGCTGACCACGACGGCGTTCAATCCAGCCTTGCTCAGCAAGTTGCTGCATTGCTCGCGATACTGTCATTGGGTTTACCGCTAAATGCTCGGCAAGATGGCGCACCGAAGGCAGAATCTCTTCAGGGTGCAACTGCCCGCCGACAATTAAGCGCACGATTTGATCGTGCAACTGTCGATAGATGGGTTCACCACTGTTAGGGTTAACATTTAATAATTCTAGCATTCGCCTTTAACAACCGTATTAACGCATTGATACACTCATACACTAAATGCTAAGGTAGCATAATCGCCATGAAATGCAAAAAGGAAACATTCCGATGATCAACAGGAAGTTTGTCAACACCGCCTTGGCTCAACCGGTTAGCCGCTCAGGGTTATGCCAATCGGCAACACTTACCAGCCGTTGGCTCGCGGTGGCCATTGTTATTTTATTCGCCAACTATAGCTATGCCGACACACAGGAAGCCAATGAGACTGCGCCCGCTAAAACTACAGCTTGTTACTTAGACGGTTTAGACGAGCAATTACAATGCGGTAAAATGAGTGTGCCAGAAAACCCCAAACAACCTGACGGTAAGCAAATCGACATTCATTTTGCGATTTTGCCGGCGATTAAAAACACTTATCCGGATGAAGCTTTACTCGCCATAGCGGGTGGGCCAGGCCAATCGGCTATCGAAAATGCCGCCAGCTTTAATCGTATGTTGTCAAAAGTCCGCCAGCAGCGTGATATTTTACTCATCGACCAACGCGGTACAGGCCAATCGAACATACTATCTTGTGACGATGACACCACAGCAATACTCAGTATGAATGATGATGATATGGATATCATTGCTATGACTGAAAAGTGCCTAGCTCAAATTGATGCCGACGTGACTCAATACGGCAGTAACTCAGCGTTAAAAGACTTCGAAGCGGTACGCCAATTTTTAGGTTATCAAAAACTGCATCTCTATGGCATTTCATATGGTTCACGCATGGCACAGCTTTATATGCGTCATTATCCAGAAGCCTTATTAACAGTGACATTAGATGGTGTGGTGCCAATGCAACAGAGTGTTGTCGCGATTGGTAGTTCAATAGAGCGTGGCTTAAATGTGTTATGGCGTGACTGTAAAAGTACACCGGCTTGCCAGCAACAGTTTCCTGATTTGGCAGATGAATACAATAAAGTCGACCAGCTGTTGGCTAGCGCACCGATTAATCAGCAGGTGCGCGATCCACAAACTAATCAACTTAGCGACTTTCTACTCACCCGCGGTAAGTTTTCTGGTGCTATTCGGATGGCAATGTACATGGCCAATATTCGCGCACTACTCCCCCATGCTATTCATCAAGCGGCACAAGGTAATTATCAATCGATATTAGGCATTTACGCGTTAACCATCGACAGCACAGGTATTGCCATGGGCATGCATGCATCGGTAGTTTGCGGCGAAGACATTCACCGCATTAGCGAACAAATGCGTAAAGATGCCAAAGAGTCGTACATTAGTAGCAGCATGTTAGATGGGTTAGAAAAAACCTGCCAAGCTTGGCCGATGCCAACGGTTGACGATAGCTTTAGCGAGCCCATCCACAGTGACATACCAACCCTACTCTTGTCTGGTGAACTAGATCCCGCCACGCCACCCAATTGGGGCGCCTTAGCGCAAGAGAAACTCACTCAGTCAAAGCACTTGATTGCCCCCTACGCGACTCACGGGGTGGCTGGTCAAAGCTGTGGTAATGATTTAGTCGCCCAATTAGTTGATCAAGGTTCGGTAAAAGACCTCGATGGCGCATGTTTACAAAAAGACGTACGTCGCAGCTTTTACCTCAACGCCAATACTGTAGAAGCACTGCCGGTTACCGACAACCCAGCCGACATCGAAACCAATCTCGACACAACGGCGCCAGCGAATATCGCTACAGATAAGGAATAGTCATGATTACTGTTGCAAACTTAACCAAAAAGATTGGCGATATTCAGGCATTAGATGATTTAAGTTTTAGCGCCGAAAATGGTCAGATCACCGGCTTACTCGGCCCAAATGGCGCCGGTAAAACCACCTGTTTACGCACCTTGTTTGGATTGCTCAAACCCGATTCAGGCACTGCCACGGTAAATGATATTGATGTAGCCGATGATCCGATTGGAGCCAAGAAGCAGTTGGGTTTATTCCCCGACCCTTTTGGTTTGTACGAGCGCCTTACCCCACGGGAATACATTAGCTTTTTTGCCGAACTGAGCGGTATGTCGCGTAAACAAGCTAAACAAGCCACCGCAAATGTCATTGCACAATTGAAGCTTGAAGACATTAGCGACCGTCGCTGCAAGGGCTTTTCCCAAGGTCAACGGATGAAAACCGCCTTAGCACAAGCGATTGTACATAGACCAAGTAACATTATTTTAGATGAGCCGACTCGTGGACTCGATGTGATGAACACCCGCCTATTGCGCGATATCTTGCTACAACTCAAAGCCGAAGGGCATTGTGTACTGTTTTCAAGCCATGTAATGCAAGAAGTCGCCGCCTTGTGTGACCGCGTCATCGTGATGGCTAATGGTAAAGTGATCGCCATGGGCAGCCCTGACGAACTGTGTCAGCAAACCGGCAAAGACTCACTAGAAGATGCATTTATCGAACTTATCGGTACTGACGAAGGAATTGCAGCTTAATGAAAATGATACTCGCAATGGTGCGCAAAGAACTCGTCGATGCCGCACGTGACAAGCGTTCGGTAATGGCTGGGCTGTATTACGCCATTGGCACCCCGCTGCTCATGTGTGGCATGTTTATGGTGTTAATTGGTCAACTGTCTAGCCCAGAAGATTTAAACATCAATATAAACAACGCAGATAATGCACCCGATTTAGTACGCTACTTAAGCAATAACGGCATTAACCATGGTGAAGGCGAAGACGCCAACAAAATCACCTTAACCATTAGCGACGATTACGCCACCAACATGGCCAAAGCCAAACAAGCTGAAGTGTTATTAATCGCCGATAATTCAGATGAGAAGCTGCAAAAGTCTATCCGCCGACTAGAACGTCAGCTGCAAACTTATAGCGCCGAAATGGGTAGCATACGGCTAATTGCACGAGGTATTAATCCACGTATTACCCAACCACTCAAAATCAATGTCGAAGACCAAGCCACCCCAGATTCTAAAGGCGGGATGATTTTAGGCATTGCCATTTTCACCATGATGTATTCGGTGTTCATCTCGGGCATGAACCTTGCTATCGACACCAGTGCCGGCGAGCGTGAGCGTAATTCACTGGCACTATTACTCAGCCACCCAATGAGCACCCGCCAATTAGTGATAAGTAAAATCATTGCCGTAAGCTGCTTTGCGTTACTTGGCTTAATCCTGATTTTATTAGTCTCTAAAGTGGCGTACGCCTTTGTCCCGTGGCAAGAAATAGGCTTTACCGTCAATATTACCCAAGACTTTATGGGCTTAATGTTCATTGTAGGGATCCCGGTTGCCTTGATGGCCGCAACCTTACAACTGTATGTGTCGTTTATGGCTAAAACCTTTAAAGAGGCGCAGTCATATTTAACCATGGTGCTGTTTGTGCCACTGGCACTATCAATTGCAGCCAGTTACAACATCGCCCCAGATGTATTGCAGTGGTTACCCGTATCGGGCCAGCAACAAGCCTTAATGGACTTTATCAAAGGTCGTGAAATTCCGATGCTGCAGCTAATTATTTCATCAATCACCACGCTGATCATTGCCATTGCATTAGCCGCAGGTTTAGAAAAGTCGCTTAAAAGTGAAAAAGTCGTCTTTGGCTTATAAGAGTTGGTTTATATCGATGTGATCCCAGCCTTGACGGCTTGAGATAAGGCTGGCTGATTTACCCGTAATCATTAACAAGGATGGTTTAACAGGGAATATTAACAACCAATAATGACGGACAACGCTATCGCGATTATCTGTTGGCATTCGTTGTTATTGTCGGCACGACAGCATCTGAAATGTCTAAACACTATTTAGAGCATAAACAACAAACTGACACCGGCAGCGTTGCTGAGCTTAAAATCCAAAACCAAGCGCTGACTGAGCGAGTGCCAGAGTGAGTGAAACGCGTTAGCGACAATGGCGTTAAGCTGAAGCAGCCGTTTAAACAGTTGTAGTGTTTGCACTAAAGTCCAGACACCTAACTACACAGGGAGGGTTGTCGGCTATTTCTGTTGGCTAATAGCATTCATTTGAAGTCAATAAATAGCTGATAAATAAACTATTAACCAAATTTTTAATCAATTAATATATTCCAGTAAATGCTGGACAATCGCGATGACCTTAAGAGTTAATCAACGAAAGTTCTGACAACATACTAGCAATAACAGCACATATGCAATTAGACATGAAAACAATGAAAAAGCTTGAATTGCCATTGTACGTTTAGAGGGATTTCATGCCTTAACTCAAATAATTTATAACGTTTAGTATGCCAATAAATATAAATATAATGTTCAAAATCCAACATAAAAACATTCAATGAATAAAAAAGGCCCTTCCTCTAAATTTTTCTATACGCTTTTAAAGTAATACTTATATAATAAAGGAGAAGTCAAAATAATCATCAAAAAACTTGATAATAAAAATTTTATCTGTTAAAAATCCTGGATAACTATCATACTCAGATAATATTAGATCTAAATATTAAATTCCCATCATAAAATTATTTTATAGTTGGATATATGTAATCTAAAATAACCATAGTAACAAAACAGAGTGAATCAATCATAAAAATGATATAATAAACTTTAAAAATACGTGTTATTTTAGTTGGTACACAATCTTTTAAATGAAATAAATTATACCGCTTTGCATACCAATCAAACATAAAAACACTCGCATAATGAAGCGTTCCATGTCCTGTTAAAAAGATGTTTAATGAGAAATATTCACGTCCATTTTCTAATATCCCTTCAACTGACTTAATACGTTTTTTGTATATATATAACAACATAGGCAACAAAACAAATAAACCTAAAAATACAAAGCTGCCACCTAATAAAAGCCCTATAAGATCTGTTATTGACATTATTTTTCTATCACCTCGTACAAAAGTTCTGCTTTATCTCCTATATAATGACCCCCATGCTTCGCCCCAAAATATCCTCCAACACCACCGGCGACTATCCCACACCATAGTAAACTAGTCCCGCCACTAGGAAGACCAAAAACAATTGAACATAAACCATAACTTGCAATAAAACCACCGCCAGCGCCCCCGACAATAGATCCAGCGCCTTTGCCCGTCTCAACATATTTAGCTTTAGTACACTCAAGACCTGTACCTTCAAGACAAGCTCGTTGGATATTTGCTGTTGCCTCAACACCCGTTAATACAACGCCTACATATCCAACACGCTTTAAGTTTTTTGCCATATTCGCTACAGTTTTATAATGTTCAGCAAAAATAGGAATATTTTGAGCATGTCCGCCCATTTTATCCCAACGTCTAATTAAACTTTTGCTACTTAAACCTAATTGAGTTCGAATATCTCCTGGCATTAAATTTTCACCAAACGCGGGCTGACCAAAGCGTCTTAAAGCATTCTTTAAATTAGAAAAGATAACCTTCCTTCGATGTTGAAACTCAGGAGACCTCAAGTTACCTTTTGCGTTATAAGTCTTAACATACGTCTGCTCTAAATTTTTTAAGTTCTCCTTTACAAAGCTAACATGCGAGTTCCAAGTGTTATTAGCTACGCCTAATAATAAGCCGTTATATTTAGCAACATTACTGAGTAAGTCGTACCGCTTGGCCAAAACTTCTTTTTCAATCTCATCAAGCTCTCTCAACTTTTTATCAATAACCAACGCATACTTTTGAAACTCTTGTTCTTCTATTGTGCACTCAAATGTATTTAAAGGAGAAATTAAAACGATTTGACCAGGCTTAGCAAAGCCATCGATTAGATGAGAGTTAACAAATTTAAAATGCTCAAAGGTTTCTTTTGTTGGCATGTTGTATAGCGCAAGGATCAATACATTGACCGCCATACGCTTCTCAACAATATGTATTGCAAGACCACTTGGTATTGCAGAGGTATTACTCATAAAACATCCTTGCTTTCACGATTTAGTCCTTCAATATTTAGATCTATATTTTACACCTATGCCTCTAATTTTCTATTATCAAATAGGATATAAATACCTTTACCTCCACATCATAATGGTTATAAAGCGTATCGTATGGGTCTTTTTATCCTCACGACACACTTTAACATAGCAGAAACTGAATTTTTTTAATTACTTAGCTTTAGGTCTAAATGGCTTGATCACTGCTTCGTCACACACCAAAAACGGTCCATCCATTAAGTCGATACAGTATGGAATGGCTGGGAATACCGCATCTAAACATTCGCGAATAGACTTAGGTTTACCGGGCAAATTGACAATCAGCGAATCGCCGCGTAATCCTGCAGTTTGACGTGATAAAATAGCAGTTTGTACAAACTTTAATGACTCGGCGCGCATGAGTTCACCAAAGCCTGGCATCATTCTATCGCACACAGCTTCGGTAGCTTCTGGGGTAACATCGCGTTTGGAAGGACCCGTTCCACCAGTGGTCACGATTAAACAACAATCTTGGTTGTCGGCTAAATCAATTAATGTGGCTTCAATAACGTCACCCTCATCTGGGATCACCTTGTAAACAGGTTCCCATTCAGAGGTTAAGTATTCAGTTAATACATCAATAATAGCTTTGCCCGACAAATCTTCATATATACCCGCGCTGGCACGATCGCTCACGGTAACGATGCCTATTTTAGCTTTGCTCATGGTTATCTTTCCCTAATGTGGGTAAATCAATCTCAGCTAGAGTTGAGGTTAAATCAATAATGCACTTATAGACCGACAATCTACCAAATAAATGCAAGTTCACAAAATAACAGATCGATAAATAGATCACTGTTTCAGTATAAACAATGACTTCGTCTAATAGAGTATTTATCCTATATTACCTTTTTAGTTCGGCTTAGTTTACATGCTAGGTTGCTGATGACTATAAAAACGAGATCACAATATGCATACTAATCGACAGCGCGGCTTTACCCTTATCGAGCTAGTTGTAGTGATCATTATTTTAGGTATTTTGGCTGTGGTAGCTGCGCCGAAGTTTATTAACCTAAAAAGTGATGCGCTTATCGCCAATTTAAATGGTTTGCAAGGGGCGTTAAAGTCGGCCAATACCTTAGTGTATTCTAAAGCAGTATTAACTGGTCAAGAAAAGCTCGAACCCGGTTCGGTGGCAGTTAATGGCACACCGATTAGCACCACTGTGGGCTACATTACATCTTCACCAGCCAATGTAGCAGCGGCTATTGACGGTTCTTTTGAAGTGATGACTGGTGCACAAGATGAGATTACCGCGGACTGGGGATTATTTAATGATCCAGGAAAAACCATGCATATTTACCCTAAAGGATATGGCAATACGGGTAACAGTAGCTTGCTTTACAATGTTGATTCAACGAATACCACCGAACCGACGTTTTACAGTATTACCAGCAGCGGCTGTTAGGGCTATATGAACAAGGAGTAACAAACAAAAGAGTCAATATTGAGAGAAGATTGAGACGGTAAAAGATACGGTGAAAATTACAGTATCAATTGATTTACTGAATGGCTAGCCTTAGTAACCGAGTTAATAAGCTACTGAATAAGCTACTGAATAAGCTACTGAATAAGCTACTTAGGATTGACGTATAAAATCAAAATACCTGCAATCGCCATGCTAGCGACTTGCTGCAACTCTTCAATGCTTGCCCCTTCTGATGCTTGAATCGACATTCCCTGAAACAAGGTGCTAATGAATCGCGCTAACACTTCAGGCTGACAATCTGCATTTAATTCACCTTGATGCTTGGCTTGCTCAAATCGGGCAATCAACTGGAGCTTATGTTGCGCTTTGCGCTCTAAAACAGCTTGTTTAATAGACTCGCTCGCCTCACTACATGAAAGGGTGCTGTTAATTAATGCGCAACCTTGAGGGTGGCTACAGTCAGTAAACTTGGCTGCAGCGCCAAGCAATAAGCCGCGAACCACATCAGCAACATATTGATGTTTAAAAGCCGTATTAAATAATGAATCTGGGCGGTTTTCGTATAAATCGATGGCTTTTAAAAATAGCTGCTCTTTATTACCAAATGCGGCATACAGGCTAGGCTTCTTGATCCCCATTGCCTCGGTTAGCTCGTTTAAAGAAGTCCCTTCATATCCATGACGCCAGAAAACATTAAGCGCTTGCTCTAATGCTAAGTCGATATCGAACCCACGAGGGCGACCAACGCAAGCTGCTTTTGTGATTGTCATAAATAGTACCTCATATATTAACGCAGCTTTACTTATCAGAAACTTAACTGGCTTTCTAATGACAAATAACCCGCATACTTTAGCATA
Source organism: Shewanella psychromarinicola (assembly GCF_003855155.1). Classification (NCBI taxonomy): domain Bacteria; kingdom Pseudomonadati; phylum Pseudomonadota; class Gammaproteobacteria; order Alteromonadales; family Shewanellaceae; genus Shewanella; species Shewanella psychromarinicola. The sequence continues at coordinate 1,087,878 of NZ_CP034073.1, forward strand.
ATATTAAGCCATCTTAGGGTTAATATTGTGCAGATTTGTCGCAATTATAACAATTGAACAAGTATTGATTAACGCTATTTCATCGCAACAAATCACCTTGTAAGTAGTGATGTTACTTTATCTTCCCGCTAATTGAACCTCTTGTCAAAATAATTTAATACCTGTCGGTACAAAAGTCATTGACAGGGTTATTTTAATCTATATATTACCGTTCGGTACAGAACATTTTTTACCTATCGGTATAAAATTAATCCGCACACCAATATAACGACCCTATAGCCTGCTGAAACAAACGTAAATGCTATTGATTAAAGGACCGCACCATGAAGACGTTAACATCAATTAAAACCACTTTATTAGTCAGCCTAACGGCATTGCTATTAGTGGCGTGCGGCGAACAACCTGCACAACAAGCCAATACATCTGCAGCGCCTAAGGTAGATGTTGCTAACGTGCTTTATGAGCGCATTACCGAGTGGGATCAATTTACCGGACGCTTACAAGCCCCTGAAAAGGTCACTTTAGTGCCTCGCGTATCGGGCTATATTGAATCGATTAACTTTAAAGAAGGCGCGCTAGTGCAAAAAGGCGATGTGTTATTTACCATCGACTCGAGTGTTTTTATTGCTGAATATGAACGCCTTAAAGCAGAATTAACCAGTGCTCTATCGGCCAATCAACTCGCTAAAAATGACTACGCACGGGCAAATAAACTTTTTTATCAAAAAGCGGTATCAGAAGAGCTAATTGATACTCGTCGCTCTACTATGCATCAAACTGCGGCAGCGGTTGCGTCAGTTAACGCCGCATTAACCCGCGCACAACTTAACGTTGAATACACCCATGTTACCGCTCCTATCACGGGTCGTGTTTCATATGCCAACGAAACCGCAGGTAACTTCGTTACGGCAGGACAAACACATCTCACCAGTTTAGTATCAACATCGCATATGTACGCTTATTTCGATATCGACGAGCAAAGCTATTTAAAATATGCGGCCTTATCGTTCGAGAATAAACGCCAGAATCCTCGTTTAGGTAACAATGCCGTGGTTATGGCGCTTGCCAATGAAACCAGTTTTAATCACCAAGGCGTGATCGACTTTGTTGATAATGCAGTAAACCAACAAACCGGTACTATTCGTGTTAGAGCCAACTTTGCTAATCAAGACAATCAGTTACTTCCAGGCTTATTTGCTCGCATCAGCATTGCTGGTAGCGAGTCGTATCAACGTATTTTAATTGACGACAAAGCCATTATGACTGACCTAAGCAACAAGTTTGTCTTAGTGGTAAGCGACAAAAATATCCTTGAATATCGTGGTGTTAGCCTCGGAGCGAAACTTCATGGTTTGCGTATTATTACCGCAGGGTTATCGCCTAACGACACCATCGTGGTTAACAGCCTGCAAAAAGTACGTCCTAACGTCACTATTGAGCCAAACCTGACCGAAATGGCAGGTGACGGTCAGCTTGAAGCCTTGCATCAAGCGCAACAAATCCTCGATAACCAGCCTCTCACAGCACAAGTTGCTGATGACGCTAGTCAAGGTTAAGGAAACTACACTATGTTGTCTCAATTTTTTATTAAAAGACCGATTTTTGCCGCTGTTCTGTCGCTACTGTTCTTTATTTCAGGCGCGCTGGCGGTATGGCAATTACCGATCACCGAATACCCTGAGGTAGTACCGCCAACAGTCGTTGTTACGGCAAACTACCCAGGCGCCAACCCAAAAGTAATCGCCGAAACGGTTGCCTCACCACTTGAGCAAGAGATAAACGGCGTAGAAAACATGTTGTACATGTCTTCACAAGCCACATCCGATGGCCGCATGACGCTAACCATCACCTTTGCGATTGGTACTGACGTTGATTTAGCTCAAACCCAAGTGCAAAGCCGTGTAGAGCGTGCAAAACCTCGCTTACCAGAAGAAGTACAACGCTTAGGTATTGTGACCGAAAAGTCATCACCGAGTTTAACCATGGTGGTGCATTTAACCTCGCCCGATAACCGTTATGACATGTTATATCTGTCTAACTATGCGGTATTGAAAGTGAAAGACGAATTAGCCCGAATTACCGGTGTAGGGGCGGTGCGCGTATTTGGCGCAGGTGACTACAGTATGCGTGTATGGCTAGATCCTAATAAAGTGGCAGCAATCAGTTTATCTCCGAGTAATATTGTTGCCGCTATTCGTGAGCAAAACCAACAAGCAGCAGCAGGAAGCCTAGGCGCACAACCTAGTGGCGACAGTGATTTCCAATTATTGATCAACGTTAAAGGTCGTTTATCCAGCGTTGAAGAGTTCGAGAATATTATTATTAAAGTGGGCGATGAAGGTCAGATCACCCGTTTAAAGGATGTTGCTCGGGTTGAATTAGGCGCATCAACTTATGCCCTACGTTCAATGTTAGACAATAAAGACGCTGCTGCACTACCTGTTTTCCAAGCATCGGGTTCAAACGCGATTCAAATATCTGATGATGTCCGTTCTAAAATGGCTGAATTGTCTCAGGCATTTCCAGAAGGATTAACCTACGACATCGTCTACGATCCAACCGTGTTCGTCCGCGGTTCAATAAAAGCGGTAGTGCAAACACTGCTCGAAGCTTTATTGCTGGTAGTACTCGTCGTGGTACTGTTTTTACAAACGTGGCGCGCATCCATTATTCCATTAGTGGCCGTTCCGGTATCGCTTGTGGGTACCTTTGCCTTTATGCACCTATTGGGCTTCTCACTGAATGCCTTATCATTATTTGGTTTGGTATTAGCCATCGGTATTGTCGTTGACGATGCTATCGTGGTGGTTGAAAACGTTGAACGAAATATCTCTGACGGTTTATCTCCTGTTGCTGCCACCCAAAAGGCAATGAAAGAAGTGACCGGCCCGATTGTCGCCACCACACTGGTTCTAGCAGCAGTATTTATTCCAACCGCCTTTATGTCAGGTTTAACCGGCCAGTTTTATAAGCAGTTCGCGCTGACGATCACCATTTCCACCTTTATTTCAGCGATTAACTCGTTAACCCTGAGCCCTGCATTATCGGCATTACTGCTTAAAGGTCATCACGAGAAAAAAGATGTGCTTACTCGTGGCATGGATAAACTGCTGGGAGGCTGGCTATTCAATCCATTTAATCGCCTGTTTGCGCGCATGTCTGAAGGTTACGGTTGGCTGGTTAAAAAGATCATCCGTTTTGGTGCGGTTGTCGGCATTATTTATATCGGTTTAGTCGGCTTAACAGGCTTACAATTTGCCAACACCCCTACTGGTTATGTACCAGGGCAAGATAAACAATATCTTATCGCCTTTGCACAATTGCCTGATGCCGCGTCATTAGATCGCACTGAAGCTGTCGTGAAAGAAATGTCACGAATTGCCTTAGCGCAACCTGGTGTCGCCCATGCGGTAGCCTTTCCAGGCTTAAGCATTAATGGCTTTACTAACAGCACCAATAGCGCCATTTTGTTTACCCCGTTGGATGACTTTGCCGATCGCAAAGATCCATCATTATCAGCAGGCGCAATTGCAGCAGCGTTAAATCAACAGTTTGCCGCCATTGACGGTGCGTATATTGCGATTTTCCCACCACCGCCAGTACAAGGCTTAGGCACCATTGGTGGCTTTAGATTACAAATTCAAGACCGGGCAAACTACGGTTATGAAGAGTTGTATAAAGTGACCATGGAAGTGATGCAAAAAGCATGGGCAACGCCAGAGTTAGCGGGGGTGTTCTCGAGTTATCAAGTGAGTGTGCCACAACTTGACGTGAACATTGATCGTACTAAAGCCAAACAACAATCGGTGTCGTTAGACGAATTGTTTTCCACATTACAGGGTTACATGGGCTCGGTTTACGCCAACGACTTCAACCAATTTGGCCGCACTTATCAAGTTAAGGTGCAAGCCGATGAGCAGTTTAGACAAACGCCAGAACAAATAGCCCAACTTAAAGTACGCAACAACCAAGGCGAAATGGTGCCTATTGGTTCATTTATTAATGTGACCAATACATCCGGGCCTGACCGAGTCATGCATTACAACGGTTTTACCACTGCAGAACTTAACGGTGGTGCTGCGCCAGGATACAGTTCTGGTGAGGCACAAGCTGCGATTGAAAAAATATTGGCAGAAACCTTACCCAATGGCATGACTTACGAGTGGACAGAGATCACTTACCAGCAGATTTTGGCCGGTAATGCGGGTACCTATATTTATCCGTTAATTATCTTATTAGTGTTTATGGTATTAGCGGCGCAATATGAAAGTTTAACCTTGCCATTAGCCATTATTCTTATTATTCCAATGACACTATTGTCAGCATTAACAGGGGTGCTTATCTACGGTGGCGATAACAATATCTTTACCCAGATTGGTTTGATTGTACTGGTGGGGCTGGCAACCAAAAACGCCATTCTGATTGTTGAGTTTGCCAAGGAGTTACAAGACAAAGGCATGCAACCATTAGAGGCGATACTTGAAGCGGGTCGTTTACGTTTACGGCCTATTTTAATGACCTCGATTGCCTTCATTATGGGGGTGGTACCTATGGTATTCTCGAGCGGACCAGGTTCAGAAATGCGCCAAGCAATGGGTGTTGCAGTATTCTCTGGCATGATTGGGGTGACTATTTTTGGCCTTATCCTCACGCCACTGTTTTACTATGCTCTGGCTAAGCGTGGCAAACATAACGCCGAGTTAGCTGAACCAGTCGAGTCGCACGACTAAATACCTAATGGGATCAATCATCACAAAAAAGAGCTAACCCTAGGGTTAGCTCTTTTTTATTGCCCTGCCACTAACTCAAGCATCTGCTGTACATGAACCTTATGCCAAAATATAAATAGTTAAAACAAATTAATAACTTAGATGAAATAGCATTAGGTAATCTAACCCTTTAAAATATAACCGATGTCGACATTCACATTGAAGAGCACCTGCTCATTAGGCTGATGGCGCATTATAAATTGTCTTGCTGTTGAACATGATCAACAAGACTGGCTATCGACATGTTTTGCTCAAGCGTTGGGTTTTTTAAGCGTGTTGCAAACCAAAAACGCGGCTTCCAATAGATATTATTCAAACTCGAAATTTTGACCCCTTTTTTAGTCGAGGCATGTAAAAAACGATTGTTGCCCATGTAAATACCGACATGGCGAACGGTTCGAGTGGTTTTAAAAAACACTAAATCGCCCGTTTGCAACTGAGCTCGCGGCACCTCTTTACCCATAATACGCTGCGCGTTTACAGTACGAGGTAATTTGTCACCGACAATATTAAGGTAAGCCAAATACACAAATCCTGAACAATCAATACCGTTTTTACTCAGCCCACCTAAACGATAAGGGGTACCTTTCCATTCGTTATGAAAACTTAGCAGGTTTGACTCGCTCCATTTTGGCGGCGGTTGCAACATAGGCGGTACCGCCACAGGTATAGGCGCAACCACAGGAGGCTTTGCCGCACACGCAGACAACAACACCACTACACAACCAACTAATAATCCTTTAGTCAATTCGACCCACTCCAAGACCCGAAAAATCACCCAAAATATAAACGTGTCACAATAAGCAATCAAAATCACGCTTGCCGATATAGACGTTTAACGAGTCATCATTTGCATGCACTGCACTAAAGCCCGTTTAGTCGCTATTTTATCCGCTTTAATTTGTGAGCGTAGCATAGTTCCTTGCCAGTTTGACCAAAAAACACTCGCTAATATTGATGCCGATAAGTCGGCACGAATATGCCCTTGTTGTTGACCTTGTTGAATAAGTGCACTCAATAAACCTAACCATTTATCGTAAAGATGAGTCAATGTTTGATGCAATAATGGTGATTGTGGACTCACCTCAACCATCAAGTTACCGATAACACAGCCGCGAGGCTGATGACCACTAAAAAGCTCATCAATGAGTTGATGATAGCCATTCAATAGCGTCGATAAATTGGCTTTAAAATTCGCACTAGGATCAATCGCAATGGGTTGAATGCGTTGTTGGAAATAATGTTCGGCAACGGCAGCTGCAAACGCTTCTTTACTGGCAAAATAATGGTAAAAAGAACCTTTAGGAATGCCGACTTCATCGAGGATCAATTTAATGCCTACGCCACTGTATCCATGCAAAGCAAAAAGCTTTTCGCCTACGGCACAAATCGACTGTTTACTGGTGATATTTTTGTTCATAGGGCCTCCCATTTTAGTGACAGAATAAACAAGAATAGACCAGTCGTCTACATTTTTGCGAAACATCGAGTCTGTTATTGTATTGTCATGGTAAAATAAGCATTATTAGTGAGTATTTGGCTTAATACTCTCGTCCAGCCGTTGATTGTCGGTGCGTTTCAGCGCAACCGTGGTCGATATGCTGATGACCCCTTTTCTGGCACTGTTTGCGCTTGTACAACACGCTTCAGCTGCCACTTAACAACAAGATACAAGTACATATCAACGCAGTAAAATAACCGCTTGCGGTATTAATTATCCCAACCAAAAGCTAGCGACTTAGCAAACATTCGCTAAAGGTGTTTACTGACATTAGGTATAAACACCTTTAGGGACTTGGGCTTGACTTTAATACACAGATCTTCAGATTCAAATAACTCACCGTCAATCACATATTGGCATGACGAATCAGTATTTAAGTAGATTTTCTTGGCTTGTACATGCCGAATACCACTCACTTGATCATCCTCACGCGCTCCGGTTAAGCCAGCAAATAGCAGCTCGGTCATACTCAATAATTGTTGTTGTGATACTTCACTCGACTCAATCCAAGTAATGTCTAACAAGCCATCGGTGATATTGGGTTCACCATTACCTTGTGCTAACAAACTGGTAAAGGGTGCAGCATTGGCAATCACTAGGCTAGTGGTGTTAATCACTTGAATTTCACCACCATCAAGCTGTAACCTCATCGACAATGGTTGGTTTTCTTCTATCGCCTCCCACAAACCATTAAGATATGCCCACTGGCCTAGCTGATCTTTTCGGTCACGATCAGCTTTTTCAATCATTTTTTGCTCAAAGCCTAATCCCACCAGCAACAACATCAACTGATTATTACAAATGGCGGTATCAATTCGCTGACAATGACCTTGAATTAAAATATCAAGCGCTTGCGACACAGGAACCAACTTACTGGTTACGCCAAATAAGGTATGACTTAGTGCGTTGGTGGTTCCCATCGGAATAATACCTAAGAAAATATCAGTATCGACAATAACCGATGCCACCTCGTTAACTGTGCCATCACCACCGCAGGCCACAATAATATCCGCACCCTTGTTTTTGGCATGTTCGGCGAGTTGCCCAGCTGACTTATCTTTGGCGGTATGCAGCACTTCAAGCTGAAAATAGTCCGACAAGGTTTGGATTATATGATCAGCTTCATCATGCCACTTGCCACCACCTGACACTGGGTTAACAATTAACCAAGCGCGTTTGTGGATGTTAATTTGGTTCCGGCTATGCATTTTCTCTACCGCAGCCAACTGCCATTTATTTAACCGTGCCGTTTGACGAATATTATTAATGGATTTAAGCACATCACTAAAATCACTGTGTTGATCACGACACACCAAATAAGCCGCTAACACCAACACAGAACGTCCTCGACCTAAGGCACAATGCACCACCACATTTTTGCCGTTACCGACTTGAGTGTGCAACCAATTGATGGCTTGATTTAACTGCGCGACAGTCGGCACGCTGTGATCCAATACGGGAATATTTAAATAGGCGATATGTTCATCAACCAAGGTCCACTCTAATGCGTCAAATTCGGCAGTAACATCCAAAATCGCATCAATTTTTCTTTCCTTAAGCAGGCTAATATCACTCGGAAACAATCGACAAGCCAAATACAACTGCTTATCAATTTTTTGGATTGCGGGCACTTTATCGTGCTGTCTCGCCCAAGCGTTATACACTTGGCAACCCATTAAAAATGGAATAAAACTCCAACTGATATACCAAGGAATACTGCCATCTTGGCTTTTACGGAATATGCCTGCGCTATTAACCCAATACGCCGAACTCACCAGCCCCAAAGACAATGCAATCCAGCCAAAAATGAGCTTAAGTACCACGTAAGGAAGCGCCACACATAAGCACAAAGCCAATAATACGCCAAGGGTATAATAATATTTAATATGAATTCGGCTGAGCATGGGGGTCCTCCTGCGATAGAAAAGCAGCACATGTGTGCTGCTTGGGCTAATGCTTATTGTAATAACACTCTGGTCTCTTCGCGGCAGTCACTCAAGTATTCCACTTCAGCTTACATTAGCGTAAAGGCAATTACCCCTACATCAATAATCCTAAGCTAAAAAGCTTAATGGCTCTGAACGGATAAAATAGTTAATTAGATAGATTTGGTAGTTAACAGTCTGGATCTTCTGCTTTCATACCTTCTTTTACATCTTCACATGCATCTTCAACAGCATTACCTGCATCTTGCATCATTTCATCCACTTTCTCGCCAGCATTCTCAGCTTTGTTATCTGAACAGGCTGATAAACCTGCGGTTAAAAACACCATTAAGCTTGCCATTGTCAGTAATTTTAATAATTTCATATTCATCTCCAAGATGATGGTTGTAATCGAATAATTTTATATCGCTAACCTTATCTCGAGTTAAGAGATCAGGTTAACTACTATGCTCGGGGACCTTTGCCTCTAATCGCATTGGCTACTAATGAAATCACCAGTAACACAATAAAAATAAAGAAAATAATTTTCGCGATACCTGCTGCGGCACCGGCAATACCCGTAAAACCCAATAGACCCGCTATAACGGCTATAACTAAAACATTAATGTCCAGCCCAACATAAAAACCTCCTTGGTGTACGGTTCACATTGTGATGTGCGTTGAATTTACGCTGACGGTTGACACAAATATCTTATCTCTATCGTCAAAATTAACAATTCACACCACGACTATGTGTTAGTTAAAGCTAACATTGTGCCAACTTCAACAAAAAACTATAAGACCATGATTTGTAGATATTTTAATTTAAGGTAAGAAGATCAATAATGAAGAAGCCATAGTCGAGCAGGCAATTTTTACCGATGATACGGTAAGGATTTCAGGCTATCACGGTTAGGTAGCGAAATATCGATATGTAAACAAAAATGCATCTATTAGCTGTAATGGCTTACCCTTTATGAGGCAACTTAAGTGAAATTAAGGCAGCAAGAGCGACAAAACTACTGGATATCCATAAACAGGCTTCTAAGCCATATTCTTGAAACACCCAACCTGAAAGTACTGTACCCATTAACCGTCCCATGGCATTAGCCATATAGTAAAAACCCACATCCAGTGGCACTCCATCACTGCTGGCGTAGCTAACGATTAAGTAGCTGTGCAGTGATGAATTAATCGCAAACACCGCGCCAAATAACAATAAACCCGCTATTAATGTTACCTGGATATAAAAGTCAAAATGCAGAGTGAGAGCAATAGCCGCCGGGATCAGTAATAAGTAGCTTGCCCATGCAAATGCAGCTCGACCGCTCGGCACTTTGCCCTGCCGTTTACCGGTGAAATAAGGTGCAATAGATTGTACGATCCCATAACCAATTACCCAGCTAGCCATAAAGCCGCCAACCCACCAATGATCCCAGCCAAAGGTTGTGGCTAAAAATACCGGTAATGCCACCACAAACCATACATCTCTGGCGCCAAACAAAAACATCCGCGCCGCCGACAGTAAGTTAATCGCCTGACTTTTCGAAAAAATATCTTTGAATTTGGGTTTGTTTTTAGCTTTGCCTAAATCATCTTTTAAGGTCACTAAACTAAATAACCATACAATGCCTAATAACGTGGCCATTAACATAATAGCCCCTCTAAATCCCAAGCCCGTAAGCAACACACCACCTAAAAAGAACCCCACCCCTTTTAAGGCATTTTTAGAACCGGTTAACAGCGCCACCCACTGATAAAGCTTACCCTCGGCATCTGCTGGCACCAGAGTTTTAATGGCACTTTTGGCGCTCATTTTATTCAAATCTTTGGCGATACCCGACAAGGCCTGCGCTGCCATCACGTAAACCACTGTGAGCATGTCAGCAGGCACGGTTAGCATGGCTAACGCCACGATTTGCAGGCCTAAACCAATATTCATGGTGTTATTAAGGCCAAGCCTTGCCCCTAACCAACCGCCAATAAGATTGGTGATCACCCCAAAGATTTCATAAAACAAAAACAACATCGCAATATTTAACGGGCTGTAACCTAGCTGATGAAAGTACAGCACCACCAGCATACGCAAGGCGCCATCGGTTAAGGTAAATGCCCAATAATTAGCGGTGATCAGCAAATACTGCTTTATCGATGGTGGTAAGCTACGCAATGAAACCAGCCCCATGAACGCTATTCCTTATCAGCTAAGCCGACTTTGCGCGCCAGCTCTGCAGTGCGATTAGCGTATCCCCACTCATTGTCGTACCACACATACAGCTTAACTTGGGTGTCATTGACTACCATGGTCGACAAGGCATCGATAATGCTTGAACGTGGGTCGGTTTTATAATCTACCGACACTAATGGACGTTCTTCATAGCCCATAATGCCTGCAAGTTCTTGTTGTGATGCCTGCTTAAGCAGCTGATTTACTTCTTCAACTGTAGTGCCTCGCGCCACTTCAAACACGCAATCGGTAAGCGAAGCATTAGCTAACGGCACGCGTATCGCATGGCCATTTAACTTGCCTTTTAGCTCAGGAAAAATATGGGTGATGGCAGTCGCTGACCCCGTGGTGGTCGGAATTAAACTGATGCCACAAGCCCTTGCGCGGCGTAAGTCTTGATGCGGTGCATCCAAAATAGTTTGGGTATTAGTAATGTCGTGGATTGTCGTCATCGAGCCATGCTTAATGCCAATTTTCTCATGGATCACTTTCACCACTGGCGCCAAACAGTTGGTGGTACAAGATGCCGCGGTCACTATAGGGTGGATGGCTTTATCGTATAAATGCTCGTTTACACCCATCACAATGTTTAACACGCCGTCTTCTTTTACTGGCGCAGTCACCACAACCCGTTTTACACCTTGATCTAAATAAGCTTGCAGCAAGGCTGTGGTTTTTATCTTACCTGATGCTTCAATCACCACGTCACATTTTGACCAATCGGTATCTTTAGTCGCAATATTACGACTACAAGGAATGGCGTTACCATTAATCACTATCGCCTCCCCATGATGGGTCGCCTCATGATGCCAACGGCCATGCACTGAATCAAAGGTCATTAAATGGGCCAAGGTCGCAGCGTCGCCAGCAGGATCGTTAATGTGCACTATTTCAACATCGTCCCAATCATATGCAGCGCGCATAGATAAACGTCCCATACGGCCAAAACCGTTAATGCCTATTTTTATCGTCATAATGGTGTCCTACTAAATAAAGTTAACTAACCTCAACTCGAGTAAAAGATGAGGTTAACAATTAAAAGCATTGAAATAATCGCGTTGGATCGAATGCGTCAGTGCTTTTGGCCGTAAGCTTTGCACCGCAGTTACTGCTTTATCTTTTGGCCAACCAAGGCTGGCAAGAATTAACCCAATCACTAATCCAGTGCGTCCCGAACCGCCTTTGCAATGCACCGCAATGGTGCCTTGATTATTAATCACCTCAATAATCTGCGCTTTATTAGCTAACCAATTAGCTTCAAATTCGGCACCGGGTGCGGCATCGTCTAAAATGGGCAATTGCACCCAGGCGATCTGTTGTTTGGCGCATTCTGTCGGTAGTTCGGTAGCATTATTGCGCGCCATTTCGTCATCGAACATCAAGGTGATTAACATCTGCGTGCCGGCACGTTTTAATGTGGCAAGCGACTCGATTAACGGTTCATCTTTGGTACCAGGGCACGGGGTAAAAATTAATTTGGCGCCATTCTCACACAATGAGTCTAATGGCGAATCTAACGCTAAGATATCGAAAGGATGTTGCTGCATGATTAATTCCACTGTTAATTTAGAACGTATTATTTCGTCGTCATAAAAAACGTATTCGAAATACTTATCAAAATAATCGTCAACATTAATGCTTAAACCAATGTTGAGTACGATTAATAATCGCCACCAGCGACAACATCACCGGCACTTCTACCAACACCCCAACCACAGTGGCTAAGGCTGCACCCGAGTGCAAACCAAACAGGGATATAGCTACCGCAACGGCAAGCTCAAAAAAGTTAGAGGTACCAATTAAGCAAGCTGGCCCAGCAATATTATGCTTTAATTTCAATAATATAGCAGCAAAATACGCTATCGCAAAAATCCCGTAAGTTTGAATCACCAATGGCACCGCGATTAAGCCAATGGTTTGTGGGTCGGACACGATAACCTTGGCCTGAAACCCAAACAGCAACACCACAGTGGCCAGTAAGCCGACAATCGACCATGGTTTTAATCTTGCCACTAATCGATCCACTCCTGGTGTGCCGCCTTGATGATTAAGCACATAACGCGTGGTCACACCCGCCATTAATGGCAGTAATACATACAGCACCACTGAAATAAGCAAGGTTTCCCATGGCACCTGAATGTCACTCACCCCCAGCAAAAATGCCGAAATAGGCGCAAAGGCAAAAATCATAATCACATCGTTAACCGACACTTGCACTAAGGTGTAATTAGGATCGCCCTTAGTTAATTGCGACCATACAAATACCATTGCCGTACAGGGTGCAACACCTAATAAAATCATCCCTGCGATATATTCTTGTGCCGATGCGGGGTCAACTAAGTCGGCAAACAGCACTTTAAAAAATAACCAACCTAATGCGGCCATGGTAAAAGGTTTAATCAACCAGTTAACGACAATCGTCAGTAATAATCCCTTGGGGTTTTTACCGACATCTTTAATGGCTGAAAAATCAATTTGCACCATCATTGGGTAAATCATTACCCAAATAAACAACGCCACCACAAGGTTAACGTGGGCAACTTCAAGACTCGCAATGGTCTGAAATACTTGTGGTTGCCATAGCCCTAACAGCACTCCGGCAAGCATACTTAAGCCAACCCATACCGATAAAAATCGTTCAAACAAGCCCATTACGATCACTCCTATTTTGCTGAATCAGCGACAAAAACTCACTTTATTAGGCCGGTTTTGCATAATATCTAGTCGTTGTAGATGAGCCATAATCAAGCCAATATTGTTCTCGGTCGTTGCAGCTATTACAGACTTTGCCCATAACGGTAAATTAGGGTTAATTCGATAAAATACCCACTGGCCATTTTTTCGGTCGCTAATAATAGCGGCCTTTTTTAACAACGCTAAATTGCGAGACACCTTAGGTTGGCTGTCCTCATTCAATGCCTCCATCAGCTCGCACACACATAACTCACCATGATAATGAGTCAGCATTAGGCTTTTTAAGCGAATGTCATCGGTTAAGCATTTATAAAATGCGATGGGATCAACATCGGCGAATACCTCGGGAGGTGTTTCATTTGCGCCAATGACGTCTACCTTGGCGGTCACCTCCGCCGTGGTCTTAGCCTTGGCAGTAACGTTGTTTTCCACCAGTAGAAACATCGACAAGCGGTTATTCAGCTCAGCTAAGGTACTTGAAAAGGGTTGATGACCTGCGCGGCTTTTAGGATCGGGAAAATCCCAAGCCAGTTGTTTACCTGCACCAGGAAAACGACGGCATTCTGTATTGGCTTTATCACAAAGGGTAATCACGTAATCAAATGTTTTACCTGCAAACGTTTGTACGTTTTTAGACACTAAACCACCCGTATCAACACCAAAACGCGCTATGGCCTCAATCGCCCTGCTGTCGATATCTTCGGGCTGAGTCCCTGCACTAAACACATCAAATTGATCAGACGCTTTACTTCTTAGCAAAGCTTCTGCCATTTGAGAACGCGCCGAATTGCCGCTACATAGAAACAACACAGTTTTCTTTTTCATTGGTGGCACATCCAATTAAAACACACTGAACATTGTATATATGCTTTTTTACATATACAACCAAGAAAAACAAAAAAGCCTATTCTGTAAATGAATAGGCTTGAATGGTTAACTTAAATGAAGAGGTCGCTTTAGTGCTTATCTAACCAGTTAAGCGCCAGTGGCCATAAGGTTTGCGACTTACTGCTAAAAAACTTCATATGGCCAATGTCTGATAATCCATAATCACTTGGGGTTAAGGTTAAGGTTTGCCCGTTAAGCTTAGGAAACACCGACATCATGTCTGCTACGTTGGCGTTATTGGCAATGTCATCATCAACGGCGTTAACCCACAATGACGGTAAGGTCAGCTCATTGTAATAATGCTGGTGCACGGTTTTACCAAAAGCAGTTTTGACATACCCTTGACCATTGCACCATTGCTGCCATTGTTTGGCGACATCCTTTGGCAATGGCTCTCCCATACCCAGCCACTGAGACTTGGTATGACCAAACATCGCATTACTGAAAGGAATAAAAAAGTTCATAAAAAAATGTGCTTGAATCAGATAAGCCAACTTCATATTTTTTAACTGACCAGAAGAACAGGCAAAATTGAACATTGAACTGATGTCCATCGCATTATGCATTAACCCAATGAGTTGACCACCAGCACTGTGGCCCACCAGATGATAGTTTGTATTCGGAAATACCTCTTTTAAACATTCCAACACCGCAGGCATATCTTTTTCACCCCAACACTGTAACGACGAGGCACTCTTCGCAACTGGCACCGTTGATGATCCACCAATACCCCGGTTATCAAACGTAATAACGCCATAGCCATTGCAGGCAAGGTAGTTAGCAAAATTTCCGTAAAACTGTCTTTTGATCCCAGTAGCAGGCGCCATCAATACCGCACCCTTCACTGTAATAGTTGGCTCATAAATAGTTGCAGCAAGTAACTCACCATCGCTGCACTTAATTGTCATTTGCTTTACATTCTGCTGATTCATCGTTTTTAGTTACGCCAAATGGGTGTTAATGCAAATTATCTATATGCCAAGATATTTTGTACCATGGGGGGTATTAAAACGATAGTTTTAATCTTGTGTTTAAAGTAAATACTCGGCCACACTGGCATGATAGAACATCCATTACCTTTATAAAGAACAAGCCGTTTCCACAGGTGTCTTTCCATCACGGTCGTTTTATGGCTTGTTGTCTAGTGTCGTTACTGTTGAAAAGTCTGAGGTTGAGTCCCTAGCTCCCAAAGGGGCCAATCTTGAAAACTTAACATTGGAAGGCTTAGCGTTAGAAGGATGGCATTCAGAGAATAAGACTGGTTGCCATTTATCTTCTGCAGGGGTTTATTGCTTATGACTATCATCCTTAATATCACTCGACACTCAATATATTCCTTATTGCTGTTTAACAGCGATAAGCCCACCAACATCCCTTGGTGATTTCAGCTCACCGCTTTTACTGATTACTTCACCACTTAAAATCCCCAGACTACTGGTTCTTTTATCATAGTTACAAATCTAAACGGCCAACCCTGCCGCGACACCAGAGCTCCAGGCCCATTGAAAATTAAACCCGCCTAACCAACCACTTACGTCCATTACTTCACCAATAAAATACAATCCTGGGACCTTGTTGGCTTGCATGGTTTTAGATGACAGTTCATTGGAGTCAACACCACCTAAAGTGACTTCTGCGGTGCGGTAACCTTCAGTACCATTCATGATGATTGACCAATGATTTAACTCATTAGCCAGCTTTTCACGCTCACCATGACCGAGTTGGTTTAGGGCTTTATCTAATTGAGACTCTTCAAATAGCGCTTCAACCAAGCGTTTAGGTAACCATTGGCTTACTGTATTACGTAGACTTTGTTTTGGGTGATGTTTTAAGGCAAATTCGATTTTATCTAACGCGCTTTCACCCGGCAACAAGTTGATTGAGATAGCTTCACCTGGCTGCCAATAATTTGAAATTTGTAATACGGCTGGACCTGATAGACCGCGATGAGTAAACAATAAAGCCTCACTAAACTGGGTGCCATCTTGCGCGGTAATGGTTGTTGGCACGGCAATGCCAGATAACGGCTCAAAACGAATTTTTTGATCGCTATGCCAAGTGAACGGTACTAGGCCTGCACTGGTAGGTAACACTTTTAAGCCAAATTGCTCTGCCAACTTATAGCCATAAGGCGTGGCACCCAGCTTTGGCATCGATAAGCCTCCGGTGGCAATAACCAGTGAATCACAGCTTAAATCACCGTTAGAGGTATTTAAATTGAAACCGGCTTCAGTCTTGCTAACCGAGAGTATTTCAGTGCGCAGCTTTACCTTGGCACCTGCCCATTCGCACTCGGTCATCAACATAGTGACGATTTCTTTAGCGGAGTCATTACAAAATAACTGCCCATGGTCACGTTCATGGTATTCAATCCCGTGTCGCTCAACCAGTTCAATAAAGTCGCTTGAGCGATAGCGGGCCAATGCCGATTTCACAAAGTGCGGATTACCACAAATAAACTGCTGCGGCTCAACTTTTTGATTGGTGAAGTTACAACGTCCGCCGCCACTGATCAGAATTTTTTTGCCTGCTTGTTTGGCATTATCCAGCACCAACACATCACGACCTCGATAGCCCGCGGTAGCAGCACACATTAACCCTGCCGCACCGGCGCCGATAATGATTACGTCATGATGTTTCACGTTTTACTCCACACGGTTTAAATGGGTTACTTGGTTCTTAATTGATAACTATTAAATGCAAAAAAGGATGCTATTTTAGCATCCTTTTTACTAGGGTCTGTTAACCTTTATGGCTAACTTAACTACTGTGCCGCACTATTTTTTGAGTGTTTCAGACTTTTTATCTCGGCTGAGTAACACTTTTGACGCTTCAACAGGAGATTTACCTTGGTAAAGCACTTGATAGATTTGCTCAGTAATCGGCATTTCTACCCCTAGGCGTTTGGCTAAGGTAAACACTTCTTTGGTATTACGGTAGCCTTCGACTACTTGACCAATTTCTTGTTGCGCGGTGATCACGTCTTTGCCTTGACCTAAAGCCAAGCCAAAACGACGGTTACGCGACTGATTGTCGGTACAAGTTAACACCAAGTCACCTAGACCCGCCATGCCCATAAAGGTTGATGCATCAGCGCCAAGCGCGACACCTAAACGGCTAAGTTCGACTAAACCACGGGTTATTAATGCCGTACGAGCATTAGCACCAAAGCCAATACCGTCAGACATTCCAGCACCAATCGCAATCACGTTTTTAACCGCGCCGCCTAGTTGTATACCAGTAAAGTCGTCATTGGCGTAAACGCGCAGACGTTCTGGACTGTGGAGTAGCTCAACCAAATCATGAGTAAACTGAGGGCAAGTACCGGCAACCGAAATGGCTGTTGGTAAACCAGCCGCTAATTCTCTCGCAAAGGTTGGACCTGACAATACCGCCAATGGATACTGTTCGCCTAATTGCTCGCGGGCAACATCTTGTAATAAACGACCGGTTTCGGGTTCTAGCCCTTTAGTCGCCCACACAATCCGAGCATCTTCACGCAATAACGGCTTAGCTCGTTTGAGTACATCACCAAATACATGGCTAGGGACTACCACTAAGATATTTTTGCTTGCCGCGAGTGCCTTTCCTAAATCAGCTTCGATGGCTAAACAATCAGGAAACTGAATACCAGACAGAAACTCCTCATTACTGCGCTGCTCAGTTAAGCGCGCCATATGATCGGCTTCATGACCCCAAAGTAATACCTTGTGGCCGTTACTGGCTAAAGAAATAGCAAGGGCGGTGCCATAAGAGCCCGCCCCTAATACCGTGATTTCGGCAGCGTTATTCATAGCTTATGCTGTGACTTCTTCGGCAGAATTTGCTTGTTCTGCTGCAGTTTGACGCTGTTGAACGTACTGAGCAAATAGCGCATCAAAGTTAACTGGAGCAAGGTTTAGTTGTGGGAAAGTACCACGGCCAACTAAATTACCCACTAATTCACGTGCGTATGGGAATAATACGTTAGGGCAGTATGCACCTAAAGAATGAGCAAGTTGTTGCTCAGTTAACCCAACGATGGAGAAAATACCCGCTTGCTGAACTTCACATAAAAATGCGGTGTCTTCGCCGTTTTTAGCCGTAACGGTTAACGATAAAATCACTTCATATGTGTCATCAGACAGCTTGTTGCTGCGAGTATCTAAATCTAATTTTACTTCTGGGTTCCATTCTTTCTGGAAAACAGCTGGGCTGTTTGGCGTTTCAAAAGACAAATCCTTTGTATAAATACGCTGAATGTTGAACTGTGGTGCTTGCGCTTCGTTGTTTGCTACTTCAGCCATAATTTCCTACCTATCGATGTTATTTAGCTTTTCTGTGAAGCTAATTGTGTTGGGCTTGCTCTTAATGTATATAGAATTAATCTAACATTAGTGCTATCCCGTAAAGTTGATCCGGCTCGATAAATGGTAACGAACAAGATCTTGATAATAAACAGTGTTAGCTCATTCCCAAACTTGTTAACACTGAATACCATTAAGCAACAGTATTAACGCTTGCTTTTAACTACGGGTAAATTTGCACCCTTCCATTCGCCCATGCCACCTTTAAGGTTAGACACGTTTTCAAACCCTTGTTTAGTAAGAAGTTGAGCGGCTTGAGAAGATGTAGTACCTGAGTCACATACTAATATAATGGGGTTAGTTTTGAAATTTTCAAGGCTAGTGACTTGATTATTTTTAATTTCTGATAAGGTCACATTAAGCGCATCAACAATATGGCCTTTTTTAAATTCTTCTTTACCTCGCACATCAACGACTCTGGCATCTTGCTTATTCACCATGAGTGTTAGCTCTTGATGACTGACAAGTTTCACTTTTGATATACTTGATTTAATGACACTGAAAACAAGCGTTACAAACAAGCCGACCCAAGCCAAACTTAACATTGGGTTCGCTTTAAAAAATTCCATATATTCTTGCATAATTACTAATTTCTCTGACGATGACTAAGATGAGATGGCCTCGAGTATATCGTTTTGCTCGGCAGTTTTCATTAAAGAAACACCTAAAATAGACGCTTTAAGCCGACTTATTCGTGACTGGTCCCTCGTTATTAGCTGCTTTAGTTATATCTTCAAACCTATATGCCTTTTGCACATTATCAAGAAGTAGTAATATTCATACAATTGAAATTTTATAACACTTCTATTTTCAACTTAAAAGGTACTTGCATGACGACAACAAAACGTCCACTCGCATTACTTATCCTTGATGGCTGGGGTTCCCGTGAAAACACGCAAGATAATGCGATTTTTCATGCCAACACCCCTGTTTTAGATAAGCTCAATGCGCAATATCCTCACAGTCTTATTTCGGGTTCTGGTATTGACGTCGGATTACCCGATGGCCAAATGGGTAACTCTGAAGTAGGCCATATCAATATTGGTTCAGGCCGAATTGTGTATCAAGAACTCACCCGCATCAGTAAAGCGATTGCCGACCATGAGTTTGAGAAAAACCCAGCACTTTGCGATGCGGTAGACAAAGCCATTGCCGCTAACGGTGCCGTTCACATTATGGGGCTTTTGTCTGCCGGTGGCGTTCACAGCCATGAAGAACATATTGAAGCTATGTGCCGTATGGCCGTTGAGCGCGGCGCAACCAAAGTGTACTTACATGCCTTTTTAGATGGCCGAGATACACCTCCGCGCAGCGCTAAAAACAGCTTGCTTCATTTTGACGAGCTATTTGCCTCACTAGGTCATGGCCGCACGGCATCGATTATCGGTCGTTACTTTGCCATGGATCGTGATAACCGTTGGGACCGCGTATCGCAAGCCTACGAATTAATCACCGAAGGCAAAGTCAAGTTCGCTTATGCTTCGGCAGCAGAAGCGCTGGACGCTGCATATGATCGAGATGAAAACGATGAATTTGTTGCTGCATCTGCAATTGTTGATGCTCAAGGCGAAGCAGCTGAGTTAAACGATAACGATTCGCTCATTTTTATGAATTTCCGCGCCGATCGTGCCCGCCAAATTACCCGCTGTTTTGTCAATCCTGATTTTGATGGCTTTGCACGTAATAAAACACCAAAAATCAACTTTGTGATGCTGACTGAATACGCGGCCGATATTAACGCCGCAGTAGCCTATCCATCTGATAATTTGGTGAATACCTTAGGTGAAACCCTGCAAAAGCAGCATAAAACTCAACTGCGCATTTCAGAAACTGAAAAATATGCTCATGTGACCTTCTTTTTCAATGGCGGTAAAGAAGAGCCATTTGAAGGCGAAGATCGCATTTTAATTCAGTCTCCTAAAGTCGCTACCTACGATTTGCAACCTGAGATGAACTCAGCAGAACTGACCGACAAACTGGTCGCGGCTATTGAGTCTGCAAAATATGATGTGATAATTTGTAACTATCCAAATGGTGACATGGTTGGCCATACTGGTAAATTTGATGCTGCCGTTAAAGCCTGTGAAGCGGTTGATGCTTGCATTGGTCGTGTAGTAGAAGCATTAGCCAAAGTGGATGGCGAGTGTTTGATTACCGCCGACCATGGTAACGCAGACCAAATGACCGACCCGATAACAGGTCAACCTCATACGGCCCATACCAGTGAGTTAGTACCGTTTATTTATGTTGGCCGTGACGCCACAATAAAAGACAACGGGCGATTGAGTGATATTGCGCCAACTATGTTAACCTTGATGGGCCAAAGCATCCCAAAAGAAATGAGTGGACGCTGTATTATTGACCTTAAAGAGTAAACATTAACTCGTGATAACTCGTTTATTTGTTAAAGCCAGCATTGTTGCTGGCTTTCTAATCTTTTCATTTGTGGCAACTAGTGCTGATTTGTCTTCACGCCAATCGGCTTTGAAGTCTATTCAAGCACAAATAAACCAACAACAAAATTCGCTCAAAGATACAGCCAAGCAACGCGAAAAGCTTAATTCGTTACTTAAAAGTGATGAACAAGCCATTGCAAAAGCAGCTCAAAAAGTTAATCAATCACAAAACCAATTATCTGCGGTTAACCTAAAAGTTAAAGAATTAGATAAACAACAAGTTAATTTAGCCGAACTGAAACTGAGTCAGCAAGATACCTTATCAAAACAGCTTTCTAGTGCTTATTTGGCTGGTAATCATGATTACACTAAAATGATGCTTAACCAGCAAAATCCGGCTACGGTTGAACGCATGCTGGCGTATTATCAATACCTCAACAATGCCCGTATAAAAGCCATTCAGCAACTAAAGCAAACCAGCATTGATCTTAATAAAATCAAACAACAGCAAGTCACAACGCAACAAAAACTCAATGCTTTAGTGATAGATCAAAAACAACAGGCACAGCAATTAACCAAAGAGCAAAGCCAACGTCAACAAACTCTGACTCAATTGCAACGAACCTTATCCACTAAAGGCGCAAAATTAGAACAACTGCAAATAGAAGAGGCGAGTTTAAAACGCATCGTACAACAAGCTATGATTGCCGCAAAAGCCAATCCAACGATGGATGGATTAGTCAGTCAAAAAGCTAAATTAAAATGGCCAACCAAAGGCCGATTAAGTAAACGCTTTGGTAGCAGCCGCTCAGGACAAATTGTGTGGAAAGGTGCAGTACTTGCTGCACCAGAAGGACAAGATATTCATGCTGTGGCGTCAGGGAAAGTGATTTATGCCGACTGGTTACGTGGTTTTGGTATGGTGCTCGTCATTGATCACGGTAAGGGCTATATGAGCCTCTACGGTCACGCCCAAACACTATTAAGACAACCTGGTGATATGGTAAAAAGCGGCGAGTCTATTGCGCTCGTGGGTCGATCTGGGGGGCAAAGTGAGCCAGGATTATATTTCGAAATCCGTAATAAAGGTAAGGCCGTTGATCCTGCCTATTATTGTCGTTAGCCGCTCAAACACTCGGCATTGATATTCCATGATGTAATGCATTGGTTTAGCGCATTATTGAACACCGGCGAACACTGTCCCCAATATGGCGATAAACAGCCCTTGTAATTAGTACGGTATCAATAGAGATATTCATGACTATAATCAATCTGTTATGCTGATATTCTGCTATACTGATATGAATAATAACTCACAACTAGATAAGCTAAACTTGTGCGCAATCGACTCCTAATCCTATTCTGCCTATGCAGCATCATGCCTGCTACCGCCGCTAAATTAGCCATCATCATTGATGATATTGGTTATCGCCTAACTGACGAAGCCACATTGTCATTACCTAATGCCATCACTTTGTCGGTATTACCCCACACTCCGTTAGGACAAAAACTCGCGCAAGATGGTTTCGATAAAGGTCATGAGATTATGCTGCACCTCCCCATGCAAGCCTTAAATGGTAAAGCACTTGGACCTGGAGGGTTAACAAATGACATGACTGAGGTGCAAATTAAACAGAAATTACAAAGAGCATTCGCTAACATCCCATTTGCTAAAGGGGCGAATAATCATATGGGTAGTTTACTCACTCAGATGGATGAGCCGATGCTATGGGTAATGCAAAGCCTCAAACAGCAACAATTGTTTTTTGTCGATAGTTTTACTACTAAATACACCAAAGCGGTTAGCAAAGCCTTACAACTTGGCGTACCAGTACTAAGAAGGCATGTTTTTTTAGACAACAATATTGATGATCGAGCTCTTGAAAAGCAGTTCCAACAGATAATTAAGCGATCAAAGCAACAGGGTCAGCTCGTCGCTATTGCACATCCTTACCCTGAAACCATTCGATTTTTAAACGCTAATTTGGCTCGTTTAAAAGACAATGGCATCACATTAGTGCCCACATCTCAATTATTTGATGACGTGAATGTCGCGACAACAAGCCAGCCTAATCCATCTGCAACACTGAAATAGATAAGTCCGGTAATGTAGACAAAATCTCTGCTTTGTTCGATATAATATCGGCTAAAGTATATTGATCAAGTACAGCCAAATAGGCGGTAACCGCTTGGCCTAAGACTCCTTTTAATCGACATATTGGCGTAAATCGGCAATATGGTAATTCACAATTGATGGGCGATAATGAATGTTCTAAATCGCGAACCAATTGACCGATTAGTACCTCATCCGCGGTTTTTGCCAATCTAAAGCCACCGCTTTTACCTCTGACAGTTTGTAAATATCCCAGCTTTCCCAATTGATGGATAATCTTAGCTACATGGTTTGAAGAAAGATCAAACACACTGGTCACTTCTGCAATTCGAAATAAACTTTCGCGTTCAGGTTGTACCGCAAGATACATTAAAATGCGAATACCAAAATCTGTATATCGAGTTAGTTGCATGATCTAAAATATCCAAGGTAAATAAAACGGGCAGATTAGCATGTTGAAGACTCTAAATCAGTGATCAACCATAAAGCTTGTTCATTTTTGGTGCCACACACATCAATACTTGCACTAAACTCGGCACATACAACTGGACGATGTGGCTGACCGAAGATCATACACAGATTATCATCATTTAATTGAATACAACGCACCCCAGCAGGTTTACCATTTGGCATACCCGGTATTGCACTAGTAATAGAAGGCGCAATACAGCAAGCACCGCAACCTAGACGACAATTCACACTACTCTCCACGATTTCAAAACAGTTATACCTTCACTTAAACACGTTAAACAGCCATATGGAAAAACAAGCTTAATTTGCAGCAATGCTGCAGATGTTATATCGCCAATAGCAGGCCTTTTCACTCGCTTATTGGCCATTATAACATTTGGATCACTCATCACGCTTCGATAGTCTACAACGAGGTTATCATAACGGTATTCAATAGCGACTAGCAGTGGGTTTAATCTCTATATTAGATCACATTTACATCGTTTAAGCATTAATACAATCAGCCATGATGATACAGTAACCACACATTCAAATAAGGAAATCACCCATGAAACGTCCCGTTATACTTGATTGCGACCCAGGTCATGATGATGCCATTTCACTTATCTTAGCACTCAGTTCTTCTGAGCTTGATGTCTTAGCGGTAACAACCAGTGCAGGTAATCAAACACCAGATAAAACCCTAAATAATGCATTACGAGTATTAACATTGCTCGGGCGTCACGATATTCCGGTAGCCGGTGGCGCACCGAAGCCATTAGCAAGAGAACTGATCATTGCTGATAATGTACATGGAGAAAGCGGCCTTGATGGGCCCAAATTGCCAGATCCAGCCTTTGCGCCTGTAGAACAAACAGCCATTGAACTAATGGCCGATAAAGTTGGCAACAGCAAACAACCCGTCACTCTTGTCCCTACAGGGCCACTGACTAATATTGCTTTATTTTTGGCTGCTCACCCTGAACTGCATCACAACATCGACAGCATAGTGCTAATGGGCGGCGCAGCAGGTGAAGGCAATTGGACTCCAGCGGCTGAATTCAATATTTTTGTCGACCCAGAAGCGGCTGACATGGTGTTCAAATCAAGCATACCTATTGTGATGTGCGGCTTAGATGTGACTCATAAAGCACAAATCATGGATGAAGATATTGAGCGTATTAGAGCAATTAATAACCCTATCGCTCTATGTGTCGCAGAATTACTCGACTTCTTTATGATTTATCATCGAGATCCAAAGTGGGGCTTCACCGGTGCACCACTACACGACCCTTGCACTATCGCATGGTTACTCAATCCATCACTATTTACCGCTGTCGATTGCTGGGTTGGCGTTGAGACGAAAGGGGAGTATACACAGGGTATGACCGTGGTTGATCGTTATCAATTAACCGCTAAACCTCACAATGCTAAAGTATTGTTCGATATTAACCGAACCGGTTTTGTCGACTTCATTGTTGAACGATTAAACGATTACTAGCAAATCAATGCCATGCAGAATCACTTAATTCTGCATGGGTTATAAGGAAATACATGAGCACTTTACTGGTTGTCGGCAGTGCCAACGCCGATCATGTCCTAACATTCAACGAATTACCCCAAGCAGGACAGACCTTAATTAGTCAGCAATATCGACTTGAACTAGGTGGAAAAGGGGCAAACCAAGCTGTTGCGGCTGCCCGATTAAGTAATACTGGCCAGAACGTATGTTTTATCAGTGCTCTGGGTGACGACAGCAACGCAGCAACAATGCGTAAAACCTGGGCCGCCGATGGGATTGACCTAATTGGTTGTTATGAAATAGCCAATGAGAGTACTGGCACAGCGGTGATTTTTGTTAACCAGCAGGGCGAGAACTGTATTGGAGTTGTGCCTGGCGCCAATGCCTATTTGTCTGCACAACATCTTCAGCAACAACAGGCATTATTTACCCAAGCTAATTTCTTGCTGGTTCAACTAGAAACTTCGTTAGACAGTGTTCATCACGCATTAACATTAGCCAAACAACATCACTGCACAACTATCCTTAACCCAGCACCAGCGGCAAAACTGAGTAGCGATTTATTGTGTTTAATAGATATCATTACCCCCAATGAGACTGAGGCTTTCGCATTAACGGGAATTGATGTTATCGATCAACAAAGTGCAGCAAAAGCGGCAGAAAGTCTTCACAGGCAAGGGATTAATATTGTCATTATTACTCTAGGCAGTAAAGGTGCTTATGTCAGTGAAAAAGGCCAAGGGCGAATAATTCCAGCGCCCACAGTCAGCGCAATAGATACCGTAGCAGCCGGAGACACATTTAATGGCGCACTGATGGTAGCATTAGATGAAGGAAAAACCTTAAACGAGGCGGTCAAATTTGCCAATAAAGCATCTTCTCTCGCAGTCACTCGCCACGGAGCGCAAAGCTGCATTCCTTATCGAAACGAATTAGCTTAACCAGTAGTAAAAGTAATCCGGGTACGTTTTACTTCACTAAATCACATGAACGAAAAAGGCCTTTGCAGTAATGCAAAGGCCTTTTTCGTAAGTTTGCGGGCGAATATTACGGCTGCAATAAGATAAAGGACGAGAAGCATGGGAGCCGACGGGACTATTAGCACAAGACTATTAGCACAAGACTATTAACACGAGATTGTTTTGCGCAGATTGAGTTGAGAGTGACCCCATGTAACGTCTACCGCGTTGTGTTTTTAGGGAGTCTACAATCCCCATGTATGGGGTGAATGATCGCTCTATGACTGGTATTTCACCAAATTTCAGATACAAAAAAGCCTCGTCATATGACGAGGCTTAGATGTAATTGGCGGAGTGGACGGGACTCGAACCCGCGACCCCCGGCGTGACAGGCCGGTATTCTAACCAACTGAACTACCACTCCTTTAGCAAATTGCTTACGCACGATGCTAAATGCTTTTTAAGTCGCTAGTGTGTCAGCACAAGGAGACTTGCTTTTTCAAGCTACTCTTTCGAGTAAATTAGGCGCCTGGAAATGACCTACTCTCGCATGGGGAGACCCCAAACTACCATCGGCGCGATTGCGTTTCACTTCTGAGTTCGGAATGGGATCAGGTGGTGCCACAATGCTATGGTTTCCAGACAAATTTGCATATCTACCGCCTTTAAGGCCGTAAATAATAATTCGGAAAGCTGATTTTTTTGAGTCTGCAAAACACTGTTTAAGCGCTCTATTCTAACACTAAGGTCAGTAAAACCCATCTGGGTTGTATGGTTAAGCCTCACGGGTCATTAGTACAAGTTAGCTCAACGCCTCACAACGCTTACACACCTTGCCTATCAACGTAGTAGTCTCCTACGGCCCTTTAGAGAGCTTAAAGCTCTAGGGATGACTCATCTTAGGGCTCGCTTCCCGCTTAGATGCTTTCAGCGGTTATCGATCCCGAACGTAGCTACCGGGCAATGCCATTGGCATGACAACCCGAACACCAGCGGTTCGTCCACTCCGGTCCTCTCGTACTAGGAGCAGCTCCCTTCAATCATCCAACGCCCACGGCAGATAGGGACCGAACTGTCTCACGACGTTCTGAACCCAGCTCGCGTACCACTTTAAATGGCGAACAGCCATACCCTTGGGACCGACTTCAGCCCCAGGATGTGATGAGCCGACATCGAGGTGCCAAACACCGCCGTCGATATGAACTCTTGGGCGGTATCAGCCTGTTATCCCCGGAGTACCTTTTATCCGTTGAGCGATGGCCCTTCCATTCAGAACCACCGGATCACTATGACCTACTTTCGTACCTGCTCGACGTGTATGTCTCGCAGTTAAGCTGGCTTATGCCATTGCACTAACCGTACGATGTCCGACCGTACTTAGCCAACCTTCGTGCTCCTCCGTTACTCTTTGGGAGGAGACCGCCCCAGTCAAACTACCCACCAGGCACTGTCCCGAACCCCGATTAGGGGCCGCGGTTAGAACATCAAAACTACAAGGGTGGTATTTCAAGATTGACTCCACTCAGACTAGCGTCCAAGCTTCAAAGTCTCCCACCTATCCTACACATGTAGGTTCAATGTTCAGTGCCAAGCTATAGTAAAGGTTCACGGGGTCTTTCCGTCTAGCCGCGGGTATACGGCATCTTCACCGCAATTTCAACTTCACTGAGTCTCGGCTGGAGACAGCGTGGCCATCATTACGCCATTCGTGCAGGTCGGAACTTACCCGACAAGGAATTTCGCTACCTTAGGACCGTTATAGTTACGGCCGCCGTTTACCGGGGCTTCGATCATGAGCTTCTCCGAAGATAACCCAATCAATTAACCTTCCGGCACCGGGCAGGCGTCATACCGTATACGTCATCTTGCGATTTTGCACAGTACTGTGTTTTTGATAAACAGTTGCAGCCACCTGGTATCTGCGACTGCCAACAGCTTAAGGAGCAAGTCCTATCACCGTCGGCAGCGTACCTTCTCCCGAAGTTACGGTACCATTTTGCCTAGTTCCTTCAGCCGAGTTCTCTCAAGCGCCTTGGTATTCTCTACCCGACCACCTGTGTCGGTTTGGGGTACGATCCCCACTAACCTGAAGCTTAGAAGATTTTCCTGGAAGTATGGCATCAACTACTTCATCACCTTAGTGACTCGTCATCAGTCCTCAGTCTTGCAATTAAATGCGTATTCCCGGATTTGCCTAAGAATACAACCTACCACCTTAAACGCGGACTACCAACGCCGCGCTAGCCTAGCCTTCTCCGTCTCTCCATCGCAGTTAGTGAAGGTACAGAAATATTAATCTGTTTCCCATCGATTACGCCTTTCGGCCTCACCTTAGGGGTCGACTCACCCTGCCCCGATTAACGTTGGACAGGAACCCTTGGTCTTTCGGCGAGGGAGTTTTTCACTCCCTTTATCGTTACTCATGTCAGCATTCGCACTTCTGATACGTCCAGTGTGGGTTACCCCTTCACCTTCAACCGCTTACAGAACGCTCCTCTACCGCGCACTTCTAATGAAATGCACCCGTAGCTTCGGTGGTATGTTTAGCCCCGTTAAATCTTCCGCGCAGGCCGACTCGACTAGTGAGCTATTACGCTTTCTTTAAATGATGGCTGCTTCTAAGCCAACATCCTAGCTGTCTGAGCCTTCCCACATCGTTTCCCACTTAACATACACTTTGGGACCTTAGCTGACGGTCTGGGTTGTTTCCCTTTTGACAACGGACGTTAGCACCCGCTGTCTGTCTCCCGAGTAGTACTCATTGGTATTCGGAGTTTGCAAAGGGTTGGTAAGTCGGGATGACCCCCTAGCCTTAACAGTGCTCTACCCCCAATGGTATTCGCTCGAGGCGCTACCTAAATAGCTTTCGAGGAGAACCAGATATCTCCGAGTTTGATTGGCCTTTCACCCCCAGCCACAAGTCATCCGCTCATTTTTCAACATAAGTCGGTTCGGTCCTCCAGTTGATGTTACTCAACCTTCAACCTGCCCATGGCTAGATCACTCGGTTTCGGGTCTACACCTTGCAACTAAACGCGCAGTTAACACTCGGTTTCCCTACGGCTCCGCTATTCGCTTAACCTCGCTACAAAATGTAAGTCGCTGACCCATTATACAAAAGGTACGCAGTCACGGTCTCAAGAACCGCTCCCACTGCTTGTACGTACACGGTTTCAGGTTCTATTTCACTCCCCTCACAGGGGTTCTTTTCGCCTTTCCCTCACGGTACTGGTTCACTATCGGTCAGTCAGGAGTATTTAGCCTTGGAGGATGGTCCCCCCATATTCAAACAGGATGTCACGTGTCCCGCCTTACTCGTTTTCATCTACGGTTAGTTTTCATGTACGGGGCTATCACCCTGTGCCGCTGTGCTTTCCAACACATTCCACTAACACCCCATAGACTTAAGGGCTAATCCCCGTTCGCTCGCCGCTACTAGGGGAATCTCGGTTGATTTCTTTTCCTCTGGGTACTTAGATGTTTCAGTTCCCCAGGTTCGCCTCATAACGCTATGTATTCACGTTATGATGACCACTTATGTGGCCGGGTTTCCCCATTCGGATATCGTTAGCTCAAATGCTTATTACTAGCTCGCCAACGCTTTTCGCAAGTTATTACGTCCTTCATCGCCTCTGACTGCCAAGGCATCCACCGTATACGCTTGGTCACTTAACCATACAACCCAAATGAGTTTCACTTGCGTGAACCTCTGAGTCATATCATGACCAGCTGGTTTTTACTTGTCTCACCTCCGGGTAGGAAGTGGACTCGCCTTAGTTTTTTAGAATATTCAAGACACTTAAACAGTGTGTTGAGAACTCAAGATACTAATGCTTTCGCATCAGTATTATTTTTCGCACTAACGTAATCACACAAACGACAACGAATCATCATCTATGCGCCTTTAGTTAGTACTATCAGCTTTCCAAATTGTTAAAGAACAATGCTAACCGGCTGGCGGCGCATTTCACTCTACTTCCGAAGAAGTTAACAAGTAATCTGTGTGAACACTCACATGCATCGCTGCACTTTTAGGTATTGAGTTAGTCGTATAGGTAAGGAGGTGATCCAGCCCCAGGTTCCCCTAGGGCTACCTTGTTACGACTTCACCCCAGTCATGAACCACAAAGTGGTGAGCGTTCTCCCGAAGGTTAAACTACCCACTTCTTTTGCAGCCCACTCCCATGGTGTGACGGGCGGTGTGTACAAGGCCCGGGAACGTATTCACCGTGGCATTCTGATCCACGATTACTAGCGATTCCGACTTCACGGAGTCGAGTTGCAGACTCCGATCCGGACTACGACAAGCTTTGTGAGATTAGCTCCACCTCGCGGCTTTGCAACCCTCTGTACTTGCCATTGTAGCACGTGTGTAGCCCTACTCGTAAGGGCCATGATGACTTGACGTCGTCCCCACCTTCCTCCGGTTTATCACCGGCAGTCTCCCTAGAGTTCCCGCCATTACGCGCTGGCAAATAAGGATAGGGGTTGCGCTCGTTGCGGGACTTAACCCAACATTTCACAACACGAGCTGACGACAGCCATGCAGCACCTGTCTCACAGTTCCCGAAGGCACAAGTCCATCTCTGGTCTCTTCTGTGGATGTCAAGAGTAGGTAAGGTTCTTCGCGTTGCATCGAATTAAACCACATGCTCCACCGCTTGTGCGGGCCCCCGTCAATTCATTTGAGTTTTAACCTTGCGGCCGTACTCCCCAGGCGGTCTACTTAATGCGTTAGCTTGGGAGCCCAGTGACTAAGTCACCAAACTCCGAGTAGACATCGTTTACGGCGTGGACTACCAGGGTATCTAATCCTGTTTGCTCCCCACGCTTTCGTGCATGAGCGTCAGTCTTTGTCCAGGGGGCCGCCTTCGCCACCGGTATTCCTCCAGATATCTACGCATTTCACCGCTACACCTGGAATTCTACCCCCCTCTACAAGACTCTAGTTCGCCAGTTCCAAATGCAATTCCCAGGTTGAGCCCGGGGATTTCACATCTGGCTTAACAAACCGCCTGCGCACGCTTTACGCCCAGTAATTCCGATTAACGCTCGGACCCTCCGTATTACCGCGGCTGCTGGCACGGAGTTAGCCGGTCCTTCTTCTGTAGGTAACGTCACAGTAACGGGCTATTAACACGCTACCTTTCCTCCCTACTGAAAGTGCTTTACAACCCGAAGGCCTTCTTCACACACGCGGCATGGCTGCATCAGGGTTTCCCCCATTGTGCAATATTCCCCACTGCTGCCTCCCGTAGGAGTCTGGGCCGTGTCTCAGTCCCAGTGTGGCTGATCATCCTCTCAGAACAGCTAGGGATCGTCGCCTTGGTGAGCCATTACCTCACCAACTAGCTAATCCCACCTAGGTTCATCCTGTCGCGGAAGGCCCGAAGGTCCCCTCCTTTCCCCCGTAGGGCGTATGCGGTATTAGCAGTCGTTTCCAACTGTTATCCCCCTCGACTGGGCAGATCCCTAGGCATTACTCACCCGTCCGCCGCTCGTCACCTCAGAAGCAAGCTCCCTTGTGTTACCGCTCGACTTGCATGTGTTAGGCCTGCCGCCAGCGTTCAATCTGAGCCATGATCAAACTCTTCAATTAAAGTTTTTTAAAAACCCCATTCTTACAAGTAAGAACGACGCTTTCGGCTCAATGAATTCTGATTTCATTAATTAGACTCGGAAGAATCTAAATAATGTTTGTACATATTACTATGAACATTCATCGTTGCATTGAGTTGAAATTTTTTGATTGCCAACATTCCGAAGAACAGAAGACAATTTCGAATAACTCAATACCTGTGAATGTCCACACAGATTTCTTGTTTAGATTGTTAAAGAACGTTGCTAACATGAACATCTTTCGATTTTTCATTCAGCGGCCGTTGACGCTAGGTCGTTGGCTTGGGGTGCGTATTTTACGCATTTCCCGTTTCGCGTCAAGTGTTTTTTCAAACTTTCTTTTCGCTGTTGTAAGCTTCAATTTGAACCTTACAACCTGTCCGCGACGTTTGCCGTGTCAGTGGTTGCGCATTATAGGGAGCTTAAGATTTTGTGCAAGTATTAAAAGGCTAAATATTGCAAAAACATGACCAAGAGGTGCTTTTTCAATCGAAACGAACAAAAAAGGGACTACCCGTCCCTTTTTTGGCTATTTTACTGGGTTCTAATCCCCGAAAAATCGTGTTTCCTGTTTTATTTCTATTGGATTACCATCTATTTGCGCCGTAATTTTAATATAGATTTTAGTGATCCTTCTCTTCAGCTCAATGGGATCAACAGCAATACTAATTGGTAAGGTTATAACTTCACCAGATCCTATTGATACGTGCTGCGACCCAATCCATTTAGCGTTAGGCAAGCCTTCGACACTTAACTCATATTCTTGCGGTTGCTCTGTCTTATTGAGAATTTTAATCGTAAAGGTATTCTCTGTGTTGCCTCGGTTATTTTCTCGATAAAGTGAGTTTCTATCTCTAATGACATCCATGCGAACTGGAGCAATGGTTGCGCTGGCATAGATGAAGATTAATATCATCGAAGTGAGTACCACTCCGTAGCCAACCAACTTAGGTCGCAATACCTTTTCTTGCACACCATCAAGTTTATTTTCTGTTGTGTAACGAATGAGACCTTTATCGTATCCCATACGCTCCATGGTGTTATCACATGCATCAATACAGGCACCACAGTTAATGCATTCGTATTGCAGACCATTACGAATATCAATCCCTGTTGGGCACACTTGAACACATAAGTCACAATCAATGCAGTCGCCTAAACCCATTTCTTTTGGATCTTGTTTACGAGTACGTGGACCGCGAGTTTCTCCGCGCTTAGTGTCATAACCCACTATATAAGTGTTCTTGTCAAACATAGCGGCTTGGAAGCGGGCATACGGACACATGTGAATACACATGATCTCTCGCATCCATCCTGCATTACCGTAAGTCGCAATAGTAAAGAAGACCACCCAAAAATATATCCCACCACCGGCATTAAGCGTAAAGAAGTCTATATAGAGTTCGCGACTTGGAACAAAGTAGGATACAAATGTCGTGGCCGTTAATAGTGAGACCAATAGCCAGGAGGTATGTTTAGCGGTTTTACGCCATAGTTTATTAATACTCCATGGCATTTGATCAAGCTTGATTCGTTTATTACGCGCACCTTCAAACTTTTCTTCGAACCAAATAAAGATGAAAGTCCACACGGTCTGTGGACAGGTATAGCCACACCACACCCTGCCAAGGTAAGTGGTGACAAAAAATAATCCAAATGCGGCTATCATAAAGAGTGCAGCAAGCAAGGTAAGATCTTGTGGCCATATCGTTAAGCCAAAGACGTGAAATTTTTGCTCGGCAAGATGAAACCACACGGCTTGACGATCTCCCCAGGGTAACCAAGGAAGGAGTAAGAAGAATAATATGGCAATCCACCCCATATAACGTCGTAACGTTGTCCATAAGCCATCGACAGCTCTTACGTAAATACGGTTGCGCGGATTGAAACGGTCTGCTTTACTAGCATCAGGTTGATGAATTTTAATACGCTGCTGTTTAGAAAAGTCCTTGGAGTTAGATTCTGTCGTCATTTTACAGCCTTACTGCTTTAATATTGAACGGTAACTAGCTTATTATATAGGTAATAACACATAATTGGATAAAAAGATGAGAGGCTGGATAGGATTAGCAATAATCGCGGGGGTTATTTATTATTTCGCGACAGAAACAGACAAACTAGATAAGCCAATTAACGATATTAACACTATGTTTACTAAGGCAGATAAAAAGCTTGATTCGATGACTGGCACAAAAATAATTAAAATCGATAAACATCTACCACAACTTAAAACAGAAATTTATGAGCGATTATCAACAATTGAAATCCGTGAATTAGATGGTGTATTTACCAGTAACGAAGCGATAGCCGAGTTTAAAGATCAATACTGCCACAGTAGTGCTCGCCACCCGGTTTTTACTAAAGAAAATCTGCAATTTATTTGCGATAAAATCTGAGTAAGTTAACGGTTTTATCGACACGAATTGACCTAGATATCAAACAAGCCTAGCCTTTATGTAACATTTGCAATAGGGGCTAGGTTTTATATGACGCAACAATCACAAACTAATTCAGTATCTGACATTTTTGACCCTACTTTATGGGATGTTGTTAACGGATTCAATTTTGAAGACATCACATATCATCGCGCTAAATCCCAAGGTACAGTGCGTATCGCCATTAATCGCCCTGATTGTCTTAACTCATTCCGTCCCAAAACAGTAGATGAGCTTTATATAGCGTTAGACCACGCGAGGCAATGGTCTGATGTGGGCTGTGTACTCATAACAGGTAATGGGCCGTCTGCAAAAGGTCAGTATTCATTCTGTGCAGGTGGCGATCAACGTATTCGAGGGAAAGACGGCTATAAATATGAAGGAGCTGAAGAAGGTAAACCTGATGTCGCTCGTATGGGGCGCCTGCATATCTTAGAAGTGCAGCGTTTAATTCGTTTTATGCCAAAAGTGGTGATTGCCGTAGTGCCTGGCTGGGCTGTTGGCGGTGGACATAGTTTGCATGTGGTTTGTGATTTAACTTTAGCATCTAAAGAACATGCCATCTTTAAACAAACCGATCCTGATGTAGGCAGTTTTGACTCAGGATATGGTAGTGCTTATTTAGCCAAGATGATTGGCCAGAAACGTGCTCGTGAAATATTCTTCCTTGGGTTTAATTACTCTGCTGAAGAGGCGTTTAATATGGGCATGGTCAACCGTGCCATTCCACATGCAGAACTCGAAACTGAAGCCTTAGTTTGGGCTAAAGAAATTAACTCTAAATCCCCTACGGCAATGCGCATGCTGAAGTATGGCTTTAATATGGCTGATGATGGTTTAGTGGGCCAACAACTGTTTGCTGGTGAAGCAACACGCTTAGCCTATGCCAGCGAAGAAGCCCAAGAAGGCCGTGATGCCTTTTTAGAAAAGCGCGACCAAGACTTTTCACGTTTTCCTTGGCATTACTAGGGGCTGTTGATCTTTGTTTGAATTTTGTGCGAAGAAGGTAATCTCGTATAATTCACTTCGCCAAAAACAAATACAACGAGATTACCATGCCCCGATTAATGCTCACTGATGAGATGTGGTCGAAGCTAAAAGCTATTCTGCTTGATGATAGAGTTTATAACAAGCAAGAGCATCGATTTACGATGGAAGGTATCCTTTACCGATTGCGTGTTGGCTGCCCTTGGCGAGATTTACCTGAATATTTTGGCTTATGGAATACCATTTACCGTCGATTTTTACTGTGGTCAAGAAAAGGTATTTTACTTAGGCTGTTCAAAACATTATCGACTAATAGTGATACTGAATGGGAATTTATTGATGGAAGTTATGTAAAAGCCCATCAACACAGTTCAGGTGCATCATCTGATGAAAATCAAGCAATTGGGTTAAGTCGTGGTGGTAATACAAGCAAAATCCATCTCGCGGTAGATAGCTATGGTTTACCGATAGAATTCATTGTTACAGGTGGAGAAGTTCATGATAGCAAAGCAGCTAATGCCCTTATTGAACTATTGCCACAAAGTCATTTTATTATTGCAGACAAAGGCTACGACAGTGAAGCGATTAGAGATAAAGTGCGTGAATGTGGTTCAAAGCCAGTGATCCCTAGAAGACAAAATTCGAAGCAAGGAAATGGCGATATCGATTGGTGTTTATACAAATATCGGCATTTAGTTGAAAATGCTTTTGCTCGGCTCAAGCATTTTAGAGCGATAGCTACCCGCTATGATAAATTGAAAATTAATTTTGAAAGCCTGCTGGCTCTAGCTTGCTCTATAATTTGGCTGCCAATGTGAAAGATCAACAGCCCCTAACCTCAATAGATGAGGTTATGATCTGACTTAATGTTATTAGCTAGTATAAAGGCCCTTGTTAAGGGCCTTTATTTTTTTGGTATTAGAAAGTATAAACCTAATCGAAATTTTCATTTGCAACAATCGAATCACCCCTCTTTTATATGATAATGATAACTGTTATCATTTAAATAAATCAAACGGGGGATCCATCATGAAAAAGACCATCAGCTTTGCAATTTTACACTTCTGTGTTGCGTTTACGATTACTTACTTATTAACGGGTAGCATTATTATCGGTGGCACCATTGCCCTGCTTGAGCCTGCAGTCAACACGGTTGTGTTTTACTTTCATGAAAAGGTGTGGAAAAACATTGAGGCAAAGCAGGTGCAACAAGCTGAGATAGTGGCACAACACGCAAGTATTTAGGTAACCCGAATATGGTTAAGACTAACATTACGGCGAGAGGTTTAACGTACTCAAGTAAAAGTTGTCTCAGGTTAATGTCGCGATATCACGAGTATGTT
Organism: Shewanella psychromarinicola; assembly: GCF_003855155.1. Lineage (NCBI taxonomy): Bacteria > Pseudomonadati > Pseudomonadota > Gammaproteobacteria > Alteromonadales > Shewanellaceae > Shewanella > Shewanella psychromarinicola. The sequence continues at coordinate 1,124,052 of NZ_CP034073.1, forward strand.
GAAGACAAGCAAGAGCTTGCTTTTCTCACCAGCACTGACTTTCAAACACCCTCTATTAAAGTGCAACACTTCACGGCAATCTGCAGCGTGGTTTCAGTTGATGACACCCCAACAGCCACTCATGTTTCAACCGACCAAGTACTAGCCTAGACATAAATTAAAACTCATCTGTTTTATTAACGGAACTAGACCCAGTAAATAAATGGCGACCCAAATATAACAACGCTCAATCAACCTCAGCCACATTGCTCAACACCGTAACTTGAAAGCGAAACGGTCTGATGAATACATCGTTAAATGAGCAATCTAGCCACCTGAGTTAACGGCTTCATTAATGTATCCCACCTAGAAATAAATGATGTCGACGACGCCATTGCCAGCATTAACCAAACCGTTGCCTAACAGAATAATACCACCGAAAATCATTAGCCTCTGCTAACGAACTTCAAAGCACAATAGTAAATTTAGTGGATGTTATGTCGCAACTTGAGCTGCTAATGGAGCAAATGTAGAGCACTTTTAACGTGCCTCAGACTCAGCCCAACAAAGTACTAGAAGTATGCCCGACGGCTAAAAGGAAGTTGAACAGACTGCCGGCAGCATTTGCATATTGGCCAAGGACATTAAAACCACAGCCAGCATATTACTCACACGGGAAATTTCAGGTAAACAATTGGCTAACCTAGTAAAACTATTGCTCCACAAACCCGTTTCTTGTCATTGAAAACCGCAACTCGAGCAGGCGAAAGAAACCGTCAATCAACAGTAAGCCGTGCTAACGAGCACAAGCCTCACAACAATAAGCTCATATAGTTAAGCTTAGAATGCAAGATTTTAGACCGTTAGGCGAAACTGTTTCTGCTGGTAATTATCAAATTAGTGAAGCAGGTATAGAGCTAAGCTCTGTTGCAGGCAAGCAAACCAATATAGCTGAGTATTTTTGAGGCTTTGTGAGCATTAATGAGTAACAGTTAACACAAATAAAGTTATTACCTGGGCGGTTTTTGTTTATACCAAATCCAAAATCCACTTAATGACACTAACAATAATGCTAGCGCAAACAAATCCCATAACCACACAGTTAACGCCCCAAATAAGCGACCACTATGCAGGTCTAGCATTACGCGTTGCCAATTTAAATGCGCACTACGGGCATGTTGAATAAACTCAGCATCAACTCGTGGATTAGGTATCAACCAAGTGATAGCCTTGATAGGCTCCATGAGTTGCCAATCGATTAACTGCTCATCGGCTTGATAAACACCAGCTTTAGTATTTAACCATACTCGACTGTTCACCACAGCAAGCGCTAATAAGTCAGTCGGTAAACCCATGCTGCTATTTTGCGTTTCTTGTAAATGGCCTGCTGTATCGAATAAATACAACTGTTGCTCATCTATTGCCACCAGCATATTGTCAGTATAACTGGCACTCATTAAGGTTTGTGATCCTTCAAAAATAACCCGTTTACCCTGCCACAATAAATTATCGGTAATATACAGCGCAGGCAAATTGGAGGTATCTAATGCAGAAAACTGAGCAACATGTGCAGGAGCAGGAATACCATAATAATCAAGTAACCACGACTGAGTAACTGGCGTTTGAGCTAAACCAATATCGTCACTGTGATTTATCGCCACACCGGTAAGCACTAACAGCAAGATGAACAGCGCACTTACTAATCCTAAACGGCGATGCCAAGGACGAAGAATGCGCATAAATTTAAGCCTAACACTGTTTTGTCGAGATGCTTTATTCACACTAACCTGCTTGAAATTATCCGGTTGAATTGAAACGTGGTTTATTGCACCACATGGGCATGAAGTAATAATGCAATGCGCGATAACTTAGTTAATGCTCTTACCGATAATGTTGCACCAGTAATCCCGTCTATATGTTTATCCAGCTGATGTTGGTCGTCTAACTTGGCCGACTTAAATTGGTCGGTAAAAAAATCATGACGAACTTCATCACCACGACTTTCGCGATAAATTAACACTTTAGTTCGCGCAATATAATGGGCTTTTATATGCACAGCCACCGTAATAGGCGACTCTTTACCAATCTCATCCATAATCCATACGGTTTCATCATTATGTTGCCAGTAACGCACACGCATTTTATTAAAACGATGGGCTAAAATAACTTCTACCGCTTGTTTGAGATCATCATCTAACCACAATACTTTGGCTTCACCACCACTGCCATTAAATGCTTGGCTAATAAAGGCTTCATTTGACTGATATTGTGAGGCTGCAATCGCATTAAATGCCGAAAAATAAACAGCTAACCCCATCATAATTAACATCAAATATGATCTTAACCTTGTCTGCATATCAGCCCTTAATCTATAATAAAAACACGGGTGCCGACAATATACACTGTTGGCACCCATTGACCGATAATCTGTTATATCGGTTTATCTTATCTCTGAATACTCAACGATTAAAACTGGTAACCAACACCTAGGTTGAAACCATCTGAATCAGCAGCGCCGCCAATTTTTTCGTAGTCAGCTTTAAACACCACGTTTTCGTGTAACCAGTAGTTCACACCCACACTAGTTTGTTTGTTCTTAGTGTCAGCGCTATCACCGGCATTGTTGTCCCACTCGTTGTAACGGGCAAACACACCAAACTGTTCATTGATTCGGTAAGCAGGCTCAATATAGAAACCATTTTGCTTGTCACGACCTAACGCTTCAGCTTCTTTACCATCAATATTCCACTGGGCGTATAGCGCTTTAACCGTGAAGTTTTCAATGCTGTAAATCGCATGCGCAGTAAGCAATGTTGCTGAGGCAGAATCAACATCAGCTGTACCTTGCGTTAAGTCAGACTGATATTGAACCGTCGCCGCTAGCTCTAAACCTGGAACCGCAGTATATTTTACTCGGCCGGTATAGGCTAAATCTTCACCTTTCGCTTTAGATACTTTTTGACGACCATTACGGATTTTATAACCAGAGCTTTGGTCTAAATACAAACCAGACGTCACGGCGGTGTCAAAGGCTACACCAGGAGCGGCTTTAATATTAAGGTTTAAACCACCTTCCCACCATGTCGCAGGAATAATGTCTTTTTCTACCGGGTTACGCTCAACACCGTAGAATACTGTAGGTTCGTGAGTTTCGTTGATAATACCGACAGGCATTAAGAATAGACCGGCTTTACCGGTAAACATTTCATTAAAGTCATGCTCGATATACGCTTGCTCTAACTCAACCTCACCATTTTGACTCTCACCGGCAATTGAATGTTCAACTTCTAGCTCAGAGAAAAAACGGGTTGTGCTATTAAACTCGTGACCTACAAACAATACAAAGCGGTGGAAATCGAATTCTTTCTTGTCGGTGCCAGTTTGGTTATTAGAAATATTGTTATAGTGTAATTCACCATAACCACCAATAGTGGTTGCCGACTTGCTTGATGCGGTCGCTTCTACTACATCAGCCGTGGTCTCTACACGCATTTCTGTTTGCTCAAGACGTTTTTCAAGATCTTGCAGCACTTTTTGCTGCTGCTCAATAATTTGGCGTAATTCGGTTGTTTCGTCAGAAGCGATAGCTTGATTGCTAGCAAAAAGCCCGATTAATGTTGCCGCAATTAACGTTTTTTTCATTTTTTCATCCTGATTTAGTCAATGTGAGTAACTATAATGTTATATAAAGCTCTGTAATTTCCATGGAACTTAACATATCGGATATACTAATGTAAACAATTATCATTAAGATTGTGATGCGTATGTCGCACATTTAACAATGGATAGTGCTTTATTATCAGAGCTGATAATTGATATAAAAGGGGTTATTAAGGTGAAAGTGAGCATGCTAATATCAACCAGTAACGGGTGAAAACCTGTTTTATTCGCAGCGATTAATAGCTATGTAGGCCTTATATACTCAAGTGAATTCAAACTGCAGTTTTTAATTTCTGAAAGTTATCATTAATTGTATCACCGAGTGTATCGGCAATATCGGGGAGGGTGATGCTAAAAAAGTCAGTAATTTTTCGTCGGAATTCTTTTGTCGTTGCGAAGTATTGCCCATTCCTCGCATGCTTATTCATTACCTTCCACAATCGTTCTATTGGGTTTAAATTTGGACTATAAGGTGGCAGGTAATGCAATGTTATATTCAGATGTTCAGCCTCTTTAACCACTAAGGCATTTCGATGGTATCCAGCGCCATCAAGCACCAAATGGATAACACCACTTGTTGAGTAACGCGCTCTAATTTGGTTTAAAAAATCGATGATGGATGCACCGTTAACCGTTTTGCTATATTGCTCAATGACCGCTTCTGTTAAGTGACCAAGTCGGATTGCACCAACCACGTTAATACGGGTTCGGCTTCCCGTCGTTTCTATCGGTTTATCAACGCCTTTTTTTATCCAGCCAGCGGTGATTTTTGTGGCTTGGGTCGGATGAACCGCATCCATAAATAATAACGGTTCATCAGGGGTTAACGAGGATTTTAGTTGCTCATAATATTCAATGAAAGCCGTTTGTTTGTCTTCATCAAATTTGTGAGGAACCCCTTTAGGGTTTTTATAGCTGAACTGATGTTTATGCAGCCATTTATTGAGGCCTGACACTGTGTACTTAATCTGAAATTGTTCTGAGATATAAGCGACTATTTGATGGCTATGCAAGTAGGTCACCTCACACAGGTGTGCAATCAATAGTTCAGTTTGCTCTTGACTCAGATAGCTTAAAGAGCCGCCACTATTACACGTGAGTTTTTGGTCGTGAGCATAGGCATCAATGTATCGAACTACGGTCGTTTCGTGAATACGTAACGCTTGGGCAATCATTGGCGTTGGCCAATTTTCATCGCGTAGTAAAATGGCTTTAATGCGATCACACTCACGCCTATCACTCGAGCTTTTATGTCGAGTTTCCAATGCTACTTTTTGTTCTGGCGAGAGTGTAATTTGTTTCATGGGGCTATGATGATCCCATTTGGGACAAAATCAAGCATTTTCAATGATCACGGGTATATTTGTATTGAGTATTCTCCACATTGAGACCCAAAGCGCACAAAAAACACAATATAATGATGCCTTTGACTAAGGGCTTAACCTAATAGAGCCCAAACCAATTAAATATATTTGCCTTTCTAGCAAAGTGCTATAATCTAACTAACACCTCTTCGTTTTGTCATTTATTTGTCCTCGATATCTGGCTGAACACTCAATTTTTAAGACGGCCCAATGACTGCCCTTCGTTTAAGCTACCAAACTGTTGAGTTTGGTGAAATCGATGTTCACTTGTGTACCTTACGTAATAATCAAGAATTTGATGACCCTACCGGTATTGCTGAAAAACTCGGTATATCCTCGGCGAATTGGCCAATTTTTGGCATTGTTTGGCCATCAAGCTTAGTGCTGGCTAATTATATGTTGGATTACAAAACAGAAGGCAAAAGAATTCTAGAAATAGGCTGTGGAATGGCGCTCTCAAGCTTACTACTTAACGCAAAAAACGCCGATATTACTGCAACCGACTACCACCCAGAAGTTGAACAGTTCCTTAATAGAAATACCCAATTAAATAATGGTAAAAGCATTGCTTTTGAGCGCGTAGACTGGGCTAACGACACCAGTAAATTGGGGCTTTTTGACGTCATCATCGGCAGCGATTTGCTCTATGAAGATCAACATGTGCAGTTATTAGCTTATTTTATTAAAAACCATGCCAGCGCCAAATGTGACGTCATCATTGTCGACCCCGGTCGCGGTCGAAAAAATAAGCTCACTGTAAAATTAGCCGAATTCGGGTTTATCAGCAGCCATTTCAAACCGATACACACCGACTATCTAGCACTGCCATTTAAAGGCTATATTCTGGTTTTTTCTCGTAATAATGTTATCGCGTAACCACGACGTAAAAGCCTACATGTGATTATTGTCGATGTAAAAAAGAGCGCGTTCATCTTAAATTCAATACTCACTAACCGGAGCGAGGCATAACAAGCACACCTAAGTAACTATTTTTTAGCACTTTTGTAGCACGATCTGTATGGTATTACTTGCCATTGACTCGTTTGAACACGTCAATGAACCTTGTTATCAGCAAAAGCGTAAGGACACATTTAACATCATTTTTGGGCTAAAGCCTGTTATTCACAACTTGGTGAAGCCTTACACTTTACGCCGAGGTAGCTATCTGAGATTTATCATATTGTCTCAAGTGACCACGTTCACTACACTTGCTTCATTTTGATGCTTCACTCACATCTGCGCGACCATCACGGGTCAATTTGATGGAACAACAGCCACCAGCAACTGCTGCCACTATTTTACCCATCCACAAAATGCCGTTGATACCTTGTTACGGTAACGATAAACGCCCATTGAACGATCAAAATCTAAGTAACGAATACAACACTCAGCCAGCATTTTATTATTTGTCAGGTTTTTAGGCTCAAAAAAGGCTATGATCTCCCTTCGTCGCCCCCAGAGCCTTTTGACATTGATAATAGTGTGATGTCATCCATGCCTCTAATGAGTCGTTATAGAGGTTTTTACTCAGCCTTTATCAGGTGCGCCGTGAATCTTTTTACCCCTTTTATAATTTAAATTAGGCAGTACCATGGCTATCAGAATTAAACTTAAACCTGGCCGCGAACGTTCATTAGAGCGACGCCACCCGTGGATATTTTCCAACGGTATTCACAACATCAATGGTGGAAAACCTGCAGCAGGTGACACGGTTGAAGTCGTGGCGCACGACGGGCATTGGCTCGGACGCGGAGCCTGGTCGCCAGAATCTCAAATCCAAGTGCGGATATGGACCTTCAACAAAGAAGAAATCATCGATGCCGATTTCTTCGCCAGACGCATAAAAAGAGCACAAGCAGGCCGAGATGATCTGATCCGCGAACAAGGCCTAACAGGCTATCGCTTAATCGCCGCAGAATCGGACGGTTTGCCCGGTATCACCGTAGATCGTTATGCCAATGTATTGGTGTGCCAACTGTTAAATACCGGTGCCGAAAAATGGCGTGACACTATAGTAGAGCAACTCGTTATTCAATATCCAGATTGCACTGTCTATGAGCGTTCAGATGTCGACTCGAGAAAGAAAGAAGGCCTCATTCCGGTGGTAGGGTTACTACACGGTGAATTACCCCCCATGCCTGTCATCATCGAAGAAAATGGTATCAAGATTGCCGTCGATGTGGTTAAAGGCCACAAAACAGGCTTCTATTTGGATCAACGTGACAACCGCGCCATCGCCGCCCGTTTCGTTAAAGGTAAGTCTGTACTTAACTGCTTCTGTTACACCGGCACTTTTGGCTTGTATGCCGCTAAAGCTGGTGCGGCGAGTATTGAAAACGTCGATGTCTCTACCCTAGCACTGCAAACCGCCCGCGATAATATGGCGATTAATAACCTTAATGATGACCATGTAAACTACCTCGAAGCCGACGTATTTAAGTTACTGCGACTGTATCGAGATGAAGGTAAAACCTTCGATGTTATCGTATTAGATCCGCCTAAGTTTGCCGACAATAAGTCACAACTCGATGGCGCGTGTCGCGGTTATAAAGACATCAATATGATTGCCATGCAATTACTTAATCCTGGTGGAATACTACTGACCTTCTCTTGTTCGGGCTTAATGCAGTCAGACTTGTTCCAAAAAGTCGTTGCCGATGCTGCATTAGATGCAAAACGTGAAGTACAGTTTATTGAGCGCATGCATCAAGCCAGCGATCATCCTATTAGTAGCGCATTCCCAGAAGGCTATTACCTTAAAGGGCTTGTTGCCAGAGTTTGGTAAATCAAGTGCCTGGTAAATCAATAAGCTATAGATAGCAAAAAGGGAACAAGATTTGTTCCCTTTTTGTTGGACTGCTTAGCGATGGTGTGATGTAGAAAGTGCCAAAAGCGAAAATTAACTCTTGGCACCATAGTCTCTTGCTCAGTTTTATGCTGGTACACCTGATTTAGGATTAATACCGTAATCATTTGCATCATGGCTATCTTGAGCTAGAAAAACAATTAGCACAATTAAACCAATAATTGGAATTAATAGTATTAATTGCCACCACCCAGAACGACCAGTATCATGCAGCCTTCTTGCTGCAATGCTGAGACTTGGGACTAGCAGTGCAAGACTCACTATCGCTGAAATGGTATCCAAACCAATTACAGCAAAAACAATATTGATAATCATATAAACAAGTATAAACATCCAATATTCTTTTCTTCGTGCTCGACCAGTGAAATCAGCATATTTTTTTAACGCGCCTATAAAATAATCCATTAGGGACTCTCCTTGTTGTTGATAAAGCTTTAAAGCGTATTAGCGAAAATGCCGATAAACATCCTGAGATCCCCTTCAACAACCATCATTAACATAGCTTTATTTATTAATAATTTTAATAACCTACCAGCATATTTAAGTTAAATCAATCACCCTTTTGTGAGAATGTTCTTTATAGAAATAGGTACATTACGCCCCATAAATACGACTGCCGAAGAAGCCGCCTTTTATTCGTGTCACATGCTATGACAATAACGGTAATGGGATAATGTAAATTAACGGCACTATAAACTCGCGCAGAGTGGCAAAGGGATGACTTTTCATGATGAAGTGTGACTCAAACTGGGCAGCAACATAACGTGAAAAAAAATGAATAAGCGGTTTACTTAAGAGCACCCAGCAATATTTGCACCATTAATTGGGCATAAAAAAGCGGCTTATCTGGCAAGAATAAGCCGCAAATCTTTTACAGAGTAATATTACATTGCAGTGAAGTCGTCTAATAAAATAACCCCAAATGGCGCTCCGCCACCGACATTATCAACAGCTGCCACACCATATATACCCGAGGCTCCTAATGTGACTTCTAAAGGCCCAATTGCGACATCTTTAGTATTAGCCACAGTGACACTAATAGTATAAGTTCCAGGTGTTACGCTAATGCTCCCAGAAGAAACCTTAAATGGCACGTCCTCTAATACTGGTGTTGCATCAGAGATATCAGCAGATGAAGTAAGGTAAACGTCTACTTCTGGTGCAGAATAGGCAGCATGTGTCACAGTAAGCTTTGCCTCTGTCGCTACGCGACGAGTTTGTTCAACTAACACTAATGGCTCAATCATATTGCTGGTTAGTGATCCCACAGCCAAGGCGCTATAACTCATACCAATACCTAAGTCGACTGCAGCATTATCTATAACCACAACATCATTATCGGCATCCGCGGCAACGGTTACGGTGTGAGCACCTTGAGCAAGGTTGACATAACCCGTCACATCACCAAAAGACAGCATATCTACAGCTGGTGTAGTGGCGCCGTCAACAAACACATCAACAGCTGGCGCATCAGCAACGGCATGTACCACCCGTAAATCAGCGCCACTGTTTACGTCATTTAACACTAGCTGTGCTCCGGGTAGCGACACTTGCAATGCCACAGGTGAATCTCCAGACCATGTATTAGGAATGGCACTGATAAAGTAATCTTGCATATCGCCTAACGCAACAGAACCTGAGTCATACACAACCTCTTTCATTCCAGATGCAGTAATACGAATTTGATAATCGCTAGCGGGCACTTCAATCTGCGAGCTTACATCTAAATAGCTTGCCGATAACGTGGGAGCTGTAGCGCTTATATCTGCATCAGGAGCCGTAACATAAATATCAACAGTACCCACTAAAGGCGCGCCATGCAGCACTTGTACTCTGGCATAACCCGCAGCAATGTCCATGGTTGGGTTTTCAATTAATTTTAGACTCAAGGTGTTATCTGCAACAGAACCTAACGCAATGGCGGTATATTCCATGTCATCTTGTGCATCAAGTAATGCTTCTAACACAGTTAGCGTGGTGCCATCTGCCAACACAGCATCAACGTTAATGTCGTAGCTTGTTGCTGACACTTCGATTAAATCACTGGCCATCGCATAATCAACATTCGACAGCAATGCATTGCCATTAGCCACAACATTCACCAATGGAGCATCGCTGCCAGCATGAATAACGCGTATATATGACATTTCAGGCTCTACAAGCTCTACAACTGTTGCATCATCGTCGTCTGAGCAAGCTGTTAGACCAATTAAAGAAACACATAGTGCAAAAGGGTATATCCGTTTCATCTTAGAAATCCTCATTAGTAATATGACCGATTTCTATACGTGACAATCTTTTTTATAGTTCAAAAAAAACACAACAAAAATACAACACTTCCTGTTGGCTTTATATAAAAAAACTATAAGCATCTGATAAAAATGGAATAGTAATAAAAAAATAATTTAGTAGAGGGTACTTTATAGGATACGAAACCAGCAGAAAATAACCGAAAGGATAATGAGATTAATATATCTATCTTTGGCTTATTGTCAGATGCGTTAGTACGGGAATGATTAAGCTCCGGCAATGTATCATCGCACAACGAAACTCACCGATGATTAATATCACAAAAATTACAATCCTGTTTTACTTAAAAAAGGCCTAAAACCCCAGCCTTTTGAACGGGTGCATCAGCAAACCAACAATTATCCTATTAATAGCCCATTGCCAAAAGGTGATGTATTTAAAGATCTTGTGGGCAAAATTGAGTAGCGAAAAAGGGTTCTTGTTGAACACCCGGTGATATTTTAGCGTCGTACTGTAAGTAAATTGAAACCAAACTGATCTAGTTGTTTATACCATACGTAACAAATGTTGCACAAAAAACAGCCTCCCCCTCAAAGTGGTATAAATTCGAAAGGAATATAAAAATGTTAAAGAAATTTATTACAACACTCGCCCTTATTGTTGCCAGTTTATCATTCACCTCTGTTGCTTATGCCGAACATCATGGTATGAAAAAAGACATTGTCGATGTAGCAGCTGAAAATGGATCTTTCAATACGCTTGTTGCTGCAATCAAAGCAGCAGGACTTGTTGATACACTAAAAGGTGAAGGTCCATTTACGGTATTCGCACCGACAGATGAAGCTTTTGCTAAGTTAGCAGATGGGACCGTCGAGTCGCTACTGAAACCAGAAAACAAAGATAAACTTGCGACAATTTTAACATATCATGTTGTTGCAGGAAAAGTGATGGCTGCTGATGTCGTTAAACTAGACAGCGCATCAACAGTTCAGGGACAAATGGTTATCATTAAAGCAAAATACGGCAATGTAATGGTAAATAACGCAAAAGTTATCATGACAGACGTAAAGGCGAGCAACGGTGTGATCCACGTGATTGATACTGTACTACTGCCTAAGTAATTGATGTACCGACGGGGGTATTGGTTACCATCGGTGCCCCCTGACCTTCAACAGCATAATATTTTTTATAATACAGAGCCTAGGTAATCGATAGCCAATCTTTAGATAACATGTCGAGCATCGAAACAGTCGTCTGTTTTTTATATTGCCTTATTCAATATTTTCCAACTTATGACCATTGTTTAGATAAACCTCAAAGTATTGAATGAGCTTAATGATTTCTTTTCTAGTTAAACAACCTAGCGTGTTTCAACATGATTGCGATAGCTTTTATGGCCAGCTAAGTGCTCACATTGCGATCGACTTATTTGAAACTAAAAACGTAAACAACCAAAAACACCATTGATTTATTCGACCCCTGCACCCAACAAAAACAGCTTCCTAAGAAGCTGTTTTTCATTGCTATATGCGATTTAAATCAATTTAGAGGTTTATTCTACCGTGACTGATTTGGCTAAATTACGCGGCTGATCTACGTCAGTCCCTTTAATTAATGCCACATGGTATGACAATAACTGTAATGGGATGGTGTAGATTAACGGTGCCATAAATACATCGCAGTGTGGAACAGGGATGACTTTCATGGTGTCGTCTGACTCAAATTCTGCATCGACATCAGCAAACACATACATCAATCCACCACGGGCACGCACTTCTTCAACGTTTGATTTAAGCTTTTCGAGTAATTCATTGTTTGGCGCCACCACAATCACGGGCATATCGGCATCAATCAAGGCTAATGGGCCATGCTTTAGCTCGCCAGAAGCATAGGCTTCTGCGTGAATATACGAAATTTCTTTTAGCTTTAATGCACCTTCCATCGCAATGGGGTATTGATCGCCTCGGCCTAAGAATAAGGCATTCTGTTTATCGGCAAAGTCTTCAGCTAATTCTGCAATAGCATCATTTAAGCCAAGCGCTTGCTCCACTTTAGCAGGCATAGATAACAGGCTTTGCGTAATAGCCGCTTCCATGTCGCTAGACATACCATTATGACGACCAATCGCCGTGGTTAACATTAACAAACCGGCAAGTTGCACGGTAAAGGCTTTCGTTGATGCAACGCCAATTTCAGCGCCCGCTTTCATCATGTAAGCCATATCAGATTCACGTACTAATGATGAACCCGCTGAGTTACAAATGGTTAATGTGGCTTTATAGCCCATTTCTTTTGCCAGGCGCATTGCCGCTAAGGTATCTGCGGTTTCACCAGATTGTGAGATAGTCACTAACAAGCTATTTGGGAATAAGTGCGACTTGCGGTAACGAAATTCTGAGGCGATTTCGACGTTACACGATACTCCGGCCCAGTCTTCTAACCAGTAACGCGCTGCCATACCCGCATGATAACTGGTACCACAGGCAATAATTTGTACGTGCTTAATGTCTTTTAAAAATTCAGCTGCATTTTCGCCAAAAGCTGAATCTAATACCTTACCGCCGGCAATACGACCTTCTAAGGTGTGCGCAATGGCTGTAGGTTGCTCATAAATTTCTTTGAGCATGTAGTGACGATATTCACCTTTGTCACCCGCGTCATGGGTCACTTCAGATTCTTTCACTTCACGCTTAACGGCGTTGCCATTAACATCAAAAATATTCACTTCACGACGCGTTATTTCTGCTACGTCGCCTTCTTCTAAAAAGGCGAACGAGCGAGTGACGGGTAACAGTGCCAGTTGGTCTGAGGCGACAAAGTTTTCACCTAGGCCGTAACCTATCACTAACGGGCTACCGCTTCGAGCCACAACCATGCGATCACTGTCGCGGCGGTCGATAACAACAGTGCCATAGGCGCCTTCAAGTTGCTTAACGGTCGCTTGTACCGCTGCTAATAAATTAGTCGCTGTTTTTAATTCGTGGTGAACAAGATGACAAATCACTTCGGTGTCGGTGTCTGATGAAAATACGTAACCCAAACCTTTTAACATTTCGCGCAGTTTGTTGTGGTTTTCAATAATACCGTTATGTACAACAGCAACATCGCCTTCAGATAAATGTGGGTGTGCATTTCGCTCACTTGGTTCACCGTGGGTTGCCCAGCGAGTGTGGGCAATACCGGTGCCACCCGTTAATGGTGCGGCATCAAGTGCTGATGATAACTCCTGCACTTTACCCACGCGGCGAGTACGGCTTAATTCACCTTGATGAATCACAGCAACGCCCGCTGAGTCATAGCCACGGTATTCAAGACGGCGTAAACCTTCAACTAATATTTCAGCAACATCCCTTTGGGCCACGGCGCCTACGATTCCACACATGATATTTTCCTTTATTATTTCAATTTAATTTAATTAGCGAACGGCGCGAGTATCACCCTAACGCCATGGGCTGAAATGGTATCGACTGCATCTTGGGTGATGTTGTCATCGGTCACTAACACATTAATCACATCCCAAGGCAGCTCTAGATTGGGGATACGCCGACCAATTTTGGTCGATTCCAAAAGTACCACCACTTCACGCGACATTTCTGCCATCACTTTACTTAAGCCTGTTAACTCGTTAAACGTGGTGGTACCGCGATTAAGATCGATGCCGTCGGCACCGATAAACAGTTGGTCAAAGTTATATGATCGCAGCACTTGCTCTGCCACTTGGCCTTGAAAAGACTCAGAATGGGGATCCCACGTACCGCCGGTCATCAATAATGTCGGTTCATTTTCAAGTTCATGAACGGCATTGGCTAACTGTAATGAATTAGTCATCACCACTAAGCCACGTTTGTCATTGAGTTGCTGGACAATACCTGATGTGGTACTGCCGCTATCGATGATTATCCGGTTATGGTCGCGGATCAGCAGTGCGGCTTTGGCGGCTATCGCTTGTTTATTAAGAGACAGTTTTTCGCTGGCTATTTGGGTCATTTCTTGTGGCACTGACACCGCGCCGCCATAACGTCGTAATAATAGTCCATGGGTTTCAAGCATGGCCAAATCTTTACGAATAGTCACTTCTGAAGTGGCAAATAGATTCGCCAGCTCATCGACACTGACTTCGCCTTGCTCATTAACCAATTTAATGATCGAATGGCGACGTTGTTGGGTGTTACGTTTCGTCATTAAAATTAACTATCTTTCACATAAGTTTCGAAGCGAAAGGTATTTTAACAGCAAATGAAACTTTTTCTAGATCATATAGCCTAAATTTGAAATAAAAGTACAAAAAAGCCTCTTGAGTAAGTAGAGGCTTTTGATGATTAAGAAATGAAACTACTTTGAGTGGATAAAATCTTATTTCTGATTAGAACTTAGTTTCGACGGCAACACTGAAATTACGGTCTTGGCCGATTGTGACCATATTATACTGACCACCTTCAATATAATCGGTATCGAATAGATTTCTGACATTGGCACGAACACTGACGTCTTTGCCCATAATATCCATAGTATAAGCGGCACCAATATCAAAGCGGACATAACCGTCTTTGCTAATGCTGTTATCGGTATTAGCAAAACGCTCACCAACGTAGATAGCACCAAAATTAATTGCCAAACCTTCGGTCATTTCATAGCGAGTCCAGATGTTGGCTGACAATTCTGGAGCATCAACGGGTGTTTTACCTTCTCGCTCATCGCCAGTTTGATATTTGGCATTTAAGTACATCATTGAAGAGGTCATAAACCAGTTATCACTTAATTGACCTTGAGCGCCGACTTCAAATCCACGATGTTGCTGCTCACCGCCTTGGGTGGTGATATCAGTAAAGGAAGCTATTGGAGTCGGTAATGTCTCAGAGACAGTTATATTTTCAAGGGTGATATCAAATACCGCCGCCGTGAGTAACAAACTATCGTTAAACAGCTCCCATTTGGTGCCGACTTCATACTGAACACCATATTCAGGCTTTAAATCTAGCTTATCGTTTACATCAAACTGATTACTAACGGCACCTTGTGGGGTAAAGCTCTTTGAATAGTTAACGTAAATGTTGCCATTTTCCATCGGCGAGTAAATAATCCCAAATTTAGGTGATACCGCATAACTGTTCTGACCTAAGCCATCTTTCTTCTGTTCATCGTAACGCACTCCAGCGAGCAACTTCCATTGCTCACTTAATGTCATTAAATCCTGTAAATAGAAGCCGTAGTATTGGTATTCACTTGCAGTGCTTTTTGTACCAAGATGATAATCAATATCTGGCTGTATAAGGGGTTGTCCAGGCATAACCGTTTGAGGGGTACCCCGTACGATTTGTCTCTGATAGAAATAATCTAAATAGTTAGCGCCGATCAACAATTGATGTTGTATTGCCGCGAAATTAAACTCGCCAGTGAAATCGATATAAGCCGTTTTATGTTGCCAGTCGTCATAGCGATCAAATGGTTTAATATTGTAACCATTAGTAAAAGGGTCGGTTGTACGTTGCGGCGCAGAGTCGAAACGTTGACGATTAAATTGTTGATCGTTATATCCCCCTTTAACTTTCCACTTATCACTAATATACCAAGTCAGATCAGCACCTAGGTTAGAAATGGTATTATCGGTAAAAGCCCAAGGTGCATCCCAAACGGTTTTATTACTCCCAATAACATTACCTTGGGCATCTAACCAACCACCGGCATCAATACCGGCTTTATCTTGAGTGTGATCGTATTTAACCGATAACAATACATCATCAGTTAAATCAAATTCCATATTAAGATAACCTAACCAACGATCGCGCTGTTGATTTTCTTCGGTAGTGGAATATTCACGCCAGTATTGGGTGTCTTGCTTAACTAACACACCACGATAACGAATGCTTTGAGCGTCATTTAAACTCCCTCCAGCATCTATCTGTCCACGAGTAGAGCCGTAACCATCCGTGTCTAAACCGATATTAAGCATAGAGTCATAGGTCGGTTTTTTAGTCACCATATTGACTAAACCGCCAGGGCCAGATTGGCCATACAGCATACTAGAAGGGCCTTTCAATACTTCAACTTGTTGCAGCGTTTCAATAGGTTGTATGTAGTGAGACCATTGCTGGTGGCCATTAATAAGATAACCATTGCCCGAACTTAACTCAAAACCTCGAATACTGAAAACTTGGCGGTTCCAGCGTGTCGTCCCGGCTGTTACGCTCGAGTCGTTCACTAACACTTCGGCAAGGTTAGTGGCCAGTTGTTCGTCGGTAACAAAATAGGGGATCACATTGACTGATTGCGGAGTATCCATGAGGTCGATATCAGCACGCATAGCGCCAGATGCTGTACCGACTTTATAATCGTTAAAAGAACGACCGGTAACATTAATGCGCTCTATGTTTGCATCACTCGAGACCTCTGCCATCACAGGCATAGTCATTAATACCGAACCGACGGCCAAACCTATAACTGAATATTTATACACCATTGCCAACACCTCAATTAAACCTTTAACTTTAGAATTAACGGTAATATAAATGAGAAGCGTTTGTGTTTAAGGTTCTTTACACAAACTTACAATCTGTTGCGATATAGATCAAAACTATTTAAAACCAATAGATTGAAAACCACATATAGGTTAACTCAAGCTTAATTTATTTTTAATCAGTTATTTTCTATACAGAATAAATAAACAACAAAAATGTTAAAACAAAAAAACGGCATATAGCCGTTTTTTTGTATTCGTTTAAAACTTACTTTTTAATTTTTAACGGACGTTGCCAACCCGTAATATGGCGCTGCTTAACGCGGGTAATAACCAATTCATCTTCACCGACATCTTTAGTAATAGTAGAACCAGCACCAAGGGTGGCATTTTTACCAATAGTCACGGGGGCAATTAATTGGGTATCACTACCGACAAATACGCCATCTTCAATGGTGGTAATAAACTTATTGGCACCATCGTAATTACAGGTGATGGTACCGGCGCCAATGTTCACCCCAGCGCCTATTTGGGCATCACCTAAATAGGCTAAGTGGCCTGCTTTAGAGCCCTTACCTAACACGCTTTTTTTAATTTCAACGAAGTTACCAATGTGGGCATCTTCTTTAAGCTCTGCCCCAGGGCGTAAACGGGCAAAAGGTCCTGCACTCGCAGCGGGTCCAAGCTTGGCGCCTTCTACAATAGTATAGGGTTTAATTTCAGCATTATCGGCAATCTGGCAATCTATAAGAATCGCTCCTGCGCCAATAGTGACGTTATTACCCAAGGTGACTTTACCTTGGAATATCACATTGATATCAATCATCACATCCATACCTACGCTTACATCACCGCGAATATCGATACGATCAGGATCGCGCAAGTTAGCCCCTTCGAGCATCAGTTTTTCAGCAGCACGCGCTTGATAAGCTCGTTCTAATTGCGCTAGTTGTACGCGATTATTAGCGCCTTCAACTTCGATAGACGATTGCGGCTGTGAGGTAGTAATTTCAACGCCATCAGCTTTAGCCATGCCAATAATGTCGGTTAAGTAATATTCGCCTTGAGCATTGTTATTCGATAAACGCTTTAACCACGCTTTTAGCTGCTTACCGGGTACCGCCATGATGCCGGTGTTCACTTCGTTAATTTTTAGCTGTTCAGCGTTGGCATCTTTTTGTTCAATAATGCCGACTACGCTGCCATGCTCACGCACAATACGACCATAACCGCTAGGGTTAGGTAAATTAACCGTCAAAATAGCTAGGCCATTTACAGGGCGAGCAGCCAATAATGCTTCTAGGGTTGATTGCTGAATAAGCGGCACATCGCCATATAGGATCAAAACGGTATCGTGGTCATTAATGTTTGGGGTTGCTTGCGCGACCGCATGGCCGGTCCCCAGTTGTTCTGCTTGTAATACCCAGTTTAATGCTTGCTCACCTAATGCTATTTGTAACTTATCTGCGCCATAGCCATACACTAATTGAATTGCAGATGAGCCTAATGAATTAGCCGTATCTATCACGTGTTGCACCATACTTTTATGGGCAATAGGATGCAGCACTTTAGGCAGATCTGAGCGCATCCGAGTTCCTTTTCCTGCAGCTAAGATCACAACATTTAACGACATTAAGCATTCCTTTATTGAACCGATAGAGATTGGCTGACATTTTAACGGAATATCGCCAAAAGTAAAAATAGAGCGAGGGAATTTAACCCATAAAAAAGGCGACTCATAAGAGTCGCCTTTTAAGCGTCAAATAATCAGATTATCTGGTGATATTTTTCTTGATGGTTTCAACAACACGTAATTGAGCCAAAGATTTGGCCAATTCGATTACAGCAGCTTCGTAATTGAAGTCAGATCCAGCATTCGCAATTGCTTGCTCAGCATGTTCTTTAGCTTCTAAAGCCGCTTTCTCATCAATATCATCGGCACGTAATGCTACATCAGCAAGTACTGAAATTGCAGTAGGTTGTACTTCCAGTAAACCACCTGAAAGATACAACACTTCTACACTGCCATCTTGCATGATAAAGCGCGCCATACCAGGCTTAATTTTTGTTAGTAACGCAACATGGTTAGGCATAATACCTAACTCACCTTCAGCACCATTAACTTCAAAGAAGCTAACTTGGCCATGGAAGATGCTGCTTTCTGCACTAACAATATCAAGTTGGACTGTTTTGGCTGCCATCAAGTTCTCCTTAAAGAACTAAGCTTTACGGCCTAGTTATTTTTTTTTGTTCGCTTTTTCGACAGCTTCATCGATTGAGCCAACCATGTAGAACGCTTGCTCTGGAATGTGATCGAACTCGCCATCCAAGATACCCTTAAAGCCACGAATGGTGTCTTTTAGAGAAACGTACGTACCAGGAGAACCGGTGAAGACTTCTGCTACGAAGAAAGGTTGAGACAAGAAACGCTCAATCTTACGTGCTCGGAATACCATGGTTTTGTCATCATCTGACAATTCATCCATACCCAAGATAGCAATAATGTCTTTCAGCTCTTTATAACGCTGTAATACAGTTTGTACACCGTTTGCAACATCATAATGCTCTTGGCCAACAACCTGAGGATCTAACTGACGTGAAGTCGAATCCAATGGGTCAACCGCAGGGTAAATACCCAAAGAAGCAATTTGACGAGACAATACAACAGTCGCATCTAAGTGAGCGAAAGTTGTTGCTGGTGACGGATCAGTTAAGTCATCCGCAGGTACATATACTGCTTGTACAGAAGTAATCGAACCCGTCTTAGTTGAAGCGATGCGTTCTTGAAGAACACCCATCTCTTCAGCTAGTGTTGGCTGATAACCTACTGCAGAAGGCATACGACCTAATAGTGCAGATACTTCAGTACCGGCTAGGGTGTAACGATAAATATTGTCAACGAACAACAATACGTCACGACCTTCGTCACGGAACTTTTCAGCGATACTCAGGCCGGTTAACGCTACGCGTAAACGGTTTCCTGGAGGCTCGTTCATCTGACCATAAACCATGGCAACTTTGTCTAATACGCCTGAATCTTCCATCTCGTAGTAGAAGTCGTTACCCTCACGGGTACGCTCACCAACACCAGCGAAAACAGAAAGACCAGAGTGAGCTTTAGCGATGTTGTTAATCAGTTCCATCATGTTAACTGTTTTACCAACACCAGCACCACCGAACAGACCTACTTTACCGCCTTTAGCGAAAGGACAAACAAGGTCGATAACCTTGATACCCGTCTCTAATAGTTCAGTTGAAGTTGACTGATCTTCGTATGAAGGCGCAGCACGGTGAATAACATAACGTTCTTCTTCACCGATAGGACCCGCTTCATCGATAGGCTCGCCCAATACATTCATAATACGGCCAAGGGTCTTAAGCCCAACCGGAACATTAATTGGTGAACCTGAGTTTACTACCTCTAGACCACGACGCAGACCATCAGAAGAACCCATAGCGATGGTACGAACAACGCCACCACCTAGCTGCTGCTGAACTTCCAGCACCAAACCATTACATGGGCCTTCGCCAGTGATCTTCAGAGCGTCATATACTCGAGGTACAGAATCTTGTGGAAATTCTACGTCCACAACCGCGCCAATTACTTGGACAACAGTACCTGTGCTCATGATTAATCCTCTAAACTTGATTTCGTTACCTAAACCTAAACCGCTGCAGCGCCTGAGACAATTTCCGACAGTTCTTGCGTAATAGCAGCCTGACGGGCCTTGTTATAGACGAGTTGCAAATCATCGATCATTTCGCCAGCGTTATCTGTTGCCGCCTTCATTGCTACCATACGGGCAGCCTGTTCAGAGGCAATATTCTCAACAACACCTTGATACACTTGAGACTCTACATAACGAGTTAACAATACATCCAAAACTTCTTTTGGATCTGGCTCGTAAATATAATCCCAAGGATAATTAGCTACTTCTTCATCTGACTTAGGTAAAGGTAGCAGCTGTTCGATCACTGGTGTCTGGCTCATTGTATTAACAAACTTGTTAAACACAATGTACAGACGATCCAATTTACCTTCGTTGTAAGCTTTTAACATGACACGTACTGTGCCAATCAAATCAACAAGTTTGGGCGCATCGCCTAAACCTGATGCATGGGCGGATATTTCACCACCGAAGCTTTTAAAAAACTGAACAGAACGGGCACCAATTGGGCAAAACTCAAAATCTGCGCCCTGTTCCTTCCATTTTTTAACGTCTGACACAACCTGTTTAAATAAGTTGACGTTCAAACCACCACAAAGGCCACGGTCGGTCGCTACAACAATGTAACCAACCCGCTTGGCCTCTCTCACCTCTAAATAGGGGTGTTTATACTCGAGAGTACCTCGCGCTACGTGACCGATCACCTTACGCATATTTTCTGCATATGGACGGCTTGCTCTCATGCGTTCCTGCGCTTTGCGCATTTTGCTGGCAGCTACCATTTCCATAGCGGAAGTGATCTTCTGAGTATTTTTAATACTCGCGATCTTGGTTTTAATCTCTTTAGCGTTGGCCATCTCTACTCTCCAATCTGGGACCTGAGGTGCCTAATGACACCCCTTGTTCATTATTACCAGGTTTGGGTTTCAATGAACTTGTCTAAGCCTGCCTTTAACTCACCTTCGATATCAGCGTTATAATCGCCAGTAGCATTGATGGTATTAAATAGGTCAGCATGTTGACTGTTCATGTATGAAAGCAGAGCGGCCTCGAAGCGACCAATTTCATTTAAAGCAACACCTTTAAGGTAGCCTTTTTCAGCTGCGAAAATAGACACAGACTGTGCTGCAACGCTCATAGGAGCATATTGCTTTTGCTTCATTAATTCGGTTACACGCTCACCATGCTCAAGTTGAGCACGTGTTGCATCATCTAAATCAGATGCAAACTGTGAGAACGCAGCAAGCTCTCGATACTGTGCAAGAGCAGTACGAATACCACCTGACAGTTTCTTGATGATTTTAGTCTGCGCAGCACCACCAACACGAGAAACTGAAATACCTGGGTTAACAGCTGGACGTAAGCCCGAGTTAAACAAATCAGTTTCAAGGAAGATCTGACCATCTGTAATAGAAATTACGTTAGTCGGTACGAACGCTGATACATCACCAGCTTGGGTTTCAATAATAGGCAAAGCGGTTAACGAACCCGTTTGACCTGTTACTGCACCTTTAGTGAACTTTTCTACATAATTTACGTTTACGCGTGAAGCACGCTCTAGTAAACGAGAGTGTAGATAAAATACGTCACCTGGGTAGGCTTCACGTCCTGGTGGACGCTTCAATAGCAATGAAATTTGACGGTAAGCAACTGCTTGCTTAGACAAATCATCATATACGATTAAAGAATCTTCACCGCGGTCACGGAAGTATTCACCCATAGAACAACCAGAATATGGCGCTAAAAATTGCAGTGCTGCAGTTTCAGAAGCAGATGCAACAACTACGATAGTGTTAGCTAATGCGCCATGTTCTTCAAGCTTTCGCACTACGTTAGCAATGGTAGAAGCTTTCTGACCAATGGCAACATAGACACACTTAATGCCTGAATCTTTCTGGTTGATAATTGCATCGATTGCCATCGCTGTTTTACCAGTCTGACGGTCACCAATGATCAATTCACGTTGACCACGACCAATAGGGATCATGGCATCAACGGCTTTATAACCAGTTTGAATTGGTTGTGATACAGACTTACGTTCAATAACACCAGGGGCAATCACTTCAACAGGAGAGAAACCATCGTTTTCGATAGGTCCTTTACCGTCAATAGGCTCACCTAGAGTGTTAACAACGCGGCCAAGTAGACCACGACCCACTGGTACTTCAAGAATACGACCAGTGGTTCTAACTTTATCGCCTTCTGCTAAATTAGCATAAGGCCCCATCACTACGGCGCCGACAGAATCACGTTCTAAGTTCAACGCGATTGCAAAACAGCCACCAGGCAGTTCGATCATTTCACCCTGCATTACATCGGCAAGGCCGTTAATGCGAATGATGCCGTCACTTACTGCAACGATTGTACCTTCGTTGCGAGCTTCACTAACGACGTCGAACTGCTCGATCCGCTGCTTAATCAGATCGCTGATTTCAGTGGAATTCAGTTGCATGCTCAAACTCCCAATTACGACTGCAGCTTATCAGACAATCGCGATAATTTACCGCTTACCGAGCCATCAATGACTAGGTCGCCTGATTTAATAATAACACCGCCAATAAGCGATGCGTCGATGCTGCAATTCAGCTTAACTTTGCGTGCGAGACGTTTCTCTAGAGAAACACTAATTTGTTGCTGTTGCTCAGAGCTTAGCTCAGTAGCAGAAACCACATAGGCCTCAACTTCTTTTGCCCACTCATTACGGTATTCAGCAAAAAGTAGCGATACTGTTGACAGTATCCCTAAACGACCGTTTTCAGCCATTACCTTTATCAGATTTTGACCTTGCTCATTGACTTGTTCACCGCATACTTTAATAAACAGTGAAGCGAGTTCTGTACTCGCTAAAGTACCATTAAGCAGTGGCTTTATTGATTCGTTTTCACTTACCAATGAAGCGAAAGTTAACATTTCTGTCCAACTTTCTACTACTTTATGTTCAACAGCAAAATCAAAAGCTGCCTTTGCGTAAGGGCGAGCGATGGTGCTTAATTCAGCCATAACTCAACTCCCTTAATCAAATTTCAGCAACAAGTTTATTAACAATGTCACTGTGGGCTTCTGGATCAATCGCACGTTCAAGAATCTTCTCTGCACCAATGATGGCTAGAGAAGCAACTTGCTTACGCAAGTCATCTTTCAGGCGATTACGTTCGTTTTCAATTTCTGCTTGACCCTGAGCGATAATTTTCGCTCGCTCAGTTTGAGCTTCAGCTTTAGCTTCGTCAACGATTTGAGCCTTACGCTTATTAGCTTGCTCAATAATGTCGTTGGCAGTTACCTTTGCTTCTTTTAGATGCTCAGTAGCTTTAACTTGTGCTAACTCTAGATCTTTTGCTGCACGGCCGGCATCAGCCAGACCATCAGCAATTTTCTTCTGGCGTTCTTCGATGGCATTCATCAACGGCGGCCATACAAACTTCATGCAAAACCACACGAAGAGAATAAAGGCAACCGTCTGACCGAATAGGGTAGCGTTGAAATTCACAACAGCCTCCTAGTTAGATTAAAGACAGAAGCGTTAATTAAAGCATTGCACCCAATGGGTTAGTAAACAACATAAATAGCGCAATACCGACACCGATCATAGTCACCGCATCTAGTAGACCCGCTACGATGAACATTTTAACTTGTAACATAGGCGCCATTTCTGGCTGACGTGCTGCACCTTCCAAAAACTTTCCACCTAAAAGGCCGAAACCGATAGCTGTTCCTAATGCACCCATACCAATAAGTAGAGCAACAGCAATAGCCGTCATTCCTAATACAGTTTCCATATCTATCTCCAGTATTCTAAATCGTTGTTATTAATGATTTAGGTCAAAAAAATTTTCGGTTATTCTTAATGATCTTCATGAGCCATGCTTAAATAAACAATGGTCAACATCATGAAAATAAATGCTTGTAAGGTAATAATTAAAATATGGAAAATTAACCAACCTAGTTGTAAACCTACACCTAGAGCAGATAACGCCACGTTAGAACCGTACATCAATGCAATAAGAATAAAAATCAACTCACCAGCATACAAGTTACCAAATAGTCGAAGAGCCAATGAAATAGGCTTTGCAACAAGAGTAACTGTTTCTAATAAAAAGTTGACGGGTATCATTGCCCAATGGTTAAAAGGCTGAAGTGTTAATTCTTTTACAAAACCTGAAACACCTTTGACTTTAATGCTGTAATAAATAATCAGCACAAACACACCAATAGCTAAGCTGAAGGTGATGTTAACGTCGGTAGTCGGAACAACTTTTAGGTATGGCACACCCATTAAACTCGCTGCCCAAGGCAACCAATCTACAGGTATCATATCCATGAAGTTCATCATGAAAATCCACACAAAAACTGTCAAGGCTAAAGGTGCAATAACCGGATTGCGGCCGTGAAAAGTTTCTTTCACACTGCTATCAACGAACTCAACAATCATCTCGACAAAACATTGAAATTTGCCAGGAACGCCTGTTGTCGCTTTTTTGCCGGCACTGTAAAACAGCCATAAGAACAACACTCCAAGCCCAACCGAAAAGAACAACGAATCAATGTTCCAAGTCCAAAAGCCAGCCTTTTCACATGCATGGTTCATTGCTAGCCCATTATCGGTAGCACAAACTTGCAGGTTAGTAAGGTGATGTTGGATATAGCTTTGCTGTGTTAGCTCTTCACCAGTTGCAGCCATGATTCATCCCACTTAACTTTGCTTGAAATATAAAGGTGCTATCCAATGTACTACTAACGCTAACGAATAACAGGTAAAAAGTGGCATAAAACCGACTTTTAAATTGATAAACACTAACGAAAACAATGCAATGGTTAACAGCATCTTTACCGCTTCCCCCCAATAAAAGCTTTTAATCACTTTTACTGCTGAGCTTGCTCCACTATGAGAGAAAGCTAGGGTTGCGAATACAAAATTAGGAAGTACAGCAATTACACCACCTGCTAGTGCAGATAAGCCATGCAGTGCTCCCCACATAACGAAAAATAATATTGAAATAATACTCGCCACTGCCGCTTGTACCAGCACTAATTTATAGGCTGCTAACCTGCCACGACGCGCCAAAACATTACTCAACTTTATATCTCCGCATTAATACCTTTTGTGGTCCTAATGTTAAATTTAATATATTAAACTAGCCTTAAGATCCAAAAAGCCTGCAAAGTATACCTTTTCGCGCTTTGTTTGCAACGTTGATGATAGTAAAACAGCTATGTAATGCACTATTACGCACTTAATAATCAAAAACAAAAAACAGAGCTATGTCGCAAACTTACTAATGAAATTGGTTTAATCCACATTTCAACGAATTTTACTTAAAATCCCGTCTAATTCAGTAAGGTTCTGATAGTTTATAACAATTTTCCCTTTACCTTTGCTGCCATGATTAATGGCAACCTTGGCACCGAGTTTTTCAATTAACTCTTGCTCTAAGCGACTAACATCATGATCTTTAGCTGGTGTTTCGGCTTCTTTAGCAGGATTTAAGACTTTATTAACTAATCGTTCAGTTTCTCGAACAGTCATTTCTTTTGACGCGACTAATCGAGCTAAATTTGTCTGTTCATCACCCTCTACAGCCAATAATGCACGGGCATGGCCCATGTCGATGTCACCATTTTCTAACAAACGTTTAACAGGCTCGTTGAGGCTATTTAAGCGTAATAAATTAGACACGCTTGCACGAGACTTACCAACAGCATCGGCTACTTGTTGGTGGGTTAACTCAAACTCTTCAAGTAATCGTTGCAGTGCGATGGCTTCTTCCATTGCATTAAGATCTTCACGCTGAATATTCTCAATAAGGGCGATGGCGACAGCAGCATCATCTGCCACTTGCTTAACAATACAGGGGACTTTATCAAGTTTGGCTAATTGAGCGGCACGCCAGCGACGTTCACCGGCGATGATTTCATAGTTAGTTTCAGATATTTTACGGATAACAATCGGTTGGATTACACCTTGAGCACGAATCGATTCAGCCAACTCTTCTAACGCTTCTGATGACATATCTTTACGAGGTTGATATTTACCCGGCTGTAATAAATCAAGATCTAGGTGAATTAAATCACTTAATCTAGCTGATTGTTGCTGTTCTTCTGCTTGTTCGCTTTTAAGACTTGCGGCATTACTATGATTTAATAAGGCATCCAAGCCTTTACCTAAACCGCGTTTTTTTAAGGTCATTTTTATATCCTACGCTTGTTTGGGTTGAGTTTGCTGTTCTGCACGACGGATGATTTCACCTGCAAGGGCTAAATAGGCTTTGGCTCCAGCACTTGATTTGTCGTAATACATGGCAGGTGCACCAAAACTAGGTGCTTCAGCTAAACGAACATTTCTAGGTATGACGGTACGATACACTTTTTCACCAAAATGCTGCTTGAGTTGATCAGATACATCATTTGATAAACGATTGCGCGGATCATACATGGTGCGCAAAATACCTTCTATGCTCAACGTAGGGTTAACCATAGCACCGAGCTTAGTTATAGTATCAATTAACGCTGTTAAGCCTTCTAGGGCATAATATTCGCATTGCATTGGTACTAGAACCGAATCAGCGGCAGACATGGCGTTTACCGTTAGCATATTGAGCGATGGCGGGCAGTCTATAAAAATATAGTCATAATCATCTTTGATCGACGCTATTGCATTACGTAAACGGATCTCTCGAGCATAAAATTCCATCAATTTAATTTCTGCCGCGGTGACATCACTATTACCTGCGATCAAATCATATTTACCTACGGTATTTTTAATCACGATATCGGCAAACGGTTTTTCTTCGACTAATAATTCATAAGCGGTATTCTCGACTTCATATTTATCAACGCCACTGCCCATAGTCGCATTGCCTTGAGGATCTAAATCGATCAACAACACTTTACGCTTTGTGGCGGCAAGTGATGCGGCTAAATTAACGCAAGTTGTTGTTTTTCCAACGCCACCTTTTTGGTTGGCTACGGCAATTATTTTACCCACAATGTCATCCTGTCTTAAAATTATTGATGTCCGGTTAGCTTAATTAGCGAAAGAAATGCGTGTTATTGCTTGGCTATTTTTAATAAATGTCGCTGTTCATCTAACGTTGGAACATGCAATACAATAGTTTCTACCAACGAAAATCCTGCTGGTATCTGTTGTAATTCTTGCTGATTTAACTGGCCTTTTAACGCATAAAAAATGCCTTTTTCAGTCGGTAAATGGTGACACCAACTTAGCATATCTTGAATAGATGCAAATGCTCTGCTTAATACACCGTCAAATTTAATCTCTGGGTTATAAGCTTCAACACGACTTTCAACTGGAGTAATATTATTGATTTTTAGTTCGAACTGAACCTGTTTTTGAAAACGGAACCGTTTGCCTAAACTATCAAGCAATACAAACTGCTTATCTGGATTCATAATCGCTAATGGGATCCCAGGTAAACCAGGGCCGGTTCCTACATCGATAAAATGCTGTCCTTCAAGGTAAGGAGAAACCGTTAAGCTGTCCATAATATGGCGGATTAGCATTTGCTCAGGATCGCGAACGGAGGTGAGGTTATAAGCCTTATTCCATTTATCAAGCATTTCAACAAAACCTATTAATTGTTTTTGTTGTAATTCGGTGGCCGACATTTTAATTTCAGCTAAATAGGTTTTAAGTTGGGCAGATAACACAGAAAGCCTCGTAGGTTGCATGATAACGACGGCAGTTATTATGAAGCCGTAAAAGCACTAAGGGAAGCCTTATGGCTTCCCTTGTGTTATTGAGTTGAAAAAATTACAACATTTATGCGATTTTGCGCAATAAACCTCGTTTTTTCAAATGCACTAGCAAAATAGAGATTGCTGCAGGTGTAATTCCTGGGATCCTTGATGCTTGTCCAACGGTATCGGGTTTATGGTTATTGAGTTTTGCGATCACTTCATTTGACAGGCCTGGTACTTGTTGATAATCCAAATCAAGTGGCAATAACGAGTTTTCATGACGAATAGCTTTATCAATTTCATCTTGCTGACGCTGAATATAACCCGAGTATTTAACTTGAATTTGTACTTGCTCAGCCGCTTGCGGATCATCAAGACCAGGACCAAAACCCTCTAATGACATTAGCTTCGCATAATCCATTTCTGGACGACGTAGTAAATCTTCAAATGATGCTTCACGAGAAATAGGCGCATTTAATTCTGGATTAAGTACGCCTAATAAAGGTGAATTAGTATGAACCCATTGGCTACGTAAACGCTGAAGTTCCAATTCGATCGATTCTCTTTTTTCTATAAATAATTTCCAGCGATTGTCATCAACTAATCCAAGTTCACGGCCTTTTTCTGTTAAGCGTAAATCGGCATTGTCTTCGCGAAGCAATAAACGGTATTCCGCACGACTGGTAAACATGCGGTAGGGTTCTTTGGTTCCTAAGGTTGATAAATCATCAACAAGTACGCCAAGGTAAGCTTCATCACGACGAGGACACCAAGCCGTTTTGCCTTGAACTTGCAGTGATGCATTCATCCCAGCAAGTAAACCTTGTGCTCCGGCTTCTTCGTAACCTGTAGTGCCGTTAATTTGA
This sequence comes from Shewanella psychromarinicola, assembly GCF_003855155.1. Lineage (NCBI taxonomy): Bacteria > Pseudomonadati > Pseudomonadota > Gammaproteobacteria > Alteromonadales > Shewanellaceae > Shewanella > Shewanella psychromarinicola. The sequence goes on from NZ_CP034073.1 coordinate 1,152,854, forward strand.
CCGGCGAAAAAGAGTCCTTCAATGGCTTTGGTTTCTAATGAGTTTTTAAGATCTCGTGGATCAAAATAATCATATTCAATGGCATAACCTGGCCGAATAATTTCAGCGTTTTCCATGCCTTTAATCGAACGTACTAAATTTAGCTGTACATCAAATGGTAAGCTGGTTGAGATACCGTTTGGGTAGATCTCATTGGTGCTTAGCCCTTCTGGCTCAATAAATATTTGATGTGACGATTTGTCTGCAAAACGGTGGATCTTGTCTTCGATAGATGGGCAATAACGTGGCCCAACACCTTCTATCACGCCAGAATACATCGGACTTCTATCAAGTCCTCCACGAATTATCTCGTGGGTATTTTCATTGGTATGAGTAATAAAACATGAAACTTGTCTTGGATGCTGGCTGACATTACCCGTAAATGACATTACAGGTAACGGTGTATCACCTTTTTGTTCGGTCATTTGTGAAAAATCAATGGTGTTTGCATCAATGCGTGGTGGTGTACCGGTTTTCAAGCGGCCAACACGGATATTTAATTCGCGTAAGCGATTAGCCAATGCAATCGCGGGTGGATCACCGGCTCTGCCACCGCTATAATTTTGCAGTCCAATGTGAATTTTACCGCTTAAAAAAGTGCCCGTGGTTAGCACTATTGCAGGTGCTTCGAAAGCTAAGCCCATTTGAGTTACTACACCAACAACTTTATCATTTTCAACAACGAGGTCATCAACAGCCTGTTGGAAAATACGTAAATTAACTTGGTTTTGTAAAATAAGTTGGATTTTTTGACGATACAGCGCTCTGTCTGCTTGGGCTCGTGTTGCACGAACTGCTGGCCCTTTGCTTGAATTTAATGTTCTAAATTGGATACCAGCAAAGTCTGTTGCCGTTGCCATTGCCCCACCCAATGCATCTATTTCTTTCACTAAATGGCCTTTACCAATGCCACCGATAGCTGGATTACAAGACATTTGGCCAAGCGTGTCGATGTTATGAGTTAACAATAATGTTTTTGAGCCCATTCTTGCCGCTGCAAGTGCTGCTTCAGTTCCGGCATGACCACCACCAACAACAATTACATCAAACCGTTCATGAAAATGCATTATCTGACCTTTGATTGCTAAGTAAGTTAAATTTGAATCTACCCTTTTTTCGATTGGATCATTTTAGCACTTGCTTGTCTGAACGTGAACGATCATTTTTCACTGATTGATCAAGATGGCGTTTGCTTAATAGATCTTAAGATCTTTATATAGATCTTTTTATTATACTTATTATTAGGATCGGACTTTTCTGTTGATAACTTTTATTTTTCTTTATAATCATATAGTAATGCAAAACCTAACCTGTTATTTGATCGCGATCAAACTCAAGATAACATGGGGACAGATCGGGGGGTTATCCACAAGGGTGATCATTGAGCGGATCGGACCGTGAATAGTACAGAGTTATGATCGCTAAAAATAATAGCTTATCCACAAAGTTATACTAAAAAAGAGTATATTGTGGATAAGTGTAATCTAATCTGTGAATGGATCATTATTTATTCAGGATATGATCGCGTTTACTGACATTTAGATAAGATGTTGCCATTGCAATAACCACGCTAGAGCGGGTTCTTCCGGTATTGGATCTTGTTGTACATCGATTTGGATCTTATCCACAATAGCTTTAGATCCATTTTGTAAAAGCAGTTCGGTGATCATTTCAGGTCCTTGGCAGAAAGTATCGTAGCTTGAGTCCCCTATTGCACACAAAGCGAACTGGATATGGCTAAGATCGGGCATTTCGATCATTAATTGTTTATAAAAAGGAACGATATTATCAGGTAGATCGCCTGCTCCATGAGTAGAACTGACAATGATCCACAGTGAAAAATCACCTAATTCATCGATATTTGGCTCTATAAATACCTCTGTTTGGTGATTTAACTCAGCAAGTTGAGCTGCCATTTCATCGGCAACATACTCTGAACCCCCTAATGTTGTGCCTACTAATAATGCGATTTTTGCCATTTTAACTCCGAATGATTAATTATATTTGTCCATTATACGCCCATTTTTCATTACCCTGTGTGGCTAACCTCAGTCGTGTATTAGGCTGAATGTAACCATAAAACAACCGGTTTAAATGACTCTTGCTGAAGAAACACGACAGATAGCTGAGTTTGCATGGGGGTCTGAGAGGGTGATGTTATGGGTTGATGACTTATTCTGGCTTATTTACTTTCGATTTGTCCCCTTTAGCTACATAGATCACCCTATTAATGTCGTTAGAGGTCCATATCCTGATGATCGCGCCAAGCATAATATACTCATGCGTGGCGTTTTTCAGGGCCATGAGCGGTACCGTGGGAATGACCTATGTTGCAGTGGCTAATATGTTTGGGGCGGCAAGGGGCTATTTTCGGTTGGGAATTAATCATTAATATATTGATTAATAATAAAAAACGAGCTATCTAGGCTCGTTTTATTATCTGCTTATAGACTTTATAACCGTGCTAGGTGTTTTGCATGAAAACGCAGATGGTCTTCTATAAACGTTGCGATAAAATAATAGCTGTGGTCATAGCCTGGTTGCATTCTTAGCTCAAGCGGATAACCTTTGGCTTTAGCCACTTGTACTAAGGCTTGTGGTTTGAGTTGCTCGTCTAAAAAATTGTCGTTGCTGCCTTGGTCCACTAGCGCGGGGACAAAGTGTTGACTATGGTTCATTAACTCACAACTGTCATATTGAGCCCATTGCTTTTGATCATCCCCCAAATAACCGCGAAAGGCTTTGATCCCCCAAGGGCAGTCTATTGGATGACAAACAGGGCTAAACGCTGACACACTTTGGTATCGCTGTGGATTTTTTAAGGCGATGGTTAATGCACCATGACCCCCCATCGAATGGCCACTGATACTGCGCTGTGTTGTTACCGGAAAGTGGGCTTCAATCAATGCTGGCAGTTCGTTCACTACATAATCATACATTTGATAATGCTGCTTAAATGGTGGTTTTGTGGCATTAAGATAAAATCCTGCCCCTAAGCCAAAGTCATATGCGCCGTCTTTATCATCTGCGACACCTTCCCCTCGCGGGCTGGTATCGGGTGCCACAATTGCTATTCCTAGTTCGGCAGCGATGCGCTGTGCGCCCGCTTTTTGCATAAAGTTTTCATCAGTACAGGTGAGCCCTGACAACCAATATAACACCGGTACTTTTTGGCTTTCTGCTTGTGGCGGTAAGTAAATGGCAAAGCGCATAGTGCAATTAAGTGCGCTTGATTGATGACTATATTGTTTATGCCAACCACCAAATGCTTTGGTACTGCTGATACTTTCAATGGTCATTAAGTGTCCTTATTTGTCAGCAAGCAGTTAAGCAGTCTGAATGCTTAACTGCGCCTGCGATGATGAATTAAGCGTTACTTGGCAAAGTGAATTACACTGCGAATACTTTCGCCTTTGTGCATTAACTCAAACGCATGGTTAATATCTTCAAGACCCATAGTGTGGGTAATAAAGTGGTCTAGTTTGAATTCGCCCGCTAAGTATTGTTCAACAATACCGGGTAACTCGCTGCGTCCTTTTACCCCACCAAATGCACTGCCACGCCATACACGACCCGTGACCAACTGGAATGGGCGGGTTGATATTTCTTGGCCTGCGCCGGCAACTCCAATAATGACCGATTCGCCCCAACCTTTATGACAACATTCTAATGCACTGCGCATCACATTGACGTTACCGATACATTCAAACGAGAAATCCACGCCGCCATCGGTCATTTCTACAATCACTTCTTGAATCGGCTTATCAAAGTTTTTAGGGTTAATGCAATCGGTTGCCCCTAATTTTTTAGCCAATTCAAATTTAGATTCATTAAGATCTATACCAATAATACGGCTGGCACCTGCCATGGTGGCACCAATAATTGCAGATAAACCAATACCGCCTAGACCAAAAATAGCCACAGTATCGCCTTGTTGAACTTTAGCTGTCTTTAGAACAGCGCCCATTCCAGTGGTAACACCACAACCGAGAAGACACACTTCTTCAAGTGGCGCGGTTGGATTCACTTTTGCTAACGATATTTCTGGTAATACTGTGTATTCCGAGAACGTTGAGCAACCCATATAATGGAAAATAGGTTGGCCATCTTTAAAGAAACGTGTAGTGCCGTCTGGCATTAACCCTTTTCCTTGAGTAGCGCGAACCGCGCTGCAAAGATTGGTTTTACCAGAAGTACAAAACTTACAAACACCGCATTCAGCGGTATACAGCGGAATAACATGATCGCCTACTTTTACGCTAGTGACACCGTCACCGACCATATGAACAATGCCGCCGCCTTCATGACCAAGAATCGCTGGGAATACGCCTTCAGGATCATCGCCTGAAAGTGTGAATGCATCTGTGTGACAAACGCCTGATGCCACAATTCGTACCATGACTTCACCTGGTTTTGGGTACATTACATCGACTTCTTCTACCGATAGTGGCTGACCAGGTCCCCAAGCAATTGCGGCTTTTGACTTAATAAATTGTGCTGACATAAATGATTTCCTTAACATTAGCTACCATGGTCGACATGGCTGATCGTAATAACTTCAGTGTAGTGTATTTAGCCATTGTATTTGTTTATCATATAATGATAATTAGCTTGTTTTACAAATGACTTTTACGAGAATGTAATAATGATGAAGTGGGAAGGTATTTTTGAATTTGTTGCCGTGGCCGAAACCAACAGTTTTACGGCTGCAGGTAAGCGTTTGGGTATTTCTACTGCGCAAGTGAGTCGACAAATCAGCCAGTTGGAAAATCGTTTAAACACCAAATTATTTTATCGCACCACCCGTAAGGTATCACTAACTGAAGAAGGCATGGTTTATTATCAGCATTGTCGTCAAGTGTTAAACAGTCTTGATGAAGCAGAGCGAGCTATTTCAAGTTTAAAAGATAAACCGCAAGGCTTGATTAGGATTACCGCGCCAGTGACCTACGGTGAAAAATTTATTATGCCGATAGTAATTGATTTTATGCAGCAATATCCTGACATTGAAGTGGTTTGCGAATTAACAAATCAACAACTTGATTTGGTTGATGGTGGTTATGATTTAGCTATTAGGCTTGGGCGTTTACTCAATTCCAGCATGATGGCAAAACGATTAACCAATAGACGCCAGTACGTGTGCGCCGCACCGAGTTATATTGCTAAATACGGTACACCTTATGCTTTATCTGAACTGACTCAACATAACTGCTTAATTGGCAGTCAGCCTCATTGGCATTTTGTTGAAAAAGGCAAACCTAAGACGGTAAAAGTGCATGGATCTTTGGCATGTAGTAGCGGCTTGAGTTTATTGAATGCGGCAATTTTGGGTTTGGGTATAGTGCAGTTACCGGGATATTACGTCAATGATGCCATTGCTGAGGGGCGATTGGTTGTATTACTTGCACCTTTTCAACAACCAAAAGAAGGCATTTGGGCTTTGTATCCGCACAATCGTCATTTATCACCAAAGGTGAGATTGTTGGTCGATAAGTTATCGCAAGAGTTATCATTAAAGTGATTCAATCACTGATAAATTTAGCTCATAGTCCGTAAAAACCGCGCTATTTGAGCTTTAGGAAGACTGGATATTTTGTTGACCATATCAATGGTAATCGGTTGTTTTGGAAGTTGTTGCTGCAATACTTCTATTTGATGTAACCATAAATGACTTGTCATGGTGGCGTCGGCTAATGCGCGGTGAAATACGCCATCGTTAGGTAACTGATGATGATCCACTAGCGTGCCGAGCTTATGATTGGGGGCATCTTGGCTTATGCGGCGAGATAACAATAAAGAGCAGCAAAAGATCCCTGAATATTTCAGCTTGTGTTGGCTAAATTCAGCATCGAGAAACTTCTTATCAAAGCTGGCATTGTGTGCCACCAAATTAAATCCATCGATAAATTTGGCAAATTGTCCCATTACTTGCTTTGACACTGGGGCATGTTTGAGCATGTCGTTGCTGATACCTGTGTATTGTTCAATAAAGCTATTGACTCGCCGACCAGGATTAATAAGTTCCTGAAAGGTATCGACTATTTGACCATCGACCAATTTTACCGCGCCGATTTCAATGGCACGGTCACCATTATCGGGTGACAAACCTGTGGTTTCAAAATCGAGCACCACAACTTGGTTAGCGAGTGTTGTCATTAATATTGTCTACTTATTTACCGATACAAAATGAACTAAAAATCTTGCCGAGCAAATCATCTGAGGTAAATTTACCGGTGATTTCAGATAAGGCTATTTGTGTCATTCGAAGCTCTTCAGCCAGTAATTCACCGGCTAAATACACTTCAAGCTGTTCTTTACCTAGCTGTAAGTGACTTGCGGCAAGATCGAGTGCTTCTAAATGGCGACGACGGGCAATAAAGCCACCCTCTAAGTTACTTTGGTAACCCATTAATGATTTGAGATGTTGCTTTAACTCATCAACACCTAAACCTGTTTTGGCCGATATCCGATAAACGTTATTGCCCTGTTCTTCGGTTTTGTCTAAGGTTTCACCGGTTAAATCGGCTTTATTACGTACGACTGTAACCCCAAGTTTTGCCGGTAGGCGGTCGATAAAATCTGGCCAAATCTCGTGAGGGTTCACGGCATCGGTTGTGGTGCCATCGACCATAAACAATACTCTATCTGCTGCGGCTATTTCGGCCCATGCGCGTTCAATACCAATTTTTTCAACAGTGTCGAGCGTATCTCGTAATCCTGCTGTATCTATTATGTGAAGTGGCATACCGTCTAAGTGAATGTGTTCGCGTAGCACGTCGCGAGTCGTACCGGCAACTTCCGTTACAATAGCCGATTCTTTACCTGCTAACGCATTCAGTAAGCTAGATTTACCGGCATTTGGGCGACCGGCAATAACAACTTTCATGCCTTCGCGGATAATAGAACCTTGCTTGGCGCTGGCTTGTACCGTGTCTAATTTATTGATGATTTTATATAACGCGTTGGCGATTTTACCATCGGATAAAAAATCGACTTCGTCATCGGGGAAATCAATTGCGGCTTCCACATATAAACGTAGGTTGGTGACTTGGTCGACAAGCTCATAGACTTCTTTTGAGAATTCACCTTGTAGTGACAACAATGCACTTTTCGCAGCCTGTTCACTGGTGGCATCGATTAAGTCTGCAATGGCTTCTGCCTGAGTTAAATCGAGCTTATCGTTCATAAAGGCTTGTTCGCTGAATTCACCTGGTCTAGCAATGCGAATACCATCGATTTCCATGACGCGCTTGATTAGCATGTCGAGCACAATTTGACCACCATGACCTTGTAGTTCAAGTACATCTTCGCCAGTAAAGGAATTGGGTCCTTTAAAAAATAGCGCAATACCTTGGTCAATAACCTTACTGTCAGCACTGTTAAAGTCACAATATTCAGCGTAACGCGTTTTTGGCACATGGCCAATAATGGCGGTTGCAACATTAGTGGCTAAGTTACCAGAAATACGAATGATGCCTACGCCACCTCGTCCGGGGGCGGTCGCTTGTGCCACAATAGTGTCTGTTGTCACGGTAGTACCTATAAAATTGATAAAGGAAAAGGCGGCTAATCAGCCGCCTTTTTAATCAGTTATACAACATTGAGCTTAGGCTTATTTTATGCCATTTTTCTCAAGGCCGGCATAAATAATCTTCTGCTGAGTAATGGCAACTAAGTTACCTACTAACCAGTAAAGTACTAGACCTGCTGGGAACCATAAGAAGAAGACGGTAAAGATAACGGGCATCCACTGCATCATTTTTACTTGCATAGGATCCATCGTTGGCGCAACCGGTTGCATTTTCTGCATTAAAAACATCGACAAGCCCATTAATAATGGCAAGACGTAGTATGGATCTTGTACCGATAAGTCGTTAATCCATAGCATGAATGGCGCATGGCGTAATTCATAGCTTTCTAGCAGCACCCAGTAAAGCGCGATAAAGATTGGCATCTGTAACAAAATAGGTAAGCAACCTCCCATAGGGTTTACTTTCTCTTTCTTGTACAGCTCCATCATCGCTTGACCCATCTTCTGACGGTCATCGCCAAAGCGTTCTTTCATCTCAGTCATTTTTGGCTGCAGATTACGCATTTTGGCCATCGAAGTGTATTGCTTCTTGGTCAGGGGATATAAGCCACCACGTACCGTTAGGGTAATCAAAATAATTGCTACACCCCAGTTACCCACAAATGATTGATAGAACATCAATAACCAATGGATTGGAATGGCTAACCACCATAAGAAACCGTAATCAACAACCAAGTTTAAGGTTTCAGAAATAGCTGAAAGCGCTTTTTGATTTTTAGGGCCGACATAAAACTGTGAGCTAATATCTTGTGTGACGCCTGGTGCAATATCATATACCGCGCCGCGAAAACCTATATTGGCTAGACCACCAGAGACTCTTGAGAAAATGGTGTTTGAATCTATTGCTGGCGGAACCCAAGCTGACACAAAGTAATGTTGTAGCATTGCTGCCCAACCACCTAATGTGACTTTAGCAAGATTCTTATCAGCCATATCGTCAAAATTATATTTCTCATAACGAGTATCTTCAGACGAGAAAGCACCACCACGATAAGTCGGCATAATCATGCTGCTTTCTGATTCTTTAATCGTTTGCTTAATTTGACCATACATTTGCACTTGTAACGGTGCCGTTGAGGTGTTGTTGATAGTGTAATCTACGCCGACATCATACTGACCACGGGTAAACGTAAAGGTTTTTACGTAGGTGACACCGTTGTCTGCTGTAAAAGTAAATGGCACTGTTAATGTGTCTTTGTCTTCAGCTAAAAAATATGAACTGGCTTGAACATTATAAGTTGCACGACCATTAGCACTACTATCAATACCATCACGACCAATAAGGCCACTTTGAGCGATATAAGTGAAATCATTTTGCTGATCTAAAATAACGAAAGGGTCGTTACTGTCTATTTCGCGTTTATGTTCCACTAATGCGGCATAAACAATGTCACCACCAATAGGGCTTATTTTAATAACAAGCTTATCGGTTTTAACGCTAATAAGGTTTTTAGTTGCAGGTAATTCTTCTTGTACCCCAATAACATCTGCTTCTGGAACGTCATCACTGTGTTGTGGGGCGGCGTTAGTTTGGCTAACAGTTTGTGCTGCTGCCGGTTGTGGTGCTTTATCTGTTTGCCATTGTTGCCACATTAAAAAGCTGACAAACAGCAGACCGATTAGCAATATATTGCGTTGAGATTCCATAGCCTATTTATTACACCTGTCATTTTTAGGGGGGACGGGATCACTACCGCCTGCATGTAAAGGGTGACATTTTAATATGCGTTTTATTGCAAACCAACTACCTTTTAGTGTTCCATGTGTTTTTATTGCTTCTATAGCGTAATAAGAACAAGTTGGATTAAACCGACAACGCGGTCCCAATAAAGGGCTGATAATAATTTGGTAACCACGGATAACCGTAGTTGCTAGCCATTGTAACGGCGACTGAGTTTGCGCCATAGCTTTTCTACTAATTTGTGTAGTTCTGCATTTTCCATTTCCATCACGCCATTTCTGACTAATACAACGATATCTATATCTGGGATGTCGTGTTGATGTAAACGAAAACTATCTCTTATCACACGTTTGATACGATTACGTTGGTTTGCACGTTTAACAAAACGTTTTGCAACGGTTAACCCTAAACGAGGATGTTGCTCTGAATTTGGAATTGCGAGCAGAGTTATTTCAGCAGAGGATGCTTTGATTGGATTGGAGAATACAGATTTAAATTGCGCGGGAGTTAACAAACGTAACTCCCGCGAAAAGGTATAGCTAGTCACCTGGTTATCTACTTATGCAGATAAACGAGTGCGACCTTTCGCACGACGACGTGCAAGTACCTTACGGCCACCTACAGTAGCCATACGAGCGCGGAAGCCGTGAGAACGCTTGCGCTTCAGGTTGCTAGGTTGAAAAGTACGTTTACTCATTATGGCAATCCGTCTTTGTTAGTGAATTTTCCTTATCTCCAAAATTAGAGTTAAGGGTAAAAAAGAGGCAGAATTGTAATCACTTTAAGTACTGTCGTCAATAACGAAAGTACTTATATAATAAATTTATGCCAATCTTTATTTGAAGCTACTAACGATTAAGCACCATAAGATGTGGATAAGTCTGTGTACAGACACTATATCTTGTGGATCTTTCATTGTTTCAGTAGATCAAAGAATCGCTATTATAGATCAAGGTGGATCGGTTAATAAAGCTGGATTTGCTTGAAATTCACAATTAATCGATCGTTTTCGATCTTTGATGATCATCGATTTATACATAGAATGATCACGCTGGGGATAAATCTGCTTTTAAGGATAGCGATCATAGTGATCTCACTATAGAATACATCTCCTTTGTTTAAAGATATTTGGGGATAAATAAGTGGCGGTTTCACTTTGGCAACAATGTATCGGCAGACTGCAAGACGAGTTATCAGCGCAGCAGTTCAGTATGTGGATCCGTCCGTTACAGGCTGAAATGGATGGTGATACATTGGTTTTGTATGCGCCAAATCGTTTTGTGCTGGATTGGGTACGCGATAAATACATCAATATCATTAATCAATTTTTTACTGAACAAATGGGCGGTAATGCACCCAAGTTACGTTTTGATATTGGTAGCCGTCCTTCTGCACGCCAAGTTGCGCCAGCGCCTGTAGCTGCTAAGCCTGTGAATCGTCAAACGAAAGCCCAAGTGGGAACGACGTCTTTTAATACCCAGGCCGAACCGATTATCAATCCCAACCACCGCAGTAATATTAACCCAACATATCAGTTTGATAATTTTGTTGAAGGTAAATCGAACCAATTAGGTAAAGCTGCGGCATTGCAAGTATCTGAAAATCCTGGTGGTGCTTATAATCCGTTATTTTTATATGGCGGAACCGGTTTAGGTAAAACCCATTTACTGCATGCTGTGGCCAATGGCATTATTAAAAACAATCCTAATGCTAAAGTGGTATATATGCATTCTGAGCGTTTTGTACAGGACATGGTTAAGGCCTTACAAAATAACGCCATTGAAGAATTTAAACGTTATTACCGCAGCGTAGACGCGTTATTTATTGATGATATTCAATTTTTTGCCAATAAAGATCGTTCACAAGAAGAATTTTTTCATACCTTCAATGCTTTACTAGAAGGTAATCATCAAATTATTTTAACCTCTGATCGTTATCCTAAAGAGATCGACGGGGTAGAAGATCGCTTAAAATCACGTTTTGGTTGGGGGTTAACCGTAGCGATTGAACCGCCGGAGTTAGAAACCCGCGTGGCGATTTTAATGCGTAAAGCACAAGAGAATGGCATTAATTTACCCGATGAAGTGGCTTTCTTTATTGCCAAGCGTTTACGTTCAAATGTACGTGAATTAGAAGGTGCACTAAACCGTGTGATTGCTAATGCTAACTTCACTGGACGTCCTATCACCATCGACTTTGTGCGCGAAGCATTAAGAGATCTCTTGGCACTGCAAGAAAAATTAGTCACTATAGATAATATTCAGAAGACTGTTGCTGAGTACTATAAAATAAAAATGGCAGATATGCTGTCTAAACGCCGTTCTCGCAGTGTGGCAAGGCCTAGACAAGTGGCGATGGCGCTATCTAAAGAACTTACTAACCAAAGTTTACCGGAAATTGGTGATGCTTTTGGTGGTCGTGACCATACGACAGTATTGCATGCTTGTCGTAAAATCGCCCAACTGCGCGAAGAGAGTCATGACATTAAAGAAGATTATGCTAACTTGATTAGAACTTTGTCTTCTTAATTCAGGGATTGTAGACACGATGAAATTTTCAATTGATAGGGACGCCCTGTTAAAACCGTTGCAGCTAGTGTGTGGCGCGGTAGAACGCAGACACAATTTACCTATTTTAGCCAACTTATTAGTTGAAGTTAGTGAGTCCTCACTTAAGCTAACGGGCACTGATTTAGAAGTTGAGTTAGTGGGCCAAGTGGCAATTCATGGTGATATTGATATCGGTCGTACCACCGTTCCAGCCAAAAAATTGCTGGATATTGTTAAGTCATTACCAGAGCAAAGTGAATTAAAAGTCGAACAGCAAGATAATAAATGGTTATTGCGTTCCGGTCGTAGCCGTTTTTCATTGGCAACATTGCCTGCTGAAGATTACCCCAACGTTGAAGAATTCCAAGCAGATATCGAATTTAGCTTAAAGCAAGGCGTGTTGAAGTCGATTATCGATTCAACTCAGTTCTCAATGGCTAACCAAGATGTGCGTTATTACCTTAACGGTTTGTTATTTGAAACCGAAGGTAATGTTTTACGTGCTATAGCCACAGACGGACACCGTTTAGCGCTAAGTCATCGCACGTTAGATATCTCATTACCTGAAAAACAAGTGATTGTGCCTCGCAAAGGGGTGGTTGAAATGGCACGCTTGCTCGACAGTGACGATCAGGACATTACCATTGCGATTGGTGATAATGCCATTCGGGCCGTGACTACCTCCGCTGTGTTTACCAGTAAGCTCGTTGATGGTCGCTTCCCTGATTATCGTAGAGTGTTACCTAAGGGTGGCACTAAAGTGGTCATTGCCAGCCGAAATCAGCTAAAACAAGCATTAACCCGCGCCTCTATTTTGTCGAATGAAAAATTCCGTGGGGTTCGTATTCAGCTTGAACCTGGGTTATTGAAAATTACTGCTAATAACCCAGAGCAAGAAGAAGCTGAAGAAATCATTGATGTTGATTATGACTCTGATAATTTAGAAATTGGTTTTAACGTCAGCTATCTACTTGATGTGTTAAATAACTTAGCCAGCGATGAAGTGCGTATTACCTTAATTGATGGTAATTCGAGTGCTTTGATTGAGAACCACAAAGAAGAAGATTCTATGTATGTGGTGATGCCTATGCGTCTTTAACGGGTTATCGTCTGATTGTTTATTAAGGTGCTGTAAGGCACCTTCTTTGTCTATATAGGATTATTTATTCTGGTTATCACAAATAGGTCTACATGAGTTTATCGCGTCTTACCATTGGTTCATTTCGTAACATTACCTCTGCGTCATTACAGCCTTGTGATGGCTTAAATTTGATTTACGGTCAAAATGGCAGTGGCAAAACCAGTATTCTTGAAGCCATTTACTTTTTGGGTATGGGCCGCTCGTTTCGCAGCCACTTATCGCAACGGGTGATCAACCATGATGACGATAAACTGACCCTATTTGCCCAGTTAATTGACGCCGACAGAGACTATAAAATTGGTTTACGTCGCCATCGAAGTGGTGAGATTGAAGTTAAAATCAATGGCGAGAAAGTGAAGCGTTTATCAACGTTGGCCGATACTTTGCCCATTCAAGTTATTACTCCAGAAAGTTTTTCTTTATTGTTCGAGGGACCTAAAGCTCGCCGTCAATTTATCGATTGGGGGGCATTTCATTCCGACCCGTATTTTTATCAAGCTTGGGTGAATACCAGGAAGGTATTAAAGCAGCGCAATCAATTACTTAGAAATCAATCACCCTATAGCCAAATACAATTTTGGGATAAGGAGTTGGTGCGGTATGCTGAACAGGTTACCGATATACGAAATCAATATGTAGACTCGTTAAATGGGCTACTAAAGGGTATAATCGGAGTGTTTTTACCTCATATTGATATTAAGGTTTCTTTTACCCGAGGATGGGACAGTAAAACGGATTTTTCACAATTACTTGAAAACCAATACTCAAGAGATTTAGCCGCAGGTAATACGGGTAGCGGGCCCCATAAAGCAGACTTACGTTTGCGTGTGGGTACTTTACCCGCGCAGGATGCGTTGTCCCGTGGACAATTAAAATTATTAGTCTGTGCACTACGTATTGCACAGGGAAAGTTGCTCAAACAACAGCTAGATAAAAACAGTATTTATCTGGTTGACGATTTACCGTCAGAGTTGGATGCACAGCATAGGCAGCTATTGCTTCAGCAGTTAACCGAAACCGGTGCACAAATATTTGTCACCGCGATTGATCCGCTAACAATAGTCGATTCGTTATCTAGCCCTCCAAACAGGACGTTTCATGTGGAACAAGGGCTGGTAACAGTTATTGAATAACAACGAGAGATAAATATGTCAGAGAATAGTTACGATTCTTCGAGTATCAAGGTATTAAAAGGCCTTGATGCAGTCCGTAAGAGACCTGGTATGTACATTGGTGATACTGATGATGGCACAGGTCTTCATCACATGGTATTCGAAGTGGTTGATAACTCTATCGATGAAGCTTTAGCAGGCCATTGTAGCGAAATCACCATTACCATTCATTCCGATGGTTCAGTCTCAGTAAAAGACGATGGTCGTGGTATTCCTGTTTCGATACATGAGGAAGAGGGTATCTCTGCTGCTGAAGTGATTATGACCGTACTTCATGCTGGTGGTAAGTTTGATGACAACTCATACAAAGTCTCTGGTGGACTTCACGGTGTGGGTGTTTCGGTCGTTAATGCTTTATCGCGAAAGCTGCAGTTAACTATTCGTCGTGCAGGTAAAATCTATGAGCAGTTTTATACTCATGGTGTACCTGATGCGCCTATCAAAGAAATCGGCGATGCGGTGACAACCGGCACCGAACTCCGTTTTTGGCCAAGCAGTGAGACGTTTACTAATAATCTTGAATTCCATTTTGAAATTTTAGCCAAACGAGTACGTGAACTCTCATTCTTGAACTCTGGTGTGGGCATTCGTTTAGTTGACGAGCTCGAGAATAAAGATGAGTTCTTTAGATATGAAGGTGGTATTAGAGCCTTTGTTGACTACTTAAACCGTAACAAAACGCCGATTAACAAAGATGTATTCCATTTTGCACACGAACGCGAAGACGGTATTACCGTTGAAGTGGCAATGCAGTGGAACGATGGTTATCAAGAAAATATTTATTGTTTTACCAATAATATTCCTCAGCGCGATGGTGGTACTCACTTAGCCGGTTTCCGTGGAGCATTGACGCGTAACTTGAATAACTACATGGAACGTGAAGGTTATAACAAAAAAGGTAAAACCAACGCCACCGGTGATGATGCGCGCGAAGGCTTAACTGCGGTTATTTCTGTTAAAGTACCGGATCCAAAGTTTAGCTCGCAAACGAAAGATAAACTTGTTTCTAGCGAAGTGAAAAGCGCTGTTGAGCAAACGATGGGTGAGCAGTTAAACGATTACCTATTAGAAAACCCAGCAGATGCTAAATTAATTGTTGGCAAGATTGTTGACGCTTCACGGGCGCGCGAAGCGGCTCGTAAAGCGCGTGAAATGACTCGTCGTAAAGGCGCATTAGATTTAGGTGGTTTGCCTGGTAAGTTAGCTGATTGCCAAGAGAAAGACCCTGGTCTTTCTGAAATATATATAGTGGAAGGGGACTCTGCTGGCGGATCTGCCAAGCAGGGGCGTAATCGTAAAAACCAAGCTATTCTTCCACTGAAAGGTAAAATCTTAAACGTAGAAAAAGCGCGTTTTGACAAAATGTTATCGTCTCAAGAAGTGGCAACACTGATCACGGCATTAGGTTGTGGTATTGGCCGTGATGAGTATAACCCTGATAAGACCCGTTATCACAATATCATTATCATGACCGATGCTGATGTCGACGGTTCACACATCCGTACCTTGCTACTGACCTTTTTCTTCCGTCAAATGCCAGAATTGATCGAACGTGGATATATTTATATTGCTCAACCACCGCTCTTTAAAGTAAAAAAAGGTAAGCAAGAACAATATTTAAAAGACGAACCCGCGTTAACGGAATATTTAACTACTCAAGCACTTGATGGTACAAGTATTTACCCAAGCAAAGGTGCTTTTGGTATGTCTGGTGAGCCATTAGAGCGCTTGGTGGCGCAGTATCGTGAAGTTGAACGCATCATTAAGCGTCTAGAAAAACGCTTCCCGTCCAACTTACTTGACCGTATGTTGTATCACCCAGAAGTCACCGCGGATGTGTTGAATGACGAAGCGAAAATGACCACATGGTGCAATGACTTTATTGCGGCATTAGTTGAGCGTGAAAATAGTGGCATTATCTACACTGCGAATGTCATGCTTGATCCTGAACGTAAGGTTTACACTCCTAGTGTGACAATCCGTAAACACGGTATTGATTTCAGCTATCTATTTGGTCATGACTTCTTCACGTCAACGGATTACCAACGTATGGCTAAATTAGGTGCTGCGTTACACGGTATGATTGAAGAAGGCGGTTACGTACAACGTGGCGAACGTGTTAAAGACGTTGAAAGTTTCTTAGAAGCGCTAGATTGGACGATTAGTGAAGCGAAACGCGGTCTTTATATTCAACGCTATAAAGGTTTGGGTGAAATGAACCCTGAACAGTTATGGGAAACCACAATGGATCCGGAATCCCGTCGTATGTTACGTGTGACTATTGAAGATGCAGTTGCTGCAGATCAGCTCTTTACGTGTTTGATGGGCGACCAAGTTGAGCCGCGTCGTGAGTTTATTGAAACCAATGCGCTTAATGTTGCAAACTTAGACGTATAACATAAATTATGTGTGTAAATGGGTGCCTTTGGCACCCATTTTTTTACTATATTGATTGCTATTATAATCAATATAGCAATTAATCAACAGCTTATAAGGTTTGTAATCGTGGTTATTAGTTTTTTTAAAAATTTATTTAATTTTCGTGACCACAATGAACAAGTCAAATTTACTGGCATAACCACAGTAGAGAAACGTCAACAAACTAAACCGAAAGCGCCAGTCCCTGCAATTGAGATCACCGTAAATCAAGCCGCTGAATCACAGTTAGACTTGTCTAGTTTATTTTATAGTTTGTTATTTTCAAACCAACAAACGACAGTAACCGGGATCGCCAATAATTTAGAGCGTAGCGTGATGCGAAATATTGAACAGGCATTAAGCTCACCTCAATCGATTGCAGAAAACGTATTAAAGCTACCCAGTAAAATACTGGAACTCGATAAAAAACTTGCCGATGACAGTATTGAAACCCAAGCGTTAATAAAACTCATTGAGCAAGATCCATTATTGTGTGTTGAAGTCCTTAAACTTTGTAATTCATCCGCTTTCAAACGAGCGAATAGTGATGTTAGTAGTATTCAGCAAGCATTAGTTCAAGTGGGTCGACAGCAATTAAGGCAATTTATTACCGCGTGTTTAGCCCGTCAGTTGATAGATATAAAACCTATTTATTTTAGACGGTTCGGCGCTGAAATTTGGCGCCACTCTATGCAAGTGGCTTTCTTGGCCAGCGAGTTAGCCAAGCCTGATCAGCGTGACAGTGCTTTTCTTTTGGGCTTGCTCCATGATGTCGGTAAAATTGCTATTTTTAAAATGCTGGTAGATGCTTTTTATCAAGCTGAACCTGGAGATCAGCCTAACTCACAGCTATTTAAGCAGGTCATGACCACAAAGTCGTTAACCCTGAGTGCGCTTTTAGCCCGTTATTGGCAACTACCACAACACTTTGAAACGCCATTAACTCTCCTTGCCAATAGTAATATTAAGCCTACAGACGATATGGCACTGCTAGTCTGGAAAGCTAATATTATTAGTGAGTGCTCAATGCTAAAGCAAGTCGATAAATTACCTAAACCGGCATTAACGGTTTTGTTAGCTCAAGTAGAGTGTAACGAAGAAGATTTTATTGCATTACATCAAAAGCTTATGCAATTTTAAATTAACCTCAGTCCGGGAATAGGAGCAGTTTTATAACCATTTATGACCCCAAGTTTAGGCTTAATGAGTATAACGCCCATAAAAAAGCGCCTTTCGGCGCTTTGTCACTTCATTTTAGTGGCAGCTGAAGCAAACTATTGCAGTAATGAAATATCTGCAACGTGTAAGAACTGCTCACGAAGATTGGTTAATAAGGCTAAACGATTATTTTTCAATGCTTCATCATCAGCCATTACCATCACATCTTCAAAAAACAGATCGACACTTTCGCGTAAGTCAGCTAGCAAGGTTAATGCTTGTTGGTAATCGCCATTGGCAAACAAGGGGGCTAACTGCGGTTGCAGTTGTGCTAGTTTGTCGGCTAAGGCTTTTTCTGCTGTTTCGGTTAATAGTGCTTGGTTGATGGTTTCAGGCAGTTTACCTTCAACTTTAGCCAGAATATTCGATACCCGTTTATTCGCTGCTGCAAGCGCGGTAGAAGCGTCTAAACCACGGAAGTGAGAAACAGCATTAATACGGCTGTCAAAGTCTGCTGGACGAGTAGGGCGACGAGCAAGTACGGCCAAAATAACATTGACTTGAATGCCTTTATCTTGGTACCAAGCACGGAAACGTGCGAGCAGGAACTCAAGGACATCTTCGCCGCTATTGGCATTAGTCACGTTAGCTGCGTGCAATGCTTGAGCTTTAGCTATTAATTCAACTAAGTCGAGTGGCAGTTTGTTTTCAACGATAATGCGTAAAATACCAATGGCTGCACGGCGAAGGGCAAATGGGTCAGCCGCCCCTTTTGGAGCTTGGCCAATACTAAAAATACCCACTAAAGTATCGAGCTTTTCAGCTAACGCAACGGCACATGATACGCTTGCTGTTGGTACTGTATCCCCAGAAAACTTAGGTTTGTATTGCTCTTCAAGCGCCACGGCAACGGCTTCTTCTTCGCCGTCTAAACGGGCATAATGCATGCCCATAGTGCCTTGAGTGTCGGTAAACTCCATAACCATATTGGTCATAAGATCGGCTTTAGACAATAAACCGGCGCGGCTGGCATCAGCACTATTAGTGTTTACACCATTGTCGTTCATTTGCGTTGCAATGAAACCAGCTAGCGTTGAAATACGCTCAACTCGGGCCTTTAATGTGCCCAGTTGTTTTTGAAATACCACAGTTTCCAAGCTATCAATACGAGATTCAAGCTTTTGTTTCTTATCAGTATTAAAGAAAAACTCTGCATCAGCAAGACGAGGGCGCACCACTTTTTCGTTACCTGATATAATCTGTTGTGGATCTTTTGATTCGATGTTGGTAACAAAAATAAAGTTAGGCAGTAGCTTGCCTGCTTTATCAAATACGGGGAAGTATTTTTGGTCACCTTTCATGGTGTAAACCAAGGCTTCAGAAGGCACATCTAAAAACTTTTCTTCAAAACTGGCCGTCAATACAATTGGCCATTCAACTAATGAGGCCACTTCTTCTAATAAGCTGTCTTCAATATCGGCAACGCCGCCTAATTTGGCTGCAGCGGCTTCAGCATCGGCTTTAATCAGTGATTTACGCAGGTGATAATCGGCAAGGACTTTTCCTTGCTCTTTAAGCGCGGCGAGGTAGTTGTCTGCATGATCCAATTCAAAGCTCGCTTGGCCCATAAAGCGATGTCCGCGAATTACGCGGTCAGATTTAATCCCAAGTAATTCGCCAGAAACTATTTCGCTACCTAGTAACATGGTCACTGTGTGCACAGGGCGAATAAACTGCGTTTTGTTGTAACCCCAACGCATTCGTTTTGGAATAGGTAACTTGTCTAACGCTCGCTGTGCCATGTCAGTAATTAAGCTTTTTGTTTCAACGCCAACTACTTTAGCTTGATGAACTAACCATTCACCTTTATCGGTCACTAAACGTTCGGCCTGTTCAACAGTAATACCGTTACCACGCGCCCAACCTTGTGCTGCTTTAGTTGGATTACCGTCTGCATCAAATGCTGAACTGACTGCGGGTCCACGTTTTTCAATCACTTTATCGGCTTGAGCTTGTGCTAAACCAATGACATTAATCGCTAAACGTCGAGGGGCTGCGTACCAAGTTGCAGATTCAAAAGGTAAATCTGCTTTGGTTAATTCATCGGTAAAGTTTGCTAGAAATGATTCGGCTAAAGTGCGCAGTGACTTTGGCGGTAACTCTTCGGTACCAATTTCAATGAGTAAGTTTTCAAAATTCATTCGTTACCTCTACTTACACATTGGGAAGCCAAGAGCTTCACGTGCTTGATAATAAGACTCTGCAACACCTTTTGCCATCGTGCGAACGCGAAGAATATAACGCTGGCGTTCGGTAACTGATATAGCATGGCGAGCATCAAGTAAGTTGAAAGCATGTGATGCTTTCATGACTTGCTCGTAAGCAGGTAATGGTAGCGGTTTTTCGAGTGATAAAAGGTGATGGCACATTTTTTCACACTGGTCGAACAGGGTGAACATAAAGTCGACATCGGCATGTTCAAAGTTATAAGTTGATTGCTCAACTTCGTTCTGATGGAAAATATCACCATAAGTGACACGACCTAAAGGTCCGTCGGTCCAAACAAGATCGTATACACTATCAACTTCTTGAATATACATCGCTAGACGCTCAAGTCCGTAAGTGATCTCACCGGTAACGGGGCTGCATTCAATGCCGCCGACTTGCTGGAAATAAGTAAACTGAGTCACTTCCATTCCATTAAGCCAGATTTCCCAGCCCAATCCCCAAGCACCTAATGTTGGTGATTCCCAATTGTCTTCAACAAAGCGAATATCATGTATTTGGGTATCAATGCCGAGGGCTTCAAGTGAGCCAAGATAAAGTTCTTGGATGTTGTCTGGCGATGGCTTGAGGACTACTTGGAATTGATAGTAATGTTGTAGGCGATTAGGGTTTTCACCATAACGTCCATCAGTAGGACGGCGAGACGGTTGCACATATGCACTGCTCATTGGCTCTGGGCCTAATGAACGCAAGAACGTCTGCGGGTGAAAAGTACCAGCGCCAACTTCCATATCCAGAGGTTGAACAATAGCGCAACCTTGTTGCGCCCAATATTCCTGAAGGGTTAGAATAAAACCCTGAAATGTCTTTACGTCGTGTTTCGTCGTCATGTCTACTACTGTCAGGCTATTAATAGAAAATGGTTATGATTATACCTTGTCGAGCAAGGCAGATGTAGGTTATTTTTTAACGTATACATAAAAACGTTAATGGGACTCTAGTATGCAAGTTAACCGATGTGGTTGGGTAAGTGAAGATCCTTTATATCAGCAATACCACGATACGGTTTGGGGACGACCTCAATTTGATCCCAAACAGCTTTTTGCTAAGTTATGTTTAGACGGTCAGCAGGCTGGATTATCGTGGCTTACTATTTTAAAAAAGCAGCAAAACTATGAGCAATTTTTTGCCAATTTTGAGCCCAGTATTATTGCCCAATATGATCAACACAAGGTGGAAGCATTAATGCTTGAACCGGGTATTGTGCGTAATCGACTTAAAATAAACTCGATCATCAAAAATGCCAAAGCCTATATGGCTTTTGTAGAGCAGGGTAATGATTTTGCTACTTTTTTGTGGGATTTTGTCGGCGGTTCGCCTAACGTTAATCAGTTTGAATCATTGAGTCAAGTTCCAGTGCAAACTCCTGAGTCTGAAGCTATGTCTAAGGCATTAAAAAAGCTTGGCTTTAATTTTGTCGGGCCCACAATTTGCTATGCGTTTATGCAGGCGGTGGGGATGGTTAATGACCACACCACAGATTGTCATTGTTATGGGCAGTTTTAATGAGTCTTGATCGATAATAAAAAGGGCTGTTCCACGTGGAACAGCCCTTTTTTGTCTAAGTCACTTTATTGTAAGTTAACATATTAACTGGTTTAGATTTTCTCGAAGAAAAATGGTTTACGTTGGTGTTTATCACCATTTAGTTGATCCATGGTTTCTGAGTTAAACAACTTACCATTGACCATGGTATAAGTGACTTTATCAGTAGTTCTGATATCGGCTAATGGATCGCTATCAACCACTATTAAGTCTGCCAACTTACCGACTTTAATAGAACCTAGTTGATGGTCCATTCCAAAGGTAATAGCAGGATTTATGGTCGCGGTTTTTAACACCTCCATATTACTCATTCCACCTTGAGCAAACATCCACATTTCCCAGTGAGCGGCTAGACCTTCACGTTGACCGTGTGCACCAATATTGGGTTTTACGCCGAGTTCATTGAGTTCATTTGCTACACGCGCCACGTTAAAGTGGTTGTAATGTGCGTCGGGTGCTGTGGTTCTGCGCATTGAACGTGCATCTAAAATATCGTGTGGTACATACATGCTTAGCCGAGGGTGAGCCCAAACATCGGTTTTGTCATACCAGTAGTTTTCGCCGGAAATACCACCATAGGCGACAACCAGTGTCGGGGTGTAATGGACTTCCGTCTGGCTCCAAAATTGTTTGATGTCGTTATAAATCGAGGCAACGGGTAATGAGTGCTCTACCGTTGTGTGGCCATCGGCAATCATTGACAAGTTATGTTGTAATAAACTGCCGCCTTCTGGTACCACCATCATTTCAAGTTCGCGTGCCGCGGCGATAATTTGCTGGCGCTGATCGCGACGTGGTTGGTTATAGCTTTTAACACTAAAGGCACCAACTTTTTTAAGACGCTCTAAATGGAATTTAGCATCATCGAGCGAGTCAACGTGCGAGGTGTAACCGGGTAGATTTGCGCCATACAAAATGGTACCGGTTGAAAAAATTCGTGGCCCAACAATTCTGCCGGATTTTTGCTGCTCAGAAGCGGCAAATATTTCAGTGGTGTCATTTGATGGATCATGGATCGAGGTCACCCCAAGTGATAAACCTGAATACAATGCCCAGTTTTGCTGTGGAATAATTTCATCATCTGCTTGACCTCCATGAGCGTGGGCATCGAATAAGCCTGGCATAATCGTTTTGCCGCTGATGTCGATGACTTGGGCGTCTTTAGGAATAGTGGTATTAGCACCGCCGACGCTAACAATTTTATTGTCTTTAACAATGACAACACCATTGTCGATCACCTTGTCATTTTCCATGGTGATTACTTTGCCGCCAGTAAACACCACGGTTCCACGTGGAACATCAGCGTTGTCTTTAAAACCCAGAGAGGTGATTGTAGGTTCAACTTTGGTTTCAGACTTTCCATATTGAGTGTCAACTTCTGCTTGATATAAGTCTGGGCCTAAGGTCCAATAAAGTTGGTTGTTTTTTCCGTTCCAGCTAATGCTTTCACCTGCTCTGGTACTCAATTGGATGATAGGCAAATTAGTGGCTTTAGGGCCAATCGCAATGGTTTCACCGTGTTTTGCAAAAGGCGTCACATACACTCTAAAGCGTTCTGCAAACGCTAAGTGCTCACCGTTTGGAGATAGACGAAACTCAGTGGCATGCTCACTGGTGTAATGGGTCCGTTTTTCAAAACCATTCATGCCGATGGATGCGAACTCTGGTGTCTCATCTGAATCCATAAAGTAAACCCGTTCTGGGTCCGCGCCAAATTGGGGCTGATGGCCACTGGCAGTTAGTTTGGTATTCTGTTTACCCTTGATATCGACTTTATATAAACCAGGTTCTTGTGACCAAGTCCGTGGTGTTATGTCGCCACCACGCGCTTTACGGTAAACAACATAGTCGCCATTAGGTGAAAAGGTCGGTTCAACATATTTACCAGGCTCACTGGTTAGTACTTTAGCTTTGCCACCACGGGTGCTAACGACCCTAACGGTGCCTTGTAGTTGGTCTGTCCAAGTGGTAAACACAATATCTTTGCCGTCTCGAGACCATTGTGGGAACAGTTCATTTATATCTTCGTCTAAACGCGTTAGACGTGTTTTTTTACCATTATTTATATTACGGATCCAAATTTTACCTAGAGCCTCAAACACCACTTTGTTGCCGTCTGGTGACACTTGTGCCATACGTAGCATTTTTACATTAAACTCATCTTGGTCGAGATTTTGGGTAAAACGGACCGAGGGTTGAATGTCTCGTTGAGCCTTAACACTAAATGGAATGTCACAGACTTGTTTGCTGTCTACGTCGAGTTTGTTTATTTTACCTTTAGCCCAAAATACGATGTGCTTGTTGTCATTGGTCCATGACATTGTCGGGTAAACACCATGGATTGCCCAGGTTTCCTGCATATCACGATCAAGCTTGTCATAAAGCTTGGTTTCTTTACCTGAGGTTAAATCGACAGAATATAACGTCGATTGGAATCCATCGCGTTTGATGTATGCCAGTGTTTTACCATCAGGACTTGGTGTTGGACGAATTGCACCACCGGTACCTTCGATTATGACTTCTATATCACCCGTCTGAGTATCGTAACGCTTTATTTTATAAATGCCTTTAACTGAGTCTTTAGAGTAGTGAAAGGTTTTGCCTGGGGTGGCATCTTGGCTGAAGTAGATGTAACGCCCATCGGGTGAGTAAGCGGGTTCGCCTAAATCTTTTTGTTCATTTGGGCGCTCTGTAAGTTTAACGCCTTCACCCCCTGCGATGTGATACATCCATACTTCACCAGCTCCTAAGCTGCGGGTACCGGTAAAATGTTTTCTGGCCACCAGGTATTGTGAGTCTGGACTCCAGGCAGGGCTATTTAATAGACGGAACGTTTCGGTGGTAATGGGGTGGGGATTAGTGCCATCGGCATTCATAATCCAAATATTATCGCCGCCATCCTCGTCAGAGGTAAAAGCAATATATTTACCATCAGGACTATAAACGGGCTGCATTTGCCAAGCAATACCTTGTGCTAGTGGGGTTGCTTCACCACCAGCAATCGGTATTTGGTAAATGTCGCCTAATAGATCAAACACAAGGTGTTTACCGTCTGGTGACACATTGATATTCATCCAAGTACCTTCAGAAACATTAATGTCTATTTTTGTCAGAGGTGCACTTTCAGGCGCATTGACGAGCCATTTGGTTTTTTCAACTTCAGCAAAGGCTGCTGTATTTAGCCCTAACGTTAATGCCAGCGCGGTATAAAGTGGTGTTAGTTTTTGTGTAAACATAAATTATCCGTTATTTTTTTAGTTTGTTGTTGGCTTTGTTATTCTAGTTTTTTATTTTACGAATAGCGTTAAATCAGTTCATTTATTCTTAATTCTTATATTAAGTATGAGGTTGAAATGAATTTAATGGCCCCCTTTATCGCATAATTAACGCATAAGGGGTACTACAATTCTGTTTCAATTGATGATGTATATTAACAACTTAATCATGTTGACCCATCGCAAGCGAAGTTTGCAATGAGTTTTTCGGGATAACGTCAGTAATAGAAATGGGTAAATGTGCTGCAGATATTAATGTATCAAGCTTAATTTGAGATGAGTTCTATTTAATGAATGTGGCTAAATTTATTATTTACAGCTTAGCTAAGGATGATTAGATCACCAGGCTGAATTAATCCGCCATTGATGACTCTACACGTAACACCACCACGCCAATCTGGCGTTAATGCCTGTTCTAGACCTGCATGCGCGAGTTCCATTTTTTTACAGGGATCGGTTTCGCCGGTGATCTGCAATCGAAGCTCAGTTCCAATGGTGATAATTTTGCCAACATCAGCGGCGCTAAATTGGTAGCCGTTAATTAATAAATTGGCTCGACGAGTTAACCAATCTAAATCTGTTTTGACCTGTTGGCAGGCTATTTGCCATTGCGGTTTCGACAATACGGTAACTTGGCGTTTGCCTGGTCGGCCAAAAACATCATTTTCCACCCCTCGCGCTAAGGTCACATTGGCACATAAAGCGGGTTTCATTGCGCCGCGTTTTGCCGTTTTGTATGCGATAGCTTCCAAGGTGATAGTCATTATTTACAATCCTTTTTTGAGCAAGTAATGGTAAGGGGCTTTACTGATATCGAAGGCAATTAACGTGTGGTCCATAAATTCACAAAAACTGGGGATATCACGAGTCGTAGCCGGATCATCTGCAATGATGAGTAATGTTTCACCTTCGGCCATTTTTCGAACGGTTTTACGGATCATCATTACAGGTTCTGGGCAGCGAAGTCCAAGTGCATCGAGTTGGTATTGTGCTTGGGTGTAAATATCGGTCATTGAGTGTTATCTATTTTAACTAATCTAATTAGCGCTAATATTACTCTTGTGATTTATGCTTGCCAAGTTTGCTATTAATTTATGTTTTTTTAACGTTTTTTATTTTGCCTAAAACATGTTTCACGTGGAACATTAGCCAAAGTAGGAAAAGAAAAAAATAAAAAAACGAGCCAAAATAGCTCGTTTTTTATTACTGATCATTAATCAGCTTGGCATTGGTAACCTTATACGCGTTCGAATACGGTTGCGATACCTTGACCTAAACCGATACACATAGTGGCAAGACCAAGTGTTGCATCTTTTTCTTCCATTAAGTTAATCAGGGTTGTTGAAATTCGTGCGCCTGAACAACCTAGTGGGTGGCCTAATGCAATCGCGCCACCGTTAAGGTTAATCTTCTCATCGACGACATCTTGCAAGCCAAGATCTTTAACACAAGGTAAAGACTGTGCAGCAAAGGCTTCATTCAATTCGATAAGGTCTAAATCTGCAACAGACAAACCGGCACGAGTTAATGCTTTTTTGGTTGCGGGTACTGGGCCGTAACCCATAATGGCTGGATCACAACCCGCAACAGCCATAGAGCGGATACGAGCTCGAATCGTTAACCCAAGGGCACGCGCTTTTGACTCTTCCATGACCAACATAGCAGAAGCACCATCTGATAATGCTGATGATGTACCCGCTGTCACAGTACCGTTAACTGGGTCGAATGCCGGACGTAAACCCGCAAGCGACTCGAGTGTTGTTTCAGGACGGATAACTTCGTCATTCATCACTTTAATCAGTGTGCCGTTTGCGTCGTGGCCTTCAATACCCCAAATTTCTTTGGCAAAACGACCTTCAATCGTTGCTGCATGAGCACGCTGATGAGAGCGCACGGCAAACGCATCTTGTTGTTCGCGAGTAACACCATACATTTTACCCAACATTTCAGCGGTCAAGCCCATCATGCCTGATGCTTTTGCAACACGGTTTGCGAGGCCTGGATGGAAATCAACACCGTGGTTCATTGGTACATGACCCATGTGCTCAACACCACCAATAATGAAGGTGTCACCTTGGCCGGTCATAATGGCACGAGCCGCTTGGTGAAGGGCATCCATTGACGAACCACATAAACGGTTTACGGTAACGGCGCCAGCTGTTTTAGGAATACCAGCTAATAATGATGCGTTACGAGCAATGTTGAAACCTTGTTCAAGGGTTTGCTGCACACACCCCCAAATCACATCTTCAATGTCATTAGGGTCTAGTTGTGGGTTACGCACTAATAGCGCTTTCATTAGTTCTGCAGACAAGGTTTCTGCACGTACATTTCTAAATACCCCAGCCTTAGAACGGCCCATTGGGGTACGAATGCAGTCTACGATAACAGCTTGTTTCATGATTTAATTCCTTTCCCGCTAATTAGGCTTGGTAGTAACTACCGTTGTTGGCTGCAAGTGCACGCATTGCATCGGTAACTTGATACAAGCCACCCAGATGTGCGTATTTGTCTGCTAGGGCAACAAAGTTTGCTACGCCCATGGTGTCTAAGTAACGGAATACACCGCCGCGGAATGGTGGGAAACCAATACCGTAAACCAGACCCATATCGCCTTCAGCAGGTGATGCAATAATATCTTCTTCTAAACAACGGACGGTTTCGATGATCATCGGGATCATACAACGAGCGATAATATCATCAGACTCGAATGCCTTTAATTCACCAAAAGTGGCGTGCAATAATTCATAGCTTGTTGGATCAATGTCTTTCTTCGGTTTACCGCGACGGTCGACAGAATAAGCATAGAAACCTTTGGCATTTTTTTGACCTAGACGCTTGTTTTCAAACATAATATCGATAGCATCTTTGCCATTTTTACCCATGCGGTCAGGGAAGCCTTCTGCCATTACAGCTTGGGCGTGATGACCGGTATCTAAACCTACTACGTCAAGTAAGTATGCTGGGCCCATAGGCCAGCCAAACTGTTTTTCCATCACTTTATCGACAGCAGCAAAATCAGCACCTTCAGCGAGTAGACCACTAAAGCCGGCAAAATATGGAAACAATACTCGGTTAACGAAGAAGCCTGGGCAATCATTTACCACAATTGGGGTTTTGCCCATTTTGCTAGCGTAAGCCACTACGGTTGCGATGGTTTCTTCAGAGCTATGCTCACCACGGATAATTTCAACTAATGGCATTTTATGCACAGGGTTAAAGAAGTGCATACCGCAGAAACGTTCTGGTTTCTTCAGGCTTTTTGCCAATAAATTGATTGAGATGGTCGAAGTATTTGACGCAATAATGGCATCTTCAGATACGTATTGTTCGACTTCTGCAAGCACTGTCGCTTTCACTTTTGGATGTTCAACAACGGCTTCTACAACGATATCGCTATGTTTAATGGCGGCATAATCTAATGAAGGAGTAATGTTGTTTAATACTTTAGCCATTTTCTCTGGCGTAGAGCGGCCTCGAGCAACTTGAGTCGTAAGGATTTTAGCTGCTTCGTTTAAGCCTAACTCTAATGCTGGCTGAGCGATGTCTTTCATGACAATCGGCGTGCCTTTGCTGGCACTTTGGTATGCAATACCACCACCCATGATACCTGCACCCAATACCGCGGCTTGGTTTACATCATGAGCCAGCTTACCGGCTTTCTTTGCTTTACCTTTTACAAATTGGTCATTTAAGAAAATACCAATTAGGGCTTGGGCAACGTCTGTTTTAGCCAATTTAATGAAAGCCTGTGCTTCCACTTTTAATGCGCCATCACGATCTAAACCTGCAGCGTGTTCAATAACATTCACAGCGGCCATTGGCGCGGGATAATGTTTGCCTGCAACTGAGAACACCATGCCTTTCGCTGTGGCAAAAGACATCATGGCTTCAAGCTTTGGTAACTGTAATGGTGATTGCTTTTTGGTACGTCGGGCTTGCCAATCAAGGCTGCCATTAAGTGCATCATGCAACATTTGGATCGCTGCGGCTTGTAAATTCTCTGGTGCAACAACGGCATCAATAGCACCTACTTTTAAGGCATCTTCTGGGCGTTGATCTTTAGCCGTGGTGATCCACTCAAGCGCATTATCTGCACCAATCACTCTAGGCAATCGCACTGTGCCACCAAAACCAGGAATAAGACCTAATTTTGTTTCTGGTAACCCGATACGAGCATTGGTATCTGCAACACGTAAGTCAGTTGCTAAAATGGTTTCACAACCACCACCAAGCGCAAAACCGTTTACGGCAGAGGCCGTTGGGAACGGTAAGTCTTCTAGCTTATTGAATACCGCGCTGGCTTGTTCAACCCAAGCTAACAAGGTTGCATCGTCTTGTTGAAATAGGGTTAAGAATTCAGTGATGTCTGCGCCAACAATAAAAGTGCTTTTTGCTGATGTCAGCAATAAGGCTTTAATGTCAGTGTTTTGTTTGATGCTGTCTAGCGCGGCATCAAGAGAGGCTATGGTTTCTCTGTCAAATTTGTTTACCGAACCTTGTGCGTTAAAGCACAGTTTGGCAATATTATCTTCAAGTAACTCAACCTGAATGGTAGGGCTTTGGTAGATCATTGCTTGCTTCCTTATTGCTTAAAAGCGACTTCCACATCTTATTTTACTGTGCAGTTATCAAGCTTGAATCACAGCGGTTTCGGCCATCTATTGACCAGCTAATTATCAGTGTGCGACTAAATGAGACAAATTACAACAACCAATTTAAACGGCCGTTTAATTTCTTATCATCTAGGGAGGAGTTTTTATGTTTGTGATAGACTGATCAAGTTAACACTTATTAAAAAAGGGATACTCAATGGATCTGTTAGCCCATCTATATCATGCACACATCGGTGAGCTAAATCGTCGAGTCGCTGAAATTTGTCTGCGTGAGAATATTTCAGGATTAGTTATTCATTCTGGTCAGCCGCACCGACAGTTTTTAGATGATTTAAACTATCCCTTTAAAGTGAACCCGCAATTTAAAGCTTGGTTGCCGATTTTAGATAATCCTAATTGTTGGATTATTGCCAACGGCCAAGATAAACCGCGTTTAGTATTTTACCGTCCGGTCGATTTTTGGCACAAGGTGAATGATTTGCCTGATGCCTTTTGGACTGAGCATTTCGAGATTGAATTATTAACCAAAGCGGATCATATTGCCGAATATTTACCCAAAGAGATAACTCAATGGGCGTATGTTGGTGAGCATTTGGATGTTGCAGATGTATTAGGATTTACCTCTCGAAATCCCGATGCTGTGATGAACTACTTACATTTTCATCGTGCGGATAAAACCGAATATGAACTTGAGTGCATGCGCCGAGCGAATCAAATTGCCGTAAAAGGTCATTTAGCGGCCAAAAATGCTTTTTATAATGGCGCTAGCGAGTTTGAAATACAGCAGCGTTATTTGCTCGAAATTGGCCAGGGTGAAAACGAAGTGCCTTATGGCAATATCGTCGCATTAAATCAAAATGCCGCTATTTTGCATTACACTGCTTTAGAACATATAAATCCAGCACAGCGTTTATCATTTCTCATTGATGCTGGGGCCAGTTATCACGGCTATGCTGCTGATATAACAAGAACTTATGCATTTGAAAAAAACCGATTCTGTGAACTAATTGATGCACTCAATAAGGTGCAATTAGCCATCATTGACACCATGAAACCCGGGGTTAAATACACCGATCTCCACATTGCGACTCACGAGCACATTGGTCAGTTATTGATTGATTTTGGCTTGGCTAATGGTACGGTTGAGCAGTTAGTTGCCCAAGGCATTACCCGAGCATTTTTCCCCCATGGCTTAGGTCATATGTTGGGGCTACAAGTCCATGATATGGGCGGTTATGCTCATGATGAACGTGGTACTAATGTCGCCGCGCCAGATGATCACCCATTTTTACGTTGCACCCGAGTGTTAGCAGCAAATCAGGTACTCACCATTGAACCTGGTATTTACATTATCGATACCTTGCTTGAGCAACTATCTGCAACCGCTAAGCTAGCCATTAATTGGCAAACTGTTGCTGAGCTGCGTCCATTTGGTGGTATTCGTATTGAAGATAATGTGATAGTGCATCATAACCGAGTGGAAAACATGACAAGAGAGTTTGGTTTAGTTGATTGAATATTATTCAGTTCCAACAGCTAATGTATTGATTCAAGAAGAGATAAAGCATAGTCGCTTTATCTCTTTGTTATTTCATTGTCCACACCCAAATGATATGAAGTTAGCACTTACTGACATAAAGCGGCAATATCCTGGAGCGAATCATTATTGTTATGCTTTTGTCTCTGGCAGCCCTGAAAACACCATTGATATGGGGTCCAGTGATGATGGTGAACCATCAGGTAGTGCCGGCAAACCCATGTTAGCGTGCTTACAAGGCGCAAACATGGGTGAGCTTGGTGCTATTGTGGTGCGTTATTTTGGTGGCACCAAGTTGGGTGTCGGTGGTTTAGTGCGTGCTTATACTTCGGGTATCAAGCAAGGATTAACGCAAATACACACTCAGGTGAAGCATTTAAGGTATCGGGCAAGCTTAGTGTGCCATTATGCACAACTAACTGATGTTGAGTATTTAGTTGCTCAACATGATGGCGTGGTGACGGATAAAATGTTTAGCGACATTGTTGAAATACACTTTGAGCTGGCTAAATCACACCATCAGGCTTTTAATCAAGCATTAGCGACACTGACTCAGGGCCAACTACAAGTAACGTTTACAGTTTGAGCTATGACTAACTTATGCCAGAATGTCACTCAATAGTTAAATCCGACGCAGCACAACTTAAACAGAATCCTTAATGCAATATAAAACAATTATTAGAATCACAGGTTTGCTGATGGGGTTATTTTCAATCACCATGTTGCCGTCAGCATTAGTGGCTATCTTGTATAAAGATGGTGGCGGTACTGCTTTTATTCAGGCCTTTTTTGTCAGTATTTTTTTAGGCTTTTTATTGTGGTACCCCAACCGTCATCAAAAAGGTGATCTACGAACTCGTGAAGGTTTCTTGATTGTGGTGCTGTTCTGGACAGTGCTGGGATCCATAGGTGCGCTGCCGTTTATTTTTGCTAATAACCCCGATTTAAGTTGGACCGACAGTTTTTTTGAATCATTTTCAGCCTTAACCACCACGGGCGCTACCGTGATTGTTGGGCTAGATAATTTACCTAAGTCAATATTGTTTTATCGCCATTTACTGCAGTGGATGGGTGGTATGGGTATCATCGTTTTAGCCGTAGCCATTTTACCGCTGTTGGGTATTGGTGGTATGCAGCTGTACAAAGCTGAAGTACCAGGCCCGGTTAAAGACACTAAAGTGACCCCTCGCATCGCCGAAACAGCTAAGGCTTTATGGTATATATACTTTTTGCTCACTACCGCTTGTGCTTTAGCATTCTACTTTGCTGGTATGGATGCATTTGATGCGATTTGTCATTCATTTTCGACCATTGCGATTGGCGGTTTTTCTACTCATGATGCGAGTATAGGCTATTTTGAAAGCCCGTTAATTAACGTGATTTGTGCTGTTTTCTTGCTCATTGCGGCAGCCAATTTTAGCTTGCACTTTGCTGCATTTACTCGCCGTGGTATTAACGTTAAGGTCTACCTAAAAGACGCGGAGTTTAGGGTTTTGATTGCCGTGCAACTGGTGTTGACCGCAATCTGTTTTGCGACATTATACCAGTCAGGTATTTACGATACTCCTGAGAAAACCCTTGATTATGCCTTCTTCCAAGTGGTATCGATTTCAACTACCGCAGGTTTTGGTACTGAAGATTTCCATTCTTGGCCGTTGTTTTTACCGATTTTATTAATATTCTCAAGTTTTATTGGTGGGTGTGCTGGTTCTACTGGCGGCGGCATGAAAGTCATCCGCTTCATTCTACTTATTTTGCAAGGTTCACGTGAGCTAAAACGATTAGTTCATCCTAAGGCTTTGTATTCCATTAGGATCGGCTCAAAGGTATTACCCGATAGAATTATTGATGCGGTGTGGGGATTCTTTTCCGCTTACGCATTAGTATTTGTGACGTGTATGGTGATTTTAATGGCCATGGACATGGACGCCATTACCGCATTCAGTGCCACTGCCGCGAGTTTAAATAACTTAGGACCCGGTCTGGGTGATGTGGCATCAAATTATGCCAGTATTTCAGACGGTGCCAAGTGGGTACTGGTGATGGCGATGTTATTTGGTCGATTAGAAGTGTTCACCTTATTGGTGTTATTCACCCCTACGTTTTGGAAAAATTAATGATGAAAACTGCAATTCTGTACTCTACAGTCGATGGGCAGACGCTGGCAATTTGTCAGCAAATCAAGCAAATTTTAATGACAAATGGCGAGCAGGTTAGGGTGGTTAACCTAGCGGAGGCTGACGCGGATGATTTAGTTTGTGTCGATAAAGTCGTTATTGGTGCCAGTATTCGATATGGCAAACATCGACCAGAATTGTTCAAGTTTGTTGAGCAACACAAAGCCATACTCGATACCAAGCGGAACAGTTTTTTTAGCGTAAACGTTGTGGCAAGAAAGCCTGAAAAAAACACTCCAGAAACCAATCCTTATATGGTGAAGTTTTTAGGACTCTCGGCTTGGAAGCCTCAGCTATTAGGCGTCTTTGCGGGTAAGATAGATTACCCTCGTTACGGTTTCTTCGATAAGTTTATGATCCGATTTATCATGTGGATGACCAAAGGACCGACCGATACACAGGGAACGTTCGAGTTTACGGATTGGAGTAAAGTCGATGATTATGCCAAACAAATAACAGGGCAAATGTAACCTCATGACACCAACAGCGTGTCCAATGACATATTATTGGGCACACTATTCACTCTCAACGCTATTTAAGCCTTTATGTTAGTTAAGCGCAGTAGCGTCGATGTAGAATAGAGATAACTTCGGTTACTTGCTCATTTTTAAGCGTGTAATAAACCACTTGTGAGCTCTTACGAGTGTTGACCAAATCTTGGGTACGCAGTACCGCTAAATGCTGTGACAATGCTGATTGGCTCAGCGGCACTGTCTCATTTAACTCCGTGACACTTAATTCTTGTTCTAACAATAAACATAAAATCATTAAGCGGTAAGGATTCGCAATGGCTTTTAACCATTGTGCAGCCGTTTCGGCATTAATAAGCATCGTTGCGACATCGATATCTTGCTTCATGAGTGTCCTTATGTAACCTTTAATTGCGAGTTAGTCTGGGTTCAGTTTTGTTTTCTATATCATAATACTTTTGCTTCATAGAGATCTCAATTTAAACGATTAAATATATGAGCCATTTCTAATTTGTGATCTTTGCAGGGGTTTTAAGAGACTTTTTTTGCCAAACTGATGAAAATCAATCAGCAATGAGAATCAAAAATGGCCAATGTTTTAGTGTTGTATTATTCTCGGGGTGGCCACACCGCACATATTAGCCGTGCAATTTCAGAGCAAATTCAATCCCAAGGCGATAATTGTGATGTGATGAATATTCAAGATAAAACCCCAATCGATTGGTCTAAATACCAAGCTGTTGCGTTAGGGGCTTGTGTCTTATATGGCTCATATCACAAATCGGTGTTTGAATTTGTTCGTGAAAATCAGCGACACTTGTCGCAGTTACCCAATAGTTTTTTTTGCGTCAATGTCGTCGCTCGCAAGCCAGAAAAACGCATCCCCGAGAACAATAAATACTTACAGAAGTTTTTAACCTTATCGGCGTGGAAACCCCAAGATGTCAAAATTATTGCCGGTAAAGTCGATTATCCTTCTTGGCCTTGGTATGACAGCTTAATGATCCGCCTTATTATGAAGATGACCGATGGCCCCACCGATCCTACTGCAATTATTGATTATACTGATTGGGACGATGTGAAGGCCTATGCTGACCATATTACCCATTTAGCGTCTTCTGGAGTCGTCATTGCCTAAGCAATATTAATAACGCCAAAATTTAGGGTGAAACAACACTGCGACAGTCAGTATTTCCAAGCGCCCTAATAACATTCCTAGTGCCAATGCCCATTTTGCTACGTCAGGAAGTGGAGCAAAGTTTCCTGCTGGGCCAATAATAGGACCAAGGCCTGGTCCGACGTTGGTGACCGCAGTAATCGCTCCTGTAAAGCTGGTCATTGGGTCTAACCCTGTCAGTACTAATGTAATTGAAAGCACTAATATCACGATAAC
Source organism: Shewanella psychromarinicola (assembly GCF_003855155.1). Lineage (NCBI taxonomy): Bacteria > Pseudomonadati > Pseudomonadota > Gammaproteobacteria > Alteromonadales > Shewanellaceae > Shewanella > Shewanella psychromarinicola. The sequence continues at coordinate 1,187,902 of NZ_CP034073.1, forward strand.
CATCAGCATAAAAAACGCCATGATTGAGCGGACAATATCATCACGAATACGATGGCCATTGTATTTGTCTTTAAACACCCCGTTAGGATGAAACTGTTGTTTAATTTGTTGACGCATAATTGAGAATGCGATTTGGAAACGAAATATTTTTATCCCACCAGATGTTGAGCCAGAACAACTGCCAATAAACATTAGAAATAGAAATATCACACTGGCGAAAGCCCCCCAAGATTGATAGTCCGTTAACCCATAACCTGTGGTAGTGATAACCGAAATGACATTGAAGCTGGCTAATCTTAATGCATCTAAAAAGTCTATTTGCTGGTGTTGCCAAAGCCAAAAGGCTAACGAAAATGACACCAGTAACACAAAGCGTAAAAATCCTTTTACCTGTTGATCATTCCATAAGCGTAAGCTGCGTTGCTGTATGGTTTGTACAAACATCAATAACGGCAATCCGCCTGCCAACATAAACACGATACTCACCCAATGAGCCGAATGTGAAAAGATGGCCATTGATTTATCTGAGGTTGAGTATCCTCCGGTCGATAATGTTGTCATTGCATGATTGATTGCCTCAAACCAGTGCATGCCAGCAAGGTGATAAGAATATGCACATAGCATTGTTAATGCCGCATAAATCAAGAATAAGTGTTTAGCCATATGCTGGGTGCGGGGGATCGTTTTGTCACTCCAATCAGAGGATTCGGTCCTAAATAAGCGCATACCCCCCACATTCAAAAACGGTAGGATTGCCACGGCCATGACAATAAAGCCTATGCCGCCAAGCCATTGTAATAATGAACGCCAGACTAAAATACTATGGTCCATATTATCTAAACCAGATAAAACCGTTGAACCTGTGGTGGTAATGCCTGACATAGTTTCAAAAAAAGCGTCGGTATAATTAATACCGTGATAAAGCGTGAAGGGTAAGGCTGCAAATAAGCTGACCACAAACCAAGTTACACTTGTCAGCATAAACATGTCGCGGATGTTGAGGTTGAAATGATGGTGTCGGCCATTTTGAATACACAGAATGGCGATAAAGCCGGTAAACAACCCAGAGATCATAAAGTCTCCAATGGTTTCTTCAGCATAAAACAGTGCAAAAGCCATTGGTACCAGCATAAATCCTGTTAGTATCGCCAGAAAAATACCGATAATGAAAATGATTTGTTTGAAGTTAAGCATAAGAACTTAAAAGAAAAATGCGCTAGGTTGAAATAACTTTTCTACGTCACCGATGAACTTCTTATTGACCAAGAATAAAATGACATGGTCACCCTGTTCGATTACCGTTCTATCGTGGCCCATTAACACCTCATCATTACGAACAATGGCGCCAATGGTGGTTCCTGGCGGCAGCTTGATATCACCAATTTTTTTCCCGACCACTTTTGAGGTACTCGAATCACCATGGGCGATGGCTTCAATGGCTTCTGCTGCACCACGGCGCAATGAATAAACATTACAAATATCACCTTGGCGAATATGCGTCAGCAGCGCTGAAATAGTAGCTTGTTGCGGAGAGATGGCGATATCAATGTTAGCTTCTTGTACTATATCAACATAGGCTTCACGTTGGATCAGCACCATGACTTTTTTAGCACCCATACGTTTGGCGAGTAGAGCGGACATAATATTGGCTTCATCGTCGTTAGTGACGGCGATAAACACATCGGTTTGATCTATGTGCTCTTCAAGCAATAATTCTTGGTCTGAGGCATCACCACAAAACACGGTGGTTTTTTCCAATTTTTCAGACAGTAACTCTGCGCGCTCTTGACGGTGCTCAATCAATTTAACCGAGTGAGTACGTTGTAGTTTTTGGGCAAGGCCAAAACCAATATTACCGCCACCGGCAATCATTATATTTCGGTACGAATTATCCAGTTTTTGCATCTCACTCATTACCGCGCGAATATGGCGGCTATCGGCGACGAAAAACACTTCGTCATCGGCTTCAATAATGGTGGTGCCACGCGGCATAATGGGACGACCTTGTCTAAAAATAGCCGCCACCCGGGTATCAATATTGGGCATGTGCTCACGTAATGTGGCGAGTGCGTTACCCACTAGTGGGCCACCATAATAGGCTTTAACCGCAACAAGGCTGAGTCTACCCTTCGCAAATTCAAGAACTTGAAGTGCACCAGGGTATTCGACCAATCTTTGTATGTAAGCGGTCACTAACTGTTCTGGTGCAATTAACTCGTCAATAATAAAACCGCCACGAGGTTTGGCATCTCCGCTTTTAATTTCACTGCTGATAAATAGTTTATCTTGAAGTTCCAAATAGGCTTCTGAGCGAATACGCGCAATTTTTGTCGGTGTGCCAAAAAGGCTATAAGCGATTTGGCAGGCAGACATGTTACATTCATCGCTGTTTGTTACTGCAATGAGCATGTCCGCGTCTTCTGCTCCCGCTTCTTTTAGTACACTCGGATGGGCGCCATGACCGACAACAACACGCAAATCAAATTTGTCTTGCAACAACCTTAGTCGAGCGCGATCACTGTCGACGAGTGTGATGTCGTTATTTTCACCGACCAAGTTTTCAGCTAATGTGCCGCCAACTTGTCCAGCCCCTAAAATAATAATTTTCATGGCTTGAGGTACATCCTTAAAGTGCTTTAACTAGGCGAGCGTAATAAAAGCCGTCCATATTGTCTTGTCCTGGCAAAATCTGCCAACCGATATCATCGAGATGAGTTTGTTGCTCTATCGGTACTAAACTCGCATCGGGTGTCCGTGTTAGAAATAGCTCAACTTGCTGGCTGTTTTCTTGGGGTAAAATAGAACAGGTTGCATATAATAAGCAGCCACCCGGTTTAAGCCATTGCCAGCAATGATCCAATATTTGTGTCTGTAAGTTGGCTAACTCTTCAATATCGCTATTTTTACGTAACCATTTTATATCAGGGTGACGACGAATAACGCCTGTGGCTGAGCAAGGTGCATCGAGTAATATGCGATCAAATTGCTGTCCTTGCCACCATGATGGGATATCAGCAGCATCGCCGTGAATAAGCTGCGCTTTTAAATGCAACCTGTCCAGATTTTGTTGTACTCGAGCTAGGCGTTTTTGATCAAAGTCGACTGCGACTAAATTAATATCGGGAGCAAGCTCTAGTAAATGGCAACTTTTGCCACCTGGTGCAGCACAGGCATCTAGGATCAATTCATCCGCCATTGGTGCCAGTAAGGTTGCAGCCCATTGCGCGGCGCCATCTTGAACAGAGACTGCTCCTTGCATAAAATCAGGTAAAGCGGTCACATCTTTTGCGCCTTCGAGCAATATAGCATCTTGGCTTGGGCCTGCTTGGGCGGGAATATCGTGTTGGGCTAATGCCGCTAAATAAGCATCACGTGTTTGTGATTGCTGATTATTACGCAGCCACATGGGTGGACGCTGATGGCTTTGCTCAATAATGTTTTGCCAATGGTCTGGATAAGCTTGTTGTAAGCGTTTAATAAACCAAGCTGGAGTATTAAAACGTAGGGTTTCGGAGTCGGTGTTTAAGGCGGCATCTTGGCGCTGTATAGTACGCAATACACCATTGACCACTTTTACCAAACCATCAAAACGTAACTGTCGGCAGGCTTCTGCCGTTTCAGAAATCGCGGCATGTGCCGGAATGCGAGTAAAGTAAAGCTGGTAACAACCGACAATCAACAATTGATGTAATATGCGCTGCTTTCCCTTAAACGGCTTGGCTAAGCAGTCGCTGACGCATTTGTCGAGTTGTGGCAATTGGCGCATAACGCCGTAACATAGTTCTGCTAATAGGGCTTTGTCTTTGCCATTTTGCAGGTGTTGTTGCTGATCGGGTAGCGCTACCGATAACGACATACCCTTTTCAAGTACTTCATAAATCGCTTTAGCTGCCAGTGCGCGCACATTCATGCTAGTTAGCCTCTTGGTTTAAACACACACCAGCGGTAAACCAATCACCACGAGCATTCAAAATATCGGCCACATTAAGTGGCTTTTTGTTGGGCAGTTGCATGGTCTGAATAATTAACTTGCCATCAGCGGTAGCCACTTCAATACCGAGTTTGGTTGCCGCGATAATGGTGCCCGGAGCTTCGTGACATACTTCTGCGGAATAATCAGCTTGCCAAACTTTAATGGTACTTTGATGATGCTCAAAATAGCTGACGGGCCAGGGATTAAATGCGCGGATGTCTTGCCATAATTGCTTGGCTGTTTTACGCCAATCAAGACGCGCTTCTTCTTTAGAGAGTTTTGCCGCGTAATTGGCGAGCGATTCATCTTGCTTTTGAGCCGTTAACGTCCCTTCGCTTAATCCTGCTAAAGCCTCAATTAATGCTTCAGGTCCTTGGGCTGCGAGTTTTTCATATAGACTGGCTGAGGTGTCGCTCGGTTCGATGGGTAAGCGGGTGTTAAACAGCATATCACCAGTGTCTAGGCCGATATCCATTAGCATAATGGTGACACCGGTTTCTGTGTCGCCTGCCCATAATGCTCGTTGGATAGGCGCGGCTCCACGCCAGCGCGGTAAAATTGAACCGTGAACATTAATACAACCTAAACGCGGAGTATCAAGGACTATCTTTGGTAAAATCAACCCGTAAGCAACAACAACCATGATATCGGCATTGAGGTGTGCTAATTCCGCTTGTGCCGCATCATTTCGTAATGATGCTGGTTGAAATACCGGAATGGCATGCGCTAATGCCAGTGCTTTTACTGGGCTTGCTGTAAGTTTTTTACCTCGCCCTGCGGGTCTATCGGGTTGAGTATAAGTCGCAATCACATCATGTTCAGAGTCGATGAGCGCTTGTAAATGTCTGGCAGCGAAATCCGGAGTACCGGCAAAGATAATTTTTAACGGTTTCAAATTTTTTCCTATACTTCTCTAGCATCTAAACGAGCTTCTTTTTCAAGCTTAGTTTTTATACGTTGGCGTTTTAATGGTGATAAGTAATCGACAAACAACTTACCTTTAAGGTGATCCATTTCATGCTGAATACAAACGGCAAATAACTCATCTGCTTCAATAGTGAACTCTTTACCGTGACGATCTAGGGCTTTGAGCGTGACAAATTCAGCACGGTCAACTTTGGCATAAATCCCCGGTACCGATAGGCAGCCTTCTTCATTTGCCAAGTCGCCACTACTGGCAATAATCTCAGGATTAATAAAAACGGTTGGGCGTTCTATCTCATCTTGTAAATCCATCACAATCAATTGTTGATGAAAATCCACTTGAGTAGCAGCGAGACCGATACCTTTCTCTAGGTACATCGTCTCGAGCATGTTATCAATTATAGTCTGTAATTGCGGACCAAAATCCGTCACAGGTAGCGCGATGGTGCGTAAACGTTCATCTGGAAATCGTAAAACATTAAGTAGTGGCATATATAAACTCTTCACAAGTCTGTCAAATTTCAGCCAGATAGCTATACTGGCCATTGCGATTAGGGTAATTTTAATCCTTACCGCTTATCAATAACAGCAAAAAGCTCTAATAAAGAGCTAAACAACATGGATCTCACCATGAAACGCTTACTTTTACTTGTTTTTTTATCATTAAATTTTTTTGGGGCTAACGCTGATACATTAACCCTAAAGGCGGGCCATCCTGACACGTATGTCGTTAAAAAAGGCGATACGTTGTGGGATATCTCTGGATATTTTTTGAATGACCCTTGGCGTTGGCCTAAATTGTGGGGTGTTAACCCGCAAATTGCTAATCCACATCTAATTTACCCTGGCGATAGACTGACATTAGTATTTATTGATGGTCAACCTCGTTTAGTGGTTAAGCAGCACATTCAGAAGAGTCCTGAAGGACGAGTCATATCCAAAGATGGCCCGATTCCTGCTGTTGATCTTGCCTTAATTAGACCCTATTTAGTACAAAATAGAGTTGTGGATCCTGCATGGTTATTGGAATTGCCGATTGTTATGAGCGGCGAGAGCCCATCAATTCATCATGTGGTCGATGACGTTGTCTATGTTAATGCGCAGCTTGAACAAGGCCTTAAAGTGGCAATTTATCAAACTGGACGTGAGTTTTTTGCTCCAAATAGCGGCGAATTATTAGGCCAGGAAATTATTTTAGCTTCGAGTGGGCGGGTTATTGAGTCTGGCGTTGTGTCAAAAGTTGAATTGCTCAGTAGCTTACGTGAAACCAAAGGTGGCTTTCATGTTGCCCCGGTAGAAGATGAAGCGTTAATGTCGGCTTATTTTATCCCAAAAGCGGCAGACTTAGGTGTTTCTACCTCTATTGTTGGTATAACAGGTAACATTCGTGAAGCTGGTAAGTTAGATGTCGTCTATCTTGATCGTGGTGCCAATGATGGTGTTGAGACTGGACATGTTTTTTCAATGTACCGCGATGGCGAAAACATTATTATTGATAATGAGGGTAATCCAGTTCGACCTATAGACCGTTCATCTTACGATAAAGTGCTGGCGAACTTTTCAGATGATACCGTGTATAAAATGCCAGATATTTTTCATGGTAATTTGATGGTTTTTAAAGTGTTTGATAAAACCAGTTTAGGTTTGATTATGTTCAATGAGCACCCCGTTCGAGTCGGTGATAAATTGACTAAACCAGATCCCTTGACCATTAAAGGTGAATAATTTCAGATAAACTGGTCGACTGGTTAGTTGTTTGTGCCGTATCTGGGCTAGGACCTGCTCGGATTCAACAATTATTAACTCAAATGGACGTTGAAGAAATTCGTCAACGTCTAGAGTTTGAACCTCAGGCCTTGCCTTTACCAGCAAGCCTATTGGCTAAATGTAGTATCGACTTTAATAAGGTCGAGCAAGCCCTAGCCTGGCTTGATTCGCAGTCCAATCACTATATTGTGACCCTCTCTGATCCACTTTATCCGCCATTACTTGCACAAATTAGCGATCCACCACAGGTATTATTTGTTAAAGGGTCGATAGAATCTCTTGTGTTACCGAGTATTGCAATGGTGGGAAGCCGTAATGCCTCTCGAGGCGGCTTAGATATAACGGCAGAACTCGCTTATCATTTAGCTCACCAAGGCTTTTCAATTACCAGCGGCATGGCTGCTGGTATTGATGGTGCAGCCCATAAAGCGACTCTGGCTGCTAATGGAACGACCATAGCAGTATTGGGCAGCGGGGTTGAGTGCATTTACCCTAAGCGTCATCAAAACTTGTATCATGACATTATCAATACAGGCTGTGTAATCAGTGAATATTGGCCAAGTATAGGGCCTTTTTCTGGTAACTTCCCTCGGCGTAACCGTATTGTCAGTGGCCTAAGCTTAGGCACTGTCGTGGTTGAGGCAAGTCGTAAAAGTGGTTCGTTAATTAGTGCTCGACTTGCAATGGAGCAAAACCGTGAAGTGTTTGCTGTACCAGGATCGGTGTTAGGGGGCTATAGTCAAGGTTGCCATGATTTAATTAAAAATGGCGCCAAACTTGTCGAGTCGGCTGTCGATATAATCGAAGAATTGGGCAGTTTATCTGATTATCACCTTGAACAATTGCATCTACGGCACCATATACGAGATAATGACATTTGTGATTTGCCATTTCCTCCGCTGTTATCTAGTGTAGGATATGAAACTACTGCGGTAGATGCAGTAGTTGAGGATAGTGGGAAACCAATAGATCTGGTGTTAATACAAATGCTTGAACTTGAGTTACAAGGGTGGGTTGCAGCAGTGCCCGGTGGTTACGTCAGACTAAAGAGGAGTTAGCCATGTTTGATATCCTCATGTATTTATTTGAAAATTATGTTCATAGTGAAATTGAGCTATTAGTTGATGAAGATGAGCTCACTAAAGAGTTAACCCGTGCGGGTTTTCATCAAGTTGATATTATAAAAGCACTTTCTTGGTTAGAGCACCTTGCTGATCTACAAGAAAGCGATAAACCTTACTTGTGTAATCACGCACAACATTCATTCCGTATTTATACCAAAGCGGAAATGGCCAAATTAGATGTTGAGTGCCGTGGTTTTTTATTGTTTTTAGAGCAGATACAAGTACTCAGTGTCGAAACCCGTGAAATGGTCATTGACCGTGTCATGGAATTAGATGAACCTACATTAGTGTTAGAAGATCTCAAATGGGTGGTATTAATGGTACTATTTAACGTGCCAGGAAATGAGTCAGCCTATGAGCAAATGGAAGATTTAATCTTCGAGCAGCCAGAAGGGCGTTTACACTCATAACAAAAAGGAGGCTTAGCCTCCTTTTTTAGGTCTACAGAAAATTATTCATTGAGAGCACCATGTCGAAAATTGATCCGCAGTTGTTTACTGTCCACGAGCATGCACTGGAGAAAGAGTTTGAACTTTGTCCTGTTTGTGGTTCTGAACTGTCGGTTAAACACAGTAAACATGGCAGCTTTGTGGGGTGTAATAACTACCCAACATGCGACTATACTCGTCCACTAGTGCAACATGAGTCGATAGAGACTCAAGTTATCAGCGGTTCAGAATGTCCGCAGTGTGGCCATGAGTTAGCGGTTAAGTCTGGTCGGTTTGGTATTTTTATTGGTTGCACTCACTACCCAGAATGTACTCATATTGAAAAACACGATCACACCAATCAAGCTGAACAGATTGTTTGCCCTCAGTGCGCCAAAGGTCATCTTGAGTCTCGGACCAGTCGTTATGGTAAAACTTTTTTTGCTTGTAGCGCCTACCCAAAATGTAAGTTTATCGTAAACTACCCTCCGTATAATGAAGCTTGCCCTGATTGTGGCTTCGGGATTTTAGTTGAACGTAAAGGTGCGGCGGGTAGCCGAGTTGAGTGTCCGCAAAAATCCTGTAAATATAAACGTGCTCTGTAGTTTTCGTTATTAATATCAATTTGATGTAAGGAAGTTTCATGTTGCAATTGCAGCCATCCGCTGTCGCTGCCGTCATAAGTCAAGGCGGAGTGATTGCTTATCCAACTGAAGCGGTGTTTGGTTTAGGCTGTGATCCTGACAACGACAGTGCTATTGAAAAATTGTTGGCTGTTAAACAGCGTCCTTGGCAAAAGGGGTTGATTTTAGTAGCCAGTTCTTTGGATCAACTTTTGCCTTACCTTGATATCACTCAACTAACTGAACCGCAGTTGCAGTTTGCGCAATCAAAGTGGCCAGGCCCCTTTACCTTTGTTATGCCTATTCAGTCCCATGTATCCAAATTACTCTGCGGTGAATTTGATTCGATTGCAGTGCGCGTATCAGCTCACCCCGTTGTGCGAGAGTTGTGCGACACCCTCAATAAACCCCTTGTATCGACAAGTGCCAATTTAGCCGGAAAGTCACCGGTCGTCGATGCACAACATATCATCACTGATTTTACTGATAAAATTGATGCATTGATTTTAGGTAAGCTGGGCGAACAACGTCAGCCATCAACCATTATTGATGCCCGCAGTGGTCAGATCCTTCGTAATGGAAGCTAATACTATGTCAAACAACCTTTCTCAAGTGCCCGACGCACAACAAGTAAAATCATTCCTGCTAGCATTACAGCAAAATATTTGTCAGCGTTTAGAGCTACTCGACGGCAAAGCCACTTTTAAAGCTGACTCATGGAAGCGTGAAGAAGGCGGCGGTGGCACTAGTCGAGTATTAACTCAAGGCAAAATCTTTGAGCAAGCTGGCGTTAACTTTTCACATGTGATGGGTGCATCTATGCCTGCATCGGCTACTGCGCATCGCCCTGAATTAGCTGGCCGTAGTTTTGAGGCGATGGGGGTGTCTTTAGTGATCCACCCCAATAACCCTTATATCCCGACGACCCATGCCAACGTACGTTTTTTTATTGCCCGTAAAGAAGGTGCGGACCCCGTGTGGTGGTTTGGTGGCGGATTTGATTTAACACCTTATTACCCCTTTAAAGAAGATGTCGTCAGCTGGCATCAAACGGCTAAAGATATTTGCCAGCCATTTGGCGATGACGTTTATCCTAAATACAAAAAATGGTGTGATGAGTATTTCTTTATACCGCATCGTAATGAAACTCGAGGTGTCGGCGGACTATTTTTTGACGATTTAAACGAACCCGGTTTTGAGCGTAGTTTTGAGTTTATGCAAGCGGTAGGAAACGGCTTTATTGAAGCTTATGCGCCAATTGTCGAGCGCAATAAAACCTTAGAATACGGTGACGATGAGCGCCAGTTCCAACTTTATCGTCGTGGCCGCTATGTCGAGTTTAACTTGGTTTATGATCGTGGCACCTTATTTGGTTTACAAACCGGCGGTCGTACAGAATCGATTTTAATGTCAATGCCGCCTCTGGTACGTTGGGAATACGCGTTCACCCCTGAAGAAGATAGTCCAGAAGCTGAGTTGTACGATATCTACTTAAAACCACAAGACTGGTTAGCTGAAGTTTAATTCCAATCGGATTCTACCTTGCCATGCTGCAATAACGAGTCATCGGTTACCCATGTTGTCTGCTAAGGTCGAAATAGCCTGAATCATCGTTTGTTGATGTTCAGGCTTTTTTATTGTGTGGTTAATCGCCGCGCGCATGAAAATGATCCTCTGATCACCATAGACTCAGCGATAACGGAGGGCATGTGTTTAGCACGTAATGCCGGATGAGTATGGGTAACTTGTCAGCAAGTGTTGAATCGCTGCATAATTCACTCGTAAATGCAGGTAAACTAGCCAAAGCAAGAGTAATAATAGCGGTTGCTTTCCCAGGTGGTAGCCATGGTATTTACGCACTCCGTTTTAGTTTGGGAATGGGGTTGCCAATGTCATGAACTATGGTGATATTCTGGCTGCTGTGACGGCAAATGTGGCAGATCTATTCTATTTAGATACTGGGCGGATTGCGGTTGGAAAACCGGCAGGTTTAGTCTTATGCAGAGGCGCCTCTTTGGTGTTCAGCAGTAAAGTACAAAAGATGTGGATAGCAGTAGAAAAGCAAGATACTGACAGCCGTCAAGGTAAGCTAGGTGATCGTTATTTACAAAAAAAGCCAATGCCTGAGGTATATAGCCGCTAACATTTGATGATAGACGTCAGATGTGTCCATCGTAGGCAAATAATGCCGTTAACTAAGAGGTGAAGTAAATGACCGATAAGTATGCTGTATTTGGTAACCCGATAGCGCAAAGTAAGTCGCCATTTATTCATGCTGAGTTTGCCAAACAAACTCAGCAAGACTTAAGCTATGACGCTATTCTCGTCTCTGTCGATCAATTTGATTCTTCGTTAACGGCATTCTTTACCGATGGCGGTAAAGGCGCCAATGTTACCGCACCTTTTAAAGAACAAGCATTTGCCATGTGTGATGAGCTCAGTGAGATGGCTACACTCGCAGGTGCCGTCAACACGCTGTTTAATTTGCCCAATGGCAAAATAGGCGGTGACAATACCGATGGCGTTGGCTTGGTGAATGACCTAGAAATGCTATTTGGTTCGTTAAAAGGTAAGCGAGTCTTATTGGTAGGTGCTGGTGGCGCGGCAAGGGGGTGTATTTTGCCTATTTTGCAGCATAATGTGGCTCAATTGGTTATCTGTAATCGGACTCACGAAAAAGCACAGCAACTCCAAGCCTTATTCAGTGAATATGGTAACTTTTTTGCTAAACCCATTGAGGAATTAGTCTCTCCGTTTGATTTAGTGATTAACTCAACCTCTGCAGGTTTATCTGGGCAGTTAATTACTCTGCCTAATGTTATCGTAGATAAAACCACTGATTGTTACGACATGACCTACAGCCAACAAACCACAGCATTTAACCAATGGGCGCAAGATCAACATGCCCGTAAAACCGCTGATGGGCTAGGCATGTTGGTTGGTCAGGCGGCAAAAAGTTTTAGTTTATGGCGCGGTGTGACTCCTGATACCGCATCTGTCATGGGAAAACTGCGTGAGTCACTGGCGCAAAAGGTAGCAGATTAATGAATCAAAGCGTGATTTTTACCGATCAGCTCTACATCGAAACAAATGAAGTAAGATTTATTGCGCAGCAACAGGGGATAAATATTAATTGTTTTGCTCACTTTTCTGTTATTAGCGAGCTTTGTGATAATCAACTCGTGGATCAACATAATGCCGCCAGTTTGTTTGAACAATGTCGTTTTGACCTAGAAGACAAAGCTGAAGCGCTCATAGCACAAGAAGCCTTTAGCGATAGTGGCGACATTACTGTTATTTCATGATGTGTTTAATCAGCTGGATTGGTCGAGTTAGTTTCTCGCAGACTTGGGTGCCGACCATTTTTTGAGTCGTTTTTGGGTATACATATTGTTATCAGCTTGCTTAAAGGCACTCTCCCAATCTTGATCATATTGTGCAAATCCGTAGCTAAAATGAATGCCATGTACGCAAGCGGCGAGGTCTTGCTGCAATTGGGTGATTTGCTGCTCTAAGGTATCGATAGGGCCGCGGCATAAAGCAACAAACTCATCACCACCATAACGCGCAACCAAAAACTCAGGATGCCATAGCGCCTTTAGTGATTGTGCAATGGCTTTTAATGCATCGTCACCCGCTTGGTGTCCATACTGATCATTTAACGGTTTTAAGTTATCCATATCCAAGATGATAATATAACTGGCTAACTCTGGATTGTGTTGCCATTGTAAAATCGTGGCATCAAACTTCTTACGGTTATACAGCTCGGTTAATCCATCATAATCTGCCATGATTTCGATTTTCTTCGACTTTTGATATAACGAAATCGCATTAGCGGCTTCAGAGGTTAGAATATTAACCAAGTTAATATCGTAATCACCAAAGGCATCCATCTTGATACTGTCTAAGTTCATCATTCCATAAAGTTCACCCTCAATATGGATTGGGCTAGATAAGGTTGAGCAGATTGGTTGTATCGAAGCATGTAATAGTGCGTGTTGGTCTTCATTTGTGAGAGTGCTTTTAGCATTGATGTTCTTCATGTTGTTAATCACAACCGCCTTATCACAACGACCATTCGTCCGTCGGAACTGAAAGGTTTCTTCTAAGGTAAAGTTTATTTTTCGAAGAGCATCTATATCCAACCCCACAACCGACTCAAATTGTAATCTAGTGGTATTCTTATCAACCAGAATGATACTGCCCATTTCGGCATCATCGATAGCACTTACTGCTTTTTGCAATAGAGCGTCTAAAAAGGTTTTTTCAGAATCGTATTGACTGGATAAATTCACTAATTCATAAGTCGTATCGTTAATGTGGACAACTTGCTCTAAATGTTGCCAAAGCCGTAAAATATTTTGTTTGTGGATATAATAAGTGATGCCATAACTCAAAGCGTAAACGCCACAAATAAGCATTAGGTATAAATAGGTATTTGCATTACTAGGTATGGCGAATATGAAAATAATAACGAACAACAAGAAAGGCACAGCAAGCAATAATAGATGACTCTTAAAGTCTACATAGGCAATGTGCTTATTGTTAATGCGTCCTTTAGTTTTCACTTCAATCATCCTAATAATAAGTCGGTAATACTCTTTAGCATTAAACATCGATGCTCGACGTGCCTCAAGCCAAACTAAACTACCATCTGCGAGTCAATATAAGCTAATTATCGTCGTCAGAGTGTGTTTGAGTCCCGATGTGATAAGTAATAAACAAACTGTGATGGCCATTTATTCTGTAAATCATAGTGAGTGTATCAACGAAGATCATAAAGATATGTGTGGAATGACTTGTTTTAACAAGGCTTAAACGAAATAGACCAACATATTATTGGCCCAAATCGTTTGTATGAATAACGCTACTGTTGTAAGTCTACCAAATATTCATTTTTTAAACGGACATAATTATCAGCCGATTGTGGTAAAAATACACGTTCCGCGTCAGTTAACGGTCGAACTTGTTTACATGGGCTGCCTACATATAAGTAACCACTTTGCAAAATTTTATTGGGTGGCACGAGTGAGCCCGCGCCGACAATCACGTCATCTTCTACTATTGCACCATCAAGTAAGATAGCGCCCATACCTATTAGCACGCGATGACCAATCTTGCAGCCATGCAACATCGCCTTATGACCAATAGTCACATCATCACCAATAATTAATGGATTACCATTAGGATTAGAAGGCGATTTACGCGTTACATGCAATATACTGCCATCTTGGACATTACTGCGTTTACCAATACGGATCTTATTCACATCACCACGAGCAGCAACTAATGGCCAAATGCTGGCGTCATGGTCCAATTTTATATCGCCAACAAGTACTGCAGACTCATCAACATAGACGTTATCAGCTAAATTAGGGTGGATCCCTTGGTAAGTTCTTACATTGGTAGACATAACAATCCTTATATATTTATGGTTTCAGACAGTATAATGCTTAAAAACTAGCTGGTCAGGCTAAATTATCCGCAAACAAACCCAAAATGACAAATCACCTCAATAAAGGGCTTGCGCTAAATCTTGTATTGCCTATAATGCGCATCCACTGACACGGCAGACAGCGAAAGCAGTCACCGAGTTGGGTTGGTTTAAGTGGTTCAAATCACTCGAATCAACGCGAAAAGAAAGTTTGAAAAAACACTTGACGCGAAACGGGAAATGCGTAAAATACGCACCCCAAGCCAACGACCTAGCGTCAACGGCCGCTGAATGAAAAATCGAAAGATGTTCATGTTAGCAACGTTCTTTAACAATCTAAACAAGAAATCTGTGTGGACATTCACAGGTATTGAGTTATTCGAAATTGTCTTCTGTTCTTCGGAATGTTGGCAATCAAAAAATTTCAACTCAATGCAACGATGAGTGTTCATAGTAATATGTACAAACATTATTTAGATTCTTCCGAGTCTAATTAATGAAATCAGAATTCATTGAGCCGAAAGCGTCGTTCTTACTTGTAAGAATGGGGTTTTCAAAAAACTTTAATTGAAGAGTTTGATCATGGCTCAGATTGAACGCTGGCGGCAGGCCTAACACATGCAAGTCGAGCGGTAACACAAGGGAGCTTGCTCCTGAGGTGACGAGCGGCGGACGGGTGAGTAATGCCTAGGGATCTGCCCAGTCGAGGGGGATAACAGTTGGAAACGACTGCTAATACCGCATACGCCCTACGGGGGAAAGGAGGGGACCTTCGGGCCTTCCGCGACAGGATGAACCTAGGTGGGATTAGCTAGTTGGTGAGGTAATGGCTCACCAAGGCGACGATCCCTAGCTGTTCTGAGAGGATGATCAGCCACACTGGGACTGAGACACGGCCCAGACTCCTACGGGAGGCAGCAGTGGGGAATATTGCACAATGGGGGAAACCCTGATGCAGCCATGCCGCGTGTGTGAAGAAGGCCTTCGGGTTGTAAAGCACTTTCAGTAGGGAGGAAAGGTAGCGTGTTAATAGCCCGTTACTGTGACGTTACCTACAGAAGAAGGACCGGCTAACTCCGTGCCAGCAGCCGCGGTAATACGGAGGGTCCGAGCGTTAATCGGAATTACTGGGCGTAAAGCGTGCGCAGGCGGTTTGTTAAGCCAGATGTGAAATCCCCGGGCTCAACCTGGGAATTGCATTTGGAACTGGCGAACTAGAGTCTTGTAGAGGGGGGTAGAATTCCAGGTGTAGCGGTGAAATGCGTAGATATCTGGAGGAATACCGGTGGCGAAGGCGGCCCCCTGGACAAAGACTGACGCTCATGCACGAAAGCGTGGGGAGCAAACAGGATTAGATACCCTGGTAGTCCACGCCGTAAACGATGTCTACTCGGAGTTTGGTGACTTAGTCACTGGGCTCCCAAGCTAACGCATTAAGTAGACCGCCTGGGGAGTACGGCCGCAAGGTTAAAACTCAAATGAATTGACGGGGGCCCGCACAAGCGGTGGAGCATGTGGTTTAATTCGATGCAACGCGAAGAACCTTACCTACTCTTGACATCCACAGAAGAGACCAGAGATGGACTTGTGCCTTCGGGAACTGTGAGACAGGTGCTGCATGGCTGTCGTCAGCTCGTGTTGTGAAATGTTGGGTTAAGTCCCGCAACGAGCGCAACCCCTATCCTTATTTGCCAGCGCGTAATGGCGGGAACTCTAGGGAGACTGCCGGTGATAAACCGGAGGAAGGTGGGGACGACGTCAAGTCATCATGGCCCTTACGAGTAGGGCTACACACGTGCTACAATGGCAAGTACAGAGGGTTGCAAAGCCGCGAGGTGGAGCTAATCTCACAAAGCTTGTCGTAGTCCGGATCGGAGTCTGCAACTCGACTCCGTGAAGTCGGAATCGCTAGTAATCGTGGATCAGAATGCCACGGTGAATACGTTCCCGGGCCTTGTACACACCGCCCGTCACACCATGGGAGTGGGCTGCAAAAGAAGTGGGTAGTTTAACCTTCGGGAGAACGCTCACCACTTTGTGGTTCATGACTGGGGTGAAGTCGTAACAAGGTAGCCCTAGGGGAACCTGGGGCTGGATCACCTCCTTACCTATACGACTAACTCAATACCTAAAAGTGCAGCGATGCATGTGAGTGTTCACACAGATTACTTGTTAACTTCTTCGGAAGTAGAGTGAAATGCGCCGCCAGCCGGTTAGCATTGTTCTTTAACAATTTGGAAAGCTGATAGTACTAACTAAAGGCGCATAGATGATGATTCGTTGTCGTTTGTGTGATTACGTTAGTGCGAAAAATAATACTGATGCGAAAGCATTAGTATCTTGAGTTCTCAACACACTGTTTAAGTGTCTTGAATATTCTAAAAAACTAAGGCGAGTCCACTTCCTACCCGGAGGTGAGACAAGTAAAAACCAGCTGGTCATGATATGGCTCAGAGGTTCACGCAAGTGAAACTCATTTGGGTTGTATGGTTAAGTGACCAAGCGTATACGGTGGATGCCTTGGCAGTCAGAGGCGATGAAGGACGTAATAACTTGCGAAAAGCGTTGGCGAGCTAGTAATAAGCATTTGAGCTAACGATATCCGAATGGGGAAACCCGGCCACATAAGTGGTCATCATAACGTGAATACATAGCGTTATGAGGCGAACCTGGGGAACTGAAACATCTAAGTACCCAGAGGAAAAGAAATCAACCGAGATTCCCCTAGTAGCGGCGAGCGAACGGGGATTAGCCCTTAAGTCTATGGGGTGTTAGTGGAATGTGTTGGAAAGCACAGCGGCACAGGGTGATAGCCCCGTACATGAAAACTAACCGTAGATGAAAACGAGTAAGGCGGGACACGTGACATCCTGTTTGAATATGGGGGGACCATCCTCCAAGGCTAAATACTCCTGACTGACCGATAGTGAACCAGTACCGTGAGGGAAAGGCGAAAAGAACCCCTGTGAGGGGAGTGAAATAGAACCTGAAACCGTGTACGTACAAGCAGTGGGAGCGGTTCTTGAGACCGTGACTGCGTACCTTTTGTATAATGGGTCAGCGACTTACATTTTGTAGCGAGGTTAAGCGAATAGCGGAGCCGTAGGGAAACCGAGTGTTAACTGCGCGTTTAGTTGCAAGGTGTAGACCCGAAACCGAGTGATCTAGCCATGGGCAGGTTGAAGGTTGAGTAACATCAACTGGAGGACCGAACCGACTTATGTTGAAAAATGAGCGGATGACTTGTGGCTGGGGGTGAAAGGCCAATCAAACTCGGAGATATCTGGTTCTCCTCGAAAGCTATTTAGGTAGCGCCTCGAGCGAATACCATTGGGGGTAGAGCACTGTTAAGGCTAGGGGGTCATCCCGACTTACCAACCCTTTGCAAACTCCGAATACCAATGAGTACTACTCGGGAGACAGACAGCGGGTGCTAACGTCCGTTGTCAAAAGGGAAACAACCCAGACCGTCAGCTAAGGTCCCAAAGTGTATGTTAAGTGGGAAACGATGTGGGAAGGCTCAGACAGCTAGGATGTTGGCTTAGAAGCAGCCATCATTTAAAGAAAGCGTAATAGCTCACTAGTCGAGTCGGCCTGCGCGGAAGATTTAACGGGGCTAAACATACCACCGAAGCTACGGGTGCATTTCATTAGAAGTGCGCGGTAGAGGAGCGTTCTGTAAGCGGTTGAAGGTGAAGGGGTAACCCACACTGGACGTATCAGAAGTGCGAATGCTGACATGAGTAACGATAAAGGGAGTGAAAAACTCCCTCGCCGAAAGACCAAGGGTTCCTGTCCAACGTTAATCGGGGCAGGGTGAGTCGACCCCTAAGGTGAGGCCGAAAGGCGTAATCGATGGGAAACAGATTAATATTTCTGTACCTTCACTAACTGCGATGGAGAGACGGAGAAGGCTAGGCTAGCGCGGCGTTGGTAGTCCGCGTTTAAGGTGGTAGGTTGTATTCTTAGGCAAATCCGGGGATACGCATTCAATTGCAAGACTGAGGACTGATGACGAGTCACTAAGGTGATGAAGTAGTTGATGCCATACTTCCAGGAAAATCTTCTAAGCTTCAGGTTAGTGGGGATCGTACCCCAAACCGACACAGGTGGTCGGGTAGAGAATACCAAGGCGCTTGAGAGAACTCGGCTGAAGGAACTAGGCAAAATGGTACCGTAACTTCGGGAGAAGGTACGCTGCCGACGGTGATAGGACTTGCTCCTTAAGCTGTTGGCAGTCGCAGATACCAGGTGGCTGCAACTGTTTATCAAAAACACAGTACTGTGCAAAATCGCAAGATGACGTATACGGTATGACGCCTGCCCGGTGCCGGAAGGTTAATTGATTGGGTTATCTTCGGAGAAGCTCATGATCGAAGCCCCGGTAAACGGCGGCCGTAACTATAACGGTCCTAAGGTAGCGAAATTCCTTGTCGGGTAAGTTCCGACCTGCACGAATGGCGTAATGATGGCCACGCTGTCTCCAGCCGAGACTCAGTGAAGTTGAAATTGCGGTGAAGATGCCGTATACCCGCGGCTAGACGGAAAGACCCCGTGAACCTTTACTATAGCTTGGCACTGAACATTGAACCTACATGTGTAGGATAGGTGGGAGACTTTGAAGCTTGGACGCTAGTCTGAGTGGAGTCAATCTTGAAATACCACCCTTGTAGTTTTGATGTTCTAACCGCGGCCCCTAATCGGGGTTCGGGACAGTGCCTGGTGGGTAGTTTGACTGGGGCGGTCTCCTCCCAAAGAGTAACGGAGGAGCACGAAGGTTGGCTAAGTACGGTCGGACATCGTACGGTTAGTGCAATGGCATAAGCCAGCTTAACTGCGAGACATACACGTCGAGCAGGTACGAAAGTAGGTCATAGTGATCCGGTGGTTCTGAATGGAAGGGCCATCGCTCAACGGATAAAAGGTACTCCGGGGATAACAGGCTGATACCGCCCAAGAGTTCATATCGACGGCGGTGTTTGGCACCTCGATGTCGGCTCATCACATCCTGGGGCTGAAGTCGGTCCCAAGGGTATGGCTGTTCGCCATTTAAAGTGGTACGCGAGCTGGGTTCAGAACGTCGTGAGACAGTTCGGTCCCTATCTGCCGTGGGCGTTGGATGATTGAAGGGAGCTGCTCCTAGTACGAGAGGACCGGAGTGGACGAACCGCTGGTGTTCGGGTTGTCATGCCAATGGCATTGCCCGGTAGCTACGTTCGGGATCGATAACCGCTGAAAGCATCTAAGCGGGAAGCGAGCCCTAAGATGAGTCATCCCTAGAGCTTTAAGCTCTCTAAAGGGCCGTAGGAGACTACTACGTTGATAGGCAAGGTGTGTAAGCGTTGTGAGGCGTTGAGCTAACTTGTACTAATGACCCGTGAGGCTTAACCATACAACCCAGATGGGTTTTACTGACCTTAGTGTTAGAATAGAGCGCTTAAACAGTGTTTTGCAGACTCAAAAAAATCAGCTTTCCGAATTATTATTTACGGCCTTAATGGCGGTAGATATACAAATTTGTCTGGAAACCATAGCATTGTGGCACCACCTGATCCCATTCCGAACTCAGAAGTGAAACGCAATCGCGCCGATGGTAGTTTGGGGTCTCCCCATGCGAGAGTAGGTCATTTCCAGGCGCCTAATTTACTCGAAAGAGTAGTGAAACAGCCCGCTATTATATAGCGGGCTTTTTTACGTCTGCAATTTAACAGCTTCGCTGCAATTTATGGTGTAGAGTTTGTTACTAGCCAAAACAGGACAGCAGTTTGTCGAATATGCCCATGCGTGAGTAAATCCTTTCTATATATCAGATATGCTATATATGCGTAAATAAAATTACACTTACCAGTCAAACAGGGTAGAGTGTAGATCGATTTAAAGCTACTAATAAATAATAAGTTTTTATATTGTATGTGCTATTAGGAGACATAACTGTCTTTACTTATTGATAAGATTACCGCTAGCGTATCTTCATATATTTCATTGGGTGGGTTTATTTTGCCTCGTTTGCCGAATCTTTCTCTGACTATACTGGTTCCTGTGTGTATTTTTATCCTTTACCTTGGTTTGGTATGTGGACAGTATTTCTATGAGCATGCGGAGCTAAAAGATCAGCTTGCATCAACACAATCAGAGCAAATTCAGAAAGATTTATTTAGAATGCGTCACGTGGTTGAATCATCTTTATTGATGCAAGATTTTGAACGGTTAGAGCAGGAGGTTGCTTTAGTTTCAACAGATCAAAATATGATGGTGTATGTGATACTTGATTCTGCTAGTGAAATTCAATTCGCTAATCATATTATTTGGCGTGAGAGTAATGCTACTAACGTATTGGAAGGCTATTCTGCTGATTTGCACGGAAGTGTTATCGCCAACAATAAACCTTACTTTAAGGTCAATTTCGATCGATTATCCATACAGGCTTATTATCCTTTAAACGCTAGTTCTCGATATAGTTATTCAAATTCAGTAGATCTAATTTATCTAGAATATGACATTGCCAATACCTTATCAGAATCGGTTGATCGCCTCTTAAAGCGCTTTATTGAGATCTGGGGGATTGGTGCTTTATTTTTGTCACTATTTTGCTTCATGTTGCATTACTTACTGATACGACCGTTAATTCAGTTAAGCCAAGCAGCTAAAAACCTTGATTCTCCGGATTTCAACACTGATATTATGTGTGCATCAACCGAACTGGTTAACTTACGTGATTATCTAAATCAGGTTAATGGTCGATTATCTCGAAGCAAGAAACGGCTTAATGATGCTGAGCAACGTTGGCTTTTTGCGGTTGAGGGCGCGCGAAATGGCATTTGGGATTGGTGTATTTCTACTGGAGATGTGTTTGTTTCTGATCGCTGGAAAGACATCTTAGGCTACCAACCTTACGAGCTTGATAATGACTATTCTGTTTGGGAATCTCGTTTACATCTTAGTGATAAGCTACAGGTATTAAATACTTTACAGAACTACATCAGTAACCAACATGAATATTATGAAAGCGTTCACCGGTTGCGTCATAAAGATGGCCGCTATATTTGGATTCTTGATCGTGGAAAAATAGTTGAGTGGGATGAGTTAGGTCGGCCATCGCGGATTATCGGCACCATTACAGATGTTTCTGGTGATGTTAAAAGCCAACGTGTTGCTAATGATAAGCAAGGTCATAATGGCCTTACCGATTTAATTAATCGTGATGTACTAGCCGATCAACTCTATGATTCACAGGTTTTAAGCCGCAAGACCGGTCAATTCTCTGCGCTATTGATGATTAATTTAGATAACTTTAAATTAATTAATGATGCTTTGGGTCGCCAACTTGGTGACAGATTGTTAATGCAAATAGCAGCGCGCTTATCAGCTACGTTTTCTAGTACTGGTTTAGTTGCACGCCTCGGGGCTGATGAATTCGTTATTCTGGCCAAAAACTTTGGTAATGAAATCGATCAAGCAAACAAGCGTGCACTAGCATTAGCAAGTGAAGTCAGGCAGCTAATTGGTCGTAGTTATACCATTTCAGAGCAAAACTTGTCTATTTCGGCCAGAATTGGTTTAGTGATTTTTGATGGTATTGAGTCATTAGAACCTCAAGTGCTATTGGCTCGTGCTGATAGCGCTTTAGAGCAAGCAAAAGACAGCCGCTCTAATGGTTGCGCCATTTATCGACCTGAGTTTGAGCAGAATCAAGTACAACCTTTTAAATTACAAAATGAACTAAAAGTTGCTATTCACAACCAACAGATGTCATTGGTGTATCAACCTGTTGTCGATCGGGCTGGACAACTTAATAGCGTTGAAGCCTTGATGCGTTGGTATCACCCTCAGTATGGCTATATTAGTCCACGTAAATTTATTGCTGCAGCTGAATTATCCGATTGTATTTTCGAGCTAGAGTTATGGGCATTAGATAAGGTTTGTGAGTTGATACAATTACTTCAACAAACCAATGCAACCATTCCATTAATGTCATTAAATATTTCTTCGCGCCACTTTCATCAAGATCATTTCGTAAATGTCATTATTAGCAGGATTAATGCTGCGCAAATATCACCGAAATTACTTCAATTTGAACTAACGGAAGACATATTTGTGGTCAATGCTAAGGTGGCAAAAAACAAAATTTCCGAGCTACAACGATACGGTATCAATATTGCGATGGACAATTTTGGCGGTGGTTCTTGTGCCGTTCATCAACTGCAAGGTATTGGCTTTTCACAAGTGAAGTTAGCTGCTATTTATCTTGAAGATATAGAATATAACCCCGAAAGCTTTAATATTGTTAGTGCTGTAGTTGAGTTTGCGACCAAATTGAACTTCCCTGTTGTCGCTAAACAGGTTGAAAATAAGCAACAACTCAACTTACTGACACAGGCGAAGTGTACTTGGTTTCAAGGTTATATCATTAGTCGGCCACTAGATCATGACGATATTATTCAGTTAATTAACACTAAGCTATCGTTGAGTGTTGTGCCATAAAATCGATAGTATGAGAAAGTGCAATATTACGCATGCTATCGCTCTCGATAAACACTTCGTGATATGCGCCTTCAATCACCACCTTATGACAATGAGTGCTTAATGTTTGATTTTGCGCCTTATTACAGACAATAGTGTCTTTTTCTGCTTGTAAGATGAGTATTGGGGTTTGGCTATGTTTAGCATAGTTGATACATCTGTGTGCTGCGCTCATTGCTTCAAGCAACCAATGATTGGTCGGTGAGCCTAACTGTACCTCGGTGGTATCCTCGAATACGTTGCGATAGTGCTGGTAGCGAAATGGGCTATGAGTGAGCTTGTTACGCTTAAAACTATCTGGTTGGTAATGCGTTCCACCTAGCACAAAGGTACTGTGTACTTTGCCTGCTTCAATGCGATTATTATCGAGCTTTTGAGCTAACCAACGGACAACCGATTGAGCAAAAGGTAGACGTATAGCAAACATAGGTGCTGAAAATACTGCTGCAGCAAACGTTTGCGGGTATTTATTTAGATAGTCACTCGCGATAGTACAACCCATTGAGTGAGCTATGATAAATAACTCTTCATGCAGCTGTGGGCGCACGACCTGATCAATAAATTGAGCAAAGTCATCCGTATAATCGGTAAATTTCTCAACATAACCCTGATGTGGATTATGGGTGAGTCTGTCTGACAGCCCTTGGCCTCGATGATCTAAAGCGTAAACGCTGAATCCTTGTTGATATAAGTCGTATATCAATTCTTGATACTTCACATAGGATTCGACCCTGCCATTACTGATCACTATTGCGCGTTGATTATTAGGATGTTGGATCATCGCATAAGCAATTTTTATTCCGTTATGGGTGCAGAAACTCGATTGGTGCACTTGTTGCCAAAAGTGTCGCTGATCACTGGTATTGAGCTTTAATTCGGATGAAAATTTCATGTAATGCATTGTTATAAGCCAGCTTGTTATAATCTTAAATAGTGTTTAATTTCGACGCGTTCATCTATATTGTTACACGCTGCTCGCTTCTTTTACCATTGCTTGTTGACGAGCAATAAACTCATCAACCATTTGCTCTAGTACTGACATCGGGATAGAGCCATTCTCTAAAACGGCATCATGAAACTGTCTAATATCAAAATCTTTTCCTAATGATTTTTCTGCTTTAGCGCGTAAGCGTTTTATGGTTAATTCACCAATTTTGTATGACAGTGCTTGGCCTGGCCAAGAAATATAACGATCTATTTCTGTGGTGACGTTGTGCATTGAAAGGGCTGTATTGCTGGCCATAAAATCTATCGCTTGTTGGCGGCTCCAACCTTTAGCATGCATGCCAGTGTCGACGACTAAACGGGCCGCACGCCACATTTCATAGGTTAAGCGGCCAAAGTTACTGTAGGGGTCTTGATAAAACCCGGCTTCTACGCCTAAATATTCTGAATATAAGCCCCAACCTTCACCAAACGCAGAGATATAACTGTACCGCCGAAAGTTGGGTAAATTAGTCAGTTCTTTATTCAATGATATCTGTAAATGATGCCCTGGAACCGCTTCATGTAAGGTTAATGCTTCAAGCTCGTAAAGCGGTCGCTTATCTAAGGCGTAGGTGTTCACCCAATAATAGCCGGGCTCGTCGTCACGGTTTGAACCTGAGTAGCGTCCCGTTGTGTATTTTGGCGCTATTTCTGCAGGTACAGGTTCAATGCCATAAGGCGTCCGTGGTAATTTGCCAAAATATTTAGGTAATATAGCATCGGCTTTTTTGGCAATAAACGCCGCTTCTTTAAGTAATTCATTAGCTGTTTTAGGATAAAATTGTGGATCGGTGCGCAAAAAGGTTAAAAAGTCAGCAAAACTGCCTTTAAAGCCAACGTCTTTAATAACCTGTTCCATTTCTGCTCTTATACGAGCGACTTCTTGTAATCCAAGCTGATGGACTTCTTCAGCGGTCATTGGCAGTGTGGTGTAATACTCAACTCTGTTTTGATAAAAAGCCGAGCCATCAGGCAAGGCGGAAGCGGCAATGTTTATTCGTGCATTAGGAATGTATTCTTGAGTCATAAAATCATAAAACTGCTGATACAGCGGTAGTACGATTTGCGCTACAGTGGCTCGACCTTGTTGGGTCAGCGATTCTTTTTCTGACGCGCTAAAATGATCAGGGTAATGGGTAAACGGCGTAAAGTAACCGCTGGTTTCAACCGGAACAATAAAAGCGCTAATGCTGTCTTCAAAACCCTTTAAGGTGACTTTTGCTGGGGTGATACCAGCGGCTAAGCCTTGTTTGAGCCAATATATTTGCTGGGTAAAATGGCGTGGTAATTGTTTAAGTTTAGCTAAATAGTGCTGATAATCTTCAACGCTACTGAAGCGAGCTTTAGCAATCGATGCGATATATGCATGGAAACCACTTTCAGCCGTTATAGGTAAATAGTGGTCATGAAAACGATACAGGTCGACTTCATTTTGCAGCTGATCCTGCAAAATTTTAGCATTGATGACATCGGATTTTGATAACGGCTTTCGGTCAAGCTGTTTAAGTTTTTTGAGATTTTCGAGGGTCTGTTGGTATTTTTTCGCTAATGTTTGAGCAGATAAATCGTCAAGCATTCCTGCGGCAGAAGCGTCACCTAAACTGGCTGCTAACATCGGTGAATAAGCTAAATTAACTGCCCAACTCTGGTCTATAATCGCTTGTAAATTGGGATCTATCTGCGTTTGTTGGCGAGTGACGCGGCTATCAATCTGAGTCGTGGTAACACTATTACAAGCCGATAAAGTTAATATTATCAGTGCCGGTAGGATCAGCAAGCGCATTAATAGTCCTTTATTATTTAACCTTTTTGTCAGTATTAGAGTATGCCCGATTTAAGCATAAAAAACACATCACAAATTAGCATGAGTTTTTGGTGTGATAGATTCCAGAAAAAACATTGCTCATCAGAATTAGTCTCAATACATGTTAAACTGAAAACGATTCTCTGACCGACAAAATTAAACTAATGGCAGGGTAAGTTTATAGGGGTTAATTATGATAGATAAAACCATTCCGCTAGTTGATTTACATCGACACTTAGACGGTAATGTTAACGTAAAGACTATTTGGGAATTAGGCCATCAACATGGTATTCAATTACCCGCTAATTCACTAGAAGAGCTTGCGCCATTTGTGCAAATCCAAGGTAAAGAAAGCAACCTAATGGATTTTTTGAAGAAACTAGATTGGATGGTTGCTGTATTAGCCGATCTTGACGCGGTGAAACGTGTTGCCTATGAGAATGTTGTCGATGCAGCATCGCAAGGGTTAGATTACGCTGAATTGCGCTTTAGTCCTTATTACATGGCGATGAATCATAATTTAGCCATTGAAGGCGTTGTTGAAGCCGTTATCGATGGTGTGCGTGCCGGTGTCAAAGAGCATGATATTAACATTAACCTAATTGGTATTATGTCGCGTTCTTTTGGACAAGAGAAATGCCGTTTAGAGCTTGAAGGCATACTCGCTCACCGTGACAGTATTGTCGCGATGGACTTAGCTGGAGATGAACTCGGTTTCCCTGGCGATTTGTTTACAGAACACTTTAAGCGTGTTCGAGATGCGGGATTACAGATCACCGCTCATGCTGGTGAAGCGGCAGGGGCTGAAAGTATTTGGCAAGCTCTTAATGTATTAGGCGCGACACGTATTGGTCATGGCGTGAATGCGATTCAGGATCCTAAATTGATGGAATATCTTGCCAAACACAGGATCGGGATAGAATCGTGCCCAACCAGCAACTTACATACCTCTACTGTTAAAGATTATGCTGTTCATCCACTGCATAAGTTTATGGATGCGGGGGTATTGATTGGACTCAATACTGACGACCCAGGGGTGAGTGCGATTGATATTGCTCACGAGTACCGTGTGGTTAAATCTGAAATGGGTCTAAGTGATGGCCAGCTGGCGACATTGCAACGTAATGGTGTTGAAATGGCCTTTATATCTGATAGTGACCGCAAAGCGTTATATGCCAAAAAAGCGTAGTAGCGTCAACGACGATATAAAAGCAGTCTAATAAGATTAGTTTACAAAAACAGCCAGCAAATGCTGGCTGTTTTTATATTATATTGCTTATAAACAGTTGCTTAGATTACTCTTGAAAACTGTTGTTGACGGGCTTTTTGGCGATAATACACATCAAAGCACATGCAAATATTACGAATAAGTAGTCGACCGGTCGGGCTTATTGTTAACTTGCGATCTGTGATATCGACCAGTTTATCATTGATAAAGGTTTGTAATAATTTCAGATCTTCCACAAAATATTCTTCGAAGTTAATCGCAAACTTACGGTCAATTTTGTCCATGTCTAAATCAAAATGACAGATAATTTGTTTAATCACCGCACGGCGAATTTCGTCATCGTGATTTAAGCTACAACCTTTCCATAATGCATGACCATTGGCATCAATCGATTCGTAATATGGACGAATATCTTTTTGATTTTGGGCATAGCAGTCGCCAATTTGGCTGATAGATGACACCCCTAATCCAAGTAAGTCACATTCTTCTTGGGTGGTATAACCTTGGAAATTACGATGTAATTTACCGGTGTTTTGTAATTTTGATAGCTCATCATTGGGTTTGGCAAAGTGGTCCATACCAATAAATTGATAACCGGCACCCGTTAATGATTCTATTGTTTGACGTAGCATATCTAATTTTTGTTGTGGAGCCGGCATATCATGTTCTTTAATTTTACGCTGTGCAGCAAAACGCGATGGTAAATGTGCATAGTTAAAGACAGATAAGCGATCGGGTGAAAGCTCAATAATTCGGGCTATAGTTTTAGCAAACGTTTCTGGTGTTTGCAGCGGTAAGCCGTAAATTAAATCGACGTTAGTAGATACAAAGCCTAGTGCTTTTGCCCTAGCCATTAAGTCGAAAATAAATTGTTCGTCTTGCTCGCGGTTAACGGCAATTTGTACTTCTTTATTAAAGTCCTGCACACCAATAGACACTCGGTTAAACCCAGCTTCTTTTAAGGTATCCAACATACTTAACTCGATTTCTCGAGGGTCGACTTCAATAGAGTATTCACCAACGTCTGCAAAATTAAAGTGTTGTTTAATTAGCTTGCTCAGTTTAAGGATTTGTTCTGGGCTTAAAAACGTAGGTGTACCACCACCCCAATGCATTTGGGTTACCGTGTAATTTTTGAATAGTGGGGCACGTTTAATAATTTCAGTGGCCAGATACTCAATGTATTGGTCGGCTTTGTGTGAGTGACGAGTAATAATTTTATTACAACCACAGTAGTAACAAAGCTTGGCACAAAATGGAATATGTACATAAAGCGACAGTTTGTCTGATTTACTATTTTTAATTGATGTCAGTAAATTTTGCTCAGTAAAGGCATCGTCAAATTCTAGTGCGGTCGGGTAAGAAGTATAACGGGGACCGCTGTAATTGTATTTTTCGATCATCGACTGATCCCAACTAATCTGAGTGGGCTGCTTCAAGGCGTGTCCTCCAATGGGTAAATTAGCAACATACGAAGTATGCAATGTTCGTAATCAAATAACCTTGATCTAGGTTGTAAAAATGAATGTTGCTTATGGCGACGAGTGAAGTTTAGCGATAGCTGATATGGGATAATGACCAGACTGTGCAACAGATCACGGTTTGTATTTCAGACAAAGTAGATTTTTTAGGCAAGATTAATATGTTGAGTCCCTAAATTACGTGCCTTACCATCGTATCTCACTTCAGTAAATTGCACGTTACCACTGCGGTGTTTTAATACAATGCTGGTTGAACGAGTGCCGTATGCTTCATGTTGGATAAAAATAGAGGACAGTCGACGCTCCCATTCAAGGCTAATGCCCGTTTGAGGTAAATCTTGATCCCTTGGTTGCGAGGTATCGCGCATGATCGCCAGTAATTGGTCTATGCAAGGTGATTGCATCTGGTTGATATAGTTTTGAAGCTGCTGTTGACCTTTAGCCATCTTAGGCCATATATCATCTAATGCCCCGTTGCTCACGGCGTGAAAACCTGAAGTAAGCCGAGTCGTGGTTAACATCTTACTGTTAAAGCAAAAGAGTTGTTGGTGTTGTTCGAAAACTAAATTAAACGGATTGTAATTGTCTGCATGTTCAATGAGCCATTGGCTATTGATATGATGTTTTGTGAGTGCATCAACGACTAATTCACCGCGACTGCGAACGCCATCTTGTTGTTCGATTGAACGAATATTAGTTAACCCAGCAAATTGACCTTGTTCATTGACCCCAATCCATGTTCCGCCGGCTTGTTTATCTTGTCCTGCGATAATAGCTGGCATGGTTGCCCAACGATAGGCGGGTTCGGTTGCTCGGTGATGAAATTCATCGCGATTGGCACAGACGATTAAGGGATAATCTGGATGCGCCTCAACGGCAATAAATAAAATACACATAGCTGCCCCTTTAAATATGTCGACACCATCATCATAACCTAGTTCATAGATCCTGATTAATGATGATGTTTATGTGTCGAAGCTGAGTCGTGATGATGTGAGCCCTGGGTGTCTGAGTGATGGTCTTGATCATGGGTATGTGGTGCTGATTTTAAGTTAATCATCAAACGGCTTAAAAAATCTCGAGGTCCAAGTCGAAGTAAGCTGGCGCCAAACAATAAAACGATCGCCACTAAGCCAATAATATTAGCTGAATCAGGCAGTTGTAATGTTAATGACGAGCTCAGGGGTAATTGATCTGCCACCATTAGCCCTACAAGTAAAATACCGCCTAACATGAGTCCTTGTTTCCAATTCATTAACTTCAATTGGCTAATACTGAGTACGGGTGCGGCCAATAAGGTAAAGGCCACTGCAATTTGGCTCCAACCACTGTAAGCCAAAGCAAGGGCTAAAATCACCGTGCCTAAATTACAAAAACGCATCGGTAAAAAGACTAAGAGTAAAATAAACACTTGCAATGCAGGGTTTTGTAACGGAACCGATGGATGACCGATGAGGTTTGCCAATACTAAGCTGAGGATAATCCATGGTGCACTGCGGTCGACTAATTGGCTAAAACCAAAATGCCATGGTGACTCAGATAAGGTTGGATGCGGGTCCGTCAGATCCACTTGCGTCAGGGTCATTAGTGCCCCAATGGTCAATAACCCCAGCGCTTGGTAAAGCGCAAACCAAGGGCCTAACAGTAATAAGGTAATTAATAATGCTTCTGGTCCAGCTAAACGCTGTAACCAACGCAGCCCTAAGGAGGAATGAGATGGTCGTAATCCTGATGCGAACCGAGCTGTAGCAATAAAGTAACTGCCTAATAAAATAGGTGAAATTGTCAGTAACCAACTAACGAATTGTTCTGAACCATGATTTTGATGAGCATGTTCGTGGCCGCCGGTGTCCATGAGGAGTAATAAAGCCAATAGTCCTAGACCAAGTAAGCTGCCGATACCTGCCTGATACTGATATTGGCCCTGTTTATCTTCATCTTGGTGGCCGTGAGGCTGATGTAACACCACATGTAAAATTGAACCCGTAACAAAGGCTTGCAAGTAAACGGTGTTTTCAAGGCTTAATTGAGTCAATAAATGCTCGCCAGCAAAGTAACCGACACTGGTTAATATCATCATGGCAACTAAAACCACACTAGCCCACCGAGTGCCAACTTGAGGCTTGAGTAACCACCAAATAGCGACACCAACAGGTAAGCGATGCATGATCACGCCTAAAGCAAGGAGTGCCGAATTACCTTCTTGTTGTGCCAAGACCATGGCTCCACCGTCAGTCATGGTATGCAGCAGCAGTCCGCCAATACCTAATGTGAGGGTGATGTTGTGAGTGATCTCTGAATATCGATGAAACAGCTTTTCACTGGCCGTAGGGCCCCAAACGCCAAGCATGACAAACAATAGCGTGATAAACCCACCATGCTCCAATAGTTCCGGCAAAATATGAATGAGGACTAGTCCGCCAAGGGAGACGAAAATAAATCCATCTAAGCCCTTTTGAAGTCCACTACCTGATGAGAAGAAGCGGTAAAAAAGAGGCCCAAACAGTAATGCAATACAGCTAGCGATTAGATAGAGCATGTTATCCAGAAATCAATCGAAAAAAACAACGCAGTATAACATTCTAAACCAGTATTGTAGTGTGTGAATATTTCAAGCTGAAAAAATTACACTTGGTTAGTTGTGAATATAGATCGAGTCATTGAAGATAAAGTAGAAAAAAGTTCATAAGATCATTGTGTTGGTAACTGTTGGCTGGTTATTTATCATGTGAAATTGTTTACAATTATTAGCGGCTATAGCCCTAAAGTCATCAATAAATTGGCTATCTGCATCGCTTATGTTACTGCGTTGAGTATACAATGTAGCCCATATTTCGTTAATTAAAAGATTGTCGTCCATGGATGTTTTTTCTGCAGCCGTCATGCTGTTCTTGATTATAGACCCGCTGGGTAATTTACCTGTATTTGCTTCCATATTGCGCCATCTTGATCCCAAAAAGCGCCGTAAAGTATTAATCCGTGAACTGTTGTTTGCGCTGGTCATTATGTTGTCATTTTTGTATACCGGTGAAGCCATCCTTAATTTTCTGGACTTACGTACTGAGTCCGTCAGTATTGCCGGTGGCATTATCCTGTTCCTAATCGCGATCAAAATGATCTTCCCCTCGCCGGGTGGCGTTGCCGGAATGGCAGCAGGTGAAGAGCCTTTTATTGTCCCGATGGCGATCCCTTTGATAGCGGGTCCGTCTATTTTAGCGGCATTGATATTACTGGCGCACACTGACAACAGCCGTATGACGGATTGGACGATTGCGTTAGTTTCTGCCTGGGGCATGAGTGCGTTTATCTTAATGTTTTATAAGTTGTTTACTCGCATACTTGGTGAGAAAGGTTTAATAGCGGTAGAGCGGTTAATGGGAATGGTATTGGTGATGATATCAGTACAAATGTTACTTGATGGGATATCAAAATACATTACCCACAGTGGCTTAAGTTAATTCTTACCGAGAGATATAACACTGAGTTAACTCTAGGGATACTAAACGATTATCAAGCAGCCGTTTTTTCTCGCTCACTGCGTTGATGTCTCTTGTAATAGACTGACTATTGATAGGTCACCTCAACGCTGGATAATCAGCGGCTATCAAACAACCCTTTGTGCCGTGATCGAACGAGTATCGAGTTACAATAGGCCCCTATTGACGCGTTAATACGCCTCGTTAGCAAAAAAATGGCAAGTGTGCTCTGAAATGGATAAAAAGTAAGCCGCTTTTATCAATTTGCCTCAGCACTTATTCCCCGTGAAGGTAAAAAGCCGACTCGACAGAGTCGGCTTTTTGTTTGCTGAAGCTAGCTTAATAGCCTTTTTTATTAATTTTTAATCGAACGGATACATTTACATTAAAGAATGTCTAACTTAATTGTAACCCAGCAGTTGCAGCTGTTAATGTTATGTCATTATTGTTTGGGGTGAATTATGAAATACATTATCGTCACGTTGGGACTGGTTTTTATGACCTTGCAAGGGTGTCAAAATCAGTCGGCAGCATCGGCAGACGAACAAGCGGCCACTGTTGTGGTAGTCAAACCGTTAGTTAAAGATTGTGGCCCTAGCGGGATGCCACCTTTACGTGATCGCACTAAATTAACTGAAAATTTGCGGGCCCAAGGGCTAATCACCGCCGATATGGATCAAGCACAAATAGATAAAATTGTTGCTGATTACATCACTAAACGCCAAAAAGCATTTGAAAAATGCCATAAACCAACACCCAATACAGGTAAGTCGTAATGAGTAAGTTGACTAAATATCAAGGGTTAGCCATTTCAACGTTATTGCTTGCATGCACTAGCATGGCAGTACTTGCGGCTCCGCAAACGGGTACACCTGCTGATGGCGGGTTAATTAATGAACAACAAGTGCTGTATTGGTTGATTAAACGTGGTGAAGTGAGCGCCGACGCCAGTGAGGCCGTTAAACAAGCCGCTGTTGATGCCTTTGTGAGTCGAGGTCGTCATACAAGGTTTAAACCTGCCACTATTGAAGTCAAAGCTGAGCAACTGCGCATTAAACGCTCAGCGCAAAAAAACACTAATAGTGCTCAATATGCCGCGGCCAATAACAAAGTCTTAGCCGATCAAGATATCACCAAAACAGTAAAGGTTTTAGCTGTATTGGTGGACTTTCCAGACTTACCACACGATGCTAACCAACTTGAGGCTGGTGATACCGACATGTATTACAGCAGCTTTCCAGCATCCCATTATCAGCAACTATTATTTTCAGAAAGCGGTTTTGTAGGCCCAAGTAATCAAACTCTGCAATCGGCTTATCAGTATTTTCAGGCCGTGTCGGGTAATAGCTTTTATTTTACCGGCCAAGTGCAAGACTGGGTAACCGCAGACAACAATGCCGCTTATTACGGTGGTAATGATGTTGATGAAAATGACAAGGCAGTACCTGAGCTCGTCAAAGAAGCGGTGACCAAAGCCGTGCAAAACATGACTGACCTTGAATTAGCCCAATACGATATTGAAGACCCTTTTGATATAGATGGCGACGGTAATTATGATGAAGCAGATGGTATTATTGATCACGTGATGCTATTTCATTCTAGCATTGGTGAAGAAGCGGGTGGCGGAGTGTTAGGTACTGATGCCATTTGGTCGCACCGTTTTTATGTCGATTCGAATACCAATGGTTATATCATTCCTGGCCGTGGCGGTCTTAAGGTGTTTGGTTATACCGTGCAGCCTATCGATTCTGCTGCAGGAGTATGTACTCACGAGTTTGGTCATGATTTAGGCTTGCCGGATGAGTATGACACCACTAATAGCGGCGACGGTTCACCCGTAGGTTCTTGGTCGTTGATGTCTGGCGGTAGCTGGACGGGTAGCATTGCGGGTGCTCAACCCAGTGGTTTGAGTCCGTATGCAAAATCCTTCTTACAGCAAAAATACAAGGGTAAATGGGTTAATGAACAATATATATCACTGGCCGATTTAACCAGCAGCGGTACCGCTGTGAAGCTTAATCATGCTGTTAATACTGATGCGGTAAACCAGCTATCAATCGCGCTCCCTGCGGAGGACATTACGTTTAAAGCGCCATTAACCGGTCAATATCAATATTATTCAGGTCAAGGCAACCTGATCAATAATGCCATGTCATTTGATGTGACATTACCATTAGCGACGCCGTTATCCTTATCTTTTCAAGCCCATTGGGATATTGAAGATGATTATGATTATGTGCAGGTATTGGTTGATAGCGTTGCCATAGAAGGTAACCACACGAACAATACAAATTCAGTTTATCCTACGGTAAAACATTCGATTAGCGGTAAGTCGAGCGACATCAGTACCGCGTATGGAAGCGATTCTTGGGTGGACCTAAATTTTGATTTGAGCGCATATGCCGGTCGTGATGTGCAAATCAGTGTGGTGTACAAAACCGATGAAGCCGTTGGCGATTATGGTATGGCGATTGATGATATTCAATTAACCAACCAAGACACGGCATTTTATCGCGATGGAGCCGAAACTAACGCCGTGGCAACCTTATCTGGTTTTAGCCGCATTGAAGATAACCTTCCTGGTAAAGCAAGACGTTACATTGTGCAATTACGCAGCCACCAAGGTGTAGACGCTGGGCTGGTTTATGACAACTATGAAGCGGGTATATTGTTGTGGTTAGAAAACTTTAATCAAACCGATAACAATGTGTCATCGCATCCCGGGAAAGGGCTAATTGGTGTGGTAGATGCAGACCAAAACCTGATTGGCAGTCAGCCTACCGATGTGCAAATTCGCGATGCAACATTTAGCTTATTTGCCCAAAGTAGTTATAGCGGTGACAACCACTTAGCGGCAGAATCACTATTTGATGACAATCGTGACTACAGTGCGCCGTTAAAACCTCAGTCAGGTATTATTTTGCCTGAGTTAGGCTTTACCATACAAATCACCGAGCAAGCCAACGACAGCAGTACAGCAACCATTGAGTTTGCCTTGTCTGATAGCAGCGTATTGCCACCCGTTACGCTTACGGCCGACATTAATGCGCAAGCCATTGGTGCTGATGTGAGCTTTAATGCGGTGGTCAGTGGCGGCAGTGATTACACTTACCTATGGTCGTTTGGGATAAATAGTGCCACCAGTACCGATACTGCGCCAAGTTACACATACTCTGTATCGGGCGACTATATTGTCAGTGTTATTGTCAAAGATGGTGCGGGTAATACTGTGACGGCAACAGAAACAGTACGCGTGGTTATTCAGCCTATAGCGGCATTTTCTTTATCTCAAACTGAATTTACTGTGATGTTGACTAACACGTCTAGCCAAGGTTTTGGTCATTTGACTTATCTATGGGATTTTGGCGATAACAGTACTAGTACGGCGCAAAACCCAAGCCATACTTATACAGCAGCAGGTACTTATACCATTACGTTAGTGGTCACAGACTCTGTTGGTAATGTTGTTACGGTCAACCAAGCCGTAAACGTATTAGCGTCAATAGAGACTGTTGCTACGCCAGTTACAACAGACAGTGATAGCGGTGGTGGTAGTTTGGGTTGGTTAAGTGTGTTGATGCTGAGCTTGTTAGGATACTGGCGTAAGCGGGTTTAATCCTAACAATACAAAAACGCCCATAAGGGCGTTTTTTGTTTTAAATTAATAACATTAGATTATGAGATAGGGTTAACGAGCACACTAAGCGCTTTGATTAATATAATCGACCGCCGCAGGCAGAAATATTTCGCTAACAATAAGTTGTGAGTCATGTAAATTAAAGTAGCGTCTACGGCCCCATAAGCTGCTGTTAACGTGTTGATTTAAGCTGGTGGCTAAGGCTGCTAAACGGCCACAGGTTTTAAACTGGGCGACTTCAATATTGCCTGGCGTAATGTCTGGGCTAGTAAACAATAATTCACCCAAAGACCGAGTGCCAAGGCGAGTAAAATCATTGTATTGATTGTCATTGCGCTGAGTGCTTAAAATGGTTTGTGGGATCAGTGTTCGGGCAAATACCCATGGGATACCGTCAAGACACAATAATACCTCACGGACCCAAACAGGGTCAGTCTGAGCCGGGAACTCATCTGCTAGAGGCTCAAGTAAATGCTCGCCTAACACTTTTACTTCAAAATGATTACAGTGTGTCTTAAGGCGCAGGGTCAAACTCCCCGTTGCTAATAACCATTCTTTAAGCTGGCTATCGGGCAATGAATCGATTTTTTGTGGCGAAAACCAATGAATTGATTCACCATAAGGAAAGCTAATACTGGTCACATTCATCTAAAACTCGTTACAATATATCTCAACGGCATTAGTCTATCATGTCAAAGATGAGCAAACACTCTAAGGGAGTGGCCAATATGGCTTATTTAATTAACGTTCCACATTGACGGAGTTTGTTTCACTATGAAAAAATTGGTTTCAACGTTAGTTATGCTGTGTTGTTTTGCATTTAATGTCCATGCAGCAGATGAGCAAGCCCTCGAAGATTATGCTTATTACGGCTTTGAGCCGGACATTGTGACTAACTATATTTCGAATCGAAAAAAGTTAGGTTTTGTTAAAATCAGTGTTGAATTGATGGTAAAAGATCCAAACGATTTAATGAGCTTAGAGCATCACGATCCTTTGCTACGTTCGGCCATTGTTGAAATTTTAGGTAATCAGTCCGAAGAAAAGGTTAAATCCTTATCTGGAAGAGAAGACATTCGCCGTGAATGCTATGAGACGGTCAATAGCCTAATGGAGCAAGAAGTCGGTCGCTCTATTGTGGTTAATTTATTATTCACTAAGTATTTATACGATTAATGACCCGTTCAACGACACCGCCAGTGCGAGCCAAACATGATACCGCTAAGCGTCCGCCAAGCCGGTCGACTGCCAACATTAACCGCGCCTCGGTAAAGTTCAGCAAGCCTGTCTTATCAAAAGCATTGCATCCGCGTAATGCCCATCAACAGGGTTACGACTTTGCCGCATTAATAAGCGCTATGCCAGCGCTAGCCTCTTTTGTACGTCCAAACCCTTATGGTAATGATTCTATCGATTTTGCCGACCCTAAAGCGGTAAAAAGCCTCAATGCGGCATTGCTGCTGAGCGAGTATCACATTAATGGCTGGAATATTCCTGACGGATATTTGTGCCCACCGGTGCCTGGTCGAGTGGACTATTTACATTACATTGCTGATTTATTAGCGGTCAAAGGCAAGGTGGTTAAAGGGGCGCGTATTCGCGGATTGGATATCGGCACCGGTGCAAATGGTATCTATCCGTTACTTGGGATCCAAACCTATGGTTGGCAATTTGTGGCGTCGGATATTGATCCTGTCTCTATCGCTAATGTCGCCAAGATTGCACAACAAAATTCAAAGATTGCCACGCATTTGCAGTTAAGATTACAGCATCAACCCGAGCATATCTTTAACGGTCTGATTGCTACCGATGAACAGTTTGATGTCACTTTGTGTAACCCGCCGTTTCATCGTTCACTCGCTGAAGCATCTGAGGGATCATTACGTAAAGTTAATAATTTAGCCAAAAATAAGCAACAAAACCAGGGGCAAAAATCGCGTAAGTTAGCGGCAAGCCAAGCTAAGCCTACGCTTAATTTTGGTGGTCAAAAAGCAGAGCTATGGTGTGAGGGCGGTGAGCAACAATTTTTAGCTAATATGATCAAACAAAGCCGAGATTATGCTAACCAAGTGCTATGGTTTACCTCATTAGTCTCAAAGTCAGAAAACCTCAAACCTTGTTATCAATTACTCAAACAAGTGAACGCCGTTGAGGTGAAAACCATCGAGATGACACAAGGTAATAAAGCGACCCGCATATTAGCGTGGAGCTTTTTAAGCCCTGCATTACGTCAACAATGGGTCGCATTGCGTCCTTAATCCTTCGCTGCATCAAATGTTATCGTTTCACTGCCGTGATACACCAAAAAGTGCCGCCCTTTGGCGCGAGCAATTAGGGTAATACCCATTTGCTGGGCTAAGTCTAAGCCCATTTGGGTCACGCCACTGCGCGACAGTAGTACCGGTATGCCCATCTTGGCAACTTTAATGACCATTTCAGATGTCAGTCTACCTGTGGTGTAAAAAATTTTATCATGTCCCGATTGTTGATCTAACCACATATCTCCGGCGAGAGTATCGACGGCATTGTGGCGGCCAACATCTTCAACAAAGGCTAAAATTTTCTCGTCTTTGCATATTCCGCAGCCGTGGACGGCGCCGGCATTTTTGTAGGTTTCATTATAGGCATTAATGTTGCCGAGTAAGGCATAAATAGTCGATTGCTTTAATGCCGGTGTCGGCAATGATATCTTATCTAAACCTTCTAAAAACCCCCCATAAACCGTGCCTTGGCCACAACCGGATGTGACGGTTTTTTCGGCTAACTTCTGCTCAATATCCTCAGAGACCTCTTGGGTGATCACCGCAGCTGAGCTGACATCCCAATCAACAATAACCGATTCAAGTAAACTTAACTCACTAATAAACCCTTGGTTTTTTAAGTATCCAAGCGTTAGGGACTCTGGTTTTGCACCCAATGTCATTAAGGTCACAATGGGACGCCAATTTAAGTACACAGTTAATGGGCGTTCACAGGCGACAAATTTATCGACGACTTGACCTAGCTCGTTTACGGCTTTGACTGCAATGGTCAGCGGTACCTGAGTCTTGGTTTTAACAAATTTTATCGCGTTGCGCTGCAAAGATGTGGCTGAAACAGATTGAATCATAAGCGAGTTAGCCTCTAAGTGGGTGTTTCATTAATGGGAGTAGGCCGTGTTTGCCTGCTTCATCACCTAATAAGCATAGCAATTATTATTCCCTTAACTTAAAACAACTTACCTAAGCGTGATCTGGCGCAAATCTTGACAAATTCAATGTTATTGGCGTGTATTTATGTCCCACCTAAAATTGCATAGTGGACATATTGTCCTATTATTACTAATAATTTCGGGATCTAGTTCAAAGTTATTTTTACTTTCTAGTTGGCATCATTTTTGCTGCTACTTTAATAATAAAGAAATCAATCTAGTGTATTTCAATACACATATTCATGTCAGAGGTAAGCATTCCATGCAACACACCGACACGATTTGGCCAATGTATGTTTCACTCAAAAAAGTGCAAACCCAAGTAGGGCGTTGGACATCAGTCCGTTGGGAGCTTGACCAAATGATTCCTGCCACGCTAGAACAGCCTGACAATGGTGTTTTGGTTAAATTGGCATTACACAAAGATGAACGTGGTAGTTATCGCATCAATCTTGATATGGATAATTCAACACTTTTTATCGTATGCGACGAACTGATTGATGGCACATGGGTTCCTGCGATGATTTCAGCTGACCAATATGTCAGCGCTGGCTGTCTTGAATCAGATACTCCGGTGCTCAATATCCCAATGCCTGGTGCAATAGCTTGTTGGATAGAAGCATTTATCACTCGTCACGGCGAGGTCGAGATCAGTGCCCATAGACGTAAGCATGTTAACCGTCGTAAAAATGAAGGACCCAGCGCTAATCACTCAGGGAAAATGCAATGAATGATAAGGCTGAAGGATTAATTAACCGTTGGGAGCTTAGGCGTCAGCGGGTCGCTGAAGAGGCTGAACAAGAAGCGCTGCTGCAGCACACGCTAGATCATGCTGATGACACAGACACGCTACCAGCGGAAACGCTGCAAGACGTTAGCACAATAGACCATGAGCCCGATGAGGTGACAGAGTCTGAGCCGTTACCTGACCCGAGTACTATTGAAGTTGGCGGCAGTTTTGCGCGTTTTATGGCCAAAAGTGTTGACCCAACGACTAAAGCCGCAGCGCTGCGAGCGTTATGGAAACAACCGCAATACGGTCATATCGATGGGCTACTTGAATATGCGCTGGATTATACAAATCAACCGTTACTCTCTGCGGATGTCTCAGCCGAGTTGGCCAATAAAGTATTTCGTTATGTCATTGAAAAAGAACAGCCTGAGCCAGAATTAGATGCTGACTTAGCACAAACCGATTTAGCACAAACTGACTTAGCGGAAACAGCACTGGCTGAACAAACCGACTCGATAACTGAAGAGGAGCAAATTGTTTTAGCCGATGAAAATGCACCACAGATTGCAGCGTTATCGTCACAAGAACAACCGCTTTGTCACGATGATGACCTGATAAAGCAAGCTGCCGCCAGCGATGAGGCGAAAGCGTAATACC
This sequence comes from Shewanella psychromarinicola, assembly GCF_003855155.1. NCBI lineage: Bacteria > Pseudomonadati > Pseudomonadota > Gammaproteobacteria > Alteromonadales > Shewanellaceae > Shewanella > Shewanella psychromarinicola. The sequence continues at coordinate 1,227,888 of NZ_CP034073.1, forward strand.
GACAGTCACTAAATAAATGTGACACCGATAAAAGCCGTTATTTAACGATTTAGCACGAGTTAGAGTTAATTAATGATAGTCAATTAATGACCAGCAATAAGCGTCAACAGTGAACTGAGCTACCACTGTTAATGAGGTATAAAAACCGAGAATTGGGAACGCAATGAGTATTAGAAAAAACCAGCCACAGCTGAAACAAGCACGACAACAGGTAATGGCGAATACGCAGATTTTGCAAAATTTAATTCCGCCTACTGTCAGCTATACCACCAAGGGGCATGTGCTCGTTATTGGGCCTGAAGATCTGGCGCGTTTAGCGGCGGACAAATTGTCCACTATGGCAAGCCGGGTTATTTTGGCCAATGAAGCGATCACTAGCCAAGACGAAACCCACCTTGAAGCAGTAATGAATGCGGCCACTGATGTCGAAAGTTATTACAATAAATTGGCAAGCGTTAAAGGTTTTCTAGGACAGTTTCAGGTTAAAGTGGAAGGTGAAAGCGGTATCACAGAGTTAAGTGTGGTCGCCATTCGTCAAGCGCATTTTGATATCGTGCTCGATTTAAGCCACAGTCCCTGCATCAGCCTTGAAATGCTTCCACCGGGTTACTTTTATGTTGGCCAAGACTCCGCGTTACTTGCTGATGCAATTGCCAACATTCCAGACTTAATCGGTGAGTTTGATAAACCGCGCTATGTTCGGGTTAACAGTGATATTTGTGCCCATGACAAACACGGCTTAAACGGTTGTAACCGTTGTTTAAACTTTTGTCCTGCCGATGCCATTAGTAGCGTAGCGCATAAAATTGAAATTGATCCTTATCTTTGTCATGGCGCAGGCAGTTGTACCAATGCATGCCCAACAGGGGCGTTAAGTTACGATTTACCCACCCCAGCATCACTGCATACTTACCTTGAAAAGCTAGTCAGTCGTTATCGCCAAGAAGCACAAACTGCACCGGTTATTTTATTTCATGACAATGAAGCGGGTGCCGAATGGATTACGGAACAGCTCAGTGGTGACGTTTTACCTGTCGCAATGGAAGAAATCACCGTGGCGAGTATTGACCATTGGTTGGCAGCATTAGCTAATGGCGCACGGGAAATTTTAATCTTACAAACGCCGACAACAGCACCAACATTACTGCAAATGCTTAAAGGTGAGTCAGCATTAGCGAATCGTATTCTCGATCAAATGGGCCAGCCACAACGGATCCGGTTAATTACCCCGTCAGAGCTAAGCCAATTAGATGATGTGCTAGCGGTTAGTTTAGCTTGGCCAGTGATAATGCCGATGACCTTAAACGCTATCGAACCTAATACCAATGTGAAACGCAGTATCGTGTTTCAAGCTATTGACCACCTTAATGGCCAAGCCGCAGGTGTTGATGATGTGTTAGCCATGGCGAATATTCCATACGGTATGGTGAGCATAAACAGCGACAAGTGCACATTATGCATGTCGTGTGTGGCCACGTGTCCAACACAAGCGTTAAAGGATGGTGGCGATTCACCGGCACTTAAGTTTGTCGAGCAAGATTGCGTCCAATGTGGGTTATGCGAAGCCGCCTGTCCCGAAAACGTGATTAGCTTAGTGCCACAAATCAACTTCAATCAGTCTGCAAGACAACAAGTTCAAATGTTAAAGCAAGAACCCCCATTTGAATGTATCCGATGCGGTAGCGAATTTGCGACTCAATCAATGATACATAAAGTAATTGAGATGGTGGGTGAACATAGCGCATTTAGCGCTAATATTGAGCGTTTGAAAATGTGTGGCGATTGCCGTGTAAAAGACATGTTTGAAGACATCCTTGACGATCCAGAAAAGCAATTGCAATAAGAGATCTGCTATGACAGAAACAGGAAGAAAAGTAAGTGAGAATGATCAGTTAAGAGCCGATATATATCAGCTACTGGCTGCGTTATTACGCCGCCAACCAAGTGCTGAATTATTGCAGTTTTTAGCTGATTTAGAGGTAGAAGCCGAAGAAGGCAATACCATGAGCCAAGCATGGCATGCGTTAAAACTCGCGGCATCAAACAGTGACACCAACACATTAGAAGATGAATATTTTGCCATTTTCTTAGGCGTTGGCAGTGGCGAGATTATGCCTTATGGCAGTTGGTTTATGACCGGGTCGTTAATGGATAAACCCTTAGCGGCATTGCGTAATGACCTAATGCAACTGGGTTTTGAACGTGAAGATAACGTCAAAGAGCCAGAAGACCATGTCGCCGCGTTATGTGAAGTCATGGGCTGCCTAATTTTAGAGGCGCCAGGTTACCGCCAATTAGCGTTTTATCAACGCCATATTGGCAGTTGGATTATGCATTTTTGTGACAATTTAGCCAAAACACCAAGTGCTATTTTTTACCAAAGCGTAGCACAATTAGCTCAAGCATTTTTCACCGCTGAAGCCAATGAATTTGAACAGCTAAGTTTAGATATTCCGGTGAATTGTCCAGGTAGTGCTGATTTAGATCCGCTTGAACAAGAAGTTGTACAAATTAATTAAACCGGGTGATGGCATATTCTGCCTCATCTTTTTATCAACAAGGAGACAATATGAAGAAGCAAGCTTCCGACATGGGTCGTCGTCAAATGCTAAAAGCATTAGCGCTCGGCAGTGCGGCAGGTGCTGTGGCCAGTGTCAGTGCACCCGCACTTGCGCAAGTCACTAAACCGTCTGCAGAGCCTACGAGCAGTAACTATCGCGAAACTGAGCATATCCTTAACTACTATGCTTCGTTAAGAAAATAACAAAGGAGAGTGTGTGATGCGATTAACCCGCAAAACAGACACGGCCGCCAAAGCTGAAAAGTTAGGCCTAGGTCTCAACCGACGTCAATTCCTCAAGTCTGCCAGTTTGGCAACGGGTGGAATTGCTGCGGCTTCAATGCTTGGCGCTGGAATGATGCGTAAAGCTGAAGCGAAAGATGTACCCCATGATGCACCAACAGAAGTAATACGGACTATTTGTTCACATTGCTCGGTTGGTTGTGGTGTTTATGCCGAAGTTCAAAATGGCGTGTGGACAGGGCAAGAGCCTGCGTTCGATCATCCATTTAACGCTGGTGGACATTGTGCCAAAGGCGCGGCATTGCGCGAGCATGGTCATGGTGAAAAACGTCTTAAATATCCAATGAAACTTGAAGGAGGAAAGTGGAAAAAACTTTCTTGGGAACAAGCGATTGAAGAAGTTGGTCAACGAGCCCTTGATATCCGTCAAGAGTCTGGTCCTGATTCAGTTTACTTTATGGGTAGTGCTAAGTTCTCAAATGAACAAGCTTATATGTACCGCAAATTAGCGGCAATGTGGGGCACGAACAACGTCGACCACTCTGCACGTATTTGTCACTCTACCACGGTAGCCGGTGTTGCAAACACTTGGGGTTACGGTGCGCAAACGAACTCATTTAATGATATTCGTAACTCGAAAGCGATGATGTTCATCGGTTCGAATCCTTGTGAAGCTCATCCAGTTGCTATGCAACACATCCTTGAAGGTAAAGAGCGCGGCGCGAAAATTATCGTTGTCGACCCTCGTTTTACCCGAACTGCAGCTAAGTCTGACGAGTTCGTGCATATTCGTCCTGGTACGGATATTCCTTACATTTACGGATTATTGTGGCATATTTTTGAAAATGGCTGGGAAGATCAAACGTTCATCGACCAACGTGTATACGGTATGGAACGTATCCGTGAGGAAGTGAAGAAGTGGAACCCACAAGAAGTTGAACATGTTGCTGGCGTACCTGAAAAGCAAATGTATCGTGTAGCGAAACTGCTTGCAGAAACTAAGCCAGGTACAGTGGTTTGGTGTATGGGTGGTACTCAACATCACATTGGTAATGCTAACACTCGTGCATACTGTATCCTTCAGTTAGCGCTAGGTAATATGGGTGTTTCTGGTGGCGGTACTAACATTTTCCGTGGTCACGATAACGTTCAAGGTGCAACTGACTTTGGTCTATTGTTCGATACGTTACCAGGTTACTACGGCTTAACCTCCGGCTCATGGGGCCATTGGTGTAACGTTTGGGACTTAGACTTTGATTGGGTTAAAAACCGTTTCGACCAAGAGCAGCATTTAGAGCAAGATCCGATGACGTCTACAGGTATCCCATGTTCTCGTTGGCATGATGGTGTACTGGAAGATAAATCTAAGATTGCACAGAAAGATAACATTCGTATGGCATTCTTCTGGGGTCAATCTGTTAACACCGAAACCCGTGGCCGTGAAGTGCGTGAAGCATTGAATAAAATGGACACAGTCGTTGTTGTGGATCCTTTCCCAACAATGGCCGGTGTTATGCACGAACGCCAAGATGGCGTGTATTTATTACCTGCGTCAACTCAGTTTGAAACTTACGGTTCAGTATCTGCTTCAAACCGTTCACTACAGTGGCGTAGCCAAGTCATTGAACCATTATTCGAGTCTAAGCCTGACCATGTGATCATGTACAAGCTGGCGAAGAAGTGGGGCATTGATGCTGAATTCTGTAAGCATATTAAAGTGAATGGCGATGAGCCGTTGATTGAAGATATGACACGTGAGTTCAACAGAGGTATGTGGACCATTGGTTACACTGGCCAAAGTCCTGAACGTTTGAAAATGCACCAAGAAAACTGGGGCACTTTCGACATTAACTCACTTGAAGCACCTGGCGGCCCAGCTAAAGGCGAAACTTATGGTTTACCTTGGCCATGTTGGGGCACCCCAGAAATGAAACATCCAGGTTCGCAAATCTTGTATCGCACTGACCGCGAAGTTAAATTCGGTGGCGGTAACTTCCGTGCTCGTTATGGTGTTGAGCATAATGGTACTAACATTCTTGCTGAAGGTTCTTTCTCAAAAGGTAGTGAAATCGAAGATGGTTACCCAGAGTTTACTGCAGACATGCTTAAACAGCTTGGCTGGTGGGATGACCTAACTGCTGAAGAAAAAGTTCATGCTGAAGGTAAAAACTGGAAGACTGATATTTCTGGTGGTATTCAGCGCGTGGCAATCAAGCATGGTTGTATGCCTTACGGTAACGCTAAAGCGCGTTGTGTTGTTTGGAACTTCCCGGATGATATCCCGATTCATCGCGAGCCGTTATATACCCCTCGTCGTGACTTAGTGGCTAAGTATCCAACTTATGAAGATCGTATGGTGGCTCGTCTACCAACACTTTATAAGTCTATTCAAGAGAAAGACTTTGCTAAAGACTTCCCTCTTGCAGTAACAACCGGACGTTTGGTTGAGTTCGAAGGTGGTGGTGAAGAAACCCGTTGTAACCCATGGCTTGCTGAACTACAGCAAGAAATGTTTATCGAGATCAACCCAGCAGATGCTGCAGATCGCGGTTTACGTGATGGCGATGATGTGTTTGTCCACAGTCCAGAAGGTGCCAAAATTACCGTTAAGGCAATGGTGACACCGCGTGTTATTGCGGGTGAATGTTTTATGCCATACCACTTCGCGGGTGTGTTTGAAGGCAAGAGTTTAGCCGAAAACTACCCAGAGGGTACTGTGCCTTACGTGATTGGCGAAGCTGCCAATACCGTCATGACTTATGGTTATGACGTCGTCACGCAAATGCAAGAGACCAAAGCTAGCTTGTGTCAGATAAGCAAAGCCTAAACACTTGATGAGGAGATAAGCCATCATGGCAGTCATGAAATTTCTGTGTGACACCAAACGCTGCATCGAGTGTAACGGTTGCGTCACAGCATGTAAAAACGAAAACGACTCTGCTTTAGAGTGGGGTATTCAACGTCGCCGCGTGGTGACACTTAACGACGGCGTTCCTGGAGAAGCGTCAATCTCAGTCGCATGTATGCATTGTACCGATGCACCTTGTATGGCGGTATGTCCGGCCGACTGTTTCTACCGTACCGAAGACGGCATTGTGCTGCATAACAAAGATACGTGTATCGGTTGTGGCTATTGCTTCTATGCTTGCCCATTTGGCGCACCACAGTTCCCTCAAAAGAGTGCATTTGGTAGCCGTGGCAAAATGGATAAGTGTACTTTCTGTGCGGGTGGCCCAGAAGAAGATCATTCAGAAGCCGAGCGCTTAAAATACGGTTCTAACCGTATTGCAGAAGGCAAATTACCCATGTGTGCTGAGCTTTGTTCAACCAAAGCGTTGTTGGCCGGTGATGCAGGCATAGTGTCTGATATTTACCGTCAACGTATGGCCGCTCGTGGTAATCCAAATGTGATTTGGGGCTACAATCCTAAAACAGGCGAAATGATCTAACCCAGAGCAATGGCTGCGATAATTATCGCAGTCATATAAGGAGTGACAATGTTAACTTTAACGTTAAACAAATCACTGCGCAGGATGTTTGCTCTGTTGGTTCTGTGTATGGGATTGGGATTGGTTATGTCGCCGGTGTATGCCGCCGATGAACAATCAAGTCAGCAACAAGCAAAGTCTAAAACCAGTGATGCAGATCTCTGGCGCGCAGTAAAAGCCGGCGAACCAGGATACAGTACAGACAAAGGTCTTGATGCTGATGTGCTGATTAATGTCGCGGGTAATGAAGGTAAGATATTACGAAATACTTACCTAAAACCCGCACTTGGTTTAGCCTTTATAGGGGTTTTTGCGGCCTTTTTAGTGTTTTACTTAGTCAATGGTCCATCAACACTGAGTAAAGGCTTTTCGGGTAAAATGGTACTTCGCTGGAGCAAAAGTGATCTTTGGTTACATTGGACGATGGCGATATCTTGCCTAATCATGATGCTAACTGGATTGGTCATTATGCTTGGGCGGCATGTCTTAGCCCCTTATGTCGGTGACGGCATTTGGGCGGGGGTCATCGCCTTTAGTAAGTTTTCCCATGATTGGTCTAGCCCCATTTTTATGGTGTCTTGGCTGTTGTGCATCATCAAGTGGATGCCACTACAAACCTTCAAAATGTATGACTTGAAATGGTTTTTATTGGTCGGTGGTTACATTAACTTTGGCCCATTTAAAGGCAAGCACCCAGACAGTGGGTTTGCCAATGCGGGTGAAAAAATGTGGTTCTGGACCTTAGCTATTTTCGGTCTTAGCATCAGTGCCACAGGGATAATCTTAGTATTTCCCCTGCTCGATTTACCACGTGAGCTGTCAATGCTCGCACTCCTTGTGCATGGCGTAAGCGCAGTAATTTTAATCGCGTTTACCATCGTGCATATTTGGATGGCGACCGTACTCAGTGAAGGTAGTATGGAGAATATGGTGTCAGGCTATTGCGACGAAAACTGGGCTTCGCAGCACCACAATATGTGGTACGACGAAATCAAAGCAGATGGTTCGTTAAAATACAAAGAGTAAAGCAGTCATACTGGTGTTAACACACTCGTATATTGCCGAAATAAAACACCTTGTTGGGTAACTAACAAGGTGTTTTTTTGTTTAGGTTCTTTCTAAGGGCGGATCAATAGCATTTTGGTGTTGCCCGCAATGTGAAACTGGGCGGTAGCCGTTTATGGGATTAATCTCGCTATTAAAAATAGTCGAGCGTGAAGCTGTTCTGAGGCTGTTGGGTTAAATGCGTAAAATTGAGTGGTGTGCCCTATGAAAAGGCGTGCTTAGTTAATACACAATTAGCTGAGACGACAGCACACATCATTACGCAGGGAAATTATGATGCAGTACAGTAACAGGACAATAGAAAGTGATGAAACAGCTCAAAGCCTAGCTTAAAAGATGTCATCAGAACAAACGATTAGCCGAGTTTTTGTACAAAAACTACCGACAAAAAAGCAAATTTCTATAGCATCTTACGCTAAGTAAGGCGTTACCGATTAATGTGGCTGTGGCATCGGCCAAATCCAATAAACAATGTATGCATCGCAAACAGCGCAACGCATAAATACTAGAACGTTAGGGTTCTAAGGGTGGGATCATTTGAGTGAATTTATTACCGCAATTTGGCCATTACTCTGTCTTTCGATGTTTCCTTTGGCTTTATAGTATTTGGTGGCGGCTAAACGTGTTTTAAATCTCTTGGAGTCTGCCCCTCCGAAGTTTGGCTTGAACGGGGAAACCTTCAACTTATCAAAAATAAACCCATCAGTAACTCTTATAAGTTTATGGTGTTTATACTAGAAGCAGATTACAGTTTGCTCAAGGATGAAAGCTATCGAGGAAAGGTCATTTACTCAGGCCTCTTTTAATTAGCGGGCGTTTGATCCTAGTTTTTGCATTTATAGCACCAATAGTCATTGGCCGACAATAAATATAACACGCTGCTAAATTCATATTCACTAAGGCTGTTATGCCGTTTGCTGAGCAAATCGCCCGCCAGCACTTGGTTCACTTATTAGCAGGGCGTTAGACCCTAAAATGAGAAATAAAATCATGAAGATAATGAGTCTTGATCATGTTGGTATTCGAGTAATGGAGTTTGATAGAGCGATCCGATTTTATGAAAAACTGGGGTTTTCGGTAACTAGGCAAGACTCGAAAGAGCATGTTGTGGTACTGAAACATGACAGTGGAGTAGAAATAAATCTCTTGGATAGCGGTAGCAATGATAATAATCAGAAGAACGTACTAATGGATGTTGAAAACAAATATCCTGGTTATACGCATTATGCATTAGAAGTTAACTCTGCTGTAAACGCGAAACAGTACCTAGAGTCTATTGGATTAGTCGTTACTGAAGGACCCGCTACCTTTGGTGATGGTAAAACATCTATTTTCATTCGCGATCCAGATAAAAATGTTATTGAATTGACACAACTTCCATAGGTACAACGATGGCAACTAAAAATAATGATGATAATCCCGTTGATAATAGCTTTGAGTACGCTATGTCGCAGCGAGGCAATCCGGTTGATGATCCACTTGCGGCCATTAAAACGATGCGTTTAGAGCAACTGGCGGTATGTCGCCTAAAAGCAGTAAAAGAAATGCAAGCTATGGGCGATAAAGCGACAAAGAGTAAAGTAAAAACCGATGACTAAGAAGCTGTAACTCACGTTGTACTATTACTTATAATATTGAGCTGTCAGTAAATAATAAACATTGGTCTAGTCTTTAGTTTACTTTATTTGCAGGAAAATGAGGATAACTATGGCTAGGTTTAGCTTGCTGATGGTGCTTAACACCTAACCATTCTATTTTATGTGCCTATTTAGCTTGATTGATATCAAGCTTATATTGCCGGGTTAAATCCGCTATTTCCTTCATTTTTCATCTTCCTCTCACTTCATAATGCTCAATCTGCTAAACAATATTCCCAATTTATCAACTGGAATAATCGAAGACTATCGTAATGAATGCTGAAAGAGACTATGTTGAATACTATAACAATGAATGGCTTAGTTTAATTTGTCGCTAATGTTACCGATTATAACAATGGATGGCTTAACTTAGCTGCTTGTGAATAGCCAGAAGGTTAAGGAGTAGTATGTGCAGTGGCGTAGGAAAGCTTAAGTGCTGGGTAAATCGACTGCTTGGGGATGTGGGGGTGGTTTTTTATCTATCAATATTTCTGATTGTTGCCTTTTTGACGGTTGCGGCTGTCGAACCTGATGAAACACAAAGGTTGGCACAGAAAGCATTGAATGCGACGACGAGCAATTTTGGTTGGTTGTATCTTCTGACCAGTAGCGGTTTTGTGCTCTTTACTTTGGGCTTGGCTTTTTCTCGGTTCGGCATTATTCGCCTTGGTCTTGATGATGAACCTCCTGAATTTAGTTTTAGCAGCTGGCTGGCGATGATCTTCTCCGGTGGAATGGGGGTTGGTTTGGTCTTTTGGGGGGTAGCAGAGCCGATACTTCATCTTAGTTCACCGCCTTTAGGAATAGGCGCGCCAGGCTCAGTAGAAGCTGCGCAGACGGGTATGCGTTATGCCTTTTTTCATTGGGGCCTGCATCAGTGGGCCAACTTTACGGTGGTGGGGCTGGCCATTGCCTATGTGAGGTTTCGTCACAACAGTCGTGGTTTAATTAGCGAAACTTTTCGGCCCTTGTTGGGAGACCGTGTCGATGGCGGTTGGGGAAATGCGATTGATATTTTGGCGGTGCTTTCTACTATTTTTGGTGTGGCAACGACGCTCGGGCTGGGGGCGTTACAGATTAATAGTGGTCTGTCTCGGCTCTCTGGTATGCCTTACGGAATCACTCCCCAGTTACTGATCATTGCCGGACTCGGCTCGTTGTTCATACTGTCAGCCATGACGCCATTAAATCGCGGCATACGTTACTTGAGTAATGCCAATATGGTGTTGGCTGCAGGTCTATTGCTGTTTGTTTTAATGCTTGGGCCTACGGCTTTTATCTTCAGTGAATTGACCCAAACTATGGGCGAATACGTGGGTAATATTATCCAGATGAGTTTGGTAACGACGCCGTATTCTAGTGCGCATTGGGTGCAAGAATGGACCATTTTTTATTGGGCTTGGGGCCTTAGTTGGGCACCTTTTGTCGGCAGCTTTATTGCCCGTATTTCTCAGGGACGCACTATTCGGGAGTTTGTTTTAGGCGTTATGATTGTGCCAGTGCTATTGAGTATGCTCTGGTTTTCTACCTTTGGCGGCTCCGCTATTTATTTTGAGCTGTTCGAAAACGCGGGTATCGCTGCGGCAGTGGCGCAGGAAGTGCCCGCAGGGCTCTATGCCATGCTAGATCAATTACCCGGTGGCTTTTATGCGGCGATTGTTGCGGTTCTTTTGGTGTCTATGTTTGTGGTGACATCTGCAGATTCGGCTACTTTCGTGTTGGGTATGTTTACGTCGAAAGGTGTTCTTAATCCTACCCGCTTTGTGCGTATTTTATGGGGTGTGTTGCAATTATTGATGGCGGGAGTGCTGCTGCTTAGTGGGGGGCTGCTGGGGTTGCGGACGATCTCTATTGTGACGGCTTTTCCTTTTATGCTGCTGATGGTGTTAATGGCTTATTCGCTTTATCGAGATTTGTCTTTGGAATGGCAGCGAAGGCAAAAAAATGACAACCTTTTGCATGAGCGGATTGAGTCGATGTTGTTACGAGAGTCCGAAAGAGAAGCCGCGCGACAGGCGGAAGAAAATGCTCACCCCTCGGCGCCAGAACCTACAGAAGACGCTGATGTTGGAGAAGCTGTAGAACATAAGGAAGGGGACAAAATTGGTAACTAGCTGCTTTGTTGGTCAATTATTTATTAGCTTTGATTTGCCAGTCTTGAATAAACACGTTAATCAACTGGATTAAACACCGCGGGTTATTTTTGCTACGCTCAAGTTTAGTCCACAATTTTTCGCCAGTTATTAATGCGATAGAACGGAGTGCATACGCAGATGGACGAAACGCAAATCAAAAATTTCAAACAGCAGTTGCTGCAACTGCGGTCTGAACTCATGAGCCTAAGCAGCACGTCTGACGACGCAGCAAAGGCCGTGGAACTGGATCAATCGGCCGTTGGTAGGCTAAGCCGAATGGATGCGATGCGTGCGCAAAGCATGGCGATTGAAGCAAAAGTGCGGCGTGAACATCAGATCTTAAGCATTGAGGGCGCGTTGCGCCGAATTGCCGCTGATGATTTTGGCTTTTGCCTCACCTGTGGGGAAGAGATAAACATCCGCAGACTAGAGGTGGACCCGTCTTACTCGCTATGCATCAAGTGTGCAGATAAATGATTGATAGAGCGACCTTTGATTGATAGATTTATCTTTAATACGTTAATCAACAGGACTTAAAACCGCGGACTATTTTCGTTACGATCACGTTTAGGCGACGACTTTTCGCCAGTTATTAAGCCATTATATAGCTACAAGGATCCCGTAAGTGTCTAAATCTATAGCAATCACAATTAAAGATGCGTTGTCGAAAGTTAAGTTTCTCAAAAATAGAACAGCTGAAACGACTGCCGATGAAGCAAAAGATGCTTTTACTTTGTTATCAGAATATAGAGATGGCGGAATATACGTGGCTCATTACTCAGGTTTTAGTGAGTGGGAAAGGCACCTTAATGGTGACGAATTCGTTCAGGTGTTAGGTGGTGAAACAACCTTGATTTTATTAAACCAACATCAACAACAGCGTAACGAATTATCATCGGGTCAAATGTTAGTCATTCCAAAGGGGATTTGGCATCGCTTTGAATCACCGGACGGAGTTAAGGTGATGACGATAACGCCACAACCAACAGAACATAGCACTGAGTGCCCAGTCGAGACATAACAAAAATTAAACAGGGACACTATATTCGTCAATTACATGTTGCTTCTACATAAAGCATTATGTTTTTTAACTCAATTTAACCCTAGCGATATTAAAGGAAGCTATGAGTATAAAACCCACAACAATGGCTATTTCAGCAGCAATTTCTTTTGCATTACTTTGGGTTATTTGTAGCGCCACTGTACATTTTTTTCCGGAACCTATGATGTTAATCTCGGGGCACATGGTGCATGCTAATTTATCGGATATGAATTGGACTCTAACGTGGTCTGGTTTCTTTATCGGTCTAATTGCTTGGTCGGGTGTTGCTGGCATAAGTGTATGGTTAGTAGCCGTTATCTATAATATGTTAAAATAAACATGATGTTAAAATAACCGTGATTTTCAAATAAACATGGACGCCTATTAGTGTTGGCGGATAGTAAAGCATTAGTCTGTTATTACCTTTCTTCAATGGTAACTGATACAGGTCAGTGCAAGACAAACGATAGTGGGTTTGGATAACTCGCCTTCTCCAGGCAGATGGAAAGTTGCCACAGCTGTTCAGGTGTTGTGGGTAAGCATTGTTGTGTGATATCGATAATATGACAACTGATAATGTGACAACTGACAATATGACAACTGACAATATGACAACTGACAATATGACAACTGACAATATGACAACTGACAATATGACAACGGATAATATGAGCATCGCCGCGATGGGGCTTATCCACGCATTCTTGAACTCGCGATTATCTTTGTGATTGACACCCGTGCGTATGCACTCTTGTTAATGAGCGGGGAGCCATCACTTGCCTGTTTCGCTTAATGTGAATGCTGATGAAAGAGGCTATGTTATTGATGATAACCATGGCTGGCTGTAGCTTTCATTCGGCCAAGAAACAGTGAATACCTAATGGCAGATTTATTGTCTCGTTGATAACATTAAAAAGTTAACACATAGCCTGAATTGACATAACGTCATGGTAATAGTTTGCCAAATTGCTCACCGATAACCCCACCGAAACCCTTTCTAGGATACCAAAATGGTGTTCAGCGTAATGATCAATGAAAATAGCGGTTTCATTTGAATCACTATTCAAAGTCAGTTAGTGTTTATGACATGATTAAATGACAACAAAACGAGTTATTCTTCAGGCTCGTTATGTGAACACACTAAAAGACAAAAAATGGTAGCCATTTCACGAAAAATTCAGTTTTTAACGTTTTCCTGTATTTTAGCAGGTTGTACTTCGATTCAGCCGAGTGCTGGTGACAACTGGATAGGCTTCACTGAGTCTGGACAAGCCTCATTCTATGCAGATAGATATCAAAACAGAAAAACAGCTAGCGGTGATCTATATAAGCACAATCAAAAAACAGCCGCGCATAGAGATTTACCCTTTGGTTCAAATGTAAAAGTTACCAATACCAATAATGGTAAAAGCGTTATCGTTAAAATCAATGATCGTGGTCCATTTGTTAAAGGACGCATCATTGATCTTTCAAAGTCTGCTTTCAGCAGTATTGGCAATATATCTAATGGTGTAATTAACGTTAAAATAGAAATAGCCCGGTAGCACATAGCGATTGCATTATATGGCTTGGTTTAGCCTTTATTAGTGGGGTTTTCATAACAAGCCATTGATATGTAAGGTTATTAATTCCGCGTTTGTAGCGCTTTAACTTAACCCGATTGAACTGATATTGAGAAGTGTTGCTAAAGATATGATAGAGATTGAATATTCTATTGGTGAATTAAAAACGTCGATGCTTGTTGTAGAAGAACATCGTTTTTACCTTATTGCTGAGGCTTGGATAAAGGCTGTAGATCTCAATGTGGGTGACAAAATAGTAGCCTGCAGTGATGCCGTAGCTGATATAGAAAGCATAAACAACGTTGAAGATTCACACTATTGTCGTGATTTAAAAATCAGTCACAATCATAATTATTTTGTAACCACAGCGCGCCCAGCGTTTCACGATACTCTCTGCGATCGCGCCCCAATAGACAAGCTTGAACTCATAGCCTACGAGCAGGCAAATAGGCCCTCTAATTTTCCTGATGGCAAGCCAACGGGTTACCACGGTGGTCCTTGGGTTGCGGCTAGATATTTACACAGCGATCCCAGCAAGGAAACTATAGGTTGGGGGTGTGCAAATGACAACATGTGTGCTGAAGATGTCGCGGTAAGTGATTTGAGGCAAAAATTGGGCGATGCTATTGGACTAGATCGACAGAATGTCGAGATTTCACATGCTTATTTGAGAAAATATACTAAAAAAGGCCGCTTCGTCAACAAAATGAGCCCTTGTGTTCATTGTCGTGATAATTACGGCAGCGCGCTAAATGACGAGACTGTAGGTGTGAGTAATTTAGCTAAAAACGGCCGTGGGTATTTACCCCCATAGGGAAATGACTTATAGCTAGAGGTATCCATTTTTATTGAAATGACTAGGCCTATCTAACCCATATCTCCCAGAGGGAGGTAATGGGTGACAATATCCCCGCGTCACAGTACTAAAATATATAGATCTAAGCGTCAACGCCGAATGTTGTCTGTTAGACGGAATTACTACGTGTTTCCACATCAATGAACCGACTCAATTTTACGATTGAGTGTCGTTTCTAAAACAGATCTCGCCTGGTGTCTATCATTGAGCCATTATGATAGTCGGTAACATCTCGAACAAAACATTAACGCATTGCCACAGCAAAGCATTGCCACCCAAGATGGTTAGCTTCATGTTTAGCGTCAAAGGCTACATTGTGCTGGTAGACGATACGGGCCGAATTATCTGTGAAGATAAAAGCTCAAGCAGCCAACCCATTCTAGATAGGCTCAACATCCCAGTAGAGAACAGGCTTAACATTATCATCGATTTGGGGCGTTTATTTAACGGTGCGGTTAGGGCTTGACGGCATTAACTGAGTACAGTGAGCATTTAGATCGAAAACGGCGCTTCAAATTGCCAACCTTGGCGGTGTGTTTTATCTATAATACCTGAAACCAGTAACCCTATTTCTATTTGATTGATATCAAGTATCTTCTGCTAAGTTGAATCAGCCGTATGACTTATATTTTTCTGTCTACACTCCATTTATTGATAACTCCAGTTCAATTTGTACGTTTAAATAATCGTAAAAGACTGTCGTAAAAAAAACTAGCGTAATAAATGTACAAAGAAGCAATGTTATTTCATTAGAAAAGATGGGCTTATATAAGTCGTTCCGATGGCGCCCTCGCTTGACACTTTACATAATTGGATGGGGCAATAATTTTTCAGAGCGTGTCGATGAACGCCTAGCGTATATCAGGAACAATATATCATCCAAGGTTTAGGATGAGTCTGTTGATGCGGTAGAGGACAAGCTAATTTATAACGATCGGATTGATGAAGCAGAAGGTGATGGCATAGTCTATTCTTTTTACGGGTTTGTCTTCTCGTCGGAATGATACGTTGAGATTACAGCGCCCTCACAGCCGGTGCCGTTGAGCATCGGCGTTAGGCTTACTAGAAAATGGAGATTTCTGTGATGAAAAAAATACCTAGTAGACAATTGTTATTTACTTTTATTGCTTCTATATCTGCATTAGTAGTGGTAGCGGAGATGAGCTTTATTTTTGACGTTGATATTCCTCTTATGACGCGAGATGTTGCCGCGATAGGTAACATCCATCCTCTTTCTGGGTTTCTTTCAAGTCTGGGCATTCTTCTGTGGTGCGCGGTCGTGTCAATATGCTTTTTTATGGCAAGGGTGCTTCGCCATAGCAACCAAAGAGAGATAGTTAATTTTTTATATTATTCAGCCCTATTGACGCTTTATTTGATGCTTGACGATTTATTCCAATTTCATGACTCATTAGTATCTCAGTATCTTGGATTGAATGAAAAGGTGGTCTACCTGATTCTGGGCGTTGCGGTATCGGCTTATCTACTCACTTTTAGATCGCTTATTTTGAAAACAAATTACTATTTTTTATTGTTGGCGTTAGTATTTCTTGGTTTTTCTGTTGTTATTGACGCTATTCTTCCGCCAGAGTTGTGGCGGCTTCTAGGTCATTGGGAATATTTTATCGAAGACGGTGCAAAATGGTTAGGAATTGTAGCTTGGTGTAGTTACTTCGTGAATACATCACATCAATTTCTGGAGAGTGAATTCAGCTCAACCGATCCATTCAAACGGATGCTAGTACCTAGCGCCGCTGATGGCGAACTTGGGGTTAATCAAAGTCTTTTGCAATGATAATTAGCTTAAATCCATCAACAGTAAATGAAGTTGAACACCATCCTACCATTACATGTGGTATCCATTTTGCGAAGCCATAGGGCTATAGTGGTGTTTGGATGACAAATTTATTTGCATATCGTGCTACAGAGCCAAGTGAGATCAACATACAAGGTGATCCCATTGGTGCAGGCAACGATAGCTGTCTCAATTAGCTAAGATGGCGGTGTTGTTGTCTTATGGGGCAATGAAGACGGTTACTTAAATTGTGCTTATGCCGTTAAAGGTATGCCGGCAAACTTCATCTTCTGAAGATGAATTAATCTAGCGGGTCTGCACAGGCATTTTATTTAAAAGCGGATTTAAACGTTGATTTAAAAACTGCACTAATGGACGTTCAACAAGTCAATTAATTGAAGTAAAAACCGCGGGCTATTGTGCTTCACTTCATTTTAGCCCACAATTTTTCGCCAGTTATTAGGTGTTGAGCAATATTAGGCCACAGATATTATGAATACAGATACAGCTTCTGAGAGCGCCAGCGATCTAGAAGGGGCGACAGTTGTCATTACCCATAGAGTGCGTGAGTGCAAGCACGCTGAATACGAAAATTGGTTTAATGAAATTGCGCCCCTTTGCAAAGCCTCGCCAGGCCATCTGGACTGGCACATCGTCCGTCCGATTTCTGGACTAACCGGAACATACACGATCATTATCCGATTCGACACACGATCACATTTGCAGCAATGGATGGAGTCGCCGACTCGCTCTCGTTTGATCGAAAAGGTTAAGCCGCTATTAGCTACTGGCGACGACTTCTTTATAAGTAGTGGACTGGATTTCTGGTTTACCCCAGAAAGGGCCAAAGCTAAAGTACCCGTGCGCTGGAAGCAGTACATAGTGACATGGTCCGCTATCTACCCTTTAGTGCTGGGTGTTCCGATAGTTATTGCACCAGTGTTGCGACTCTTGCACGTTCCCGATAATCATTTTATAACGACGCTTGCCGTAACAGGGACCGTGGTTTTTCTTATGGTCTATTGGGTCATGCCTCGTTACACACGACTTATCCAGCGATGGTTATTCCGTTGAGACACTCTATGGCCCAACCGCGGGCTCATATAGTCTGAAGCGGAGCGGGCACTATTAAGTGTTAGATATGCACCTTGAAAATCGAAAATACATTATCGGTAATGAAGTGAGCATCGCAGATCTCTCTGCCTAGGGGGATTGATAAAGCAAAGGCGGTACTTGGCGATGATGGGTTAGCGCCTTACCCAAATCTTCAGCATTAGTTTGGTGGTGCGAACAGTCGTGTTACGGGAGACAAAAGCGCGCAATATTGGTCAAGACCTTGAGTTTAAATATGATTTTGACTCTGTTGCACAAAGCTCTCTTTATCGGTAACATTTTTCTAAAGCGTCGTTTTAAGGATCAATGCAAAGGCTTTGAGGTAAGGTTAACAACCGCTGTCCGCTTCATTCAGTTAAGCCACCCATGGTTTTTTTGTCAGCCACAGGTTTTCGAATTGCCAGACTTGCTTCATGATGGCAGCCCAATTACCGCCTGTTGCTTATTGCTTAGATGAGATAGCGTTTAGCCCTGCCATACTCAAGTTAAAATTTATTACTTAACATCAGACATTAAAACGATAGCATTTATCTGCCATTTTTATTCAAAAAATTGAGCCGGGGAAATTGATAGGTTTTTCATCACGGTAAACATTTGATTGATCATCGGTTGAGCTAATGGCTCAACGCCAGGCCGGTTAACGTAGCCGCGTAATCCGGTAAAATGAACCTGAAAAAAGCGCGCGTACTCTATTGCCGACAACTTATCGCTTAGCTCATTATGCTCAATGGCTTGCTCAAAAATAGCCGTAAGATAGCCTTCAAATTTAGCGGCTAAATCTACACTCAGTTCATATAAATGGCTGTCTTTATCGGCAAATTCACTGTTTGCTTTTACTAGCATGCAAATGGCACTTGGGCTGCAAGCTTTGGTTTTAATCAGCACATTTTCTACAAATGCGTGCAACCCACCGACTATAGAATCGGAAGTCGATAAAAAGCCTTCTATTTGGTTTTTCATATCTAGGGTGTAGTCTTTAAGCGACTCACAATATAGCCCTTCTTTAGAGCCAAATGCAGAATAAATACTGCCAGGACGCATGTTAATGGCGTCTTGTAAATCGCGCGTAGAAGTAGCATGAAAACCTTTTTCCCAAAACAGTTGGCTAGCTAGGCGAATGACATTCTCGCGCTCAAATTTAACCTTGTTTACCATGTTAATTCCAATCAATTTGAACAATTGCTCAATTTTAACTTGAGCAGTCGCTCAAAATCAAATAGTATTGTTGTCACGTTACTTATATTTATATTTTTATTGGAGCCAAACATGGCAGAATTTACGTTATACACAGCCGAGACCGCACCAGAAGAAGCAAAACCTTTACTCGCCGATTCGGTAGCCGCATTTGGTATGTTACCTAACCTACATGCAATAATGGCTGAAGCACCGACCTTACTTAAAGGTTACCAAGTACTGCATGAGCTGTTTCAAAAAACATCATTCAATGCACAAGAGCTAACCGTGGTATGGCAATCAATTAATGTTGAGCATAACTGCCACTACTGCGTCCCCGCTCATAGTGGCATTGCAGCGGCAATGAAAGTAGATCAAGACATTGTTGATGCATTAGTTAACAAAACCCCACTTGCTAACCCTAAGCTTGAGGTTTTACGTGAAACAACACTGGCAATGACGCGCGAGCGCGGTGTGATAAGCGATGAGCAAATAGAAACATTCTTTGCGGCAGGTTATGGTAAACAACAACTTTTAGAAATTATTGTTGGCTTATCTCAAAAAGTAATGAGCAACTACACTAATCACTTGGCAGATACGCCGGTTGATGAAGCCTTTAAAAAATACGTAAAATAATGAGATTTTTTAAATAACGAAAGGCAGCCTAGGCTGCCTTTTTAGTATTCGCACTATTCCCCAGGATGCCGAAGATAGCTTATTGCCGTGACGAGGCGCCTAGTGAGTTACCGAATTGCCATGGGGGCGCAACAAGGCAAGAACGTATTTACGCGACCAATAAACTGAGCCATATACGGACGCTCTCGGTGAGTCTAGCAACAGTTTTTGGCCTTTATCTTTTATTCAACCGTTCAGTCTTGTCATTGCTTTTGATACGAATCATGTCCCGCTAAAAACGCTTGTACTGTGCTGATGTTTATAATCGATACGGGCTTAACAGTCTAGCGGCCCCTAATGAAATCCGATCCACTACGCCTAAAAATGTGCAACACCCTTGCGATGCAGATCAGCCTCTGCCAACTCACTTCTAGCCTACGCCTCATATGATGTTTATCAGCTCGCACTCTTTAAACATTTATTGTGCTAGCGGCCTCAATCCGTTATCGCGGTCAAGCCCTTCCCATTGGCTAATCGTTAACGCTTAATAACGATAAGTTAGCTTAACGATGATCTTGCTGCAGAGGACTTTTAACTCATCAGTTGATGCCCATGGTGGGCGTACATCAGTCAAAGCACGCATTTTTTATTCCCCAAAAGCCGGCCAGCGTCAGCAAGTTGGTGTTTAAAGTGCGAGAAGGTGATGAAGAGGCGAGCATTTACAGATAGAACTTTCAAGTCTAAGGTTACAAATCTCTACATTCTTGAAGCCATCTCTAAATTGTTGAAGAAATCCAGAATATCGATTGATGTAGACTATGATTCGATATCCAATAACTCGTTATGCAGCACTTGTCAGTGATATGGATGCTTATTACTCGGACATTGACAATGATTAATTACCCAGGAGAATGACGATGTCAGATGTAAAAAACAGCAGTGGAAGTTGCCTTTGTGGCACCGTTAAATTTGCCGCTCAAAGTGGCAATAGCGTGGGTGTTTGCCATTGCAGCATGTGCCGCAAATGGAATGGAGGACCACAAATGGCTGTTTACTGTGGTGATAGTGTCTCGTTCGAAAATGAACAGAGTATTTCAGTCTATAAGTCGTCTGAATGGGCGGAACGTGGGTTTTGCAAAAATTGCGGTAGCCATTTATTTTATCGATTGCAGGGTAATCAGCATATGATCCTAGCGGGTGCTTTCAATAATAATGAATATTTTATTGTTGAGAATCAATATTTTATAGACGATAAGCCTTCGTTTTATCGGTTCGAAAATGAAACGGTAAACCTGACTGGTGCCGAAACTGCAGAAAAAATGGGACTGAGTTAATAGACCGGTCGTCTCGAGAGGTTGTTTCGAAAGTAAGGCAAGCGTATAGGAAGCATAATTGAGTATTGCTTATCAATAATTGATGCGTCAATGTACTTCTAACGATAAGGATAGGCCGCGCGAAGCCGCGTCCTATCCCGAGAGCTGAACATGCCCGAAGTGGGGCGTGACTAAGAGGCTTTATTATGTCACTGACCGATCGAAATTCCGACCGATTTGACGTGACATTTTTGGATACGATTTGCGTGTGGCGGCGCTCCCTTTGCGGGTTGCTAAGGCTGATTTTCTCTCTGGTCATGATGGAAAAATCATGCCCGCGATAGCCAGCATCAGTTGAATACGCAATGCAGAACCGCTTGCTTGTATTGCTTCACCATAAAGGAGTTTATTTGAATATTTCAGAATCACATAAAAAAGAGCTTTTAGTGGCCAAATCATTATTAGAAAACCCTGGGCTCGCGGTAAAAATAACTCATTTTATAGGTACCCCTATTGAAAAAGGTTTAGCCTTATTACCTGATAATTGGCATAAAAATATCGCTAAAGTGACAGAGAAATCGCTGCTCAAAGCGTCTGAAGCGGCAATCTTTACCATGAAAGATATTCCCGGAGAAGAATCGTCTAATCATTGGCATAAATTTGGCGCAGCAGTGAGTGGGGGTGTGGGGGGATTCTTTGGCTTGGCAGCGATAGCTGTTGAACTGCCTATTTCAACATCAATAATGCTGCGTTCTATAGCTGATATTGCCCGTAGTGAAGGAGAGTTGATTACCACACCGGAAACAAAAATGGCTTGTTTAGAAGTGTTCGCATTGGGTGGCGAAAGTGATTTAGATGATAGTAGTGAATCTGGCTATTTTGCCATCAGAGCCGCTCTTGCAAAAT
This sequence comes from Shewanella psychromarinicola, assembly GCF_003855155.1. NCBI lineage: Bacteria > Pseudomonadati > Pseudomonadota > Gammaproteobacteria > Alteromonadales > Shewanellaceae > Shewanella > Shewanella psychromarinicola. The sequence goes on from NZ_CP034073.1 coordinate 1,249,391, forward strand.
CAGTCTCTGAAGCGGCTGAATTTATGGTTAAAAAAGGTATTACCGATGAAGCCGCTCCTGTGTTAATTAAGCTAATTTCTAAAATTGCTGAAAAGTTTGGTGTTCAAGTTACTCAAAAAGCCGCGGCTCAAGCTGTACCTGCTATAGGCGCTGCGGGTGGTGCAATCATCAATACTTTATTTATTGACCACTTTCAAGACATGGCGAGAGGGCATTTTATTATTCGAAAATTAGAGCGTGTATATGGATATGATACAGTAAAGAATGCTTATAATGTTTTACCCAAAAATGGTTAACACATTGTTGAACCGATACTAAATGGTTTATTGTGCTCGCTGCTCACAAATCATAGCTAACTTTTCCCGCCGTTTAACGAGGCATTAAGGCTGTCACATTTCTCTAAAACCTATTTTACCTTGTGCGCGACGTTAAAAAGAGTGAGCTTGAAGAGTGAAACCTATTAAGCATCATTTTCATTTTTGACATTCTATAGTCTCGTTAGGGCGCTACTCGATGTCAGACAGGGCCTCATTTGTTGATAAATTTTTAAAGGTCAAAAAAATATGAAAAAATTGTTTAATACTATATTCGCTGGCGTTCATCTGTTCGCGGCTGTGGTCCTTATCATCCTATCCCTGATAATTATGCTGTGGTCTGTTTATGATGTCATTTCCGCTATAAAGGATGACTCTGGATTTATTCCATTAATGCTTCAGGCTGTAGCCGCTATAATAATCGCGGCAGCCATTATTGATGTTGCACAGTATATGATGGAAGAAGAAGTCTTTAAGGACAAAGAGCTGCGAGACCCTAAAGAAGTAAGAAGAACCATTACAAAAATAATTGTAATCATTACTATTGCCGTCAGCATTGAAGGGTTGGTTTTTATATTTAAAGCAGGTACGAAAGACATTAGCCTTTTACTGTATCCGGCTTTGCTCATCATGGTATCCGCAATTTTAATTGTGGCGCTCGGTATATATCAAAAATTAAGTGCGACTATAGAAAAGACAGAGAAAGAAGATGCATAACACATCATTGAGAATTATATGGCCATATGATTTAGATAAGTCTTTACTTGGGGCATATTGCGGCATTAGTCGCATAAAATGACTGTGTATGCCACTTTGGTAGTTTTATTATTCTAATGCTCCAGAACGACTTAAATAAAGGAAATTTTATGAAGTTAAAATCGATGCTTATGAATATTGCGGTAATATTGCCATCAATTTTTTTGGCTCATAATTTACTCGCCAGTCCATTAGAGCAATCTAGCGAAACGTTTTTCTCACTTGCTGAGATAAAAGAGGGTGATAAAAAGCCGCTACAGCCTGTTGAATACATATCAGCAACTGATAATGTGTCTTTAGCATATCGCGCGTATCTGCCACTAAAACCGCAAGCAGTTTTGATTTTTTATCATGGAGCGGGTGCTCATAGTGGGCTGATCTATAACCACATTGGTGTTGGATTACGTGATGATTTTGATATAGCGGTATATATGCCAGATATTCGAGGACATGGTAGTTCACAAGGTGATCGAGGTGATGCCCCAGATGTTGAACAAGTGTGGGCTGATATTAATACCATCGTCAGAGTTGCGCGTGATAAATATCCAGATATGCCTATTTTTATTGGCGGGCATTCCAGTGGTGCAGGCCTAGCGCTTAATTATTCGAGTTGGGATCAAAGAGCGGAGGTTGAAGGGTATGTGTTTCTTGCTCCGTATTTTGGCTTTCGTTCAGAAACCAACTACGACAAGGGTGAAAATATAGGTATTGAGTTTTCTACTGTGAAAACGTCAAACTTTATTATTAATACTATAAGTGGCGGTTTATTTTTAGGTCATTCCAAGGCGGTTAGATTCAATTTCCCCGATGCTGTGTTAAGCAAAAACCCTGAAATCGTTCCATTTAACACCGTAAATATGTCAAATGCGCTTACCCCACACTCTCCTGATCTTCAGTTATCTGATTTACAGCAATTTGGATTATGGATTGGAAAGCAAGATGAAGCGTTTGACCCCATAAAAGTGACCCTGTTTGCGCAAAATAATAGTGACAACAAAGTGCGCAAGGAAATTAAAATCGTCGATAAAGAAAATCATTTTTCTATCATTTTGAATGCACACAATCTTATTGGGCCGTGGCTTAAAAGAGCGATTAAGTAGTCCTATTGTATGTCTAACCAATAAGGATAGGCCGCGCGACGCCGCGGGCTTATCCCAAGTGTTGAACAAGTCCGATATTGGCTGTGACCAAGACTGTTTTTATCCAGTGGTTAATAACCGTTCGAGAATGTAACCGACTTGCAGTAAGGTTTGTCGATGTCTTTTGTGCCCCACGGCGACTTAGCTCAATAAGCCATTCAAACGGAAAAATACCGTTGGCTGTTTTCACTCAGTCCAATATGTTAACCCTCTATATCTAGACACTTAATGTGGTGTCATACCCCTAAAAGGATCAAATCATGTCTTTGCTGCTAACTGTTTTAGCAACCACACTGCTTGCTGGTTTGGCTATGCCGTTAGGTGCTTTAATTGCCCATTTTGAGAATGTGAGCAGTGAGTGGCTTGAACAGGAATTTAGGCACAGTGTCATGGCTTTTGGGGGCGGGGCATTATTGTCAGCCGTTGCTTTGGTTTTAGTGCCAGAGGGCATAGCGCATCTTGATCCATTATCGGCTTGTATGTGGCTTATGGTGGGCGGACTTAGCTTTATGGCCCTTGATATTTACCTTAACAAAATAGATACCCCAGCCACTCAACTAGCAGCCATGCTAGCGGATTTTATTCCTGAATCAATCGCACTAGGTGCGGCGTTCGCCACGGGAAGTAACAATGCGTTCTTACTGGCAGCGTTAATCGCGTTACAAAACGTGCCTGAAGGGTTTAGTGCCTATCGTGAATTAAATGCCTCTTCTGCTTATAGGCCCCAAAAAATTATCATCATGTTTTGTTTAATGGCTGTGCTTGGGCCTATAGCAGCAATGTCTGGCTATTTATGGTTATCAGAGTCGCCAAAAGTGATTGCCGCAGTCATGCTTTTCGCATCGGGTGGTATCCTCTATTCAATATTTCAAGATTTAGCGCCTCAGGCAAAACTAGAAAATCGTTGGGCCCCGCCAATGGGGGCGGTATTTGGGTTTGGTCTGGGTATGTTGGGGTTAATGTTAACCACATCATGATCACAGTGCTACATAGCATTGCTAATTAATTCTGCAAGCATCAATCTCGCTAACAGGGAGTAAAACAAAATGGATTACATCAACTTATCCTATCTGCATTTAGTTACTGTAGTGCCGGCATTTTTCATTGGCACTTATTTACTTGCTGTTCGAAAAGGTACACCTAAGCACAAAGCATTAGGCAAAGTGTATATGGTGCTGATGTTGTTTACTGCCATAGTGTCACTGTTTATGCCTGCTCAACTCGGAAGTAGCTTTTTGAATCACTTTGGCTATATTCATTTGTTAAGTCTTCTAACGCTTTACGCTGTTCCTGCAGCCTATTTTTATATTAAAAAAGGCAATGTTCGGGGACACAAACGAAGCATGATTATATTGTATTGTGGTGGTCTCATTGTCGCGGGGACCTTTGCTTTTATGCCTGGTAGATTATTGAATAGTTGGATTTTCAGCTAACTTGTTGATTGACTGTAATAGGTTTTTAAACATCATTATCCATGATGAGTTGAGATCTGAAAATGAATGATATGGTTTGCAATAAACGTTAAACACAATGCATAAATGGTGGACTCATGAAATACCAATTTGGTTCAGGGACGGTATCAGATATTTTGGACGTCTTAGCGTTAACCCCAGAGTTTGCAAATGTCATATTTGCAGACAGCATTGGTAACAGATTGGCTGGGAGAAACCATTTAATTCTAGTTGCTCGATTTGAGTTCAAGCCTGTTGGCTTTAAAGTGGGTTACGAGCTGGCTGGTGGTCAGTTTTACAGTTGGTTAGGTGGTGTTATTCCTGAACATCGCCAAATGAAAGTGGCCTCTCAATTGCGCCAACTTCAAGAATCTTGGGCTGTTGAGAATGGCTTTAATTCTATTAACGTTAAATCCATGAACCAATTTCCGGCAATGTTGCAGATGCTGATCGGAAGTGGCTATCAAATCTGTGGTTATGAGAATAACGGTTCAATAACCGACAGTAAGATCGAATTTATTAAATTTTTGCAGCCACAATCAAACAAGTAAGCCGACGAGAAGCCGTGTTTATACAGTAGGCGTGAGTCTACCTTATATGACCTGTTACTCAGACTCGCAATTAGGTAAATGAACATTAAACACCATTATGAGGATCTCTAGGTAAGTTAACGGTTGCCACAATTCACTCAATGGTATGACTTCTGTGCCTAGCAGTAATAATTGCTGCCGTGTTTGACTTGCCTCAGGTAGAATGCCGACACATAGTTTTTTCATTTTTTGGCGTATTCTATATGCAAATCAATCGTGTACTTCTGACCGCTGTTGGTAGTGTTTTGTTGGCGATGGTGACCATTCAGTCTGGCGCTTCGTTAGCAAAACAACTTTTCCCCTTGGTTGGGCCAGAAGGCACCACAGCACTGCGTTTAGGCTTTGCCGCTGCGGTACTTTGGCTAGTATTTCGTCCATGGCGGGCATTACCTCAAGGCAGAGATTGGCAGAGCATTATTATTTATGGTCTGTGTTTAGGCGGAATGAATATCTTGTTTTATTTAGCCATTGAACGTATTCCGTTAGGGATTGCGGTTGCGCTTGAGTTTACCGGCCCCTTGGCAGTAGCCTTGTTTGGCTCAAAGCGCAAAAGCGATCTATTTTGGGTCGGTTGTGCCATTGCGGGGATTTTACTGCTGCTGCCTGACTTATCCAGTGCACAAGGGCTTGATATTACGGGCGCATTAATGGCACTTGGGGCCGGGGCGTGCTGGGCCGGTTACATCTTGTTTGGTACGCGCACCGGCAAGCAAGCATCAGGTGGAATTACTGTGGCATTAGGCATGACGGTAGCAGCCATAGTGCTAGTACCCGTTGGCGCCGTGAGCCAAGGCTTAGCGTTATTGAGCTGGGAAGTACTACCGCTTGGGTTATTGGTGGGGGTGTTATCCAGTGCCTTGCCTTATTCGTTGGAAATGGTGGCGCTTAGAAATATGCCCACCCAGGCCTTTAGCGTGCTGATGAGTTTAGAGCCTGCCATTGCCGCATTGGCAGGTCTTATGATACTAAGTGAGCAATTGACCTTGTTGCAGTGGTCTGCCATCGGTTTGGTGATTATCGCTTCGGTAGGGAGTAGTTTCACCCCTAAAAAAGCGATAGAGATGGGGGTGTGATCTTGGTTGGTAATTCTTGTGTATTAATGTCCACATTGTTTTATAAGTTATTATTTTAAATCTAATTATATGGACAGTGTTTTAAAACGGCGCCGATAATTTTTTAAGCAAATGCCGCAAACATTTATACAGAAATAAGCAGCAAGGCGCTGTAAATGACCAACGCTGGCTATAGGGTTAACTTTCCAACTGATCCGCACGCTTAATTAACATGCTACTTTGTGCTATGAATGAAAAATATCATCAAGGATATTCAATAACCATCGATGCAACGGATTTTTTTCTGAACGTTTGTGCCAAGCGACAATAACATCAAAGCTGGGAGGGCTCTGTTCAATTTCAATGGCAACCAACCTGGGGTCAGGTAATAATCTCGCCGGCAGGAAAGCAATCGTATTTGTGGCCTCTATTATGGTAGATGCTGACGAAAAGCTGGGTACTGACATTAAAATATTCCTTTTCAGGTCTTTTTTTGCAAACCAGGAATCATGAGAGCCTTTCAGATTGGGTCTAGAAGGTGAAATAACGATTTGCGGTAGCTGCGCGATTTCTTTCAGACTGTATTTCTTATCACGATAAATTGAGTTTTTTCCTGTCACACAAACATGGCGATCTTCAAATAAGCGCATATTTGGGTAATCTTGCGGAATAAATTCTGGGAAGGTGAATACGAGATCAAGCTCACCAGTGACCATTAGCTGATGTAAATTGTCCGATTCAAAATCCCTAATGATAACTTTCAGGTTCGGAGCTTGTTTATTCACCTGTTTAAGTAACATCGGCAAAATAGTCACTAAGGCATAATCTGAGGCGCTTATCTGTAAAACCCCCGATAGTTCAGCCGGGGTAAAGTGATCACCAGAGATTAAATTGTCAATATCAGCCAGTATATTATTGACCTTATGCTCCATTTCTTCTGCAACATGGGTGGGCGTCACGCCATTACTGGTTCTTATAAACAGTTCATCATCAAAGGTATTTCTTAGCTTTTTCAGTTGCTCACTAATGGCTTGCTGAGTTAAGCCCAATAAATTTGCCACTTTAGATAAATTTCTTTCCTGAAGTAACAACTGGAGAATACGCAGTTGTTTTATATCAAGTCTATTGATACCACTAATATTTGTATCCCCAACAATTTTATATTGTTTTTTTTTGTATTGAAGAGAGTTTAGCATACATCCCATCTAATTCATTAGCGGCAGTATTTCGCACGGAGGATCCATTATGTTGTTGGATGGGGTAAGTCAAAAACAGTCATCAATTAAAGCAGAAATTAATTATATAAAATCAGATTCTAGTGCCATTTTTGATTTATCAACCACAGCAAAAAGTGCGAATAAGCTAACGGAACATGTTGATACTCGACTCGTTGAAATAGCTAATGCGCGCTTATTGAATACCCCTCCATCACTCAATAATGATGGCTTTGGTTTAGCTAAAAATGATTATGTTATTGCGAACTATTTTGACGATAACCTTGTTCAAACAGAGCTTTATCCACAAATAATAAAGCACCTCTTGGATCTAACCAATGCCAGCCAATGTCTTGTTTTTGACCATACCATTCGCTCGGTTGAAGATCATTTAACGCGCACAGAAAAGCGCGCTCCTATTCATACCGTACATAACGATTACGTGGCGAGTTCAGCAGAAAACCGTCTTAACATAGAACTGAAAAAAAGCGGCCTAAATGCAAGTGATTATAAAAAGTTTCAGTTTATAAATACTTGGATCCCTTTAGTTGATGTAGTACTCGATAGTCCTTTGGCACTTGGAGATGCAAGAACATTTCACCCCGAACAATCTCAAAAGTTACCGGTGGCTTATCCTGATCGTATCGGGGAAATAGAAGCTTTTAGTTATGACGATAATAATCGTTGGTATTTTTATCCTCAAATGACATCGCAAGAACAACTCAATTTTAAAGTCTTTGATAGCGACCTAGATAGCGCTATTTCAAGGACTCCTCATAGCGCGTTTTCATTGCCAATGAGTGATCAAAAATCAGCTGTGCGGATAAGCATTGAAGTCAGATGCATAGTGTTATTCGACTAAGCTCGACCCTTTTGCCGTTGTTTGGTATGACAAATTAGGTATTGGTCGAGAAACGCCTCAACCCATGCTTGACGCATATAGCCAACAGAAAAATAGCTTGATCAACTTACATAGATCACCGATAGGTCTATTTTAATCACATTCTCGGAGTCACATAAAATGAAGTTCTCTCACTTATTTAAACAAACCCAATTAGGTCCATATACCTTAAGAAATCGTATTGTTTTACCACCACTGACACGTTCACGAAGTGATCAGCCTGGGAATATTCCTAATCAACTGATGGCGCAGTACTATGCTCAACGCTCGGGCGCTGGTTTCATGGTGACGGAAGGAACACAAATTGAACCTAGAGGGCAAGGATATGCGTGGACACCGGGCATTCATAGTGCCGAGCAAATTGCGGGCTGGAAACAAGTCACCAAAGCGGTACATGATGCAGGTAGTATTATCTTTTGCCAATTGTGGCATGTTGGACGCGTCTCTCACACCTCATTACAGCCAGATCAGCAAGCACCTGTTGGCCCATCTGACCTTATAGCAGACACCGTTAAGGTGTTTATTGAAACGGCTCCAGATCAAGGCGCCTTGGCCGACCCAAGTGAGCCAAGATCACTGTCTACCGCCGAGGTTGAAGAGCTTGTACAGATGTATAAACAGGCGGCAATTAACGCCAAAGAAGCTGGATTTGATGGCGTTGAATTACACTGCGCTAATGGCTACCTTGTTAATCAGTTTATCTCTGAGCATACCAATAATAGAACCGATAAGTACGGTGGTACTTTAGCGAATCGTTTACGTTTTCTAAAAGAAATAACCGAAGCGGTTGCCAGTGTTATGGGGCCAGATAAAGTCGGAGTAAGGTTTGCGCCATTATTTGAAAGTACCGACGAAGTCAGAGTGTATTTAGGGTTAGTTGAAAGTGACCCTCACCTAACCTATATCGAAGCGATTAAAATTTTAAATAATATTGGCATTGCTTATTTATCGCTTGCTGAAGCTGATTGGGATAATGCTCCAGATTTACCTGAAAAATTTTATCAAGAAGTCAGATCAACCTTTGATGGCTTAATTATGTATGCAGGTAAATATACCCCAGAAAAAGCGCTTCGAATATTGACTGAAGGTCATGGTGATATTTTTGGTTTTGGCCGGCCATTTATTGCTAATCCAGACTTACCTGAACGCATTAAATACGAATGGCCATTAAATGAAGCCGATCCATCGACTATGTACGGCGGAACCAACAAAGGCTACACAGATTACCCCGTATACATAAAGTAGACAGCTTGTTGCTCAATGCTGAGAAAAGTTGTAGCACTAATTCTGCTATACATTTCCTATACATGAAATAATTAGAGGACTTAATATGAAAAGCATGACCCTTTCTACACCGGGCGGTCTTGACCAGCTCAAGCTTAACCATAGCGCGGAACCTGGCGAACCGGGGCCTGGCGAAATACGAGTACGTATTCGAGCCTGTTCTCTCAACTTTCACGATTATGCAGTGGTTGTCGGAGCCATCTCGACCGAAGACAACCGCATCCCCATGGCGGATGGCGCCGGCGTTGTAGAAGCCATCGGTGAAGGTGTCAGCGAATTTAAGATTGGTGACCCTGTCGTGTCGACATTCTTCCCTGATTGGCTAACTGGCCCCGCTCTTATTGGAAACTTCAGTACCACACCCGGTGATGGCCAGGATGGTTACGCACGCGAGCAGGTTGTCCGCCCAACGAACTGGTTCACCCACGCCCCTAAAGGCTACACCCATGCCGAAGCCGCCACATTGACCACCGCAGGCTTAACCGCATGGAGAGCGCTTGTTGTTGATGGCGGCTTAAAAGCAGGTGATACCGTGCTCACGATGGGCACCGGTGGTGTGTCTATCTTTGCACTGCAGTTTGCCAAGATGATGGGCGCTCGGGTTATTTCTACGTCGTCTTCAGACGAAAAGCTGGAACGGCTCACCGCACTGGGTGCCGACCACACCATCAATTACAAAACCACACCGGCCTGGGGCACTAAGGTTCAGGAAATAACTGGCGGCAAGGGCGTTGACCACGTTATAGAAGTGGGTGGCCCTAGCACTCTGCCAGAATCTATTGATGCCGTGCGCATTGGTGGCCATATCGCGCTCATTGGGGTGTTGACTGGCTGGGCTGGGGATATTCCAACCGCAAAACTGATGGCGAAACAGGTCCGCCTGCAAGGACTGATTGTGGGCAGCCGAAACCATCAGCAAGAAATGATCCGCGCGATTGAAGCAAACGACATGCACCCGATCCTTGACCGGTCATTTGCGCTGGAAGAGATCGCTGACGCGTTCCGCTACCAAGAGTCTGGCAAGCACTTCGGTAAGATCTGCCTAGCGTTTTAATCCGAGCAATATATGGCCAGCCACTTGTGAAACCATTTTTTTGCATCTAATGGGGAATGCGCAAGTTGGTTATGGTGGGCTTAGTCAATCCAATCCGCAGCGGCTTATGGGCCACTGCGGCCTTATAAAGTTGGATTGAGTCTGCGCCACAAAGCAACTATTTTTGCCGGGTGTGGCGCTTAAACAACAGCATCGATAATTTTTTACCGAATGCCGCTAACATTTATGCAGATATAAGCGGCAAGACTATGCACATTGCCAGCACAGGCCATGTGCTTAACTCTTTAACTAGATAGCGTCATTCTCGATTAATAGCTATCAAGTCTATGTTACTGTTTTGAATGAGTCATATTGTTTACATTGAATAGATGAAAGCTTAATTCATCGAGAAACGAATTCAATATTTTTTGTGTCAAGAGTCAAAAAAGCTATGGTATTGATTAGAGAGTAGAGCGGTTTCGTAAGGTATTATATGATGACTGAATGTACAGATGATCAGACATAGAGATAACATGCTAGGCTGTTTTTTTTATTATTTAGTCTTTATACTGCGCGGCTGTTTTGTCTGCGTAGAAAGTAAAAATGAAAAGTTGGATATTTTTAAGTGTGGCTATTTTAACTGAAGTTGTGGCAACTTCTGCACTTAAAGCAAGCGATGGATTTTCAAGAATAATGCCTTCAATCGTGGTTATTGTGGGGTACGTATTATCTTTTTATTTTCTATCCTTGGCGCTAAAAACTATTCCTGTTGGTATTGCTTATGCGACTTGGGCTGGATTGGGTATTGTGCTCATTACGGTGATCGCTTGGGTGATGTATGGGCAAAAATTAGATTTAGGTGCGCTAGTGGGAATGACGTTAATTTTAGCGGGTGTTGTGGTAATGAACTTATTCTCAAGCGTTACTCCGCATTAGTATTAGCGTTAGTACGCAACCAATAACATAGACATTGCGTAGCCGAATTTTTGTGTTTTTATTCACTTTTCTCTCCAAATTTCGAGCCGACGGTGCCCATTTCTAACTAATGCGCAGCGTTTTTAGGCACAACAAAAAGGGCTTAACAATGATAGTCATTGTTAAGCCCTTTTTGTTTAGTGTTAGTCATAGTCTTGGATATAGCCGCTCAAGCCTAAGCGATGAATGGGTTGATCGCCTAGGCTGTAAGCGTTATTACCACGCCATGTCTAAAATCTTACGGCTGGTGGCTAAATCGACTTGGCCGCTTTCAGATAATGCGGTCATGCCATGAGCTTCTAATGCATTAATCACTAGGCTGATTTGATCTTGGGTTACACCGTGATCGCGTAAACGGGTTGGTAAACCCACTTGCTGGAAGAAAGCTTCTGTTTTGTCAATGGCTTGATCCACTCGGCTAGCTTCATCACCTTCAGTGATATCCCAAACGCGTGCTGCGTATTGCACTAATTTAGCGTGTTTTTGTTCTTTCAATACACGCCATAGTGATGGCAATACAACGGCTAACGTTTGTGCATGGTCGATATGGAATAGTGCGGTTAACTCATGTCCAATCATGTGAGTAGACCAATCTAATGGCACGCCTGTGCCTATCATACCGTTTAGAGCAGATGTAGCACTCCACATTAAGTTAGCGCGGGCATCGTAGTTTGTTGGCTCTTCAACAGTGATAGGACCAATTTCAATAAGGGTGCGCATAATGCCTTCTGCCATGCGGTCTTGTACGCGGGCATCAACGGGGTAAGTCGCATATTGCTCAAGCACATGCACAAACGCATCGACAACACCGTTTGCCACTTGAATTTTGGGTAAGCTAAAAGTCAATTCAGGGTCAAGCATGGCAAATGTTGGGTAAGCACATGGGTGATTTACTGGGAACTTACCGCCTTGATAGCTCACTACTGCAAAGGCGTTCATCTCAGAACCGGTAGCCGGCAGGGTAGCAATAACGCCAAGTGGGATGACGTTGTCATTAGCCACTGGAACCGGTGTAAAGCCGTGATGTAATAAACTTGCTGTGTCACCGTCAAATTGAGTCGCTAGGGCGATAAATTTGGTGCCGTCCATAACCGAACCACCACCGACAGCCAGTAAGAAGTCGATGTTTTCTTTACGGGCAACATCAACGGCTTTTATTAGGGTCTCGTATGTCGGGTTTGCCTCAATGCCGCCAAACTCAAATACAATGCGGTCACCTAATGCGGCTTTGACTTTATCGAGTGTGCCGAAACGTTGCACGCTGCCGCCACCGTAAGTGATTAATACTCGTGCATTGGCTGGAACAAGTTGGTCTAACTCTGCGATACGGTCTTTGCCGAAAACAACATGAGTAGGGTTACGATAATCAAAATTGAGCATAATGGACGCCTTTTGGTTGAGCGGTGAAACAAAGAGTTGACTGATTGTTGATGCATAAGTCGTTTATGGACAAATTTTATATACACAACAACAAGGTTAAATTATGTGATTATGATAGCTGGTTGAGTCAAAATAAACAGACACAGAGCTATCGAGTTCATGCCTATTCCTATCTATATTGTTTAAATAAGGTGGTTTTTTGGTTAATTTGATACCTTTTACTGCTTTTTTGATAGTATTGGTATGAGGTTTTTTCTAAGGGGAAGGTATGAGTGAAGCAGCAAAATTAATGGCACAACTTGCCCCAACTGAAGGGGTTAATAATACCCATTTATCCGGTGTGCATGTGTTTCGTAGCTCACGGTATGGCGCGCGCGGACCCATGTGCTATTCACAAGGTGTGCTTATTGTCGGCCAAGGTAAAAAGCGGGTTTACTTAGACAACCAAAGCTTCGATTACGACCGCCAGCACTCATTAGTGATGACGGTGCCACTGCCGGTAGAGTGTGAAACGTTTGCCAGTATTGAAGAGCCTGTATTAGTATTGATGGTTGATATCGATTTAGTGCAGCTTAATTACATTATCCGACTGATGGATGAGCATCATCAGATCCCTAAAGATTTAAACGAATCGCGCCAGAGTGGCTTTTTTGTTGCTGATAACACTGAAGACATGGATTGCAGCGTTATTCGGCTATTACAGGCGTTACAGTCGCCATTAGAAGCCAAAGTAATGGGTGAGGCGTTAGTGCTTGAGTTATTGTATCGTTTATTAGACTCGCCCAATGCCGCACCGCTTTATGCGTTGTCGCTTAGCCACACTCGTTTATCGAGGGTCGAAAAAGCCCTTAGCTACATTCATAAACATTATGGTGAGTCGGTTGAAGTAGACACTTTAGCTCGTTTGGTCAATATGAGCCCGTCGGCGTTTCATCGTTGCTTTAAAGAGGTCACCGCCTCATCACCGATACAATACTTAAAGAAGATCCGCCTGAATAAAGCCAAAGCGTTATTACAAGTGCAGAATTTGAAGGTTAAAGAGGTATCAACTCAGGTGGGGTACGAAAGCACGGCCCAATTTAGCCGCGAGTTTAAACGCTACTTTGATCAAAGCCCAGGCGAGTGCGGGAGGTTATAATGGCTATTCCTATTCCGAGTCAGTCATGTGCCCCGAGTGGGTACGTTATGTTTTTAGTTAAGGCCACCTAATGATGACAGTCCCCACGGAAATGACCTTTTTTGAGTTTTTAACGCCGTTAGTTGCATCAGGGCGGAAGACGATTACTATCCGCGATGCCAGCGAAAACCATTACCAGCCGGGCAGTCACGTGCAGGTGTTTACCCTTGAAAGCCATACCAAGGTGTGTGACATCATTATTTTGGCCGTTGAGCCATTAGCATTTGATGACATTAATGAGTTTCATGCTAGTCAAGAAAGCCTGCCATTAGTTGAGTTAAAGCAACTGATCCAAACTGTGTATCCTAATCAGCAAACCTTGTTTATGATTTCATTTAAATTGCTTGCTGATTAATACTCATTATTATCAAAAAGTTATCAACTAAGATTTCTTCTGCTGTTGATATGCGTGTCCGACTTTGGTTGTAGGTTCAGCTTGCTTTGTTCTATTTTCTGGTTTTAGCCGCAGCATTAGCCCCTCATCAGTAACTCAATAAGCAATACCTAAAACATGACCTGCTTAACAAATGTGCACCAATAACCGTGTTAGTTTGCATATCTATTAGCTAGTTCACATTTTAGCTATCTCTAAAGTGATATTTTGGTTTCCTGCTTAGGGTATGCGTATTTTATTTAGCGCTTTTTATCAATGGTTTTGCTCTCAGGGCTCATTCAGTTAGGATTTTTTATGTCTCCAATTATTCAATCAGCCAGCCAGGAGTTGATTAAACCTTATCAATCTAATATTACCGTACCCAATTGGATGATCAGCTCTATGGAGCGGGTCATGCAGTTTTATGTTGATAAAAACCTGCGCCTCGACACCATTTCTACTGACCGCATGCCTAAGCCCATCGAAGGCAAAAAATACATGTTGTATGCGCACATTCCGTTTTGCCATACTTTGTGTTCGTTTTGTACCTTTCACCGGTTTTTATTCCGCGAAGATAAAGCGCGCGAATACTTTGTTGCGCTGCGTAAAGAAATGCAAATGGCCAAAGATTTAGGCTATGAGTTTGAATCTATGTACATTGGCGGTGGCACCACCACAGTGCTTGAAGATGAATTAGCCCGCACCATCGAACATGCAAAAACCCTATTTCCTGGCATTAAAGAAGTGTCTTGTGAGTCTGATCCGCAGCATTTGGCCAACCCTGAATTTAAGCAATTAAAAGGACTGGTCGACAGAATGTCGATTGGGGTACAAAGCTTTGATGATGGCATTTTAAAAATGACCGATCGCTTAGACAAGTTTGGTTCTGGCCAACAAACCTTTGACAATATTATGGCGGCCAAAGAGCTGTTTCCTATTATCAATGTGGATTTAATTTTTGGTTTTCGTGGTCAAACGGATGAAATTATCCAGTCAGATCTTGAAATTGCCTCAAAACTCGACCCACGCCAAATTACTACTTATCCGCTAATGATCACTCACCAAACCCGTAAAAGCGTTAAAAATCAGCTGGCTGCACCCCAAGGTGAAATGGTCAATCAGTACCGACAGATTTTAAACCACTTGACGGGGCAATACACACAGTTATCGGCTTGGGCATTTGGTAAAACTAATAACGAAGGCTTTGATGAGTACGTTATTGATTATGATGAGTATCTCGGTGTAGGTTCTGGTTCATTTAGTTTTTTAAATGACACGCTATACGTGAATACATTTTCGCTGAAAAAATATCAACAACGTATTGCCGAAGGCCGTATGGCGGTTGAGCAACAGAAAAAATACCAGCTAAAAGAAGTCATGCAATATCGCTTTTTGCTGGGTATGTTTTCTGGGCGTTTATCACGTAAATATTTTCGCGATACTTTCAACGTTAATTTAGACACCGCCTTGTTTAAAGAAATGGCCTCAATGAAAGCGATGGGGGCACTTAAAAATGACCCAGTTAACCCAGATGAACTGATTGTGACCGATAATGGCAAAATGTTGGGGCTATTGATGATGAAGGAGTTTTACTCCGGCATGGACAATGTGCGTGCCCAATTGCGTCAACCACTTGCCACTGGTGATATGTAATCTCAGTTCGGGATAATCAACGCTTATCAAAGTACCATTTGCCTTGTTATCTGCGTTGTATTGACTTGCAATAGACCCGCTATTGATGCTGCTATTCACGCGTGAATACGCCTTGTTAGCAAAAAAAATAGCAAGTTTGATATAAAATTAACTTAAATATTTTTATGTTAGTTTAATAATCCCATCTCTTAACCCGTATTGAGATCATCGAGATAACCAAAGGCCGTGTTAATCACGGCCTTTTTGTTATACTCAAGGTTCTTTTTATCGACGCTTTTTTAGGTGAGTTGCATGGCCAATATTCTTTTACTTGCCAATATCAATTGTGATCGCATTCTAGTGCTTGATAAGCCACTAAAAACCGGTGGCCGTTTTCATTATCAAGATGGTGGATTACGTTTAGGCGGTGGTGGTGCGAATACCGGATTGGGCTTAGTGTGGGCTCAACACAAGGTGTCACTGGTGAGTGAAGTCGGTAGTGACGACATAGGTGACTGGATTTTAGCTAAGGCCAGCACCTTAGGGCTCGATTGTCGTTTGGTGCACCGCTTTAGTGGCAATACTTGTGAAATGTTACTGGTGATGACACCCGATGGTGAACGGACCATTATTCGACCACAGCGACCTATTTTTGAACTTCCCGCGCCACCCGACTGGCAACATTGGGATGCTTTTTATATTAACTCCTCAGCAAAAGGTGCCGGCGCTTGGGCGGCAAATGCTATTGCGTCTAATCCTAACTGCAAAGTGATATCTCAACTGGCAAAAGATGAGCGCAACCGTCCTTGTCATGTGCTGATCGCATCGATTACCGATATGCAAGGTCGTTGCAACCAAGATCCATGGTTGTTTGCGCAAGCGATTGGCGGCGATGCATTAGAATATTTTATTGTTACCGATGGCGACCAAGGGGCGATGGTGTATAGCGCGGATGGCAAACAACATGTTCCAGCCGTTACAGCCGATGTGGTCGACACTACTGGTGCTGGCGATGCCTATGCCTCTGGGGTGACCCATGGCTTATGTCAGCAGATGTCGATTACCGATGCAATGCATGAAGGAGCTTTGTGGGCATCGTTTGCTGTTGCAACCAAAAGCTCAATTCCAGGCGAGGCACTAAAACAGTATCTAGCCTAAGGTCAACTTGGGTTAAGTTAAGGTTTGCAGGCGAACGCTGCGCATTGCTAAGTATATGCGGATAACTAAAATAGTATTGGTTTGTCATTTTAGTGTCATTGTTGGCCTTTATGATGAGCCCGTCTAAACAACTTTTATAGCATCCAATGGTTCAGACCATTTTTAGCTATTATTTTTGCTATATTATCTCCCATTTTATTGATGGCCTTACTCTTCTACAGTAAGGCTTTTTTTGTCTGAAAATTGGGTATATTGGCACTGTGTAATCATACTTAAGCAAGGACATGCTGGATGAGTGAGCGATTGGTAAAGTGTATTTCTGGGCTGTATTTAGGTGACCAAGTGCAAATGCATAACGGAGTTGCCAGTTGTATTAATCAAAAACATGCCGTTAAGCTTTTGACCGTGCAGTTTGACCGGGTAGTAGGCAATCGTGAGGCCGACCCTAAACATCACGGTGGTCTCGACAGAGTGCTACATCATTTTCCGCGTGAACATTATGGCCAATACCGGCGCTGGGATTTAATGCCAACCTTTGGTGATGCACCTTCAATGGGCGAAAACATCAGTACAGTTGGCCTTAATGAAGCACAGGTTAATATCGGCGACATTGTCCAAATTGGCGATGTTACCTTACAAGTCACTCAGCCTCGCTCGCCTTGTTTTAAACTCAATTTACAGTTTGGTCAGCCTAAATTTGCCTTAGCCATGCAAGAAAGTCGCATGTGCGGTTGGTTTTATCGGGTGCTGTCTGAAGGCGATATTCGTTCTAGTGATAGTATTGTATTGCTGGAGAGGAAAACGGATATTAGCGTGGCTAAAGCCATGCAGATTTATTTTTTAGCTGAATTTGATGCTGCGCAATATCAGCTGCTGCTTGAATGTGACGGTTTAGCGCAAAGTTGGGTTAATTCATTGCAGCGCAGACTTGATCAGCAAAGCATAGAAGATTGGGCAATGCGCTTATATGGCAAAGCGAGTTAGAGAATAACAATATAATAAAAAAATGATAAGGAATATCAAATGGCCGAACCGATAAGCGAAGTTAGCAAGCAAGCGAGAGATATGGGTTTATTGATCCATGCAGCCAGTTTTGTGGGGTATGTTTTTCCTTTGGGCAGTGTTCTAGGACCTTTAATTGTCTGGTTAATGAAACGTGATGAATTTGAGTTTGCCAACCAATGCGGAAAGAATTGTCTTAATTTTAAATTGAGCTTAATGGTTTATGCCCTGGTATCAGCAATATTGATTTTGATTGGCGTGGGAGTATTACTGTTAGCGGCGTTGGCATTGCTTGATATTATTTGTACCATTATCGCGATGGTGAAAGCTAGCGATGGCATCGCTTACCAATATCCGCTCACGATTCGGTTTCTGAAGTAACCCGTACTATAAACATAAAGTGATGGCCAATAATCATAAGCTTTAAAAACGCCACTCAAATGAGTGGCGTTTTTTTATGGCTATTGATTAACGCATTACACTTTAAAGCGCGCCACTAGGGTATCAAGACGAGTGGCTAACTGATTCAATGATTTGCTTGCATGCGCAGCCGCATGAGCAGTATCTGCTGTACGTTGAGTAATATCGTTGATTTCAGTCACATTGCGATTGATGTCTTCAACTACGGTTGATTGTTCTTCTGTCGCGGCAGCAACTTGAATGTTCATATCGCTAATCAGCGCAATACGTTGACTAATACCACTTAACGAATGACTTGCCTCATCAACAGCTGTAACACCTTCGAGTGAGCGGCTACGAGATTGCTCCATCGCATTAACGGCACGACTGGTTTCTGATTGAAGCTTATCAATCATGGTTTGCACTTCGTTGGTCGATGCAGCCGTTCGAGAAGCCAAGTTACGCACTTCATCTGCAACAACAGCAAAGCCTCGTCCGGCTTCGCCTGCGCGAGCGGCTTCAATCGCCGCGTTAAGTGCAAGTAAGTTAGTTTGCTCTGATATGGCACGAATAACATCTAAAATGCTGCCAATTGACTTAGTGTGCGTTGCTAACGACTCAATCACTTCACCGACTTGTTCAACATCTTTAGATAATTGATTAATAGTTGAACGTGCACGAGTGACCACTTTTTGACCATCAATCGATTCGGTATCAGCATCTCGAGCGGTAACCGCTGCTTGAGCTGCATTGGTCGCAATTTCATTAACCGTAGCACCCATTTCGTTAATTGCGGTGACAACCATGATGGTGCGGTCTTTTTGTAATTGGCTATCATCTAACGTTTGATGGGCTTGGTTTGATACATCAACTGCCGATAAACCTAGCTGCTCGCTGGTTTTGGCTACTTCGACTACCGTATCTTGAATTTTGCTGATAAAACTATTAAAACCACGGGCAAGCTGGGCTATTTCGTCATCTCCAGTAACAGGGAGTCGTTGGCGTAAATCACCTTCACCTTCACCAATGTTACGAAATAGCTCGGCAATATGGGCAATCGGACGACTGACCGAACCGGCAACGACAATCGAAATCGCAATAAACACCGCTGCGATAAGTATTGTCCACAGTAAAATTTGATACGCAGACTCTTGTAGCAAGGCAAAGACTTCCGCTTCAGGCACTTGAGCAACTAAGTACCAGTCCATTGATTCAATGTAGCTGCTGGCGATCAGCATATTCTGGCCATCGACTTCCGCTTTGACCAAATTAAAGTCTCTTTGGTTTAACAGCTGGTTAGTATTGGCGTTAGGGTACAAGCTGCTAAGTTTACTCTTACCCACTTTACGCGTGTCTTGATGCAGTTTTACGTCACCCTTGGCATCCACTAAATAGACAAAACCGCTATCTTCTATTTTAAATGAAGCCAGTAAATTAACCATGTCATCTAATGATTTGGCTAAACTAACAAGCCCACGACCATTGGGTTGTTGGTAACTAATAAATAGTTTTACTTCACCATTGGCTTCGGTAAAGATACTCAGCATTCGCTCTTGTTTGCTATCACGGTAATCAAAAAACCAGCTGTCTTGCTCTGGGGTTAACACGCGTAAAAACCCGTCTTGGGTATAATAGGCTGCACTTTCACGATCGGCATAAGACGCTTGAGCCAAGCCGAATTGATCTTTTACGTCATTAAGTTGTGCAATCACGAGACTTTCTTGGTCTGCTGGACGACCATTTTCAAGCCATCCAAGTAACATTCGGCTATTAGCGAGTTGTTCCGAAGCATTTATTAAACCACTAATTTCGAGGTCGACTTGATTGCGGATTTGCATAAGCAAGCTCGGCATTTCTGAGTTTAACATGCGCTGTTCGACGATTTGTTTTGCACTTCGTTGGCTCAGCAGTCCGACTAACATCGTCGACAGCAGTACAGCGAACGTTACCGTAAGCAAGATTTTTTGCTTAATGGTAAGGGTATTAAATGTATTCATCTACAACAGCCTCTTGGGAGTATCTTTATGATATATGGGAATATTATGGCAATAAATTGATAGTTATTTTGTCAGCAAACGCATTGAGTCATTTCAGCGTTAAATAATAAAGGCATATTAAACTGTCGATGTATCGATAATAGTACTGAGTTCACATGCAACAGGCTCGCAATTAGCTGCGTGAATCAGTCTTGATATCAGCATAACGTTTAAGTTTGAAATAACCGGCTTTACGCCAAGTCGATTTCACTGCGTTAACTTATTTCTCTATTTGAGTACGGAAACAAAATAGTCTTTTTGTGTAGGTTGTTCTGATTTTATGTGGCGCATGATAGTCGATAAAACAAAAAAAACGCACTACTATTTTGTGTGCGTTTTTTTGACGGTGCCAATAATTTAGCTATTGGTTAACTTACATATTGGGATAGTTTGGCCCGCCGCCGCCTTCTGGTGTAACCCAAGTAATATTTTGGCTCGGGTCTTTAATGTCACAGGTTTTACAATGAATACAATTTTGAGCGTTAATGACAAACTTTTTGTCACCGGCTTCTTCAACGACTTCATAAACACCTGCCGGACAATAACGTTGTGCGGGTTCATCAAATTTGGCTAAATTGACCGAAATAGGGATGCTTTTGTCTTTTAGATGTAAATGACACGGCTGATTTTCTTCGTGATAAGTGCTCGACATATACACTGACGATAACTTATCAAAGCTCAATTTCCCGTCAGGTTTAGGGTAATCAATTTTGGTGTAATCGCTGGCCAATCCCATTGTGGCATAGTCTGGCGTCGTGTCTCTAAAGGTCACTGGAAACTTGCCGCCAAACCAATTTTGGTCGATATAGTTAAAAGCGCCACCCAGTAGAGTACCAAACTTGTGTAATGCGGGACCAAAATTACGCGATTGGTATAGTTCTTCGTGAAGCCAGCTCTCTTCAAAACGTTGTTGGAAGCAATCTAGATCTTTACCACCTTCTAAACCTGCAATTAAGCCTTCACCTAAGGTTTTAGCCGCGATAATACCGCTTTTAATTGCAGTATGGGTGCCCTTAATTTTGGCAAAGTTAAGCGTGCCAGCATTACAGCCAATAATTAACCCACCTGGGAAACTCATTTTAGGCAATGAATTTAAACCGCCTTTGGCAATGGCCCTTGCACCATAGGATAAGCGCTCACCACCCGTTAATGCTTTGGCAATAACGGGATGAGTTTTATAGCGTTGAAATTCATCAAATGGACTGAGATGAGGATTTTTATAATTCAAATCGATTATCAACCCGACAGCGACTTGGTTGTCTTCCATGTGATAGAGAAATCCACCTCCTGATGAGCCATTCACCAGTGGCCAACCGCCAGTGTGAACCACTTTACCCGGTTGATGTTGCTCGGCAGGGACCTTCCAAATTTCTTTAAAGCCTAAGCCATAGTGCTGCGGCGTTTTGCCATTGTCTAAATGATATTTTTGGATCAATTGTTTACCCAAATGACCACGACAGCCTTCTGAAAAAACGGTGTATTTGGCATGTAATTCCATACCTGGCATATAGCTGTCTTTAGGTTGACCGTCTTCACCGACGCCCATATCACCGATTAAAATACCTTTAACACTGTTATCTGCATTAAATAGCAATTCACTGGCGGCAAACCCTGGGAAAATCTCTACGCCCATGGTCTCTGCTCTGTTGGCTAACCAACGGGCTAAGTTAGCAACACTAATAATGTAATTACCATCATTGTGCATTGTTTTAGGCACTAAGCTATTTGGTATTAAGCGTGATTGCGTTTCTGAATTAAGCAAATAGATTTCGTCATGTGTGACTTTGGTGTTTAGCGGGATATCTGAGTCACGCCAATCATTAAACAATTCGTCTAGTACATCGGGTTCAAATACTGCACCCGATAAAATATGTGCGCCAACCTCAGAGCCTTTTTCTACCACGCAAACGGTGATTTCTTTATCGGCATCTTTAGATATTTGCATTAAACGACAAGCAGTTGCTAAACCCGCAGGGCCTGCACCGACAATTACTACGTCGAACTCCATTGACTCGCGTTCCATGTTCTCACCTTTCCAAGTTTCCCGTTCATCGCGGGTTTATTGTTTTTATATAATGATAAGTAAACGATCGTTTGTTCTTTACTCACTTTACCGCAAAATTTGCTTTTGTCACAGTAGCAAACACAATCTTGTCAGCGTGAGTCGAGTCACAAAAAAATAACCCTATAGTCTTTTAAATTAAGATATTCACCTAAAGGGGTATTTGTGAAACCGCAATTAGGCCTATAATTGGATCTGACGGTTCTCCGAGCTTTTTGCCCTACGTCAATGATATGGGCAGTTAGCCGTGGTAATTTTGCCACCGGGGTGAGTAAAGAAATGCACTCACCTCCCACACTTGGAAAGGTTAACATGTCCCAATTACAAGACAGCTTTGGTCGAAGATTTCACTATTTGCGGATGTCAGTTACTGATGTTTGTAATTTCAAATGTTCTTATTGTTTGCCCGATGGGTATAAACCCGATGGCAAGCCTAGCTTTTTAACGCTTAATGAGATTGAAAATCTCGTTGCAGGCTTTGGAGAGGTCGGCACTCAAAAAGTTCGAATCACCGGTGGTGAGCCCACTCTGCGCAAAGACTTCACAGATATTGTGCGGATCGTTGCCGCAAATCCTAATATTAATACCGTAGCAATGACCACCAATGGTTATCGTTTACAGCAACATGCTAAAGAATGGTATGACGCTGGTTTACGGCGTATTAATATCTCTGTTGATAGCCTAGATCCTAAAATGTTTTATCAAATTACCGGCGAAAACAAATTCGACCAAGTGATGCGGGGTATTGATGCCGCACTTGAGGCGGGGTTTGAGCGGGTTAAAGTCAATGCCGTGTTACTTAAAGGCTTAAACGATAGAGATTTACCACGTTTTTTGCAGTGGATTAAACATACACCTATCGATTTACGTTTTATTGAGTTAATGGAGACGGGTTTAGGTCACGATTATTTTAACGCGCATCATCTAGCTGGTGTGGACATAAAAAAACAACTTGAGCAACAAGGCTGGTTATATGATCTGCCAAGTGTTGATGATGGTCCTGCGCAAAACTTCAGTCATGCAGATTACCAAGGTCGTATTGGGCTAATTATGCCTTACGCTAAGAATTTCTGTGCCAGCTGTAACCGCTTACGTGTGTCTGCAAAAGGTAAATTACATTTATGTTTGTTTACTGAAAATGGCGTCGATTTGCGTGATTTATTGCAAAATCCTTCGCAGCAAGATGAATTAATAAGTCGTTTACACGGTCAATTAGCCCAGAAAAAAGAAACCCATTATTTACATCAAGGTATTACCGGTGTGACTCAGCACCTTGCTTCTATTGGTGGTTAAGCGGTTATTGAGCTAAACAAACGGATGACACACAATATAGTGGTCCTCAGTCGATAGAGATTGAATTTGATTAAGGCAATTACAGTATGAGCAATCGTTTTACCCATATTAACGCCGATGGCAATGCCCATATGGTCGATGTGACTGAAAAAGCGGTCACTGAGCGTGAAGCCCGCGCTGAAGCCTTTATTGATATGGCTCCTGAGACTTTAGCCATGATCATGAATGGCAGTCATCACAAAGGTGATGTGTTTGCGACCGCACGTATTGCCGGGATTCAAGCGGCTAAAAAAACGGCTGATTTGATCCCATTATGTCATCCCTTGATGCTGACTAAGGTGGAAGTTGAGCTTGAAGCTCAGCCTGAGAATAACCGCGTGCGCATTACCAGTTTGTGTAAATTGTCAGGCAAAACCGGTGTCGAAATGGAAGCGTTAACGGCGGCATGTGTCGCCGCATTAACCATTTACGACATGTGTAAGGCGGTACAAAAAGACATGATTATTTCTCAAGTTAGGTTACTGGAAAAACGCGGCGGTAAATCAGGCCATTTCCAAGCTTAATCGGTCAATGATTACTCGGGTAAACCTCGATAGATGTTATGAATAAAGACAGTGAGAAACCACTATGATCCAAGTGTTATTTTTTGCGCAAATTCGTGAGTTATTAGGCAGCGCTAAAGTTGAGCATACTGCCGAGAATATTGATACCGCTGAAGCGTTACGTGCAGCGCTTGCCGCCACTGATGACAAGTGGGCCAAAGTGTTGGCATCAGACAAATTACTGGTGGCAATTAATCAAACCATGAGTCAGTGGGATTCACCGGTTAAAGACGGCGATGAAGTGGCCTTTTTCCCTCCGGTTACAGGGGGATAATATGGAACAGTGTAATCCTCAAATTAATGTGCGTGTTCACACTGAAGATTTTTGTGTCGCCGATGAGTATGGGTTACTTGCCTGCAATAATCAGGACGGCGCCGTGGTCAATTTTGTCGGTAAAGTACGTGACTTTAATGATGGCAGTGCCGTAACCGATTTAACCCTAGAGCATTATCCTGGGATGACCGAGTCGGTATTAATGCAAATTAGCCAACAAGCTTGCGATCGTTGGCCATTAAGCAAAGTGACAATTATTCATCGAGTTGGTACTCTGGTGCTTGGCGAACAAATCGTGTTTATCGGTGTGACCAGTGCTCATCGTAAAGCGGCATTTGCAGCTTGCGAGTTTTTAATTGATTTTTTAAAGACCAAAGCGCCTTTTTGGAAGCTTGAAGCCGGTGATACTGGTCGTAAGTGGGTTGAGGCGCATGATAGCGATCAGCAAGCCGCTAAAATGTGGCAAAAGTAGTATTTCCATATTACTGGTACATAGCAAGGATAAGCCCTCAATGTCTTTCATTAACACCATTACTCAGATTTTTTATCGGCTTTTGCAGCGGCTTCATACCAGTGGTATCGCGGCGTTGCTCGCGATATTACTGGTGGGATTCAGTTCAGTATGCGTGGCCAATGATGCCCCCGCCATTGCCGCCGCGGCCAATATTCAGTTTGCTGTAGACGAGATCGCGATACGTTTTCAACAGAAAACGGGGTTGGCTGTGCGGGTAAGTTATGGGTCATCGGGTAATTTTGTCACTCAAATTCAGCATGGTGCACCGTTTGAAATGATGCTCAGTGCTGATGAGAGTTATATTGATAAGTTACATCAAGCGGGTTATACCCAAGATAGTGGGGTTATTTATGCTATTGGTCGACTTGCCCTTGCTGCACCGAAGAAATCGCCGTTAATTTTGGACGCTAATTTAGTTGGGCTAAGGCAATTAATCGATGATGGAAAATTGTCTCGTTTTGCGATAGCCAATCCCGATCATGCCCCCTATGGTGAGCGCGCGCGCGAAGTGCTCAAAACAAAAGGCTTATGGGATATGTTGCAGCCCACCCTGATTTTAGGCGAGAATGCTGCACAAGCCACCCAATTTACCATTAGTGGCTCCACTCAAGGCGGAATAGTGCCGTTATCCTTGGTGCTAACGCCTGCGTTTGCTAAGCGCGGAAACTATGTTGTTATCCCTGATTCGTTATATCAACCTCTCAATCAACAGATGGCATTAATGCCTAATGCATCTGAAACTACCGAGCGATTTTATCAATACATGCAATCAGCTGAGGCGCAGGAAGTGTTAACTCAATTTGGGTTTAATTTACCGCAACCTACTGTTAAGAAGGGTGCTTAATGGATTGGCAAGCTCTGTGGCTGTCGGTCAAACTGAGTTGTTTTACCGTAATATTATTAATTCCGTTGGCCATTATGGTTGGACGATGGTTGGCGTACCGGCAGTTTAAGGGTAAGTCATGGCTTGAGGCTTTGATCATGGTGCCGTTAGTGTTGCCGCCGACGGTTATTGGCTATTACTTGCTGGTAGGGTTAGGTAATCAGAGCGTGATTGGCCAATGGGTTGAACAATTAACGGGCCAGCAGCTGGTGTTTCATTTTTCAGGCTTAGTGATCGCTTCTATCATCGTCAATATCCCTTTTGCGGTTCAACCTATTCAACGTGCTTTTGAAACCATTCCCATTGATATTCGTGATGCTGCGGCCTGCTGTGGCATGAGTCGATTACGTATTTTTCTTCGAGTCGAATTACCTATGATATGGCCTGGAGTATTAACCGCAGTGGTGCTGTGTTTTTCTCATGTACTAGGCGAGTTTGGTGTGGTGTTAATGCTGGGCGGTAATATTGCCGGTGAAACCAAAACGATCTCGATAGCAATTTATGACAGTGTGCAGGCATTTGATTTTGATTCCGCAGGAATGATGTCTTTGGTATTACTCTTGTTTGCAGTGAGTGCTTTAGCGCTGACTACGAGTATGTCGAAGCGTTTAGGAGGGCATTATGGTGCCTCGCAGCGCTGACCTTATATGTGATATTTCACAAACCTCTCCTATTCCACTTGAAGCGCATTTTAGTTGCCGCGCCGGTGAGGTATTAGCGGTTGTTGGTCCTTCCGGTGGTGGTAAAACCACCTTGCTAAGAATGATAGCCGGTTTGAGCTTACCTCAACAGGGACAAATCCACTGTGGTGATCTGCTATGGTTTGATGCACAACAGTCGATTTCGTTAACGCCACAGCAACGGCATATTGGTTATATGCCGCAGCATTTTGGTTTGTTTCCGCATTTATCAGCGTTAGATAATGTCATTTCTGGGCTTGACCATGTCCCCAAAGCATTGCGAAAATCGCGTGCTTTAGATTGGTTAGAGCGCGTCAACTTGCAAGGTTTGCCTGATCGCTTACCCGCTCAATTGTCTGGCGGACAACGTCAACGAGTCGCGCTGGCTCGTGCACTGGCTCGCGAGCCGACTATTTTGCTGCTTGATGAACCCTTTTCTGCCGTAGACAAAGAAACTCGCGAGCGCTTATACATTGAGTTAGCTCGCTTAAAACAACAATTATCTATACCTGTCATCATGGTAACCCATGATATGCATGAGGCGTTGTTACTGGCCGATAAGATGATATTGATTAGCCAAGGTAAAATGTTGCAACAAGGCAAGCCATTTGAGGTGTTATCTCACCCCAATGACGAAGCGGTGGCCAGGCAGATGGGCTTGAGGAATATTTTTGATGGTCAAGTTGTAGAGCAAGACATTGAACGCAACATGACCAAGTTTACTTTGGGTGATGAACTCATTGTCAGCGACAGTTCACCACGATTAACTATCGGCCAATCTATCCGCTGGGTGATCCCAAATCAAGGCATTCGCTTTAACGCCATTAGCAGTGGTCGTTTGTGTAAAAGCTTAAATAAATTAGAGGTATTAATTGAATCTGTACTGGTGATGGGTGAATCATCACGGGTGATAGCATCTGTTGTCGGTATTGGGTCGATCATCAATACCGATGTGCCTACTCATTTGGTGCATAAATTAGCCTTGGCGGCAGGCGTGCAAACGACTATTGCTCTCAAGTCAGATCAAATTCACATTTTAAGTGTGCAGTCTTGATTGTGATAATAAAAGCAAATAAAACAATAGTTTGATCGCGTTTTGGCGCTATTTCTGAATAATAACATGACCATTGACGCGTCAATGTGGCTTGTTGGCAACATCAATGGCGGGGTTACGATAAAACGTTGCCATTTGTGCTGTTATTATCGATTTACCTGACCTCTTATTTCGAGAAAATGTTATGTGACGACGGCCCATCGCGCCGAAAAATGATATTTATGATCAATTATTAATCTTAGATTTCTTGGGACTTCGTCTGCTCTTAGGTAGAGTGGTCATGTAATACCATTTTCAATTATATAGAGGCTCGTGATGGTTCGGTTGCTGCTAGCAATATGCTTTCTTCCTTGTGCCGTGATGGCGACACCGTCTATGCACTCTTTATTGATCAATGGCGACTTTTTAAAGCCAATAACGGTCATGGAACAATTAGAGCAACAAGATGAAGGCACCATTTGTGACTTTGATGTTGATGTTGAAGAAGGCTTGCTGGTGTATAAAATTTCTATGGTTAACGTAGAGACACACCGAATACATAAATACCAATACCGAGCCTTAGACGGTACATTATTAGCTGAAAAATCGTCAACTTATGCCTCTGATGATATTGGCCAAGTGAATGCGGCAAAAATGCTCCAAGCCAAGCATATGAAGTTTTCAGAATTAGTGACGCTCGCGATTGAAAATCAGCAAGGATATTTAACACAGGCGGAATTGGACCACGATTTGTCAATTAGTTATCTCGAACTAAAATTACTCAATCAAGATAGTAGAAATACCATTGCTTTCGATATTGAAACCCTACGTCCACTACCTTTGCTCAAATGGGATTAAAGACTCTATGACTATGCGTATTTTATTGGTTGAAGATGATGCTACTACATTAAAGTATGTAGCCGATGGATTTACTGCTCAGAAATATCAAGTCGATAGTGCGACGGATGGTCAAGAAGGGCTAACGTTAGCGAAACATAACCAATATGATTTGTTGATCCTCGATCGTATGCTACCTAAGTTAGACGGCTTAACATTATTATCTGCTCTGCGTACCAGTGGGAATAATACTCCGGTACTCATTTTATCGGCATTAAGCCACGTTGATGAGCGTGTAAAAGGTTTGCGTGCGGGTGGTGATGATTACATGACTAAGCCATTCGCCTTTGCGGAATTATTAGTGCGTGCTGAAAAGCTTATTCAACGCAATGTGGTTGAACCTGCTGCCACAGATATTGAGGTTGGTAGTTTGAAGATGGAATTACTCACCCGTAAAGTTACCCTGGATGATAGCGAGTTAATGCTACAACCAAAAGAATTTCAATTGCTTAAATATTTAATGGAACACCCGAATCAAGTGATTAGTCGGACATTATTATTTGAAGCAGTATGGGACTACCATTTTGATCCTCGTACCAACGTGATTGATGTGCACATCGCCAAATTACGTCGCAAATTTGAAGAACTTGGGCATGGTGAGCTAATTGAAACCGTAAGAGGGGCTGGTTATCGCCTTTGCAAAAGGCATTAAGCCTTACCAAAGTAGTGCGTGGCGGATCACGCTTATCTTCTCGACTTTAGTCACCATACTCATTGTTATGTTGGTGCTCAGTCTCTATCGACAGTTAGTTATTGAGCAACAAAATCAGGTAGACAAACATCTTTCTGCAGAAATGCAGCGCTATCAGCAGTTAGCATTAACGGTTAACCGTCGTAGTTTTGCCGCTCAAATTCGTGCTGCCGATCCAAAAACGGCATTGATTGCCTGGCGCAACAGTGTCGATATGGTTGGCGCACTGACTTTCTTACCCGAAAACATGCCACAACTGCCCGAAACCAAAGATTTCCCTATTTTTACTGGCGGCCCAGATAAGCTGCATATCCTGACTGGCGGTCTAGTCATTACTCGTTATGGCCCAGTACTCATTGCTACGCGAACCGATCAGCTTGCAGCGTTAATTGAGAAATTTATTAATGCGGCGTTTTGGGCGGTGGCGTTTACGTTAGGGCTCACGCTAGCATTAGGTTATATTTTCTCTAAAGCCATTCTTAGGCGACTGGTCGAATACAACCGCTTAAGTGAACAAATTGAAGCTGGACATTATGAAACGCGTTTGCCGGTAAGTGAAAGCCAAGATGAATTTGACATGCTTGCGCGGCAATTTAATTTGGTGCTCGACACTTTAGAGCAAAACTTACGTGCCGTTCGCGGCGTCAGCGATAACATTGCCCATGATTTACGCACCCCGCTATCGCATTTGCGCATAGGCATAGAACAGTTGTCGCAAAAACCTACGTCTGAGCTTGCAGATGCCACTGCTGAGTTGCTAGAAGAGTTAGACCATTGTCTGGGGACATTTGATGCCATGTTATCGTTAACTCGCATTGAAGAAGGCCAGCAAATGCTTGATTTACAGCCGGTGAGATTACAGCAAATCTGCCAAGATTTATTTGAGATGGCTGAGGTTATTGCAGAGAGTCGCGATCAAGTGCTGAAAATCAGTTTAGAAGGTGATATTCACGTTAATGGTGATAAGTATTTATTGTTCCAAGCTTTGTTTAATCTAGTGGATAACGCGATAAAGTATTCACCCGAGGGTGCTACAATCAGTATTATTCAGCACGGTAAACATATTCAAATTAGTGATAATGGACCGGGTATTATTGACGAAGATAAAGAGCGGGTATTTGACCGTTTAGTCCGCTTAGACCCAAGTCGTCATTTCAAAGGCACGGGTTTAGGCTTGTCGATGGTAAAGGCTATTTTGTCGCGTCATAAAGCGACGATTTCATTACATGATAATAACCCTGGTTTATTGGTGAGTATTCACTTTAAATAATCCTGCGGGTATCCCCCCTTTAATCCTTGTTGGATAATCTATGTATCAAGTGATCAGTGACCAAACAGACTTTATTGTCATCAGTAAGTCCGTTAATGTTCATTTTCATAGTCAAGATGGCAGCGCTGGGGTGATTGCTCAGGCAGAGGCTGATTTAGGTTATAAGCTTTACCCTGTTCATCGTCTCGATACTCCGACATCCGGTTTGCTGGTGGTGGCTAAATCACCACAAGCTGCTAGTGTGTTTACCCAAATGTTTACTCAGCATAAAGTTCAAAAATATTATCTGGCAATCGCTTGCGGTAAACCTAAAAAGAAACAAGGTTGGATTATTGGCGACATGGCTAAGTCGCGTCGCAGTATGTATAAATTACTGCGGACCAGCAGCAACCCCGCCGTAACGCAGTTTTTCAGTCAGAGTATTGCCCATGGTATGCGGCTGTATTTACTGAAACCGCTCAGTGGCAAAACCCATCAATTGAGAGTGGCTTTAGCCAGTATTGGAGTGCCTATTTTAGGCGATCAACTCTATGGCAATGAGCTTAGTGACAGGTGCTATTTACATGCTTATAGTTTGCATTTTACTTATCGAGATCAGGCTTATGTTTTTCAACAACCGCCCTCATTAGGTCAACAGTTTTTGTTGTCAGCATGCCAACAGCTTATGGCTAATCAATGGCAATCACCTAATGATTTACCGTGGCCGAGTAAAGACTAGTTGTCTTTTATTAGCCTGTGGCACCGCCGGTTTATTATCCCGAGCAGAGGTTACAGAGAGGGTTAATAGGCTGAAGTCTTGTTAATGGGCTAAAGTTTATGATGTGCAAAGGCAGGTGAAACGCTTGTATCGATTAAGATTGCTCTATTGAGCTAGCGGCAATCGATTCATCTATTGAGTCCATTGAGCAAATCGTATTACGACCTTTGCTTTTAGCAAGGTACATGGCATCGTCAGCGAGCTGTAATAACTGTTCAATAGTGAGGTGAGTTTTACAGGTTGCATAGCCAGTGCTTAGGGTCATATTAATGGTGTTTTTTTGCCAAATAATAGATAAGTCGTTTATTCTATCTTGCACTTTCTCAGCAACTATTTGGGCTTCATCTGTATTAGTGGATGGCAATATAACCAGAAACTCTTCACCACCATAACGGCAGATAAAGTCGACTTTGCGTAATGTCTGCTGTAATACTTCAGCAGTTTGTTTGAGCACTTTGTCGCCGGCTAAATGTCCGTATGAGTCATTGATAAGCTTGAAGTGATCTAAATCGAGCACCATTAGAGTATAAGCGAGTCCATTACGTTGCCACAAGGCATCAACTTGTTCGAGTTTGTCCAATAATGCATGGCGATTCCATAAGCCTGTCAGTTGATCTTTGTTGGCTAACCGAGCGACTTTGAACACTAAACGAGTTAGAGCATTACCAAATAATACTAAATTAGTCAGTAATAACAATATGATGTAGCTCCACATCACCAATGATGAGTTAAGCTTGTCAGCGGCAGAAATGTTGGCAAGTTGGTCGGGGGAAAACAACAGAGCCATGGCGCGGATGATAAATAGCAAACCTATGGTAAAAAAGGGTATGTTTAACAAAGTCGCATAATACAGCGGTAGGTGTTTTTTCACTGCCCGAAAGTTATCAATACCCGTTAGAGTGATAAAGGTCGCTGCGGTAATACTCATGACGATCACTAAGTACACTGCATAGGTCAGGGAGGGGGGCACTAGTAGCATTAATAATGCCGTGGTCGCCAGTAATATAAGATCAAATCGATAAGTTAAAGGTTGTTTAAATAAATGTTGGCAACCCCAGCGTACCAGAGCAAAACCCAGTAGGATTGTCATGTCTGCAACAAACCAGTATAAATAGTTAATTGCTTCAGTACGTTGGGTATAAAGTAAGAGACCAATAAAAGTGCAAACGTTGGTCGCCGCGAAACACCAGCTGGCTTTAGGTGCAATGCGTAATAGATGAGCAAGCAATGTCCAGGCTAGTGCACAGCTTAGCGCGATTAAACTAAAAAATTGAACAAAAACAATACTCTGACTATGTTCCATATGACTCATTAGTATCGTGAAGAAGATGACTCATGATGCAATAACAAAATAAGTGCACAAAAATAGAATAATGATTCCAGTTAACAAGTTGTATCGTATACTATTTTTATAATTTTTGTCGCTAAATTAATCAACTTAAATAAGGTAACTAACATGGATTCTAATAAATTATTACTGGTCATCCTTGCGATTTTGCTCCCACCAGTAGCGGTACTGCTCAAAAATGGTATGGGTAAGGACTTATTAATTAATATCCTATTATGCCTTTTCTTTTTTGTACCTGGGCTTATCCATGCACTGTGGGTGGTACTACAAGAATAATCGTGGTTCTGAGCGATGCAATTTGGTTTTTGATGTGTTGCAATCATTAGAGGTTGGGCAGGTTTGAGGCGATCATTGTCTTGTAGACAGGTTGTTTTGTATAATGATTTTTTTGTATCAAACTCAGATTGTATAAACCGTAGATTATATAAAAAAACACCGTCAACAAATGCTATCAAGAGACCCATATGAACCGTAAAAAGAAAATCAATCAAACCCTGAAAGCCAAAGCAAAAAAAGCCAATGCGAAGCTCCATGCAACCAATAAACCCTCTTATGTTGCTAAAGCTGACCGCGAAAGGCTTACGCAGGTTGAATGAGTTGCAGCGCCATTAACAGATTTTGTTGATAGCGCTGACTGAGAGAATACTCACGTCTGTGCTATTACCAACGTCTGTGCTATTACCAACGTCTGTGCTATTACCAACGTCTGAGTCTAGTATCACTTTAGACGTTCACACCACAGACGTTACAGTGGGGTTGTTTAGGCAAGCGCATCTGCCTAAACTCCATGGTCATCGCATCAATCATTAACAACTTCCCCGTTAAAGGCAGTCCGATACCTGTGATGACTTTAATGGCTTCTGTTGCTTGGATACAACCAATCATACCGACCACAGGTGCAAGAATACCCGCTTCGACACAAGTTAACTGTTGCTCGCCAAATAAG
The DNA here is from genome assembly GCF_003855155.1 of Shewanella psychromarinicola. NCBI lineage: Bacteria > Pseudomonadati > Pseudomonadota > Gammaproteobacteria > Alteromonadales > Shewanellaceae > Shewanella > Shewanella psychromarinicola. Next base: position 1,282,507 of record NZ_CP034073.1, read on the forward strand.
GCACTAAAACATTGATAACAAGGACTGTGTTGTTGATAGTCAAATACCGTTACAGTGCCTTCCATCCGAATCGCTGCGGCCGACACTAAAGGCACCTGGTGCTCAAAACAGCTTTTATTAAGCTGTTCTCGTACTAACATATTGTCGGTGCAATCAAGAATTAAGCTATGCTGACTTACTTGCGCGTTAATCTCATCATCATCTAACAGGGCATTAATCGTATTAATCTTAATTAGCGGATTTAGTTGCATTAACGCCTGTTTAGCCGATTCAACTTTTGGCTGCCCAATATTGGTATCATGGTGTAATACTTGACGCTGTAAATTAGAAAGCTCTACCGTATCAAAATCAACTAAGGTGATTTCACCCACCCCAGCCACGGCAAGATATTGGCTTGCTGCACAGCCTAAACCGCCAGCACCAATAATTAATACCTTAGCAAGTTTCAACTTTTCTTGGCCATCAATATCGATAGCTTTAATGGAGATCTGACGGCTATAACGCAGCATTTCCGTGTCGGTGAGTATCTCTTGATCAAGTGAGTCCATATTTATTCCTAACACAACACATGATTAAATGGTTCTATAGTAACTTGGGTTCCTTGGGCGGTGTCACCTTGGTCTTGATCTAATATCACAAAGCAATTCGCTAAACTCATTGACGTGAGCATGCCAGAGCCTTGGCCGCCGGTAATGGCTACCTCAAGCTCACCCAACTCATTACGACTGAGTATGGCGCGTTGGTATTCGACTCTGCCAGGATGTTTGCGTATGTCAGTCAGTAACCGCGCTTGGCAAAATAAAGGCGTAACCGGTTTTAGTCCCTGCATTTTATGTAAAATAGGCAACACCAATTTATAAAACGTCACCATCGATGAGACTGGATTACCGGGTAAACCGCAAAAAACAGCATTGCCTACTTTACCAAATGCAAACGGCTTTCCTGGCTTAATAGCCAGTTTCCAAAAGGTGATGTGACCTTCTTCTGATAAAATTTGCTTAATAAAATCGGCTTCACCAACCGAGACTCCGCCTGATGTTAACACCATATCAGCTTGGCTTGCTGCTTCTCTAAATGCGCCACGAATAGCTTCTTTATTGTCGGCTATGACGCCTAAATCAATCCATTCAACATGGCTTTTACTTAATAAACCTTGGATTGAATAGCGGTTAGAGTCATAAATTTGTCCTGGTGCCAGTTCACTTCCCACTGGGCGTAATTCATCACCAGTGGAAAAGAAAGCGACTTTCAATTTACGTGTCACTCTAACGTGGCTAATACCGATGGTGGCGAGTACACCCATTTCTGCAGCACGGATAATGACACCACGGTGTAAGACTTTGGTACCGGCAAGCAGTTCTTCACCGCGACAGCGCACATTTGCGCCTAATCGATGCGGATGCTCAATGGTAATTTGGTTTTGGTCTGCTTGGGCTTTTTCTTGCATTTGCACGCTATCAAAACCCACAGGCACAGGTGCACCAGTCATAATACGAATACAGCTATTGGGTGGCACTTGGCCGTTGAAGGGGTGACCCGCAAAAGAACTACCCACTAGGGTGAGGGTTGTTTTATCCTGTGATGGGGTTAAGTCAGCAAACCGAAATGCGTAACCGTCCATTGCTGAGTTATCAAATGGAGGTAAATCAATACTTGAGGCGAGATCTTCGCCAAGTACTCTGTCGATTGCTTGGGTTAATGAAACGAGCTCGGTATCTTGGGTTGCTTCAACTTGAGCTAAAAGTTGCTCAATCGCTTGATCGGGATGAAGCAATGCTGGTTGAGCGCAAGGGTCTTGATTATTGGACATCAGCATTTCCTTAATGAATAGCTAAAATACCATGAGCAGCGTTATGGGCTGAAATAGGTGTTGGCTTTTTAATGGTGTTTAGTATGCCATGATGACACAAGAGTTTTATGATCACACTTAAGGTTTTAAATTTTATGTCGCAAAATAACGCCAATACGGCTTGGTATTTATACATTATTCGCTGTGCCAATTCACATTTGTACACTGGCATTACCACGGATATTGCGCGTCGTCTTGCCGAGCATCAAGCAAGCGGCCCTAAAGCGGCTAAATACCTAAAAGGTAAAGGGCCGTTAACCTTGGTTTACCAAGAGCAATTGACTGACCGAAGTGAGGCTGCGAAACGTGAAATTGTCATCAAGAAATATTCGCGTTCGCAAAAATTATCATTGATTGAACAGTATAAGCTAAGCCGTCACTCTACAAGCACCAACGCACTTGTAGAGTGATAGCGATATTATTTAGAGGCTCGTAATACTGGGTACTTCATGTATTCCTTATCGTAGTAAGGGCTGCGTTCATAAAACCAGCGTAATCTCGCTTTGCTATCTTGAGCAAAATCCGGATCCTTCAATGCTTGATCAAATTCGGCTTTTAGTGCTGGATTGTCGCTAAGCATTTTTGCCGCTAAAGGCTCAACTGCATAGTCTTCAATGTATTCTGTACGGGTAAAAATGGTATTAAAAAATCCCCAGTAAAACAAAGAGTCCTCAGCTTGAGGTTCAAGTAATAGCATGGCTAAATCACCTAAAGGCTGGTCGGTTGGGATACGCACACTCCCAGCAGGAAGATGGGTGGTAATTTTGTGGAGGGTTGTTTGCGCTGACACGGTTTGATGGCCTTCATAATCAGCACTTGAGAATATTGGCTTGCTGAATTGATATTGCTGCGCAGAAATCGATGTTGGTTTATTCAGTCGTGTCATTCTGATGCCATGTAAAGATAAACGATTAATAACCTCAGCCCACTGTGGCGGAATGTAATAAGCCACAGGACGAGTGACAGTGATCACTGGCTGGGTGTTCGCAATAACAGGTAGGTTACGGTATAGCTTAGGTGCTTCAGTCCAACGAACGACCTTATCGCCACTGATCGGGCTTTGCTCGATACGGTAATCCATACCTTTAAAGTCTCTACCTTGTGCCAAGGTTTCTTTTTGCCAACTGATGGTTAGCTTGCTTGGGTTTCGATATTTGTCTTTATTGATGGCAGTTTTTAGTTTAGTGCTATTTTTCGCCACCGTTTTAAGTGTTTGTTCAAGCATGACATAGGTGCCAAGGACTCGTTGCTTATAGGGTTTAAGGCTATGGTTTTCAATTAAAATAGTTGGTAAATGGCGCGCATCACCATAGCCATTAGAAAATCGCGGGCTAGGATTCCACAATGACAGACCTTTGCTCATGTCGGTGTTATCGTTGGCAAACACCAATGACCCCGGAATATGACCTTGTTCGGTTAAGGCTTGTTCAACGGCAGGACGGTAAATGGACTCCAGCCATGCAAAAATGCTTGGGCTATGTCCCTGCTCAACGTTGTAGCCAAAGGTGACATCATATTGGTAGTCAATGCCATCGGTCACATGGATATCAATGTATAAATCTGGCTGCCAAATAGTAATGGCACGGATAAGGTGCTGCATTTCTAGCGCATCTGCTTTGGCATAGTCGCGGTTTAAATTAAGATTCTTAGCCGTGGTGCGCCACCCCATATTCACCGGTCCACGCTGATTAACCCGGCTAAATTGACTGCTGCGCTCGTGAGCATCGACACTAAAAATGGGAATAAATAGTAAATTGACGTTTTTAAGTAATCCGCGTTTATTGCCATGGCTGATATCACGCAGTAGCATCATGCCAGCATCTTTACCGTCAATCTCTCCCGAGTGAATCCCCGCTTGCACTAAGACGGTTGCTTTACCATTATCGATTAATGCTGTTGCCGTTGATCCCCCGTCTTGCGATGCAACAATCATCCATATATCTCGTCCTTGGGGGCTTTTACCAATACTGACTTTTTGCAACATGTCACTGCTGTCGACGAGTTTATCTAACCATTCCATGGTGTCGTGATAGTTTGGGCTAGAAATATAGCCTTGCTGCTCAAAGGGGGTTACCCAAGGCTGATTTGCGCTTAACAGTAACGACTCACTCGCGCCTGACCAAGGACGCATTGGAGGCAGTATGCTGTCGTTTTCTAAATGCGCCATTTTCTCTGTCGGTACTAGGGGCGTCGACTGTGCAGTATCGTTAGCATGAGCGGATGTGGAACTGATGAATAATAAACTGACCAGTAAACTGGTAAGAAAAATACGGTGCATGAATACCCCTGTGAGCAATGATGGTGTTGAAACAATTACGTTAACGACATCATAGCATTGCACATCATCAGTTTCAGAGGCTTTTATGGTGATAAGTGAACTGAATTTATAGCGATAAAAAATCCCAACCGGAGTCGGGATTTTAGGCGTCATATTACATTAAGTGGACGGCGAAGAGTCGATGTATTGCTTATACGTTAGGGCCGGCATTTTTAATGGCATCAGACACGTGATATTTTGCAAAATTATCACTGAACTCTTGCGCGAGTTGCTGAGCATATTTGTTGTACTCAGCTTTGTCTGCCCATGTGTTAACAGGGTTCAACAATGCGGTGGTGACGCCTGAAACACTAACCGGTACATGTAGATTGAGCTTATCAATATAAAGCGTTTCAACATCTTTGAGCTCACCGCTAACAATGGCATCAACAATGGCTCGCGTTGTTGGAATATCAAAACGCTTACCTACACCATGTGGACCACCGGTCCAGCCAGTGTTGACCAGGTAAACTTGGCTGCCAAACGACTCAATGCGTGCCATTAATAACTCGGCATATACGCCTGCAGGGCGTGGGAAGAATGGTGCACCAAAACACGTCGAGAAGGTTGACTGGATTGCAGAAGTAGAACCCATTTCGGTTGAGCCTACTTTCGCGGTATAACCAGACAAGAAGTGATACGCCGCTTGCTCTTTACTTAACACCGATACTGGCGGTAATACGCCCGATACATCACAGGTTAAAAAGACGACCGCATGAGGTTCTGCGCCGCGATTACTTTCTTTACGCTGAGCTATATGTTCTAAAGGGTAGGCCGCGCGACTGTTTTCAGTCAGGCTGGTATCTTTATAGTCAGGCACTCGCTGTTCATCAAGTACGACGTTTTCTAATACAGTACCAAAACGGATAGCGTCCCAAATAACAGGTTCATTTTTTTGGCTTAAGTCGATACATTTTGCATAGCAGCCGCCTTCGATATTAAATACGCCACCGGGTGCCCAGCCGTGCTCGTCATCACCAATTAAAAACCGTTTTGGATCGGCAGAAAGAGTGGTTTTACCGGTACCAGATAAACCGAAAAACAAAGTAGTATCACCATCGTGGCCGACGTTAGCCGAACAATGCATTGGTAACACACCTTTTGCTGGTAATAAGAAGTTCTGTACCGAGAACATCGACTTTTTCATTTCTCCAGCGTACTTCAAGCCCACAAGAAGTACTTTTCGTTCGGCAAAGTTAAGAATAACGGCCGCTTCAGAATGGGTACCATCGCGTTCTGGTTCGCAAACAAATCCAGGCGCATTGATAATTTGCCAGACATCTTTGTTGCCACGATTAAATGTTGTTGGAGTGATAAATAAATTACGCGCAAAGAGTTGATGCCACGCATACTCAGTGGTTACATGTACTGGAATATAATGCTCGTCATCAGCGCCCACTTCGAGTTCAGACATAAATAACTCTTTGTCTGCAAGGTAAGCTTCTACACGACCCCATAATGCATCAAATTTACTGGCATCAAATGGACGGTTTACTTTGCCCCATTCAATATCAGCTTCGGTGTTTGCCTCTTTGACGATAAATCGGTCATTGGGTGAACGACCTGTTCTTTCCCCTGTTTTGGCCACTAAGGCACCATTTGCGGTGAGTTGACCCTCTCCACGAAGAAGCGCGATTTCTACAAGCTGTGCTGTCGTAGGATTGAGGTGAACGCGGTTTGATACATCCGCCATAGTGTTGATCTCCATGTCTTTTAGGTCGTGTTTCGCAATGAATCGCTATTGGGGTTAGGTGTTGAAACTTAGTTTGATATTTTGCTTGCGCAATGGCTATAAACTAATGTAGGAGATTGTAACGCAAGTTAACGCTCTGGTAACGAACAGTTTGGTTATTTTTTTGATGGGTTTTTGGTTGCAGGCATTTTTATCGGTGTTTTAGGGATAAAAAAAGCGCAAAGCGCGCTTTTTTTGTAATTTGTTACGTATCTATTACGTCATTGGTTACTGTTTTGATTGGCTGCTGTGGCTACCGGAATATAATGCCGCTATATCGATGGCATCAAAAGAGTATTTTGCTGTGCAGTACTCACAATCCATATCAATTTTGCCTTCCTCGGCCAAAATCGCTTCAACTTCAGCTTGCGGCAAGGTTTTAATGGCCGCGCCACTGCGTTCATAAGAACAGCTACATTTAAACGTCACATCAACAGGATCAAATAAGCGCACTTCTTCTTGATGATACAAGCGATGTAATACTTCTTCTGCATCAAGAGTGAATAACTCTTCTGCTTTGATGGTAGACGTCAATGTTGATATATGTTCAAAGTCATCATTTTGCTCCGACTTTGTTGGCAACACTTGCAGAAGCATACCTGCGGCTTGTTTACCGTTAGCAAATAACTGAATTTGAGTGGGTAATTGTTCTGATTGGTTAAAATATTCTTCTAAGCATGCAGCTAGGTTGACATGATCTAGCGACACAATCCCTTGATAACGCTCACCGTCATCAGGAGTTAGGGTAATGACCATATAGCCTTTACCAAACATTTGTTGCAAACTTGTATCTGTAGCAATATCGCCGTTCCAACGTGCTACACCACGTAAGACTTGCTTATTATTACCATTAATTACCGCCAAAGAGACTGGGCCATCGCCCTGTAATTGTACGCTAATGTCACCGGTAAACTTGATGGTTGCCGTGAGTAACGATGTCGCGGCCATTAACTCACCGATTAGACACTGTAATGCGACCGGATAGCTATGTGCAGAAAGCACTTCTTGGTAGCAGCGTTCTAATTGGACTATCTCGCCTCGCACATCGGCATTATCAAAAATGTAGCGCTGTAAAATATCATTGTTCATCTGTATTCTCTTACTCTTTGGGCGCTGAGTACTCTTTAAAGCGCATAATCTGTCGTCGTTGTTTTTTATCCGGCTTATGATCTGGGGCCGGATTATTTAAAATGTTGAGCCGTCGAGCTTCTGCATTGATAATACGTTTGCTAATGCTTTCAGGTGTTTCTTCGTATAGCGTTTGCGCCACACTCGCGCTTTGTCTATGTCCAGATAATTGGAGCACAATAATCTCTCGATCATCATGACCTTGACGAAGGCGGATTTTTGCACCGACTTCAGCATTCTTACTGGATTTAGTCCGTTGGCCGTTGTAATGTACTTTACCGCCATTTATCATGTCTTTGGCGATGGCGCGGGTTTTATAAAATCGTGCTGTCCATAGCCATTTATCGAGCCGGATAAAGCTTCTTTCGGGCTGAGCGTTAGTCAAATGACCTCCAAAACTGGGATGATTTCACAGACTGAGTAACCTAATTGCCATACAATGTGTATATTATCGTAATAAGGGCAATATTATGGCCTTTTTATGGGCGCAAAGTTAGCATATTTGATGGTGATCCGCCAATCGATATGCGCTAGGGTTGTTGCTTTATCCTGTGTGAGTTAGCATAACGGCTAAACATCTATTTAACGCATATTATTAACAACTAGAACAAAGACCTGTACCAACATGTATAGAGAGTCCAATAGCATATGGATGTATTAGATAAACTGATCGCTAACGCCGCAAAAATACCACATAAGCCATTGAGTATTGTTGTATTTTGGCTTGGAATGATCACACTGTTGCTTTTAGCCGCACAGATAACATGGAAGTTGATGCCAGCATCATCGCAATCTGCGATGTGGCAACCATCCCCCATTTCAGCAGGCACTGCTAAGCGTATTGAGCTTGCTGGTGTACGTAACCTATTTCTTTTTGGCCGCTTAGATAATAATAGTAATAAACCCAAAGCTGAAGTCGTAGAACAAATCACTGACGCGCCTAAAACAAACTTGTCAATTCAGTTGAGGGGGGTTGTTGCGTCGACTGCGGAAGATCAGGGGTTAGCCGTTATTGAGTCAAGCGGGCAACAAGAAACCTATAGCTTAGGTGATAAAATTAAGGGAACTTCAGCTGCTTTAAAAGAAGTTTATGCTGATCGCATCATTATTAGTAACGGCGGTCGTTATGAAACCTTGATGCTTGATGGCCTTAAATATTCCGCGCAAAGTGACGCAAATACTCATTTACAACAAGCGAAAGTCGATCAACAAGTGACCCGAGTTGATCGTCGCGATAATCAACGTTTTTCTGAAGAACTGTCTAATTCTCGTGAAGAGTTATTAGCCGACCCCAGTAAAATAACTGATTTTTTAGCTATCTCACCTGTACGTAATGGTGATGAATTAGCTGGTTATCGTTTAAATCCTGGTAAAGATGTTGCGTTGTTTAAGCAAGCGGGTTTTCAGGCTAATGATTTAGCCAAATCAATAAATGGATTTGATCTGACCGATATGGGTCAGGCATTAGAAGTGATGGCACAACTGCCTGAGCTCACCGAAATGGCTGTCATGGTTGAGCGTGAAGGGCAGTTGGTCGAAATCATGTTTAGTTTGCCAGAATAATTTGGCGTTAGAGGATTGAATAAAATGAATAAAAAAGGGATCCGACATAAGATTATTGCTGGAATGCTGGTGGGCGCTGCGATGATAGCGGCACCGAGTGCTTGGTCGGAACAATATGCCGCCAATTTTAAAGGCACTGATATTCAAGAGTTTATTAATATTGTTGGTAAAAATCTCAATAAAACGATAATTGTCGATCCAACGGTACGTGGCAAAATTAATGTCCGCAGTTACGACTTGTTGAATGATGATCAATATTACCAATTCTTCCTTAACGTCCTTCAAGTGTATGGCTATGCAGTGGTTGAAATGGATAACCACATCATTAAAGTGATTAAAGATAAAGATGCCAAAATGGCCTCTATCCGTGTCGCCGATGACAATGCGCCTGGCGTTGGTGATGAAATGGTCACCCGTATTGTTCCGTTATACAATTCTGAAGCTAAGCAACTTGCACCGTTACTGCGTCAGTTAAATGATAATGCTGGTGGTGGTAATGTTGTTAATTATGACCAATCGAATGTATTAATGATTTCTGGCCGTGCAGCGGTAGTGAATAAGCTGGTAGAAATCGTCCGTCGAGTGGATAAACAAGGTGATACAGACGTGCAAGTGGTGGCATTAGACTATGCCTCTGCGGGGGAGATTGTCCGCATTATAGACACCCTATATCGCACGACAGCTAACCAATCACAACTGCCTGGTCAAGCACCTAAAGTGGTGGCTGACGAGCGCATGAATGCCGTTATTGTCAGTGGCGATGAAAAAAGCCGTCAACGTGTGATCGAGTTAATTAGACGTCTAGATGCAGATCAAGCGAATACCGGCAATACCAAAGTCCGTTATTTGCATTACGCCAAGGCGGAAGACTTGGTTGAAGTATTAACTGGGTTTGCACAAAATTTACAAGATAATAAAGACGGGGCTGGCAGCCAACAAGGCAATTCAAGTAAACGTCGTAGTGATATTAACATTATGGCTCACAGTGATACCAACGCGCTGGTTATTAGCGCCGAACCTGATCAACTGCGGACGATTGAAAGCGTCATTAATCAGCTCGACATTCGCCGTCCTCAAGTACTCGTTGAAGCCATTATTGTTGAAATCGCTCAAGGCGATAACGTGGGATTTGGGGTGCAATGGGGCAGCGAAGCCGGTGGCTTAACTCAGTTTAACAACATTGGTGCAACCATAGGAGAAGTCGGTGCTGGAGTCTGGGCGGCTCGTGAAACAGACGGTACTACGGTTACCACGACCTCAGGCGTTGATTCTACAACTACTACTAATCCAACCTCAGACGGCGACTACACCTTGATTGCCCAAGCTCTAGGGAAAGTCAATGGTATGGCATGGGGCTTGACCACAGGTAACTTTGCTGCACTTATCCAAGCTGTTTCAAGCGATACCAATTCAAACGTATTAGCAACCCCATCTATCACCACATTAGACAACCAAGAAGCCTCTTTTATTGTCGGTGATGAAGTGCCGATCCTTACTGGCTCAACCTCAAGTTCAAGCAATGACAATCCTTTCCAAACCGTTGAGCGTAAAGAAGTCGGTGTTAAGTTAAAGGTTGTGCCGCAGATTAACGAAGGCTCATCGGTTAAATTAACCATAGAGCAAGAAGTCTCGGGTGTGAATGGTAATACCGGTGTGGATATCAGCTTCTCTACGCGTCGTTTAACGACCACTGTTATGGCTGATTCTGGGCAAATTGTGGTTTTAGGTGGATTAATTAACGAAGAAGTACAAGAAAGTGTTCAAAAAGTACCTTTTCTTGGCGATATTCCTTTTCTAGGTCATTTATTCAGGTCTTCATCGAGTAAAAAGATCAAGAAAAATCTAATGATTTTCATTAAACCCACCATAATCCGTGACGGCATTACAATGGAAGGTATTGCAGGTCGTAAATACAATTACTTCAGAGCATTACAGCTTGAACAACAAGCTCGTGGTATTAATCTAATGCCAAATACTGATGTTCCTGTACTGGAAGAATGGGATCAAGAGGCATACTTACCTGATGACGTTAATGACGTGCTAGAGCGTTATAAAAGCGGCCAAGGTTTAGGAACAAAAATGCGTGAAACCGATCCGGCATTGCGTTCAATTGATGAAAGCATGCAAAAGGACAAGGCTCAAAATAATGACTGATAGCGTGATGACCGAGCCATTAGCTCAAGTATCAAGTGACGTCGCCATGGAAGTTGTCGAAGGTGACGGGGTTTTTCACTCCAATAGCAAAGAGCGTTTGCCGTTCGCCTTTTCACACCGTTTTCAATTGGTGTTAGCGAAAGAGAACGAGCAACTTTGTCTTTTCTATACCGATAACACACCACTCAGTGCCATGTTAGAAGTGCGGCGCTATGCCGATGTCGAGTTACCTTTAGTCAAGCTAGAGGTGACTCATTTTGAGGCTAAACTCACTCAAGCGTATCAATCTAATTCTTCAGAAGCCCAACAGCTAATGGAAGATATTGGTAACGAAATGGACTTGTTTACCCTGGCTGAAGAACTGCCACAAACTGAAGACTTGCTCGAAGGTGATGACGACGCGCCGATTATTAAATTAATTAATGCATTATTGTCGGAAGCGATTAAAGAAGAAGCATCAGATATTCACGTCGAAACTTATGAGAAACAACTAATTGTTCGTTTCCGTATTGATGGCGTATTAAAAGAAGTGTTAAAGCCGAATCGTAAATTATCGTCCTTGTTGGTGTCGCGCATTAAAGTGATGGCACGTTTAGATATCGCCGAAAAACGCCTGCCTCAAGATGGTCGTATTTCGTTACGTATTGCCGGTCGTGCCGTTGATGTTCGGGTATCGACCATGCCATCAAGTCATGGTGAACGCGTGGTAATGCGTTTGCTGGATAAAAATACCGGTAACTTAGACTTAGAACAACTGGGAATGACGCTCGGCATTCGCGAAAAATTCGATGAGTTAATTCGTAAGCCACACGGGATCATTCTAGTGACAGGCCCAACCGGGTCAGGTAAAAGTACCACCTTGTATGCTGGGTTAACGGAAATCAATTCTAAAGACACTAATATTTTAACGGTTGAAGATCCGATTGAATATGAGTTAGAAGGCATTGGTCAAACTCAGGTTAACACTAAGGTTGATATGACCTTTGCTCGTGGGTTGCGCGCGATTTTACGTCAGGACCCCGACGTAGTGATGATTGGTGAGATCCGCGATTTAGAAACTGCGCAGATTTCAGTGCAAGCTTCATTAACCGGCCACTTGGTTATTTCAACCTTACACACGAATACGGCATCAGGGGCGATTACCCGTTTGCAAGACATGGGGGTAGAGCCCTTTTTAGTCTCATCAAGTTTACTTGGCGTGCTCGCTCAGCGACTAATCCGTACATTATGCCCCATTTGTAAAGAAGCACACGAGCCCGATGAGCGTGAACGTGAATTACTGGGTATTACCGCAAACGACACTCGGGTCATTTATCGCGCTAAAGGCTGCAAAGCCTGTAGTCAAAATGGTTATCGCGGTCGAACTGGTATCCATGAATTGCTCATTGTTGATGATAATGTCCGTGAATTAATTCATGGCGGCAGGGGTGAGTTAGCCATTGAAAAACACGTGCGAAAATCGATTCCAAGTATTCGTCATGACGGCATGAGTAAAGTACTCGCCGGTGTGACGACGCTAGAAGAAGTATTACGCGTTACACGCGAGGAGTAATCAATGGCGGCGTTTGAATACAAAGCCCTCGATAGTAAAGGCAAACAGCAAAAAGGTGTGATCGAAGCTGATACCGCACGCCATGCTAGAGGCCAGCTGCGTGAGCAGCACCTTATGCCACTGGAACTCCAGCCGGTCAATGAGAAAGAAGCCCGCTCACAGCGTGGTGGCTTTAACCTAGCGAATTTGTTTAAGAGACGGATTTCAGTTGCCGAACTTGCGTTGATCACTCGCCAAATCGCGACACTGGTGGCAGCGGGTTTACCGATTGAAGAAGCGCTAAAAGCGGTGGGACAACAATCAGAAAAAGATCGTTTAGGCAGCATGATTATGGCTGTGCGTTCTCGGGTGGTTGAAGGTTACAGTTTAGCGGACTCAATGGCCGAGTTTCCGCACGTGTTTGATGATTTATTCCGTGCGATGGTGGCCTCGGGTGAGAAATCAGGCCATTTAGAAGTGGTGCTTAACCGATTAGCTGATTACACCGAGCGTCGTCAACAACTCAAAACAAAGCTAACTCAGGCAATGATTTATCCTATCGTATTAACCGTGGTCGCTATTGGTGTCATCGCCGTGTTACTTGCTGCTGTGGTGCCGAAGGTGGTTGGGCAGTTTGAGCACATGGGGCAAGAATTACCTGGAACGACCCAGTTTTTAATTCTTGCATCTGATTTTGTGCAACATTGGGGGGTGTTGGTTGTACTGCTCATCTTTGGTTGCATGATTGTTTTTCAGCGTATGCTGACCAATCCGCTAATGCGGATGAAATTTGACACTGCACTATTGCAAATGCCAGTGATTGGTAAAGTCAGTAAAGGATTAAATACCGCCAGATTCGCGCGCACATTAAGTATTTTGTCAGCGAGTTCGGTACCGTTACTTGATGGAATGCGTATCGCCAGTGAAGTGTTACAGAATGTCAAAGTGCGTGCCGCTGTCGATGATGCAACGGCCCGAGTCAGAGAAGGAACTAGTTTGGGCAATGCGTTGACTAATACTAAGTTATTCCCTGCAATGATGTTGTATATGATTGCATCTGGAGAAAAAAGCGGTCAATTAGAGAATATGCTTGAACGCGCCGCAGATAACCAAGACCGAGATTTTGAGTCGAACGTGAATATAGCTTTGGGGGTTTTTGAGCCCATGCTAGTCGTCAGTATGGCATCGGTTGTATTATTTATTGTAATGGCAATTTTACAGCCTATTTTAGAGTTAAATAATTTGGTTACCGGCTAGGTTTTAGACTGTGTATATCTTGGTAGACTAAACATGTAACCAAGCGTAAGAGCTGATTTTTACGCTTGAATATAGAGACAATTTTTAGAGGAAGTAAGCAATGCAACATAATAATATGCAACGAGGTTTCACCTTACTCGAAGTAATGGTAGTAATTGTTATTTTAGGTATTTTAGCGTCAATGGTTGTGCCCAATCTCATGGGTAATAAAGACAAAGCCGACCAACAAAAAGCCATATCAGATATTGTTGCGCTAGAAAATGCATTGGACATGTATAAGTTAGACAACAGTATTTATCCAACGACGGAACAAGGTCTTGATGCGTTAGTGCAAAAGCCTAACTCGTCACCAGAGCCGCGTAATTTCCGTGAAGGTGGTTATGTTAAGCGTCTACCTCAAGACCCATGGCGCAGTGACTATTTACTCTTAAGCCCTGGTGAATATGGAAAGATTGATATTTTCAGTGCAGGCCCAGACGGACAACCAGGTTCTGAAGATGATATCGGAAGCTGGAATTTACAAGATTTTCAATAAAATGATTCAACATCGTCAAGCCGGCTTCACCTTACTTGAGGTGTTGATCGTGGCATTGCTCATGGGGTTGGTGGCCTCAGCGGTAACCTTATCTATGAATGTTGCTGGGCCGGAACAGATGCTCAAAAAACCAGCGCGACGTTTTATCGCCGCGACTGAGATGGTGCTTGATGAAAGTGTGTTAAGCGGCCAGTTTATTGGTATTGTGATTGACGAAGATCAATATGAGTTTGTGTTTTATCAAGAAGGTAAATGGATGCCTGTTGAGCAAGATCGGCTATTATCGGCCGAAAAAATGGATGCCGGTATTACCTTAGATATTGTGATCGATGGTATGCCATTAGTTCAAGAAGACGAGCAAAATGAGTCTTGGTTTGATGAGCCTTTTATCGACGAAAAGAGCGAAGAAGAAAAAAAGAAACACCCTGAACCGCAAATATTATTGTTTCCCAGCGGTGAGATGACACCATTTGAGCTGGGTTTTAATATGATAAATGACGACAGTCAGCCGGTCAATGTACTGGTTGTTGGTGACGCGTTAGGCCGCTTAACATTAGGGCGTGTAGATGAATAAAGTAGCCTTCAATCGACACCCTATTCACATGCGCGGTAAAAGCCGTGGCATGACCTTACTTGAGGTGATAGTTGCTTTAGCGGTATTTTCAATTGCTGCGGTATCGGTGACAAAAAGCTTGAGTGAGATCATGGCTAATATGCCCATTTTAGAAGAACGAACTTTAGCGCAATGGGTGGCCAGTAACCAAATGGTCGACGTGCGATTGCCTGGTACCTTTCCTGATATAGGCCAAAAAACAGGTCAGTCAGAACTCGCAGGCCGTGAATGGTATTGGCGCCAAGAAGTGATTAAGACGACAGATGATAAATTTAGGATGATCCGTATTAGCGTCAGTGACGATGATAAATTTAACCGTGTGGCTGCTCAGGTAAATAGTTATGTGCATAACAAAGGTTAAGCATTTAAGCGGTTTTACCTTACTCGAAATGCTTATCGCGATTGCAATTTTTGCCATGTTGGGTATTGCGGCTAACTCAATATTATCGACGGTGATGAAAAATGATGAAGTCACCAAAGAGTTCGCTGATCGGCTTAAGTCATTACAACAGGGTTTTGGTGCGTTAGAACGCGATTTGGGCCAAATGGTCGCGCGTACACCCAGGTTAATTGACGGCCGCGGCAGTCAATTTTTTCAAGTGGGTGGCAATATTCTCGACTCAGAGACCGAAGCATTGATGTTTTACCGTTTAGGTTGGTTAAACCCTGATGGTATGTTACCCAGAGGCAGTTTGCAGTCGGTGGCCTATGTGGTCCAAAATGGCCGATTAGAACGCTGGTATTATCCTTATCCAGAGCCAATATCAGGAGCCGAACCATTAAAAAGTGTCGTGATTGACCATGTCTTATCGATTGAATATTCGTTTTATATGGATGATAAATGGCAGAAGAATGTTGATGGAACTGTGATGCCAAAAGGGATCGCGATGGAAATAGAGTTAGAGGGTTTGGGTAAAATCCAACGTCGATTTTTATTACCTAAAGGTGCTCCAGCGACCAAGTCTACAGCGGACGATGATAAGCAAGGCAATAACAACAACGGCGGGTCAGTATAATGGGCGGCCAAAAGCAACGAGGTGTTGCGTTAATTGTGGTGATGTTGATTGTCGCTATGGTAGTGATTATTGCTACCAACATTAGCAGCCGTAATCAGCTTTCAATGCGCCGAACGCTTAATTTAGCCCAATATGACCAGGCTTACTGGTATGCTCTTTCTGCGGAAGAATTGGCGATGAAAGTACTCAAGCAAGATTTTGAAGACTCAGAAGGGACGGTACATTTACAGCAGTACTGGGCCTTAGCCAATGTCGCTTTTCCGGCCGAATATGGTGAAATTGTTGGTGAAGTACAAGATATGCGGGCTTGCTTTAATGTTAATGCCGTTGGGCAAGCTTCAACCCAGACCGATAATGGTCAGCCCAAAATGACGGTAGCAGCAAGACAGTTCCAAGCGCTACTGATCAGTTTAGGGGTAGGTGATTTTGGTGCAGAGAAACTCACTTATACCCTTAAAGATTATATCGACCAAGACACGTTATCTGCACCATATGGGGCTGAAGATGCTGAATATGAGTCGCGTAATGTGCCATATCGTGCCGCCAATACCTTGATGCAGCATCGCAGTGAGTTACGCGCAGTATTAGGGTTTAGCCAAGATGTTTATCTGAATCTTTCACCTTATGTGTGTGCAATACCCGGTGAAGATAGCCAGTTATTGAATGTGAATACCATTAAGGTTGAGCAGGCCGCTTTACTTGCTGGGATGCTTGAAAATAAAATTTCAGTGAGTGAAGCTGAAAACATTATCAATAATCGTCCCGCGGATGGGTATGAAAAAATTGAAGAGTTTTGGGAAAGTTCGTCACTGAGTGGCATCAATTCCGAAGCGAATGCAAAGTCGAGTTTTGTCGTTGATAGTCAGTACTTTTTATTGAAATCTGGTGCTAAAGTAGATAACGCATTATTTCGAATGGAAAGCGTACTTAAGCGCAATGGTAACAATTTAGATGTGCTCACCCGTCAGTATGGTGGCCAACAATAATAACAAATTCATTGCGTAACAATGCGTATTGAGATCGGTGGAGAATAACAGTGTCTGAACGGCTATTTATCCGGTTAGGAAAAACATCAGAACACCCATGTTCATGGCTGGTATGGTCTGAACAAGCGCAAGAAATTATCGCTTCTGGTGAGTTAGCTGATGCCGCTAGCCTCAGCAGTTTAGCTGAGCGTGCGGGTAATCGTCCTGTTGATGTACTTGTGCCTGCGGCCAATATGACATTGACACAAATTATGTTACCCGAAAAAGGCCAACGCCAAGCATTAAAGGCGTTGCCATACATGCTGGAGGAATCATTAGCGACGAATGTAGACAATATGCATTTTGTGGTTGGTCCTCGCGAAGGTGAGCAACTTAATGTGGCTGCTGTAGCGCATGAGCAAATGCAACTATGGCTTGAATGGCTGCATCACGCAGGCTTGAAAGTGAAACGAATTGTGCCAGATTGTTTGGCATTACCGTTAGATCAATGTCGCTGGGCAGCAATGAGTGTCGGCAGCGAATATTTAATCAGAACCTCGGAAGGGGGCGGTGTCAGTTTACCTAAAGCATGGTCTGCAATTGCATTACCACGGCTATTGTCTCAAGTGGTGCAGACCAATGATGACCCTATTAGCATGGCCAGTTATAGCGACGATATCGATTTTTCTGGGGTACAAGTTGAATCTAAGCCGTTAGATTTACCTATGATGGTATTAGCAAAGGGCATTTTAAATGCGCCGATTAATTTATTAAGCGGTGTATATAAGCCCAAGAGTGAATACAGCAAACAGTTATTCATTTGGAAAAATGCTGCGATAGTGATCATGCTTGCCATAGTATTAGCGTTAGTCAATAAAGGTTTGGCAATACATCAACTCAACAACCGCACTGCAGAATTACAAGCCCAAAGTGAAGTCATTTTTAAGCTGTCGTTGCCCGCGGTTAATCGCATTGTCAATATGCGCTCACAAATGGACAGTCAGTTACGCAGTATGCAAGGTCAAGGTGGTGGTGCAGTATTTTTTGAAATGTTAGACAACCTTAAACCTGCATTTAGCAAGGTGCCAGAGTTAAAACCCAATACATTGCGTTTTGAAGCCAATCGTAATGAATTACGCATGCAAGTGACGGCAAAAACCTATGGCCAAATTGAAGAGTTTAAAGCGTTTGTCGCCAAAGACTACCAACTAGATGGTGGTGCCATGAACAGTAGCGAAGACAGCGTCACCAGTACGCTGACGTTAAGGATTAAATAACATGGAAAATATGCGTATTTGGTGGCAAAGTTTAGCTATTAGAGAGCAACAGCTGGTTGGTTTTTGTGCCGTGGTACTTGTCATTGGTATTGTTTATTGGGGTATTTGGGCACCTATATCTAATGCTCAAGAAGCCGCCGAGCGCGATAACATCGCCGCACAGAAAACGTTAAATTATGTTAAACAAAGCGCGAATAAAATAACGGGTCTAAAACAAGCTGGTGCGCAAGCGAAAGTACCTGGAAGTTTAAGCTCTATCGTCAACCAAACCGCGGGACAATATCAATTAGAAATCACCCGTATGCAGCCGCAAGGCGATAAGATCCAACTCTGGATGGATGATGTGCCATTCGACGCACTCCTGGGTTATTTACATGACTTAGTGACGCAGAAAGGATTAACACTGGACAGTGTTGATTTAACGGAATCAGACGTTGCTGGCTTTGTAAAAGTAAGACGTATTCAGCTTTCACAGTAAGGGTTTTTTGTGAGTTTATTTTCAAAAATAGTCATTGGCGTCATTATCTATATGATGTTTTTATTGGTATATTTACCTGCAAATTGGTTAGTCAGTATTGCCCCATTGCCAAATAATATGGTGATAAGTGGTGCTGAAGGTACACTTTGGCAGGGGAAAGCGGCCTTAATCACGATTGATCAACGACAGATAGAACGGGTTAGTTGGACGTTAAGCCCGTGGGGATTATTTGTTGGTCAAGCCAATATCGATTTTAATGTCGGTAATCGTGCCACGCCAGTCAGCGGTAAAGGCAGTCTTAGCTGGTCATTATCTGGGATGAGCGCGAAAAATATTCGTCTTGATCTACAAGATAGCTTTATACTAGCGGGTGCTCGCTTACCTTTTAAAACCCAAATTGACGGTGATGTGAGCATAATGGTTGAAGTCTTAAAGCAAGGTAAACCATGGTGCGAACAATTACACGGTAAATTATTTGTAAATCACACTAATGTCAAAAATCAATTTGGGGTATACCCTTTGGGCAATATCACATTGGGATTGAGTTGTCTTGACGGGCAATTACAACTGGCCACTGATGAAACGCAAAACGTATTGGGCTTAACGGGGACAGCTATTTTAGGCGAATCAAACTTGGTTAAGGTCAGTGCTAAAATTAAACCGACAGATGCTCAACCTAAGGATTTACGTGAGGCGTTACCATTTTTAGGTCGACAAGATACTCAAGGGTATTATCCAATTAACTATCAAGGTGTTGTGCCTGGTTTGTAATACCTATAAAGAGATTAATAAAAACGCCTTGATACCAATATCAAGGCGTTTTTATATCATTCACATTTGATTCAGCAATGCTAGCTTAACTATAATGGCCACGCTTAAAAATCAATCGCTACTCGGCGGTCATTCAACTTAACTTCAATCCCTTCGTTGTTTCTATGGCGACAATATTGCTAAATGGCTTGAAGTGTCTGTAATAGTAGGTGGTAATCGGTAATCGCTGGGAAATTGGCAAATTCAAGCTGAGGTTTTTGGCTATCTGGATTCTTTATTCCGAGTTGATAACCTACCCCCGCTTTTTTTGATGCCGCTAAAATGACTTCGCTGTCATCAATAAATAAACACCTCGACGGATCTACGTTAAATTTATTAAATGCATATTGCCAAAATTGTGGATGCTCTTTGGGATAGCCGCTTTCATGGCTCGATAGCATGTCGTCTAAACCATCGGCTAAGTTGGTATGGGTTAACTTAAGGGCTAAACTTTGTGGGTGAGCATTAGTAAACAAGATGCGTTGCTTATTTGCCCCAGCTAATGCCTGTAAAAAAGGCATGCTGTCTTGGCGAAGCTTAATCCTGTCCGCCGATGCATGGTGTAATGCCAAAATATCGAGTTTTAAATGGCGTTGCCAGTAATCAAGACAATACCAATCTAAGGTGCCGACCACATCATAGCAAGCTTGTTTAGCTAATTTATTGGCTTCATCCAAGCTTATTTGCCTCTGTATGCTTAATTGTTCAGGCACTATATGCAACCAAAAGTGGTTATCAAAATGAAGATCAAGCAAGGTGCCATCCATGTCGAGTAGGACTGTATCTATTTTATACCAAGGAAACATGTAAATTCCGATTGTAGAATATACCTAGAATAGTAAGATTGTACCTTGTCTATATTAATTCGTCACATGGGGCTTCAATGACACAGCGGCATAAAAAGCCGGAGATCCTGCATACCGAAATTGTTGCTAAAAGCCGACTGTTTCAAATCGAGCAGGTACACCTTAAGTTTTCTAATGGCGTAGAACGTCAATATGAAAGAATGAAAGGCGGTAGCAGGGGGGCTGTGATGATGGTGCCTATTCATCAAGGTAATTTGTTATTAGCCAGTGAATATGCCGCTGGCACCGATAATTACGAACTGGGTTTTCCTAAAGGATTGATTGATCCTGGTGAAACAGCGATTGAAGCAGCCAATAGAGAGCTCCAAGAAGAAATTGGTTTTGGTAGTTATCAATTGACTCATTTAAAAGAGCTATCACTTGCGCCTGGTTACTTTTCCAGCAAAATGCATATTTTTGTGGCCGAAAAACTGTATCCCAGTCGTTTGGAAGGTGATGAGCCAGAGCCGATCGACGTGATCCCTTGGCCATTATCTGATTGGCAGTTATTACTCGATAATGTCGACTTTTCTGAGTCTCGCAGTGTGAGTGCGCTTTTTTTAACTCAGCAATATCTGAGTACATCAACGGATAGTCTTAAACGTGAGCTAAACGATGTAGAATAGATAAATTACTCGGCGTATTGTGTTAGCCATAGAACAGCAACATAGAATAGGCGATAGCCTTGTTTATTGGTGTCCTTGTCAGGTCATCTTTCTCGAATCCAGCAATTGGAGTAGTAATGAAGCCAGAAGATGTAATTGAGCAAGTCATAGACATTGCAACGGAAGCTGGGCAAACAATTCGTGACATTTACCTTAAAGGTAACTTTAAACGCGAAATGAAGGCAGACAATACCCCGGTGACGTCTGCCGATTTAGCTGCGCACGACATTATTTGCCGTCAGTTAGCTGAGCTAACGCCTGATATTCCTATTTTAAGTGAGGAGGCGGCGGATATTCCATTAAGTGTGCGTGAAACATGGAAACGCTATTGGTTAGTCGATCCATTAGATGGTACTGGTGAGTTTATTGCGGGCAGTGGTGATTTTTCAGTCATTATTGCCTTGGTTGAACATAATCGTCCTATCATGGGTGTGGTTTATGTGCCGATGACGAAAGTGTGTTACTACGCGATCGCGGGGTTAGGAGCTTATAAGCGTGATGGTAAGAATGAGCTACGCATTACCAGTAAACAATTAACCGGTGATGAACCAGAGCATTTGCGTTTAGCGGTCAGTCGTCGTCAAGACCCGCAATCGGTATTAAAGCTGCTTAATAAACCCAATCATTGTGAGTTAGTGGTGATGGGAGGCGCTGCATTAAAGAGTTGTTTAGTGGCCGAAGGGCGTGCAGATTGCTATGTCCGCTTAGGGCCAACTGGTGAGTGGGATACGGGCGCGGCGCAGATCATTATTGAAGAAGCGGGTGGGGCACTGATTGATATTAATTTGCAGCCTATGACCTACAATGAGCGTGAAACGCTCGAAAATCCTAATTTCATTGTGGTCGGCAGTACCAATCTCCCGTGGGATATGTTGCTAACAAATTGATTAATAGTTATTTTACTTGTTTTGAATTAATGGTTCTGTTTGTCTGTTTTTTAGTCGACGGCTGATTTTGACTCATTTTATGGGTTGAGATTAGCTAATATGTCTACCTGAAACTAGGATGGCGCTTTACTTGATAGCATTAGCTAACCAATGGCGAGTTGCTTTATTGCCAGCATAGATATTGCTTGGGCTACTATGGCAGGTAAGGGTTAATTTTAATGCCGAAGACCATGAGATCCCAAAAAAAGCCCTCATCTAGAGTAATGCTATTCGGATAAGCACTATTGTTTATATCTAAGTGGATAGCGACTGGGTATGTAGAGCACTGAGCGTGGATACGTTCGGTGCTTTCTTTTATCTGGCAGGATAAAGTGTTTTATATCGGCTCGCATTTGCTTCAGTTTCGCTGGCAGCTTTCCATCTGGTGATAAAGCAAGCCACCTTAATTGTGTATCTATCAAGCTTATTGCAGCGGTAAAACTGATACGGGTTGGCGCGACCTTAGCTTCCTTTGCTATCGCTGTCATTTCTAAACGAACCAGATTATAAGCGATAAGCACCCCCCACAATTCTTGCTTAACACCTTCAACAAATTTGCTCCGTAACGTCACCTTGCTTTGCAGCTGGGTTTGCTTAAGTTCGCCATATCCTTCTTCTATTTCCCAGCGTTGCCAGTAGATATTTAGCAGCTTGTCCAGCGGATACTGAACAGGGTCAATCAATGAGGTGACAAATCCTTTTATTTCACCTTTTGGCTCTTGATAAGCGATAAAACGGGCGCGCCATGTTTCAGGGAGCTCCGGATTTTTCTTTCTCGCCTGTGGGGAGACGGGCATATCAATGAGCAAGTCATTATTCGCAAACTCTTCGACTACCTCGTAGCGCATCTTTGACTTTACGGGTGTCAGCCAATGTCGCTGTACTCCAGAGCTTTGCCAGTTTACTAATAAGTCAGCAGAGAAATAACAACGGTCAAATAGGGTTAAGGAATTATCAGGGGTATCTTGAACTAAACGCTGTGCGAGCGTGACCTCTCCTACGTGGCAGCCATCAAAGGCAGCACCTAATACCATTCTGGTTTCAGTCGATATAAGGCTGACTAATCGAAGTTGAGGATAGGGTTTGTGTGTGTTTGAAATAAAACCAAACTCATTGGCATTTTCTTCAGAATCTTGGCAACGAAACACGGTTCCATCAACGGCAAGGGTGGTAAGCCCTAGCGCGTTATTCTCCCCCAACGCTTGCTCAAGCCAAGCTGAGACAGTGGATTTAAATAAGTACGACATAGGCGCTTCACCTAAGCGTCGTCGGCAATCCGTCAATACACTCGGCGCTACGCGAGACCAAGTTGAGTCTCCAGATTGAAGTGCAATATCCATCGAGCTACAGACTTCTTTGATGGACTGGTTACGAATTAACCCCATCCAGAGTACTAGCCAGACTGCCTGCTGGGCAGGCAGACGGCGATTACGGATACTCGCCTTGTTAGCTGAAAGGAGTGATTGTTCGATCCAATCTGAATCAATCGCCTCCATTACAGAACCGTAAGACCCGCTTTCTTCAACAGACTCATGAACTAACTCAAGCTCTTGCACAAACATAAAAAATCCCCACCAGAATACTGGTAGGGATTATCTTTCATCTGCAGGATCGGTCAAGTGCTCTTAAACGATCGGCATTGCTCATCTAGAGGGCATTTTTTTGAAATGACTTATGACTTGTGAGTATCTAGCCATTGGTGTATCGCTTGCCTACTCCCTTGGAAGACAACCCTGTCATTTTTCTTTTCAAGTTGGTATTGGTACATCGGGTCATAGTAAATATCGAGTAACAGGTTTATCCAGTCTAGATGTTTACTGGTATCATTTTGGCTTTGTTGTACCTCAAGTGCATCGTCAACCAAGTCCTGTAATTGCTGATGTTGTTTACCGCCTAAGCGTTTACGGATCCCCAATAAACTTTGAGTCAAATAAGCTCTAAATGCATCAAAACCATCATGCTCACCAAAGTGAGACACATAATCAGCGAGTTTTTGTTCAACATAATCATTCAATAAACGCGGTAAACGCGCATCTAATGGTTCATCGAGAACGATAATATCCGCTTGTTGCATGGCGTTGTAAAAATGATGAGGCAGGGCTGACCTGCCTATAAGCATACTTTCATCTTCTAACAGTAAATGGCTATGTTGCTGTTGTTGATGCTTCAGTAATGCCACACCTAAGTTATTTTCGAAGTTAATTTGACTGGGTTGTGGATCGATATTTTTGCCAAAGCTTGATCCCCGATGATTGGCAATGCCTTCAAGATCGACGGACTCATCACGTTGGTTGATAACTTCCGTTTTACCACTGCCTGTTATGCCACTTAAAATGAGCACTTTAGATTGATTGGGTGCCTGCTCGATAGTATTGATTAAAAAATTACGCATGGCTTTATAACCCCCTTCAATATATGGGATATTTATGCCAGATTCTTTAATCCATTGCTGTGATAACGTTGAACGTAAACCACCACGAAAACAATATAAATAACTATCAGGATGTTGTGACAACTGAGCGAGCCAAGCATCTATACGTTGTTGCTTAACGGGACCATTTACTAACCTATGACCTAACGCTATGGCAGCATCTTGGCCATTTTGTTTATAACATGTTCCTACTTTTTGGCGTTCACTATCTTGCATTAACGGTAAATTAATCGAGTGACTAAATGCACCTTTGGAAAATTCAATGGGTGCTCTGACATCTATTAACGGACGATTTTCTAATAATAGTCTGCCATATTCTGAGCTGGGAATGACGTCACTCATTAGCTTAATTCCATAAGGATATCGTATCCGTCAGCGCGAGGTTCATATTCATGGAGGGTACCGATACAAGTTGCGGCAATACCATTGGTTTCCAATAATACTTTCAGTTCATTTTCAGCCTCTGCACTCACAGAAACTAACAATCCGCCGCTGGTTTGTGGATCGCAGATAATGGCTTTCTGTTCATCGGTTAATGGCGGTAAATACTCGCTATAACTGTCAAAATTACGATGGGTACCGCCTGGGATACAACCTTGAGCGAGGTAATCACTGACTTTGGGTAACAAAGGAACTTGGGATAATATTAAATTCGCTTTAAGTTTTGCACCTTGGCACACTTCAATTAAGTGGCCAGCCAGTCCAAAACCAGTGACGTCAGTTAAGGCATTAACGCCAACAATTTTAGCGATATCAATACCAATCGTGTTGAGCTGACACATCGCATTAGGTGCAATTTGACTGTCTTCATCACGCAGTTTCTTTTGTTTCTGCGCAGTGGTAAGAATGCCAATTCCAATCGGTTTGGTGATATATAGGCGATCGTTAGCTTTAGCGGTGTTATTTTTCTTTACTTGCTCGAGCGGGATTTGTCCTGTCACGGCTAAACCAAAAATAGGTTCTGGGGCATCAATACTGTGACCGCCAGCCAGCATAATACCAGCATCGGCACAGGCTTGACGTCCACCATCAACCACTTTTTGGGCTATTTCTGCTGCTAATAGATTGATTGGCCAACCTAAAATAGCAATCGCCATAATAGGCGTTCCCCCCATGGCATATATGTCGCTAATGGCATTGGTTGCTGCAATTCGGCCAAAGGTAAATGGGTCATCCACAATGGGCATAAAAAAGTCAGTGGTACTGATAATGCCAGTTTGTTCATTCAGCTTATAGACGGCTGCATCGTCACGTGTTTGATTACCGACTAATAAGTTAGGATCAGTAAACACAGGGAGTTGTGACGCAAGAATGGTACTTAATACTTTTGGGGAAATTTTACAGCCGCAGCCTGCGCCATGGCTATATTCGGTGAGCTTAATTGTTTGATCAGGCATGGTAGTTGATTTATCGCTGGCGTATTGAGCAGCAATTATAATGTTTCTCAGTAAGAATATCTTGTATTTTACTCTGTCATTAACGTGACAGTGTCGAGAGTCGAGAATAAAAGATAATTATGAGCATTATTTTTATTTTGGTTGCGGCTAGTTTTTTAACCAATAGAGACCATATGACGGAGAGCCGACTATCGTGGTAAGGCGCAAAGAGCATACACATGAACACATAAAACAAATGGCGAGCGATGGTGATGACCCATTTAAAGCCGAGAACATCGATAAGCTAAGATTAATAAAATTGGCGAGTCAAATAGGTTAGGTATCAAGTACTTTGATTCATATATTGAGAAGCTACCACGATTTATTATTAGCGGTATCTGAACAGTCATTAGCGCAGTTAGCCACAACATTAACGTTAAAGATGAGTGATAATACACTGTTGAATACTCAGCAGACGGCGATACTATCCTGTTAGCCTCTGGAGTGAGGGGGTTAACTTTAGCCACAAGGGCGGGTACTTACCACTTTCCCTAAGGATTTTTGGTCTAAAGTGGCGCTGAGCATTGCCCCTTTTTCGATGGCAGTCAGACCAACTGCCAAATGTTGTAACAGCAAGTGCGCCCAACAATTTACCAAACCTCAACATGGGTTAAGAGCTGAGATTAATTAACTCTTTACTCGAACTCGTTGAGATTACTTAAAAAAAAGGTCACGCTATACGTAACCTTTTTTTATGCTATTTACGTATTATGACGTATAAGCAGCCGTTAAGCTTTTCCAATTACGTTGTTGTTCAAGAAATTGGTTACGCAATAATTGTACTTGTTGTTTCAGATTGTGATCTGTAAGTTGCTTGCGTTTCGCCTCTAACAAGCTCTTTTTCGCTTGATAATAGTCGACTAAGTGTTGCTTCATCAGCTCATACTCTGCTTGAAATTTTTCGATTATTTCATCGCAGTTAGGTAAGTGCGCAACCTGATTCTGTGCTTGTAAAAGTTGCATCTGCAAACGTGCACTTTCAATGCGCTCTTGTGGCACTTTACGTAAATCACTGGCTAAACCAAACCAGTTCATTAGCTTGATTAACCATTTAGTTGGATCGTAGTCCCACCATTTTATTCCATTGCGGTAATCATTTTCGAAAATATGATGGAAGTTGTGATAACCCTCGCCATATGTCAGCAATGCTAAAAATGCATTATCTTTAGCGGTATTTTTATCTGTGTACGGTTGTTTGCCCCAGAGATGAGCCAATGAGTTTATGAAGAACGTACAGTGATGTACTACCACTAGACGCAATAAACCTGCCATAAGTACCATTGATAAAATATCGCCATTCAACCAGCCTATAAATGCTGGTAAACCTATATTCATTAAAATCACTAAGGCTAAGTAGTGCTTGTGTTGCCACATAACGATACGATCATTTTGTAAATCGCGGACGTTATTATAGTTACTATAGCGGCTTGCTTGATACTCGCGCAGCATCCAACCTATGTGG
Source organism: Shewanella psychromarinicola (assembly GCF_003855155.1). Lineage (NCBI taxonomy): Bacteria > Pseudomonadati > Pseudomonadota > Gammaproteobacteria > Alteromonadales > Shewanellaceae > Shewanella > Shewanella psychromarinicola. Next base: position 1,309,497 of record NZ_CP034073.1, read on the forward strand.
CTGTACCAAAATCCCATTTTGGCTGAATACGGATCTTTATCATTATTATCAACATGTTTGTGATGAACGCGGTGATCACTACACCAATGTAATGCACTGTTCTGTAGTGCTAACGCTCCGCCTAGTGCGTATAAAAAACGAACCGATGAGTGAGCTTTATAAGCTTTATGTGACCATAATCTGTGGTAACCCGCAGTAATCGATAGACCACTTGCGTAAGCGAAAATAACAAATGCAATCCATTCAATGCCATCAAAGCCATGGGTAAAACCACGCCAAGGGATTAACACCAGAGCACCAATAAAAGTAATGGCAAATAACAGGGTATTAAGCCAAATGATTGGAGGTTTTTTCATTTAGTAGGGTTCCAATAATAGGGATAAATAAGTTGAGCGTACAATTGTACGCTAATTTAACGTACAGAACTAGTCATGGTCAAGCTTAACAGGGCTGTGTTTCTGTTGTAAAAACGGTATTATCTGTGAATTAATATTGACTGAATGGATTAGTAAATGGGCGTAAGAGCACAACAAAAGGAAAAAACCCGCCGTGCATTAGTTGATGCTGCATTTAATCAACTCAGTGCCGAGCGTAGCTTTTCTAGCTTAAGTTTACGTGAAGTTGCACGTGAAGCTGGTATTGCGCCCACATCATTCTATCGCCATTTTAAAGATATGAACGAGCTTGGCTTAACCATGGTCGATGAAGGCGGATTAACCTTACGTCAAATGATGCGTAAAGGTCGTCAACGCGCAGAAGCCGGTGGTAGCGTGATCCGTATTTCTGTTGACACTTTTATGGAAGTGTTGGAATCAAACCCTAACGTATTTCGAATACTGTTACATGAACGTTCAGGTACCTCTGCCGCATTTAGAGCTGCAGTTGAGCGCGAAATTGAACACTTTATCTCTGAACTTGCTCATTACACTGAAGCACAAGCTAACCGCACACCTGTGTTAGCGCGCGCTCAAGCTGAAGCGCTGGTTATTTTGGTATTTAATGCGGGAGCATCGGCGTTGGATTCAAAACGTAGCGAACGTAGAGCGTTGGCCGACCAATTAGTATTGCAACTGCGGATGGTCGCTACTGGTGCTGAAGCGTTACAACATAAAATGGATAATAGAGCCTAATCAACTGCCTTTATAAACAAACAGTACGCTAATCATTAGCGCCCTGTTTGTTAGTTAATCTGCATTACTTACGTTCTAGTAATACGCCTGATTCCATGTGGTCTGTATAGGGGAATTGGTCAAATAGCGCAAAGCGAGTGATTTTATGTGTTTGGCCTAAGGTTAACAAATTGTCATTCAGTGTTTCTGGATTGCATGAAATATACAAAATCCGCTCATAACCTTGTATAAGCTTTAATGTTTCAGGGTCAATGCCTGCACGAGGCGGGTCAACAAAGATAGTATTGCAATCGTAACTGTCTAAGTCGATGCCTTCTAAACGTCTAAATTGACGCTTTTTCGCCATCGCATCACTAAAGTCTTCAGCAGACATACGAATAATTTGGACATTATTGACTTTATTAATATCGATATTGTACTGAGCGGCATCAACTGAAGGCTTGGCCAGTTCGGTTGCTAAAACGCGATTGAAATTTTGTGCCAATACAATAGTAAAATTGCCGTTGCCACAGTACAACTCAAGTAAATCTCCTTGGCTGTTTTTAGTTGCATCAACGGCCCATTCCAACATTTTTACGGATACTTTAGCATTGGGCTGGGTAAAGCTATTTTCTATCTGCTTATAATGTAATCGTTGAGCGTTTACTGTAAGTGTTTCGGTAACATAGTCTTTATCTAAATCGATTTTCTGTTTGCGTGCTCGGCCAATAATACTGACATTAAATTGAGCAGATAATTTTGCCTTTAATTGAGTCGCATGTTCGCGCCATTCTTCATCAAGCTGACGGTGATATAACAAAGAGACCAATATCTCGCCACTTAACGTCGATAAAAAGTCAATTTGAAACAGCCTATAGCGTAACGCAGGATTGGGAGTTAATTCGGTGATTAATGCAGCCATCATTTGATTAATCATCAACCCCGCTGGCAAATATTGATCGCAACGCACTTTAGCATTCAATGCTTTATCAAACATGTAGTAATATAAGTCATCACCTTCATGCCACATTCTAAACTCAGCACGCATGCGATAATGCATAGGCTCAGAAGCAAAGACTTCAAGCTTTGGTGGATTGAAATCGGCAAAGGCCTGTTCTAGCTTGATGCGCTTTTGTTGTAATTGTGCATCGTAGTTTTTAGGATCCATTGCAGCTAAATTCATATCGACCACCTAAGACTGTAAAAAAGGGCGCAAATAGTATACTAAATGACGCTGATGTCTAGTATTACGCGCCTAAGTATAAAATGACATGACGATTAAAACTGAGCATATTCATATTTGGAGCCCCTATTGTCTGGACCTATTTTAGTATTTGATTCTGGTATCGGCGGATTGTCGGTCATGAATGAAATTAGAAAACAGCTGCCACAGCATGATTATTGCTATTTATTTGATAATGCCCGCTTGCCCTATGGCAACTTATCAGAGCAAGAGTTAATAGCTGGATGTGTTGCTCTGATCACCCATCATGCTCGACGTGTTAATGCCAGTATCGTGGTTGTTGCCTGCAATACCGCCAGTACTTTGGTATTGCCGCTATTACGCCAACAATTAACAATTCCTATCGTGGGTGTTGTTCCTGCCATAAAACCTGCTGCGATGTTATCGAAGAAAAAGCACATTGGTTTATTGGCTACGCCGGGCACAGTGAAACGAGATTACACTCAAGCGCTGATCAATCAGTTTGCTGGAAACTGCAAGGTCGAATTATTTGGTACGTCAGATTTAGTGTTACTTGCTGAGCAACATGTGGCGCGTCAGCAAATCGATAGAAATAAACTGAACGATATCTTATTTCCCATAGCGGCATCTAATATTGATGTACTGGTACTGGGCTGTACCCATTTCCCAATGATAGCGTCAGAAATTAGTTATTATCTTGGTGGCGGCGTAACACTATTAGATTCTGGGGAAGCAGTAGCAAAGCGAGTTAGGTTTTTACTGAGCAGAGACAATGATGGAAGTAAACAATTACAAGCGTGTTATACCAAGGATATTAGCGAAGGGCTTAAAGCAACATTAGTCGATTATGGTTTTGGTGATTTTTCGCTGGTAACCATAACCGACTAACAACACTGTTTAAATAGTGCTAAGAATCCTGCTCAATAACGATTAGCTATTTTCTGTATCAGATTCTTGTGATTTAGCTTCTCTTACCTTTAACGTGCGTTCTTGAAAGCTGTAGTCGTTTAATTTCGACATTGCCTTCTGTGCTCCCGCTTCAGACATCTCAACAAACCCAAATCCTTTACGGCGTCCTGTTTTACGGTCTCGTACTAGACGAACGGAGTTAACCGGTCCGTACTCACCGAACAATGCTTTTACTTCTCCCTCATGAACACGATAAGGCAAGTTGCCAACATACAGTGTCATAGTGGGACCTACATACGGTTCCTCTGTAGAATTTGAACCACTAGATGGCATAAAGGTGAAAATTAACGTCGCAACGACTACACCAGCAATAAACGCTACCGAAGATGGTGTGCCGCCAAACTGAGAAAAAACAAAAGCGCCAAGAAGCGCCGCAATCAAAACAATCACGAATGATTTCTGCATAAAATAATCTCTAATGAATAAAAAAATGATAAATAACTGTTAAATACTATTACATACTAATTAAAAATTACCAGATAAACCAGAGTACTGTTGAAAAATTGAGCTTGAAATCAACTTAAATATCAAAAATAAGTGTTTTGTGATTTAGGTGAAGACGGTTCTTTGAACAAAAAAGTTAAAAAAGAATCGATCTGACCAAAAGTTCGACATTCAAAACATTTCATCAATAAAAGCGCTTGCACTAAATCTCAAGCTGCCTATAATGCGCATCCACTGACACGGCATACAGCGAAAGCAGAAACCGGTTAGCGTTATTTACAACTACTTAATAGTGTTGATAACAGGCAAAAAGAAGTTTGAAAAAACACTTGACGCCATAAAGGGAATGCGTAAAATACGCATCCCAAGCCAATGACCTAGCGTCTTACGGCGATGCATGAAAGATAGCATCAACGCTCTTTAACAATTTATCAAGTAATCTGTGTGGACATTCACAGGTATTGAGTTATTCGAAATTGTCTTCTGTTCTTCGGAATGTTGGCAATCAAAAAATTTCAACTCAATGCAACGATGAATGTTCATAGTAATATGTACAAAGACTTAAGCAACTTCGGTTGGTTAAGCAATCAGAATTCATTGAGCCGAAAGCTTCGTTCTTACTTGTAAGAGTGGGGTTTTCAAAAAACTTTAATTGAAGAGTTTGATCATGGCTCAGATTGAACGCTGGCGGCAGGCCTAACACATGCAAGTCGAGCGGTAACACAAGGGAGCTTGCTTCTGAGGTGACGAGCGGCGGACGGGTGAGTAATGCCTAGGGATCTGCCCAGTCGAGGGGGATAACAGTTGGAAACGACTGCTAATACCGCATACGCCCTACGGGGGAAAGGAGGGGACCTTCGGGCCTTCCGCGACAGGATGAACCTAGGTGGGATTAGCTAGTTGGTGAGGTAATGGCTCACCAAGGCGACGATCCCTAGCTGTTCTGAGAGGATGATCAGCCACACTGGGACTGAGACACGGCCCAGACTCCTACGGGAGGCAGCAGTGGGGAATATTGCACAATGGGGGAAACCCTGATGCAGCCATGCCGCGTGTGTGAAGAAGGCCTTCGGGTTGTAAAGCACTTTCAGTAGGGAGGAAAGGTAGCGTGTTAATAGCCCGTTACTGTGACGTTACCTACAGAAGAAGGACCGGCTAACTCCGTGCCAGCAGCCGCGGTAATACGGAGGGTCCGAGCGTTAATCGGAATTACTGGGCGTAAAGCGTGCGCAGGCGGTTTGTTAAGCCAGATGTGAAATCCCCGGGCTCAACCTGGGAATTGCATTTGGAACTGGCGAACTAGAGTCTTGTAGAGGGGGGTAGAATTCCAGGTGTAGCGGTGAAATGCGTAGATATCTGGAGGAATACCGGTGGCGAAGGCGGCCCCCTGGACAAAGACTGACGCTCATGCACGAAAGCGTGGGGAGCAAACAGGATTAGATACCCTGGTAGTCCACGCCGTAAACGATGTCTACTCGGAGTTTGGTGACTTAGTCACTGGGCTCCCAAGCTAACGCATTAAGTAGACCGCCTGGGGAGTACGGCCGCAAGGTTAAAACTCAAATGAATTGACGGGGGCCCGCACAAGCGGTGGAGCATGTGGTTTAATTCGATGCAACGCGAAGAACCTTACCTACTCTTGACATCCACAGAAGAGACCAGAGATGGACTTGTGCCTTCGGGAACTGTGAGACAGGTGCTGCATGGCTGTCGTCAGCTCGTGTTGTGAAATGTTGGGTTAAGTCCCGCAACGAGCGCAACCCCTATCCTTATTTGCCAGCGCGTAATGGCGGGAACTCTAGGGAGACTGCCGGTGATAAACCGGAGGAAGGTGGGGACGACGTCAAGTCATCATGGCCCTTACGAGTAGGGCTACACACGTGCTACAATGGCAAGTACAGAGGGTTGCAAAGCCGCGAGGTGGAGCTAATCTCACAAAGCTTGTCGTAGTCCGGATCGGAGTCTGCAACTCGACTCCGTGAAGTCGGAATCGCTAGTAATCGTGGATCAGAATGCCACGGTGAATACGTTCCCGGGCCTTGTACACACCGCCCGTCACACCATGGGAGTGGGCTGCAAAAGAAGTGGGTAGTTTAACCTTCGGGAGAACGCTCACCACTTTGTGGTTCATGACTGGGGTGAAGTCGTAACAAGGTAGCCCTAGGGGAACCTGGGGCTGGATCACCTCCTTACCTATACGACTAACTCAATACCTAAAAGTGCAGCAATGCATGTGAGTGTTCACACAGATTACTTGATAGAAAGAAAGAGAAAGATATCGAAAGGTATTTTTGAGGATTTTGATTCTTAATCAAGGCACTTGATGAGTTTTGCAGGGAGTGTGCTTTTAGCACATGACTGAGAAACGAAGAAAGTAACGCTGAGTAAGGATTAAAAGACCAAAAAGAATGGGTCTGTAGCTCAGCTGGTTAGAGCGCACCCCTGATAAGGGTGAGGTCGGTGGTTCAAGTCCACTCTGACCCACCAAATCTTCATTTTATCTGCGCTAATTAAATACTCGTTTAGTGAACTAAACGTCGCATTGAATTAACTTGCTAAAATTCGATTTGGCTTCGCCAATCTTATGATTGGATACTTGGTATTTATCTCAACTGCATGTAAATGGGGCTATAGCTCAGCTGGGAGAGCGCCTGCCTTGCACGCAGGAGGTCTGCGGTTCGATCCCGCATAGCTCCACCATTTACACTTATCATGATGATAAACATATGCATAGGTTAGAGATGCCAAAGATAAATGAAACTTTATCTTTGGCTTTTTTAAGCCCGCTCTTTAACAATTTGGAAAGCTGATAGTACTAACTAAAGGCGCATGAATGACGATTCGTTGTCGTTTGTGTGATTACGTTAGTGCGAAAAATAATACTGATGCGAAAGCATTAGTATCTTGAGTTCTCAACACACTGTTTAAGTGTCTTGAATATTCTAAAAAACTAAGGCGAGTCCACTTCCTACCCGGAGGTGAGACAAGTAAAAACCAGCTGGTCATGATATGACTCAGAGGTTCACGCAAGTGAAACTCATTTGGGTTGTATGGTTAAGTGACCAAGCGTATACGGTGGATGCCTTGGCAGTCAGAGGCGATGAAGGACGTAATAACTTGCGAAAAGCGTTGGCGAGCTAGTAATAAGCATTTGAGCTAACGATATCCGAATGGGGAAACCCGGCCACATAAGTGGTCATCATAACGTGAATACATAGCGTTATGAGGCGAACCTGGGGAACTGAAACATCTAAGTACCCAGAGGAAAAGAAATCAACCGAGATTCCCCTAGTAGCGGCGAGCGAACGGGGATTAGCCCTTAAGTCTATGGGGTGTTAGTGGAATGTGTTGGAAAGCACAGCGGCACAGGGTGATAGCCCCGTACATGAAAACTAACCGTAGATGAAAACGAGTAAGGCGGGACACGTGACATCCTGTTTGAATATGGGGGGACCATCCTCCAAGGCTAAATACTCCTGACTGACCGATAGTGAACCAGTACCGTGAGGGAAAGGCGAAAAGAACCCCTGTGAGGGGAGTGAAATAGAACCTGAAACCGTGTACGTACAAGCAGTGGGAGCGGTTCTTGAGACCGTGACTGCGTACCTTTTGTATAATGGGTCAGCGACTTACATTTTGTAGCGAGGTTAAGCGAATAGCGGAGCCGTAGGGAAACCGAGTGTTAACTGCGCGTTTAGTTGCAAGGTGTAGACCCGAAACCGAGTGATCTAGCCATGGGCAGGTTGAAGGTTGAGTAACATCAACTGGAGGACCGAACCGACTTATGTTGAAAAATGAGCGGATGACTTGTGGCTGGGGGTGAAAGGCCAATCAAACTCGGAGATATCTGGTTCTCCTCGAAAGCTATTTAGGTAGCGCCTCGAGCGAATACCATTGGGGGTAGAGCACTGTTAAGGCTAGGGGGTCATCCCGACTTACCAACCCTTTGCAAACTCCGAATACCAATGAGTACTACTCGGGAGACAGACAGCGGGTGCTAACGTCCGTTGTCAAAAGGGAAACAACCCAGACCGTCAGCTAAGGTCCCAAAGTGTATGTTAAGTGGGAAACGATGTGGGAAGGCTCAGACAGCTAGGATGTTGGCTTAGAAGCAGCCATCATTTAAAGAAAGCGTAATAGCTCACTAGTCGAGTCGGCCTGCGCGGAAGATTTAACGGGGCTAAACATACCACCGAAGCTACGGGTGCATTTCATTAGAAGTGCGCGGTAGAGGAGCGTTCTGTAAGCGGTTGAAGGTGAAGGGGTAACCCACACTGGACGTATCAGAAGTGCGAATGCTGACATGAGTAACGATAAAGGGAGTGAAAAACTCCCTCGCCGAAAGACCAAGGGTTCCTGTCCAACGTTAATCGGGGCAGGGTGAGTCGACCCCTAAGGTGAGGCCGAAAGGCGTAATCGATGGGAAACAGATTAATATTTCTGTACCTTCACTAACTGCGATGGAGAGACGGAGAAGGCTAGGCTAGCGCGGCGTTGGTAGTCCGCGTTTAAGGTGGTAGGTTGTATTCTTAGGCAAATCCGGGAATACGCATTTAATTGCAAGACTGAGGACTGATGACGAGTCACTAAGGTGATGAAGTAGTTGATGCCATACTTCCAGGAAAATCTTCTAAGCTTCAGGTTAGTGGGGATCGTACCCCAAACCGACACAGGTGGTCGGGTAGAGAATACCAAGGCGCTTGAGAGAACTCGGCTGAAGGAACTAGGCAAAATGGTACCGTAACTTCGGGAGAAGGTACGCTGCCGACGGTGATAGGACTTGCTCCTTAAGCTGTTGGCAGTCGCAGATACCAGGTGGCTGCAACTGTTTATCAAAAACACAGTACTGTGCAAAATCGCAAGATGACGTATACGGTATGACGCCTGCCCGGTGCCGGAAGGTTAATTGATTGGGTTATCTTCGGAGAAGCTCATGATCGAAGCCCCGGTAAACGGCGGCCGTAACTATAACGGTCCTAAGGTAGCGAAATTCCTTGTCGGGTAAGTTCCGACCTGCACGAATGGCGTAATGATGGCCACGCTGTCTCCAGCCGAGACTCAGTGAAGTTGAAATTGCGGTGAAGATGCCGTATACCCGCGGCTAGACGGAAAGACCCCGTGAACCTTTACTATAGCTTGGCACTGAACATTGAACCTACATGTGTAGGATAGGTGGGAGACTTTGAAGCTTGGACGCTAGTCTGAGTGGAGTCAATCTTGAAATACCACCCTTGTAGTTTTGATGTTCTAACCGCGGCCCCTAATCGGGGTTCGGGACAGTGCCTGGTGGGTAGTTTGACTGGGGCGGTCTCCTCCCAAAGAGTAACGGAGGAGCACGAAGGTTGGCTAAGTACGGTCGGACATCGTACGGTTAGTGCAATGGCATAAGCCAGCTTAACTGCGAGACATACACGTCGAGCAGGTACGAAAGTAGGTCATAGTGATCCGGTGGTTCTGAATGGAAGGGCCATCGCTCAACGGATAAAAGGTACTCCGGGGATAACAGGCTGATACCGCCCAAGAGTTCATATCGACGGCGGTGTTTGGCACCTCGATGTCGGCTCATCACATCCTGGGGCTGAAGTCGGTCCCAAGGGTATGGCTGTTCGCCATTTAAAGTGGTACGCGAGCTGGGTTCAGAACGTCGTGAGACAGTTCGGTCCCTATCTGCCGTGGGCGTTGGATGATTGAAGGGAGCTGCTCCTAGTACGAGAGGACCGGAGTGGACGAACCGCTGGTGTTCGGGTTGTCATGCCAATGGCATTGCCCGGTAGCTACGTTCGGGATCGATAACCGCTGAAAGCATCTAAGCGGGAAGCGAGCCCTAAGATGAGTCATCCCTAGAGCTTTAAGCTCTCTAAAGGGCCGTAGGAGACTACTACGTTGATAGGCAAGGTGTGTAAGCGTTGTGAGGCGTTGAGCTAACTTGTACTAATGACCCGTGAGGCTTAACCATACAACCCAGATGGGTTTTACTGAAAATGTTCCCGACATTTTCTAGCACTTCCTCCTTCCATGGAGGTCGTACTGACCGGGAGCATAACCTTAGTGTTAGAATAGAGCGCTTAAACAGTGTTTTGCAGACTCAAAAAAATCAGCTTTCCGAATTATTATTTACGGCCTTAAAGGCGGTAGATATGCAAATTTGTCTGGAAACCATAGCATTGTGGCACCACCTGATCCCATTCCGAACTCAGAAGTGAAACGCAATCGCGCCGATGGTAGTTTGGGGTCTCCCCATGCGAGAGTAGGTCATTTCCAGGCGCCTAATTTACTCGAAAGAGTAGTGAAACAGCCCGCTATTATATAGCGGGCTTTTTTACGTCTGCATTTTAACAAACCGGATCGCTGCGCTGCTAGGGTCGCTTCGCTGCTAGGGCGGACTGCGTCCTGCTAGAGCTTGCGTTATTCTACTACCGCTATATGGGGCAACATGTCTCGAAATTGGGCGAACAGCGTAGGTTTAATACCAATCCGCATTAGACTTTACCCATATTGGCCCAGTCTCGTGTGCACAAACTTTTTACCCTGTCCTTACACTGAATAAACGTATTCCAAGCGCGGCAACACTGTTCAACGATATCGTCATAACCTTCAAAACACCTATTTGCCAAACAATGCTGTCTTAGCCATTGCCATACCTGTTCAATGGGATTTAATTCCGGAGAATAGGGTGGTAATTTGAGGACCGATAAATTACTGAATTCTTTTGCTATATCATCCGTATGCCAACCTGCACCATCAATGATAACAAGTGCATACCTATCCGAATGAGTTGCTTCTGAAATTTGTTTTAAGTGTTGCCACATAGCCGCCCTATTAACAAATGGAGTGACCAAGGCTTCTGTTGCACCCGTCGCAGGGCAAACTGCACCAAAAAGATAAGCATATTCAAATTGTTGCTGCCTTACCGCTCTTGGCCTCGAGCCTTTTGCTGCCCATAGTCGCGTGGTGGTATTTTGTTGACCAAATCGAGCCTCATCTTGAAACCAAATATCGACGGTGTCTAAAGGAATATAGACAGGGATCGTTGCGATCGTTTTAGAAATGAGTTTTTTTAAAATCTTCTTGGGCTGCTAAGGATTGTTTTGGGTGCTTAGAGCGACTTGTTATCCAGCTTAGGCCAATATTTTTTAGTACCTTATATACATGGTTAATATGATAATGGATGCCAAACTGCTGCTCTATATGTGATTGAACGTCTAACTCCGTTAATCGTCCACCCTGTTCGGAGCGGCTAAACTCATCTATATATTGATAAAGAACCTGCTTTTGGTGTTCGTCGAGTTTATTAGCATTTGTCGAATTCATATTGGCTTTCAAGCCATCAATGCCAGTATTTAAGTAGTTTTTAACCCATTCATTGACACTGCGACGACTAACCTTTAATTGGCGAGCGACTTGAGCGCGATTGTGACATTCCAGAAAGCAAGAAACAGCCAATATGCGGATACGCATACGGGCGTCTTTTTCTGACCTTGATAGCTTAACAAGCTCAACAGATGTGTAGTTTTTCACAGTATAAAATAATTTGAAAGTGGTGAGCATATTAGATCATAATTTAATGCGGATTGGTATAACTCGAAATATGTGTTTGAAATATGTGTTTTTAGTCGCTATTTTCGTAGATTTAACCAACTCATATCTCAATAGATCGACCAGAACTGATTTGTTTTGCAACTTGTGAGAATACTTTTATTTGCTCTATTAAATCAAATTTACCTTAAATAACCTGCTTTTTTAAACAGAAACAAACTAATTTAAAGTTATCTTCCCTGTTACAATAACCGCATTCTTTATAAAGTTGATTTTCTATGTCTATATCTTTGGCAGCGTTTAATACCTTTGCTCTTCAGCAGAATTGCACTTCACTTGTTGAAGTGACGAGCAAAGCTGAACTCATTGATATTTGTAATAAATTGTATAAACAACAGTTGCCTATGTTGGTGCTTGGCGGCGGCAGTAATTTGGTTTTTACTGAAGATTATGATGGCACTGTGGTAAAAGTCTCTACAAAAGGGATACAGTTTACTGCAGATGATGATTATCAATATATCACCATTCAAGCCGGCGAAAATTGGCATAACCTAGTTGAGTCCTGTTTGCAAAAACAGATTGATGGTTTAGAAAATATGGCTCTGATCCCTGGGACTGTAGGTGCGGCACCAATACAAAACATTGGTGCCTATGGTGTTGAATTTAATCGGTTCTGTTACGAGATAGAGTTTTTACAACTCGATACAGGACACTTGGTTCGTTTTAACAACCAACAATGTGATTTTGGATATCGTGAGTCTATTTTTAAAAAACAACTCAATAATGTAGCCGTAATTACCGAGGTCACACTGAAATTGGCTAAGCATTGGGTGCCTGTAATAGATTATGGGCCTTTGCAACACTTTGAGCCATCGACAGTCACAGCCAAGCAGATATTTGATTGCGTCTGCCACATTCGCCAATCAAAATTGCCAGATCCTAAGGTATTAGGCAATGTCGGTAGTTTTTTCAAAAACCCGCTAGTTTCAACTAAGGCTTATAATCAACTTAAACTTCGTTTTACTGACCTGGTCGCTTATCAACAAGTTGATGGTCAATATAAACTTGCTGCAGGTTGGTTAATCGATTACGTCGGTTTAAAAGGGGTTAATATCGGTGATGCTGCCGTTCATCAAGATCAAGCTTTGGTGTTGGTTAACCTCGGTCACGCTACTGGCAAACAAGTCTGTCAATTAGCGAAATACGTCATCCAGATGGTTTTTGACAAGTTTGCGGTCACATTACAACCCGAGCCTAGGATTATGGGTTCAGTTGGGGAGATAGAAATAAAATGAATGAACATTGGTCACGCAAGCGCCAAATATTAGCGTGTTTACACCATGATCGTTTTGTTTCGGGTGAGGTCATTGCGCAGTCTTTATCGCTTTCTCGTGCGGCAATTAATCAGCATATTGATGCATTGAAAGACTATGGTATTGAAATATATAGTGTAAAGGGCCGAGGCTATAAATTAGCAAAGCCACTGTCGTTGGTAAATGAGTCACATCTTGTTAATGGTGTTGATGGGCGCTGTTTTTATTTTGATGAAACAACAAGCACTAATGCTTTTATGCTTGGACATGCTGCTGAACTAAAATCCGGTGATATTTGTATTGCTGAATATCAATCTGCCGGCCGAGGAAGAAGAGGAAGACAGTGGTTATCCCCTTATGGTCACCATATTTATGCCTCTATGTTTTGGCGCTTAAATGGCGATATTAGCCAAGCAAGTGGTTTAAGCCTCGTTATTGGCTGTTCTATTGCTAAAACATTATCAAATTTTGGTGTCCAAGGATTGGGATTAAAGTGGCCAAATGATATTTACCTTGATCATAAGAAATTGGCAGGAATTTTAGTGGAAATCTCTCATTGCACAGACCAACAAACCGAACTAGTGCTTGGTTTTGGTATTAATATGAGTATGTCTGCTGAGCAAGGTGAGCTTATTGACCAGCCATGGAGTGACCTATCCAGTTTGATGAGTATGCCTGATAAAACCGAGCTATTGATTAAACTGCATAAAACCCTTAAGGCTGATCTGCAGTTATTCGAGCAGAAAGGGTTAGAGGTTTTTTTAGACCGCTGGAATGAATTTGATTTATTTGTTAATCGTGATGTTACCCTGTTAATGGCCCCTAATTCAGTTAGTGGTATTTACCGAGGTATTGATGAACAAGGGGCGTTAATACTTGAAACCGAACAAGGTGTTAAGCGCTATCTAGGTGGTGAAATTAGTCTTAGGTCAGCACTGTAGAGGGTAAACATGAGCCTAGTTATAGGCTCATATGTTATTATTTTCTCAATAAAACGCGGTCCATTAAGTGATTTGGTCCCTTTTGTAAAATGAGGTGGGCCCGCTCTCGCGTTGGCCGAATATTTAATGATAAATTCGGCCCATTAATAGTATCCCAAATGTTCGCCGCAATATCATTAGCTTCATCATCGGATAGAGATGAATAGTGATGAAAAAATGAGTTTGGATCACTAAATGCACCTTGCCTGAATTGTAAAAATCGTTGTTTGTACCAGTCTTTCAGTAATGATTCTTCAGCATCGACATAAATAGAAAAATCTACAAAATCTGAAACAAACGGCCTCCTTGTATCAACCGGGCTGTCTAAGCCTGTTTGCAGTACATTTAAGCCTTCTAAGATTAAAATGTCAGGCTGACATATGGATTGATGTTCATCGTAGCGTCTATCGTATGTCACATGCGAGTAAAGTGGGGCAATAACTTCTTCATTACCTGCTTTTACCGCAGAAATAAATTCCACTAACATTTTCATGTCATAGCTTTCAGGAAAGCCTTTACGCTGTAATAATCCTTTGCGTTTAAGGTCTGCTAATGGATATAAAAAACCATCAGTGGTGACTAAATCAACTTTAGGATGCTCAGGCCAACGTTGCAATAACGCTTGTAATATTCGCGCTGTGGTACTCTTACCAACCGCAACGCTTCCTGCGATACTAATAATATACGGACCTGGAGATGCTCTCTGCTCGAGAAAATTATCAAGAACCAGTCCACGCTGTTGCTTAGAGCCGACAAATAAATTCAGTAAACGACTGAGGGGAAGGTAAATGTCAGTGACTTCGTCTAAAGACAGCTTTTCATTCATACCACGCAGGTTTTCTAATTCAGCCTGACTCAATGTGAGCGGCACCGATTTGCGTAATTCAGCCCAATGCTTGCGCTGAAAAGCAAAGTAGAGTGCATCTTGTATTGAGTTAATTGGGTTCATTACCATTCCTCTAGTTTGGTCAGGCACATTACACTATCGAATAAATGGCGACAATAGTTTGGTCTTCATTTGTATTAATCACTAATTACATTTGTCTGCAAATCACACTTTCTATACAAAATGAGTGCAAAAAAGCGTCATTTGAAACTTTTTTTAGGTTTTTTACCATTTAGCTATTGCACTCCGAGGCACATTTACCTAATATCCGAACCCGAAATGATGCGCCGGCATAGCTCAGTTGGTAGAGCAACTGACTTGTAATCAGTAGGTCCCGAGTTCGACTCTTGGTGCCGGCACCATTTTTCTGGAGGGGTTCCCGAGTGGCCAAAGGGATCAGACTGTAAATCTGACGGCTCAGCCTTCGAAGGTTCGAATCCTTCTCCCTCCACCATTTTCTAGGTAGTTAGGTAGCCTAAATAGGTTGCGCGGATGTCGTATAATGGTATTACTCCAGCCTTCCAAGCTGATAACGCGGGTTCGATTCCCGCCATCCGCTCCAAATTTGTTCGCTGATATGGCTCGGTTGGTAGAGCGCACCCTTGTTAAGGGTGAGGTCGGTAGTACGAATATGCCTACCAACACCAGCCTGTTATGAATAAGCTTCCTAACCCTAAATAATCGATTCGATGTCATTTTATGCATCGGATTTTTACTATATGTGTTTTCATCACCAAGATAGTTGGACTGAGGCAATACCATGGCAAAAGCTAAATTTGAACGTAACAAGCCCCATGTAAACGTGGGCACCATCGGTCACGTTGACCATGGTAAAACAACCTTAACAGCAGCAATTTCTGCCGTTTTGTCTAAGACATATGGTGGTGAAGCTCGTAACTTCGCTCAAATTGATAACGCTCCAGAAGAGCGTGAGCGCGGTATTACAATTAATACTTCTCACATCGAATATGACACACCATTACGTCACTACGCACACGTAGATTGTCCAGGTCACGCGGATTATGTTAAGAACATGATTACCGGTGCTGCACAGATGGACGGCGCAATCTTAGTAGTAGCTGCTACTGATGGCCCAATGCCACAAACACGTGAGCACATCTTGCTTTCTCGTCAAGTAGGTGTCCCTTTCATCATCGTATTCATGAACAAATGTGACATGGTAGATGACGAAGAATTACTAGAATTAGTAGAAATGGAAGTGCGTGAGCTTCTTTCAGAATACGACTTCCCAGGTGATGATTTACCAGTAATCCAAGGTTCAGCGCTTAAGGCACTAGAAGGCCAGCCAGAGTGGGAAGCTAAAATTCTTGAGCTTGCAGAAGCTTTAGATACTTATATTCCAGAGCCAGAGCGTGACATCGATAAGCCGTTCCTACTACCAATCGAAGACGTATTCTCGATTTCAGGTCGTGGAACAGTGGTAACCGGTCGTGTTGAACGTGGTATCGTTCGTATATCAGACGAAGTAGAAATTGTTGGTGTTAGACCAACAACTAAAACGACTTGTACTGGTGTAGAAATGTTCCGTAAGTTACTTGACGAAGGTCGTGCTGGCGAAAACTGTGGTGTGTTATTACGTGGAACTAAGCGTGATGATGTTGAACGTGGTCAAGTACTAGCTAAGCCTGGTTCAATTAACCCACACACAACGTTTGAGTCAGAAGTCTACGTGTTGTCCAAAGAAGAAGGCGGACGTCATACTCCATTCTTCAAAGGCTACCGTCCACAGTTCTTCTTCCGTACAACAGACGTAACAGGCACAATTGAGTTACCAGAAGGCGTAGAAATGGTTATGCCTGGTGATAACATCAAGATGGTAGTTACACTGATTTACCCAATCGCGATGGATGACGGTTTACGTTTTGCTATCCGTGAAGGTGGCCGTACAGTTGGTGCAGGTGTTGTAGCTAAAATTATCGCGTAATAGCGACTTTAGTGAACACTGAAAAAGGAAGCCTCGGCTTCCTTTTTTGTTTTTAGGGTGAAGTTGACAACAAAATTTGATTTTTTGATTGATTTTTTAACCATACCCTACCTGCATTGTTGCGAATAAAGCTGAATAAGAATACAATCTATGACCGATTTTGGACCCTGTGCTTATGCATTTTCTGGGAAAGTTCGGAAATGCGGATTTGGTAAATATGTTGTTTATCAAGCTAAGCTCAGGTCGTAGTGAGTAACGGAATTAACCGATGAAAACAAATATTGAAAACCAGAGTGATTCTTTGGATATCGTTAAGTGGGGCGTAGCAGCATTGCTAGTTGCTACTGCTGTTATAGGCAATCAATTTTATGCAGATGCTAATGTAGTGGCCCGTGTTGCTGGGGTCATTATTGCCTTTGCTATTGCAGGTGTCATTGCGCTGCAGACAAGCAAGGGTAAGCAGGCACAATCTTTTGCGCGTGAAGCACATATTGAAGTGCGTAAAGTTGTTTGGCCAACTCGCCAAGAGGCGCTAAACACTACTTTTATTGTACTTGCAGCTACTGCTGTAATGGCATTAATCCTTTGGGGATTAGATGCAATATTGTTACGAGTAGTCAATTTAATTACTGGCGTATAGGCATCTGAAAATGACTGAAGTTACAGAAGCGAAAAAAAGATGGTATGTGATCCAAGCTTTCTCGGGCTACGAAGGCCGTGTGCTTAAAACACTGCTCGAACATATCAGAATGCACAATATGGAAGAGTACTTCGGTGAGATCTTAGTTCCTACTGAAGAAGTTGTTGAAATGCGTGCCGGTCAACGTCGTAAAAGTGAACGTAAATTCTTCCCTGGTTATGTACTAGTCCAGATGGAAATGAATGATGATAGTTGGCACTTAGTCAAAAGTATTCCTCGTGTAATGGGCTTTATTGGTGGCACATCAGATCGCCCGTCACCGATTTCTGACAAAGAAGCTGACGCTATTCTTCAACGTCTTCAAGATACTGTTGAATCTCCAACTCATCGTATTATGTATGAACCTGGTGAAGTTGTTCGTGTGTGCGACGGTCCATTTGCAGACTTTAACGGTACTATTGAAGAAGTCGATTATGAAAAGAACCGTATTAAGGTTTCTGTGATGATTTTCGGTCGTTCAACACCAGTAGAATTAGATTTTCATCAGGTCGAAAAGAGCTGATTAAAATAAATACAAATAAATATTGTTTGCGAGTGTAGTTTTTTATATAATTCGCACCCGTTGTTTTCAGGGGAGCATATTGGCATGTCGCCAAAATGCGTTTGAACCCAAATTGAGGATATGTCGACATGGCAAAGAAAATTGAAGCTTATATTAAGCTACAAGTAGCAGCTGGCGCTGCAAACCCGTCTCCACCAGTTGGTCCTGCTTTAGGTCAAAAAGGTGTGAACATCATGGAATTTTGTAAAGCATTCAACGCTCGTACTGAAAAGTTCGAGAAAGGTATGCCGATCCCTGTTGTTATCACCGTTTATAGTGACCGTTCTTTTACTTTTGTAACTAAGACTCCACCTGCATCTTTCCTACTGCTTAAAGCACTAGGTCTGAAATCAGGTTCTGGCCGTCCTAATACTGATAAAGTAGGAACTATCAAGCGTAGCGCTGTTCAGGAAATTGCTGAATCTAAAGCCGCTGATATGACTGGTGCTGATATTGAAGCGATGACTCGCTCAATTGAAGGTACTGCACGTTCAATGGGTTTGGTAGTAGAGGATTAATATAATGGCAAAGCTAACTAAGCGCGGTCGCGTTATTCGCGAAAAAGTTGATGTAACAAAACAGTATGACATCAGCGAAGCTGTAATACTTTTAAAAGAATTAGCAACTGCTAAATTTGTTGAAAGTGTTGACGTTGCTGTTAACCTAGGTATCGATCCTCGTAAATCAGATCAAAACGTGCGTGGTGCTACTGTACTTCCACACGGTACTGGTCGTGACGTTCGTGTTGCTGTATTCACACAAGGTGCTAACGCTGAAGCGGCTAAAGCTGCTGGTGCAGAACTTGTGGGTATGGAAGATCTAGCTGCACAAGTTAAAGCTGGCGAAATGAACTTTGATGTTGTTATTGCCTCTCCAGATGCAATGCGCGTTGTTGGTATGTTAGGTCAAATTTTAGGCCCTCGTGGTTTAATGCCTAACCCTAAAACGGGTACAGTAACGCCAAATGTTGCTGAAGCCGTTAAGAATGCCAAAGCCGGTCAAGTTCGTTACAGAAACGACAAAAATGGTATTATCCATACAACTATCGGCAAAGTAACTTTTACTACCGAACAGTTGAAAGAAAACTTAGAATCGTTAGTGTCAGCACTGAAAAAGGCTAAGCCTGCAGTTGCTAAAGGCATTTACGTGAAAAAAATAAGCGTCTCTACCACTATGGGTGCAGGCGTTGCTATCGACCAGAGTTCTTTGGAAGAAGCGAAGTAATATACAAGGAGCGCGTATTAGTCTATAATACGCGCACTTTGTGGGTTGAAGCCGCTTTTATTCATTAATTTTCGAATTTTTGGATAATAGAGTCGGTTTCCGTCCAAGACCGCAGGTGTTAATCGTCAGATTGACTTAATTTCCAGCGTAGACGGTGTCAGGCCCCAGCTAAATTTTTTTACTGGAAATCTGCACCGTAAGTAATTAAACACATAGGTGTTTAATTTGGTAAATACTAGGGAATTCCCTAGGTAGAATCCAGGAGTAAAGCCAATGGCATTAAGACTCGAAGACAAAAAGGCAATTGTTGCTGAAGTCAACGAAGCTGCCAAAGGTGCACTTTCTGCAGTTGTTGCCGATTCACGCGGCGTGACTGTAGGTGCTATGACCGGTCTGCGTAAAGCTGCTCGCGAAAATGGTGTGTTTGTACGTGTAGTACGTAACACTCTTGCTCGTCGTGCAGTTGAAGGTACAGCTTTTGAGTGCCTAGCAGATACGTTCACCGGCCCAACTTTGATAGCTTTCTCTAATGTGCACCCAGGTGCAGCAGCGCGTCTTTTAAAAGACTTCGCTAAGGGACAAGCAAAATTTGAAGTTAAAGGTGCAGCTTTCGAAGGGATGTTTATCCCTGCAGCTGATATTGATCGTTTAGCGAAACTACCAACATACGAAGAAGCACTAGCTCAGTTGATGATGACTATGAAAGAAGCATCTGCTGGCAAATTCGTTCGTACATTGGCCGCCCTTCGCGATCAAAAACAAGACGCCGCTTAATTTTAAGCAGGCAGCTTAATAAAATTGAATTCAGAACAATAGGAAATATTTCTAATGTCTATCACTAAAGACCAAATCTTAGAAGCTTTCGCAGCAATGTCTGTAATGGAAGTTGTTGAACTAATCGAAGCTATGGAAGAGAAATTCGGCGTTTCTGCTGCAGCTGCAGTAGTTTCAGGCGGCGGCGAAGCTGCTGTTGTTGAAGAGCAAACAGAATTTGATGTAGTTCTTACATCATTTGGCGAAAACAAAGTATCAGTTATTAAAGCGCTTCGTAGCGCTACAGGTTTAGGCCTGAAAGAAGCTAAGACTATGGCTGAATCTTCTCCAATCGCAGTTAAAGAAGCTGTGTCTAAAGAAGAAGCTGCAACACTTAAAGCTAGTTTAGAAGCTGCTGGTGCATCTGTTGAAGTTAAGTAAGCTATAATTTAGCTTGCATCACCCAAGTAATTGGGTGAAGGCTGGCGGTTTTTTAACCGTCGGCCTTTTTTGCGCTTTATGCGCAGGCGATTTTTTTTCACCGTTTATCGCCAGTTTTAGCAGTCCCTAGCAGAGATTACTGGTTAGGTTCTTGCCATCAACGGTGATGGGCAAACGTGCTGATTTAATTATATTATTTCAGTCTTGGTCACATCTCGTAAGCAGAGGAAACCCATGGTTTACTCCTATTCTGAAAAGAAGCGTATTCGCAAAGACTTTGGTAAGCGTCCAAAAGTTTTGGACATTCCTTATTTATTGTCTATCCAGTTAGACTCTTTTAAGAAATTCACCGATCAGGACCCTACGGGTGAGCGTGGCTTTGAAGCCGCATTCCGTAGCGTTTTTCCTATCAAGAGCTTCTCTGGCTATTCTGAGCTTCAATATGTCAGCTACAAGCTAGGTGCGCCAGTTTTTGATGTGAAAGAATGTCAGATCCGCGGTGTTACTTATTCAGCCCCACTTCGCGTGAAATTACGCATGGTGTTGTTTGACCGTGAAGCTGCTGCTGGTACTGTTAAAGACATTAAAGAGCAAGAAGTCTACATGGGTGATATCCCCATGATGACTGATAACGGTACTTTCGTTATTAACGGTACTGAGCGTGTAATTGTGTCTCAGTTACACCGTTCTCCAGGTGTGTTCTTTGATCATGACCGTGGTAAAACCCACTCTTCTGGTAAGGTGCTGTATAACGCACGTATTATTCCTTACCGTGGTTCATGGCTTGACTTTGAATTTGATCCTAAAGATGCTCTATTCGTTCGTATTGACCGTCGTCGTAAATTACCGGCGACTATTATTTTACGTGCGCTTGAATATTCAACTCAAGATATCCTCGATTTATTCTTCGAGCGTATTGAGTTTAAGATTAAAAAAGACTCATTAGTAATGGCACTTGTGCCTGACCGTCTTCGTGGTGAAACTGCAGGCTATGACATTAAAGATGCTGAAGGCTCTTTACTCGTTGAAGCTGGCCGTCGCATTACTGCGCGTCATATTAAGCAACTTGAAAAAACCAACACTACTGAGCTAGAAGTACCAGTAGATTATATTGTTGGTAAATATGCTGCTCAAGACTACATCGATGAAGATACCGGTGAAGTGTTAGTGACAGCAAACAGCGAGATTAGCTTAGAAAATTTAGCTAACTTATCACTTGCTGGAATCAAGAATATTGATACTTTATTTATCAATGACCTTGATCATGGTGCTTATATTGCCGACACATTACGCATTGATTCAACAACTAACCGTTTAGAAGCGTTAGTTGAAATCTACCGTATGATGCGTCCTGGCGAGCCACCAACCAAAGATGCAGCTGAAGGTTTATTCCAAAATCTATTCTTCAGTGAAGAACGTTATGACTTATCTAAAGTAGGTCGTATGAAGTTCAACCGTCGTCTTGAGATTGCTGAAGACGAAGGTCGTGGCGTGCTGTCTAAAGAAGACATCGTTTGCGTTATGAAGAAAATCATCGAAATCCGTAACGGTAATGATGAAGTCGACGATATTGACCACTTAGGTAACCGTCGTATTCGTAGCGTGGGTGAGATGGCTGAAAACCAGTTCCGTGTTGGTTTAGTCCGTGTTGAGCGTGCTGTTCGTGAACGTCTATCTTTAGGCGATTTAAACGAGCTTATGCCACAAGACTTAATTAATGCGAAGCCAATTTCTGCGGCAGTGAAAGAATTCTTCGGTTCTTCACAGTTGTCACAGTTTATGGATCAAAACAACCCGTTGTCAGAAGTCACGCATAAGCGTCGTATTTCTGCGCTTGGTCCTGGTGGTTTGACTCGTGAACGTGCTGGTTTTGAAGTTCGTGACGTACATCCAACTCACTACGGTCGTTTATGTCCAATTGAGACCCCTGAAGGTCCAAACATTGGTCTAATCAACTCGTTAGCAAGTTTTGCGCGCACTAACTCTTACGGCTTTTTAGAAACACCTTATCGCAAAGTGATTGATGGTGTGATTACTGATGAAGTTGAATACTTATCAGCAATCGAAGAAGGCCGATATGTCATTGCTCAGGCTAACATCGAAATTGATGCTGATAACCGCATGGTTGAAGAGCAAATTGCTTGTCGTCACAAAGGTGAGTCAACCTTTATGCGTGCAGCAGATGTTCAGTATATGGACGTATCTCCACAACAGATTATTTCTGTTGCGGCATCATTAATTCCGTTCTTAGAACACGATGATGCTAACCGCGCATTGATGGGTGCAAACATGCAACGTCAAGCAGTACCTACTTTACGTGCTGATAAGCCGTTAGTCGGAACGGGTATTGAACGTACTCTTGCTGTTGACTCTGGTGTGGTTGTTGCTGCTAAACGTGGCGGTGTGGTTGATTATGTTGATGCTAGCCGTATCGTAGTTAAAGTGAATGAAGATGAGCTACACGCAGGTGAAGCGGGTATCGACATTTACAATCTAACTAAATATACCCGTTCAAACCAAAACACTTGTATCAACCAACGTCCTTGTTGTTCAGTTGGTGAGCCAGTGGTTCGTGGTGATGTATTGGCTGATGGTCCATCTACCGATTTAGGTGATTTGGCGCTTGGTCAGAACATGCGCATCGCATTTATGCCTTGGAACGGTTATAACTTCGAAGATTCGATCTTAATTTCTGAGCGCGTTGCGCAAGAAGATCGTTTCACCACTATCCATATTCAAGAGCTTTCTTGTATTGCTCGTGATACTAAATTGGGTAGCGAAGAAATCACTGCTGATATTCCAAACGTTGGGGAATCTGCTTTATCTAAATTAGATGAATCAGGTATCGTCTATATTGGTGCAGAAGTGAAGGGTGGCGACATTCTTGTGGGTAAAGTGACACCTAAGGGTGAAACACAGTTAACGCCAGAAGAGAAACTACTCCGAGCTATTTTTGGTGAAAAAGCTTCTGACGTTAAGGACAGCTCATTACGTGTTCCTAACTCAGTCAAAGGCACCATCATCGACGTACAGGTATTTACCCGTGACGGCGTTGAGAAAGACAAGCGCGCGCTTGAAATTGAAGATATGCACGTTCGCCAAGCTCGTAAAGACTTAGGTGAAGAGTTCAAGATCCTTGAAGAAGGTGTATTGGGCCGTGCTCGTAACTTGTTACTGTCTGTCGGTTACTCTGAGGCTAAGTTAGCTGAGATCCCACGTAAAGACGTATTAATTCAAGTTATCGACGATGAAACCAAACAAACTGAATTAGAGCAGTTAGCTGAACAGCACGAAGAGCTAAGAGCTGACTTTGATAAGACATTTGAAATCAAGCGTCGTAAGATCACCCAAGGTGATGACTTGGCTCCTGGCGTACTGAAGATTGTTAAGGTTTACCTTGCAGTTAAACGTACTATCCAGCCTGGTGACAAGATGGCGGGTCGTCATGGTAACAAAGGTGTTATCTCGAAGATTTGTCCTGTTGAAGACATGCCATACGATGAAGAAGGTAATCCTGTAGACATCGTACTTAACCCACTGGGCGTACCATCGCGTATGAACATTGGTCAGGTACTGGAAGTCCACATGGGCGCAGCAGCGAAGGGTATCGGTAATAAAATTACCGCTATGCTTGAAGAGCAGCGCGAAATTGCTGAACTTCGTGGTTACATCAAGCAGGTATATGAGTTAGGTGATGACGTGCTTCAGCGCGTTGATATCGATTCGTTCACTGATGATGAAGTGGTGCGCTTGGCGACCAACCTTAAAGGTGGTATTCCAATTGCTACACCAGCATTCGACGGTGCTAAAGAGAAAGAGATCAAGCAAATGCTTGCTCTTGCAGGCTTACCAGAGTCTGGCCAGTTGACATTATGTGACGGCCGTACCGGTAACGAATTTGAGCGTAAAGTAACCGTTGGTTACATGTATATGCTTAAATTGAACCACTTGGTTGATGATAAGATGCACGCTCGTTCTACGGGTTCGTACAGCTTAGTTACACAACAACCATTGGGCGGTAAAGCTCAATTTGGTGGTCAGCGTTTCGGTGAGATGGAAGTGTGGGCACTAGAAGCATACGGTGCTGCCTATACTCTACAAGAAATGCTAACAGTTAAGTCAGATGACGTTAACGGTCGTACTCAGATGTATAAAAACATCGTCGACGGTAACCATCAGATGCAACCGGGCATGCCTGAGTCTTTCAACGTATTGTTGAAGGAAATTCGTTCACTTGGTATTAATATCGAGTTGGACCAAGAGTAAGCATCGCACTTAAGCAATGTTTGGTAACCAAGGGTGCTTTGCATCAGCAAAGCACCTGGTTTAACTCCTTCAGGAGAGAAACGTGAAAGACTTATTAAAGTTTCTTAAGCAGCAAAGTAAGACTGAAGAATTTAACGGTATTAAAATTGGTTTGGCCTCGCCAGATCTAATCCGTTCTTGGTCTTTTGGTGAAGTAAAGAAGCCAGAAACCATTAACTACCGTACATTCAAGCCTGAACGCGAAGGTTTGTTCTGTGCGCGTATCTTTGGTCCAGTTAAAGATTACGAATGTTTGTGTGGTAAATACAAGCGTTTGAAGCATCGTGGTGTGATTTGTGAAAAGTGTGGCGTAGAAGTTACCCAGACTAAAGTGCGTCGTGAGCGCATGGGTCACATAGATCTGGCTAGTCCAGTTGCCCACATTTGGTTCTTAAAATCACTTCCGTCACGTATCGGCTTAATGCTGGACATGACGTTGCGTGATATTGAACGCGTACTGTATTTCGAATCATTTGTGGTGATCGAGCCGGGCATGACCACGCTTGAGCGCGGCCAAATGCTAACCGAAGAAACATATCTTGATGCGTTAGAAGAATACGGTGATGAGTTTGAAGCTAAGATGGGTGCCGAAGCAGTTCTTGAATTGCTACGTGCTATCAACTTAGAAGAACAGATCGAGCAAATGCGTGAAGAGTTGCCTTCAATCAACTCAGAAACCCGTCGCAAGAAGGTCACTAAGCGCCTTAAACTGATGGAAGCATTTTTCACATCTGGTAACAAACCAGAGTGGATGATCTTAAAAGTATTACCGGTTCTTCCACCTGATCTACGTCCATTAGTGCCGTTAGATGGTGGTCGTTTCGCGACATCAGATCTGAACGATCTATATCGTCGTGTTATCAACCGTAACAACCGCTTAAAGCGTCTGTTAGATTTAGCTGCGCCTGACATTATCGTACGTAATGAAAAACGTATGTTACAAGAGTCAGTTGATGCGCTATTAGATAACGGTCGTCGCGGTCGTGCTATTACCGGTTCTAACAAGCGTCCGCTTAAATCTCTTGCTGATATGATCAAGGGTAAGCAAGGTCGTTTCCGTCAGAACTTACTCGGTAAGCGTGTTGACTATTCAGGCCGTTCGGTAATTACCGTAGGTCCTACTTTACGTCTGCATCAGTGTGGTCTTCCTAAGAAGATGGCGCTTGAACTATTCAAGCCATTCATCTACGGCAAGTTAGAAGGTCGTGGTTTAGCGACTACTATTAAAGCTGCTAAGAAAATGGTTGAACGCGAACAGGCTGAAGTATGGGATGTGTTAGACGAAGTGATTCGTGAACATCCAGTCATGCTTAACCGTGCACCTACACTTCACAGACTGGGTATTCAAGCATTTGAACCTGTACTGATTGAAGGTAAAGCAATTCAATTGCATCCGTTAGTTTGTGCGGCATACAACGCCGACTTCGACGGTGACCAAATGGCGGTTCACGTACCATTAACGCTTGAAGCTCAGTTAGAAGCTCGTGCGCTAATGATGTCAACCAACAACATTTTGTCACCTGCTAACGGTGAGCCAGTAATTACTCCGTCTCAGGACGTTGTATTAGGTTTGTACTACACCAGTCGTGAGCGTGTTAACGGTCGCGGTGAAGGCATGGCTTTTTCTGATGTGTCTGAAGTAGAGAAAGCTTACGCTACTGGCGTTGCTGAATTACATGCTCGCGTTAAAGTGCGTATTACCGAAACGCATATTGCAGAAGATGGCGAAAGAACTAAAGCAACTCGTATCATTGATACAACTGTTGGTCGTGCTCTTTTATCATTAATTTTGCCTGAAGGCTTATCGTATGATTTGGTTAACCAAAACATGGGTAAGAAGCAGATCTCTAAGTTGTTGAACACCTGTTATCGTCAATTAGGCCTTAAAGATACCGTTATCTTTGCTGACCAATTGATGTATACCGGTTTCCGTTTTGCGACCATTTCTGGTGCCTCTGTTGGTATCGATGACATGGTTATTCCAGACGAGAAATACACCTTAGTAGCAGACGCTGAAGCTGAAGTGCTTGAAATTCAAGAGCAGTTCCAATCAGGTCTTGTTACCGCCGGTGAGCGTTACAACAAAGTAATTGATATCTGGGCAAGCGCTAACGAAAAAGTCTCGAAAGCGATGATGGAAAACCTGTCAATTGAGACAGTGATTAACCGTGATGGTGTTCCAGAGCAACAAGCATCGTTTAACAGTATCTATATGATGGCTGACTCGGGCGCTCGTGGTAGTGCGGCTCAGATCCGTCAGTTAGCCGGTATGCGTGGTCTGATGGCTAAGCCAGATGGCTCAATCATCGAAACCCCAATTGTGGCTAACTTCCGTGAAGGTCTTAACGTACTACAGTACTTTATTTCTACTCACGGTGCGCGTAAAGGTCTTGCCGATACCGCATTGAAGACGGCGAACTCGGGTTACTTAACCCGTCGTTTAGTAGACGTTGCACAAGACTTAGTCGTTATTGAAGATGACTGTGGTATTGAACGTGGTCTAACAATGAAACCGCTTATTGAAGGTGGTGATGTTGTTGAACCATTACGCGAACGTGTTCTAGGTCGCGTGGTTGCTCTTGACGTAATGAAGCCTGGTACAGAAGAAGTGCTTGCTCCACGCAACACACTCCTTGATGAAGCATGGTGTAATACGTTAGAAGAACACAGTATCGATGAAGTTATTGTACGTTCAGTTATTACCTGTGATACAGACTTCGGTGTGTGTGCAGCGTGTTACGGACGTGACTTGGCTCGTGGTCATATTATTAACCACGGTGAAGCGATTGGTGTTGTAGCTGCGCAGTCAATTGGTGAACCTGGTACTCAGTTAACCATGCGTACGTTCCACATCGGTGGTGCGGCATCTCGAGCTTCTGCAGAAAACAACGTTCAAGTTAAGAACGCGGGTTCTCTGAAGTTACACAATGCTAAGCATGTTTCTAACATCGACGGTAAGCTCGTTATCGTATCTCGTTCTTCTGAATTAGCCATCATCGATGAGCTAGGTCGTGAGAAAGAGCGTTATAAAGTGCCTTACGGTACCGTATTAGAGAAATTGGAAGACAGTGAAGTTGCCGCTGGCGAAATTATCGCTAACTGGGATCCACATACTCACCCAATTATTTCTGAAGTGGCTGGTAGTGTTAAATTCGTTGATATGATTGACGGTGTCACCATGACACGTCAGACAGATGAATTAACCGGTTTATCTTCTGTCGTGGTGCTCGATGTCGGTGCGCGTACTTCAGCAGGTAAAGAATTACGTCCAGCAATTCGCTTAGTTGATGCAAACGGTAATGACTTAACGATCCCTGGTACAGAAGTACCAGCTCAATACTTCTTACCGGGTAACGCGATTGTGTCGAAAGACGATAACGCGAACATCAACGTTGGTGACCCATTAGCACGTATTCCACAAGAATCGTCTAAAACCCGTGATATCACCGGTGGTCTTCCACGTGTTGCTGACTTATTCGAAGCGCGTAAACCAAAAGAGCCTGCCATTCTTGCAGAAATCTCTGGTACGATCTCGTTCGGTAAGGAAACTAAGGGTAAACGTCGTCTAGTGATCAC
Organism: Shewanella psychromarinicola; assembly: GCF_003855155.1. Taxonomy (NCBI): domain Bacteria; kingdom Pseudomonadati; phylum Pseudomonadota; class Gammaproteobacteria; order Alteromonadales; family Shewanellaceae; genus Shewanella; species Shewanella psychromarinicola. The sequence goes on from NZ_CP034073.1 coordinate 1,337,423, forward strand.
TCCAGCAGATGGTAGTGAACATTATGAAGAAATGATCCCTAAGTGGCGTAACTTAAACGTGTTCGAAGGTGAAAAAGTCGAACGTGGTGAAGTTATTGCAGACGGTCCAGAAGCGGCACATGACATCTTGCGTCTTCGTGGTATTCACAACGTAGCTAACTACATTGTGAACGAAGTACAGGACGTTTACCGTCTACAGGGCGTTAAGATCAACGATAAGCACATCGAAGTGATCATTCGTCAAATGCTGCGTAAGTGTTTAATCTCTTCAGCAGGTGATAGTGATTTCCTAGCGGGCGAACAAGCAGAAGTATCACGCGTGAAGATTGCTAACCGTGAGCTAGTCGCTCAAGGTAAAGCACCTGCAACGTTTGAGCGTGAATTACTCGGTATTACCAAAGCTTCTTTGGCGACTGAATCATTCATCTCTGCAGCCTCGTTCCAGGAAACCACTCGTGTGTTAACTGAAGCGGCCGTTGGTGGCAAGAGCGATCCATTACGTGGTCTGAAAGAAAACGTAATTGTTGGTCGTTTGATCCCAGCCGGTACTGGTTATGCTTATCACAAAACCCGTAACGAAGAACGTGCTAAAGTATTAAGTTCTCGTGGCAAAGTGGAAGCTACAACAGTAACCGCAAGCGAAGCTGAACAGAACCTAGCAGACCTACTAAACTTGGCTGGTAGCCAAGATTAAGTTAATGGTTTGTTAAAAAAGGCGCCATTGGCGCCTTTTTTATCGGAATATGCACGAAAAGTTGGCTATTTCTTGACAGGCAGCCATTACCTTTCTAAAATTCCGCGTCCCACCATTGTGGGATATAGATTTTTCACACCTTATTGTTGAGTTTAAATCAACTGTCGGAGCTATACATGGCAACTGTTAACCAGTTGGTACGTAAGCCACGCGCGCCAAAAGTCGAAAAGACTAATGTGCCTGCGTTGAACGCGTGCCCACAAAAACGTGGTGTTTGTACTCGTGTGTACACTACAACACCTAAAAAACCTAACTCTGCACTACGTAAAGTAGCTCGTGTGCGTCTAACTAACGGTTTCGAAGTCACTTCGTATATCGGTGGTGAAGGCCATAACTTGCAAGAACACAGTGTAATCCTAATCCGTGGTGGTCGTGTTAAAGACTTACCTGGTGTGCGTTACCACACTGTTCGTGGCGCATTAGACTGTGCTGGCGTGACTTCACGTCGCCAAGGCCGTTCTAAGTACGGTGCTAAGCGACCTAAGTCTTAACGTATTCCGTTTAAGTAAGGCCAAGCTAATATTTATTTGACATTCCAGTTTTGGAAATACCTGAAGCATACGGAGAATTAATATGCCAAGACGTCGCGTTGTAGGACAACGTAAAATCCTACCAGATCCAAAGTTTCACAGTGAGTTGTTGGCTAAGTTCATCAACGTCATTATGAAGGACGGCAAAAAGTCGACTTCAGAAAAAATTATTTACAAGGCATTAGATGTTGTCGCTGAAAAGAAAGGCGAAAATCATTTAAGTATCCTTGAAGCAGCTCTTGATAACGTTCGCCCATCAGTCGAAGTTAAATCTCGTCGTGTTGGTGGTTCTACTTATCAAGTACCATGTGAAGTTCGTCCAGTGCGTCGTAACGCACTAGCGATGCGCTGGTTAGTTGAAGCTGCTCGCAAACGTGGTGAAAAATCTATGGCTTTACGTCTAGCAGGTGAAATGCTAGATGCGTCTGACAACAAAGGTACTGCGGTTAAGAAGCGTGAAGACGTGCATCGCATGGCTGAAGCTAACAAAGCATTTGCCCATTACCGTTGGTAATATGATGGAGCGGACTTCGGTCCGCTCCATATTGTTGATATTGCTAAAACCAAAAGTTTTAGCTGAGAGGGTATAATAGTGGCTCGTACAACCCCAATTGAGCGTTATCGTAATATCGGTATTGTTGCTCATGTGGATGCAGGTAAAACTACCACAACAGAACGTGTTCTGTTCTATACCGGTATGTCTCATAAAATCGGTGAGGTGCATGACGGCGCCGCTACGACAGATTGGATGGTACAAGAGCAAGAGCGTGGTATTACTATCACATCTGCTGCAGTAACAACATTTTGGCGTGGCATGGATGCTCAATTCGCTGAACACCGTATTAATATCATCGATACCCCAGGTCACGTAGACTTTACAATTGAAGTCGAGCGTTCATTACGTGTTCTCGATGGTGCTGTAGTAGTATTTTGCGGCTCGTCAGGCGTTGAACCACAATCTGAAACTGTATGGCGTCAAGCAGATAAATACCACGTTCCACGTCTGGTGTTTGTTAACAAGATGGACCGTGCAGGTGCTGATTTTGACCGTGTAATAAATCAAATTCGTAACCGCCTTGGTGCGACTTGTGTACCAATACAATTAAACATTGGTGTAGAAGAGAACTTCAAGGGTGTTATTGATTTAATTAAGATGAAAGCCATTAACTGGTCTGAAACAGATCAGGGGCTGACATTTACTTATGAAGTCATTCCTGCAAATCTAGCGGCAAAAGCTGCAGAAATGCATGAGTATCTCGTGGAAGCAGCAGCTGAAGCCTCTGATGAACTGATGAACAAATACCTTGAAGAGGGTGAGTTATCAGAAGTAGAGATCAAAACAGCGTTGCGTCAGCGCACAATTAACAATGAGATCGTGTTAGCCACTTGCGGTTCTGCATTTAAGAACAAAGGTGTGCAAGCGGTACTCGATGCGGTAGTTGACTTTTTACCTGCACCTATTGATGTTCCTGCAATTACAGGCATTGATGAAAGCGAAAAAGAAGTCAAACGCCTACCAGATGACAATGCCCCTTTTGCGGCTTTAGCATTTAAAATTGCGACTGATCCATTTGTTGGTACACTGACCTTTATCCGCGTGTATTCAGGTGTACTTGAATCAGGTGCTGGTGTTTATAATTCTGTTAAGCAGAAACGTGAGCGAGTAGGTCGAATTGTGCAAATGCACGCTAATGACCGAACAGAACTGAAAGAAGTACGTGCTGGCGATATAGCGGCTGCTATCGGTTTTAAAGATGTAACAACCGGTGATACCCTTTGCGATAACAATCACAGAGTGATTCTTGAGCGCATGGAGTTCCCTGAACCCGTAATTACCATTGCCGTTGAGCCTCGTTCAAAAGCTGACCAAGATAAAATGGGGATTGCGCTGCAAAAACTAGCAGCAGAAGACCCGTCTTTCAAAGTTGAAACTGATGAAGAGTCGGCACAAACACTAATATCTGGTATGGGCGAATTGCATCTAGACATCATCGTTGACCGTATGCGTCGCGAATTTGGTGTAGAGTGTAACGTAGGTAAACCACAGGTTGCCTACCGTGAAACAATTCGTTCTAAAGTAGAAGTGGAAGGTAAATTCGTACGTCAATCAGGCGGACGTGGCCAATATGGCCATGTTTGGTTAAGAATTGAACCACTCGAAGAGGGTGCGGGCTACGAATTTGTTAACGAAGTTGTAGGTGGTGTAGTTCCTCGAGAATTCATTCCTGCCGTTGACAAAGGTATTCAAGAACAGATGAAGAATGGCGTATTAGCCGGCTACCCTGTACTTGATGTGAGAGTCAGTTTGTTTGATGGTTCATATCATGATGTGGACTCGAACGAAATGGCGTTCAAAATTGCAGGCTCTATGGGCTTCAAAAAGGGCGCGCTAGAAGCAACCCCTGTGTTGCTCGAACCTTGTATGAAAGTAGAAGTGACTACACCTGGAGATTATATGGGCGATGTTGTGGGTGATTTAAACCGCCGTCGTGGCATAATTGAAGGTATGGACGATGGCATCGCAGGTGTTAAACTTGTTCATGCAGTAGTGCCTCTATCTGAAATGTTTGGTTATGCGACTGATTTGCGCTCTGCATCTCAGGGTCGCGCTTCATACTCTATGGAGTTCTTGAAGTACGCAGATGCACCGCAAAACATTGCAAAAGCGATTATAGAATCTCGTAACTAATATTGGTTACGGCATCAATGTTATATTGCTCGAATTAATCGAGCACTTCTGAAAAGAAAGGAATATATCGTGGCAAAAGCTAAATTTGAACGTAATAAGCCTCACGTAAACGTGGGCACCATTGGTCACGTTGACCATGGTAAAACAACCTTAACAGCAGCAATTTCTGCCGTTTTGTCTAAGACATATGGTGGTGAAGCTCGTAACTTCGCTCAAATCGATAACGCTCCAGAAGAGCGTGAGCGCGGTATTACAATTAATACTTCTCACATCGAATATGACACACCATTACGTCACTACGCACACGTAGATTGTCCAGGTCACGCGGATTATGTTAAGAACATGATTACCGGTGCTGCACAGATGGACGGCGCAATCTTAGTAGTAGCTGCTACTGATGGCCCAATGCCACAAACACGTGAGCACATCTTGCTTTCTCGTCAAGTAGGTGTCCCTTTCATCATCGTATTCATGAACAAATGTGACATGGTAGATGACGAAGAATTACTAGAATTAGTAGAAATGGAAGTGCGTGAGCTTCTTTCAGAATACGACTTCCCAGGTGATGATTTACCAGTAATCCAAGGTTCAGCGCTTAAGGCACTAGAAGGCCAGCCAGAGTGGGAAGCTAAAATTCTTGAGCTTGCAGAAGCTTTAGATACTTATATTCCAGAGCCAGAGCGTGACATCGATAAGCCGTTCCTACTACCAATCGAAGACGTATTCTCGATTTCAGGTCGTGGAACAGTGGTAACCGGTCGTGTTGAACGTGGTATCGTTCGTATATCAGACGAAGTAGAAATTGTTGGTGTTAGACCAACAACTAAAACGACTTGTACTGGTGTAGAAATGTTCCGTAAGTTACTTGACGAAGGTCGTGCTGGCGAAAACTGTGGTGTGTTATTACGTGGAACTAAGCGTGATGATGTTGAACGTGGTCAAGTACTAGCTAAGCCTGGTTCAATTAACCCACACACAACGTTTGAGTCAGAAGTCTACGTGTTGTCCAAAGAAGAAGGCGGACGTCATACTCCATTCTTCAAAGGCTACCGTCCACAGTTCTTCTTCCGTACAACAGACGTAACAGGCACAATTGAGTTACCAGAAGGCGTAGAAATGGTTATGCCTGGTGATAACATCAAGATGGTAGTTACACTGATTTACCCAATCGCGATGGATGACGGTTTACGTTTTGCTATCCGTGAAGGTGGCCGTACAGTTGGTGCAGGTGTTGTAGCTAAAATTATCGCGTAATAGCGACTTTAGTGAACACTGAAAAAGGAAGCCTCGGCTTCCTTTTTTATTTTTAGAAACTGACAATCATTGGTGGTATTGACCCAGGATGTGTAGTGAATACTCAGCAATTGATTGTAAAACAACTTTCTGAAGACTATTTACACAATGGGCTTGATCTCCGATAAAAGTTCTGTATACTTGCCCCCTCGCTGACTAGTGCAGCGTAAATTATAATGACTAACCAGTATGGTTAATCATTTTCACAGCGACTCCGATTGGGAGTCGAACGGTTAAATCATCTCGCTCTGCTTTTCCATTAGGAAGAAGCTAGAGGGTGATTTTTTATATGTCCATTTTAGGAGCTCTGGTCAATGCAGAACCAAAGAATCCGTATCCGCTTGAAAGGCTTTGATCATCGTTTAATTGATCAGTCTACAGCGGAAATCGTTGAAACTGCTAAGCGTACAGGCGCGCAGGTACGTGGACCTATTCCACTACCTACTCGCAAAGAGCGTTATACCGTTTTGATCTCTCCGCACGTTAATAAAGATGCTCGTGATCAGTACGAAATTCGTACCCACAAGCGTTTAGTTGACATCGTAGAGCCAACAGAAAAGACTGTAGACGCATTAATGCGTTTAGATCTTGCGGCTGGTGTCGACGTTCAGATTAGCTTAGGTTAATTGAGATCCTTAGAAGAGGTTTGAGAGATGGCTATCGGTCTTATTGGTCGTAAAGTGGGTATGACTCGCATCTTCACTGAAGATGGTACGTCAATCCCTGTAACAGTAATTGAAATTGCAGGCAATCGTGTTACTCAAGTGAAAACTTTAGAAACAGACGGTTATCGTGCACTTCAAGTAACTACTGGTACCAAAAAAGCCAATCGCATCACTAAAGCAGAAGCAGGTCACTTTGCCAAGGGCGGCGTCGAAGCCGGTCGTGGTTTATGGGAAATGCGTTTAGCAGATGGTGAAGGCGAAGGCATTGAAGTTGGTGCTGAAATTAATGTTGATATTTTCGCTGAGACAGTGAAAGTAGATGTTACCGGTCAATCAAAGGGTAAAGGCTTCCAAGGCGGTGTTAAGCGTTGGAACTTCCGTACTCAAGATATGACTCACGGTAACTCTTTGGCACACCGTTCGAATGGTTCTATCGGTCAGAACCAAACGCCTGGTCGTGTATTCAAAGGCAAGAAAATGTCAGGCCATATGGGTGCTGAGCAAGTAACGACTCAAAATCTACACGTTGTACGTGTTGATGCAGAACGTAACTTGTTATTAGTACGCGGCGCAGTTCCAGGCGCTACCAATGGTGACTTGATTATCAAGCCAGCAGTTAAAGCTTAAGGTCTGAGGAGATAGTAATGGAATTGGTATTGAAAGACGCCCAGAGCGCTCTTGAAGTTTCCGAAACTACCTTCGGCCGTGACTTTAACGAGGCACTGGTTCATCAGGTAGTTGTAGCGTATGCTGCAAACGCGCGTCAGGGCACTCGTGCCCAAAAGACTCGTGCAGAAGTAACTGGCTCAGGCAAAAAGCCTTGGCGTCAGAAAGGCACTGGCCGCGCTCGTGCCGGTAGTGTTAAAGGCCCAATCTGGCGTGGCGGTGGCGTAACTTTCGCTGCTAAAACACAAGATCATAGCCAAAAAGTTAACAAGAAGATGTACCGTGGTGCTCTTAAGAGCATATTTTCTGAATTGGTACGTCAAGATCGTCTGGTTGTTGTTGAATCATTTGGTGTCGAAGCTCCTAAAACACAAGAGCTGAAAGCTAAATTAAAAGCAATGAACTTAGAAGACGTTCTAATTGTTACTGCTGAAGTTGATGAGAATTTATTCTTAGCAGCTCGCAACTTATACAAAGTTGACGTTCGTGACGTAGCGGGTCTTGACCCAGTGAGTCTAATTGCGTTCAACACTGTTCTTGTTACTGCTGACGCAGTGAAGCAAATCGAGGAGATGCTAGCATGATCCGCGAAGAACGTTTGCTAAAAGTTATTCTTGGTCCACATATCTCTGAAAAGAGTACTGTGCTTGCTGAGAAAAACAACACTGTAGTCTTCCGCGTAGCCATCGATGCAACTAAAGCAGAGATTAAAGCTGCAGTAGCGAAGCTATTTGAAGTTGAAGTTAATTCGGTTCGCACTTTAGTTAATAAAGGCAAAACCAAACGTACTGGTGGCCGAGTTGGTCGTCGCATCGATTGGAAAAAAGCCTATGTTACTTTAGCTGCTGGTGCTGACATTGATTTCGTCGGCGGCGCTGAATAAGCAAAGGAGAATTATCATGGCAGTTATTAAGTGTAAGCCAACCTCTCCAGGTCGTCGCCACGTAGTTAAAGTGGTGAATACGGACCTGCATAAGGGTAAACCTTTTGCTGGCCTGTTGGCGAAAAAAACTAAAAGTGGTGGCCGTAACAATACTGGCCGTATCACTGTTCGCCACATAGGTGGTGGACATAAGCAGCACTATCGTATTGTTGACTTTAAACGCAACAAAGATGGTATTCCTGCGAAAGTTGAACGTCTTGAATACGATCCAAACCGTACAGCGCACATCGCGTTAGTACTGTATGCAGATGGTGAGCGTCGTTATATTCTTGCTGCAAAAGGCATGAAAGCTGGCGACCCAATCCAATCTGGCTTGGATGCAGAAATCAAGACTGGTAACGCTAGACCGTTACGCAACATTCCAGTAGGTAGTGTTGTACACGCTGTTGAAATGAAGCCTGGTAAAGGCGCTCAGATCGCACGTTCAGCTGGTGCTTATGTACAAGTTGTTGCGCGTGATGGTGCTTATGCAACTCTACGTCTTCGCTCTGGCGAAATGCGTAAAGTTCCAGTAGATTGCCGCGCAACATTTGGTGAAGTTGGTAATTCCGAGCACATGCTACGCCAGTTAGGTAAAGCAGGTGCTACGCGCTGGAGAGGCATACGCCCTACAGTTCGAGGTGTTGCAATGAACCCAGTAGACCATCCACATGGTGGTGGTGAAGGCCGTACTTCTGGTGGACGTCATCCAGTGAGTCCATGGGGTGTGCCGACTAAGGGTTATAAAACTCGTAGCAACAAGCGCACTGACAAGTACATCGTACGTCGTCGTAATAAATAGTTAAGAGGATTCGCCATGCCACGTTCTCTCAAGAAAGGTCCCTTCATTGACCTGCACTTGCTGAAGAAGGTAGAGAAAGCGATGGAAGCGGGAGACAAAAAGCCAATTAAGACTTGGTCTCGTCGCTCAATGATCATCCCTAATATGATTGGGTTGACCATCGCTGTCCATAATGGTCGTCAGCACGTACCTGTGTTCGTAACTGACGAAATGATCGGTCACAAGCTTGGTGAATTTTCACCAACTCGCACTTATCGCGGCCATGTCGCAGATAAGAAAGCGAAGAAGCGTTAATACGGGAGGAATAAGATGGAAGTTTTAGCTAAACATCGTTTTGCTCGTACGTCTGCGCAGAAGGCCCGTCTAGTTGCTGATCAAATTCGTGGATTGCCTGTTTCTAAGGCGCTCGAGATTTTGACATTCAGCCCCAAGAAAGCCGCCGTACTAGTTAAAAAAGTACTTGACTCAGCTATCGCAAACGCCGAACACAACGAAGGTGCTGACATTGATGAGCTTAAAGTTGGAGCCGTCTTCGTAGATGAAGGCCCAACAATGAAGCGCATCTTGCCACGTGCTAAAGGCCGCGCTGATCGTATCATGAAGCGTACCAGTCACATTACTGTGGTTGTAGCAGATCGCTAGGAGAAGAGAGCAATGGGACAGAAAGTACATCCTAATGGTATCCGTCTGGGTATCACTAAGCCTTGGATCTCTACCTGGTACGCAGATAAGTCAGACTATGCAAATAATCTGAACAGCGACTGGGAAGTGCGTCAATATTTAACTGAAAAGTTAAAAGCCGCATCAGTATCTAAGATTGTTATTGAACGCCCAGCGAAGAGCATCCGCGTTACTATTCACACTGCCCGTCCAGGTATTGTGATTGGTAAGAAAGGTGAAGACGTTGAAGTATTACGTGCCTATGTGTCTAAAATCACTGGTACTACTGCTCAAATCAACATCGCTGAGATCCGTAAGCCTGAATTAGACGCTAAGCTCGTCGCTGACTCTATAGCTCAGCAGTTAGAGCGTCGTGTTATGTTCCGTCGTGCTATGAAGCGCGCAGTACAAAACGCAATGCGCATTGGTGCTCAAGGTATCAAAGTTCAAGTGAGCGGCCGTTTAGGCGGAGCTGAAATCGCGCGTGCAGAATGGTATCGTGAAGGTCGTGTACCTCTACATACTTTGCGTGCCGATATCGACTATTCAACTGCAGAAAGTCACACGCAATATGGTGTGATTGGTATTAAAGTTTGGATCTTCAAAGGCGAAGTTCTAGACGGTTTAATACCAGCTATTGAAGAGCCTAAGCAGCAACCCAAGCGTAAGCCTCGTGGTAAATAGGAGAAACTTTTATGCTGCAACCTAAACGTATGAAGTTTCGCAAGATGTTCAAGGGCCGCAACCGCGGTCTAGCGAACGGTACTGAAGTTAGCTTTGGTACTTTCGGTTTGAAAGCAGTCGGCCGTGGCCGTTTAACTGCTCGTCAAATTGAATCTGCACGTCGTGCCATGACACGTCACGTTAAGCGTCAAGGACAAATTTGGATTCGAGTTTTCCCTGACAAGCCAATTACCTCTAAGCCTCTAGAAGTGCGTATGGGTAAAGGTAAAGGTAACGTTGAATACTGGGTATGTCAGATTCAACCTGGTAAGGTTCTTTATGAGATGGATGGTGTTCCTGAAGCGTTGGCTCGTGAAGCCTTTGCTTTGGCTTCAGCCAAACTTCCTCTGAAGACTACCTTCGTAACTAAGACGGTGATGTAATGAAAGCGAGCGAACTAAGAGAAAAGAGCGTTGAAGAACTTAACGCTGAATTACTTGGTCTGCTGCGTGAGCAGTTTAACCTGCGTATGCAACACGCTACTGGTCAGTTGAGCCAAACTAATCAATTGAAACTAGTGCGTCGTAACATTGCACGTGTAAAGACCATTATTACTTCTAAGGCAGGTGCGTAATGTCTGATAAAACCCGTACTTTGCAAGGTAAAGTAATTAGCAACAAAATGGACAAGTCTATTACTGTTGCTATTGAGCGCCAAGTGAAACATCCTATTTATGGGAAGTACATTAAGCGTACTACTAAGATCCATGCACATGACGAAACTAATCAGTGTAACGAAGGGGATTACGTGGCGATTAGCCAGTGTCGTCCGCTATCTAAGACTAAGTCTTGGACGCTTGCTGAAGTAGTGACAAAAGCCTAATTTTATTAGGCTAACGTAAACGGCCCCAGTATTTGGGGCCGTTTGTTTTTTTTGCTATGCATCCCGAAAATGTGTGTTATACTTGCGCGCCATTTTTAAGTAAATTATTACTTGAATTTGGTTCAAATGTAGTCCCATAGTGGGATTGTGTAGTAACGATAGCGGAGCACTTGAAATGATCCAAATGCAATCGACTCTAGACGTCGCATGTAACAGCGGCGCACGCAGAGTTCAGTGTATTAAGGTCTTGGGTGGCTCTCATCGTCGTTATGCCGGTATCGGCGACATCATCAAAGTTTCTGTTAAAGAAGCAATTCCTCGCGCTAAAGCGAAGAAAGGTGATGTATATAACGCGGTGGTAGTCCGTACTAAGAAAGGCGTTCGTCGTCCAGACGGTTCTGTCATTCGCTTCGATCGAAATGCAGCGGTTTTGCTTAATGCAAACCTTGCACCGATTGGTACTCGTATCTTTGGCCCAGTGACACGTGAATTGCGTAATGATAAATTCATGAAGATTGTCTCGCTGGCACCAGAAGTACTGTAAGGAGCTTCAAATGGCAGCTAAAATCCGTCGTGAAGACGAAGTAATTGTACTAGCAGGTAAAGACAAGGGTAGCCGCGGTAAGGTTTCTCAAGTTTTACCTACTGGTAAGTTAATTGTTGAAGGCCTCAATCTTGTTAAAAAGCACCAGAAACCAAACCCTCAATTGGGCGTGACTGGCGGCGTTATCGAGAAAGAAGCACCGATTCAAGCATCAAACGTTGCGATCTTTAACCAAGCCACAGGCAAGGCAGATCGTGTTGGTTTCCGATTTGAAGACGGCCAAAAAGTCCGTTTCTTTAAATCGAACAGCGAACTCGTTAAGTAATTTGGAGTAAACGATGGCGAAACTGCATGATAAATATCAAGAGACTGTAATCGCTGAACTAGCTAAAAAGTTCGGTTATAGCAGTGTCATGCAAGTCCCTCGGATTGAAAAAATCACCCTCAACATGGGTGTAGGCGAAGCTGTTGCAGATAAGAAAGTTATGGAGCATGCGCTCCGTGACATGACTGCAATCGCTGGCCAGAAACCAATTGTAACTGTTGCACGTAAATCAGTTGCTGGTTTTAAAATCCGTGAAGGCTACCCTATTGGCTGTAAAGTGACCCTACGCGGTGAGCGTATGTGGGAATTTTTAGAGCGTTTAGTTGACATTGCAATACCACGTATTCGTGATTTCCGAGGCTTAAGCGCTAAAGCGTTTGACGGTCGTGGTAATTACGCAATGGGCGTGCGTGAGCAGATCATCTTCCCAGAAATCGATTATGATAAAATCGATAAAATTCGTGGTATGGATATTGTTTTCACTACTACTGCGAAGAATGATGAAGAAGGTCGTGCTTTGTTAGACGCTTTTAACTTCCCATTCAAGAAATAAGGGTAGCATAATGGCAAAAACATCTATGAAAGCACGTGAAGCAAAACGTGCGCAGCTCGTAGCTAAATATGCTGAAAAGCGTTTAGCACTTAAGGCTATTATCAACAGTCCTGCAACTTCTGACGAAGATCGCTGGGATGCTGTACTTAAGTTACAAGCTCTACCACGTGATTCTAGCGCTGCGCGTCAACGCAACCGCTGTAATCAAACTGGTCGCCCACATGGTTTCCTACGTAAATTCGGCTTAAGCCGTATTAAATTACGTGAAGCAACCATGCGTGGTGAAGTTCCTGGTCTGCGTAAGGCCAGCTGGTAAGCACTTGTCACGGAGTAAGCTAATATGAGCATGCAAGATCCTATTGCGGATATGTTAACCCGTATTCGTAACGGCCAAGCTGCTAACCACGTATCTGTAAAGATGCCTTCAGCTAAGTTAAAAGTAGCAATTGCGAAATTACTTAAAGATGAAGGTTTCATTACTGAATACGCCGTAGCAGATGAAGCTAAGCCTGAATTAGAAATTACCTTAAAGTACTTTCAAGGCAAACCAGTCGTTGAGACTATCCAGCGTGTAAGTCGCCCTGGTCTTCGTATTTACAAAGGTAAAGACGAGCTACCAAAGGTGATGGGCGGTCTGGGTATCGCAATTGTGTCCACTTCTAAAGGCTTGATGACTGATCGCGCCGCCCGCCAAAATGGCTCGGGTGGCGAGGTTATCTGCTACGTAGCGTAAGGAGCTAGAAATGTCTCGTGTTGCAAAAGCACCAGTCACTGTTCCTGCTGGCGTAGAGGTGACTTTAAACGAACAGACCTTAACTGTGAAAGGCAGTAAAGGAAGTCTGACTCGAGTAATCAACAATGCGGTAAATGTTGTTATCGACGATGCACAAGTTAAGTTCCTTCCTGTCGAAGGCGTTGCTAACGCTTGGGCACAGGCTGGTACTGCACGTGCATTGGTAAACAATATGGTTGTTGGTGTATCTCAAGGTTTTGTGAAAAAACTTAAATTAGTTGGTGTAGGTTACCGTGCAAAGATTGCTGGTAGTGACTTAGATTTAACTTTAGGTTTTTCACATCCATTAGTACACAAACTGCCCGCAGGCGTTACTGCAGAGTGTCCTAGCCAAACTGAAATCGTGCTTTCGGGCGTTGATAAACAGTTAATTGGTCAGGTTGCTGCTGAAATTCGCGGATATCGTCCACCAGAGCCTTATAAGGGCAAAGGTGTTCGCTATGACGACGAAGTAGTACGCCGTAAAGAGGCTAAGAAGAAGTAGGTAACGCGATATGGATAAGAAAACATCTCGCTTACGTCGCGCTACTCGTGCACGTAAGAAGATCCAAGAGCTGGGCGTGAATCGTCTGGTTGTACATCGTACACCACGTCACATTTATGCTCAGGTAATCAATCCTGAAGCTCAGGTGTTGGCAGTTGCTTCAACCGTTGAAAAAGCGGTTAAAGAACTACTAAAGAGTACCGGTAACGTGGATGCAGCTAAAGCAGTAGGTAAAATTGTTGCTGAGCGTGCGATCGAGAAGGGCGTAGCAATAGTTGCGTTCGACCGTTCTGGTTTCAAGTATCATGGTCGTGTCGCTGCGTTAGCAGATGCCGCTCGTGAAGCTGGCCTGAAGTTCTAAGGGGTTATAAAAATGGCTAAATTAGAAGCTCAGCAAAAAGACGATCTGCAAGAGAAATTAATTGCAGTTAATCGTGTTTCTAAAGTAGTTAAAGGCGGTCGTATCTTTAGCTTCACTGCACTAACAGTTGTGGGTGATGGTAATGGTAAGATCGGCTATGGCTATGGTAAAGCGCGAGAAGTTCCAGCTGCTATTCAAAAAGCAATGGAAAAAGCCCGTCGAAATATGGTAACCGTGGAGTTGAATGCAGGTACTTTGCATCACCCAGTTAAAGGTCGCCATACTGGTTCTAAAGTTTATATGCAACCAGCATCACAGGGTACCGGTATTATTGCCGGAGGCGCAATGCGTGCCGTATTGGAAGTAGCAGGCGTTCATAACGTTCTGTCAAAAGCATACGGTTCTACTAACCCGATCAACATCGTTCGCGCAACTGTCGATGCGTTGGTGCACATGAAGTCACCAGCTCAAATCGCAGCAAAACGTGGCCTGAATGTTGATGAAATTCGGGGGTAATGCACCATGGCTACTAAAACTTTAAAAGTCACACAGACTAAAAGCAGCATTGGTCGTTTACCAAAACACCGTGCAACCTTAACCGGTTTAGGCCTACGCCGCATTGGTCACACTGTCGAAATTGAAGATACACCTTCAGTTCGCGGTATGATTAACAAGGTGTACTACATGGTTTCGGTGGAGGAATTAAGATAATGCGTCTAAATACTCTATCTCCAGCAGCAGGTTCTAAATCTGCTCCTAAGCGTGTAGGCCGTGGTATCGGTTCAGGTTTAGGTAAAACAGCGGGACGTGGCCATAAAGGTCAGAAGTCTCGTTCAGGCGGCGGCGTTCGCGTCGGTTTCGAAGGTGGTCAAATGCCACTTAAGATCCGCCTACCTAAATTTGGCTTTACCTCGCGTCGCGCTTTGGTAACAGCTGAAGTTCGTTTACTCGAACTAGCAAAAGTTAACGGTGATGTTGTCGATTTGAATGCACTGAAAGATGCGAATGTTATTACTCGCAATATCCAGTTTGCGAAAATCGTTCTTTCAGGTACCATTGACCGCCCTGTGACTGTAAAAGGTCTGAAGGTAACTAAAGGTGCTCGTGCAGCTATTGAAGCTGCCGGTGGCAAGATCGAGGAATAATACATCGATGGCAAAACCAGGACTTGATTCAAAAAGCGCGAAAGGCGGTTTGTCTGAACTGAAAACTCGTCTTCTGTTCGTGATTGGCGCAATTATCGTCTTTAGAGCCGGTTCGTTTGTGCCAATTCCTGGTATTGACGCCGCTGTATTGGCAGAGCTATTTGCTCAGCAAAAAGATACCATCCTTGGCATGTTCAACATGTTCTCGGGTGGTGCTTTAGAGCGTGCTTCTATCTTCGCATTGGGTATCATGCCGTATATTTCGGCATCTATCATAATGCAGTTATTGACTGTTGTGCATCCTGCACTCGCTGAATTAAAAAAAGAAGGCGAATCAGGACGTAAAAAAATCAGTCAATATACTCGATATGGCACACTTATGCTGGGTACGCTGCAATCTGTCGGTATTGCAACGGGTTTACCAAATCTGATGCCTGGCCTTGTGGCCAATCCCGGAATTGGTTTTTACTTTGTTGCAGTTGTGAGTCTAGTGACAGGAACTATGTTCCTTATGTGGCTAGGTGAGCAAATTACCGAACGTGGTATTGGTAATGGTATCTCGATTTTAATTTTCGCAGGTATTGTTGCTGGTCTACCATCGGCCATCGGCTCAACAGCCGAGCAGGCGCGTCAAGGTGACATGAATGTTTTAGTACTACTGTTGCTCGCTGTTATTGTATTTGCTGTAACTTATTTAGTGGTATTTGTGGAACGTGGTCAACGTCGTATCGTCGTTAACTACGCTAAGCGCCAACAAGGCCGTAAGGTTTTTGCAGCGCAAAGCACCCATTTACCTTTAAAAATTAATATGGCAGGTGTGATTCCACCAATCTTTGCTTCCAGCATTATTTTGTTCCCAGGCACACTGGCTCAGTGGTTTGGTCAAAATGAGTCTATGTCATGGTTAAGCGATTTCGCTTTAGCTGTGTCACCAGGACAACCGCTGTATTCATTATTGTACGCGTCAGCAATTATCTTTTTCTGTTTCTTCTATACTGCGTTGGTTTTTAACCCTCGTGAAACAGCAGATAACTTGAAAAAGAGTGGTGCATTCATTCCTGGGATCCGTCCCGGAGAACAGACTTCGCGTTACATTGATAAAGTAATGACACGTTTAACCTTAGCGGGTGCGTTGTATATTACCTTTATCTGCTTAATTCCGGAGTTCATGTTAATTGCGTGGAAAGTACAGTTCTATTTTGGCGGTACTTCACTACTAATTATAGTCGTCGTGACCATGGACTTCATGGCTCAGGTTCAGACCCATATGATGTCTCATCAGTATGAGTCTGTGATGAAGAAAGCTAATCTCGTTAACAAAGCGAAATAAGATCGCTTTGGAAAATAAGATTGCTTTTACGGAGTGATGAAATGAAAGTTCGAGCTTCCGTGAAGAAGATCTGCCGTAATTGCAAGATCGTCAAGCGTAGTGGCGTTGTTCGCGTTATCTGTGTTGAACCAAAACACAAACAGCGTCAAGGCTAAGAAAGAAGTTTGGTCAGCCCAATAATGGGCTGACCAAAATATTGTTTGCAAATCTGTCGTCTGTCGAGTATCCTTTCGGGCTTTTCGCAGATGACCTTTAACTTAAGGAGTGCATAGTGGCCCGTATCGCTGGCATTAACATTCCTGATCAAAAGCATGCAGTCATTGCGTTGACTGCTATCTTTGGTATTGGACGTACACGCGCTAGAGCAATCTGCGCATCTACTTCAATCGCCGAAGATGCTAAGATCAAGGAATTGAGCGAAGCTCAGATAGATATCCTACGCGAAGCAGTCGCCAAATATTCAGTAGAAGGTGACTTGCGTCGTGAGATTTCAATGAACATCAAGCGTCTTATGGATCTTGGTTGTTATCGTGGTCTCCGCCATCGTCGTAGCCTGCCCCTTCGTGGGCAACGTACTAAGACCAATGCGCGTACGCGTAAAGGTCCACGTAAGCCAATCAGAAAGTAACGGGAAGGTAAACCAAAATGGCTAAAGTTCCGTCACGTTCTCCGCGTAAGCGCGTACGTAAACAGGTTGCAGATGGCATGGCTCATATCCATGCGTCTTTCAACAACACAATTGTCACCATTACAGATCGTCAAGGTAATGCGTTGTCATGGGCTACCTCAGGTGGTTCTGGTTTTCGTGGTTCACGTAAATCAACACCATTCGCTGCACAGGTTGCTGCTGAGCGTGCAGGTATTGCTGCTCAAGACTACGGCGTTAAAAACCTTGAAGTTTTCGTGAAGGGTCCAGGTCCAGGTCGTGAATCAGCCATTCGTGCGCTGAACGCTGTTGGTTATAAAATTACCAACATTACCGATGTGACGCCTATCCCTCATAATGGCTGTCGTCCACCTAAAAAACGTCGTGTATAACACTGCGTATATAGGATAGTTGGAGAAAGATCATGGCAAGATACTTGGGTCCCAAGCTCAAGCTCAGCCGCAGAGAAGGTACAGACCTTTTCCTAAAAAGCGGTGTGAGAGCAATCGAATCGAAGTGTAAGCTAGAAACTGCACCTGGACAACATGGCGCACGTAAGCCACGTTTGTCTGAGTATGGTATTCAGCTACGCGAGAAACAAAAAGTTCGTCGTATTTTCGGAGTGCTAGAAAAGCAATTCCGTAACTACTACAAAGAAGCTGCACGTTTAAAAGGCAATACAGGTGAAAACCTATTGCAACTCTTAGAAGTCCGCCTAGATAACGTTGTTTATCGTATGGGTTTCGGTTCTACGCGTGCAGAATCACGTCAGCTAGTAAGCCATAAATCTGTTATGGTTAACGGTCGTGTTGTTAATATTCCGTCATTCAAAGTGTCTGCGAATGATGTTGTAAGCATCCGTGAAAAGTCACGTACTCAAGCTCGTATCAAAGCGGCTTTAGAAGTGGCTTCTCAACGTGAAAAGCCTACATGGGTAGAAGTCGACAATGCGAAAATGGAAGGTGCTTTTAAGCGTATTCCAGAACGTAGCGATTTGTCTGCGGATATTAACGAACAGCTGATCGTCGAGCTTTACTCTAAGTAAGGCTAACAAACAAGAGAGGACACAATGCAGGGTTCTGTTACAGAATTTCTTAAACCGCGTCTCGTTGATATTGAGCAGGTTAATTCAACTCGCGCCAAAGTTACACTAGAGCCACTAGAACGTGGTTTTGGCCATACCTTAGGTAACGCGTTGCGTCGAATCCTATTGTCGTCTATGCCTGGCTGTGCAGTTACTGAAGTCGAAATTGACGGCGTACTGCATGAATACAGCAGTAAGGAAGGCGTGCAAGAAGATATCCTTGAGATATTGCTTAATCTTAAGGGATTAGCAGTGACCATCGAGGGTAAAGACGAGGCTTTGCTTACATTAAGCAAGTCCGGCACAGGCCCTGTTACAGCAGCAGATATCACGCATGATGGTGATGTTACCATCGTGAATCCTGATCATGTTATCTGTCACTTGACTGGTAACAATGATATCAGCATGCGTATCCGCGTTGAGCGTGGTCGTGGTTATGTGCCTGCTTCGGCTCGTGCACAGACTGAAGACGATGATCGCCCAATCGGTCGCTTATTGATTGATGCTTCATTCTCGCCTGTAGCTCGCATTGCATATAATGTTGAAGCTGCTCGTGTAGAACAACGTACTGACTTAGACAAACTTGTGATTGATATGACCACTAACGGTACTATTGATCCTGAGGAAGCCATTCGTCGTTCCGCAACCATCTTAGCTGAACAGCTAGATGCGTTTGTTGAATTACGTGATGTGACTGAGCAGGCTGTTGTAGAAGAGAAACCGGAGTTCGATCCGATTTTGCTGCGTCCTGTCGACGATTTAGAGCTAACTGTACGTTCGGCTAACTGTTTAAAAGCCGAAGCGATTCATTACATCGGAGATCTGGTACAACGCACTGAAGTTGAGTTGCTTAAGACCCCTAACTTAGGTAAGAAATCTCTTACCGAAATTAAGGATGTTTTAGCGTCTCGCGGACTGTCGTTAGGTATGCGTCTAGAAAACTGGCCACCGGCTAGTTTAGCTGACGACCTATAAGTCTCAGGTTAGTACAGATTTAGGTTATAAGGATTAGGTCATGCGCCATCGTAAGAGTGGTCGTCAACTAAACCGCAACAGCAGTCATCGTCAAGCTATGTTTCGTAACATGGCTTGTTCAATAGTTCGTCATGAGATTATCAAGACAACTGTAGCTAAAGCGAAAGAACTGCGTCGCGTTGTTGAACCTCTAATAACACTTGCTAAAATTGACAGCGTTGCAAATCGCCGTTTAGTTTTTGCTCGTACCCGCGACGCTGAAGTTGTAGGTAAGTTATTTACTGAATTGGGTCCACGCTTCCAGGAACGTCCTGGTGGCTACACTCGTATTCTAAAGTGCGGTCTACGTACCGGTGATAAAGCCCCAATGGCTTACATCGAGTTAGTAGGTCGTCCTGAAGCTGCTGAAGCTGTTGAAGTAGAAGCTGCTGAGTAATTAGTTACTCACCGAAAAAACCGAGCTTAGGCTCGGTTTTTTTTATTTTTTTCCTGCATCGGTCATATTATAAGCGTTCGGGCAAGTACCTCTTCAGTACCGCTTATTGCTCCTTTATCTTAACGGCTAACTATTACATCAAGAGTTAATATGGCTAAATTTTCTCATGAAGAATGAGCTGCCTCCCAATAAATGCAGCCAGCGCTTTAACGATTACTGGTTTTTGTCATTAACATAATCTCAGTTCAGCACCTTTTATTTCTGTAAAGCAACTAAGCTTAAAACGTCGCAGCGTTTGATAAATAACAGTGATCATGTCGACAGAGGTGACGCCCCATGCTTTTCAATAGACTATCTGCATGCAGCATCAAACGGGTTTGTGGGCTTCCCCTATTCGTTGTCAGTCAGCCTTTTTTGTGAAAGTATTATAACCCCAAGCTATTAATTCGCTCATCACCAGCACTATTTCTTATATCAGCAGTATCTATTAGCCCTATACAAGCCAGAGGTACAGCTTAAGCGTTAATCGCAGATTGGATGATAAAGTCCGCCGTCCTGTTAACTCCTTAGATGATTTACGGTACCAACCTCTATTAACTAAAAGTGAACCTCACGCTGATGAAGCGACGCTCAAAGTGATTAACGAATCGTATCTGTGGGTGAATTGCTCTGGCGTGGATGAGCCTCGTTATCAAGGTTTAAACAACTTTGTGCTGTACGACTATTAACAAGGTAGCCTCAAGGACACGTGCGAGAGCGCTTTTCTTGCCATGGAGCAAACCCGTTAGGGTTATTTACCGATCGATTGCTACGCGGCCTTCTAACAGGCAAGCAATAGACTTGTGGGGTCTATCCAAGATATAAATTCAAAGAAACATGAAAGTTGCACAGGAAAAACAAAACTTGCAGCGTCAACAAGGCGGATATGGCACTGAGCATGATAGCCAAGCGGAATTGTATTGAAATGCAAATATCTGCACTAAGTCAAAAAGACTGATCATTTTTTTAAGTGGCTCATTCAAGTTCTTCAGGAGGCAATTTAAACACTGGCTCGATACATCAGCGGAGCAAGTGCCAAAAAACGCCCTTGGCCAAGACATACACTACAACCTGCTTTATGGCCAAAGCCTAGCCGGTGACATAGAGAATAGTGGTTTTAATAGCGACAACAATCGTTGACAACGCGTAGCAAAGCAGTTTGTGATTGGCCGTTAATACTGATGGGTTAACCTCAACCATAGTGGTGTAGAGGCGAGTGTTATTTTGTCCAACATAATAGAAATGGCATCAGGAATGGGTTAACACCGTTCGATTACATTGAACACAGCTTAGAGCCGCTATCCTTGCCTCATAGAGGCCTCTACAGTCTATTTATCTGGCTCGTTAATCTAGGTGAGGGTAGTTTTCAAAACGCTTAATAAGTAGCGATCTTGTGTTCGCTGAGCAGTAGGTTCAGTGCCTGCTCATCATGACGTGCCTTTGATTTTCATCGCCGGCTCAATGAGTTATCGTTAAGTTTCTAGTGTGGATTTATATGCCTTTAACTCTAGACCTTATACTGAGTTAATGATTAAAGTAGTCTGAATCCAGATAGCGTCATTGGTTTACCCGAATAGCATCCAATGCCTGCAGACGGTAAATTAGTTTTACTGGGTATAAAAAAAGCCTCCGAAGAGGCTTGATTGAATGTTGTGTTTATTTACTTATTGCCCATAGCCTCTTCACTATAGCTAGGCTTTTCATGCTTTTGTCCCATCGCTTCAGCGACTTCAGGCGGCATATAGTTTTCATCGTGCTTGGCGAGGACTTCAGTCGCTTCTAGTTTTCCAGACGCTACTAGAATACCTTGGGCAACGATCCCTTGGCCTTCTCTAAATAGGTCTGGAAGTAAATCATCATAAGTGACGAACACTGTCCCACCCGCTGAATCATGCACTGCAAATTCAACATGTAAACTTTTTGGATCACGTTTCATCGACCCTATTGTGACCATGCCACCGACTCGGATCCGTTGTCCTACTTCTGGCATTACACCCGTATCGTTTTTCCCGTGGGTGATTTCATACGGTGTATAGAATAAATTCAAATTAGAATTTAGTGCGTATAACAATAACGAAGCAACAGCTGCAACACCGGCTATTAACGCTACTGCAAGGGTTAATCTCTTTTTACGTCTTGGATTCACGATTATTACCTCTTGTTTCTTTCAGGCGTTGTTCACGCGTTATTTTTTTAGCTATTTCAATTAGGACTGTGCGTTTTTTTCGCACGCTGAGGATGATCAAGGTTCCTAAAGAGCCGATTGTTACACCGTAAGACAACCATACATAGAATCCATAGCCACCCATATTAATGAAATCTTTCAATGAATCAAATTGCATTATTTTGCCTCCTCTGCAGTTGCTAAATCTCTTACCCAAGGGCGCATGCCATTTCGAGCGAGGATTTCGGTTCTATAACGGACTAAGGTAATTGCACCTATCATTACTCCAAAACCAACTATATTGATCAATAGTGGGTATAGCATATCTGTCGACATGGTTGATTTTTCAGTTATTTTAATTGTAGACGGTTGATGTAAGCTGCTCCACCAGTCGACAGAGTATTTAATAATCGGAATGTTAATCACACCGACAATGGCCAAAATACCAGAGGCTCTAGCCGCGAGCACCTTATCTTCAAAAGAAGCATACAGCGAAATAATACCTAAGTATAAAAAGAGTAAGACTAATTCAGAGGTCAGACGCGCATCCCATACCCACCAAGCGCCCCACATTGGTTTGCCCCATGCGGCTCCGGTAAGTAATGCTATGAATGTGATAACCGCACCAATAGGTGCTATTGCTGCCGCGGCCCAATCGGCAGATTTAATTTGCCATACTAAACCTATAAAGGAAGCGGTTGCCATTGCCAAATAAGCGCTCATTGACATCGATGCGGCAGGCACATGGATGAAAATAATACGATAACTATCGCCTTGTTGGTAATCTGTTGGTGCAAACAATAATCCCCAAATGCTCCCAGTTCCAATAAGTAAAATCGCGAATGTGGTAAACCACGGCAGTAGTGTGCCTGACAATTTATATGCTCGTTCAGGATCAGCGAAGGTATGAAGCCATTTCCACATTAGTTTGTACTCACACGTAAAGAGGCACCAATTGCAAAAGGAGCCAAGATTAAAGAACCGACCAACATAGCGGCTAGTATCGCCAGTTGGCCATCATAAGTAAGGTTGAGTCCTGCGGCATCAATTGCGCTAGTGGCAAAGATAAGTACAGGAATATATAAAGGTAGAATGAGTAAGCTCAGTAACACGCCTCCTTTTCGAAGCCCAACGGTTAGTGCTACACCTATCGCACCTAGTAAAGATAACACCGGGGTTCCTAGCGCTAACGTCGCCATTAATGCACCGTAACTATTACTCTCTAAATGCAATAGAACGGCTAACAAAGGGGCAACTAAGATTAATGGCACACCTGTTAGTATCCAATGAGCCAGTACTTTTGATAATACTAATAATGGTAATGGCTGTGGACTCAACAACATCTGCTCAAGGCTACCATCGTTGTAATCGGCTTTAAATAATCGCTCTAATGACAACATAGAGGCGAGTAAGGCCGCGACCCATATAATGCCAGGTGCTACTCTTGTTAGGACCTGAGGTTCAGGCCCAATTCCTAGAGGAAAAAGAGTGACCACTAATATAAAAAATAATAGTGGGTTAAAAATATCACCGCGATGTCGGATAGCAATTCTTAAATCTCGTTGCAAAAACGTCATGAATGATGCGGTGTAACTAATTCCTCGTTTCATCCCAATACCTTATATAAAGCGATAGTCGAGCGTGACTTTACGTAACATGTCATCACGAATAATGCTCATATCTTGGTGGGTGGTTAATATGACACATCCTCCCGATTTAGCATGTTGTATGAAAAGTTGTTCCAATTCTTCAACGCCTTTTTTATCAATTGCAGTAAAAGGTTCATCGAGGATCCAGATTTTACAGTTGCTATGCTGTAAACGTGCTAATGCGGTTCGACGGTGTTGTCCTGCAGATAAATGACCTGCCAGAGCTTCTTCAAAACCGGTTAAATTGACCTTCGCCAAAATAACGTTAGTGTCGAAATCATCATAGCCACTGATTCTTAAATTGAAGTTAAGATTTTCTTCTGCAGTGAGCTCACTTTTTACACCCGCCAAATGCCCAAGATATAACAAGTCGAGATTAAACTCGTCTCTACATCGATTAATGTCTTCACCTAAATATTCAACCTCACCAGCATAGGGGCGAGATAAGCCTGCAATAATACGTAGTAGGCTAGTTTTACCAGCACCATTTGGGCCTTCAACTTGGACAATATCACCCGCATTGATGTTAAAACTAAGTTCATCAAATAAAATGCGTTCTTCGCGAATACAGGTCAATTCGTTGGCACTTAATAGTACTTTTGGTTGGTTTGATATAGTCACTTATCCCTCTTGTTTTGCTTGAGGATGAATTCGAAAAGATATTAACACAAACACTTTTACCGGTTTAGCTTTGTCACCGATTAAGTGCTAGCAATTTGATATGGTTCCAAAAAATAATATATAGTTTGAACTTTTTTAATGATTGCTAATATATTACCTTAACTGCACTGATTGTCTTGATTTAGGGACTAAGCTGAGATTGTTATCACAAAAAGATGAGTTTTTTTGCTATTTGTAGTAATCTTATGTTGCCAAAATGAGTCTGCCTTCTAAATCAAAGGGCAGCGTTAAGCTTTATATATTTGCAATTAGGAACGATGAACATGAAAAAATTGTTAGCAATGACTGCAGTAGCTGCATTAACTTTGTCTGCAAATGTATTTGCTCAAGAAGGTGAAGCTATTTATAATAAAGCGTGTCAAGTCTGTCACAGCATGGGCGTGGCTGGTGCGCCTAAAGCTCATGATACTGCGGCATGGGAACCACGCCTAGCGAAAGGTTTAGATGCCTTAGTGGGTTCGGTTAAGTCAGGTTTAAACGCTATGCCACCAGGTGGTATGTGTACTGACTGTACCGATGACGATTACAAAAAAGCAATTGAGTTTATGTCTAAGTAGCTTTCGACTAGATCAAAAAACCGGCTAATAGCCGGTTTTTTTATGGGTCAATCTTAGTCATGTTAGCGTATAACATCACTAAGACTAAACAGGGTTACTGTACTAAGGTATCCAGTGTTAGTGCAGCATTACCACCCACTTTTATTGCTTTAATTGTGCCCTTTAAGTCACCCGACTGTGGCTTAACACTGCCATTCTTTGACAATACCGCAATGATTTCGACTTCTTGTACTGAACTGAGTGTGACATCGCCACCCATAGAAGTACTGTCATCTAGTGTAATTGTTGTGGGTAAACTGCTTGCGCTGATTTTAGTTGCGGCTAGCGGTACTTTAAGGCCTTGGGTTGCTCGTGCGAAAATAAACACAGTATCTGTATCAGCCACTTTATCCGCTAGTTCTGGCGAAATGGATATTTCAATCGCCACCGTTTTGGCGTTGCTAGTGATATCTGATTTGTGATTGGCATCACTAGGCATTGAGTCTGGGTTTTCACCAAGGCGCATGTTAGCAGACTCAATCGCATTCATTAATGCTGTTCTATCAACATCATTACGATCACTGTCTAAGATCATTTGCCACGAATTGATGGCTTTATTGTAGTTTGCGGTAAAGAAAGCATCCATACCAACGAGAAGCAGCGTGGAGGGATCTTGTGGATCTAACGCTAAAGATTGATCAATTATCGCTTGAATTGCCGGTGACATTTGTTGATTAGCTTTGTAGTATAGCGCTGTCGCTTTAGGGCCAAGGAGTTCAGCTTGCGTGCCCACTAACTCCATCACTTTATCAAATGCAGCAACGGCTTTATCATATTGATTGGCAGAGATATAAGCATGCCCAAGGCTAAACCAAGCTTGACTGTCGTCTGGCTGAGCTTGCACTTTTGCTTCCATTATCTGTACCCGTTGCGACATAATTTGCGCCGGATCCATACCCTGATGAGGATTGCTGGCTTGCGAAGGAGGGTTGGCTAATTCGTTGTAAGCACCAAGTTGTTGATAAAAGTAACCTGAAACAGCCAACAAACAAATGGTCATAAAAGCAGGCCACAAAGCAGTTTTTGATTTAATTTCGACATCAAGGGAGTCGTCACCCTTTTGTTTCATATCCTGAAGTAGATTTATCTCTAGTTCTTTCTTTAATGCTTCGAATTCGACTTGATCTAAAAGATCGTCTTTCAATTCTTTTTCAAGAATAGCTAAACGTTCAGCAAAAAGTTCAAGGTTAGTTTGTCTACGAACACCAGATTCTTCAGCTTGTAACAGCTTTTTCTGGCGAAAATGTGGAACCCAAATCATGATTAGGCCGATGAGTACGACAAGCGCAATAAATATCCAAAATGTGGTCATTGTTTCAATATTCACTTTTAGGTTAACAGAGAAAGCGGCAATTACCGCAGTGCTTGGAATCTTGATTATACGTAAAGATTATTAATTGAATAGTAATATAAGGAAGATATGAATCCAAATCCTGATAGTTGCGTACTGGTTCACAGATTGAATTGTTTGGCTAACTCATGGTGAAACTTTGTTAAGGTAATCCTGTCAGACTGGTTGTGGAAACTTTTCGATTTATCTCAATCGATGTTCATAATGAGACTAGTGACCCAATTTTGCACGAAAATGGCAGACAGAAGTCATCGCAAGTTCTAAAATGCGTTAAAATTCGTTTAAGCTAATGTGCGTATATTAGTTCATCGCATTAATTGGTACTGTAGTGATTTGTTTGTTTCAGATCCGCTTATTTTTTTAGACTAAGGAATACCCATGATTCCAGAAATTGGACATTTCTCGCTCATTCTCGGTTTGGCTTTTGCCATACTGTTAGCTAGCGTGCCGTTATATGGTTCCGCATGTAAAGACCAGTATCTCGTTCGTTATGCTTGGCCATTGACATACGGAATGTTTTTTTTCATCACTCTATCGGTCGTTATCCTAGGGTACAGTTTTGCGGTTGATGATTTTTCGGTGGCTTATGTCGCACATCATTCCAACTCACAATTACCTATTTTCTTTAAGATTGCGGCAGTTTGGGGTGGTCATGAAGGATCACTATTATTCTGGGTCTTTGCATTATCTGTATGGTCTACCTCTGTGGCACTATTCAGTAAAGGGTTAGAAGAAGTCTTTACCGCCAGAGTATTGTCAGTCTTAGCGATGATTGTTGTTGGTTTCACCTTATTCATGGTACTGACATCAAGTCCATTTGAACGGTTATTTCCTATTCCTTTAGAAGGGAGAGACTTAAATCCGATGCTGCAAGATGTTGGATTAATCTTCCATCCACCTATGCTGTATTTGGGTTACGTGGGTTTCTCAGTATGTTTTGCTTTTGCCATAGCAGCACTTATGAGTGGCAGACTTGACTCCGCATGGGCTCGTTGGAGTCGTCCTTGGACTTTAGCGGCTTGGATATTTTTAACCGGTGGGATCTCATTAGGTTCTTGGTGGGCTTATTACGAATTAGGTTGGGGCGGCTGGTGGTTTTGGGACCCGGTTGAAAATGCGTCATTTATGCCTTGGTTAGTGGGTACTGCGTTAGTGCACTCATTAATCGTGACAGAAAAACGTGGTGCATTCCGTAACTGGACTGTATTGCTAGCTATCTTTGCGTTCTCATTAAGTTTACTCGGCACCTTTATTGTTCGTTCGGGCGTATTAACGTCAGTACATTCTTTTGCAGCAGATCCAAGTCGTGGTTTGTTCATCTTGCTGCTGTTAGGCCTTGCCATCGGCGGTTCGTTAACTCTGTTTGCTTTCCGAGCCAGTGAAATGAGCAGTCCAGCACGATTTGAGCTTAAATCGAAAGAAACCATGCTGCTAATCTGTAACGTATTACTTACTGTTGCAGCGGGTACTGTTCTACTGGGTACACTATATCCTTTACTGATTGATGCATTAGGTATGGGCAAAATTTCAGTTGGCCCTCCGTATTTCAATGCTGTGTTTGTACCTATCGTACTAGTGCTATTTTGTTTTATGGGTATAGGTCCAATTATTCGTTGGAAGAAATCTAAAGCCGGTGAAATCAAAAGACAGTTACTTGTTCCAGCTATTATCGCGTTAGTTGTGGGTGTTGCAGCTCCATTTGTTGCTGGCGGTGAATTTAATGCTTGGGTAATGTGTGGTGTGGGTGCTACCGCGTGGATCATGCTAGCCACTCTTCGCGCTGCTTATAATATGGTAAGCAATAAAGAAGGCGGTATCAGTCTCAATCAAATAGGTCGTAGCCAGTTAGGGATGCTCTTTGCCCACTTTGGTATTGCGGTTTCAGTAATGGGGGCAACAATTGTCTCTAATTACTCGATTGAAAAAAGTGTTCGCATGGGACCAGGTATTAGCCAAGAGCTGGCAGGTTATACATTCAAGTACTTAGAAACTAAAAATGTCGTCGGCCCTAATTATACTGCCAAACAAGGTCAGATTGAGATTTATAAAGATGATGAATTTGTCTCTTTGTTAAAGCCTGATCGTCGTCAATACACTGTTCGTACTATGGATATGACTGAAGCAGGTATTGATTGGGGATTATTCCGCGACCTATATGTCACTATGGGCGACCCCATTAGTTTAACTGAGTTTGCTGTACGTCTTAATTATAAACCCTTTGTACGTTGGATATGGTTTGGCTCAATCTTTATGATGATTGGTGGCTTCCTTGCTGCATCAGATAAGCGTTATCGTGTGAAGCAAGTTGCTTCAGAAGATGTAGTAAAAGCAAAATTAGCGACAGTGTAATTAACTCGGAGACACTATGAAGAAGTTTGTACTGTTTATACCCTTAGTCATATTCTTGGGTATGGGCGCGTTTTTATACAAAGGATTATTTCTCAATCCTAAAGTGCTCGATTCAGCATTAGAAGGAAAGCCTGTTCCGGCTTTCCAACTTGAGCGCTTAGAAGTGCCTAGTGAAGTCTTAACTGAGAAAGATCTTCCTGCAAAAGTGTCGATGTTAAACTTTTGGGCGACTTGGTGTCCCGCATGTAAATATGAGCATCCTTATTTGTTGATGTTATCTAAACGTAATTTGTTACCTATATATGGTATCAACTATCGTGACGAGCGAGCATTAGCAATTAAAGAGTTAACCACTCTAGGTGACCCTTACACAGCTAACCTCTTTGATAAAGATGGTCGCCTAGGGCTCGACCTTGGGGTTTATGGCGCACCAGAAACATTTATTGTCGATCATAACGGTATTATTCGTTATCGTTATGCAGGACCAATAGATCAAACAGTATGGACACAAACCTTGTATCCGATGATCCAGCAATTACAAGCTGAAGCAAAAGTTGATGGAGCATCGTAATGAAATTCGTATTTAAAATAATGATGGTTTGTACTAGTTTACTTTTTACTTTGACGGTAATGGCTACACCAGTCGATACCTATGAGTTTAAGTCAGCTGAAAATCAACAAAGGGCATTGTCACTCGCGCATCAATTGCGTTGTCCACAATGTCAGAATCAAAATTTAGTCGATTCAAACTCACCTGTTGCACAAGATTTGCGTCTAGAAGTGTATCAGATGGTTGATAGCGGTAAATCTGAAGCTGAAATTATCGACTTTATGACCAGTCGCTACGGTGATTTTGTTTTGTACAATCCTAAGCTAGACTCGAAAACATATATTCTATGGCTTGGTCCATTTGGGTTACTTATTTTGGGTCTCTTTATTGGTTTTATCTTTGTGCGCAAGCAACGGATTCAAGCAACAGAATCAACAACCTTGTCGACAGAGCAACAAGCCGAGTTAGATGCAATATTAAATCCTAATAAGACAACCAAGTAACCAATCGGAGTATTAACCTTGAAACAGTGGTTTGCGTATATCTTCACGAGCTTCTTTATATTGGGTATTGCAAGTATGGCTAATGCATACCCCGGCATGCAAGCTGCGGCTAAGCAAACCACTGAGTCAACACTTGATCGGATTAATATCCTACCGCAACCATTCCCTATTGCTTTAGTCGACTTCACCAACCCCGTTGGTCAGCCAATTAATTTTGAACACTATAAGGGAAAAGTGGTTGTGGTTAACGTTTGGGCTACTTGGTGCCCACCTTGTGTCAGAGAGCTCCCTGCGCTAAATCGATTAGATAAAAGCTTAGATGCAGAACATTTTGCACTAATACCTATTTCTATTGATGCCGAAGCGGTTAATGTCGTACAGCCATTTTTGGAATCTCTTGAATTATCCACATTCAACTCATATTTTGATCCGCAACAACAGTTACGAGATGTATTCCCACTCGATACAATACCGGCGACATTTATCTTAAATGAACAAGGTGAGCTGGTGGCCTATGTTCGCTCGTTTGTCGATTGGGATGATAAGAATGTGATTAGTTTCCTTAACCAATTCCGCAACAGCACAGTAAAAGTACAATAAACAGTCAATAAAGCTCAAAAAATATCTTAAAGGATCGCTTTTGGTGAAAAGATCGCCAAGCGATCCTTTTTTCTTAAAAAAGGGCTTGCGCTAAATCTTGTATTGCCTATAATGCGCATCCACTGACACGGCAGACAGCGAAAGCAGTCACCGAGTTGGGTTGAATTAAGTGGTTCAAAACACTGAGTTCAAGGCGAAAAGAAAGTTTGAAAAAACACTTGACGCGAAACGGGAAATGCGTAAAATACGCACCCCAAGCCAACGACCTAGCGTCAACGGCCGCTGAATGAAAAATCGAAAGATGTTCATGTTAGCAACGTTCTTTAACAATCTAAACAAGAAATCTGTGTGGACATTCACAGGTATTGAGTTATTCGAAATTGTCTTCTGTTCTTCGGAATGTTGGCAATCAAAAAATTTCAACTCAATGCAACGATGAATGTTCATAGTAATATGTACAAACATTATTTAGATTCTTCCGAGTCTAATTAATGAAATCAGAATTCATTGAGCCGAAAGCTTCGTTCTTACTTGTAAGGGTGAAGGTTTCAAAAAACTTTAATTGAAGAGTTTGATCATGGCTCAGATTGAACGCTGGCGGCAGGCCTAACACATGCAAGTCGAGCGGTAACACAAGGGAGCTTGCTTCTGAGGTGACGAGCGGCGGACGGGTGAGTAATGCCTAGGGATCTGCCCAGTCGAGGGGGATAACAGTTGGAAACGACTGCTAATACCGCATACGCCCTACGGGGGAAAGGAGGGGACCTTCGGGCCTTCCGCGACAGGATGAACCTAGGTGGGATTAGCTAGTTGGTGAGGTAATGGCTCACCAAGGCGACGATCCCTAGCTGTTCTGAGAGGATGATCAGCCACACTGGGACTGAGACACGGCCCAGACTCCTACGGGAGGCAGCAGTGGGGAATATTGCACAATGGGGGAAACCCTGATGCAGCCATGCCGCGTGTGTGAAGAAGGCCTTCGGGTTGTAAAGCACTTTCAGTAGGGAGGAAAGGTAGCGTGTTAATAGCCCGTTACTGTGACGTTACCTACAGAAGAAGGACCGGCTAACTCCGTGCCAGCAGCCGCGGTAATACGGAGGGTCCGAGCGTTAATCGGAATTACTGGGCGTAAAGCGTGCGCAGGCGGTTTGTTAAGCCAGATGTGAAATCCCCGGGCTCAACCTGGGAATTGCATTTGGAACTGGCGAACTAGAGTCTTGTAGAGGGGGGTAGAATTCCAGGTGTAGCGGTGAAATGCGTAGATATCTGGAGGAATACCGGTGGCGAAGGCGGCCCCCTGGACAAAGACTGACGCTCATGCACGAAAGCGTGGGGAGCAAACAGGATTAGATACCCTGGTAGTCCACGCCGTAAACGATGTCTACTCGGAGTTTGGTGACTTAGTCACTGGGCTCCCAAGCTAACGCATTAAGTAGACCGCCTGGGGAGTACGGCCGCAAGGTTAAAACTCAAATGAATTGACGGGGGCCCGCACAAGCGGTGGAGCATGTGGTTTAATTCGATGCAACGCGAAGAACCTTACCTACTCTTGACATCCACAGAAGAGACCAGAGATGGACTTGTGCCTTCGGGAACTGTGAGACAGGTGCTGCATGGCTGTCGTCAGCTCGTGTTGTGAAATGTTGGGTTAAGTCCCGCAACGAGCGCAACCCCTATCCTTATTTGCCAGCGCGTAATGGCGGGAACTCTAGGGAGACTGCCGGTGATAAACCGGAGGAAGGTGGGGACGACGTCAAGTCATCATGGCCCTTACGAGTAGGGTTACACACGTGCTACAATGGCAAGTACAGAGGGTTGCAAAGCCGCGAGGTGGAGCTAATCTCACAAAGCTTGTCGTAGTCCGGATCGGAGTCTGCAACTCGACTCCGTGAAGTCGGAATCGCTAGTAATCGTGGATCAGAATGCCACGGTGAATACGTTCCCGGGCCTTGTACACACCGCCCGTCACACCATGGGAGTGGGCTGCAAAAGAAGTGGGTAGTTTAACCTTCGGGAGAACGCTCACCACTTTGTGGTTCATGACTGGGGTGAAGTCGTAACAAGGTAGCCCTAGGGGAACCTGGGGCTGGATCACCTCCTTACCTATACGACTAACTCAATACCTAAAAGTGCAGCGATGCATGTGAGTGTTCACACAGATTACTTGTTAACTTCTTCGGAAGTAGAGTGAAATGCGCCGCCAGCCGGTTAGCATTGTTCTTTAACAATTTGGAAAGCTGATAGTACTAACTAAAGGCGCATAGATGATGATTCGTTGTCGTTTGTGTGATTACGTTAGTGCGAAAAATAATACTGATGCGAAAGCATTAGTATCTTGAGTTCTCAACACACTGTTTAAGTGTCTTGAATATTCTAAAAAACTAAGGCGAGTCCACTTCCTACCCGGAGGTGAGACAAGTAAAAACCAGCTGGTCATGATATGACTCAGAGGTTCACGCAAGTGAAACTCATTTGGGTTGTATGGTTAAGTGACCAAGCGTATACGGTGGATGCCTTGGCAGTCAGAGGCGATGAAGGACGTAATAACTTGCGAAAAGCGTTGGCGAGCTAGTAATAAGCATTTGAGCTAACGATATCCGAATGGGGAAACCCGGCCACATAAGTGGTCATCATAACGTGAATACATAGCGTTATGAGGCGAACCTGGGGAACTGAAACATCTAAGTACCCAGAGGAAAAGAAATCAACCGAGATTCCCCTAGTAGCGGCGAGCGAACGGGGATTAGCCCTTAAGTCTATGGGGTGTTAGTGGAATGTGTTGGAAAGCACAGCGGCACAGGGTGATAGCCCCGTACATGAAAACTAACCGTAGATGAAAACGAGTAAGGCGGGACACGTGACATCCTGTTTGAATATGGGGGGACCATCCTCCAAGGCTAAATACTCCTGACTGACCGATAGTGAACCAGTACCGTGAGGGAAAGGCGAAAAGAACCCCTGTGAGGGGAGTGAAATAGAACCTGAAACCGTGTACGTACAAGCAGTGGGAGCGGTTCTTGAGACCGTGACTGCGTACCTTTTGTATAATGGGTCAGCGACTTACATTTTGTAGCGAGGTTAAGCGAATAGCGGAGCCGTAGGGAAACCGAGTGTTAACTGCGCGTTTAGTTGCAAGGTGTAGACCCGAAACCGAGTGATCTAGCCATGGGCAGGTTGAAGGTTGAGTAACATCAACTGGAGGACCGAACCGACTTATGTTGAAAAATGAGCGGATGACTTGTGGCTGGGGGTGAAAGGCCAATCAAACTCGGAGATATCTGGTTCTCCTCGAAAGCTATTTAGGTAGCGCCTCGAGCGAATACCATTGGGGGTAGAGCACTGTTAAGGCTAGGGGGTCATCCCGACTTACCAACCCTTTGCAAACTCCGAATACCAATGAGTACTACTCGGGAGACAGACAGCGGGTGCTAACGTCCGTTGTCAAAAGGGAAACAACCCAGACCGTCAGCTAAGGTCCCAAAGTGTATGTTAAGTGGGAAACGATGTGGGAAGGCTCAGACAGCTAGGATGTTGGCTTAGAAGCAGCCATCATTTAAAGAAAGCGTAATAGCTCACTAGTCGAGTCGGCCTGCGCGGAAGATTTAACGGGGCTAAACATACCACCGAAGCTACGGGTGCATTTCATTAGAAGTGCGCGGTAGAGGAGCGTTCTGTAAGCGGTTGAAGGTGAAGGGGTAACCCACACTGGACGTATCAGAAGTGCGAATGCTGACATGAGTAACGATAAAGGGAGTGAAAAACTCCCTCGCCGAAAGACCAAGGGTTCCTGTCCAACGTTAATCGGGGCAGGGTGAGCCGACCCCTAAGGTGAGGCCGAAAGGCGTAATCGATGGGAAACAGATTAATATTTCTGTACCTTCACTAACTGCGATGGAGAGACGGAGAAGGCTAGGCTAGCGCGGCGTTGGTAGTCCGCGTTTAAGGTGGTAGGTTGTATTCTTAGGCAAATCCGGGGATACGCATTCAATTGCAAGACTGAGGACTGATGACGAGTCACTAAGGTGATGAAGTAGTTGATGCCATACTTCCAGGAAAATCTTCTAAGCTTCAGGTTAGTGGGGATCGTACCCCAAACCGACACAGGTGGTCGGGTAGAGAATACCAAGGCGCTTGAGAGAACTCGGCTGAAGGAACTAGGCAAAATGGTACCGTAACTTCGGGAGAAGGTACGCTGCCGACGGTGATAGGACTTGCTCCTTAAGCTGTTGGCAGTCGCAGATACCAGGTGGCTGCAACTGTTTATCAAAAACACAGTACTGTGCAAAATCGCAAGATGACGTATACGGTATGACGCCTGCCCGGTGCCGGAAGGTTAATTGATTGGGTTATCTTCGGAGAAGCTCATGATCGAAGCCCCGGTAAACGGCGGCCGTAACTATAACGGTCCTAAGGTAGCGAAATTCCTTGTCGGGTAAGTTCCGACCTGCACGAATGGCGTAATGATGGCCACGCTGTCTCCAGCCG
Organism: Shewanella psychromarinicola; assembly: GCF_003855155.1. Classification (NCBI taxonomy): domain Bacteria; kingdom Pseudomonadati; phylum Pseudomonadota; class Gammaproteobacteria; order Alteromonadales; family Shewanellaceae; genus Shewanella; species Shewanella psychromarinicola. The sequence continues at coordinate 1,371,592 of NZ_CP034073.1, forward strand.
AGACTCAGTGAAGTTGAAATTGCGGTGAAGATGCCGTATACCCGCGGCTAGACGGAAAGACCCCGTGAACCTTTACTATAGCTTGGCACTGAACATTGAACCTACATGTGTAGGATAGGTGGGAGACTTTGAAGCTTGGACGCTAGTCTGAGTGGAGTCAATCTTGAAATACCACCCTTGTAGTTTTGATGTTCTAACCGCGGCCCCTAATCGGGGTTCGGGACAGTGCCTGGTGGGTAGTTTGACTGGGGCGGTCTCCTCCCAAAGAGTAACGGAGGAGCACGAAGGTTGGCTAAGTACGGTCGGACATCGTACGGTTAGTGCAATGGCATAAGCCAGCTTAACTGCGAGACATACACGTCGAGCAGGTACGAAAGTAGGTCATAGTGATCCGGTGGTTCTGAATGGAAGGGCCATCGCTCAACGGATAAAAGGTACTCCGGGGATAACAGGCTGATACCGCCCAAGAGTTCATATCGACGGCGGTGTTTGGCACCTCGATGTCGGCTCATCACATCCTGGGGCTGAAGTCGGTCCCAAGGGTATGGCTGTTCGCCATTTAAAGTGGTACGCGAGCTGGGTTCAGAACGTCGTGAGACAGTTCGGTCCCTATCTGCCGTGGGCGTTGGATGATTGAAGGGAGCTGCTCCTAGTACGAGAGGACCGGAGTGGACGAACCGCTGGTGTTCGGGTTGTCATGCCAATGGCATTGCCCGGTAGCTACGTTCGGGATCGATAACCGCTGAAAGCATCTAAGCGGGAAGCGAGCCCTAAGATGAGTCATCCCTAGAGCTTTAAGCTCTCTAAAGGGCCGTAGGAGACTACTACGTTGATAGGCAAGGTGTGTAAGCGTTGTGAGGCGTTGAGCTAACTTGTACTAATGACCCGTGAGGCTTAACCATACAACCCAGATGGGTTTTACTGAAAATGTTCCCGACATTTTCTAGCACTTCCTCCTTCCATGGAGGTCGTACTGACAGGGAGCATAACCTTAGTGTTAGAATAGAGCGCTTAAGTAGTGTTTTGTAGACTCAAAAAAATCAGCTTTCCGAATTATTATTTACGGCCTTAATGGCGGTAGATATACAAATTTGTCTGGAAACCATAGCATTGTGGCACCACCTGATCCCATTCCGAACTCAGAAGTGAAACGCAATCGCGCCGATGGTAGTTTGGGGTCTCCCCATGCGAGAGTAGGTCATTTCCAGGCGCCTAATTTACTCGAAAGAGTAGTGAAATAGCCCGCTATTACATAGCGGGCTTTTTTACGTCTGCAATTTAACAGCTTCGCTGCTAGGGCGGACTGCGTCCTGCTAGGGTCGCTTCGCTGCTAAGGCGGACTGCGTCCTGCTAGGGTCGCTTCGCTGCTAGGGCGGACTACGTCCTGCTAGGGATAGCTTCAGAAACGATAACAAGCGAACGCTGTGCTCACGGATAGAGACAGCTTCGTTACCAAGATTTTATAGCATCTAGCAGCGCAGCGTCCTAGCATCTAGGTTTTTAGCTCGATTGTTATCTCTCGTCATCGCTTGCTACGGCTCGCTACCAAGATTTTATAGCATCTAGCCGCGTAGCGTCCTAGCGTCCTAGCCTCTAGGCTTTTAGCTCGATTGTTATCTCTCGTCATCGCTTGCTACCGCTCGCTACCAAGATTTTATAGCCTCTAGCAGCGTAGCGTCCTAGCCTCTAGGCTTTTAGCTCGATTGTTATCTCTCGTGATCGCTTGCTACCGCTCGCTACCAAGATTTTATAGCCTCTAGTAGCGCAGCGTCCTAGCATCTAGGCATTTCGCTCTGAAACGAGCATGTTGAAGTGGCTTGAATAGATTAATAATACCAATCCGCATTAGACTTTACCCATATTGGCCCAGTCTCGTGTGCACAAACTTTTTACCCTGTCCTTACACTGAATAAACGTATTCCAAGCGCGGCAACACTGTTCAACGATATCGTCATAACCTTCAAAACACCTATTTGCCAAACAATGCTGTCTTAGCCATTGCCATACCTGTTCAATGGGATTTAATTCCGGAGAATAGGGTGGTAATTTGAGGACCGATAAATTACTGAATTCTTTTGCTATATCATCCGTATGCCAACCTGCACCATCAATGATAACAAGTGCATACCTATCCGAATGAGTTGCTTCTGAAATTTGTTTTAAGTGTTGCCACATAGCCGCCCTATTAACAAATGGAGTGACCAAGGCTTCTGTTGCACCCGTCGCAGGGCAAACTGCACCAAAAAGATAAGCATATTCAAATTGTTGCTGCCTTACCGCTCTTGGCCTCGAGCCTTTTGCTGCCCATAGTCGCGTGGTGGTATTTTGTTGACCAAATCGAGCCTCATCTTGAAACCAAATATCGACGGTGTCTAAAGGAATATAGACAGGGATCGTTGCGATCGTTTTAGAAATGAGTTTTTTTAAAATCTTCTTGGGCTGCTAAGGATTGTTTTGGGTGCTTAGAGCGACTTGTTATCCAGCTTAGGCCAATATTTTTTAGTACCTTATATACATGGTTAATATGATAATGGATGCCAAACTGCTGCTCTATATGTGATTGAACGTCTAACTCCGTTAATCGTCCACCCTGTTCGGAGCGGCTAAACTCATCTATATATTGATAAAGAACCTGCTTTTGGTGTTCGTCGAGTTTATTAGCATTTGTCGAATTCATATTGGCTTTCAAGCCATCAATGCCAGTATTTAAGTAGTTTTTAACCCATTCATTGACACTGCGACGACTAACCTTTAATTGGCGAGCGACTTGAGCGCGATTGTGACATTCCAGAAAGCAAGAAACAGCCAATATGCGGATACGCATACGGGCGTCTTTTTCTGACTTTGATAGCTTAACAAGCTCAACAGATGTGTAGTTTTTCACAGTATAAAATAATTTGAAAGTGGTGAGCATATTAGATCATAATTTAATGCGGATTGGTATAAGCTGTCATTACACAACTTATCAATATGACTTACCAAGGCAGGGTTAACAGCTTATCTAAAATAGGTTTATTGGCTTCAGGGAACTCATATTCAGAGATGGATTGTAATTCAACCCATTGTATTAGTTGTCCTTCAACGCCGGTCGCTTGGCCATTGAAATCAGTCACTAAGTGGATATCAAGTCTTACCTGCTTATCTGGATAGTCATGGCTGATATCCATAAATGCTGTTGTGCTGTTTACATCAAGATCCACTTCTTCTTTCAATTCACGAATTAGAGCGGCAGTTACCGTTTCATTTTGTTCAACTTTACCACCCGGGAATTCCCATTTTCCACCTTGATGTAAATGGTCATGACGCTTGGCTAATAAAATTTGTTTATGTTGGTTTATAATAACGCCGACAGCAACATGTATTCTCTTTTGCATGTTTTGCCCTTACTATTTCTTCTTATTGTTTGAATAGATTGTTTGAATAGATTATCTGAACGGATTATTTAAAGAAGTCACCTTCATCAAAACCAGCATCATCCAACAGATCTAGGTCTATATCGTGCTTAACCGGAATAGCATGTTTTTCACTCGCCCAGTCACCAAGATCGATAAGTTTACAACGTTCACTGCAAAAAGGCTTAAATAGGGAGTCGTCTTTCCATTCAACTTTTGTGCTGCAAATTGGGCAGTTTACTACTGTTAAAGGCATAATCATTCTTGGTTATTAATCTTACTAGTGATGGTAAAGTGTTTAGGTGCAGGTTGCTAGTGAGAACTCAACAGTTTCACTTGTATGACGATGTAAATCGAAATCGACAAAATGAATGGCATAACGATTTCGATTGCCACTGATTGTAGGATAGCAATTTTGGTTGGGGTTTATTTTTACACGGATTAATGACAGAGGCTGCGGTGAGCTGCCTTGATAGAACCCTACTGGTGCTTGGCATAAACTAAAATCTGCTGTCGTTCTAATCAGTTCTAGCAGTAGCATGATTGGGGCTAATAGTGGCTGAAATTGCATCCGCCAATTTTCGATATCTTGCTGTCGATATTGCCAGTCTTTGTCTAGCCAAAAGTGCAGCTGAGGAAAATCAAAATTACAGTATGCCCCGGTCATATTGAAGCGCTGTCGTAATGAACAGATAAACTTATCTTGTTTAAGGCTACAACCAATTCTTTCTTGTGCTTGCAGCGGCGACTTCAATGCAATTAGTCTTTCGGTGAGTTGATCTACTTGCGCGTCATCAACATTTGAGTTTGTACGCCAATGGGAAATTAACTGAATTTGTTTATCAATATCTTTTAATATATCAGTGCGATAATCACAACGTTCTGTTAGCTCTGCAAGAGAAAATAACGGGGCAAAACATTGATGTTGACTATCTTGTTCGGCATGCAGTTTTAGCTGTAAGGCAAGGTTTTCTATACGCAGATAACTGCGTATTTTTTCATTTAATGGTTGTTCATAGATTAAATCAGTCATGGACGTTAGTTTCTAAATCGGCTGCCTGTTGTAAGTATTGTTGGTGCAGACCAAATACTTGACTGCGCAACACCTCATGATCTCCTTGATTATCTATAATATTATCAGCTTGAGCAAGCCGCTGTTCTCGGGTCATTTGACTCGCCAGAATATGCTCAACTTGTTGTTTGCTGACGCCATCACGTTGTATCGTCCTTGAAATTTGTAACTCTGGGGCAATATCTACAACCAAAGTCGTATCCACTAAACTATCTAAATGATTCTCAAATAGCAAGGGCACTATCATTATTACGTATGCTGAGGTCGATGTTTGTACTTGGTCGAGCATCTTCTGGCGGATCATAGGGTGGAGTAAAGTATTAAGCCACAGTCGCTGTTCGGGATTGTCGAAAACTTGTGTACGCAGAGCCGCTCTATCAAGGCTGCCATCGGTTAGCAAAATAGCCTGGCCAAAGTGCTCTGTTATTGCTTTGAGGCCATCAGAGTTGGTTGAGACAACCTCTCTGGCGATAACATCGGCATCAACTAAGTCTATGCCGTATTGCGCGAATAAATTCGCCACAGTCGTTTTACCACTGGCAATGCCGCCCGTTAAGCCCACGATAAACTTTTTTAACATCATAAGGTACTCAGATACCAATTGAGGATGTCATGTCCCCACACTAAGGCTATCCATCCCGCTAAAGCAATATAAGGACCAAAGGGGATTGGGTTACCTTTGCTGAGCCGCTTAGCCATAATCATGGTTATGCCAACTACCGCGCCCACTAGAGATGATAATAGAATAATTAATGGCAGCATTTGCCAACCTAACCATGCACCGAATACGGCTAATAATTTAAAGTCACCGTAACCCATGCCTTCTTTGCCCGTCACCAATTTAAATAACCAAAATACTGACCACAAGCTTAAATAGCCAGCTGCAGCGCCGATAATAGCGTCTTGAGGGCTAGCATAAATACCTTTAAGGTTAATGATTAATCCTAACCAAAGAATTGGCAAGGTGAGCTGATCCGGTAATAGCATTTCATCTAAATCAATACCCGTTAATGCCACTAACACAAAGGTTAAAATACTGGCATAGAAAAATTGCCATGTTGGGCCAAAGTGCCAAGCTAATGTGGCAATCAATACTCCGGTGAGCAGTTCGATAATCGGATAGCGGATTGAAATACGGGTGTTGCAATCGGCACACTTTCCCTTAAGCATCATCCAGCCCAATATAGGTAGATTATGCCAAGGTTTAATGTCGGCTTTGCATTTAGGGCAGGCAGAACCTGGCACGATGAGGTTGTATTTTTTTGGAAACGGATCGATGGCTTTAGTTAAGCGATCATTGCCTACTTGCTCGACAATGTCTGGATGATATTCATTAAGATAAAAATTACATTCGCTTTGCCATTCGCGTTTCATCATCACAGGTAAACGGTGAGCCACTACGTTGAGAAAGCTGCCAATGGTGGCGGCAAAAATAAAGCTAATCGCCACAAATGCCCAAGGATATTGGCTCATTGTGGCAACAAAAGTTGAGATAAATTCAGTCATTATTATCTTTTTATTTAATAGGTTAGAAGATTTTCTAGTTTATTATGTTGCCCATTTGGAAAATAGGTAAATACATACCGACGATTAGACCACCAACGAGAGTACCTATCACCACCATCATAATCGGCTCAATCAAGCTAGATAGCCCATCGACCGCATCATCAACCTGCATTTCATAAATATTAGCCACTTTATTGAGCATGTCGTCCAAGCCGCCGGATTCTTCACCAATCATCACCATTTGAATCAGCATGTCTGGGAATAATTTGGTAGTGCGCATCGCCACATTCATTTGCATGCCGGACATCACTTCTTGGCGCACTTTTAACAGCGCTTTACGGTAAACGTAATTTCCTGATGCCCCCGCGGCAGACTCTAGACCATCGATTAATGGCACGCCAGCAGCAAAAGTGGTTGCTAAAGTACGGGCAAAACGCGCCATTGATGCTTTGTGGAGAATATCACCAATCACGGGGATTTTTAGCAGCAATACATCTATTCGATCACGAAAATTCTGGGATGTTCTATGGGTTTTTTTGAATAGCCAGATACCGACAACAATCGCGATAACAAAGAAATACCAAGAGGCTTGCAACCAACGGGATATGCCAACAATAAATTGGGTAAATGCTGGCAGTTCAGCACCAAAACCGTTAAAGATTTCTTCAAATTGGGGCACCACAAATAGTAATAATAACGAGGTTACTAAGATGGCAACGATAACGACTGCAGCCGGATAGAACATGGCTTTTTTTATTTTTGATTTTAACTGCTCAGCTTTTTCGCGATAGGTTGCTATGCGATCAAATACCGCATCCAGTGAGCCTGAATGTTCGCCGGCAGCGACTAAATCAACATAGAGATCATCAAAGTATAGTCGGTGTGGCCTTAGCGCATCCGAAAGTGGAATACCGGATTGGACATCAGATAAAATAGTGCCCAATAATTCGCGCACTTTAGCTTTTTCATGGCCGCGGCCAAGCAGTTCAAGGGTAGTGACCAAGGGCACGCCCGCAGCAAGCATAGTAGCTATTTGGCGAGTGATCATCGCAATGTCCATTGCGGTGATACTTTTTTCTGTTTTAAATAATGGGGCTGACTTTTTGCGTACCCCTTTTGGGGTGACACCTTGGGCTTTTATTACACTGCGTACTTCAGCAATAGAGGCACCTTTTAGCTCACCGGACGTGCGCTGGCCATCACGATTGGTACCCTTCCATTGGTAAGTAAACACCTTAGGTTGGTGTTTGGTTATTTTTTTCGCCTTTGGCTTTGTTTTTGTTTTTGTTTTTGTTTTCGTTTTTGTTTTTGTTTTTGTTGCAGTTGCTGTGGCCATTTAGCCAATCCTTTTATTATTGAGCGTCATCCAGGTTAAAGCATTATTGTTAATGATAAATAACCCATTAAATGGTCGAATGACTATAGCTGAATAAGTATAACTGTTTGACTATAGCGGAATTAAAAGCTAGTGACACGGTTAATTTCGGCGATACTGGTGACGCCGTGAATGACTTTGAGTAACCCTGATTGGCGCAAATCGCGCATGCCTTGCTGCTTGGCGAGGGTGGCAATTTGCAATGAGTTACCGCCTTCCATAATGGTACGAGCAATTTCCTCGCTCATTTTCATCACTTCGTAAATACCGACGCGGCCTTTATAGCCACCTGAGCAAAGCTCACAACCTACGGGTTTAAATACCGTAAAGCCTTTGGCTATATTGGCTTCAGTAAAGCCTAAGCGTTGCATTTCATCAAGTGGAATTTCTTCTTCATGCTTGCATTCCGGGCATAAGCGTCTGGCAAGGCGTTGGGCAATAATTAAATTGACTGAGCTGGCAATGTTATAACCCTGTACGCCCATATTAATCAAACGAGTCAAGGTTTCTGCTGCCGAGTTAGTGTGCAGCGTTGATAACACTAAATGGCCGGTTTGGGCCGCTTTAATCGCTATTTCGGCAGTTTCTAAGTCGCGGATCTCACCCACCATCACCACATCGGGATCTTGTCGTAAGAATGAGCGCAATGCAGAAGCAAAGGTTAAGCCCGCTTTTAAATTAATGTGAACCTGGTTGACCCCTTCGAGGTTAATTTCGACCGGATCTTCGGCGGTAGAAATATTGCGCTCTTCGGTATTAAGAATATTAAGGCCAGTATATAAGGACACGGTTTTACCGGAACCGGTAGGCCCGGTGACTAAAATCATCCCTTGAGGTTTAGCGAGCATTTCTTCGTATAACAGCCTTTGATCATCTTCATAGCCGAGCTTTTCAATCCCCAGCTGGGCGGAAGATGAATCCAAAATACGCATTACGATTTTCTCGCCCCAAATGGTCGGCAAGCTACTAACACGAAAATCGATAGACTTGGTCCGCGACAGCTTCATTTTTATGCGGCCATCTTGAGGCAAGCGGCGCTCGGCGATATCGAGTTTCGACATGACTTTTAAGCGGGCTGAAATCCGGTTGGACAGATTGACTGGTGGTTCAGATACTTCATGTAATATACCGTCGATACGAAAGCGAATGCGGTAACGCTTCTCATAGGGTTCAAAATGTAAATCTGAGGCGCCTTTACGGATTGCATCGGTTAAAATCTTATTAATATAAATCACAATGGGGGCATCGTCGCTGCTGTCACCGGTCGGCTCATCACGTCTTTCGGTATTAGCGACTTCAATACCTGCAAGAGCTTCTTCGTCGACACCGGCTAAATCTAGTCCTGATATATCATCTTCGATGATCTTTTCTAGTGCTTTAAGCAGTTTGTCGTCTTCAACTAGAATAGCCTCTGCATGCAAACCTAGGCTAAATTGAAAATCTTCCAGTGCGGCAATGTTAGTAGGATCGGAGGTGGCGATATAAAGCCTGTTACCACGTTTAAATAACGGTAAACATTTGTGTTTCTCAATCAGTTTTTTATTCAGTAAATCTTCGGTAATACTGTTTATATCATACTCATTTAAGTCAAGCAGTGGCGTACCGTATTCTTCATAGCAAAGTTCAGCAATTTCTCTTGCTGAAAGCATTTTAGTGGTAATTAACGTGGTGACTAATGACTGCTTTGATTTACGTGATTCTGCAATTGCATTTGCAATCAACTCCTCACTAAGTAAACCTTTGCGAATAAATAAGGTCGAGAGACCTAAGTGCAAAGCTGATGATGTCATAAAGAATTGCCTTATGGGCATAATACTGAAGGTAGATTTACTACCTCCAGTATTACAAAATAAATGACAAGAGTAAAAACTTAGAAATTAGACTGAACAGTTTTTGATAGCTACAGCTTTAGTTCCTGTAAGTACACATGTCCAGCCTAAGTCTCCATTAGCCATAGCTGCACCAGTTAATGTTGCTGTGATGCCGCTTACTGTTGTTTCAATGACACCTGCTGATTTACAATATGCAATGGCTGTTAAAGCAGGGTTATTACCGGCGACAGCGGCTATTGCACCACAATCAAGAGTGTTATATACAGAATAACGCTCGCCTATCTTGATTTTAGAGCCGCTCATAGAGGCCACTGCGTTAGTTGCATTCGCTTTAGCAACATAATCCTGATACGCAGGCAATGCGATTGCTGCGAGGATACCGATGATCGCTACTACGATCATTAATTCGATAAGGGTGAAACCCTTAGCATTTTTGATTTGGTTGATACCTTTCATTTTTCTCTCCGTAAAATAGGCTGGGGTAGTCTCAATCCTCGATAACTATAAACTTCACTTAGACTAGTAACTAATGCTAGTAACTAATGTTAGTAACTAGGTGGAGTAGTTGGCATTCCATTTGCCTAAAACCGTAAAGCACAATTGTGTGGTGCTAGATACTAGATGACCACGATTATTATAGTGCCAGCGTTACTTGTGTTGACCATGGTTATCTCTGTCTATGCTGTTTTTGGCACAATGGCACAATGGCACAATGGCACAATATACAACACATAGGTAATAACCATGTTAACCGCAAACAATGCTAGCCGATTATTTATTTAATAGAGCATTTAGGCTGAGTGGTAAACATAGAGTAAATAGGTCAATGTTAACAAGATACAAAATAACATCTGCTAGTGTGGTTACAAAGTAAAGGTTAATTAATTGTTAGTATTTTGACGTTATTTACAATCTAACGAGTACAGTGCATGGCTGAAAGGCCAACTCGCCGAGGTAAACGTTAATATAAACGGTTACAAAATGGAATAGGGTTAACGGCTAAATAAAAAATAAATGTCTAAAAACGCTCTAATTTCACATTTTCCGTACATTATACGATAAATTATTTTTGACTTCTCTAGGTTAAGAAGTGTTTTTTTGACAAAAAAGCAACAAAGGCGTTTTATTGGCGCTTTTGGGGGGAGAAATCTGACAGGTTTATACCCAAGCTAAAATCTAAAAGCCTAGAGGCTAGAGGCTAGAGGCTATAAAAGCTAAAAGCCTAGAGGCTAGAGCGCTACGCTGCTAGAGGCTATAAAAGCTAAAAGCCTAGATACTAGAGCGCTACGCTGCTAGATTCTATACAAGCAAAAAGCACAAAGCCTAGATCGTTTCGCTGCTAGGACGCTACGCGGCTAGAGGCTATAAAATCTTAGCAGCGAAGCTGTCCTAGCAGGACGCAGTCCGTTCTAGCAGCGCAGCGATCCTAGCAGTGACGTAGTCACGCCCTAGCACCTTAGCTTTTATGGTTAACTTTTCAATCTCAACGACAAATCTAAGGCTTTTACGTGCTTAGTCAGTGCGCCGACAGAGATGTAATCTACTCCCGTTTGCGCGAAAGAGGCTAGAGTGTCTAAGGTGACATTGCCTGAGACTTCTAATTTTGCGCCGTTACCTTGGTCTTTGTAGCGATTATTAAGGCTGACAGCGTCGACCATCATAGTCACGTCGAAATTATCGAGCATAATAATATCGGCGCCGCCATCGAGTGCTTGAGTGAGTTCTTCAAGTGACTCGACTTCGACTTCGACTGGTTTGTGGCTGTCTAAAGTGCGCGCTGCTGTAATGGCTTGGGAGATGCCGCCGCAAGCCATAATGTGGTTTTCTTTAATTAAGAAAGCATCGAATAAGCCTATGCGGTGGTTTCTGCCGCCGCCGCAGGTGACTGCGTATTTTTGGGCGGTGCGCAGGCCTGGGATGGTTTTGCGGGTATCGAGTAATTGGGTATGAGTACCCACGAGCTTATTCACGTACAACTTTGTTAAGCTGGCAACCCCTGACAAGGTTTGAATAAAGTTCATTGCAGTACGTTCGCCCGTTAAAATAGCCCGTGCTGGGCCAGAGAGTTCGCATAGCAATTGATTGGCCACAATTAAATCACCGTCATCAACATGCCAATGCAGCACCACTTCACTGCCCAGTTGATTAAAGACTTGCTCTGCCCACGCTTTACCACAAAAAACCCCATCTTCGCGGGTGATTAACGCGCCTGAAACATGTTTGTCTGCTGGGATAAGCTGGGCAGTAATATCGGCATTAAGCATGTCGTGGATAGTATTATGGGTCGTGTGACCTAAGTCTTCATCAAGCGCTGTTTGCACAGCATGACGGATATCGTTTTCTAACATAAGCTAAGTCCTTGCTAAAGAACGTGATAAGGCTAAATGATAACCTTGTTCAACAGAGTGTTCAATGGGGTGTTTGTTGCGAAAAGCATTTGTTAAAGATTAGCATAACTTGGCTATATACTGACACTTTTATGCATCTAAAAGCTAAAAGCCTAGATCGCTTCGCTGCTAGGACGCTACGCGGCTAGAGGCTATAAAATCTTGGTGACGAGCGGTGGCATGCGATGACATACGATAAAAAGCGAAAGCCTAGAGACTAGAGCGCTGCGCTGCTAGATGCTATAAAATCTTGGTGACGAGCGATAGCAAGCGATGACATACGATAAAAAGCGAAAGCCTAGAGACTAGAGCGCTGCGCTGCTAGATGCTATAAAATCTTAGCAGCGGAGCTGTCCCTAGCAGGACGCAGTCCGCCCTAGCAGCGAAGCTGCCCTCGCAGGACGTAGTCCGCTCTAAAAGCGCAGCGATCCTAGCAGTGACGTAGTCACGCTCTAGTAACTAGCAGGACGCAGTCCGTCCTGCTAGGGCGGCGATCCTAGCAGTGACGTAGTCACGCTCTAGTAACTAGCAGGACGCAGTCCGCCCTAGCAGCGCAGCGATCCTAGCAGTGACGTAGTCACGCTCTAGTAACTAGCAGGACGCAGTCCGCCCTAGCAGCGCAGCGATCCTAGCAGTGACGTAGTCACGCTCTAGATCCTAGCAGGACGCAGTCCGTCCTAGCAGCGCAGCGATCCTAGCAGTGACGTAGTCACGATCTAGTAACTAGCAGGACGCAGTCCGCCCTAGCAGCGCAGCGATCCTAGCAGTGACGTAGTCACGCTCTAGATCCTAGCAGGACGCAGTCCGTCCTAGCAGCGCAGCGACTCTAGCAGTGACGTAGTCACGCTCTAGTAACTAGCAGGACGCAGTCCGCCCTAGAAGCGCAGCGCACTATCCGCGTAGAGGCCTAGTAGCGAAGCGGCCTAGCCCCTAGGGATAATCAGCATTGGTATTGTGGTTTAATACTGTTAAGTTTATTTTCTGGTTAGATAGTTATGTTTAAGGAGGCGTATGCCAAAAGGCTTATTACAACAAGGTTGGTTGGCCAGCGCGAGACCATGTATTTCGCCACATTTTAATCCACGACCCAACAATGAGGTCAGCTTGTTGGTGATCCACAATATTAGCTTGCCTGCGGGGTGTTTTGGTTTACCGCATATTGATGAACTATTTCAAGGTTGCTTGGATATTGATGCAGACGACAGTTTTGCTCAGTTGGCTGGCTTGCAAGTCTCGGCGCATTTTTTAATTAGGCGCGATGGTGAAGTGGTGCAGTATGTTGGTTGTGATGACAGAGCATGGCACGCTGGGGTTTCTGAGTTCAAGGGGCGGAAGGGCTGTAACGACTTTGCCATTGGCATCGAACTGGAAGGCACAGATAGTAGTGGCTATACCGACGAGCAATACCAGCAATTAATCCTGTTAACATTGGAGTTAATGGCGCAGTATCCTATGATTAAGGTAAATAATATTGTTGGCCATTGCGATATCGCTCCTGGGCGTAAAACAGACCCTGGTTTCAGTTTTGATTGGTCGCGATATCAACAGGCCATTGCAACTGTTTAAGTAAGCATTTGTGGCATAGCTTGTGTTACTCGTTATGTGTTTCGCTATGCGTTACAGGGTACTTGCAGGCTCCGCCCACTTACACCACAGTCCTTCAATGATGACAGCTGTAACTGAATAGAAGTAAAAAGGATATTCATGGCGTTATTTTCATTATTAGTGGCAATTTTAGTTGAACGTTTGAAGCTGCTGCCAAGTGGTTGGCAGTTCGATAGCGTTATGACGCGTTACCAAAAAAAGTTTTGGGATAGCCAATCACTTAAATCAGCATTTAGCGTTGCGATGGCGATTGTGCTGCCGGCTTTATTGGTGTTTGTGATCAGTTTTCTACTCGATGGTATATTTTTTGATATATTGAGTTTGTTATTTTGGGTACTGATATCCATTATTTGTTTTAGTCACCAATCATTACGAGGCGTGTTTAAACAGTATATCCAGGCGGCATGTCGTGGCGACGTACAAGCTTGTTATCGTTATGCCGGCGAGTTGGATTGTAGTGACTGTTTAGACGTGGTGGATGAACAGGATTTAGGCTGTAAAGTGGGGCAAACAGTTGCTTGGCTTAATTACCGCTATTACGGTGCCGTTGCATTGTATTTGATATTTTTAGGGCCGGTAGGTGCAATATTATACTGTACTGTGCGTTTTTACAGTGAGTACAACAGTAAGAATAAGCTTGAAATGCCATTGGTCGATCATTTACAGATGTTATTTGATTGGTTGCCAAGTCGGGTGTTTAGTTTTGGCTATGTATTAAGTGGCCAGTTTAGCGAAGGCTTAAGTGCGTGGCGGCAATATGGTTTAAGTGTCAATATTGATGCAAAAACCATAGTGACCAATACAGCGGTGGCGGCTGAGTCTTTACCTGAAGCAGGGGATGCGCCACTGAGTGTGCAGTCCACATTGGCATTACTGGCATTGAGTAAACGTAATTTTGTGTTGCTGCTGACGTTGGTTTCTGTATTAACCATTTTTGGTGTTGTTAGCTAGGTTTTAGGCCGCTACGCGGATAGTGCGCTGCGCTTCTAGGGCGGACTACGTCCTGCTAGGGTCGCTGCGCTTCTAGGGCGGACTACGTCCTGCTAGGGTCGCTGCGCTTCTAGAGCGGACTTCGTCCTGCTAGGACAGCTTCGCTGCTAAGATTTTATAGCCTCTAGCAGCGTAGCGCTCTAGTATCTAGGCTTTTAGCTTTTATAGCATCTAGGCTTCTTTAACGATTTATCCCAACGCTTATCCAGTATTGAGGCTAATATGGATAAATAGTCTGACCCTTAGAACAGAAATATAGGTTATGCTCTAGGCATGAGCGTTTTAAACGACGCAGCTCTCTTTTGTCAGTATTCTGATAACTAGACATGGCTTGTATGATTTGATAAAGTGCGCTCTCTCATATTAATTGGTAAGACCAATTGACAATTGCTTGTTAAGGAACTGAGCGCAAAATGGCTTATATTAAGATCAACCAGCCAAAAATTTCTGATGTGATCATGGAACAATTAGAGCGAATGATCCTCGAAGGCAGTTTGCAGCCGGGTCAAAAACTACCTCCTGAACGCGAACTCGCGGTGCAATTTGAAGTGTCTCGTCCTTCATTACGTGAAGCGATTCAAAAATTAGAAGCTAAAGGCTTGCTCATGCGTCGTCAAGGCGGTGGCACCTACGTTAAAGAACAACTTTGGCAAAGTCTTGCCGATCCTATTGTTGAATTAATGCATAACGATTCTGAAAGTCAGTATGACTTACTCGAATTTCGTCACGCCACTGAAGGCATGATGGCGTATTATGCTGCGCTGCGCGGCAATGATGCGGATATGCAAAATATCCAAAATCGCATTATTGAGCTAGAAGCGGCAACTAATGTTGAAGCGAAAGCGGCTGCTATTGTGCGTTTTTATCGCGCAGTTGCTGAGGCGTCACATAATGTTGCCATGCTGCATTTAGTATTGAGTTTAACCCCCGTGCTGCACAAAAATGTGGCACAAAATTTGGAGCTTTTAAGCAAAAGCCAAGACGCTTCCACCATGGCAAATGATCACAGACGCGCGTTACTGGCTGCGATTATACGCCGGGACCCCGACGCCGCGCGCGAAGCTTCGAATGAGCATTTAAGCTATATCGAAGAAATCATGTTGTCGGTAAGAAAAGAAGACAGTCGGTTGCAACGTAGTTTGCGCCGTTTAAAGAGCGGCGCGTAACTGAGTTGCTGTGTCAACAAGCAGCAACTAAAGCCGAAATATAACCCGTATATAGAGAAGGACTGCGATATGTCTGAAGATATGCTTCAAGATTTAGATCCATCAGAAACCCAAGAGTGGGTTGATGCTCTGCAAGCTGTACTAGAGCAAGAAGGGTCTGAACGAGCACACTTTTTACTCGAAAAATTAATCGATAAAGCGCGTCGTAACGGTACTCACTTACCTTACAATGCAACAACTGCTTACTTAAACACCATTCCTGCAGGCCAAGAGCCAAATATGCCCGGCAACCAAGAAATGGAACGCCGTATTCGGGCGATTATCCGTTGGAATGCCTTGGCGATGGTGTTACGTGGTTCTAAGAAAGATTTAGAGCTTGGTGGCCATATTTCAAGTTTTGCTTCTAGTGCGACGATTTATGATGTGTGTTTTAACCACTTCTTCCGCGCACCTAATGAGCAAGATGGTGGTGACTTGGTGTATTTCCAAGGTCATATCGCACCCGGTATTTATGCGCGTTCATTCCTTGAAGGGCGTATTACTGAAGAACAAATGGCTAATTTTCGTCAAGAAGTCGATGGCAAAGGTCTTTCTTCATACCCGCATCCTAAGTTAATGCCTACTTATTGGCAGTTCCCGACGGTATCGATGGGCCTAGGTCCTATTCAAGCGATTTACCAAGCGCGTTATTTGAAGTATTTAACTGACCGTGGTTTAAAAGATTGCTCTAAGCAAACGGTTTACTGTTTCTTAGGCGACGGTGAGTGTGATGAACCAGAAGCATTAGGTGCTATTAGTTTAGCGGCACGTGAAGAATTAGATAACTTAGTGTTTATTGTTAACTGTAACTTACAGCGTCTTGATGGCCCTGTCCGTGGTAACGGTAAAATTATCCAAGAACTTGAAGGCGAATTCCGCGGCGCAGGCTGGGAAGTCGTTAAAGTGATTTGGGGTCGTTATTGGGATCCATTATTGGCCCGTGATACCAGCGGTAAGTTATTACAGTTAATGGAAGAAACCGTAGACGGTGAATACCAAAACTGTAAAGCCAAAGGCGGCGCATGGACCCGTGAGCATTTCTTTGGTAAGTACCCTGAAACGGCCGAAATGGTGGCTAACATGTCAGATGATGACATTTGGCGCTTAAACCGTGGTGGTCATGATCCGGTTAAAGTTTACGCTGCCCTTGAACATGCACAAAAAACCAAAGGCCGTCCAACGGTTATCCTAGCCAAAACGGTTAAAGGTTACGGTTTAGGTGACGCGGGTGAAGGTAAAAACATCGCTCACAACGTCAAGAAAATGGGTGTCGATTCTATCCGTCATTTCCGTGACCGTTTCAATATTCCGATCCCGGATGACAAGTTAGAAGATCTGCCTTTTTATCATCCAGGTCCAGACTCTGAAGAAGTGAAATACTTGAAGAGTCGCCGTGAAGCGTTATTAGGTTATTTACCACAACGTCGTGAAAAATTCACTGAAGAGTTAGAGATCCCTTCATTGAAGATTTTTGATTCGATTTTGAAAGGCTCAAATGGCCGTGAAATTTCATCAACTATGGCGTTTGTTCGAGTATTAACGGCGTTATTAAAAGACAAAAAAATCGGTAAGCGCATTGTGCCGATTATTCCTGATGAAGCGCGTACTTTTGGTATGGAAGGTTTATTCCGTCAAGTGGGCATTTATGCTCATGAAGGCCAAAAATATATCCCACAAGATTCTGATCAAGTTGCTTACTACCGTGAAGATAAAACCGGTCAAGTATTGCAAGAAGGGATCAATGAATTAGGCGCGATGTCATCTTGGGTTGCTGCAGCAACAAGCTACTCTGTTAACGATATGCCAACCATTCCTTTCTACATTTATTACTCAATGTTTGGTTTCCAACGCATTGGTGATATGGCGTGGGCCGCAGGCGATATGCGTGCGCGTGGATTCTTAGTGGGTGGTACTTCAGGCCGTACAACATTGAACGGCGAAGGTTTACAGCATCAAGATGGTCACAGCCACGTGTTGGCGAACACGATTCCAAACTGTATTTCTTATGATCCTACTTATGGTTATGAAATTGCGGTGGTAGTACAAGATGGTATTCGTCGTATGTATGGCGAAAATCAAGAAGATATCTACTACTACTTAACCACCATGAACGAAAACTACGTGCAGCCAGAAATGCCAGCCGGTGCTGAAGAAGGTATTGTCAAAGGTATTTATAAGCTTGAGTCTGTTGCTGGTAGTGGTAAAGGTAAAGTTCAGTTAATGGGTTGCGGTACTATTCTTGAAGAAGTTCGCAATGCAGCACAAGCATTAGCCAAAGACTTTGGTGTCAGTGTCGACGTATTCAGTGTGACCAGCTTTAACGAGTTAACCCGTGACGGTCAAGCTGCTGAGCGTTGGAACATGTTGCACCCAACCGCAGAGCCTAAGCAAGCGTATGTCAGTCAAGTGTTATCGTCAGATGCGCCTGTAATTGCGGCTACCGACTATATGAAAATATACGGCGAGCAATTACGTGCTTTTGTACCAACAGATTATAAAGTGTTGGGTACCGATGGTTTTGGTCGCAGCGACAGCCGTGCAAACTTACGTCATCACTTTGAAGTGGATGCCAAGTTTATTGTTATTGCGGCGCTGAAGTCACTTGTTGATCGTAATGAAATGCCTGTTGATGTGTTAACGAAAACCATCGCTGAATATGGCATTGATGCTGATAAGATCAACCCACAGTTAGCGTAAGGGGATACAAAATGGCTGAATTAAAAGAAATTTTGGTTCCTAATATCGATACTGACGCCGTACAAGTTATTGAAATTTGTGCTGCAGTGGGTGATTTTCTTGAAAAAGAAGCGTCAATCATCACAGTTGAAAGCGATAAGGCAACCATGGACATTCCAGCACCTTTTGCTGGCACCTTGGCAGAATTAAAGATTGCTGTAGGTGATACTGTGTCTGAAGGCACGTTAATCGCGATGATGAGTGCTGCTGACGCCGCGCCTGTTAAAGCAGAAGCACCTAAAGCAGAAGCGCCAGTTGCCCAAGCTGCGGCTCCTGCACCTGTAACGCCAGTGGCAGCTACTCCAGTAACTGCGCCAAGTGCTGGCAGTTCAGAAGTGATTGAGGTCAAAGTACCTGATATTGGTGGTGACACCGATGTGTCTATTATTGAAGTTCTGGTTGCTGTTGGCGATAGCATTGATGTTGATACGGGTCTGATTACCTTAGAAACCGATAAAGCCACCATGGATGTACCGTCACCTAAAGCAGGTGTGGTTAAATCTGTGACAGTGGCCTTGGGCGACAAAGTGTCTGAAGGTTCATTGGTTATCACGCTAGAAGTGGCCGGTTCTGCGCCTGTTGCAGCAGCACCTGTTGAATCTGCGCCACAAGCAGCTGCACCGGTTGCTCAAGCGGCTCAGGCTCCTGCAGCACAAGCCGCAACGACAACTCAAGTACAAGAAATTCATGTACCTGACATTGGCGACGCTAGTGATGTTGATATTATCGAAGTGTTGGTTTCTATAGGTGATGACATCACTCTAGATCAAGGCTTAATTACCCTTGAAACTGACAAAGCGACCATGGAAGTACCGGCCCCATTTGCCGGTAAGTTAGTGTCGTTAACCGTTAAAGTGGGCGATAAAGTGTCTCAAGGTAGCTTAATTGCTACGATTGAAACCACAAGTACTGCGCCAGTAGCCCAAGCGGCTCCAGTGCAAGCTGAACCTGCACCCGCAGCGCCAGCGCCAACCATAGCGGCAAGTCGTCCATCAACTCCGCCAGTGCCGTATCATCCAAGTGCAGCGAAGCCTACGTCAACAGGTGTAGCACATGCATCACCTGCGGTACGTCGTTTAGCGCGTGAATTTGGTGTTGATTTAAGCCAGGTGTCTGGTACTGGCCGTAAAGCGCGTATTTTGAAAGAAGACGTACAAGCGTTTGTTAAGTACGAGTTGTCACGTCCTAAAGCTTCAGCTGTTACGGCGGTTGCTGGTGGTGCTGGCAGCTTAAACGTGATTGCTGCGCCTAAGGTTGATTTCAGTAAGTTTGGTGAAGTGGAAGAAGTGCCATTAAGCCGGATCCAGAAATTATCGGGTCCTAACTTACATCGCAACTGGGTTACCATTCCACATGTTACCCAGTTTGACGAAGCTGATATCACTGAGATGGAAGCCTTCCGTAAGCAACAAAACGAGCTTGCTGCGAAGAAAAAAGCCGATTACAAGATCACCCCATTGGTGTTCATGATGAAAGCGGTTGCCAAAGCATTGGCTGAGTTCCCTGTGTTTAACTCGAGCTTAAGCAGTGACGGTGAGTCACTTATCCAAAAGAAATATTTCCATATTGGTGTGGCTGTAGATACCCCAAATGGCTTAATGGTTCCTGTGGTTCGTGATGTCGATAAAAAAGGCATTGTAGAATTGTCGCGTGAATTAACCGATATTTCTATCCGCGCTCGTGATGGCAAGTTAAAGTCGGCTGATATGCAAGGTAGCTGTTTTACTATTTCAAGTTTAGGTGGTATTGGCGGTACGGCGTTTACGCCGATTGTTAACTACCCAGACGTGGCGATTTTAGGGGTGTCAAAATCTGAAATTAAGCCAAAGTGGAACGGTAAAGAGTTTCAACCTAAATTAATGTTGCCCTTATCCTTGTCATATGACCATCGCGTTATTGATGGGGCGATGGCTGCACGCTTTAGTGTGACCTTATCTGCAATATTATCAGACATTCGCACATTGATTTTATAACCCCAAAGGTCGCTCATAAGAGCGACCTTTTTATTGTGATCGGTTTCAAACAAATTGATTTGAGTATAAAATGCGCCCATCCCAATTTTTTAGTTAACAACTGAATGGAAATTGGACGTGAAACGTAAGTTTCAAGCTGGCGACATCGACATTTGGGCCGATCCGTCTTTCACACGGAATGAACAAGATTAGAGGAAATCATGAGTAACGAAATTAAAACTCAAGTAGTCGTACTAGGGGCAGGCCCAGCAGGTTATTCTGCGGCGTTTCGTGCTGCTGACTTAGGCTTAGACGCCATAATTGTTGAGCGTTTCAGTACCCTTGGTGGTGTGTGTCTGAACGTTGGCTGTATTCCTTCAAAAGCACTATTGCATGTAGCAAAAGTCATTGAAGAAGCCAAAGCGGTTGCTGATCATGGCATCGTTTTTGGTGAGCCAAAGATTGATTTAGACAAATTACGTGGCTTTAAAAATAAAGTTGTTGGACAGTTAACCGGCGGATTAGGCGGAATGTCTAAAATGCGTAAAGTTGATGTGGTTAATGGTTTTGGTAAATTTACTGGCCCTAATAGCTTAGAAGTCACTGCAGAAGATGGCACAGTGACAGTGGTTCAGTTTGAACAAGCCATTATTGCTGCCGGTTCACGTCCCATTAAATTACCGTTTATTCCCCATGAAGACCCACGTATTTGGGATTCGACTGATGCACTAGAACTGAAAGAAGTTCCAGGTAAGTTATTAGTGATGGGTGGCGGTATTATTGGTCTAGAAATGGCCACCGTATACGCTTCTTTAGGCAGTGAAATTGACGTGGTTGAAATGTTTGACCAAGTTATTCCCGCTGCAGACAAAGACGTTGTTCGTGTATTCACTAAGCAAATTAAGAAGAAGTTTAACCTTATTCTTGAAACGAAAGTGACTGCGGTTGAAGCCAAAGATGACGGTATTTACGTCACAATGGAAGGCAAGAAAGCGCCTGCAGAACCTGTACGTTATGATGCAGTATTAGTCGCCATTGGTCGTTCACCTAATGGTAAGTCTCTGGCTGCTGAAAAAGCCGGTGTTAATGTTGATGAGCGTGGCTTTATTAATGTTGATAAGCAGTTACGTACCAACGTACCGCATATTTATGCTATCGGTGATATCGTTGGCCAACCTATGTTGGCTCACAAAGGTGTGCATGAAGGTCATGTTGCCGCTGAAGTGATTTCGGGCTTGAAGCACTATTTCGATCCTAAAGTTATTCCATCAATTGCTTACACAGACCCTGAAGTTGCATGGGTCGGCCTCACTGAGAAAGAAGCGAAAGAGCAAGGCATTGCTTACGAAACGTCTACGTTCCCGTGGGCAGCAAGCGGCCGTGCAATCGCATCAGATTGCAGCGAAGGTATGACTAAGTTAATTTTCGAGAAAGAGACTCACCGGGTGATCGGTGGTGCTATTGTCGGCGTTAACGGTGGTGAATTATTAGGTGAAATTGGCCTAGCCATTGAAATGGGGTGTGATGCTGAAGATTTAGCATTAACGATCCATGCTCACCCGACATTACATGAATCAGTTGGCTTAGCGGCTGAAATGTATGAAGGTTCAATTACTGATTTACCTAACCCTAAAGCGGTTAAGAAGAAGTAATTAATACTTGACGACATAAGGCGCCCCTATCTAGGGGTGCTTTTTTTTACCTACAATTTGACTTTGTGGAGGAGTCTTAGCTGAAAGTATTACTTTATAAACATAATCATGTTAAAACATTAATATTGTTTATAAAAAAAAGATAGATAAACTCGCTAAAAAATAACTTGTCAGACGTTATACAGGATTATTTTTGTTTCCGTTTAAAAGATTATATTGTTTGTTCCAACTGCAGAGCCGTTAAATAATAATGCTGGCCGCGGTAGTCTCATCGGCTGATGTTGACGATGAGTACAAATATTTTCTTTTCGAGGTATAGGCTTAATTTATGATAAAAGCGGTAATCTGTTGCTTTGTTAGTGTGATTTTTTACTTATTCAGCGCTGCTCCAGCGAGTGCAGCAGATATCGTTCAGCGAGTGTTTACTGCGCGCGATGGGTTAGCCAATGCCACGATCCAAGATATAAGCTTTGACCATTATGGATTTGTTTGGTTGGCGACTCAGCAAGGTTTGTATCGGGTTAGTAATAATAAAGTTAGGCGCATCGATAAAGTCGGTTTTGATTCAGTTCTTGATGATGAGCTCATCTCTACCGTCGTTAATTCTGGCCAAGACCATTTACTTATTGGCACCAATTCCTCGTTATATTTATACAGTATTTTAGATAATCAGTTTAGCTTGTTGCTTAAGCCTAAAGACAATGATGTCACTAATATTAATAACAGTATTCGCGTGGCAGCGACTCAGCGTCAGCTCGATGGACGGCTGTTAATATTAGCTTATTCTGGCCAAGTTTATTATTTTGATGATACTTCTCAGCAATTGTATTTATCCCCTAGTCATTTATTAGATCACAATTTACCTTGGCGCAACGCGCTTGAATTAAACAACGCGCAATATTTGTTTTCCACTGATCATGTGCTGCAACTTCATCAGGCTGACGGGACCTTCATCGGCGTATTTCCATGGTCGGATAAAAACGGTTCCATTAGAAAGCTGTTTCAAGATAAACAACAGCGGGTATGGATGCTGACATCGAAAGGGTTATTTAAGGTCAATACCAATACGCTCACACTGCAATCGGTGCCTGAAATTCCTTATTATGTTGAGCAAATGGAGCAAGATCTTAATGGTGATTTATGGATTTCAAGCCGTGCAGGATTGATTTTTTGGAGCCAAGAAAACAACAAGCTAATCGTATACCGTGACGAACTTAAACAAAGAGCTAATATTGATTACATTCATGATATGGCGGTTGATGCAGAGGGGTTGTTGTGGGTTGGTGGTTCAGGTGATGGTCTTGCTGTGATTGCGGGCAAACCTGAATTTTTAATTGATGATTACTCTAAAAAACCGCCTTATCAACTTGATAATGAAATGGTGTGGTCGGTATACAGTGAAGGCGACAAGGTGTGGTTAGGTACCGATGGTGGTTTGTCTGTGGTTAATACACTTGACCAAACATCAACCATGATAATCCCAGCCGGGTTTGAACTTAATGACAGTATTTATCGGATTGGATCCCTAGACGCACAGCACCTTGTGTTAGCCACCACCAGTGGCTTATATGTGGTCAATAAATTAACCAATACCAGTACTGATTTTGCTCAGTGGAGTGGTGGCAAAGCGTCGCTGAGCGATAGGATTGTCATGGGTATTTATCGTGACGAATTGTTTAACGATATGATTTGGTTTACCACCAATAAAGGCTTGTATTATTGGCAAGAGGGTAATGATGATTTGACCTTACAAGCGCTATCAAATGGTAAGCAGTCATTAAGTAATACGCTATATAAAGCCTTATTAAGGGATGATGCGGATCATTTATGGATTAGTGGCAGTAAACATTTTGGCTATTTAACCACTGCTGATGAATATGTTTCTAAAGTGGATGTATTTGCCGATTTTACTAATCTCCCAACGATGAATAGTATTATGCAAGTGGCCCCAGGCGTTATCTGGTTAGGCACTTCCCAGCAAGGTATTTATCAATTCAATACTCAGACCGATGAGATTATTTCGCTTGATCAACAGTGGAAGATCGACTGTAAAGTGGTGTTCTTTTTTCAAGAAACGGCTACGGACCATATTATCGGTTGTGCTAGCGCCATCATTAAAGTCAATAAAGCGTCAGGTAAAGTCAGTTCATTTAGCCATAAAGATGGATTCATTTCTGATGAATTTAATGAGTCGGCAAAATTTTATGATCCTGATAAAGGATTTTATGTCGGTACGCCAGACGGCGCGATGTTAATCGATCTTGATAAACTGGCCCCACGTACTGTCAATGACAAGGTGATACTTGAATCTGTGTCAGTATATTATGAGAATAATACCGCGGTTTTTTTGATCCCAAGCCAATTGTCGCAAGTCGAACCTGGTGCCAACTTAATTAGCTTTCAAATTGCCATTCTCGATTACCTTGATAATAAGCCGATGACCTTACAGTATCGTCTGGTTAAGAATGGCGCCGACGCTGGGAATTACGTGTTATTAGAAGGGCAGTCACAAATTAATATTACCGGTTTAAGTGCAGGGGCGTATGTGCTTGAACTGTTATATAAAAGAAATGGTGTATGGTCGAGCGAACCCTTTCAGTATCCCTTTATGGTTAAGCAATTTTGGTGGCGATCGCAACAATTCAAAGGTGCATTAACCTTTAGCCTATTACTTATTGTATTAGTGATATTGGTGTTTAGGCAGCGACAGATCAATCGCTTTAAAAAAATGAACGTTGCATTGCTGCAAAGTGATGACCGTTTGCGCCAAGCGTTGAAAGGCAGCGATTCAGACTTATGGGAGTGGCACGGCAATACGCGACTTTTATCATTAGATAATCGAGGTGGTGTACTGGGTCCTATACCGTATATCGAAATGAAACTAGAAGAAATTCCCATTCATCAAGATGACATTGAGCTGATCACTAAAGCCTGGAATAAGTTGCTGTTATCTGCAACAGACATGATTGATATTGAGTACCGATATCAAAATGAACATGATCATCAATGGCATTGGCTGCGGATTAAAGGCCGCGCCATTGAGGTTGATCAAAATAGTGGAAGGTTAATTCACGCTGCAGGGATGTATACCGATATCACTCAGCAAAGAGCACTTGAAAGTGAGGTCAATTTATTAGCTCAAGCGTTTGAGAATACCTCCGAAGGCATGTTGATTTTAGACGTGAATAAAAATATCAAAATTAGTAATGCTGCTGCTAATTTAATTCTAGCGGCTAAAAAGAGTGATTTAGCTGGCAAACCTTTTTCCGACTTAGTGTTTGAGACTGTAGAGCCTTTTGACATGGATGATGTGTTTGATAAGGAGCTCTTTTGGACCGGAGAATGTGAATTTAATTGTAGTGATGGTAGCCGATGTCCTGTATGGATAAATGTGTCGACCATGTTTAATTTAAATGGCTCTGCATTACATTATGTGGTGGTATTTTCAGATATCACTGAGCGTAAACATAATGAGCTTCATCTGCGCCGCTTAGCAAACAATGACATGTTAACTGGCTTAGCTAATCGGGCGATGTTTTCGCGTCGATTAGGCCAGGTTATTGAAACGGCAAAACAACAGAACGAAACCTTAGCGCTACTGTTTTTAGACCTCGACAGATTTAAACATGTTAATGACTCATACGGTCACAGTATGGGTGACGCATTGTTAGTTGAAGCCGCAAGTCGACTGCAGTCTTGTTTGTCTGAAGAGCATTTGTTGTGTCGTTTTGGTGGTGATGAATTTGTTATTTTGCTGCGTGACGCCAAAGATGTCGATACCATTAATCACATTGCAAAACAGCTATTAAAACAAATCGAAACGCCCTTTAAATTGTACGGGCGGGAATTCTTTATTTCGACCAGTATTGGCATTAGCATTTGGTCTGGTGATGATCAAACCCCCGAGACCTTGATAAAAAATGCCGATTTAGCCATGTATCATGCAAAAGAAGAGGGCCGGGGGAATTTTCAATATTATTCCGCTGAGCGCAATGCAGAAGCATTATACCATTTGCGCTTAGAAGCTGATTTGCATCGAGCGATACTGTGCAATGAGTTTGAAGTGTATTACCAGCCCCAGATCGATGTTCACCAACAAAATAGAATCGTAGGCGTTGAAGCTTTGATCCGTTGGAAACACCCAAAAGATGGCATGGTCAGACCCGATGTGTTTATTGGTATTGCCGAATCCTGTGGCTTGATTGTTGAGATCGATCGCTGGGTGCTGACTCAAGCTTGTCTCGACGGTGCTCGATGGCATCAACAGTATCAAAGTGAGATAAAAGTGTCTGTTAACGTATCGGCAATGCATTTTAGGCAGCCAGATTTTATCGACTTTTTAACCGCAACACTGCATCAAACGGCAATGCCTGCAAGGTGTTTATCGGTAGAAATTACTGAAGGTGTATTGATGAAAGAGATCGATATTGCCAGCCAACACTTACTCGCACTTAAGCAGTTAGGTATTAATGTTGCCATAGATGATTTTGGCACCGGTTATTCATCACTTGCCTATTTGCGGTCATTCCAAGTGAACACCCTAAAAATTGATCGCTCGTTTTTAATTCATATTGATTCCAATCAAGCCGATCAAGCTATTGTGAGCAGTATTATTGAATTAGCGCGAAACCTATCCCTTGACGTTATCGCCGAAGGCGTTGAATCGGAGCAGCAATTGGATCAAGTGGTTAAGCGAGGATGCCATGTTATTCAGGGGTATTATTTTGCCAAGCCGATGCCCAAAGCCGAACTTGAACTCGACATTAAGCGAAAAATGCTGATTAATGAGTAATGTGCACTTTTGTCTGGTTGGTGTCATCTGCTGCTATCCATTAGTATGGCTATTGGTCAAATTTTGTTAGAATGAGTTGTTTTTACTTACTTTCGGAATGATTTATGCAACAAACTTTGCGCCTTAACCTGACGACTTGGTTTTTGGCTAGCTGTATTTGCTTTAGCTTAGCGGTGCAACCAGTCTATGCTGCCAAAATATCTACTAAAGAAAGACCGACCATTGGCTTGGTGCTCAGTGGTGGCGGCGCCAAAGGTACTGCCCATATTGGGGTGCTGAAAGTACTTGAAAAACATCATATCCCTGTAGATTATATCGCTGGCACCAGTATTGGCGCCTATGTCGCCGGCATGTATGCGCTTGGTTATAACGCCGACCAAATCGAAAAAATTATGCTTAATGGTGAATGGTCTAAAGGCTATTCAGATACGATTCCGCGAGATAAATTAAGCTACCGTGATAAACAGCAACGTGATCAGTTTAATATTCCACTCACTGTGGGTTATAGCAATAATAGCTTAACCTCACCCAGCGGCTTGTTGCGTGGCCAGAGTATGTCGCAGTTGCTGCGTAAATCGACAGGATTAGTTGAACAGTTTGGTGACTTTGATGAACTTGCCATTCCTTATCGGGCGGTAGCGACTGATTTAGCGACCAGCGAAGCCGTAGTGTTATCTAGCGGCAGTGTAGTACAAGCGATGCAAGCCTCTGCCACTGTACCGGGCGCGCTGCAGCCTGCGCTTATTGACGGTCGTTTACTCGTTGATGGTGGCATTGCTAACAATATGCCTGTTGATGTAGTCAAAGCTATGGGTGCCGATATTATCATCGCGGTCGATATTGGATCTGCCCTGACCAAACAAGAAAACTTAGACAGTACCCTTGCCGTATTAGAGCAACTCTCAACCATTTTGACTCAAGCGAGCACGGCGCGCCAAAAAACCTTACTGACTTCAAGCGATATTTTAATTCGTCCTGCTATTGATAGTTTGAGTACCACAGATTTTTCCATTATGCCGTTGGCACTTAAATTAGGTGAAGATGCCGCCAATTTAGCGTTGGTGAAGTTAGCGCCTCTTGGCATTAGTGAATCAGATTATTTGGCTTATCAAGCGAATAAATTACAACAAAGTCTACTTTGGTTAGATCCGCTTAAAAAACCCATTTACAAAATTGCTTTTGATAATCAATCAAAAGTCAGTGAGAAATTATTGCGTGAGCGTTTAGGGATTACCGAAGGTATTGTGCTCAGCAAAGAGGATTTAGATTCAGCCCTAAACCGAGTGTATTCGCTGAATAAATTTGAGCGTGTCGATGCGGAGTTTGAAGATGTTGAACAAGGGCGAATTTTAACCATCACCACCAAAGCCAAATCATGGGGGCCGAATTATTTCCAGGCGGGATTTAATTGGGAGGATGACTTCACCTTAGATTCAGCGATTACCCTTAGCTTAGCTTATACCATGACCGACTTGACTGAAAATGGCGGCGAGTGGCGTAATGAATTAGAACTGGGATATAGAAAGTTAGTGGCTACTGAATTTTATCAACCATTAGATCGTGACCAAACATTTTACAGCCTAGGAAGATTCCAATATGAAATGAAAGATTGGGATTTGTTTGATCAAGACAGTCGTTATGTTGAACTTGAAAATAGCGTGGCTCAAATCGTTTTAGGTGTAGGCTATAACTTTGACCCTGATGGTATTATTGAATTAGGTTTTATTACTGAAGATGGCCGCGTGAGTAGTGAGTTTGGCTCGGTTGACTCGCTTAACTATCATTCAAGCGGCGGCTATTTTAAAGTGGCCTATGATAATCTTAACAGTATTAGCTTCCCGACAGAGGGTAATCGAATCACCTTTGTCAGCTATTTAAGAGATGAGTCTTATAAGGGCTTAAGTAACGTTGGCAACACTTCTAGTGATGATTTAGCCTGGCAATTTGAGGCTGACTGGAAAGGCGCGTTAAAGCTCGGTAATCATGCCATTGTGGGTAAAATGGAATTGGCTACGGTTGAGAATGATGGTGACTTTACCTTACATGTTGCTGATTTAGGCGGGTTTTTAAACTTGTCTGGTTTTCGCAAAGATACCTTAGTCGGGGCGCATAAAGTCTTTGCGGCGGTGATCTATCAGTATGATCTCGGCCGTGATGTACTAATCACCGACTTACCTTTGTACTTAGGGACGAGCCTTGAAGCGGGTAATGTATGGTTTGAGCGAGATGATGTCGCTTTAGATGATTTGATTTTCGCCAGTAGTATGTATTTAGGTACCGATACCGATTGGGGCCCCGCGGCATTAGGCTTTGGTTTTACTGACCGCGGTGAAACGGCTTTCTATTTATTTGTCGGTAAAAACTTTTAGGCAGTCTATCTAAGCCAAAAGTCTAGAGCCTTACGAGCTAAAAAGCCTAGTGGCTAGAGCGCTTCGCTGCTAGATGCTATACAAGCTAAAAGCCTAGAAGCTAGGACGCTGCAGAGGCTATTAAATCTTAGCAGCGAAGCTGTCCCTAGCAGGACGAAGTCCGCTCTAGAAGCGCAGCGCACTATCCGCGTAGCGGTCTAGGACCTTAGCAGCGTAGTGACCTAGGCCCCTAGCAGCGCGGGTAATAATCCTGCGTGAGCTAACTGATGATGGGCAATAACCCATTTCGTTTGAGTTGCGGTATGAGGCGCAGGGATCGCTACCGTTTGCATGCTTGCTGCCCGAGCCGCAATCAAACCATTAAACGAATCTTCAATAGCGATGCATTGACTCGGCGCTATGCCCAGCCCTGTGGCACAATTTAAATACACCTCGGGATGGGGTTTGCCGTAAGCTAGATTTTCAGCAGATTCAATCGCATCAAAATAATGACCAATAGTGAGTTTATGCAAAACAGCCTCAATAATCCGTGATGACGACGAGGTGGCTAAACCGATTTTAAGCCCTAGGCGTTTACACGCGTCCAGCGACTCAATCACGCCGAGCATGGGCTCACCATTGGCGTTGATTTGGGCTATCACTTCATTGACTATTTTTGTCGCCGTGGCGGCATTATCATAATTTGGCCAAGGAAAGCGTTGATACCAATAACTGACAACATGGTCGATCCGCATGCCTGTCGTTTGCTCCACTTCTTCGCGGCTGAGGTTTAGCCCACAACCATTCAGTACAGTTTGCTCGGCTATCTGCCAAGCGGGCTCAGAATCGATTAAAATTCCATCCATATCAAAAATAACGGCTTTTACCTGGGTTGACACAATATTGGTTCCATAAAGGTGGCGATAGTCAGGGCTAATTATTGCCTTGTTGTTGATAGGGCACAATCAGAACCGTGTTTTATAAAAAATATTTAATCGACAGCGTGGAATATAACTTTGTGGATAGTTTAATCATTGGTTCATTGTAAGTTCATGTATCTAATGAAATTTAAGGCTGTTTAAAACTATTGTCTAATTTTATTTTAGTAAACTTGTCGGTAAATTGATTTCTGGGCTGATAAATCGCGTTGATTTCATCTCGCTAATAGTGTGAGCTGATTCATACTTTTACAAAGCTGTAGTATACTGGAGGTCGGATTTCAAGCCCGAACCAGTGGAATTATCAGCGTATCATAATGACGCTGAGTTTTGCCGTTAGGCGTCAAACAAAGAGGAATGTTGCCGTGCTAGAAGCATATCGTAAACACGTCGCAGAACGTGCTGCAGAGGGCGTAGTCCCTAAGCCATTAAATGCACAACAAGTGGCTGAACTGGTTAAGTTAGTTGAAACACCTCCAGCAGGTGAAGAGGCATTCGTCCTCGATTTGCTAGAACATCGTATTCCACCTGGAGTAGACGAAGCTGCTTATGTTAAAGCCGCTTTCCTTGATGCCGTAGCTAAAGGCACTGTGTCATCTCCGATCTTAAGCGCTGAACATGCTGTTAAACTACTTGGCACTATGCAAGGTGGTTACAACATTGACCCGTTAATTGACCAATTAGATAATGCCGCATTAGCACCTCTATCTGTTAAAGCACTCTCCAATACATTGTTGATGTTTGATTCATACCACGATGTTGTTGAAAAAATGCAAGCGGGCAATGAATCGGCTAAACAAGTGGTTGAAGCTTGGGCCAATGCCGATTGGTTTTTAAACCGTCCTAAATTGACTGAAAAAGTCACATTAACCGTATTTAAAGTGTCTGGTGAAACCAACACTGATGATTTGTCGCCTGCGCCAGATGCATGGTCTCGCCCTGATATTCCACTGCATGCATTAGCGATGTTGAAAAATGCTCGTGACGGTATTGTGCCTGATGAATCAGGTGTTGTGGGACCCATCAAAGAAATCGAAGCGTTGAAAGGCAAAGGTCATCCATTAGTTTATGTGGGTGATGTTGTTGGTACCGGTTCTTCACGTAAATCTGCCACTAACTCAGTGTTATGGTTCATGGGCGATGATATTCCTTATGTGCCGAACAAGCGTGCTGGTGGCTTCTGTTTAGGCAATAAGATTGCGCCGATCTTTTTCAACACCATGGAAGATGCGGGTGCATTACCGATCGAACTCAACGTTGATCAGATGGACACTGGTGATGTCATTGATATCTACCCTTATCAAGGTGTCGTTAAGCGTCATGGCACAGATGAAGTGATTTCAACATTTGAATTAAAAACCGAGGTGTTATTAGACGAAGTCCGTGCTGGTGGTCGTATTCCGTTGATTATTGGCCGTGGTCTTACTGACCGTGCGCGTGAGACTTTAGGTCTTGAAGCATCGACAGTATTCGTTCGCCCACAAGACATTGCCGCGTCTGACAAAGGTTATACTTTAGCTCAGAAAATGGTCGGTAAAGCGTGTGGTGTTGATGGGGTGCGTCCTGGTCAATACTGTGAACCTAAGATGACTTCAGTGGGTTCACAAGATACCACTGGCCCTATGACACGTGACGAGTTGAAAGATTTAGCCTGTTTAGGCTTTAGTGCTGATTTAACTATGCAGTCTTTCTGCCATACAGCGGCTTATCCAAAGCCTGTTGACGTGACAACTCATCACACATTACCGGATTTCATTATGAACCGCGGTGGTGTGTCATTACGTCCAGGTGACGGGGTTATTCACTCGTGGTTAAACCGGATGTTATTACCCGATACCGTTGGTACGGGTGGTGATTCACATACTCGTTTCCCTATTGGTATTTCGTTCCCTGCAGGTTCTGGCTTAGTGGCATTTGCTGCGGCAACAGGTGTGATGCCGCTTGATATGCCTGAGTCAGTGTTAGTACGCTTTAAAGGCAAAATGCAACCCGGTATCACCTTACGTGATTTAGTCCATGCTATCCCATTAAAAGCCATTGAAATGGGTCTGCTAACGGTTGAGAAAAAAGGCAAAATTAACGCTTTCTCTGGCCGGGTATTAGAAATCGAAGGTCTTGAAAAGCTTAAAGTTGAGCAAGCATTCGAATTATCTGATGCCTCTGCTGAGCGTTCCGCTGCAGGTTGTAGCATTAAGCTAGACAAAGAGCCGATCATTGAATATCTCACCTCTAACATCGTGATGTTAAAGTGGATGATTGCTGAAGGTTATGGCGATCGTCGTACGATTGAACGTCGTATCGTTGCAATGCAAGAGTGGATTGCTAATCCTGAGTTGATGCAAGCGGACAGTGATGCTGAATACGCAGAAGTGATCGAAATCGACTTAAACGACATCAAAGAGCCAATTCTTTGTGCACCAAACGATCCTGATGATGCAGTATTATTATCAAGCGTTGCCCAAACTAAGATTGACGAAGTGTTTGTCGGTTCTTGTATGACCAACATCGGTCACTTCCGTGCGACCGGTAAGATGCTAGAAAAGTTTGCTACCACGCTACCAACCCGTTTATGGATTGCACCACCGACTAAGATGGATCGCGATCAATTAACGGAAGAGGGTTACTACGCCATCTTCGGCCGTGTTGGTGCTCGCATTGAGATCCCTGGTTGTTCTTTGTGTATGGGTAACCAAGCACGTGTAGAGGCAGGTGCAACGGTTGTATCAACCTCTACGCGTAACTTCCCTAACCGTTTAGGTACGGGGGCAAACGTTTACTTAGCCTCTGCAGAGCTTGCGGCAGTAGCGGCGTTATTAGGCCGTTTACCTTCACCTGAAGAGTATCAAGATTACGCTAAAGAATTAGATGCCTCTGCAGCTGATACTTATCGTTACTTGAACTTCGACCAAATCGATTCTTACACTAAGAAAGCTGACAGCGTGATTTTCCAAGCCGCGCTTTAAGCTTTAACTAGTTAATTGTTGAACAAAAAATGCCAGCAGAAATGCTGGCATTTTTATTGGTGGTTTAGTTATGTAGGATTAGATATTGCTTTGTTAGGACAACGTTAAGCTTATCTTGTCTCAAGTAGTCGCTATGCTTTAAGTAAATCAAAACCATTTTTTTGCACGAGATTTAGCAGTTTTAAAGCGGGCCCTTCTGGATGCCGTTTTCCTTGCTCCCATTTTTGCACACTCGATACCGAGACATTAAGACCTCTAGCAAATACGGGTTGGCTAAGCCTATTTGAGACACGGATATGTTTAATTTCAGCAGCAGATAATACGTTAACTTCAGGCAAGCATAGTTCATCAAGCTCACGCATGGTGGCTGTTTTCATGATCCCTGCATCATGTAAGCCTTGTGCTGTGTTATGAAGTGATTTTAATAATCTACTCATCTCGTATTACCTCAAATAGTGCTTTGTGTTTCAATGCTTTTGCTAATTGCTTATTATCGTAAGCGAGTAACTCTTTGGCCATAATCTTTAATGCAGTCTTTTCTTTTGTCGAAATATTCGCTTTTTCATTCTTAGAAAAACCAAATATAAAAAATGATTTATCATCGACTTTAAAAGCAATAATGGTTCTAAAACCGCCACTTTTACCTTGAATTTACTAAATTGGCACTATTTCAGTTTATAACTTATGGCCTGCGGCCACTAACGTCGTGGCGCTTCACCCACACCAGACCAAGAGGAAACCAACGGCAGCTCCCTCTTTACTCTTTTTAAAAGAATTGGCCCAGCCGCCCCGCAACATTTTCAAACAGCGAAAACGTCGCCACGGGGATTTATCCAGCTTTTGACTTCATCTGTAACCGTCTTCGGCCCATCTTGTAATAAAGAGTGAAAATGCTAACACTTCCGATGGTACATCCTGTACCGCGAAAGCTAGCGGGCCATCCATGGCCAGCTCACGCTATTTTCTTCAACGGCCTCAAGTTCAGAGTTGAATTTAGGCATTTTCAAGCAGAAACTAGCTCGTTTTTGGACAAAAGTGCGTTAGAGCTTCGGATTTAGTGCAATGACATAAAGTTTACACTGACCCCACTAAATTTTTATCATCGACTTTAAAAGCAATAATGGTTCTAAAACCGCCACTTTTACCTTGGCCAGTACGGGCAACACGTTTTTTAATGACATTGCCACCAAGTTTGGCATCTATTAGCCCACCTTCAATTTCTTTAATCGCAGTCAATAAGGCCGAATCATCTAAATTTTCATCTTTAGCCCAAGATGCAAAGTCAGGTGTTTTAAATATTCTGCCCCACTTAGCATCCTTTAAGTGTATCACTGTGTCCTATAGAACATGTTAGCATTTGAGTGTTTTCTAATCAAGAATAGGGTTGTTCAGAACAAGCTTAGGTTTTGTACTGTAGTAAACGTTAGGTGAGTGAAGCCTTAAAAAGTGATAGCTAACGAGGCTTTCTAAGCAGCCGTTTAGGCTTGATCTCGAGAATTATTGACCGAAATGTCAGCATTTCTATTGGATTAAATTATTCTGTCGTCGTTTGCTTTATCTGAATAAAGCGTGAGTTCGGCCTTTGCTTTGTTATACGCATTAGTAATGAGGAGCAATATTTGGACTTCCTTCCCATTTAAAGCTTGCTAACAAATGATTTGTAATTTGCACCAATACATCTAAAACGGGCTGACTTATTTCAACACGTTGATAACTACCGTCGTCGATTGTGTAACAAAGCTGATTGTTTTCAAGGTTACTCAAACCAAGAAAGCCTTCTGTTTCCATTTTTTTACCTTTTTTCTTGTCTTGCCAAGTTCCATATCCTCTTGAACGATCTTCAATATGTAATGCGGAATTTCTAATTTTCCTGACAGAAGGAAGTAAACGATTAAATTCATCACGACAGTGCTGTACCTGTTCAGGCATACCATCATAAATACAGAGTTCTTCTAAAAATTTACCAAAAGAGTCAACCGCAAAAACAAATGTATGGGCATGTATAAATGGAATTTTATGGATATAGGATCTAGGCAGTATTCCCAGTTCAGCTTTTTTAAATCTTAATTGCTTTTCAGAGAGTATTCGATATTTATCGAAATCTTGGTAATAGTCTTCACCTGCCTCTTGGCGAATTCTTTCATCTATTTCTCGCCTCAGTTCAGCATCTCTTTCCCATTCATTCTTGGTGTTAGGCCTTTCATTTCTACACGCTTCAAACATTGATAGTGAAATTGCAGCTTCTGTAACAATCCCCTCAATACTTCTAAACATACTTTCAATTTCACGTTTGATTTCTTCATCTTCAAATTGAAGCCAAGTGCCTGGATAATTTAACTCGAAAATGTACATTTTCATCCTTGCGTAGAACGTCTATTGAACGGCTCGCCAAATAAAGTCGGCCGCTTAAGTTATTGATTAATATCATCCTACATTTGCTATGTCGTTGATGTAAAGTGATAAGTTATTCGCAAAACCCAAAACAAACCGAGGTGGCCAAAATAAAGTGTTCATAAAATCGCCGTAGAAATTTATTTATTCAAATATCAACAAGTTAAGCTTAATCGCATAATTGACACTTACTACTTTAGACTTACTTATTGGGTTGTTTGATTTAAATTAAGCTAAAACTCATTATAACTGTATATAAAACCAGCTCATTAGATTAAGCAATCTAGCCAGTAAAAAATGGTCTCTTTAGAAGAGCAATATCGATTAACTTTTGTATGGAAAACGAAGGCAAGCATTGTTAAATAGAGCTTTGGTTCTAACAAACTTTGGGCAAAATGAGTTAGTTTGCTTGATTTGGAAATGGACAAATTCAACATTTAAATTGAGGACGTTGAAGAAAATGACGTGAGCTGGCCATGGACGGCCAGCTAGCTTTCGCGGGGAAGGGACGCCCCATCGGAAGCGTTAGCATTTTCGAATAAGTCCGAAGACGGTTACAAATGAAGTTAAAAGCTGGATCAATCCCCATGGCGACCTTTTCGCTGCTGTTATTTAAGCCAATAGGAAAAATGTTGCGGGGCGGCTGGGCCAATTCTTTAACAAAGAACCAAGAGGGAATAGCCGTTGATTTCCTCTTGGTCTGGTGTGGGTGAAGCGCCACGACGTTAGTGGCCGCAGGCCATATCTTAAAAAGGCTTTGGGGCAGAAGTGTGCCAGCCATACTAGCTTAAAGGGACTAATTCAACTCTGAACTTGATCCCCTTTTGGTCCCGTGCAGGGTGGAACCTTGCGATGTTAATTCAAACGAAGTTTGAAAAAGCAGGTGTGGCCGTAGGCCATTGTTAAAACAAGGCTATGAATACTTAATATTCATATCAATCATTGGTTCTCGAGAACCTTTCTCAGCCCGCAATCTGGCTAAATACTGTTGCCATAATTCAGTTTGATTACTGCATAAGTTATGTAGCACCTTCCAAGAATACAAGCCTGTATCATGACCATCATCAAAGATGATTTTAACGGCGTAATGTCCAACCGGTTCGAGGGTTGTGATATTGACGGCTTTCTTATGGGTAACCAATATTGGGTTGCCATGACGCTGCACTTCTGCTGAGGGTGAGAATACCCGTAGCATTTCACAGCTGATGTTGTAGGTTTGGCTGTTATCGAAAGTGACTTCTAATAACTTGGATTGACGTTTAAGCTTAATGCCGGTCACAGTGGGCGTTGATTGAGTCATGGTATTTCCTGCACAAAAAAAATGATTAGTCCATTGTGGCACTAATCACTCAATAGTTGCTATGGCAAGAGGGTGATAACAGGCAAATATAGCGTGATTTATCACACTTACTGACGGTTAACTATGGGCCATCTCTATAAAATGAAGCGGCTTAAGTCTTCATCTTGTATCAAGGTATCAAGATGGTCATTAACATACTTAGCGTCAATGACAAACGTCGAACCTGATTTTTCAGAGGCATCATAAGAAATCTCTTCCATCAATTTTTCCATCACGGTATGCAAACGCCGAGCACCAATATTTTCAGTGCGCTCATTGACCTGCCATGCGGCTTCTGCGATTCGTTCAATACCCGACGCTTCAAACGTAACGGTTACACCTTCCGTCGCCATTAAGGCAATATATTGCTCCGTAAGCGAAGCATAAGGTTCGGTTAAAATACGCTTGAAATCAGCAGCGGTAAGGGCGTCCAATTCAACTCGAATCGGTAAACGGCCCTGAAGTTCTGGGATTAAATCAGACGGTTTTGACATCTGGAATGCACCAGAAGCAATAAACAAAATATGGTCAGTTTTTACCATGCCATGCTTAGTGTTAACAGTGCAGCCTTCCACTAATGGCAGTAAGTCACGTTGTACCCCTTCACGTGATACATCGGGGCCAGTGCTTTCGCCGCGCCGACAAATCTTGTCGATTTCGTCTAAAAACACAATGCCGTTTTGCTCAACAAGCTCGATGGCTTGCTCTTTTAAGTCTTCTTGATTGACCAGCTTAGCGGCTTCATCTTCAACTAACTGTTTGTAAGCATCTTTAATTTTAAGCTTTTTATGCTTAGAAGTACTTTGACCAAGATTTTGAAATAAGCCTTGTAACTGATTGGTCATTTCTTCCATGCCTGGCGGTGCCATAATTTCAACTCCAACTTGAGGAGCCGCAATTTCTATTTCAATTTCTTTGTCGTCGAGTTGACCTTCGCGTAGTTTTTTACGGAAAACCTGACGGGTGGTAGAGTTATCTTTTTTGTCAGTATCCCAGTCATCTTTTACCTTAGGTAATAGCGCATCTAGAATACGTTCTTCGGCCATTTCTTCGGCGCGATGACGGCATTTTTTCATTTGTCGTTCGCGGGTCATTTTCACTGCGGAGTCAGTCAAATCTCGGATGATTTGTTCAACTTCTTTACCGACATAGCCGACTTCAGTAAATTTTGTGGCTTCAACTTTAATAAAGGGTGCGTTAGCCAACTTTGCTAAACGACGGGCGATTTCAGTTTTACCTACGCCTGTAGGGCCAATCATTAAAATATTTTTTGGGGTCACTTCATGACGAAGCGCCGGTTCTAATTGCATACGGCGCCAGCGATTACGAAGAGCGACTGCAACCGAGCGTTTGGCATTTTGTTGGCCGATGATATGCGAGTCTAGTTCGTGAACAATTTCACGAGGTGTCATTTCAGACATAACGGTTCCTTATCTTTACGCTCGAATTAGTAGTCTAACTTTTCGATGGTTTTAAATTGGTTGGTGAATACACAAATGTCGCCTGCAATCGTCAGGGATTTTTCTGCGATTTCTTCGGCGCTTAACTCGGTATTTTGCAGTAATGCTAAAGCTGATGCATGGGCATAGTTTCCGCCAGAGCCAATTGCAATCAAATCATGTTCAGGTTCAACAACGTCGCCATTACCGGTAATAATTAATGATGATTCAGTGTCAGCCACTACCAGCATGGCTTCGAGTTTGCGCAGCATTTTGTCGGTGCGCCAATCTTTGGCCAATTCGACAGCAGACTTTAATAAATGGCCTTGATGCATTTCAAGCTTGGCTTCAAATCGCTCAAAAAGCGTAAATGCATCGGCAGTGCCGCCAGCAAAACCGGCTAAGACTTTATTGTGGTATAGGCGGCGCACTTTACGTGCATTACCTTTCATCACGGTATTGCCTAGAGACACTTGGCCATCACCAGCGATGACAACTTGATTATTGCGGCGTACGGATACGATAGTAGTCACGTTAAATCCTCTTTACTAATACATCAACGGGTGATTAGGGTGAATGCAATTGTTGATTGATAAAATGGATATGGGGACAAAATGACAGATATCAAGAGATACGTAATAAAAAGCCCTGTTCGAGTGGACAGGGCTAGGAGATTTATGCTTTATAACCGATCGCTAGCGTTAGTCCAACGACAAAAGTATGCAGCCATTTAAACCCGCTCGTTGCATTTTGTGGCGGTTATTTTCTGCATCGCGTTTGTTAGGAAAAGGCCCTAATACCACGCGAAACCACAATCCGTTGCTTCCCTCACTGCGGCGCACTTGTGCCTCTACGCCTTGGAAGGCTATTCTGGCTTTCATTTCATTTGCTTGCGACTCTTTCCTAAATGATCCACATTGCATTTGATAGATGCCGCTGGACACAACGCCTGACTGCGGCAAGTCTATTTCAACTTGTTTGTTTTCAAGTTCTTCCAGATAAGTCCACTCTTCCTGTGGCTTAGGTGGCAGTGCATTGGGATCTGTCTTGATGACTTTTTTAGGATCTTCTGCAGTCGAAGTTTGCACCGTTTTCGTTTTCGGTTGCTGAACGGGCTCGGTCACGACGGATGAGTCGGAGCTGCCATTAATGGACCATAAGAAATAGCCAAAACCGATGAGTAATGTGAGTATCACAAAAAAAGTCAAATAGGGAAAAGGGCCCTTAGGTGCTTTTTTTCGTTGTGGCGCGCGGGCTTTAGTGCCCGCACGAGGTTTGCGATTTGCGTAGTCACGACTCATAATTACATCCGCTCTAGGGTTTCAATGCCAAGTAGCGATAAGCCCGTTTTTAACGTTTTTGCGGTTAATTGTGAAAGTAATAAACGGCTCTGTTTTTCAGTCTCGGTTTCGGCAGCAAGCACAGGACAAGCTTCATAAAAACTCGAAAACTCGCTCGCAAGCTCATAAAGATAACCGCACAATACATGCGGTAAACCTTTGTCGGTCATGCGGGCTAATACTTCACCAAACTGCGCCAGTTTAGTGCCTAAGTCTTTTTCTTTTTGATGCTCAAGCACAATCTTAGCTTGGCTAAGATCAATATCTTCAGCACGCTTGAAAATACCGGCGACACGGGTGTAGGCATATAATAGATAAGGTGCGGTATTACCTTCAAAGCTGAGCATTTGCTCGAAACTGAAAATGTAATCACTGCTACGGTTTTTGGACAAATCTGCATATTTGACTGAGCTTATCCCCACTACGCGTGCAATTTCAGTCAGTGTGGCTTCATCCATATCTGGATTTTTGCTGCGAACCAGCTCAAGTGCGCGGACATCGGCTTCGTCAAGTAAATCAACTAATTTAACCACACCACCAGAACGGGTTTTAAAAGGGCGTCCATCTGCGCCATTCATGGTGCCAAAGCCCGTGTGCTCGAGTGACATTTCTGGGCGAACAAATTTGGCTAACTTAGCAAGACTAAACACTTGTTGAAAATGTAATGCTTGGCGTAAGTCGACAAAGTACAAGGCGCGATCGGCTTTTAGTACGTTTGAGCGATAACGCATGGCGGCAAGATCTGAGGTGGCATATAAATAACCCCCATCCGCTTTTTGGATAATAACAGGCAGAGGTTCACCCTCTTTGGTGCGAAAGGCTTCTTGGAAGACCACTTTAGCGCCATTGCTTTCGACTAATAAACCTTGTGCATCAAGATCGTGAACCACTTGAGCTAAGTCTGCATTATAGGCACTTTCGCCGTGTACATCGGCACGGGTTAAGCTAACCCCTAAACGCTTATATACATCATGGCAGTGGCTTAATGATATGTCGTTAAACTCGCGCCATAATTTATTGCAGTATTCATCACCCGATTGAAGCGCGACGACCAGTTGGCGTGCCCGGGTGGCAAATTCAGTTGATTCATCAAAACGTACCTTGGCCGCACGATAAAAACTTTCTAAGTCAGACAATTCCATTTTGGCTTGTTCGCCATTGGCTGCGCGTAACTCTTCCATTAACGCCAGTAGCATACCGAATTGGGTGCCCCAGTCGCCTACGTGGTTTTGGCGAATGACGTTATGACCTAAATACTCGAGCGCACGCACCACGCTGTCACCAATAATGGTAGAACGTAAGTGACCTACGTGCATTTCTTTGGCTAAGTTTGGCGATGAGTAGTCAACAACGATGGTTTGCTTGGCCGGCAGTGTGATGCCTAAATGCGCATCATCCAATGCATTTTGCAGTTGGTTGGCGAGGGCATTATCATCAATGAAAAAGTTAATAAAACCTGGGCCAGCAATTTCCACTTTGGCCACATAAGATGATGCCGGCAAGGTGTCAATAATCAGTCGTGCTAATTCGCGAGGGTTCTTCTTAGCCACTTTGGTCAGCATCATTGCAAGGTTAGTCGCTAAGTCACCATGACTTTTATCTTTAGTGCGATCGACCTGAATGCGAGCTTGAAAATCAGCTGGCACAATTCCTTGTTGTTTGAAGGATTC
The DNA here is from genome assembly GCF_003855155.1 of Shewanella psychromarinicola. Classification (NCBI taxonomy): domain Bacteria; kingdom Pseudomonadati; phylum Pseudomonadota; class Gammaproteobacteria; order Alteromonadales; family Shewanellaceae; genus Shewanella; species Shewanella psychromarinicola. The sequence goes on from NZ_CP034073.1 coordinate 1,412,516, forward strand.
GATGGTTTGTTCTAGTAAAGATTCAATATGTGATTTCATGGGCGTTTGCTTGCACTAATTCGTTAAATGAATGACATGACGGAACCGCATATTTTAGCCGTTTATGGGGTGTGATTGCTATCTGCTTTAACGGAAATATGGGTTTTTTTGTATTGAATACTAACCTAAGTGAAGTTTATGTCATATATAAGGTCGGTTAACTCGGTAATGTTGCTGTTTTATTACATCAAATCCTGCGGATCACGATCGATACTCCAACGACAACGCTTACTTTCAGGTATTTGTTCAATTTGGGCTAATACCCGTTCAAATTCAGTTTGTAAACGCTGCCTACTCTTGGCTTGCAGTATTAATTGGCGTCGATATTTGCCTGCTTTGCGATCAAGGGGGGCCGGAATTGGGCCAATGATTTCAAAGTCCTTATCTTGTGGTAATAGTTCACTGGTTCGGGCTAAAAAAGCATCAGCATCTTCTGCTAAATGCGCTTCTGCACGAATTAATACCATGTGCCATGCGGGTGGTAATAATGCTTGTTGGCGTTCTTTTAGCTGACTGCGAGCGAACTCACCATAACCGCGTTTCAATAAATCACGTAAAATGGGGTTATCACTTTGATGGGTTTGCAGTAGCACTTTGCCGGGTTTGTCTGCGCGGCCAGCACGGCCCGATACTTGAGTATATAGCTGGCCAAAACGTTCTGGTGCACGAAAGTCAGCACTGAATAATGCGCCGTCAACATCAAGTAAACCGACTAAGGTCACATCTGGGAAATGATGGCCTTTTGCGAGCATCTGCGTGCCGACCAGGATTTTATATTTTCCCATATAGATTCCCTTCAACTGCTGCTCTAGCGAGCCCTTTCTTCGCGTGGTGTCTCGGTCAATACGCACAACGGGGTGTTTGGGAAACAGTTTGATTAATTCTTGTTCTAGTTGTTCGGTGCCTAAGCCGTGACCCATTAGCATGGTGCTACCACATTGATGGCATTGACGTGGAATAGCGTATTGATTGCCGCAGTGATGACAACATATTTCATTTAAGCCTTGATGGACGGTAAAAAAGGCATCACAGCGATCGCATTCATGTAAGTGACCACATTCATGGCACAGCAAGGCGGGAGCAAATCCACGGCGGTTTAAAAACAGAAGCACCTGATTACCCGCGTCAAGGTGCATACGCATTTCATTAATCAATGATGTAGACATGCCGGCTTTTAGTGGCTGCGAAGTAATATCGACAATACCTTGCTTGACCTTTTGGGCCGCACCGGCGCGTTCGCTCAGTTCAAGGTGATGATAGCGTCCTGATAATGCATTTTGTAAGGTTTCTAACGATGGTGTCGCCGACCCCAAAACCACCTGGATATCTTCAAGGTGTCCGCGCATTACCGCTAAGTCACGGGCGTGATAGCGCACTCCTTCCTGTTGTTTAAAGCTACTATCATGCTCTTCATCCAGAATAATTAATCCAGGGTAGGCCATCGGCGTAAAGAGTGCTGAGCGAGTACCAATGATAATTGCCGCTTCGCCCACACGCGCTTGCCGCCAAGCCTCAAGTCGTTGATTATCGGTTAGTCCTGAGTGGATCACCGCAACATTGACTTCGAAACGGCGTTTAAAGCGATTAATGGTTTGCGGGGTTAAGCCGATTTCCGGAACAAGAATAAGTGCTTGTTTGCCTTGTTGTAAAATAGTCTCAAGCAAGGTTAGGTAGACTTCGGTTTTACCTGAGCCGGTAATCCCTTCTAATAAGGTGCAATGAAACCCTTGTTGTTGCGTTAGCACCGACACCGCGACGGCTTGTTGCTTGTTAAGCTTATGGGGTGATTCATTCATGACCAGCTGTTGACGCCAACTTAAATCATGGCTGAGCACTTTTTGCTGCCGTTCAATCCACTCTCTTTGTTCTAATGCCTTTAGCGCAGGTTTGCTTAATTGTTGGGTGATGAATTCATCGTGGCTAATTGAGTTGGCCAGCAATAACTCATACAGTTTTTTTTGTGCTGGGGCACGTTTTAATACGCTAGAATCAGCATTGCGTCCTTGTTGGCTTAAATGATATTCAATCACCGCCTGCGGTGCAGCGTTTAGGCCTTTTCGCAATGCAACCGGCAGCGCTTGGCTGAGCATTTGTCCTTGAGTGGTAAAGTAATACCGGGCGGCCCATAGGGTTAATTTATAGAGCGAATCAGGTAACAATGGGGCATCATCAAGTACTGCAGTGACAGATTTAATTTGTTGCGGTGCCAAGTCACAGCTATCATTAATAGCGGTAATTAGGCCGATGAGTTGTTGAGGGCCAAAAGGGACTTTAACTCTAAGACCTATTTGCAATCCCGCTTGATGTTGCTCTTTTACGCGATAACTAAAGTTTCTGCGCAAGGGGACGGGTAAGGCGACTTCAACAAACACGGGCATAAGACTTCATCATTTTTCAATTGTATAGTGGATTGTTGATCAGTTTACCTCTAAGTGTCATCAAAGAGATAGGGCAACATATATGCGTAAAGGACTTATTGAGGTCGGTATCATAGTCTTTGGATTATTAGGTAATATTGCTGCAGTAACGGCTCAAGTGGATCATGTCAGTATCAATAGTCGTCAATTTGAATTGAATAAAGTAGCCAGATTAAGAGTCAATATGGTGGCTCAAAATGATGATGTGTCGCGGCTAAGCTTTTATATTCGTCAGTTAGATGATGGTAACGTTCAGCAGCAGAAGTTAACGGTACAAGGGATTAATCACTTCTTATTTCAGCTTAGTGGCACTGACGTTGTCAGTGATCCAAATGCGCAGTTAATGATTACTCAAGACACTGCGGCAGGAGTGGCGACGTTAGCGATAATGGCCGTTTTTGATGCACCGTATTCGGTTAATAGTGCAACCTTAGTCTCTAATCTTGATAATCAGCAAACATCACCAGTTGCGACCCCCCCCGTTATGAGAGCCTCCAAAACTCGGCAAGTTGACCATCGCTTGGCTCAAGAGCCATCACTACCAGCACCATCAAGCGTTAAATCAGCTCAACAGGTGAGATGTTTGATTGAACGGGATAATAGTGACACATTATGGCGAATCGCTAACCGTTATAAAGAACAATGGCATACGAGTGTTTATGGTGCGATGCTAGCTATTTTTGAGACTAATTTACTGGCTTTTTCCAAGCAAAAAATTCACTTATTAGTGAAAGATGTTCCATTGAATTGCCCATCAACGGCTATTTTAGCGGAATACAATAATAAAGCATTCGACAAGAAAGTCTTTGAGATGATTGAAGCGAAACATGGCGAGAAATAAGTTTTCTGACCATAAAGAGTGATAATCAGCATCACCCATCGAGTATTTACTCTTGTTTGTCAGTAATGGGTTGCAGCTGATTATGTTAATTTATATAGTTGTCCGTATTAAGACTTGTGATTTCGATCGGTCTTAAGGTTAAAAAGTAAACAATAATAATAAATTACAACCAGATAAGCTTAGTGTAAGAACATTATTAGTCAGTGCTGTTAGTCAGCGAAGTAGTGTATAAGGACATTAAATATCATGGTTTTACAGCGTAATTTTGCGCTGTGTTGAAGCGATTTATAATCAAAAGGATTGATTTAATGAGAAGCTTTAAGGTGCTAGCAATATTAGCATTACTGGCTGTTGATAGTATTTCAACGGTTATTGCACAAGTCAGTCATATCAGTATTGATACCATTCCATTTGAAAGTGGACAATCTCCTAACCTAACCGTGCAAATCATAACCGATCAACATGATTTATCGCGGCTGACTTTTTATTTACGTCAAATTTATCAAAATAATATAGTGTTAGAAAAGCTTACTGTAGAACGACGCGATGGTGATGTATTTGTGTTAAACGGTGCTGAAAAAATACACGATCCGGATGCGGCACTTATTGTATCTGAATACCGTAATGCTAAATGGCTGCAATATTCGCCGGTATCTATATTCTCTCAAGCTATTGTTCAGGATCAGTACCAGCCAGTTGCCATAAAAACAATGAAGTCTCCTTCGGCATTGCCGACATCGATACCTAAGTCAATAAATACCAAGGCCATCGCATCACCTCAAGACGCGCCAATGCAAAAGAGAGTGGATCAATGTCAGATCACTTTGTTAGCAGATGATACCTTATGGGAAATTGCTGTGCGTTATCGCAAGCAATGGAATTCAAACCTCTATGGCGCAATGCTTGCCCTTTATCAAACTAATCCATCAGCATTTCATCAAAATAATATTAGCCAACTGCGATTAGGAAACTCATTACGCTGCCCATCAGTGGAGACGCTTTCGCACTATCAAGATATCGCAGTAGATAAAGTGACATTTGATAGTTTAGTGGCTACTCAAGGTGGTCAGTCTCAAGTGGTACCAACGCCGGTGTTACCCGTTAGTACATCGATTGTCGCGACTCAGCCGGTATCAACAAATGGCTCAATCAATTCAATCGACAGTAAAACATCTGAAAGTAATCAACAATTAGCGATTATTGATAAAACGCAAATAGTGCCTCAGCCAACACCCGTCAATAAAGTAGCCAAGACATCAGCCCCTGCAAAAAAAGACATGCAGACCGATGGGCAGGATAAAATCTGTGTAATTGATAAATCTCCACAAGATACGTTATGGCGTGTTGCCGATCGTTACTATCGACAATGGCAAATCAGTGTCTTCGGGGCAATGCTGGCGATTTATGATGCAAATCCGAATGCGTTTGCAGATGATAAAATTTACTTACTGATGGCAGATAGCCGTTTAAAATGTCCCTCTAGGGTGATATTGAACCAATATCAAAATTCGTCGGAGGCCCAAGTTACCTACGAGGCTCTAGCACGCAGGTATAGGTAGTCATAGTATCGTTTAGAAATTCTACTTGTTTGTGTACATGAGACACTGTATTATCTTGCGCCTAAAACATATTGTTATTAACTGCATGTGGTGCTCAACTTCGGGTTGGGAGAGCGACATGGCCTTCAATTTAAGGTAACCCCAAATGAAAACAGGTATCCACCCAAATTACGCTGAAATTACTGCAACTTGTAGTTGTGGTAACATCATCAAAGTGAACTCAACTGCAGGTAAAAACCTACACTTGGACGTATGTGGTGCATGTCACCCATTCTACACTGGTACTCAGAAAGTTGTTGATACTGGCGGACGTATTGATAAGTTCAACAAGCGTTTTGGTATGCTTGGCAAAAAATAATTGCATTGCAATTATTTTTAATAAGGCGCCTTTGGCGCCTTTTTTATTGCTTATCGTTAACAAATCCCATCTCTTAACTCGAGTTGAGGATAAATAACCTCAATTCTGGCGAATAAACGGTTATCAACCAGCCCTTTGTTACGCTCTACGTGTTGTATCGACTTACCATAGGCCAGTTATTGCCGCGTCAATACGCCTTGTTAGCAAAACAAATGCAAGTTTGATATTGCAGACTTGAAATAAACCTATTTTTTACACGTTACTCCATCTCTTATCCCGAATTGAGGTTAACCAGTATTGTGCTGAGGCGAAAACTAATTTTTTAGTGACAAACAATATAAAAAAAATAAAGGCTACTTTATTGTTATTTAGACAAAATAAACTGCAAATATCAACCTCTATATCCGATTGTTATGGTAAATCTTGTTATTTTCCTACATTTTTAACTTATTGATTTATATATATTCATATTCGAAGAGTTAGATTAATAAAACATACCCTCTGTTTTGGCCCACAACACCTCCTATGATTAAGTTTTTGATTTATATCGTCCTTGTATTAGCGTATTGTGATTAAAATTTTCGATGGTTAGCAAGCTCACTGTAAGTGTGTACTGCGGATCATACTTTCCTTCATAGATAGCGCATTTCAGGATGTATAAAATGTCAGATATTCGTCAACAAGCCCTCGATTATCATGAATTCCCCATACCAGGTAAAACAGCTGTTTGCCTGACAAAACCCGCTCAATCGAGCCACGATCTTGCTTTGGCATATAGTCCTGGCGTGGCAGAGCCGGTTAGAGAGATCGCATCGAATCCTGAAAATGCCTATCGATATACTAATAAAGGCAACACTGTCGCGGTGATCACCAACGGGACCGCTATTTTAGGACTGGGTAATTTAGGTCCATTAGCTTCAAAACCTGTTATGGAAGGCAAATCTCTGCTCTTTAAACGTTTTGCTAATATTGACTCGATTGATATTGAAGTGAAACACCGCACCACTGAAGATTTTATCAATACCGTCGAGTCTATTGCCGATACTTTTGGTGGGATTAACTTAGAAGACATTAAGGCGCCAGAATGCTTTGAAATTGAACGCGAGCTTATTAAGCGTTGTAATATTCCGGTGTTTCATGACGATCAACATGGCACTGCAATTGTCACGGCTGCCGGCATGTTAAACGCGCTCGAAATTCAGGGTAAAAAAATTGATGATGCAGTATTTGTCTGTTTAGGTGCTGGTGCAGCTGCGATTGCGTGTATGACCATGATAGTAAAATGTGGTGCATTACGAGAAAATGTCTACATGCTCGACAGACAAGGCGTTATCCATACTCGTCGTGACGATATCAATGAATACAAAGCATTATTTGCTAACAATACTGACAAACGCACCTTGCAAGATGTGATGAAGGATGCCGATGTATTTTTAGGATTGTCAGGCGCGAACCTTTTGGCTGCTGATGATATCGCCTTAATGGCACCAAACCCGGTTATTTTTGCTTGTTCAAATCCTGATCCAGAAATTAAACCTGAATTAGCCCATAGCATCCGTAAAGACTTAATTATGGGTACGGGTCGTAGTGACTATCCAAATCAAGTAAACAATGTATTGTGCTTCCCGTTTATTTTTCGAGGCGCGCTCGATGTCCGCGCGGCTGTGATTAACGACGAAATGAAGCTGGCTGCAGTGTATGCTATTGCTAACCTCGCCAAGGAGCCTGTCCCTGCTGAGGTATTAGCCGCTTATCCAAACGTGTCATCATTGAGTTTTGGTTCACAATATGTGTTGCCTAAACCAATGGACCCAAGATTACTGCCGCTAGTTGCTCGAGCAGTATCACAAGCGGCAATCGATTCTGGGGTGGCTAAAATCATCACCTTGCCGACTGAATATCAGGTATAGACAGTTAGCTATAAATAATCAGCGATAGATGATCTGCTATAAGTCATCGCATGATGGTAAAAAAATATCGTTAATTAAAGGGGCTTTTGCCCCTTTTTATTGGCTATTGCAAAAGCATGATTAAAAACGAATAGTGAACTTGCCGAGCACAATCGTTATACTGGACAAAATTTGAGTTATTAATAAAATAAATAAATCCAGCAGGATAGCGGATAAATGAAACTCACCAAGATCCTTACCAAAAAACTGACCAGCTTTTGGCTGCTTTCATTAGTCGCAGTGGCTTTTGTGTTTTTACTGTGTGCGGTGATGGGCTTTACTCAATTAACCTACACTTTTCAGCAACAGAAAGTCGCTGAATTAGAAACCATGTTAGCTGCTGACTATCAACAACATGGCAATAATCAATTTTCTACTTGGTTACCCCCTTTGCTAACGGCTTATAACGCGGTTGATTTTTCTCTGTCGCAAGGCAGCCAATTAGTTTATCAATTTCATCGCAGTAAAGCCGACACGCCCAGCAGTAGTTTGACCCTATATCAGACCCAGTTAAGTCATGGAAAATTATCGATGACGATAACCTTACCTCCACCATTTTCTTTACATGATCTTGGCTGGCATGAGCTGATTATGCTCGTCATTGGTTTTATCAGCATAGGTATTTTTGTGCGTTTTGGTTATGGTTGGTATTCCAGAGAGTTAGATGGGATTGAACAACTCGCTCTGCGCAGTAAGCTCATTTTAGACGGTCACTTAAAGCAAGCTGCCGATATGCCGACTAATGGTAAGCCAAGGATGATAAACCGTGCGATCAGTCAATTGCTTGCCGAGCTCGATGATGCCCGCAAAGAACGTGGCCGCTTAGATCAATTTATTCGTAAAGATACTTTCCTTGATAAACAAACTCAGATTGGCAACCCGATATTCTTTCAAAACCGTCTTGATGGATTGAGCCATAATCAAAAAATGATTGTTCATGGCGTACTGATGTTGATTGAGTTTGATGATGTTGATTTAGTCGAAGACCAATACGGTGAGAGCGGTGTGAAGACCATGCTTTCATTAACAACCCAAGCCATTACTGCTGCATTAGTCCAATATGAGGACAGTATTTTTGCGCGGCGTAGTTACTCACAATTAGCCATAGTCGTACCACAATTATCCCAGGTAGAAGCGGATCAGTTAGCCCAGCGAATACTCAAAATCTGCCTTGCATTACCTTTTTCTGGCATAGGTAATCCTGATAATTTTCTACATTTAGGCTGTGCGTTTTTTAAAATTGCAGATTTACAAGTTCAACTTGTTGAAGAAGCAGAGATGGCACTTCGAGCAGCACAATTACAACGGGTTAATAACTGGTTTATGTACGACAAAGGCGCGTTAGATGAACAAATTGCTAAAGGTTCTGTGCGTTGGCGTAGTTTCATTGAAAATGCACTGGTTTCAAAACGATTTTTTACCTTACAGCAAGTTATTGTCGATAGCGATAATCAGATTTTACATTATGAAATATTCAGTCGTGCTCGTGATTTACACGGTAATGATGTGCGCGCAACACTGTTTATTCCGATGGCCAATAAATGTGGATTGATGCCACAGATTGAACGCCAAATGTTGGAACAAGTACTCTTCAGGTTAATGTCCGAAAATACATCAACCTACAGTATCAACTTAAGTCTATATAGTTTGACCAGCAGAGCGTTTGTTCGTTGGTTACAATCGACGTTATTGGAACATCGCCCTTTAGCGGCACGACTTATTTTTGAAGTGTCGGAAGACATCATTGTTAAAAACCAGAAAAATACTTCACTGCTTAAAACGCTCGATATGTTAAGAAAAATGGGCGCTAAATTAGCGGTAGATCATGTTGGCCAATATGTTGTGGGGACTCACTATATTCAGGAGTACCACTTTGATTTAGTGAAATTACATCGTTCGATCGTGCGACGAGTACATCAACGTTCAGAAAACCAATTGTTTATACGCAGTCTAATTGGTGGCCTTTATCGCGCCGAAGTGAAAGTTATTGCTGAAGGTGTTGAATGTTTCGAAGAATGGCAAACGTTAAAAATTCTAGGCGTGAGTGCTGCTCAGGGAGAGTTTTTGGGGCAAAGATCTGAAGTTTAAGTATTATAGTGCTATGTTTGCGGTAATTCATTCACGTTAGATCTTGTTTATCAATAGATTGCACCTTATTGTAAGTAGATATGTGGCATATTTATGATGATTTATAGCATTAACGCAATAATAACAAACTGTAATCGTGATAAAATTGCCCGGTAATACTAGAAAACACCATATATCTTAATCGAATTGTATCGATGTTACGTGTTGTTGTATTAGATTTATAATGTCGTTTTTGGATGTTGTACCTCTGCTCAGTAATCTTAACTAACTAATTAATATGTTAGTGAATATGGACTACCCAATGGACAATGGTTTTTTGAGTAAACTAGCTTTTTGGCAGACATCGCAATTGATGGGTAATGTAGGCGTATTTATCACTGGTAATTCGCTGTGGGTGTGTCATCCCCAACAAGGTCAAATCGCGCCAGTTATCAATCAAATTTTAGTACAAAAAAACAATTTGCTTCAAGCCTTTGAAACACTAAAGAGCCAGTTTGGCCGTGTTCGGGTGCAATTAGTACTGTCGCAGCAGTATTATCAATTATTACAAGCTGACAAACCCAATGTCGAACCTGGCGAAGTGACTCAGGCGTTGATCTGGTCTGTTAAAGATATGGTGTCAGAGCCTGTCACTAATATTTATCTGGATTATTTTGAGTCCAGTCTTATCTCCAGTTCAAAAGTGAATGTGGTGGTTAGTAGCCGTCAGTTTTTAACTCAAGTGGCAAGTGCTTGTGATGCTAACGGATTAGATGTTGCCGGGATAAGCATTGAAGAATTCGCATTAAGCCATCTATTAACCCACGATAATATGGCACATATGTTGGTAGCCCACTTGCCACAACAAGAGTTGTTGTTGTTGGTTGTTAAAGCGGGTGAAGTGTTAATGCAACGTCGAGTGAGAGGGTTTAATCAGCTTAACAAAGCGACTTTAGAAGAGTTAAAGCTGGGCTTAGCCGATAATCTCAGTTTAGAAATTCAACGGTCTATGGACTATTTTGAAAGCCAATTACGTCAAGCTCCAGTGGGATCGATTAGTATCTTGGCTGAAGGTGATAGTTCATCATTAGCCAATCTTGTCGGCGCTAACTTTAATCAAAAAGTGGTTGCCGTGACTCACGATGGCGTACCGAGTTTACTTGCTCAGTTAGCGTTGCAGGAATTAGCTCGAGGTGAAGCGTGATAAAAACCGCCGTTAATTTATATTCCACAGATTTGTTGCCGAAAAAACAAAGACTGACCTTTATAAGGCTGATGCTTGCATTGGCCTTTCTGTGCGGATGCAGCGCGGTACTTTATGCAGTAGGACTGTGGCATGCCGATGAGTTGCAAACCCTAAACCAGCAGGCAAGCACTGAGAAAAATAGTTTAAAAAACCAGAAAAGTCAGCTTGAACAACAAATTGCTGCCCGTAAGCCCAATGGGGACTTAGTGGCAAAGGTTGAGCTTGAACAGCAGCGTTTAGATCTAAAAAAACTGTTAAAAGATGAGCTTAGCCAACGCAATACTCTGATTAGCCAAGGTTACTCGCCAATGCTGACTGACTTGGCCGCCGTGGCGGATAGCAGTGTGTGGTTGAGTCATATCACCATTGAACAGCAAAAAAACGATGCTCAACGCATTGAGTTTGAAGGTTACGGTCGTCATCCGCAAAGTATTCCATTATGGATAGATAAACTCAAAACCACTTCAACATTAAAGGGTTATGCGTTTTCAGCAATGACGATGGATCGCGGCGAAGCACAACCGTTGGCGTTTAAATTAATAAGCCAACCCATTGCTAAGGAGTCAGCACAATGAAGCAGCAATGGCTGGTGTGGTCGTCAAAATTTGATGCGTTAAGCCCTCGAGAGCGGATATTGATTACGTTTGCTCTGCTAGTTCTGGCAGGGATGTTGCTGTTTATGCCATTAGAATCGCAATGGAAACAGCACCAAAGCTTACAAAATCAGCTTAAGGGGCTAGAACAAGAAAATTCGATTTCCTTACAGCAAGTGGCACTCTATGAAGAGCGTTTACAACTTGACCCTAATAAAGATTATCAGCAACGGTTACAAATCATTACCGAGCAGATGCAATTGATTGATGCCGATCTCACCGATCAAATGGTTGATATGGTTCCTGCGGATTACATGCCAACAGTATTAGCCAACTTGTTGGGTAATGTGAAAGGCGTGACATTAATCTCGTTTGCCTCCATTGCACCCAAAGCCTTACTGCAAGTGGGTGATGGCAGTAAAGTTAACCTTTACAGTCATGGTATTAAGCTGATGTTACAAGGCGATTATTTTTCTATTTTAGCGTTTATTAAAGCCGTTGAAACGATGCCAGATAAATTGTATTGGAAGCGTTTAGATTACCGTGTTGAATCTCATCCCGAAGCGTTAGTTGAATTAGAACTTTACACACTGAGTGTGAATAAGGACTTTATCAGTGTTGCGAAACAAGATTAATCCCATGGCGTATGCATCCTGCCTAATGATGCTGTTAGTGTTTGCTGCAAACGCACAGACATTACGTGATCCAACCTTACCGGGTCAGGGCTTTATTGCCGTTAAGGCCAAAGCCGATAACCCATCTTTGGTGTTAAACAGTATTGTTAACGGCCAACATAGCTATGCGGTCATTAATAATATTATTCTTTCGGTGGGTGACGCAATTAGCGGCAGTGGATTACGTGTATCAAAGATTAGCCAAGACTATGTCACCTTGTCAGATGGAAGAAAACTTCAGCTATTTCAGTCGATAACAGAGCGGTAGGATAAGAATAAAAATGAATGTAATTAAATATGTTACTCCTCTGATGTCGCTGTGCCTAGTTGCTTGCCAAACGACAGATAGACCCGATCCACAAACCGCAAAAGCGGCTTTGAATGAGTCAAGGCAACAAGCTGAGACCCGTCAAGCCACTGTGCCACCACCAGCGGTTATGCCAGAAGATGTTCAACGTGAGCTTAATGGTAATAATGTGTTGAGCTCATCAGCAAGGGCCTTACCTGCAGAGCGTCGTTTTGATGTGTCAGCAAATGACGTTGATGCGAGAGTGTTCTTTCCAAGCTTAGTCAAAGACACGCCCTTAAGTGTTGCGGTACATCCTGATGTGCAAGGTAACATTTCGTTATCATTAAAAGCGGTCACCTTGGCAGAAACCATTCAGGTTGTTGAAGACATTTACGGTTACCAAGTTAAGCGCGAAGGTCGTATTTTACGGGTTTACCCGTCGGGTATGAGAACCGAAACGTTCCCATTAAATTATATCTATATGCAACGAGAAGGTTTGTCATTAACTTCGGTGAGCTCTGGTCGTATTTCCGATCAAAATAGTAACTCAAACAGCAGTGGTAATAGCAGTTCGAGCAGCAACAGTAGTTCGAGTAACAGTAACAATAGTAGCAATGGTAATGCCAACAGCAGTGACAATACCAATGGTACGTTTATTCGTTCAACGACCAAGACGGATTTTTGGGGTGAGTTAGAAGCCACCTTAATGTCAATTATGGGTGAAACCGGTGGCGGGCGACAAGTGGTGGTGACACCTCAAGCAGGGCTGGTAACCGTTCGGGCTTTCCCTGATGAATTACGTCAAATTCGTAGCTTCTTACAAATAGCAGAAAGCCATTTACAGCGCCAAGTGATTTTAGAAGCAAAAATTATAGAAGTAACCTTATCTGATGGTTACCAGCAAGGGATCCAGTGGGAGAATGTTTTAGGCCATGCCGGCAATACCAACATTGATTTCAGTACCTCAGCAGGACAAGGTTTAAGTAATGCCATTACATCTGCCATTGGCGGTGTCACCTCGATTAATTTCACCGGAAGCGATTTTAGTAGCATTATTAGTTTGCTGGATACTCAAGGTGATGTAGATGTGCTTTCAAGTCCTCGTGTTACGGCTTCTAATAACCAAAAAGCGGTTATTAAAGTGGGTAATGACGAATACTTTGTCACTGATGTGTCATCAACGACAGTGGCTGGCACCACTCCAGTGACGACGCCACAGGTTGAACTAACGCCATTTTTCTCCGGCATTGCCTTAGATGTAACGCCTCAGATTGACGAAGATGGCAATGTAATATTGCATGTTCATCCTTCCGTGATAGATGTGAAAGAACAAACTAAAGAGATAAAAATCAGTGATTCAACCTTAGAGTTACCGTTAGCGCAAAGTGAGATCCGTGAGTCGGATACGGTTATCCGCGCCGCTTCTGGCGATGTCGTGGTGATTGGTGGATTAATGAAGAGCGAAAACATTGAAACCGTGTCAAAAGTACCGTTATTGGGTGATATTCCTTTTCTGGGCGAAGCTTTCACCAGCCGCACTAAATCTAAAAAGAAAACCGAATTGATTATTATGTTGAAACCAACGGTTGTCGGTGGTGATACATGGAAGGATGAGTTAAAGCGCTCACAAGATTTAATAGAGCGTTGGTATCCTTCTAAGTAGTGGCGGTTGGTGATTGATAGATAAGTTGCCGTAGGCGGTTGATAAGTGTGGCGGTTGAAATTGATAAGGGATAGCCAGTAATTATGTATTTGCAGCACTTTGGCTTAAGTCAGTTGCCCTTTACGCTTACCCCAAATACGGGTTTCTTTTTTGGCTTGTCGCCGCATGTGGAAGCCTTACAAGTACTCCAAACCGCATTGCAGACAGGTGAAGGTTTTATCAAGGTCACTGGTGAAGTGGGCACAGGTAAAACCTTGGTTTGTCGTAAGCTGATAAATGATTTACCGGCTCAATACCATTGCGCTTACTTACCTAATCCCTATTTAACCCCTAAAGAATTACGCTGGGCTGTGGCGGGTGAACTTGGCTTGGCATTACCGAACAAATTAGATCAGCAACAGCTAACAAGGCTAATCCATGAGCGTTTGTTAGCGTTAAATCACCAAGGCTTTCACGTAGTGTTAGTGTTGGACGAAGCACAATCATTACCTGATGACAGTATTGAAGCGTTACGCTTATTTACTAACTTAGAAACCGAAAGTCGCAAGTTGCTGCAAGTCGTGCTGTTTGGTCAACCAGAATTAGACGAACGTTTGGCGCAAGCTAAATTTAGACAATTAAGACAACGTATTACCTTTAGCTACGATCTGCGTCCGTTAACATGGGATGAAATACAAGCTTATATTCATCACCGACTTGCTGTTGCGGGTTATCAAGGGCCGGAATTGTTTAGTACCGTCGATATTAAGCGTATTGCCAAAGCCGCTCGAGGCATCCCGCGTTTAGTGAATATATTGGCGCATAAGAGTTTATTGCTGTGTTATGGCCAAGGTGAAAAAAAGGTACTGTCGCGGCATTGTCTCGCGGCAATAATGGATACCGAAGATGTTAATTTACAACACAAAGTAACGTTCTCTCGTGTCAGTATGCTGCTCATTATATTGTTTGGGGTATTGCTGTTGTTTATCGGATTGAATGGCCCAAATTGTTGTGGTGAATGGATGACACAAATAAGCGAAATTAAATGAGTGTGATTATCAAAATGCTCAAAGATTTAGAGCAGGGTCAGCAGCCCGGAATAGACAACCCATCGGCACCACCGGTGGGAGAATTCGTGCGTCCTGAAATTCAGTATCAATCCGTCGCTAAATCTCGCTCAGCATCTATTGGTCTTTTTATTGTTGCGGCACTATTGATCCCCACGTTGTGGTTTGGTGTGTCGATGTACCGCCAAGCCAATATTCAAATGGTCAGTGAGCCAGTCGCTGTCAGCGCTTCTGCGAGTAAAGAAACCCAATCATTGCTGAGTCAGCCACAAGATAATGATGGTGTTGCTACTGAGTCGCCTAAGTTGTTAGTTGTAAGCTCAACAGCGACATCGATTCAAGCTCCTATTGAAGCATCAACTCAGGCGAACACTGTCGCAATAACTCAAGACAGTACTCAAGTCAGTCAGACAACGGATACCTCAGCAGTGGGCACTGCATTAGAGACTCATCAAAGCATTGACATGACAGCACCTGAAACGCCACAAACTAGGGGGCAAGTCGCTGAAACAGTCAAAACACCCGCGCAAATAGCGGCAGCCTTAGTCACAGAAATAGTCACAGAAACAGTCACAGATAAGCCCAGTGTTTTAGGCTCGAATAAGACAGCCCTAAATAACATCGGAACAAATCAGACTGTATCGAATAACGCGGTATCAAGTAAGACTATATCGAATAACACTACATCGAATAAGATTGCACCTAATAACAGTGCATCTAATAACATTGCCCCCACGCAAGCCTTAACCACAGCGCCATCGTCTGGTTTGCCTGCACAAGCTCCAATTGTGATACAAAAGCCGGTGGAAATGACGGTTAAAGAAGTGGTTCTCACTAAGACGCAAATGGCGCAATTGCAATATCAAAAAGCGATGAATGCAGAGCAAGCGCAGCGCCTTGATGATGCAGCAGGTTACTATTTAGAAGCGATTATTTTACAGCCGAGTTTACATAAAGCCCGTAAGCAATTGGCCAAAATTTATTATGTGCAAAGTAATCTTACGGCGGCAATGCTATTACTCGAAAGTGGAGTCAGTTTATTTCCGCAGCAATGGGAGTTTTATGTGATTCTGTCGCAAATTCAAACTCAAATGAAGGCTTATGATGCCGCATTGTCGACAGTGGCCATGATCCCCGATAACTCTTTATGGGCTCGTGATAAATGGATAGCCCAAACCGATTTAGCCCAAAAATCGAAAAATTTTGCTTTAGCCGAGGCTGCTTATCGTCACTTATTGTTATCCGAATCGACTAAACCTCGCTGGTGGATGGGCTTAGGTTATTCACTCGATTCGCAGAAAAAATATCCCCAAGCCGCTCAAGCTTACCGATCAGCATTAAGCTATGAAGGATTATCAACTTCAGCCATGACATTTATTGAAAAGCGTTTAGATCAGTTAGGAGCAAACCGATGAAGCCTAAGTTAAAGATGCGGTTAGGAGATCTTCTTGTTCAAGAGCTGATTATCACCGACGAGCAATTACAGCAAGCATTAACAGAGCAACGTAGCTCAGGTAAAAAGCTGGGTCGGACATTAATTGATTTGAACTGTATCACTGAAGATCAGTTACTTAAGTTTTTATCTCAGCAGCTTAATTTACCGTACCTTGATATTAGTCGTCGTCCGATTGCCGCCGAAGTGGTCAATATTCTCCCCGAAGTACAAGCGCGACGTTTTCGTGCTTTAGTGGTGGAAAGTCATTCCGACCATGTGTTAGTTGCTATGAGTGATCCTGCTGATTTGCAAGCTATCGACAACATTGAAGTATTAGTTGCCCCTAAGCAGTTAATGATCGCGGTGGCGCCAGAACAACAATTACTCGATGCGTTTGACAACCTTTACCGCCGTACCGATCAAATTGCAGCGATTGCCGGTAAGCTTGATGAAGAATATGCCGCTGATGACATGTTCGATTTGGCTAATTTAACGCAAAGCGACAGTGATAACGAAACCACAGTGGTGAAGTTATTACAGTCTATTTTTGAGGATGCGGTTCAAATGCGTGCCTCAGATATTCACATTGAACCCGGCGATAAAGTCTTGCGGATCCGCCAGCGTATTGATGGTCAATTGCATGAAAACATTCTCAGTGAGGTTAATATTGCCTCGGCCCTGGTATTACGGCTTAAATTGATGGCGGGATTGGATATTTCAGAAAAGCGTATGCCACAAGATGGCCGTTTTCATATGGAAATAAAAGGTCATCAAATCGACGTGCGGATGTCGACCATGCCGATTTATCATGGCGAATCTGTGGTGATGCGTTTATTAGATCAAACCACCGGCCTGCGCACCTTAGATGAAACCGGCATGCCAGCGCATATTGTGGCGCGTATTCGTAAACAGATTAAACGTCCTCACGGTATGTTGTTAGTTACTGGGCCAACAGGTAGCGGTAAAACGACCACCTTGTACGGTATTTTAAGTGAGCTTAACACTGCAGATAGAAAGATTATCACCGTAGAAGATCCGGTTGAATATCAATTACCGCGAATTAACCAAGTCCAGGTTAATCATAAGATTGGTTTAGACTTTTCTAACGTGCTGCGTACCACGCTTCGTCAAGATCCCGACATCATCATGGTGGGAGAAATGCGTGACCAAGAAACCGTGGAAATTGGTTTACGAGGTGCATTAACCGGTCACTTCGTGTTATCGACGTTACATACTAATGATGCTGTTACCAGTGCGTTGCGATTACTCGATATGGGCGCGGCAAGTTATTTGGTTGCCAGTGCGCTACGGGTCATTATCGCTCAGCGTCTGGTTCGACGTGTTTGCCATAATTGTGCGATAGATTATCAGCCCACAGCGGCTGAACGTAGCTGGCTTAACAGTGTGACTAAAAGAGATATTAGCAGCGCCACGTTTAAAGTGGGCAGCGGTTGTCAAACCTGTAACGGCTCAGGCTATCGCGGCCGAATTGGTATTTTTGAAATACTCGAACTCGATGAGAACATGATAGATGCCATGCGCACCGGTAATCCGCAAGATTTCGCTCGTGCAGCCCTGCGCAGTCCTAACTTTATCCCACTGGCACATTCCGCGATGGAGTATTTATTCTTAGGCACGACCACACTCGAAGAGGTGTCAAAACTGGTTGAAGATGTCAGTGAATCGAAAGTGGCCTTGTCGGAAGATTTGATTAGCCAACAAGATATTGGATTGTAATAATGCCAACATATCAATATCGAGGACGTAATTCACAAGGGCAGGCTGTTAGTTCACAGCTTGAGTCCGCCAATGAAAGCGCGGCGGCCGATGCGTTGCTTTCTCGTGGGATAATTCCACTAGAATTACGTGAAGTGAAAACCAAGCAATCTTTTTCAATGAGCTTGTTTCAAAGCAAAGTGTCGCTGGAAGAATTGCAAATATTTAGTCGGCAAATGTATTCACTGACCCGTTCAGGTATTCCCATTTTAAGGGCGATTGCAGGCTTATCAGAAACCACTCATTCTGATCGGATGAAACAAGCCTTAGATGATATTTCACAACAGCTCACTTCGGGCCGACCGTTATCTTCGGCGATGAATCAACATCCGGAGATATTCGATTCGTTGTTTGTGTCGATGATCCATGTGGGTGAAAATACCGGTAAGTTGGAAGATGCCTTTATCCAGTTGTCAGGTTATATCGAGCGAGAACAAGAAACTCGTCGGCGGATTAAAGCGGCAATGCGTTATCCCATGTTTGTATTGATCGCCATTACCATTGCGATGGTTATTTTGAATATTATGGTTATCCCTAAGTTTGCCGATATGTTCTCTCGTTTTGGTGCCGAACTACCATGGGCGACAAAAATATTAATTGGCACCTCTAGCCTGTTTGTTAATTTCTGGCCCCACATGATAGTGCTATTGATTGGCGTTGTAGTGGGTATTCGATATTGGCATCATAGTGCAAAAGGTGAAAAACAGTGGGACTTATGGAAGCTGCATATTCCTGTTATAGGCTCCATTATTGAGCGTTCAACCTTGTCGCGTTATTGCCGCAGTTTTTCGATGATGATCAGTGCGGGTGTTCCCATGACCCAAGCATTAAGTTTGGTGGCGGATGCAGTGGATAATGCCTATATGCATGACAAGATTGTCGGCATGCGCCATGGCATTGAATCGGGAGAATCAATGCTAAGGGTATCCAATAGCAGTCAACTGTTTACGCCGTTAGTACTGCAAATGGTGGCCGTGGGTGAAGAGACGGGCCAAATCGATCAGCTATTAAATGATGCCGCTGATTTTTATGAAGCCGAAGTCGATTACGATTTAAAAAATCTGACGGCAAAACTCGAACCTATTTTAATCGGCTTTGTTGCTGGCATTGTATTGATACTGGCACTGGGCATTTATCTTCCTATGTGGGATATGCTTAATGTGGTCAAAGGCGGTTAACGCATAATGCACATTATTGATGGGATAGCGGTATGCTGAGCCAGCAAAAAGCGGATCATGAACTGCTTAGCATTTATGGCAAGGTCATTGCTATTGTGGTGTTGTTAGTGTTGCTGGCTATTTTCGGTATACGTTATCTCAATACCGCGTCAAATATAGGTGGACGGGGTCTAGAGCTTGAACAAAATCGTTTTTTGAATGTGTTAGCTATGGTGCGCAGTCAATGGTTAGCTTCTGGTCGGCCGGATAAAATGCAGTTGTCATGGCATAATCTGGCATCAAATGTGCTTACCTCACAGAGCAATAAGACAGCGTCAAAAAACGGTCGAACCAACACCGACGAGATTAACGACGATGCTGATCTCGTTGGCACCGATAATTGGATTTCTTTATCTGATCAAGGTTGGCCAATCATAGACACTAATAATGTTCAAGGTTGCGAGCGACTATGGGGCCAATTACTGGCCACTAATCTTCAACAGTTGCATATTACGGTAGATTATCAGTCTGATACTAATATTTGCCGCTACTCTTCAGATAATAAAGCCAATTTAAGTTATCAATTGCAAACGGGTAGAGTGATATTTTTAATTAATGACCGATAGAGAGTGTTCCATTAGTGTTAAAGTGTTAATAAGCTGATAATATTAGCTAAGTTAGAGCTGAACCAATATTATTTCTGTTTTAGGCGCAATATAGAAGAGTAAAATATTATGAAATTGAAACAACAAGGTTTTTCATTGATCGAGTTGGTCATTGTTATTGTTATCCTCGGTTTATTGGCCGCCACAGCGATCCCGCGTTTTTTAAATGTGACCGATGATGCAGAAGACGCCAGTGTAGACGGTGTAGCGGGCGGCTTAGCCACTGCGGTGAGTTTTGTGCGTGCCCAATGGGAAGTCGATGGTCGTCGTAATGATACCGTGATTTTAGACGGCACGAGTGTGTCACTCGATACGCGTTTTGGTTATCCAACAGGCACCACAAACACCAGTGCAACAGGCATGACTAATGCTACCTGCAAGGAAGTCTTTGATTCGGTGTTACAAAATGCACCAAGAAACCTTATATATAATCTAGATGCAAGGCAGCAGCGTTATACCGTAAGAATGCTAAATGGTGTCGGCGGCTCATCTACCAGTATTGACGGTCTAAACATTAACAATCTTGATTTATGTGTTTATCATCAAGTGGCCTCACTAGCACTCAATCAGAATGGTGTGCCTTCACCTGCACCTGACTTAACGACTGCGGATGCAAAAGGCGTGACATATAATCCAGGTACAGGGCAAGTATTAAGCTTTACCCAAACACCCTTCACGCCATAAGTCATAGTTTATAGTTTATAGTTTAAGGCGTTTGTCATTGAAATGATTAATAAAATATGCTGTTATTAGCTTAAGTGTTAAACAGTCACCGTGTTAAGCCGTCATTGCCACTAAAGGTGATAGTCGTTTCAAACAATAGCTAGAAGTTCAGCTCGTGCCATGTTTTACCAAGGTTTTATAAGGTTTTATAAGGTTTAATACGGTTCAACGAGATGAGATATTAAATATCTGATTTTATTATATAAAAGGTAAGTTAAATGCAAATTAACATGCAAAAACAACAAGGTTTTACCCTAATCGAATTAGTGGTTGTGATCATTATTCTCGGTATTTTAGCGGTAACTGCGGCACCTAAGTTTATTAACCTGCAAGGCGATGCGCGTGCTTCTGCTTTATCGGGAATGAAAGCGGCAATTCAAGGTGCAAATACCCTTGTTTATTCGAAGGCGGCTTTAGCAGGTAAAGAAAAAGCAGCTACACAAACTGTAACTATTGGTGGTACTACTACAACACCAGTAACAATTGTGACTCAGTATGGATATGTTAATGCACTTAAAGTTGATTTAGAAAAAGCACTTGACGTTACTTTTGATGTAGGTGCTGATGGTGCTCCGACAGCAACTACCGGAACAGCAGACTGGATTATTAAAGCGAATTCAGCTACGCCTAAAACTGTTGAAATTTGGCAAAAAGGTGCTCCAGCTGCATGTAAGCTCACATATACCGAAGCAACGACTACAACAATTCCAACTTATGTTGCTGAGACTGATGCTTCTAAGTGTTAATAAATATTTAGATTATAAAACCTGCTTAGGCAGGTTTTTTTTTGAGTTGTTTAATTGTATCGAAGATAAAATCAACTCAATTGATTTTACTATCAGGCCAGTTTACCTATCAAATAAACAGACAATATCGGCTGTTTTTACCATACTGAATAAGCTAATATAAGTCTCTGACACTATTATAGTTTACCCTGTTAAGTGTCGAAATATGCATCGAGTCAAATGAGGACATCATTACAGTGAGTCGACAACGCAATATTCAACTTGGGTTTACCTTGGTTGAATTGGTTACCACCATCATTTTGATGGGTATTATTGCCGTGGCGGTATTACCACGTCTGTTGTCGGACTCATCTTACAGTGCGTATACCTTACGTAATGAGTTTATCAGCGAGCTCAGGTTAGTGCAGCTTAAAGCGATGCAAAATACCGATCAGTGTTATCAAATTGATGTCACATCAAGCGGTTATACTTTGCGCCATTTTAGTGGTAGAAGCGCGGGCACATGTACCAACCAAGTGCGTATCGAACAACCACAAGCCTTTAGCGGTGGCGCCCATATTGCCTTAGCCAGTAATGCCAATCAGGCTTTTTCAATTACCTTTGATGATCAGGGCCATATAGTATCGCCAGGGTGTGCAGGCCATTGTTTTAATGCCGTGGCAGATGAAACCTTAGCCATTGCGGTAGAGTCTGAGGGGTATATTTATGCTCTCTAAACCACAAATGCAAATGCAAATGCAAACGCAATCTCGACTTAAGCATGTAAAAAGGCCTGTAAAAGGGCTTAGGCAAGGGCTTCGAAAAGGGCCGCAACAGCGGCAACTGTCTCAATTTAATCGTGGCTTTACCTTAATCGAACTCGTCGTTGGTATGATGGTGATCGGTATTGCGATAGTGATGCTCACCAGCATGCTATTTCCCCAAGCTGATAGAGCCGCTGCTACGCTACAAAGAGTGCGCTCGGCCGAGTTGGCCCATTCGGTAATGAATGAGATTTGGGGCAAGCGCTATGATCAAAATACTAATCCCAATGGCGGTGTACCGGCGTGTAATGCACCTAGTGGCCTTGCTTGTTCTGCAGTAGGTTTACTCGGCACTGATAACAGCGAAAGCCGCGACGCTTTCAATGATGTTGATGATTATAATGGCTTAATTGAATCTGATAATATGCTCGACTCAAGCCAAACGTATGCCCAAGCCTATCCTCGTTATAAGTTGCAGGTAACTGTGGCATATCTTGACTCGGCGACGAAAGCGCAAAAATTAATTACCGTAGCGGTGACAACGCCTGCCAATGAAGTGATCACTTACCAAGCGCTAAGGAGTAACTACTAATGCCTTGTCGCCGCCGATCAAAAACTGCTGGTTTTACCTTAATTGAAATGGTTACGGTTATTTTAATCTTAGGGATTATTGTGGTCGGGATCAGTAGCTTTGTTATTTTTGGCACCCGAATTTTTGTGGAATCCAGTGCGGTTGATCAAGTGCTCAGTCAAAGCCGTTTTGGCATTGAGCGGATGACTCGGGATATCCGTGGTGCCGTGCCTAATAGCATGCGAGTGCTAACCGCGACAGATGGCAGTTATCAATGCCTCGAATTATTACCCATTAGCGCCAGTACATCGTATCTTGATGCGCCGTTTGTGCCGCAAGCTGCACAAAATATCTTAACGGCGATTAAAAGTATTGGTACCATTAGTGCTGCTCAATCGTTGCTGATTTATCCATTAACTAATAGCGACATTTATAATCCTCAAGGCACAACCGCCAAGCGATTTATGGTGCAAAGTTTGGCAGAATCGGGCGACCAGCTGACTATTACTTTAACTCAAAGCGTGCGCTTTACTGAGGCTTCGCCTTTAAAACGCTTATACGTTGCTAACAATCCATTAAGTTACTGCTTTATTAACACCGCCAGCAATGTCGATCTGCGCTTATACCAAAACTATGGTTACAAGCCCAATCAGCCATCACCTGCCGTGATGGGTAATGGGGTATTAATGGCGCAAAATATCACCAATGCCTTAACGGTTAATCCGGCGGTGATCCTTACCCCATCAACGTTAATGACCAATGCCATTGTGCATTTACAGCCAGTATTTAGCGTCAATGGTGAAACGTTCAATTATCAACATCAAGTGCAGGTGATGAATGTACCCTAAACTGAGATTAAGCCAACATTCGCAGCAAGGTAGTGCACTGATTATTGGTATTTTTGTGCTGACGGTGATGTTTCTTATTGCGGCGAGTCTGATCCGCATTGTTAGTGATGCTGATGAGTCAGTTAATCAAGAAGTGTGGGGCACTCGGGCATTATTTAGTGCTAACAGTGGTGCCGATGCCGCGTTAGCTCAGCTGTTTCCTGTCGATGGCACTGCCACAAGCTGTACTGATGTCAGTTCAACATGGATACCGCCAATAGGGCTAGGCTTCAATGGGTTCCATAACTGCACTGTGTCGATTAGCTGCAATACTGCCACTGTGGGCAGTGTGAGCCAATATCGAATTAACAGCTTAGCGGTATGCGAAACGGGTAACTGTGCAGGAAACTCAAACAATTCAGCGTGTTTGCGAGTCAGTCGCCAAGTGGAGGTAGAAGCCCGTGCGCAATAATCTTGGTTTTATTTTATTGGCTTGTTGGTTGCTATTACCTTGGCAGGTTTTTGCCGCGCCACAATGCGACAGCATATTTACCGACCCCGCTTCAGGTAACCATTCTTCTTATGGGTTAGTGATACCGTCAGGTATTTTAGCCTCTCCATTATCAGATTTAAACTGCGACTCAAAGACCTGTGACAGAGTAGGTGGCAATCAATTTACGCCGGGAGATTATGCTTACGATAACGGTAACTTTGGCAATAAAGCCGTTATTACAACTACGGGCACCACAGCGCGTTTATATTTTAATAACTTAAATTTGACCAACGCCAACATCAATTTAGATGAGGCCCCGGAAAACCTGATTATTTATGTGGCAGGGTCATTAACTATCTCTGGCAACACTAATATTAATGCTATCGTGTATGTGGCAGATTATGTTTCTATGTCTGGAAATAGTAGCATTTCTGGCGCACTTGGGGCTGGTGGCGCCTTGACTCTTTCTGGTAACAGTAGCGTTGATTTTAAACCCATTAATAATGCAAATTTTAATGGTATGTGCGATGTGGAACCAGCGGTTTTTCATATCCAATATGGTAAAGCGACGACAAATAGTATTACTTTTGACAAACAATTTCCTACAGGGGTGACCCCTTTAGTATTTTTAATGCCAACAGTTGAGAGCAGTAATAATGATGGCCCACAAAGTGCTTTTTTATCTTTAATCAGTGAGAGTGGCTTTACGTGGACGAGAACCTCGCCTCCCAATAATCAAGTCGCTGCGGCAGAGATGCCAGAGGTTCACTGGATTGCTGTCACACCAGGGACCTATGATTTAAGTAACGGGACTCGATTAATTGCAGGCAGTGTGTTGCAAAATAAAGCATTAATTGGCTCAAAAGATCAATACGTAGATGTTGCCTTGCCTATTACTCAAGATGTGGCGCTTAGTCAATTGCAAACCCAAAACAATAATTGTTGGTTAACCAGTACCTCAAAGTTTCTAAGTGGTCGTCTCCAGTTAGCGATGGATGCGTCGGAAGTGCGTAATAACTCAGGCCAATGTGAACCGGGTAAGCTTGACAACAATAGCCTGCAAAATGAGCAGATTGCTTACTTATCAGTACAGTCTGGCAGTGGATCTCTGGTGTTAGACGGCAACAATGTTAATTATCACTTTGGTCAAGCACAAACGTTTACTGATGGTGGTACTAAGGATATTACCGATCAATGTGCTGAAACGACCGAATTAAAGGGTTTTACGAATGCTCCTATGCTGGTGGCAGGTAAAAACAGCCGCTTAGGTGGCGATGGCGGCTGGCTTCGTCGTTGTCAGTTGACTAACGACAAAGTGAGTATGGTCGTTGACGAAGATACTTTTAGAGATAGCGACCGTAAGCATCGTTGGGAAAATTACAGTTTTGTTGCACTAGAAACACTCAAGCCCGTCCGTCAGTGTTTTACGGACAAATTTGATCGTGCAGACTTAGGAACTGATTGGGTTACAGCAAGAAGTTCAGGAAGCTTTACGCCTTCTATTGTCAGTGGTCGCTTAAGACAAACTGAAGCGAAGACTAATCAAGCAACTTCAACTACTTATCAACGTTTGTTTCCTGCAAAAAATAATAAAGTCGAAATTGAATTTGACCATTATGCCTATGGTGGTAATGGGGCTGATGGTATTGCCTTTGTATTGTCTGATGCATCTATTACCCCACAACCTGGTGCAGCAGGTGGTCCTATGGGTTACGGCGCTCGTTCAAATGTGAATGGATTTGCCGGAGGTTGGTTAGGTTTTGGTATTGATGAGTATGGTAACTTTTCTGCTGAAGGTGGACCAAATGGTCCTGGGCGGCGTCCTCAATCTGTATCTATTCGGGGTTCAGGCGCTGGCACTTCAGGTTATCCTTATTTACGCGGTACTTGTAATAATGGCACATCCAATACCGGCAGTTGTTTATCCCCTACAGTTGATAAAAATAATGTCAATCCGGCACACCGTTACCGTATTACCGTAGACTCATTGGTAGCTAATCAATCAATAGTTAAGGTCGAGCGAAATACCGGAAGTGGTTTTATTGAACTTATCCCCGCATTTGATGCAGCCGCTCAGTCAGGGCAAAAGGCTATTCCAGAAAATTTTTTGTTATCACTAACAGGTTCGACAGGTGGCTCTACCAACAATCATGAAATTGATAATGTGGAGATTTGTGCGCTCGACTCAAATCCAATAGGTGTCCAAATAGATCACTTTGAATATTCATATTCTGGCCAAGGGATTACCTGTACACCTAAAACATTGTCGATTAAAGCGTGTGCCAATGTGGATTGTACGCAGACAGTGGCCGATACCGTTACAGCAACTTTAAGCCCTGCAACGGTTACTGGTGGTGGAAGTTGGGTTGGTGGTAACGTGATCACGTTTACTGGTGGGCAAAAATCAGATTTACAATTAAGACGTAATACCCCCGGTACCGTTAACTTAGGCGTTACAGGGTCTACACCAAGTACTAAAGCATTTAGTAAAACCTTATGCCGTGTTAATGGTGGTGCAGCAAGTGAGGCTAACTGTGATTTAGTGTTCGCAGACAGCGGGTTTATTTTTGATGTACCAGATAAGTTAGCTAACAAACCAACAGGTAATATATCCATAAGTGCAGTGAAAAAATCAGATAGTACCCTGCAATGTGTGCCTACTTTTGCCAGTACAACCAAAAATGTCGGTTTTTGGAGTACTTATATCGACCCCTCCACACCAATTAGTGGCCAGTCATTAACAGTAAATAATATAGTGGTAGGTACGCAGAGTAGTGCAGCAACCACGCTTGCGTTGGCATTTGATGCACAAGGAAAAGCAAATATTAACGTCAACTATCCTGATGCGGGCAAAGTGCAGCTAGATGCAAAATATACCGGCACAGGCGATGAACAAGGCTTGGTGATGGTTGGTTCAGATCAGTTTGTTAGTTTCCCTGTGGGCTTATGCGTTACCCCCAAAGATAGTGTTGCAGAGTGCTCTGCAAATATTAGCAGTACTTGTAATCGATATAAAAAAGCTGGCGAGTCATTTGATTTAATTATTCAAGGTAAAGCATGGCAAGTGGATGGTGACACAAATTACTGCGATAATGTAAATACTCCTAATTATGCCCATACTAACATTGTATTAGGTCATCAGTTGGTTGCTCCAGCCGGAGGTGTGTTAGGTGCAGTGGGTTCATCGCTATACAATCATGTCGCACAAACCACTAACAGTAATACCGTGTCTCAATCCGTCAGTGAAGTCGGCGTATTTAAATTCAGCGCTAATCCACCCAGTCCTTATTTAGGTTCGAGCTTTTACGATATTCCGCTGGCGACATCGCCTAATATAGGGCGCTTTGTACCCGACCGCTTTGTGGTGAGTAGCTCAAGTGTGCTGCCATCTTGCGGTAGCTTTACCTACATGGATCAACCTTTTGGTCTGACGTTAACTTTAAGCGCTTTGAATACCGGTACTTATATCACCAAAAATTATCAAGGAGCCTTTGCTAAAGGTAGTGCAAGCCTTGTGGGTGAAAACATTAACAATGGTGTGGATTTGAGTAGCAGATTAAGCACTCTGCCTATCAATGCAGGGACTTGGGCTTTAGGTGAAGCGAATGTAGGATTATCTTATCAAGCTAATTTTAGTCGTGCAGTAGCCCCTGGTGTGGATGGCCCATTTAGCCAGTTAGCTATCGGCGTACAAGTATTTGATAACGATGGGGCGGTGTCTTTTGTTGCCTCTGCTGATATGCGAACCGACAGCAGTGGTAACTGTGCCGCCAGCAACGACTGCACTGCAACGTTATTATCGACGCAAGACTTACGCCACGGCAGGGTCGTGATGGACAATACCTATGGCCCTGAAAATGAAGTATTAGACATGCCAACCTATGCCCAGTATTGGGATGGCAGTAGCTGGGTAACGAATACTGACGATAGCTGTACTCACGTTATCGATGCGCTTGATGGCAGCGAAATATACGCGCCATCTTTAACCGCTGGTCAAACCGTGACTCGCCGTGATGGTGGCAGTTCAGTTAGCAGTGGCCGATTAAGCTTATTATGGCAAAATAGCGGCTCTGCAGCATATCGAGGTCAGGTGACTGCCCCGTTAAAAGTAGAGCCCTGGCTTCAGTGGTATTGGAATTGGGACCAAGCAAGTCCGGCCCAGCGTTATGACCCAAGAGCAAGTGCCTTCTTTGGTCGTTACCGAGGCCATGATAGGATCATTTATTGGCGTGAGGTGGGACTATAATATGCATGAAAAAGCATCAAATTAGGGCTTTTTTGATTTAAAACTGCGCGGATGTTGATTTTTTAACAGCTTTTACAAAAAAAAACGCTAGATTAGCAATTGTTAACCTGTTCGGTATTGTAGAATGGGGGTGTCATTGATAAAGTTAGCTGATTTTTCTTCTTCTGACTCAACAGAATACAGGCCTGATACATGTTCAAAAAGTTGCGCGGCATTTTTTCTAACGACCTATCGATCGATTTAGGTACGGCAAACACTCTTATTTATGTTCGCGATGAAGGTATCGTGTTGAACGAACCCTCAGTGGTTGCCATTCGTGGCGACCGCAATAGCAATGGGCCAAAGTCAGTTGCTGCAGTTGGCAGAGAAGCAAAACAAATGCTAGGCCGAACACCTGGTAATATTCAAGCTATTCGGCCGATGAAAGACGGCGTAATTGCTGATTTCTATGTGACTGAAAAAATGCTTCAGCACTTTATCAAGCAAGTGCATAACAACAGTTTCTTTCGCCCCAGTCCTCGCGTATTAGTGTGTGTACCCGTAGGCGCAACTCAAGTTGAACGTCGCGCGATTCGCGAATCAGCAATGGGTGCAGGCGCTCGTGAAGTGTACCTAATCGAAGAGCCAATGGCTGCAGCGATTGGTGCTGGTTTACCAGTATCAGAAGCGACCGGCTCTATGGTTGTCGATATTGGTGGTGGTACTACCGAAGTGGCGATTATTTCGTTAAATGGCGTGGTGTATTCTTCATCAGTACGTATTGGTGGTGATAAGTTTGACGATGCGATTATTAATTATGTCCGTCGTAACTACGGTAGCTTAATTGGTGAAGCAACGGCTGAGCGTATTAAGCATACCATTGGCACCGCATACCCTGGTGACGAAGTACTTGAAATTGAAGTGCGCGGTCGTAACCTCGCAGAAGGTGTGCCAAGAAGCTTCACCTTAAACAGCAATGAAATATTAGAAGCATTACAAGAGCCGTTATCTGGCATAGTGAGTGCGGTGATGGTTGCCCTTGAGCAGTCGCCACCA
Organism: Shewanella psychromarinicola; assembly: GCF_003855155.1. NCBI lineage: Bacteria > Pseudomonadati > Pseudomonadota > Gammaproteobacteria > Alteromonadales > Shewanellaceae > Shewanella > Shewanella psychromarinicola. The sequence continues at coordinate 1,441,674 of NZ_CP034073.1, forward strand.
GAGCTGGCGTCCGATATTGCTGAGCGTGGCATGGTCTTAACCGGCGGTGGTGCATTATTGCGTGACTTAGACCGTTTATTAATGCAAGAAACGGGCATTCCGGTGATGGTCGCAGACGACCCGCTGACTTGTGTTGCTCGTGGCGGTGGTAAAGCCCTTGAAATGATTGATGTGCACGGTGGTGATTTGTTCTCTGAAGAGACCTAATTATCATCGGCTGAGCGGCTTTGTTAATGGCATTTTATGGGTTAACAAAGTTGCGAACAATTTATGAAACCAATTTTCGTTCGTGGCGTCTCTAGTCAATTTAGATTGACACTGGCAATTATTTTGTCGGTGGCATTACTGATGACTAATCATCGCCTGGATCCCATTCGCCAGTCTTTATCCTCGGTGTTAAGCCCGCTTCAATATTTAGCCAATGTACCAGGTGTGATGCTCGACTGGTCAGCCGAGGCATTTGCAACCCGCAACATGCTTGAATTGCAAAACAAACAACTATTACGCCAACAGCTGCTCATGTCAGAGCGTTTACAACGTTTTGAGCATGTTCGCCAAGAAAATGAGCGTTTACGGGCATTGCTCGGTTCACCTGTGCATATGGATTCTCGTAAAATGGTGGCCGAAGTAATGGAAGTGGCCAGCGATCCATTTAGACAGTTTGTGGTGTTAAATCATGGTTCGCAAACCGGCATTTATGTCGGTCAGCCTGTGGTTGATGGCCAAGGTGTTGTCGGGCAGGTGGTTGAAGTGAGTGAGTTTACCAGCCGTGTGTTGATGGTGTCAGATGCAACGCATGGTATTCCGGTGCGTGTTACCCGTAACGATGTGCGTGCAATTGCTAATGGCATGGGCGATATTGATCAAATTGAATTACGCCATGTGGCTAAAAGTACTGACATCATAGTGGGCGATTTATTAGTCACTTCAGGGCTAGGTAGTCGTTTTCCAGAAGGATATCCAGTAGCCCGTGTTATCAGTGTATCCCGTGATGATGGTCAGAGCTATGCAGTGATTAATGCTCAGCCTTTAGCGGCACTTGATCGCATACGTTACGTATTACTTATTTGGCCGGATGAAACCAAACCTTTTACGCTTCCAGCTGACGTACAAGAGTTGATAAAAAAGGCAGCCGAAGCCGCTGCGAATGAATCAGTATCTCAAGCTCCACCTTCAGAAACCACGACTACGCCAATAACCAGCGAGATAAACCAATGAGCGCGCATATTGCAAATGGTCGCTTAGTGGTATGGCTGACTTTATTTATCGGGATGATGTTTCAGATTATGCCGCTGCCCACAATGGTAGAAGCGTGGCGACCTGACTGGCTGCTTATGGTGATGATGTATTGGGCGATGGCATTACCGCATCGTTACAGTATTTTGACCGCGTGGTTGCTCGGCGTAATGCTTGATGTGCTATTGGGAGCCCATTTAGGCATCCGTTCATTAGCACTGTCGTTGGTTATTTATTTGGTGGTGATGTTGTGTCAACAATTACGCAATTATCCTCGCTGGCAACAGTCATTACTGCTCGCGTGTTTTATTTGTATTTATCATGTGGTGATATTTTGGGTACAGTTTGTTGTTGTTGGGGCTGCACCGTTTAATCTTGAGATGTTTTTACCCGCGATTTCGAGTTTATTTATTTGGTGGTGGGTGTTTTGGATACTACGCAATATGCGTCGCCATTATAAAGTACGTTAATTCACCCGATAGGGTGAATATTGTTTTTATGTTCGTTAATTAGAGTAAATATCAGATGACATGGGTACTGGCTTCAACATCGCCAAGAAGAAAAGAATTACTGGCTCAAGCAGGCTTTAGTCATCCCGGTTTTACGTTCGAGCTCGTCGCACCCAATATTGATGAAACGCCTTTATCGACTGAAACGGCAGAACAATATGTATGCCGTTTAGCGCTTGAAAAAGCCCTAGCAGGTTTGGCGCTCAGTGGTCATATTATCGCCCCTAAAGTACTGGGTTCAGATACAATCGTGGTGTTAAATCAGCAGATATTAGGTAAGCCAATGGACCAAAATGATGCCAAGCGTATGCTGACATTGTTATCCGGTCAAACTCATGAAGTGATGACAGCGGTGGCGTTAACGGATGGTGAACACACCTTTAGCCGATTATGTCGTACCCAAGTGAGCTTTTGTGAATTATCCGCTGCCGACATAGACGCTTATATTGCCTCAAATGAACCAATGGACAAAGCTGGTGCGTATGGAATACAAGCCTTGGGTGGTTGTTTTGTTCAATCTATTAGTGGTAGTTATTCTGCCGTTGTTGGTTTACCCCTAGTAGAAACGCGTGAATTATTAGCCTGCATGATGCAGCACACTTAATAACCTTTTGCTTTAATCGGGCATCTACGGTGGTGCAACTACTGTCAATATTCCCATTGAAGCATGACCCGAATACTGGTGGCTTATGAACATAAAAGCACAACGTAAAAAAGGCACAGAATTGCTCATCAATGTCACGCCAACTGAAGCGCGTGTTGCATTAGTCGAGCATGGTGTTTTACAAGAGGTGCATATTGAACGCCGCATGAAGCGAGGTTTGGTCGGTAATATCTACAAAGGTAAAATCAGTCGAGTATTACCTGGTATGCAAGCCGCGTTTGTTGATATAGGCTTAGAAAAAGCCGCTTTCTTACATGCTTCAGATATTGTTCCTCATACCGAATGTGTTGCCGATGTCGAAAAGGGCAACTTTGTGGTGCGTGATATTGCCGAGTTAGTGCGTCAAGGCCAAGACATTATGGTGCAAGTGGTCAAAGATCCACTCGGCACTAAAGGTGCCCGCCTGACAACGGATATTACTTTACCCTCGCGTTATCTAGTGTTTATGCCTGGCTCTAGTCATGTTGGCGTATCGCAACGTATTGAACTTGAAGAAGAACGTCAACGCCTTAAAAATATTACCCTACCTTATGTTGATGATGACGGCGGCTTTATTATCCGTACCGCAGCTGAAAATGTTGGCGAAGATGAACTCGCCCAAGATGCGGCCTTTTTGCGTCGGGTGTGGGCTAAGGTCAGTGAACGACGTAAGCGTAAAGGCGTTATATTACTGTATCAAGATTTGGCATTACCTGTGCGGATCATTCGTGATTTTGTCGGTACTGAACTTGACCATATTCAAGTCGATTCGCGCCGTACTTATGCTGAATTACAACACTTTGCCCAAGAGTTTATGCCTGAAATTGCTGAAAAAATTGAGCATTATGCGGGCCCAGCACCTATCTTTGAATTGTATGATGTTGAGAATGAAGTTCAACGGGCCTTAGGCCGTAAAGTTGAGCTTAAGTCTGGCGGATATTTGATTATCGACCAAACCGAAGCCATGACTACGGTCGACATTAATACCGGTGCATTTGTTGGCCATCGCAACTTAGAAGAAACCATTTTTAATACTAATCTTGAAGCCACTCAAGCGATAGCAAGGCAACTGCGGTTACGCAATTTGGGTGGGATTATCATTATCGATTTTATCGATATGCAGATTAAGGAACACCAAGCGCGGGTGTTAGAAAGCTTAAACGCGGCATTGGCGTTAGATAGAGTCAAAACAAGCGTCAGCGGTTTTTCGGGTCTGGGCTTAGTTGAAATGACCCGCAAACGTACTCGCGAAAGTTTAGAACATGTGGTGTGTGGTGAATGTCCGTCTTGCAAAGGCACGGGTACCATGAAAACGATTGAAAGTGTGTCATATGAAATTTTCCGGGAAATTATTCGTTTAGACCGAGCTTATAAAGCCGATGAGTTTTTACTGTATTGCTCGCCGGCAGTGTATATGAGCTTTAGTGGTGAAGAATCGCATTTGCTGGCAGAATTAGAAGTTTACATCGGTAAGCGTATTCGTTTGCAAAATGAACCCTTATACATTCAAAGTAAATATGATGTGGTGATGATGTAGTGTCGACAACTCAGGCGGTAACGATTAACAGATTATCTTGGCAAATTTTGGCTATTGCACTGGTGCTATTTGCATTGGTAGTTAGCCTTATTCGTGGTTTATTGCCTCATATTCCTGAAGTCCGTACTGAATTAGTTCATTATCTTCAAAACGAATACCAACTGCATGTGCAGATGGGTGAACTCAGTGCCGAATGGCAAGCTTTTGGGCCAGCACTGACCGTGAGCAATTTAGTGTTACTGCCACAAGATAATCTGCCGATTACCGTTATCAGCGAAAATGTACATATCAAACTCGATTTTTGGCAGTCACTTTTAACCTTGAGCCCGCAGATTGAAACCGTGGTATTTGATGGTGTTAAAGTGGCATTAAATCTCGATGAGTTGGCATCTACGGATGAGAACGCTACCGCGGGTGATATGACTAATCTTGATTGGTTGTATGGATTGTTATTAGAACAGTTAGGGCATTTTTCAATCACCGATGCGTCATTACAACTGTTTAGTAAACAACAGGATTATCGGCCGATTTTTATCGATAATCTGCTGTGGCAAAACAGTGCCAATAGTCACCAAGCGCAGGGTATGATCCATGTGGATCAACTTGAGTCGCAGCAAGAACAGTTAACCTTACGTATTGATCTTAGCGGTGATGGTTATCAACCTGATACGGTCGCAGGCCAACTTTACGTTACCGCAGATTCATTAGACTTAGGTGAATGGGCGTCTAGACAACATATTGCGCAAGAAAACACTGACAACATTGAATTTCAAGGCGTGATTAACCTTGATGCGTGGATGACATTTGCACATCGTCAGATCCAAGATGGTGTATTAGTGTTTAAACCCAGTTGGTTGCAATGGAGTGACGCTGATACCCAGCAAAAATTTGCTATCAACTCAGGTTCATTGCAATGGACACCGCAGCCTGATGGCTGGAAAATCGCCAGCCATGATTTAGATTTATCGACTAATGATCAAACTTGGCCGTCTCTTAAGTTAGCGATAGGCACTCGTGATGGTGATTTTTTTGGTTATGCCAACCAGATTACTCCGTCGAACTTAACGCCAATGCTGCCGTTAGTGCCCGGTTTGGGCAAACAGCAAGTGAACCTTTGGCAACAACTCAATCCTCAAGGTCAAATTGGCCCCATTAGGCTGTATAAAGCGGCCGACAAACCGCTTATCGGCAACGTTGAAGTTCAGCAATTACAGTGGCAAGCTTATCAGTCGATACCGGGTGTGAGTCCGATTGATGCTCAATTGACATGGGCGAATAGCCTGCTTGAATTTAGCTTGCCAGAACAAGAGTACAGTGTCGATTTTAACGGTGGTTTTAGCCAACCATTAGCGCTTCACGGCAGCGCAATGATGGGCCGTTATGATGTAGAACAACAGCGTCTTACCGTGGCTGATATTGAATTAATTAATGATGATATTACCTTGCAAGCGAGCCTGAATCTTGAGTTTGTTGACGAGATTCATATGGGGTTGGCGGCTCACTTAAGCATTGATGATGTGGCCGATGTTGGACGTTATTTCCCACAGATGGCCATGAGTCCAAAATTAGTCAGTTATCTTAATGATGGTTTAGTCGCAGGGCGAGTCAACGACGCGCAGGTAGTGTGGCATGGTGCGTTAGGCGGTTATCCCTATCAAGATCACAGTGGTGTATTCCAAGCTGCATTTCGCCTCGACAGTGGCACCTTTAAATTTCAACCTAATTGGCCAGAGGTCAGCGAACTCACGCTATCAGCCTTGTTTGAAAATGCCATGATGGATTTGCATATTGATCAGGGCAAACTCGATAACGTTGCGGTTGACGGCGCGCGAGTCTCTATCCCGCAGTTGGGTAAACAGTCTTTATTAAGAATTGAAGCGGATATCACCACCGACGCACAAGCCGCGGCCAAAGTGATTAACGCCTCTTCACTTCGTGATTCAGTAGGTGCCACGTTAGATGTGGTACAAATTCGACAGCAAATCAATACCCAATTAGATCTGGCGATCCCGTTATACAAAGGCGGTGAAAAATTGATTAAAGGCCAGGTGACCTTTGATAATAATCCGCTGTTTATAACCACTCCCGGCTTAGATTTACAAGGCGTATCTGGACAAGTTAATTTTGTGAATCAGTTGGTTGAAGGCAAAAATATCAAGGCGAGGTTATTTCAACAACCGTTGACGTTTAGTGTAAAAACCAAGAAAAACAATAGCAATTTTAGCTTAAATGTTGATATGAATGGTCGCTGGGATCTCGACACATTACCCGCCAGCTTACACAATCCATTGAGTGACACTTACCAGGGCAAAATGGACTGGAATGGTGGCTTAACCATGATTTTTGACCCAAGTGGTTATAGCTTACAAGTCTCTGCTAATTCCGATCTTATCGGCACCTCACTGGATTTACCGATGCCTTATCAAAAGTCGGCCGCTGAACCTAGAAAACTAAGCGTGGATCTTATTGGCGATAATAAACAATCATCGTTAAGCATTAAGTTGGCTAATGATGTCGAGTTTTGGGGGGAATTTAATGCCGACAGTGGCAGCCGGCTTGCTTTTTATGACGTGATGATTGGTCGTCATTTTAAATTGGGTGACAGATTAAATAAACAACAAGGCCATATACATGTAGACCTGCCTAAAGTCGATTTAGCGCAGTGGTTGCCGATTATTAATCGCTTCAGTGTTAGCGCTGAACCAGATGTTGTGAGGTCGTCGGTACGCGATCGTATTTTAACAGCAGATGAGTTGCCGGGGATGGCAACTCAAGACAATCGAGCTGAAACCACAGCGATTATTAATGCCGCAAGGTCATTCCCTCGATTAGCTGGGATTCATGCCGACATCGAGCAATTAAATGTGTTGGGACAATCATTTGATAAATTACATTTTTATGCCGAACCCACAGAACAGGTGTGGCGCTTTGACGCTGAGTCGCAACAGTTTGATGGCCGTATCGATTTTTACCCTAACTGGCGCGATCAAGGGATTAAAGTGGTCGCTAAAAAGTTGTATTTATACCCTAGCGTCAGCATGGCTGAACAAACAGAGCCGACAGCGGCATCCATGCTGCAATATCTGCCCACTTTAGCAATAGATGTGGATGATTTTAAGGTTAATGACTTATCGTTAGGGCACTTAGTGTTACAAGGCTTACCCCATGAACTAGGATACCAATTTCAAACGCTGTCATTAACGCAACCTACTGTTACCTTACAGGCCAATGGGTTATGGTCGCTTGAAAATGGCACCGATAAAACCGTGTTCGATATCAATTTACAGGCTGAAAAGTTTGATGACCTATCAAGGATATTAAACATCAATCCTGGACTACAAGATGCGCCATTGGATCTCAGCGGTCAGTTATCTTGGCAAAGTGCGCCCTATTACTTCACTCTCGACACGCTAAACGGCCAACTCAAGTTTGCACTAGGCAAAGGTCATCTTTCGGAGATTAGTGATAAAGGCGCGCGAGTGTTTTCATTGTTTAGTTTAGATTCATTATTGCGTAAATTATCGTTAGACTTTTCGGATGTGTTCGGCAAAGGCCTATATTTCAATACCTTTAACGGCAATCTTATGATCGATAATGGGGTGGTTAAAACCACCGATACTGAAATGGACGCCATTGCCGGTAACATGCGAGTACGAGGTTACACCGACTTAACCACCCAAAGCTTAAATTATGACATTCGTTTTGTGCCGCAACTTGCGTCCAGTGTGCCAACCGTGGTGTTATTGAGTACCAGTGCGTGGACTTTGGGGTTAGGGGCATTTGCCCTGACAAAAGTGTTAGAACCGGTTATTGAAGTGATCTCAGAAATTCGTTTCCGAGTCACCGGTACCATGGACAATCCGCAACTAGAAGAGCTTGAGCGTAAGAGTAAAGAAATCGAAATCCCAAAGGCAATATTACCGCAGGTAGACGAAACCAGTATAGAAACTAACCTTAATACTAACGCCAATGCTAAAGTAGAGGCTAAAGTAGAGGCTAAAGTCGAAACTGAAGTCGAAACTGAAATTGACTCAGATGTTAAAGCTCAGTAATAAAAGCTCAGTAATAAAAGCGATAGATCGTGAGGCCATACTCCATCGAGCGCGCCATCAACTCAGCTCGTTCCGGTTATCGATAATTGACCTTAAGCTGACCGACTGCCAGGTAGCGATGCTGAAGTCGGTCCAATGAGACAGGCTTGGGTTTACTCATCAACTAATGTGTTTATGCGATAAGGAGTTCGAGATGCAAATCAGCTTATTACAATCCCAAAGCGGCCGCGATGTCAAAGCCAATCTTGCGTTTATCGACTCGCAACTCAACGCCTTACCCCGTGATGCCAATGAGCCACAATTAGTGGTGTTACCTGAGTGTTGTTTATTGTTTGGCGGCCATGAAAGTCAACAGCTTGAATATGCTGGCAGTCAGCATCAAAGCGAACTAAAAAGCGCATTAGCCGCGTTGGCAAAGCAGTACCAAGTGTATGTTATTGCCGGCACCATTCCCATGCGTGCCGACGATGGTAGAGTGTTCAGCCGCTGTTATTTTTTTGATGATCATGGCGCCACCCTAGGTCATTACGATAAACTGCATTTATTCGATGTTGAGGTGAGTGATGACACCAAAACTTATCGCGAAAGTGATACCTTTCATCCCGGTGATCACATTAGTGTCATTGATACACCTTTTGGCAAAGTTGGTCTAGCCATTTGTTATGACATTCGCTTCGGCGATATATTCCGGGCTTTGCGTTTGGCGGGGGCAGATTATATTGCCCTACCTTCGGCATTTACTAAAGTCACCGGTGAAGCGCATTGGCAAGTGTTATTACAAGCGCGTGCAATTGAAACTCAATGTTATTTGTTGGGCGCAGGCCAATGGGGGCAACATAATCAAGGTAGTAGAGAAACATGGGGTCACAGTATGATAGTCGACCCTTGGGGCCGAGTCATTGCTGAGCGAGCCACTGAATGTGGCTGGGTACAAGCTAAAGTCGATTTAGCCGAATTACGCCGTATTCGTCAACAAATGCCGGTGATGGGCCATAATCGATTTATGGCGCCACAGTTGAAATAACACTGGATACTACTATTAACACTGAATTCGCAGTATGCGTTACCCATTAATAAAGAGAATTTTAATGCCATTTTTAACCCAAATAGAGCAGAGTTTATTGCAAGATGGATTAACCTTAGATGGACTACAAGGTTACTTAAATACCATTCATCAACACAATATCGATTTTTCAGACCTGTATTTCCAAGGTAGCCGTCATGAGTCTTGGGTATTAGAAGATGGCATAGTCAAAGAAGGCAGTTTTCACATTGAGCGTGGTGTGGGTGTGCGTGCCATTAGCGGTGAAAAAACCGGTTTTGCTTATGCAGACGAGATTACTCCGGCCGCCCTTGATGCTGCAGCAAAAGCTGCCCGCGGCATTGCTAGCGCAGGTGAACAACACAAGGTGCAAGCCTTTAAACGTCAAACGGCTCATAAACTGTATGACAGTGCCGATCCGATTGCGGCTATGGACGAAGTCAAAAAAATCGACCTATTAAAGCAAGCCGATGCCTATATTCGTAGCCTCGACAGCCGTATTATTCAGGTAGTGGTCAGCTTATCTGGCGTGCATGAAGAAATATTAATTGCCGCAAGTGATGGCACGTTAGCGGCAGACATTCGTCCGTTAGTGCGTTTTAACTGTAGCGTTATCTTAGAAGACAAGGGCAAACGCGAGCGTGGTAGTGCTGGTGGCGGTGGTCGTCACGATTACAGCGCCTTTTTAGCCACAGATGAAGCAGGCTTACCGTTAAGCTTTGAATTTGCCCGTGAAGCGGTGCGCCAAGCACAGGTTAATGTTAACGCTATTGATGCCCCAGCAGGTGAAATGCCAGTGGTACTAGGTAATGGCTGGCCAGGTGTTCTACTGCATGAAGCGGTCGGTCATGGTTTAGAAGGTGACTTTAATCGCAAAGGCAGCAGTGCTTTTAGCGGTAAGATGGGTCAACAAGTGGCGTCCACTTTAGTCACCATAGTCGATGATGGCACCATGGAAAATCGTCGTGGTTCATTAAGTATTGATGATGAAGGTGTGCCAAGCCAAAAAACCACCTTGATTGAAAATGGTATTTTGAAAGGTTACATGCAAGATAAGTTAAATGCCCGTTTAATGGGGCAAACACCAACCGGGAATGGTCGCCGCGAATCTTATGCGCATTTACCTATGCCGCGTATGACCAATACTTACATGAAAGCCGGTGATTCCAATCCAGCAGACATTATTAAGTCAGTGAAAAAAGGCATTTACGCACCTAACTTTGGTGGCGGACAGGTAGATATCACTTCAGGCAAGTTTGTGTTCTCGGCTTCTGAAGCATATTTGATTGAAGACGGTGAAGTCACTCAGGCGATTAAAGGCGCGACCTTAATTGGTAACGGACCTGAGGCCATGGGATTAATTTCAATGGTGGGTAATGACTTAGCCCTAGATAAAGGCGTCGGCGTGTGCGGTAAAGACGGACAAAGCGTGCCTGTTGGTGTGGGACAACCAACATTGAAAATTGATCGTCTAACGGTCGGCGGTACAGCTTAACGTTAAGCTTCTATTATTAGTATTTTGACGGCTTGCTGAGTGTGTTTACTCAGTGAGCATTTGTGATCTGAGCATCATTTAATGGCTTATCGTGGCTCATGTCAATTTACTGGTATCGATGCCAATTCTATTCGTGTCTGGGTATGTGTGGCCACTGGCGCTTATTTCTGAACCATCGGTATTAGCATCTCAAATTATTCCTGCAGTGCCTGCTATTATGGGAATGCTCGAGCTGAATCAATTAGGAGTCGGTTGGTTGGCTGTCATGCCTAAATGGCAGCAATTATGGGGTTTGTTTGCGCTATTCGTCACCATGGTCATTATGGCAATTGCGCGTAAACAGCAAGATTTTAAGGTTGCATCATAAATACCTACTACACCTGCATCATACTAAAATCAGCACCATAGCCGGTGAAGTCCGTAAGCTAACGTCACTCGGTTTAACAGATGGTATAAGCGGTGGTATCAGTAAGCTAAAATCAGCCTCTTTCACCTATTTCATCTCCAACATCCCTTTTTTGTTAACAAGGTGCCTTCACGTGTTAATAGCAGCGCTAATAGTGGGTCTGTTACAAGTTATTGCAAGGTAGTTAGCAGGGCAAAGGGTTGCTGATAACCGTTTATTATCTCGCAGTGAGGTGAAGTAAGCAGGGCTAGCGCTTAGTTAATGTGTCTGGTTAAAAGTACAATGTTTCTTGCTTGGTGCCATCGATAAAGATGTCGCACTTATCTGCCGTGCTCGATTTTGCCGATTGTATAATGCTAGCAACAATACCAAAGCGTCCACCTTGATCACCGAGTACCGAGCCAAAGTAACAATCACCTTTAAACTTCATGTCCTCAAAGTTTGCATTGAGATTTTGTGTAGGCGTCATAGGCGGGAATCTGCCTTGCATGATCGCGTCACCATTGGCGGTCAGTAGCAGTTTCTTCTTTTCTGTATCATACGAGCCGCCAAGCACGATGGTTTGTTCATTGACGACAACCGTTTTATTTTGAGCCACGATCGGTGGCTTAGCTGCACAAGCGGTGAGTAGTACGCCTGCTGTAAAGGTAAAAAGTATAGAAATTATGCGCATTATTATTCCTTAGTATGCGTCGAGAGTCATAAGTCGGTCCCTCGTGATAGTAAACTAGCCCTGTCTACATATTCATTGTAACAAGTTATTAACAAATTCCAATAAAAAAACAGCCTGCTAAATAGCAGGCTGGTTAGTTAGTTTATCGTTGTATTTTGGTTAGTTACAACAAGGTGACATAAAACGACAGCACAGTTTCAATGCCTTTAGGCGTAGTGGCTGTTAGTGTTACCAAGCTTGTACCAGCAGTACCATCATTTTCAATGCTAAATGAGGTTGATGTTCCACCTGCAGCGGTCTTGTTTGGCACGGTATAGCCAGAGAATTGCAAATCACCCTCTGTGCTAGCCACGGTTAAGGTCGTGCCAAAGGGTAATATTTGCTCAGCATTGTCGGTTAATACCACAGTAAACTGAGCAATATCGCCATTTGCAATTTCTTCATTGTTAGTGATCAAACTACCATCTCTGCTTACTGTCATCGTGGCCGTTGAACCTGACATTGTTAACACCAACGCCTTACGGATATAAGTGGTCATGGCATTGCTATCGCACAAGCTACCTTGGCACTGTGGGCCGTTAAACTTACTATCAGCCGCTTGGTATGTGTCACTCGCTTGAATATTAAAGTACGGTTCACCTGATTGATGTGTTCCTGACTCATCGTCATCTCTAAAAGCATCAGGCAAATCAACAAAACCGCCGTCATGGTAGGTTTCTACATCCATGCCGTTACCACTACACACTACAGGCGTTGTACCGCTTAAGCAGCCGTTAACTACGCCGCCATCAGCATCGTCAAATACATTATTGCCATTGGTATCGAAGAAGGTTTCGTGGCCTAAAGCATAAGCTAAAATGGTGATGCGGTGATCGCTCACCCTAGGCGATGTTGAAGTCCAAGTGACTGAACATGTTCCGTTTACTATGGTACACGATGGCTCAATTTGGCCACCTTCTGCGGTAAAGTTGATGGTGGTGTCGTCCGGTGCTGGGTTAGCAAAACTGTCAGAGGCATAAGCTGTAATAGTGACTTCTTCACCATTGTTATCTCCAGCTTCTGGGTTACCGGTCGATCTTGAAAGACTAAACCCCAACTGTTGCGGTAAACCAGTATTAACCGTTAGCTGTTCTGATTGGCTGGTAATGGTTTGATTAGTGTCGGCGTCAGTGGTTGATGCCACCACTCTTACCGGGGTAGGAATGGTGCCAGCTTGCACTCTTACACTCACTAAACCTTCTGAGTTAGTGATGCTGCTATCCGTTTCGCCGCCATTAGCAAATTGTAAGTCGCCAACTATGGTGTCGAGGCTAAAGTTAACTGCTTGTTGCGCCGCTGGTTGGCCATTAGCACTGCTCACTAAGAAGGTCACTAACGATGATTCTGTTGAACCAGTGCCGCCTGAACCTTTGATGCGGATTTGGCTTGGGTCGGCTGACACAAAGCTCACATTAGATAACGTTTGGCGTGCTAAGGCAAAAGGCAAACTTGCACTTAAACTGGTGCCATTAACGGTTGCTGTGGCGGTAATAGTATCACTGCGCTCACTATTGCCACTGCAGCTGACATCTGAAAAGGTTGAGCTAGCGGAGCCTGATAAGCTGGTAATAGGCGAGTCGAGTGAGGCATTATCATTGGTGGAACAGTCTGAGCTAAAGCTGATGCTGGTTGGGCTTTGCAAGCGTGTTAATGTGCCATCGGTGCTTTCGGTAACCAAGGTAGCAGTAATCCCAAATGTGCCACCGGCGCTAATGTTATAACGGCCATCAGTTGTTGCGACTAACGTTGTCGCTAATTCACTTTCAACAAACTCACCATTAGCATTATACGAGCCCATCTTAACATTACCATTCGTGGCAATATCGTCAGACGCTAACACTTCAAAAGCACTGCTGCTGGTGAGAGTGCTACCTTGATATTCTGTGGTGACGGTTAACAGGCTGGCACCTAACTCTGCCTCGGACGGCGTGTAGTTAAGCGAAGCAATACCTGAGGATTTTGTCAGTGCAGTTGCTGGCGCTAACGTAGCGCTACCGGCATTGAATGTCACAATTTGGTTAGCAATAGCTTGATTATTACTGTCAGTAAGCAAGGCATTGAGCTGAACTGTTTTATCAATATTAAAGCGAGTAATCGGACCGGTTGCATCACTTATCGAAACGGTTAATTTAATCGCTTCGACAGGGGTACTGGTGTCATATTCTTTAAATTGATAATTACGAGTCGCACTGACTGAATCGTCATCACTTGATGTATAAGTTGCGGTGAGGACGCCGGCATCGCTGCTGCTTGATGTGACAACTGTTGTTGCAAGACCAGAAGATAGGGTTAACACCGTTGTAGGGGCTATTGCTGCATTGGTTGTGCTAAAAGTAATGAGTGCCCCACTGACGTTGGTATTACCGAACTTGAGGTGAGCTACGGCACAAAAACTGCCATCGATATCAAAAATAAGTCCATCGGTGCTGGAATCACATTGGCCATTAACCACATTTTGATAACTAACCGATAAACCATAACTGTCATCTGATGTATCTGAGTCGGTGCCGTCTGCGGCACCGTTACAAGCTGTCAATAACAACACTGAAGTCAGTAATAACCATAGTGTACGAGCCATCATTTTGAGCCGCATTAGCAACATCCCTATTCTATTAAACGGTTTAGTCTTTTATTTCAGCTCGCAAATACTTAAACAACTCTCTTGATGATTTTGATTCAGCACCTTTAGCCAGTTCTTTATTGGCTTGGCGGATCAATTGACGCATTTTTTGACGCTCAAGTTGTGGGTATAGATCCAATAACACTTGGATTTCATCATCGCCATTAGTTAATAAGCGTTCGCGAATTTTTTCAAAAATCTGCACTTGAGCTGCTTCATTATTGTTTTTATTCAACACTTTATCGAGTGCAGCTTGAATAGGTTCATGCTCAAATCCGCGCATCAACTTACCAATGTATTGCAAATGGCGACGATAGGCTTCAGTTTTTTGTTTAATCAGTTTTGTTTTTAGAATCGCATCATACAGAAATTCATCTAAACCCATTTTGTCTAATTGAGTTTTGCTCAGGGCAATCAAACGCATGCCAAGTTCTTGAGCATCCTCACTTTCTTTTTTTACACCCGTTCTGCTGACATAGTTGTCATCATTATCATAGGGCTGCTGAAATAGCTCAGAATCGCCAACAATTTTCATAGTCATAAACCTCAAATCAATATGCATCAATGATAACATTTATTCGGCCTAGAATATGCAGAATTTATTGCTGATAGGCAGCGATATAAATGCTCGGTTATCAATCGCCATTTGAATTTGATATGCTAAGGTCAATTAGACTAATCAAAGAGTAAATTTGTGGCTTCTCATCCTTCTCCAGCGCCTAGCGCAAGTGAACCAACCCCTAGAATTGATGCTGAATTATCGGCGTTAAAAGACGCTGTCACTGTTGCGTTAGAATACGCAAAAGTGTTGGGGACTTCGGCCGCTGAAGTGGCCATCAGTAAGCAGCAAGGTTTGTCGGTTTCGACCCGTGAAAAAGAAGTTGAAACCGTTGAGTTTAATAAAGACGGTGCATTAGGCATTACCATTTACCGTGATGGCCGCAAAGGTAATTCATCAACTTCAGACTTAAGCCCTGAGGCGATTCGCCAAGCGGTAAAAGCGGCCGATGGTATTGCGAAATATACCTCAGAAGATCCTTTCAGTGGCTTGGCTGATCCCGCTTTGATGGCGCAAGATATTCGCGACTTAGAGTTATATCATCCACAAGATATCGATGCAGAAGAGCTCGCTCAGTTGGCCATTCGTGCAGAAGAAGCCAGTTTGTCAGTTGATAGCCGTATCCGTAACTCCGATGGTGCCAGCGCGAATGCGCATACTGCCGCCAGAGTTTATGGTAACAGCCAT
The DNA here is from genome assembly GCF_003855155.1 of Shewanella psychromarinicola. Classification (NCBI taxonomy): domain Bacteria; kingdom Pseudomonadati; phylum Pseudomonadota; class Gammaproteobacteria; order Alteromonadales; family Shewanellaceae; genus Shewanella; species Shewanella psychromarinicola. The sequence continues at coordinate 1,457,172 of NZ_CP034073.1, forward strand.
GGTTTTCTTAACGGTTATTGCAGCTCTCGCTACAGTTTAAGTTGTGTTGTAATAGGCCAAGAGTCTGATGGCAATATGCAGCGCGACTACGACTATACGGTGGCCCGTAAGTATCATGATTTACTGTCACCTGAAGTGGTAGGTTTGCAAGCAGCAAACAAAACCTTAAGTCGATTGGATGCGCGTAAAATTCCTACTGCAAAAATGCCAGTGTTATTTGCGCCTGAAATTGCCACAGGCCTCATGGGTCATTTAATTGGTGCGATTAGTGGTAGCAGTATTTACCGTAAGTCGAGCTTCTTAATGGAAGCTTTGAACACTCAAATATTCCCTGACTGGTTTAGCATTGAAGAGCAGCCGCATTTGGTTGGGGCCCTGGCTAGTGCTAATTACGACAGTGAAGGCGTGGCAACTCAAGACCGACGTATTATTGACCGTGGCCAACTAGAGACCTATTTATTAACCAGTTACTCCGCACGTAAATTGGCGATGACTAATACAGGCCATGCCGGTGGTATTTATAACTGGACCTTGAGCCATTCAAACCAAACATTTGACGACTTAGTGAAAGCCATGAATACCGGCTTAATTGTGACGGAAGTGATGGGCCAAGGCGTTAATGGTGTCACCGGGGATTATTCTCGCGGCGCGGCGGGGTTTTATGTTGAAAACGGCGAGGTGTTATACCCCGTAGAAGAAATTACCATCGCAGGCAATTTAAAAGACATGTTTATGGGAATACAAGGTGTAGGTAAAGATCGCGATTTACGTTCATCAATCCGCACCGGCGGTATTTTACTGAGCGAGATGAAGGTCGCGGGTAATTAACACCTTTTGCTGAAAAACGCATTTATGGTTTAAATGTAAAAATAATTAAAGCCTCTTATCTAATTGATTAAGAGGCTTTTTTTTGGCTTTAATTTGTCTCTTGACGCTTTATATCTTTACTTTACCTTTCTTGACAGTCGTTTACAGGCAAAGGTTGTCATAACTCTTGTAAATGTAACTAGATGGTTAATGGAGTAAATATGTTTAACAAAAAAATAAGTCGATTGATGATGGTGTCTGCAATGGGAGCCTTGTTATTAGGGTGTGGCTCAGACAGTGAAGAAAGCAGTGATGATGTCGCATATGTGCAGTTTTATAATGCATCACCTAATAGCACATCGACCTCGTTAGTGCTCGATGACTATTCATATACTGCGGTTGATTTTGCTGATTCAATGCCGCGTTATGCTTATAGTACAGGGAGTACAGAACTGGACATTTATGGTCAAGATGAAGATAGTGAAACGGTAACCGTTTACAGCGATACCATTGATTTAGCGAGCGACTCGAACCATTTGTTTGTGCTCTATGGTGACTATCACGATCCCGAACTATTGGATATTAACTATTCACGCGATGAAATGGACGAGTTAAATGCCGACGAGGATAATGACTACAGCAAAATGGAAGTGCTGGTGGCTAACGTAGCGACTGATGAAGGTACTTTTGATACCTATATTTCACTCGATACCCAAACCATTGACGAAGCTGTGATGCTCGGTAATGTGCCGTATAGCAGTTACACCAGCGAACAGATATTCGATACTGATGATTATATTGTGTATCTGACCGAAACCGGCACTAAAAATGTGATTTACACAACAGGTAGCATGAGTTTAACCTCGGAAACTGCCTATAAATTGATGATTCGCAACAGTTTTGGTGCAGGTGATATTAACGTCACTATCGACAGCATTGACTCAACTACAACGCCTGTTACTTACGCCGCGTTAGAGGCAACGGCCGATTATCGCGTGTTTAATGGTTTAGAAACTCAAAGTATTGACGTTGATGTGGCCAGTAAGCAAGAGACACAATACTTGTATGGTATTTCACCCTTCACAGTAACGGGTTACCAATCAACATCGTTTAATGATTATGGTATCACTGCTAAGGATGCGACGAGCAAAGCCAAGTTGTTCGATAACTTGCTAGTAACGTTTAACCAAGATGAAGTGAAGTCCTTACTGATTTATCAACAAGAAGACAGTTCTGTCAAAGGTATGGTGATCGAGCAAGACTTACGACCTCGAGCTTTTGAATATAAAGTCGATGTGGTCAATTTGGCTTACGATTATGATGATCTAACCGTGTATTTTGTCCGCGCTTCAGAAACTATCGAAACCGCCGAATACAGCTTAACGGATTTAGATTTTGTCGAGCAACTAAGCCTAACACTGCCTGAAGATTATTATGAGATTAACATTGTTTACGAGGCCGATAATGGCACGCAAACGTTAGTTTATCAGTCTGATGCAATCAGCTTTGATGGCGACAGTAACTATACTTTCGTGCTGACTCCAGACAGTACCAGTACTTTAGGTCATAGACTTACGTCATTACAGTAATGTTAAGTTAATTGAGAGTGAGTTAAGCCACTGTCGATAAAACATCAAAAAAGCCGATATCATCGATATCGGCTTTTCATTTAGCGCTTATATTCAAATGGACATACAAACGAGTAAGTTAGTTAGCCTAAGGCTAATTAGTGCGGTATTGGCTTAAAATTTTACCTAAATCAGCGGATGCTTTTGATAACGCTTTAACACCGCTTGAAGACTGTTGTGATAAACCCCTAATAACATTTGATTTCTGTCTTATATCCGTCAGTTCTTTGGCAATGTCATTTGCCACTGCACTTTGTTCTTCTGACGATGTAGAAATTTGGAAACTCATGTCCATAATTGAACGTGATGATTCTGAAATCGCATTAATATCAGTACCAATATTAGTGATCAAATCGCTGCTGGTTTGTGCCTGCTTAACCGTATCTTGAGTGATACTGTCGATATTGAGTGTTTCACTTTGCAGGAGTTCAATCATTTTATGAATTTCAACAGTCGCTGCTTGAGTACGACCTGCAAGGGTTCTTACTTCATCGGCAACAACGGCAAACCCTCGTCCCATTTCACCCGCGCGTGCCGCTTCAATGGCAGCGTTTAATGCCAGCAAGTTGGTTTGATCAGAAATAGCATTAATGGTGGTGATCACATCATTAATATTGGTCGCATTAATTTTTAGGGTATGGACCGAGTTTGACGTTTGTTCAATGTAGGTCGATAACTGTTTAATTTCATTAATGGCACGCTTTGCCCGGTCATAACTCTGACGTGTATACTCCGAATCTTGTTCAACTTTTTGGGTTGAATTGCGGGCAATATTAGACACTTCAGCGGCGGATGCGGTCATTTCTTCCATTGCCGTAGCAACCGAGTCAAGTGATGCATATTGTTGATCAATTTGTTCAGCACTTTGAGCCGTTTCACTGGCAAACGAGCTGGAAGTCGTTTCCAATGTTTCGGCACTTTTTTTCACTGTAACAACAAGCTCGGTTAATGTGTCCATGGCTTTATCTAGCGCACAACCAATGGTGCCGAATTCATCACGACCAGGATGGAAGCCTAAACGAGAGGTGAGATCTCCTTTGGCAATTTTTTCCGTGGTATCCCATAACACCCACAGCGCTCCACCAATAAAAGTGGCATTCCAGTAAAGCACGATAGCAAAGGGCAAGATCCATAACAATGAGAGCAATAGTGACATTAATGCAGCTTGCTTAGCATTGGCTTCTTGACCATAGACTGATTCACTCAGCGTATAATATTGGCCATCTAATGCATAAACCGCAGTAACGGTATCTTGTTGGCGTGAACTAATTTGCGAACGACCAGACACCTGTAAGCCTAAGTTTGAAGCTTGTGCAAGCTGGCTGGTAGCATCTAGTGCTTGAACGGTAGCGGCCATTTTTTGTTCTAAAACATGTAATGATTGCTGTTCAATATGTTCAATTTTATTTAAGTAACCACTAATCGATACACTGGATAAAATGATCAGGAACAGTCCGAAGACAGTCCAAAACTTATCGTTAATGGACATTTTGATAAAGAGTTTATCGATATTTCTAAAATCAACTTGTTTCATGGTTTTGGTACCTAAACCGGTAAAGACAATAAATTCAAAGACTAGATAAGCTTGTCATATTTTAATATTAAATAGACAGCTTAATCGTATTTTGTGTGTGATGAACATGACATTCAATCATCATCAATACATGATCAATATCGACAATAAATCGAATAGCTTAAGTTATTTATTGGATTTTTTGTACAATGTCTATTTAACGTACTAAGTCACTTACTGTTGGTGGAAATGTCATCGCGACAATCTGATAATGTCTGACATTTTCAAAATGATTAGATGATTAGATGAGAGGAATATACGGCACGCAACAGTATGTTGTAAGTTTTTTCTTTTTTATTTAAACAAGTGTTACAAAGTTTATTTTAACGTGTGCATATTAAAATGGGGGTTGTTTTTGTGTTAGCTACTGTTTTTAATTGGTTATTTCCCTCTCAAGTTATCCTTGTTCTTTTGCAAGCATAAAATATTAAAGTTAATCAATGAGATAGCTATTTATTTGCCTCGTTAATGTGATCTATGTTGTTTTTTATGTAATCAAAATTTGACACAATCCAGCCGAATATTACAAAAAAATAGCATTTTGATTACAAAATATGGGGTTAAAAAATGAAAGGACTGACTAAACTAACGGCGGTTTCACTCGCAGTTGCTGCAGCATTGCCAATGATGGCAAATGCAGATGTATTGATTAGTGAATACGTTGAAGGTAGTTCATACAATAAAGCGATTGAGCTTTACAACAACAGTGATGTTGAAATTGATTTAACTGGTTATAAATTAGTACGTTATAAAGATGGAGACACCGTTGCACTGGATATGGTGGTGTTAACTGACTCAATTGCCGCTAAAGGTGTCAAAGTTATTTTGAATACAAATGCAGCGATTACCTTACCAGCCTCAACCGACACTATGACGGGCGATGTCAATTTTAATGGTGGCGATGCTGTCGGCTTATTAAAAGACGGTGTGCTAGTTGATGTGATTGGTGACATTCCAACGCCAGACGGTTGGGGCAGCAATACTACATTCCAACGTAAATTAGACGCCTTAACAGCCAGCACCACTTATGATGCAACCCAATGGGTTACATTAAATATAGACACCTTTAGTGGTTTAGGCTCGCTTGACGCAGCCACCATTCCAGATACCGTCGCATTTACCTGTAATGGCGCCACACTCACCAATATTTATGATGTCCAAGGCGCTGGAGATTCTAGCCCATTGATTGTTGATGGTAGTTTTTCATCGGCTAACGAAGTGACCGTAAAAGGGATTGTTACTGCGAGAAGTGACAGTTTATATAAGGGTTTCTTTATTCAAGACATGCAAGGCGACAACTCGCCTTATACCTCTGACGGCATTTTTGTCTTTCTAGACCAAGCCGCGCCAGACACGATTCAGCCCGGTGCTGAAGTGTGTGTGCAAGGTAAAGTAAACGAGTTTTACGGCTCAACTCAGATAGACCTTAAAGCCGATCAAAAATTTGAAGTGGGCGCATTAGGCGAAGTACCTGCGGCCAGTGCATTTTATGTTGCCGATGGTGAAACCCTAGCGCAAGCATTAGAGCGTGTCGAAGGCATGAAAGTGACATTAGATGCCGGTAGTGAGATGAAAATCACCCGCAACTTTAGTTTCGATTATGATTCATATCGTAACAATATGGTGTTGTCTCATAAAGCCCCATTAATGAAGCCGACTCAAGTGTTTGAGCCAAATTCAGCTGAGTCTGTTGCATTAGGTGAAGCCAATGCTGTTAATCAGTTATTTGTAGAATCTGACTATAAGGCTAAAAGCGGCGAAGTACCTTACTTCCCAGATTTTAACGCTGAAACCGGCTATATCCGTGTTGGCGACCAACTAACAAACCTTGAAGGTGTGATTGGTTATAGCTACAGCGCATACCGTATTTTAGCGACCAACACCATTACGGCCGGTGATTTTATCCGCGCGAATGACCGTACCTATGCGCCAACAGTAGCAGATATGGGTGATATTCGGGTAGCGAGCTTTAATGTATTGAACTTCTTCAATGACTCGGTTGGTGGTGATGTTAATCCATCAAACAGCAATCGCGGTGCGAAAGTAGAAGCTGAAATGGTATTGCAGCGCACTAAAATTGTGACTGCGCTAGTGGCCATGAATGCCGATGTTGTTGGTTTAATGGAAATTGCTAACAATGGCTTTGGTGAGCTTAGTGCAATCCAAAACTTGGTTGATGCCCTTAATGCCGAATTAGCGGATGATCAAGCCTATCGCTTTGTTGAAGTTGAAGAGGCTGATAAATATGACGGCAAATTCATCGGTGGTGATGCAATTACCGTTGGTATGCTATATCGCCCCGCGCGTATCAGCTTAGACGGTGCAGCAAACGTTATCGCAACGCCAGAGCAACATGCTGCCGAAGGTGCTCAAACCCGCGAGAAAGACAGCGTGGTTGAGCAAAGCCCAGGCTATGATAAGTTCCAACGTCACAGCTTAGTGCAAAGCTTTAGCATTAATGATGAAAAACTGACTATTGTTGTTAATCACCTGAAATCGAAAGGTTCAGGTTGTATTGAAGACTGGGCTGAGTTTAACGAAGATTCAGAACCCGCAGACATGCAAGGCAAGTGTAATGCGTTCCGAGTGTCCGCTGCCAAAGTATTAGGTGAGTCACTAAAAGATGTTGAAGGTGATGTACTGGTTATTGGTGACTTAAATGCCTATGGCAAAGAAGATCCGGTTGCAGTATTGACTGACTATGATGCGTCAACAACTGATCATATTATTCGCACCGCTTCTTGGACAACCTTAAACGGTAAAGTGTACGAGCGCGAAGGTAGTGTGATTGATAAAGGTTATGGGTTAATTAACTTAAACACTCAAGCACATGGTGCAACGACTTACTCATATAGTTATAACGGTGAGTTAGGTAACTTAGACCATGCTTTGGGTAATGCGAGTTTAGCGGCTAAGTTAGTCGATATTGACGACTGGCACATCAACTCGGTTGAATCTAACCTGTTTGAATATGGCAGCAAGTACACTGGTGATTTGGTTAAATCAGAGAATGCATTTTCTGCCTCAGATCACGACCCTGTGATCATTGCATTGAGCTATCCAGAACCAGTAGTGGTATTACCTACGCCAACACCTGAACCTGTGAAAGACAGCGATGGTGGTAGTTTAGGTTACTTTGCGTTGATGTTATTAGGTGCACTAGGCTTACGCCGTCGCAGTTAATGATGAGGTGATAAAGAAGTATCATCGTTCATTGATGATGCAGAAAAAAGGATGACAACTGTCATCCTTTTTTTATGATAAAACGACTCTTGGCTAGGGGGTAACGTCAAACGGATACCTACCCATTTTGATAAGGACAGCCAATACGGTTTAAAGCATTGGCGATTCAACGCTTAAGGCTTGCTGACGACGATTTTGTATTGATTTCAGCCGCTGTTTACGACGATGCCAGTACAAATAAGGCGCCATAGGCGCCTTATTTGTAATTGGGGAAACGTTATTTATACAATTAAATCATATTGTTCACGTAATACTTTAATAATGTCTGCTTTAGGGTTAGCTGGGAGTGAAATCGTGGCTCCGGTGACTTTTTCTGCAACACCAATATAAGTACGAGATACGTTCATCATTGCTGCTAACGGTAGCTCGTTATCTCGAGCAAGGGCTTCACGTTCTGGCATTCTGTCTTTGTTTAACAAAATGTCGGCATCGTCAAAGTGATTTAATAAAAACTGACGGAAACCTTCTTTTGAGTTTTCAACAATCTTACCTTCGCGATAAGCTGCGCCATCCCAAATACGTGATGAATCAGGAGTGCCGACTTCATCCATGTAAATCAGTTTAGCGTTGCCGTCTTTATCGTTGACATAACCAAACTCAAACTTGGTATCAACAAACACTTGGTCAAGCTTGGCTAGTGCAGCAGAAATCACTTTAAAGCCTTGCTTGAGCAGGACTTCATATAGGTCGATATCTTGTGGTTTTTCAAAGCCAAATGCTTGGTAGTTGGCTTCAATGTCGCTACGACTAATATTGACGTCATCCTGTGCTGGTACACCTGGAATGCCGGTTAAAATACCTTTGGTTGACGGAGTGATTAGCAGTTCAGACAGTTTTTGATCTTTGTTTAAGCCTTCAGGCAGGGTGATGCCGCAAAATACTCGTTCACCTTTTGAATAAGCCCGCCACATAGAGCCGGTAATGTACTGACGACAAATGGCTTCCACTTTAATTGGACGGGCTTTTTGCACTATCCACACAAAAGGGTGTGGGATATCTAAGATATGGCTATCAGCTAAGCCATTTTCGGCAAATAAACTAAACCAATGGTTTGAAATGGCATTGAGTGCCGCGCCTTTGCCTGGGATGCCTTGCAAGTTACCTTCGCCATGAAAAATACAATCAAAAGCAGAAATTCTATCACTGATCACCATAATCGCTAGTGGCGTATCTTCAGGTACATCGTAACCTTTGTCGCGAATTAAGCGGCGGCTATCAGTATCGGTTAACCAGTAAACACTGCGAACTTTGCCACTGTGGACAGGCTTGTCGGTACGGATAGGTAAATCATTGTTCACGGCAAGAACGGAATCAGCAAGACTCATGCGAATGTTCCTTAGGTTGAAGGGCGTATAGGGTTTTTATGGCGGCTATGTTACCTGCATTAAGCGGGTTTGCCACGGGAAAGGGTGAGTTGAAATAGGCTTTTTTGTTATGCGAACAATCATCGACTAGTTTAGCAATATCTTGATAAAGACTTTGTCAGGTTAATCAGGCAAAATTCACTTCCTAAATAGTGCTTGGAATAACAAAAATTGAACAGCGAACAAGTAAGTATTAATAACCGTTTAGGGCTGATATTTGTGTCTATTGCGGTATTTTTCTGGGGCATTTTACCTATTGCGTTAAAGCTATCAGGTGGTTTTATTACCCCAGTAACCCTGACTTGGTTTCGGTTTGTCGTGGCATTAGTGGTGACCTTGTTAATTCAATGGCGCTTAGGGGTATTAAGGCACAATACTGCTAGAGTCGCTTCGCTGCTAGGGCGGACTGCGTCCTGCTAGGAAATGATAACAAGCGAACGCAGCGCTCACGGATAAAGTGGTCTACCACCTAGGCTCTTGGCTTGTCATCTCTTAATCTATCTCGTCACCGCTTGTTATCTCAGGAATAGGGACAGCTTCGCTGCTAAGATTTTATAGCATCTAGCCGCGCAGCGTCCTAGCAGCGTAGCGATCTAGGCTCTTGCTATAGCATCTAGCCGCATAGCGACCTAGAACCTAGAACCTAAGAATAGTGATATTAAAAAGATAATCGCCAAGTTAATGGATGCTAATGATGTTTAGACTTATTTTGTCATTAGAATAGAAAACAAAAATGGAGCCCTTAGGCTCCATTTTTTATGTCATTCAACAGAATGATTAGCCGTTGTCACGAGGCTTACGTGGGCGATCACTGCGAGCACGATCTGTGCGCGGACGACGTGGAGCACCTGCGCCGCGAGTCGTATCAGCAAAGACTTCATCACCGGCTTCACGAATGTTTAAAGGACGACCACAAACACGCACTTTTCTAAGGTGTGAAAGGATGTCTTTAGGCATTCCGTCAGGTAAATCAACGGTTGTGACTTGATCAAATAATTGAATTTGACCAATGAAACGGCTATCGATGTTCGCTTCGTTAGCAATCGCGCCAACGATGTTACCTACACCTACGCCATTTTCACGACCAACATCGATAACATAACGATTCATTTTCACGTCTGGATTATCTTTTAAGCCTTCTGCATCACCAAAACTATTTGGTGCTGGACGGCTACTACGTTCGCCACGGTCACTGCGTTCACGACGTGGACGGTCGCTGCTATTACGGTCATTACGATCGTTTCCGCGCTCGTCACGTGAATCACGCTGACGCTCTGTAATTGTCGGTAATTGTAGAGGGCGCTCTTGCTGTACTTGTTTCAACAAAGCAGCAGCCAATAAATCAGTATCAACTTCAAGCTGTTGGCATAATTCAGCAACGGCATTTTTCATGAAATCTAAGTCACCATTAATGGTCTCTTGGATTTGCTCACCTAAACGAGATAAACGACGCTCTGCAACTGACTCTGGGCTAGGTACTTTCATTGGCGAAATACGGCTGTTAGTGGCGCGTTCGATAGTGCGTAACATGCGCATTTCACGATTGGTCACAAACAAAATCGCCATACCAGCACGACCAGCACGACCGGTACGACCGATGCGGTGAACATATGCTTCTGAATCATAAGGAATATCGTAGTTTACTACGTGTCCAATACGTTCAACGTCTAGGCCACGTGCCGCAACATCTGTCGCGATTAAAATGTCTAACTTGCCGCGCTTAAGCTGCTCAACAGCACGCTCACGAGCTTGTTGATTCATGTCACCATGTAATGGTGATGAAGCATAACCACGGGCTTCTAATTTTTCAGCTAATTCAACACAGCTGTTACGAGTACGAACGAAGATGATGATACCTTCAGTATTTTCAACTTCTAATACACGTACTAACGCTTCTAGTTTGTTGTGCTGTGATACTTGCACATAACGCTGATCGATAGACTCAACAGTTGCCTGGCTTGAGGCTATGCTGATGTTCACTGGATTGTTTAAGTGCTTAGCAGCAACACGCTTAATTTGCTCAGGCATAGTGGCCGAGAATAAGGCAAGTTGGCTATCAGCTGGCTTGTGCTCTAATACCCATTCGATATCGTCGATAAAGCCCATTTTTAGCATTTCGTCGGCTTCATCTAATACTAAGGCTTTTAGGCCATCTAGCTTTAATGTGCCACGGCGCATGTGATCCATTACACGACCTGGTGTACCGACAATCACTTGTGGTCCACGCTTAAGGGCGTTTAACTGTTGTTGCATGCTTTGACCACCGTAAATCGGTAGTACGTGGAAGCCTTTCATGTGTTTAGCGTAGCTACCAAATGCTTCGGCAACTTGAACCGCTAATTCACGGGTTGGTGCTAACACTAAAATCTGTGGGGCATTGATTTTCATGTCGATTTTGTTTAGTAAAGGCAGGGCAAACGCACCTGTTTTACCGGTACCGGTTTGTGCTTGACCGATAATATCTTTACCAGCCATAAGCGGGTCGATACTCGCCGCTTGAATTGGCGTTGGGTTTTCATAACCTAAGTCGTCAAGCGAACGCAACAAAGACTCAGACAGGCCGAGTTCGCGGAAAGTTTTTTCAGATGACATTGAGTTGTAGCCTTGTGGATGCGCACGAAGTTCGGAAGCTCGTGCTAAAGTTTCACAGACAGAAAATCAACCCCGTGTCGATTTCCCGCGCCGATATAAGGGGGCGTATTATAGCAGCAACTATGCGTGTTGACCACGTAAAAACTGAAAATAAACATTAATTTGCCTATTCGAGGTTAATATTGGCCTGATTCTTGATTTTTAGTATTTGTTAATTGGTTGAAATATGAACAATTGTTACTGTGAATTAGGTGATTTATGGGGCCTTAGTCAGTTTATCTATACTGAGCATTTGATACACTGTTTCAGCTACTGCCACAACAAAGTCGATGTCTAAGGTGCTTATTGTGTCGTCTGGCGTGTGGTATTGTGCATGGGGTGGTACGCCAAAATACACCCAAGAGTAACCTGCCTTATGGAATGCATAATGGTCTGATGCCCTTAGCCAATCACTTTTTCTCATCCGCCCACTTAACAACCTCGTGTGATGAGTACGGATACACAATTGATTTTGCTGCATCAACCCTGGCTCGATAAGTGCAAAATCAGCCAGATTGTGTTGACCTTCCATGTAGATTGCCCTGCGGCGGTCTGGGTGACCTATCATGTCTAAGTTAATGCTTAATTCAATGTCCATCTGTGGTTGTTGTTGTAACAACGCCACCAAGGCATCGCTGCCATACAAACCGGGTTCCTCAGCATCGGTGGCAACAATCATTACATTGACATCATCTAACGGCGGATTGCGTTGCCATTGGGCGGCAATGGCCATCATTCCGGCAATACCTGAGGCGTTATCATCTGCTCCCGGATACATGTTGCGTGCCGTTTGACCTAAATGATCATAATGCGCGGTGATCACTCGCCATCGAGTGGAGTGGGTTTTTGCCGCAATGGTGGCGATGATATTAACCCCAGAGACGGTCGAAAATTGATGCTGATAGCTAAACGGTACTGCAAATGTTGGCTGCCAAGGTTGTAATCCCATCTCAGTAAACCGCTTTATTAAGTAGTCTTGAGTGAGACGTGCACCGTGTGTGGCAGTCTTGCGGCCTTGAAATTTCACAGAGGTTAAGATGGATATGTCTTGGGTGACTTGTTGATTGGCATCGGGCCAGGTGGTAGTGATATTAGATGAGCATTGGCGCGGTGTTTGGCTACAGCCAATTAATAAGCTGCATAATAGGCTAAAACCGGTCACCTTAAGGCGAATTTGAGCAGTAAACATGGTGTGTTATCTCCTCTTATTCGCTTAAGGCTTGGTAGTTGATCTAAGCCTCGGATTGGGCTTTTTTCGCCTTTACCCGTTTGTTGTGTAACGCAAGCTTGGGCTTTAAGAATCTGGCCGTATGCGACTCTGGATGCTCTGCGATATCTTCTGGGCTGCCGGTGGCTAAAATCATTCCGCCGCCAGCACCACCTTCAGGGCCTAAATCGATAATCCAGTCTGCCGTTTTAATCACATCTAAATTATGCTCAATCACCACCACAGTGTTGCCGTGAGATTTTAAGCGATGTAATACTTCTAACAATAGTTGAATGTCGGCAAAGTGCAGGCCGGTAGTCGGTTCATCCAAAATATACAAGGTTTTACCCGTGTCGCGTTTAGACAACTCTTTAGCTAATTTAACCCGTTGGGCTTCACCGCCAGACAAAGTTGTTGCACTTTGGCCTAAACGAATGTACGACAAGCCTACATCCATTAAGGTTTGCAGTTTACGTGCTATTGATGGAATAGCAGTAAAATAGCCACGAGCATCTTCAACCGTCATTTGCAGCACTTCGTGAATGTTCTTGCCTTTGTATTTTACTTCTAAGGTTTCGCGGTTATAGCGCTTACCTTTACAAGCATCACAAGGCACGTATACGTCTGGTAAAAAATGCATCTCAACTTTAATTAAGCCATCACCTTGGCAGGCTTCACAGCGACCGCCTTTGACGTTAAACGAAAATCGACCTACCAGATAACCCCGGGTGCGCGATTCTTGTGTGCCAGCAAAAAGTTCACGTATTGGGGTGAAAATGCCAGTATAAGTGGCAGGGTTAGATCGCGGCGTTCGGCCAATGGGGCTTTGATCGATATCGACTACTTTGTCGCAATGATCCATGCCTTTAATGCTTTTGTAGGGCGCGGGTTCGTCAACGGTGGCGCCATTGAGCATATGATGAGCTATTTTAAAGAAGGTGTCGTTAATCAGTGTCGATTTACCTGAGCCAGATACCCCGGTAACACAGGTAAATAATCCCACTGGAATGGTTAAATCAACATCTCTTAGGTTATTACCCGATGCGCCAAATAACTCAATTACCTTTTTCGGATCGATTGGGGTGCGCTCGTCACTAATGTGTATTTGCTTTTTACCGGAAATATATTGACCCGTGACAGACGCTTCACAGTTAACAATATCTTCTAGGGTACCGTCGCAAATGACTTCACCGCCATGAACACCCGCACCAGGGCCGATATCAATAATGTGATCAGCAAGACGAATAGCATCTTCATCGTGTTCGACCACAATGACAGTGTTACCTAAATCGCGCAGGTGGATTAATGTTTGTAATAAGCGTTCATTGTCGCGTTGATGTAAACCAATTGACGGCTCATCAAGCACGTACATCACGCCCATTAAACCAGCACCAATCTGGCTGGCTAAACGAATACGTTGTGCCTCGCCACCCGATAAGCTGTCGGCTGAGCGTGACAAACTTAGGTAGTTAAGGCCTACATTGACCAAAAAACCGAGGCGTTGACTGATCTCATTTAAGATTTTTTCGGCAATTTTGGCCCGTTGACCTTCAAACACGACCGTGTCGAAGTATTGTTTGGTTTCGCCAATCGACCACATCGTTAGCTGGGGTAAATTGAGTTCGCCAATAAACACGTTGCGGGCTTCTTCGCGTAAGCGCGAGCCGCCACAGCTGTTACAAGGTTGCATATTAATAAACTTAGACAGTTCGTCGCGTACCGAGTTACTTTCGGTTTCGCGGTAGCGGCGGTCCATATTATTTAAAATGCCTTCAAACGGATGGTTACGCACCACTACGTCGCCGCGGTCATTAATGTATTTAAAAGCGATGCTTTGTTTGCCAGACCCATACAGGACTATTTTTTTGATTTTGTCGCTAAGGGCTTCAAATGGCTGTTCGACGTCAAATTTATAGTGCTCGGCCAGTGAACTGAGCATTTGGAAATAATAAAAGTTACGTCTGTCCCAACCGCGGATAGCCCCGCCAGCCAGCGACAATTCGGTATTGGTAATGACGCGTTCTGGATCAAAAAATTGCTGCACGCCTAAACCGTCACAGGTTTGGCACGCGCCAGCCGGATTGTTAAATGAGAAAATACGCGGCTCAAGTTCTGCCATCGAATAGCCACAATGTGGACAGGCAAAATTAGCCGAGAATATCAGCTCTTCAATATTGTTATCTTCCATACTGGCAATTTTAGCGATACCACCAGACAGTTCTAAAGTCGTTTCAAACGACTCCGCTAAGCGCTGTTTCATGTCTTCGCGAACTTTGAAGCGATCGACAACCACCTCAATGGTGTGTTTGATGTGTAAATCTAATGTTGGAGGATCGGTTAAGTCACACACTTCACCGTCAATACGAGCACGGATATAGCCTTGTGCCGATAAGCTTTCAAGCAGCTTAACGTGCTCACCTTTACGATCGTTTACCACCGGTGCAAGCAGCATTTGGCGGCTGTCTGCTGGTAAGGCTAATACTCTATCAACCATTTGGCTGACCGTTTGCGCCGATAAAGGCTGGTTATGCGTTGGGCAACGAGGCTCACCCACTCGGGCAAATAATAAACGTAAATAGTCATAGATTTCGGTAATGGTACCGACGGTGGAGCGCGGATTGTGTGAGGTTGATTTTTGTTCAATTGAAATGGCAGGACTTAAGCCTTCAATATGATCAACATCGGGCTTTTCCATTATGCTCAAGAATTGACGCGCATAGGCCGACAGCGATTCGACATAACGACGTTGACCTTCTGCATACAAGGTATCGAAGGCTAATGATGATTTTCCTGAACCGGATAACCCTGTTATCACAATAAGTTTGTCACGGGGTATGGTTAGATTGATGTTCTTAAGATTGTGGGTTCGGGCACCGCGTATTTCAATTTTATCCATCGACTCGCTCTATGACTTGTGTAAAACAAAACAGCGATCAGTATCGCATAGTTTATTGGCGGACTTCATATCAATTTTGTCTATGGTGGTTTTAAGATACGCATCGAACAGACCTAAGGTTTAACGTGCACCCATAAAACATCTTATATCAAAAACTGTGATTTCCTTTTGAGCTAATTTATGTCGCTGTGATAATATGCGCAGCTCATAATATTGTTGAATCACTTATCAAAGGGCACCGCATGGCCAGTAATGGACTGTCAGGTTTGGAGAAAAAGGTCGCATTTTCGTTAGCCGGAGTGTTTGGTTTACGAATGATGGGATTGTTTATGATTATGCCTGTCTTCGCGCTGTATGGTCAGCATTTAGAAGGCTTTTCACCGCTGTGGGTAGGTATTGCCATTGGTGCTTATGGATTAACCCAGGCTTTTTTACAGATCCCTATGGGTATTTTGTCCGACAAATACGGACGTAAGCCGATTATTCTCGGTGGTTTAGTCTTGTTTGCGATTGGTAGTTTAATTGCCGCATCGTCTGACCACATTTATGGCGTGGTATTTGGCCGTGCAGTACAAGGTATGGGAGCCATTGCTGCAGCCGTGTTAGCCCTTGCCGCCGATTTAACCCGAGACGAACAACGCACTAAAGTGATGGCCGTCATTGGCATGTGCATTGGTTTTTCATTCGCCTTGTCATTATTAGTCGGACCGATTGTGGCGCAGTATTTAGGCTTAACAGGCTTGTTTTTGTTAACCGCAGTATTAGCCGTATTGGGTATGTTAATCGTGCAGTTTTTTGTGCCCAATCCAATTAGCCAAGCGCCTAAAGGTGATACGGTAGCGACCCCGACAAAACTTAAACGTATGTTGTTCGATCCACAATTATTTCGCTTAGATGCAGGCATTTTTATTCTGCATTTAGTGCTCACCGCGGTGTTTGTCGCCTTACCATTAGATTTGGTTGATGCGGGTTTAGTCAAAGAAAAACATTGGATGCTGTACTTTCCCGCGTTTGTTGGGGCCTTTTTCTTAATGGTGCCGCTGATCATCATTGGGGTTAAACGCAACAACACCAAAACCATGTTCCAATTGTCGTTGATGATCATGATGGTGTCACTTAGCATGATGGGGTTTTATGCTGATAATATTTGGGTGCTCAGTGGCGCCGTAGTATTATTTTTCACTGGCTTTAACTACCTTGAAGCATCACTACCGAGTTTAATTGCTAAGTTTTGTCCTGTAGGTGATAAAGGTTCGGCCATGGGCGTGTATTCGACCAGCCAGTTTTTAGGTGCCTTTTGCGGCGGCATGTTAGGCGGCGGAGCCTATCAACTCGTCGGCGCATCCGGGGTGTTTTTTGTCGCACTAGGACTGATGTGTGTGTGGTTATTCTTGACCATAGGCATGCAAAAACCTGTACTATTGAAAAGCTATACCCTTGAAGCTACAGTAAAAGATAAATCCGATGCACAAAATATGGCCAGCAAATTGTCGCAGTTAATTGGCGTCGTTGAAGCCATTGTGGTACTCGAAGAGAAAGCGGCTTATTTAAAGGTCGATGATAAATTCAATTTAAGCGAAGCGCGAGCTGTGTTAGGCTCTGTAGATTAGATCGTATTGATCGCTAAGCTTAGTATTCAGATAAGTAAACAGATAAAAATCTCAGGAGATTTCGATGGCCAGTCGTGGTGTGAATAAAGTCATTTTGGTAGGTAACTTAGGTAAAGACCCTGAGGTTCGTTACATGCCAAATGGCAATGCCGTAGCTAACTTTACCGTAGCGACAAGTGAGTCGTGGAAAGACCAGCAAGGTCAAACGCAAGAGCGGACCGAGTGGCACAACATTGTAATGTATCGTCGTCTTGCGGAAATTGCAGGCGAGTACTTAAAGAAAGGCTCTAAAGTTTATTTAGAAGGCAAATTGCAAACCAATAAATGGCAAGATCAGACTACCGGTCAAGACCGCTATAAAACTGAAATTAACGCCATGGAAATGCAAATGTTAGACAGCCGTAATTCTGGTGGTGATAATGCCAGTGGTGGTCAAGGTCAAGGTCAATATCAGGGGCAAGGACAAAACTCGGGGCAAAACCCTGGACAAAAGATGGGACAACAACAGTCTCGTCCCGCGCCAGCACCTCAAGCTCGTCCGCCACAAGCACAATATAATCAAACTGCACCTGCTTACCAAGCTCAACCAGATGCTGGCCAGCAAGGTGGTTACCAGCAACAACCGTCGCCAGCGCAACAACCCGCTCCAGCTTATGCACCAAAGCCAGCCGCTGCACCACAGGGTAATTTCCAACCACAAAATGCCCCTGCACAGCGCCCAGCCCCACAGCCACAACAAAACTTCACTCCAGATTTGGATGAAGGCTGGGATGACGATATTCCTTTTTGAGGATTACCTGAGATGTAGTTTTGTTAAGTTTGATGAATTTAATCAATAATAACAAAGCTTAACTTAAAAGTTTACAGTTTAGTCTTGCAACTAC
Organism: Shewanella psychromarinicola; assembly: GCF_003855155.1. Taxonomy (NCBI): domain Bacteria; kingdom Pseudomonadati; phylum Pseudomonadota; class Gammaproteobacteria; order Alteromonadales; family Shewanellaceae; genus Shewanella; species Shewanella psychromarinicola. The sequence goes on from NZ_CP034073.1 coordinate 1,475,015, forward strand.
TGTAAACTTTTTTTATACTTATTTAATGGTTATGCTTCACCTTGTATTAATGTAACGTTTAGGGGCTGATGTGAAAATTAAAAGATTAATAATGGCTGATGGTGAAGCGTATTCTATCCTGCTTGGTGATGATGGTTTGCCAATGTTATATCCAAACTTGTTTGTGACAATAAGTCATAGATGTAGTTTTGACTCAAGTAATACCAGCTACATGGCTTTTGAGCACATTCGATATTTATATGAAATTTGTAAATTCCTTAATATTGATCTTATTCAGAGGTGTAAATGTGGTGATTTTCTGTCAAAACCTGAAATGGAGTATATCGTTCATTGGGCTAAGCGGACTGTGAGTACTTTTCGTCAGCATGTAGCAAATCACAAGTCTGTCAACATTGTTTCTTTTGTACCTAAATTAAATCGACTTGAAACGGCAAGGACTGTAATAGTTGTCGATCGTAAAGGTGATATTTCACTTATCACTGCATATAACCGCATAACTAACTTTGCTGAATATATTGGCTGGCTTGAGAAAATGTTTTTTAACTTAGACGACTCAAAAACGGAGACGTTATTGAAGTCCCTTCGTCCGAAGAGGTTTAATAATGATGACGAAGATGAGAATGACGCTGATAATTATAAATCCATGCGGCCTCATGAAATAATAAGAGTCTTAGATGTTGTTCGCCCCGATTCTTCGGAAAATCCATGGAAATCTGTATCACTTCGGTATCGAAATCAACTCATTATTAATATGCTTGAGTCACTCGGTTGTCGTCGTGGAGAGTTACTTAAAATTCGACCGATTGATGTAAAAAGGAGAGCAATAGATGGCCGACGATATGTACAAATCCGTTCGAATGTAGATACCGATGACTCTCGTTTAGATCGACCAGAAGGGAAAACATTAGGGCGCTTTAACCCAATGGATAAGAGGCTTGCAGATATGTATGACAATTATTTGATACATCATCGCTGTAACGCTAATGGTGCCGAACGTATCCCATATTTATTTGTTACTCATAATCATCGAGCCCCAACGAACCAAGCACTTTCTAATGCCGCCGTGAACAAAATCTGTCGCCAAATATCAGGGGTTGTAGGCTTCAAAGTGCATCCGCATTCATTTAGACATGCGTGGAATGACAAGTATAGTAAATATGCAAACCAGCGTGTTGCTGCTGGGATAGTCACAGAAGCAAAATCTGAAAGTGATCGTCAAAAGCTAATGGGCTGGGGTGAAGGTTCTAAAATGGCAATGAAATATAGTAAGCGTTTTGAAGACGAGCGCGCATTTAAAGTTGGGATGGAACTACAAGAAAAATCGAGTACTGAGATTCAATCAATTGTCGGCGTCTATGAAGAAGATATTACCTGGTAAAGGATAAAGTTAATGCTGTCTAAAAATGTTGAACTACAAAGTACACCAACAACCACAATTGCCTCCAGTGGCTTCGAATTTGATTATCTGGATGATGTTTGGATATTGAATCGCAACGTCACCGTTAATGTGAGTTTTTTAGTGCAGTTTAATGATCGGTTGGCTGAAGATGTGATTGATACTTTAGTTCATTATGCAGAGAACCATTCAGCGCATCATGTTAGCAATCTTGCTAAGTCTCTGAAATTATATTTGATGGCGAGTGACACAGATAGTTTTTCAGAGCATGGGTTTCTTGCTTTTAAATCCTCTTTGTCAAAAAAAAATCAATATAAGCTTTCCATTGTTCGAGGTTTTTTACGACAGATGCGTTATCTCGGATTTGATGAGAATATTGATGATAACGTCTATAAGTTAACCGATCGATGGACTATTCCTGGTAACGAGAAAGGTGTTGCTGTTTTATCACTTGATCCTGAAGTTGGTCCGTTTAGTTCGGCAGAATTTGAAGCTATTGGTCTCAATGCTGCCCATAAATTTGCTGAAGGTCAACTAACGACTAAGCAATACGCGACCTTACAATTATTTAAAGCAACAGGGAGACGCCCCGAGCAGATTGCTTTACTTAAAGTTAAAGATTTTTCACTAACCAGTCAATATACCGGTACTCCAACGTATGTGGTTCAAGTTCCTAGGGTTAAACAGGGAGGATTTGGTTTTCGCTCTCGATTTAGAACTTTTGGTTTAATCAATTCTGTAGGGCAAGTAATTGAACTATATATAGAAGAAGGTATTGCAGCAGTAGAATATCAGCTAGATCGAAAATTAACGCCAGCAGAAATAAATGAATTACCCTTGTTTATGTCAGACAAGACAATTAAATCTTTAAACCTTTTCTCTAATGCAGATCTTCTTCAATTTTTTAAAACAGAATTGTCACATATTACAAGCGCAGGGTTAGCCCGTTTGCTTATTAGTGCAACCAATAAACTTAGAATCGTATCAGAGAGAACTGGTCAGTTCATTCATATAAACCCATATCGATTTCGATACACATTAGGAACTCGTGCTGCAATAGAAGGCGCTGGAATCCTTACGATTGCGACACTGCTTGATCACTCTGATACTCAAAATGTAAATGTCTATGTGGCTAATTTACCTGAGTTTGCGATTGAAATATCAAAAATCATGAATCAACCTTTAGCTCAGTACGCCGCAGCATTTGCTGGAAAGTTGGTCGAAGATGAGCGTGAGGCAAATAGAATCAATGTAGGCGCTACACGTATTCCTTTGCGGGAAAAAGACTGTGATCTTGGCTCATGTGGCACAAACGCATTTTGCCAAGATTATGCCCCTATTGCCTGCTATTTATGCCCAAAGTTTATGCCATGGGCTAATGCACCTCATCATCTGATTTTAGAGTGGTTAATAGAAGAACGAAATAGATTAAAAGATGATACTGATGGTGATATGACCATCGTATCAATCAATGATCAAGTCATAGTTGCCGTATGCCAAGTCATCCAGCTTTGTAAGGATTATAACAATGTCTAAAGTTTTAATATTTACACCGCGCCATGAGCTTGATTATAGGAAAAATATTAACGACTTTATTGAGCTGTCTAGTAAGTTACCACCACTGAATAATAAGTATGATTTCGATAATAATTATTGGGCCGGTGTTGGTAATTTTACAAACTTTGGAGTGTCAAACCAAGATCGCAATCCAAACAACATATTCCATGAATCCTTATTACCATTTGCTAAGGCGTATATTACTTACGGGAGTAGCACTAAAGCAGGGCTAAATGTAAAATTTTATGCCTTGAAAGCAATAAACGCATCATTTCTTCAAGCATATGGTGCTGTCGATATAACAAAGTTAACTATTCGTGACTTAGATCAATGTGCACAAATAATTCAGCAAGCTCTTGGTGTGGGTGCAGCATATCAAGCTGGCCGAGGTCTAAAAAACCTGCTTCAGTTTCTAATTGAAAATAAGATGGTGAATCCTTTAGCGTGGAAAAGCCCAATCAAGAAGCCCGCAGACAACTCCACAGGAGATGAAGCTGATGAGATTAGACAAAAAAAAATGCCTGATGCTAACGCTCTTATGGCCCTCGCTCAAATTTCCGCAAACAAAGATCATGAGTTAAGCCATCGTGATGTGTTCACGACTTCAACTATGACTTTACTATTTTGTGCTCCAGCTCGAGGTTCAGAACCAATGTATTTGAGTTCAGAGTGCTTACATATAGAAAAGATGAAGGCTAATAGGGCCCTGGATTTAGGTCTGTCAAAAGATGACATTGAGTTACTGTTGAAAAAGCAACTCAATGAAGATGACATAACTCATAAGCGTGCAAAGTTTGATTTTGAAGATGAAATAGAATTAAAGGGATTACGGTGGTATTCAGGTAAAGGGTATGGGCATGAGAATAAATGGCTTCCGACGGTTATGATTGATGCAGCTACAACCGCTGTAGAGCGACTAAAAGCACAGTCGGCTGGAGCTCGTACCTATGCAAAGTTACTTGAGAACTCCACTGACTTCCCTCGTCATTCTATTTGTCCTGATGTTCCTGAAGATCAATTATTGACGAGTATGGAGGTAGCGTTAGCATTAGGTCTTGACTTGGAGCAATTGGGTATCTCAGATCCAAGCCATTACACAATTAAAAATTTTTTTACTTCGAGAAAAATTTCACGCGCTCAGTATACATATACACTCCGAGAGTTGAACGTTTTTGTACGGAATCGTTTACCTAAGGGCTTCCCATATGTGCCATATATAACTGGTGAAGATAATGTGAAGGTCAAATGGTCTGAGTCGCTTTATGCGGGATTTACGAATTCATTCAATATTCAGAAGCCAACTTGTTACACAGAATTAATGATGCCAACAATTAACACATTAAATGAAGACCTTGCACCAACAAAAAAAACAAGTAGAACAACAGGTAATAAACTTGAAGGTACATTTTCTATATTTCAGCGTTGGAAATATGGGGACTTATCTTTAACCTCACACCAATTACGACACCTGCTCGATACTATGGCCGCAGTAAATGGCATGGAGGGGGAAATGCGCTCTAAGTGGGCTCAGCGTTCTGATCCAAAGCATAATCGATATTATAACCATACGACTCCAGAAGAGTATGGGGCAGACTTTATCGAAGACCGAGAAACTGAACTTGCAAAGCAAGATCAATTACCTAGCTCCCAGATACTAGTGCAAGTTGCTACACCTCGAACGATTCAAGAGTTGAACACTAAAGCGTCCCTTACTGCACATACAACTGAGTTTGGCATGTGTGTGACTTCTTATTTAAGTGGATCATGCACCAAGTATAGAGATTGTATTAATTGTAATGAACAGGTCTGTATAAAGGGCGATGATGGAAAATGTGAACGTATACGTCAACGACTCTCTCGTGAGAAAAAACTATTGAAGCAAGATAAAAAAGCAGTTGATGATGGTGTTATGGGAGCTGAACAATGGTATCAGCGAAGAAAGCTTACAACAGAACGCTGTGAACAATTACTCGCTTTGATGGAAGATCCCAGTATTGAGACTGGAGCTTTAGTTAAGCTTTCTAATATAGAGGAAGTAACACAGCTCGATAGAGCTTTAGAAGCCAATAATAAAAAGCGATTACCAGAAATTATTAATTTCAAGCGAATTCAATCAGTTTCAGTCAATGAGCTCATTGGGAATACATCTACAGAACAATCTGAAGATAATATTGATGACTTGGATTATTTAGATGATTTTGATTATATGATGGAGAATTAAAGTAAATGGCTAAACATCTCACTGATAAAGATATATCCAATGTTGTCGAAACGCTAGATGATTGGCCAGTAGACTCTAAATTGTCATGGGATAGGCTTGTCGAAGCAGTAAAACATGAACACAAAATTGAGACCACTCGGCAAACATTGCAAAAACAAATCAGGATTAAAACAGCATTCCATGAGGTAAAGGGCATTGTATCGGGCAAAGTATTATCAAGTCGGCCTAAGTTACCTCCAAGCCTTAAAATTGCTAGTGAGCGTCTAGAGACTCAAAAACGGACAATCGAACGACTCGAGCGTGAAAATCGGCAACTGTTGGAACAGTTTCACGTCTGGCTGTATAACGCACATCGTTTTGGAGTGAAGGTCGAACAATTATCAGAAGCTCTACCAAGCAGGCCTTTATCAAGCAAAGTTAAACAGAAAGGTTAGTATTTAAAGTATCTGTAAATATGGCAGTTATAGAATAGCTTTTGATGTTGAAAAACTAAGAGCAATTAAAAAATGTTGAATATATCGTCAATTGTTTGTTAATAATCTTAATATTATCAATTATTAGATCCATGCAAAAACAGAAAACATGCATTCAAAACCGAAAGATCAATGGCTTACATCATATTTTCAGCTTTACATGGATCTAATATCGAATGTTTTAAAAATTCATCAAATTTATTGGTGATTTGAATAATAGTATTTACAGGCTCAAGTCTTCAAGCAAATCCACCTCGCTCAGCCGAGAGAATATACTCGATGAATAACGTTTGATTACCATTCTCACAGATAAATTTTGCTATTTGGTCACCTAATGCGGGCAGGGCAACTTCATGAGTGTGCATTTTTTGCTCACAATGAATGTTTTCAGTATAGAATCACTTCCAATCATTCTTGAGGTGATAACATTCCGAACAAACGTAGTTTGATAAATACACTCAATTTGTTCGTAAAACGTTCGCGATTTCGCCCTGCTACAATATGTTTAAGGACTATTAAATGGGATTTAAATTTACTTATGTGAAAATAATTATTCTTACTATATGTTTAATAGTTCTAGCATCTTGCGGTGTCTCCAAAAAAGAACAAGAAATGCGAAATTCCTGCATCGACTCGGCAAAGCTTCTTGATATCTATGATCAAGAAGGGAAGCATTATTCTGAAAAATCTTTCGGTAGAATTGCAATAAAACAGATTTGTTATGTGAAAGTTGAGCTTTATCTTGATGGTTATCGAATTGATAAAAATATCAACATTAACGATATACGGCTATATCAGTCTGATACTAATTCAAACTTAAAGTCTCGATATATTCGTAGCATCAAGGCTCGTTCTGAGTTTTAAATGGATAAAAACTCAAGTTCATTAACAAACTCACTAGGTAGACCAGGGCAACCGCATGAGTGTGCATTTTTTGCTCACAATGAATGTTTAAGTATAGAATCACTTCCAATCATTCAATGTAGCTTGATAAATACACTCAATTTGTTCGTAAAACGTTCGCGATCTCGCCCTGCTAATGTGGGTATCCTTCGAAGATGTCGCAAATTAATTAGGCAAAAGGTTCTCAAACTTCTCACTTATCAGAATCCAGATCAAGAGCTGACCATTTGGAGTGATTGAATTATTTCCATGTTCCATACCCAAGCGCATAATATTGATTACTTCGTAATCAAAAGTACTTTGTGAATAAGCCAACTCGTCGATTTGCAGCGACTAATAGAGCAAATTTTGACCGTACACTTGTTTATACTGCGATTCTCGAGCTATTGAACATGCTGTTGTTATGTGGGATATGGAAGCAATTAACCAGGCTATCTATGAATTACCACATGCTACGAATAGAAATGTTGGACTCGGAAGCTTTATTGATGAAATTATGAGGCAAAAATGACCTATCCACTTTAAGTTACCTACAGCAATGGGGGTTAACTGTCTAAAACATAGATTATTAGATCCATACAAAAAGTAAAAACATGCACTGAAAAACTAAAAATCAATGACTTACGTTATGTTTTCAGTTTGGCATGGATCTAATAATTTAAAACATAGATTATTAGATCCATACAAAAAGTAAAAACATGCACTGAAAAACTAAAAATCAATGACTTACGTTATGTTTTCAGGTTGGCATGGATCTAATAATTTAAAACATAGATTATTAGATCCATACAAAAAGTAAAAACATGCACTGAAAATCTAAAAATCAATGACTTACGTTATGTTTTCAGTTTGGTATGGATCTAATAATTTAAAACATAGATTATTAGATCCATACAAAAAGTAAAAACATGCACTGAAAAACTAAAAATCAATGACTTACGTTATGTTTTCAGTTTGGCATGGATCTAATAATTTAAAGCATAGATTATTAGATCCATGCCAAAAGTAAAAACATGCACTGAAAATCTAAAAATCAATGATTTACGTTATGTTTTCAGTTTTGCATGGATCTAATACCTAACGATTATAATTCATGAAGTTTATGTTAATAATAAAAAATGATACTTTTAGATACTCAAGCATAACCACCTAGCTCCGCCGAATGAATGTACTCCATGAATAACGTCTGATTACCATTCTCACAGACAAGTTTTGCTGTTTGGCCACCAAATGCAGGTATCTTTTGATGGTTAAACCAAAACATGGCTTTCTCTGCATTTCCCGCCCAGCTTAGTAAAATAGGGATTAGATACATTTGTTCTTCGACCGAAAAAAAACACTTGAGGGCATTTTTTAACTCTTGATAGTTGGTATGCGCTGTACTCATTGAGCTGCCTGTTAGGCGTCAACTAGCTTGTCCTATCGCATTGACTCACTTAAATCCATACTACTAATATGTCGTTGCCTCATCTAAAATAACACTAGTTGTGATTCTTTTAAGATGAGGTAACTAGATATGATTAAGTCTATGAGTCTAAATGCGAGAAAGGAATTGTTAGCTAGCATTAAACAAAAATATCATGACGCTAACTGGATAGATAAAGGGAAAATACTTGATGGAATAGTTGCTGCTACCGGCTATGAACGAAAATATACTATCGAATTGTTGAATACCATCAATCAGAATATCTTTCCAAAAAATCGCAAGACACCCCATCGCTACGACGAACAGCTACGACAAGCTCTACTTGCTGTTTGGTATGCGGCTAATCAAATATGCTCTAAACGTCTAGTGCCATTTTTACCCTACCTAGTCGAAGCAATGGAGCGTCATGGTCATCTACGCTTACCTATTGATGTACGAGAAAAATTGCTACAAATTAGCCCTTCTACTGTTGATAGGATCCTCAAACCTGAACGAGAAAAAATCAAACAATCTGTAAGCACTACTCGTAAAGGGAATTTATTAAAGCACCAAATTCAAGTCAGAACATTTGCTGATTGGGATGACGTTATTCCTGGATTTCTGGAAGCTGACCTCGTCGCTCATTGTGGGGGCAATACCAATGGCTCTTTTTTAAATACGCTCACATTAGTTGATATTGCCACTGGTTGGTTAGAGTGCATGCCTTTGTTACGAAAAAGCGCCAGCGACGTGATTGATGGCTTACAAGTAGCTAGTGACTTACTTCCATTCCCTATGCAGGGAGTAGACACAGATTGTGGCAGTGAGTTTATAAATTATGAATTATTAGAATACTGCGAAGAAAATAATATCACCTTTACAAGAGCAAGAACTCACCGAAAAAATGACCAGGCGCATGTGGAAGAAAAAAACGGTTCTGTTGTACGTCGATTGGTTGGTTATGATCGCTACGAAGGTTGGAAAGCCTGGGAAGCTTTGGCAAGGCTGTATCGCATAGTCAGGATGTACGTTAATTTCTATCAACCATCGCTGAAGTTACTTGAAAAAGAACGTGTTGGGGCTAAGGTATCAAAGAAATATGATGATGCAAAAACACCTTATCAACGCGTTTTACTTTCTGACCATGTTAATCAGTCTACAAAAGAGTCACTTAGGTTAGAGTATGAAAGATTAGACCCGGTTTATTTGTTAGCTCAATTAGAATCACTACAAGATGAATTGTGGAAATACTCATGGGATAAAAGAGGTCATGCTCAAGATGATTATATCGTAACTGATGACGTTGTTAAAAAACAATTATCTAAAATACCGCCTGTTATCATTACAGATAGAGTGAATCGTCATTACCATAGAAATGATAAAGTTGACTTCAGAAAATCTCCTCGGACATGGCTAACTCGAAAAGATCCGTTCGAGGATGTTTGGGATGAAATACGATTAAGAATGGAGTTAGCACCTGAAAATAATGCTAGAAAAATAATTTTGTGGCTCATGGATAAATATCCTGATAAATTTTTAATAGGGCAAACCCGAACACTTCAACGAAGACTTGCTCTATGGCGTCAAAACCAAGCGAGTCAGGAAGAAAAACTACGTGATTTGATGATTAATGAATTAGTGCCCGTTTTAAATTTTAATATCCCAGAGGAAAGTGAAATCAATCAGTAGGAAACACTATACTGCTGAAGGAGCGCTAGCCTGTTATGTCATTTGATTCTTACTTACATATGCGGTAACAAATCTTTAAATGTAGTATGTTTTTTTAATGAGGCAATACGACCGGCCAAGTTAATTGTCGTCTAATAGCTGCCCTTAAAAGTTAAATATCGTTTTAAATAAGGTCTATTCTGATTAAAAGCACACATGCATTTATAACAAATTTAATTATGTTTCACAGTAGTTTCTCGGCGTAAATAATCATGCTCGGCTCATACAGTAAAAGTAACCCATGTCATTACTGTACCTGTTTATTGATGTAGTAGGCTTGTTGGTTTTTGGTTGTAATTGATCATGTTTTTCTTCTATGATATTAATTGAAATAGTCATTTTTATACGAATGGCAGCGATATTAATACTCACTGAAAGGGACACTTTATGGATGCATTTTTGGTTGGCGGCTTTGGGGGGTTTATAACCCTTTTTTTGTTTGTTTTAGCGATACTTTGGTTCATATTGCCTTTTGCAATCTTTGGAACAAAGAATAAACTTGACGAGTTGATCGAACAAACTAGACAAACTAACACTTTACTTACTGCACTCCGAGGTGAGGTATCACTATTAACGGATGATGATGGTGTGCTGAAAGCATCCAAAAACAAATAAATTTGTCATCTAGTATCGGGGTTTTGTAAGATACATAGACTATTCTGAATACATTTGATTTTGTAACGATATCAAGTTGCTTTTACTGGACTCACCGTAAAAGTAACTTGTTGAGGCTTGCCCTGCAACGACCTTGTAAAGATAGGTTTAGAAACTACTGGTGAGTAGTGACGATCAACTTTTTCGCATTCATCTATGTGTTCAATTAATGCTTTGATCGCACTTTTATATTGTTCAGGCACTCTAATCACTATCGTTTTTTCATATCGAGTCTTACGGCCAGCACCTTTACGTACTCCACCATGCGCCCCTTTATGTTCTTCATTTTTATCGGGCATACTCAGAACTCTCTTGATTACGTAACATTATCAAGATATCTTGAATTAGTTACATAATCAAATAAAACGTTATAAGTTTTGCTCCATAAGTCGAACAGCAATGCATTATTCGATTGTAAAAATAGACTTGCACCTTGATATTTTACTGCTAATATGACTGTAATTATATACAGTGGTTATTGTGTTATGCGCGTTATACCTATACCAGCCCGTGCTGGCATCACTGGCTTTGAAAGCCCAGCGGCTGAATACTCTCAGTTAGGTATTAGCCTGGATGATTTGTTAGTAGAACATCCAAGCTCGACCTTTATTGGCGTTGCTCAGGGAGAGTCGATGCAAGATGTCGGTATCTTTGATGGTGATATGATCATTGTTGATCGCCATGAAACTGCACGAAATGGTGATGTTATCGTCGCAAATTTTAATGGCGAGTTTGTGTGTAAAATCTTGGATACTAAGCGTCGTATTCTTCTCTCATCCAATCAGCAATATCAGCCGGTCATTATTCATGAATATGATGATTTTAGTATTGAAGGCGTCGTTACTCGCTCTATTCGTTGTCATCGCCAAAGTCCGCTATTGAGTGCAAAGTAAATGTTTGCCCTAGTAGATGCTAATAGCTTCTATTGCAGTGCCGAACAAGTTTTTCGTCCAGACTGGCGTGGTAAGCCAGTTATTGTTTTGAGTAATAATGACGGTTGTATTGTTGCCGCCAATAGGCAAGCTAAAGAAGCTGGTATTGAGAAGTTTTTACCTTATTTTCAAGTTAAAGAGTTATGCACTAGGCGTGGTGTTATTGTTTGCTCTTCCAACTATGAACTCTATGCCGATCTTTCCAGTAAAATGATGAATATCATTGGTCGATTTGCTCCAGAACAACATATTTATTCTATTGACGAAAGTTTCCTTTCTTTTAAGAACACTTACCCCGCTATTAAGTGTTTACAGACTCAGGGTCAGTTAATCCGTCGTGCAGTCTGGAAGGAGGCTCGATTGGCGGTTTGTGTTGGGATAGCAGAAACTCTCACGCTGGCTAAAATTGCTAATCACGCAGCGAAGAAAATTAGGCATTACCAAGGCGTCTGCTTCATGAGTAATGAACAAGAACGTATTTCGATCTTAAAACAGCTAAGTGCAGGTGATGTTTGGGGAATTGGACGTCGAATCAGTAAAAAGCTTGAGCTAATGAATATCCATACAGCATATCAATTGGCTTGTATGCCACCTATGCTGGCGAGAAAGCGGTTTAGTATTGAAATCGAACGTACAGTTCGTGAGCTCAACGGACAAGCGTGTAAAGCGTGGGATGAGGCAAGAGCTGATAAAAAACAGATTTTCTCTACCAGGAGCGTTGGAGAGCGTATAACAGACTATGAATCGCTATTGCAGGCATTAAGCAAACATGTCGGCATTGCCGCCGCTAAAGCTCGCAAGCAAGGCTCAACCTGTAAAACCATGATGATTTTTGCTAGTAACTCACCACATGATGAACAACCTGTAAGCTATAAAGCGATAGTCCATTTTCCTAGCTCAACTAATTGCACTATAGAATTAACTCAGGGGATGAGTGGTGCAGCTTCGCAGCTTTTTCGTGAAGGAACACGATATTATAAGATTGGTATTGGGCTCATCGATTTAGTGAGTGAAGCCTATAATCAGCTCGACTTATTTAATCCTCAAAGAGCTAACCCAGCGTTAATGCATACGCTTGATAGCATCAACCATCGTTATGGCAGTGATACCGTCTTTTTAGCTGCACAAGGTATAGAACATAGATGGGCTATGCGCCGTGAACTGTTAACTCCGCAATACACAACCAAATGGCTAAGTGTGCCCTGCATTAAGTGCTAACGAGGTTTTACTTTGATTAATGTTTTCATTGTTAGTACCCCTCATATGCTTGGTCTTATTGGATAAATCAGGCATTATCTAATCACTGTTACTTAGCTGGAATTCTTCAATGAACCTTCTTAGACTGGGTCTACCTCTCCTTCTACTAGCTCTCAGCTCAACAGTTATTTATTGCCGCTGGAAATACATCTAATGATTCATTCAACAAAGCAAAGAAGATACTTGAGAGGGAGGTATATCAAGATAACCGCGTAACCATCTATTGTGGTGCTAAATTTGACGATAAAAAGAACATCGAAGTACCTATTGGTTTTATTACTTCTAAATACATTAAACGAGCAAAACGGATTGAGTGGGAACACGTAGTTCCGGCGGAAAACTTTGGCAGAGCCTTCAGTGAGTGGCGAGATGGTCACAAAAATTGTGAAGACAGCAAAGGTAAGTCGTTTAAGGGACGTAAGTGCGCAGAGAAGGTCAATCTAGAATATCGTTATATGCAATCTGACATGCATAATTTATTCCCTGCCATCGGTGCAGTAAAAGTACTTCGGAGCAACTACAACTTCACTATGTTGTCCTCTGCTGTGTCTGACTTTGGTAGCTGTGATATGCGTATAGATGACCGCAAGGCACAACCACCGATAGCCGCTCGTGGCATTATCGCCCGAACGTACATGTATATAGAGCAGACTTATCCCAAATACAAAATGAGTAAGCAACAAAGTCAATTGATGCAAGTTTGGGACAAACAAGTTCCTGTTTCGAAGTGGGAATGTAAGCGATCAAAGCATATTGAAAATCTTCAGGGTAATGTAAATACAGTAGTTGATAGCCGTTGTAAATCAGTTGGTCTGTAGGTGTCTAAATGAACTGTTAGCTCGCTTATGTCCCATTATGAGTTCATCACGATTTCTGACTTGCATCATTTTATCTAATGATAGAAACCAAATATCGACTTCGAAATCTATAAAGCAGTGACTAAAATAGATGAGCCACTACAGTGTTTGTCTAGTTAGGGGCGGTTAAGGACGGGAAATGCCATTAGAAGAAACAAAAGCCAGGATACTGGCTGCAAGTGAAACGGCAGAGGGACTGCTTGCTCAGGTTAATGATTTGTATGTCGAGGAAATACGGTCTGAAGAGAGAATATTGAAGGATGCTCTGTCTGAGTTGCACAACTCAGGAGAGATTGATCTTGTCGAGATAATAAGAAGTGTAGATAAAAGCTCCTGTGGACACAATTTTTTTACAATTCTGCATGCCTTTGAAGACGTACTACCTTCACTCAATGCAAGTGTTGAAGATGTCCTACGTTGCCTAGTGCACCTCACGCAGCAGTCTGGTAGAGATTTGGCTGGGGCCTTTGAACGCTTCTGTAGCATGGAAGTCAATCGTCCTAGAGATAGTGTTGGATTTATCCTTGCACAAAGTGAGCTAGGTACATATGCCCCTTTTCTCTCTAGTTCAATCCTTACATATGATTCAAATTGTGTGACTGAAGCTATCCAAATGACTGAAAAACTGATTTCTCATAAAAATGAGGTGGTCAGAACTCAAGCCTATTTTACCTTGGGGATGCTTGATGTTGGTGAAGCTCACGCTAATACTATTTGGGACCTGTTTAACATTTGTATCTGTAGCGAACGTGAAAGTGGCTGTTGTGCTGCAATACTTAGATCAATACTACACTTTGGACAAACATTTCCATCTTACTGGTTACAGATAGAAGAGCTAATGCCTACATTTGTTGAAGGAGCTCCTCCTGAGGTTCTCCATGAAATATCAAATATTATCGCATTTCAAAGAATCGATCTCCCCGATGGAATTCTAGGTTATTTGGTAAAGCAGTTAACCAATGTTTCACCGGAACATAATGGCACCATAAGCAACATCAATTGTATTTTAGTTAATTTGATTAAGAGTGAGTCATTTTTAAGTGCCGTTGAATTATTGGAATCGCTTTTAGCTATAGGTGTGAAAATCACTGATCTGGGCGACTTCTCTAATGAGTTACTGAGTCAGCGCAGAGATTTACTTAACCATATTATTACAAGGTGGTTCTTGTCCGGAGAATCATTACTTTGTCATGGTGTCTTAGATTTACTTAATGATGTAACTGGCAAAGATATTGAACTAAAAGCAGAGATAGCACTTTTAGATGATGGCGTGAAGCAAGTATTTGTTAGCTACAAGGCTGTAGGTTGGCTGTTTACGCGGCCTATAGCGGCGGCAAGCTTCATTCTATCTATTTACGAAAGAGCTTCGAGAACTACACGTATAGAGCTTGATAAGGTTTTGTATGACCCCTTGCTTTTAAGTTATCCAGGGGAACTTAAGCGATTCTTCCAATCATGCATTGATAAAGGCTTTCAAGTACGCCCATGTGAGCGGTTGCTTGGTAAGCTTCAGGCTTATCATTCTGATATTGATAAAATATCAGGGCTAAAAGAGTTGATGGCACCGAAAGAAAATATAAGCGTTTATTGGAAAGCATCCAACAAGAGTATGCAGGCAGCCTACGAAGATGCATCAAGAGGATCGATTATCGATCTGATAGCAACTAAGCATGCTCTATTGTATGGCAATAGCTCAATTTTCTACGTACACCAGGGGGGTAGAGGGCAAGTGCGGCAAGAGATGCAAATGCAGTCCTTTTCTCAATCAACTGAAATGCCAAGGTTGAACGTCTTTGATCCAGTGTCATTAGATTACATTTTACGAATGTACCGTTTTGAGAGATTGAAAAATGAAGCTGATTCTTAAACAATACTTAGCCTCGTTGAGAGAGCGCCAAGAATTGGATGCTGTATTGCCTGATCTATTGAGTTGTATGGGAATGAATGTGTTTATCTCACCTACTCGTGGGGTTAAAGAATATGGCGTTGATATCGCAGCAGTAGGACAAATAAATGATCAGGAAGAAAAAGTCTATTTGTTCTCGGTAAAGTCTGGGAATCTTACCCGTGAAACTTGGAATGGGAATGCAAACCAAGCTCTTAGACCTTCGTTAGATGAGATTCAGGATTCATTCATTCCCAGTCGTCTACCACCTGAACATAGGGATAAAAAAATAGTTATCTGCTTATGTTTTGGTGGTGATGTTAATTCAGGAATTAGGCAGGAGGTCTCTGGCTATGAGCGGCGGAATACGCGAGACAGTATCTCTTTTGAAGAGTGGAATGGCGATAAGCTCTCTGAGTTTATTCAACAACACTTACTGAAGGAGGAGCTATTGCCCTGCTCCAGTCAGGCTTTGCTAAGAAAATCCTTGGCTTTGCTTGAGGAGCCTGAAAGTTCAGTTAAACACTTCTCATTGTTGATTGATGAAGTTTTGTCAAATGTCACAGATGCCGATTCTGTTTCATCGTCCATAACCCGGATTAATGTTTGTTTGTGGGTTCTTTTTTCTTGGTGTCGTGACGGTGGAAATTTAGAAGCTGCATATCTTTCATCGGAGCGAGCATTACTGCTGGCTTGGGATAAGGTTAAAGACCACTACACGGGAAGGAACAAGCCTTCAAAATCATTCGATAGCATTTTAGCTACATATCAACAAATTACAGATTGCTATGTAGACCGATGTTTAATTCCGTATGTTGAACTTAAGTACGCACTCTCTCATGCGGTCCACTCGCCATGTTCTGTTGATGTAAATATCAAGCTGCTTGATGTACTAGGACGCTTGGCGATCAAAGGGCACTGGACTTTGGACTCACTGTTAGAGAGTTATGCAGAAAGTCCACCGACTGATGGAGAAAGTGAAGAGCAGGAAGGAATTCGCCTACGCCTCCAAGAGATAACCGAGTCAATTAATCTCTTGGTTGTTAATAATCCAATGTTGCTGTCTCCGTACAAAGACTCACAGGCTATTGATCTTGGCTTAGCTTTAATCTTGCTTTCAAGTAATTCTGATCTTGATGAGTTTGTGAAGAGTTGGATATCGGAAGTGGTCTATATGTGCACTTTCTCTTTCGAGAGTGATGGTATGTATCCAATTGTGTATAATTCTTATGAAAAGCTGCTTGAGCATAAAAATAGAGATAAGGCCGATAGTAACTATAAGAATAAAGTTACGGAAGCTAGTGTCTTATACCCACTCTTAGCGGTTTTTTGCTCTCTGTATAAACTAGATTCAGTAAGCCAAAACTTGGAGCAGTTTGCCAAAGATAAACTTACACATAGTACGCTACAGTATTGGTATCCAAACCAAAACAGTGAGCAAAATATGTACTCTAACTCGGATAGGCATGGTTCTGCGACAACTGACTTCCCTATGAATGGAAGCGCAGCGATAGAGCGCATAAAGCAAGAATGTGGCAATGCTGATTCGTTCAAGAAAATGTCAGCAGTCACTAAAGGGAAGGATCCTTTGATATTGACAGCGTGTCGTTGCTACCGATATCCAGTTCCTTTTCATTACCTTGAGGACTGGCTCAATGTATCTGAGTAAATAGCAAAGTCTGAGATTATTAGACTCTTTTTGTGGTAAGTGAAATTCAATGATTAGTAGAGCATTATCACTACTAATCTGTGTTTCGCTAAACATATAACTCATTTTTCCCCATAATGAGTTTCGATTATTTTATGTTAGCTTTCCTATTGCCAAAGTTGACTTACTTTTTCTTATGCAACAATGTGTACTTTCAGTTGACGAGTCATCAACTTTAATCGGACTGAACTAACTATCCTTTTGGGAGCACGGATGTACATAGAGCAGGTTGCAAAGGAGCTAGAACGGTTATCAAATGCAGTTGATAGTGGTTTTTTTGATGACGCTAGAGAAGGAACCGAGAACCTACATGAGCGAATAATTGATGGACTGGATAGAAACGCTACCCCCCTGTGTCAGGATTGTTGTCACCCCTTAAAATCATCCAATAATTAAATAGAGGGGGCGGTCAATGAGAGCTCAATGGCACGATATTCATCTGAACGTAAAGAAGCAGTTTTAAAGAAGTTATTGCCTCCCCACAATATGACCGTCATGGAAGTGGCACGTAGTGAAGGGATCGCCTACCAAACCCTGTATCATTGGCGCGATAAAGCTAAAAAAGAGGGTCGCCCAGTGCCAGGTAAAAAATTGACCAGTAATGATTGGTCGGCCGAAGCTAAGTTTGCCGTTCTCATTGAAACAGCGCCAATGTCTGAAGCTGAAGTAAGCCAATATTGCCGAGAAAATGGTTTGTTTCGAGAACAAGTTCAGCAGTGGAAACAAGATTGTTTAGGGGGCTTTACGACAAGTGAAGTTCAAGCCAAAACGATTAAGCAGCAAGCCAAATCAGACAAAGCAGAAATCAAATCCCTGCAACGAGAGCTACGCTACAAAGAGAAGGCGTTAGCAGAAACAGCGGCTTTACTGGTGCTTAGAAAAAAGCTCAATGCGCTTTGGGAGGACGACAACGAGGTGTAATGGTCTAATGAAACTGTAGAGATTTATAGCTTAAAATAAGCAAAATCTTAAAGGTATTTATTATGATTAGAAAAACTAAAATCACTGTCAGCCCTCTTCAAAAATTAGAATATGCCAAGCTGATGGTCGAACAGGGTTACACGAACAAGCAAATTGAAGATATGTCAGGTGCAGGTAAATCTGCGGTGTCTAGATGGAAAGTGCAGTACCAGGCTGAATTAGCCGGTAAAACACCGAAAAATGTCAAAGCATTAACTGAAGAACAACGAAGAATACAGCTTCTAGAAGCCCAACTAAAACAAGCCATGAGGGATAATGATATCTTAAAAAAGGCTGCAGCTTTCTTCATTCGAGACAATCAAAACTTAAAATGATGCGCGAAGTAAAGAAAGCAAACCCAGGCTTTAAAATGAGTGAATTATGCCGAGTATTCGAGATCAGTTGTAGTAGTCTCTATTACAAACCGATCCCAAAAAGCGTTGAAAAACAGGCTCAGATACAATTGATAGAGCAAGCTTTCTCTGAGTCACACTCGACGTATGGCAAACGTCGAATACAGGCTGATTTATTAGATTTAAATTGTAAGGTTGGGGTTTACGCCATAGCTAGCGTAATGAAAAAATTGGGATTAATAGCGATTAAGCCAAAGAAAAAGCATTACTATCCAAATCAAGGTGAGGAGCAAGTTTACGCACCTAATTTGCTTAGACGACAGTTTAACCCTACGACTTATAATACCCATTGGGTGGGTGATATTACCTATATAAAATCACATCAGGGGTGGAGTTATTTAGCCTGTGTACTTGATTTAGGGACCAAAGAAATCGTTGGGTATGCCTTATCAAGCCAACCCAATGCAGCGTTAGCGACAGCGGCATTAAATAACGCGATACAACGTCAGAGGCCAAATACACAGGAGTTGATGTTTCACTCAGACCAGGGTTGTCAGTACTCAGCTAAGGTGTTCAGAGAAAAGCTAAAGCACTTAGGCATTGAACAAAGTATGAGTCGTAGAGGAAATTGTTGGGATAATGCGGTGATGGAACGATTTTTTAGGAGTTTAAAGACTGAAAGATTAAACCGTTTAGCTTTTACCAATCACAGCGCAGTAGTGAGCGTGGTTGAGCAATATATTCAGTTCTACAATTACAAACGCAGACATTCGGCAATAGATTATAAGACGCCACATCAGAAATATAATGAGTTAAAAAAAGCGGCTTAAAATCTCTCCAGAAATACTTGACCATTACAAGGAGAGTTAACGCCTTTGCCTAAGCGCATAACATTGGTGAATTTAATACAAGAAGCGTATGCCCACGGTGCACGTCTTTACAAGGCTTGCGCTGAAGCAGAGCTAAGTAAGCGGACGTATCGGCGCTGGTATCGAGCAGGAAAAGTACAAGCTGATTTAAGGCCCTCGGCGGTAAGACAGGAGCCAGCCAACAAGCTTAGTGATGACGAGGAAAAGCTGATACTGGCAACCTCGAATGAGGCAAGGTTTGCGAGTCTACCTCCCTCACAAATCGTGCCGACGCTGCTTGATGAAGGGGTCTATATCGCTTCAGAGTCGAGTTTTTACCGAGTGTTAAAAGCCAATGCTCAATTAAATCGACGTGGACGAAGCCAAAGCATAACAAAAAGAAGTAAACCAGATGCTTATGTTGCAGATGGGCCGAACAAAGTGTGGTCTTGGGATATCACTTATTTAGCTTCGGTCATCAAAGGACGCTTTTATTATCTATATATGTTTGAGGATATTTATAGCCGTAAGGTTGTGGGTTATGAAGTCCATGAACGTGAATGTGGTGAGCTAGCGGCCGAGTTAATGCAACGCAATATGCTGCGTGAGCAATGCTTTAAGAAGCCACTGGTATTGCACTCAGATAATGGTGCTCCGATGAAGTCGTTAACAATGAAAGCCAAGCTTGAAGAGTTGGGCGTTACCGCGTCATTAAGCCGCCCGAGTGTCAGTAACGATAACCCTTACTCCGAGTCGCTGTTTAGAACATTAAAGTATCGGCCAGAATGGCCTAGCTCTGGCTTTAAAAGCATCACCGAAGCACGAGAATGGGTCGAAGTATTTGTGACTTGGTACAATACTAAGCATAAACACAGCAAGCTCAACTTTGTGTCACCGAGTGAGCGTCATGCGATGCAAGACAGGACTATTTTATCTAAGCGTAAGATAGTGCTAGAGGAAGCGAGGTCAAGAAATCCTAAACGCTGGCCAAACGGTATAAGGAATTGTGACGCTGTAGGTGAAGTCACACTGAACCCAGATAAGAAGTCTGAAACAGAAACAAGAAATGCAGCTTAAAATTTAAGTAAAGAGTGCCAACTACCTTGAAAAACACCGCGTGTACACCTTTATTAGTAATGGCTCTCATATCCCGTTCGGTTTTACTGAGGCGGAATTTGTTCGTTTAGGTCGAAACATGTGCACTTCAATGTGTTATTTTGTCATCAAGAAGTACAATGCCTAAAATGTAATTAAACGAAACTAAAACAGTGGGTTATGTTTCGCTTTGTTCCACATATTTACCCACTTTTTTGTCCGCTTATTGCGGCGTTATGTACAAAATTTAAGGTACGTATAAAGTGTTAGACAATTATTTCGATTATATAAACAAAAGATTCACAGTTAGCTTCACTGAGCACGATATGCCTCCCGTTTTGTGTCCACATTGTTTTACTGGTGAGATTAAGTTGGATATTAAGACGTTTTCATTTGAGGAAAACCCTGATTCTAAAGCACTTCATTCTGACCCTGATTTTGAAGCGGATTGGATTGAGTATAGGTATTCGGGCTCTTTCCTTTGCCAAAACTGTAACGGTCGTACATACAGCTGTGGAACAGGTCGGCATCATGTATTCCCACCTCAAGGTCCTGGCGAAGAATATGAGGACTTCCCTATTTTTTATCCGAAGTATTTTGAGCCGGCAATTCCTTTATTTCTAATCCACAATAAATGCCCGAAGTCAGTTCAAGACTTGTTGTTTTCATCGTTTAAACTAGCATGGACCGACGTCTCCGCTTCAGCAAACAAACTAAGGATAGCCCTTGAAACCTTGCTTAATACAATTGATCCCGAGCTGGCGAAAATCAAAGTACTGCACAAAAGAATAGAAGCTTTTAGTAAATTGCAGCCTGAAGTCTCTGAATTGTTAATGGCAATTAAATGGTTAGGGAACGAAGCGAGTCATGAGGGCTCGCTAAAAGAACACGATCTGGCTTTTGCATATGAAGTTATGGAATTATCGATTAACCGCCTTTTTGATGATTCTGAGGATAAAATTAAGCAGCTAGTAGAACTAGTTAACAAAAACAAAGGTAAGCCATTCCAAGAGTGGTAAGTGTTGGTGTGGTTTTGCACATAATCGGGTAGCCGGAGGTATCTAGCCTCCAGCCCCACACCACCCTGCATGCGGCTCCGCACAGGGTGGTTCATTTAAAACACCTAACTCACTTTTTGGTTAGAATAATGAACTGCGATCCATCCATCTCTTAGTGAATATAATCCTGCTTTCTTCAGATACTCATTACTCAGCGCTTGTTGTACCCCGGTGTTTTAGAGCTACACCATACTTATTGGAATGAGAAACTTATAATATAGTGATTTAGTTCTAACCCACTTTTGTCCAATTGTGCGTTACGATGTCGAATATTCTGGTCTTGGCCAATCTCTTGGAATGCTGAATTATGTTTCACAACAGGATTAACGAATTGAGAGCACATGTCCTACCAGGGTAACCGCATGAGTGTGCGTTTTTTGTTCACAATGAATAGTCTCAATACAGAACTACTTCCAATCACTCATGAAATGATAACGTTCTGAACAAATGTAGTTTTAAAAACATACTGAATCTGTTCGTAAAACGTTCGCGATCTCGCCCTGCATGTCCTACCCTGTATAATGTTAGATGCTATTATCGAATCCAACGTGATCTAACTTTGCTCTATTTTCATTGGCCACGACCACATTAATTATTGATGGTTACCATAAATTGTACCCTTTGCTCATGCATAAAGAGATGCGGTAATTTCTGTAGTTTTGTAATGTTTATGGTATTAATTTATTAAATTATTACATTAAACATTACATATTTATGTTTAATTGTCACAAATTTATTTCTTTCAGTTACTTATGTTTGGCTTCTACTCTCAAGGTAAGCATAACCGTTTTAGCCCAAAACTTTTAGGAAGTGTAAAGACGTAAGTCGTTTTTGATGAGTAAAGCCACGTCTGTCGTGGCTTTTTTGTATCTAAACCCAGCAATTAGCTGGGTTTTTTTATGTTAATTCGTAAGGGGGAATGATAAGAATGGTTAAATTGACTACGAAGACTGATACGGCTTGGCTTCATCATAGGCAAGTACAGCAAGGGTCGTGGTCGATTTTTATTTTAGAAACATAAATCTTTGTTTTTGCTATGTACTGCGTAGAATTTGAATGGGTAAGTGTGCTTACATAGGAAAGGGAGTTCAGTTGTCAGTTATAGACATAAGGAGGAGGCGTTGGCTAGAAAAGGGAGCGGTTTAAGGTTAGCTATTAAAGTTGTTAAGGCTATCGATAAGGCTGGCAAGCAAGCAGCCAGAGATGCCGAGCGTAGGCAAAAGGCACGAGCAAGAGAGCAGGCTAAAGCTGATAGAGAGTATCAGAAGCGATTAAGGGAGCGAGATCGTGATGCAATTCGTGCGGAAAAAGATAGGGCTAGTCGATCTAAGCAAGCTGAAAAGTTAAATGCTGCTCAAGCCAAGCAACAGTTCAAAGATTCGCTTATTGATGCCCAAGAAGAATATGCTGAGAGATGCTCAGAAAGAGCCGCTTTACGTAAACAATTTATTAATGCAGTACTAAGGTAGTAATTATGGATAACAATCTCCTTATCGTTATAGCTATTGCTGTTTTAGCCGTAATTATTAGCTTTTTCGTTGCCAATCATCACTTCAATAAAAAACTAAACGAATATAAAAATAGTGTTAATCAAAAGCTCGGTGAACACAAAAGTATTGATGAAGCTTTGCACCAAATAAATGCAAAGATGGCACTTGTTAAAATTGAGCTTGATGATGACTCCAAAGAATTGGAGCGTGTGCAAGTAGAGACCGCTGAGTTACAAGAACTGAAGAAAAATGAAAAGCAGTTATTAGAGAATGTTCAGTTGCATACATCAGCGATATCTAAGTTAGAAACTGATGAAGAAAAGCTTGTGTTAAGCATATCTAAGCTTGGTGCGGAGCAGGAAGAGTTAATGGGGATGTTAGATTTATATTCTCGCTTGGATGAATATACATCATGTGGCCATTTTGAAATGCCAGACTACCTCTATGAAACTTCAGTTAGGTTTGTTGAGGAAATCAAAGATGTCAGGGTTCAGCAGAAAGAAATGATTAAAGAGAAGGAAGCTGTCACTTACCCAGACACGACAATCATCTCAAATGATAAATCGTTCAATAAAAAGATTCTAGACGGCCAAGTTAAGTTGATGCTAACTGCATTTAATACAGAATGTGATTTTCTTATTGGTAAGGTTAGCCCAAGTAGTTTTGGTCGAACTTTGGAACGCATAGAAAAGCTTGCGAATACTCTTGAAAAATCGGCGGCTACATTGGAATGTGGTTTCGACATCAGTTATGTGGAGCTGAAATTTGAAGAGTGCAAACTCCAATACCAATATACATTGAAGAAACAAGAAGAAGTCACAGAGCAAAAGCTAATAAAAGAGCAAATAAGGGAAGAGCAGCGTGCTATTAAGGAGTATGAGCGAGCCATTGCTGAAGCTGAAAAAGAAGAAAAAATGTATAGGGATTTATTGGATAAAGCACGAAAAGAGCTATCAGGAGTCTCTGAAAATGAAAGGGCTGTCGCAGAGTTGCGTATAGCTCAACTTGAACTGCAATTGCTAGAAGCTGAGGCTAAAGAGAGTCGAGCTAAGAGTATGGCTGAGCAAACTCGAAAGGGTCATGTTTATGTAATTAGTAATATTGGCTCATTCGGAGAAGATGTATACAAAATTGGTATGACTAGGCGTTTAGAGCCTATGGATCGTGTCAAAGAGTTAGGCGATGCAAGTGTACCGTTCCCATTCGATGTGCATGCAATGATATACGCTGAAGATGCTCCTGCACTTGAAACTGCTCTTCATCGCACATTTACATCATTAAGGGTTAACGCTGTAAATCTTAGGAAGGAATTCTTTCAGGTAGATCTAGATTCTATAAAAGAGGCTGTTGACGAAATGGACGGTATAGATATTGAGTTCAAGATGACAGCTTTAGCTGAGGACTATTACGAAAGCCTTCGTCTGCAAGAAAGATTAGTTGCCTAGTCTCGGTTAGAGGTAATACCTATCGTTCAAAGGTGGGGTTTATTTAAACAAAGCGGTAGTAGTGGCGCACAACAGAAACTTTGTGCTTCACCATTGAGGGCGTCACAAATAATTTACCGCCGCATAATACTAAGCTGATGCCGTAAGTTGTTGTGTAGAGTTTTTAATTGGAAGAGACAAATGATAAATCAACAAAAAATATATGGTTTGAGAAAAAGAATAGTGGCTATTGATTCATTCGACCAAGCCGACTGGATAGCGATTGGCGATAGAACCGACTGTCAACATATAATAGAGAACCATCCTAGGCTGTTGAGATCGTTGGACTTCGGTGATACTGATTATCCGAGTGCTGTAGGTGCAGTATTGAAAAGTATGTATACCTACCAGCGTCACGCTATTGATGACGTAATTTCATTCCTTGATGAGCACTTTCCTGAACCAAATACAGTTTCTGTTTCAACTTCGCCAACGTCATCTACAAAAAAAGTGTTTTTCATCCCTACTATATTTGAACTTCCTGACTCAGAGGTTGAAAGCGATCTTGTATCTATAATGATGCCATTCGCTGGTTTTGATGGCGTTCATCAAGGAATCATTAAAGCCTGTACTAATGCAGGGTATCGTTGCCAACGGTGTTTTTCAAGGTAGTTGGCACTCTTTACTTAAATTTTAAGCTGCATTTCTTGTTTCTGTTTCAGACTTCTTATCTGGGTTTGTAATGGTCTAATGAAACTGTAGAGATTTATAGCTTAAAATAAGCAAAATCTTAAAGGTATTTATTATGATTAGAAAAACTAAAATCACTGTCAGCCCTCTTCAAAAATTAGAATATGCCAAGCTGATGGTCGAACAGGGTTACACGAACAAGCAAATTGAAGATATGTCAGGTGCAGGTAAATCTGCGGTGTCTAGATGGAAAGTGCAGTACCAGGCTGAATTAGCCGGTAAAACACCGAAAAATGTCAAAGCATTAACTGAAGAACAACGAAGAATACAGCTTCTAGAAGCCCAACTAAAACAAGCCATGAGGGATAATGATATCTTAAAAAAGGCTGCAGCTTTCTTCATTCGAGACAATCAAAACTTAAAATGATGCGCGAAGTAAAGAAAGCAAACCCAGGCTTTAAAATGAGTGAATTATGCCGAGTATTCGAGATCAGTTGTAGTAGTCTCTATTACAAACCGATCCCAAAAAGCGTTGAAAAACAGGCTCAGATACAATTGATAGAGCAAGCTTTCTCTGAGTCACACTCGACGTATGGCAAACGTCGAATACAGGCTGATTTATTAGATTTAAATTGTAAGGTTGGGGTTTACGCCATAGCTAGCGTAATGAAAAAATTGGGATTAATAGCGATTAAGCCAAAGAAAAAGCATTACTATCCAAATCAAGGTGAGGAGCAAGTTTACGCACCTAATTTGCTTAGACGACAGTTTAACCCTACGACTTATAATACCCATTGGGTGGGTGATATTACCTATATAAAATCACATCAGGGGTGGAGTTATTTAGCCTGTGTACTTGATTTAGGGACCAAAGAAATCGTTGGGTATGCCTTATCAAGCCAACCCAATGCAGCGTTAGCGACAGCGGCATTAAATAACGCGATACAACGTCAGAGGCCAAATACACAGGAGTTGATGTTTCACTCAGACCAGGGTTGTCAGTACTCAGCTAAGGTGTTCAGAGAAAAGCTAAAGCACTTAGGCATTGAACAAAGTATGAGTCGTAGAGGAAATTGTTGGGATAATGCGGTGATGGAACGATTTTTTAGGAGTTTAAAGACTGAAAGATTAAACCGTTTAGCTTTTACCAATCACAGCGCAGTAGTGAGCGTGGTTGAGCAATATATTCAGTTCTACAATTACAAACGCAGACATTCGGCAATAGATTATAAGACGCCACATCAGAAATATAATGAGTTAAAAAAAGCGGCTTAAAATCTCTCCAGAAATACTTGACCATTACAGTTCAGTGTGACTTCACCTACAGCGTCACAATTCCTTATACCGTTTGGCCAGCGTTTAGGATTTCTTGACCTCGCTTCCTCTAGCACTATCTCACGCTTAGATAAAATAGTCCTGTCTTGCATCGCATGACGCTCACTCGGTGACACAAAGTTGAGCTTGCTGTGTTTATGCTTAGTATTGTACCAAGTCACAAATACTTCGACCCATTCTCGTGCTTCGGTGATGCTTTTAAAGCCAGAGCTAGGCCATTCTGGCCGATACTTTAATGTTCTAAACAGCGACTCGGAGTAAGGGTTATCGTTACTGACACTCGGGCGGCTTAATGACGCGGTAACGCCTAACTCTTCAAGCTTGGCTTTCATTGTTAACGACTTCATCGGAGCACCATTATCTGAGTGCAATACCAGTGGCTTCTTAAAGCATTGCTCACGCAGCATATTGCGTTGCATTAACTCGGCCGCTAGCTCACCACATTCACGTTCATGGACTTCATAACCCACAACCTTACGGCTATAAATATCCTCAAACATATATAGATAATAAAAGCGTCCTTTGATGACCGAAGCTAAATAAGTGATATCCCAAGACCACACTTTGTTCGGCCCATCTGCAACATAAGCATCTGGTTTACTTCTTTTTGTTATGCTTTGGCTTCGTCCACGTCGATTTAATTGAGCATTGGCTTTTAACACTCGGTAAAAACTCGACTCTGAAGCGATATAGACCCCTTCATCAAGCAGCGTCGGCACGATTTGTGAGGGAGGTAGACTCGCAAACCTTGCCTCATTCGAGGTTGCCAGTATCAGCTTTTCCTCGTCATCACTAAGCTTGTTGGCTGGCTCCTGTCTTACCGCCGAGGGCCTTAAATCAGCTTGTACTTTTCCTGCTCGATACCAGCGCCGATACGTCCGCTTACTTAGCTCTGCTTCAGCGCAAGCCTTGTAAAGACGTGCACCGTGGGCATACGCTTCTTGTATTAAATTCACCAATGTTATGCGCTTAGGCAAAGGCGTTAACTCTCCTCGTTGTCGTCCTCCCAAAGCGCATTGAGCTTTTTTCTAAGCACCAGTAAAGCCGCTGTTTCTGCTAACGCCTTCTCTTTGTAGCGTAGCTCTCGTTGCAGGGATTTGATTTCTGCTTTGTCTGATTTGGCTTGCTGCTTAATCGTTTTGGCTTGAACTTCACTTGTCGTAAAGCCCCCTAAACAATCTTGTTTCCACTGCTGAACTTGTTCTCGAAACAAACCATTTTCTCGGCAATATTGGCTTACTTCAGCTTCAGACATTGGCGCTGTTTCAATGAGAACGGCAAACTTAGCTTCGGCCGACCAATCATTACTGGTCAATTTTTTACCTGGCACTGGGCGACCCTCTTTTTTAGCTTTATCGCGCCAATGATACAGGGTTTGGTAGGCGATCCCTTCACTACGTGCCACTTCCATGACGGTCATATTGTGGGGAGGCAATAACTTCTTTAAAACTGCTTCTTTACGTTCAGATGAATATCGTGCCATTGAGCTCTCATTGACCGCCCCCTCTATTTAATTATTGGATGATTTTAAGGGGTGACAACAATCCTGACACAGGGGGCCAAAGAGCTGACGATATATGGGAGCACTCCTCAATACTTCAAGACATTTTCTCATTGATATACAGGTCTAAAATTGTAATAGCTGATTTTTCAAATCGAAATCCAAATGTTATGTATGAAGTGGGGATTGCACATACTCTTGGGAAAATCGTTATACCAATAAGTCAAACTCTAGAGCATATTCCATCAGATTTACAGGGGCATCGGGTTCAGGTATACCTAAAAAATGGAGAAGGGATTGGTAATTTAACGGATAAATTAACTCAAAAGCTAAAATGTATATAGAGTACTTGTATGGTGCCTAAGCTGTTGCATGTTTTTGTTTTTCAATAAACGATATGTTCTAGCAGATTCAGGGCTATGAAAACGCCAACATAAGTAAAATGTGTCCGAATCTCTAGCTGCTTGACTTATAAACCAAGAATTGTTGCTGTTACGCAGGATTTTATGCTGATGTTTACTACTTCCTGTTTTTTATTGACTTTTTTGCATGTAGTCACTGTATAATTTGTGCAGAGCGAGTAATATGCGCAAATAATAATCATCGAATACTAAGGTAGTAAAATGGAATTAGCTATGTCTGAAGAGCCTAAAGCGAGTGCTCAACCTCAACCTCAACCTCAACCTCAACGGATTGTAAGTACCGTTTTACATCAGATTGATGTGGAATCGAAAAACTGCCATCTCATACCTATATCGGGTGTGGATTCAGATTTAGAGGGGTACTTGTCTGAATTACTTGAGGAGATTAATGAAAAAGAACAGAAGCGTGCTTACGGTTTTGTCAGAGAAACCACTGAGTTTTATAGAGCGCTTGAATCATACAATCAAGATCAAGACCTATCTATTAATCTATTTGCTTCCAACATTGCAAATCGGTTACTTGATAAAGAGGTGGAGACGGATAAGAATTATGGTCATTTAGGTAAGAGTGGTAAAGGTCATGTAAAAAAGGGAAGTTTTTTACAGTTTTTGTATCGAGAGGGTTCATTAATATCTTATCTGGGTGTAAAACTGGAACATCAGGTTTTCCTTGATGAAGTTGATTTTAAAAAGAAAATAGGTCTTTCTGTCGCTAATAAAATATATAAAGCTTGTAAAGTCGATTATGATGCGGATTGTAATGGTCAAGTATTTCTGGAGAGATTTTAAGCCGCTTTTTTTAACTCATTATATTTCTGATGTGGCGTCTTATAATCTATTGCCGAATGTCTGCGTTTGTAATTGTAGAACTGAATATATTGCTCAACCACGCTCACTACTGCGCTGTGATTGGTAAAAGCTAAACGGTTTAATCTTTCAGTCTTTAAACTCCTAAAAAATCGTTCCATCACCGCATTATCCCAACAATTTCCTCTACGACTCATACTTTGTTCAATGCCTAAGTGCTTTAGCTTTTCTCTGAACACCTTAGCTGAGTACTGACAACCCTGGTCTGAGTGAAACATCAACTCCTGTGTATTTGGCCTCTGACGTTGTATCGCGTTATTTAATGCCGCTGTCGCTAACGCTGCATTGGGTTGGCTTGATAAGGCATACCCAACGATTTCTTTGGTCCCTAAATCAAGTACACAGGCTAAATAACTCCACCCCTGATGTGATTTTATATAGGTAATATCACCCACCCAATGGGTATTATAAGTCGTAGGGTTAAACTGTCGTCTAAGCAAATTAGGTGCGTAAACTTGCTCCTCACCTTGATTTGGATAGTAATGCTTTTTCTTTGGCTTAATCGCTATTAATCCCAATTTTTTCATTACGCTAGCTATGGCGTAAACCCCAACCTTACAATTTAAATCTAATAAATCAGCCTGTATTCGACGTTTGCCATACGTCGAGTGTGACTCAGAGAAAGCTTGCTCTATCAATTGTATCTGAGCCTGTTTTTCAACGCTTTTTGGGATCGGTTTGTAATAGAGACTACTACAACTGATCTCGAATACTCGGCATAATTCACTCATTTTAAAGCCTGGGTTTGCTTTCTTTACTTCGCGCATCATTTTAAGTTTTGATTGTCTCGAATGAAGAAAGCTGCAGCCTTTTTTAAGATATCATTATCCCTCATGGCTTGTTTTAGTTGGGCTTCTAGAAGCTGTATTCTTCGTTGTTCTTCAGTTAATGCTTTGACATTTTTCGGTGTTTTACCGGCTAATTCAGCCTGGTACTGCACTTTCCATCTAGACACCGCAGATTTACCTGCACCTGACATATCTTCAATTTGCTTGTTCGTGTAACCCTGTTCGACCATCAGCTTGGCATATTCTAATTTTTGAAGAGGGCTGACAGTGATTTTAGTTTTTCTAATCATAATAAATACCTTTAAGATTTTGCTTATTTTAAGCTATAAATCTCTACAGTTTCATTAGACCATTACAGATGGAATCCCTCAGAGTGTCTTTGTTTATGATACCAACACTAAACCTTCTCATTATTGGTGGAGTGACTTCCTTGAATTGAAAGAGCTGCGAACTAATGCTCTAAATACCGAAACTGCCTCTAAGGAAGTTTTGAGGGAAGTAGATAGACTTAAAAAATCCTTCCCTGTAGACCATAATATTCTCAGAAATGCAACTATCGCAGCTTTTAAGCAAAATGGTGAAATGAAATATGATGAGTTTATAGAAAATACGTTTGGTAACTACGAACCAGTAGATAAAGAACTAAAAATAAAGCTGCCAAAATTAAAGGAAAAGTTAGGCAAGTTGCCTGAGAAAAAAAACTTTGACACTCGGTTTACTTTGGCTCCAGAGCTGGTTAATTTCAAGCGGTCAAACTACGTATTGTCAACGGAAATATCTCTTGTTGTTGAGGGGGGGATTGAAAATATGGACGATAAAATTTGGTCAGAAATAACAGCTTCAGGTAAAGAGTTGGTTGTCATAAACTCACCTGAAGGGTTTAAACGTTTCACTAAGAAAGAAAGAGTTTAGATTAATGCTTTACGACTTTTTTTCTGTAAATACCTCTCCATTTAACCTAGAGGTTAAAGAGACCTTTGAGCAGCTCTATATAAAGGCTGTTTTTAATAGGCCGCAAGGTGCATTTGTCACAAAGCTGTTCGATGAACTGAAATCGCTCTCTATTAGGGATAGCTTTGAGCTGTTCTTGGATATTTCTGGCGCTTCCGTCAGAATATCGAATACATCACCAGAAAGTCTGCAAGTGTTGACTAAACACCTCGAAGACAATGACGATGACGATGACGATGAATGTGAAATTATAGTTAATATTAAAAAGGTCATTAACGACAACACTGTGTCTGTGTATTTTATGGGGGTCTTCGCAAAGTATCTGAGCATTTCTCCACTGAAAGATATGTTTGTGACACTTTCGGCCATTCACAATGGGAAGTTGTTGTTTGAAGTTTTTTCAACAATTATGCCGTTTTATTCAAGTGGGATGTATTTTTACCAGTCTGGTCAGCCAATAGTTAAATCAGATTTTTTGAATGACAAGAAAAGATATGCTTTCTTGGAGATGCTTAGTGAGAACTCCAATGTAATGGATGTTAATTTAAAAGTTCTACCTAGTGATTTTTATTTGGTGGTTAATGCTGAAAATCAGGTGATTAACAAATTCTTTAGTAAGGCTTGTGGGGTGCTATCCCTGATGTTTATGGCTAATACTTCAGGATTCAAATCTGAGAATGAGCTTGCCTACAGAATTTGTGGCTTTAAAACTATATCTTGTGAGTCGGTGGTATTCTCGGATGTGGAAGTTGATAGTGAAGTGCTTTACAAACTAATGTCATGGTCATTCGAAGGTGGAAGTTGCGCAGATAAAATTGGTTTATTGAGAAATGTACTTTCTATTCACCTAGATGATAGTGGCAGCATAAAATTTGATAATGAGGTTTGGAATACCGTTAGATCTAATTACCAAATATATCTCAAGGGAAATATTCAAAATTATTTGGATGTGAAGAATAAAATTGGCGAGATTATCATTGAATCAACAACTAAAACGTACGCTATTGCGGATGATTTGCTGGATGTTTTCAAGAACAATGTATTTGTTATATTAACATTTATATTGACAGTGGTTGTTGTCAATGGAGTTAAGGACAACGGGAGTGAAAATATTTTTTCTGGTGTCTACTTAGCTGTTGTCGTCATACTTTGCCTAGTATCATCGATGTGGTTAGTAATGACAGCGCATGAGGCTAAAAAACGATTTGAAGCTGCTTCAAAAACAATCAAGGAAATCCTAAATCTTAATTACAAAAAGATAATAATGGATAGTGAAATTGATGACTCTGTTGACCCAGTGTTAGCAAATAATAAAGATTATCTTGATACCCAGATAAAAAGGTATGTTCGATGGTGGATGGCAACGGCTTCAATTGTCGTTATCTCTTTTATTATTGGATATTTTACTCTGGGAAAGCCTAAGTCAGCAGACTCACTAAATGATGCTAATAAAGAGAAGGCCGTTTTAACTTCTCAGAAGGCAGGCGATACTAAGACGGTAGCAGACACCCTGAAGGCTGTAGACCCCCAGAAGGTAGTAGATATCCCGAAGGTAGTAGAAACCCCGAAGGTAGTAGAAACCCCGAAGGTAGTAGACCCCCAGAAGGTAGTAGACCCCCAGAAGGTAGCAGATGCGAAGAAGTTAGCAGATACCAAGACGGTAGCAGATACTAAGACGGTAACAAATACTAAGACGGTAGATTGAGAACCAATAGAGTCTTTATTGTGTCAGTTTAGCTAAATTGTTCTTAATGCCTGCTTTCACTATAAATCAAATGGTGGTGGTTTTATGAGGTATGTATATTTTCCATCAAGTGACGATATCGTTGTTGGATATAGTTTTGAGCCTGAACATAGTCGTAATGATTTCTATTATGTGAAGGTCTTAGTTATAAAGCCAGATTATAAGCTTAAGTGGTACGATTATAAGTTTGGTTATCAAGTCGCTCATTTCAAATCTTATAAAGAAATCATTGAGTTTGTTGACAAAAGCAATCTGGAATTGGATGTGGCCAGCTCTCTTGACTCTGTGCAACTAGATGGCGCTATTTTGAATTCCATTAAGTTGAAGATCGAAAAAGAGGTTACTAGAAGTTTAAGGTTAGCTAATGAAGAGCAGTTGATGCTTAGTCAGGCACTCTTAAGAAATCAAAATTACCCACGACCTAATAGTGAAGACTTGATTGTAAAATACGAATCTAGCAGGGAGCCATTGATGGCGGCTTTGAGTACTTATCCGTATACAACCGTTGTTTCTATTCCTAAGTACAAATTAACTCTGTTTAGATATGGTGAATATGATTGGACTACAACCAAGAGAACAACTCAAAAAGAGTTAAAATTATTTCACAGAGCAAAAATCGCTGAAGGTTTTGGTATTAAACCCGATGTTCACTGGGGGAGAGCCAAAGCCGAAATCCGTAATATTCTGCTGCCTAGGGCGAATAAGCTCTTACAGCTTGCAGGTGTTAAGAGAATGCTTGATGACGCCTTAAGAGAGGGGAAAAAAGTTTTAGTTTGTGGAGGTTTTATATTTTGGTATGAAGATAATTTGCTTGAATGGCAAATCAAATCAACGCCAGAAAATTCAGCAAGCGATTCAATGGAAACGATTTGGCATGAGGGAACTATTGTATCTAAGAATCACGGTAGGATTGTTGTGCTTCCTCATATCAAGAGTTGTGGTGAAAAGGTAAACGGTTATACAAAAAATGCACCAAATGATGGAGAAGCGATAAAGCGTCACACCAGTGATTATGTCGAATTACCATTTGAAGTCTTAAAAGGTGATCTAATGTTCGATTTATTTGGTGAATTAAAGTACGAATAGATGCAGAAGGAAGTAGCTAGTCTATTATCCATTGTGTAAATCTAAAGCCATAAATTTAAAGGTTATGCCCTTGATATTTACGACTTCAATTAAAGTGTAAGTATTGGTAGCTCCTATTTGGTCTTGAGTTCCTTATTTGATGACGCATTCACTCACTCACTCTCTCTTTATTTTTCTAATTTACCGTGAACTACCTTTTTAACCAAAGACAAACTTGAAAATGTAAAGACAAATTTAACATAGAATGATTTAAGCCACGCCAGTCGTGGCTTTTTTGTGTTTGAAAATCAATATCGGTTGTGTGTGTTATGTGGGGTGTAAAGTAAATGAGTCTTATATGCTTCGTTTTGTAAAAAAACGACCGATGAGCTGCAAAGCAAAAATGGTAAGCTCGATGATACGAGTGATTTAGCCATACTCATTGTTGATGAGATTGGCAATTCGGTTGATTTACCCTATCGTTATTTATTCGCTATACGCGAGATGTTTGCGACTCAAACAGTGCTCAATCTCGGCAAGAATATCTTTAAACTATATTACTGGGCTGACGAGAACCCTTGCAAGGTCTATGAATGTATTCGTTCGGGGTATGTTGTTATTATGTTGCCAGCAAGCGTAAAATGCATAACGAAGATGATCTAAATAAAGTTCGACTTTAGTACTAAATTAGCGGTCAAGTTGAGGCTGCAGATGTTTCAAAACCTGTTAGTAATGTACTGTGATAGTTAACACTCGCGGGTCGTGTTTAAAGATTTGGATATTCTGGTTAATATACAGAAAACAACTCCTCTAAACGCCTGTGATTGCTACCGCATTACGCCACTCGCTTTACGTTGGTCAATCGCGTTTTGGCGACTAGCTGCAACATGGTTTACTATTACTCCTGATATTCGTTCTTGTCAGTTGCCACAGCTTATAGGTGGTAATTTAGGTGTCAAGGTCGTCAATTTTGGAAAAAAGTAGCAACTAAAAACTGACCTATTGATTTAACATATGGAGCTGCATGGCCTATGGGAGTATACTTGGCGCTATATTTAGAGTTTAAGCTCTAAAAAAGGATGAGTATGAATTTTTATGATCAAAGCCGCGCCCTACTTGGGCGCTTTAATTTAGCCAAAGTGCAGCTTAAAAGCCTTACTCGTCGTCTGTTTAGCAGTCCAACGAGGAATCTGGCTACTTTAGCATTTACGGGTGTTTTGACTGTTGTCAGTCAGCCGCTGCTTGCCGATGAGGTAGTCGCTTTGTCATTTGCTAAGGCGTGGCAACAAGTACAAAGAGTCAGTGATTCACAGCAGGCCCAATCGGCTCAAGTCGCCCGAGCAAAAGGGCTCGAAGAGGCTGGTGAAGACATGGACTGGCCATCGTTACAGCTCACTAGCAGTTATTCCTTACTAGAAAAACCCTTAGCTCTGGATGTGGCCGATCTTGGGATCGATGCGACAAGCTTACCGCCAGCTCTGGGTCAGATGTTAGGGGCACTGCCGAGTCAGTTTGCCTTTTCAGAGCAAGATATTTTTCGCACTAGCTTAAAAGCCATGTGGCCTATTTATACCGGTGGTCAGATCACCGCGGCTCAAGGGATACATAAGGCCAAAGTGGAGGAGAAAAAACAGCAGCAGGCCTTGGCGACAAGAGAGTTATTTCTTCTTCTCGTGAATCGCTATTACGGTGTTGCTGTCGCTAAAGCTACGGTGGAAACTAACCAGACCTTAGTCGATTCCTTAGCTGTGCATTTAGATCATGCCACTAAGCGCGAACAGCAAGGGCAAATCGCCAGAGTCGAAGTGCTCAATGCTGAAGTGGCATACAACAATGGCAAAATTAATTTAGCCAGCGCAGTTCGCCAATGGGAAATGGCCAATATTGCTATGGCACGTATGCTAAAGCTGCCTTCGGTAAATTTATATTCGGCACTTTTCATGCTCGATGAGTCGCCTTCTTTGCCTTATTTGTCGCAACTAACCCTAACGCAGCACCCAGCACTAAAATTACTTCAAGCGAAGGAAGCTCAAGCGGAAGGGCTGATTGATGTGGAAAAAGGCTTGTATAAGCCTAAGGTGTTTCTGTACGGTAACTATACCTTGTATGAAGATGACAGCACTTTATCCCATATTGAGCCAGACTGGATGGTAGGTGTTGGCCTGACTATGCCGCTTATTAGCCGAGACGGGCGCAGTGGTAAGGTTCGGGCGGCCAAGAGTGCGTTGCTGCAAGCTCGTTATACTAAGGCACAAACTCAGCAAGATCTCAGTTTGCTGCTCGATCAAAACTACCGTCAACTGTTACAGGCCGAGGAAGAAAGTCAGTCCCTCGATACCAGCTTAGCTTTAGCGAAGGAAAACCTACGATTAAGAGACATTGCCTTTAATCAGGGATTATCGACTTCCATAGACAGGGTTGATGCTGAAATCAAACTCAAAGCCGTGCACACTCAGCAATTAGCTGCCAAATATCGCTACCTACAGGCCTATGCGAGTCTGATGACGATAAGTGGTCAGCTTGATAAATTTATTAATAATAGCAACAGCTTGGAGAAATGATATGCAAGCTAACCGTATTCTAGCCCCCGTGGCGTTAGTGGCTTTAGGCTGTATTCTTGCCTACGGCCTGCACCTTGCATTTGTGCCAAAACCTTTATTGTTACAGGGGCAAATTGAAGCCAGAGAATATAATATCTCTTCCAAAGTACCTGGGCGCGTAGAGCAAGTGCTGGTTAGGCGTGGGGATAAAGTTAAAGAGGGTGATCTGTTATTTGCTATTAGTAGCCCAGAGCTTGATGCTAAGTTACTGCAGGCTCAGGGTGGTCTCGACGCGGCAACGG
Source organism: Shewanella psychromarinicola (assembly GCF_003855155.1). Lineage (NCBI taxonomy): Bacteria > Pseudomonadati > Pseudomonadota > Gammaproteobacteria > Alteromonadales > Shewanellaceae > Shewanella > Shewanella psychromarinicola. Next base: position 1,511,424 of record NZ_CP034073.1, read on the forward strand.
CTATGCAGCAACAAACCATTAATGGTGCGAGGCAACAGCAAATAACGGCAGCCAAAGAGCAATGGTCAAAAGCCAAAGCTGCGACAGAACTGAGTGCCAAAACCTATCAACGAATTGAAAACCTGTTCGATGAAGGTGTTGTTGCACGGCAAAAGCGCGATGAAGCTTATACACAATGGCAGGCCGCCAAATATACCCAGCAAGCAGCCTATGCCATGTATGAAATGTCTTCCGAAGGTGCGCGCGTCGAAACCAAAGCCGCAGCAGCAGGTAAGACGCGTATGGCAGAAGGTGCGGTTAACGAGGTGAATGCGATTTTAGCCGATAGCCAAATGCGCTCACCTAAAAAAGCTGAGGTGAGTGAGGTGTTATTACAAGCCGGTGAGCTAGCACCGAGTGGATTTCCTGTGGTGAGCTTGATTGATATGCAAGATGCCTGGGCGGTATTTCAGGTGCGTGAGGATCTGCTATCTGAATTTACCTTAGGGCAAAACGTTCGCCTAGCACTGCCTGCACTCAAACAGAGTTACCCCTTTCAAGTAACACATATTAGCGTGATGGGAGATTTTGCTACTTGGCGTGCCACCGAAAGCGGCCATGATTTTGACATGCGCACCTTTGAAGTTGAACTGCGGCCTGTTGAGCCCATCTCTGGGCTACGTGTTGGCATGTCAACCTTGATCCAGTGGTAACCGATAATGCGCCCCCCCCTTAGTGCGTTAGTCATCAGAGAGCTTAAGGCCCTATGGCAAGATCCTTGGCAGCTGGCCTTGGTGAGTTATTTGCCATTAGTTGGGATCTTCATGCTCTGGTGGTTATTTAGTGCCGGACTGCCCCGAGCTTTACCTGTGGCTTTGGTTGATCAAGATATGAGTCAGCTAAGCCGCAGTTTAGGGCGTAACTTAGCGGCAAGCCCGGTGATCACCCCTATTAGTTATCCTGATTTACTCAGTGCACAACAAGCCATGAAAGAGGCGGAAGTATATGCCATGGTTGTGTTGCCCTATGGGCTTAGAAAGGATTTGCTCACAGCAAAACAGCCTGTTATCGACATTCGTTACAATGGACAATTTCTGCTGGTGGGTAAATTACTGGTAAGCCAAATCCAGCAAAGTTTAGGGGCGGGATTGTCTGAACTTGCGGGGATCAAGCAGATGGCCGCTGGGGTGCCTAAGGTCAAGGTAGAAACTCGTCTTAGGCCGGTGGCTAGCCAAGTGACGCCTTTATTTAATATGAACAAGAGTTACCTAGTGTTTTTATTGCCGCCAGTGTTAATTGCCCTCGGGCAGTTATTAGCTATGCTAGTGTTTGCCAACTGTTTAAGCCGCGAGGTGCGTTTAGGCAAGCTAACGCAATGTTATCGTGCCGGTATTTGGCGGGTAATCGGGGTTAAGTTTTTGCTGTACACTCCATTGCTTATTTTACAGGGTAAACTTATTTTAGCCGTTTTATATCAATATCTTGCCTTACCTTTGGCGGGTAAGTTTGGTCAGTTATTGTTGGCACAATTCCTTATGATTTCGGCGGTATGGTTAATTGTGTTGGCGATCTTCTTTTTACTCTTAGATGCCACCCGACTTGTGAGTTTTTGTACCGCATTATTTGCCCCAGCATTCCCCTTTATGGGCATTACCTTTCCCACTCAAAATATGCCGGTTTTAGCCCAATGGTGGCGTCAAATTATGCCTTCAAGCCACTATATTGAAACCCATGTTGGGGTGGTTAGTTATGGCCAGAGTTGGTTTAATATGCTGCAACAAGTGGCCAGTTACTGGGGGTTTTTATTGCTTGTTCCTGTGATATTTTATTTAGTTAAGCGGCAAAGAAAAGCCTTGGCTGTGATGAGCACTGCCGATAAGCCCGATGATATTACGCAACCATCAAGGGGCATCTAATGCAGTTTTGGCAGTTAGTCTACTTAGATATTAAGCACCTAATAAAAGATAAAGCCATTTCATTAACCTTATTTGGTGGGGTGATTTTTTATGCATTACTTTACCCTTTGCCTTACCTTAATCAGGTGGCGACTGAGCAAGAAATCGTTTTGGTGGACTTAGATAAATCGAGTCTTAGCCGCACTTTGGCCCGCCATGTGGATGCCAGCCCTAAGATAGCATTGGCCGCGTCATTAGATTCTATAACCAGCGCCCAGGAGTGGATTGAAGCCGATAAAGCCCATGGTTTACTGGTGATCCCTGAAGGTTTTCGTCGGAATTTAATTTTGGGTAAAGGGGTAACCTTAAGTTATAGCGGCGATGCTAACTATTTCTTAATCTATTCCGCGATTGCCGGAGGTTTAGTGGCCTCAGGGCTAGATATGGCTAAACAGGTGCAGTTTGTGGATTTATTAAGTGCAGGGGTTCAGGCCAAGCAGGCAGAATTATCCCTCAATCCAGTGACCCTTAATGCTGTGCCTGTGTTTAACCAAAGTTTAGGTTACCTTCCCTATGTGGTGCCCGCGGTATTATTACTGGTATTGCATCAGACGCTACTGATCGCCAGTGGCATTTTGGGGGCAGGCCAATGGTTGCATGACGGTTATTGGCAGCAAGTGTCGGCGCTAGAGTTAGTCTGTGGCAGAATTGTGGCACTCCTGTGTATTTATGCTTATTTAACCAGCTTTTACCTAGGATTTTGCTTTTATGCCTATGACTTGACACTGCAAGGCTCGCCCATAGAGTTAGCCCTGTTGATTAGTGTCTTTTTATTGGCAACCGCGGCCGCAAGTGTGGCGTTTAGTTGCCTATTTACTCGCAGAGATTTACCCACTCAAGTGCTGTTGCTTATTTCTATGCCGATATTGTTTGTTTCAGGCTTTGTGTGGCCATTAGAGCTTATTCCAACACCTTTGATCTGGCTGTCGCAAACCATCCCCGCCGTACCAGGCATGATGGGGCTGCTTAAGCTCACCCAAATGGGCACCGACTGGCGCAGCTTGCTAGGACTTTGGCTTCAGCTGTGGGGATTATTTGTTGTTTTCTTTGTCTTTGCTATTATCGGGGTTAAGTATCGCCAGCGGCAATTTAAGTTATCGAAAAACTATCATTAGCCTTTGAGCACAAAGAAAATAACATATCCACTCTGTTGTTCTGCTTGTTTTATTTTTTCACTCATCAAGGTTAATAGCGCTAGCAACAGGTGAAAATGCCGAGGCCTTCTTGGGCGCTCAAGGTTATATTTGGGATACACAATCAGATATGGCGTTGGCGTTAGTCGGCGCGCTCAACGCACTGGTGATATTGAGCATTCCCCATGATAAGCAATTACACGCTGTGGCCTAGATTAAACCGCGGTAAAGACTTTCAATGAGTATTGCCGAGCATAAACAAAAAAGAGGCGCATTTAATGCTCCTCTTTTTTGGTTAACTGGCGTTTTTTATGAGCAAGACGCTCAAAGCACCTATAAACAATAAATGTTTGTTATTATTCCTTTAAGGCTGAAGGCGCTTAATGCTCTAACCATTCGAGCATGACCCGATTAAACTCCTCTGGCTCTTCTGCCATGATCCAATGGCGGGTATTGAAAGGAACCACCTTATTACCTGGAATACACGCCATCTTGTGTTCCCATTCCTTAGAATGGAACATGCCGGGCTTGTTCTCGCCATACATAAATAGCAGTGGGCAGTTAACAACGAGTGGCAGATTGCCTAGGGGCTTACCGGTGAGGGTTTTGCTCCATTTCCAGTAATAGGAATAGGTCATGGAAGAGGTAATTAGCTTTTGATCTCCAGGGGCTTTTAACATCTTGGCCATCTTGCGTGTCATGGCATCACCTAAGCTGCCGCCTAGTTTCCAGGCCAACGCCAGCCACATCTGGTAGCTGAACATGAATAGCTTCACTTTAAGGCTTAATTCATGTTCTATTGATCCTGCATCACCAATGTCTACCCCAATGATTCTATTTACTTTTATTTCATTCCTTAGGTAGAACTGGTAACCAAAGAAGCAGCCCCAATCGTGCAGCAACAAAGTAACGGGCTGACCATCGCTAACAGCATCGACGACTGAATTAATTTTGCTAATAATTTCTTCTAGTGAATACATGCCTCTGTTGGAGTCGAGTTCATAGCCTGGCAAGGTAAAGCGCACACAGCGGTATTTATCTTTGAGCACCTCAACTTGTTTGTCCCACAGCCTGTAGGTATCGGGCCAACCATGGATCATGACGATGGTTTCTTCGCCGCTGCCTTCTATGATGACGTCAAGATCATCGACTTTTATTATGTTACTCATCCTCTTCCCTTTCTATTGAGTAAATGCCTGCATTATTTGCTTAAATCCGCTTGATAGGGATTGGCATTAAAAATTTTATTTAACGTAACCTAATGGTGTAGCACTGATGTTATTCACTCTTATGAGCCATTAGCCGATGAACTTTTATCTTTTACTAGGGGCTTGTTGGCACTGCTATTGACGCAGGCATCTAAGCTTTCAGCCAGTACATTTAAGGCGCTCACTTGTTGAGTGAGCGCGGTCCCTTGGGCTGCTACTGAGTCTGAAATATGGTGTGTATTAACCACGCTGGTGGCCACGTGACTGCTGGCACAATTTAATTCGTTTAAGGCAAGCACTTGCTGGGACATAATATCTGCAAGCTGGTTGATATCCCCAAGGACTGGAGTAATTTGCTCAAGGATGCCCGAAACTTCGGTGGCCGTGTGTTGTATCACCTTTTGACCTTGAAGTACTTGCTCCTTGCTATTGTCCAGAAGTGTGCGAATTTCAATAGCTGAGTGTCTACTCTTAGCTGACAGCTCTCGTACTTGATCTGCAACCACAGAAAAGCTTCGGCCCTTGTCACCTGCTCTGGCGGCTTCGATAGCAGCATTGAGTGCCAGCAAGTTAGTTTGATCGGCAACCGAGGAGATAAGATCCGCGACGGACATAATTGCTAGGTTGCTATCAAGAATATGGTCAATTGCCTGGGTTGATGCCAGTAAAGAGCTAGCACTTCGTTCAGCTTGAGTGCTAATGACTTGGCTGCGCTCTTTAAGGCCGCAAACAAATTGCTCTGACTGGGCGATGTCTTGAGTCATCTGCTGTAATTGTTGGTTCATTTGCTCTGTGGCACTGGCTTGGGCATCACAGTTAGTGTTTAGTGAGGTCACTTGGCTGTGAAGTGCATTGGCTTGCAAGGCAAGCGACCCGGCCACTTGGTTTAATTGGTTTGCATTATCACCGGCACTGCTTAGCACCCCCGAGAGTTGTTCTTCCCCAGCTAAAGATTTCGCTGCAGCTTGCTGCATTTGTTGCTGAGATTCTTGAGTGAGCTTATGGGCTTTTTGTCGCTGAATCGCGGTAAAACCTTGGGCGATGACAATCACAATAAGCGGCAACAATACACCAGCCCAGGTTTCCAATTTGGCTTGGTCTGCAGTCAGGATTAGATGAGGTAGTGGGATATCAGCTAATACGCGCATTAACATAGCACTGGTTGCAGCTATGACGACTAGGCTCCAGATGACGGCGTTGATTAATCGAGTTGTAAGAAAAATCGCTATGATGATCAATGGGATCCAAAAAGCTTGTGCCGATATAGGCCCACCACTTTGATACACAAGATTGAGGGCGTGTAGCACTACGCCAGCAAGGCCCAGATTAATCGCCAGCCAAGGGCTGCGAAGCCACTTAATTAACAAACCTGCGCCAATTTGTGTGATGACCACACCAACAGAGGTGTATAACAACAGTTGGTTTTCGTATTGGTTCCACTTCATTATGCTGTAAAGGCCAGTACAGATGGAGAGTAAAGTGAAAAACAACAGCGTGTCGATATTGCGAAGCTCATCAGAGCCCCAGCTGTGGAATTTGGGTAAAAAGGCACTGCGCCAGAGGGTGAAGGGGGTCATGGCTTATCCTTTTCCGGTGGTAAAAAGTGAGCAAGTCGCCTTGCTCACTCACTTATAGGGCAGGTATGGTTATAGATCTAACATGGCCTCTTTTAGATCATCATCAGTAGGATCTTCACCCAGCCAGATAGCCAGTAAAGCTTTTCTAAAGTCTTCGCCTTTGGTGACAGAGAGTTGCTTGTCGTTTTTATAGCTAATTACCCCTTGGCCAACGATGCTGACTAAGGTGAATTTATCTCCGGTTTTAATCGGCTCAGCAAAAGTGGCAATAAAGGCACTAATACCACTATCTATGGCCGAAGTATCGCCATGGGTAGCGAGCTGGAAACCATCATTCATGGCATCGGTCATTTTTTCTGAGGTGATCATATCTGAGGTGATATTGAGCTGGATAACCACAGGCGTTTGGCCATTAATCACCATTTTGGCATTGTCTGTTTGGGTTAAGGTAAATAGCGAGCCTACATATAAATCCATGAAGAATTTACTGCGAACGCCGGCACCATTGAGTTGCAAATGTTGTTCTTGCACTGTGAGGGTGTCGGGCAAGGTAACATCGCCGATCTGAGTATCGGCAAAGGCTGAGCTGCTACATAAGAGGACTAGGGCTAACCCAAGAGATTTTTTTATCATGATGAACTCCAATTTATAGATAAAACAAGGTTTTGATAACAAACGTTTTAGACTGCTAACTGCATAGACAACATAAGATCTAGCTAACAATTATGTTGAAACTCGTCAAGGTGGGCAGCACTGATGCTGCCCACCTTGATGATTAAAATGCTTGGTTGTATTCAACCCAGTAAGAGTCATCAGTGTCGTCACTGTTGTCAGTTTTGTAGTTGAAACGAATGTTTTGGCGCTGGTTCATTTGATAGGCGACGGCGATTTCACCTTGGAAACTTGGCATTTGTAGGCCGCCATCGCTCACGTCATCATGCCAAGATTTACCTTGTAGTTCTTCGGTGTAACAAGTGCTTAACAGTACCCAGAAGTGCTCAGAAAGGGTGTAACGGGTGTAGATCATACCTGTCATCACTGTTGATGCTATGTCGATACCACTGCTAGACATGTTAGTGGCGGCAGCCTCTTCTGGTGGCAGCAGTTGCGACATATTGTCTTCAACTACCACGGCGCCGGCATACAGAATTGGCCATATGTATAGGTCTTTGGTGACGGGAATGGTCATCACAGGACCCGCTTGGATGACAGCATAGTTACCGTAGAAGGGATGGTCACCAAACACGGCATCGGCTGACCAGCCTATACCATTGTTAGTGTTAATTGTGCCGTAACGTAGACGGAAAGACCGTTCAATCTTAGTATCGTTAAAGGTTGGAACTGATCCATAGGTAGGGTGAGAGACCATGCCACTAAACTTAGGGGTGTCGGCATCTTCATCGAAGACGTTTTTCGCTTCGAAAATTATCCCGCTTTTTTGACCGCTGGTGGCGGTCTTTTTAGACAACATCAACTGACCTTTGATGTTAAAACCATCGTTACCATAGGATGCGCCAACTGAGGTAGACACGTCTGTGGGGTCAGACATGTCAATATCATTTTTTATCTCTTCGGCAATGGCGCTAGCAGAAATTATTGAAGAAAGGATTGCTATAGTAAGTAATTGTTTTTTCATGTTTTACTCCAGAATCTTATCATTATTATTAATGTGTTTTATTAACGTATGGTCAAGCAGTGGAACGGTGGCATCAGCAGGGGAAGTGACTGATGCCCTGAGTTAAGCTAAGTTAAGTTGGTGATTTTTCCATTTTTTACTAAAGAAAACATAAGCATAAGCACTATTGATTAGGAAGCTGGCAAGGCCTGCCGCTAACATAAGTTCATCATTACGGGGTAAAGGCACTACGTTGCTTTCGTACATAAACGGAAAGCAGAAGTAGTACATAAACGAGCCTGCCAACGTAAATGCGCGGGCTTGTAACCAAGTGCCTTTTTTCACAAACAGGGCCGGTAGGGTCGCCGCAAGCAACACCATGGCTTGGGCTGTGGCAGAACCGGGGAAATTAAGGTAGACAAAAACGATATTCCACACGTCGTAGGCGATGATCCAGAAGGTGGTCATGGCAGGCCAGATCATGTCTTGTTGTTTGCTCTTGTCGGCGGCAATCATGGCCCAGCCAGTCAAGGTGATGATGGAGAGCACGCCACCAATGGCATTTAAGATATTGGCCATATTACCCATAGTGAAATCTTGGGTCACGGCTTCGGCAATGTTAACGGCTAGGAAGGCAGCTGCGCCGAACTTAGCCCATTTTATATTCCCCATCTTAGTGAATCGTATTAAGGTGAATAGTCCAGCAGCGAAGATAACTGAATAGAGTTTTACCCATTTAAACCAGTAGGTGATGCCGTAGCTTGACCAGAGTGGAATAAGGACGATGGGCAGCAGGAACCAGAGTACGTAGTTACTCCATTTATAGCGGCGACATATTTCATTGAGTAGCATCAAACCACACAATACAAACAGAACATGGATGACAGCACGAACCATGTGCCATTCGTGGATCTTAAACTTGTCACCATCGAGGCTAAATTGGATTTGGCTGTCGTCGATGAACGTTAAACGGGCACCATCAAAATCAGTGATTTCATTGCCTGGGGTGCTAGTAATGACTAGCTCGCCTAAATGTTCATGCCATTGTTGTTGCTCAACCTTGTTAAACCCGCCAGATTGTTTCATGACGTTAACGTGGTTATTTTCAGTGAACTCTAGGCGATAGAATAAACTGCCTTCACCGGGTTTTCCGTCTCTTGTGCCTTGCCAGACTTCCCCTTGAAGCTGCAGTGCATCTTGGCTTTGGGTGTCTGCAATGGCTTGCTGAGCACTGCCGGTGCCAAGGAGCAATAGCAGAGACAAGGCCATGGATTTGAGTGTGATAAATTTCATATGCTTCCCCTCTTAGCGTGAACTCTTGGCAGTGTTGGCGTTGGCTTAAGCGTTTTGGCTTAAGCCAACGCCTTGCAGTACTAGGCCGTTTGTTTAACGAGTTTTGGTTCAAGGTCGCTAATTAAGGGCGCAGGATTGTCACCGCAGGGAGGTTCGTTTGTTGGGCTGGTTTTCTGCTTGTAGAAGTACCAGATTGCAAACGGGATATGCAGAGCCAAGTTGACAGCGCCCCAAACCCATAACACATTGTCATTAGCCCAGCTGCTGGAATCCATCAGGGGAGTGAATATGTCGGAATTGGATCTTATCAAGATGTGAAAAGCTAAGGTGTAAACTCGCGCTATGATATATAGCTCTGGACGGCCTTTGATGATGGGGTAAAGCTCAGCCGCCATCAAAATACAGAAGGAGCTAGCGAAGAAACCAGGGTTTTCACCGAAGACGAAAGCTAAGTTCCAAGTGGTGTAGAGGAAGTTCCACGCCGCCGTTGAATAGAGCAGAAGATCATTTGGCTTGTCTCTGCCTATAACCCAGAACTGACGCTTACCATTCTTATAGCGAGGGAATGGAATTGTGATACATAAGATGAAACCACAAATAGCGTTGAAGTAGTTTGCCGTTGCAAAGTCTTTTAGCGTCGCTTCAGCAATGTTAAGGAATAACACTGCATAGAGCACTTTAAGTACCCAATCACCACGGAAGAAAGACAGCACCCGGTTTGGGTTATCGTTATAGAGCCAGGCAATCCTAGCACCACCGACAACAATAGCCGTTGGTAATAAAACGCTAACTGATTTTGCCCAGCGAAACCAGCCGTCTAAGTGATCAACCCATAAAGGGGCGGTGAGTAGGGACAGCACCCAAAACACTGCCGTTAGTCTTGGTGTCCGGCGCATGCCTTCAACCAATAAGAGTAAGAAAACGATGTAACCACTCATAGATACAACATATTGCCACACGGGGATTTCCATAATGCCTCCAGATAGCCCATTGAAAGAGTTTAACAACTCTATAACTAATTAGAGCTTATACTCTAAATTAGAGCATATACTCTAGTTTGTTGGAGGTTATGACTGTGATCTAGCTCTCATTCGTTATATCTCTGTTTGTATTTTTAGGTTGATTTTGAAATTTTGTGATCTAGTGTTGGTTTTTTGGTGGTAAATGTACTTTAAACGTTACTTTATTAGGTTTAACTTAGGTTTAACTTAGGTTGAACTTAGGTTTTTTTAGTGTGTTTAAGAGATATCTTTGGAGGCGGTAGGAAGGGATCGGTATTATATTTAAGCGCCAATAGGTACAAAAGGAGCCCTTAGGCTCCTTTTTTGATCTACAGGATTAATCTCGAGGATTGACCATATTGTTTCTTGGTTTGCATAGACGATGCTCGCGGCACCTGCTGAGCGGTCACGTTGAGGAGCTCAACGACCAAAGTCTTTAGCGTTCTCACCACCAGAGTTTTTAGCGTTCTCACCACCAGCTTCACCAATGTTCTGCGCTCTGTCACATACGTGAACTTTACGTAGATGCTGTAGAGCGTCTTTAGCCTACTTTCTGGTAAATCAGCGGTTGTTACTTGATCCTATTACTGGATTTGACCAATATAACGGCTGTCTATGTTAACTTCGTTAGCGATAGCACTAACGATATTACCCACACCATGTTCACGACCCATATCGATAACATAAGGTTTTATCTTCACATCTGGGTTATTGTTAAGGCTGTCGGCGTTGCCAAAACCTGTCTATGAAGTTTATATAATCCATTTTTATATTGCCTATTAACTACAATGATATTGGCAAGTAACATGTTTGTGTCCTAGCAACAGGCTGACGCTTAACCAATATAACTTATTGAATCGTTCTGCCAGTGAAAAAGTTTATTAAGCAGTTGATTAAATTCATCTTATACTTGCTCTCTTTTTGAACTAAAACCATTAGCTCCTGTCATAAAAAAACACCTTGCCAGTGACCTGACAAGGTGTTTGATTTATGCAATAAACGTGTGTGTTAACACCAGTATTATTGGTTTACTCTTTGTATTTTAATGTGCCATTGGCTTTAATTTCGTCGTACCACAAGTTATGGTGCTGTGAAGCCCAGTTTTCGTCGCAATAGCCCGAGACCATACACTCCATACCGCCTTCACTGAGTACGGTCGCCATCCAAATATGCACTATGGTAAACGCGACAATAATCACAGCGCTGACGCCATGTATAAGCAGCGCAAGCATTGACCATATTCGTGGTAAATCAAGTGTAGGGAAGACTAACATTATCCCGGTCACACTGATGCAAAGACCGAAAATAGCTAAGCTCCAGAACCACATTTTTTCACCCGCATTGGCAAACCCACTGTCTGGGTGTTTACCTTTAAACGGGCCAAAGTTAATGTAGCCACCGACTACTAAAAACCATTTTAAATCATACAGTTTAACGGTTTGTAGTGGCATCCACTTGATAACACACGCCAGCCAAGACACCATAAAAATGGGGCTAGACCAATCGTGGCTAAACTTGCTAAAGGCGATTATTCCTGCCCAAATATCGTCGCCGACATACGGGGCTAAGAAATGGCGTCCAAGCATAATGACCAAACCAGTTAACATCATGATTAGGCACGATACGGCCATAATCCAATGCAACCAAAGATCCGCTTTGCTCCAACGAAAGACCATTTTGCCGGAAAAGCCTTTACTCAGTGTAGATGGACCATTAACAAAGTAAAAGACTAAAAAGGCTACAAAAACCCCGACAAAAGCTAGGCCTAGTAACGGTTTTAGATAAGTATTTCGTAATATTTTGCCTTCATTACCCGCGACATTTATTAGAATATCAGCATCTACACCTTTATATGTGCTGTAGCCTGATTCACCGGCTTTTATTGCACGCCAGAGATCGGCATCACTGGTCATCGACTTTGCTTGTTGCTGGCTTGATTGTTCATCGGCGGCATACACAGGCACTGTAGCCAACCCCAATCCCATACACAGAACCAACAGAGCAAATATCCTGCGCAATGATTTGTTTAACATTAACGTTAACATTGTCACTCCTTAAAATGGCTGCGAACAAGGTCGCAGCCCATGCTCTGATTAGATTATTTCGCCTGTTTTAGGATCGTAACCCCAAATTGCATTGGGATTACCACGTGCTGCCATGCGCTGACGATAAATGTCAGATACTATGCCAGCGTCGCCCGCAAGTAATGCCTTAGTCGCACATAACTCGGCACACATGGGTAATTTACCTTCTGCGATACGGTTTGAACCGTATTTTAGATGCTCAGCTTCTGAATGATCTTCTTCTGGGCCACCGGCACAGAAGGTACATTTATCCATTTTGCCGCGGCCACCATAAGTACTCTTTTGCGGGAACTGCGGCGCACCAAATGGGCAGGCATAGAAGCAATAACCACAACCGATACACGTATCTTTGTTGTGTAGCACGATGCCGTCTTCGGTACGGTAGAAACAATCTGCCGGACACACCGCCATACAAGGTGCATCGGTACAATGCATACATGCGACTGAGATAGACACTTCACCAGGAACACCGTCGTTCAGTGTCACCACGCGACGACGTTGAATACCCCACTCTAAAGCAGAGTCGTTTTCGTTTTTACAAGCTGTGACACAACCGTTACATTCGATGCAGCGCTTGGTATCACATAAAAATTTCATTGTAGCCATATTGGCAATTCTCCTCGCTTAACTGCAATTACGCTTTTTCAATCTGACAAAGCGATGCCTTGGTTTCCTGCATTTGAGTTACAGGGTCATAACCATAAGTCAATGCCGTGTTAGCAGATTCACCAATAACGTAAGGCACTGTGCCTTCTGGGTAGTTAGCCGCTAAACTTTCGCCATGCATGACACCGGCAAAGTGATAAGGCATCCAAGTCACACCAGGCTTAACGCGTGGCGTTACCATGGCCTTAATCTTAATGCGTCCACCTTCAGCGCCTTCTAACCATATTGAGTCACCATCGCGTAGTCCGCGATCCGCTGCATCCGCTGGGTTAATTTCAACAAACATTTCTTGCTGTAATTCTGCCAACCAAGGGTTAGAACGCGACTCTTCACCACCGCCCTCATACTCAACTAAACGGCCAGAAGTCAGTATTAAAGGATATTTAATAGAACTATCATGCTGTTGAATTGATTTATATAAGGTCGGTAAACGGTGAACTTGCATATCATCGTAAGTGGGATATTTAGCGACTAAGTCACGACGCGGGGTATACAAGGGTTCACGGTGGATAGGCACTTGATCGGGGAAATTCCACACGATACAACGCGCTTTAGCGTTACCATAAGGGCTACAACCATGCTTCACCGCGACACGCTGAATACCGCCAGAAATATCGGTTTTCCAGTTTTTGCCTTCAGCATATTGTTTCTCTTCAGCCGTTAAATCATCCCACCAGCCAAGCTGTTTAAGCATGCCTGAAGTGAACTCAGGGTAACCGTCTTGGATTTCTGCACCTTTAGAGAAGCTATCTTCTGCTAATAGATTTTTTCCTTGGTATTCAACACCGTAACGGGCGCGGAAGTTACCACCACCCTTTGACACATGTTTACTTGTGTCATACAAAATTTGAGTACCTGGATGTTTCTGTTCTGGTGTTCCCCAACATGGCCAAGGTAAACCGTAGGTTTCACCTTTTACTTCGCCACCGGCAGCTTCTAGGGTCTTATTGCTGAATAAGCCCCAGTTTTGGGTGTGTTGCTTAATACGCTCAGGGCTTTGGCCCGTCATACCAATAGTCCACATACCACGGTTAATTTCGCGAGTAATGTCTTCTATCACCAACATGTCGCTTGAATCTTTAGCGATACGCTTGGTGTACTCTTTATCAAAGCCCAGCTTTTGCGATAAGCGGTACATGATTTCAAGGTCAGTTTTCGATTCAAATAATGGCTCGATCACTTTTTCACGCCATTGTTGGCTACGACCAGAGTTAGAGACTGAACCCTCTGTTTCAAATTGAGTCGTTGCAGGTAACAAGTACACGCCATCTTGACGACGGTGCATAACTGCTGCCATGGTTGGGAATGGATCAACCACTACCACAGTGTCCATCTTGTCTAGTGCATCACGTACATCAGCCTGACGAGTTTCAGTGTTAACCGATTGTCCCCAGAAGAAGCCCATACGCACACGGTCTTTCTGAGCTAAATGCTCAGGCGTTTCTAACACACCATCGTGCCAGCGAGAACATGGAATACCCGGGGTATTCATTGGTACACGGCCTAAATATTTGTTTTGATCAAAGCGTGATTTAACCCAATCTAAATCTAGGCTCCAGACATTGGTCCAATGTTCCCATGCGCCAGAGGTTAAACCGTAGTAACCCGGTAGATTATCGAATAATAAACCTAAGTCAGTCGCGCCTTGTACATTATCGTGACCACGGAAGATGTTAGTACCACCACCTGAGACACCCATGTTGCCAAGCGCAAGCTGTAAAATACAATAAGCACGTGTGTTAGCATTACCCACGTGATGCTGAGTACCACCCATACACCAAATAACGGTACCTGGACGGTTATCAGCCATTAGTTTAGCGGCTTGGTAAACTTCTTCTTCGCTACAACCTGTGACACTGGCCACTTCTTTAGGTGGGAACTTCTTGGCTTCTGCACGAATGGATTCCATTTCGAAAACACGTTCTTTAATAAAGGTTTTATCTTCCCAACCATTTTCAAAGATGTGCCATAACATCCCGTAGATAAACGGAATGTCAGTACCAGGACGTAGGCCACAATGTAGGTCTGCGTGTGCAGCAGTACGGGTAAAGCGAGGATCGACAACGATTAATTTAGCGTTGTTTTTCTCTTTTGCGATCATGATATGTTGCATTGCAACCGGATGCGCCTCTGCAGGGTTAGCACCGATAAAGAAGATTGCATTGGCATTTTGAATATCATTAAAAGAGTTAGTTTGCGCACCGTAACCCCAAGTGTTAGCAACACCGGCTACCGTGGTAGAGTGACAAATACGAGCACAATGGTCGATGTTGTTCGTGCCCCACATGGCGGCAAATTTGCGATACATGTAGCAGCCTTCGTTCGAAAACTTAGCGCTACCCATAAAGTAGATCGAATCAGGACCTGACTCTTTACGAATATCCGTCATCTTGTCGCCTACTTCGTTAAAAGCTTGCTCCCAAGATATTTTTTTCCACTTGCCGCCGACCAATTTCATTGGGTATTTAAGGCGTTTTTCACCGTGACCATGTTCGCGTAATGCCGCACCTTTAGCGCAATGTCCACCATTGTTAAATGGGTGATCGAATGCAGGCTCTTGACCAGTCCACACGCCATTTTGTACTTCGGCATATACACCACACCCTACGGCACACGCACTACATACAGTACGTTTGATTTCAGTGGGTGCATTGTGGGGCACATCTTTGGCTTCAGCACGACGGATCATGCCAGTGCCCATCATTGATGCTGCCGCAATACCGCCGGTGGCAACACTCATTTGCTTCATAAATTGACGACGATTAATACCAAGCTTGTTTGAAGCTTCATTGGTAGGAGCCGTGATTGATTTGCGAGTTAATTTCATCGCTTAAATTCTCCTAAACTAGCCGCGTAAGCTATCGTAATAATTGCGAATGTGAGTTGTTTCTTGATAGCCTTTAGTGCGAGAAGTGCTAGCACTTTTTTCTGTTGCATTAGCAATATTCATGCCAGTTGCGGCAATCGCGACACTTGCTGTACCACCAATAGTGATGGCTTTTAGTAAAGACCTGCGATTCAAATCAAGTTGTTGCTTACTCATTAAATCTCCCATCGAAACGACTATTTTCTGCAACATGTTGTAGAGGTTGCATTTTTGTTGTATAAAAATGAATAATCACTACATATATATGTAGTGCTTATTTTCGCGGTCATACTAAAAGAATGAGAATAGGCTTAATTGATCTATATTAAGAATGTGGAGGTTTATTCATAAAAAAGCTAAAAATGTTTGCCAGATCACACTGGTGACTGTTCACTAAAACAGCAGCGATATAAAATCAATAGTCAGCGTCTGGCGAACGACGTCTTGCCTAGATTAATGCACCAGGGAAAGAGGCTGTTGAGATCGCAGTTTGGGTAGGATAATAGCTCTAAGCAGGGTTAAATGTTATCGAATGGTGTTAGCCCATTCGCTTTAGCCGCAAGCGTCTTAAGCAAGCATTGCTTAAGACAATCAACATCTTTGGGTAGGCTATCAGGTACAATTTTCTTAGAATGATTATATCAAATATCAGCCTAAACAAGACCAATACCGTGATCTATATGCTGGCGTTAAGCATAGATGCTGTTAAGGATCTCTTGAGTAGCGCGGCCGGATTGCTGTGTAGCAGGCTGATTGATTAGCTATCGGTATTAGTCGGTAATTGGCCCTGCGATTAACCATCTTAATCAGCAAATACACAGCCGTATAGTACCAGCGAGAAGTGCGTTGCATTCTTGTTTAACACTAGCGGGTTAGCAATAGCGGGTTAACACTAGCGATAAATTAGCTTGGCAGTAGGACGAATTTGCCAAAATGCTGTTTTTTCAAAAACTCAGTTTGAGCTTCTACAATATTTTCCAAAGCATATGTTCTTGCGACCAAAGGTTTTATTTCATTGTTTTCAATGTACCTTATTAGGTTGGGGAACACGGGTTCATCCCATGCCGTTGTACCGATCAACCCAATATCTTTTAAATAGAGTTGGCGAAGGTCTAATGACACAATCGGTCCAGCTATAGCTCCTGAAGTCACCAAGCGTCCACCGCGTTTTAATATTTGCAGAGCACGGCCGAACTTATCACCGGCCACATTATCAATAACGACATCTATTGATGATTCACCCAACTCCTTAACGAGATTTGCCTCACGATCAAAGACACTATCTGCGCCCATTTTTTTCAGCTGGGCATGGTTTTTTAATGATGCGACCGCAATGATGTGCGCGCCTCGACGTTTCGCTAACTGAACAGCCGCTGAACCTACGCCGCCAGAGGCTCCCATAATTAACACTCGCTCACCTTGGATAACCTGTGCTCTATGAAGCATGTTTTCTGCGGTGCCGTAAGCACACGGTATGCTCGCCAATTCATCATTTTGCCATGTTGAATCAATAGGGAAAACTTCTGTAGCCCGCACTTTCACGTATTGGGCGAATGCACCATCAAAGTCAGATGCCATCCAGATATTGTCCAACGAATCAAATCCATTTACCCGGATACAAGGTCGAATTAACACTCTCTTGCCAACAAGATGTTGATCGTGGTTCTCTGCTGTTTTTAAGACCTCACCACAACAATCTGTTCCCTGGATCAGCGGAAATGGTGTTGCCGCATTCCAGCCTCCATCAGCTAACGCTTGTTGATCCACGTTGTCGGCCATATTATTGGTTGACTCACTCACCTTGGCAGAATACCAGCCTAAACGGGTATTAATTTCGGTGTTGTTCACACCCGCTGCGAGCACACGAACGAGAACTTCATTTGCTTGCAGTTCTGGAATGGGGACATCTTTATAGACCAGTTGCTCCATTCCGCCACTGCCCATGGTCACAACGGCTTTCATTGTTTTATTCATCATTAGCACATCTTTCCTATAGAATGGTATTCGTTGTATAGTGGTCACTATACTTGCATGTAGAGGCGAAAATTGTCAAAAAAAAATGATATAATGCACACCGCTGAAAAGTTATTTTATGAAGAGGGTTTTCATCGCACAGGTGTTGCAAGGATAGCTTCAAAAGCAGGGACAACGCAGAGAACGCTCTATAAGCACTTCCCGTCCAAGGAAGACTTAGTTCTATGCATTATGGGTGAACGTGAGTCTCGCTACTTTCAAGATTTTGCTAGATTAGCGCGCTTAAATACATCTCACTTCCATGCACTGATCCCGTTTTATTCATTGCTGAATTGGTTAGAGAAAGAGGCTAGTCATGGCTGCTTTTACATGCACGCTTTAGCAGAATATAAGGGTAAGCACTCACGTATCGAGAATTTCGTCTTGGAGCACAAGCAGCGAATGCGAGTCGACCTTACTCAACGCTTACAGCATGACGGTATTTCTGATGACGATTTGGTTTCAATATTGATAATACTACTCGAGGGCGTAACCGCTATATCTGCAATTGGCTCACCTCGTGAGAACTGCCTGCAGGTGATCAAACAGGCTGAATGGATAATTAAGCAGAGTGCTAAAATCAAACACAATCAATAGCCTTGAGTATGACTGCAATTATGTTCAATGAGTTAATGTCGATTTTATAGCAGTCATAACCGTGGCGGTAGCTTTTTGGGCGCGACGCTAACGAAGAATTGACCGTGATATACCACTTTTTAAAATATCTGCAGATAATTTTTTGCGATGGCGATATCCTATAAACACCATCTGCTGATGGCTATACACTATCCGAGACAAACTATCCGAGACCCGAGGCAAACTACCCGAGATAAATGATGAGAGATGAATTAAGAGCTAAAATTATCGACGTTTGTGATAAAAAAATTGCCAGTAAAGGCGATAATGTGGGGTTGTCATTTTATGCTTTTTTTGCCAATAAAAATGATAATCCTGAGCTACTGATGGAAGTGGCGACATGGTGGATCCAGACTCATCAATTAGATCATTTCGTTAAGGCTGATAAAATTAAACAAATGATTAATAATGGCTTGTAATGATCTGCAGCACTTATGCGCGTTAAGTTATTCACAATCGGTTATGAACAACCCATCATGAACAACCCGTCATCAACCAACTAGTCATCAACAAACGATCAACGAGCATGTTAAGCCATACCTTAATGGATAAGGTGGGTCATTTAGCTGATTCGATCACGACATAAGTTATTTTTGAACGATCAATCAAACTTGTATTAATGGTTTCAGTGGTTTTAATGTTATATTTCCAATCTTGAGTATCGTAAACGATAGTAAATGTTGTGCTCAATACCAATATAGAGAGCAGATACTTTTGAATAAAAGCCGGAGGAATGGGTGGCAGTAATGGGTCGACTATTAGTTATTATGTTCACGCTACTGTTTTTAAGTGGATGTGCTAGCACCTCCACACCGGGTGATCCACTAGAATCGGTTAATCGAAAAAGTTGGTATTTCAATTACCAGATAATGGATAAACATCTGCTAAAACCCGCCGCCGAAGGTTATGAATATGTTCCTCTTTCTATCCGAAATGGTGTGACGAACCTGCTATCGAATTTAAGTGAACCGCTCTACGCCGTGAACAATCTTCTACAAGGTAAAGTGACCGACAGTGGCAGCACAGTGTTACGATTTGTATTGAACACAACAATTGGTCTTGTCGGTATTTTTGACCCCGCCACTGGCATGGGATTACCTAAGAAAGAAGAGACCTTTGCGCAAACATTTGGTGCATGGGGGATCGGTAATGGGCCTTATATTATGTGGCCTGTTTATGGCGCCAGCACGGCACGCAATACCGTCGGTGATTTTGTTGATATTTTTGTCTATCCTTTATCTATTCTTTCATTTGAGCAAAGAGCCGGTAAATTTGTAGTGGAAGGTTTAGACAGTAGGATTGAATTTCAGCAATATGAACCCATATTAGACGGGTCGTTAGATCCCTATGGCTATGTTAAAGATGTCTATCTGCAACGGGATGCGCACTTGGTCAATGATGGCCAGACCGATGAGATTGAGACTGATGAGTTTGACTTAGAGTTTGACATGGAGCTTGATGACGAACTATTAGGTGACGAACCACTTGATAACGAATTAGTAGATGAACAACCTTTAGATATTAAAACGTTAGAGACCAAACCATTAAATAACCAAGCAGTAGACGATAAACCGATAGACGACAAACCAATAGATGACAAAAAAGTAGACGACAAAACTCATTTCGAGATAACGGACTAGCCAATGTCAAACATCAAAACGTTTTCCTCTTGTACGAGTGAATTAAAAAATATTCGCGGATTTGTGATAGATGCTTGCCGCGACTTTCCTTTTAGCGAAGGTAAAGTCAATGAAATCGTATTAGCCGTTGATGAGGCTTGCGCCAATGTTATTCGTCATGGTTACCACATGTCGAGCAAAGGCTGTTTAGAACTAGTGATTAGCAGTCATGATGATCA
Source organism: Shewanella psychromarinicola (assembly GCF_003855155.1). Taxonomy (NCBI): domain Bacteria; kingdom Pseudomonadati; phylum Pseudomonadota; class Gammaproteobacteria; order Alteromonadales; family Shewanellaceae; genus Shewanella; species Shewanella psychromarinicola. Next base: position 1,531,308 of record NZ_CP034073.1, read on the forward strand.
TGCGCTATTTGTGATTAAAGATGTGTGTTCGCAGATTACTGACAAGCAATTAACACCGACAGAAAATGATTTATGTAAACCCGGTGGATTAGGCCTTTGCCTGATCCATTATGTGGCAGAGAAAGTACGACTTATCCCGCATAAAGGTAAAGGCAATTGGTTAGAACTGACGGTTAAATTTAAGTGATATAAAATGAATATTGAAATTGAAACACAGAACAATTACCAAGTGATTAAGCTTTATGGTGAAGTGGATCTGAACAATTCGCGCAGTATCAAACTCGACATTATAAAATTAATTAAGAGTAAAAATAACATCATTGTCGATTTCACCCATCTGCAATATATCGACAGCTCAGGTATGGCGTCACTGGTTGAGGCGTTCAATGAAGCCAGAGAAAACGACACTGAGTTTCATATAGCTGGTGCCAACGGTTCCCCTCTTCAAGTACTGCAATTAACCCGGTTAAACACAGTATTTAACTTAGTAGATTCAGTAGCAGCTGTGAGTAACAATGGTTAAACCAATCATTACCGTAGAACATTTGTTTGCCCAATATGGCGACACCCATGTACTCAAAGATGTCAATTTAGAGGTCAAACCCGGAGAAATTCTGGTGGTGATGGGCGGATCTGGCTCAGGAAAAAGCACCTTGTTCAACCATATGCTTGGGCTTAAAACCCCGACTTCAGGCACTATCATGATTGATGGTGTGAATATTTTTACGGCCAAAAATAAGCCATTACGCAACTTACGTCAAAAAATGGGCGTGGCGTTCCAAGGCGGCGCACTGCTCAGTTCATTGACGGTGGCCGATAATGTCAGGCTACCCTTAGAGCAAAATACCGCTTTAGATACTCAAACCATTGATATTATGGTGCGGATGAAGCTTGAATTAATGAATATGGCTGGCACTGGTCATCTTATGCCCTCTGAGCTGTCTGGCGGCATGCTCAAGCGAGCCGGATTAGCTCGGGCGGTGATTATGGACCCTAAGTTACTGTTTTTTGATGAACCTTCTGCAGGGCTTGATCCCACCACCGCGGTAGAATTGGATGAGCTTATTTTAACCCTAAGAGATGCGATGAACATGACCATAGTGGTGGTGACTCATGAGCTTGAAAGTGTGTTTAAAATTGCCGATCGCGTGGTGGTATTATTTGCCGGAGAAGTAGTGGCTAACGGCACCGTTGATGAGATTAAAAATTCGCCAGATGAACGCATTCAACACATGATCAACCGTCAACCTAATACTCACAGAGATGATGGTGAGGTTTACCTTAATCGATTGTTAGATAAGGAAAAAACTTGATGTCGACCTTATTTGATTCGGTTAGTAAATTGGGCGCGGCAACCCGAAAAAACATTGATAGTTTAGGCTTAGCGACGTTATTTTTACTGCGCATTGTTAGCAGCCTATTCACTGGGCGGGTGTCATTTAAGCAAGTGATTAAGCAAATATATTTTATTGGTAATCGATCGTTAATCGTCATTATTGTGGCAGCATTATTTACCGGTATGGTCGTGGCACTGCAGTTTTACGATACCTTAGTGCGATTCGGCTCGGTAGATTTATTAGGGTCGGCAGTAGCCTTGAGCCTGATTAAAGAATTGGGCCCGGTGATGACCGCGTTAATGGTGATTGCACGGGTAGGGTCTGCGACCTGTTCAGAAATTGGCATTATGCGTAATGAGCAACAATTTGATGCGCTTGATTGCATGGCGATTAACAGTTACCGCTATGTAATGTTGCCAAGACTGCTGGCTGCGTTGATTTGTGTCCCTATCCTGACGGCCGTGTTTGACTTGGTGGGTATTGGCGGTGGTTATATTGTCGGCATACACATTCAAGGAGAAAGTCCTGGTGCGTATATTCAAGGTGTGATGGATACGATTAGCTTTAAAGATGTGTTAGTCGGTCAAATAAAGTCGTTGGTATTTGGTTTATTCATTATGTGGATACCCTTGTATTACGGCTATTATTTACACCGGAATCAAAAGAATATGGGCGCAGAGGGGGTCAGCAATGGCACCACTCAGGCGGTGGTAATGAGTGCAATTATTATGTTGTTTAGTGACTATATCGTTAGCTCATTAGCGCTTTAACTAGAGGTAACAATGAAAAACAATTACGTCAATTTTCTCGTCGGCCTATTTGTGTTAATCGGGAGCGGGGCCTTGGTATTTATGTCTGTTACCATTGGCGGGGCATCCATTTCTAATAGTGGTCAATATACCTTAGTTGCTAAATTTGAAAATTCTTCAGGTTTGAAAGAAGGTGCCTTTGTTGAAATGTCTGGTGTACGTGTTGGATTAATTCAATCAATTAATTACGACCCCAAAGCGTATGAATCTGTCGTTAAGGTGTCATTAGATAATTCGATTACCGTGCCTGATGATTCCGTGGCCGCTATTCGTACATCCGGTATTATCGGCGACAGATTTCTTAAAATTGCCAGCGGTGGCTCAGATATCAATATGACCGATGGTGATGAGTTTATTGATACTGAATCATCAATCAGTATCGAAGAGTTAATTAGCAAGTATATGTTTAGTCAGGATAAATAATGAAATCGATAATTTTTTTAATCATGTTGTTAGTGATGCCGTCTTTAGCTTTAGCGGCTCAAGAACCAACGGATCGCGTTAAATTAGGTGTGGCTGATATTATAGGTATTGCATCTGATAGTGCATTGTCAGCGGAACAGAAAAAACAATCACTCAGTAATGTGATTGAAAAGCATGTTGATCTACAAGCCTCAGCCCAACGGGTGTTAGGTAAGTATTGGAGACAAGCAAACGATACCGAAAAACGCCAATTTATGCTGCTATTAAAAGGTGTGTTAGTCGATACCTATATTATATTATTAGAGGAATATGATAACCAAACGGTCGATTACACCAGTGAAACTATTAAGAAAAAAGTCTATGCGACGGTTGATACTGAAATTCATACCAAAGAGAATATTATTCCGGTTTCGTATCGACTTTATCAACGTAATAATGAATGGAAAATTTACGATTTTGTCGCCGAGGGCTTGTCGATGATCCGTACATTTAGCAATGACTATCGAAGAACGTTGAAACAAAGTGGTGTCAGTGGGTTAAATGAAGCCCTTGCTGCTAAATTAGCCCAAAAGTAAGGTTTTCCTTTGAGCATAGATAAAGCGCTAGCCAACAATATCATTGATGAAACCTTATGGTTTAAAACCACTTTGGCAGCCACATTAAGTGAGTTTAATTATTACTTAATTAAGAAGAATGGCCAAATTAGCTGTAATTTTTCATCCCTGTGTGATGATCATTACAGCAGACTCTATACGCAGTTTACCGCCATGTCGTTGCAACATAGCCTTGCTGAAATAATGCCATTAAATGATGATGGCAAGACATGTTGGGCGCTGCCCTTTGGTAAAGAATCGAGCTTATTTGATTGTATCATTTTGCTCGATTTACCTGCCGGCGTTGAGTCGCATCATGTTAGTGCCTTGTATTTCAAGCTACTGTACCAGTTAAAAAGTTTTCAATTTTCAGAAGCCTCTTCACAGCTTAATGCTGCTCAAGTGTGGATCCGCGACGAAATAGATGAGATTTCGCGCTTGCAACAGCTAATGTTGCCAGACAAAGGTATCGAACTCAGTTCGGTCAAAATGGCTTATACCTATAAAGCGATGAAAGGCGCCGGAGGCGATTATCTAGATATTGTCGATTTGGGTAAAAGTCGCCCGGACGTCCGAGGCGATGTAGGAATGATTATTGCCGACGTATCGGGTCACGGCCCCGCCGCGGCAGTAGAAACCGCCATGATAGACGCCATACTGCGAACCTTTGAGCCAAAAGATTTAAACAGCAGTTCTTCTGAAGTACTCAATTATATCAATCAACATTTTTTCACTAAAAAGCCTCGCGGCAGTTTTCTAACCGCGACAGTGTTACGTTATAATTTCAAAGAAAAAGAACTTATTTATGCTAATGCCGGTCATCCCCACGCGTATTTGAAAAAAGCCAATAGACTCGTAGCCCTAGATCAAGGCGGCATTCCCATTGGTGTGCTGCGTGAACAAAACTGGGATACCTATAGTGTCAGCGTTGATGTAGGTGATATTTTGTTTGTGTATACCGATGTGGTTATTGAAACACAAAATGCTCAAAAAGAGTTATTCGGTTTCGATCGTTTAGAAAAAGCCATCAGTGCTGCGCCCGATCAACCCGAGGCGATGCTGGAATATCTTGAACAGCAAATGAAACTGTTTTGCGGTTATTCCGAATTTCAGGATGATTTGACCATGTGTGCTATCCAGTTTATTTAAGCTCAACTAACCAGTAGTGCGCGCAATAGCAGGCTTCTAATATCTCATCACAAGGTGGCTGACTTTGCATAAACTAAACAAATTGAATACGATTATGTGGTTTATTAAAAACCTCTGTTAGCGTGTACATCCATGCCGAGTGCTTGGAAGTCATGTTGCCAAATTGATAGCAATAGTGGACGATCCTTATATAAGGGTATATTTCAACATCAGTTTTACGCATGGATGCCGTATTAGGGATGGTTCCTCTCATCACCCATTTGTAGGTAATTTATCATTTTCCGATACTAGACGTTATTCGGGTAAGCAGTCTGCCAGTAATCTGATAACACAGTGAACCAGAAATGTGTTCATTCTAACTGGAAGTTTAGGCTATGGCCTGCGGCCACTAACGTCGTGGCGCTTCGCCCACACCAGACCAAGAGGAAACCAACGGCTGTTCCCTCTTAACTCTTTTTAAATGAATTGGCCCAGCCGCCCCGCAACATTTTCCCAATTGACTTAAACAACAGAGCGAAAAGGTCGCCATGGGGATTGATCCAGCTTTTAACTTCGTTTGTAGGCTGCTTCGGACCATCTTGTAATAAAAAGTGAAAATGCTAACGCTTCCGATGGTACATCCTGTACCGCGAAAGCTAGCCTGACATCCATGTCAGGCTCACGCATTCTTTTATAAAGAGTCTTCAACGTCCTCAAGTTCAGAGTTGAATCACACCAATTGCAAGCAAGGTATGCAAATCATTTATGCCCTATTATGTGTTTAGGCTATGGCCTGCGGCCACTAACGTCGTGGCGCTTCGCCCACACCAGACCAAGAGGAAACCAACGGCTGTTCCCTCTTAACGCTTTTTAAATGAATTGGCCCAGCCGCCCCGCAACATTTTCCCAATTGACTTAAACAACAGAGCGAAAAGGTCGCCATGGGGATTGATCTAGCTTTTAACTTTATTTGTAGGCTGCTTCGGCCCATCTTGTAGTAAAGAGTGAAAATGCTAACGCTTCCGATGGTACATCCTGTACCGCGAAAGCTAAGCTCACATCCATGTGAGCTTCACGCTATTTTCTTCAACGCCCTCAAGTTTAAAGTTGAATTTGTACATTTTTAAGTCAAAAACCAACTCGGTTTTGCCCCGTTCCGTGTCAGTAAGATATATCAGGGGCAAGGCAATAATCGATCAATGAAAAAGATTAAACATCATCAATCCCACCTTAAAAGGTGTTATCAAAACAGATAATTAGCCTAAAGGTTGTACAAATACCACTACCGCAAAAAAGTAAATTCCTATAGCATAAAACATACCGATTAATATGGATGTGGCATTGGCCAAGTCCAACAAGCGATTTGTGCAATGCAAACGGCGCAACGCACAAATACTAAAACGTTATGTTGCAAAAGGAAGATTCGAAATGAATGATGTTGCATTAGAAGGAAAACAAAATTTCGTCAAAAAACTATTTTTCGGTGGTTTTAGATTAGTTGATGTCTTTTGGGCTGGATTCGTTTTAATAAGCGCAATTATTAGTTTAATTGTTTCAAAATTAACAACGGTAGAGTCGCTAATTATCGGAGATTGTTTAAAGTCCGTTTATTTTATCTTGATTAGTATTGCAGTCTGGAAGTCTGCGAGTACATATCAAGGGAAAAAAACATGGTCAGTTTTAGCTAAAATTTTTTCAATACTAACCATTTTTGGCAGTATTTTTGCTCTTGGATCTTGGGCTATGTATGTTTCTTCAAACTAGCAACATAACAAGAGACTATGGCGTCAATAGTTAATTTTATGCTTTTGGCGCTTCCCATAAAACACCATCTCTTAGCATCGAATTTAAGATCACAACCATCTTCCTGATGCAGGCAATAATAGCCACTTTCTTTGGTTTTCCTGCAGCCACTAATCGCTGATAAGTCCCTTTAAAAACGGGGTTAGACTGTATCGCTGACATCATGGCCATGTATAAAACGGTTCTAACTTGATGTCGTCCTCCTTGGATTTTTCGGTGGCCTTTGAAGCGTCCACTTTCTTTATTCATTGGTGCTACACCGACTAACGAACTGGCTTCTTTGTTATTGATATAGCCTAATTCCGGTAGATTGCTGATGATTGACGCTGCGGCAATTTTACCTATCCCTTTCATGCTTTGCAGGATGAGGTTTTTAGCTTGATAGTCAGGGTTTGACTCGATGAGATTGACGATTTTAGTTTCAATTTTTGCAATCTGATTTTTAAACACCGTCAGGATAGGTTTGATGGTCATCGCAAGTTCTTTCGGAAGAATTTGAAGTCTATTCTTCTCCATAGTTTGCATGACCAGTAGTTGATTTCGTCTTCCGACCAAATCGCTCATAGCCTGCATGATATCGGGTTTTAGCGTTGATAGACGAGGTTTGATGGCCTCACTGTAATGAGCGATAAGTTGTGCATCTAGCTTATCGGTTTTAGCTCGTTGGCCAATTGCACCAGCAAAGCGTTTTATGTGTACAGGATTAGCGATAACGAAGGGTAAATTGGCATTAGCACAAGCGATGATAAAGGGCATTTCAAGCCTCCCAGTCGCTTCTATAACAATACGTTCAGGGTTGTGTTTTTTTATGAGTCTCACGGCTTCTTTGATGCCTTTATCATCGTTAGACACGGTAAAATAGATATCGAGTGGTCGAATATAAATGTCGAGTTGGTACTTGCCAGTATCGACACCGACGTTAATGTTTTGATTAGTTTTTGTTTTCATAATAAGCTAACTCTTGCTTGCAAATGCGGGTTCGAGACCCAGTAGACTATTCGAGTATTTTGCTTGGAGTCGTTTGTCGCGTTCTTTCTTGTTATCGGTCTCTCAATAGAGGATCCGTCATTCAATCGAACTACGACAAATGAAAGCTTTAGTTGCAGCTAAAGCCTGGGTCTCACATTACCCGAAACTGGGAATTATGTGTAATTAGGTGGGTTTATTATCCATACAAGAAAATAAATAAGGTCAAATACTGCTTGGCTTTTGTCACTACGTTCCAAAATTTTAGCCAAGCACCATTTGCCTGTTATTTTGGAGTTTAACTAAGCCGCTGCGCGGAGCCAAATCAAGCTTCAATTGACTGTATTACTCATATTGAATCAGCTAGACTTAAAAAAGATGTGATGGAACACCACAACGACAAAGGAATTTCAATGGAATACATACAAATCACGCAATATAAGCAGTTCGAAACTGCTCTACAGCCCAGAGCTAGCATCAAAAAAAGCAAATTCCTATAGCATAAAGCGTACCAATTAACCTGGACTCGGCATCGGCCAAGTCCAACAAACGATTTGTGCCATACAAACGGCGCAACGCATAAATACTAAAACGTTAGGTTTAAAATGGAATTTGTTAAACTTCTCATATTCACATTAAGCACTATTTTTCTTTCAAGCTGCGCAAATGTAAGTTACCACGTAGGTAGTGTTGCGGGTTTAACAGAAGAGTCAAAATTTGATCCCAATAAAACCTATACAAATTATGATAAAGCTGTTTCAAATACTTTAGAGTTTGATGAATTCGAAATCATGGTATGGCCTTATAACTATGTCAAAACGAATGGGCATTTTGAATTATTTTTTATTCCTATAGATCAACAAGGTTCAAATTCAGGCTCTGTAGGCGAAACTCCTTTTCAAGTTAGCATTAGTGTAAAAGGTGAGCTAAATACAATAAAGTTCATCCCTTTTAAATCTGTATTAAATAATGATGTCGGAGTTCAGTTGGTTAAATGGCGAGATCCCAAACCGTCTTGTAATTACCATTACACCGACTGGATCACTTTAGAGCCAAATACTATTCATGTAGTTAAAGATAGACAGAGAAACCAAGAAGAAAAATGTATGAAGCCAGGCTGGGTTGAATATTTACTTGCATTCAATTTAAAAACACCTAATCCTACAGAAAGGTTTAGTTTAGCTTTATCGTTTCAAGATATTAAAACTAATCAAATAATAAATAAAAAGCTATTTTTTAATGGTGCTAAGTTTGTTTCAACTCAGACGCATTAAACCTAACAAGAGACTATGGTTGAAATCATCATTTTTTAATCAAAATATCTACTAGAAAAGACTGAAGTTCTAGCTCATTTTTGTCCAAAAGTAAGTCAGCTAATTAGATTTGAGATTTTCCTATTTAGCTTTCATCTACAGACAACCATGCGGCTAAATCGAAGAGAGTTAAATTACCGGTGTAGATGAGTCAGCGAGTATCCAAAACAGGGATGTTTTGATTAAGCCCACATGGATGCGGATTGTAAAATCAAGAGCTGGCGCCGCGCTTAATCATCTGCACTAAGGTCACTCTTTCACATCCCTATGATCGCGACATTTACTACGTCCTGTAGCTCACATGTTGCAGGCAATTAGTAACAATGACGCTATGGTTTGAGTCAAGCTAAACCAATACCAAGTAAGCTGAGTTAATCAATACCTCAAACACACATTGGTCCAATAAGTGAGTTAGGGGAAGATCTCGATAAGCATATTAAAGATATAGGAGGATTTACTCGTGCCTCCTATATTTTTTGACCATTGGCATTACTTGATAATCTATATGTTCGGTATGTCATCATAACCGTTTTGGGACTAGATAAGATCAATTCTAAAGATTACTAAAAAGCCCTGACTGAATAGTCAGGGCTTTCTTATACTTTCTTATACTCTGTTATATTTGTTGGGCTCTTAAGCGGTTAACGCTTCAGCTGGGCCGAAGAATTCATAATGAATTTGGCTTTCTGGTACACCTAAGCTGGTGGCGATGGCCAATGCTGCTTTCATAAAACCAGTAGGGCCAAGCAGATAGAATTCTACATCGCGGTCTGCGGGTAGCTGCTCTGCAATCATTGAGGCATCAATAAACCCAGTCGCATGAGGTTGGCAATGAGGTTCTGGTTGACTGTAAACATACAGCGGCTTGATATGTTCATGGACAGAGGCCAGTTGGTCAACATGTTGTTTAAAGGCGTGCACATCGCTATTAAGGGCCGCATGAATAAAGCGAATATCACGGCCTGAACCGGCTTCAGTATTGAGCATACTGATCGCAGGAGTAATGCCCACACCGCCAGTCAATAAAATTAACGGTTTGGTGTTTTTACGTAAGGTGAAATCGCCACTGGGTGCACGTAACTTCACTTTATCGCCTAACTGAATCTTGTCATGTAAGTGATTTGATACCACACCATTGGGTTCAAGTTTGACACTAATTCTTAAGTGATCTTTACCGGCCGCGTCAGACAAGCTGTAGTTACGACGCATCGGTATTCCGCCGATATCATCAAATACCAGCGTCAGGAATTGTCCCGCTTCAAAGCTTGGAATGCCGTTGTCATCTTGTGGTTGAAAGTAAAATGAGCTGATTACTGAGCTTTCATCCACGCGTTTGACTAAAATAAACTCTCGCTCGCCACGCCAACCACCTGGCTGTTGCTCTTTAGCTGTATAAATTGACTCTTCTGCGGCAATCAAAATGTTGGCTAATTGGCCATAAGCTTTGGCCCAAGCGTCCATCACTTCATCTGTCGCAGCATCACCGAGTACGGCTTTAATGGCTTGTAATAAACAACTGCCAACAGCGTCATATTGTTCAGGTAAAATGCCTAATGCAACATGCTTTTGAACGATTTTACTGACCGCTTCGCTTAGGTTTCCCAATTCATCAATATTGGCGCCATAAGCAATAACCGCATTTGCCAGTGCTTTAGGCTGAGTGCCTTTGCCTTGGTTCGTTTTATTGAAAAATGGCAATACTTCTGGATACTGGGCAAACAGTAATGGGTAAAAATGGCTAGTGATGTCATTAGCGTAAATTTGCAGAGCCGGAACGGTGGCTTTAATGATTTGAACAGTTGCAGTGTCTAACATTAATGATTTCCTTTAGGGAGTAAAATAGCGATAAGCTTCAATCAATTACCTTGTCTATCCAGACACTGCACAGAACACGCCAATATTTATCCACCTGATTTATAAGGTGTAATTTTGTTAAGGGTTAATTTGACCTAGATCAATATATGTGTCAAATTAACCTAAATTGGGTTAATTTGACTTATTATGAATATTGCTCCCTTTATAGACATTGTAGAAGACTTAAATCGTGATCTTGTAAAATCTGAACGTTACTTGCGCCTGATTTTGGCGATTCAACGCGCGATACCATGTGATGTGGTGGCCTTGTTGAAGCTTAAACACGATCATTTGGTGCCTGTTGCGGTCGTAGGCCTTAAACAAGAGGCACTTGCGCGGCAATTTGCCATTAGTCATCATCCACGCTTACAGCAAATTTTAGCTAATCCACACATTACCCGCTTTGATGCTGAGTCGACACTGCCCGATCCCTACGACGGTTTAGTCGATGATGACAGTGAACAATTGCATGTCCATGACTGCATGGGCAGCACTATTTACATCGATGGTAAACCTTGGGGCGTGCTGACCTTAGATGCGATGCAAGCGGGTAGCTTTGATACGCTTAACCCAACAGAAACCCGTGCTTATATTGCCGCAGTGGCCGCTGCGATTAATACCAGTGAACATATTGAAGCGTTAGAAGTTAAAGTTGAGCGCAACCATCAAGTGGCGCAATACATGCTAGCGACCACGGGACCGTCGAGTATTATTGGTAACAGTGTCGCGGTCCGGGATTTATTGTCAGAGATAAATACCGTTGCCGGCAGTGACCTATCGGTATTAATTACTGGTGAAACCGGTGTGGGTAAAGAGCTGGTTGCCAAAAGCATTCATCAGCAATCACGTCGAAGTGAGCAACCGCTAGTGCAAATTAACTGTGCTGCATTGCCTGAAAACATCGTCGAAAGTGAACTCTTTGGCCATGTAAAAGGCGCATATTCTGGGGCAGTAAGTGATCGTCGTGGCCGTTTTGAACTGGCAGATGGTGGTACGTTATTTTTAGATGAAGTGGGTGAGTTGCCACTAGCGGTACAAGCTAAATTACTGCGTACTTTACAAAATGGTGAGATCCAGCGCGTCGGCAGTGACGATACCATTGTTGTTGATGTCAGGATTGTGGCGGCAACCAATCGTAATTTGCAGCTAGAAGTTAAAGAAGGCCGCTTTAGGGCTGACTTATACCATCGCTTGAGTGTGTATCCTTTGCCAGTGCCACCATTACGCGATCGCGGTAAAGACGTTATTTTACTGGCGGGCTATTTTCTAGAGAAAAATCAACATCAGCTTGGGGTGACTAAACTCAGGCTGCAACAAACCGCGATAGATCAGTTAACCCAATATCATTGGCCCGGCAATGTGCGCGAGTTAGAACACGTACTAAGCCGTGCGGCGCTTCGTGCCACTAGCGAGCAAGGTCGTCATGCCAGCATTATTAGTATCAGTCGTGTTCATCTCGGTTCCGAGTTTTCCCCGAGTCATTCTGTCGCACCAGCGATAGCCGAGGTTGATAACATCAGCGATAATCATTCAACTATCGAGTTATCACAGGTGTTAACCCTAGGATTACGTGATTCAACCGATGAGTACCAGCGGCAAGTGATCCAGACAGTATTAGCGGCCGAACGAGGTAATTTAGCCGCCGTTGCTAGGTGTTTAAAGCTGGATAGAAGTAATTTAATTCGCACCATGCAGCGCTTAGAGCTTGATCCTAACGCTGCGTATTAATCGTAAAAGAGCTACAAAGTCAGCCAGATTATTTGGCAAAATTATTTTTTATGTTTTGTTAGAAATTTATATCGATAATTTCAGGTCAATATAAGTTGGATTAAGTTAGCTCAACTAGAGTCTTCTAAAGGATAGGTGTGATGCAAAAAGATAATTTAGGCAAGGTCGCGTTAGTGGTTGCATTGGTCGCAGTGGCGATAGCGGCTTTAATGGTGTTTGGATCGTCAATGGGATTGTGGGAACCCATCGTCGGCTTTATGGCCAGCCGTAATTACAATAACCTGTTGGGTTATGTGGTAGTGGTTTTTTCGGTGCTGGCATTAGTCACCAGCTTTAGTGCTAAAAGTAGTGCTAAGCAAAACAGTCGCGCTAAGGTCAAAGGCATATTAACCTCGACAATAGCGTTATTACTGGGTTTAGCTATATTGTCACCGCGCATTATGGCGTTGGTTATCGAGCCGGTGAAATATCCACCCATTCACGATATTACTACCAATACTCAATCACCGCCGCAGTTTGAATTTTTAACTGACAGCCGCATTGGAGCAAGAAATAGTTTGGTTTATGGTGGAGAAGAGATTGCCGCGCAGCAACTAAAAGCTTTCCCCACTATTGGGCCTATAGCATCAGACTTATCGGTTGAAGCAGCTTATCAAAAGGCATTAACTGTCGCTAAAACCATGGGCTGGACTATTGTCGCTCAAGACCCAAAAGCACTGCGCTTTGAAAGTACGGCAACAACACCTTTTTTCAATTTTGCAGATGATGTAGTCATCGTTGTGTCTGCACTAGAGCAGGGCAGTCGTATTGATTTACGCAGCGTGTCACGGATTGGTATTGGCGATGCGGGTGTCAACGCGAAACGCATTCAAGAATTTAGTCAGCGATTCTCAAGATGATTTAAACGGTAGATTGTTACTCGGGAAGGGAGCATGAAAATGCTCCTTTTTTGTAGGTTTGATTAATGGGGTTTAACATAAAGATAAAATGAAATAGAGTCCCCATTCTGACATTGTATTGTGCATAGAATATACTTTAATGCTAAGGCATTTATGGACAAAAGTGCATTAGATCTCATACTCAAAATCTTATAATTCACATTACGGTAAGTATGGTAAAACTCTAAAGCTTAAGCCTGCTGGATGGTCTTTACTGAAAAAGGGATGGATCGACGTTCACTCTCGAAACAAAGAAGCTAACCAGAAAGTGTAACTTAGGATTTGCATTGCCGTAAGTCCTCGGCGCAAGCATTCTGCTTCGCTTATCGCCTAAAATCGTGGTCAAATTTAGTTAACCATAGATATCATGGTTAACATTTAATTTGGATTAATGGGCATTAGAACGCCATATCTTTTAATGTCTAAATGGTTGGTTTTTATTTTTTATTGGCAGAGATTTTGTTCCAGTGATTTATTTTTTTCGCCTGCTTTCCAGCCTGTTTCAGTTAAGAATAAAGCAAAGAGAGCAAATAGAATTGGAGCGAAACATGTCAACGACAAGGCGGTCTTGAGACCATATAGAGAGCCCAGCCAGCCTGTCAGAGCGCCGCCAACAGCACCTCCTAAACCACTCAATGAAAAGATAAACCCAGTCCCCATTGATACCGCGCGAGGAGACATGCCTGTCTTATAAAGTGTCGTTAACGCTAGAGGAACAAAGTTGTATGCGGCATACCCAGTGACAAAAGAGACTAAGGACAGTACTGTAATATTGTCGGACAACATCAAGCCATAGTACGAGAAAGGCAATACTACGCCGGAAGCAACAATAAGTGGCTTGTCATAGCCCAATGTTTGCGCAATTACAGGTGAAACTAAGCAAGCAATAGCAGAGCCAATAGGTATAAAACCAAGGATCATGCCCGCTTCCGCGGTTGATAATCCAATATTTTCAACCGCGTAGGTGGCCCAGAATGTGTATATTGCAATCCACGTTAACGACGTTGCAGGCCAGGCCAAAGCCAGAAGCCAGGTATTTTTATAAGCCAATGCCTCTTTCAGAGGCTGGAGTATAGGCACTTTTTCATAATGGGTTGATTGCCAAGGTTGATTGCACTCTTTCGCCACAAACATCCAAACGAACGCCAGCAAAAAAGCAAAGACCCCCATAGCTACCATGACTTCACGCCAGCCTGCCATCATAGCCAAAAACATCGGAAATGCGGCAGTTCCCAGAAGCTGTCCTGCAGGACCGGTAAACATTTCTATGCCGTTCACTGCACCCATTTTTTCTGTTGGGATCCACTGGATCTTAAACACCACCAACACAGAAACAATTCCTGCCGTTACCCCCATCACAAGCAGTCGACCAACAAACAGCATAAATGTGTTTGTTGCAAAACCTTGCAGAAACATACCAATGCCGAGAAGAACAAAAATGCTAAGCAAAACTATCTTCGGTTTTCCTTTACTGATCAGGCAAGTAATTGGAATGGTTAAAAGTCCCTTACCAATCCAGGCTATTGCACTCAGATACCCCGCGGTCTGCAGATCAAAGCCAATATCAGATCTCATATCAGGTAAGATCACACCAAAGGCAAAGTTTGTTAAATTAGCGACCATAAAGGCTAACCATGCTATCCATAAGATAGACCAGCCTCGGACAGGTATTTTACCCCCTCTGTTCATTGCCTCTGTTTCCCTTAGTCAATATTCAAATTAAACAGTCTGTAATGGTCAAGTTATTTTGGCCAATATGCTATAAATCAATCAGTCACTGATTCGGTGTTTATCATTAGATATAATGATGTCACTGGCAATAGCGCGTCACTCACTTTGGTCGGATAGGCGACACCTGTTACCAAGTGCCGCCCTCCTAAGAACCGTACGTGCAACTTTCACTGCATACGGCTCAAGCCTCCGCTAAGGCGTGTTCTGTTACCCAGCACCCTATATCGCAGCCAAGACGGGTTCGAACCATGAGTTTCTACCTTCCTTTGCCCGCTTGCGCGTACCTAAGTAAGCTGCATATTCGGGGTCGTAAGGTGTCGCTGCACTCCTGATTTTCACATGTCTTTGTATTAGCGTTTGAGCTATTTGGACAAGGTTAAACCGACAATCCATGTTCGCTATTTTCTGCCAACCATGAAATTGCCACTGTCCCTTACCATCCAAATAATATTTACGCCTCACCCAGTCTTTACTTTTAGACGGATGACGCCTAACTGCCCAACGCCATAACAACCAGAAAAGTTGATGGCCTACATAACCGAAAACTTGCTTAGCAACACAATGGCGATAATAGTTCGCCCACCCCCTCAGTTTCGGATTCAGTATTTTGATTAAATCGTTAACGGGTATTGTTGGATGTTTTCTGATGAATTCACGTAAGTTGCTCAGAAATGACAGAACGTTGCTCTTGCTCGGTTTAATGAGCAGTTTGCCGTTGTACTTCCTGATATTGAATCCCAGAAAGTCAAAACCATCATTGATATGAGTAATGTGTGTTTTCTCATCAGAGAGTGTTAAGCCCCTTTCCTGTAGAAAGCCAATGAGTTGCGGCTTGATTTCATTAACTAGGACTTCTTGCGAAGAACCTGTGATGACAAAATCGTCTGCGTATCCGATAAAGTTGACTCTATTCCCTGTTTTACGGGCAATAGACTTAACCAACTGTTCTAACCCAGCCAGCGTGAGCAACATAAGCGTAGGCGATATGATCCCACCTTGTGGTGTTCCTTCAGCTGTTTTATAGAACAATCCTTTATCAATATAACCACATCCAAGCCATTGTTTCAGCATTCGTTTATCTAATTGAATGTTGTCGATAAGCCATTGATGACCAATCTTATCGAAACAGGCTTTGATGTCACCCTCAAGAACCCATTGGCTAGAGCGCTTCATACATAAACATTTGAAGCACTGTGCAATTGCATCTGCTGCGCTTCGATTAGGTCGAAAGCCATAGCTATTAAGGTCGGCTACCGTTTCCGAAATAGGCTCCAAAGCGAGAAGATGAAGCGCTTGCTGCGCTCTGTCTATCATGCAGGGAATGCCTAAAGGTCTGAGTTTGCCGTTTTTCTTGGGGATGTAGATACGCCTGAGCGGTTTGGCATGATAGCCTTTTCGACTCAGTTGATTGACCGCAGTCATACAACGAGCATCACTGTTCCAAATGATGCCGTCAATTCCTGGTGTTTTGCTGCCTTTATTTTGAGAAACTCTTTTAACAGCAAGCAATTTTGCTGATGTAGAGTGGGTGAGTATCCACTGCAACGCTTTCGCCTTGCCGTGTTTACCTTCTCGGGTTGCTTTTGCAATGCGCATTTGAAGCTTTAATACATGTTGCTTAACCACTCTCCAGTTAATGGATTGCCATTGAGCATTGTCAGGAGATGCACTAACTTCGTTTGAAGCCATCATTTGCGTTTATCCTTGAATAAAGTTCTTCAAATCATCTTGCAACGGGAGACCAGCTAGAAGTCAGCTCGCTTTCGCGCCAGATAAAATCAGTATCCGCATTATTACAATGCGGCATTCGCTTTTTCTAGCCTCCTTTACCTGCATTACTATCGGTAGCCTTCACAGGTCACTTTCCCCAAAGGGAGTGATACAGGCTTACCCTGTTCCGTATGTCGCGCAACGTCAGGTTAGATGCCCACTCTAGTGCGGAGAGTTATTTGATCACGAAAGAGCACTGCCCAATCTCTTTCCAACTCTCGTGCCTTTTTGGCCACAGCGTATTAACCACTTCCGCTGATTCACGTATAACGCACCT
This sequence comes from Shewanella psychromarinicola, assembly GCF_003855155.1. Lineage (NCBI taxonomy): Bacteria > Pseudomonadati > Pseudomonadota > Gammaproteobacteria > Alteromonadales > Shewanellaceae > Shewanella > Shewanella psychromarinicola. The sequence goes on from NZ_CP034073.1 coordinate 1,547,978, forward strand.
TATATGGATTCACTTATGTTCATCGTACTGACACCCTAGCACTTACCCGATTGTGGTTATCAGGAGGAACGTCCTCTCACGATTTTGTTCCCATTCGGTATAAAACCGAATTTCGTTACATTGTCAGACTCGCTGCTTTATTCAGAGTCTTAGGGGCATCTGGTGATACAGATGGTTCACTCTTATCGCGGTGAACAGCGCTTCATACGACCTCAGGTCGCACGTCGGATAGGCGACACCTGTTACCAAGTGCCGCCCTCCTAAGAACCGTACGTGCAACTTTCACTGCATACGGCTCAAGCCTCCGCTAAGGCGTGTTCTGTTACCCAGCACCCTATATCGCAGCCAAGACGGGTTCGAACCATGAGTTTCTACCTTCCTTTGCCCGCTTGCGCGTACCTAAGTAAGCTGCATATTCGGGGTCGTAAGGTGTCGCTGCACTCCTGATTTTCACATGTCTTTGTATTAGCGTTTGAGCTATTTGGACAAGGTTAAACCGACAATCCATGTTCGCTATTTTCTGCCAACCATGAAATTGCCACTGTCCCTTACCATCCAAATAATATTTACGCCTCACCCAGTCTTTACTTTTAGACGGATGACGCCTTACCGCCCATCGCCATAAAAGCCAGAAAAGTTGATGGCCTACATAACCGAAAACTTGCTTTGCAACACTGTGGCGATAATAGTTCGCCCATCCTCTCAGTTTCGGATTCAATATTTTGATTAAATCATTAACAGGTATTGTGGGATGTTTTCTGATGAATTCACGTAGATTGCTCAAAAATAATAGAACGTTGCTCTTGCTCGGTTTAATGAGCAGTTTGCCTTTGTACTTCCTGATATTGAATCCCAGAAAGTCAAAACCATCATTGATATGAGTAATGTGTGTTTTCTCATCAGAGAGTGTTAAGCCCCTTTCCTGTAGAAAGCCAATGAGTTGCGGCTTGATTTCATTAACTAGGACTTCTTGCGAAGAACCTGTGATGACAAAATCGTCTGCGTATCCGATAAAGTTGACTCTATTCCCTGTTTTACAGGCAATAGACTTAACCAACTGTTCTAACCCAGCCAGCGTGAGCAACATCAGCGTTGGGGAGATTATCCCACCTTGTGGTGTTCCTTCAGCTGTTTTATAGAACAATCCTTTATCAATATAACCACATCCAAGCCATTGTTTCAGCATTCGTTTATCTAATTGAATGTTGTCGATAAGCCATTGATGACCAATCTTATCGAAACAGGCTTTGATGTCACCCTCAAGAACCCATTGGCTAGAGCGCTTCATACATAAACATTTGAAGCACTGTGCAATTGCATCTGCTGCGCTTCGATTAGGTCGAAAGCCATAGCTATTGAGGTCGGCTACCGTTTCCGAAATAGGCTCCAAAGCGAGAAGATGAAGCGCTTGCTGCGCTCTATCTATCATGCAGGGTATGCCTAAAGGTCTGAGTTTGCCGTTTTTCTTGGGGATGTAGATACGCCTGAGCGGTTTGGCATGATAGCCTTTTCGACTCAGTTGATTCACCGCAGTCATACAACGAGCATCAGTGTTCCAAATGATGCCGTCAATTCCTGGTGTTTTGCTGCCTTTATTTTGAGAAACTCTTTTAACAGCAAGCAATTTTGCTGATGTAGAGTGGGTGAGTATCCACTGCAATGCTTTCGACTTACCGTGTTTACCTTCTCGGGTTGCTTTTGCAATGCGCATTTGAAGCTTTAATACATGTTGCTTAACAGCCTTCCAGTTAATGGATTGCCATTGAGTGCTGTCAGAAGAGGCACTAACTTCGTTTGAAGCCATCATTTGCGTTTCTCCTTGAATAAAGTTCTTCAAATCATCTTGCAACGGGAGACCAGCTAGAAGTCAGCTCGCTTTCGCGCCAGATAACAACCTGTATCCATATCATTACAATGCGGCATTTGCTTTTTCTAGCCTCCTTTACCTGCATTACTATCGGCAGTCTTCGCAGACCACTTTCCCAAAGGGAGCAATACAGGCTTACCCTGTTCCGTATGTCACGCAACGTCAGGTTAGATGCCCACTATAGTGCGGAGAGCGTATCGATCACGAAAGAATACTGGACAATTTCTTTCCAACTCTCATTGCCATTTTGGCCACAGCGTATAAACCACTTCCGCTGTTTCTCGTATAACGCACCTTACATGGATTCACTTACGTTCATCATACTGACACCCTAGCACTTACCCGATTTGTGGTTATCAGGAAGAACATCCTCTCACGATTCTGTTCCCATTCGGCAAAAGCCGAATATCGTTACATTGTCAGACTCGCTGCTTTATTCAGAGTCTTAGGGGCATCTGGTGATACAGATGGTTCACTCTTATCGCGGTGAACAGCGCTTCATACGACCTCAGGTCGCACGGGCATGAACGTGTTAGTTGTTGTTTTGCTCATTTTAGTCAGTTCGATATCATCAGTATTCCATCGGTTAAAAATATCCCAAATAGAATCCTTGAGGCATTCAAGTTCGGTGAGCTTTATGTTTAATCTACTTACAGGATTGATTACTCATACATTTCCCTCTACATAACAAACATACACATTCCTCACCATGAAATAATAGACCTATACCGCGCTTCGGTTAATGAGCGGGATGAGTAATGATTTGCGGGGAACTGATATCAATCGTTAAATACGCATCTTAAATCAATCAACTCACTGAGAGTACGATGGAGATAAGTGCATTTATGTAAAAATTCGCCTATAAAAAAAGCCACAGCAATGAACTGTGGCTTACTGATACTAGCGAGTCAGTTAATTCTAAATCGATTAGTTCTTCTTAGAATATTTCGCTGCTTCTTCACCCGCTAAACGACCAAAGGTGACGATGTCTGAAATGGCGTTACCACCTAAGCGGTTTGCACCATGAACACCACCGGTTACTTCACCAGCGCCATATAGGCCAGGAATAACTTGCTTCTTAGCATCCATGACTTCTGCTTTAGTATCGATCATCACACCACCCATGGTGTGGTGAACACCAGGTGTTACTTCGATCGCGTAGTAGTTACCTTCGTTTAGTGCACGAGGTAAGTTTGGACGCTCAAAATCAGTGTCTTTACCGCTAGCGACTAAGCTGTTGTAACGCGCAACGGTTTCAGTCAACGCTTTACCGTCAATGCCTTCCATCTTGCCTAACTTAACTAAAGTATCCGCAGAAGGTGCAACACCTAAACCAATATACTTATCAATTTTAGACAGTGATTTACGAACAGAATCTTCGAAGATTAAAAACGCTGATTTGCCGGTTTGCCCCAAGATAGCCGCAGACGCTTTATCACGTGTAGTGATTTCGTTTACGAAACGCTTACCTTCACGGTTAACCAAAATAGCACCATTACCACGAACCGCTTCAGTGACCATTACGCCACCTTTAACAGATAGGGTTGGGTGAGCTTGGATATACTGCATGTCTTTCAATGCTGCGCCCGCATTTTCGGCAACATCAAGACCATCACCTACCGCACCAGGTTGGTTAGTAGAGATAAAGCCTTTTAGCTTAGGATCAAGCTTAGCGACACGTTCGTTATTTTTAGCGAAACCACCGGTTGCTAATACTACAGCATCCGCTTTCACCCAGTAGTAGCCTTTGTACATACCCTTAACGAGGATACCTTTGACATTACCACTGTCATCTTTAAGGATTTCGATACCACGAGTGTTCATGCGTATGTCGATATTGCGTTTCACGGCATTATCATAAAGCACTTGAACAATATGAGCACCAACACCAGCACCACCAGTTGGACGGTGTGCACGGTTAGCAGATGCGCCGCCCATACGACCGACATCATTTAAATCGGCGCCCATTGCGGTCATCCAATTAACAGAGTCTTTAGAGTGCGAGGTTAAGATTTTAACCAATGCAGGATCGTTTAGGTTACGGCCACCTTTCATGGTGTCTTTGTACATTAATTCAGGGCTATCAGTAATGTCTTTCGCTTTTTGTTGATCAGTCCAAGCAGCGTTCATGCCACCTGCGGCCAATTTAGCGTTACCACCGATAACCGGCTCTTTCTCAATAATAATGACTTTAGCGTCATTATCATATGCAGAGATTGCCGCAGAGAAGCCTGCGCCGCCAGAACCGACAACAATGACGTCAACGGTATCTTGAGGTGCGCTAGCAAGGGCTGCTTGACGTTCTGATTTATCTTTGGCCAATTCTGCAATAGTCGGTTCGTCACGTTGCCATTTTTTAGCATATGGCATGTTGAAATCGAAGCTGTGGCACGAGTCGCAGTACACCATAGATTTTTCGTGAGCGCTGTGACATGTGGTACATGATACATCGCCAGGAAAATGCGAGTCATGAGCATTGTAATGTTCATGCTTAGTGGTTTCAGCCACTTCTGCTAGTGTTCCATGACAAGAAACACATTGGGCATTTTCATAAGTTAAGCTGTCGTTTGATAGTTCACCATCTGGTGTATGGCAGCTGTCACATTCTTGGTTTTGAGCGTGGAATTCGGCTAAGTCATCAGCCGCAACTGCATTGCCCATTAGACCTGCTGTGCCCATTAATGTGGCTAGACAGACTGCAAGTTTCATCTTTTTCATTTTTGCTCCCCCCTCTACATTTAATGACGCTTAGTCGATTAACTATAGAAGTACTCTCATTATTTTATTAAGGTTGAAGTGGTGTTCACTTTCAAAAGTATCGGCAAAACTCATCTCGATTTTATCGGCGATTACTTTTACTCGATTTAATCTTCACCTATGACACTAAGGCCAGCAATAAGATAATCAACAGGGGGGTCAGAAATGTTTCCTCAATCACAAGCAAAAAAATTAACTATGCAAAGATGCATAGTTATAAAGGGGTATATGCGATTTTGCATAGCCTATGTAGAGATAGATCACAGTCTCTAAATATCATCGAAAAAGCTACTTAACGATCTGCTAATTCGCGTAATGCTGCACAGTTTAAGCTGCGGGTGGTGTGTATCATCGCAACATGAGATTTTTATTGCTATTACTTATCATCCTCTCCTTACCTGTGCTCGCTCAAGAAAGCATTGTCTTTGGGGTACACTCAAAAACGGCGCCATTAGAATGGCGTAAAAATGGTGTCGATCAAGGCTTTAATGTCGAGTTGATGAATCGAATCGGTCAGCTCACTAATAAGCGCATCATCGTTCGGCGTAAAAGTTTTCAGCAATTAGTAAAAGATGTTCATAATCCTAACAGTGATATCGATGTGATTGCTGTGGTTAGCCCAGTCAATTTGGACCGCAAGTTAAGCCAATCCGATCCTATCTATGCCACCCATGCTAGAGCCTATACCTTGCAGGGCAAGGCGTTAATAAACAATTGGGCTGATCTCGTTGGTAAGCGTGTTGCCATCAAAATAGGGGCTTTTGTCGATGTATACCTGTCAGGCTATCCGCAAAATTTCGAACGCGTGGATGTCGATCTCTATGAGACAGGCTTTCAACAACTGATTAGCAACCAAGTCGACGTGGTTATTGCTGAAAGCTTTGTTGCGCGGCGTTTACTCCCTTTGTATCCATCGGTTCGCAGTTCAAGTGATGCACTGATCTACGGTGACTTTAATTTTGTTGGTAATGTTAAGAAAACATTATTAATGTACAAAATCAACGAGGCGCTTAGGCAACTAAAACTATCAGGTGAATACGACAAACTAGTCAATAAATGGTTTGGTATTGGGCGAGAGAAAGTGGATTTAACCTCTAATGAACAGCGAATGCTTTCAGTCGCGATGTTGGTCGCGCTTGTCTGTGCAGTAGGCATGGTATACACCGGGTTTATTAGTGCCAGTTTGCGCCGCCACACTAAGGCGCTCGATGCCGAATTAATTCAACGCCGGCGCATTGAAGCTGAGATATTTGAACTGTCGAAACAGTTTCAGTCTGTTCTCGATGGGATCCCCAATGGCGTGACCATAGTAAACCAGGACCTCCAGCATTTATGGAGTAACGATAACAATATTCACCTGTTAGATTCAGATGAGTTTTACTATGTCGACAACGATGTTTTTAAGCTTAAAGGCGCAGTATTAGACGTGTTATCGACCCAAAAGTCGTTTACTGCCGATATGCGGTATCAGCAGCAGTGTTGGCAATTACAAATTCATCCTATTGCCGCAGATCAGGTGGTGATCCTGCTTGAAGAATCAACCGAGCAGCATCACCTGCGACAAGCCAATGAAGAAGCCAGCCGCCTAGCCTCACTAGGAGAACTGTCTGCCGGTATTGCTCACGAAATCAATAATCCAACGGGTCTTATCGTACATGCAGTAGCACTATTTACTTCTGCAATGAAAGACTTAACACCAGCAGCTAGGCATTATCAGAAACAAAACCCCTTCTGGCTTATTGCAGGGCTAAACCCAGACATTGCTATAGAAGAATTACAGTATAGTTGTGGCTCTATTGAAGAGGGCGCCAAACGTATCAGCCGTATCGTTAATGATCTTAAACGTTATGCCATGCCTCATATTGCCAATGAATATACCCAAGTTTGCCTAAATGATGTGGTGCAAGTGGCACTTCGCCTAACCGCGAGTCAAACTAAATTCCATCAGATCACTCCCACGCTGTGTGAACCAAGCCCCAAAATTGAGGGTGATGCTCAGCAGTTACATCAAGTATTAATTAACCTCATTCAAAATGCTTGTCATGCCTGTTCTGAGCAATCGGGATCAATAGTGATAGAGACCCATGTTGAAGGTGATAAGGCTATTTTGAGTATCACCGACAATGGCTGCGGGATGGATAGCGCCACATTAACGCGTATAACAGAGCCCTTTTTCACCACCAGGCGAAACGAAGGGGGCAGTGGGCTAGGATTATCGGTCTGCAGCAAAATTATAAAAGAGCATCAAGGCGAAATGCAGATGCTGTCGAGTGTAGGTAAAGGCACCCGAATTCGCCTAACCTTTGCATTGGAATCACAGGATTAGAAAATGAAACTAGCCAGAAATATTCTTTTAGTCGACGATGAAGCCGCTTGGTTAAGAACGTTAGCGGTCACCCTTAATCGTCTGGTTCCTGAAGCTGATATTGACAGCTGCGTTGATAGTCGCCAAGTGAAGAATAGATTACAAGTTGGCGACTATGCGCTAGTGTTACTCGATCTCACCATGCCATTTCACTCTGGCGAAGAGTTATTAGCGATGATCCGTAGTGATTTCCCCAACACCCGAGTCATTATTGTGACGGGTGTTAACGAAGTCGACACCGCAGTACGTTGCATTAAAAAAGGCGCCTATGACTACTTTATTAAAACCGACAATGTCGATGACCTCGGGCATACAGTGCGCCGAGCACTGGAAGTCGTCGGGCTGGAAAGAAACTACCTCTATATCAAAGAGAAATTTTTAAGTCGTACTTTAGACACCCCGCAAGCGTTCAATAATATTTTAACTTGCGAGCCACAGCTACTGGATCAGTTCCGCTATCTCGAAGCCGTCTCATGCAGTCCTGAGCCCTTATTAATGTATGGCGCTAGCGGCACAGGTAAAAGCGAATTTGCCAAATCTTGCCATACACTTTATAGCCCTAACGAACCGTTCATCAGTCTCAACCTCGCGGGCATTAGTAGCGAGTTCTTCGAGCAGAAAATGTGTGGTCAACTGTATCATCACAGTAATGGTGAATTAGACGCGGTTGTAGGCTTACTGCATCAAGTCGGTAGCGGGGTGATCTATCTTAACGAGATAGGAGCCCTGCCGCTAAACGCACAAGTTAGACTATTAGAGTTTTTAGAGACCAAACAATATTACCCCTTAGGAAGCGACACAGCCTACCCAGTAAAATGTAAGTTTGTGGTCTCAACTCAAGATGATTTACGTAAACTTCACCAAGCGGGTGAGTTTAGGAGCGATCTACTCTACCGTTTACGCGCCCATAAAATTAAATTACCGCCATTAGCGGCCCGGCAACTCGATATCGCTATGTTGATCAATCATTTCATCGCCCTAGCGGCAGCAGAAATGAATTTACCCGCACCGATCCAACCCGCAGACTTGGCGCCTAGCTTAGCCGGTTATGACTTTCCCGGTAATCTACATGAGCTAAAAGGGATGGTATTCGATGCGGTAAGTAGAAGTGATGGTATCGCGCTTAACACTTCTGCTTTTATGGAAGCGATTAATGAACACAAATTATTGACTGAAGGCCCTCAAGATCTCATCATCTTCCCTAAGGTGTTGCCAACACTCGCGCAGATGAATCAAGCCTTAATGGATGAAGCGATGAGCCGCACAGCCAACAATCAAACTGCCGCTGCGCAGGTGCTTGGGATCAGTCAAAGTGCATTGAGTCGACGACTCAAAGGACATTAGCGCTGAATGTGCAGCAGTTTAGTTAACATGTATAAATAGTGGTGATTGAGTGCAGGTCTTGTAATATGTTAACGATACATATTTCAACATTAGTATTAGTGCTACACAAAAGCTTGTTAATGCCATTGTGCGGCCTTAAAAGCTGGCTAAACAATAGCCAATGTAATACACCAATTAATGCTTTTTACGAGGTTTTGATTGATATTGGATGATCATCATTTAACTGCAGTAAGTCCCAAAGATTGCCATAGAGATCTTCAAATACTGCCACCGTGCCATAATCTTGTTCTTGTGGCGGCCTAACGAACTTTATCCCGTCTGCTACCATGCGGTGATAGTCTCGCCAAAAATCATCGGTGTTCAAAAAAAGAAAAACACGTCCGCCAGTTTGGTTACCGATAACATCATTCTGCTCCGGCTTCGATGCCCGTGCTAACAGTAACGACACTCCGCTTGAACCTGGAGGGGAAACAACTACCCAACGTTTGTCCTGTTCTGCTTGATAGGTATCTTCGATTAACTCAAATTTCAATTTATTGACATAAAAATCGATAGCTTCATCATAATCTCTCACGACTAAAGCAATGTGAACTATTGATTGTTTCATTGTTATTCCATTGAATTTATTATCGTATTTCTAATAGATGTTCTCGTGTAAAAGTTTCACTAGACATTATTGATTTCAATCATGTTTTTCATTTTGAACTTTAGCATGTTATTAGACTTACATCCTTGCGCGTCTTCTCTTCCTAAAGGGCATGGCGAAAGTTCACTAAATAATGCTGTATTAATACTAAATAGTCCTTTTTCTTTTTTTAACATGCCTTGCTTCTTTAAGCTTCCTAACATTAAGTCCAACTTTATGATGCTAATATGTAATATATCTGCAATCTCTTCTCGGGTTAGTTTTATATCAATGGTAAGCCACATTGATATAAATTCTGTTTTAAAAGCAACGAGAATATCAAAAAGAAACTTAATGAGTTTATCTTCTGGTGAAGAGGTTAATAAGAAAATAGCCAGTGCAGTTTGTCTTTCAGTAAAATAGTTTGCATCAAACATAAAACGAGTAAAAAGCTCAATATCTTCTTTTATTAGGTTTTTTATCAACGATTTTTCAACAATCGTTATCTGACTGTCTCTTGCGACCTTAATGCTTTTACAGCAAGTACAATTATTCTCTAATAGTAAATGATAATCAGTCAATCTATGTGGGATAATGACATTTACAAATTTAGGTTTGGTATAGTTGTTTGTTCGTTTTATATAAAATATCAAGCCTGTATTTAAATAGATAAAATTGTTAAGTAGGATGCTTTTTGGGATTAACTCACCTTTGCTTAAGGTTATTAGTTCACCATTTTCTTTAATGAAACTCATTATGTCGGGTTTAACTATGTCAGGAAAGAATATAGTAGATTTGCCTTTCATTTCAGGGCTTAAGGACATAACGCGAGCCATATAAATACACCTTAATGTTTAATTATCATTACATAAATTACTAATCACATATGTACCAGTATAAACCCAAACCGCATAGAACAAGTTTAAATTCTATACATATTAATATTGTGTGGTGCTAATCACATGTTTTTCTAAGTTGTGATTAACACAGCTAATAATTAACAAATACCATTAGTTTTATTTTTTGTTAAGTTAATCACATGTTATTTACAATTGTTTATACCTGTATAAAGGTTTTTGGGTGGATGATTTGGTTAAATTAGCTCAAGGAATTTGAAGGTGCTAACAAAATATTAAGTAGAGTCCCCCGACTGGTTGACATTGTTTGGCTTCGATAGTGATGTAATAAAATAAGTTTATGATTTTATTTTATATAATAAATATAAAAACTTAATTTAAAGAAGTAATTATTTTACAGGTAATAAAATGAAAGTAAAAATTTCAGATTTTGGGAGGTATTTAAAAATGAGATCTATCTATCAACTAGCCATACTCATAGGTTGCGGATTATTCGTAATGCAAAGTTCTCATGCGTTACCTTGGGACGATTTAACCACAGAACAATTAGAAATACAGCTACAACAAAAGTTTGATGAAGGGAAATATTCTTCTAAAGGGGCAGACTCCTGCCTTATGTGTCATAAAAAAAATGAACAGGTGATGGACTTATTTAAGGGCACCCATGGAAAAGTTATTTCCGAGGATTCCCCAATGGCAGGTTTGCAATGCGAAGCATGTCATGGCCCTCAAGGCCAGCATAACCGAGGTGGTAAGGAGCCCATGATTGCTTTTGGTCCTCAAAGTAAGCTGCCGGCAAGTTCTCAAAACAGCGTATGTGAAGGTTGCCATAACGATGCACAGCAGATGAGTTGGCATAATAGTACTCATAATCTTGAAGAAGTTGCCTGTGTAGATTGCCATAAGATCCATGCGGCAAAAGATCCTGTTATGGATAAACTGACTATCAATGACACCTGTGTCAGCTGTCATACCAGCCAAAAAGGCGATATGAATAAGCGCTCTTCACATCCCTTGAAGTGGAACAGCATGACATGTGTTGATTGCCATTCACCTCATGGCTCAATGAGTGAGAATGCGTTAGTTAAACCCACAGTAAATGATACTTGTTATAGCTGTCATGCTGAAAAACGCGGTCCTTTCTTATGGGAACATGCGCCAGTAACTGAAAATTGCGTTACCTGTCATAACCCTCACGGCAGTGTTAATGAATCCTTAGTCAAGCATCGTGCACCGCAATTATGTCAGCAATGTCATGCTAATGATGGACATGCTAGTCGAGTCGTCGCTGAGTCAGGTATTGATGCTTTTGGTGGCGGTAAAAGTTGCCTGAATTGCCATAGTCAAATTCATGGTTCAAATCATCCCTCAGGCAGCTTGCTGCAACGCTAATGGAGAGCAAGATTATGTCATTCAAAATCAATCTTATTACTGTATCGATATTAGTGGCGATATCTGGACCCAGTTTCGCAGCGAATTTTGGTGTGAACAATGCCAACACCAATAATGTAAATAGTAGCAACTATGAATGTAACCGTTGTGTTGAAAATTCAGCTTATAGCGGCAAGCTAGATGTTGCTCTTGGCTATAACGACATTGATGATATACATGCAGGTAACGCACTCGGTACTTCAGAGGATGGCGCTATTGGTTCAGTGAGCAGTGATATTCTGTTTCAAAATAAATCTGGATATCAAGCTCAATTAATCGCACATCAGTTGGGTTTCGATAATAGCTTTGCCAGTTTACAAATCGGCGATTCAGGTTTATATGAGTTGGTCTTAGATTACGCTTCAATAAAAACCATTAAAGCAGGCGATGTGAATAGTCAGCTTTGGCATAACGACGGCATGCTAACCCCAAGTGCTGATGTGAATACGTTTAACTTAGCACTAGAAAGAGAGAAGCTGGGGGTAGGGGTTGTCTATAAAAATGACGAATACAATAGTTTTGTCAGTTACAACCAAGAAGATAAAACCGGCCACCGTTCAAGCAGTATCGTGACGCCTAGCCCTATCAATATCGGCTTACCCGTTAACGCGACTACTTCGCAATGGGATGCGGGGATAGGTCTTAATGGCGATAACTGGACCACTGATCTGAGTTATTCTGGGAGCATTTACAATAATAAAATAAGTGACTTAAGCCTACCTTATTTAAATGATGTCTATGCTGCAGCTCCAGATAGTCAAGCTCATCAAATATCACTTTCTGGCAATTATCGCATTGATCAGACCGTGATGAGCGGACGTGTTGCGACTGGACGAATGATCCAAGATGAAAATTTAATTCAAATGAGTGGTAATCCACTGCAAAGCTGGGACGGTCAAGTCGATACTATCGATGGCCGGTTTGCGGTGACATCCATGCTAAGTAATCGACTTCGCTTGGGTGGGAAAATCGATTATAACAAGCGTGATAATAAGAGTTCGACTGCAGAATTTGCCCAATACAACTTCAATAGTTTAACCGGTGCGTTTAGACAAAATACGCCTTTAGATTATGAACGTAACAATTATGGTGTGAATGCGAGTTACAGAATCGCCAGCGGTTATCGTTTACAGGCAGGTTATGACAGTAAAGAAATTACTCGTAATTATAGTGAACGTGAACAAACTCAAGATGACACATTATGGGTGAAATTAAACATACGTAAGTTTGAAATGTTCAATATCAATTTAAAATCTGAGTATGCTAATAGAGATGGTTCAAAATTTGAATCAGATATTTTAACCGCATCCGAAGAAAATGCATTACTCAGAAAATATTATTTAGCTGACCGAACTCGTAATGCTTATGAATTAAAATTATCCCATACACCTAATGATTGGATGAGTGTTGATGTGACATCTCGATATGCCAAAGATGAATATAAACATACCGAAGTTGGATTATTAGATTCAGAAGATTATGGCTATGACGCCAATATAAGTATTCAGATTAGTAAAAATGTTGATACTTATGGTTTTATCGGTCAGCAATGGATTAATTCGTCTCAAGCAGGCAGTCAAGTCAGTAATTCATATTGGTATACAGATGTAGAAGATGAATTTATTAACGTTGGTGCTGGATTTAATTATAGAGGGTTAATGCAAGATAAATTAACAATAGGTATGGATTATCTATTTGCTAATTCAACGAGTAATACCAATGTGAATGTAGATAATAGTCTCCCATATGGTGATTATTACAGTTATAACCACAGTGCCAGTGTATATGCTGATTATGCATTAAATCCACAAATGGCACTTAAACTAAGTTATCGATACGAGCGTTATTACGACACCGATGCTGCATCTGTTGAGATCGCCAGTATACCCGGACTAATAACACTTCAAGATATAAACCATGACTATAACGCACACCAAGTGATGTTGTCATTTAGCTACAAATTGCATTAAACGTATCGTAAATACTACGCGAGGATATAGAAATGGAACGTAGAAATTTCTTAAAAATGAGTGCAGCAATTGGCGCTGCAGCAACTATCACTGGGTGTGAAGATAGTGCGAAAGAAATCAATGTAATACCGCCTGGAGTACCAGAAAGTTCGCTTGAACAACTTAACTGGTCTGCATGCTTGGTAAACTGTGGTTCAAATTGCCCTATTAAAGTATTCAGTAAAGACGGGGTTATCACTCGAATTGAAACTGACCATGAAACAACCGATGAATATGGTGTAAACCATCAGGCTCGAGCATGTCCACGTGGTCGTTCACTTCGTCAAAGAACCTATGCAACTGACCGACTACGTTCACCAATGAAACGTGTGGGTAAACGAGGCGAGGCAAAATTTGTCCCTATCAGTTGGGAACAAGCTTATTCAGAAATAGGCTCAAAATTACAAGCCATTAAAGATAACTACGGCCCTGAATCCATTTATATGCATTACGGTACAGGCGCTTATTATGGTTTCTCATCGAATACCGCCACCTGGGGTCGATTACTGAATTTAAATGGCGGTTTTCTAGACCATCATTGGGATTATTCATGGGCCGGTGTGTATCCAGCGTGTATGGCTACTTATGGCGATCAATGGGATAGCATTGGCGGCAGCTCATTAAGCGAAATCGTTAACTCTGATTTATTTGTTGGCTTTGGTTTTAATCCAAACGAAACACGCATGAGTGGTAGCGGTGAAGGCTATGATTTTGTTAAGTCTCTAGAAAATAATAAAAAGAATATTAAAGTCTGGATGGTAGAACCAAGATACACAGATTCAATGCGTGGCAATGAAGATGAGTGGCTTGCGATCCGCCCTGGTACTGATGCCGCGTTAATTGAAGCGGTTATTTATCAAATGATTAATAGTGGCTGGGTTGACCAAAACGCGAAACCATTTTTAGATAAATATGCTGTGGGTTATGACAAAGCATCGCTAGTCAATACTAAGGCGTCTGTTACGCTAAACGCCGATCCGTTCATTGCTTCACATGCTGAATTTATCGACCCAGACCAAAATTACCATGATTACATTATGGGCCAAGGCATATTTGAGCAAGATGGCGCTAAAACGCCAGATTGGGCTGCAGTGGTATGCGGAGTCCCAGCGTATAAAATTGAACAGTTAGCTACAGCTATGATGGCCGCTGAAGCCCCCTATATTTCTGCAGGTGCAGGTATTAGTCGACATGCCAATGGCGACCAAGCCACTAGAGCCGTTTACACGTTAGCCATTATGACCGGAAAAATAGGTCGTGCTGGTGTCAATAGTGGTGCAATGCCTTCAAGCTATAGCTTTGGTGTTGCAGGTATGCAAGCAGGTAGCAATCCAGTAGATGTTACCATCCCTGTTTTCACATGGTCTGATGCCGTTGTGCGCGGTGAAGACTTTAGCGGAACGTCAGATGGCGTTCGCTTTAAATCTAGCGGTAGCCAAGAGCGGGTTGATAACAATCCAGCTAAACTGGGTACCAATATTAAGGCTATTATCAACTGCGCGGGTAACGCTTTACTGAATCAACACTCAGACAGTAATGGCACCGCTCAAATCTTACAAGATGACAGTAAGTGTGAACTGATTATTGTCAGTGATTGCTGGATGACATCGTCAGCTAAATTTGCCGATTACTTACTGCCAGATAGCACTTGGCTAGAATCAGTAGATTATGCAAACGATTCATATGCATCTGGTCAAATGGCCTATGCAACCTTTATGAGTACCTCACTGAAGCCGTTAGGCGAATCGCAATCTATGTATGAAATCTGTGCTGGTATTGCTAACGCTATGGGTAATGGTGCTGCATACACTGAAGGGCTTACCGGTGAACAATGGTGTGAAAAGCTTTATCAAGAAACTAAGTCGATGAATGCCGATGTCGATATGCCTGATACATATCAAGAAGCCCAGAAAGTGGGGGTTTTCCGTAAATATATGTCTTCACCAGTTATCGCATTCCAATCCTATATTCAAGATCCCATTGCGAATCCAAGACCAACAATATCAGGAAAATTTGAGATTTTCTCATTATCACTGGCACGAAAAGCGGCAACGTGGTCTCTGCCTACTGGAGATGAAATTACCCCATTACCGCAATATGTTGTGACTTGGGATGGCTATCAAGATCAACAAGCTATTGATGCAGGATACCCATTGCAATTATGTGGCTACCACACTAAAGGCAGAACGCACTCAAGCTATCATAACGTGCCGTGGCTTCGCGAAGCGGTCGAAGATGCGGTATGGATGAACCCCAAAGATGCCTCTGCTCGAGGATTATCTGATGGTGATATGGTTCATGTTTATAACGGTAGAGGAACAATTGAAATGCCGATAAAACTCACGCCCAGAGTCACTCCTGGAGTATGTGCTTTAGGGCAAGGTGCTTGGTATAAACCAGATGCGAGTGGAAAAGTCGGTCCATCTGGCCATGTTGTAGATATTGGAGGCTGTATTAACACACTAACAAAATATCATCCTTCCCCAATATCAAAGGGAAATCCACAGCACACCAATCGTGTTCAGGTAGTCAAGGCTTGAGGGGTAAATTAAAATGACACAAGAAACTCAATTAGGATTCTATTTCGATAGCAGTAAATGTACTGGCTGTAAAACTTGCCACATAGCCTGTAAAGATCGAATGGTTGGTATAACGCGTAATAAAGATGATGTCAGCACTCAAGGTGTATCCGCATTACCCGGCATGCTATGGCGAAGAGTCTATGAATATGGCGGTGGTACGTGGGAGCAAAATAGCGATGAGAGTTATGAGCAAAATATATTTGCCTATTATGCCTCTATCGGTTGTAACCATTGTAACGAACCTGTGTGTGTAAAAGCATGTCCCACAGGAGCCATGCATAAAAGAAAAGAAGATGGTTTGGTACTGGTTCAAGAGTCGTTATGTATTGGCTGCGAAAGCTGTTCAAGAGCTTGCCCGTACGATGCGCCTCAGATTGATATTGAACGCAAAGTCATGACCAAATGTGACGGTTGTTCTGATAGGCTAGCAGAAGGTAAAAAACCGATTTGTGTTGAGTCATGCCCATTACGAGCGCTGGACTTTGATACGATGGAAAACCTTCGTGCTAAATATGGCAACGGCGATGGCCACTTTGCTCCATTACCATCAGAATCGATTACATCGCCTAACTTAATTGTTAAGGGGTCTAGGAAAGCACAACCCGTTGGTTCGAGCATGGGTCGGATCTTAAACGTTCGAGAAGTATAAATTAGTAAATACAGGGTGTAATAATGTTATTACACCCTTCTTTCCTAGTTAAATTTATAACCAAATGTGAATGATATGAACATTGAAAAGCTTCAAGATTTACAGGCAATTGCCAATGTATTGCATTCTGTACTGACCGTTTATCCCGAGTCAGACTTAATCAATACCTTTAAACAGCAAGATATTGTTGAAAACTGGCCTAAGTTGTTAGCCACAGATCCCGACAATAAAGGATTAACGCACCTAAAAGCTTATATTGATCAATGGACCGATAACGAAGAAGAGCTACTTAAGCTGAAACTCGAATATGGAGTACTATTCTATGGCCCAGGTACGCCTTTAGCCGCGCCTTGGGGCTCAGCCTATACAAGTTCTTCACAGTTGCTTAATGACCACAGTACCATTACTTTAAAACGGTTTTATGCCGCTAACAATATCAATATCGACATGAAAATGAATGAACCTGTCGATCATATTGGGCTAATATTTGCGGTGCTGTCATTTTTATTGAACAAAGCGGCTGAAGAACCACAGCAAGTGCATTTTCAAAAAGCGATCAATGAGCTATTAGAACAACATTTACTCCCTTGGGCTTACCGATGTCTGGAGCTCGCCTATACCCATGCGGAAACAGATTATTATAGAGGATTCTCCATTTTAGCGAGAGATTATCTGTTGTATCTTGAACAAACATTTGAACTAACACCCAAAAAAATCGCAATTTATCGGTAGGTTAATATCAATGGCATTTCTTAAATCATTAGTACAACAATGGCACAAAGCTGATTTAGGTTATAGCTTGTTGTTAAACTTTCGGCGTTCAGAAGAAATAATCCAATTATTTAATGGTGCTACTGATATTAAGACGGTAACTAACTTAATCGCCGCGTTAGTGTACTGTGAGGGTGAACCAATATGGTTAACAAAAGAGAATCAAGATACTGAAAGTCCTCTAAAAGATGAATTAGTTTTTAAATGCCTAGTCATAAACTGCCAAATTTTATTTATAAAAGTATCTCAACAAAGCAATTTAAACCAGGCAGAAAGACTCATTCTTACCCTGTCTAATGTATGGGTTAACCAAAAACGTGATGATCAAAGTAGTGATGATTTGATTGTTCTCATTAAAAAAATTTATAGTCAAGTGTATTCAATAGAGTTAGAAAGTAGAAATGTGATTAAAAATATGAAATAGAAAGTAACCAGATAGCGCCGTTACTTATATTGGCACCGATGACAATAAAGATGAATCTTTACATTGGCTGTTTGGTTTTATTTATCTGCTTTAAACGTCAATTCCAGTTCCATCATCCTATCTTAACCCTACCTTAAACCGTCGATTACTATGTTGCGGCTATTGTTGTTAAGATACAACGACTGGATGCATAACGAATGAGCCCTTCATCAGCCTCTATCTAGCGGGCATTAGTGACAAATCCTTCGAGCAGAAAATGTGTGGTTAACTGTTTATAATAGTCATATTTAAATTGTGCGGTATTCATCACACATTTTATTTAGTTGTAATGAATAATAATTAAATAAAATAGGTTTTTATTTATTGCTAAGTAAATCACAAATTATTGATTATTGTTTATATCTATATATAGGTATTGGCAAGGATAGTCTGATTAAATTAGCTCAATAGATTTATAGGTGTTAACTGAGAGTCAAATAGAGTCTAGGCTAGTTAATGTTAAATCTAAGTGATTAATAAGATTATACAAGATATTCGTAATTTGAATAAATATTGTTTAATATTTATTTATAAACCCCCGGTTTTTTGTGACAATAAGTTGTTTTTGATTAATAGAAATAAATTTCATTTAACTTTGTCAGTATATGGTTGGGTAAAGAGGTGGTAGTAAATTATCGATGATTTTGATTTTATCAAAAAAATAACTTGCAATTAGTTTTTTATTCTCCCCTTTGGACACTTGTTTTTATTAACACATAAATAATCCAACCTAAACTGTGTTCTAGAATAAAGTTCTAGAATAAAAAATATTTAATTAATGTTTTTCCTGAAATGGCCAGATTTACGATTGTAATACTATTCGTAAATTACTCAAATAAACTAAATTTCAGATCTTTCCAATCACTCCCCGTTACTTAACGATTAGCGTTGTAGTGCATGCAATTGAGTAAATAAACTAATAGAGTTGATTCATTTTATATAGAAGTAGGAAGTAGAGAATTATGGAATTTTTACGAACTGATGATAGTAATTTTGTTAATTTACCAGACTATCCGTTTACCGCTAATTACTTATTAGTGGACGATAGTGAAGGAGGCCAGTTACGAATTCATTATCTTGATGAAGGAGATAAAGATGCTGAGCCAATATTATTATTACATGGCGAGCCTTCATGGAGTTTTTTATATCGTAAAATAATCCCGATACTTGTTAAAGCTGGCCATCGAGTGATTGTGCCTGATCTTGTTGGATTTGGGCGTTCAGATAAACCAAGTAAACGCTCTGATTATACCTATCAACGTCATGTTGATTGGATAAAGTCATTCGTTTTACAACTCGAATTAACCAAGATTACTTTGGTATGCCAAGATTGGGGCGGGTTAATCGGACTGCGTATGGCAGCTGAAGATACTTCACGCTATAGCCGTATTGTTGCAGCGAACACCATGTTACCTACTGGCGATGACAAACTAAATGATGCATTTGCACAATGGGTAAATTATTCTCAAGAAGTTGAATTGTTCCCAACAGGAAACATGATAAATGGGGCATCTGTGTCTGATTTATCTGATGATGTAATTGCTGCCTATGACGCACCATTCCCTGAAGAGAAATACACACAAGGTGCGCGTCAGTTCCCTCTGTTAGTACCTGCTACGCCAAATGATCCAGCAACCGAAAAAAACCGTGCTGCATGGAAGGTATTGTCTCAATGGAATAAACCTTTTTTAACGGCGTTTAGCGACTCAGACCCTATAACCGCTGGCGGAGATAAAATGATGCAACAAATGATACCGGGTGCAAAGGGACAAAAACATACAACAATTATTAATGCTGGCCATTATTTACAAGAGGAACAAGGCGAGGTATTAGCTGAGGTTATTGTTAGTTTTATTGCTGATAATCGTTAACTTGTCCTACAGCCAAATATTGATAACTGACTAACAATATTGATGGTATCAATTATTCAAATGCTTATTTTAGTGGCTATATGTTCTGTAGGGGCATATAGCTGCCATTTATCATTATTAGTTTATGGTTAATTGAACCATCTTGACGCCTAATTCTGACGTTTCACCTCGATATTCAATTTCACTATTTATCCCCACCTTAACCTCTCCTTAACCCGTCGATTGCTATGCTGCGGCTATTGTTGTTTAAGACACAACGGCTGGAGGCATAACGAATGACCCATCAGCATCAATCTAGCGGGTATTAGTAGCGAATCCTTTAAGCAAAAAATGTGTGGTCAACGGTATCATCACAGTAATGGTGAATTAGACGCGGTTGTAGGCTTACTGCATCAAGTCGGTAGCGGGGTGATCTATCTTATCGAGATAGGAGCCCTGCCGCTAAACGCACAAGTTAGACTATTAGAGTTTTTAGAGACCAAACAATATTACCCCTTAGGAAGCGACACAGCCTACCCAGTAAAATGTAAGTTTGTGGTCTCAACTCAAGATGATTTACGTAAACTTCACCAAGCGGGTGAGTTTAGGAGCGATCTACTCTACCGTTTACGCGCCCATAAAATTAAATTACCGCCATTAGCCGAACGGCAACTCAATATCGCTTTGCTGATCAATCATTTCATCGCCCTAGCGGCAGTAGAAATGAATTTACCTTTACCCATTCAACCCGCTGATTTAAAGCTAAAATTAACTAGCTATGATTTTCCGGGTAACCTTCATGAGTTGAAAGGCATGGTATTTGATGCGGTTAGCCGCAGCGATGGTATCGCGCTTAACACCTCTGCTTTTATGGAAGCGATTAATGAACACAAGTCATTAACGGCAGCGCCGCAAGACTGAATTATCTTTCCCAAAATACTGCCAACCATTGCCCAAATGAACCAAGCGCTTTTAGATGAAGCCATGAGCCGCACAGCCCACAATCAAACCGCCGCAGCGCAAATATTGGGGATCAGTCAAAGTGCATTGAGTCGAAGACTCAAAGCCGATTAAAGCAAATAGAAATGGCTTTATAATAAGATTAATGGGCGATTAAGCGTCAATGTTAATTTAACTCTGAACGCTACTGCTGGACTATGTAATCAGAACTGAGATTATTTGTATAAAACGCGCTGAGTTAATAACTCAGCGCGTAGTGTATTTAACTGTCTAGAGTAAGCTTACCCTTTTGGTTTGAATAATTTAATAATTAAAGTAAAAAACAACGGGGCAAAATATACCACCAGTAATGTAGCACCAATCATCCCCCCCATGACCGAAGTACCAATAGCATTACGTGCATTTGCACCCGCTCCAGTGCTTATTACTAATGGTAATACACCTAATCCAAACGCAAGTGAAGTCATAATGATTGGGCGCAAACGCATTTCACAGGCTTGTACTGTTGCATCAATCAAATTGGTGCCTTTTTCATACAATTCTTTTGCAAACTCTACAATTAAAATAGCATTTTTTGCTGTCAGCCCTATGGTCGTAAGGACACCAACCTGAAAATAAACATCATTTTCAAGCCCTCGCACCATAATCGCAGCTAATGCACCTAATATGCCTAATGGCACAACTAGAATGATGGCTATCGGAATACTCCAACTTTCATAAAGAGCCGCTAAACACAGGAATACCATCAATATTGAGATGCCGTATAAAATAGGCGCTTGGTTACCTGCTTCACGTTCTTGATATGACATACCTGTCCAACTCACTTGTACATCACTAGAAAGCTCTGCAGCTATTCTATCGACTTCAGCCATTGCATCACCGGTACTGTAACCTGATGCTGCCTCACCTAATAGTTCTACGGCAGAGTTACCATTAAAGCGTATTAACTGTGGAGAGCCTGTCCCCCAGTGTGATGAACTAAAAGCAGATACAGGCACCATTTCATCTTGGTCATTACGTATAAACCAAAGATTAAGATCTTCAGGTGTCATACGGTATTGAGCATCTGCTTGAATATAAACTTTTTTAGAACGGCCACGGTCTATAAAGTCATTGACATAAGAAGAGCCCCAAGCAATTGATAATGAGTCATTGATATCATCAATATCAAGACCAAAAACTTTAGCTTTTTCATAATCGATATCAAGATAAAACTGTGCATTATCTTCTAAACCATTAGGTCTTACGTTTTGTAAAATTGGATTTTGTGCCATTTTTTCTAGTAATTGGTTACGTACTTCAATTAATTTTTTATGCCCAATACTGCCAACATCTTGAAGATAAAAGTCAAAACCAGTTGCTTGCCCTAACGCTCTAATCGGTGGGCTACTAAAAGCAAATACAGATGCCTTTTTGTAGTTAGAAAAATAAGCCATACTTCGTTGAATAATTGAGTCTACATCTGTTCCTGATGCAGTTCTTTCACCCCAATCTTTTAAACCAATGAACCCCATGCCTGCATTTTGTCCGTGGCCCGAAAAATTGAAACCAGCAACGGTAAATACAGAAGTAACAAGATCCGGTTCATTTTCTTCAAAGTAATCTTTTACTTCGCTCATTACTGCGTTTGTTTTTCTTAAAGTAGAGCCTGTTGGTAGTTGCACCATGACCATAAATGAGCCTTGGTCTTCATTAGGTAAAAAAGAGCTTGGTATTACGTTATACAGATAAACAGTACCGCCAAATAATAAGATATAGATTAATGTAAAACGGATTGGACGTAATAACACATGCTTAATAGAACCGTGATATTTACCTAATAGTTTGTTAAATAATTGATTGAAAACTCTGAATAATATGAAGTTTTTCTCTTTATCAACAGGTTTTAACAAGGTTGCACAAAGTACCGGAGTGAGCACTAAAGCAACTAATACTGATAAGCCCATTGCAGAAACAATGGTTAACGAAAATTGTTTATAGATAACGCCTGTTGAACCTGACATAAAGGCCATCGGAATAAATACCACCATTAACACCATGGTAATACCTACTAGTGCACTGGTGATTTGTCCCATTGATTTTTTAGTGGCTTCTAATGGAGAAAGCTTTTCTTCATGCATGATCCGTTCGACGTTTTCTACCACCACAATCGCATCATCAACTAATAAGCCGATAGCGAGTACTAAACCAAACATGGTTAAGGTATTAATAGAAAAGCCTAATACGGACATGATGCCAAAAGTACCAAGTAAGACTACAGGTACCGCAATTGTTGGTATTAACGTTGCATGGAAGTTTTGTAAAAATAACAGCATGACTAAGAAAACTAAAACAATCGCTTCAATTAATGTATGAACTACCTCGGTAATAGATAAGCGAATAAAGTCATTATTATCTAGAGCTTTAGCCATGGCTAAACCTGCAGGAAATGACTCTGATAATTGTGCTAATTTTGCATCTACACCTGCTTGTGTATCGAGTGAGTTCGCACCTGATGCAAGCGTAATTGCAATCCCTGATGACTCATAACCATTAAAAGTAGGGATAACACTAGCGCTTTCACTTGCCAGTTCAACACGCGCAACATCTTGAAGTCGAACTTGAGAGCCATCAGAGTTAACCTTAAGTAAAATCTGTTTAAACTCATCTACCGTAGTTAATAGACTTTGTGCCGTGATGGTTGCATTAATTAATTGTGACTCTGTAGCAGGTGTTCCACCTAATTGTCCTACGGTTACTTGGCTGTTTTGTGCTGATACTGCGCTAGACAGATCCACCGGTGTTAAGTTATAACTATTTAATTTAGCGGGATCTAACCAGATACGCATGGCGTAAGATGGCCCAAAGATAGTTACACTACCTACACCGTTAACACGGCTTATAATATCTTTGATACTTGAGTTCGCATAATCTTGAATATCGCCTGCACTCATGCTGCCATCAGGTGAGTAAATATTAGTAACAGACATAAAACCAGAAGTGCTTTTAGTCACCGAAGTTCCTGCATTTTGCACGGCAGTTGGTAAACGACTCGTTGCTTGCTGTAAGCTATTTTGTACTTGGACCTGTGCTGTATCTGGATCGGTATCTGCACTAAATGTAAGTGTTATTTCTGCTCTACCTGAAGAAGCGCTGCTTGATGACATATACAGTAAGTTATCTAACCCGGTCATACTCTGCTCAATAACTTGGGTTACACTATCTTCAATTGTTTTTGCAGATGCACCATTATAGGTCGCTTTAATAGTGATGGCTGGCGGCGCTATGGTTGGATATTGCGCTACGGGTAGCGTTAAAATTGAAGCGATACCCGCCATCATAATGACAATTGACAGGGCCCAAGCAAAGATGGGTCTGTGAATAAAAAAGTTAGACATATAATTAATCCAGATTCTTTGAGTTAGTGCCAGGGTTTATTATTGAAGTATCGCTTTCAATATCAGTTTCAGTCGCATTATCTAAAATGACAGTTAGGCCATCTTTAATTTTATTTAAATTATTTATGACTATTTTATTACCTACCGTTAACCCTTCTTTAACTACCCAAGCATTGCCGACTTCACTGCCTAAAATTATGGATTTTTTAGCGACTTTATTATTGTCGTCAACAACAAATACTGAAGGTTTCCCTGATTGACTTCTTACGACAGTTGATTGTGAGACAACAAGATATTTACGAGCTTCTGGCATTGAAATATGAGCTCTAACATACATACCAGCTAGTAACGAATTCTCTGGATTTGGCATAATCGCACGTAAAGCCACCGAGCCTGTTGATCCATCAGTTTGAGTATCGGTAAACTCTAGTTGACCTGTTTGGTTATATGTTGTGCCATCTTCTAATGTTATTGAGACAGGAATATTGGGTTTTTTTATAATAGAGTTTTGAAACTCTTGTTGTATCTTATAAAAAGCAAGGGCTGACTGCTGCATATCAATATATACATTATCAGTTTGAATAATGGTGGTGATGTAATCTGATTGATTTGCTGTTAGTAAAGAACCGTCAGATACTTGAGAGAATCCCGCTTTACCTGAGATAGGTGCTTTAATCTTAGTATAAGATAGTTGAAGGTTAGCATCATCTAATGCTGCCTGACGAACCGCGACTTCGGCTTTGGCTTGTTGATAAGCAGAATCGGCTTCATCATAGTGTTCTTGACTTGTGAGACTCTTTTTCAGTAATTCAGCGTAACGAATAGCCGCTTTTTGAGTAGAGGTTTGACTCGCAATTGCTTTTGCTAATTGTGCTTCTGCACTGTTTACTGCAGATTGATAGTTTGTCGGATCAATTTGAAATAGCACATCGCCAGCTTCAACATAACTGCCTTCTTTATACAAACGACTTTTAACAATACCCGTTATTTGGGGACGAACCTCTGCCTCTTTAAAGGCGGTCACTCGTCCGGGTAAATCCTTACTTAATCGTAATATTGAGGGGGCTAACGTTATGGTGTCTACATGAATAATCTCAATGGGTTTGTTGTCAGATCCCGCCTGCTCATTACAGCCTAATACGGTTAAACAGAGTAAAATAGACAAAGGGAATTTAAATGTTCTTGCTAACAACATATGGAACCTCAAACTTAAATATAACAATGAAGTTAATGTATCAAATGGCTGGTTAAGGTTGGGTTAAGAGGAACTCATAGACAGGATCTTTAGCGCCGGCATAAAAAAATAGAAAAAAGGCGCTTGGTGTAAGCAGGTTTCAGCGCTGGGTGATGGCAAGATCAACGCTATCGCTGATCGGCATCGAAGCTTTAATGGTATCCAGATGAATACCCGTGCAGGCGTGGCCTACAAGCCATTTCACAAGAAGTTGCGGAAATCTGAGTTTGCCGATTTTATGCAGGTTGTAACTTGCCGGGCTATGGCATTGTTTAAGCAAGAACTTTGCCTAGCGTTACCCAAAACGTTAGCCTAAAATGGTAGCAAACCCCATCTACACATCACGCACAGGCGTCATTTTTCGTTAATGTTATTCACCCGATTGAGATAGCCTTGCGGCCAGAAAAATCACCATCAAGATTATGACCTTAACCTCTCCTTAACCCGTCGATTGCTATGCTGCGGCTATTGTTGTTTAAGACACAACGGCTGGAGGCATAACGAATGACCCTGATACACCCTGTACGTGTTGGTATGTTGGCATTGGTCGCGATGAGTTTATTGGGCTGCAGTTCAATGCCTTCTATGAATTTTAGCGAGTTGGCAACCAATGCCGAAACCACTGTCAGCCAAACATTATTAGCTGATTTACTGGCCCGTTCCGCGGCAAAAGATAACCCACAACCCGCGGTATTACTGACAGACTTGGTTGACTTACCTGAGCTAGAACAATTTATTACCGCGGCGATGCACAATAATCCCAGCCTGCAACAAACTGTGGTCGCGTTGAAAATGGCCTATGCCCAGCATGGGATCACCTCGGCGAGTCGTTTACCCAGCGTGGATGCCAGTTTTAGCGGTACATCAACAGAAGACGCCGCCAACAGTTACAGCAGTGAGGTGAGTGTCAGTTGGGAGTTGGATTTATGGCAGAAAATAGCCGATAGCAGCCATGCAGCCCAAAAAGACATTGCCAGTTCGCAAGCCAGTTTGCAGGGCGCGCAAGATCTCGTTGCAGCCAATATTATGCGCAGTTGGTTAACCATTAGCCTTAAACAACAACTGGTCGCCATTGAAACCGAGCGCTTAGCGGTACTCGACAATAATCAATCACTGATTTTAGCGCGCTACCGTGTGGGGCTTGGCAGTTTAGAAGACTTAGACAATGCCAACACCAGCAGCGCCTCAAAACGGGCCACATTAACCGATTACCAAGAGCAATTGGCGCAAAGTCAACGCAGTTTAGCGCTGTTATCAGGTCAGTGGACTGGGCGCGATTTACCTCTGCACATCGCGGCAGCATTTCCTAACGTGCTCGATCCCATTAGCCATTTACCTTAGCAAGATCTTGGCAGACGGCCCGATTTACAAGTGGTCTTTTATAACATTGAAGCTGAAACGTTACGCACCAAAGCCGCTTATAAAGCCATGCTGCCTTCTATCAGTTTGTCAGCCAGCTTGTCTGATATGGCGCAATCGCCAAGTGAAGCGTTACTCACGGGCCCACTGTGGAGTGCCCTGGGGCAGATTTCTGCGCCGCTATTTCAAGGTGGCAAATTGACATCACAAGCTGAACTCGCACGCTTAACCACAGAGCAGCGTTTTTGGGTGTATCAAGACACCTTATTAACCGCCGTTAATGAAGTGGAAAACGCCGTGGGTCAGGAATACTCATTGGCACAACAGCAACAACATGTGGCCGATGCATTAGAGAGTGCCGAGCGCAGTGTGGTCAGTTATCAACAAAAATATCGCCAAGGCTTAGTCGATATTTTTGACCTGCTGAGCGTGCAACAGCAAACCTATGACCTGCAGTCTCAGTTAGCCACAACCCGTTATAACCGTCTTATAAACCGAATTGATTTAGGCCTAGCGCTGGGCTTAGGGGTATCCGCATGAAACTGAACCGCAATAACGTTATCGTCACGCTTTTGTCTGTCGGCAGTATTTTTGGTGTCTTAGCGTTTAACGCCTCGCAAATGCCTGCGCCAAAAAAGCAAAATAACAGTACTGAACAAGCAGCCCCCAAATTAGAGACCGCCGCTGCGGAGATACTGCCACAGGTGGGTGTCGTGCTCGCTCTGCCACAGCAATATCAAGCGGAGGTGGTGGGTTTTGGCGCAGCTAAATCCCGTTATCAACTAACGTTTACCTCTGAGGTGAGCGGTAGAGTGATGCAACTTAGCCAGCAGTTTGAATCCGGCCAAGTGATAAAACAAGGCGATGAATTAGCCCAGATAAATGATGTGAGTTATCAACAAGCATTGACGTTAGCCCAGGCGAATGTCGCCCAAGCAGAGTTGGATTTATTAGAAGAGCAACGTCAAGGTGAGCAAGCTAAATCTGAATGGTTACGCTCTGGTGTCAGCGGAGAACCGGCATCAGCTTTAGTGTTGCGCACGCCGCAATTAGCGCAAATCACCGCGGCATTAGCCAATGCCAGACTCGCGCTCAAAAAAGCCCAGCAAGATGTTAATTATACCCACGTGAAGGCGCCGTTTGATGCCTTGGTGGTTAGCCGTGATATCCAGCCGGGCAGCTATGTGCAAGCCGGTACTCAACTGGCCACTTTGTACAGCGTGGCCGAAGTGGAAGTGAAGGTTCCCTTGTCTGAACAACAATGGCAAAACTTGCCTGAACTGACCAATCAACAACTCGACATTGCCACGCCAGCGGTGACGCTGCAAAGTTCTGACGGTCGTTATCGCTGGCAGGGGTATGTGGAAAGGGTTGAACAACATGTGACTGAACTGTCTCGCCAGCGTTCATTAGTGGTCGTGGTGGACGATCCTTTAGCACAATCTACCCAGCTCTATCCTGGCACGTTTGTTAAGGCCATTATTCAGGGAAAGTCAGTGCAAAACCTGTGGCAATTACCGTCTTCGGCTATTTCTCAGCAAGGTGATATTTGGTTTGTTGATGATGCTGGATTATTAACTAAAGCGCTGGCGACAGTATTGTTTGAGCAAAACAGTTTTGTTTATGTGCAGCCCATTAGCCAAACACTCAACAATCAGGCACGCAACTCACCCACGCAAGTGGTGAAACGACCATTAAGTAGTTTTAAAGTGGGTACCAAGGTGATGGCTAAGGTTGAGGGGTAAATCATGACGACGCAAGATTCGCAGCACACGGGTGCCATTGCTTGGTTTGCCAGAAATTCGGTCGCGGCTAATTTATTGTTAATTGGCATGATAGTGGTAGGTGTTTTTTCGCTTAATACATTACGTAAAGAAGCCTTTCCCAGTCTAGAGCCCAATAGAGTGACTGTGTCGGTGACTTATGACAGTGGCGACCCAGTATTAGCTGAAGAAGGTATCGCGATTAAGATAGAAGATGCATTAGAAACGGTGTCGGGGATTAAACGCATTACCTCAACATCGAA
Source organism: Shewanella psychromarinicola (assembly GCF_003855155.1). Lineage (NCBI taxonomy): Bacteria > Pseudomonadati > Pseudomonadota > Gammaproteobacteria > Alteromonadales > Shewanellaceae > Shewanella > Shewanella psychromarinicola. The sequence continues at coordinate 1,576,504 of NZ_CP034073.1, forward strand.
CGCTAATGGCAGTAGTGTGATGATAGAGAAAACCAGTTCATATGATTTATACTCAAGTGAATTCAAACTGCAGTTTTTAATTTCTGAAAGTTATCATTAATTGTATCACCGAGTGTATCGGCAATATCGGGGAGGGTGATGCTAAAAAAGTCAGTGATTTTTCGTCGGAATTCTTTTGTCGTTGCGAAGTATTGCCCATTCCTCGCATGCTTATTCATTACCTTCCACAATCGTTCTATTGGGTTTAAATTTGGACTATAAGGTGGCAGGTAATGCAATGTTATATTCAGATGTTCAGCCTCTTTAACCACTAAGGCATTTCGATGGTATCCAGCGCCATCAAGCACCAAATGGATAACACCACTTGTTGAGTAACGCGCTCTAATTTGGTTTAAAAAATCGATGATGGATGCACCGTTAACCGTTTTGCTATATTGCTCAATGACCGCTTCTGTTAAGTGACCAAGTCGGATTGCACCAACCACGTTAATACGGGTTCGGCTTCCCGTCGTTTCTATCGGTTTATCAACGCCTTTTTTTATCCAGCCAGCGGTGATTTTTGTGGCTTGGGTCGGATGAACCGCATCCATAAATAATAACGGTTCATCAGGGGTTAACGAGGATTTTAGTTGCTCATAATATTCAATGAAAGCCGTTTGTTTGTCTTCATCAAATTTGTGAGGAACCCCTTTAGGGTTTTTATAGCTGAACTGATGTTTATGCAGCCATTTATTGAGGCCTGACACTGTGTACTTAATCTGAAATTGTTCTGAGATATAAGCGACTATTTGATGGCTATGCAAGTAGGTCACCTCACACAGGTGTGCAATCAATAGTTCAGTTTGCTCTTGACTCAGATAACTTAAGGAGCCGCCACTATTACACGTGAGTTTTTGGTCGTGAGCATAGGCATCAATGTATCGAACTACGGTCGTTTCGTGAATACGTAACGCTTGGGCAATCATTGGCGTTGGCCAATTTTCATCGCGTAGTAAAATGGCTTTAATGCGATCACACTCACGCCTATCACTCGAGCTTTTATGTCGAGTTTCCAATGCTACTTTTTGTTCTGGCGAGAGTGTAATTTGTTTCATGGGGCTATGATGATCCCATTTGGGACAAAATCAAGCATTTTCAATGATCACGGGTATAGACACCTTGCTCACCGATGTGAAAACCAACGTAGATGCGATCAATAACTTACCGACCGAAGCTGAAAAACCGGTTATCGATAAGATGCGCAGGCAAGATCATGCCTTGTGGGTACAGCTCTATGGCGCCGCAGACCGTGCGACCTTACACGATTTGGCCGAGCAATTGAAAACCGATTTATTGAGCCAATCTGCCATTCATGATTTGGAGATAAAAGCCCAAGCAGAGCCGATGATTTCCATCGAAATTGATGAGGAGACATTGCAATCTTATGGCTTAACGTTAGACAGCATTGCTAGCATTATTAATGCCGAATCTGCCGCGTCAATCACCACCAGTTTATACAATGACGATAAGACGGTGCGGCTTAAAGTGTCTGAGCAAGCCTATGAAATACAAGATTTCAATGCGATCCCAGTGATTACCACCAGTGATGGGTCACAGATCACCTTAGGCGACATTGCATTGGTAAGAGATGATTTTGCCGATGACACGTTTGTGCTGTCACGTTACAACCAAGCCAATGCCAGTGCGATAGAGATTGTGATGGATGAAAATGGCGACATCGTCAATCTCGTCGAGCAAGCTAAGCAGGTGGTCGAACGCTGGCAAAATAGCAATATATTACCTGCCGGTGTCCATATTGCGACGTGGAACGACAAAAGTTCAATGATTACAGAGCGCTTAGCGTTATTGGTAAAAAATGCCCTTAGTGGGATAGCACTGGTGTTTATTATTCTGGCGTTGTTTCTTAATTTACAAGTGGCATTTTGGGTGGCGGCAGGTTTGCCTTTTGTGTTTTTTGGCACCTTATTCTTTATGACCAAGCAATTTACTGGCTTAACCATCAATGAGATGACCACGTTTGGCTTCATTATGGCGCTGGGGATCGTGGTTGATGATGCGGTCGTGATAGGCGAAAGCGTTTATAGCACGCGGAAAAATAAAGGCGATTCAATAGAAAACACCATTTTAGGGACCATGAAAGTTGCCACCCCGACGGTTTTTGGGGTGCTGACAACCGTAGTCGCCTTTTTAGCATTATCCAATGTTGAAGGTCGAATGGGAGAGGTCTATGCTCAATTTGGTACCGTGGTCACCATTGCTTTACTGCTGTCCTTGGTGGAATCCAAGCTTATTCTACCCTCGCATTTAGCCCATATTAATACCCATAAACCCCGGAGTAAGAATTGGTTTAGCCGTCTTCAGTACGCCGCTGATGCTGGATTACAGTGGTTTAGTCGCGTCATTTATCAGCAGGTTATTGCCTGGGCACTGCGATTTCGCTATGCGGTCGTGATGGTGTTTGTGGCCGTGTTTCTGCTGGTGGCGGGTATGCCGTTAACTGGCAGTGTTCGGATAGCGTTTTTCCCTGATATTCCCGGTGACTCGGTCAATGCTGACATGACGATGCAAAATGATGCCAGTTTCGGTCAGACGCATAAAAATTTGCTGGCGTTAGAAGCGGCGGCCAAGCAAGTCGATGCACAATTATTGGCGCAATATCGACAAACCACGCATGATAATAACGATAACAATGACCAGCATGAAAGTGAGATTGTCAGTTTACAGGTTATCGCCTCAAGCAGTGCGTCAGGGAAGGTGCAGGTAGAGTTGTCCTCCGACAGTGTCTACAGCCTAAAAGCATTTTCCCAACAATGGGGCTTAGCGGTCGGACAGATGGAAGGGGTGAAAAAACTCAAGATATTATCCAAAAGGGACATGATGGATAACTTTAAGGTGGAACTCAAAGCGTTGGACAATACCACTGTCTCAGCCGCGGGCAATCAATTACTGGCCAATCTACAAACCATTGTTGGGGTTAGCGGTATTGACCATAATTTGGATTTGGGTGAGCCACAATATCGTTTTGAATTAACCGAGCAAGGTCGTGCCCTGGGGTTTGATACCGGGATGTTGTCGGCCCAAGTGTTACAGTCTTTTGGTGGTGGCATAGTGCAACGTTTTCAGCGTGGCAAAGATGAAATAAAAGTGCGGGTTCGTTATCCGGAATCTGCCCGTCAGACCTTAGCCGATATTCAACGCGCTAATGTGAGGACTGCCGCGGGAATCGTGGTGCCATTGAGTCATGTGGCAAAAGTGTCATCCGACTATCAACCCTCTGAAATTTCCCGTATTGATAACCAACGGGCGGTGTACATCAGTGCGGTGCTCGATAAAGATATTATCGCATCCAATGAATTAGTCAGTCAGATGCAGCAAACCTTGGTGCCACAGTTATTGGCACAGTACCCAGGGTTAACCTTGGAGTTTGCCGGTGAAGCAGAGCAGCAAGCCGAAACCACCAGTTCAATGGAGACCATGTTTGTGCTGGCATTAATCGCGATTTATGCCCTACTGGCGATCCCGTTAAAGTCCTATGGCCAACCCTTGATTATTATGGTCGCGATCCCCTTCGGCATCGTGGGCGCCATACTGGGTCATTGGTGGAATGACTTAACCATCAGCATATTATCGTTAAATGGTATCTTGGCGCTCAGTGGCGTGGTGGTTAATGATAGCCTGTTGCTGGTGTCGCGCTTTAATGAATTAATTAACGACGAAGGGATGTCGGTTCATGATGCTATTGTCGAAGCCTGTACTGGGCGTTTGCGTGCGGTGTTATTAACCTCGGTGACCACCTTTGCCGGACTGGCGCCATTATTAGGTGAAACCTCACTGCAAGCCCAATTTTTAATCCCCGCGGCGGCGGCATTAGGTTATGGTATTTTATTTGCGACTGTGATCACCTTGGTATTAACGCCATCCTTGATACTCATCCAATGCGAGTTTAATGCCTTTATTGCCAAGATACTGAGCTGGTTTCGGGTGAATAAGCAGCAGACGCCAGCATAAAACGGCGCATAAGTGATTATCAAGGCACTGTATGTAATCGATACAGTGCGTTCGATCACCGTGCCATAAAGTCTATTACCGATCCATTTAGCAATAGCACCGCCACGGTAAAGAGGTTAAAACATGTTCACCGATAAGTTACAGCTACTCCTGGTAGAAGACGATCTTGATTTAGCGATAGCGGTGATCGAGTACCTAGAGTTGGAAGATATTCTCTGTGATCATGCTGCCAATGGCAGCGCCGGGCTTAATCTGATTTTACACCATCACTTTGATGCGGTGATCTTGGATTTAAACTTACCTAAAATGAATGGTCTGCAAGTGTGTGAGTCTTTGCGACTCCAAGGGATTGATGTACCAGTGTTAATGCTGACCGCTCGTGACACCCTTGACGATAAGCTCAATGGGTTTGCCAAAGGGGCGGATGATTACTTAGTTAAGCCGTTTGCAATGGAAGAGCTTATCATGCGTATTCGGGTGTTAGCCCGTCGCCGGAGTGGCCAAGTGAGACGCTTGTCTGTGGGCGACTTAGTGCTCGATTTACAGCAAAAGCAGGCGAGTCGAGGCCATTGTGGCTTAAAACTGTCGCCAACTGCGTTGAAAATTTTAGAGGTGCTGATGCGGGCAAGTCCGAATCCCGTGTCGCGTGAAAAGTTGATGCAAAGTGTTTGGGGCGATGAGCAACCTGACAGTAATAGTCTAAAAGTACACATGTTTAATTTACGAAAACACCTAGATGGCGGTAAGGACATCAAGTTACTGCATACGATCAGTGGCCATGGTTTTGCCATCAAACTCAACCAGCAGGATAGCCAATAAATGAAATTAACCCCCAGCCTGCGAATAGACGTGCTGATTATTATGCTGCTAACGGGTATTAGCACTATTTTAATTTTATCGGTACTCAGTGTGCACTATTTCATTTCTGGTATGGAGAAAACCATGCAATCAGTGATGTATTCTCAAGCACAAGATCAACAGGTCACAGATGGTCAGCCGCAAACATCACATCTTTTTACTGTTGCAACGCGTTGGCAAGACTTACCCGCAGCGATCAAACAAAATATTCAGCTTGAACCTAGTGAGTTTAATGTGTTGTATAAAGCCATTATCGGCGGCTCACCTATTAAGCCACCCGAAAAAGGCTTTTTTGTCATCAAAGTCCTTAAAGGTGATGAGGTGCGCTATGTGTCGAGTACCTTAGATAGCAAGGCAGGCAACAAGGCTCCACCGAGGGGGATGCCCTTTTTTGTGGTGATAGTGGCGACCGCTATTTTGGGGATTGCGATGTTTACCTTAGTGTTGATGTTGATGATGCGAAAAGTGGCGCGGCCGATGAAGCGTTTGAAAAACTGGGCCAAAGGATTAAATAACCAGCAATTGGCTCAGCCGATCCCCGACTTTCATTACAGTGAATTAAACACCTTAGCGGAAATTGTTAAAACTAGTTTAGGTACAGTGCAGGAAAGCCTAGAGCGGGAGCAACAATTTTTAGGGTATGCCAGCCATGAATTACGCACACCCATCGCGGTGATCCGCACCAATAGCGAACTACTGCAGAAATTGATCCACAAAGGCGCAAGCCCAGAGAAACAAGCGGAAGTGTTGAACCGGATTGAGCGCGCCGGATTCACCATGACAGATTTAACCGAAACCTTGTTATGGTTAAATCGCCAAGAAGGTAAACGTTTATCGCTTACCTCAGTATCATTAGGTCAATTAATCACCCAGCTTATGCAAGATTTACGTTATCTTTCCTTTGGCAAGGCGGTCGAGGTTATTGTTAATACCGATGATACCGAGCAGTTATTGCCCAACACATTATGCCGCATTATCATGACCAACTTAATTCGCAATGCATTACAGCATACTGCCGAAGGCCGAGTGATCATTGCGCAATCTGGCTGCAAGGTGACTATTGAGAATTACTGTAATTCAGACACCTTTGATGCAGAAGATCTTGGGTTTGGTTTAGGCTTAGAGCTGACTAAAAGATTGATCACTCAATATGAATGGCACTATCAATCCACGGGCTTGGGCAGTGGCAGAAAGGTGTCAGTGGTATTTGGTGACGGTTCAATAGATGGCACCGATGAGGTTGCAAATGACGGCTTAGCATCATCATCAACCAGATAATCAATAAGGCATGTTTAATGCCGAGTGCCTTTTATTGCCTTATTGAAGCCATTAGCTCAGTGATTTACCCGCCAGCAGAATAAGGCGGTTCGCGCGGGTCGTCGAGGTGTTTTTTCGATAGCACTTGGGATTTATACGCTTTTTTTGCCGAGATCTGAGGGCTATTTATTGCTCAAATCCTCATATCCTTTTATTATAATTTCATTATAACACCATTATAATTTTGATATAATTAAGTTGTAATTTGGTTATAGTTTAATTATTCCAAGATAGTAATCTTATTATAATCAGTAGCGGTTGAATTGTAGGTTAATGAGCATATAATCGCGGTATCTCTTTGCACGCCGAAGACAGTTTGGTTTTACGAGGTTACTTGACGATGAAATATAGAAAGCATTTATTTTCTTTGCGAATTGGTCATGCACTTAGAGAGTCCTTAAAAGATGTTCCTTACAAGGCTACTGCATTTTATAAAGATTTATTAGCAGGTTTGACCGTAGGTATTATTGCCATTCCGTTGTCGATGGCGTTGGCTATTGCCATTGGTGTTGCGCCCCAATACGGTTTATATACTGCCATTATTGCCGGTTTTATTACCCCATTTACGGGGGGGTCGCGTTATAGCGTATCGGGTCCTACCGCTGCGTTTGTGGTAATTTTATATCCTATAGTCCAACAATATGGCTTATCAGGTTTACTGCTTGCCAGTCTCTTATCTGGGCTTATTTTGATCGTTATGGCGCTGTTTCGGCTAGGACGATATATTCAATATATCCCAGAGTCCGTCACGTTAGGCTTTACCGGCGGTATTGCCGTGGTGATTGCTGTGCTGCAAGTTAAAGGGTTTTTCGGCTTAAGCATTACCGAGATGCCCGAAAGTTTTGTGGGTAAAGTTGTTGCGTTAGCACAAGCATTACCGGCATTTTCAGTACCGACATTGCTGGTGGGATTAAGCGCGTTAGGGGTGTTTATTCTATGGCCTAAGCTCAAAATCGCTGTTCCTGCCCATCTTCCTGCTGTGGTTATCGCCAGTCTGGTGGCGGCGGTATTTAACCAGCAAGGCTTTAATGTGGCCACCATAGGTTCTACTTTTAGTTTTACCTTGCCTGATGGCACCTTGGGGGCTGGCATTCCATCAATGTTGCCCGACTTTCAATGGCCTTGGCTACGCACGCAAGCAGATGAATCGTCTTTGGTGTTGAGTTGGGCAGTAGCCAAAGACCTATTGTCAGCGGCATTTGCGATTGCCATGTTAGGTGCGATTGAATCGTTACTGTGCGCCGTGGTGCTCGACGGCATGTCAGGTAAAAAGCACAGTGCCAACAGTGAATTACTTGGCCAAGGCATTGGTAACATTATCACGCCATTTTTTGGCGGTATTACCGCAACAGCCGCCATTGCACGCTCTGCCGCTAACTATAAAGCCGGCGCAGTAAGCCCGATTGCGGCCATGTGTCATGCGGTTGTGGTGTTGGTGTCTTTATTATCGTTAAGTACTATTTTGGCTTATATCCCGATGGCAGGCATGTCGGCATTGCTGATCATGGTGGCATGGAACATGAGCGAAGCCCACAAGATTGTCCACTTGGTGAAAAAAGCCCCCGCCAGCGAAGTGTTGGTGTTGATGGTGTGTTTGTCTCTGACCATTTTCTTCGACATGGTGATCGCCATCAGTGCGGGGATTATTTTGGCGTCGTTATTGTTTATGAAGCAAGTGGCCGACATGACCAAGGTGAAAGACATCAGTGGACAGAAAAAGCACATACATGTTGAGTTACCCCCACGATGGAAAGTGTTTAAGATTAATGGCCCGTTATTTTTTGCGGCCGCCGACACTGTGTTTGGTGAGTTAGGGCATTTAAGCACGAGCCAAGATGGGGTGATTCTATACCTAGATGGGGTATCGATACTCGATTCCGGCGGAGTGGCAGCGCTGTACAAATTCCTCGGTAAATGTCGACATAATAACACTCGGGTATTGTTGGCCGATTTCCAATTTCAGCCACTTAAAACCTTAGCTAAAGCGGGCTTTGCACCAGATGGCGTTCATTGCGAGACCTATTCAACCTTGGCTGATGCGCTAGATGATGTGGTTAGTGAGATTGCGGTTAGTAAAATATAAGAAACGCCATACTGACGGATTAATACCAGAAGTATTGGTTGGTCAGTATGGCGCTTGCTATTTTGTCATTAGCTGACGGTGATGGTGTTTATTTGCTAGCCGGTGCCACTTCAATATACTGCCAAGCGTCTGCTATGTGCAGTCTTGCTGAAGTAACGTGCTTATTACGCTCAACATTAATGTGGTAAGTAATCACTTGCTCACCTTGAATACGACGCTTTGGTTCATCAAGTGTGACATTGATTTTATAATCAACTTGCTGTTGCCAGTAATCGACTCCCGGTTCACCAGCGGCATTGCGATAATCATTTGGCGTGGGTAGGCTCTCTTCAAGTTGACGATACACGCGCACAAATACTCCTTTGACAGTAGAAAACTGATGCCAATAAACCCAAAATGATGATTGATATCTTTTTTTTGGGGCAGTGTAACTAACTTAATAAGGTTATGCAGTGAGAAGAGGGTTATGAAGTTTTGCACCTTGCTGATGCCAATTCCCTATGGCATAAAAACGGCTAGCAGTATTAATTGAAGCTAGGCAGAAACTTTTGCAGGTTTTTGTGGCGGACTTCGCCTGAGGTTAATTCAGGTAAAATTTTGTACTTATTGATAATCTGTTGATATTCACCATTAGCTTTTAGTATATCTATGCCGTTAGCAAAGGTGATCGCATGGGCTTTATTTTGCTGACTAAAACCAACATACAAGGGCACAGGTTTTCCTATGGTGCCAGCATAGCGAAGCTGTTTACTTAAATTTAATTGACTCGCGGTGTACTCAATGACATTTCTGTTGTCGACGATTACGGAATGACGGCCTTTTACAAGGCGAATAATATTCATCGCTAATGGATCGCTACCTGAGGCAAAGTACGTATTAGCATGCGCGTTAAACCAGGCGTCAAGTGCTGCGCCATAGCCGTAACCATTCACTATCGCCGCTTGTTGAGTTTTATTCAGGTCGCTAATCTGCTTAAATGACTCATTACTGTCAACAAGAGTATAAAAGTCGTTGCTGTTATAGCCCAAAATCACATCAGCACTGAGTAATTTATTGTCGGCTATCGCGCTTGCGGTCAGTGCAAGCACTGCATCAATATTGTTTCTTTGCAGTTCAATCAATGCCCGCTTAAACGGAAGCTTTCGAAATTCAACGGCTTGACCTTGGATCTCAAAAGCGCGACGGGTTAGTTCTACAACGTATCCAGTTTGATTTTCGCAGATATACGGACACCAAATATCTGAGGCGATTCGAAGAGGCGCAGAGTGGGCATTAATACTGAAAAGAGACAGTAAAACGATAAAGTACTTTAACAAGTATTTTGCTCCATGATTTGAATGGGCGAGTATAGTAATTGTTTAAAGTGTATAGACAACCTTTTTTGATTAAAAAAGATACTAGTTTAGTTGTTCCTTAATAAACATGTCTGTTTTGTGAACAGATCCCAGAGCCCTATAACAGGTTATTAATTCTGGTTACTTTTTGATAACAACCAACCGAGATAATATTTTTATGGCGACATTAAATAGACAATTTACCCATGTGGTTGTTGAACAAACCGGCGAACCCAGTGTGATGACCATGACTCAGTCAACGCTTGCGATGCCAACCGCGGGCCAAGTGACGATTAAAGTGTATGCTGCTGGCGTTAATGGCCCAGATATCAAACAGCGCGCTGGTGCTTACCCACCTCCAGCAGATGCCAGCCCTATTCTTGGTTTAGAAGTGGCGGGTGAAATTGTTGCTGTAGCCGACGATGTCACTCAGTGGCGAGTAGGCGATAAAGTGTGTGCATTAGTGCCCGGTGGCGGCTATGGCGAGTTAGTCAATACTTACGCAGCTCATTGCTTACCTATTCCCACCGGTTACAGTTACGTACAAGCTGCTGCTCTGCCAGAAACCTTTTTTACTGTTTGGGGTAACTTATTTATTCGCGGCGGGCTTAAAGCAGGTGAAACCGTGCTTATTCATGGTGGTTCTGGCGGAATTGGTACTACTGCGATTCAAATGGCGAGTTGTCTAGGCGCGACCGTTTTTGCTACCTCGGGCAGTGCAGAAAAATGCCAATATTGTCTTGAGCAAGGCGCCAGTGTGGCGATTAATTATAACCAGCAGCATTTTGTTGAACCCATCTTAGAGGCGACGGGTGGCCAAGGGGTTAATGTGATTATGGACATTGCCGGTGGCGACTTTATTAATGAGAACTTAAAAGCCATCGCAGTAGACGGGCGCATGGTATCGGTATCAATGGAGCGTGGTGCACAGGCCAACGTGGATATTTTCCGCATTATGGCGAAGCGGGTAGTGTGGACAGGTTCAACCCTTCGACCACAAAGTGTGGCTAATAAAGCCCAAATTGCACAAGGCTTGGCTCAATATGTATGGCCATTATTGAATAACGGTGAAATGAGTATCCCTGTCGACAGCGTATTTGCTTTTTCACAGGTGGTTGAGGCGCACCAGCGAATGGAGTCTGGGCAACATAAAGGCAAAATAGTGTTAGCTCTGCAAGCGCAAGCTGGTTAAGTCATGCACAGAGTAGCGATTGGGTCTTAATCAGCGATATATTTTGATAAAAAACTTGAAGCTTGGTTTTTTTAAGCTAAAGTCGTGATGACATAGTGATTGGCCTGAAAGTGGTTAATCACTTTTTTGGGACGTTTATTTGGTGAGAAAAATGACAGTAAAGTGTAAAAAACTGACTACAACCGACATTTTTATGCGATTACGCGAAAATTCATCGTTTTAGGCATTGATTATCAGAAATATTCTGGTTAAATACCCACACAAATACAGAACAGATAATCGTGGCGCAGTATGAAGATGTTATCTTCAATAATCCTGCATCATTTTTAGAATATGTGTTGATTAAGGGCGTTAGCATATATGTATAACACGGCAAAAAAACAAGTTTGGTTTGGTGAATTAAGAACATCGAAAGGTAACACTATCGTCGTTCATGATAACCAATTGCCAGAAGCGTCTCCAGGACGCATCTACTTATACAATACAATTCGAAACACAATTGTTGAGTATGTAGAAGACATCGTTAAAGTTAATTTATATGACTTGGATGATGAACAAACAAAAGTCGCTATCGCTGAGTTAAATGAAGCTTGGAAAGCGGAGCGTGCTGAGTTTATGTTAAAACATCAATCACGTATCGATTTGTCAAAAGTACCTGATACTGCGCCTTCTCGTAAGGCTAAACCTGTACCAGAGCCAGATGAAATTGTTGACACAGATGATGACATCCCAGAATTAGATGACGATGATGATGACGATAGCTTTGATGAAATGGGGGATAGCGTAGACGATTAAACAAGCAGATAACTTTAAGTCTCCGACTCAAGATGTTTCTGTGGTTAATCTTATCATCCTATTTTTTATTTGTTATAGATGACTAACGGCATAAAGAATAATCCATTCTTTATGCCGTTTATTCTTTGTCGAAACTGTCGACAATTATCGCCCCCATGGATGCGGGCATCGCAATCAAAATAATCCGTTTTAATGCTAAAATGGGATCGTCCCATAAGGGCAATTTATTTAATGCCAATAGCACAATACCCACCACTAATAACGTCAATATATACGCCGCTATCACCCGCAAAAAAAAGGCTCCTCTGCGCTTAACAATATTTGCCTGAAATACACTTTGGTAAGCAAACAGAGTAATAAATGCTAGCGATAACACCACCACCAGAACCAAATTTAATGTCGGTAAGCTTGCCGATAAGCGCCATGCTTCTTCAGAAAATGCTATCGGCACCGACAAGGCAAAAGCGCCCACGGCAATTTGGCCAATATCTTCGGCGTTAAATGTCGTCTTTCCCGGCGGATTACTCGGCATCGAACTGGTATCGAGTTATGTGGTGATACACTTGGCCAGGTGTTATCCACACATCGCCAGGTAAGTCGGGTTGATTAGGTGAATCAGGTAGCATTTGCGGTTCAATACACACAGCTTGATGGTCGTTCAATATTCGCTGTTTTTTGCCAATAGTGCCTTGTAAAAAGTTAGCGCCATACACTTGTACCCCAGGTTGATTGGTATAAACCGTCATGCTACGACCGCTATTGGGACTGGCTAAACAGCCAAAACGTTGCAAGTCTGCCCCTGGGTTATCTAACACATAGCAATGATCAAACCCCTTGGTAGCGGCTAATGCAGCGCGCTCCGTTTGTACCGACATTGGCGTAGGTACAGCCATGTCTAAGTCGCTGCCCGCAGTCGCTTGCATTGACGTTGGTATGCCAACATCGTTCATGGTGAGGTAGGTTTTCGCATCCACTTGCAAGGTATGTTGTTGGTTGGTGTCGCTGCGATTGCCGTCTAAATTAAAGTAGCTGTGTTGGGTTAAACTGATTGGACAGGCTTTATCGGTGCTGGCGAGCATTTCAACGTACAAGTTGTTAGCCACCAAACGGTAATCGATTTGCACAGTACAATTGCCCGGAAATCCCATGTCGCCGTCTGGGCTTTTTAAGGTTAAGCGCATGCCATCACTTAATGCCCCAAGCTGCCACAACTTGCGATTGAAGCCCTCAATGCCGCCATGTAAACAATTACTCGCTTGGTTAACGCTAAGATGATACTCGTTACCATTATATTGCGTTTTGCCATTGGCAATACGATTGCTATAACGTCCTGCAATGGCGCCTAAATGGGCTTGTTGGACTAAATAGTCTTCGACACTGTCGCAACCTAGGACAATATTCTTACGCTCACCACTGCGATCTGGGGTCCATAATGATCGAATAATGCCACCTAAACTTAAGACTTCAAGTGCGATGATGCCATTATCAATTATAACTCGTTCAATCTCACCACCACGGGGATCTTGCCAAGGTTCCAGCACACTAAAACGTACCATTTATGCCTCTCTGATCTAGATACATTACCGATTAACCGATGCGTCCTGCACCGCCACTGGCGGAACATAAGTGTATAGTTGCTTCGATGCCGGTTTGCTTAAAGTATTGGTTTTCAACCACATTAATCACCTTATCGGTGAGGTCGTGATTGACCAAGGCTAATACACAACCATCGCTCATACGCACACCGCCTTGCTCACCGATAAGTGTTGCAATCATAGTGACTAAGGTGTCTATCTCGACAGTGATAATATCAAAATCATCACGCATTGATGCTTGAGACTGAGCCATTAACTGACTAAAACGAGGGATGTTATTCTGTTGCAAGGCTCTGGCGGCATTACTGGTGCGTTGGTTTTCAGTGATGATATGGCGCGCTCGTCGAAACTGCTCATTACTTAGCACATCTTTATTTTGGGTCAGTTGGCTTAGTGATAAATCTCGCAGTGAGTCGAGGCCAAGCAACGCGGTGATCTGGTTGCATTCTTGTTTGCGTTGTTCAAATTGCTGGGTAAACCCATGGCGGTCTTGTTTTAAATCAATCACGATCAAGCTTAACTCTTCTGGCAATAAAACCGCTTCGCTTTCTAATTCTAAACAATCAATTAATAAGGCGTGATCGGGTTGTGCCATCGCGCTGATAATTTGGTCCATCATGCCGCAATTTAACTGCATAAATTGGCTTTGGCCGCGCTGAGCCAATTGGGCAATAGCTAAAGGTGACAAGTGTAATTGGCTGGCATAACTGATGGCCGTACCGAAAGCGATTTCAAGTGCTGCCGACGACGATAAACCTGCTCCGAGTGGCACGTCACCCACTATGGCTAAGTCTAAGCCATTTGCGCGTAAACCCGATTGGTTCATGGCTGCTGTCACGCCTTTGAGGTAATGACACCAATCATCACCTGCCGCAACTGCACCTTCTTCACCAAAGTGCCATTGTTTGATTTGTCCTGGAAAAGCTGTGGTCACGGCGCGAAATAAATTATCATCGCGATGTTTTACTGCAATCACAGTGTGAAAGTTAATTGCTGCAGGTAGTACGAGTCCTTCGTTATAGTCGGTATGCTCGCCCATAATATTCACTCGCCCAGGGGCTTGGTATAAGTCGTCAGGCTTGGTACCAAATGTTTGAACAAATAATTTAGTCGCGCGTTGAGCAGGGTTTGACATACTTCAAAAAATCCAACAAAAGGGTGACAAAAAAAGTCTTATTAATGAGTTATAGCATGACTTTACTGTGTATGTAACGGAGATTTTTAATCCGCAGCAATACGCGGCAATAAACAAAAACGCCTAGAAAGTTATCTAGGCGTCGGTAAGTTAACCTCAACTCGGTATAAGAAATGGGATAATTCGATAAAAACCGGTTTATTATCCCGAGCTGAGGCGACTGTTCGTTTTATTATCACGACTCGGAAGAGACTTCATCGGTCACTGCCCGTGTTGGCTGAAGACTATTCTTCGTCAATGAGTCTGGGGTGATTTCTGGCGGAGAGTCGAGTAACTCTTTGATCACATGATCAACAAAACCGGCACCCGCCGCTTCATACAAGTTATATACAGTGTGCACACCTGAATCTTTCAACGATTCAGCATCTTCAGCGTACTGTACAATGGCACTGATTTTTCCTTGGTAGTTTAATTTTTGCAGTTGTTGTACCGCAAATAAATTACCTACGTGATTAGGCATCGCCAACAAGACTAATTCTAAATCTGGCGCCCGCTCGAGCTTCTCCCAAAAATCAGTATCGCCAGCGTCACCTTGGACGACATTACGGTTTTGGCTACGATGAAAATCAACCAATTCTTGTTTATGCTCAATCCCTAAAATTTCGCCGGTATATTTTGAATGCAGTTCATCATAAGCACCGCAACCAATTCGTCCCATACCTAAGATTAAGAAGCGCGGATTACCGATGCGGATTTGACGATCTTCAGGGTGTAATGGGTGACGTTCTAGCTTCATCAGCTTGGCTTGATAGCGCAAGTAAATTTTTGCGACGCTGCTATTCAAGGGCGCTGCAAATAAGAAACTGATGCTTAACGCGACCGCGATAATGATCAGCCATTCTGGCGGTAACCAGCCTTTATGCGCCGCAACAGCGGCGACAATTAACCCAAATTCACTGTAGTTACCTAAGTTAAATGAGGCTAATAATGAGGTGCGCGAGCGCAGTTTAAAGCGGGTGAGCAAGTAGATAAACATCAAAATCTTAACCGGGATCAACAGCACTAAAATACTGGCTAAGCCGATATCAGCTAATGTTGGTAATCCGTTTAAGCCAATGGTTAAGAAAAAGGCGATTAAAAATATTTCTTTAAAGTAATAAATCGATTTGGCTAATTCCGATGATTTAGCATGCCCTGCTAATAAAATACCCACAATAAGCGCGCCTAAATCAGGTTTTAGCCCCACGGCTTCAAATAACCATGCACCCACCACTAATGCCATCACCAGGCCAAACAATACCAGCATTTCACCGTGGCCGACGCGATCAAACACTTTATAAATAAGCGGCCTTGCTAACGGCAACAAGAGTAAAGCAAAAGCCCAAACAGACGGAATATCACCTTTAGAAATGGTTAAAAATATCACGGCGAAGATGTCTTCCATAATCAAGATACCAATCGCCACGCGGCCATAAAGCGACTGCATATCACCGCTATCTTCAAGCACTTTTACGGCAAACACGGTACTGGAAAAACTTAATGCAAACGAAATCAACATCAGTTGATTAAAGCTAAATCCGTCCAGCTGCTCGATGCCTAAAAAGCCCAATAACTTGAGCATGGGCACAAAAAATAAGAGCGAACCAATTAAATGTAAGCTTGAGCCTGCCCATACTTCGGCTTTAAAAAGGCTCTTAAGATCAAGTTTAAGGCCAATGGAAAATAGCAGTAAGGTGACACCTAAGTCAGCCAATTGCTGCAAAATAGGTAAGCTAGTGTCTTTAATGCCTAAGGTGAACAATACAAAACCAGCAGCAAGATAACCAATGAGTGGTGGTAAACCTACTCGGCTGACAAGCATGCCGCACAATAGGGTTATGATCAGGATTGCGGGTTCCATAAAGCGCCTTAAATAAACAATAAAAACGTATTGTATAAGAAAAAGGTTAACTTTCGATGACTTTCGTTGCTTAAATGCAAAAACAGCATCTTTAGTGACTAAAGATACTGTTTTACATTGTTTTTTACGGAATGATTTTACGAACTCGTTTTACGCTATAAGATCACTGATTGAGTGAATTTCATTAACGTACTTAATTTAGCGCATTAACTTATGCGCTAAATGAGTCGGTTAATTTACTTTGCTAACAGTAAATCTAAGTGAGCGGCAAAGTCTTTCGGGCCCATAAAGCCGGTAACGCGTAAGTCTTTACGTTGTTCGCCATCGCTATTAAACATTAACAAGGTGGGTAAACCTAATACGCCATAATGTTCTAAAAGAGTAATATCAATATCATCGCTGGCGGTCACGTCGGCTTGCAATAACACCATTTGACTCATGCGCGCTGCAACCTCGGCATTTTTAAAGGTAATGGCTTCAAATTCTTTACAGGCCACACACCAGTCGGCATATAAATCTAACATCACTGTTTTACCGCTAATACTGGCTTTATCCAATTCAAGTTCTAAGTCTTCCAGCGACTTAATATGGATAAAGTGATTGGCTTCGGTGTTGGCTTTGCCATCTATACCGGTTTGGGTCATATTTGAGGATTGATGACCAAAGCTGGTCATTAATGCTTGGAAGCCATAGGAGAAACTTGCCATCAAAGCCAGCAATAACAACACCCCACGAGTGCTTTGTTTCCAGTTAAATGCTGACAACCTGTTTTGATGCATTAAGTAAGCGATTAAGCTTATTGCCCATACTGACCAAAGTAAATCGGACACTAAACCAGGCCAAATACGGCCAATCATCACAATCGATACTGAAATCAGTAAGAAGCCAAAGACGGTTTTAATGATGTCCATCCAAGCCCCTGCGCGCGGTAAGATTTTACCACCCGAAGTGCCAATAATTAATAACGGTACTCCCATCCCCATGCTCAATACATACAGGGCTAAAAAGCCTTGCAGTAAGTCGCCAGACTGCGCCACGTAAATGAGCACCCCAGATAATGGCGCTGTGGTACAAGGCGAAGCGACTAAACCAGAAATCACTCCCATCATAAACACACCAATGAGGTTGCCACCTTTTTGGTTGTTCGACATCGAGTTCATTTTTTGTTGCCATTTTGATGGCAGTTTTAAATCGTACATGCCAAACATCGACAAGCTCAGCAATACAAACATCACCGCTAAGAAAATCAAAATGGCCGGGTGTTGTAAGGCCGCTTGAAACTTAAGTCCGGCAGAGGCCACCACTAACCCGAGTAAGGAATAGGTAATCGCCATCCCTTGCACATAGGCCATTGATAGGGTGAAGGCTTTGGCTGTAGACAGCTTCTTGCCTTGACCAACAATAATGCCAGACAAAATAGGGTACATTGGGAATACACAAGGCGTTAATGCTAAGCCTATTCCCAAACCAAAGAAAATCACTAAGGTCCATAATAGACTGTCGTTTTGTAGTCTTTGGTTTAAGGTGTCTTGTTGGGTAATCGGTGCGGCTGGGGCATCGGTCGCCGTTGATGATTGTGCTTCATCAGGTGCGCCAATCACTTTTTTGCTGGTTAACTTGCCATCATTAGCCTCAATAGCGGATAAGGTAACATCGTGTTTGGTGGGTGGATAACACAAGGTCCCTTCAGCACAACCCATAAAGGTGACATGAAATACCGCATCGGCTTGCGCTTCTTTAAAAGCAATCGGGATTTCAACAAACGAGTAAAACACCTCTTGGTCGCCAAAGTATTCGTCATGATGGTTTTTGCCATGGGGTAATGCAATATCACCAATCACCGCACCGTCGACGGAAAACTGTAGCTTGTCGCGGTATAAATAATAGCCTTCGGCGATCACAAAATTGATTTTGAGTTGATTACCTTGTTGTTGGTAATCAAACACAAAAGCATCGTTCACCTTCATTAATTCTGGTTCACTGCTTAAAAAACTGAATTTACTACTCAAGACATCAGCACTGTGTGCTGCTGGCGCGAGTATGATTGATGACATCATTAACAATGATGTGAGGCATATTGCGACGATTTTTTTCATGATGGTGAGTTGTCTTTTATCCATTGTAAATAAGGGCCAAAACCAACGATAATCGGAGTGGCAATGAATTCTGGTACTTCATAAGGATGCATTTGGATCACGAGTTGTTCAATTGCATGATAATCAGTTGCCATGCATTTTATCTGCATCGGCACTTCATTTGACTGACAAATGTTATTGTCCCAGTGATATATTGACTCAACGGCTTGGCCTATTTGTACACAAGCCGCTAATTGGGCCGCTACTAATGCAGTCGCAATACGTGAAGCGATTTCAACATCGGGACAAGTGGTTAAAATAAGTAGCTGTTCGGGTTTATACATAAGTTGTCTTAAAGTTTACTTAAGTTAATGCTGTTATCATGCTAAAAGTCATCACAGTACGCTTTTTTAAACGCATTTTCATTAAACTGAGGTGATATTCGTGACCTGTCTTGAAATCAGACCTGCTCACCCCCATTTAAGTTTCATCGGCAACAGTTATTTTATCGGTCGCCACTCTATCAAAAAGCGATCATTAGAGGCCAATATGTTTTTTATTTTATTGTTAATATTTGTTTTAATACCGGTTATAGAGCTCGATGTGATCATTGAAGTTGCCAGTTCGATTGGCTCGTGGCCCACGGTTGGTTTGGTGCTCTTTACTGCCGTAGTCGGGGTGTCGTTGGTGCGTAGCCAAGGTTTAAGCACCCTAATGTCAGTGCAACAAAAGTTAGCTCGAGGCGAAGCGCCTGGGCAAGAAATTGTCGAAGGCATGATGCTAGCTGCCGCAGGGGTATTATTACTGATCCCCGGCTTTGTGACCGATTTTATCGGCTTAATTTTATTAACACCGTTAACCCGTGCACCCATTGCGGCATTTTTTTACAAGCGCATGCAATTACGCGTAGTGGCTAATGGTGGTTTTAAATCAGGTTTTGGCGGTGGACAAAGTCCTTTTGGGCCATCGGGTCCATTTGCGGAACAAAAACCATCTGATCACCCCGGCAACACCTTCGACGGTGATTTTGAACATAGAAATGAGCAACCTCGTAGCCATCAAATTGAGCATGACGCTGTTGATGACAACCTTAATGAAGACAAGCATCAAAACAGTCATAAAGATAACCATGACGACAAGCGTGACGACATTATTGATGTTGAGCCCATTAACCCTAAAGATGACAACAAACCGACGTAGTGTTACCCAGCAATTCAATGTCCATTGAGTCTTACGTTGAGGTCATTAGGTTTAGGGCATTATTGTTAAAATAGTCGCTTTGGGGTTCAATTTTTAGAGCGTGTTCGATTGGGTGTGGCGTTTACGCCCTAATGAAAGAAACACAAAAACAGCCGAGAGATGTATTATTCGGCTGTTTTTGTGTCTGTTTGTAGCTGAAGTTGTTTATCCTGCTGAGCACCAAACCAAAATGCACTAATGATACTCAAGCCCCAATTGGCCAAAAATACCCAGGTTAACGCCGACATGCTTGAGCTGCCGGTGTCGAGCGCGACCTCTGATACTGCAGCATAAATTGAGGCTAAATCGTTGCCGATATTGCCCGCTAAAATTTGCTCTGCAATGACTTGTGCTCGACTGATCATCTGGTCCATAAGCACCATAATGCAGACCACACTGATACTGATAAACCCCCAGCCCTGTAATTTTTTACCTAACCAGAGTTGACCACTGCCAGGGCAAATAATGCCAGAGAGCATGGCGGCATAAATGGATTTTTTCATCATAGCTTAATTGTATTTTCGATTAATATACTGCTATTAATCCTCTGACAGCGATTAAAAAGCAAGTTTGGTCGGCATCATTAACACAGTTTAATATTCGCCAAGGTGAGTTGCTGAGTCTTTTGCATCAACTTGTTTGTCGGCTGCGTCAGCGTCAGTTGGCTCGGATTTGTCGGGACAAGGTACAGCATGCTTAATGTTGTCTGGCTCGCTAATTTTAGTCGCCAAATAATAACAAGCTAAGCCCATAAGCGTATTGGTAATGGGCAGTGCCAGTAAAATACCTTTTACCCCACCAACATAAGATCCTAAAACCGCTAGCGGTAACATCAATAACATTAACCGACACAAGTTAATCACCAGTGAACTCAACGGCCTATGGTAAGCGTTTAAGCTAGTGGCAAAAATAATCACAATACCCAGAGGCCCATAAGCGACAGGTAACACTAGGATATAAAAACTCAGCCACTCGATAACAAGCGGGTCGTGAGTAAACAATCCAGCAATAAAATCGGCATTAAAATACAGTGGAATATACAGCAATGTTTGAAATACAAACACGAATTGCAACGACATCAATAAGGCTTTTTTAGCGCGTTCAGGCTGGCCAGCACCTAAATTTTGCGCAATAAAGGGCATTAAACTCGACGACAGCGCCATCACCACAATTAGCGACACCGACTCAAGGCGAATACCTGCGCCAAACGCTGCAACGCCGGTATTATCAATCCGGGCTAACATCGCCATGATAATGCCGTTAGTAATAGGGTTAATCACATTCATTAATGCCGCTGGGCGAGCAATATGAGCTAATACCTTCCAATGCAAAATTAATCGACCAACATCAAAGCGAGCAAACTTGACCAGTTTACGCTTAACAATAATCAGGTAGCCCGACAACGACATTGCCATCACCCAGGAAAGCGTTGTCGCAATGGCTGCGCCTTGTATTTCTAATCGAGGAAAAGGGCCAATGCCAAAGATAAGTAGCGGGTCGAGTACTAAGTTTACAATGGCGGCGAGCATCATAATTTTAGCCGGTGAGCGGGTATCACCCGTGGCACGTAATCCCTGATTACCCACCATCACTAACACTAATGCAGGGGCACCTAAATACCAGTACCACATGTAGTCATGTATTAATGGCAAACTGGCACTATTGGCACCCAGTAAACTAAAAGTAGGTTCAATCAAGACACAACCGAGTATCGATAACCCCCAAATAATAACTAAGGTCATGCACAAGGTGTCATATAAAAACACTCTAGACTCGGGCGCATGCCCAGAACCAATCAAGCGCCCCAGATTGGTCGACACGCCAGCACCAATGCCGATACCGATACTCGAAATGACCAAGGTTACCGGGAAGGTAAAACTCACCGCCGCCAGTGCTTCAGTGCCCAACTTACTGATAAAAAAGATGTCTACCAGACTGCCACCGAGAATGGTCATAATGCCAATCAGGTTAGGCAAGGTCATGTTAAGCAGAACACGACCAATTGGGGCTGTGAGCAACCCATGTCTGTCTTTCATCTATTCTCGATCTTAATATTTCAAAGGAACAGAATTCTATCAGGATTAGTGCAGCATTAATAAATCAGACTTAAAAAAGTAGAGTTTTTTTTTTAAGTCCCCTTGGATCTGTGATCAATCACCCCCATATCACATGCATTAAGGGGGAAACCCTTATTTGTTAGTCAATAGCCTCGTTTTCTGGGCATCACATCATTAGGAGAGTTCATAGATGAATATTCGTCCATTACATGACCGCGTTATCGTTAAACGTTTAGAAGTTGAATCAAAATCAGCCGGCGGTATTGTGCTTACAGGCAGCGCAGCTGAGAAATCAACTCGTGGTGAAATCCTTGCTGTAGGCAACGGTCGCATCTTAGAAAACGGTTCAGTTACTCCGCTTGACGTTAAAGTGGGCGACGTTGTGATCTTCAATGAAGGTTATGGCGTCAAGAAAGAAAAAATTGACGGAGAAGAAGTCTTAATCCTGTCAGAAGCTGACCTGATGGCAGTAGTAGGCTAAGCCTCTTGCATCAACTCGACTTTCCAGTTAATCAACAAATTTAAAGGAACATCAAAAATGGCAGCAAAAGAAGTCTTATTTGGTAACGACGCACGCGTAAAAATGCTTGCGGGCGTTAACATCCTAGCCAACGCAGTTAAAGTGACCTTAGGCCCTAAAGGTCGTAACGTTGTTTTAGATAAAAGCTTTGGTTCGCCAATGATCACCAAAGACGGTGTGTCAGTTGCGAGAGAAATCGAACTGACAGACAAGTTCGAAAACATGGGCGCACAAATGGTTAAAGAAGTTGCTTCTAAATCAAATGATGCAGCCGGTGACGGTACTACTACTGCAACAGTATTAGCTCAAGCTATTGTTGTTGAAGGCTTAAAAGCAGTTGCAGCGGGTATGAACCCAATGGACCTTAAGCGTGGTATCGACAAAGCAGTTATCGCAGCCGTTGCTGAGCTTAAATTACTTTCTCAAGAATGTTCTGACACTAAAGCGATTGCCCAAGTCGGTACTATCTCTGCTAACTCTGATGAGTCAATCGGCGAAATCATTGCAACAGCAATGGAAAAAGTCGGTAAAGAAGGCGTTATCACCGTTGAAGAAGGCCAAGCGCTTGAAAACGAATTAGACGTTGTTGAAGGTATGCAGTTTGATCGTGGTTACCTATCACCATACTTCATCAACAAGCCAGAAACTGGCAGCATTGAATTAGACAGCCCATTCATTTTATTAGTAGACAAAAAAGTGTCTAATATCCGTGAATTGCTGCCAATCCTTGAAGGTCTAGCTAAAACAGGTAAGCCTTTGCTTATCGTTGCAGAAGACGTTGAAGGCGAAGCATTAGCAACATTGGTTGTCAACAACATGCGTGGCATCGTTAAAGTGGCTGCAGTTAAAGCTCCTGGTTTTGGTGACCGTCGTAAAGCCATGCTTCAAGATGTAGCCATCTTAACTGGCGGTACTGTTATCGCTGAAGAAATCGGCCTAGAACTTGAAAAAGCGACACTAGAAGATTTAGGTACTGCTAAGCGCGTTATCATTACTAAAGATAACACCACCATCATCGATGGTAACGGCGACCAAGTGCAGATTTCAGCTCGCGTTTCGCAAATCAAACAACAAGTTGAAGAGTCAACATCAGACTACGACAAAGAAAAGCTACAAGAGCGTATGGCTAAGTTAGCTGGCGGTGTTGCAGTCATTAAAGTTGGCGCAGCAACTGAAGTTGAAATGAAAGAGAAAAAAGCCCGCGTTGAAGATGCATTAAATGCTACTCGCGCAGCGGTTGAAGAAGGTGTTGTAGCCGGTGGTGGTGTAGCCCTTGTTCGCGTTGCAAGCATGATTAAAGATATTGACGTGCTTAACGAAGACCAAAAGCACGGTGTGCTTATTGCGCTACGTGCGATGGAAGCGCCTTTACGTCAAATCGCGACTAACGCAGGTCAAGAAGCATCAGTTGTGGCTAACACTGTTAAAAACGGTGAAGGTAACTTCGGTTACAACGCAGGTAACGACACTTACGGCGACATGTTAGAAATGGGTATCCTTGACCCAACTAAAGTGACCCGTAGTGCATTACAGTTCGCAGCGTCTATCGCGGGCTTAATGATCACGACTGAAGCGATGATCGCTGAAATACCACAAGAGTCTGCGCCAGATATGGGCGGAATGGGCGGTGGTATGGGCGGAATGGGCGGCATGATGTAATCTAGCTTGTCTAAATCGGTGATAACTGCGTTGCTTCACCACTCGTTTAAGAAAGCTAAACGTCGTGGTAAAGCGCCTTGTTCTAACCCGATTTATCCTGCGCTATATTGCTTGTCGTTCTAAAGCCTAGAAGCTTAGAGCTGAATTTCTTGTAAAAGAAAAGAGAAAGCCCCGATACCTAACAGTATCGGGGCTTTTTGTTATTGTAATGAGCAGTTATTTTTAGGATTAAAGGTCATTATAAACTTCAGTTATACACCTAATGTTCTAATGCTTTAGTTTCCTTAAATAGTTTTTATTCACAGCTGTTTGACTTGTAGTCTAGAGTTGTTGGATTCAATTTTCTTCGCTGGTTTATATTTTGTCAATTGAACACTTTTTTTCCAATCAGGCCAACTATCTAAAATTTGCTTTGCACGTACAATGTTCTTATCAGTACTAGTCATTTTAATCATCCTTATCTGACTTTAGCTCGTCTAGCTGGTTTACTAACATAATCTCTGCTTCTAAATATGACAAGGGTGTCATTGGAACCCTGAGCTCTGCTTCACTTCTGACCCATTCTTTAACAACCCCGTCTTGTTTACGTTTCAGCTTTCTACCACTACTTAAATTCATTGAAAATAAGTCTACAAATCTTCTAGGGCCAATACCAACAAATGGTTCGAATGAAACTTTATGTTCATCATTTGAAGCCCCATCTGAATTAATCGAATCATCATGCAAAATTGTAGCAAAGCTTTTGGGGTATGGCTCAATATATAAAACACGGCTGACACCCGCAGCTACAATATGCTTCGCACAGTTATGGCATGGGTAAGTTGTTGTATATAGAGTTGAGTTTCGTGTTGAGATACCATTTCGTGCAGAAGACATTAATGCTTCCATCTCAGCATGAACGGCCCGTCCATATTCAGTTATATCTAATAATCCTGTATCTTTAAGAATTTCTTTTCCACTTGCTAATAGCACTTTAAGATCAACTTCATTCTTAGTGTTGAATTTCTGCATAATATTCAGAATTATTTGATTTTTCTGCTCTTCATTTGAATCTTTACCAAGCTTGTAATCTCTTTGATCTGCATCTGTAGGCCAATATAGTCCACCACCGTATTTTGGTACATCATTTGCACCTGTCGCTAATATGTCAGATTGGTCATTGGTTAGAACTGCTCCAACCTGTCTTGATAAGTCTGCAGAGCGAAGAGAAGCTGCATATGCCATAAACATTGCGTATTCATCAGAAGTTGGTGGAACCACAGGCTTAGAATAAAGAAGGTCTAAAATTCTACTTATTTGACCAGAGAGTGACTCAGTGTCGTCAGATGTTATGAAAGCATCAGCCATTTGGAATACATCTCGAGTTCTTTGCCCAAGTCCTTTAGGGTGTGCTTCTTTATCATCTCTCTCAATAAGGTCGTCAATTTGATCTTGTGGAACCCCTTTCTCATCTCTTAGATATCTTTTTCGGCTCTCTATGCTAGAAGATATGCCTAACAAGACAAAACCAGGGCCATAGACTTGCCTAAGAGTTTCAACTTCATCAGGGTGTTTTAATGAGCGAATAACATGAGTATGTCTTGGAAGGGGTGATGGTAATTCTCCTTTCCTTTTTTTATTGATTGCGTTTATCGCGAGGAGAGCGAAAAGGTCGCCTCTTTTACTGTTTTGACGAAGATTATTGCCAATATTCATCGCTGCATTTAATCTTGTCTCCTCAGTGTTTGGGCCAGTCGTTACACCTTCAAACTCCTTTGCTACTTGTGAAAGGTGAATGAAATTAGTTTTATACCTAAATTGGCTAAAATATGACGATAATCTATTCTGTACATCGTCCAAATTCACACCAATGGGAGCGACTAATCCTATAACTAGTTCGCAATTTTTTGAGTGTTCTTCAATATCCATATCAAACTCTTATTGTTATTTTTAGTATCGTTACTTATCTTAAGTGGCAGGCTTTTTAAGTGTTCTGTAGTTGCCAAAAATGACAGTTTTTTAACTGTAGGGATGACATTATATTATTACCATAGCTCTGGACAGCATTATAGATATAATTATTGCTGAATTATCGGTACTAGCCATTAATTTGTTATTTTTTCCTTCGCTTTGTTAGTTATGTTACGGCCGAGTCCCGCGATAGAAAGTGGACCACCATTCATTGAGCTTTCAATGGCAGCAAACAAACTGTTTTGTGCATTAATGGAGTGGCAAGTGAGAGGCATTTTGATAAAACGTGTTTAGCATTCATGGTATTTACTCGTGGTAATATTTGTTTGGCGATAAATTTGATCACCAAATGCCATGAATGTTCCTCATTTTTTAGCCTATCTCATTATTTAAATACATTTTTTTGTGGGGATTCGTCAGACTCTGACCCCATTTATTGAGTTTTTATTTATGTATCTTAATCGTTTCGGGGCTTTATCATGGATGACGAGAAAGTGTTGTTTTATCTATCCGCTGGGAAGATAGTGCAGTTATTATCAGAACCCTTGCTTTTAGTTGGAGTTTATTTTTTATTTTTTTAACCAATATATAGAACTTAATTTTTTTTGATTGCAGGGATTAAATTAAAAACTTCAGAGTCAGGAAAAATCTTTTTTAGTGTTCTAATATATTTAATTAATCGGGCATAATTCGTTGTATCTACGCTTTTTATGTAAGCAAGCCAACCGTTTATGTGCGCGAGTTTAGATGGATCAGATTGAAGCATTGTATAAATTTCAGCGCGCATCTTTCGGTATTCTTCGCGACCAATTCCCACACCATTCGCCGATACAATTAGTCCAGTAACTTCTTTTCGTTTTCTGGTACCACAAAGTTTTGTTTTTTTATGGTTAATTGAAAAGCCTTCATCTAACACTATCTTTTCTATCATAGGCTTTGCTTTTCTTATTTTCGACTCGTTAAAAGCAGATAATGTTATGTCATCAGCATACCTAGTATACATAATACCTTTTGAGCCTGCGTAGCCTTGTATTCGTGAGTCTAAGCGTTGACATGCCAAATTTGAGAGTTTCGGCGATGTTGGTGCGCCTTGGGGAAGTCGGCCCTTAAATATGCATAAACTGGTCAGTTTTTGGCTAATTAATTTGTTATAACCTATAGAATGAAAGATGCTGTATACATGCGATGCAGGAACGGAATGAAAGAAATCTTCTAGGTCAATATTTAATAAAATATGGGCACCAATATGAGGGGCGGCATTACTAAGGATTGATTCACCAATTTCAAACCCTTTAGAGTTTTGAGATGAATTTAGTCTATACAGAATTTTTCTTAAAATCCAAGACTGGGCAGCTTTCATTGCTCGAGAAGGTTGAGCTATTTCTCTTTCACCACCACTTTTTTTGTCTAAAAAATATACTCTGTAGTGTTCGTTTGATTTAAATACTAGCGTTTGAACGAGGCCAACAGATAGACGCATTTGGCTAGCAAGTTCGGCAAGATTAGTAATAGCAGGTAAGCCAAGATTTTTGAGCTGGCTTAGGTTGTTTGTATATTGTGAACCCATTTAAAATTACGCACCTTTACGTCACAAGTTCGCATTTAGAACTTGCGAGTCAAAAACGGAGTTTTTGCGAGCAAGAACTAAATGAGCTATTCATCTGGTTTTGTTGAAGGATAGCGAATCACTACCCAGTTGCTTTATTGATAGTTTCAAAAAACAACTCGCTAAAGGTGCGTTGGCTCATCCTATCATAGTTAATTCCTGATTTTCCACGGTTTTGGAAGTTCATGAGCTCAACACGTACTAAATCTAGTCTGTGATCGGTAAAAATAGACATAATATGCTTTTCACCACTACTAGTAATATCGTAACCATTAGTAGTTTTCATTATCATTCGCTCTGATTGTAACTTAGTTAATGCAGAGCGGGTTGCTATATCTGACATTACCTCATCTTGTTCTGTAGCAATTTTAAGTAGTTTTTTTAGACTTAAAAAATCAATTTTTTCAACTAGATATATACATGGTAGGATGAAGTTCTGTGCTTCTAAAATATTTGTAACATTCTTTTTGACAGGATTTTTATTTTGAATCTTTGTTATTGAATCTGATATCAGCCTAAAAGTTTTAGTGCTCTGTTTTGGGCAATCTAAGCGATCATAGTCGAGATGAAATACTTTTCCGGTTGATGAGGCTTTTATCAGTCTATTTGGACCATAATTCAGGAAGCTTCTTTTATTTTTAAATTTTTGGTTTGAAATACATATTATTTTATCTACTAAATTAGGATTACTAGAAAATGCTCCCAATTCAGCAAATGACCCAGGACTTTCAGGTAGCAGAATAATCGCGTCTACTGAGTTTGCTAAAATATTCTCTAGTGCAAGTAAACTATGCTGGCCTTGGCCAGCTAGTAGATCATCAAAAAGACTCTCCGGATAGAGTATTTCATATTGGATGCGGCTTTGTTGCTGTGTGAGAAGTTTTGCTACCTTTGAGCGACCTTTTGTTTTGTCTTTGATATCAGCACCACATAGAAAAATTGTTCTCTTTCTTTGATATACAGGAACATAGATTCTTTCTTTGATGACGCTCGCAATGTCAGCGAGTTGTGATACTGAAAATTTTTTAATCACCATATGCTCCTAAATCACGTTATTTTTAGATTCTAACACTATATCTACTGCTTAGAGTATGATTTAAAATTGAATTGAATTAACTTTGCCCGCCATTATTAAATCTTGAATTTAGTGAGGTAATATAGGGATCCCCAGGGCCAAAGTATACTTTCAGCCCCACTTATTTACCTTTGCTATTCACACCAAGTAACTCAACATATAAGTGAGCTCAGAGTAAAACTTTTACCATCTATAGAATTTAGTGGGGTCAGTGTCTGAGGGATCCCCACGAATTTAATAGCATGCTTGTGGATCCTTGATTAACGATTGTAGCATCTTAATTCCTGCTAGCCAGTGAGACTTCAGTAGCCTCAAAGACTTATCTTTGTAGGCCCTTAATCCTATA
This sequence comes from Shewanella psychromarinicola, assembly GCF_003855155.1. NCBI lineage: Bacteria > Pseudomonadati > Pseudomonadota > Gammaproteobacteria > Alteromonadales > Shewanellaceae > Shewanella > Shewanella psychromarinicola. The sequence continues at coordinate 1,605,248 of NZ_CP034073.1, forward strand.
AATTGGTTTGAGAGCACGTTGCGATGCTTTATTGAGTTAGCTTGATATTGCCTGTGCTTATCAGCTGATTTTACTGCCAAACCAAGCAGGTAAAGTATAAATTGTGATAAGCAAGCTATCAGCAGGAGTACGCCTAATTTACGGTGAATCCTTGTTCCGCTATCATTCATTTTCAACCCTGTTTTAACATCTCTAAAACTCTCTTCTATCTGTAAGTAAGTGGGGTCAGATCAAACTTTTACCTCACTATTTATAGTATCTGTGAATTTAGTGAGGTCAGTGTAAACTTTCTGTCTGGGAATTAAGCGATTTTACAAATAGTTTATAATGCTACTATTTTTCTCTACTTCCAAACATCAGGATTTTGATATTTTTTATTAACGGGTTGTTCTATATCGCCATGTTCTAGTTTGTGTAATTCATTAGAATAGGCTTCCTCAATTTGAGTCAATTCTTCTTCTGAACATGGCATTAGCGAGCAACCACAATAGCGACACTTTTTAGCCTCGATTTTTATACCCTCAGCACATTCAGGACAAATGCGGCATCGTTGTACTGTAGATTTTGCTAAATGTAGGTCACTCTTCTTTTTATTGCTAAAAACAGCTCTCATAGCGAAATAAATAACAGCAAATCATATTATCCAAAAAAACATCTTAATAACTCCTAAAAACTTTTAAGTCGGGCACAGAGTAAAATTCTACCATCTAAATTATCTGCTTTTCAAACCCACAATCCACACAATTCAATGTGTAGGTTTCTTTGCGCTTGGTGACTTTGGTATTTTTACTCTGGCATTGTGGGCAGGGTAATTTCATTGATGTATTTTTGCTGCATTGATTGCAGTTGATGTAGTAACCGAACTTGCCATACATCGGTGTATATTGTGTTGATTCACCGCAATATTTACAGTTTAGTATTGGTAGTTGGTCTGGCGCTAATGTGTTTACTGGTAAAAGCGGTGCAAGTGTTGCCACACTTGCACCATTAGATTGAACTAGATGATTAGTGGGCGCTAACACTGGTTGAAGTTCTGGTTTAAGCTCTGGCTCAAGCTCTAGTGTGTTTGCTATCGCTTGGGTTTGCTTTAGTTGTGCCGGAGCAGTGTCAACTTGCTGAGTATTTGAGTCGATATGTTGGCTAATAAGAAATTGGCCGATTGAATTGAGTTCTCGTTGGCTAAAGTCTGGACGGGTGTCGGTGACGCTGACCAAGCGGAGCAGTTTGTGTTTAAGGTTCATGATATTTTTGAGTTCATCGACCAAAAACTCAGTTTTATAAAGTTTGTCCGAAATCACTTTGGGCATGGTTTTTCTGTCGATCACAGCATTACTGGATACCGCACATAAATAGTGCCAACAGCGTCCATTGAAGCCTTGCTGCTTTATACCCAGTAACTTACTTAATATGTTATTTCTATGATGCATGAACATTTCTTTTAATAAATCTTGTTGCAGCTCGACTTGCTTAATGGGTGAGGGCATCCCAGCCCATTGGCTGTTATAGCTACGTGTCCATTCACCCTGGTTGTTAACTTTAACGTGACCTTTTATGCTTTTTGATTCAATTAGCACGAAGCCATAGGTATACACGATCAAGTGATCGATTTGAGCCGTTTCATCATTAAAGCTGAATTTGAAGTCGTTGATAACCAGTACTTCGGGGTTGTCTTTAAACGCACGGCGTAAGAAGAAGGCCACATCCTGTTCTTGTTTTTGACCCGCTATCGTTTGCGGTGTTTTGGTCATTTGCAGTGTTTTAGTTTTAAGAATCATTTATCAACAGCATCCATTCATAACTTGATAATAATCAATCTCATAATAACTATGATATGGATAAAAAAGCCAGTGTTAAATTTAAAAGCAGGGAGTAATCAATTCGATAGTGTAACAACCTACACTTTTGTTGATCTTGACAGGGGAAATTACAGTAAAGTGTAGCAATGTACACTTTGGACTAACGTGATGACATCAGCACTCAATCAACAATCCTTGGGTTTACTCATTAAAGAAACCAGAAACAACGCGGCATTGACTCAAGACGTGGCGGCGATGTTGTGTGGCGTGACCAAAAAGACGTTAATCCGTGTCGAGAAAGGTAATGATGTTTATATCTCGACAGTGTTCAAAATTCTTAATGGTCTGGGGATTAGTATTGATGCAGCACAGAATAATAACGCTGATCCTAAAGTGTGGTACTAATCAATGGTAAACAAAAAGCCCTGATACTGTTATGTATCAGGGCTTTTTATTTGGATATGGATGCTTACTTGCGGGTAATTACTTGCGGGTAATTTTATCCAGATATCCCATGGCAAAGGCCGATAACACAAACGTGATGTGGATGAGTAGATACCACATGATCTTGTCGTTCGCGATATTTTCGGCATTCATAAATACTTTAAGTAGGTGAATGGATGAAATCGCTACAATAGATGCGGCCACCTTGTTTTTAAGCGAACCGGCGTCCATCTTGCCAAGCCAGTTTAGTTTCTCACTGTTTTCACCCACATCAAGCTGTGATACGAAGTTTTCGTAGCCTGAAAACATCACCATGATGAGCAGACCACCGACTAAGGTGATATCGATAAGTGATAGTGTGATTAGCACCAAATCAACTTCTGCTATCGAGAAGATATTGGGTAGGAGATGAAAGATCTCCTGAAAGAACTTTATGCCTAAGGCTAATAAGATTAGGCTTAATCCCAGATAAATAGGCGCCATGATCCAGCGTGATGCATACATCAATCTTTCAAACACTTTTTCCATAAAAAATTTAATCCTTAAAATAAAAAACGCTATAAATCAACTGAACCACTTATTTTAAAATATTAACATAATCAACTTTATCTGCGCTTGCATACAGTGGTGAGCTTGATGATGTATCATCTGTGCACTTTGCATGATGCATAGTGTATTGCATTATGTCTTTAGACGTTGGAATTTAGTTGGGTCAGAATTTGGTTAAGTCAGAGTATGCATTATTGCCGTCTAAATCATCTACTGTTTATTTATCGCAACAATTTTTAATCTAGGCCTCAGCTTTATTAATTATACTGAGTTGCTTGGCTATGTACTTCAACCGTTAAAAGAGGGACCTATTATTATGGATAAACATAATTCAAACGCGACGCGTAAAATGCCTTGGATTACGATAAGTGTTATTGCATCCATCGTCTTGCTGTTTGGACTGTTGCTAATGGTGATGCCCAAGGGGTTTAAGGCGACCCACGAACAAATCGGAACGGGTAAGCCTTCGGTAGTATTTGTTTATGATCCTAACCTTGTTGCGAGTATCAGCCAGACTGAGCAGATGAATGAAGCTCGTGCTCATCTTGGTGATAATGTGTTCTTTCTTCTTGCCAGAGTGGGTACTCCTGAGGGAAAGACGTTCATCACTAAACATCGTGCCAGCGCTTCAGAGTTATTACTCTTTGACTCAGCAGGGATCCTAACTAAAAGGCAGCTCGCGGTGATAGATGCTAACGAGCTCATGCGGTGGGTACGTTAGTCATTTTGGAGTGATCGTTATCAGGGGTCGTCAGGGGCGAAGTAAACTTTATCTCTTTTGAATAAATGGGCTAAGAGTCTAGGAGCTCCCCCATAAATTTAATCGCATGCTTGCTAGTCGCTGACTAAGAATTGCAGTGTTTTCATTGCTGTAAGTCAGTAAGCTTTTTTGCCGCTTCAAATGCCTATCTTTATCGATTTTAGTTTATAAAAATAAGCATTTGAGTGTGGGCGAGCCATCATCATTAACAATGGCTGTTGAAAGGGGCTTACTGTGCGGTATCAGTAAATTCTGCTTGAACCTTGTCTAATTCTTGCTGGTTTTTAAGCTCGATTTGTTGCTGTCTTTTAATACTGACGTCTTCTGCAAGCGCTGCTTGTCTTTCCTTAAGGCTATGTTTCTCGTCTTTGGTCAGAAACTTAAACGCTTTATCATTGGCAAGTGCATACGCAACAACATCTTCGCCCTTTACCCTGCGTTCATCCACTCGTTGTGAAAAACGTTCGTTATCACGGGCTTTACGTTCTTCGGCATTTAACTTACTCATTGTTGTATCCTCATTAGTTAATCACGGTAGCGTTTCACTACGCTCAGTCAAACAAATGAGAGTTGCACATTCATAAAGCTGATTGGTGCATTTTAGCATAAGTTGTCTCGCTAGCTGGAAATACGTGATGTTTGAGTAAACTTTCCATCAATCCATCAATCCATCAATCAATTATCAATCAATCATTAATCATTAAAGCGGTTTAATGCCATTGCTATGTTATGAGTGGCTTGTTTGGCACGCGCGCTGAGCTTTGTTATTGAAATAAAGCCATGCATGCAATCGTCATAATGCTGGTGTTGTGTATTGATGCCTGCCGCTTTTAGGCGTTGCACATACGCAATGCCATCGTCCCTTAATGGATCAAAACCAAGGGTTAATATGTAGCTTTTGGGCGATTCGCTGATGTCTTTTGCTTGCAGTGGACTCACTAAGGGCAGGGTGACTTCGTCGAGAGAATTTAAATAATGCAACCTGAAATAATCCATTAAATCGCGGGTGAGTATTAACTGCTTATTGAAACCTTGATAAGACTCAGTTAAGCCTTGCAGATCTGCCATTGGATAGATTAAAAACTGAAATGCGGGTTTTACTTTTGTCTTTACTGGCAGCGATGTTTGCAGTGAATGTAAACCGATGATACACGCTAGATATCCGCCTGCGCTGTCACCACCCACGCCTATGTGTTCTGGGTTAATGTTAAATTGTTGATGATTGCCATTGATATAGTTCCACGCTTCAATGGCATCACAAATCGGGATTGGAAATTTATGTTCTGGGGCCAGTCGATAACCGACTGAGATAATGTTCATCTTGCCATGTTTAGCCAGGTAGCGGCAAAAGCGATCATGAGTGTTTATACTGCCAATGACGCAGCCGCCACCATGAAAGTACACCAGTGTTTTTTGGGGTGTTTTGGCGCTGGGATGGTAGATGCGAAGCTTTATTGTGCTATCACTGCTATTGCTAGTACCGCTGGCGCTATGTTCGTTCAAAGGAATAGTGCCCATAAGAGGAGTGCCAGCGCTCACTGGGACAGTTAAATTAACCACCTTATCCATTTCAATTTTAGTCAGCCCAAGTACTCGGTCCATCGCGAGAAATACATATCTGAATAATGTTACTGGCAACTTGTATAACGGTGCTAATGACAACATCTTTGCGGCCATTAATTGTTTAGCTTCAAGTTGGCGGGCTTGTAGTGGTTTGCCTTGTAATTGCTCGATGGGTAGCCGTTTTTTGTGTGATTGAATGCCTTGTGCCGGTGGCTTGTTGAAACTGTCCATTTTAATAGGCCTTGTTGTTATTGTTACGCATTTAAAAAAGCTTTATCGACTTAACCACTTCATTGCTAGGCGATTGATAAGCGCTGGTGATACGTTACTTAATCTATGTAATAGGCCATAAAAAACACTCACCGTTCTGTGGGTTTTAGGCTGCCTTACTTGCTTATCTATCACTGCTACCACATCTTCTGCGGTGATATTAACGCCTAATCGTTGCATGACTTTTGCAGTGTTTTTCTGTGACTTAAGCATATTGGTGGCCACAAAGGGTGGCATAACATCGCATACACTGATGCCATATTTTTGCCATTCTAGTTCTAACGCCTCGGTAAGCGCTTTTACGGCAAATTTACTGGCCGAATAGCTGGCCAATTCTGGCACTCCGTAATCGCTGCTGGCTGACGACATATTGATAATGGTACTTGTGCCATTGTTGTTTAAATATGGCCATGCAGCATGACATAGGTTCATTACACCGATGACATTGACACTTAGCGTGCGCTGATGCTGTTCGATAGGTATGTCTTCAAAAGGACCTATCTCCAATATGCCGGCGTTATTGAGTAATACCGCTAAGCTATTATTATGTTCAGCACAAAATTCGGCCACAACATTTTGTGCTTGGGTAAAATCACTGACATCAAGTTGAAATAGCCGCACCCGAGCGTGATCCCATGGTTTGGTGACGTCTTTTAATAGCGCTAAATTTAGGTCGGCCATACCGACCCAGTAGCCCATTTTATGAAAGTGCCGTGCTGCCGCTAAGCCAATGCCGGAAGCCGCTCCGGTAATCAAGATGGTGTTTTTGTTCATCATAAAATCCAGTTAATCGTTACTATTAGTCGCCAACTAAAATGATCGGGTATTAAGGTGTTCCATCTGCGGCTGTTTCATTTCATCCACCCATCGCTGCCAGGTATAGGGCCATAAAATTGGGTCGCCATCGACATCTAAATACCAACTTTGGCATCCACCGACCCAGCTCGTGCCCTTTAACCCTTCCTTTACGTAGGCATTAAAATCGTCAATGGCTTGTTGCTTGGCTTCAAATTCATCAAATTCATGGTCACGCCATTTATCGATCAATTTGATCACATAATCTGTTTGAACTTCACTCATGGCGATAACTGAAAAGTTACCAATGGGGGTGTTGGGGCCGAGCATTAAAAAGAAGTTAGGGTAGTCGCTGAGTAACATTGATCGATAGGCTTTAATTTTATGTTGCCAGGCTTTATCAATGTGCAAATTGTTACGACCAATAAGATTCATGGGGCGCATAAAATTAAATGCATTAAACCCAGTGGATAACACCAACACGTCTAGATCATGGTGTTTACCGTCTTTAGTGATAATGCCCGTTGCAGTAATGCACTCAATGGCCGCTGTTATTAACTCAGCATTGGTTTTTTGAATGGCTTTATAAAAGGTGGTGTTGATAATGACCCGTTTGCAGCCTACTTGATATTCAGGTCGCAGCTTTTCCCGTAAGGCTTTGTCTTTGATGCTTAATCGTAAATTGGCTTTACACAAAAAATTTAACGCATACTTTTGGATAAAGTGTCCCGTGACTGCTTTGGTAAAAAAATGTTCTAGAAAAAACTTGCCCATATTGCGATGAATTTTGGTGATGATGGGAAAGCGAGCCATTAACTTTCTGCTGGTTTTTGAAAAGGTAAAATCGGGCAGGTGCATTAGCCATTGTGGTGTGCGCTGAAAAACCGAGACCTTAGCACCCGTGTTAATCAATTCGGGTATGGCTTGTGCGGCGGTTGACCCTGTACCTATCACCCCAACCCGGGTTGCAGCGGATATGTTGACGTCGTGGTTCCATTGGGCGGTATGAAATGTCGTACCTTTAAAATCTGCTAATCCGGGAATGTCTGGAAATTGCGGATGATGCAAAATGCCCGTGGCGCACACTATAAAATCGGCAATATAGGTTTGCTGTTGGCTGGTTTTTACGGTCCATTTGCCATTGGCATATTGTGCGTCAGTAACCGCTTCGTTAAAGCGTATGTCTCGTTTAACCTTATACTTATCTGCCACGTTCTCGAAGTATTGTTTAATCTCTGGTCCATGGGCAAAAAAGCGACTCCAGTTGGGATTGGGTTCAAATGAATAGGTATACATGTGAGCGGGTACATCGCAGGCAGCCCCTGGATAGGTGTTTTCTCGCCACGTTCCGCCCACGCAGTCTTTTTTCTCTAGAACTACAATGTCAGTGATACCAGCTTGGCGCAGTTTAATGGTCATTAAGATGCCCGTCATGCCTGCGCCAATGATGACAACCGAAGGGTTTCGCTTTACTTGGTTCATCGGGACCCTCAATGATAACTATCGTTATTCGTTATTCGCTATCGCTGTTGTTATTGCTGATTTGAGTAATAATGCCTCTAAGCATTCAAAGAGTGTTAACGATTTGTATTATCTTTCCAGCATAGGAAACTATTGTTAATTGATCTACACGCTAAAGGGACGTATATTTGTGATTTTAAGACATGGCGGCCATCAGTTATGACATTTCGCAGCATTACCAGTGTGCAAATTATTGTTTCTTATGGCATCGAGCTGGGTATTGATCAAGATCGGTTGCTGCAAGGGTCTGGGCTGGTAAGCGCCCAATTAGCAGATCACGACCAACTAGTTGAAGACAAACAAGAATTACAGGTGTTAAATAACCTCATGCTCAATACCCCATGCCCATTCAAGGTAGGAATGGCGTTAGGTTGCCGTTATCACCTGACCAGTTATGGCATCATGGGCTATGCCCTATTGGCTAGCAGTACTGCGAGAAAGGCGATTGAATTAGGCTTACGTTATCTAGATTTAACCTATGTTTTTTCACAGATAACATTAACTGAGCTTAAAGACGATTTATCCCTAAGGTTCTCATGCGACATTCCTGGCGAGTTAGGCGAACTGGTGTTAGTCAGAGACATGTTGGGCGCCGCTATGCTCCAACGAGAAGTATTTGAAAGTAACGACTGGCCGATACAATTGCAGTTTACGTCGCCCCAGCCCCCAGGCTTGTCACTCGAGGATATAAAGCAAAGACTGGGCGCTGAGATTGAGTTTAATGCCAGCTATAACGGTTTTGCTGGATTGGCACCGCTATTAGATTTGCCATTGATAAAAGCCAATGAAGCCACCGCCAGACTATGTGAAGCGCAATGCAGCCAACTACTGCAACAAAAGCAAAACTGGCAGCCTGTCGCTAAGTTGGTAAAAGACACCTTAGTACACTTAGGCTTAACAGCATCAATGCAAGACATCGCCCAGCATTTAGCGCGAACCACTCGCACTTTACATCGTCAACTAACACTAGAACAAACCAGTTGGCGCCAAGTGCGTGATGATGTTCGTTTTGGCATCGCCGAAGCGTTATTATTAACGCCGATACAACTTGATGAAATTGCTGAACGCCTTGGTTTTAGTGATGGGGCTAATTTTAGCCACAGCTTTAAGCGCTGCAAAAACATGACCCCAAGCCAGTATCGAAAGCAGGTAAAAAAACAGCGATAGCCACCTGTGCGACATAAGCAAAGAGCCGCTAAAATTTAAAACATAGAGCTTAAAATATAGAGCTTAGAGCCAAAATAAGTGGGTGCGAGCTTATAAAAACTTGGCTAAACTGTTAATCGACTTAGTAAAAAGAGTGAGTGTATATCGGCGTAACCAAGATGGCAGCTTTGAAGATGTCTTTAGGGTAACGTTATTTGAGCCCGAAAAATAAAGATCTCAATTAGCTTAATAAAATCCTTTTGCCGTTTAGCAGCGTACAAAGGGATAAGGAATTTATCAAAAAGGACTACAGATGCGTTATTTAATGATTATTGCAAGTTTATTGCTACTTAGTGCTTGTAGCACTAGTTATCCAAATCAGGCTATTACAGGGCAAGCTTTCCCGTCTGTATCAGGGCAAAACCTTGAAGAAAAGTCTATGACCTTGCCTGACGATTTAAAAGGTGAAGTGGCGTTATTATTGATCGGTTACAAGCAAGACTCTCAGTTTGACATTGATCGCTGGTTGATTGGTTTAGATATGACCCAAACTCAAGTTTCGGTATTTGAGGTTCCGACAATACAGGGACTGTTTCCTAGAATGTTCAGTACATTTATTGATAATGGCATGCGTTCAGGAATACCTAAACCGCTTTGGAAAGGCGTAGTTACTGTCTATAAAGATGGTGAAAAAGTACAAGCCTTTACCGGTAATGAAAAACCAAACAATACTCGAGTGGTGCTATTAAATGCACAAGGTAAAGTGATTTACTTTTATGACCAAGGCTTTTCAGTTGATGCACTCAATCAGTTAAGAGCAATGCTGTAATTGCCAGCTAAGTAACTAGTCTAGTCACTCGCTTAATTTTTAGTCTATTAGTCACTAAGTTACTCGCTTAAAGGCTAGAGCGACTAGCTTAGTTACAAATCTAGTTACTCGCTAAGCGACTAATTTTAATCGCTAGCCTAAGTGCTGGGTATTCTTTGGCGTAACAACTGAATTAATGTTGGCGCGATAGAGGCTAAAATCATCCCGCTCATCAACAGATATTGCTGTGGTGTGTATGACTCACCCATTAATACCAGGCCGCAGACGATACCTGCTACTGGGTTGGCAATGCCGCCAAAAGTGAAGTCGACCACTGACATGCGTTGTAATAACCACACATACATACTGTAACCGAGTACGGTGTTGAGTAAGATTATCCAGCTGATGCCTAAACCATTAGTTAGACTAAATTGGTTTACCACATTGAGGTATTGCTCAGGTGAAAACAGTGCCTGAATACCTGCTGCAACCAATAAGAATGCACCGCCGATAACGAGTTGCCAGGTTAATATTGTCCACCAATGAATCCGCGAACCTAACGATTTAGTTACCGTGCTGCCGATAATAATACAGCTGATAGCCGCCAGCATCGCCACTAATCCGATCGGATTTAAGCTGATCGAATTTGGATCAAACAGCATCCAAGCTAAGGCCATTAAGATAGCGCCAGAAAAGGCTTGCTGCAGATTCGGGCGCTTTTTACTGCTAACCCAATGAAATAACATCGCGAAAACCGGCACTGAAATCATACCAATACCAGAAATGGCCGACGGAAGTGTGAGTGCCATAATAAAAATCAAACTGAAAAATACCGCAATATTGATTGCGCCGAGTTTAATCAAAATGGGCCAGTCTGCCTTTAGAGGTCGGCTAGGTTTTATTGCCAATAATATCAGTCCAGCAGGCAACGCACGTAGGGCACCGAGTAATAATGGTGGCCAGTCGGGCAAGGTGAACTGGGTCATCGCATAAGTGGTACCCCAAAAAAATGCTGGGATCATGGCCAGTAAAATATTCATTAACTACCTTTGTATTAAATATCTTCACGTAAAGATAAGTATCAATTCTGAACCGTTAAGTTATTTTTGTAAAGTACCTTTTTATGAAGTATCTTTACATTAAGTTTTTAACTTGTGTTTTGAGTGGCAAATGATAAGGGTGAGGTATGGAGGATATTGATAGAGTGGTAGCACAATGGGGCGAACAAAAGCCGCATTTAGATACGCTACCAATGGCGTTACTTGGGCGCTTTTTGCGTTTGCAAAAACACATTGAAGCCGAAATATCCGCTTGCCATAAACAGTTTGGCTTGACCATGGGTGAGTTTGATGTGCTGGCGACATTAAGACGTGCAGGTAAGCCTTATATCTTAACCCCTTCAGGGTTATTATCGTCAATGATGTTAACCTCTGGCGCGATGACAAATCGTTTAGATAAGCTTGAATATAAAGACTTAATTGCACGTGTACACAGCACTGAAGACAGGCGCAGTGTCTCGGTTGGCTTGACTGAAAAAGGTCTTGTCACCATAGATGAAGTGATTGAACAGCACGTGAAAATTCAGCACAAACTGGTCCAAAGCCTGTCTGATGCTGAAGTGCCCGAATTGAACCAACTACTCAAAAATTGGTTAACTGCTTTTGAGGGACGCCAATAGTGGGTCTATTGTAAGTCAATAACACGCAGTTATCAGGTCAAAGTGCTGTTTAATAAACGTTTATTATCCCGAGTTAAGATATGCTATAAAAAACGGCCAGTGTCTTTAAGACCCTAGCCGTTTTTGTTATTGCAGGTTGAAAAGGCTTTGCGCTTATGGCTGTAGCTGCGCTTTTGCTGCTTCAACTTTTGAAAAGTCTAAACCCAGTTCATCGACTGCTTCTTTGATTAAGGTTGGGTTTTGCATAACCATGCCCATCAATTGTTGTAGCTTATCCGCAGGGATCCCTAACTGGCCAATAGTCGCCATTGCGGCAAATGGGTTTTCAGTCAACGTCTGGAACAGCTCATTAATTTGCGCGTCACTGATATTGTGTTCTTTGAAGATGGCAAGAATAGGGTTCATTACGATACCTTGTGTGATCGTTGATGTTAAACATAGGCTAATTCTACCACATAACTGCGGTAGTAAGTTTTCATGGCGCTGGATACCAAGCCGTTAAGCTTGATCTGTATAAATGGCCCGACCGCAAGTGATATGCGCTCGGGCCATTTATCCGTTATTTTTCAGCGGCGCAACGTGCTTGCGACAACGAGGTGGTATTGCCGCTTTGCACATGACGCAATAGGCAATTATCGCCTTGTTTAAGCAGTTGCACAGTGACTGGCATCTCAGTACTGCGCCCCATTATGAGCAAACCATTAGCATCCTTGTGCTGCGCACGTTCAATCACTTCTTGGCTCAACTGTGTGAAGGCATCGTCTGCGATTAATACATTACTTGCCCCTAACAAAGTTGCCAATGCTTGTTGTAACTCAGCATGGATTTGGCTGCTTGGGTTGGTCAGTGTTGCACGTTGCATTTGGGCTGGCGACTCGTTTGCCGTTGCACCACAGCCGCCCACCGCCAATATCGCCAGTATGCCAATTAATTGCTTTAGCATTATTGCTCCAAAGCCAATGGCGTGAGAATACGGTTATTTTTAAGCACATTTTGATTACGTGTGTCTTGCAGCATAAAGCCTGGGTCGACAAAGGGATCTTGTGCTGGTGCGCGTGCGACTGCAGTTGCTGTCGATGGGCAGCGGTTGTTGTCGCGATAAAATAAGGCTGCACTCAATAATCTTTCGTTGGTATCACCTAATGCGTGCCCAAGGTCGTCGGCTAGCTCGCAACCTGGTACTTCGCTGTCTACGGTTGGATTGGTTGATGGCATAAAACCGTCAGAATACTCGCCAAAGCCTTTATCATTTACCCCTTTAAACTGGATGGTAAAATATGTTGTGTCGCAGTTATTGGTGGGGTAAAAGCCGTATGGTTTTCCACAGGTGGTCTCGCCGAGTTGAATTACCTCAACATCAATACCGCGAAGGGCATTCATTAAGGCTTCACTGGCAGAACAGGTACCTGGCGTTGTTAGTACAAATACCCGCTTAAGATTTAACGAAGGCAGTGGGACTCCGCTGCTAAGCAATGAAGTATTAAATCCAATTGATTCAGGAATAAACGGCATCGGCGTTAAGGCTTCGCGGGTAACGGGATTAACGGTAGGGTATTTGTCATTAAAGCTGGTGCGTTCAAATACTCGGTTGGCTGTAGCATTATCGCCGGCAATCATGTAGCCCATTTGGCTGGCGAGGGCTAACAATCCGCCGCCGTTATAGCGAATATCCACGACTAAATCGTCAACTTGCGCGTTGCTGAGCAAAGTCATGGCATCGTATAAACCTTTTTCAGCGGTTGCGATGTGGGCGTTAAATTGTAAATAACCCACTTTGCCACTAGCCGTTTGAATGATTTTGGTGTTTTGTACTGGTGTTGATACCACAGTGCTAGCAGAGAGTGTCACGGTGCGGTCTGTTTGTGCATCTAAATCACGAAGCGTAAACACGGTTTGCTTGCCACTGGTGCTGGGGAATAAACCTGCATTTATGGTGTCGATACTGCCGCTGTCATTGGCATCTGCGACGCTTACGCCGTCAACAGTGACAATAATAGCGCCACGGCTAATGTCTGCATCACTCGCTGGCGAGTTGGGTTCGTTGTAAGCCACAGTGACTTGTCGTGAAATACCTGCTGAAGCGTTACGCAAATTTAGCGTCATGCCATAACCAACCGAGGCGCCGGATCCATTGAGTAATTCCCATTCTGCTGTCGACATGGAAAAGTGAAAGTTATCTTTGAGGTTACCAGTGTCAGACAATTCTTCTGTTTTAAGCAGTTCAAAATATTCTGCTACGTTATAGGGCGCCGGATCGCGATCAATAATTTCGTTGTACCACAGGTAGGTGTCATTACTCCATGAGCGGAGCCACAGCTTTTGGGTTAATGGCGCGCTGCACTGATTTGCTAAGGTCGAATCGTCAGCAAATTGGCCTGCAACCCACTGAGGTGAGGTAGACCCTGTATTGGTGCTGTCATCGCCGCCAGATGAACCGCCACAAGCGGTTAATAGCAGCAAGCTGGCGCTGATAATCAATGGGGCTAATATGTGTCTAGGGAGTAACTTCATCATAATCCTTTAATATACTCAGATGTCATGGTTAATTTGAGTCTTTTATTATTTACAACTTTATTACAATTGACTTGATTTGTAACTCGGTTTATTGAACAAAGATAAGATTTAACAACCATGCTATCTGCGGTGTAATGATACTTTTATACGAGGGCATCCGTTGCAATGTTCAGTTTATAGTTGCTGTTTAACTAAAGAGAGCATTACCATGATAGGCCAACATAGAATAAAAAAAGGCGAGTCAATGCGAGCTTCATTAATCAATATCTCGGCGCTATGCCGTCGGCAAGGTGGCGCGTCTGGGGTTAAACTACTGCTGATTATTTTAGCGACCATGTTGGTGACTGTGGGATTAACATTTTTTATTATCCGCACTTATATCTTCCCGTCGCCGTTAACCCCCGTCACCTTAACGGCCAAAGAAACTCAACAGCTAGACCATAAACTGGCACAATTGGGCTGGCAAGCTGAGCCTAGCACTCAAGTGAGTCAATCGTCAGATCCCAACAAGCGAAGCAATCGTGGCAATAATAACAGCGCAGAGTTAACCCCACAGGCCTATCGAGAATTTGACGCCGACCGTCAGGTGACCTTTAGTGAAAAAGAAGTTAATTCAATGATTGGCCGCAATCCTGATTTTGCGCAGCGTGTCGCGATTGATTTTTCCAATAATTTAGCCAGCGCCAAAATGCTGATCCCCATCCCAGAAGATTTCCCGATTATGGCAGGGGAGATTTTACGAGTGAATACAGGGCTAGATATTCATTTAGACGCTAATCGTCGCCCGGTGGTCGCTCTGGTTGGCGTGAGCTTAATGGGCGTACCTATCCCGAATGCCTGGCTTGGGAATATGAAAAACGTCAATTTGGTGGGTGAGTTTGGCGATCGCGGCTTTTGGAATGCGTTTGCCGATGGTGTGGATGATATTCAAATTCGTGACGGTGAGCTGTCGATCAAACTGCGAGAGTAAATTTTGTAAACCGAGGGTGTTTTGAAAAGTGGGCATTGATATCAAGCCCACTATTTACCATTTACTTATCACAAGATTGTTCTGGACTGATTTATTCTAAGAGCGACTCATGCTAAGAACGACTATTCTAGGTGCGACTCATTCTAAGATCGACCATTTCTAGGTACGAGTATTTCTAGGTGCGATAAAGTACCTTCACCACATGCCAACCAAATTTGGTTTTGACTAAGTGTGGGGTAATTAATTCACCGTTGAAACACACTTTGTCAAATGGTGGCACCATCTGACCTTTTTTGAACTCACCTAAGTTACCACCACTTTTAGCTGAAGGGCAGCTAGAATGCTTTTTGGCTAACACGTCAAACTTGGCGCCATTATTAAGCTGCTTGATGATGTCTTCAGCTTGAGTTTGGTGTTTAACTAATATATGTAATGCTGCTGCGGTTTTGGCCATGATGTCGGTCTTAGTGTCGCTGTAGTTAGCGCATTATTATACCTGCTTTGTCAGCTAAATTGGCAGTAGATCCTTACCCGAATAATATATTCAATCCCATAAGGTCAAAGATGGTGAGCATTGAGTGATGTTTACACCATTATGTTGCCGGGTGACCAAGTCAATCTCTCGCCAAAAAAATCAATTGTAAACACAGCACGAGAGTAAAGAGGATTACGCCAACAATAACGATTGCCAGCACGAATAATAAGCTTGAAAACTGAATACACGGTGAATCAAAATGCGCTAAACAGAATTGCGTAAATTGACTGAAAACTGCCAAAGTCTCATAGGTAAACATCAATAATAGTGTTGCAATAATGATCACTGGCAGGTAAAAACCATATTGAGGTTTAGTCCAGCGTTGCCGCTTAGCTTTGCTCACAAAAAACGCATTCAAGAGTGTGTTTGACATGGGTATTTAGGCAGTCCAATGACGCGCTTACTATGGCGCACTTTAGCGTAAGACAACCGTGTTGAGATTTGCATCGTTCATGCTTTTCTTAGGCTGAATACGCTTACAAGCTCAGTTAGCTATGGCATATTATCTCATTGGGACTGGCCATTTTCGTGCCGTTGTCAGTGATATTCATTACGCTAACCAGTCAATCCGCTAGGCATAACTTGCTATCGTTTGCGCAAGTTTAGTGATTAAACACTGTTTAAATGGATTACAGTATTGGCAAGTTTATAAAATACCGCGAGCAGATAATGAAAAGGAAATTTTAATGCTTAAGCGAATCATACCATTATGTATAGCGAGTGCGATGACTATGGCAACACCTGTTCATGCAGAAGAAGACAAATATATTTGGCTAGAAGATGTTGAAGGCGCAAAGCCAATGGAATGGGTTAAGCAGCAAAATGCCCTGTCTGCGGCCCACATTAAGGCGTACCCAGGTTTTGATAATCTGGTGGCAAACAGCCTAGAGATCTTAAACGATAAAGCGCGTATCCCTTATGCCAGCCGCATTGGCGATTATTTGTATAATTTTTGGAAAGATGAAACCCACCAGCGTGGCATTTATCGCCGTACCACGTTAGCTGAATTCGCCAAAGCGCAACCTAACTGGGAAACAGTGCTTGATATTGATGCCCTCGGTAAAGCCGAGGGGGTTAATTGGGTATTTAAGGGCATTGAATGCCAATATCCACAAAACGAGCGCTGCTTGGTGTCCTTGTCTCGCGGGGGTGCAGATGCTGCTGAAGTACGCGAATTTAATTTAACCACTAAATCTTTTGTCGACAGTACTCAGCAGCCGTTTGTGTTGGCTGAGGCGAAGTCAATGCTAAGCTGGATTGATAAAGATAGCGTGTTTGTTGGTACTGATTTTGGTGATGGGCAAAGCATGACCGATTCAGGCTACCCAAGTGTGGTTAAATTGTGGCAACGCGGTACGCCATTGTCTGCCGCTAAATTAGTGTTTAGAGGCGATAAAACATCCGTTGCGGTGTCGGGTTATGTGATGTTTGATGATAAAACACCACTGAATATTGTCACCGAAAGCTTAACTTTTTACACTGCGAAACATTATGTTTATCAAAATAAAAAGCTGGTCTCGCTGCCTATTCCTGAGGATGCAGATTTAAAAGGCTACTTTAAGGGGCAGCTGTATATTGAGTTAAAAAGTGATTTAGTCACTAAAAAAGGTACTTTTAAACAAGGTGCCATCGTCTACACCCCAGTCGATAAGCTGATTGCGCAAAAACCAGCGTTTAGTGAATTGGTATCGCCAACGAAGCACGCCTCTATTTCGCAAGTGTCATTTAGCCAGAATGCTATTTTTGTCACTTGGTTAGATGATGTAAAAAGCCAACTTGTACGCTACATGCAAAATGATAAAGGTGATTGGCAAAGCAAGCCGGTACCCTTTGAAGCCAATGGCACCTTAAGTGTGTTTGATGTTGAACGTGATAGTGATGACTTTTTTGTTAACTACACCAGTTTTTTAGAGCCTGCCAGTTTATATCGCTTAAATGGCGCAAGCTTAAAAACAGATAAAATTAAAGCGATGCCACAGCAATTTGGCGCCGATAAGTTTGTCACCCAGCAGTATTTTGTCGAATCAAAAGACGGCACTAAAGTGCCTTATTTTGTGGTGATGGCTAAAGACATCAAACTCGATAACAGCAACCCTACGTTACTTTACGGTTATGGCGGTTTTGAAGTGTCTCGCTTGCCGGCCTATTCGGCCACTATTGGCAAAAACTGGTTAGAGCAGGGCGGTGTATACGTGCTTGCCAATATTCGTGGTGGTGGCGAATACGGCCCCGCTTGGCATCAAGCGGCGTTAAAACAACATCGTCATAAAGCGTATGAAGATTTTGAAGCCATTGCAGAAGACTTAATTGCCCGTAAAATCACCTCAAGCAAACATCTTGGCATTCAAGGTGGCAGTAATGGTGGCTTGCTAGTGGGCGCTGCATTTACTCGTCGCCCTGAGCTATATAACGCCGTAGTGTGTCAAGTGCCGTTATTGGATATGAAACGCTACAATAAGTTATTAGCAGGTGCCAGCTGGATGGGTGAATACGGTAATCCTGATATTGCACAAGAGTGGGCGTATATTAAAACCTACTCGCCGTATCATAATTTAACACCAGGGGTTACATACCCTAAAGTGTTTTTTACTACCTCAACACGTGATGATCGGGTTCATCCTGCACACGCGCGTAAAATGGTGGCTAAAATGGCAGATATGGGCATTGATGTGTTGTATTTTGAGAACATCGAAGGCGGCCATGCTGGCGCGGCAGATAACACTCAAGCTGCCGAGTTAAGCTCAATGGTTTACGCTTACTTAATGCAGCAGCTGCGTTAAAAAACTTGGTTAGTGATTAATAAAGAAAGGGTTTCAGTGCTGCTGAAGCCCTTTTTTATATTTTAGAATTCAACGTTGATTTTTACGCTAATTCTCACAGTGATGTTCACATTAGTGCATCGATGTTTAACCTACCCAATAATGAAAAAATTGCCGCAGTGAAGTACTGCGGCAAAATAGCCTGAAGCAAATGAGCGCGAGTGATCTTTTCGCGCCATTAGCTAGGGGGGTAGGCTCAATGACGATTAATTAGTGGCGCTAATTAACTCAATATCATTACTTGCCAGTGTGCCATTGATTTTAATGGCGACCTGGTAAAGCAGCGTCGCATTATCCGATGCTTTGCTTTGTAAGTCGAGGTCATGGACATTAAACGTATATGTACCGGTTGTGTCGGTGGCTTCCAATGTTCCAGTGCACTCATCGCTAGTTGAACTGTCGCATTGATAGCTTTGGGTGACATGCCAACGTTTCCAAGCCTTGGGTTTGGTTGACGCTGAGGCTGGGTCGGGAAAGCCAAAATACACAATATCGTAATCGGCTACGTTAGTGAGTGCTTCGCCGTCACTATTGGCAACGGTGAATGATAGTGCGCCAGTGGTGGCATCAAATGTGTCGAGTTTAACCACTACGCTGCTGGCATCATCGATACTAACGCCATCAATTACTGGCGGCACAACAACTGGCGGTACAACAACTGGAGGTACAACAACTACTGGTGGATCAATAACAGCCACGTCGTCATCGTTATCACTATTACAGCCAAACATTAGCAATGAACTGGCTAATATGGCGCTGAGATATTTAACTTTCATCATGCGCTCCTTAATTGTAATGGCCGGTATGACAAGTGGTGCATTCCATATCACTTTTCACGCTGGCGGCAGAACCCATGGTTTCGGTCACGCCATGACAAGACTGACACGCTTGCGCTTCTACAGACGGTTTAGCTTCTGGTAATACTGAAATATCTTCGCCGCCATAAGCGCGGTTTAGCAGATCAACAATATGATAAGCCATGCTGGCAGAAAGGCGTTTGCAGCGCTCACCTTTGAGTGCAAACACTTTACCTGATGCTGCAGACCAATTACTAATAGATGAATGGCATAGTGGGCTATTAGCGATTGAGGTTGCACCGACTTCTAATGATTTCTCTTCCGTAGAACCAATACCGGCAACGAACTCAGCAGAGGATAAAGGTAAATCTGTCGTTTCATAGTAGCGGAATGAAGCACCAATAATGGCACTGTTTTGGCCATTAATGTCATCTAGGAAATTGATTAACATACCCGATGCATTCAAGTTGCCACAAAGTGTTCCTTGACCCACAACCCCTGCCCAACCATAACCGGCTAATGCGGTTGGTATGGTGGCAAATTTGCTGGCATCAGCACTACTAGATGCTGCAAGCATAGTGATAATGGCATGGAAAACTTGGTGCATACAGCCGCCGCCAGTTTCATAGGCTAATTTAGCGGTTGCCATTGCATCTAAAGGTACATATTTGAGTTTTTCACCTAACTCTAAGCGGTAGTTACCGGCTTCATCGGTGGCGGCAAATGCCGATGTACCTAATAGTGTTGCCCCAGCAGCTGCGGTGCTTAATCCAATAATTTTTGTTAATGCTTGGCGTCTATTTATGCTCATTGTGGTTACCCTCTATATCATTGTTGTTATATTCAAGCGCTAATATTTGTTATGGCTTAGGCTTGTTTTGACATTCGTTGCTGGCCTGAATATCGACAGCAACGCGATGACCTAACAATAATCAATAGGGTTATTAATGGTGTGATTTATGCCCGATAAAACTGTTTTTAAAAAACCATTAAATTTAGCTAATAAACACTGACTATGACGGTCAAAAATAAATACCAAAAGCGCTTTTTTTGTGACAGTAGTCTTATTATTTATAAGATTTATGCATATTTATCTGTGTATTTATTGAAATTAACATCATGAAATTATGTGATTAACGTCTCAATTACATCATTGTTAGTCATTACACCTTACAAAATGTAAGGAATAATAGTGTGAAGATATCGGGATCACAGATTTCATAAGATTTTCTGCATACACTTTATCAATTATTAACAGTATTGAGGCAGTTGATATGCAATTGGGCCATTGCAGGTTTGATATCGACAAAGGTGCTCTGATCAATCAGGAAAGTGGCGTGGTGTGGCATCTTCCCCGAGCAGAGCTACATGTGCTGACATTATTGGTCGAGTATCAAGGCAAAGTCGTTGCTAAACCCTTATTAGAATCTGGCTATGGTGATAAATCGCATTTAAGCAGTGCTTCGGTGGCGCGAGCCGTATTTACATTGCGGTCTTTTTTTGGGCCACAGCAGGAATCTCTTATTGAAACGGTTAAAGGTCAGGGCTACTTACTGCGGCATCATCGTCCTCGTAAGCAAACCGCAAGTGTATTACCGTCGATTATTCGCCGTCATTCTGGATTACTAATCGTAACGGCAACAATACTAATCGTTTGTAGCATTGCTGCAGTGAAACTGATGCAGCCTATTGTTACACCAACCCCGCCTTTGAGTGTCAATACCGTTAAACTCTTATCTGGAAGTACCGTTGATGTGATGCTCTATGCCCCATCAAGAACCAACAATGAGCAGTTGATTGAACTTGGGCAACAAATACAGCAAAGCTTTGCCGATTGTGACGTGAGCAGTTGGGAAAGAGTTTATTTATCATTGTCTCACGACAAGCAAGTATTGAACATTACCTTGCGGGGAGATCTCTTAGGGCAGTCTCTTATTCGTAATTTAAAAATCAGTGATTTAAGGCAGCCTAAACAGTTTGTTAATCGTGATTGGCTCAAGCAGGTGAATATTTGTGACACGATTAACGCACAGCCAGCCCAAACAAGTCAGCATTTGGAGTAATAATAGTATGACTAGAAGTAGATTGTGGGCTATTAATATTATGATCTTAGTGTTATTGCTGGCCAGTATGGGAATTATTTATAGGCTTACTACACGTGTGCCAAGTTTTATGCTCAGTTGCAGTTCAGAATTATTTCATCGTAAGAGCGCGGCACAAGACCAACGTCATTATTTATTAGTCGATTTAGTCTCCAATGAAGGCCAAGCTCAGATTAATTATCGTTATTTTGACTACGAGGGTAATTTGGCGGGTACATTATCAATGAAAGGAACTGTGGATAGAATTGATACCGAAAATCAAATCTACGATATTTCAGTGACCACCAAAAAAGAATTCCTGGCGAGTCACAACTCAAAAGTGCCACAGCATTTAGCGTACTTGTCTTATGTCAGTAGTTTAAATTTAAATAAAAAAGGGCTGCATTCGTTATCGCTTCAAGTTATTGAGCGAGACGAAGCAAAAGATTATGCGGTGGTCCTGTTTCAACCTAGCAATACCGTGTGTGGTTGTCGCTTAGTGCATTAATCAAACCCAATAAAAAGGTCGATGCAAATGCATCGACCTTCTAGTGTCTAGGGCTTGTTGACCTTTCGTGTTCAAAGGGCTAAACGGTTTAGCGCTTTGAATAAAAATGCGGCGCCTAGCATTGTACGCTAATACCTTGCACAAACTCTTCGCTTACAAATAAGGACGACCGTTTAGCCGAACCCTTAGGGCTGCGTTTGTGGCTTCTTTGTACTGCGTTATCGCTTATTAATGTATAACAACATGTCATAAGCTCTGCCTTGGATAAAACTGCCACAAAATGCTGCAGCATTCACCTTCAAAGATCTACCGGCCCTAGTGACTACCCGTTATATTTTTATTGAGTTGAGCGAGACTTGTTTGGTCTGAGTGACTTCACCCACGGGCAAAATAGTACGGCCGTATTCGGCATTCAGTAACTGCGCCATAGCAAAATAAATGGCACTTGCTCCGCAGAAAATACCTTCAAATCCAGCGATAGTGCCAAGCAGGGCATTATCGGTAAAGTCGTGTGCAGCCAGTAAGAAAAACAACACCGTCAATGAACCAAATATCACTTGTTTTGCTCGTGGATAACGTAAAGACCCGACAAACATAAAGGCGGTAAATATGCCCCATAAGGTTAAATACCAGCCCATAAAATGAGCGGGACTGGCGGCAACACCCATGTTTGGCATTAATATTAGCCCAACTAAAGTCAACCAAAACAAACCGTAGGAAGTAAATGCTGTTGTGCCAAAGGTATCGCCGCGCATAAAGCACATGATGCCCACAATCACTTGGCCAATGCCACCGTAAAAAATCCCCATTGCAAGGATCATCGAATCAATTGGAAAGTAACCCGCATTGTGAATATTCAGCAAAATGGTGGTCATGCCAAAGCCCATTAATCCCAGTGGCGCTGGGTTGGCCAGTTTTGTAGACATTAAGTTCCCCTAGTGTAAAGGTCACTGAATCCTGTCGATTCAGTGAGCGTTAATCTGTATCTTTATAGCGTAAGGCGCGCATTCTAGAGAAAGGGGGCCGGGGTCGCAATATGCCTGAAGAGGTAGCAGCATTGTAAAATGTAATAATTAATTATCATTAAAAACAAATACTTAAGCTCATTGTGAGTAATTGACATATTTGAATGAAAATTAATATTGTAGGAAGTTATTTGAATTCAATTAGATAGACAGACATCTTACAATGAGGGTGATGGTATTCACCGTTTGAGTGGTAAGCGTGACCCCCATAATGTATCGCCTAAATAATCGCCAATTCGCCGCAGCAATAATGGGTTAAAGCCGCAGATATTTGTGATCATGCTTGGGTTAATGAGCTAAACTTGCTTAAGGCTACAAAACGTTAATAAAGTTTCTTTTAATGCTAAAAAGTGTGTCGTGACAGAGGTTGTTGTCAGTTAATGTCAGTTAATGTTAATTGATGCCAGCGCCGTTTTCGGTGTCTATCGGCTTATGATTCACTCAATATCACCTTATTTCGGGCGCTAATTTTGGACTGAAGCAATCCGGCATCCGCAAGATCGATTGCTTACTCTATCGGTATGTCTTGGTCGCTGAGTTCAACTACCCCAAAATTGGTGATAATGTTAATTTGCTGTCCGCAATTGTCATTGGCATGAGTCGGACAATGACCGAGTATATTGAGGGCTCTTTAAGGTATTGTTGGGCGAATTCAAATTATCTAATTTGTTTCCTAGGTCATAGATTAGCTTTCTAATGATAGTTAATCTGTGGTTAGCTCTTAACTAAAACCACATTAAATAGGTCAAAATCATTTTGGTTTATTTATCATCGGAGGTTATATGCAACATAAGTTTATCACTACGGTATTAGGCACTTTACAGCCCAATCTTCTGCAATCACTTGCTCAAGTCAGCCGTGAAATAGGCGCAAGTTGGGAAACCAGTAAAGTCATCAAACTCGACGGGCAATTTGTTGCAATGATGCGGGTTATGATAGATGTCGATAAGGAAGCTTCCTTAAAACAAGCATTAGAGCAGCAGTTTTCGCAATTGACTTTTGTCTATGCTGAGTTTGAACATCAATCTATACATTTATCTACAGAGTGTAAACTCACTTTAGATTGCAATGATCGTTCAGGTTTAACCCATGATATCAATGAAATTTTATCAGACCTTGATGTGAGTGTTGATCACCAAGAATGTTATCGTGTGCAAGTAAGCAGTTTAGGTAAAACGGTATATAGCGCGAAGATGACGTTAAGATTACCGGAGAACGTGACCAAAGCGCTGTTAGTATCTCAACTTGAAACCTTAAGCGATAATATTCGTATCGATGTTACTAAGTAAACTCTGCTTAAGACAAGAAACGATTATCAGACAGCCATTTGTTATGCTATCTGAGTTGCATTGACTTGCAATAGGTTAACTATTGACCCCGCGGTTAACACGTGAAAACGGCTTGTTAGCTAAACAAATGGCAAGTTTGATATGAAATAGATGAACTATGCTAATTTTTACCTATTTACCCCATGCTTAACCCGAGTTGAGGTTAAGTTGAGGTAGGGCAACCATTACGACTGTGTTTGTAAGCTGTCGACGGCAATAGTCGCCTTAGCCAATCGTGACAAATAGGTGGTTAATTAATTTACACTTATTGGTATTACACCATAGTAAGTTGCTTAATCGCCTGCTCGGTTAGCGATTCGGTATAAGGGTTAATTTTGCAATGCTCAACACTCCAACCTTTGACAAAACGCTGAAAATCAGCCCAAGCCACGCAATATAAAGGCCGCCATTGCTGTTGTACATCAAGCGGATTTATTTGAGGGTGAAACGCTATGAGTCCTTGCGTTAAAGCGGCAAAGTAATGAT
The DNA here is from genome assembly GCF_003855155.1 of Shewanella psychromarinicola. Classification (NCBI taxonomy): domain Bacteria; kingdom Pseudomonadati; phylum Pseudomonadota; class Gammaproteobacteria; order Alteromonadales; family Shewanellaceae; genus Shewanella; species Shewanella psychromarinicola. The sequence continues at coordinate 1,629,641 of NZ_CP034073.1, forward strand.
TAAGATGGTCATTAATTAAGGCTTCTGGCTCTCGATAGTTCAGCACACTGCTTAACAGCATGATCACGTCTTTCATGCCACAGCCCTGACCAATATATTGAAAGTCTACCGCAGCGGCGCGATCATCTGGGCTAAAGCAAAAATTAGCTAATTTTGCATCACCGTGTACCAAGGTTTGGTACTTAGATTGCCTCAGCGCTTGGTCGATAAGGTGAGCCGCTGACTTAAGCGGGCTGTCGGGTAGGGCGGCTAATTCATCCGGTCGGGTGCCTAGATGCCAGTAAGTGCCTATAGGCCAAAGCCCATTAGGCTCGACATGCATGTATTTAGCATGAAAATGTCCCAACCAGGTTAAACACTCGCGCACAGTCGCGGGTGTGGCAGTTTTTCTTACTTGGGTAAAACCGATGTTATATAAATCTTGTAATATTAATAGGGTTTCATCGGCTTGTTGGTCGACATGTATGCAACGGGGCAACGGGCACATTGAGTGCTCTGCATGGGCATTAGCATAGTGTTGATACCAATTAACTTCTACTTGATACGACCGCAATTTACGTTGATGCGACAGCGGCGTGTTCCAACCTTTAGGATGTGATTCTGGTTGAGGGAAACAGATATATTTTACAATCACAGACGGGTATGGCTTGCCAGTGACATAGGCTCGAAATAGCTGACCATACCCTCCCCAAAGCGGCTGTATTTTCTCGATATGATCTAGCGAAGTTGCACCTAGGGCATGGGTAATTCGCGTTAGTATATTAGGTGGAATACTCAAGGTGTTCTCGTGTTAGTGATGTTATCGATATGATTTTTTAATCGCGACCTTAGTCTTGTAATAATAGTAACAAATTTTGTTGGTTCAATTAAATATTCGCTAACATGCTAGCCAAGACTGGTTGAGGATATAGTCAATTTGATATTATTTTACTAAAAAATCATGATATTAAAGGTAGTGAAGAGACTATTTTATTCTTTTCAACAACAAGGCTGCCAATGGCAACTTTGTTGTTAAGTCATATTTATGAGTGGCTTACACCGTTGGGCGGTGTAAATCAAAGCGTAACTGGTCTGAAATACCATAATAGGCAGATGGACCGCCAGCACGTAATACCGGTTCAGCTAATGCCGTTTGATAAATCCCTTCGGCGCTGAGTAAGTGCTTTTCAATATGCACCGCCACGACTTCACCTAACACTAGCCAGCTATCAATTTTGTCACCATTTGCTGCCGTTAGCTGGATGCATTGCGACAGTTTGCATTCGAAGCTAACAGGGCTTTGTGCAATACGATCAGCCTTAACTATGTTGCCTGCTATTGGGGTTAATCCTGCAAATTCAAATTCATCGGTGCCATGAGGTAATGCCGCAGAGGTTTGATTCATTTGCTCGGCTAAACTGCGGGTGGTTAAGTTCCACACAAACTCGCCGGTTTCAACAATATTGGCGACGCTGTCTTTCCAGCCGGTACTGGCAAAACCGATAATGGGCGGATCGTAATTAAAGCAGTTAAAGAAACTATAAGGCGCGAGGTTTCGCTGGCCTTGGGCATTACGAGAGGCAATCCAACCAATTGGGCGCGGGCCTATAATGGCATTTAGTGGGTTATGTGGTAGACCATGGCCTTTGCTTGGTTCATAAAAATAGCGATTATCAGCACTCATATCTTCCCTTCTTTATATTGGTAAACTTAAATGACGTTATTAGGCATGACGATGTCATCAATATTTTGAAATCAATACGGTAAAATTAATATCATATCATCAATATCATGGCATTCATTATAGGGACAGATATGGCCATCGTTATGGCATTCATTATAGGGACTGATATGGCCATCGTTATGGCATTCATTATAGGAACCGATATGGCCATCGTTATGGCATTCATTATAGGGACTGATATGACCATCGTTATGGCATTCATTATAGGAACCGATATGGCCATCGTTATGGCATTTATTATAGGGACTGATATGACCATAGTTATGGCTTCATTATAAGGACAGTTATGCCATTAATGCAGTCCACAGCAATCGTAAACCGACTATTATCATTAAACTGAGAATGATTTTCTTAAACTGTTTGTCGTTAAATTTATCTTGAATACGCAGCCCCAGTTTTACCCCAATCCAAGCGATAGGCGCCAACGATACAGATATCAATAAATTGCTACCATTGATTTGTCCCAGCATGCTGTAGGGAATTAACTTGACCATATTTACCACTGCAAAAAAGACTACCGCAGTGCCCAAGTATTCTGTTTTGGCTAAACGCAGTGGAATTAAATAGGCATTTAATGGTGGCCCGCCGGCATGGGCTACAAAGCTAGTAAAGCCTGCAATAGTGCCGCAAACTTGGCCAATGAACGAGGACAGTTTACCTTGTGACCATTCACCTAAAGTGAGGCCATAAATACCAAACCCTAACGAAATCTCTCCTAATATACCGCGTAAATATTGCTCGTTAAGTTGATCAAATAACAGATAAGCCACCACGATACCGACAATGGCAGCAGGCAATAAAATCCACAGTTGCGCGGTATTGTGTTTTCCCCACCAAGAACGCACACTTAAAAAATCCATGTAAACTAATAACGGTAACATCACCGCTGCCGCGGTTGCTGGGCTAATCGCTAATGCCAACAACGGGACGGTTAATCCGCCTGCACCGCCAGCAAAACCTGATTTTGATATACCAGTGATTAACACTGCCGGAATAGCCACTAACCAAAATAACGGATCTGTTAACACCGATGCTCCCGCGCCAATCATTGCTATTGGCTATTGATATTAGATAATTGGAATTGGCTATTTGATATTGTTAGTCAGAGATAATATCACTGCCTTTTAGTATAGAGTCAGTTAATTAACACAATATATAACCTCAACTCCAGATAAGAGATATAACTCTACGGCACATAAACTATCAATGAAGGGATAACGAAACGATGATCCAATTGAGCGAGTGGCAGCAGCAGGGACAATACCTTCTCATTAACGGTCAGCAAATTTTTACCCGTCAAGCGGGGGATTGTAAGGCGCCTGCATTATTGCTCATTCATGGTTTTCCTAGCGCCAGTTGGGATTGGGAAGGCATGTGGTATGAATTAACCCAGCACTATTATGTGATCACTCTGGATATGTTGGGTTTTGGCTTATCAGATAAACCCAAAAATTCGGCATATTTAATAAGCGACCAAGCCGATATTTATCAGGCATGCTTATACAAGCTAGGTGTCAGTGAATATCATATTTTAGCTCATGATTACGGTGACACTGTCGCGCAAGAGTTGTTAGCGAGGCAAATTGACGGCTGTAGTCCATTGACCATCGAGAGTGTGTGCTTTTTAAATGGTGGTTTGTTTCCTGAAACCCATAAACCGCTATTCATTCAGAAGTTGTTGTTGTCGCCGTTAGGGGTTTTGGTGTCTAAACTGATCAACAAACAAAAGTTTGCCAATAATCTACAACACATATTTGGGCCGTCGACACCACCTTCGCCAGAAGCGATCGACACTCTATGGCAATTATTAACCCACAATGACGGTTTGTCGGTGATGCATAAATTGATTCACTACATTACTCAGCGACAACAATACCGTGAGCGTTGGGTGGGTGCCATTATCAACAGTAAGATACCGATAAAGCTGATCGCCGGAGCGCTCGATCCGATCTCGGGTCAGCATATGATCGATCATTATCGAGATTTGATCCCCAATGCCAATGTCACTGAAATGCTAACCTTAGGCCACTACCCGCACATCGAAGATGCACAAGCCATTACCACGGCCTATTTACAATTTAGACATAGCATTGAGTGAGGCTCAAAATATTGAAAAAAGACAGCATAAAGATGAATAAAGCTGTCATGTTTAATTGATATTATTAGCCGATATTCTTTAGATTTATTGAGTAAATCACAATGCGTGTAATTGCCATCATAAGTGTAGTTATTAGCTGCATATTTTTCAGTGTGAGTAGCTTTTTTTTATTGGCTCAGCCAATTGAAGCCGCAATAGCACAGCCCGAGAAACCCTATGTTTTGCTGATTTCTATTGATGGCTATCGATACGATTACAACCGTCTGCATAAACCCAAACATCTGAGCGAATTTGCTCGCCATGCAGCGCAAGTGACTCGCTTTAAGCCATCGTTTCCCACGGTAACGTTTCCTAACCACATTACCTTAGTCACAGGTTTGTATCCCGCCCATCACGGCATAGTGTCAAACCGTTTTTATAACCATACTCTGCAGCAGCCCTATGGGTTGAATATTAAACAAGCTTTGACCGATGGCCGCTTTTACCATGGGGTTCCATTATGGTCATTAGCGGGTCAACAAGGGTTAAAAAGTGCCAGCTATTTTTGGCCAGGTTCAGAAGCCAAAATTGCGGGTCACCGTCCAGATTATTGGCTGCCTTACAAAGATGATGCGGCAAATAATCAACGAGTACAGCAGGTGTTACAGTGGTTTAATTTGGCCGAAGATCAGCGTCCACAATTTGTGACCTTGTATTTTTCAGACGTTGATACTGCCGGGCATCTCTATGGTCCAACATCAGATAACACCTACCAAGCAGTGCAGAACGTTGACCAAGCCATAGGGCAATTACTGACTGGAATAAAAGCCTTACCCTTTAAAGTGAATGTAATTATCACCTCCGACCATGGCATGACTAAGGTTGACGGATTTGAACGTGTATATACCGACAAACTGTTTGCTGGCAATGAAACGTTAAAAGATAAATTTAGCTTTAACAACGATGCCGCATTTTCGTTAGTGACTGCGACAGGGCAAAACAAACAGCAAGACTTAGCCGCGTTAGAAGCATTAACCCAAAAGGTACCCGGTTTACAGTTTTATCGTCAGCAAGATATACCGGCCAATTTACACTTTAGCGCGAATCCCTCTATTGAAGATGCGGTACTGATCAGTAATCAACACTACATTACTAGTAGCGATGCACGGGCAGGGCGCATTGGTAAGCACGGCTACGATGCCAATGTGATTACCGACATGAATACTGTGTTATACCCGTGATCATTGAAAATGCTTGATTTTGTCCCAAATGGGATCATCATAGCCCCATGAAACAAATTACACTCTCGCCAGAACAAAAAGTAGCATTGGAAACTCGACATAAAAGCTCGAGTGATAGGCGTGAGTGTGATCGCATTAAAGCCATTTTACTACGCGATGAAAATTGGCCAACGCCAATGATTGCCCAAGCGTTACGTATTCACGAAACGACCGTAGTTCGATACATTGATGCCTATGCTCACGACCAAAAACTCACGTGTAATAGTGGCGGCTCCTTAAGTTATCTGAGTCAAGAGCAAACTGAACTATTGATTGCACACCTGTGTGAGGTGACCTACTTGCATAGCCATCAAATAGTCGCTTATATCTCAGAACAATTTCAGATTAAGTACACAGTGTCAGGCCTCAATAAATGGCTGCATAAACATCAGTTCAGCTATAAAAACCCTAAAGGGGTTCCTCACAAATTTGATGAAGACAAACAAACGGCTTTCATTGAATATTATGAGCAACTAAAATCCTCGTTAACCCCTGATGAACCGTTATTATTTATGGATGCGGTTCATCCGACCCAAGCCACAAAAATCACCGCTGGCTGGATAAAAAAAGGCGTTGATAAACCGATAGAAACGACGGGAAGCCGAACCCGTATTAACGTGGTTGGTGCAATCCGACTTGGTCACTTAACAGAAGCGGTCATTGAGCAATATAGCAAAACGGTTAACGGTGCATCCATCATCGATTTTTTAAACCAAATTAGAGCGCGTTACTCAACAAGTGGTGTTATCCATTTGGTGCTTGATGGCGCTGGATACCATCGAAATGCCTTAGTGGTTAAAGAGGCTGAACATCTGAATATAACATTGCATTACCTGCCACCTTATAGTCCAAATTTAAACCCAATAGAACGATTGTGGAAGGTAATGAATAAGCATGCGAGGAATGGGCAATACTTCGCAACGACAAAAGAATTCCGACGAAAAATCACTGACTTTTTTAGCATCACCCTCCCCGATATTGCCGATACACTCGGTGATACAATTAATGATAACTTTCAGAAATTAAAAACTGCAGTTTGAATTCACTTGAGTATATATGCTCAAGGACCCGCGTTTAATCAAGTCACCATAGCCAATGCTGAAAACATCCATTTATATCCTCTTATCGCCCATATTTTAGGCTTAACCATAACAGAACCCATAGATGGCCAGTTAACCGTGTTAGCGCCTTTATTAGGCAAATGATTACAGATAACACTCGTCGACGTGTGCCATGATTCATGCTTGTTTATCTCAATCAACATGGGATAAAAAAAGCTAAATAGACATTACGTCCAGTTGCAATATAAGATGATATTGTACAAATGAGTGGTGTTTTGGTGTTACGTTAAGCTTAGTTATTGCAATAACGTCAGCAGATATAACTGTACTACTCGCGTTTTTTTTATGGGCCTAATAGGGCCTGTTGATCTTTCAAGGTTGTTTTTGCAGCGAATTGTTGCTCATTACTTAAACATGAGCTATGAAGCAGAGGCTGTGTGGTGTAGTTATTCTACATAAAAAGCCAATAACGCAGTAGAAATGACCAACAAAAGCTGCCCGAAGGGTTCGGCTAAAAACGTTTTACTCTTTGTTGAGCGAATTTTGCTTAGATTGCTAGGCAGCAATCCACTCGCCTCGATTAAAACGTTTTTATCTCGAACAAAATTTAACCAGCAAAGATCAACAGGCCCTAGCTTTCAATGCAATATTTCTATTGGTGTAAAGCGTGACTATCTTCTGATGTCATCTGAGTTATTAAACCTGCCAACACCTGCTATAGTTTGAGTAGCGATTACCCAGCACCGAATACAGTATGTTCAAGATGAATTTAAAATGAAATCATGGGGTCGTGTTAATTATCCCATTAACATAAAGGTAGTGCCAACCATGACAACAGCAATAGATTATTACTTTACTAGCCTCTCTCCTTATACTTATTTAGGCCACAACACCTTTATCTCGTTGGCAAATAAGTACCACTTAGGGATAAACTATAAGCCCATTAAACTGTCAAAATTATTTGCGGTATTAGGTGTGCTGCCTGTAAAACAGCGCCCACAAGCTCGACAAGACTATCGCTTAATAGAGCTAGCTCGCTGGGCAAAAAAGCGCCAATTACCGCTTAGTCTACATCCGGTTTTTTTCCCTGCAGACCCTAGTTTGGCAGATAAGTGCACGATTGTATTACAGCAAGCTGGGCAAGAGGTCAGCGAGTTTGTCGGCAATGTGCTGGCAGCATGTTGGGCTGCAGATCAAAACATTGCTGATGAGGCAGTTATTAGACAAATATTAACCTCGGTTAATATCGATGCAGACAGTGTTTTACAGCAAGCGCTATTAGCCGATATCGATGCAATATACGAAGCCAACACCTTAGACGCTATCGAGAAAGGTTTGTTGGGTGTGCCAGCTTATGTGTATGAAAAAGAGCAATTTTGGGGACAAGATAGATTAGATTTACTTGATGATAAGCTGAGTGAGTAATGTTATTTAGATGACAGCCTAAAGCAAGATTGCAGTGACTATTTACTGCAGCCTGCATCGATCCCAATAGTTACAGAATGAGCATTGGTTATTTAACAACTTGTTTTAAAAGATAAGTTTAGCTGTATGCTCGACGTTAATGTGCAGTTCTTGCAACAAATAACCTTGCATATAAATAGGCATAATAAGGCGTTAACAATAAATAATATTTATTGTTAACGCCTTATTATCGTCAAATACTTTGCTAAGTGTTTAACCACAACAAATTTACTTTAATTTTGTGATACCAATTAACACGCAAATGATACCCCCCACCATTCCTGCCCAAGCTTCAATAGGCGCATCACCACTTAACGCTCGGCTAAATTGAGAGCCCGCTGAATCATAAATATTGTAGCCCCACATAGCTAAAAAAATACCCGCAATAACAAGCACGATCCCAATAATTTTATTATTCATTCTTACTCCTGACTTTTAAGAGGTCACAGTTGATGAGGTTACAGATAATGGACCTGAAACTAATGGCACTTACGAAATCAATAACGTTTCGTTATTGGGGATCCCCGATAAATTTTCTGTCAATTTCCAGAGAAATGATAGCTTCCATCGAGTCCATTTTAGCTAAAATTGGACTGACAAAAGCTAAACCACTATTACCTATATAAATTACGTTTGTAAATTTTTTATTGTTGTTCATATGCGTTAAATTTATTTCTAATTTGTTCTATTCGCTCCCGATTAACACCAAAGTCAGAGTGTCCGATACGTGAAGCTGATCTGACATGTATGGATATTTTATCGGATATTGTAGATGGGAAATAAAACTCAACATCGTCAACAAACTGCAATACCTGAGAGGTAAACTCAACTCGAATATAATTTTCCTCAACCACGACGATATTTGTTCGCTCCGAGGCCTTTAATATGTGTAAAAGGCGCACTTTCGCTTGTTGCTGCGTTCCGATGAAATCGATCGGTGCTATAAAATGTTCTTCATCTGCTGCTTGTTGACTATTGACACAGTTTGGCGAGTCAGGGCATGGCATTAATTGGCCATCATTTAAGCCCAATGTAGGTACAGTGCCAGAGCAACCCATTAACAGCATCATGCTGAGTGTAATAATTGAAATCTGTTTGTACATTGTTGTCATCCTCTAGTGTTGTCGTATTGTCTTTATGAGTTACGCTGTGTGCGAGGCATAAATCGTTTGTTAGGCTTGGTCGATACCTAGTCAATACTATTTAGTATTATTTAAAGATAGAAATTTGCTTTTTAAGGGGAGGTTAGTAATAGCTCACTCATTATTGGCCACCAAATTCGAGGTGATATTATTACCTCATAAGTGAGATTAGGCAATAAACAGTTATTTTTTAAGTATATGTTCATCAATATCGCTATTGTTGCTTAGGGTGCTTCTCCAGGCTTCGGCACATCATTCTTACTCACTTTCTGCTCTGCTGATACTGCTTTGGCCCACTCATGCTCACAAGCACCGGCTTTAATACCTTCCTGGTTGGTACTTTGCGACGGAGTAAATGAGAGCCTAGTCAGTAGAGGGAAATGATCCGAACCAATCGAAGGTAAGCGTTGAATGTTTTGCAAAGTAAAATGCCGACTGTGAAACAAATGATCCAAAGGCCAACGCAAGAGCGAGTAATCCACGTGAAAAGTGTTAAATGCTCCACGCCCCACGCGCGGATCAAGCAGGCCACTAATTTTACGAAAAAGACGAGTTGTGGCAGACCAAGCCACATCGTTAAGATCACCGGTTACAATCACAGGTTGGTCACTCTCGGCTACACTTCGAGCCACTATCACCAATTCAGCATCTCGCTCCGCCGATTCAGCGTTTTCTGTTGGGCTTGGGGGCGCTGGATGGAGAAAGTGCACGCGAATGTGATCTCCCGTACGTAACGTTAATGTTGCATGTATCGATGGAACATCCTTCTCAACCAAATAGCAGATTTCTTGCTCGCCTAACGGCAAGCGTGAAAACACATGCATACCATAAAGGTTATCCAGAGGACATTTGATGCTGTAGGGCATGTCAGTTTCTAATATCTTAAGTTTGTTTTCCCACCATTGGTCGGATTCCAGTGTGACTAGTACATCAGGCTTATGCTTGTTAACCAGCTGGATCAACGCTTCTGCATTGCGATTTGGTGTGAGTACATTCGATGTGATAATGCTGAGTTGATTGTCGGCATTGAATTCAGTGGAGGTTTTGACCTCCTTGGGAAATAAAAAAGTATAAGGCAATATCCAGCACAACTGCCAGATTAAACACAGCATAGTGACCAAAATCAGTGCCTGTGTATTGATCATTTGAGTGTCGAGAAAAACAACATCAGCGATCAACAGCACCGTTGCCAATATCGTCAACTGCAATCGAGGGAAATCCATGCCCCTGATAATCCAATGCGGATGTCGCGACAAAGGCAACAAAGTAGCTAGTAGGATCAATAGCGTACAAAATGTCAGTATCGTTAACATAGAGAGCCTAGTTTTGTATGGATAATTTTAAGATAACACGACTCGCCAGATCCTCGTGGTTGATATTTTCGCCCAACGCTGGCGCGCGGTGCAGCCTTTGCTCGTTAGTGTTTGTCCAACGTCGGCATAAGTAACCTCAATTCTGGATAATAAAGCTTATCAAACAACCCTATATTTTGCTATCTGCCTTGTTAGCAAAACACATGGCTAATTTGATATTACAGAGTTGAAGTAAACCCGTTTTTAACGATTTATCCCATCTATTATCCAGCGTCGAGGTGAGTAACAAAAGCTCCTTAATCACCCATTCTGGTTCATCAAACTGTACCTAGTGTTCGCAGTTTTGCGCCAATACAGTTTTCTGTGTGGGAAAACGTGCGTCCAACCTTGCCATAGTTCGCCCCATATTTTGGATCTTTATTCGCGAAAAAACAGATACGCAGGCTTATTAGTGATTTTCTATGGAAGCAATCACAGATAGTGGTATATCGTTAATTTACGGATAATCAGGTAAGGGTTGTTTACTCCAAAAATTAACAAACTGACTCGACATGCTATTTTCCTTATCGGCAAGTTTGATCTGTGTTATCTCATGATGACCTTGCTTCAGGTCTATTACGCGTAGCATATCAACATCATGCTCTGACGATGGCTCAAGTTCGTTTACGTTATTAAATGTGGTTTCCGTATAAACAGCAAAGGATAAAGCCATACAAGCTATTAAAAGGTATTCAAAATGAATCCTTAACGCACTAACTTTTATTGAATGGATCGAATAATAAATTAGGCCGCATAAGTAATTGATTTATTTCATATTTTATTGCTATGCCTTTGATGTGAATCTTCTAATCTTTTCTGTTTTACAGCAACAAAACGAGCCAGCACGATTAAAGTATTGAACAAACCTTGAATTAATGTGCATTTCATTTGAAATCAATAGTCTAAATGTCTATATAAAAAAGTGCATGGGTTGATATTTTTGGTAGTCAAATGTGGCGGAGGGATAGCTTGCTTGTAATAAAGAGGAACCCGTGGGTTTAAATGCTACAGACACAAAAAAGCCCTATCATTTCTGATAAGGCTTTTTCATTGAATGTGGCGGAGGGATAGCTTGCTTGTAATAAATAGGAACCCTGGGTTTAAAGTCCTATCTTTCGCCCAATAAAAAGGCCCGCTATAAATAGCAGGCCTTTTTATTTAAATGTGGCGGAGGGATAGGGATTTGAACCCTAGAACGGGATAAACCGTTGCCGGTTTTCAAGACCGGTGCATTCGACCACTCTGCCATCCCTCCGAACAGGGTGGATAATAAGGGTATTGGCGAAAATGTAAAGCCTTGAGGTGTTTAATGGCACAACAAATGTGCAAAATGACACAAATAAGCTCACGGTTGCGCAATATTTATCCTGTATTACCCTGGTGACACTTTTATTATTAGTTAGCCTCTCGACGGGGTGAGTTACCAAAGTCGAGAGGCTAATGACTTTTTCGTGATTAGTTAACCAAACCACGGCGCTTTAATAAGGCGTCGGTAGTGGGTTTTTTACCGGTAAAGTCGATGTAGTCTTGCATCAGATCTTGGCTGTTACCTTTTGACAACACTGTGTCACGGTACTTTTGGCCATTCTCTAGGGTTAATCCACCATTTGACATCATGTAAGAGAATGAGTCAGCAGCAAACACTTCAGTCCATAGGTACGCATAGTAACCTGCTGAATAGCCGCCAGCGAAGCTGTGGCTAAAGTAGGTTGTTTTGTAGCGAGGTGGTACAGGCGTGTAATCTAAACCGTGTTTAGCCAGTGCTTGTTGTTCAAAGGCCGTAACGTCGGTGATTTCAGTTCCAGCAGCAATAGAGTGCCATTCCATATCAAGTAGCGCAGCGGCTAGGTATTCAACCGTATTAAAGCCTTGGTTAAAGGTGTGTGACTTTAATACTTTTGCGAGTAACTCTGCTGGGATTGGTTCGCCCGTTTGGTAGTGCTTAGCGTAATTGGCAAGCACTTGTGGGTCGACGCTCCAGTCTTCATTAGCTTGTGATGGAAACTCAACAAAGTCACGCGCGGTTGCGGTGCCCGCTAGGCTAGGGTAGTTAACTTGTGAGAACAATCCATGGATAGCATGGCCAAATTCGTGGAACATGGTGTTAACTTCGTCGAATGTCATCAGTGTTGGCTGACCTTCGGCTGGCTTAGGAATATTCAGCGCGTTATAGACCACAGGCTTAGTGTTTTGCAAGAATGACTGGGTGACAAGTTCGTCCATCCAGGCGCCGCCACGTTTACCTTGGCGAGCGTATGGGTCTAGATAGAATAAGCCAATTGAGCTACCGTCTTTGTTAAAGACTTCATAAGCTGACACGTCTTTGTGCCATACCGGTAAGTCATTGCGTGGTTTAATCGTGATGCCGTACAGTTTGTTCATGGCGAAGAACAAGCCATCGTTTAGTACGGTATTCATTTCAAAATACGGCTTAACTTGGTTGTCGTCTAAGTCATATTTGGCTTTACGTACTTTTTCTGCGTAGTACGCCCAGTCCCATGGCTGAAGTTTGAAATCTTTGCCATCTTTAACGATTTCGGCTTGGATGTCAGCGGCTTCGACTTTGGCCTTAATCAGTGCTTTTGGTGCTAGGTCGTCAAGTATTCCATAAACCGCTTCTGGGTTTTTGGCCATTTGGTCGCCTAAGGAGTATGCCGCCCAAGTTGGGTAACCTAATAGTGTGGCTTTTTGTGCCCGCAGTTGAGCTATTTTGATGTTTAACGGCGCGTTAGTGTCCATGGCGCGATAGGCTGAGGTTTCCCACAGTTGTTTGCGAACATCACGGTTTTTAAGGCTAGACAGTAGCGGCTGAGTGGTGGTGTTCACTAGCGTGATCATGTAACCCGTTTTGCCAGCATCTTTTGCTGCAGCAGCTAATGATGCGATGTCGCTGTCTGACAAACCATCAAGTTGAGCTTTGTCTTCGATGACGATAACGTCAGCTGTAAATGATTTTAAAACGTTTTGTGAAAAACTGGTTTCAAGTTTGGCTAACTCACCGTTTAGCTCACGCATTTTCGTTTTGTCTGCGACAGATAATTCAGCACCTGCGCGCACAAAACGGTCGTAATACACTTCAACCAAGCGTAAATCTTCGCCTGTTAATGCGGCTTTGTTTTTATATATGACTTGGACGCGAGCAAACAGTTTTTCATCAAGGTAGATGTTGTCTTGGTGTGCGGTTAACTTAGGCACAATCTGTTCTTCAACGCTGATGAAGTTGTCGTCTGAAATAAGTCCTGAAAGATTGAAAAAAACACGTTGAGTTCGGTCTAGTGTGGCTCCGGTTTTTTCTAACGCGACAATGGTGTTGTCAAACGTGGCTGGTTCGCTGTTATTGGTGATAGTTGCGATTTCAGTTTTGTGCTCTAGCATTCCTTGCTTAAATGCAGGCAAGTAGTCGCTGGCTGTAAACTTGTCGAACTGCGGCGCCATGTATTGTAAAGGGCTGGGTGTTAACAGTACGTTGTTGGCAGTTGCAGGAGCTTTAGTCATTGTTTTTGTTGCCTCTGCGGCGGTTTTGTCTGCCATGGCAGTATCTACTGATGGCTCTGAACAGGCGCTGAGCATCAGTGCAGCACTCACTGCAGTGGTAATAAGTGTTTTGCGCATTGAAATATCCTTGGGTCTTTGCCCTTTTAGGTGTTTTTATGCCTATTCGAAATGTAGCTGTGGCGAACAATAGTGACAATAAAAACGTAATGAAATAACTACAATACAATAACAAGACTGCGTCTTGCAGCATAGGTTAAAGGGATAAACTATGAATAATTATTGTAACGAAACTTACCAATAGTGATGTTTGTTAGGTTTTGGGGCATTCTTGGCGCAATTGTAGTGGCAATTTGTGGATATTCGCGTAGCTTAATAGTGATAAATAAGCACGATGAGGCTGATAGATGAAAGTTGGTAAGCACGATACAAAACTGCTCAAGCTCGCGATGGAGATTGGCATGGGATACGCGCAAAAGCGTGGTTTTGATGATTTTGGTAAAGGCATTTCGCCAAAAGATAAAGTCGAATGTATTTATCGATTATTGGTTCAAGACAACTTAATCCAACCCTTAGCCGAAGATAAAGATGATGGTCCAAATCGCAAACATAAATTGATATTGTGGATTAGTAAGCAGCTGCCTAAAGAGCATGAATTGTTAAACTAATCAGTGTCCCTATGCGGAGGGTGTGTTAACACTTTGGCGCGCAAAGACTAAGCCTAAATGAAATATTGATTTCGCTTAGGCTTTTTTATGTCAATTTTTAGTCGCTATTTGTTGAACTGGATGCAGAGTTAGCGCGACTCAATTTCGACAATTTTTAAACTTATCAACTGCTTTTGCCATTGCTGCTTATTAACACCTTCTACCCATATAGTATCACTTTGGCGATGCTGACCATTACGTAGGTAAGTTTCTGGCATCCTGGGAATAGCTTCCCACGCTTGTAGGTTTTCTTGTTTGATCAGTTCACCTTGGTCGTTATAAAAGCTGGCTTCAACTTCAACCAGGGTGACATGCTCGTTACTGGTGCTGTCAAAATCAAACACTAAGCCGACGTTATCATCCTTCCATTTTGTGTCTACAAGGGTGATTTTAATGCCATCTTTGGCCGTGCTGCCTAACAGTTCTGGTTGTGCTAATGCCGCTGCCGTTAAGCGTGTGGTTGATACCTGAGTATTAATTGCTGCGGCAGTGGGCATGGTAACCGTTGGTGCTGCAACAGGTGTGGTCACTGCTGCTATTGACGCTGCAGATGCAATGGTAGGCTGTGTTACTACGTTTGCTTGCTTTGTGATGCCTGCTTTAGCGGCTTGCACTGGTTGACTGACGGTTTCGGTAATGATGTATTCCCAGGTAAAGTCATCTTTTAGGCGAACATTAGCGCCATTGTCTAAAGTGATGACTGCAACATCGGCGGCCATTGCTGCAGGGGCAAGCACCAACAATAGGGTCGATGCGATAACATTAAGCTTGGTTTTCATCTGTTCATCCTGATTGAAAATCTTTAATTAATTCTACTTGTTTTCATTGGGTAAATGGAACGTTTTTTAAAGACCGACTGTTACTATCATATCGACTTATACTGACATTGATAATAGGCCTTGTTGTGGTACCTATCGGTGTTCATGCTTGAACAAGCTAGAAAAAAAGCTAATTACATTAGCGATCGCTGAAGGTGACGTAGCTCGTAAAATACAACATTGGTCTTAAAAATGGGTTTTGCTTTACGGTGTAAAGAGTAAACTCATTTATAACATGTAAACTTTATACATGAATAATATTTGAGGAGTAGAGTTATGTTTTGTGTGCAATGTGAGCAAACCATTAGAACACCAGAAGGTAATGGCTGTAGTTACTCGCAAGGAATGTGCGGCAAGTTGGCGTCGACGTCTGATATTCAAGACTTATTAATTTATATGCTGCAAGGCGTGTCTGCTTACGCAATTAAAGCCCGCGAGTTCGGCATTGTAGACAACGACATTGATGTCTTTGTTCCTAAGGCCTTTTTTGCCACACTCACTAACGTAAACTTTGACGATGAACGGTTAATTGATTATGCCTATCAGGCTCAAACCTATCGTGACCAATTAAAAGCCGCTTATATAGCTGCTTGTAAAGACAAAGGCATAGAGCCTGAAATAGTCAGCGCCCAAGGTGAGATATTACTTGGTGCATCTAAGCCTGAAATTTTAGCTCAAGCGCCAATAGCACTGCCTAATCGTGGTGACGTGCATGAAGATATTCTTGGCTTACGCTTATTATGCTTATACGGCTTAAAAGGCGCGGCTGCTTATATGGAGCATGCTCGCGTATTAGACCAAACTGATGTTGATGTGGCTGCTGAGTTCCATAAAATCATGGCATTTTTAGGTGAAGACTCAGTTGATGCTGACAAGTTATTTGCTACCTCAATGGAAATTGGCCAATTAAACTATCGCATTATGGCGATGTTAGATTTAGGCGAAACCACCTCATTTGGCCACCCTGAGCCAACGCAAGTGAATACAAAATCTGTTAAAGGCAAGGCGATTTTAGTGTCTGGCCACGACATGAAAGATTTAGAGCTTATTTTGCAACAAACCGAAGGCAAGGGCATTAATGTCTTTACTCACGGCGAAATGTTACCGGCTCTGGCTTACCCAGCCTTTAAAAAGTACCCGCATTTAGTCGGTAACTACGGCGGCGCTTGGCAGAATCAGCAAAAAGAATTTGCCACTTTCCCTGGTGCAGTGGTGATGACCTCAAACTGTATTATCGACCCTACTGTGGGTGAATACTCTGACCGTATTTATACTCGTAGTATTGTCGGTTGGCCTGGTGTGACCCATGTTGAAGGTGATGACTTTAGCGAAGTGATTAATAAAGCACTCGCGCTTGAAGGCTTTATCTATGATGAAATCCCCCACATGATCACCATTGGTTTTGCTCGCAATGCATTAATGGCTGCAGCACCAACAGTGGTTGAAAACGTTAAGAATGGTTCTATTAAGCACTTCTTCTTAATTGGTGGTTGTGATGGCGACAAATTAGAGCGCAATTACTTTACAGACTTAGCTAAGTCTGTGCCTGATGATTCAATTATTTTGACCTTAGGTTGCGGTAAGTACAAATTCAATAAACTGGAATTTGGCGACATTAACGGTGTGCCACGCTTGCTAGATATTGGCCAGTGTAATGATGCATATTCTGCTATTCAGTTGGCGTTAGCGTTAAAGGACATTTTTGAATGTGACCTTAACGACTTACCGTTAAGCATAGTGTTGTCGTGGTTTGAGCAAAAAGCGATTGTAGTGTTGTTAACCTTGTTGTCTCTTGGGGTGAAAAACATTCGTACTGGCCCAAGTGCACCAGGATTCTTAACCGAAAACCTAGCAAACATTTTAGAGCAACAGTTTGGTTTACGCACCACTATCGATGTTGAAACAGACTTAAAAGCCATGATCAACGTGGCGTAATCTTGTTATAACAATAGTGCATCTAAGCCCAGCTTATTTGCACTATTGCGATTAATGGCACTATGGGATTATCCATATTGCCACCTCTCTTTTTTACTGCGTTAAAGGCATCAAAATGAGTAGTACTCCCTCCGTTGGTTTTTCATTTTCACAAGCGCTTTCTGCCCAAACGGCTAAAAAGGTTACCCCAGTTAGTGATGCTCCACCTGTGGTTGAACCTGCTGTACTGGCAACTCCGAAAGCACTTTTGGCTGCCGATAACTGGCAACGAGGTGAAGTACAGCTTTGCTGTGTTGAAAAATGGAATGAAACCCACGATGTGGTCAGTTTTCGCTTTCAGGGACTTACACCGGTTAAATTTAATTTTAAACCGGGACAGTTTATTACCTTTAAATTAGCGATTAATGGCGACAAGGTTTACCGCAGTTACACTATTTCATCGTCACCTTCACGACCATTTTCATTAGTTGTCACGATTAAAAAAATCACTGGTGGCGTGGTGTCTAATTACTTAACTGAGTCGCTGAACGTAGGCGATGAAGTGACTGTTACTGGCCCTGATGGGATATTTAACTTAGTCGATATTGAGGCCGATAAGTACTTATTTTTAAGTGCCGGTTGCGGCGTGACGCCAATGCATTCTATGTCGCGCTGGCTTTGCGATACCACCACCGACAGCGATATTGCCTTTGTACACAGTGCCAAAACGGTTGATGACATTATGTTTGCCAATTCAATGGCGTCGATGGCATCACGAAGCCCAAAATTCAATCTTAATTATATGCTTAAGTCGGATGACAATAGCCAAATTCTCATTGATAAACATGAGGATACAGGCTTTGGTATTGGTCGATTAAACTTAGCAAGCCTAATCAAATTAGTACCAGATTATCAGCAGCGTACCGTATTTGTGTGTGGTCCTGAATCTTATATGAGCGACGTGAAATTAATGCTTGAAGCTGCCGAATTTGATATGAGCCAGTTCAATCAAGAAAGCTTTGGTGCAAGTAGTGCTATGGGGTTGAAAGCCGCGATGGAAAGTAATCCATCTACCGAGCAGTTTATGTTGAGCATTGGCGATAAACAGATCCCATTAACGGGCAATCAAACGCTATTAGATGGTATTGAGTCTGCAAAGTTACCGATTATTGCTGCTTGTCGTTCTGGCGTATGCGGGGCGTGTAAATGTCAGGTTGTTTCGGGCACCACTGAGTCGTCTAGTAAGATGGCATTAACGGCTGAAGAAATTGCGGCAGGTTTTGTGTTGGCATGTTCGACCAAAATAACCTCAAATGTGCGCTTACAAATGTAATGGGTATGATCCAAGGGTGCGTCAGTTGACGTATCCGCCCTTAATGATGGTACATACTCTAATCCTGCTTTGTGTCCTAACTGGCGAAGGTTAAAACAGTGGTGTCATTGAGGGAATGAGGTATTGCTGGGCAAAAGCATTGGCATCTACCGGTTTTCCCAGATAATAACCCTGCCATATATTGGCTCCTTGCTTGGCAACAAAATCGGCTTGAAATTGATTTTCGACCCCTTCTGCCACTAATGACAACTGTAAGTTATTGGCCATGGCGATAATGGTGTTCACCAACTGTCGGCTCTGTTCTGAGGTTTCAAGATTGTGAATAAAACTGCGATCAATTTTAATTGAGTTAAAAGGGTAATACTGCAAATAACTGAGTGATGAATAGCCAGTACCAAAATCATCTAACGACAAACGGATCCCCTTCCGATGTAACTTGCTCAGTACTTCTTGGGCATATGCGGCATCATGTATTAACGCATTTTCTGTTAGCTCAATCTCAAGCAAATGGCCGGGTATTTTGTATAACTCAAGCAAGTTAACAATTTTATCGACCAAGTAGCTGTCTTTGAGTTGTACTGGAGACAAATTGATCGCCAGATAAAAATCTTGATTGTATATTTCGCGCCAATAAGCTAACTGTTTCAGAGCGCTTCTTAATACAAAATAACCGATTTCAATGATTTGCCCTGAATGTTCTGCAATTTCAATAAAGTCGACCGGTGAAACTTGGCCTAAAATTGGGTTATGCCATCTTATAAGTACTTCGGCGCCGACAACACTTTGGCTTTGGGTGTTTACAAAAGGTTGATAATGCAATGACAACTCATCGCGCTGCAGTGCCGCCCTTAATAATGATTCCATTTTTATACGACTAGACAGTTCAGATTCCATTTTTGGGTTAAAAAACTTATAGCTATTGTTATTACCCATTTCACAATTTGATAGCGCGGCGCTGGATTTTCTTGATAGGTCCATAAATCCACTACCATCATTGGGGTAAAATGCGACTCCCATTGCTGTGGTAATGGAGAGTGATAATTCATCAACATAAATATCTTGGCTAAATTGCTGACATAAGCGGCTGCAAAAAACCGCCATCTTGTTGGCATACTGCTGTTTTTTGGTCGGGATAATGATGCAGAATGTGGTTTCACTGAAAATGGCAAGATAGGTACTATTATTAGTAAAGAGTTGCAGTTTTTGGACAACGGTATTGCGCACTTTGTCACTTATGTCATAACCAAATCCGTCTTGAATTCTCTTTAGGTTAGTGATGCTGAAATGAATTATCGAAATACTAGTCAACTCATTTTTTGCAATAAGTTTGTTAAACACTTTTTCGAGCTGGTTAAATTTAGGCAAACCAGTGACGGAGTCGAAACGTTGCTGGATATCTAATAGTTTTTCCGCCGCGATGCGTGAATCGATTTCTTGCATTAAATCGCTGTTAAGCTTCTCTAATTCAAAGGTGCGCTGTGCAATACTGGTTTCTAAATGTAAATTGGCTTGTGCAAGTTTTTCCTTTTGCGCTAACATTTCTAGATTACCTTCAATACAGCGACGAAAACACTCCATCAACATCATAAGGTCGCCTGAGTAACTATTTGCTTTTATGTCTAGCATGCAAATGGTGCCAAAAGGCTCCCCATCGGGCCAATTGAGGGGTAAGCCATAATAAGACATCATACCTACTGCAAGCGCAGGGTTTGTGCACCATTTGGGATCTTCTAGGGCATTTTCGACATGTAATTTAGTTTGTTGAACAATCACTGATTCGCAATATAAACCATGACCCAGCGAGTCCTTCATCCCAGCCGCAAATGGACTGTTAGTATTATTGTTGGCAACAAAGACTTCTAATTCATGAGTATGAAGTTTCATGATTAATGATGCTGGCACTTTAGCGACCTTGGCGATGAGGTCTACTGTGGTTTGCCAAGACGTTAGCATTTCTGCTGGTATCGCAATAGTGTTGTTTTTCAACATCGTATTATCCCTACTTTCATTGTCTTGTTACTCAATAAACAGACCGTTTGTATATTAAAAAACGTTAACAGCTTGCCATTTTGTAAGGTGCGCACATTCGAGTTAATCACTAACAGCTATATTGTTAGCTCTATATATACCTATATAAAGGTATATAAAGGTATATAAAGGTATATAAACCTATATATTATTTTAATCACATATCAACATGCTATTACATAATGTGAGGCCATGAATGAAGGGGAAATACTGATCAGGTAATTTCTAAAGAGTCCATTCTGTTGCTACATAACAGGTCTAGCAATGTTAAGTGCAGTAGTTGCTCTTCTTCCATGAATCTCATATCGCTCTTTTACACCGTACGCTTACACAGCACTCTTACAACCTAAGATAAATGCTCTATAACAGTGTTAGTCATAAATATCGTTTGTACGCTTCAATCTATACGGTTTTTATTTAACTTTAACGCTCAATCAGCGACAGGATAAATAGATAAAAACCACTTTGATAACCGACTATTACCCCGAGCTGGGGTTATTTATCAGCTTACTCAAATAAGTTGTGTTATGCAAACATTAATTAAACTTATATTAGGTGATCCGAATTCACTCTGTGGCAGAGCGAATACGGATATACAACTGAGTCGTCAGCGAGCCGTTAAATCTGTCCTCGATCGAGTATAGGCGGGTTAAGGGGTTGTTGTGACATTTATGTTGTTTAATTTATTTAGTTAACATTTCATGGAACAATAATTTTCATGTTCTTTGTTATAACGGCTTATATCATCACCAGCTTAGGCCATTTTATAAAGTGGATTTGTTTGTGGGAGGCTAGCTTGGGACAAAAATAAGCCAGCAGCACCGAGTGTGTTCTGATGGCAAAGCCGGTTATCCTCTTGCGGCTTGCGATCTTTTTTAGTGACTAGATTTAGTACTTAGATTTAGTACTTAGATTTAGAGCTTAGCGTTAGTACTTAGATAAGTACTCGTTAGTTGCCGTTCAATAACATGACATAACGATTAAAAGTAAATTCATCTCGTTGGAATTGAGAATGAAATGTCATGCCTAACTTAGTGGCCACGTTGATCGAGCCGCTATTGGCATCAACAACATCGGCATAAACAAGGTCTAGTGACATGTGCTCTTTAGCGTATGCAATGCAGGCGAGATTGGCTTCTGTGGCTAAGCCAATACCCCAGTAGTCAGGGTGTAGGCGATAACCAATATCGATGGCATTAATACGAGTTTCATTTTTAAAACCGCAAAAACCAATCACAGTATTGGTTTCTTTAAATACCACAGCCCAACGGCCAAAACCGTATTGCTGATATTCAACTAACCAAATATTGGCAATGATATTTTCGGCGTCGGTTAATGTTGTGCACATTCCTGCGTCACCGGTATAGAGGCTGACTTGTTCTGGAGTATTGAAGTGTAATACGGCTGGCGCGTCATCAAGGGTAAATTGTCGAATAATTAGCCTGGGTGTTTCAGTAATGACTGTCATTGGTTTCCCTTACTATTATTTTTATGTCCGCAATGACTTAATCACTATGCCACTACAAACCTTATCCCTTAATTGGCTTGGGGTTAACGAAAACCCATTATAAAGTAGCTTAAGCTTATGCTAGATTAACATACTCAATTCCCGACAATTAAGAATAATAATATGACCTGCTTACGTGTTGCATATCCCTTATTGGCGTTAGTGTTTTCAGTTTCGTTGTTGTCATTTACGGTTAGCGCGAGCGATCTTGATCTCTCTGTAACTAAAGCATTACCTAAACTGGAGCAGCTTTATTTACACCTTCATCAACACCCTGAGTTGTCATATCAAGAAAAAGCCACTAGCCAACGCATGGCGCAAGAACTGAAACAATTAGGATTTGAGGTGACTGCTAATTTTGGCGGTTATGGTGTGGTCGGCATCGTTAAAAATGGTAAAGGACCAGTGGTGATGATCCGTGCTGATATTGATGGATTGCCTATTATTGAGCAAACCGGTAAACAATATGCCTCAACGGTTACCACGCAAGATGCGAACAATAATACGGTTGGGATTATGCATGGTTGTGGCCACGATATTCACATGACCAGTTTAATTGGCACTGCACAACAATTAATGCTTCACAAAGCTGATTGGCAAGGCACGTTAATGATGGTGGCTCAACCTGCAGAAGAGGTTGGCGGCGGCGCCAAAGCCATGCTCAAACAGGGTTTGTTTAGCCAATTCCCGACACCAGACAGCATTATTGGTTTGCATGTGAGTGCGTCAATCCCAGCGGGTAAAGTAGGTACCGTAAGTGGTTATGCCTTGGCGAATGTTGATTCGGTTGATATTACCATTAAGGGTAAAGGTGGCCATGGGGCTTATCCGCACGCCACCATCGATCCGGTAGTACTTGCTGCGCGCACCGTACTTGCACTGCAAACTATTGTGAGCCGCGAGGTGTCGCCGTTAGAGCCTAATGTGGTGACTGTGGGCTCGATTCATGGAGGCTCAAAACACAATATTATTTCCGATGAAGTGAAGCTTCAGCTGACCTTGCGCTCGTATAATCCTAAGGTGCGTGAGCAGCAAATGGCGGCGATTAAACGTATTACTACAGGTATTGCATTGAGCGCAGGCTTAGCAGATGAGTTAATGCCTGTGGTGTATGTGCATGATGATGAAACCATTCCGTCAACCTATAATCATCCAGCGTTAGCCGCTAAGGTTAAAGCCAGTATCGAAGCCGAATTAGGCAGCGATAATGTACTGGTGGCGCCACCGGTAATGGCTGGCGAAGATTTTGGTTTATATGGACTGACACCAGAGAAACGCCCTATTACTTTATTTTGGCTTGGCGCGGTAGAACCTAGCCAGTATCAAGCAAGTGTTGAGTCGGGCGATACCTTGCCGTCTTTGCATTCTAGCCAGTTTGCGCCAGATTATCCGTTAACCATCCGAACAGGCGTTCGGGCAATGACGCGCACCGCGATGGATTTATTTAATCAGCCCGCCCAATAAGTGGAAAATGTAAAGGGCAGGGATTTCATTCAAGGATAAGCGTAATAGCCGCCTTCGGTACTATAGAATATACTGGCGGCTATTCTCATTTTTGGAACATGGCAGTATATGATTATCTTTAGCACCAACCTTGGCGATTTTACCGTAGAGCTTGAAATGGAACGTGCACCGGTTTCTTCAAAAAACTTTCTAAAATACTGCCAAGACGGTTTTTATCAAGGCACTATTTTTCATCGGGTTATTAAAGGTTTTATGGTGCAGGGTGGTGGCTTAACCGCCAAAATGACAGAAAAACCAACTCGCGACCCTATTGCCAATGAAGCCAATAAAGGCTTGAAAAACGTGTTGGGCACGTTAGCCATGGCGCGAACGGATTCGCCGCATTCTGCTACTGGGCAGTTTTTTATTAATGTCGCTGACAATGATTTTCTAGACCACGTTGCGACAACTAATGCAGGGTGGGGTTATGCGGTGTTTGCTAAAGTGACCGCGGGTATGGATGTTATCCAACAAATGGAGCGGGTTAACACCACGACTATTGCGGGCCATGATGATGTGCCGCGTGAGCCGATTGTGGTTGAGAAAGTAACGATAATTGACGAGAAACCCGTTGCTTAAGCGCGGTGGTTTAAAGGGTTTGGTTTAAATGCTTGTTTAACTGCTTGTTTAAATGTGTTGTTCAGCATTTGTCTTTTAAGCCTTGCGGCTTAGGTGTGCTAATTCAAGCGCGCGTTTTTGTCAGCTTAACAACAGCCATAAAAAAAGGTTCGACATCACTGTCGAACCTTTTTTGATCTGCTATTAATTTAATGTGCTATTTAGCAATAGCACAGAGATATAGCACAGAGGTTCAGATTAAAGCGTGTAGCGAAGACCGATGGCGATACCGTCATCTTCAGACACTTCCATTCTGGCTTGTTGTACTTTGTCTGCACTGGTAAAGTCACTGAAGTCACTACGAGTTTCAATGTATATCACCGTTTGAGGGTCAAATAAATAGTGCAAACCTACTACCACAAATTGGCGCTTAAAGACGTCGTTAGGGTCTGCATTGTAGTTAGGTTGGATCACATAGTTAGATCCCGCATCCAGTACGTTGTATGACACAAAAGCACGAATGTCATTATCGAACTTGTATGAGAACAATGACTCAAGACCCACAGCGTCGTTAATTAACCGGCCGATGTTGTCGGTGTCGTGATTTTCGTTTTTATTCACGTTGGCAGCGGCATAAAAACCGTTTTGATCAAAGTTGCCCCACGTGATCCCCATACCGTAAATAAGATCAACCGCAGTGGATGAGCCACCATCAGCAAAGTTCACATCAAACTCACCCCGGTTAACCCCAGCGGTTAACACTAACTTGTCGGTTGCTTGGTAAGTGACAGCACCGCCATAAGTATAATTGAATTCAACTTGTTGTGCTGCCGTTGAGCCAGAGTCCCACAATTCTTCACAGGCACTTTCGGTAATGTTTTCGACATCACAGGTATAAAAAGCAGAGTTTTTTAACTGGGCTTGCACTGCAAAACTGACGTCGCCAAAGCTGTTGCGATACTGAACTGTTTTGTCGCCACGACCGACACCATTTACGGCGCCGTCATCTTTGTTATAAGTGTAAACACCAGCAGTGTTACCGTCCCACACAAAACCATAGTTTGTGCTATAAACCACGTCATACCAAGCACCCCATTGCTTGCCAATTGTGATGCTACCGTAGGTGTCATGTGCGATACCGACATAACCTAAACGGTTATAAAAAAACTCTTCTTGGATTGATTCAAAGCGATTGTTGTAAACAATGTCTGTGCTACCTACCGGATTTACACCCCATTCAAGCAAGGCGTAGGCTTTCCAGTCATTTTGTAGCTGACGATTAAAACCAAAATTAATGCGTGAAGCACCGTTAACAACTTCTGTTTCACCTTGAGTATTGATCACGCGCGCATCGATAAAGCCGCCAATTTTAACCGCATTGACATCATCTTTATAAATTTCGATTGCCGACGCTGAGGGTGCGATAAGAATGGTTGAAATTAATGCTGCAATTAATGTTCTGTTCATTTTAATCTCTTGTCTTGTTGTTTGAGTAAGCACAGCTTAGTCCGTTAAGATATCTTTCCATTAAGACGACGGAGAATATCAAACCTATGAGTGACTCACAAAGTGAAATATGCTCAAAAAAGGCGATATATCTCTTAAAATACATTGTTCAATGACTTAGCAAAATTGAGTGTTAACACTGGGTTGTAGTATGGTTAATAATTGTAAGGAGATGTTATATTGCGGTTGCTTATGCATTTAATATGAATTTTTATTTGCTTTATAACTAGTGTGTTTTTTAAGCGTTTATTTGATGTAGATCGCGACTTTATTTCACCAATGGCATACGCTTAATTTAGCACTGTTATCGATTTTATCGGGGGCGACATTATGGACATGACTTTGCAGTTTCACGGCGCAACTCAAGAGGTCACTGGATCTTGCCATTTACTCACAGTCAAAGGGCAGCAAGTGCTGCTTGATTGTGGATTAATTCAAGGGAGTAAAGCTGACTGGTTACGTAATCACGATCCTTTTCCATTCAAAGCGCAAGATATCCATGCTGTGGTATTAAGCCATGCACATATTGATCATTCCGGTCGTCTACCTTATCTGATTAATCAGGGGTTTACTGGGCCTATTTATACTCAAAAAGCCACCGCGCAGTTATGTGATGTGATGTTGCGTGACGCGGCTATGCTGCAAGAAAGAGACACCGACAGACAAAATAAAAAACGTGCAAAACATGATTTAGAACCGCTCGAGCCGCTATTTACCGAGGAGGATGTTGAGCAAGTTATGGCGCAGTTTGTGATGGTAGATTACGGTCAACGCGTCCAGGTTGCCGATGGGGTAGAGGTTTGTTTGTCCGATGCGGGACATATTCTGGGTTCTGCGGTGGTTGAGTTGTGGTTAGGCAATAAACCTCAACAGAAAAAACTGGTTTTTAGTGGTGATTTAGGTCGTGCAGGTATGCCGGTTTTGGATGACCCAACGTTTATTGAACAAGCTGATTTAGTGCTAATGGAAAGTACTTACGGCGATAGGTTGCATCGCAGTTGGCAAGATACCTTGGTTGAACTGAAATCAATTTTCAAACGAACTATTCATGAAAGTAGGGGCAATATTTTGATCCCAGCATTTTCGGTGGGACGTGCTCAAGAGCTTCTTTATCTATTTCATTTATATGCCAAAGAGTGGGACTTATCACGTTGGCGTATTTGTTTAGACAGTCCAATGGCGATAAAAGCAACCGAGGTATATGTTAACAATTATCCATTGATGGACGATGACTTTAAGCGTTTTACCCGCTTATCTTCTGGGCAACATCCCTTGTTATCCAGTGCTGAATTTGTCTGTAGCACTGAAGAGTCGATAGAGCTGAACGATATTCATAAAGGATTAATCATTATTGCGGGCAGTGGTATGTGTAATGGCGGCCGCATTCGTAATCATTTTGTGCATAACCTATGGCGTAAAGAAGCCGATATTATTATTTGTGGTTTTCAGGCAATGGGAACGCCAGGCCGAATACTCGTCGACGGTGCTGAAGAACTGACGATTCATGGCCAGAGTATTAAGGTTGCTGCAAGTATCCATACGGTAGGTGGGTTATCAGCCCATGCCGACCAAGCCGAGTTATTGTCTTGGTATCGCCATTTTGAGCAATCTCCCGCAGTGATATTGGTACATGGTGAACTAGAAGCACAGCAAGTATTGATTGAAGCGCTTAATCAAGACAGTGCCAATAAACCGAAAAATAGCGCCATTGCTGAGCGAGGAGATTGCCTAGACTTAAACGCTTTACCTGAGTTCGTGTGGCTGAATAAGGCAAGTGGATCAAAAACTTAATTCAAATAAATGTGTTATGAGGTGAACGATTGCTTAGCCTGCGGGCTAAGCATCAATTTCGTGTTGCAGCTTTTCGATGTCATCTAAAATGCGCATAAATTTTTGCCCAAATTCGGTCACTTGGTATTCCACTCTGGGTGGAATTTCAGGGTAATTAATTTTATTCAAAATGCCAAATTCGATGTTTTTCTTCAAACATTGATTAAGCACTTTAGTGCTGAGTCCTTCTACTGACTTTACCATTTCACCGGGACGGTTAATGTTATTGGCTAATAACTGATACACAGTTAAAGACCATTTACAGCCGTAAATGGTTTCGACCATACGGGCACTTTTTTCTGGGGCAGATTTTCGAGGGAATATTTTTTCTTTTGTATTCATCAATATGTACCTAAAAGTACCTATGTCACCGATTTGTACTTACTATTCAATCGGATAGTTTACCCATAAGCTTAACACACTTACTCTTACATTAGGTGTGAACACATGACGAATTTACCCCAAGAAACAGCGCTAATTATTGGCGGCACAAGTGGTATTGGCTTTGAAACAGCAAAGCAATTAGTGGCTCAAGGTATCGATACTATTATTGTTGGTAACAAAGTCGATAAGCTCAATACCGCAGTGGCGCAACTCTCATCATTAGGCAGTGTAAGCGGGCTTCAAGCTAATTTATATGACTCACAAGACCTTGCCCGTTTGATCAATATGATCAACTCAACAGACAAGAAGATTGCTTATTTGGTTAACGCAGCAGGGTCTTTTAATCCTAAGCCATTTTTAGACCATCAAGTAAGTGATTACGATACTTACATGGATCTTAACAAAGCGATTTTTGTTATTTCGCAAGCGGTTAGCAACAACATGATTAAATATGGCGGTGGCAGCATTGTGAATATTGGCTCTATGTGGGCTAAACAAGCCATTAAAGCCACCCCATCAAGTGCCTATTCTATGGCTAAAGCGGGTTTGCATGCCTTAATGCAACACATGGCAATGGAACTGGCAGAGCACCATATTCGAGTTAATGCGGTATCACCCGCCGTGGTGAGTACACCTATTTATGAAGCCTTTATTGAACCTGAAGATATGGCTAGTGTGCTTGGAAGCTTCAATGCATTTCATCCTATCGGCCGAGTGGGTAGTCCGGCCGATGTCGCTAATAGCATAGTGTTTTTGCTATCAGAGCAAGCATCTTGGGTCACGGGCGCCGTATGGGATGTTGATGGCGGCGTGATGGCAGGACGTAATTAATCTACACCTGTTCACCGCAACACCGCGAGCCATGGTATTGACGGTTTAACCATTGCTCAAATAATACAACAGGGTGTTTAACATCGGCTGCTTAGGGGGCGATCCGCTAAGGCGCTGTTTGAGGTATTTTTGTTTGAGGGGTTCTGTTTGGGGCGATCTTCGTCGCCCGGTCTTATCAGTCGGCCTATTTTGAGCGCCATTAGATTAAATCACACTTAATAAGCGTTAATATTTCATTCTATAAATAGGCGTGACACGTTAAGCTATGCACAAAATAAGAGATGTGAGTGGCGTGATGAAGTTAGTCAACATAAATAAGAGCCAATATCGTTCGGCCAACAATTTAGTGCAGATAGGATTGCTGGCGACATTAGCCATTTTGTCGCTGATATTTGGTCAGTTGCTGATCTACTTTTTCGGTGTGAAACCATTACCAGGTGCAGAGTCGACCGGTAATTTTCATTTGAATTTAACCGGGGTTATTTTGGCATTGATGGTGTGCAGTTTATTGGTGCGAAACCTACGTCAAAAACCGAAGTTTTATGAAGTGTATTATGTGTGGCAATTGAAACAGCTACAGAATAAAATTTTTCGTAAACTAAAATCGATTCAACAAGCCGCGAAAGATAATAATCGCGATGCATTGCTGATACTGTGTTTTTATTATCAAAGCTTAGCGTTAGTTTATAATTTAGATAACAACACCTTAACCATGTCAAACGTGAACAATGAGTTAGATAAACTCCAAAAGTCTATTGACGCTGCTGGTTTTTCTATTGATGTGGATGAGTTTACTCCCGAAATGCTAAAAGACTTTTAGATCTATCATCTGCTGATAACCTTTTTTGCTGGCTCGACAGCTTGATTTTTTCAGTAGATGCCATCAATTCTTACCTTAAATAAGGAGCCATGATGTCAATATTGGCAGATATTCCTTTCTCATTACTTGAACTCGCGCCGATGCGTGAAGATTCCACTGTGTCAGAGACCTTACAAGACAGTTTACGTTATGCCCAGTACGCCGAACGCCTTGATGTGAACCGTTTTTGGTTAGCCGAACACCACAATATGCCGGGCATTATTTGCTCTGCCACCTCAATTTTAATCGGTTACATTGCCGGTGGTACTGAGCGCATTCGTGTTGGTGCTGGTGGGATTATGTTACCTAACCATCCACCGCTCGTGGTGGCAGAGCAGTTTGGCACCTTGGCCAGTCTGTATCCTGGACGAATTGATTTAGGCTTAGGCCGTGCACCAGGCAGCGATCCGGTCACAAGTTTAGCGTTCAATCGTGATAACCAACGGGCAGAACATTTTCCTGATGAGGTGCGCGAGTTGCAATCGTTACTCGGCCCACATGAACTGCGTCAACACAGTAACGGCAAAGCGGTGCGAGCGATCCCTGGTGAAGACACCAATGTGCCTATTTGGTTATTAGGCTCTAGCTTATTCAGTGCGCAATTAGCGGCAGAGCGAGGCTTGCCTTATGTGTTTGCTGGCCACTTTGCGCCGCGTTTTCTGTCTGAAGCCCTTGCGCTTTATCGACGTAAATTTACTCCTTCAGCTGTGCTGGATAAACCTTATGTGATGGTCGGCCTGCCTTTAGTTGCCGCGCCAACCGATGCCGAGGCAGAGCATCTTAGCACTACCTCTAAACAGCGTATTTTAGCGTTAATTCGTGGCCAAGAAATGTGGCTTAAACCGCCAATAGACAGCATGAATGGCCTGTGGAGCGAGCAAGAAAAAAACTATGTTGATAGCTTTTTAAGTTTGTCTATCTGCGGCGGCCCAGTAACGATTAAGCATCAATTAGAGATGTTTGTAGAGCAATTTGGGGTAGATGAGTTGATGTTTACCAATGACTTGTATGACAGCGAGCACCGTTTACGCGCCTTAGATATTTTAATGAGCGTGAAGCAATAGCATACCCATTTGCTGCACAATTGCTTAGTTGATGGTGGCTAAAAGCATAAAAAAACCAAGACACATGTCTTGGTTTTTTTGTCTGTCAGATCTAAACTGGTCAGCTCAAAAAGGCTAAATAGCTTGACCATTTACAGTCAGTTTTACATCAATGTTGCCACGTACTGCGTTTGAGTATGGGCAAACTTGGTGAGCTGTTTTAACTAACTGTTCAGCTTCTGCTTGGTCCAGATCAAGTTCAACGGCTAGCGCAACTATTAATGCAAAACCACCACTATCATTGGCGCCTATACCCACAGTAGACGTGGTTGGAGCCGATTTGATCGCCACTTTAGTTTGACTCGCAACGTGCAGAATCGCGTTAGAAAAACACGCGGCATAACCTGCAGCAAATAACTGTTCTGGATTAGTAAACTCACCGCTGCCACCCATTTCTTTTGGGTAACTTAACTGTAAATCAACTTTTTTGTCGTCAGTAGAAACTTGGCCATTACGACCTGCTAGTGCTGTAGCTGAAGTTGTGTATAACGCTTTCATAATAGACCTCATAAAGTATGTTAAAAATATTGGTGGTAAAAATTCTGTTGATTGCTTTGGCTCATATCGACATCTTGTTGATGTTACTAAGTGATGATCATATCAAGTGATTAACGATATTAAGTTGCGCACAATCTAATTGTGTTTACTATAACGCGAGGATTTAACTTTTGCAACTACATTGTGCACAATTTAATTTTTTATTGTATCTACTTACCGTTATTTTATTGCCCCAATTCGTATCTGCACCTCGATATCAATATGATTAGTTTGTCATTATTTTGTCACCTTTATGTCATCATTTGCTTTCACAATAGCGTCTCATTAGATCCCTTAGGCAGTGCTAAGCATCGCCGTATAAACAGCTAACGATAAAAATAAGGATAGGCTATGAAACGGTTTGTGACTCGTCGTGATTTTCTGGCAATGTCAGCTAAAGGCGTAGGCGCGGTAGTCGTGTCGTATGGATTAATGGGCTGCAGTAGTGACGATGCTATTTCAGGGCAGTTTTTACAAGGTGTTGCCAGTGGCGATCCCGCAACCGATGCCGTCATTTTATGGACCCGGGTCACGCCCGATGTTGAAGGTGATATTACGGTTTCATGGCAAGTCGCCACCGACAGTAACTTTACTCAGCTAGTCACTAACGGCCAAATGGTGACGACTAAAGATCGTGACTATACCGTTAAAGTGGACGCGGTCGGTCTGGAGGCGGGTCAGCAGTATTTTTATCGTTTTACAGCCGGCGATACAGTGTCAGAAATTGGCCAAACGCGCACGTTACCCGAGGGCAGTGTTGCATCGGTAACATTAGCGGTAATGTCATGTGCTAATTTTCCCGCGGGTTACTTTAATGTATACGAAATGGCGGCGCAGCAAGATGATATAGATGCTGTGGTGCATTTGGGTGATTATTTATATGAGTATGCCCGCGGTGAATATGCCAGTGAGCATGCCATTGAGCTGGATCGTGAAGTGTTGCCAGCCGGCGAGCTATTTCTATTAGACGACTATCGGACTCGTTACAGTCAGTATCGTAGTGACGCCAGTTTACAAAAACTGCATGCCAAAGTGGCGTTCATTACCGTGTGGGACGACCATGAAGTGGCCAACGATACTTGGAAAGACGGTGCCGAAAATCATAACGATAGTGAAGGCGATTTTGATCAGCGCAAAGAGGCGGCACTGCAAGCTTACTTTGAATGGCTGCCAATTCGCCCATGGAGCGAAGGTAATCATGAGGAAATCTACCGAAGCTTTAATTTTGGTAATTTGGTTGATTTGCATATGCTCGATACTCGGGTATTGGCTCGCGATAAGCAGTTAGAATATAGCCAATACATTGATGCGACGACGGGGGCATTTAACAACGTAACCTTTCTAGCCGATGTGACCGATACCAACCGCACTATGCTAGGCCAGACACAATTATTGTGGTTACAGCAAACCTTATTGCAGTCTACTGCTAAGTGGCAAGTGTTGGGTCAACAAGTGTTAATGGGTAAAATGTTAATGCCAGCGGCTATTGCCACCCAACAAATGAGTATTCCGCAGTTTGCAGAGCTCGCCGGATTAGCGCAATTAGCCGGTCGCGCCCAAGCGGGCGACCCGACATTAACCACACAAGAGTTGGCTTACCTACAAGCTAATCAAGACAAATTAACCCCTGAGGTTATTGCACTGCTACAACTACCAGCCATTCCATACAACTTAGATGCTTGGGACGGTTATGCTTACGAGCGTGAAGTTATTTTAGCGACGGCAAAATCGTTAAATCATAACTTGGTGGTTATTGCCGGTGATACTCATAATGCATGGGCGAGTGATTTAACCGACAGTGGCGGGGAGATCGTGGGGATAGAATTTGCCACCAGTTCAGTATCGTCTCCTGGGCTGGAATACTATTTAGGATTGTCTGATGCTGAAATGCCAGCAACAGAAGCGGCGATCGTTGATTTGATCGCCGATCTTAACTACGCCAACTTAAAAGACCGCGGTTACTTGCTACTGACATTTACTCAAGATGAAGTGCGCAGTGATTGGCAATATGTAGACACGATTTTAAATAAGACGTTTGCTCCGTTAGATGGGCGTGGTTACAGTGCCACTAGCGCGGCGGGTAGCCCTAAAGTGATGCCCGTTTCGTCATAGGTAGTGTCATTTTAATCTACATTGGATGTAAAAAAGCCACCTTCAGGTGGCTTTTTTATTGCTAAAGCTGTTGGAAACAAGATCCGGATCGAGGTTAATTAATGGTCAGAGCGACAATTTTTAACGGATGATTATCATCAAATGACGGAAAATCTTCATAACAGTCGAGCCATTGATTATAAATAACTTTACGCCCTTGTTTTTCAACGCAGCGCACTAAACTGTCATACCATGCTTGGCGGTCCACTTTGGCGACATTATTACAGCATACTAAAGTGCCGCCGACTTTTGTCGCCAGAACAGCAGGTTT
Organism: Shewanella psychromarinicola; assembly: GCF_003855155.1. Classification (NCBI taxonomy): domain Bacteria; kingdom Pseudomonadati; phylum Pseudomonadota; class Gammaproteobacteria; order Alteromonadales; family Shewanellaceae; genus Shewanella; species Shewanella psychromarinicola. Next base: position 1,663,072 of record NZ_CP034073.1, read on the forward strand.
AAATAGGCCTTGGTAATCATTGACGAGATCGACAATACCGAAGGCACTTTTGGCAAAACGTGGCGGGTCTAAAAAGACTAAATCAAATTGTGTTGCGCGCAGCTTGGGGTATTTTGGCAGTTTTTGATTGCGACGTCCGCCTATCGGTAAACCCGCCAATTGGCGCAGCGCCGGAAAGGCATCACTTTGGACAAATTCACACACATCAGTGACATTGTTTAACTCGGCATTTGTTTGCCCAGCGGCCAATGCAAATGATGAAAAGTCGACATTCATCACTCTACGAGCGCCGCCCATAGCGGCGGCAATTCCAATCCCACAAGTGTATGAAAACAGGTTTAACACCGTCTTGCCTTGGCTATTATTACGAACATATTCGCGGCCAATACGCATGTCTAAAAATAATAATGGATCTTGACCTTCATGGCGCAGTTTTGACGTGAACAGAATGCCATTTTCTTGGATAACTTGGGTCGATTGCGCGTAGTCTTGGGCTTCATTTTCGGGATGATTTACCACCCGAGAATGACTGCCAGAGCGGTCGTTGTAAACAATATGGTAGTCAGCATGGGCGGTAAGTAGGCTTGATATGTCTTCAAGTTGCTGCGCGGATAATGTTTGATGAAAGGTTTGGATTAGCCATGCATCACCGTAACGATCGATATTCAGGCCATTCTCACCTTCAACAGTGCCATGGAAAACGCGATAACAATCAGTATTATTGTGGGCCGCTTGCTCAAAAAAAGTGGCTCGTTTGGCTAACGCATCGGCTAAAACAGCTTGAATGGACATGGGAGCTCGTTAAATGGAGTGGCAATTGGCGCGGATTATAGCAAACATTCCGATTTAGTGAAGTTGCGGCAGAGACTATTCATCTGGCAGATGCACTTTAAAGGTTTTGTTGGCAATGATTTTACCGTTTAGCTCTAGCGTCATTCGCCAGTTACCGACTTTATTGGTGATGGGTGCCCAAATACAATCACCCAGATAAAAGCGCCAATCGTTTTGTTTAATAAACACTTCACCATCGAATGGCGGACGAATATTGCCATTGTTATCAGTAATATCCGGGTGGTAAATACAGTAGGTTAGCACTTGATTTTTGGCTTTACGGATGCGAGTGATAAAGCCAAATTCGGTATCGATAATAGCGGGCACATGAACCGTTGCCTGTAACAAGCGTGGCAGGTCGTCGTTCTGATTGTCCCATTGACTGAATATGCCACTGTAAATAATGCTCACATCCGCTGTTAACTTACTCAAGCGCTATCCTTTTGTTGATTTAGCAACAATTGCGACCCAATTGTGTTCGACGTAAATACCCAATGAGGCGGATCAATGGCGATTAAATCGTCGTTATTAGTGTTGATCTGTTAAGTGTTTAATTGCCGCTTGCAACGCAAAGTCGTAGCCTTGGGCACCTAAGCCACAAATCACCCCTAGGGCTTTATCTGAAAAGTACGAATGGTGCCTAAATGGCTCACGGGCATGTACGTTAGATAAATGCACTTCAATAAACGGGATCGAGACACCGAGTATGGCATCACGCAAGGCGACACTGGTGTGGGTAAAAGCGGCAGGATTGATAATAATAAACTGCGCATCAGTCCCATGGATGGCATCAATCAGCTGGTACTCAGCATTAGACTGAATATGTTCCAGTTGAACCCCTGCTTGGACCGCACTTTTACTTAACGCTTCAACAATAGTGGTGAGCGTTTGGTGACCGTAATGTCCGGGTTCACGACGGCCGAGCAGGTTTAAATTGGGGCCGTTGATCAATAAAATTTTTGTTGTTTGGCTCATGACGGTTCCTGTAAAAATCGCAACGTAAGTCGATTTAATCTGCAGCATAAATAGGTTTTTAACAAGCATTCTTACCGAAGATGGTTATCAGGTAAACCAAAAAATGCTCAACTAGCGTGTAACCTTATTGATTGAGCGATGGCGGGCTCACTTTTTTATTAATAGTCAGATTTATTTTGGCGCATCGCTTTGGTGGCACCGCGTTGTTTTTTGGTTTCAATGCGTCGCGTTTGGCTGCCTTTTGTTGCTCTAGTCGGGATACGTTTTTTTTGAACAATACCAACACCTTTTACCAGCTCAATAAATTGTTCCAGTGCCGTTTGACGGTTAAAGTCTTGGCTGCGTGATTGCTGACATTTTATAATGACTTTGCCGCTTTTAGTAATGCGATGATCGGCTTTTTCAAGCAGCTTTTGTTGATAAAATTCGGGTAACGATGATGAGGCAATATCAAAGCTGAGTTGAGCGGCGGTCGACACTTTATTGATATGTTGGCCACCCGCACCACTTGAGCGGACAAAGTGCCATTCAATTTCATTGTCTTGCAATATGACTCGTTGAGTAATTTGTATCATTGGGTTGTGATAGCCCCCTTCATTGACTGTCGATAAACCTATCGTTGTGCTTAAATGTCGCTAAGGCATGAGTGTTGATGTTGGGTGATGTAGGTCTATTCTACCGCAGACGCGGAAAATTTTCAGAGTTGTCTTATGGTGATATCTGTGTTGATGTTTCAATGACCCGTTAGCCTTTAGCCGCGGGGGCGTTAACCCTTGGTCTTTAACTATGGGCTTTGAACTAAAAAGCCTGACTGGCCTCTGAGTTATTACATATTTAATGAAATGAATAGAATAGTTTTGCTATCATAAGCGCCATTGTCGCTTTACACGATAACATCACCGTATAAAGTCTGTTCTATGGCCTGATTATAAGGCTGGAGTTGCCGTTATGTTATGTCAAATCCCCGATATTACCAAGGGTGTCATTAGTTTATTTGTCAGCGGCCGTTTATCGGCCCAAGATTACCGAAGCCGTTTACAGCCCGCCATTAAGAGTTATCGTAAAGACTGGGATCAAGTGTGTCTTTACATTGAAGCGGATGTGTTATTAGAAGGCTGGGAATTTGCTTCATTAACCGGCAGTGGTGAAGTACAGTTACCTGCGTTTGATGCCTTAGTGTTTGTGGGCGGCCCTGATTGGGTCGGTAATGCTGTTAGGTTAATGGGGCCGTTTATGCAAGGTGAAGTCGCCTGGTTTCCATTAGAACGTAAACAAGATGCGGTTACTTGGATCACCAAACGATCGCAATGTTAGTATTGATGTTATTACTTTAGAACAGGATAGCTTATGTCATTATCAAAATTATTTGCCGTATCAAGTGCGTTATTGTTAACCCTTAGTTTAACGGCATGTGCACCAGAAGTCGGTAGCGAAGCATGGTGTAAGCAGATGAAAGAAAAACAAAGTGGTGATTGGACTGCCAATGAAGCAGCCGATTATGCCAAATACTGCGTCTTTAAATAAATTTATATCTGGTTTTATTTAAAACAGGGGCATTTGTTATTAAAATGCCCTATTTTAATTTTCAGTTTTTTGCAATAGTACTAAATTAATATAAAGAAAAATAATCCTTAAAGTATACACCCTCTCGAGATTTTCCTTTGTTAGCACTTGTACATAACCCTTCTAATTAATTTAATGTTCATCTTTAAATATGATAAGCAGTACATTCTGGCTATTTAAGCTATTTAAGCTATTTAAATGAATATTATTATTATTCTAATAACTTTTTGGTTGTTATTTATTGATTTTAATATTTTTAAGTAATATAAACACAAAAAATTGAATAAACATTGATCAGTTTGTTTGATATTTATTCTATTTTTTAGTGCCACCAAATTCATTGGATAATAAGTGATGTTAATGTGAGCCAAACCACTTCTCATTAATAATAATTAATGTATATTGAGCGAATCGCTAGAAACAAATCTCTGTTATATCTTTATGTATTTTAAAGGTTTATAAACTATTTAGGATGGAATTTATGAAGAAAGGACTCTTTGCGGCAACTGTCGCATGTGCAATATTATCTGGTTGCGTTAGTATCGAAAAAACCATTAATGATAGCATGAAGACTTTAACTAACGCATTTAGTACACCTCAAATTCCAGTATCTGAATTAAAACCAGCACGAGAATCTAGCGCAAAAAACATGAAGCGTATTGCGGTGATTCATGATCAACGCAGGCCTACGGGTGGTTCAATTCTAGAGACCAACCTTACCAACATTAAACTTAATAACTCCCCATACTTCACTTTAGTCGAGCGTTCTCAAATTGATGCTATTGTTAAAGAACAAAAGTTGAATGATGGCATATTAACTAATTCAGCGACTCGTATTAAATTAGGTAAGTTAACGGGTGCTGATACATTAATCAATGCAGGTTACTCTACTACAGTTGATTCATCTCGTTATTCAGAAAAAAGAAGTGAATGTACGGAAAAAGGTGATAATTGGTATAAGTGTAAAAAAAGTCGAAAATATACCGTTAGTTGTACCAAAAAAACTGCTGTTGTTATCTTGGAACCGAAAGCGGTTTCTGTAGAGTCTGGTCAAATTATATTTTCAAACCATTATAGCGAAATTGCTGAGAGTAAGGTGTGTAATGATTCTAACGATGCACAACCAACAGATGAAGAATTAGTTGGCAGAGCTTTGGCTCGAGTTACTCATGAATTAAAAATTGATTTAGCGCCATTTACATTAACAACTGATGTCGACCTTATGGATGACGACAATTCTGACATGCCTGATGATGCTGAAAAAATGTTTGATATGGGCATTGAATTTACACAAGAAGGTATGTATAAAAATGCCTGTCAAATGTTTGCTAAAGCACAAACTAAATATTCATCATCTATTGCAATCACCTATAACAATGCAGTTTGTGCAGAGTTTCTAGCGGATGTTGAAATGGCTGACGCTTTCTATTCTAAAGCAACAACTATGACTGATGAAATTGATGAATTGAAATTAGTTATGGAAGGTGAAACCCGTATTAAACAACGCTTAATTGATACGGAAGTGTTGAATAAGATAATCACAGAGCGTTTGTAATAATGGTTTCCTTTATTAATAAAGCACGACATCGTCGTGCTTTAAGTCTATCTATATTAACATTGGTTTTGGTTTGGCCGACGTCAGTAGTCGCTTGCAGCTGTGCTCAATATTATGCAGAACGCCCTCAGCCTGATTGGGTTACCTCCCAAACAGCTGATGGAATAACCTATATTGCAGCTGGGTCATCATTGTGTACGGGCCTCAAAAATTTAGATGAACGAAGAGTGGATAATGACGCTAGAGCGTCACTGACCAAAATGTTAAACACTTCGGTATCTACTCGCGAGAAAACATCTATTGGTGCAGTTGGTGATGCGGGTTACTCACGATATAAATCAAATACTGAATTAACAAGTGAACACATCTTAAAAAATGCCACTATTTTTGAGCGTTGGACTGATAATCAAAACTGTATTGTTTATGCAGGGATTATGTTAAAACAAGCTGATCTCGATAAAGGTAAAACTGAACAACTAGAGGCACAGCAACAGCAGTTGGTGGCCCAAAATGCTTGTGTTGAAAGTTCTGGTGAGAATCGAGTCCATGTTAAAGAATGGATGATTGAACGCTTGTTACAGCAAGGGTTCGCATTTAATCCAGACAAAACTTGTCAGGTAAAATATAGGCTTACGAGTAAGATTGTCAGTGCGCGTATCGATATGGTTAAAAATAATCTTATCGTTAAAGTGAGCAGAAATAATCAACCTATTTGGCATAAGACCTATTCAGGTAAAGCCATGAGTTACAGTCAAAGAAGCCGAAGTGAATTAACTCAATTAGCAATAAGCGACAGTTTAGATAGTTTCTTTGTTGATTTATCTTCGCTAAAACATAAAAAAATTACTCCATGACCAAGATGAAAAAAGCGGTAGCGCAGTTACTTACGGGTTCGACCATAGAAGAAGATGAAGGCCAAGTTGGTTTTTTTGCCAAAATGTCTCGTTTATTTATCTATATTGCATTTATTTTAATGGGGTTAGGTAATTGGTCTGATACTAAAGAGTTAATCACCGAAGGTTATCAAGGGTTTATTACTCATTTTACTGACAGAGTAGAACAAAAATCGCTTAATACCATCAGAGTGGGTAATTATCTAGCACATGTTGAAGCCAACATTGGTATGCCAACGATAATAAAAAGCTCAAGCATCAATAGCGCTTTAAAGTATCGATACTATAAACAAGATAAGTACTTACTAACTTTAATTACAGAGCAGCAAAGAGTCTCTGGCGTTGTGGTTCATAGTTTATTTAATGACAGCGTAATATTAGATCGCTTTGCGCCGCAAATCCCCTTTACGGACTTACATTTGCTAACCGATAGTATTGAATCAATTACGCAGCGAAGTAATGACTTTTTCTTTGATAGTAATAATTTAATTTACTTTATGACCACCACAGGTCTTGGTGCTGCTGGGATGCAGTTACAACTAACGGCTGGTTTTACAGAGTATGACGGACAACAAGATCATTTCAAATCTACTTTAGATGAATTAGGCCAGGTGTTGATGTTAGATGAAACTGAAAAGGTAGCACCGTTAGCTAAAAAACTCACAGTACAAGCCGCTAATTTTTATGCTGTATATGAGATAGATGAGCAAATTATTGCCGACAGTTTATTAACTCGCTATGAATTTAATGCTTATTTCAAGGATTGATGTTTTCAAAGGATGAAGAAACATGGGCAAACGTGTGATATTAAATAAAGCCAAACCGATTCTAATAAGCCTTTGCTTTATTGGTGTTGGCTTATCTGTCGGCTCACTGGTTGATGCTGCAGATAGTGATTTTGAGAAATTTAAACAACAGCGTAAAGCTGAGGTTTCACAATTTAATCAATCTAAAAAAGCGGAATTTAAAAAATTCCGTGATGAGTACTTAGCTGAGTATGACGCCTACCGTGGTGAATTGCTGAAATTTTGGAGTGTACCAGAACAAAGCTCTTCCGAAGTAGAAGTTATTTATACACAAGATAAACAGACGCGCGTTAAAATTGATGCGTTAACTCAACAAGTGGTCATCGAAAATCTAACTGATGAAGTTATAGATCAAGACGTTATTATTAGTAAGTTGAAAGCCGACCCTAATACTCGCGTTTTATTAACCAATATAAATAACCAAGCTTCGCTAACAGATGAAAAAAATATTGTTAATACGTTAATTGACCAACCTTCAGAAGTCGTGGCAGAAAAAGTCATTAACGAACAAATTGATACGCAACAGCAACAAATGCTGTCACAGCTTGATGTGCAACAAAGTATTGAAGAAATAGAGATAGAAATTGCGGCTAAAGTTACCCCTAGCAAGGCTAAATCTCTTGAGATAAAAAGTAAACTCAAGCAAGTTAACGAGATTAATAAGCAATCTCAAAAACGTAAAAAAATAGCCGATAAGCAAGTTGAGGCATTAGTTAAAATCAATCCTACGTATAAAAAAACTCAAGTAAATACCATGCGTTTACCTGAAGATTATTTGTACAAATTATCCAAGGATTATTTAAGTTTCTATCAAAAGCAATCTTCAGAAATGAATATTCCCTTATCGTTATTACTTGCTATTTCATATGCTGAATCAACTTTTGACCCAAAAGCAAAATCTCATATTCCTGCATTTGGATTAATGCAAATTGTGCCAAGATCTGCAGGTATGGATGTTGCTAGAAAGTTTTATCGTAAAAATCAAGCTCCAACTTCGATAGAGCTGTATCAGCCTAATATTAACATTCGTTACGGCGCGGGTTATTTGTCCATTTTAAATGAACAATACCTTGATGGTATTGACGATCCAACAAGCAGGCAATATTGCGTTATAGCCGCTTACAATACTGGCGCAGGTAATATTGCAAAAACCTTTAATGGTGGAAATAATCGCTCTATAAAGCAGGCTTATAGCAAGATTAATGCGTTATCGCCCGATCAAGTCTATAGCAAATTAATGAAGCGTTTACCTTACCCCGAAACTCAAAAGTATTTAGCCAAAGTGTCTAAACTTGAAGCTAAATATCAACATCAAATTAATCAATGGAATTTATCCGAATAAGGGAATAATGATGAAAAAAGTGCTACTAATTTCTGCATCTGTTTTAATGCTAGCGGCTTGTAACAGTACGCCTCAATCACAATCTACATCTCTTGCGGACAATGATTCAGTGCCAAGTTGGGTATTTATGCCAACAAGTGAAAAAGGCTTAGCTTCTTCAAGTTGTGTTGCTTGGGGTGGGAATATGTCGGCAGCAAGAGCTCAAGCCATTGCCAATGCTAAAGCGGACCTTGCGCTACAAATTGAAACTCGTGCAAAAGTCATGGATAAAACCATGAACTCACAATCTCAACAAGGTACTGAAGTTCAGAATAAATCGACGTTTAGTCAAGTGAGTAAACAAGTAGCCGAGCAAAGTTTAATTGGTGCCATTCCAAAAGAAGTGGCTTTTGCCTTAATCGATAATCAGAAACAACTTTGTGCATTGGTTGAGATGGAAAATACCCAACCCTTATTTGATAACTTATTGGCTTCCGCTGGTGTGTCGCTAGACCCGTCTTTAGAAGCGAATTTATACAAAGATTTTCGCACTACAAAAATTACTGAAGAGCTACAGGCTGAGTTGTCTGGAAAAGAATTTGACTAAAATTATCTGTTAAATAGGCCTGTAAATCAGTTAATTTATTGTTTTATACCTTTATAAATTAGGGGGCTGTTGATCTTTGTTTGAATTTTGTGCGAAGAAGGTAATCTCGTATAGTTCACTTCGCCAAAAACAAATACAACGAGATTACCATGCCCCGATTAATGCTTGCTGATGAGATGTGGTCGAAGCTAAAAGCTATTCTGCTTGACGATAGCGTTTATAACAAGCGAGAGCATAGATATACGATGGAAGGGAGCCTCTATTGATTGCGTGTCGGCTGTCCTTGGCGCGATTTACCTGAATATTTTGGCTTATGGAATACGGTTTACCGTCGTTTTTTACTGTGGTCAAGAAAAGGTATTTTACTCAGATTGTTCAAGGCATTATCGACTGATAGCGATACAGCGTGGGAATGTCTTGAGGGGAGATATATTAAAGCACATCAACACAGTGTCGACGTGGCAATAACAGACCTATTGCAAGTCAATACAACACAGATAGCAGAACAACGAGCAGTTTGATAAACGTTTATTATTTCAAGTTGAGGTTTCTTAGCAAAGAATAGGTTACAGGGGCAAAATCTTGTGTAAACTATTCTAGATTTTAATAAAAAGTGTGTATCATTACACTTTGTTGTTGTGGATTTCTCGTTGCTCAGGATTCTTTTATATTGTTGTCCAATTTACTTTCTCGCTTTTCAATGGCTGGGATATCAAGATTACTAATTGCTATTGTGTTACTGCAATTTATGGGCGCCAATATGGGGGCGCATCAACTGCATGTGGGCAACAGCAACGAAGAGCAAAATAATCATTCACATCTGCAATTTACTACCGAAGTGATTACCCTTGCTGAATGTGTAGACTGTGCTTGTGCGCTAGACGGTTCACGTATTCATTCAGCTAATGATGATCATCAGCATGCTAATAACATCACCGAGATTGAGCAAGTTGATATCTGCTTAGATTGTCAGTGTCATGGTGGCCATGTGGCACTGGTGACGCTTGGTGATAATGTTATCCGTGAACATTTTCATGATGCTTATGGCAATGTTAGCTTGCACTATATGGCGCCAGCGCCTTTCCCTGCTTATCGTCCTCCTACCGTTTAATCCTTTTAAACACTTTTTTACTGTTTAGAACCCCCTCTTGATCCGCTCACATTGCGCCAATGAGTGCTGCTTTTGCATTCTATTATGACGTTATGTGAAGCTTTTAATGGCGGTGGCTAAACTTATTACCGTTGATGTCATATGTGGCTATCGACGGTCTAGATTGTTTTAGGATTAACCATGAACACCAAATTAGTACCGCCTCTGTCTTTGCTGGCAGCATTAAATGCCAAATCTCTTGTGAATAATGCCGTGAGTCGTGTCGTGAGTAATACAGACACTCATGCTCAGTTAACAAGCCTGTTAAATCCCCTATTAAATGCTCGTAGCAATGCTCGTAGAAATAACCAAAGTAACTTAACTGTTTCTCGAGGATTATTGTTCGGCTCAGCGTTACTCGGTTCATTATTAATGTTATCTAGTTTGCCTGCTCAGGCAAGTAGTCAGCCAGCCGAAACTGACCACCAACAGTCGTTACTAAGCTTAAATACTGAGCAGCGCCAATTAGCGGGGATAGAGGTGTCACAATTGAGTCTGCAAGCTTTTAATTTACAGGCTGTCGCTACCGCGCAATTAATCGTTGATAAAGATAAAACCATTACCATTGCACCGCAATTAGATATGCAGGTACTTAAGCGTCATGTGGTGCCTGGAGAGCAGGTGACAAAAGGCCAACCTTTGTTAACCATAGGCGGAGCGGAGATTGCTGCCGCCCAAGCGAACTACATTAATGCGGCGACGGAATGGGACCGAATAAAGCGCATGAGTCCTGGCACCATCAGTGCTAGCCAACGCATGCAAATCGAAGTGAATGCTGAGTTAAAACGGGCCATTTTAGAATCAATCATGATGACCCCAGCGCAAATTGCTGCGTTAGCCAAATCGCCGAGTTCGATTGGCCAGTTTCAGTTATTAGCTTCCATTAATGGCCGGGTACAACAAGATGTCGCGACCTTAGGCCAAGTGCTAATAGCGGGTACGCCTTTGATGCAACTGACAGATGAATCGTATTTATGGGTGGAGGCTGAGGTTACGCCTATGCAAGCGGATCAAGTCAATATGGGCAGCAATGTGTTGGTTCATGTTGGCAGTCGTACTCGTAATGGGGTCATTATTAGCCGCTCTCATGAAATTAATCCGCAAACCCGCACAGAACAAGTATTGGTGAGGATGGCTAATCCAGGCCATGAATTACATGCAGGTGAGTTTGCCGAATTATACCTAGCAGACGATCAGCAGGCGAAGTCTGCTGGTTTTATTGTGCCTGATGCGGCCTTAACTCGCGGTGGTGATGGCGACTGGCAAGTGTTTGTTGAGCAAGAGGGTGGATTTAGCGCAGTAGAGGTCACTGTGGTTGAACGCCAACGTGGGTTGAGCTTTATTCGCGGTTTAGCTCCCCAAACACGAGTGGTTATTTCTGGGGCTTTTTTCTTAGCCTCAGAGCAAGCCAAAGCTGGTTTTGACATCCATAACCACTAAGCGCTAGGACATCATCATGTTATATAAATTAATTGAGATTGCCGTTGAAAAGCGGTTATTGGTTTTACTTGGCTTACTCGCGACAGTGGTGGCTTCAATATTAATGCTGCCAAAGCTAAACTTAGATGCGTTTCCAGATGTGACTAACGTGCAGGTGAGCATCAACACAGAAGCCGAGGGCTTGGCGGCTGAAGAGGTTGAGAAGCTGATCAGTTATCCGGTTGAATCAGCCATGTATGCCTTGCCTGCTGTGACTGAAGTGCGTTCATTATCGCGCACGGGTTTGTCGTTGGTGACCGTAGTGTTTGCCGAAGGTACCGACATTTACTTTGCTCGCCAGCAAGTATTTGAACAACTACAAGCGGCAAAAGAGTCTATTCCCGCAGGTGTTGGTACGCCTGAAATTGGCCCGAATACCTCTGGTTTAGGGCAAATTTATCAATACATTTTGCGCGCCGATCCCGAAACCAATATCAGTGCTTCTGAACTGCGTAGCTTAAATGACTACTTGGTGAAGTTGATATTAATGCCGGTGAGCGGCGTGACTGAGGTGTTGTCATTTGGCGGCGAAGTGTTGCAGTACCAAGTGCAAGTCGACCCCAATAAACTGCGCAGTTATGGCTTGTCGATGACCCAGGTTAGCCAAGCACTGGAAAGTAATAACCGCAATGCGGGCGGCTGGTTTATGGACCAAGGCCAAGAACAATTAGTGGTCCGTGGTTACGGTTTATTGCCAGCAGGTGACGCTGGCTTGCAAGCCATTGCCGACATTCCGTTAACCGAAATCAATGGCACGCCAATCCGCGTGGCCGATATTGCTAACGTGGTATTTGGTAGCGAAATAAGAGTGGGCGCGGTGACCATGTCTCGCAGGCAGGCATCTGCTGATACTGACTCATCATCCGATGTACAAGCATTGGGTGAGGTCGTTGCCGGCGTGGTGCTTAAGCGCATGGGCGCTAATACCAAAGCCACCATTGATGACATCAATTCACGAGTGAGTTTAATTGAACAATCCTTGCCAAAAGGCGTGTCATTTGAAGTGTTTTACGACCAGGCGGAGTTAGTTGAAAAAGCCGTGACCACGGTCATTGATGCGTTATTAATGGCATTTGGTTTTATTGTAATTATTCTGGCGCTGTTTTTGGTCAATATACGGGCGACATTGTTGGTATTGTTGTCGATCCCGGTGTCGATCGGTTTGGCGTTATTGATCATGTCTTACTATGGTATGTCGGCTAATTTAATGTCGTTGGGTGGTCTTGCGGTTGCGATTGGTATGTTGGTTGATGGCTCGGTGGTGATGGTTGAAAACATCTTTAAGCATGTCAGCGGGCAATCTGTGGCAAGTCAGCAGCAAGATGTCAACGCTAGCGATACGAGTGAGCCCAGCAGCATTGCGATTAGGATCATGCTGGCGGCAAAAGAAGTTTGCAACCCGATCTTTTTTGCCACGGCGATTATTATCGTGGTGTTTATGCCGTTATTTGCCCTTGAAGGCGTAGAAGGCAAGTTATTTCAGCCAATGGCGATCAGTATTATTTTAGCCATGATGGCGGCATTGGTGGTGGCGTTATTTGCGGTACCTGCATTAGCGGTATTCTTATTTAAACGCGGTATTGTGGTACGTCAAAGCAAAGTGCTAGCGCCCATTGATGCGGTTTATCGACGTATTCTTACGCTGGCGTTATCAAGCCCAAAATGGGTGATGATAGCCGCGGTGTGTTTGTTTGGGTTAAGCATGTTATTGCTGCCCAAGTTAGGTACTGAATTTGTGCCGGAACTCGAAGAAGGCACCATCAATTTGCGAGTCACTCTTGCGCCCACGGCAAGCTTGGCTACTTCTATCAGCATTGCGCCTAAAATTGAAGCCATGTTGCTGGAGTTTCCTGAAGTGGAATATGCCTTAAGCCGAATTGGCGCGCCAGAGCTTGGCGGCGATCCTGAACCTGTGAGTAATATTGAAATCTATATAGGTCTTAAACCGATAGAACAATGGACGTCGGCAAGTTCGCGTTATGAACTACAACGCTTGATGGAGCAACGTTTAGCAATATTCCCAGGACTGTTGCTGACTTTCTCACAGCCCATTGCCACCCGTGTCGATGAACTGTTATCAGGGGTTAAGGCGCAGTTAGCGATTAAGATATTTGGTCCAGATCTGACGATATTGTCTGAAAAAGGTCAGCGGTTAACGGACTTAGTCGCTGCCATCCCCGGGGCGGTTGATGTGTCGTTAGAGCAAGTCAGCGGTGAGGCACAATTAGTGGTTCGGCCTAAGCGCGAGGTGCTTGCTCGTTATGGCATCAGCGTCGATGAAGTGATGAGTTTAGTCACCCAAGGTATTGGGGGTGCCAGTGCAGGCCAAGTGATTGATGGTAACGCCCGTTATGACATCAACCTGCGATTAGCGAAGCAGTATCGTAATGCCCCAGATGCGATTGAAGACTTGTTACTCAGTGGTGCTAATGGCGCGATTGTGAGGCTGGGGGATCTCGCCGATGTGGTGACCGAAATGGCGCCGCCGAATATTCGCCGTGATGACGTGCAACGCCGAGTCGTGGTGCAAGCTAACGTGGCGGGGCGCGATATGGGTTCGGTCGTCAGCGATATTTATGCCATAGTGCCGCAAGCTGAATTGCCCCCTGGATATACCGTGGTGGTGGGCGGTCAGTATGAAAATCAACAACGGGCACAACAAAAACTCATGTTGGTGGTGCCAATTTCCATCGCACTGATTGCGTTATTGCTGTATTTCTCGTTTGGTTCAATCAAACAAGTTACCTTGATTATGGCTAATGTGCCGTTAGCATTAATTGGCGGCGTGGTGGCCTTGTATGCCACTGGCACTTATTTGTCGGTACCCAGTTCAATTGGTTTTATTACCTTATTTGGCGTTGCTGTGCTCAATGGTGTGGTGCTGGTGGACTCGATTAATCAGCGCAGACAATCAATGGATGAAAGCCTATATAACAGTGTGTATGAAGGCACTGTTGGGCGATTACGTCCGGTGTTAATGACCGCGTTAACCTCTGCATTAGGGTTAATTCCAATCTTGATATCGTCCGGCGTTGGCAGTGAAATCCAACAACCATTAGCGATAGTGATCATCGGCGGCTTATTTAGCTCAACAGCCTTGACCTTACTGGTGTTGCCGACGGTGTATCAATGGTTGTATCGAGACAAGGTTTTAGTTAACCCGAGTTGAGGCTAACGAAATAAAACCTCATTAGCTCAATAAACCCAAAAGCCTAATCATCTGATTAGGCTTTTTTAAACCTTAAACCTTAAACCTTAAACCTTAGGCAGTTTAGGCGGTTTAGGTGGTTTAGGCTTTAAGTTGAGCTTGAGTTTATTGGCTAACGGCTCGATAGCTGCACCTTGAACTATGACCGAAATCAGTACAATGAAAAATACCATGTGGATCATTTCACGTGATCCCTCAACGCCGGCAGCGGCTGGAATAAGCGCAAACACGATTGGGGTGGCGCCTTTGAGGCCGATCATCGACACAAACAAGCGCTTGCGCCAATTAACTTGTTTAAAAGGCAGGTAACACAACTGTACTGCTAAAGGGCGTGCCACTAAAATCAACAAGATTGCGGGCAATAAAGACACCATCAACACAGGCAATAATTTTTGTGGGAATATCTGTAAGCCTAAAATGATAAACATCAACGATTGTGCTAACCAAGATATGCCATTGAAGAAATGTTTACTGACTTCAGCGCCTTTCTTCAAATAGTTGCCTATTATTACCCCTGCAATATACACAGCAATCAGTTCATTACCGCCCAAGATTTCGGTACTCGATACTGTGATGGCAAAGGTTGCCAAAATAAATACCGGAATAAGCCCAAATTCTGGCAACTTGATGCGATTAAGTGCCCAAACGGCCATCTTACCCATTATTAGTCCTACTACCACCCCAACACCAATTTGCTGAACTAGGCTAGAGAGTATTGACAATGTAGTGGGTGCACCGTTGGCACTATTGATAATATAGTCGGTTAACATGACAACCATCAGTAGGGCGACGGGGTCATTGGTAGCAGATTCGAATTCTAAAATAGTGCCAGTGCCATGTTTTAATTTAAGCTTTTTGGATTCTAAAATAGAAAATACTGCCGCAGCATCAGTCGATGACACTACCGCTGCAAACAGCATGCAAGTGATGAGGTTAAAATCGAGTAACGCATTCAAGATAAAGCCAAAAATAACCGTTGTAAAGATCACTCCAGCGGTGGATAACATGCCGCCTTCTTTCCAAGAAAATTGAATGTGTTTCATTGGGGTATTCAGCCCACCCACAAACACTATGGTGTTTAACGCTAGGGTACCGATAAGCGAGGTAAGCTTCAGGTCGTCGTATACAAAACCAAATTCACCATTACCAAAAGCAAGGCCTACGCCCATGAAAATGAGAAGCGAGGGTAAGCCTAATGTTTTAGAAGGATGATGGAGCAAAATGCCAATAGCAATAAGAATGGAGATCCCTAAAATAATAATATCAGATGGCATATAGGCACTCCTTGGCTAGTTTAAATTGCACTAAATGGCTATTTTAGCATTAAATTAGCCTAAACTCGTTTTATGAGTATTTATTAATATTAATTCATATCCCATCAGTGGGTTGCAATAAAGACCATGCATTATTGGCTTGTGGAAATAGAGATATAAACAGGATGAGTCTGTTTGTTTTAGCTTTAATCATAATGGATAGATCGTTTACTCGCGCAATAATAGCAGTCTAACAACATTTTTATTACATTTTAAACTGCTAATATCAGTTCATAAAAGTACATAGTGGAAACATCATGGCCATATTCATTAGTGTTTGGGGCGTTATTACCTGTGGTGTTGGGCTGTTTATGCTGCTTAAGCTGCTTAAGCCCCAAGGTTTTGCTGATGCTATTGTTCTATTTAGTCGCCAAGATTATTTTCATTATGTCGAAATCATTTCTCGGTTAGTGATTGGCGCAGCATTGTTACTCGATGCGCGTAATACCTTATATCCGTTAGTGTTTGAAGTAATAGCTAAGATTTTGTTTGTAGTCGCTATTATTTTAGTTTTTATGACTGAAAAACACCATAAAACATTTGCGTTATGGGCTGTAAAACATTGCCTTAGTTGGTTTAGACCAGCAGGATTTTGCGCCTTAATATTGGGTCTTTGGACGTTATACGTCAGTATCGATTAAAGACTCAGCTTTGTTGTATAGGCAGTGAAACCGTTATTTTGGCTAATTTGTTAAAATTTTATGTCAAGCTAAACTCCCCTTAAGCCGCAGCACCATTGGACTTGCATATTTCTGTAATGTTAATGAAATGTGAGTGTCATGTTTACGCAGTCTTTTTGTCATTTTTGCAGGTTAGTTTGTAATCCAACCAACTTACTCACACGCTTACATCCGTCTTCGGAGATGACAATGGAACTGAAAAACATTTTTAAACTTACTGCACTTGCTACCGCCCTTGCTGCAACATTAGGGCTTGCTGGTTGTGGTGGTGATATTAATATCAATGCGGGTAGCGATACCGTTACCCCTACTACGCCAACAACTCCAACAACGCCAACTCAGACAGATCAAGAAAAATCATACAGTGGCTTTGCAACTAAAAGCACCACAATGACAGCCGTTGATGGTAAAGAAGTTTGGGTATTAAAAGGTACGTTAGCCCCTTCAACAGCAGCATCAACCATTACCACCGGTGGCCAAGATGGCGACAAAATAGTGTTAGGTAATGATGTTGTATGGCAGCTTGATGGCGCGGTGATTGCCGGTGGCGATAATGCCAATGCAGTTGAGTTATCGATATTACCTGGCACCAAAATCTTAGGTGGCAGCGATTCTTATTTAGTGATTAGCCGTGGTTCAACAATTATGGCTGATGGTACTGCAGCTGCACCTATCGTATTTACGTCTGTTGAGACGGCTTTAGGCCAAGAAGGTAAAGCGGGTCAGTGGGGTGGTTTAGTGTTATTGGGTAATGCGCCAGTAAACACCTGCCCAGATTTAACCAATTGTTCAGCGTCTTTTGAAGTGGGTAACCACAGCTATGGCGGTAATGACACCGAAGACAATTCAGGTTCAATCAAGTATGTACGCGTTGAGTTTGGTGGTTTCAAAATCAATGACACCCAAGAAATGAACGGTATTAGTTTTGCCGGTGTGGGTGCGGGTACTGAAATTGACCACGTACAAGTTCACATGAATAACGATGACGGTTTTGAATTCTGGGGCGGTAATGTTTCAGTAACAAATATCGTACTAACAGAAAACTTTGATGACTCGTTAGATTGGACTAACGGTTGGCAAGGTAGCGCGCAGCACGTTTATATCCGTCAAGCTGACAATGCTTCTAACCGTGGTATTGAAGCTGACAGTAACAGTGATGCCAGCGCTGTACCTATGTCAAAACCAGTGTTAGCCAACTTTACTATTCAGGTTGCTAATGGCACCAACAGTGGTGGTGACGATGCGGAAGGTATTTTATTCCGTAAAGGCACTGGCGTGAATACTTATAACATTCTTGTTAAAGGTGACGTTGATTCTGGCGAATGTTTAGAGGTTAACGACGACAATACCGTTAACAACGCCAACACCGCTGAATTGACCATGCAAAACAGCTTAATTGACTGTGTTGAACCGTTTAAAAATGCTAAGGCAGATGCTGCTGAAGGCCGTACTTTAGCGCTAGATGTTGAAGCCTGGTACACAGGGCAAGACGATAACTTAGTTGCCGCAGCTGATTTAACCGATTACATGCCTAATTCATCATCTGTTGCCTTAACGGCTGGTAAGGCTGATTTGGCTAACCTTGATGCGCGTTTAGTTAATGCTAACTATATTGGCGCGTTTGATGGATCTAATGATTGGACTAAAGGCTGGACTACAGCTATTCATGACGATGTGACGCCAACGCCAACAGCATTACCAGTATTAACCTCTTGTCCAGTAGGCACAACAGCTTCAGCAGCGGCAACAGGGTTATATAAAGATGCATCAATCACGTTAATTTGTACCCTTGAAGGCAATGTTTTAAGCAACACGACGCTTCTCGCTGGCCAAAACGTAATGTACAAAATTGATGGCGGTGCGGTAGTCGTCGGTGGTGATAACACCACGCCTGCAACATTGGCTATTCAAGCGGGTACTAAGCTATTCGCGACATCTAACAGCTTTATCGCAGTGAGTCGTGGCTCAAAAATTATGGCTCAAGGTAGTGCAACTCACCCAATTGAAATGACCTCTGAAGAAGATGTTATTGCGGGTGCAAGTGGCGAACGTGGTCAATGGGGTGGTTTGGTTATTCTAGGTAATGGTTTAACCAATACCTGTCCTGATCATAATGCTTGTTCAGCGTCGTTTGAAGTCGGTGACTTTCCATACGGTGGTAACAACAACGCTGATAACAGCGGTCAAATCAGCTACGTAGTGATTAAGTATGCTGGCTTTAAAGTGAATGATACTCAAGAAATGAACGGTATCTCATTTGCAGCAGTGGGCAGCGGAACTCAAGTAGACCATATTCAAATTCACGCTAACGGCGACGACGGTGTTGAGTTTTGGGGTGGTGCAGTTAACTTGAAATATGTGTACTTAACAGCCAACTTCGATGACAGCTTAGATTGGACTAACGGTTGGACAGGTAAAGCACAGTTTGTGTATATCACTCACGAAGACGGTAATGCTAACCGTGGTATCGAAGGTGATAGCCATAAAGGTGCTACGGATACTCCAGTGTCAGCGCCTAAATTAGCTAACTTCACTATTTTACCGGGTACAGATATTGCTAACGCAAGTGGCGATAAAGGTGAAGGTATCTTACTACGTGTGGCTACTGCTGGTGAGTTATACAACGTGTTAGTTCAAGGTCGTAAAGGCAGCACTGCTGAAACTGAGTCTGGCGAATGTTTAGAGTTAGATGGCTCTTACGCTGGTTTAGTCGACAACGTAAACAGCAAAACGCTGACGATGTCTCATTCAATTATCGACTGTAACGAGCCCTTTAAGTACAGCTCTGATAATGCAGCAACAGCAGACGCTGTCAATGTTGAAACCTGGTTCATGGGCCAAGAAGGTAACTCAACAGCTGCAGTGACTCTCACCGACGGTATGCCAGCAGCTATAGATACAACGCTACTTGGCAAAGGTAAAGACTTAAGCACAGATGATAGCTTCTTCGAATCAACCAACTTTATTGGTGCATTCGATGGCCAGAATGACTGGCGTCAAGGTTGGGCTTACTTTCCACAGTAATCACCTCGATAACATTAATCTGTGACCTATTAATAGCCGCCCGCAAGGGCGGTTATCTCTGAACCGCATACAGGATAGTTAAGTATGAAAACCAAGCCGAGTTTTACCGTTAATAAGTTAAGTCTTGCCATTATCTCTGTGATTTCTGCGGCGGCACTATTAACAGCTACCCCCGTATACTCGCAAGAACCAGCGCCTGCGCGCGATCCTGGTGAAGTGATCCCAATTGAACCGATAGAAGTGATTTCAGTTACCGGGCGTTTACGCAGCTCTGCATCAGAAGCAACTGAAGAACGTCGTGAACAAATTGCTGTAGCTGATATTATGGGCTCAGAACAAATTTCAAGAACCGGTGACAGTGATGCAGCCGCAGCGCTTCGTCGTGTGACAGGTTTAACCTTAAAAGATGGCAAATTCATTTATGTTCGTGGTTTAGGTGAGCGTTATTCAAGTACCTCACTGAATGGCGCGACAGTGCCGTCACCGGATCCAACCCGTAACGTGGTGCCTTTAGATATGTTTCCTGCATCGATCATTGAATCGTTATCGGTGCAAAAGTCAGCCTCTGCCAATTCTCCAGCCGCATTTGGTGGCGGACATGTGGATATTCGGACTAAATCTATTCCAGCAGATTTCTTTTTTAAAGCCTCTGTGGGCGGTCGTTATAACACCAATGATTCAGATGACAGCTTCACCTATAATGGTGGTGGCGATGATTGGACCGGCCAAGACGATGGCACTCGCAGCATGCCAAGCAACATTAATAACACCATTAATCAATATGGTGGAATTAGCCCAATTGATATCGTCAGCAATTCTAATGGCGCTATAAGTTACCCCGCAGCACAACAAGTTAACCGCGAATTGGCACTAGACATGTATCGCGATATGACGGTACAAAGTCAAAGTACTGATCCTGCAATGCGCGGTGATATCGCCATTGGTGATCGTTGGGACATTACTGACGACATCATCTTTGGTGCATTATCAGCGGTGTCGTACAAGCAGCAAGCCGAAAACTACACTAAACGCGAAGTTGAACTGGATGGTGATAGCAGCCAAGTACAAGTTGAAAACCAAAAAGACATCGTCGGCACCGACTCGATTGTGCAAGTGTCTGGCATGCTGAACTTAGGCTTAGAAATTGGTTACAACCATAAAATCGAAACCTTCACCACTTATCTGCAAGACACCTCTGATGATGTGTCTATAGGGCTTGAAGAAACCATCGATACTCTGGGTGAGCCTAATGCATTGCAAGTTTATGCTATTGATTACGAGGAACGTTCGTTAATCAGTAACCAAATAAAAGGTCATCATTTTATTGAGCTGTTAAATGATGCTGAAGTGAACTGGAAGTTTTCTGATGCCCGCTCAGAGCGTTATGCTCCTAATGAAGTGTCGTACACCTATAATGTGATTTTAGATGAAAACAACCAGTTATTGTCACGTAACCTCAACACTCAAGATGCGCCAAAGTATGTCTACAGCCGCTTAGAAGATGACAGCCAAAACTATGCCTGGGACTTTACTTACCCAATCAATTTAGACGGCGCATTGGTTAAACTGACAACCGGTTATGAATACTTTGAGCGTACCCGTGAAAGCTATGCCACCCGTTTAGGTTTTGATGTCGATTTAAGTCCAACTGATGCTAACGGTGGCATTTTAGCGAGTGACTTTAATGATATTTTTTCGGATAAAAACATTACCGACAATACCTTAGGACTAGAGCTGAAAGACGCGTCAACCGACACTGAAGACTACATTGCTGCAGAGAAAAACGATGCCGCCTTTGTGAGCATGGACATCGACTTTGATGATGTTTGGCGCGTATATGCTGGTATTCGCTACGAAGATTTTCGCCGCGTGACTTTACCTATCGACCCTGATGGTGAAATTTCAGATGAAGGCGGGCGTTACGACTTGACTGATTATGTGATTGCTGAAGATGGTTGGTTCCCGTCGTTGTCATTAACCTGGAAACAAACCGATACTACCCAATGGCGTTTAGGCGCGAGCAAAACCATAGTACGACCAGATCTGCGTGAAGTGTCGCCCGTTCGATTCCAAGATCCCGTTACCGGTTTTGATTTCTTCGGTAATCCAGAACTTAAAAGCTCCGACATTGTTAACCTCGACTTACGTTGGGAATACTACTCAG
The DNA here is from genome assembly GCF_003855155.1 of Shewanella psychromarinicola. Classification (NCBI taxonomy): domain Bacteria; kingdom Pseudomonadati; phylum Pseudomonadota; class Gammaproteobacteria; order Alteromonadales; family Shewanellaceae; genus Shewanella; species Shewanella psychromarinicola. Next base: position 1,684,641 of record NZ_CP034073.1, read on the forward strand.
ATCCGGGCAATAATTTCAGTATGGGCGCATTCTATAAGGATGTAGACGCACCGATTGAACCTATTCAACGTATTTCAGAAGCGGGGCGTCAGCTTAAATTTTATAACGCCGAGTCGGGTTATGTGTACGGTCTTGAAACCGAGTTTTTGCAAGAGCTTGAGTTTTTGGGTAGCGATGGCAGTATTTGGGAGGACTTCTTTGTCGCAGGTAACTTAACCCTAGGCGACTCAGAAATCGATATCGCTGCTAACGGCGAAATCGACCCAACCAATAACACGCGCCGCATGACCGGACATTCACAATGGGTGGCTAACTTACAGTTAAGTTACGACTCGCCAGACAGTTATCACAGTGCCACATTAGTTTATAACGTGTTTGGTGAACGCATTGCCTATGGTGGCCGTGGTGGTTTAGATGACGTATTTGAAAAGCCATTTCATAGCCTTGATTTTACCTATAGTTTCTTCCCGACCGATAGCGTTACCGTAAAAGTAAAAGCGAAGAATATCTTAGGTGAAACAACGGAATACGAGCAGCAAGATATCCAAGTGTATGCCAAAGACCCTGGCACAGAATACACCTTGCAGCTTAGCTATGAGTATTAATACGCCTTAATTTCAAGAGTTAAAAGAGTACTGGTTTTTAGCGATTTTTACTCATCATTTCAATCGCTAAAAACGTGCACGGCCACTTTCTTCGGAACAAAGAAAGTGGCCTTTTTTTGTTTTGGCTTATTATTTGGGTTAGGTTATTAGGTGAAAAGGCATGTTGTTTACATTATAAGTAATAGTGTGAATTGTATAAGTATGTTTTTTATGTTTTTTATGTTTTTTTTGTTATTTTATAATTCAAAATTAAATTAAGGGATTAATTATTATGGATAGGAAAGTTTGTCCAACAATTGTAGATTTACAGCTTGATACAAAGAGTATTGAAGCTATAAATTCGATAAATGATATTTTAAAAAATAAAGAAACAGGTATGTGGGTTACATTAATTGGCCAATTGGTTCTTATTTTTGGCGGTTTAGGCGTTAATGCCAAAGCTTCAAATAATATAATTGAAAAGAATTTAGTCTTTAAGTCTGTTTCTAGTGATTCAAGTCAAACTTCGTATAGTATTTTTTCTACAAATTGGGAGTATTTTTTTAAGACTTTCTCTTCGCTTGATAGGTTTGCTAACAATCAAATAGAAACTATTGCTGGTATGCAAATGTTAAGATCTGAAATTTCATCAAAGGAGAGAGTTTTTTGGAAATCCGTCCATTATGGTTGCAACGTAAAATGAAGATATTAACGATTTTATTTTTTATTTTAACTATTTCGCCTTCAAAAGTTTTTGCTGACGAGTACTTAGATTTCGGTATGGATTTACTGAGTGATAAATTTACTGCATTTGAGGTCAAACATGATAAATGTTTAACCATGTCAAAAATGAATCAATTATCTGATAGCAGTATAGTCACTCTAAAACAGTTACCCATTTCAGTCGGGGAGGCTTTAGGTTATTTGCATCTTAAAGCGATGCGAATGTGTGTGGGTGATGAATACACTGAGTTACTCCAAGTGCTTTTAGATTTAGAAAATGAAAATAAGACAAAACAGAATACTTTTGTTACGCAAGAAATAGACAAAATTAAATTGTTAATCTTTTCCACTTCTGAGTTAAGAGCTCAGAAGCAATATGATTCTTTACCTGTTGAGTATAAAAATAAACTACAGCGAGTGGAAGGTATTCATCAGCCATTTGATATGATCAATGCATTTGAGCGAGCATGGTTATAACAAATCAGTAATCTTTATAAAATCGATTAATATGAATTAATCGATTTTTTTATCTTTTTAGTAATAGTCTCGGATATTGTTGTTAGAATACATCTACTTTTTGCAAGCTGCAGTCCGAGTTAATAACCATTATGTTTAACCGTCTTTCTTTGTTTTTATACTTAATCTTAGCTATATCGATCAGCGCATGCGCCATGCCACTGGGGATGACACAAGCGGGTAGCATTACCGCCCCGTCTATTGACGAAGCCAGCGGTTTGGCGGTATCGAGGCTCAATGACAAGATATTGTGGGTACATAACGACAGTGGTGATTCGGCAAGGATTTTTGCCATTGATACCCAAGGTCATCAACTCGCGACAGTAAACATTACTGGTGTAAAGAACATTGATTGGGAAGACATAGCCTCGTTTGTTTACCAAGGTGAAGCGTACTTATTGATCGCCGATGTGGGTGATAACCAAGCGAAGCGATCGCAGTATCAATTACACCTGATCAAAGAGCCAGATTTAAGCCAACTGAATGGACAAAAAACACTGTCGGTTAAACCCAGTTGGAGCATGACATTTACCTACCCAGATGGCGCACACGATTGTGAATCCGTAGCCGTTGATGTGGCTAAGCAAAAAATACTGTTACTGACTAAACGCGATAAGCTGCCGATATTATACGAGTTACCATTAATCGCTCCTTCGGCGCAAAGCGTATCAAAGAATGTATCGGTTCAAATGATTAACAAACAAGCCAAAAGGTTGGGCGAAATAGCGCCATTACCAACCGCGATGCTCGATTATGCCAGTATCTATACTTGGGCCGGTTTTGCCGGAAAGCCCACCGCAATTGATATCTCCGCGGATGGTTTATCGGCTGTAGTATTAACCTACACTCACGCGTTCTATTTTACCCAATCACAGCCTGGCGATTGGTTAACGCTGTTTTCTACAGCGCCACAAGAGATTGCTCTGCCAGCGATAAAACAAGCTGAAGCGGTTAGTTTTAGCCAAGAGGGTAGCAGCATTTTTATTACATCAGAGATGCTGCCAGCGCCTTTGTATAAAATGGATTTGAAGGGTTTTCATACTCAATAGTAGGTTTTTTTCTTTATTTTTTAGATATGGCCTGCGGCCACTAAGGTCGTGGCGCTTCACCCACACCAGACCAAGAGGAAACCAACGGCTGTTTCCTCTTTACTTTTTATTCAAAGAATTGGCCCAGCCGCCACATCAACATTATCCCAATGTGATTTAAGCAATAGAAGCGATAATTTCGCGACGTGGTACGATCCAGCTTGTGACTTCGTTTGTAGACTGCTTCGGCCCATCTTGCAGTAAAGAGTGAAAATGCTAACGCTTCCTATGGGGATCTGATGTGAATGGATTCACGAATGTTGTGGTGGCATGGTCAATAATGTTCCCGACATCAAATGACATTCCCCATGTCCATATGGGTCAGATGCCAAAGAACGACCTTTCCCCGCGAAAGCTAGCTGGCATCTGATAGGCAGGATGCCTGAATGCCTTGGAGTATATGGATATACGTGAAAGGCCATGGTCAGCTCACGCATTCTTTTATAAAGAGTCTTCAACGGCCTCAATTTATTGGATACTGAAGGTTTCAAAGTAAAATACGCAAAAGTCGCAAACAAAAAAATTGTTAGTTTCAGCTAATGCGATAGCTGTATTTACATTACTATTGCTTGGTTTGATATTGCAGTTTTGTGTCTTCTATCAGTTGTTGCCACTGAGGGTATTCAGCAAAGCTTTGTTGTAAGTCGCCCCAAGGGGTGAGTGCTTCGGCCATCGTCGGTGCTTTGTTTTGGCGGGTTTGGTATAAATAATAAAAGGCTGACGCTCGATAATTAGCCGCGCAATGGACTAGCACAGGGGCATCGCCATTCTGGTCCATCAGGCTAAAAAATTGCTGTAGATTTTCTGGTGTAGGCTGCTGCCAGTCCACGCTAATATTGTGATAGTTCATACCGAGTTGAGTGACGATTTGCTGCTCATTTTGTAAGGCGTTTGGGTTGTCATTGGGAATGAGATTAATCACCGTTTTGATACCAGCTTGAGCGAGTTGTGCAAATTGTTGCTCTGTGGGTAAACCTGCAGTAATCACTTGCTGGTTATTAAATTTAACTGCTTTTATGTCGCCAAGTGTGTTGGTGTCAATATTCGCCATGCTGCCTGTACTGTTCACATCGGCACTATTCACTTCCGAGCTATTCACTTCCGAACTATTCACACCCGAACTAAATACTCCCGCACTAAAAAAGAAACAACACATTAATATGCTGGTGGACAGCAGGTTATAACGTTGCAGTATATTCATGTAATCCCCTTGGTTTGTGTGATACCTAATAACGTATGACGTATTTTCGCTAAGCTCAAGTTAAGCATACTATTGTTAAGTTTTCATATAAAAGTTACGTGTTGAAAGTTACATTCCGCACAGGCCAAACCCACCGTCGTTCAGGTAATGTTGTTGAGCCGGAATCCAGCGCTATTCTTTGTATTTATGGCCTGCGGCCACTAACGTCGTGGCGCGTCGCCCACACCAGACCAAGAGGAAACCAACGGCTGTTCCCTCTTGGATCTCCCAGCCGCCCCGCAACATTTTCAAACAGCGAAAAGGTCGCCATGGGGTCAAGTTTAACTTTGACCTGCATTTGTGTCTGCTTCAGCCTTATTCGAAAATGCTATCGCTTCCGATGGTACATCCTGTACCGCGAAAGCTAGCCAGACATCCATGTCTGGACCCACGTCATTTTCTTCAACGACCTCAATTCATGGAACCCTGAAAATGTTAAACCAAGCATCATAATGAGATTCTGTGATGAATGGTAAAAATCGGCTGAATGACTAAAAAATACATCTTAAAAGGTGTAATTAGAACAATCGATTAGCAGAAAGATTGTACAAAAAATAACTACCGCAAAAAAGAAAATTCCGATAGCATGTTATGTTAATAGTTACCGATTAATATGGATGTGGCATCGGCCAAGTCCAACAAGCAATTTATACTTTGCAAATAGTGCAACTTATTAGAGGTTTTATGTTTAGTTTCAATCCCCGAGGAGAAAATCTCAGAGCCTTAGAGCAAAACATATTAAAGTTTAGAGCTTTTGAAATGGTAATGATTTTATTCTATGTTGAAGAAATAAAATCTATTGCATTAAGGACTATCAAGGTTACTGATAAGTGGAATAATTTACTGTCAAATAAGGAAGAACGATTTCCTGATAACACAAAAAAAATATATAAAAAACTTTGGAAGTTATTAGTTACAGAGAATATTTTATCTACAGAAGAAAAAGATGATATTGAAAGTATTATTGATTACAGAAATGATATAGCACATTCAATTGAAGAGCTTGTTTTTGATCTGAATGTAGACTCATATTCAAAAAGTCATGTTAAATTCGCGGGTAAAAAATATGAGCATGGTGTACTTGAACGTTTAAAAAAATATAAAGAGTTAATGTATAAAAGATTCTCTGGCAAATATGTTTTTGAAATTAATATGAAGAGCGTATTGTTCGCTCAAGCAGAGCGAACTTATCTAATTGAATTAGCAAAAATAGATAAAAAAATACGTCGATTACTTGAGTTAAGAAAAGTGGAAAATAAAAAAATAGAGTGTGAAGTAAAGCAGTTGAATGAGTTAGATATAACTAAGCTTCAACCATGGCATCCAAAAAACTTCAGACCTAACAGACAGTTATCACCTCAAGGTATAAAGTGTATGCATATGCTTTTTAGTTTAAATGTAAGTAATATTACAGTGAGTTATTTGATGCGTATTTCACTAAAATCAATTAGTAAAAGAAAGAGGATTTGGCTAAAATAAAATACAAGCTTTCAAATAACCTAATCTGCAATCCACTTGTCCAAAACAGCTCTCATTGAGCTGTTTTGGTTGCATCAATTATTCTTCACTGCTCAAAATAAAATTGCTAATCGCTTTTGAGATCAGGTCTTTCTTCATCGTAGTGCGTGCGAGAGGCTGGTTAAACCAAAAGCTCATTGGTTGGTCAAAGCCGATACCGTGCATATAATTGTAGAGCGCCTTACGCAGTCCTTCGCCCAGCATGTCATGATCGGTGCCGGTTGGGTCGGTGAAATCCACATCGTTTTCAGCGAATAAGATCTCTGGGCGTTCAGCAAGGGTGATACCAAACTGCTCTGGGTTCAAGCCAATAGGGCTGTGGATGGTGGCCACAAAACGATGCCAGTAGGCGGACTGGAAACAGCCTTGCTGCATCAATTGGCGCACCATTTCCAGCGAATCGATAGTCTCTTGTTCGGTTTGTGTTGGAAAGCCATACATTAAATAGGCATGCACCAAGATACCGGCATCACTAAAGGCTTTGGTGACATGGGCGACGCGCTCAACACTCACGCCTTTTTTCATTAGTTTCAATAGTCTGTCTGAAGCCACTTCAAGGCCGCCACTGACTGCGATACAACCCGAGTCTGCCAGTAACTGGCAACGCGCTGGGCTAAACGTTCTTTCAAAGCGGATATTACCCCACCAGCTGATCACTACGTTGCGTTCAATGAGGCGTTTTGCAAACGCAAATAAGGTTTTTGGCGGTAGGGCTTCATCGACAAAATGGAAACCTGTTTGTCCGGTTTCTTCAATAAGCGCTTCGATGCGGTCCACCAGAATATCCGCGCCAGCAGTATCGTAGCGGTCGATGTAGTCCAAACTGACATCACAAAAGCTGCATTTACGCCAGTAACAGCCATGGGCTATGGTGAGTTTATTCCAGCGGCCATCACTCCAAATACGGTGCATAGGATTGAGCATTTCACATAAAGACAGGTATTCGCCCAATGGCAAGCCATCGTAAATGGGCGCGCCAACGTCGACCTGTGGAATGTCGTGTAGCAGTTCGTTTTGATTTAAGTGGACGTAGGCTTGACCATTTTCATCTTCTGCGAGGAAATAGGTTCGCACTAACTCGTCTATCTCGCGTTTGCCTTCAAAGTATTCCAGCAGGGTGATAAGTGGGCGTTCGCCGTCGTCAAGACAGATAAAGTCGACAAACTCAAATACGCGAGGGTCTTTGAGTGCGCGCAGCTCAGTATTGACAAAACCACCGCCCATGACGATGGGAAGCTCAGGATTGATGGCTTTACAGGTTTGCGCAATACGCAAAGCGCCGAGCATGTTACCGGGAAAAGGCACGGTTAACGCGACCACGCTAGGCTGAGTTTCTTCTAGATACTGCTCGACCAACTGTTCCAAAATTTCCGAGCTGAAACTAGGGTCTCCCATCAAGGTGTCGTAGAGGTTGTCAAAGCTTGGGTTGGCCGACGCTAATTTTTCGCCATAGCGGCTGACTTCAAAGTAGGGATCAACCCCCTGAGTAATCACGTTCGACAGATCATTAATAAACAGGGTGGCGAGATATTTGGCTTTATCTTGTACGCCTAAATTGCCAAAGGCCGCTTGCAACACATCGCCAGATATTTCTTCCATCTGGGCTATAGTGTCAAATGCTGGGCCTTCTGGTAAAAAACGCCGTGAGTTAATCCGCATTGCTAGGCTTGGATCTTTACCCTGCAAAAAGCGAATGGCAGGCTCAACGGCTAGATGGTAACGATCGTATTCGGCTAGAAAATTAAAGATCACATCAGGTAGTTCATTGTCTTCAAAATGCTCGAAGTTTTCTTCCACATGCTGACGGATAATCTCCAGCGCAGGCGCCGTAATCATCTCAAGGAAAAGCTCAATAGCAGGATCTCGCTGAACCGCCTCATAGCCTCGCGAGCGTAAAAAACCAGTCAAATACGCTGTTGCCGGATACGGCGTATTCAGCTGGGTCATAGGTGGAGTCATTAGAAGAACGGTCATAACCTGCCTTTAAATAGTAAAACCTGAATGCTTATTGCGAAACAGAATAATGGCAGCAAATGCCGCTGCCATAAAATAATAATGAATTCTAACAAATGACCTGTAAAAAATCCCAGTAGATTAGAAAATGGTTGATTGATCACCGGTTGATTGCGCCGTCTGGATTGATCATATGCTTCGCCATTTGAGGCGGAATAGTCGTCAGTGTCGACTTTATGCTTTTTTAACAGTGCGATCAGGACTGCGAGGCACGCTGATTAAGCGGTCGAGTAAGTCGAGTCAGATGGACTGAATTTTCATCTGACCCTGCTAATGCTTAATTAAGGATGGGCGCTAGATAACCAGTGCCAAGTTGTTGCATTTGCTGTTCAACCCAGACTACTCTCTGGCGAAAATAAGGGCTTAAATTACGAGGATCGCGATTGCGAGGGCTGGGCAATAGCACGGCTAGGCGCGCGGCTTCATTACGGGTTAGATAGCGAGCCGATTTATTAAAATAATGCTGGCTAGCCGCTTCTACGCCGTAAATCCCTTTACCAAACTCTGCCACGTTGACATACACTTCTAAGATACGTCTTTTGCCCCAAATCGCTTCAAGGCTGACGGCCAACATGGCTTCCAGACCTTTACGAACAAAGCTTTGCCCCGGCCATAGTAAGAGGTTTTTTGCGGTTTGTTGGCTGATGGTGCTGGCACCACGAAGACCTTCACCGTCGTCGTACTGGTTAAGGGCTTTACTGATGGCGGCAAAATCGACACCGAAATGCTCTGGAAACAGCTGATCTTCTGAGGCAACCATGGCTAGCGGTATCTGCGACGGCAACTCATCAATACTTATCCAGTGTTGGGTAACCGGATAAGGGCTTTGCAGCATAAATGACGTAGTCGGTGGCGCCACAAATCGAAACACCAGTAACAATAGCGCCAGTAATAGCAACAACCGCCACATAACAAACCATGTCCAACCCAAAAAACCTCGTTTACGATTTGCCATTCACTGCCTCTGGTTATGTCAGCCTTTGAGGCTTTGTCGTCTTCGATGTGCAAGAGTATAGGATATTGAGCATCAAGACCAAACGCTAATAAACGTCGTTCAAACTTTATTTCTCAAGGGAAGTTTACCTCATATCGGTATACAGATTCATTAAGCCGCAATAATGCCTAAGGTGGTCACAATGTGATACTCATTTTTCAACGCGTTAGGGTTATCATTAAGGGTTAAGTTGATTACAGTCATGCCCCCCAGGTTTGGCGATTATTTTAAATGGGCAATCCTGCGGTTATCACTTGCTCATTATTAAACGTTAATGGCGTTAATCTCGGCAAGTTTGCCACTATCTATATTGGCCATATGATTACTACTTCAGGTTAAGTTAACCAACAATAAGCTGCTCAACAGTAATCCATAGCGATAAAATCTTTTCATATAAGTTCCTCAACAAGGTTTGATATTTGACAAGATAGTGCGGATGTCTGCCAAGCTGGTTTGCCATTGATGATAATCAAGCCTAATAGAATAGGCGTTGTTATCGACCATCAATACCAATGATGGAAACCCTTGAATAGGAAGTTGACCAGCAAGGTTAATTTCTTGCAACAGTTGTTTGTCTATGTCATTAGCGGTTAATTGTTCAACGAAAGGTGCTTCAGGGATGCCAACTTGAATCGCGATAGCCACTAAAGTATCGAGATCCGATGGGTTTTTCGCATTCAAGTAATACGCCTGTTGAATCGCATTAATCATTTGTTTTTCAAGCCCATATTGACGAGCAATGATACTGGCTCGACATGCTGGATAAGTCGATCGCCTGGGTTGGCAGAGATGCCAAAAGTCATGATTAAATTTAGTGCCCAGTTGTTGAGTAATTTTTTGCCACGTTTGTTGTAACATTTGCTGCATGGGTCGTGGCATTGGGAGATCTGAATCTGGCGCCAACCCCCCGACCAAGTATTTGATGGTTAACTGTTGGCCCAATTGCTGCTGCAGTTGAGCTTGCAGCGTGTCCCATGTGGGGCGATATCCCCAACACCAACTGCACATAGGGTCGTGAACATAATAGAGTGTTGTGTTAGGCATTATGGACCTCGTTGTTAAGCGTTAAAACGCTACTGCTGTTATTCGTTTTATCTATTTAGGGTTATTATTGTCATATTAATTCTATATTTTAGTCATATTCATTGCGTAAGCTGGTGGCGATAATGAGTCAATCAACCCTGCATTACAACAGGCATGCATGACAATATGGAGCAAAAAGATGACAAGGAAAAACAGTGTCACACTGGGTATTATTTCGATTTTGACCAGTATGTTATGGGTCTCAGGCTGTAACAGTAACGATAATAATACCAGCGTAGCAACAGAATTGAATAAAAGTGTCAGCGCTCAAGTGGGCCCTAGACCGCTATTTTTAGTCGGTCAAATGCAAGACAGTGAGTTAAAAGATCAATTAGCGCAATGTGCTTCAAATTCATTTTACCGGACTGATTTCTCGATTGGCCACCGTGGTGCATCGATGCAATTCCCTGAACACACCAAAGAAGCCTATCAAGCAGCCATCGATTCCGGTGCTGGTATTGTTGAATGTGATGTGACCTTTACCGCAGATAAAGCGCTCGTGTGTCGTCATTCACAGTGTGATTTAGCCACTACCACCAATATTCTGTCCATTCCAGCCCTAGCCAATAAATGTTCAGTGCCATTTTTACCCGCCGATGCTGTTAACGGTGTCAGCGCTACGGCGACTTGTTGTACTAGCGATATCAGTTTAGCTGAATTTAACACCTTAAAAGGCAAAATGGACGGCTTTAACCCCAATGCCACCACAGTCGAAGAGTTTATGGACGGCACGCCAAATTGGCGCACCGATTTATATGCCGGTAATGGCACTTTAATGACTCATGCTGAAAGTATTGCCTTATTCAAAGCTGCTGGAGTAAAGATGACTCCAGAGCTTAAGTCGGCTAGTGTCAGCATGCCCTATGATGGCTTTACCCAACAAGATTACGCTCAGAAAATGCTAGATGAATATGCCGCAGCAGGTGTTGATGCATCGCAAGTATTTCCGCAGTCGTTTAATTTAGACGATATAAAATATTGGATAGCCAATGCGCCTGAATTTGCCGATCAAGCGGTATACCTCGATGGCCGTGACGAGCAGGCTGGATTTGACCCGCAAAATAGCGCGACTTGGTCACCGAGTATGGATACCTTGGCCGCTGATGGCGTAAAAATTATCGCGCCACCGTTATGGATGTTAGTCACTTTAGATAATAACAAGGCCATCGTACCTTCTGAATATGCTAAAGCGGCTAATGCAGCTGGCTTAAAAATTATTGCATGGTCACTTGAGCGTTCAGGCCCACTGAGCCAAGGTGGTGGCGGTTGGTACTATCAAAGTATTGCCGACGTGGTTGATAACGAAGGTGACACTTTTGAGCTGTTAGATGTACTGGCAAAAGATGTTGGCGTAATCGGTGTGTTTTCCGACTGGCCCGCTACCGTGACCTATTATGCTAACTGCATGGATATGTAACGATTAACAGTATTATTGTCCCTTATTTAGCTGGGATAAACTGAACTTATCAAGAAGGTGCTGACATTGTTGGCACCTTTTTTTATTCTATTCACTATACTCGTTGTGATAGAAGACTAATTGCTCACGGCTCAACCAAGCTTCGAGCGAGTGGGCGATGATAAACGCTAATGTCACTTGTTGATGTATTATCGAAGCGACCGAAATAGTGACATAAATGAGGTTTATAGCGATGTGGCTAGCCTTTAGTCTATATAGCTCGCAGAGGATGTCAGTGGTAGTGTTATAGCACAACAAGACCTATAACCATATATAAAATAAGGATATTTAGGATGAAGTTAACCAAACGTTTTTGCATGATTGGCGCGGCAGCCGCGCTGTCTATTAGTACGGCTGTTATGGCGGCACCGACATTTATTAATATTCTTACTGGCGGCACCAGTGGTGTGTATTATCCTATCGGTGTTGCTCTTTCACAACTGTATAGTAATGGTATTGAAGGCTCTAAAACCTCTGTTCAAGCGACTAAAGCGTCTGTTGAAAACCTTAATTTATTACAAGCTGGACGTGGCGAATTAGCACTTGCGTTAGGTGATTCGGTATCGGCTGCATGGGCGGGTGATGCTGAAGCAGGTTTTAAGACACCGTTGAACAAATTACGTGTCATTGCCGCAACATATCCTAATTTTATCCAAATTGTCGCCAATAAAGATGCAGGGATTAATAGCCTTGCCGATTTAAAAGGCAAACGTATTTCTGTGGGGGCGCCTAAATCTGGTACTGAGCTAAACGCTCGCGCTATTTTTAGTGCTGCAGGCTTAAGCTATGACGATATGGGGAAAGTGGAATTTCTGCCTTATGCCGAATCAGTTGAGCTAATTAAAAACCGTCAATTGGATGCGACCTTACAATCGTCTGGCCTAGGTATGGCGGCCATTCGTGATTTAGCCGCCACCATGGCGATTAACTTTGTCGAGATCCCCGCAGATATCGTGGCTAAAATTAATAATCCCGCTTATCAAGTAGGGGTGATTACTGCCAATACCTATGAAGGTCAAACTACCGATATTAGTACGGTGTCGATTCAGAATTTATTGGTAAGCCATAGTAAGGTCTCTGATGAAATCGCCTATCAAATGACTAAACTTATGTTTGAAAACTTGGATCGTTTAGGTACGGCACACTCTGCCGCTAAGGCTATCAGTTTAGACACAGCGACCAAAAATCTGCCTATTCCAATGCATCCAGGTGCAGAGCGTTACTACAAAGAGGTGAATGCATTGTAATCTCATTTTTACTTTGCGAGCGCTTGCTTAACCTAAGCAAGCGCTTATGTGTTTTTGTCTTTCGGCATACCATTTTTAGCTGTAGTAAGGGTAGAGGTATACCATGAGCGAGCCATCCAATAACCAGACTATTATGTCGCAACAAGGCTTAAGTGCTGATACCCGAGATTGGCCAAAAGCCCTATTTTTCGTGGCACTCATTTTTTCTATTTTCCAAATTACCACCGCAGCATTTCATCCTGTTTCAACCCAAGTGTTACGCGCTGTGCACGTGGGTTTTTTATTATTAGTGGTATTTATTAGCTATCCAGGTATCGGCAAAAGCCAGCCATGGCAACCCTTAGCCTGGATACTCGGCTTAGCGGGTATGGCTACCGCGGCTTATCAATGGGTATTTGAAGCTGACTTAATTCAACGTTCCGGTGACTTAACCCAAAATGACATGATTATTGGTGTGGTATTAGTCGCTCTAGTGTTTGAAGCGGCAAGGCGAGTGATGGGCATTGCCCTGCCGATCATTTGTGGTTTATTTCTGGCTTATGGTTTGTTTGGTGAGTATTTGCCCGGAGAACTGATGCACAGAGGGTATGGTTTTGATCAAATTATTAACCAGTTAGCCTTTGGCACAGAAGGCTTATATGGCACGCCAACCTATGTATCAGCGACGTATATTTTCTTGTTTATTCTGTTTGGGGCCTTTTTAGAGCAAGCTGGGATGATCCGCTTATTTACCGATTTTGCCATGGGATTATTTGGCCATAAAGTCGGTGGACCCGCAAAAGTATCTGTGGTGTCATCGGCACTAATGGGCACCATTACTGGATCCGGTGTGGCTAATGTGGTGACCACTGGCCAGTTTACGATTCCGTTAATGAAGCGTTTTGGTTATCGATCTGCTTTTGCGGGCGGGGTTGAGGCCACGTCCAGTATGGGCAGCCAAATTATGCCGCCGATTATGGGCGCAGTAGCCTTTATTATGGCTGAAACCATTAACGTGCAATTTATTGAAATTGCAAAAGCAGCGATGATCCCCGCTGTACTGTATTTTTGCTCGGTGTTCTGGATGGTGCATTTAGAAGCTAAACGCGCCAATTTATCGGGCTTACCCAAAGATCAGTGTCCTGATCCGTGGGCAGCGATTAAGCTACGTTGGTACTTACTCATCCCGTTATTTATTTTGATTGGCTTGTTGTTCTCTGGTCGCACGCCACTGTTTTCTGGGATGGTGGGGTTAGCACTGACTGCTATTGTGATTTTAGGTTCGGCCATTATTCTCAATCTATCATCAGCTGCGATGCGGTTTGTTTTTTGGATAGCGCTAGGGGTGTTATGTGCTGGTTTCTTTCAATTAGGCATCGGGGTGATGTTTGGGGTTATTGCGCTGCTGGTGGTTATTTGTTGGTTTGTTAAAGGCGGTAAAGAAACCCTTCAACTGTGCTTACATGCCTTGGTAGAAGGTGCTCGTCATGCAGTACCCGTTGGAATAGCGTGTGCATTGGTTGGAGTGATTATTGGCATTGTGTCACTTACGGGTATTGCCTCTACCTTTGCCGGTTATATTTTGGCGGTTGGCCAAGATAACCTGTTTTTATCGTTAATACTGACCATGGTAACGTGTCTCATTTTAGGCATGGGGATCCCAACTATTCCTAACTACATTATTACCAGCTCAATTGCTGCGCCAGCGTTACTGGATTTAGGCGTGCCGTTAATTGTGTCGCATATGTTTGTGTTTTACTTTGGCATCATGGCAGACCTTACCCCGCCGGTTGCGCTAGCGTGTTTTGCGGCAGCGCCAATAGCGAAAGAGAAAGGCTTAAAAATCAGCTTGTGGGCTATTCGTATTGCTATCGCTGGGTTTATTATTCCCTTTATGGCGGTATACGAACCAGCGTTAATGCTCCAAAGTGGTGGCGTGTTGGATACCCTTTTTGTGGTGCTTAAAGCGACGGTTGCAATTGGGATTTGGGGAATTATCTTTACTGGGTATTTATTCCAAAACCTTTATTGGTGGGAGCGTATTTTAGGCTTTATTGCCGGTGGTTGTTTAATTATGGCGACGCCATTAAGTGATGAGTTAGGTTTTGGTTTGGCACTGGCGTTTATGTTACAGCACCTGTGGCGTGCACGTAAGTTACAACGTTTAGCACAGGACAAATAATGCTAGGATTATGTTTAGGCCTAGCGGGCACAATATGGGCTCAAGTACCTGCTGAGAAAATGACTTTATCGTGGACCCACACGATTGAAAAAATTCGTTGGGCAGAAGATTATCGCTTGCAGCCTGACGGGTTTATCTTAGAGCAAGCAAGGGTAAAAGGCAGTGGTGCAGGGATGGAGATACCGTTGGATGCCGTGTTAAACAATGGCAGCTGGCATTACACCCCCCATTTACCTATCTTGCCGATGCTAAAACTTGGTCGTACCCCAGAAGCAGGTGATTACCAGCTGTGTGTTTCATCTGCTCAGCGCGAGCAACAATGTCACCCAATGAGTTTTTGGGTCGGAGAGCCGACAGTTGAACAGCCATTGATAGAGTTATGGGGTTGCGATATAGGGTAGTGACATTGTGACGTCAGTTCGCATAATGCATCATGTTGTTTGCCTCGTTTTAGACATAAAAAAAGCTGAATCAAGGATCCAGCTTTTTCTTTATGAAGCGTTTTGACAAAGACTTACTTTGAAAAAATATCTTGCAGTGCGGGTACTACTTGTTTCTTACGGCTTAATACGCCGTCTAACCACACTTTACCATCGACGGTAGGCTTACCGTAAGCGCGCTCAGTTAAGTCTGCTAAGTCAGAAATTACCAACATTTCTGAGCCTTCTTTCATGATATCGGTTAGCAGTAATAATACGCTGTGACGATTACCTTCGGCTTTCAGTTTAACGATATCCGCGGCTAAATCCGCTTTGATTGAGTCAAATACAGATAAGTCGATCACTTCTAACTGACCAATACCGACCAAGTTACCGTTCATGTTAAAGTCTTTAAAATCACGCATAACTAAGTCGCGCGCCGGCGTGCCTTCAACCGCTGATTTGACTTTAAACATGTCCATGCCGAGTGCTTTAAAGTCTTCAATACCGGCGATTTTAGCTAAGGCTTCAACACAACGAATGTCTGCGGTGGTGCAGGTGGGTGATTTAAAAATGACCGTGTCACTTAAAATGGCGCACATCATAATACCAGCGATGTTGGCAGGGATTTCTACTTGGTAAAAATCGTACATCATTTTAATCACTGTGTTACTGCAACCCACGGGGCGGATCCAACACTCTAGCGGAGTCGAAGTGGTTAGGTCGCCTAATTTATGGTGATCAACAATCCCCACAATAGTCGCTTGAGCGATATCATCTGGTGCTTGAGTAACTTCTGAATGGTCAACAATATAGACTTCTTCGCCAGCATAACTGGTTTTATATTCTGGCGCTTCAAAACCAAATTTCTCTAGAATAAATGCGGTTTCTGGTGATAACTCGCCTAAACGGGCCGCAATGGCCGGTTCATCGATTTGGTTTTTTAAATATGCTAATGCGATAGCACCACAAATTGAATCTGAATCAGGGATCTTGTGACCCACTACATACATTGCCATTGAAACACTCTCCTATAAAGTTGTGATGATTTTAACAAGGATTAATCTTCATCGCATTAAAAAACAACACTTGATTGATTCAACTTACCAGATCAAGCTTATCGTTGATGATATGAGCTATCAATGGCTCAAAAAAAAGCCCCAAGCGGAGAGTCTCGGGGCCTTTCTATCTTACCAAGGGTAAATGCACATTCGTCATTAGCTCAGGTATGACACATTTGTCTCTAGCTCATATATGACAGGGATGTTGAGAGATATGGTGTGCATGGATTAACTTTAGCAGACTTTGGTTAGATAGAGATTTTGCCATAATATCCATAGTTGGACTGAGCTGAGGCTATCTTGCTCTCGCTATTTTGTTATAGCCGAACTTTAATCACCACTTTACGGACTTTTTGTGGTGTTGCACTGGTGCCTGGCATATGTATGTCGCCGGGGAAAAACAGCGCGAACATGCCCGCTTTTAGAGGAATAAATGCCGCGTCATCTTTGTTAGATTGATAATCGTATTCAGCATAGTCATGTTTGTCAAAATAGGGCTTAGAAGGCGTTTGATTGGCCAAGGGTAAATAACCAAATTCTTCTTCACCGCTGACCACATATTGCACATCAATGTATTGTTGATGAACTTCAAACGGCTCTATTTCTTTGGGTTTGGTTTCATAATCATTGACGATAACGAAAATATTTTTGCCTTCAAGCGGGTAGGTTCCCACTTCAAGCTGACTAAAGTCTGTGTCGGCGAGATGGGTTAACGCTATGGCTAATCTCGGGTTGAGCGGTGTATAAAGGTGACGATTGGCTAAAGTATCAACAATCATAAAAAATTCCGTAAAGTAAAAGCCACAAAAACATCATAGCGTGTTAGCGCTAAAGCATACTGTTTTACAAACACAACAGCATTAAAAATATAATAAGAATTGTAAATTACCTGCACGACAGAGCTGAGTTAATATCCTCATTTTATCCATACATGAGCCTTGATTGGTTTTATACATCCCTGTTATGGCGAAAAGCCTAAGCCAACCTCAGCGCGGCAATAAGGGGTGAGTAGACTCGACAAATTAGCTTGGGAGTGAGTCTTTCAAATCAAGCTTGCTCTATGCCTTGATAGCGGGGTGAATTCATGGGTTAACAGCCGTATTGTTTATTGGCTGCAATGTGCAATAAAGCCAGATATTGTTACCTTTGGCACCATAATGGATCGTATCGAGCGTTTATAGCGCCTTAGCATATTGGATGTTTTTTGTTCTTTTTTTGTTCTTTTTTGAAATACAGTCGTATTGAACAAGGTCTATTGGAGTAGAGCGTAGCGAGTTTAGTGGTGATGTCGTTAGTTCGCATTATTTAACCCGCTTAAGTTGTTGAATTATTAACCACTGCTACACTTATTTTATTGATTCGACTTTGGTTCAGTAACGTCACCTATGGTGTTGGAGGCTGTTATGCAAACAAAAGAAGTGGCATTACTCATCCAAGATGCAGTGCTGTTGCCCGGTGGGCGACTTGAAATTCGAGTCGTGACACCTAGCGATTTATGTATGGTTGCAGATGTATTAAAAGGCCACTATGACCTAGCATTTGCGCCATTGAAAGTGAATAGCGAACTGCCTTGTTATATTGCGGCAACCCAATGCAATATTATTGACTTCAATCAGTTGGAGGATAGTTCGTTAAGCATTGTTATTGAAGGTTCACAACGTCTTAAAATCTTATCCGCCGCCAAAAAACGTGATGGTTGCTGGATTGCTCGTGCGCTACCTTGCGCTAATTGGTGCGATGAGCCCATCGCGGGTGAGTTTGAAATTATCAGCGCCGCACTTGAACAATTTTATCAAGTGAATCCGGATTTGCTTGAGTTGTACTCACAAGTACATTTAGAAGATGCCACTTGGGTTAGTCAACGTTGGTTAGAAGTTTTACCTATGTATAACCGGGATAAGTTGATTTTAGTTGAACAACCTAATTGCCATAAGACCATGGATTTTGTGCTGCAATTACTCAAGTCGCATGTGGATGTATAACGCTTATATTGTGTTATTTTCCTAGCGATAATTAAGATACAATCTAGATTCGGCCTGATAAGATAACACTAACATTTTGTCTTTTATCGTTATCTTTATATAGCCAAGTTATTTATGCCTAATTCATCAAATTATATCGCGGGTCACGTTCTGTCTTCTTGCCAAACATCAAGCGCTGCCATTGCTGCTCAGCCATCCTATATTGTGTTGCCACGTACTAATGAGTTAGCAGGCAAGCAATACCACACTGTGATTGATTTTTTGATCGATCATTTTAAACAAATTGATCCCAGTGTGTGGCAACAAAGGATCGAAGCAGGCAAAGTACATTGGCAGCATGGCGGGTTAATTGGTATTAATACTGCCTATCAAGCGACCCAAAGAGTGTATTACTATCGGGAAGTGGTGGCTGAAACTAAAGTGCCGTTTGTTGAGCAAGTGCTGTATCAAGACAGCAACACTATTATTGTCTATAAACCGCATTTTTTACCTGTGACCCCAGGCGGTAATTACGTTAACGAATGCTTGGTGCATCGATTACGTATCGCCACGCAAATTGACACTGTAGCACCCGCCCACCGGCTAGATAAAGATACGGCAGGGGTGATGTTAATGACGCTGGATCCGCAAACGCGGCATGCATATCACCAGTTGTTTTTAGATAACAAGATTACCAAAGATTATCAGGCCATCGCCAAGTTAACTCCACAGCTATTAGCACAGTTAGCCGATAATACTTGCACCTTGCCCATGCATTGGACCGTTAAAAATCGTATCGTTGCGGCTACCCCCAGCTTTACCATGCAGGTGGTTGAAGGTGAGGCTAACAGCCATTCTGAAATCAGTTTAGTGGCGGTAATGGGTGATTTAGGCTTGTTTACATTAAGCCCAATCACAGGTAAAACTCACCAATTACGAGTGCATATGCAGAGTTTAGGTATGCCGATTTTAAACGACCGCTTTTATCCGATATTACAGCCTAAAGGGCCTGATAATTTTGGCAAGCCGTTGCAACTATTAGCGAAACGGTTACGGTTCACCGATCCTATTAGTGGTATTGAACAAGACTTTGAGTGCCAAGGATTGGATTTTTAGCTGACTTTTTAGCTAATAAAAAACCGCCATCGTAAAAGTCGATGGCGGTTTTTTTGTTTCAGCTTATCGCATTTCTAGTCTGTTCTAGTCTGCTTTAGTGTGTTTAATACCTTTGCGGTTTTTCATTGGGTCGCCATCATAACCAAGGGCTTTCCAGTCTAAACGCTCGCCTTTGTTATGACAGTCATTACATTGTAATGCCTTGTCTTTTGGTGACACCATGTGGTTGACACGCCACCACATTACGGTTTCAACAAAACCATGATTACCACTGTACTTGAGTCCTTTCTCTATCATGGTTGGGTTAGCTTCCATTCCCAGTTTTGCGGCTAAGTCCCAATCAAATTCACTCCAGTAGCCACCTTCACCGTAAATTTTAGGCGTCAGTAAGATGTTGAGTTCAGTGTCATAAATTTGTTTGCCTGTATGCACTTTAAATGGGTAGATTTTGGCTTTAGGATCGTTAATATCACCTAATGGATAAGCTAATTTAAGCACTTTAGCTGGGTCCATTTTGTCGCCAGGCATGTAAGCATCGGCGTAGCCATTAAACCAAGCATATTGTGGTTTCACGTCTTTTTGCCAAATAAAGCTACCTTTCTTTTTCATATAGGTGTGCTTGCCGTATTGATCTGTCGTTACAGGAATATCTTGACCTGCGGTTGACCAATCCCAACGCATTTTGGTGGTTAGATTTTTAGCAAATGATGGAATATGACATGTCTGACACGCCACGGCTGCTGTATGAGTGTTCAGTCTTTTATTTTGATGTGGAGCTGCATCATGGCAGTTTTCACAACCAATATGATTTTCACCACCTGGCGATACTCCCATCGCATTACCGGTAATTTGATGATTTTCGGTGACATGACAAGTTTGGCATTGGAAATCGTTACCATCGGTGTCCATGTGCACATCGGTGGCTTTGTCTGGGTAAGACATGGAGGAGTCTAAATCGCCATGTTTAACACCATCACCGCCGCCGCCGTAAAAGTGGCAACTGCCGCAATTATCGCGCACTGGTGCACCCACATTTTGTGCTACGCGGGCTAAATTGACTCTTGCTAAGGCCTCGCCGGCACCAACAGGGTCTTTTATGTAAGTACCAGTCGTGTCGTGACAGACTAAGCAGTCCACTTTGCTCATGTCTTTAAAGTCGAATGTAGAATCTTTCCAACCATAACCCGCATGACAACTGGTGCAGCGCGGTTCATTACCCGCTATCGACACACAAAAATTGTTGATGCTGTTTTTCTTTCCTCTCTTAACGGTGCGACCAGGTAATTCTTGTTCCAATTCCCAAGTCCAATGTGAAGACTTCATAAACTCTTCAGCATGTTCTTTATGGCATGTTAAGCATTGTGTCGTCACTTCAGGGCCATTGGCAAAAGGCCCTTTCAGCGCCTCTTTATGGTCAAATGCAGCCTGCGCGCTACTGCTTAATAACAGTAATACAGCCAGTGCTGATAATAGTTTCATGATGTTTATCCTTACCCCTGAGCTTGTGCTCAGGGGGGCCAAGTTAGAGATTTAAGTTAGAAGTTAATCGTTAGTGAAGCATTAACGTCATAGGCGGTGTCGACCACTGGCAGCATGGAGTAAGCGTTACCGGCAATCACATCGTCAACTTTCAGAGGTGAACCTACTGGTGAGCCACTTCCGGTATATTCATAGTCGTAATACAAACCGGCTAACTTGATAAACATTTTTGGATTAATATCAAAGATATAATAGGCTTCGGCAACATGACCACGGGTGGCTAACTTACTGCCAATAGGGTCATCTTGAGCTTGGGTGAAGGGACTCCAGTATTTAGAACCGTAGTTATACTCCAAGCCGAATTTACCGTATGGTGCAGGTATTTGCATACCCACATAAATGCCATAGCCATCTTTGGTGTCACTATCAACCGTTTCTTTTGGTACCATAATAATTTCTGTACCCGTGCTGTTAAGTTCTGCTTCAAATACTGCATCGCTTAACATGCCACCGAACAAACCTGCATTACCGTTAGGTTCTGCACGAGTCCAACCGAGTGAAGCAAACACTTTCATGTCGTCATCGGATTCATAGGCATAACCTAATCCACCTAAATATATATCTCCAATTACACCACTAGGCTGTACTCGGGTGACGAAGTTAAAGTTGTCAAACTTTTGCATGTCTTGATACATGGTTGGGGCAAAGATACCCGCGAGTTGAGTTGGGAATGCCATGGTGCCTGTGAAGCCATCATTGACATCTTTAGCGCCGAATAAAGTGAACTGCAAGAAGTGGTTACCGTCGTTGATAACGTCGATATTAAAACCACCGAGGTGAGTGTCTTTGGTGATGATGTCACCAAACAATTCGCCATTGCCGTATTGCGACTCAAAGCCTTGACCATAGCAAAAACGCACGGTTTGGCCTTCAATGCCGGTGATATCACCCAGATTGTAACCTAAGGTTAGGCCATCGAAGTTGAAATTGACTAAGTGACCTGATGGCGTGCCGCCTCTGAGTTCATTTTCACGATAATGACTTGGTGGGCCGTACGTTGAGGGGCGACGTCCGATAGAAAGGTACGTGCCGCTACCGTTAATGTCTTTCCAGTTAAAATAGGCGCGTTCTACTTTTAATTCATCACCACTGGTGCTGCCGCTACTGGTGCCGTCCATGGTGAATGAGTTCCACGAGTCAAACACTTTAACCCCGCTAGAGTCTCCCCAGCTCTTAAACATGGTCAAGCGTCCGGCAAAGCTGACGTTATCCCATACTTTGGCATTAATGTTTAGGCGCAACCGCGTGGTATAAAATATATCGTTATCAATATCTTGTTGAGTTTTTTGACCTAACAGCATTGGCATAACGCCATTTAGCGCACCGCTTTGAAACGCGCTGGCTAAATCAGGGTTAGCCATCATCATTTGGCCTAATGGTGAAGTGGCACTATTAGGATCGCCAAATACTCCTGACATGGCTTTAGCGCCAAAGTCAGAAAAATTGACATTCATGGCTGGGTTCCAAGTGACATTTTGATAATGTAATGAATGTGCTTTGGTTCTAAAATCACCTGTGATTGCGACTCTATCTAAGGCAGTATGACGCTCGGTTTTGTCAACCCGCGAGCTTAAGTAGTCAAGATCATCGGTAACGCTAGCAAGCTGTTGTTTCAGGTCGGCAATTTTTTGTGAATCAGTGTCTGCCGCTAGACTTGCACTACTCATAAAAAGAGCGTTGGCAACTAATATTGAGATGAGAGTTCTCATGGTATTTCTCCCCGTTAATTGCCAAATGGTCAGTTCAATTTGGCAATTTTTTGGTGTAAGTTTCCCTGAGGCTAAGCCCCACTATTTTTTTCGGTTTGTTTATTGGCTGATATTTTCGCTTAGGACGAAAAGGTGCTCAGCATTGATGATTTAACCGCAGGTTGCTGGTTGGTCTGAATCAGCTGCGTGATCATACAAAAACTGTTGAATGTCTTTCAGGTCTTTTTCTGATAAGGCTTCAAAAATGGCGGGTTTAGCTTTGTGCATATCACGGGTAAAAAATCGATCCCACTGGCTCATGGTTTTTGTCATTGGAGTGAGTTCTACGCCTTCACTATTGACACTGTGGCACGCTTTACATTCTTTTTTGTACAGGTGTTTGCCTTTTTTAGGGTTACCACCATCGGCTGCCATTACTTGGCTACCGAGTGATAATGCAATGGCGATTGCGATACCAACTTTAACGTATGTGTTCATCATTTTATCCTCTATAGAGCTTTTTTATGGTTGAAGCATTAGCAACATGTGATCATTTCTTTGCTGTAAAGAATGTTACCTAAAAATAGGTATTGTTAATTTGAAGTAGATCATATTCATGAGAAAAATCTAATTGAAAAAAAGTTAATTGAAAGAAATCTAATGAACAACTGTGATGCAGATCTATTGTGCAGAGGATAAAATTTTGTTAGGTAACATGGTACTAGGTAGTGATAGATGTTCGGCCACATATAAGAATGTGTTGTTGTTTATGTCTGAATCGTATGCGATAAAAAAAAGGGGCTGTTAATAGGCAGAGATTAATTAGCAGAGATTAATGTGTTGACCGACATGATGACCAATATTGTTGCGCTAATGCTACATAATATTAATGTCGCCATACGGGTTTTTTCTTTATCGATGCGGCCAATTAATCGGCCAGCGACAAGGTAGCCCGCAATCACTGAAGGCAATAACAACAGTGATAACCATAAGTGCTTGAGCTCAACTAAGCCAACAACAGCTAGAATAGCTAGCGCAATTAATGAGCTAAAGACAAAGAAGGCTGATAATGCGGCTCGAAATTGACTGGCATCTTTGTCTGCAAGCAATATAGCCATTGGTGGACCTCCAATGGCAGCGATATTAGCAAATATGCCCGAAAATACCCCGGCGATAAATAAACTGCTGCGATTTATTGGTGCGGTAACGCGATAGGTACTCAGGATCACGGCAATAAACACAATAGCCGCAATAATTAAGCCTAATATGGGTTGGGGCGCAAACAATAATAATCCAGCACCTAAGAATCCCCCAGGAATACGGCCTAATAGCGCATATTGCAGACCATTAAACTGTAAGTGTCCGCGCTCTCGAAAAAGTGTCATGGCAGAGATAGCAAAACCCATGGCAATAATGGGCACTGGGACTAATTGAGGATTAACAATGTACAGCAGCGGGCTGGCAACAACGGCTAACCCAAAACCAATTAAGCTTTGGGTTAGTGCGCCAAAAAACACGATAACTGATGCCAGTATCAAGGTTGTTGGATCGATAAATGGCATCATAAATTCTCGTTAACAACATCACTGCTTCTTAAAAGGGCAGTTTAACAGTTTGTGAGGTAATCACTAACCAGTGAATTATTCGAGCTCTTCCCACTCGATCCCCATATCATCCATTAATTTTTTCGCTTCACTTGGAATGCTGTCAGGTTGATCTTTTGATAAATCAATATCATAAGGCAAAGGTTGACCTGTGTACGCATGCAAAAATGCTTCGCACAGCAGTTCACTGTTGGTTGCATGACGCAGATTGTTTATCTGGCGTCTGGTACGCTCATCTGTCAGTATTTTTAGTACTTTTAGAGGTATAGAAACTGTTATCTTTTTTACTTGTTCACTTTTTTTGCCGTGTTCGGCATATGGGCTGATATATTCGCCATTCCATTCAGTCATTAACTTACCCTTAACGATAAATACGGTGCAGATTTTAAACCGTTACACTCTCTAGTCAAATTATTGCGAATATTTAATCTCGATGCAAATAGATTTCTTGATGTTTAGACGTCTAAGCGTCTATTTTTGTTGACGGATGAAGATCTCTTCGGTAGATTTAGACGTCTAGACATCTCTTTGTGTGTTTGTGACATTTTTAGGAGTCAATTATGACTAAGCATCAAAGCGCCACATTGGCCGTTCGCCAGGGTATTGAAACAGACACACAGCATGGCGCCATAGTGCCCCCAATTTATTTATCAACCAATTATTCCTTCGATGGTCACAACAATCCGCGCGAGTTTGATTACAGCCGATCGGGTAATCCGACCCGCTGTATTTTAGGTGAAGCGCTGGCCAAACTTGAGCAAGGCGCTACAGGTGTAGTGACCTGTACTGGCATGGCCGCCATTACCTTAGTGACTAGCTTACTTGGTCCAGATGATTTATTAGTGGTGCCGCATGATTGTTATGGTGGTAGTTATCGCCTATTTACGCATTTGGCTAAAAAAGGTCAATTTAAGTTGTTGGTTGTTGATCAAACTGATGCACAAGCATTGAACCAAGCCATTGCCCAAAAACCGAAAATGGTCTGGTTAGAAACGCCATCGAATCCACTGCTGCGGGTGGTCGATATTAGTGCTATTAGCCGAGCCTGCCATGACGTCGGTGCGTTAGTGGCGGTAGATAACACCTTTTTATCGCCAATATTACAACAACCCTTGTTATTGGGTGCTGACATCGTTATTCACTCAACCACTAAATACATTAATGGTCACAGTGATGTGGTGGGTGGCGCTGTGGTGGCTAAAGATGCTGAAGTGGGTGAATTATTGCATTGGTGGTCAAATACGTTAGGGTTAACGGGATCTGCTTTTGACAGTTACTTAACCTTGCGTGGCTTGCGCACTTTAGCGGTGCGAATTCGTGAGCATCAGCGTAATGCGCAAAAAATTGTTGCGTTATTGAGTGCCAGTGCTGTGGTGTCCAAGGTGTATTATCCGGGATTAAAAGACCATCCTGGTCACGACATTGCGGCAAAACAACAACAAGGCTTTGGCGCGATGTTAAGCTTTGAGTTGTTCGGTGGTGAAGCTGAAGTGGAGGCATTTTTACAGGCATTATCCCTGTTTAGTATTGCGGAAAGTTTAGGCGGAGTGGAAAGCTTAGTCGCTGTTCCGGCCACGATGACCCACAGAGCTATGGACCCACAAGCAAGGAAAGAGGCTGGTATTAAAGAGACTTTATTGAGATTATCGGTTGGCATTGAAGATGCTGAGGACCTTGTGGCCGACATTAAAGCTGGCTTAGCTGCTGTTAACGCGATTAAATCAGCTTAATTTGGCTTAAATTAGCTTAATTCGAGTTTAAGTTAGCTGTGGTTTTGCCCAAATTAAGTAAAATAGTAAAAATATGCACTTGCAACACTATTCATTTCAAAATAGAAGTCTAGCAGTCGCAACACAAGTCGTAGTTGTTTAAGGAGTCAGTAATGGCGCGAAGTCATTTACACAAGTTTGGTGGTTCAAGTTTAGCGGATGCAGATTGCTATCGCCGTGTTGCACATATTCTTCTTACACATGGTCAAAGTGATGATTTAGTGGTGGTATCCGCCGCCGGAAAAACGACTAACTTTTTATACAAATTACTCAGCCTGCGTGACAGTAGTCAATTGTGGCAAGAGCAACTACAAATTCTGATTAGCTATCAACAAACGTTAATTGAACAATTATTATCCAATGAACAAGCGCGAGACTTGCGCGAACGTTTGTCTTCTGACCAATCTCAGTTAGTCAGTCTGTTATCCTTAGAGCAACGCAATGATTACCAATTTAATCAAGTGGTGAGTTTTGGTGAACGTTGGTCCGCGCGCCTGATGGCGGCTTTGTTACGAGAAATGGGGGTGGCAGCCAATCATGTTGATGCTTGCTCTATTCTTGTCGCTGAGGAAGGGGCTGTACCTAATATTTTAGTGCCGCAGTCGCGTCAGAAAGTTCAAGCCTTATTGGCGCAGCATCCACAACAACGTTTAGTTATTACCGGTTTTATATGTGCTAATCGTCAGGGTGATACCTTATTATTAGGCCGTAATGGTTCAGACTTTAGTGCGACCTTGATTGCCAGTTTAGCCGACATAGAAAGAGTGACAATTTGGACTGATGTTGAAGGGGTATTTAATGCTGACCCGAACAAAATTAATGACGCAAAATTACTAAAGAGTATGTCATTAGCGGAAGCGGATCGCTTAGCGCGATTAGGTTCGCCAGTATTGCATTCTCGTACCTTACAGCCATTGTTTAATACGGCAGTGAGTTTAGCTGTACGCTCTAGTTATGCCTCACACACAGATTTTACCTTAATTGCGCCACTGAGTTCATCAGCGAGCGCACCGGTAATCACCAATTTAAATGAAGTGCTGTTGTTTAGTTTTAAAATGAACTCAGATATTGAGCCATTACTGACGATTTTAGATAAAGCAGGCATCACGCCGTTAGCTTATTGGTCGTTGGCACAGCATAAGTTTGAACTCGCCCTTACTCTTGAAAGCCAGAAACAAGTGCAATCTTTGCTTACTCGGTACCGCAGTGAATTTGCGATTGAAGAATTGAGTACCCAAACTGATTTAGGCCTAGTGGCGTTAGTCAGTGCTGATGCTCACCACTTTAGACGCAGTTTTGCCCGACTACTGAGTCGTGATGCGAAACCTATTTATCAAGATGCGTTAAGTTTAGTGACCTTAGTGCCGCAAGCTCAAGTGAGTTTATTAACCCAGAAAATACATCGCCGTTGTGCCGGTCCAAGAATGCGCATTGGGGTGTTATTGCTTGGGGTGGGTAATATCGGTGAGGCGTGGATTGATTTATTTAAACGGGCTAGCCCAACATTAAATAGTGAACTTGAAGCCTCTGTTGAGTTAGTGGGTCTAGTGGGCTCGAAAAAAGCGTTAATCTCCAATGACGGTATTAACCTTGAACGGTGGCAACTCGATTATCAACAGCAAGGCATTGAATGGGATTATGACAAACTGTTTGAGCAGTTAGCACTATTATCATGCGATGAAATTGTTGCATTAGATATCAGTGCTAGTGCCGCCTTAACCTTACAATATCCACAGCTGTTTGCCCATGGTATCCATGTGGTGAGTGCCAATAAATTAGCCGGTTCTGGGCCATTGCCATTTTATCGTGAATTAAAGCAGCAATTAAGTAATCGTCGATTATTTTGGCGTTATAACGCCAGTTGTGGTGCAGGTTTACCTATTCAGCATGCGTTAAATGACTTACGCAATAGTGGCGACACTGTTGAGGCCGTTGGTGGTATCTTTTCTGGCACCTTGTGTTGGTTGTTTGAAAATTATGATGGCACTAAA
Organism: Shewanella psychromarinicola; assembly: GCF_003855155.1. Taxonomy (NCBI): domain Bacteria; kingdom Pseudomonadati; phylum Pseudomonadota; class Gammaproteobacteria; order Alteromonadales; family Shewanellaceae; genus Shewanella; species Shewanella psychromarinicola. The sequence goes on from NZ_CP034073.1 coordinate 1,712,412, forward strand.
CCCTTTTCTGAATTAGTGCTTCAAGCTCGCAGTTTAGGGATTACCGAGCCGGATCCCCGTGATGACTTATCGGGCCGTGACATGCAACGGAAACTGCTTATTTTGGCCCGAGAAATAGGCTTGGCGGTAGAGTTAGACTACATTAGCCTTAGTTCTTTGGTGCCTAAAGCATTAGCTGAGTTGTCACTTGAGGATTTTTTGGATCGTATCAGCGAGTTAGATGATGATTTATTGCAACAATATGTAGCCGCTGCCGAGCAAAACAAGGTACTGCGTTATGTGGCTTCACTGGATAAGGTCGAAGGCAAACTACAAGCGGAAGTAGGCTTACAATGGGTTGATAGCAATCATCCTTACGCTAACTTAACCCCAGGTGATAATGTGTTTGTTATTCGCAGTGCATTTTATCAAGGTAACCCTTTGATTATCCGCGGTCCAGGGGCTGGGCGTGAGGTGACTGCAGCGGCGGTACAGTCGGATTTGGTGCATATTTGCAAAGACCTTTTGCAAGAGTAGGTTTGTTGAGGAAGACCATTGTTAATGGTCTTTTTTTGTCATTCTTTATGATTTAGCTTTGATGGCCTGCGGCCACTAACGTCGTGGCCCTTCGCCCTATCTTATTACAAAGAGTGAAAATGCTAACGCTTCTGATAGGCAAAATGCCTGAATGCCTTGAAGCACATGGTCAATGATGTTCCCGACATCATAATGACATTTCCAATATCCATATAGGTCAGATGTGCGAGAAAGGCCTGTCAGGCTCACGCATTCCTTTATAAAGAGTCTTCAACGGCCTCAATGTTATTGAGTCCTGCAACCTTTAGATAAAACACCTCAAAACCAGCCTTAAAAGCTCTAATCATAACAAGCAATTAGCATAAATATTGTACAAAAAAATAACTACCTTAAAAAAGTGAATTCCTATAGCATCTTAGGTTAAGTAAAGCGTTACCTAATCATTTGGATGTGGCATCGGGCAAATCCAAGAAGCGATTTATGCCTTGCAAACAGCGCAATGGATGAATACTGACTCTGTGGAAAAGAAGGATACTCAATGGAAAGGCCAACAAAGGAGAAAATTCGAGATTTACCCATTTATGAAGGTATTAGTCTAGAGAATATAATCGTTGTCACAAACAAAGCAGACTCGATAAGTGCAATAGCGGAGTTGAGATCACACTCTTGTTTAGGGTTTGATACAGAGAGCAAACCTTGTTTTATAAAAGGTGAGGTAAGTGATGGACCTCATCTAATTCAGCTAGCCACAAAATCTAAAGTATTCTTATTTCCTACAAAATTTTATGAAAATTTTACTGCAATCTCAGAAATATTATCTGATCCAACAATAAGGAAGGTAGGTTTTGGATTGAAAGAAGATAAAAAAATTCTTTTTAGAAAATTTGGAATTAAATTAGTAAATACAGAAGAACTATCTTCAAAAGTGATGCGTTTTGCGCATGTGAAACAACGCGTTGGCGCTAGAGTTGCAGTTGCAATGTTTTTTAATCAACGGCTATCGAAGAGTGCACAACAATCAAATTGGTCAATATTTCCTCTACACGATCATCAGAAAAGATACGCAGCAAATGATGCACATACAGCACTATTAATAGAACTAGAAATAGAAAGACAGAGCCATTAATCTCCCTAAAGCATATGAGCCTCTCACCAATCAAGAGACAACATTAGCTTATTTGACCAAGTAAATATGCCTGCTGACAATTAGTTAGGTTCATCAAACTCCCTGCACTGCCTCTGCACTTACCAGCCATTTATAAAACCCGTTACTGCATTTCTACCTGATTGATCTCAAGCTTTATTGCTGTGCTGGACTTGTCTAATTGTCTCAGGCTGAGCCATTGCTTGATTAACTTCTATTTTTTCAACTAACCAAAAAATCATAAATTAAAATCATAAGTTAAAATTATTAATTTAATAATATTTGATAATTTTTATTTATGCCTCGTTCGCCGTAAGATTACTCCATCGAAACAAATGACGAATTAATAAATAGTTTTTTAGGAGTAAGTTATGAAAATGAATCACGTAGGTTTGATGGTTGGCGACATGGATAAAGCGGTTGAGTTTTACACTAAAGCGCTGGGTCTAAAAGTGGTAATGGGTAACACTAAGGTTCAAGAAGAACGTGAAACTGCGATTGGCAGAATGTGTGTGGCCGTTTTTGGTGAAGGCTTTAAAGGCTTTAACATTGCACACTTAGTCACGACTGACGGTATTGGTGTTGAGATGTTTGAAATGAAAGATCGTCAAGAACGTCATGAAGTTGATTTCACCCGTATTGGTATCTTCCACTTTTGTTTGCAAACAGATGACTTTGAAGGTGCAATTGCACGTACTGTGCAATATGGCGGTAAAGCACGTATGGATATCACGCGCTACCACCCAGAAGACGACAACAATCTAACCCAAATGGTGTACTTAGAAGACCCGTTTGGCAACTTGTTTGAACTTTACTCGCACACCTATGAAGAAACTTACTCCACTGATTACGAGTAATTTCTTAAGGTTATCCGCACTGCTTAAAAGCTACCTAAAGGGTCAATGCCGATCGTTTAAGAGCACTTGACCGATCCTGCAGATGAAAGATAATCCCTACCAGTATTCTGGTGGGGATTTTTTATGTTTGTGCAAGAGCTTGAGTTAGTTCATGAGTCTGTTGAAGAAAGCGGGTCTTACGGTTCTGTAATGGAGGCGATTGATTCAGATTGGATCGAACAATCACTCCTTTCAGCTAACAAGGCGAGTATCCGTAATCGCCGTCTGCCTGCCCAGCAGGCAGTCTGGCTAGTACTCTGGATGGGGTTAATTCGTAACCAGTCCATCAAAGAAGTCTGTAGCTCGATGGATATTGCACTTCAATCTGGAGACTCAACTTGGTCTCGCGTAGCGCCGAGTGTATTGACGGATTGCCGACGACGCTTAGGTGAAGCGCCTATGTCGTACTTATTTAAATCCACTGTCTCAGCCTGGCTTGAGCAAGCGTTGGGGGAGAATAACGCGCTAGGGCTTACCACCCTTGCCGTTGATGGAACCGTGTTTCGTTGCCAAGATTCTGAAGAAAATGCCAATGAGTTTGGTTTTATTTCAAACACACACAAACCCTATCCTCAACTTCGATTAGTCAGCCTTATATCGACTGAAACCAGAATGGTATTAGGTGCTGCCTTTGATGGCTGCCACGTAGGAGAGGTCACGCTCGCACAGCGTTTAGTTCAAGATACCCCTGATAATTCCTTAACCCTATTTGACCGTTGTTATTTCTCTGCTGACTTATTAGTAAACTGGCAAAGCTCTGGAGTACAGCGACATTGGCTGACACCCGTAAAGTCAAAGATGCGCTACGAGGTAGTCGAAGAGTTTGCGAATAATGACTTGCTCATTGATATGCCCGTCTCCCCACAGGCGAGAAAGAAAAATCCGGAGCTCCCTGAAACATGGCGCGCCCGTTTTATCGCTTATCAAGAGCCAAAAGGTGAAATAAAAGGATTTGTCACCTCATTGATTGACCCTGTTCAGTATCCGCTGGACAAGCTGCTAAATATCTACTGGCAACGCTGGGAAATAGAAGAAGGATATGGCGAACTTAAGCAAACCCAGCTGCAAAGCAAGGTGACGTTACGGAGCAAATTTGTTGAAGGTGTTAAGCAAGAATTGTGGGGAGTGCTTATCGCTTATAATCTGGTTCGTTTAGAAATGACAGCGATAGCAAAGGAAGCTAAGGTCGCGCCAACCCGTATCAGTTTTACCGCTGCAATAAGCTTGATAGATACACAATTAAGGTGGCTTGCTTTATCACCAGATGGAAAGCTGCCAGCGAAACTGAAGCAAATGCGAGCCGATATAAAACACTTTATCCTGCCAGATAAAAGAAAGCACCGAACGTATCCACGCTCAGTGCTCTACATACCCAGTCGCTATCCACTTAGATATAAACAATAGTGCTTATCCGAATAGCATTAACCTAAAGGGTGGCTTTTTTATGCCTGACGATAAATTTTCTCGGCTGCGTTGGTTCATTGTCAACTTACAAACTCAGTTCATGTTAACCCATCAAACAAGTGGTAAAGCTTGATCAAGGTAATGCTTAGCTTCTCATCAATCGCATACGAAACTTCCTTGATGTTAGCCCCTTAGTATTAGTCCCTTAGTATTAGTCCCATGGTATTAGTCCCATGGTAGTTCTTCATGGTGTCATAAAGACTTGCCGACACACACCGATGTCTGCGTAACCCACTTAGTTAGCGCTATCTGTATTGCCTGCAATTTAGGCGTAGACTTAAATTGACCGCATTGATGGTTTTTTAGCTTGACTTAGAATACAGTTAAACTAGTATATGGACATACAGACGTCCAAACGGCTAAATAATGTAAGTTTGCTGATTGGTATAGACTCCGAAGTTTTACAGAAGTTGAAGGAACACATTATGGCTTTTCATCATGCACAACATGCCCAATCGTTAAACCAGAGCTTGTCTGAGCTAAATGATATTAATGTGTCTTTTGAGTTTTTTCCGCCTTCAACGCCAGCGATGGAAGAGATCTTGTGGAACTCTATTCGTCGCTTAGAACCGTTAAACCCTAAATTTGTGTCAGTAACTTATGGTGCCAATTCAGGCGTCCGCGACCGAACTCATAGCGTGATTGAGCGTATCCAGAAAGAAACCAACTTAGTTGCCGCGCCGCATTTAACTTTGGTTGATGCCAGTGATGAAGAGTTAGTTGAATTGGCGAAACATTATTGGAAATCTGGCATTAAAGATATTGTTGCCTTGCGGGGGGACTTACCTGATGGCAGTCCAAAACCAACGCGTTTTGCTAATGATTTAGTGCGCTTATTACGCTCTGTTGCAGACTTTGATATTTCGGTTGCTGCTTATCCAGAAGTGCATCCCGATGCGCGTAATGCTCAAGCTGATTTAATCCACTTAAAAAAGAAAATTGATGCTGGCGCCAACCGTGCGATTACCCAGTTTTTCTTCGATGTTGAATCTTATTTGCGTTTTCGCGATCGCTGCGTCACGGCTGGCATTGATGTGGAGATTATCCCGGGGATATTACCTGTGACTAACTTTAAGCAGACCAAGCGTTTTGCTGATATGACTAACGTGGCCATTCCGCATTGGTTACACCGCCAGTTTGAAGGCCTCGATGACGATGCTGCAACGCGTCAGCTTGTCGGGGCTAATGTTGCGATTGATATGGTGAAAGTGTTGTCTCGTGAAGGGGTTAAAGATTTTCATTTTTACACCCTAAACCGCGCTGAGTTAACTTATGCTATTTGCCATACCTTGGGTGTGCGTCCGAAGTAACAGAGTGTAGCGTTTACTCAAATTACCCCCCGTTAATGGTCTCATTAGCGGGTTTTTTGTTTAATATTAACGGTTTTTTGTTTAAATATTAGACGTTTGCCGTATTCTTTTTTCAATTTTTTTGGCCTATGGTGGTATGACAATAATTAATGACTAAAGAGGTGTGATGATGAAAACATCCTTTTACGTGCTCAGTGTGTTGGCTGGCATAACGATGGTTAATGTTATGCAAGCTCAAGCCGCAGAAACATCTTCCCCACAACAAGCTATTCCGGCAGTCGCGCAGTTGTGTGCATCCTGCCATGGCGCTCAAGGTCAAGGCATCGATATTATCGGCCCTCGTTTAGCGGGGTTGTCGGCTGAATATATTAGCAATCAACTGAAGTTATTCCACGCAAATAAACGTCAAAATCCGATCATGTTAGCCATGGCTGCGACGGTGCAGGGCGACAATATCGCCGTGGTAGCAGATTATTTTAGTCACCAGCCAGTGGATGAGATCCAGCTGCAATTTCGTGGTGATAAGGTGGCCATTAGCGATCCTTTTGAAGCAATAGCCTTTCAAGGTGATTGGTCGCGGACTATTCCGGCTTGTACCAGTTGTCATGGTCCATCGGGAGTGGGTGGCGGGCAATTCCCTCGCTTAGCCGGTCAGCAAGCCAGTTACCTTAAAACCCAGCTATTAGCCTGGCAAGATGGCACTCGCAGTGGCGATGTAGACAATATGATGGGCAATATTGCCTTGAAATTAACCGCAGCCGAAATTGATGGTTTATCTCAATATTTTGCCAATTTAAAATAAGGACATGGCTATGAAATTATTATTGCTAATGACCGTTGGTGTCCTGTTTAGTGTGCCTTTACAGGCCAATGAGCTGTCTACCGATCCTGCGCCCAAGCTGACAGTAAAAGCTACTGAGGCCACAACCACATTGCCCGATCGTCAAACTGCCTTGCCATCGGTAGACAAAAAATCGGCTGATATCTATCTACAACCTGCGCCATTAACTGATATTCCTGCAGGTGATTTTGGTGACAAAGTTCGACTGGGTTACCAATTGTTTGTTAATACTCAGCAACTGCGCGATAAGTACGTTGGCAATCAACTTAATTGTGTTAATTGTCATATGAATGCAGGGCAACAAGCTAATTCATCGCCATTATGGGCGGCCTATTTTGCGTATCCTGCTTATCGTAAGAAAAATGATAAGGTAAACAGTTTTCAAGAACGTATTCAAGGCTGTTTTACTTACTCGATGAATGGTAAAGCGCCAGCATCTGGTTCGCCCGAATTAGTGGCAATATCTGCTTATTCGTACTGGCTCGGTATGAGTGGATTAATGCAACAATATAACCTCAGTGGCCCTGTGCCTGAATTGTCTGATGCTGAGCTGGTTAAAGGCGCTAAGCGGGATGATTTTCCTATGCCAGCCTCCATCACTAAACATCTAGATATCACAGCGTTAAGCCAGCTACCTGGGCGTGGTTTTCCTAAAGCACCTCAACCAGAATTAGCTTATTCTCCAGAACGCGGCGTGGCAGTATATCAAGCACATTGCCAAGCATGTCATGGTGGCGATGGCCAAGGACAAATAATTGCAGGTGTTGCAGCATTACCACCATTATGGGGCCCTCAAAGTTTTAATTGGGGGGCCGGCATGCATAGGGTCAATACCGCTGCTGATTTTATTTATGAAAATATGCCTTTGGGTAAAAGTGTGCAACTCACTGTTCAGCAAGCTTGGGATGTAGCCGCCTATGTTAATTCGTTTGATCGGCCACAAGATCCTCGTTTTGACGGCGATGTGAGCAAAACGCAAGCTACTTACCATAAGCATCAGGGGTTTTACGGTCAATCCGTTGCAGGTAAGCCTGTTTTGGGGACTGAGTCGTATCCTGTTTTTCCGCTTAAAAAGAGTCTTACACCTTGATATTAGTTGTTCGTAAGCTTTGAGCTATATAGGCTTTAATTTATATAAGCTTTGATTTATATAAACTTTGATTTACAAACAATGAATCGCTGTAAATGATGCCCATTGAGTTAACGCTTGGTGGGTATTTTTGTAGGTATTCAATTTATTTACTCTAATGTCATGCCCATAGCGCTTATTGAGCATAATGATGCTAAATGTCATTATAGTCACTCTACCTACTCATTTATTCTCACCATCATAGGCAGGGCGATGACATTACTAATACCCACAGCGCAGACTTGTCCATTATGCCAGCAAACCAATGGCTGTGCGATGGAGCAAGGATTAGACATCAATGCTTGTTGGTGTGCTAAGCAAGCGCAGCATGTGCCATCTGTCATTGCGCAGTATAAAGCAACATCCACTTTGCCTACTTTAGCGGATAACCAATGTATTTGTCAGTCATGTATGGCTAAGCTGGTGCAACAATTCAATATCGATCCCGTCGAAACTTACTTGCCATCGCAATCGCCAGAACCAGAATCATAACTCATTAGGGGAAGCCGCTATGCAAGCAAAAGTCATCAACTTCAACGATAAGTTTAACCAGTTTAGCCAACATTGGTCGCCACGTGTTATTGCACAATTGAATGATTATCAATTTAAATTAGTCAAGGTGGCGGGTGAGTTTGTTTGGCATAAACATCTTGATACTGACGAAGTATTTATAGTGATTGAGGGGACCTTGCATATTGCTTTTCGTGACAAGGATATTACGCTTCAGGCAGGTGAGATGGTGGTTGTTCCCAAAGGTGTTGAGCATAAACCTATGGCGAATGATGAATGTAAAATCATGATTATTGAACCTCAAGGTGTGGTCAATACGGGCGAGGTTGAAAGCGATCTTACTGGGTTAAATGATCAGTGGATATAGTGGTGGCTGGCGCGGATCATTTAAGACGCTTCTTAGCCAATACAATCGCACTTTTAGTATTACTCGTTGCAGGAACTTAAGCGGCTTGTTTAATGATATAGTACTGTTAAATCGGTGTTAATTTTTGTTGTTAGCCTGCTGTTAGTCGGTATACTGAGATTATTAGTTTTTGGCGAAGCCTTAAAGACTGACCTATATCTTATGTACACCAGTGGATATTAATGCTGAGAAAAACGCTCGTTATCGCCGCGGCTATTATTGCGATACCTTTTGTTGTCGCGCTATTTATTCAAAAAGATTATTTAGTCACCCGCACTCTTACCATAGATAGGCCGATTGCTGAGGTTTTTGATTATGTTAACTATCTAAAAAACCAAGATAACGTTAGCAAGTAGGCGCAAAAGGATCTCGATATGGTGAAAAGCTATCGTGGTACGGATGCGACAGTGGTTTTTGTATCAGCCTAGGCAAGTGAAAATCCCAATGTAGGTTTGGGCGAGCAACAAATTATCGCCATAGATGAAGGTAAACGTATCGACTTTGAATGACGGTTTTTTTCACCCTTTGAAGCGACTAAACCTGCTTATATGACCACCGAAGCCGTTAACACTAATCAAACAAAAGTTAATTGGGGTTTTAGTGGTCATTGTGCTTATTCAACAAAGGTAATGTTTTTATTTGTCGACGTTGACACCTTGATAAGTGCTGATGTAAAGCAAGGTCTGGATACGTTAAACGTCGTTCTAGAACAATAAACTATTTATGTTGATCATAGCCAGATGTCGCTACAGCGTTGTTAAGTTAACGATGATTACTACCTGTGCATGCACAGTTGCTATGGTTAACTAATATAGGGGTCATCTAAAGGTTATTATATTCCAACGCAATTGAGCCGTTTAAAAAACAATAATAATGACAACTTTCGACATAAGTCGTTACTCAATAAGAGGTTTTTACATGGAAGCAGTTACACAATTTGTCAGTATGATTAATAGTATCGTATGGGGTGTTCCCATGCTGGTTATGATTTTAGGCGTCGGGTTGTTTTTGTCGATTGGGCTAAAGTTTATGCCTATTTTGAAGCTAAACCGAGGCTTTAAATTATTATGGTCGGGTCGTCAGGTCACTGATGAAACTGAAAAAGGGGATGTTAGCCCGTTTAACGCGTTAATGACGTCTTTATCTGCGACCATCGGAACCGGTAATATTGCCGGTGTGGCCACGGCCATTTTTATTGGTGGTCCAGGGGCATTATTTTGGATGTGGTGTACAGCGCTTGTCGGGATGGCGACCAAGTTTTCGGAAGCGGTACTGGCGGTGAAATTTCGTGAGACAGACGCTAATGGTAACCACGTTGGCGGTCCGATGTACTACATTAAAAATGGCTTAGGCAGTAAGTGGGCTTGGTTAGGTACTGCATTTGCCATTTTTGGATCTATTGCTGGTTTTGGTATTGGTAATACCGTACAAGCTAACTCTGTTGCCGATGCCATGAGCAGCAACTTTGGCGTACCTAATTGGGTCACAGGCGTGGTGTTGATGGTGCTGGTTGGTGCGGTGTTAATGGGCGGTATTAAGCGCATTGCTGAAGTGGCCGGTAAGCTGGTGCCCTTGATGACAGTGTTTTATATCACCGCGGGTTTAGCGGTATTGATTGTGAATGCTGATCAAGTACCGGCGGCATTTTTATTAATTATACACAGTGCGTTTAATCCAGTCGCGGCTCAAGGTGGTTTTGCGGGGGCGGCTGTGTGGGCTGCGATCCGTTTTGGTGTGGCTCGAGGCGTGTTTTCAAATGAGGCAGGCTTGGGTAGTGCGCCAATTGCTCATGCCGCTGCACAAACCAATAACCCAGTAAAGCAAGGCTTAGTGGCGATGTTAGGCACCTTTATTGACACGCTTATTGTGTGTTCAATTACCGGTTTGGCAATTATAGTCTCTGGTGCGTGGACCTCTGGTGAAAACGGCGCGGCATTGACTTCACTTGCTTTTTCTCATGCATTGCCCATGGGTAATTACATTGTGGCAATCGCATTGGCTGTGTTTGCTTTTACCACTATTCTAGGGTGGAGTTTTTACAGCGAAAAGTGTGTTCAGTACCTTTTAGGTGATAAAGCGATAAAACCATTTCGTCTTCTTTGGACCTTAGTTGTGCCATTAGGCGCCGTCAGCTCATTAGAGTTTATTTGGCTACTAGCCGATACATTGAATGCGATGATGGCGATCCCCAACTTAATTGCGCTAGTGTTATTAAGCCCGGTCGTGTTTGGCTTAACCCGTGAGTATTTTATTAAGCAACGTGGATTAAAAGCCAAAGCCTAGATGTTGAAAATAGTTCGGCAAAATAGCTGCGCTATCTAGTTCGTTAATCTAGTTTAACAATAGTGACTATGAGCATGTTCATCAGCACATTGATGAGTATGCTTTTTAAAAAGGATTTTTATGAGGCAGATTGTTTTTACGGTATCAAGTGCTGCAATGTTGATCGCGGTGCTAGTGTCGGGTTGCTCTAACCTGTCACTGCGAACCAATGCGGGTACACTTGCTTTAGGCAACGCTACGATAGCAGGGGTTGATACCTATACCTCTACAGGAATATCCAGGTTCAAAGCGCAGTTTCTTGGCGATGTGACCACTTCATATTGTGAAATTTCATCGAATCCTGAGAAGTTAGATGATCTCCCAAGTACGTCTTCAATGATTAAGTCACTCAAATTACAAGTGACCCAATGAGGCGGTAATGCCATTGTGTTGAAGCAATGCGGCAAAGTTAATTACCCATCTTGTGCTGTTTATTTAGAGTGTAACGGCGAGGCGTATGTCATCGACCGTGGTTTTTAGCGCGATGAGTTTTTAACGTTTATTACAGCCATGCAATAGGCGTTAGTTCAACCTTTACTAAGTGCTCTTTGTTTAACAGGCTAAGTGCGACTATGTCACATTTAGCCTGTTAGATTTCCAGTGTGGTTTATTCGAAGTTGTTGTCAAACTCTGAATCTTCAAATAAGTCGACCGCGGAGGTTGGCGTAACATTTTTGAATTGGCGGGCAAAATGACGCTGGACCCCTTTTAAATCGATGTTGCCAATACCCGAGGAAAAACCAAACCAAGCATAAAGGCCACTAATATCTGCAAACATACGCGGTAAATATTTCGGTTGAGCAATAATGCCTTCTTGGTAGGCCTGATACAGTACCGGAATATCTTCGATGGCGAGTTTACCTAAAAATAGCATTGGGATTAACTCAGGTAATCCGGTGCTAATCGCACTTCGAATAAAGTTAATGTTTTCAACATAACCGCGCACATAAGAAATATCTTTGGTGAAAAAACTACCGCCGCTGACCATGCCACCACGAAACACCCGTTGAGTAACCCGATAGCTGTCTTTTGAGCTTAGATTAAGGTTTCTAAAGTAGCGATAGACCTCAATAAAGTCAGCTCCTTGTTCAGCCATGTCGACGGCGGATACGCGGTCACTGATACGCCGAGCACGTCCAGGATTTGAGCTAAGCGTTAGCATCTCCATTAATACTGCTAAACCTTCTTGCGACGCTGTCACACGTGGCGAGCCGACACTGAGCCAAGTTGCATGGGGTTGAGCGCGACCGTTAAGTGTGGTGCCCACATGAACCCAGCCTTCATGTACCTCATATACATTAAGATCCGACTCACTAAACATGGCGCGAGTGTTCAGCTTTACGGTATCGCCACCCACCGACGCATCAGACACAATACCATCACTCAATTGAACGTGAATCTCGTCGTCGTGAAAATACTTTACTAAGCGTTCGCTCAATACATTTACCGCTTCTGGGGCGGTAACAATCTTAGGATGACGGCTACTCATGTGGCGCGCGGCTGGCAACGAAAAGATATGGCTTAAGCGATCGCCAAGTTGGCGTAAAGTGTGACGATCGCCATGTAACTTGTGGCTCGCACTGCCGTATAGCTCTTGGCTAAGTTTACCAAACATGGGGTTTCCACGATTGTGGAGCATGTCTATCACGATCCGATATTGATCAATGTTTGCCAGTAGAATTTTAGCTAATTTATCGCGTTTACCTAAACCACGCTCAACGGCACTTTTTAAGCCTTGCAGGTCGGTTTGGGTTTGATCTGCATTAAATGCCAGAGGAATAGACTGATAGAAATCATTGCTGACATTGGGCAACGTTTTACTTTGTTTCGCTAAAAAATCATCTTCAATTTGTCTTGGCCATTTTATCGAGTCTAAAATTTTAATGGGTGCTTGGATGCGAATCAATTCATCAGAAAAACGACGAATATCTTGTTGATAACGCAATAAAGAGTCAGACATTGTCTTTTCCTAATCTAGATAAGGTTGTAAGCAGTATTAGCACCCATATTAGCAGATGTTGATCACAAAACGGCAATGATAAAAGACAGCATATTCAGCACTGTTTTAGTGCAATTTATCACTGTATTTCGCCTTTTCTCGCTGATAGTTTTTTTAAGTGTCTGAAAATAATAGTTTATTATTTATGGCATTAAAACTGCTTTGTCTAAAGTAATCATAATTAAAAGGAATATTTATGGCAGCGATGAGCTATTTAAGTGTGATTGAGCGTTATCATGAATATGAAAATTTGGTACACGAATTATTAGAGTCTATTTTGATCGGTGTGGGAGATATTAATTTATTCGAACAACCCATATCGGCTAAAATTTTTGAAGATATGGCAATAAGCTATCCCTTCGTGGATCTTATCTATTTACTTGATAAAAAAGGGATACAAATGTGTCCTAATATCAGCGTCATTAATCAGCAAGTTAAGTTAATGACCTGCGGTCATCATGCTGATCGAAGTCAGCGACCTTATTTTACTCAATTAGCTGCCATCGACACAGTCCATATTACCCGGCCCTATTTATCTAATTCCGGTGCGGGATTGTGTTTGTCGGCATCGCAAATGATTAAATCGACCTCTGGGCAAGTGGTTATTGTGGTTATTGATGTTAACTTAACACGATTGATCGAGTTTATGATGGGTGACAGCGCTAGGCGCAAAATGTCGCCCTTTTTTAAAAGTATTTATACTGCGATTGTACTGTGCCTTTTTGTATTGGTTAGTGTACTCATGTGGACAGTGATCCGTGATATTTACACGTTATTTAGTCAAATATCTGCAACTCATGACCCGCTAGAGCCTTTTGGTATTATCATTTTTCTTACGTTGGCATTAGCGATTTTTGATTTGGGTAAAACCATTTTAGAAGAAGAGGTGCTGATGCATAAAGATATCTTCCGCCACAGCTCCACCCGAAGAACGATTACTCGATTTATTTCAACCATTCTGATTGCGATTTCAATTGAAGCCTTATTGACCATGTTTAAAGCGTCTCTGGGAGAACAACAATATATTGAGCCGGCAATTTTAATGATGTTGGCGGTGGTGGGATTATTGGTGGGCTTGGGTATATATGTGTATTTAGGCGCAAAAGCTGAGTTGTTGCTCACGCAAACACAAGTTGGTAAACATACGCGCAGGATACAGGCTAATAATGAATAAGGTCTTACGAGTGCATTAAGATTGCTACTCACTGACTTAGTTACTCATTTAAATAGACAGGGATAAACGATACGAGCGTTTATCCCTATTTTTTAGAAGAAGTCGTCATCGCCAATTGCTTTACGTAATTGAGCTTGTTCGAGGAAATCTTCTAATCTTCGTTTTACTTGGCGTTTATGTTGTAATGCTTCAGCGGATTTAACGTTTCTAGGCGTTGTCATCGCGTCCATCTCTGTGTCATCAGGCACTCTTTCAGTAAGATTAGCCATAACAAAAACCTCAGGTTGAATAAAAGCGTGGTATTAATTCAATGAGCATTTTCTAACTAAAAAAACGTAAATAGGGAAGTAAAATATTTTTCCTCAATTGGACAGCTATTTTTACCTTTCTCTCTGAGCTTAGCAGTAAATGTATTTCTTGCTAGTAAAATATATAACCTTGTAGGTGCAGTGTATTTATCGCTAAATATTTTTGATGTTGTGATGTGATGTGATGTTGTGATGTGATGTTGTGATGTGATGTTGTGATGTCCTGAGATAATGACTCCAGATCAATACAGATAAAAAAACGCCACCTTTCAAGTAGGTGGCGTCGATATACGCAAAAAAGTGAGTGTGGGAGAGTGTTACTCGTTATAGCGTAAACCCGTACGAGTAGCCTAGAACTACTTTTGCATCATTGTCTGGTAAGTCAGTGTCAGACGCCATAAACGATACTATACCGATATCGGTTTCAGCACTTAATGTGACGTTGTAATCTGCATAAGTGTCACCGAATAAATCTTCAACCACATCGCCTTGTGAATAACCGTAGTGGAATGCGACGCTGAGTTTTTCTGTTAACGGAAAACTGGCATTGGCTTGAATATAGTTCCAGTCAGTTTCGTCATCTGCACCTGACACACCATTATCAGCATTGATCACTTGAGAATAGCCGACATCTAACCATTTCCAACCTAATACCAGAGAGACTTCACCAAAGTCAATGCTGCCACCGGCATCTGGATAGGCATAATAAAGGTAGCTGATGTCGTAAGTTAGGTCTTCAGTAAAGTTACCACCATAACCGCCGTAAAGATCTAACTCGTAGCTGGTTTCATCACCGAAATCGACATTAGATGCCCAAGTACCAGCATAAAATCCAGAGTCATGAGCATAGTCAATGCCACCTTGAATGGCTGCTTCATTATTGGTTTGCGTGGTGCCACGCCATAAATAGTTTGATGTTGCGCCAATATTGCCAGTGACTTCAGCAAGGGCAGAGCCGCTTAGTAATAAGCCAGTTGATAATGCAATTGCTTGATATAGTGATTTTTTCATCTTCATCCCTTAACGTTTTATTATCACAGAGGCATTTATTTTTATTAAATGAACTCAATGTTGGTTTATCTGAAGATTAAATAGCGAATCGCGTGCCAACTCTGTTTTTTTAAATTAATCATAAACTTATATATTTATGGATCATTTTGTTGCATCTTTGTTGCGGCTTAATGATGCAGGGTTGCACTTTTTTTGTGCAACAATACCTTGAGGTGTAGCTATTTGCTTATGTTGTGTAGGTTCGTTTTTTTCTCGATACGATAGGGTTAAGGATGGGATCTTTTATAGTGTGTAGCTCAGGCTCTCGCAGATAATCAACCTTGGGAAATGGGCAATAAAAAACCTCCATTGAGGAGGCTTCTATCAAAAAAAGTACTACACGTAAAAATTAATTAACGCTGTCTTTTAAGGTTTTGCCAGCTTTAAACTTAGGTACTGTAGCGGCTGCAATTTGAATTTCTTTACCCGTTTGTGGGTTACGGCCAGTACGAGCAGCACGTTGAGTGGTTTCAAAAGAGCCAAAACCAACAATAGAAATCTTGTCACCATTTTTCATCGCTTCAGTAACCGCTTGTTCGAAAGATTTTAGAGCGCGGCCAGCTTCAGCTTTAGTTAACTCAGCATTTTCAGCAATTTTTGCAATTAATTCACTTTTGTTCATATTGATATTCTCTGCTTTCCATAGAAGTGATTTTGTAAAACATTATTAACATGCCACAAGCTATGCTGGTTTAAAAGCACTTTATCCCATAAATTCAGTATCTGTAATAGTTTTAAAGCAAATTATGTTGAAATAATGGCTTTATTTACGCTGTCAGTTACTCATCCAGTAGTTCGTAAAGTATTTTCTTGACTAACTTTGGTTCAAAAGGCTTATCACATAAGGCGTTAACTCCTGCACTAAAGACATTACTTAAGTGAGTTTCATTGGCTTCAGACGATACCATTAGGATCGGGATATGTGATTGATGACTTTGATTGCGGATATATTGGGTTAATGCCAGTCCGTCTACTGAGGGCATGTTGTAGTCGGTTATCACTAAATCATACATATTATCTTGCATTAGGCTGATGGCTTGTTCACCGTCGACCGCTTCGGTGATCAGTTGCATCCCTAAGTTGCCTATGGTGCGTTTGATGACATTGCGCGCCATACGGCTATCGTCGACCACTAACACCCTGATGTTATGCACATCAAAATGGCTTAAATCTAGCTCGTCGTGGCTAAGTAAATCAATGGTTGAATTAAGCGCCGTCGCTAAATGTTCGGCATTAAATGGCTTAGGCAAAATAGCGACAACGCCTGACTGCCTAAATATGTCGAGTTGTTCACGTCGACACTCACTGGAAACGAGCATAAATTGAATGTCATTTAATGCTGGGGTGCTGTTGATGTACTGCAGTAGTTCAGTTGCTTCACCATCGACAAAATGCAGCGCGCTAGCAATTAGGTCGGGTTTATGGCGTTGGATAATCTCTTTGGCTTCGGTAATCGTTGCGGCAGTTTGAATACTGGTCACACCCTCTTGCTGAAGACGAGTAATAATAATTTTGCGTTGAGTCTCTGAAGGTTCAAGTAATAGGATGGATAACTCACTCGGGGATAAACTGGTCATATTTTACGTTCCAAAAATATATTTATTATTATATTTATTATTATTCTAATGTAGCATTTATGGGTAATTTATACCCTCAAAATACTTTAAGGAGGACAATCAAACCTGAGTAATATCGTCTTATATTTATGTTTGTATTTACTTTTTAATAAGATAGTCTCGAGTCACATTCGACAGCCCTACCCACCATTGAAATACCACTAGGCTCAACAGTAATAACCATAGAGGGATCAGTGGAATGTTATAACCTTGAAAGACAAGTTTTACGTCATCAGGGGTGATTTGATAGGCAATCACCGCTGTCGTTGTCATGGCGGCAAGCCCGAGTGTTTGTAAGCTGACATAGCTGAGTAACAATATCTTTGTCCATGCCGCACGTTGCACTATACCGATTAACATCGGGATCACGCCCAGTGTTAATAAATCAAATGCTTGAAAGGTTATCGCCCGCCAAATTGCAATAAGGGTGAGTACAACATACAGTGAGATGAGGAGCATGACTCTAATTGGCATACGTGGGGCAGTGTTTTGGTTCATATTAGTCATCGAGTGGGACAATTTGAGGTAGAATATCGCACAAAATAGAGTGATGGGTACATTTAGATGACAGAAACACATTTTTGGGCGCTAGTGACCCGTGATCATGCTGAGCAGTCTTCTGCTGAACTCGAGCTGCGTTTACGCCAACAATTACAAACGTTAGACGATGAAGCGCTCAAATCATTCGATAAAATGTTAGGCCAACAGTTACGTCGTAGTTACTTATGGTCAGTCTGGGGCGCGGCATACATTGTTACTGGTTGCGATTCTGATTATGGCTTTGCTGAATTTAGGTGTTTTGTATTATCACTAGGTCAACAATGGTATGAAAAAATACTGGTTAATCCTGATAGTTTGGGTGAGCTTGAACAGTGGCCTCTAGTGGATCATTATGCCTATCCGTTTGTGGAAGATTATGACCTAATCCCAGGGCAGATTTATGAAGACCGCACGGGTCATGAATTACCGTTTGTCCCTTCAGGACAAAACTCGCCTGTAGGCAAAAAGTTTAGTACCAAACCTAAAGTGATGCGCCAAACCTATCCATTACTGAGTGCACGGTTTCCTTTTTAGTCATATGAGTTCCATGAAACGCTAATTATGGGACTATTAAGTGTTGGTTCAGCTTGAGAGGGCTATAGTTAATGTATAAAGATGATAGTACTTATCGCTAACATTTATGTTAATCATCAAAATGCGTATTGCAGCATGACAAAAAGTTGTTCTAACGGGGTGTAACTATCAAGATCACGGCTTAAATAAGTTGTAATGAAAGCATTTTAAGTCCTTTGGAGGTGTATTATGAATGTAAAATACTTACTGCTTGCTTCGGCATTGATGTGTCCAGTTGCGATGGCAGAAGACGTGCCAGAACCTAATCCGGTTACCGAAGTGGGTGTGGTTAAAATTGAATGGCAAAACCCAAAAGATTTCCGTGATATTAAAACCTCAAATGAACTCCAATCACGATTCGAAACCCGTTTATTTGAAACCTTAACCAAAAATATCAACAAACAAGCGCAAAAAATCTTAAAGCCGGATCAGAAACTTGACATGAAAGTGACTGATTTTGATTTAGCAGGAGATATGCGGCCTACTTTTAGCGCCGCACCAGGTGATTTGCGTATAGTAAAAGATCTTTATCCACCACGCGCAACATTCAGCTACACCATTACCGAGAAGGGTAACGTCGTTATCGCTGGTGATGAAAAAATTACCGACATGAGTTTTATGCACAACACGCGTCGTTTCAATAACAGCCCCTTTCAATATGAAACCACCTTGTTTACCGATTGGTTACAAAAGAGTGTTGCGCCAAAACTATAAACCTTGGCTATTGAGCACTAAGTACGGCAAATATACAGACAAAGGTGGGTTAACATACGTGTTGCCTGTTTTTTATTAAGGCTTGAATTTCATCTTTAGTGGTTTGATGAGACATTGCTGATAGCCAATTAGTTTGGCCATTGATTGTCGTCAATGATGTTAGTAAAAGCATGGCGAGAAAAGTCAAACAAGGAAGGTTGCTCCTGCATGAGGCTCAGCAGGAGCATAAAGATTATTTGGACAGTTTAAACACTTGCAGCGTTTGCAATAAGGTTGCAAGTTTTTTGACAAAGGCTTCGAGTGTTTCTGGTGCCACATGAGTGCTATTTTGCATGGCATCAAATTCTGCTACCAACTCTTGGACATAGGGTAAGAAGCGGTTGCTACTTTCTGTAAAACCTTGATCTTCTGCGAAAATCGCCACAAACTTACCGTGACCGGCCTTTCGTAACTCGTCTAGCCGAGCATCTGAATCAATGGCTTGTCTATAGGCTATTTGCAGGTTTTCTTTTATCTGTAGAAAAACATTTGTGTACGACATAGTTGCCTCATAGTGCATGTGCAAAGAATAACGTTAATTATAAGGAGCTGCTATGCCGGCAACAAGCAAAAGTCCGCTTATTTTCAATATCAGTTTGATTTATCATCGCTTACCGCGAGATTGCTACGCTTTAGCCGCGCTTATGCTGTGGTTCATGTCGGCACCAGCAGCTGCGTTGGATTCTCCGGTATTTTATAAGATTGACTATCAACAACAGCAAGCGTACTTACTGGGCTCAATTCATATTGGCCGCCAAGATTTTTATCCTTTGGCGCAGCATATTGAGTCAGCATTTAGGCAATCGGATGCGCTAGTGGTTGAAGCGGACATCAGCCAAGGGGATACCGGCGCGCTATTGCAGCAATACGGCGGTTTGTCTGCCGATATTGCTGCAGATGTTAATGCTAGCAGAAGTGTTTTTTGCCAAAGTAATCAGACCCTGTGCCAGGCATTATCACCGTATGCACCTTGGCTGCAGTCGGCGCAAATTAGTATGGGCCGTTTTGCTCAGTTAGGTTACAGTCCAGAGCAAGGCGTCGACGCTTATTTTATGGCAAATCGTCATGATAAAGCCTTGGTTGAGCTAGAAAGTATTCAGTTTCAATTTGAATTAATTTCGTCATTTTCAACGGCGACTCAGTTGCAAATGCTCGACGATTCGATTAACGCTAGCGATGGTGAAATGCTTGATTTAATTTATGCTTGGCGACAAGGGGATGACAGTGCGCTGGCGACTATTATGGAATCACAACCAGGCGATGCTGATGAATTACTCGAAAAGTTGCTGTGGCAACGTAATCACACCATGACGCAAAAAATCATCCAGTTGTTACAACATAAAACCCACAAGCAATTATTTATTGTGGTTGGCGCCGGACATATTGTCGGTCAACAAGCCATTCCTGACTTACTAAAACAACAAGGTGCAACGGTCACTCGTTGTAGCTTGTTACAATGCTAATGTCGTTGTCGCGAGGTAATATTTCAACCCCATTAGCTCAAAATAATTAGCTCAAAACAGTTAGCTGAAACAATTAGCTCATGGTGATGCCGCTTGGCCAGTAAAGTGCCGGGAAATAGTGTGTTAGTTAAGTCAATATAGGCCTTAACGACACGCTGATTTAAATGAATTAAGTAATTAGCGGTTTAGCAACACCAAGACTCTAAGGTATAATGATCCACTAACCGTTTTGCAGCACATGTTTTTTGCTGCCAATTAAGGGTACAACATTGTGAGTCACGACTACACTATCGAATTAAAAGCGATGCCTTCGCTTTTGTCTTTGTATCGCAAAATCCTGTTTGGACGTAAACCGGGATGGGACCAACAACCGCTTCCCAATATTTATGTGCAAGCACAGAATGTGGTGTTGTCTCAAGATAAAACTCGCCAATATGCTGCCGTGTGTGGTTTTGAATACGATGGAGTGCTGTTGCCGCCAACGTATTTGTATGTCTGGGCATTTCGTTTACATGCGATGATCTTTACCCATAAAGCAGTTACATTTCCGTTACTTGGAATGATCCACTTAAAAAATAGTATCCGTATATTACGCCCGGTGCGAGTCGATGAAACATTGACAGTACAGTGTGAGCTCACTGCAAGTCGCACTACCGATGCAGGACTTGAGTTTGAGCTGGCGTCAAAGGTGTTTGTCGGTGAAGAGTTGGTATGGCAAGCATTATCAACTTATTTATATCGTATTGAGTCGACAGGGCGCCGCGCTCGCCCCCCAAAAGTCTCTGAGATGGCATGGGAAAACGTACAGCAATGGCGGTTAACTGATGACTTAGGTCGTCGTTATGCTAAAGCTTCTGGCGATTATAACTTAATCCATTTACACCCTTTGTTGTCAAAACGCTTTGGTTTTGAGCGAGTGTTGGCCCATGGTATGTGGTCTAAAGCGCGTGCGTTATCTCAGTTAATGACCTTTATTGGCGAGAGACCTTTTCAGGTTGATGTTGAATTTAAATTGCCGGTGTTTATGCCGTCGGATGTAACGTTTGCATTTGAAAGTATTGAGAACGGTAAACGTTTTGAAATGCGTGACGTCAAAGGTCGTCGATCGCATTTGCAGGGTAAAGTCACCTATTTATAAGCTGATAAACCTCAAATAGAGGGGATTAAGCGTAAGTGGTTATCAAATAACGATGATAAAAAAGCTCAGGTTAATTCCTGAGCTTTTTTTATGGCAGACTTAAGGTACCGAGTGGCCCATTGCCGCTTGCCAAATACTAAACCATTGTTGGCGGTCTAGCTGAATGTTAGCTGAATTTACCGCGCTGGTTATACGTTCTAGATTGCCACTGCCGATAATGGGAGCAGGGCGACTCGGATGCATACGAACCCAGGCGTAAATGACTTGGCTAATGTCTTGTGCGCCAACTTGCTGAGCAATATCGCGCAAAGTATTGCGAATTCGAAGTGCTTGAGGCGTGTTTGCTGAAAAGATCTCCCCACCGCCCAAGCAAGACCATGCCATTGGGGTTATGCGGTGTTGTTGACACTGATCAAGTACCCCATCATGCAAGCTTTGCATGGTTAAAGGCGATATTTCTACCTGATTGGTAATCAACGGAGCGTTGAGGCGTGATTGCAATAAATCAAATTGGCTGGTGGTAAAGTTAGACACACCAAAATGACTGACTTTACCTTGCGTATGCAATTGCTCAAAAGCTGCTGCAATCTCGTCTGCATTCATCAATGGATCAGGGCGATGGATGAGTAATACATCTAAGTGATCGGTTGTTAACTCGGTGAGTGAATTTTCTACACTTTTAATGATATGCGCTTTACTGGTGTCGTAATGATTAACATAACGGCCATCATAACCATCAAACGCTGGCTTAATACCGCACTTACTGATCAGCTGCATTTGCTGACGTAATGATGGTTTTAGGGTTAAAGCTTCACCAAACAGCGTTTCACATTGGTATATGCCGTATATATCGGCATGGTCCATACAGGTTACACCAAGCTCAAGATAATGTTCAATTAAGGCAAGTCGTTGCTGTGGTGACATATTCCAAGCATCAATACGCCAAAATCCGCCAATGAAATCTGAAAAGGTAAAGGTAGGTTGGCTCATAGTTTACTGTTTAACCTCAGCTCGGGATAATAAACGCTTATCAAACCGTTCTTTGCCCTGCTATCTGCGTTGCATTGACTTGCAATAGTCCGCTATTGGCGCAGTGACTAATACGTGTGGGCGCCTTGTTAGCAAAACAAATGGCAAGTTTGATGTGAAATGGATGAACTACGCTGATTTCTAACTATTTACCTCATCTCTTAACCTGAGTTGAGGCTATTTAATCATTGTTGAATCGCACTATAACAAAATGTATGACTAAATCAGACTGCATATGGATCTTGCTGATTTAGCCATAATTAACTTGGCAGCGAGTTACTTTTGATAAATATGCACATCGCGTTGTGGGAAGGGAATGCTAATACCTTCGGCATCAAAGCGTATTTTTACTTCGCGAGTGATGTCCCAGTAAACTTCCCAGTAATCATCGGGGGTAACCCAAGGCCTTACAATAAAGTCGACTGACGATTCGCCCAATGTGTGTAGTTTAACCATCGGTTCTGGATGCGCTTGTACTTTTGGATGTTGCTCGACAATACTTTTTAAAATGGTTTCAGCATGCTCAACATTGTCGCTGTAACTAATGCCAAAAGTCATGTCGACCCTGCGTTGATGCTCGGCGGTAATATTATTGATGGTGTCGCCCCAGATTTTATTATTAGGCACAATAAGCCGTTGATTATCTAATGTTTTAATTGTGGTTGATACTAAGCTCATGTGGCTGACGCGACCTGTGACATTAGCGGCATTGATTAAGTCACCAACATCAAATGGGCGATAAATTAAGATCATCATGCCAGAGGCGAAGTTTGACAATGTGTCTTGCAGTGCAAACCCGATAATCACCCCCGCAATACCAAAACCAGCGAGCAAGGGCCCAAGCTCAAACCCAAGCTGTGATAAGGCAATTAACAACCCTACAGCAAACACCACTTTACTGGACAGCGAGATAAAGAACTCTTGCAGCAATTGACTAAACTGTAATTTAGATGCTCGCACCGTTTTAGCGATAATTTTGGTGACAATTTTGGCCACTAGACTGGCCACAAATAGAATGAATAGAAAAACTACAATTTTAAACGTTAAACTGGGGCCATTATTAATCGTTTGATCTTTTATCACTTTAGCCCAACCTTGTAGCAAGTTAGATGCGACGCTAAAATTCAATACATCCTGGGTAATATCACCTGACACGCTAAACAATGTTTGTTTAAATTGCGCCACATCTTGGCCTAATGTTTCCAGTATTGCCGCTGAAACCGCTAAGGTAGAGCTGCTGTGCTCCAAGCGCTCTTTTAACGCCATCACATTGGCCTTTTGTTCGGGCGTAATGTCGACTCCAGCACTTGATGCTTCGGCAACGGATTTTTGTAATTTATGTTGAGTGTAATGCACCAAACTGTCGAATTGGTCGGCCCGTTCGAGCATAAATTCAGTCAATTTCTGCAGTTGAATACTGACATCCATATCCAGCGTTTCTGCCCATTGCAGTGTGGTTAGTTGCGCCTTAAGGTAATGGTCGCGTTCAAATTCACGTTGTGAAATAGCTAAGATAATTTTACTGTCATCTTCTTGGCTCACGCCAAGACGCATAGCCATAATTTGGTCGTCTAAGTAAGTCTCGACTTTCTCTAAAAAGGCCATTTGGCTTTGCACTAAGGCTACTAGGTATTGTTGGTCTGCGTCTGGTGCAGCAATTAACTGACCAATTTTGTCGTGTAATTCAGATGATTTATCGTTAATACGATACTCAGTAAATGCACGCTGTTCACCTTTTGTCTGCAGCAATAATAGGCTTTCTTGCTCGATAGTTTGTTGTAAGCGGCTTATTTTATCTTGAGTATTGGTTAGCTGACTCACGGCGACAATTGGAACCACGACATCTTGTTCAGCACGAAGAGATGGCGACGTAAACATTGCCAAGGTGAATAATAACGAAAGTAAAATCCGTAGCATATACCCGTGATCATTGAAAATGCTTGATTTTGTCCCAAATGGGATCATCATAGCCCCATGAAACAAATTACACTCTCGCCAGAACAAAAAGTAGCATTGGAAACTCGACATAAAAGCTCGAGTGATAGGCGTGAGTGTGATCGCATTAAAGCCATTTTACTACGCGATGAAAATTGGCCAACGCCAATGATTGC
Organism: Shewanella psychromarinicola; assembly: GCF_003855155.1. NCBI lineage: Bacteria > Pseudomonadati > Pseudomonadota > Gammaproteobacteria > Alteromonadales > Shewanellaceae > Shewanella > Shewanella psychromarinicola. The sequence continues at coordinate 1,736,704 of NZ_CP034073.1, forward strand.
CCAAGCGTTACGTATTCACGAAACGACCGTAGTTCGATACATTGATGCCTATGCTCACGACCAAAAACTCACGTGTAATAGTGGCGGCTCCTTAAGTTATCTGAGTCAAGAGCAAACTGAACTATTGATTGCACACCTGTGTGAGGTGACCTACTTGCATAGCCATCAAATAGTCGCTTATATCTCAGAACAATTTCAGATTAAGTACACAGTGTCAGGCCTCAATAAATGGCTGCATAAACATCAGTTCAGCTATAAAAACCCTAAAGGGGTTCCTCACAAATTTGATGAAGACAAACAAACGGCTTTCATTGAATATTATGAGCAACTAAAATCCTCGTTAACCCCTGATGAACCGTTATTATTTATGGATGCGGTTCATCCGACCCAAGCCACAAAAATCACCGCTGGCTGGATAAAAAAAGGCGTTGATAAACCGATAGAAACGACGGGAAGCCGAACCCGTATTAACGTGGTTGGTGCAATCCGACTTGGTCACTTAACAGAAGCGGTCATTGAGCAATATAGCAAAACGGTTAACGGTGCATCCATCATCGATTTTTTAAACCAAATTAGAGCGCGTTACTCAACAAGTGGTGTTATCCATTTGGTGCTTGATGGCGCTGGATACCATCGAAATGCCTTAGTGGTTAAAGAGGCTAAAAATCTGAATATAACATTGCATTACCTGCCGCCTTATAGTCCAAATTTAAACCCAATAGAACGATTGTGGAAGGTGATGAATAAACATGCGAGGAATGGGCAATACTTCGCAACGACAAAAGAATTCCGACGAAAAATCACTGACTTTTTTAGCATCACCCTCCCCGATATTGCCGATACACTCGGTGATACAATTAATGATAACTTTCAGAAATTAAAAACTGCAGTTTGAATTCACTTGAGTATATAAGGTCGTCCTTTGACGCTGAGTTTTGCATATAATAGTCGAAAATTCCTGTTGGAGCCAAGTACAGTAATGGGTCGGTTAATTTGTTATACTTGCCGCCATTATTGAACCGAGGGAATTCTCATGTCGCTGCAATGTGCTCATTGCTATAAATCTTTTTCAATTGCGAAAGTGACTGGCAGTCGCGGCAAAGGTTTGTCGGTAGAAGTGCAATGTCCGCACTGTTTGGCTTGGCTTGGGCATAATAAATTACTGGCAATTGCCAAAATAGTGGGGTTTTATGGTGGCGTAATCTCAGCCGCAGTAGGTTATTTTGTTGAGGGTGTTGGATTTATCACCACGCCATTGATTATTTTGGCCGTTATCATGGTTGGTATCTCGCACGTTATGGACCATTTACTGCTGATTGAAGCCCCTGAAAATGATCCAAATCTAGCGCCTACTGTTAAATAAAAGCGTTATTTAACCTCAATAACTTGGCTTTCGAGTGATGCTTCAACGTAGTAAATCCCGCCTAGCACGACCGTTGCAACAATAAGCATCACTAAAATAACCCCGATGTTTTGACGAATAAATTGTGGCATGGTGTTTGTCCTGTAATGGTGATGTTTTACACATGCTTTATGGTATGAGTAATAGCTTAAGCATATCTTAAAAATAACGCTTTAGTTACTCATTATAGTCGTTAATGTTATATGTTAATTATGACCATAGTGAATATGTCACATGAATTGTCACAATCTAAAGGTTGCTTTTCGGCGACGGTCTTTTACACTTGGGCTCACTTTTATTAACCTGATGGAGTTGTGCTGGTGAGTTCCCGCATCAAAATAAGACGAACTATCGCAATCTGGCTTAGTGCCATCTTGATTGTGTTGTCTATTGCGGCGTCTGCGCACTCAGTAAAACATCTCGATGACGGCGTACAAAATCATTGTACTTTGTGTTTTCATCAGCATCAGCTTAATAAAACGCTTCACTCTTCTCCTTTTGTGTTTGCCATTATTAAGCAAACGTTCGAGCGTCAGCAATATACGCTGCCTTTTTTATTCAGTGTATTCCAATCTTACTACCACAGCCGTGCCCCTCCCGCATCTCGTTAGTCCAACATTGTAATTAATTAATTTCCGTTATCTGCTGGTTTATTTTAAACCCAGGTAGGCGGCTACTTGTTGTATTTTGGAGATATTATGTCTGCGTTAAACACACGTGTTTCGTTACTGGCACTGGCTTGTGCTGTGAGTTCTTATTCTGCAATGGCAGAAAATTCTAGTCTAACTAATCCTAGTATTAGTGCGGTACTCGATGGTTATTATCAAACCGGCGATCGACCATTGGCTGAACGTGCCGAAGGTTTTGGTTTAGGCGAAACTGAATTGGCCTTAAGCGCCAATATTGATGAGATGTTTTACGGTAAAGTAACTGCAGTGGTTGAGTCTCATGATGGCGAAACAGAGCTCAATTTAGAAGAAGCCTTTATCCAAACGTTAGCTATGCCATACGGTTTATCGGTTCGTGCGGGTCGTTTCTTATCGGATATTGGTTACTTAAATAACCAACATTTACATACAGATGCATTTTCGGAACGTCCTGCCGCATATCGTGCATTTTTAGGTGGTCATTATTTTGATGATGGTATTCGTTTAAACTATGTTGCCCCAACGGATCTTTACTGGACCATGGGTGTTGAAGCATTTAAAGGTGAAAGCCTACGCGCTACAGATGAACACGGTGAGCGTGATTTTGATGATGTTGGCGTTTATACCGCCTTAACCAAGATCGGTGGCGATATCGGCATTGAAAGTTCTTGGCTGCTAGGCTTGAGTTACCTTCGCAATCAAAATGGTCAAGCTTATGCAGAGGATGAGCATGAAGATGCCGTGGTTGATGAAGAAGGACACACTGAACATAGCCATAGTGCGTCATATACAGGTGAAAACACCTATATTGCAGACTTTGTCTATAAGTGGGCACCCAATGGCAATTACAAGTACCAAAATTTAACCTTGAGTGGTGAATATTTTAGAGTGACTGATATTTTTGCTGCAGAGCCAGGGCATATCCTTGATGCTGATGATGAGGAGATAAATTCTGATGATTACCATCAAGGTTGGTATGTAAGCAGTGTGTATCAATTCTCGCCAAGTTGGTCTGCTGGTGTTCGTTATGGCCAAATTGATACTTATGAGAATCACGAAGATCACCTAGAACCACAGAAATTAAAAGAGTCTGAAGTGAGCCTTGCTTGGCATAGTAGTCATTTTTCTACCGTGCGCTTGCAATACACTCATCAGACTGGGACCAATTTCGATGGTTTTGAAGATGATAATATCCTTACTCTACAATATGTTATGTCATTAGGAGCTCACGGTGCGCATCAATTCTAAATTGCTTTTAGCAGTGACTTCAATGTCGTTGCTGTTTACCGCGACAGCCAAAGCGGAACTTAACGTGTTTGCTTGTGAACCTGAATATGCAGCATTAGCGCAAACCTTAGCACCTGATGCGAGAGTCTATTCGGCGACCACAGCGATGCAAGACCCACATCAAGTGCAAGCACGACCTAGCTTGATTGCCAAAATGCGCCAAGCTGATTTGGTCGTCTGTGCTGGGGCTGATTTAGAAATCGGTTGGTTGCCTATGCTACAAATGAAGTCTGCTAATCCGAAGGTTAACTCAACGGATAAAGGACTGTTTTTTGCGGCCGACCAAATTGATACCCTTGATAAGTTAGCCAGCGTTGATCGTTCAATGGGCGATGTGCATGCAAAGGGCAATCCCCATTTGCATTTAGATCCCGAGCGGATGTTGACGGTTGCACAAGCGCTGAGTGCTAAGCTCGCTGAAGTCGATCCTGATAATGCCAGTCGTTATACCCAGTCATTGAGCGACTTTAGTCAACGTTGGCAAGCTAAAATACCCCAATGGCAACAGCAAGCTAAAAACTTAGCCGGTAAAAAGGTCATTGCGTACCATTCTAGCTTTCGTTATCTATTTAATTGGATCGGCATTGAACAAGTGGCCGACCTTGAACCTAAACCCGGTTTAGCGCCGACCAGCAGTCATTTAGCTAAATTACTCACCCGCGCTGAAAAAGGTGATGTGATGGCAGTGATCGTGGCGTCATACCAAGATGAGCGGGGGGCTAAATGGTTAGGTGAACGTGCCAATCTGCCGGTCTTGGTGTTGCCTATTTCTGTGGGGGGCAACGATCAAAGTACCGACTTAATTAGCCTCTATGACAGCTTGCTTACATTATTGAATGGAGTGAAATAACACTATGTTTGATGTTGAGTTACTGTCTATTCTATTGCCTGCGTTAGTGGCAGGACTATTAGTGTTATCAACCCATGTGTTGTTAGGTCAGCAAGTGCTCAAGCGTGGCATTATCTTCATCGATTTGGCTATCGCTCAAGTTGCTGCGTTGGGCGCAATCGTATCGCACATGGATCATAGAGTAGAAGCGTTACCGTTTGCTCATGTGTGGATGCCAGCCTTGTTTGCATTAGCCGGTGCAGGCGTTATCGCTTGGATGGCAAAGCATTTAGTTGGTGAGCTTGAAGCCTTTATTGGTTGCTTTTATGTACTGAGCGCAGTGGCGGCAATGTTGCTACTCGCCAATGATCCTCATGGTGCTGAGTTACTCAAGCAGTTAATGTCTGGTCAAATCTTGTGGGTCAGTTGGTCTCAGTTAGTGTTACCAGCCATGGTTTCAGCGGCTATAATTGGGATTATTATCGTTAAACCACGGGTGTTAGATGGCGGCGGTTTTTACTTTTTATTTGCATTAGTGATTACCTTGTCGGTAGAGTTAGTCGGCGTGTATTTAGTGTTTAGCACGTTAATTTTACCCGCGTTGGCATTAAACAAATATCAAGGTAAAACCAAGCTTGCTTGGGCTTATGGGGTCGGAGTTGTTGGTTATATTGCTGGGCTTGTATTGTCTGCTAGTTATGATTTACCCAGTGGTGCAGCCATTGTTGCGACATTAGCGTTAAGCGCATTGTTGTTTAGAACCTTTCTGAAATTGCGCTCATCGACAGCGGTTGGTCAACCTGCTAATAGCTAATAGCTAACCTGTCATATAAACGAGGTTATTCTGCCCCACATCACAGGGGCAGAGTATTTCAGCTTACATATGTAAACAAAACGTTGAGTCCCTAGACTGGCGTCGTTATACTGTCGCCAATTTTATTGCAGGAGTATGTTGTGCTGCTTATCGCTCGTTTAATTATTCTCGCCGTGCTGTTATTTTTAGCCTTTGTATTTGCAATTGTTATTTGCCTTTTTCGGCCAATGCATCGCGACAATGTACATCTGGTTGCCCGTTTTTTTGGTTCGGTTGCACCGGTATTAGGTATTAAGGTCATTAGACGTGCTCATCCAGTCAGTGCAACATCGCAACCGTGTATTTATTTAGCCAATCATCAAAATAATTTTGATTTATTTACTCATACGTCAGTTGTGCCTAAAGGGACTGTCAGCTTAGGTAAAAAGAGCTTGGTGTGGGTACCCTTATTCGGGCAAATTTATTGGCTATCAGGCAATATCCTTATCGATCGTAACAATCGTCATAGTGCATTTGATACTATGGCTAAAACCGTTGATAAAATGAAGAATAAACTCCTGTCAGTGTGGATATTTCCTGAAGGGACTCGTTCACGTGGTCGTGGATTATTACCATTTAAAGTCGGCGCATTCTATACTGCTGTTGCGGCTCAGGCGACGATAGTGCCAGTATTGGCTTCTTGTCAGAACCACATTAAGCTTAATCGTTGGAACAACGGCGTGGTGATTGTAGAAATGCTTGAGCCGATTGCAACGACAGGCTTAAGCAAGAGTGATGTGAAAGCGTTAAGCGCTAAGGTGCATCAAGTGATGTCAGCGCGTTCGGTTGAATTAAACAAAGAAGCCAAAGCATTAACGCTGCAAGCGAGAGCATAACACGGTTATCGGTCGCCAAAGATCGGCCATAAGCTCGCAACTTGTGTCAGTTTGGGTATAATTGACTAAATTTTTTACCAGTCTTATTTACGGAGTAATCCATGTCTGTTGAGCGTCAGTTAAAAGAACAATTTGCTGAAAATCTCGAAATTGTTGATGCCTTACTTGCTGATGGTTCAGAGCCTGATGCGGAATATACTATTGAGCATCATTTTTCGGCGACTAATTTTGATCGCCTAGAAAAAGCCGCTGTTGATGCCTTTAAGCTTGGTTTTGAAGTGAACGATGCAGAAGAAATGGAACTTGACGATGGCTCAGTTATTTTCTGTTTTGACGCCATTGCCAAGCATAAGTTAGAGGTTCCATTACTGGATAAAGCCTGTGAACAGTTGATTCTATTAGCGGCCAAGCAAAAAGTGGATTATGACGGTTGGGGCACTTTCTTTGTCGGTGATGATGAAGATGAAGACGACGATGAAGACGATGACGATGAAGTAGATGATAAATTTCATTAACAAATCGATTATTTAATAAGATAAAAAAACGCCCATCAATGATGAGCGTTTTTTTTTGGTTATAGGCTATCGTTGATAGGCGATTATTTATAGATAATACTTTTATTACGGCCTTGTTGCTTAGCGACATATAGGGCTTTATCAGCACCAGATAACCAGTTTGAGCTACTGTCTATTGCTGAGTCTAAATCGTTAATCCCTAAACTTACCGTCACTTTTATAAGCCGATTTTCGAATGTCACTTCAGACGCTTCAATGCGTTTTCGTAAACGTTCGGTAAAGTTCAGGGCATCTTCTGCTGTCGTTTTAGATAACACCACCCCAAATTCTTCACCGCCATAACGGCCAGCACAGTCTGTTTCACGTAACGCTTGCGTTAACAAATAGGCAATATGTTGGATCACTTTGTCACCGGCAGGGTGACCATATTCATCGTTAATACGCTTAAAATTATCGATATCAATCATCACCAATGACGCCGCATCACCGTAGCGTGAATAACGATCGAATTCTTTTTCCATGCAGCTTTGCCAATGGCGACGATTATACAATTGGGTTAACCCGTCGATTTGGCTGAGTTGTTCAAGTTGCTCGTTGGCTGATTTTAGTTGCAGTTTGTTGACCGCAATGTCTGTTACATCATAGACAATAATGCTGATATGAGTGATTTGGCCGGTTAATGACGCTAATGGTAATAAGGTAATGTTTTGAAACATAAAATCGGCTCGACCCGTTACTGGACGATAGTTTTTAAATTGGAATACATAGGGACGTTGTTCCCAACTAATAAACGTACGATTTTTAAGTAAAAAAACCGATTCCATTTTTTGTTTTAACCAACTGGCCGGTAAACCTGGAAACTTTTCAAAGAGATTATCACCTTTAATCGAATTGGGTGACACGCCACTGTGGTTTTCCATAAAACCGTTCCAAAGTTGGATGTTATAGTCGCGATCGAGCACCACTAAACCCACCTCGATGGTTTGTACCATATCGATTAGCCAGTGGAGTTCGTTCATCGCACTTTGGTCATTTGACATAAAAAGTATCCAAGGTTAATCGAGTAAATAGCCAAGCTTGTAGTTTAGCGTTGGAATTGAATCCTCAGTAAACAGCAGCAGAAGATCACATTCAATATTGTAATCTTCTATCCGATATTTGATTTCCATCGCCAGTGTTCGTTGCCATTTGTCTGAGTTGTCGTGAATGAGCTCATTGACACTACAGTGTCGGCCAAGTACGACCGGATGTGACTGACTGAATTTCATATCGAGTTGTTCAGAAATGCCATTTAAAAAGGCCCCAATGAGCACATTGCCGGTGTCCATCATCACTTCAATTTCAGTATTAATGTCTTCTGGATTCTCTAATCCCATTAGCTTGGCCATATCTTCAAAGCTTGAGTCATGGAACAGTAGCAGTGCTTCGCCCGCAATTCCTGCGCCAATAAAGCCTTGGCATAGGCCTGAGACGGTTGAATTTCGTTCTGTGGCTTTTAAGGCCATGGTCAATTCACTGACTTCAAGCACATTAACGTTAGGGATAGGTAATACAACAAATACATCAAGAAGCTTAGCGAGTAAGTCTGCTGCTCTGCCCATCGCGACGTTGGCTATTTCTTGGCATGCATCACGCATATCCACTTTCATCATTGGAGTGTCGTTAGCTTTATTGCCCTGGGTAAGGGTTAAAATACCGTACTCTTGAAGAATATGACTGATAGCCTCTGCACTCACGGGTTTTTGAATGAAGTCCAGAGCACCTAAGGCTTTGACCCGTTCGTGAGCCTTAATTTGAATATCACCTGAGACCACAATAATTAATGCAGGTAAATCTTGTTGTTGTACCGCTTGCAGAACTTCGTAGCCATCCATAACCGGCATATTGAGGTCAAGAAAGACAATCTCACCTTTACCTGCGCGAATAACATCAAGGCCTTCTGCGCCATTGGTAGCGTAGCTGATCTCGACATCCCAATCTTTGGGGAGTGTTCTTGCCATTTGTTTTCTAGCGAGTGCTGAATCGTCGCATATTAATATTGGGATGGTCATTGTTGCTGGTTTTCCTTCTTTCGCCTTAATAAAAGAAACTCATGAATGACCCACGAGTGTACAGGCGGGCAGATTATTATAAGAATTTAATACAGCGATTTTAATCTATTGGCGCATTATACGTATTTGCTAATAATATTGGTAACTTAGTTTTAACATTTGCTCGATTGGGTATCATGTTAAATGCTGTATTTCAGCGCCTAACTGCAACTAGGTTGGACTGATTTTATCGTCGGTACATGAGCATACAAGGCTTTATATACCCAAGCCACTCCAACATGCGCGTTTCAGTGCTCCCGTAGGATAACTGAATCAGGCAGTGATTGAAGAGAATGGTTACTGCCTTTTTAATATCACTATTCCTAGGTTCTAGGTCGCTACGCTACTAGGAACTCGCAAGCTCGCCAGAGGGCGGTGCTTCGCTCCTTCTAGGTGCTAGGTTTTAGGTCCTAGGATCTAGAAGCGTAGCGTCCTCGAAGACCGCAGGTCGTCCTAGCAGCCGTAGGCGCCCTATTCCTAGACCCTTGAACTCGGTCACTGGATAACATTTTACTCAAAAAAACCTGGTAATATTTTGACCTGCATCGATTATTGGTCATGTTATTACTATTCGACAGAGAGTACAGATATGTTAGTCTAAAAACTGGACTGACCAGTAAAAGGATGTTTCATGGAACGAGAGTTAATTAAATTCACGGTAGATAATGGTATTGCACATGTTTGCTTGAATCGACCCACTAAGATTAACGCGCTCAATGTTGAGATGTTTACCGCGATTGATAAGGTCATTAAACAGATCCGTGCTAACAAGCAGATTAATGCGGTGATTTTATCCGGCGCCGATGGGAACTTTTGCTCTGGTCTTGATGTGAAAAGTGTGGCTAATTCCCCCACTAATGTACTGAAACTATTATTCAAGTGGTTGCCTGGTAATGCAAACTTAGCACAGCGCGTGTCTTTGGGCTGGCAACGTTTACCTATTCCGGTTATCGCGGTATTAGAGGGTTGTTGTTATGGCGGCGGAACTCAAATTGCCTTGGGCGCCGATATCCGTATTGCGACGCCAAACTGTCAGTTGTCGATAATGGAAGCAAAGTGGGGACTGGTGCCAGATATGGCAGGTCTGGTGGCGTTAAGACAAATAATGCCGAAAGATAAAGCATTAATGTTGACCTATACCGCGGATATTTTAACGGCTGAGCAAGCACTCGATCTAGGCTTGGTGACTCAAATAAGTGACAACGCTTATGAGTGTGCGACCTTGTTAGCGCAAAAAATCATGCTTACTTCACCCGATGCGAACGCTGCGATCAAACGCAGTATTAATCAAAGTTGGACGGCTTCTGTGCGCAGTTTATTAGCGCGAGAGTCGCTGAGTCAAATTCGGTTATTATTGGATAAAAATCGAGTGATAGCAGCGATAAGACAAACCAAAAATCCTGACAAAGCCTATCGCGCCCGCCAATCTTGGTGGTAGCAGAGTGTTGACCGAGATCTTATATTCGCAAATATTATCTACCGATAATGGTTCTGGCGAAGCCTTCGATTTGATCGAGGGCTTCTTCCCAGCCACTGGGGTTGCTTAAATCTAAACTCATCTGATATTGGCGATAATATCGAGCCGATTTAACTTGGTTCAAGTGAAGCCGAGTCGGTGCTTGTTCCATTGAATTAGGATGCGCATCCGATGACTGAATATCGAGGATTGGAATAGACATGGCGACTAATTGTTCTGCAATCGATTTACGCTGACTTTGCGGATCAATTAAATATTCATATTCACGATAAGGGTTGATCAACACCAACATATCAGGCGTGGGAATTTTTTTATCATAAAGTAAATTGGTGATCATGCCTGCACTGTCATCAATCACGATCAGAATTTGGGCTCCTGGAAATAAACCTGTGGTGGAGCTTAACTGATTAAGGGCTTCATTTAGACTAGCTTGTTGAAAATTTCGTAGTTCAAGTAACTGAGATGAATCATATTTTGGTGTGCTTTTATTGCTACTAAGTTGTAACTGTTGGGTACCTGCCTTGGTGATATCTTCAGGTTTTGTGGCATAGTTGGGCCGGTATAGCCCTTTTGCCGGTGTTAAGCTAATACTTGCCCAGCCACGGCTATTAATTGTTGTTCTTAGGTAGCTGGCTAAACCTGCGGCATCAGCATCGGTGTCGGATGCGGCAATAATGGTTACTGAACCGAAGTGTTTTTTGCTCTGCCAAGACCTAACGAGAACTTTACTTTGCTTGCCGTCGATAGTGACAAATTTAATTTCATCAGCAGACAGGTGAGCATATTGTTGCTGCGCCTGTGTGAAGGGCATCGTCGCCAATATGCTTATCGATACGATTAATAACTGACTAAGTCGACCTAGTTGCACGATAACCTCGAGCGAATAACATCATAATATGATTAGCTTAATGTATTTTGGTGGCAAAAAACAATGCCCTGATAAACAGGGCATTGTTGATACAAGATTGTTGCTACAAAATTGTGTAATGCTAACTCACCCCCACGGTTAATCCGAGTGGCGGTGAGCGAGTTGTTATACGTGGCTGACAAGCACCATGCGTATTGCATCAAGTTGTAATTGACTGTTGTCCATGTAGCCCGTTAACTCGACCATTTGGTTGCGAATATGTTCTAACTCGTCTTCGCGAATGTTCGGGTTTACGGCTTTTAGGGCTTCAAGTCTTGCTAATTCACCCGTTAATTGCAGTGTCATTTTGCTGCGAGCATCGATCACCAGTTGCGTTAGCGCTTGTTTTGCATATTCTTCACCTTTGGCGAGTAACGGGTGCAAAATAGGCTGAGAGGCATTCACCAGCTTGCTGGCAATATGACGGTTAATGGCACTTAGCTGCTTGTCAAAACTGGCGTAATCAACTTTATCGGCCATATTTAAGCCATTTTTATCCAGCAATACTCGGATGGGTGTTGGTGGTAAATAACGGTATAGCTGAGTGGCTTTAGGTGCAGAGGCATCGGCCATGTAAATCAATTCTAAAAACAGCGTACCAGCAGGTAATGCCTTATTTTTTAGAACCGCGACACTGGTGGTGCCGGTTTCTGAACCGGTAATTAAATCTAAGCCCGTTTGTACTAAAGGATGCTCTTGGGAGATAAACGCAATGTCGTCACGTGCCAAAGCCGTTTCACGATCAAACGTCACCGTAATACCGTCTTCATTTAATCCAGGATAAGTAGGGAACATCATGTGTTCACTAGGGCGTAAGATGATTGAGTTTTCACCGCGATCTTCTTGATCAACACCAATAATGTCCCATAAGCGGATCACCGACCCGATTAGATGAGTATCATTATCGCTGTCTGCTAACCGCTTGATTAACGCATTGGCACGCTCGCCGCCATGGGAGTTTATCTCTAGCAGTTTATCTCGGCCTTGTTCCATTGCCTGTTTAAGCTCTTTGTAACGATGTTGAGTATGGTTGAGTAATTGGATCATTACCTCTTCATCAGCGTCGCAAAGCACATTGATCAGCTCGTCGGCAAATTCATTGAACAACACATGACCGCTAGGGCAGGTCAGTTCAAATGCGTTCAATCCTTGGTGATACCATCGCATCAATCTTTCTTGCGCAGTACCGCGCAGGTAAGGTAAATGAATTTGGATGTCATTTTGTTGGCCAATACGATCTAAACGGCCAATACGCTGCTCTAATAAGTCAGGATTTAGCGGTAAATCAAACAGAATTAAATGGCTAGCAAACTGGAAGTTACGTCCTTCAGATCCAATTTCAGAACAAATTAATGCTTGGGCGCCGCCGTCTTCTTGAGCAAAGTAAGCGCCGGCTTTATCGCGTTCGATAATCGACATATCTTCATGGAATACCGTAGCTTGAATACCTTCGCGGGTGCGCAGCGCTTCTTCAAGGCTTAATGCGGTTTCTGCTTGGCTAGCAATAATCAGTACTTTTTTACTGCGATGCGATTTTAGAAACTCAATTAACCAGTCTACCCGTGGATCAAACTTCCACCAACTGGCGCTGTCGCTTTCAAAGGCTTGATACAGTTTTTCAGGGCTTAATGCCTGGGCGGCTTTTTCTTTTGGTTGTTTGGCGCTGCCCATCATGGCGTTAACGCGTTCAGCAGTAACGTATTGTGGAGGCATCTCATGAGGGTAAGCATTAAATAAACGTTTCGGAAAGCCTTTCACTGATGCGCGGCTATTTCGATAAAGAACACGGCCTGTACCATGACGGTCGAGTAATTCTTGGAGTAATTCCTGTCGTGCTGCTTGTTGTGCTTCAACGTCAACCTCTGTTGACTGGATTAAGCGAATGCTTGGCTGTATGTCTTTTTCGCTAAGCAATTCGGTTAAACTATTAATGGCACTGTCGGGTAATTTAGTGTCTTTAGTTAATGCTTCAGCCGCTTCTGCTACATCTTTATAGCCTGATTCTTCAGTTAAGAAAGCGTCGTAATCGTAAAAACGATCGGGATCGAGCAGGCGTAAACGAGCAAAGTGACTTTGATGACCCAGTTGGTCTGGTGTTGCGGTTAGTAGCAATACGCCAGGGACCACTTCACTTAAGGCTTCGACGGTTTTATAGGCGCGACTAGGTGCCTCTTCTGACCACTCTAAATGGTGAGCTTCATCGACAACCATTAAGTCCCAATCGGCATCTAAGGCTTGTTCAAGACGCTTTTTCTTACGCAGTAAATCAAGTGAGCAAATGATCAACTGTTCGGTGTAAAAAGGATTGTCATTGTCGGCATAAGCTTCAACGCAACGATCTTCATCAAATACTGAAAAACGCAGATTAAAGCGGCGCAGCATTTCAACTAACCATTGATGGCGGAGTGTGTCTGGCACTATCACCAAAATGCGTTCAGCACGGCCAGTGAGTAATTGCTGATGAATAATTAAGCCAGCCTCAATGGTTTTACCTAAACCGACTTCATCGGCCAGTAGTACGCGCGGGGCGTAACGGCTACCGACTTCATGAGCGATCCACTGTTGATGCGCAATTAAGCCTACTCGTGGGCCTTGCTGGCCGAGTAAGTCTGAGGTGGCTAATTTGTGGCGTAATAACTGACATTGGTAACGCACACCAAAGCGTTCTAAGCGATCAATTTGCCCAGCGAACAAACGGTCTTGGGGTTTATTAAAGCGAATGTTGTGATTCAGCATTGTCTCACGAAGACTGACTTTTTCTTGAGTTTCGCTATGAATACCATGGTAAATCACCAATTGATTTTTTTCTTCAAGCTCTTCAATGGTGATACTCCAACCATCACCGCTTTCAACAGTGTCACCTGGGTTAAAAATAACCCGGGTTAAGGGAGCTTCACTGCGGGAAAACATCCGGTTTTCTCCAGTGGCAGGGAATAGCAGCGTAATCATGCGGCCTTCAACTTGAACGACTGTCCCTAATCCGAGTTCTGACTCGGTATCACTTATCCAGCGTTGACCTAAGGCAAACGACATCTATTACTCTCATTTATTGCGTGAAACAAAAAAGGGGGCGTATGTTAAACCAAACCCATCCAGATTGAAATTCTAGCATTGATTTATCGTTCAGATATTCATTTTTACATCATATTGACATGTTAGCGTCATATTGACGTCATAGTGTGAAACAAAGGCGATAGTGATGATATTGAGTTCTTACTCGACAAGTGGCATATTTTATTGAGGCAAGCATTGCGCATGGCAATGGCCTGTTTTCAAAGAGGCTTTAATTATTCCTTTAATGTTATACGTTTAGCTAAGTGATATTGATAACTTTTCATTGAGAGCACTCTGGAGGCACCATGGAACAAAACGACAGAAAGTTGTTTGTACTGGATACCAACGTGTTACTGCATGAACCTTTAGCGATATATTCGTTTAAAGAACATGACGTAATTATTCCCATGACTGTGTTAGAAGAACTCGATAGCATCAAGGATAGGAAGCGAGATGTCAGTCGTGATGCACGGGTTGCCATACGTGCATTAGAAGATATTTTGGGTGGTCCCACGACTCCGGAGCAAATTTTAAAAGGCGTTGCGTTGCCCACTCGTGAAGAACATTCAGACGTTTCTGGTCATTTGTCGATTTTCCCAGATCACCAAATAGAGTTTATTATCGGCTCACTACCCGGTGATAATAACGATAACCGCATTATCAACACCGCGCTGCATTTACAAAAAATCCATTCTCCCCGCACCGTGGTGTTAGTTACCAAAGACATTAACATGCGCTTAAAAGCCAAAGGCGCGGGTATTGAGCGAGTAGAAGATTACCGCAGCGATCAGTTGATTGATGATGTGCGATTTCTCGCCAAAGGCTTTTATCAATTCTCCGGAGATTTTTGGCAAAATGTCGATAAAGTGTCGACGGATCGTAAAGATCGTCATACGGTTCATCAAGTGCCATTGGAGCATCTTGGTAATGAAAACTTTTACCTTAATCAGTATTTAATTGACGACAGTTCTGATTTTTGTGGCCGTGTTGCCAGTAAAACTGAGCAACATTTGCAGATAATTGATCGCGGCCGTGATCGCTTATTACATCATCAAGCGTGGGGGGTGAAGCCGAAGAATATTTATCAAGGCATGGCGTTGGATGCTTTGCTGGACCCTGACATTGAATTGATTATTTTGACTGGCCCCGCGGGGTGCGGTAAGACGCTATTAGCCATGGCGGCGGCATTAGAACTGGTGGTTGAACGCAAGCGGTATGACAAAATTATTGTCACCCGTAACACTCCCGAAATTGCTGAATCGATAGGTTTTTTACCGGGCACCGAAGAAGAGAAAATGACCCCTTGGTTAGCCGCTATTACCGATACACTTGAAGTGCTGCATAAAAATGATGTTAATCCCAGTGGCAGTGTTAATTACATTATGGAGAAGGCTAACATTCAGTTTAAGTCGATTAACTTTATGCGTGGCCGCTCTATTCAAAACTCGGTGGTCATATTGGATGAATGCCAAAACTTAACCGCATCACAAATTAAAACCATGATCACGCGGATGGGCGAAGGGACTAAATTGATTTGCAGTGGTAATTTAGCCCAAATCGATTCGACTTACTTAACCGCGGTTACATCGGGATTAACCTACATGGTTGAACGTTTTAAAGACTTTGAAGGCAGTGCCAATATTTACCTCGATGGCGTGGTACGGTCGCGTTTAGCCGAGTTTGCTGAGGAACATTTGTAACCGTTTAACCGATTGAGATAGTGGCCACAAAGAGGGTTCTATATCCCGCCATATAATAAGGTTACATTGTGTAACCTTATTAACTTTCTTATCAATGGTTTAAAATCAGTCTTAATATTTGTTGTCTGTATTATAGCCATCGTATTCATTATCGCCGCTTATCGCGGCGATTCACATTGCGCGAATCAAGGCGAAGCCTTGAAGGCATAGTGTTGTTCAGCAACCACTGCTGCGTTGTTCTACCTCCTGCGTCAGACCTCCCTGGAAGGTTATTTTTTATGGCACAAAATAGACCATGCAATCGTACGTTTAAAAACGTCAACGCAGAGTCAAGTGATTTGAAACTTGGCCATTGAGCGGCTCAAGCGTTCCACTTCTGCGCTGGATTAACGTAAATGGCAATCGCCACTCTAGGATTAATTCACCTTAAACTGAAAGCTTGAGTGGCTCTGAATTGTTCAGATAATTAATGTGATTGGTATCACTTGCAGGTTGGACAAGTGCCTAAGGAGCCATTAATACATGTGCTTGAGCTTATCTTCCTGATATCATAATCATTCGTTTTTTATTGCCGATTATTTGGTGTTATTCGTTCGACAGCGAGTCTTCCTTTACGCTGTATCAAGGGTGGTTAATGAAACCGACTGAGCCAGACTTACAATTAAAATCTCCTATTCAACGTAATTATAACCGAGCGGTGTTTTACACCTATATCGGCGTGATTGTGATGGCCTTATTGACGGCAGGCATTATGTTTGAACGTCAAAAAGAGCAGCAAATTCAACAAAGAGAAGAACAAGTTGCTCGTCATGTTATGCAAATCGATTTATTGCTTGAGTCGAGTATTCGCGCGGTGAAAAGTTTGCGTGATGTGGCGGTGGATCATTTACGCTTGGGTGAATTTGTGCGTAAAGAGCGATTACCTCAATATGAAAAATTTAACGAAGATGGTCAGTATTTTACCTTAGAACCCAATTATGCCAACAGCGGCGTGCCGTTTACTAATATGGGGCGTATTACTGGCGCTGGATCGTTAGATAATCGCAGTGAGAGCTTTTATCAAGAGCTTGAAATGCTATTTGAGCTATCATTATCCTTCCCTGTCGCCAAAGAAGCCGCCCCTAAAGCCTCATCGATTTATTATATTTCTAAGCGTCGAATGATGTCATTTTATCCATGGGAAAGTAATGACTTACGCTTTAGAGACGAACTGCTCAATAAGAAACAATTTCAACTATCAACGCCTTCAATGAACCCACAACGGAGTGTCTTTTGGAGCGAGGCATATATTGATTCGGCTCATCAAGGTTTAATTACTACGCTTGGGTTGCCAGTGTATCTAGCTGATGAGTTTATCGGTTCAATTAACCTCGACATGACCTTATCGTCGCTAGATAAGCAAATTCGCACCTATTTTAAAATGCCTGGCACAGTTATTTTGCTTGACCAGCAAAATAATATTTTATCTCACAGTGATTTCGACTCCAGTGAAATGAATAAGGTTTACCACATTAGTCAGCGTATTCCGGCTGAGTTACATTCATTATCTGAATCTGAGCTATTTGATGCCCACGAAGGCATTTTGCGAAACGGTTATTACATTCATAGTGTGGCACTGCATAACGCGCCTTGGCGATTACTGTATTTACAAGATGAAGATGATTTATTTAAAGACTCGTGGGACAAACTGCAACTGAGTTTTCTGTTCGTGGTGCTGGCCTTGTCTCTGTTAGTGACCATAGTGCATTGGCAGACTCGCCGTGCATTCGTCAGCCCTGCTTCTCGGTTGTTAACACACTTAGAAGCATGCTCACAAACACCGATTAGACCGCCTGAAAAAATAACCCGTGGTTGGGAACCGTGGTTTGCATTAGTGAGCCGTATTTTTGAAGAGAACCGCCAGTATACTCTCCACTTAGCTGAACAAAATAAACGTCTGGACAACTTAGTGGCGCGGCGAACTCAGCGTTTACGCGAAACCACCGAACGACGCGAACGTGAATTTGCGTTATTGCGATCACTCATTGATTCGATCCCTGAAGCGATTGTGTTTAAAGACAAAGAAGGCAAATATTTAGGCTGTAATAAGTCAGCTGAACGAATGCTGGGCTACAGCGAAAATGAGATTATTGGCTTAACGTCATCAGAAGTGGTGAGCCCAGAGAAAGGCTTGCGCATTGGTGAAGAAGACAAGAAAGTACTGAGTCAGCAACATTCATTACGTTACCAAGAACGGGTCAATATTGAAGGCAAACCGGTATTACTCGATACCTTTAAACTGCCGTTTTATAATCGCCGTGGCGAACTATTAGGCTTGATTTCAGTTTGGCGCGATATTACTCGTGAATACGATGCTGCTGAGCAATTGCGTTTGTCTGAGCAGCGTTATCATCTTGCCATGGATGCGGTAGAAGATGGTTTGTGGGATTGGTATATTGATTCCGAACAAATCATTTGTAATCCAGCCTTTTATTCGATGTTGGGTTATCAAGCCAACGAATTTCCACCATTACTGGCATCCATTGATGAGTTGTATCACCCAGATGATCGTGATCGAGTGCAAGAATACCGCGCTCAGTATGTCCGCGATCCGGTTGGCACTTATGAAATTGAATTTAGAATGCGCGGTAAAAATGATCTGTATTACTGGGTGTTATCCCGTGGTCGTGCAGTTGAGTTCTCTGAGGACGGTTGCAGCAAGCGCATGCTAGGTACTCATAAAGATATTACTCGCCAGAAGAGTAATGAAGTTGCCTTACTTGAAGCAAAACAAGAAGCCGAATTAGCCAACATGTATAAGAGTGAGTTTTTGGCCAATATGAGTCATGAAATTCGTACTCCAATGAATGCCATCATTGGGATGTTGCAGTTGGCGCAGCGCACAAGTTTAACCGTGCAGCAGCAAGATTATCTTAATAAAGCAGGGTTTTCGGCCCAATCGTTACTGCGAATTATTAATGATATTTTAGATTTTTCGAAAATCGAGGCTGGCAAATTAGAGCTAGAAAGAGTCGCTTTTCCACTGGATAAAGTGCTTGATCATGTGATTGATATTAATGCCATTAAAGCCCAAGAAAAAGGCGTTGAACTCTTGCTATATGCACCGGTAACGGCGGGATTAATTTTAAACGGTGATCCGCTGCGTTTAGGCCAAGTTTTAGTCAATTTATTGTCCAATGCGGTTAAATTTACCCAAACGGGTGAGGTTGAGCTGGGTTGTGAAGACGTGGGTGAGCGTGACGACCGTATTACGCTGAAGTTCTGGGTGCGTGATACCGGTATTGGTATTAATAAAGATCATCAAGCAATGCTGTTTGATGCCTTTTCGCAAGCCGATGGCTCAACCACGCGTAAATACGGCGGTACAGGCTTAGGTTTGTCGATTAGTAAACATTTGGTGTCCATGATGGGCGGCACTATGCAAGTTGAGTCTGAAATGGGCACGGGCAGTAAGTTCAGTTTTACGATTAGTTTTGAAATTGCCGAGGAACAAGTCGTCGAACCACTTGTGGTTCCAGAACAATTAAATAATCTCACTACACTGGTGGTTGACGATAACCCAAGCGCATTACAAATATATTCAGCATTGATGAAAGATTTTAGTTTTGGGGTGAACTCAGCTAACAGTGGCCCAAAAGCACTGGATATGTTGCGTAAAAAACCGGTCGATTTATTGTTGTTAGACTGGATGATGCCAGAAATGAACGGCAGCGAGGTTATCACGGCGATTGATAAAATGGTCGAAGATGGTAGCTTAGCAAAACGGCCGATCATTATGTTAATGACCGCTTATGCCGCAGAGCCATTAGACCATGAGCTGCAAACAAAGTCGGTTTATGCGGTGTTACAAAAGCCGTTTAAAGCGTCGGCATTATTTGATGAGATTATTAACGCCTTTGCCAAAGAGCCTAAGCTTAATTCCATGCCGGTGATTATTGAAGCTGAACCTACTAAGGCATCGGGTTTGATCTTGTTGGTCGAAGATAACGTGATCAACCAACAAGTGGCATCTGAATTACTCAAAAGTGCCGGGTATGAAGTGGTGATTGCTGATAATGGTCAAGTCGCATTAGATATGATTGACTCTCAGCCGTTTGATGCGGTGTTAATGGATATTCAAATGCCGATCATGGATGGATTAACCGCTACTGCTGAATTACGCAAACGTTACAACAAAGAACAGATGCCCATCATCGCCATGACAGCACATGCCATGTCGGGTGATAAAGAAAAAAGTTTAGCCGCAGGTATGAATGCACACATTACTAAGCCGATAGTGCTTAGCGAATTATTTGAAACTTTATCTCATTGGATTAATTATAAAAATAATCATAAAGACGATTAGTATTTTTCGACGATAGGGTATTAACGACAGGGAAATTAATTATGATCCGCCGCAGCATTTCATTGGCATTGTTGCTGGCTATTACACCAGTAACGTTACTTTCTCACAGTGCGATAGCGGCCAGCGATGCCGCTCGAAAAATCATTAAGAGTGCTGAAGCGGCAAAAGGCTTTATTAATCTGTTTTATGACGCCAAATCTGCAGAGTTGTACCTGCAAGCGGATAAGCTTAATCAACCCTTTCTATTGATCACAAGCTTACCCCATGGCGTCGGTTCAAACGATATTGGCTTAGACCGTGGCCAGCTAGGCCAAACTCGGATGGTACAGTTTGAGCAACATGGCCCCTATGTCGTGTTAAAGCAGCTTAATACCCATTTTCGCGCCTCCAGTGATAACGTTGCCGAACGTCAAGCCGTAACACAAGCTTTTGCCGAGTCGATTTTATGGCGGGGTAAATTAGTGCAAGGTAAAACGGCGATAGTCGCAATTAATGACTTAGTGATCGATGATTTACATGGGGTGTCTGATGTATTAGCGGCAACCAAACAAGGTGAGTACAGCTTAGACAGCAGCCGCTCAGTGATTTTACCCCAAGGGATTAAGTCGTTTGAACGTAATGCCGATATTGATGTTAATTTAACCTTTAAGGCCAACAAAGCGGGCAAACAAGTGGCGCAAGTTACTCCAGACGGTAAATTGTTATCGGTGCGGGTGCGTTATTCATTTGTGCAACTCCCTGATGTTGGCTACCAGCCCCGCCGTTATCATCCCATGAGCGGTTATTGGTCCGATCAATATCTTGACTATTCAACCGCCATCGATCAACCGCTGACGCAACGTTATTTGCTGCGTCACAGATTAGAAAAAGTGACCCCAGGAGACGCGCCCAGTAAGGTGGTGACCCCTATTGTGTATTACCTCGACCCAGGTGTTCCAGAGCCTATTCGAAGTGCATTACTCGAGGGTGCCCGCTGGTGGGAAACGGCCTTTACAAATGCCGGTTTTATTGATGGCTTCAAGGTTGAATTACTCCCCGAAGGCGCAGACCCTCAAGATATGCGCTATAACATGATCCAATGGGTGCACCGTGCCACGAGAGGCTGGTCATATGGCGCCGTTGTTACCGATCCTCGTACCGGTGAGATCATTAAAGGTAATGTCACGCTCGGCAGCTTAAGAGTTCGTCAAGACCATCTCATTGCGCGCGGGCTTACCGCAGGCTGGCCAGATCGACACGCCGCGGATAATGCGGCAATGGCATTATCACTTGCGCGTATTCGTCAGCTAGCTGCCCATGAAGTTGGCCATACATTAGGCCTTGATCATAATTTTGCCGCATCAACAAACGATAATGCCTCTGTGATGGATTATCCGCACCCCTATGTGAGTATTCAAGGCGATAAAATAGATATCTCAGCGCCATACAGGGAAGGGATTGGCGAGTGGGACAAATACACCATAGCCTATGGTTATGGTGACCCTTCACAGGCTGATGCGTTGTTAACCTCGACCTTGAGTAAAGGTTTTCGGTATATTGGCGAAGCAGATTCCCGCAGCGCAAACGCCAGCAATGCATATGCCAGCTTATGGGATCGTGGTAACGATGCTGTCGCGGAGCTACTGCGGTTAGAGGCGGTGCGCCGTAAAGTCATTGACGATTTTAATTCAGATGCTTTATTAGCGGGTGAGCCTCATGGCGAATTAGCGGATGTATTTGTGCCTCTTTACTTGCTCACTCGTTACCAAATAGAAGCCGCCGCAAAGTGGATTGGCGGTGCTGATTACAGCTATCAACAGGTCGGTGCTGGTGTTCGTTGGAATTATATTCGCCCCAAAATGCAACTTGCTGCACTCGATTCATTACTGGCGAGTTTACAAAACTCAAGCTTATTGGTACCCAATAATGTGTTACAAGCATTGGTGCCTAAAGCGGGTAATTATCAAAAAACACGCGAAAGTTTTGGATCAAACTTAGGTGTTATCACCGATCCGGTGGCCATGGCAGAAGTGATGAGTCGCCATATTGTGTCGCAACTATTAACGCCTGAGCGTTTAAATCGAGTCAGTCAGGCCTATATGGGCGATAGTCAGCAGCTGTCGGTGGTTCAATTAATCGATAAGCTTGTTGGCATGAGTTTATACCAAGATTTACCGAGTGGCCAAGGCTTAGCAATACAAATGCGGGTGAATGCGGTGGTTATTGACAGTCTATTAGCGGCTTACCACAATCCTAAAACCGCCCCGGAAGTAAAAGCGCAGTTAGCCGCCAGAGTCGACTATATTGTCAAGCAGCTTAAACGGCGCAGTAATCGTGGTAGTGATTATCAATCGGCGCATTATGATTGGCTGTTCCAAGGTATTACCAAAGGAATGACGGATTCGACCTACCGATTAATTGCCAAGCCTGTGGACATGCCACCAGGTTCGCCAATTTAAGCACTACTAATTTAAGTGCTGTTGATTTAAATGTTGATAATACGCGACCTATAGAGCTCGCGTATTTGTGTGTATCACAGCAATAACCTAGTTTGTGTTTTAAGTGTGTGACACTTTTGTATTGAGCAAAATAGGTTTGTGAGTGATGACTTTAGGATTTTTAGGATAGAAATCATCTGCTTTACGCTCGATATGGCTAAATTGACGGGTATTTTTGTAGGGCAGTTTCATAAACCCCGAAATGCCATGACCTTGAATTTTATTCGCCTGAGCAATAATGCGATCTAAACTAGCTCGGAATGAAGCTTGTTTACGTGGATTTAATAATCGTAAATAACTGTGAATTTTTAAGTGATTAGGTAACGCTTCAAAAATAATACAACCGGTGTGATGGATTTGATTTAACCACCCTAGCTCGGTCATAATTTCTGCTGGTAGTTCCAAGTTTTCTTCCGGATCTTTACCGTCTTCAAAGTACGAGTGAAGGCGAGATTTGTCTTCTAAGGTGGGCACATCGCCGACTTCAAAAGGCATTTGCAGTTCACCGGTTATTTTATATTGATGCTCAGTACTTTTTCGCTCAAGGTGTAAGGTGTCTTTGGCATTAAAGAAGCAAGCTTTAAACACCCCAATTCGTTTAATTCCCCGCGCCATCGTCACCATATTATTAACCGCCAATATTAACGGCGCTTTCGTATCGGGATCGTAGATCGCTAAATTTGAGTCGATATACACGCCAGATTTTTGCCAATGTATCACCAGTCCACCGACAATAGGATATTGTGCCAGACGACCCACTGCGGCAATAAAGCCTTTTTCGGTATCAGCCATGCCCGCCATAAAATTACGATAATATTTATCTAATTGCACATCATCCATTTTGGCAATAGGATCTTGGGTATTGTGCTCTTTTAAAAACGATTTCCGCGAACTGTAACTCACTGTTTCAACTGTTTTTGATCGCGGTTGAGCCCACACCGGAATATCTGGTGTTAACGGAGGGGTTGATAATATCGGTAAATGCATTCTATGGCTGTGGCGCAGACTTTTGAGAAAATAATCACCCGCCAGATTACGGCGTTCAACATCATCACTGAGCATTGCATCAAGTGTTTTTGCCAGCTCGATGGGCAGTCCGATGCTGGTGGCGGGAATGACTTTTTTGCCGAAACGACTAATTTGTCCTGATGCGAGTGCATACAAGGTTGCTGCAGCGCCTTGCTCGTCAAATCGTGGGGTTGATAACGCGCCACTAAGTTGTTCGTCACCAATAAAATACACATCCCCCATGCGCGCATTAGTATGCTGTTGATCGCTTGATAGTAATGACATGACATTGTCATCAACCGCGCGGTTGTGTTCATCTCGCTGAGCAAAGACCGCAGAGCCCCAATCGATTAATGATAATTTGTCGGTTTCAATGTCATAAACTAGGTTAGACGGCTTAATATCGCCATGAACTAACGGTTTACCCTTACGCAGATAATATAAAATATTCGCCAATTGCCTTGCAATACTGACGATCATTATCGGTGGCAAAGCCCCTAATCGCTGGCAAATTTTGTCGAGGTCTTCGCCTTTAGCCCGCTCCATCACTAAAATACCTTGCTTACCGACGCGTTCAAATTTAATCGCTTCGGGTACGTTGGGATGTTTTACTTGGCTAAGCATATAGGCTTCTTCTTCTAGCCTATCTTGGACACTTTGAGGTAAATTTACCCTTGAGAATTTAAACACGTGTGACTGGCCAAACTCATTGATCCCCGCAAAAACAAAACCATAGGCTCCCTTACCAATAAATTCAATGTGCTGGTATCCCAGCTTACTCAACTGTTGCTTACACAGGCGGATCCAAGCCTTATGCTTGCGAGCGTCATTGGCGCTTAGCAGGTAGATAGACTGTTCTTCATTGATATAAAAATGTTGGAGTTGCGGTGTTTGCAAAGTAAACCTCCGTTGACGGTTAGTTCATTAAACCTTGATTAGCCTTACTGCGGCAAGTGCTTCTTATTTAAAACAAGCCATTTTATTCAAACACCAGCGCGGTCTATTTAAATAAAGCCACCTGTTTATCTAAAAACCACCACAGTATTTTCACCAATCAGCGCTTTTTATTTATAAATGGCAGCTTCCTAGCTAAAAAAAACCGATAAGTAAACCTTGACCTATATCAAATCAAAATGGATCTACACTCGGTACTATTACAGCAAGAGTTAATTAACGCTTATGGCGAGAGGTTATTATGAATAATATCAATAAAGCTGAGCTTATTCAGCTATTTAAGTTCCCACGGCAGCGAATTTTACAATCAATGGAAGTGACCCACTGCCCCCATGCGGTGTTTTTTAATGATAGTGATGAGCAATGCATTACCTGTCATCAGGGTGAAGAGTGTTTGTGGATTAATCATAATGATGAAATGGTCGCACTTGAGTTGAAGTCGATTGAGCAATTAACGCAGCAATTATTAATAGCGGTTGATTATATTGACTCTAATTTAAGTCCACATCATATGTCGCGCCGAAAGTGTCAATGTGAAAACTGTCGTTGGTTAAAACAAGTGCAAATGACCCTAGGCGGTAAAGCCTAGTCAGCGGAATGCCAAATCATCACTGGAGGTTGCATCCGGTTTTTTTAGTCTTTAAAGTAGCCAGTATCTCATTAGCAACTTGACTGAAGAATAGCATCATGGAACCCAGCTTTTGGCATGAAAAATGGCAATTACAAGAAATCGGTTTTCATCAATACCAAGTGAACCCTTTTTTAGTAAAATATTGGCCGCGTATAGGCTTGGCTGAAAATAGTAAGGTATTTGTTCCTTTATGTGGCAAATCGTTGGATATGTTTTATTTGGCCGAGAAACGTCATACGGTGCTGGGGTGTGAATTAAATACCTTAGCCGTTGAACAATTTTTTACAGATAATGATCTTGCTTATCAAGTTACCCATACCGATGATCACGCGGTATTCTCCACAGATCAAGTGACCTTATATCAAGGTGATATTTTTACGTTGCCCACAAGTGTAACAACATCTATTGGTGGTTTTTACGATCGCGCTGCGCTGATTGCGTGGCCAGAAGCAATGCGTCAACAGTATGTTAAAGCACTCGCTGCGCTTATTCCTGCCAATGTCAGTGGATTACTCATTACCCTTGATTACCCACAAGAGAGCCTAAAAGGGCCACCATTTGCAGTCAGTCCAAGTTGGGTTGAAACCTATTTAAGGCCTTATTTCAATATTGAATTACTGGAGTGCGTGGACGTGTTGGCCGATAATCCGAGGTTTGTTAATAAACAGGTTCCTTGGCTTAATGAAGCTGTGTATAAATTGACTCGAAAGCCATAACATCGACCTAAAAAAACCTACCGATAAGCTCTGTAGGTTTTAATATAACGCTGATGAGCGTTTTAAGCAGCGTCTAGTGAGATTATCTAAGGATTATTTGGGGCCGTAAATCGACTTCACCGTCAGCATAAATAGCAGCAATATCATCTTGCTGGCAAATGACAGCCACAGGTCCTCTGGGCATATGACGCACAAATAATAATCGGTAGCCATAGCGATGTAAGTCGTAAAGTGCGAGTTTTTGATCCGCGGTGGTTAAATCCCAATGCTCGTCGTGATTCAGTACATCCTTGTTACGTCGATCATTTATTTGATATGCAACTTGAGTCATAATCCTTTCACCTAAGTCTTTTAAATTGTTTATTAATTGTTGACTGTATTACTATAACGATAAAACTTTTGAATGATAGTTTTTTGAACAGTTTTAGTATAAAAACTCCGAGTTATGCTAAGGCGAGCTCACATTCACATCAATATGGATATTCAGATGCTTAATTACATTGAACCAGTATTTCGCCCACCTTCAGAGGGGAAGTCATTAATTTTACAGGTCACCAATGGTTGCAGCTGGAATCAGTGTAGTTTTTGCGAGTATCACCCCTAGTTTAAATATACTATTTTTAAACTATATCCTTCGATCTCGAAATAAAATCAACCTTGACGATTTAGGTGTGACCCCTTATTGTATAATATATATTATATGGGAACGCGCTTATGCTTCATCCTTTAGTTATAAGAACAACTATACATATTGAAGAAAAACACAAAATAAGACTGCCTGTTATTTACACAAAAAATGGGATCTTAAAATCATATTTAGATTATTCAATCTATAAACGCAATAAGAGTGAAAGCTGGATTGATGCAAGTGCTCGAGCAATTTGTTTGCTAGTTGAATTTTTGGAGTTTAATAAAACACATTACCAATTTCCAGCTGACCTTTTCATAGCTTTCGCTGACATACTATTTACCGGAACCGTAAATGATTGTGGGGAAGATATAACCGGATTACGGTGGAAAAGACGGCGTTTACAAGATGGCAATAAAATCATTTCTTACATAACCATGTACTCTGATTGGCTTTGTCAAAATAAAGGTATGAGCAATAAAGAGAATTTGAATCCTTGGACAGAGGCAACAAGTCACGAGGAGCAAATGAATTGGGCTGCATACTCACATAAGCATAAAAATTCGTTTCTTGGTCATACTTGGTCACAAGAGACTGCAAAGAGAAATAATAAATTATCCAGAAGTGTTCGATATGAGCAAGATTTTAGAGATGGTAACAGCGCTCAATACCGATTTCCTGATGATCATATTGATAAACTGATTCATCTTGGGTTCGTTAAACAAGGTATTTCAGCCTTAGCACCAGCTTTTTCCCGACTTGAATTGAGAGATATATTAATCACAATATTGCTTCATTTCGGTGGATTAAGAAGGTCTGAGCCTTTTCATATTTGGCTTGAAGACATCTCGCTTCATCCTGAAAGCCCTGATGAAGCCTTAGTGCGTGTGTACGAACCAGAAATCGGGCGTTCTCCTACGTCATATACAAATGGGCGCATCGAGATGCGCAAAGAAACTCTAGCAAAAAACTTCCAAATGTTGCCACGAAACAAATATGAAAAAAGTAAGAAAATTTTTTCTGGTTGGAAATCGAACAAGCTATCACCATCAAAAGATAATTATCTGATTGTTAATTGGTTTGAACCTTCGGCTGGAGAACTGTTTTTGTTTTATTGGCGTCTGTATATAGTCAAGCAACGAGTTAGTCCGCATAAAGATCGCCAACACCCTTATGCTTTTACTAATCAGTATGGTGACCCTTACTCGATTGATGCTTTTGATAGAAAACACAAAAAAGCTGCCGAACGTATTGGGCTTCGTGTTGAAAAAGAATTGGGCACAACGCCACATGGGCATAGATATGCATATATAAACCGTCTAGAAAAAGCGGGAGTTAGCAATCTAGTCATAGCGAATGCTGTGAATCATAAATCTGTTAAAGCGCAAGATGCATACAAATCACTTTCTCCAAACGAAACTAGAGCTGAGTTAAGACGTTTAGAATGTAAAACAACTATAAAAATAATAGATTTCAAAGGTAATCATGAGTAAATACAAAACACTTGAAGAAGCTTCAAAGATGGCAATCAAACTCGGTATAAAATCTAAGTTAGAATACCTACAAAACTATAAAAAAGATCCCAAATTACCTGCTGATCCCCTTAGTCAATACAAAGGTGATATGAAGCAATTTGGTGGTTGGTATGGCTTTCTAGGTAAAAAAGTACCTAATTTTTACAATACATTTGAAGAAGCTTCAAAGATGGCAATCAAACTCGGCATAAAATCTAGAAGTGAATACCTCAAACACTATAGAAAAGACCCCAAATTACCTGCTAACCCTTTTCGTCAATACAAAGGTGAGCTGAAGCACTCTTGTGATTGGTATAGTTTTCTAGGCAACGATGCACCTAATTATTACAGCACAATTGAAGACGCTTCAAAAGCGGCAATAAAACGAGGCATTAAAACCCGTAAAGAATACTTGGAACGATATAAAGAAGATCCAAAACTACCGCGTGTCCCAGACCATACTTACAGTGATGAATGGGAGAGTTTTGGTGGTTTGTGTGGCTTCCTCGACAAAGAAGTCATTAGTTTTTACAGAGCAATTGAAGAAGCTTCTGAGGCAGTAATCAAACTAGGCATTAAAACTGGGACAGAGTACAGCGAACGCTATAAAGAAGACCCGAAGTTACCTTCTGAGCCTTCTAGGTATTACGGAGTAGAGTGGACGAATTTTGAAAGTTGGGATGGTTTTCTAGGCAGAGAACCTATCTTTTATAACACAATTGAAGAAGCATCAAAGGCAGTAATCAAACTCCGCATTAAAAGTATAACAGAGTACAGAGAACGCTATAAAGAAGACCCAAATCTACCTTCTAATCCCAACAAGACTTACTCTGATGACTGGAATACTCTTGGTGGATGGTATAGTTTTTTTGGTAAAGAAGCACCTGATTATTACAACACCGTTGAAGAAGCCTCACAAGCAGCAATCAAGCTCGGTTTTCAAGGTAGCGATGAGTACAAACAAGGATATAAAGAAGACCCAAAACTACCTTCTAATCCCAATAATACTTACTCTGATGACTGGAATTCTTTTGGTGGATGGTATAGTTTTTTGGGTAAAGTTGGACCTGATTTTTACAACACGTTCGAAGAAGCTTCAAAAGCAGTAATCAAGCTCGGTTTTCAAAGTAGCGATGAGTACAAACAAGGATATAAAGAAGACCCAAGGCTACCTTCTACCCCCCAGAGAACTTACTCTGATCACTGGAATATTCTTGGTGGATGGTATGGTTATTTGGATAAAGAAGCACCAGATTTGTACCGCACACTTGAAGAAGCTTCTGAGGCCGCAATTAATCTTGGAATAATGTCTGCCACGGAATACAAAAAGCGCTATAAAGAAGATCCAAGGCTAACTTTTAATCCCAACATCATTTACAGTGATGACTGGGATAATATTGGTAATTGGGTTGGTTTTTTAGGTAAGGAACCTAAGGATTTTTACCGCACCATCGAAGAAGCTTCAAGAGCGACAATCAAGCTTGGATTAGTAAATGCCCACGAATATAGAAAACGCTATAAAGAAGATCCTAGACTCCCCTTAAAGCCATCCGAACTCTACAGTGATGACTGGAAGGGCTTTGGTCGATGGCGAGGCTTTGTAGGGATGTCAAAGAATTATTCTCGTACAGATATAGGCATTAAATTTAATAGCTGGCTTGATTTATATGACTCATATATCGAGCAATGCCCGAGAGGGTTAGTAATGAGGCAAAGAGTTTGCATTCCTTTTATCTGCAAATTCATTATGGAAAACAACCACCCTGCAAAACCTGAAGGATTTCTACTTAAAACAACAAAGGTTAATCGCAAAAGTTACGAGGAGTTCCTTGAACATTTTAAAGATGATAATAAGTCAAAATTTCATTCAATTGTTATTGAATTTATTGATTATTGCCTTCATGAATTATGTACCCTTGAAGATGACGATGAAGTGATTGTTCATCCTGACTTTGGCAATCATTTTATTAACCTTCAAAGCCCTCTATTTGAAATTAAACAAAAGAGATTAGCTGAATCAGATAAGCCTGTCTTAGCATATGGCTACGTAGTGAAAGCAAAAGAGTGGATTTTACCTGCACAATCTAAGGACTTCTGTGAATTAACTCATTTGCACGGTTTGGTTGAGTCTGATTGGTCTGACATTGACCCCTCGCTAATCGATACAAGTGATCCTGATTGTGTCTATAGATATGTTGAAAAAGACCGTCGGGAAAGCAAGCACACGGGTAAATTAATAGGACGTTATAACGAGACAGTCTGTCAAATATGGTCACCCTCTCGTTTCCTTGCCGTATACACTTTATTGAGTGTTCCTGCGCGTGGACAACAGATACTCTGGTGCGATAGCGGAGAAGCTGATAAAAGAATACCTCAACTTGTGAAAAATAAAGTCGAGTGGGTAACTAATACAAGTTTATTGGCGGGGCATACTAAAAAACAAGGCTTCATAAAAGAGTATCAAGCAAATGAATTAGGCTTGCATTTTTCAACGAACAAAACATCGTTTCATGAGGGGGGCTACGACATACCATGGATGCCTGAAAACCTCGATTATTGGATGATCAAACTCCGAAATTGGCAATCAAAATACAATGCAATTATAGAGCCGACAAAGTGGACCGAGTTAGTATTAAGAATTCCAATTGGAAATAAGATCCTAAAACAAAGAGGTGCCAACTGCTTTTTATTTAGAATGGGCAATAGTAATACCCCTCATCAACAGCCTATTTTTGGCAAAGCGCTTGCATATGTACTGCACCAAATAGAACATAAAGATAACCCACTAACAAATCAAGTTAATGACAATGAGAATGTGGGTTCGTATAAATCAGATTACACACCTCACTCAATGCGTGTAAGTTTAATTACAGCCTTTGTTATTGATGCAAAAGTTCCTATTCACATCGTTCAAAAACTGGTCGGACATACAAGATTAGTAATGACGATTTACTACACTAAGATAGGTCATGCAGAAATGCGTGATGAGCTTAATGCTGCTAACAAGCGAGCTTTAGCCGAGTCTCCATATAAAATTCAGCAGCAAATTAGAAACAAGCAGTTTGAAGCCGTAAGAGACTCATTAATTGCGGCCGATCCATTGGCTTTTAAGAATTTGAGTAATGATCACCCAACATCAGCTTTTGCGTTCACTGACATAGGCATATGTCCTATGGGCGGTGGGAAATGTGACCAAGGTGGTGAGGTTGTAAATGATCAAGTCAAACAGAAAAAATATTTACCTGTAGCCTCTGGGCACTTAGGAGAAAAAAACTGTATTCGTTGCCGTTTTTTTATTACTAGTCCTGCTTTTCT
This sequence comes from Shewanella psychromarinicola, assembly GCF_003855155.1. Classification (NCBI taxonomy): domain Bacteria; kingdom Pseudomonadati; phylum Pseudomonadota; class Gammaproteobacteria; order Alteromonadales; family Shewanellaceae; genus Shewanella; species Shewanella psychromarinicola. The sequence goes on from NZ_CP034073.1 coordinate 1,767,889, forward strand.
TGGCGGGTTAACAGCTGTATTTAATGAGATTTCATTAAAGAAATTTTATATTAAACAAAAAGAAAAGGATCTAATTATTCATATTGAGTCATTAGAAGATGAGCAGTATGACACTGAAAAACTAGGCAATGCTTTTGCTAAAACAATGGAGTTAGAAAAAGCTACATCAAACCTTGAGACAATAGCAAAAGAAACCAGTATGTATGCAACTGATACTGTGCATATTGCACGACTTATTAGTCAATGTGTCGATTTGTTGAATAATACCACGACAAAGGATGGCGAAATAGGAACTACGTTAGTTACAAACTCAACACAATCAAGTCTCGATTGGAGTCTTGATGAGACAAACAGCGAGTTCCATCAACTAAGTACAGTGTGTGAAAATGCAACCATCTACGCTCTATCCGATGCGTCTTTGGCTAATGCTCGACGATCTCAATTAATCGACAATATGGCTTCCCAAAATGGGATTGATCTTCGCTTGTGTATGCTTTCTCCGAAGCAACAATTAGAAGTTGGTAACCAAATGAGCGAGCTATTAAAAAGTCGCTTGAAGTCTTGGGAAAATGTAGAAAAAGTTATGAGAGCAGATATCCTGTTAAACGACTTTACCGATTCTCAGCAACTAATACCACTTCATGATGAAGTAAAGAATATCTTGCTGGGTAAACCGGTAAATCAATTAGCCTACAAAAAAAATATGGTGGAGGGAGTATGAGCCATGAACCTAATGAGCTTTGCGAAAAGCTTAAGCAAGGTGTTAGCCTTAGGGTGGCAAAAACAATAGATTTAATTCATAAGGTATGCACTGAACAGTCGGAACGTGGGTCTAGTGATTTTTCAATTGCCACAATTGGGCGACTAAGCGAAGCGAACAATGGCCCCAAAGCTCAAGCCATCAGAAACAAAACAGGTGATAAATACAGGGCGTTAATTCAGTCGTGGGCTGAATATACAAAGCCGTTGAAGGTAGTTTCAAGTAAAGTGAAAGAAAAAAATGCTTGGGTTGGTGATATAAAAGATTCCCGTATCAGATGGCTTGTAATGGACTTAATAGCCCAAAATAGTAAATTAACTGGACAACTTCAATTAGTAAAAGAGTTATCAAATATTAATATTGATCTAAGACCAGTAGCTAATAAAAATGTAATGGAAAGTTCATCGCAGCCGTCTTTAACTAAATTGAATATACTCCCAACTGAAGTAGAAGCATTATCCCATTCTATTGATCTGGCAAGATTTAAAGTAAACGGGTGGACCGTTGATGATAGAGGAAGAGTTAAAGATGGTGATGGTAATACAATATTCAAAGCGGGTTTTGTCGATGCTATTGAAAAAATATTGTCTTTATAAGCCACAGATCCAGACCCTGTATTTGATCTTGAGTCAAATGCAGTCTGGAGAGATGGTAGAAGCTTTCACGTCCGCGATGCACAAAGCATCAAGAGTTTGCAAGGAAACCCCCTCTCTAACCAGTAACAACATAATACTATAAATTTCTATGCTACCAAATACTTATCGATTAATAGCTTATATGTTTCCTGATATTTTTTATATAGGGACCGAACGATTTATACCTTGTATAGAGACCATGATGAACTATTTTGTAAATGAAAACAATAACCAGAAAAGTCAACAGAAGAGGTTGAGCATTAGGCGACAATTAACTTGGTCGGTCGTATTGCCTCATTAAAAAAACATACTACATTTAAAGATTTGTTACCGCATATGTAAGTAAGAATCAAATGACATAACAGGCTAGCGCTCCTTCAGCAGTATAGTGTTTCCTACTGATTGATTTCACTTTCCTCTGGGATATTAAAATTTAAAACGGGCACTAATTCATTAATCATCAAATCACGTAGTTTTTCTTCCTGACTCGCTTGGTTTTGACGCCATAGAGCAAGTCTTCGTTGAAGTGTTCGGGTTTGCCCTATTAAAAATTTATCAGGATATTTATCCATGAGCCACAAAATTATTTTTCTAGCATTATTTTCAGGTGCTAACTCCATTCTTAATCGTATTTCATCCCAAACATCCTCGAACGGATCTTTTCGAGTTAGCCATGTCCGAGGAGATTTTCTGAAGTCAACTTTATCATTTCTATGGTAATGACGATTCACTCTATCTGTAATGATAACAGGCGGTATTTTAGATAATTGTTTTTTAACAACGTCATCAGTTACGATATAATCATCTTGAGCATGACCTCTTTTATCCCATGAGTATTTCCACAATTCATCTTGTAGTGATTCTAATTGAGCTAACAAATAAACCGGGTCTAATCTTTCATACTCTAACCTAAGTGACTCTTTTGTAGACTGATTAACATGGTCAGAAAGTAAAACGCGTTGATAAGGTGTTTTTGCATCATCATATTTCTTTGATACCTTAGCCCCAACACGTTCTTTTTCAAGTAACTTCAGCGATGGTTGATAGAAATTAACGTACATCCTGACTATGCGATACAGCCTTGCCAAAGCTTCCCAGGCTTTCCAACCTTCGTAGCGATCATAACCAACCAATCGACGTACAACAGAACCGTTTTTTTCTTCCACATGCGCCTGGTCATTTTTTCGGTGAGTTCTTGCTCTTGTAAAGGTGATATTATTTTCTTCGCAGTATTCTAATAATTCATAATTTATAAACTCACTGCCACAATCTGTGTCTACTCCCTGCATAGGGAATGGAAGTAAGTCACTAGCTACTTGTAAGCCATCAATCACGTCGCTGGCGCTTTTTCGTAACAAAGGCATGCACTCTAACCAACCAGTGGCAATATCAACTAATGTGAGCGTATTTAAAAAAGAGCCATTGGTATTGCCCCCACAATGAGCGACGAGGTCAGCTTCCAGAAATCCAGGAATAACGTCATCCCAATCAGCAAATGTTCTGACTTGAATTTGGTGCTTTAATAAATTCCCTTTACGAGTAGTGCTTACAGATTGTTTGATTTTTTCTCGTTCAGGTTTGAGGATCCTATCAACAGTAGAAGGGCTAATTTGTAGCAATTTTTCTCGTACATCAATAGGTAAGCGTAGATGACCATGACGCTCCATTGCTTCGACTAGGTAGGGTAAAAATGGCACTAGACGTTTAGAGCATATTTGATTAGCCGCATACCAAACAGCAAGTAGAGCTTGTCGTAGCTGTTCGTCGTAGCGATGGGGTGTCTTGCGATTTTTTGGAAAGATATTCTGATTGATGGTATTCAACAATTCGATAGTATATTTTCGTTCATAGCCGGTAGCAGCAACTATTCCATCAAGTATTTTCCCTTTATCTATCCAGTTAGCGTCATGATATTTTTGTTTAATGCTAGCTAACAATTCCTTTCTCGCATTTAGACTCATAGACTTAATCATATCTAGTTACCTCATCTTAAAAGAATCACAACTAGTGTTATTTTAGATGAGGCAACGACATATTAGTAGTATGGATTTAAGTGAGTCAATGCGCCATCAAACTTATCAGAATATCCAAACTTCTTTATCAGCTCATTGAATGCTAGGGTGAGCTCATCAGCCCTCTCTATCATTCTCTCCATCACAGGCCAATAGGTCATCCATATATGTCCTTGTCTATTACTTTTCAGTTCTCGCTCTATAAAAGCTTTACAAAATGCTGTAGGACTGTTGGTTGGAAGTACCATTAACTGATTCCTTATTCGTACTTTTCGTTAGTGTGCTTAGAGTACGCTTTATGAGTTTAATCACCGTATCTAAAGAAAATAAAATGTTAGGGTTTAGATCGCTTGTGAAAATCAATATCTAATAGAGCTGTGCATCTCAAAGATTATGATAACCACATTCATCTTAACCAATGATTATTATGGAAATTAGGTATAACATGGATTTTATACTTGGCAGATTAGAAAAATTGATATGAGAGTCAAAAATTCCGCAATTATTTATACTGGATACGATTATCAGACTCTACAAGGAGTGAAACTACTTGCCGAGTGGATCCATAGTCCTACTAGATATTTGAGAGTGGCTTTCGAGGCTGACAGAGATGGAAATGAAGCTCCGGAAGGGATCGATGATATTGTTTGTGAGCGTCCAGATGGTGTTAAAGATTTTTGGCAGGTCAAGTTTACTCCTTCTCCAGAAAAGCATGAAAATGGCCTCACTTGGGATTGGCTTTTAAAAATATCAGGCAAAACGGCGAAGTCTCGTTCAATTCTTAAAAAACTTTTTGATGCTATTGCCGCTGTACCCGATGAAAAGCTCGGTGATGTTATTTTGCTAACCAACAAGCGGCCAGATAGGGTTATGGAGTCTTGTTTGTGTGAGGAAAATATCAATTTCACTCAAATTGATACCGACACGCAGATTAAGGTTATTCATCAACTGGGAAGTTGTGAAGCTGCTAAATTATTTTTTTCGAGATTAACTATTCAACACAGTGATCTCGACTATCCAGCGACAAATCGAAGTGTTCGTGCAGAGCTGCTAAAATTTTCCGACCATGCAGGTGTTGAGCGGCTCATTGCGAGATCTAGAGAATGGGCAATGTTCAAAAATAATCCACCTGCAAACGGCTGGATTCACCTTAACCATGTTAGAGAAGTCTTATCACCAAGAAGGCCAGAGCCTATTCCAGAGATATTTTCCGTACCTAAGGACTACAGTCTTCCAAATAACGAGTTTCATAATGGATTATTTAATAACATTACCAATTCAAGTGGCGGTGTAATAACACTAACCGGTAAGCCTGGCGCTGGAAAAAGTACATATTTATCATATCTATGTCAGTCATTAGAGCTACAAGACATTCCGCTAGTGCGCCACCATTATTTTTTATCGCTGGGAGATTCAACGGACGACAGGTTGAGCCCTAGAGTTGTTGCCGAATCTCTGCTGTATCAAATTAATAGTTTTCACACAGAGGTAAGAACGGATACTTCTCGACCAGAAAACTTACGTGAAGCATTAAGATCTTGCGCAGATTACTACAAAACCAAAGGAAAGGTCTTTGTAGTACTGATTGATGGTTTAGATCATGTTTGGCGAGACAATGCTAAAAATAAGAAACCATTAGATGAAACTTTCAGACAACTGTTACCTGCAACAGATAACTTAGTAATACTTGTTGGCACACAACCAGTAGATGATGAATTACTTCCAGGGATACTGCTTACTCATTCACCGAAGCGGAATTGGCACTGGTTGCCTGAAATGTCTGGCAATTCCATATATGAGTTTTTAAAAATACATGTTGAGTCAGGTCGATTATTCATGAACTGCCATGATGATCATGTGGATGAAGAGATTCAAAAAAGTGCAAGGATATTGTTAGATAACACCAATGGATATCCTCTACATTTAATTTATTCAGTTGAGTTTCTTTCCCAAAATGGTGTAGCACTTTCATCATACCAAGTTGAGAGACTTCCCCCATGTTCCGATGGCAATATCACTACTTACTATTCAGAACTGTGGCGTAGCCTCACTTATAGGCAACAAGATGTTCTACATCTTTGTAGTGGCTTTCAGTTTGCCTGGTCGAGACAAGCGATTGGTACCGTTGTAAAAGACGAACATGACTACGCACCTAGTGTGGATGCTGTGGCGCACATGCTGTCAGAAGGAATATCAGGATCAAGGCCTTTCCATGAAAGTTTAGTGGTGTTTGTTCAAAACCAAGAAGATCACCAACAGCGAATAAACACATTGTTGCCATACGTGTGTGATTGGCTCCGCTCAAAAGCACCATTACATTTAAAAGATAACTGGCTTTGGTCTAGCCAAGCTAGAGCTGGCGACTCTTCCGAGCTACGACTAGGTGTTACTCGAGATTGGGTACTCGATAAGCTTGTTATTGGAATGCCTGTTAAGTCGTGTATTCGGCTGCTATCCGAAGCAGAAACATATGCGTTTAAAGAACTTAAATATGCAGAGGCATTTAGACATCGAGAACTGAAAACCAGACTATTTAATGGCCCGGAGTTCCAGACATGGGATTCCACTAGTCTTGGAATACTGTCATTAGTTAATGCAGACGAGCCTTCTCTGAATGAAATAATTTCTGGTCAGAATGAGTACTCGCCAATCAAACTCGCTATATTGGCAATTGTCTTGTGGTCTACAGGAAAAAGAGAACAAGCCAAGCTCTTATCAATGAGTGCTATAGACAGGTATCTTTCAAAAACAAAGCTACTATCTTCACAACACTCACAGAATGATGAAGCTGAAGTAATTGCATTGATAAAAGCTGGAGTATTAACCGACAGCCTTAACTATGATGTAATTTTTGAAAATGAAATCTTTTCCGATTGGTCTGAAGGATGTATAGCGAGCTTTAGAAATGCATGTCTGATAAAAAAGGATCTTGGTTTACTTTTAAGGGCTTGGGATTGCTTACCAGCCGAAGCACCTCAGATTGTTCAAGTCGAACTAGATGCCATTAGGCTAAGTATTGTAGAAGATGCAGATATTACCTGTAGGCCTGAATATAAGCATTTCTCATCACAGAAGTTATCTTGTTTTGTTGATCTGTATTCTAAACATAAATTTTCAAGCATAACTGCTTATGAATTTGTTAGTACTTCGCTTTCACAATTTAAGGTGAAAGCGTCCAGTGATTATTATGACTGGTTCTTTTCTTCTCTTTGTATCAGATTAAATGCTGAAGGCGATTACTCTTGGCTGCCAGTTAGTGCTTCTTCAGAACAAGTAGATACTTCCAACCACTATCATTTACTCAATGAATTATCAGACTGGATTTCTCGTGAGCTTGTAGCAGGAAATTCATTAAAATTTGATTTTGTTTGTTCGATATTTCCATCCGCTCCAATTTTGGATGAGATCCAATCGGATAGTCGTAGATCAGATATAACACTAAAGCGAAAGTGGATTGAAATTGCAGCAGACTGCCACCTTATAACAACCAAGTCTGAAATTGAACGTGATGAGTTGAAACATACAATTGATAGCTGCTTATATAGGGTTGACTGGCTGAGACTTTGGTATAAAGACATTGGTCTTAAGTTACTTAATGATGATGCTGTAGAATTGCTAATAAAAAGTGATTCTAATCGCCAAATAAATGAACTAGAACAAACAATTGAAAACTCTAATGCATATCTGGAACTCTCTCAAATAGCATTTTTTCATGATAAGCTAGATTTGTATGAAGAATGCTTAAAAAAGACATGGGACTTTGTACTTGGTTATGGGCATCACAAAGATCCAATGATCTTTGATGTTTTGAAAGCAGTAGATTATCTGTCTGAAATAGATCCAGATTCAGCCCTGACATTATTAGAAAGAATTTCACCAATTATTTTCAATATATCAGAGTTTACCAATGGAGACGGAACTAGACATTCTACGTCCTCACTATCATCCTTAGTTGCGAGGTTAAACCCGCAAACAGCAGCTTCAATGTATGAAAAAAACCTCACTGATGGGGAATGGTCTTATGCTGAAGAGGCCATTTTGAGCTTGCTTCAAAGGTGTAATTTTTCTTTACCTATAGTAAAGAATTTGTACCTTACCGGTCTAGATTCTGCCAGTCATCAAAAACTCAGAGAGCAAATTGAAAATGGAGATGATACTGCTCTTCAGATTTCAAATGAAATTGAGTGCTTACTTGGTATTAATGTTCAACGAGTGCCAGAAGATAAGTATTCTAAGACAGATGAGCTCGATGACAAAATTACATTACAACCATCGAATTACCCACCAGAAAAATACCAAGAACTGGTAGCCGCTCTAAAAGGGAAATACAGTACTAGTAAATTCTGGAAATCGTGGTATCAACATTGGGTTGAGCAAGATAAGGAACTTGAGTTACTACAACTATTCATTCCGCAAATACCAACAATCACTGATCGTCTTGATGATAAGCGATACTTGCTAGATTTGCTGTTTTTAAGCCAGAGCAAACTGAACGGCAAGGCACAAGCATTTAAATTGCTGGTCGCAGCTCATAATGCAATGAATGGTTGGTCTGATTGGTATGAGAGTTCTGAGAGCAGCATCAGTAGACTTAAAATTGTTGCAGAACAATATCCTAAAAAAATTGATGAGTTTATTAAGCTAACAACATCTGAGCCAGCTAGTTGGAAAAGTAAATTTGGTGACTTAATTATTCCTAATGATAAATTAGTCTTTTTATTGTCTCAGAGTGGTAAAGCTAAAGAGGCGCTTCAGCTGACATTAAAGATGGTGGAAAGCTTAGAAGAAAGTGTACGCAATCTAAAGTTAACAAAACCAACCTGGGATTGGCAACGAGATGACTCTATTGAAGAAGCTTTAACTAAGTGCTTAATTGCAAGACTTAAGCTCCCTATACCGTCCATTAAACTATGGGTAATAGAGCAAATTTCACTTCTGTTAGTCGAAAAACGCTCAAATATTGAAGACTTGTTAAAACAAGACTTAGCCAATAGGAAGCAGGAATCTGAATGCGTAGAAGTACTATGTGTATTTTTAGTCGCCAAATCTAAAGGGTACATTTGTCCGGCTAATTTAGGACAGTATGTATATGCAAGATCCACACTATCTGATTTAATTCTTAATGAATTAATTTCAAATCCACAGGATTTCGGCACAGATGCTTATGATTTTATGCCTTTTGCAGTCCTAGATGGTGATAATCATCGATTTGAATATTATCAAGGAAGCCATATTCCACTTTTGTATCACACATGGCTCAATAAAGAAGAGAAGAGAACTGGCCTAGCTTTCACTGACAACTACCGTTCTGAGTGGAATAATACTTTTAAATATCTTCCGTCATCAGCGACAACTATTGATTACTTTTTGGGTAGTGATAGACAAAAATCTACTGGTCAATTTTATACGCAAGCAAGTCATCGTGGTCGCTCCGCTTATTTGCGAACCATAGAGAATGCAAAACAGTTCTTTGGTATGCCTAACTCTTATGCTGCACATTTATCAATACCGGCATTGCCTATCGAGCCTGCATATATAGGGTTAGTACCTAGAAAGCCGACATGGTTACCTGAATGGGAAAGTGAAATACTCCCTGACAGAGATAACCTGATTCAGTTTATTAAAGATATATTATTCAGCTTTGCTACAGCTAACGAATCCCATGATTTGTTGGCTCTTTCGATGCCAATTAAGCTTGATAACGATTGTTGGATTGATTTAACAATGGTTAAAGCAACAACTGGTTTTGAAGAAACTACAAATATTGAAATACAAGAACGCATGGGTTGTTTAACAGTTGCTTCTCTTCTGAAGCCAGAGCTGTCTTATGAGTTTGACGTTAAAAAACAATCCGAAAGTAAGGTTTTAGCTGTTACTCCCTTCCCATTCATGAGATACGGGCATTGGCATTCAGACCTTGAATCTAGAGGTCTTTATATTCCAATGTGTAATATTGATGGGAAGCAACTTGTCGGTTCATCTATTGATGGTCAATTTTGTTATTCGGTTGATGATACCAAGATTGGTTTTTCTTCGTATTGGTATAATGATTGGCTGCCAGTTCACCCCAAAGGTATTCGCTCTCTTTGTGGTTCTTATACCTCTGTACAAAAAGATAGTTATGCCAGATGGTTACAAGTTGAACGTAATAAAAGGAAGAGTTTATATTCTTGTAAAGTACAACTTCTTTCATCTAAAGATACTTTTCGAGAGCACGAGGTTGAAGAGTTAACCTTTACAATTGAATAGTTATCATTGAAAAGTATTAGGTTTCAAATGTGAATCATGATGGGCCAATACTTAGACAAGAGCAATATCAAATATGGATGGTATGTGTTGCTATATAGTAATACAGCTCCTGTTTAGCTTGTATAAATTTGGAAAATTCTCCCCTTATCAATGTTTGATAAACAGGTCATTATTTATTCGTGAGGGATTAGCCTCTTAATATTGGATATATGGGAATCACTATGAATAAAAATGTTAGCAAGGTTGTTGATGAAGTGGCAGGTACTGTGGGCGATCTTATTGATAAAGTCAGCTCCCCAACGTCTCGCTCTGGCCATACTGTATCAAGAGTTGTTGCAATGTACGACGCTGGAGTTAGTGAACGAACAATTGCATCGCAATTGACTGATAGTTCAAGTAAAAACTTTAATTACTCTGTGGAGCACGTAAGAGCATTTGTAGCCTTGTACTCAGACTGTAAAACTAAACCCCCCATTACGTCTTCGGTAGCAAACTCTTTGATTAAAGATCAAATTCAAGTTGGTAGTAAACTTTGTGGTGAGCCTTTCTGAATGGATAAAATGATTGATTTAGTTGTTGAATCACTTTTGGCAAACAGAGCGTGCTCTCTTGATGAAGACGGGTTAACAGAGTTTATGACTAGTCCGAATCACCTTTTGGCGAGAACCGTTGACGGAGGGCGGATGCTTCCTGAAAAATGCTATCCGCTTTATACTATTTATCACTCTTATCTTACCGATGAGCAACGACGGAAAATATACAAATCTGGTTATGAAATAGGGCACCCGGATCTTATTCCATGTAAGAAAGAAGAGGTTTTTTGTAACTACCTTTATACCACTTATGGTGGGGAGGATGTTGAAGACCTATTAAGACGTATTAAATCTGAACTGTCAGATTTATTAGGGGTGGATTTTAAAATCTATTTAGAACGTGATAGAAATATAGCTTATAAGGTGTTGTGCCTATTTTATCGATTGTGTCGGTTAAATAGACCTCAACTTTTTAATTTTTTAAAGTCTGGAGCAAAAAATGGCAACTTTTCAACGTTCGAATATCGCTCAGCCTTTCCTATTTTTACCGAACAAGGTAAAGAAAATGTAGCTTTATTGGCAGAGCTTCATGAAAGTTTGACATTTAGGATGCCTAAAAGTAGAAGGTGGCAACTTCGCTCTCTCATCACGGATTTCAGGCTTGTAGGAGATCAAATGGCAAAGTTGGTGAAATCTGAGGTGGAAGTATTTTATTCACATGAATTTATAAACGCGGAATATCACCCTGAAAATATACCAATAGCACTTGAATTGATAGACCGCTCACTTGAGGGAAAAGGTTCTTTAGCTGAAGATAGTTTGGATGAGGCGTTGTTAGTTGTCTTAACCTGCCAAGAGCTAGGTGCGCGAAACAATTCGAATCGCTTAGTCTATAACCAAGTGTTAGCGACTCCTATGAACTTGGTTTCTTGGATCGGTAAGACGTTTTCGACATTTGAAGATGAAGATGTGTTGCCAGTTCTTCTAGGTGATCCCTCTTTCAAAAAAAAGCCTGAGCTGGATATCAAAGCTGACTTTATTGTCAAAATGCTTGGATATGAGATGTTGGGAGATTCTTTGTTGCCATCATTTAATCGTCAGATAATCAAGGCCCTGATAGTGCATGATGAACGTTATGGAGTGAAGATTTCATCAAAGGTGGTTGGGGATAAAGGTTACCCTACAGCAGTAACTTCAATTTTGAAAAGAGCAGTGGCAATTTATCTAAAAAGTGGGAGTTTTCCAGATTGGAATGAATTTCCTGAAGCGTTAGTTCAGTATTGGATTTATCGTTACAAATATTCTTTGCAGTTACTTTTAGACGGAGGTGGAGCTGAATCTAAAGAGAGTTTTTGTGCCTTGGTGAAGTATGAACACCAGGTGGATGATTTTCTGGTTAATCTCTTACAATCTAGAGGAACAGTAGGCGCTGAGCAGTTTGAGGTAGTTTACTTTAAGTTTGCTTATTACTTGGGCTATAACCTGAATAAACCTGAAATAGGACTATCTAGCTAGTCCTGATTCATCCGATTATCGAATTTAATGGGGTTATAGTGCGTAATACCATATCGCCATCAAAAATACCGACATCTTGCATCGATTCTCCTTGGGCAATCCCGAGAAAAGTTGAACTTGGGTGTTCAACTAATAGTTCATCTAAGCTCATCGCGAGCTGACAGTATTCCTCAGCAGGACTTTCAAAGCCCGTAATTCCGGCTTGGGCAGGTATAGGTATTACACGCATATAAAATTACTGTGTTTACATAAGGGCTATCCATTTAGCGCAACCAACCACTATATATTGTGGTTATCGATTTTTAATTGATTGGTACGTTATCGGCTTAGAATGCACTGCTTGTTCAAGCAACCTGTAGAATAATAATCCCCGAGAATCTGACTTTCTTCTATTGAAGCGAAATGTAAACTCATCTAAATAATAATCAAGTTGCTTAGCCTTTACCGCGCCTTGATAGGTACCTAAAAGCCATCTTTTACATAATGATGAGACTCGATGTACCCCAGGCATTGTTTCATGTGCAGGTACAGATGAACCTAAATGCACTATTCGGTTATGCTTATATCCTTTCTTGTCTATTTGTTTGTATGCTTGAGAGCCATCACTACAAATTGTACTACCAGGTTCAATTACATCTTGAATGAATTGATGGATATGTTCTTTGGTTGCACTTTCCACTTGCCTTAAACGTATCCGGCCAAATCCAGAGGGTGATAGCAGCTCAACAGCGACCAAAACTACAGCCTTACGCTTACCCTGTAGATTTTTAATAGATGATTGGGGAACGACGCCACCTATTAGTGTTTCGTCAACCTCTACGATGCCGGACAGTTTATCCCTTTCAGGATCAACCATGGCATGTCTTAACTTGTGCATTAATGACCAAGCGGTTTGATAACTCCCAAGACCTAATAACCTTTTAACTCCAAGAGCGCTGACACCATTTTTTTGATTTGTAATAAACCAGACGGCAGCAAACCAACTTTTCATGGGGGTTCTTGTTTTGTCAAAAAGTGTACTTGATGTTACTGAACACTGAGAACCGCAAGCATGACATTTTAACTTGCCATTACTTAACTGATAAGGTGGTTGATGGCTTAAACAGCTTGGGCAAATGAATCCGTTTGGCCAACGAAATTTGTAAAGGTAGCTAATGCAGGATTGTTCATCATGAAACCAATCAACAAATTCGCCCCAACTTGTAGGGTAATCTACACCAGCTTTTAATAAATACGATGAAGTTTTCATCACTACATATTGACACTGGTGGCGCTAAATGGATAGCCCTTGTTTACATACAGTAATTTTAACAGTAAACCAAGAAGAAGCAAGTTTAGAGCAAACAAAAAAGCATAACGTGTAGTCTTTAATCTGTGTGGCTGGTTACTTCTTGTCGACAAAACTCGGAATATGAGACGAGTTGCGTATAAACAATGTATGGAATATAGAAGCTTAACTGATCTGCTTTGATTGAATATGTTAAGTCATCAAGTTTTTTACACTCAACAGAAGTTAAATCAGTTAGCACTATAACTAAATCTGATTTGCATCTATATTGAGCACCTCCAACCACCACGATAACCGTATCATCAGGCATAAACACCATATTGACAGGGGTTCGAATGCCATTAAATAGGTTTACGAACGAAAAAAAAGTTCTATCCGGATAGCGCTCACACCTAACAAGATCTTTTTGCATATTATACTCTAGAATTATTAAGTGTTGTTAAGTGTTGCTATTAACGATTTCTTCTCTTCATCGCTTAATAAAGCAATAAGTACAGCCAATTCGGCGCTTTGGTCATCCTCACAGAAAAAGTAATTTAATGGCACTCTCAATTCATTAGCCATTTTTTTGAGCGTTTGAATGTCGGGTACATGCCTACCCTTTTCATAGTGGTTCATTCTGCCACTGGCTGAACTTTCATCCATACCAATTCTTACACCCAATTCTTTCTGCGAAATACCCACTTTCTTTCGGGCCAGTTTAAGCCGCTCCGGTATAGGACTGTTATGCAATTTATATTCATCATCAAAATCTCTCATGCTTAGATTGTCTAAGTTTTACTTATTTCTGTATACTTAGCAATCCTAAGTTTTTTATTTTGAGACCGAAACATGACCAAAGAAACCATTTATCTGAACCAGAAATTCAAAGTATTACTACAAAAAACTGACGGAAATACTACTAGTCGTAAACAACTTATTGAATTGGCTAAAAATGAATTTGAGTTCACGAACATTCAGGCACAGCGCTTTGTTGCGAGAAATATTCATACCTTAACAAAAGAAAACTTAATCCAAGCAACTGGAACCCATAGGGCGAGAACTTATCTCATAACGGCCTCTTTGATGGCGATACTGCATAATTTCAATCATGTGGAAGTTAAAGATTCAGCTTCTTTTGAAAAAAAACAACTGAATGAGTTACATAATGAAGAAATTAAAACGAATGCAGAATTAAAGCTAGTATTGAGTGAAATTCAAGCTTACCAAGATTATTTAGTCAAGTTCCCTCAAAATAATAGAGCCATATTATCTTTGCTTAATAAAACCAGAGACAGTGCTTCTGAGTTTTATGGCCGCCTTAACGCTATCAAAAAAATTATCAAGGTGTCAGAAATTGAGGGTAACATGACATGTTAAGAGATTGGCAAAATCGCTGTATCAAACACGCGACAGAAACATATACTCATCAGGCGGGGTATCTTATGCTTGCCTGTCCAGGTGCAGGCAAGACAATAGCTGCCGCGCATATAGCGAAATCACTCATCGACGATAATAAAATTGATTATATTGTCTGCTTCTCACCATCTCGTATCGTTTGTCAGAGCATTGAACAAACGTTTGAACATGTATTGAATCGAAAATTTAATGGCCGTTTAGGTGCGTTAGGAATGTCAAAAACTTACCACTCCTTAATCAACACAACCGAATTAATTAGCGATTTAAGTAATAGCAGAGTATTGGTAATTTTCGATGAGATACATCATTGTGCTGGAGATGGTGATTCACCATCAAATGTGTGGGGAATGCAATTACTCGCAACGATCCAAAACTTAGCGACTTATACATTATCGTTAACAGGCACCCCCTGGCGAACTGATACACTTCCGATACCTTTTGCAAAATATACAGACCCAGAAGGTAATATTTTATGTGACTTCTCATATGATATTGTGGAAGCGATTAAGGACAATGTCTGTCGGATGCCGCAAATCACAGCAATTGACCTTGAACATGTTGTAGTGAAGAAGAATCATCAAATTTACACATACAATAGTTTACAACACCTTCTAGAAGATGAAGGTGTTAGCTATCAAGCAATCATTAAACATCCAGAGGTAATTAAACATTTATTGTCTAAAAGTATTGAGCAGCTAGATAACCTTAGGGGCAGTTCTCCCAATGCTGGAGGCTTGATTGTAGCTTCTTCATACCTACATGCTTTTCAAATCCAATCGATTTTATCGGGCCATTTCAACAAAGAATCAACTCTAGTGTCTTGCAGGTTCGATGACTCTCCAGAATTGATTGATTACTTTAAAAATAATCAATCCGAATGGATTATCAGCATCGCGATGATAAGTGAAGGAACCGATATACCTAGACTACAAGTTTGCTGCAATCTTACTGATGTCACTACCGAACTCTACTTTCGACAGATTTTAGGAAGGATACTTCGTGTAACACAAAGCCAAAGTAACTTTGCTTATATGTTCATGCTAGCTGAGCCAAAATTGGTTGAATATGCGAAACGATTAGATGAAGCAGTACCAGGAACGTATACCTATCAAAAGTCAGCACATTTAATTGATAGTATCGATAATTCAACCAAAAGTGATTTGCAGAAAAAACCTTCATCGTCTAAAAATAATAACACTAACACAGAGCTTGATTTTAATTCTTCGGATACGAGCAATCATCAACTTGACAACAAAAACCGAGTTGATGAGTTGATATTATCTTCGTTTAAATCTCAGATTCTTTCGAGTTATCTGATTGGCTTGTAAGTGTTGTTACTTTTGGCAGCTCTACCAACAAGGTATCAACTTTAAACTAGAAGCCCTAAAAATGAGGCCCCTAACGCTTCTAATATAGAACTGGAAACTAAAAAACTTGCCACTTTGCTAACGCACAATGGGTCATATACGTGTCAGTTATCAAACTCAGAAATGGACATAAAAAAGCTAGAAATGAAACTCTAATACTTGCTGTTCACATTACAATAAGTATTACTAAGTTCGGCTTAAATTAAGTAATAATCCGGATTACAGCAAATAAAAAGCTTGGAGTGAAAATTTAAAAAAGCACGAATATACACACCTAAAAAGTGCATGTAACTCTATAAGAACCAGAAAAAAGACTACTAGGTAATAAATTATACTCGCTAATTATCGTCTATATCATCAAAAATACTTCTTGCACTCCGCTTTTCTTCTGAGGGTACTACGGTCCCAAAGGAGCGTGGGCTAACGGTGGGTGCTGGAGGATCAGATTCAGTAACCCACTCATTAGCGAGCTCTAGTTCGTATTCAATTAACGCGACAGTATCTTCACTTTCGCTGAATCGATACCTAAGTATGTTAAGCGATTCGAGCAAAGGTTCCATGTGCTCATCAGCTTCCCTAGAAGAATCATAACTGTTCTGGAGGTTGATCCGTATATTTGGAATAATCGGTAGTAGATCGCATCGAACAATCTCCACAAAATCGTCAAATTCACAATCAGTAAAAACGCTTCTAATAGCGGAGTCGTCTAAGGCGTATAAATCTTCACCCTGAATGGCATATTTCTTTACTGTCTCAATAAATTGCCTACGATTATTTTCAGGAAAAAGTCCAAATTTATGCAAACATACGACAAGGTTTACTTCAGGAGAAAAGCTTAGACTTACGCTCGGTTCAGATATACGTTGTAAGATTTGCAAATCTTGCATGAGATACATAACCAAGAATTCTTTCGAGCAACGGGTTGCAAGGAATCGGTCAAGACTCCTTCTTGCGCTCCACAACGACAGATATTGCACCTTATATTTATCACTAACCGAGAAATCACTCAGTCGGTCTATCATCATCGAGAATAAAGACTTAGGAACAATGACTGCCTTTTCAATGCCAACGCTTCCGCATGTTACCTGTGATAATAAGTTTTCAGTTGAACTTCCACTTAAGAAAATGCCTAGTAAGTCAGAACTTTGGGCTAAAATCGTCGCGTATGCATCTCCAATCGTCGGGTGTTTAAAATGCCACACAGGCTGGTCATCAGTCAGTATGTGCGTTACAAGACTACCGTTGAGAGCGGTTAGTGCTGTGATACAACCCGCTAACGTGCTGCCGAGCCGTTCCAATGCCTGAGGCTCAGAATTCTGAAGTGTAATAGGGCTTTCTAGATGGCCTTTTCTCATGTAGATCAAACCGAGCGCAGCTTTGTCATTAACATCTAGGCCTTGGATTACGTCAAGAAGAAGCTGTTCGCGCTTTTCTATAAATTCATTCAAATAATATTCATTCAAATAGAGTTTTTTAGTAAATAAAGGTTCTGCGATGCGACGCGCAGTTTCGGGAATGAAGCGCGAATGTGCGGCAATGTATTCAAGATATGGTTTTATCGAAGAAAAAAAGGTAGCTGATTGTCTTCCCAGCTTCAAATGGTTGTAAAGAATTTGCTGTCTTTCTAGGTCAGAAAGGTCGTGAACATCGATCACTACCTGACTTTCGTTGATAAGCGGAAATGTGCTTTCCTTGAGATCATTGCGAGCACGATTGTAAATATAATCTCTTGAAGTCATTACTATCTTTACTCCTTGGCGCAACATTGCCTTGATCTGCACCAGAGAATGATTCCAGCCGTGCACCAAAGGTGACTCATACTGAGTCACGCCAAATGCGTCATCAATCCAGAAAAATTGCGTGGGATCGTTCGCGTTCCAATGCTCTACGACCTTTCCCGGATCGGCTAGTTTTAGTACAGAAGCCCCCCACTTGTCAGCGGCCGCCATTGCCAACATCGATGCAATGGTCGTTTTCCCCGCAGCAGGTTCGCCGATGAGTAATACAAACCCATGATCATCAAGAGCATCAACAGCCTTTCGGTAGGAGTCCGTAACGACAACTTTAGCTAAGTCTTCCTTTATCGACTCCAGAACCGCACGCGCCTGAGCGTAGACTCGTTCGTCCAGAATCTGGCTGAGGTCTCCTAGACCATATATACGAGGTACGAGTACCCGAAGTCGTGTGCTTTCTTTGATTTGATCCTCTATCCATGTAGACCCTAATATCAGAACGTGCTTCGCTCCTGCACCAAGTAGCTCTGATTTGATTAACGATTCTTGCTTAGCAGACACTCCAGCATTCGTCATTAAAATATAGACATCGCAAAAACCGCCGGCTACAAGCTTACGCAATTTGGAGATTTCATCAGTTATGCCGGACTTTGTGAGAGAAAAAGAGGGTCTTTTCGTAAACTTGCACTGAATCACAAATTCTCCGCTAAGATGTTCACCTGTAGAAGGGGTCCAGCTACCAGAAAAAGCTCCATCCCGGCCTGCGTCGTTTGTATCTAAAAAGGATTGCACCGTTTGTCCCAGCACTTCACGGGTTATGGTAAGGCAAAGCTGCTGGAAACTATTCCATCCAAGTAGGTGTAAGTCGTACATGCTAGATCCAAATCAGTGCTAATAAATAGTAAGGTTAGATATCCCTTACAGCTCTGTAGAGGCTTAATCGCTTATTGAACAGCTGCTCTTCAATGTTTTTGAATAATCTTTATTTACCTCTACAATAACAACACTAACTCATTGTTGTAAATAATAAAGTCTCCAGGGTTTCCTCACTTCACTCCCACTTCATTATTCGACTGACATGCCTTTGGGCACAAATGTATCAATTACTTTCCTAAATTAGAAGTTCGTGGATAACTAAAGATATGGAAAGCCGTTAAATCCTTCTATTTGGTAATATCAAGGAGAAAGAAGCCGATCATTAAGTTCGCTTTTTTCAACACACTCTAACAACTACATAGATCAATCTAATTGTTTAAGAATAAAACTATGGGTAACATGTAGTTAGTATCAATGATAGCATTTATTTACAACCAGTTGCACAGGTGTTCCTCTCATGAGTTACCATTTAAATAATTTTCTAAAAAGTCAGATTCTAGATAATGATGTCTCTTATCTATATCTATTGTCCCTTATTAAAATGCAAAAAGAAAAAAAGCTGACAAAAGAGATTTTTTCGGAGCTTGGTAACATAGATAAAATAAAGAGAAGAGTGAAAAGGAATGTAGAAAAGTACAGACAAATTGTAGACCAAAACATGGCTTTAGCACGTAACGGCTCCAATTTAGTCCTGTCACCTTTGAAATCAATACAAGTCAAAAACTTTAGAGGGTTTTCTTCACTTAACGACAATGACGAAGGAACGTTAATCCCATTTAGCAAGGGTGTTAATGTTTTTTTTGCACCAAACGGTGGAGGCAAAACATCATTATGTGAGGCTATAGAATATAGCCTTACTAATAATGTAAAAGAAGCCAGTCGAAGAAATACACCGTTAAAAAGCTACATAAAGAATGGTGGGTCACCAAGTATTATCTGCAAATTGGTTAATGGAACAGTCTCCCAATCCCCCTTTTGGAATAGCTGCTTTATTGATAGAAACAGACTACAAGAATTCTCACTATTGGGTTCGAAGGATACGAACGTCAGACAGGCGGATGTTCTGGCCACATTGTTTGAGCTTGAAGAGATTGACGGCATTATAAATGGAATGGTTAAGCCAGCTTCATTCAAAGCCGTTGAGTTTGTTAGAACTTCTGGCCAAGATAGTTATGAAGCGGTAACCCAACAACTCGCTGATAAAAGGCGCTTGAGAAAAACAAAGATAGATGAAATCCAGCAAAAACAGCAGCTCTTAGCGGAACTATTTGGGCTAGAAAAATATGAACATGCTCATATAGTAATAAGGAAGAATTACTTCGATAGGTTGAAAAAACACCTAATGTTAAGTACCCAGAAATTTGACGTTGCTAGTGAAGAGGTTCGGCTAGACTCCTTGGCTAAATATATCGATTCAATTACTTGGTTAATTGATTTGTTAGCAAGTAAAAGAAAAGTCTTAGCAACTTATGCTAGTAAAGTTAACTACAAAGATTTGTATCAGGCTATTAAAAACTTCGGTGATATGTCTGAAATCGAAAACTGCCCAACTTGTGAAACCCCTATTAAAGATGTTCGAAAACATCCGCAAAAAGTAGTTGAAGACGAGTTACCGAAGCTGGAGTTCTTAGAGCAAGTATCCATAACCAGCGAAAAGATAGAGCATCAATTAA
The DNA here is from genome assembly GCF_003855155.1 of Shewanella psychromarinicola. Lineage (NCBI taxonomy): Bacteria > Pseudomonadati > Pseudomonadota > Gammaproteobacteria > Alteromonadales > Shewanellaceae > Shewanella > Shewanella psychromarinicola. The sequence goes on from NZ_CP034073.1 coordinate 1,787,928, forward strand.
AAGAACGAATAGCTGTTTCCTTTGCTTATATACAAGCGTGCCTAAAGCTACACCGACATACTCTAACGGAAGGCTTGGTTTCAACTATTAACAATATTTTATCGTCAGACACATCTATTCCAGTGGAGTATTTAAAACAGCTATCAGCACTATACGGATTCTCAACTGAAATTGAAAAACTGAATGATGATATTAGAGCCAGAAACAAGAGAGTAGCAAATCAAACTAAACGCCTCGAATCTCTTAACGCTAAAATTGATCATATCGAGAAAAAACTCAAATCTGCTACCGTTTTTGAGACAAATATAGAGGCAAAATCTGAGATATTACTGGAAACACACAAAGAAATAGTTCGTCTTCTTAAACAAAGTAAAACTCATTCTAGCCAAATACTGCTTGACGAGGAGTTTAACGACTTTGCAAAGCCGCTTGAAGATAGTTACAAGAAATTATTTTCAAAACTTAATGAATACAAGCGAGGAGTAGAATCTGAAAATATAAATGGAATAGAACTATCAACACTGAGCTATTACAACCAAATCAATAAGCATGACAACCCGAATGAACTAGTGTCGGAAGTCAAATTTCAGCAAAAAGGCGGTACATATAGAATTATTCTTAAGATGCGAGATGGTCGTGAAGATGACGCGTTTTGTGTATTAAGTGAAGGGCACCTCAGAGGGCTAGGACTTGCCTTGCTCTTATCTGTAGCAAAGAAAAACTGTCATCCAGTGATTGTTTTCGATGATGTCGTCAATGCAATTGATACTGAACATAGGTCAAACATTATTGATATGTTTAGTGATGATGTTTATCTAAAAAAAGTTCAAAGAATAATTACAACGCATGACAGAATGTTCTGGGAAAAAATTTCTAACAGACATAAAAGAGCAACTGATGCGGACACATTTTCAAGTCAAATATTGAAATCGACATCAAAGGGGATAGTAATACAAAACTTCGGTGTGAATTACTCTCAAAAGGTTAAAGAAGCGCTTGAGGTATACGACATACGTCAAGCACTGGTCTACTCGCGAATTTGGTTTGAGACTATGATAAATGAGTATTGCGTCAGAAATGAAATTAAAATAACGACAATATTTTCTAGCAGACAACTAAAAAAAGACAATTGGTTGGAAATTAGCTTAGAGGCAACTTACAGCGAGTTTGCAAAATCATTGAACGGTAATGTCGACACTTTTAACTACCTGAAAAACGATCTAATAAACTGGGGTGGTCAGAATCAAGAACACCATGCATTTGATGAGTATAACTATAACTTTTCTCATGCAACGACTAGCTTAGAAGTTCAGACTATCTATGAGAAGTTATGGGTATTGGAGGCGCAGTTAAATCAAGAGAAAACTATCGAGAAGTTGAACAATGAAAAAGCAGAACATGAAAGAATCAGGGAACAAACTTCCCGTCAATTAGCAAGTCAAGGGTTTGTAGATAATGCTGATCAGGAGCTTGTTCAAAATTGCAGAGACCGCCTTGAGCAAGCCAATCGCGAGTTAAGGTTGCTGAACAAAATCTTAGAACAAGTTTAGCTGTACCAGAATACTTGGTTGAATAGACCCTGTGATGTATCACGGGGGGCTAGCTAATAGTATTAGGAGAATAGATAACTTTTTGTAGGGTAAAAGCCAATGAGCAAGATGCTCATGAGTAAAATCTCTAATGCGCAATGGTGCAGTTATTGGTTAGAGTTAAAAATCTAGAAATGAGTATTAGCATTAGAAAAGTATAGCTATTGGGTATACGGTAACATCCGCAATAAGGTGTGCCACGTTTAACCAACCAAGCACATTGAACTACATATCAAAACCGCCGAGTGTAACGCACCACCTTGATTGCTTTGTTAAATTACCAACCCGTTGCGCTTGGCATTGACATACTAATTTGAGGCATCACAAAATAGTCTCCAAGAGAGATATTTTGACTAAACAAGTCGAACCCAACTATGTTTGCTTCATTATCACTGGCTATAAAGTATGTCTTTGCACCTAGCTGAGTAGATATGACGAGTTGCAAGTAACCAACAATTGTTTCCATTGAGTAATCACTGACAATCGAAGATAAACAAACAAATTAGGCTCTCAACCAGTTAAGGTCTCTCAGCTATCGAGTCCCTAAACTCGGAAATCATATCTGTAATCTAGTCTCTCCTATCACCAAGTATAAGGAACTGACCAATTGATACATCTGCTTCGTTCAATTGAAGTTCAAGAGGTCGTGAAATTTCATTACGAGCGTGAAAGGTTCTGTATTGATTACTCTGATGACAATAACCGACTAAGCCCAGTAACATACTGGACGGAACCAGAATCGTGCAAGACGTTCCTCCTAATAACCACAGTAAAAGTTCTATGGAGTCCCCCATGTGCCAGGATAGTGATACAAATCAGAGTAATTCAACTTCTTTTGTCCTTTTTTGTATTTAGCTGGAGGCGATTCTAAAATAAATTTATGGTGAATAGTATGCTGTGTTTATTTGTGTACTATATTGTATACTATTTTTTTTTTCATTAGTTACTGTAATTAAAGGTTAAAGTATTACTCACTCACTATGTTGTCATTTTAGTATGCTTTTAGGGGTTATACTTGTGGACATGTATACCCAACCTCAAAAACAGTTTCGAGCACAAAAGCTCGATAGAATTGAACTGGATATACTTACGGCAGCCGCATCTGGTTATCCATTTAGTCGGGTCTTTTTTGCTGACGGTGATGCGATGACGTTACCGTTTAATCGTTTAAAAGCCATTTGCGAACTCATTAATACTCATCTACCTCGAGTGACCCGGATTAGCAGCTATTGTTTACCGCGAAACCTTAATAATAAAACGGTCGAGCAATTATCCGAATTACGGGAAATGGGCTTATCCATTTTGTATATTGGCTGTGAAAGTGGTGATGACGAAGTGCTAAAACGAATTAATAAAGGCGAAACGTTTGCCTCATCCATAGCTGCGCTGCAGAAAATTAACCAAGCAGGCATCAAATCATCAGTAATGATTTTAATGGGCTTAGGTGGGGTGCAATTATCTCGTCAACACGCGATTGCATCGGCTGAATTAATGAATGCTGCTCAACCCGACTATTTATCGACACTGGTGGTGACATTACCGCTGGGAACAGAGCGAATGGATGAGGTATTTGATGGTCAGTTTGTATTGCCAGATCAAAGCGGTTTACTGTTAGAGATGCACACCTTATTAAGTCACCTTAAGCTGGATAAAACGATTTTTCGTTCTGATCACGCCTCGAACTACCTAGTGCTTAAAGGTATTTTAGGTAAAGATAAGTCTGCATTAGTCACCCAAATCGAGCAGGCATTACACGGAATGATCCCGTTGCGACAAGAATGGCAACGGGGCTTGTAGCGGCGTTTACAATAATATTAGCCAGTTTAATCGAATAGGTGAATTAACTGGCCAGTGTTTTTCCGCTTAGTGACAGCCTTGGCTATTGCTCGTCTTCAAAAATATTTTCAATGGGTAACTTAAACAATCGCGCTGCTTTAAAGGCTAATGGCAAACTAGGAGCAAACTTACCTGTTTCGGTCGCATTTGTCATAGCCGGTTGCACACCTGTAAGTGAACCATTAAGTTCACTTACAGGTAAAAGTTTGACGAGCAATCACACTTCTTACGGCACTATTTTTGTATAGTGCCAAGGGCTTTAATGAGTCTCAGGACCCTGTAACAGTTTGTTTGTTGCAGTCGCTAATCATCTTCGAATATCTTGTTGATATGCATTGAAGGGCCTGTGAGTATCATCGCAGGATATTCAGTAACACCTTATAGTGTATCGATTCACTAAATAAAGCAGGACAGTGCTCCCCATGAAAACTAAAATTATATTAGACACAGATCCCGGTATTGATGATGTATTTGCTATTTTGTTTGCCCAAGCACATCCAGATATTGAACTTAAGGCCATCACCACGGTTTATGGTAATGCAACCATCGAAAACGCGACCCGTAACGCGCTATATATTAAGCAGAAATATCAATTACAAGCCGATGTCGTTACTGGTGCGAGTCAGCCCATTATTCGACCTCCGGTAGGTCCAACTGTGGTGGTTCATGGTGAAGGTGGTTTGGGAGATGTAAAAGTACCTGAAAATATTGAGGGCCAAGCAGACCCTCGTCCTGCCTATCAATACATTATCGATACCATTAAGGCAGAACCAGGAGAAATTACCTTGGTGGCCATCGGTCCGTTAACTAACCTTGCACTAGCACTTCAAGCCGATCCCAGCATTGTTGATTTAGTTAAAGAGGTCGTTATTATGGGCGGCGCCTTTGGTGAGAATAATCACCACGGTAATGTGACTCCGTTTGCCGAAGCAAATATTCATGATGATCCCCATGCTGCGGATATCGTGATCACTGCCTCTTGGCCTGTGGTAGTGATTGGTTTAGATGTGACCGAGCAAAGCTTCTTCACCCGTGAGTATCTTGATCAATTGCGCGATGATGCTGGTGAAGTAGGGCAGTTTATCTGGGACATTAGCCGGTTCTACTTGAGGTTTTATAGTGAAAAAGTGGGTCTAGAGGCTTGCCATGTGCATGATCCATCGGCTATTGCCTATGTGATCAATCCCGAGCTGTTCACCCTAAGAGAAGGACCAATACGGGTCGTTACCGATGGTGTTGCCGAAGGGATGACCATTCAGAAGTTGGATAGCCGTGTTTATCCACACGATGAATGGATGGATAAGGCACCACAAAAGGTCGGTGTCGCGGTCAACAATATCGCATTATTGGAATTATACCGTCGCAGTATTATCGATTATGCAACAAGTTTGAAATAATCCATCTGGCTGATTAACCTATATGAATCGTAACCCGAATTCAGATAATAACGAGGCTGCCTACAGCTGCTAGAGCGACCTTAGGTATGCTAGATTTTAGGAATAGAGCGCCTGCGGCTGCTAGGACGACCTGCGGTCTTCGAGGACGCTACGCTTCTAGATCCTAGGTGCCTAAAACCTAGCACCTAGAAGGGGCGAAGCACCGCCCTCTGGCGAGCTTGCGAGTTCCTAGAACCTATCAGTCGCGAAGCGACGCTCTCTTATCTTCAATCACTGCCTTGTTCCATTATCCTATGGGAGCTCTGAAACGAGCATGTTGAAGTGGCTTTGTTATTTGTGCTGGCCACCATGGGAGGCCGCTATAGTGGCCTTCACTGTTAGTGCTATAAATCCTAGTGCTATAAATCCTAGTGCGGTAAATACTAGTGCTGTAAATGAATTTCCTTTACTGGGCAAGGGATAGTGATATTGGCTGCTGTTAACGCTTTAATGATGGCTAAATTAGTTTGGTACTTTTGTTCATAGTAGCTTTTTGTTGGCACCCAATAACGCACGCCAACCTCCATGCCAATAGGATTAAACCCATTGATACCGACCAACGGTTTTTTGTCTTTATAAATAGCAGGAGCAGTGGCAAGTACATGGTTAATTAATTGGATCACATGATCGGCATCAGCTTGGTAATCAATATTAAACTTGTTTTCAACCAGTTTGTAAGCGAATGAATTATGTAAAATCTCCCCGACAATATGTTTGTTCGGGATGCTGATCTGCTCACCTTCTTCATTGCTTAAAATGGTTTGGCCCAATTTAATGATTTCTACTACGCCGCTGACATCTTTAATTTCAATCGTATTTCCTACCACAAAAGGGCGGGTGACAATAATGGTAATGCCGGCGGCATAATTAGAAAGCATACCTTGCAATGCCAAGCCCGCACCCAGTGAAGCAGCACCTATCGCAGCCACCATTGGTGTTACGCTAATCCCCAGTTTACCCAAACAGATCACGGCGACCATCACAATAATAATGATTTTGACCAAGTTGGAGGCAAAGTTACTTAGGGTGATATCAATATGATGTTTTTTCAGTTGCGCGGCGACAATATTGGCAGCTTTGTTTGCAACCCAAAGTCCCAATAAGAAAATGATAATCGCCCCAGCGATTTGAAAGCTGTATTCAATAACAAACTCAGTGATGACACTATAAACATTTTGAAGTTGTTGGAGCTCTTGATCTAAACTGGGTTCGTTCATTCTATGTTCCTTATTGAAACGTATTGAGTCGTTATCAACTTGGATGACAACCACTTTTCACACTTAGGGCTAAATCTTAGCCTACAGTTAAGTGTCGTTAAAGTGAAAGTATTTTCTGTCATTTATCGCGCATTTTTTTCGGTAATGTCTATACTTTTCAAGCGGAGAAACAACTCAATAACCTGGGTCATTAAGCGGGTGATGTGTTGAATGTTATTGATATTCCTTCAAGAATAAAAAAGTACACTTTTTGCATAAAAATTCGTTGCGTATTAGTTGAAAATATCGTTTACTGCGCATGTTTACACCGACGCTTAATGACACTTTTACCGCCCAACTAACAGGAGGCACCGGCCTAATGAGCCAATTTCAATCGATTGATGTTGCAGATTATTATGACAAGGACACGTTTGACCGCATTGAGGCATTTGCCAAAGATAAGCCAACGCCATTTGTAGTTATTGACACCCAAATCGTTGCGAAACAATACGATGATATGGTTAACAATTTTCCTTTCGCCACTATTTATTATGCGGTTAAGGCAAATCCGGCCAAAGAGATTTTAACCTTGTTGCGCGATAAAGGCGCAAATTTTGATATCGCATCCATTTACGAGCTTGAAATGGTGACCTCGATTGGCGTTTCGACTGATCGTGTTAGCTACGGCAACACCATTAAAAAACGTGTCGATGTGCGATCTTTCTATCAGCAAGGCGTGCGCATGTTTGCTTCAGATTCTGAAGCCGATTTACGCATGATTGCAGAAGAAGCTCCAGGTTCAAAAGTGTACTTGCGTATTTTAACCGAAGGCACACACACGGCAGATTGGCCTTTGTCACGTAAGTTTGGTTGCCAGAATGAAATGGCTTACGACTTATTGGTATTGGCAAAAGAGTTAGGCTTACAACCCCATGGCATTTCTTTCCATGTAGGTTCGCAACAACGTGATATCGGTGCGTGGGACTCAGCCATCGGCAAAGTGAAAAGCATTTACGACCGTTTAAAAGAAGAACACGGTATCGTGCTAAAGATGATCAATTTAGGCGGTGGTTTTCCTGCAAACTATATTGATAAAACCAATGAGTTAGGTGTTTATGCACAGCAGATTAAGCATTTTTTAGAAGAAGATTTTGGTGATGAATTACCCGAAATTATTCTAGAACCTGGTCGTTCATTGATTTCAAATGCCGGTGTACTCATATCAGAAGTGGTGTTGATTTCACGTAAGTCGCACACGGCATTAGAGCGCTGGGTATTTACTGATGTGGGTAAGTTCTCTGGTTTAATTGAAACCATGGATGAAGCGATTAAGTTTCCAATTTATACTGATCGTAAAGGTGAGTTAGATAAGTGTGTGATTGCAGGGCCAACTTGTGACAGCGCCGATATTATGTATGAGCAGTACAGTTACGGCTTACCCGTTGATCTTGCTATTGGTGATCGCATGTATTGGTTAACTGCGGGTGCTTACACTACAACATATTCAGCAGTATGTTTTAATGGTTTTCCACCACTCAAAGACTATTACCTTTAACTAATGGATTAGTTTGACGACAACATTATTGACAGGCTCAAAGGACGCGCTAGCGTCCTTTATTTCTATTTGTGGCTAAATTTAGCTTTGTTGTTGATGGTGCTTTAAATCTCAACTATCTGTTATTTAAGATGGAATCTGTCAGTTTGCTTCAATTTCCATCAGTTGCCATCAATTTTCTTAGTTTTAACTCGGTTTCTGTATCACTGCTACTGTGTGTCTCTCGTTCAGTAACTTGCTCATCAAATCTCGCAACTTTGCAAACATAAGTGACTTCTTAACGTTAGTTAGAGGATTGCGACCTCATATTGAACCGATCAATAGCATCATTTCAATCTGCATTTACGCCATGCTATTTCAGTAGAAATGAGTTCTAGTTGTGAATCAATACATTTTAAAAAATGAGACCTGTTTGTTGAATCGAATACTGATTAACTTTATGCTCAGTGATTATGCTTACCTTCAGCCTGAAACCATTTTTGTGAGGTTAACTTGATGTAAATCACGTTAATGGTTTTCGTATTAGATAAATAATTTGTTGTTTTTGTCGGCCTTCAACTATGATGAAACCAATGTGTTATTTATGAATTTGGCGGGATTTGGACATATATTAGTAATAATTTAACGAAAGAATATTAACTATTATGAATATATATGTGATCAAGTTAACCTTATCCCCCTAAATACTAGGTTACAGTCTGGGTTATAAGAATTTAATATTCAAAACTGAAAGGGGTTTTCACAATGTCCGATGTATTTCATTTAGGATTAACTAAAAAAATGTTAGATGGTGCTACCTTAGCAATCGTTCCTGGTGATCCAGAACGTGTTAAGCGTATTGCCGAATTAATGGACAACGCAACGTTCTTAGCAAGTCATCGTGAATATACCAGCTATTTAGCTTATATTGATGGCAAAGCTGTGGTTGTTTGTTCAACAGGTATAGGCGGACCATCAACGTCTATTGCGGTTGAAGAATTGGCTCAATTGGGTGTGACAACTTTCTTGCGCGTCGGTACCACGGGTTCTATTCAACCAAATGTGCATGTGGGTGATGTGATTGTGACTCAAGCATCAGTGCGTTTAGATGGTGCTAGTCTGCATTTTGCACCGCTAGAATTCCCTGCAGCAGCTAACTTTGATTGTACTACTGCAATGGTTGCAGCATGTCGTGATGCTGGCGTGGAGCCACACGTAGGTATTACTGCATCTTCTGACACCTTCTATCCTGGCCAAGAGCGTTACGATACTGTGTCTGGTCGTATTACTCAGCGTTTTGTTGGTTCAATGAAAGAATGGCAATCAATGGGTGTGCTGAACTATGAAATGGAATCAGCCACACTATTTACCATGTGTGCGACTCAAGGTTGGCGTGCAGCCTGTGTTGCGGGTGTTATCGTAAACCGCACAGAGCAAGAAATTCCTGATGAAGCGACAATGAAGAAGACCGAAGTTAGTGCAGTGTCTATTGTTGTAGCAGCAGCGAAAAAATTGCTAGCTTAAGTTAACGCTTTTAACCACGCGTTATAACAAGCGATGTGTTAAAACTGTTAGTGTTAAAAAATAACCATTAAAAAAGGTGCCTAGGCACCTTTTTTGTTAGCTTATTTTTATCAATTGTCGCGCTGATTAGAAATGATACTGCGCAATGATTGAGTAGGTATTTTGGTCGATACCCGCAACGCCATATTTACTCTGCCAGTAATCATATTCAAAACCCACTAATAGCTTGTTTTGTTTGTGATCACCAAACAGCGTTTTGCCTAAGTCATATTTTATTTGCGGGTTGATGTGCAGGTTTTCGTCGTAGCCGTTGTTATCGGCAGAAAATACCCAATCAATAAAGCCATCAAAGATAATATTAGCATTACCAATAGGCATGTCTATTCTAAATACCGGAGTGAACTGCCAGCCATCACTGATGTTACCACTGCTTATTGCATCTCGACGGTAAGTGTTCAATTGTAAGTAGCTAAAAAATGGCACGTCAAAGTCTAAACCGATACCATAAAGCATGCTGTTAACTGGGCCTTCACCTTCTTCGTAAGTTAATGCTAAAGAGACATCTTTTATCGCACCAAAGCTAACGGGCTGACCCAATATTTTGCTAGCACTAAAACGAGGTGAAATTTCGCCATAAGTCGTGCTATCAACCCCGTTATTATTACCGTTAAAGTTAATAAAATCTTGAAACATAAACCAATCACCATACTTCCAGCCACCGGCAGTCTCTAGGGTAATGGTTGTTTGTCTTTCTGATGGGGCTAAGTCATAGTTTTCGCCATGCAGGACAGTAGCGCTAGCATCCCACCATTGGACTAAATCGTCAGCAAAAACATTTTGTGAGAGTACGAGTGTGGCTAAAAGGCAGAGTTTTTTCATTTTTCTTCCGGTTAGTTAGCTGGCCAGATACACCAGTTTTGACAGTTTAAGAGTAAGTTTTAGATCGACCGAGGGTAATTTTATGATCTATTATTCCCGATCGTGCACAATGGGGCGCAATATATTCAATATTTTGATAAAGCACAATTAAAACTGGCAAGAATGTGACGATTTCATTGTTTTCATCATCGATATAATCATGTGACAGGTATTCATACTGTTAATTTGATGTTACACATAATGACTATTAGTTTGTGCTGTTATGTTATATCAATCGTATAGTCGTTATAAATAAGGTGTGACTCAGCAGAAATACTGACCTTGTTAGCGGCAGCTCATTTTCGAGGAAAAGGTAAATTGATGAATCGTTTATCACGTTTATATTAGCTGACTTGTTTGACATAATATGTCGCATTAATAAATAAAGCTGTTATAGTCAATCTACAGACATTGTCATTTTATGGGGGAGAATATGGAGATTGCCAATCCAATCGCAGTCTGGCTAGTACTTGGACTGTTATTGATGCTATCAGAAATCATTATTCCGGGTGGCATTGTTATCTTATTAGGTGCGGCATGCGTTATCGTCGCATCAGCACTGGCTGTTGGTATTATCGATGGCTTGGTGCAAAGCATGACACTATGGTTTATGGCCTCGATGGTGCTGTTGCTGAGTTTTCGTCATGTGACTCAACGTTTGGTGGGGGGAGATTCTCATGTGGATAATACCGATGAAGAAGTGGATCTCTACAATCAAGTCGCTATCGTGAAGCAAGACATTGGCCCAGGCCAACAGACAGGTCGAATTAGCTGCTTGGGTTCTGAGTGGACGGCTTTAGGAGATGGTACTGTGATAAAAGAGGGTACCCAAGTAAGGATCATTTGTCGGGAAAATATTGCGTTTGTTGTTGAACCTATCATTGATCCGGTATAGCTATTTATTGTTATCTAAAATGTTAATGTTATAAATTTAGATTATTGTGTCGTGATGACTGTTAAGCGTTATCTAGGAAAGTCAGATTAAAAGGAAGTAGATATGTTTGTGTTAACAATCGTTTTTTTATTCGTAATGTTTATTTTGTTCAAACTCATGTTAATTGTACCAATGCGTGAAGTTCATGTGATTGAGCGTTTAGGTAAGTTTCGTAGCGTGCTCAACCCGGGGTTTCATTTTCTTATTCCTTTTGTCGATCGCGTCGCTTATCGACACGACACACGTGAAGAAGTGCTTGATGTTCCACCCCAAAGTTGTATTTCAAAAGATAATACCCAATTGGAAGTCGACGGTTTAGTCTATCTTAAAGTGATGGACGGGAAGCTGGCTAGCTATGGTATTGAAAACTATCGCCGCGCGGCGGTTAACTTAGCGCAAACAACCATGCGTTCAGAAATTGGTAAGCTGACCTTGTCACAAACGTTTTCAGAACGTGACAGTTTAAACGAATCAATTGTGCGTGAGATTGATAAAGCCTCTGATCCTTGGGGGATCAAAGTATTACGCTATGAGATTAAAAATATCTCACCTTCGCAGAAGGTTATTCACACCCTTGAAAAACAAATGGAAGCAGAGCGTCGAAAGCGTGCAGAGATCACCTTAGCCAATGCTGAAAAAGCGGCAATGATCAATATGTCGCAAGGCGAACGTCAAGAAGCGATTAATTTATCGGAAGGCCAAAAACAGAAGCGCATTAATGAAGCTTTAGGTACAGGTCAAGAAATCTCGATTATTGCTACCGCTAAGGCTGAAGCCATGGAAATGATCTGTAAAGCCTTAACGGTGAATGGCGGTAATGATGCGATGAATATGTTGCTTAAAGAGCAGTTTATTGGCCAAGTCGGTAAGATCCTCTCTGAGGCTCAAGTGTCGGTTGTTCCTGCAGAAATGGCCAAGTTAGAAGGCTTTTTTGAAGGTATGGAGCAAGTGACTCATGCGGTATCAAATTCATCAGCCAAAGGAGCGCGCTAATGTCGATTAACGGAATTGATACTGATCTTATTGTAATGGCAATTTGGGGTGTTATTTTTGCTATTTTTGTGCTGAAATTATTTAAGTCTATCTGTCTTGTACCGACAAAATCGGCTTATATTGTTGAACGTCTAGGGAAATATCACAGTACTTTAGATGCAGGCTTTCATGCACTGATCCCCTTCTTTGATAAAGTGGCTTACATCCACGATTTAAAGGAAGAGACCATTGATGTACCGCCGCAAGAATGTTTCTCCAGTGATGAAGTGAATGTGGAAGTGGACGGGGTCATCTATATTTCGGTTATCGATCCCGTTAAAGCCAGTTATGGGATTACCGATTACCGTTATGCTGCCATTCAGCTAGCTCAAACCACCACACGTTCTGTGATTGGTACCTTAGATTTAGATCGCACTTTTGAAGAGCGTGATGTGATTTCTGCCAAAGTGGTTGAAGTACTCGATGAAGCAGGCTCTATGTGGGGCATTCGAGTGCACCGCTATGAGATTAAAAATATTACCCCACCTGAAACGGTTAAAAATGCCATGGAAATGCAGGTGAATGCCGAGCGTGAACGCCGGGCATTATTAGCCAAAAGTGAAGGTGATAAGCAGAGCAAAATTAATCGCTCAGAAGGTGTTATGGCGGAAACCATTAACCGCTCAGAAGGTGAAATGCAGCGGCGCATTAATGAGGCAGAAGGTAAAGCTCAAGAAATTCTGACCTTAGCCAAAGCAACATCCGAGTCAATAGAACGATTAGCGGTGGTTATTTCATCTGAAGGTGGTCAAAGTGCATTGCGTATGCAACTCGGTGAGCAATATATGAAACAACTTGATGGCTTAAGTAAACCTGATAGCCGTGTTGTGTTACCTGGTAATTTAGTAAATTTTGAGTACTGGATGGAAAGTATTGGTTTAAAAGAAGATAAACCTTAATATTGATATATCGTCAAAGTGGATCGATGATTATTTCGATCCACTTAGCATTTATCATAAAAGGGTTTAACTCAGGGTTGAACTAAATTAACCAAAAGGGTTTGGATGCGACTAAAAATTTTACATTGTGTCGATGATGCTGAAATGGGTGGCGTTAATTTTGCGTTACAGGCGTTATGCCATTCTCCATTATTAGCAAAACAATGTGATTTTGAGGTGCGATATCTTGATTTAACTGTTCCGACTCGAGTTCGCACAGACGCTGATATTATTTGTTTTCATGGGGCATCAAATTGGCGCAAACTCATTGGCTTAATTTGTTTAAAGTTACAATATCCTCGCACGCCTTTTTTACTTCAAGAGCATCATTACAGCCAACATTTTGTTAATGAGCAAATTGTTTCTACGAAACGTTTTTATCGTATGCTGAAATGGACTTATGCCTTAATGGATACTGTTATTGCCATTTCAACCTCGCAACAACAATGGATGCTCACTCATCATTTAATCAAGCCGGAGTCGATAGCATTGCTAGGACAGGGTCGTGACTTGAGTGCATTTGTTCCCATGGTTTCAAATAATCTTTCAACGCCCGACAATATTACTGCGCCAAGAATACCTATTATCGCCGCATATGGCCGGTTTCATCATCAGAAAGGTTTTGATGTGTTACTGCAAGCTATGGCGAATATTCCAGTCCACAGTTGTCAATTAATACTCGGCGGTGAAGGACCTCAATTAGCACAACTAGAGGCGCTAGCATCGCATTTACCTCACGTTAGTATTGTTGGATGCATTAATGACGTTCCTGCTTTTTTAAGCCAATGTGATGCGGTAATTATCCCATCACGATGGGAACCCTTTGGATTGGTGTTTATTGAAGCCAGTTCCATGGCTAAATGGATAATATCGACTTCTGTAGATGGTTTAGGAGATCAATTAGTCTCTCATTTTCAGCGAGATCTCGGTCCAGCTTGCATAACGATTGAACACGCTAATGCTGAAGCCATTCAACAAGCTATTCATAGGTTTTTACAACAGTGGCAAACCGATCCAGCCCCCCTGACTGACTCTGAAACGTTAGCATTATGGCGTCATACCCAATGGCAGCAATTACAACATCAATGGCTTAATATGATTAATGCATTGATGTAATCTGATGTTTTTAATCGCCTCCCATCATAAATCTAAAATATTACCGAATAAGTTCAGTTTGGCCTCTCGCATGTGTTAATCATTTTCAATTTGCATTTATTTTGCAATTTGCAATTCGAGATTTAATGTAAGTTTTTGAAATATAACAGCTAAAATGTTGGCTTGTTATTTGCTTACTATTAATTACGATAAGTGAAAGATGGGAACACCAATATGAATTTACTTTTTTCTAACATGTTATCTCGTTATCCCCTTTATAGAGGCTTTACGTTAGGTGCTTTGACATTAGCTATGTCGAGTGCTGCACAAGCAAGTGAACCTTTTGAAGCCTGCCCAAACGAAGCGTTTATTATCCAAACGCCAGCATCTAAGCCTATTGTATATGGTGTCGATCTCGGAACCGGTAGCTACCTTACCTTATCCAGCAATATGGGCATTGATGCCGCCTTAAATGGTACGGGTTTTAGTTATAATGACAATTACCTTTATGGCTGGGATTATCAACATCAAACGTTGGCCCGGATAGGTGCTGACTATCAGGCTCAACCTTTGACATTAATTAAAGATTCTGCCGCAACTGCTGCAGGCAATTTTTATGTTGGCGATGTCGCGTTAACTGAAAACGTCTGGTACGGATATAGGAAAAAAGTCGGTTTATTTCGGGTAGATTTAAATGTTGTCCCATTAACCATGGATTTGGTGGCTGGCAGTCAATCAATGGCCAATTACAATATTACCGATTTTGCATTTCACCCAAACAATGGCTTTTTATATGCCGTGACTAATGGCAAATCAGGTGAATTAATTTCAATAGATCCTTCAACAGGAGGGCATGAAAGCTTAGGCATAGTGATTACTTCAGATAGTAACTTTACCTTTGGCGCCCAGTTTTTTGATCCACAAGGTAATTTGTATATCAGTAATAATGGCAACGGAAATGTTTATAAGGTCAATGTTGAACAGCCGCAACCCAGTGCAGAACTATTTTCATATGGCCCATCTTCAACATCCAATGACGGTGCGCGATGTGCATTAGCAGAGGTTCCTGTTGGGGATGCGGTAGATTTTGGTGATGCACCAGTGAGTTATGGCACTCTTATGACTGATAATGGTGCGCGCCATGGCATTGATGGATCAATGGCTTTAGGGTTACTCAATGATAGTGAATCAGACGGTTATCCAGATCCGCTTTCAGACGATGTGAGTGATGGTATTGATGATGACGATGGCATCAGTATGCCAACTGGATTTGAAATTGGTGAAGATGCCATTTTGCTGGTGACTACACAAGGAAAAGCAGGTTTTTTAAATGCTTGGATTGATTGGGCACAAGATGGCCAGTTTGATGAAGAAGATCGCATCGTCTCAGGTCAATCTGTAAGTGCAGGTTCCCATACATTGCTAATATCAGTGCCTAATTGGGCTAAAGCGGGTCCAACTTGGTCACGTTTTCGATTAAGTTCAGTCGCTGATATTTTACCTACAGGTGGTGTCAGTGACGGCGAAGTTGAAGATTATCCTATTACCGTTACCGAAACGGGTATCACCATGACTTACTACCCATCATCTTCAGGTTTTACGACGTTAGCTTATGAAGATTTGTATCCCGACCAAGGCGACTTTGATATGAACGATGTCGTTATGCAGCTCAGGATCACCCAATTTGTTAAAGATAACCAAGTGCGGCGTGTTGGCTTTAACGCACAACTTGTTGCTATGGGAGCTTGGTACCACAATGGTTTTGCTATTCAATTACCCGGTATAGCACGAAATAATGTACAAGAGTCAGCTATTGAGTGGACGGTACAAGGACAGAAACAAACTCACTCGCCTTTAGAAGCGGGGCAAACTAATGCAGTTATGGTGCTGAGTGACGATTTATGGAAACATGCAACTAAAGGCAATGGTTGTGAATATTTCCGTACTGAACTTGGTTGCGGTACCAGTTATCGTGCCAACTGGCAAATGACGGTGCCCTTTGTGAATGCGGTTGATGAAGCCTTAATGCCTGATTTTCCTTATGATCCGTTTATTTTTGCGACACCCAATACTGACCATGGTTTAGCTGCTAAAAATATTAATGGCGGCAAAAATCCCGGCCGATCGCTTGAAGTTCATTTAAAAAATAAACTCCCCACCGATTTATTTAATCCAGCCTTTTTAGGTCAACGTGACGATGCGTCTAATGTTGCACTAGGACAATACTTTCAAGATCAAAATGGAATGAGTTGGGCAATTGAAGTACCTGACACATGGAAACACCCCATTGAACTACAACGACTTGATCATACCTATGTGGAGTTTGTTGATTTTGCTGCCGATGCTAGCGGTAATAGTAACCCTTATTGGTATATCAATGCAGATAGCGAGTTAATTTTTAAAGACTAGTTGTGACGCTGTAATGCAACGTAAAAATAAAATACTGAACAATGATACTAATAAATAGAAGGCGAACTAATATGAGATTTACTTCAACTGTTACCCTGCATATTAAGCAACAGATCAAGATGGCCCTGCAACAAAGTCGCGGGTTAATTGTCACTGGTGCGAGTCTATCTACTTTAGCTCTGCTGACCGCTTGTGGCGGAGGTGGTGGAGATGATGACTCTTCTAAAGCGTCAGTCACGCCGCCAACGACAATCACTACACCGATCACCACACCACCAGCAACTACGATACCAACCACGCCGATAGTTATTCCTGTTGTGGATCCTACTTCACTCGATGACTTAGTCGTTGATCCTGATTATGATTTACAAGCGGCTTTTACTCTTTTAGTGCAGGTGGATCTTGCTACAAGTCAGCGAGGATATTTTTCATTATGTGATGATTATCAACAACAAAATCAGATAATTACGGTTAATTATGAGTCGTGTTTGTTACGTGGGGCGCTTAATAATGGCCAATTGAATGAACAATTACTTGTAGCAAATCATCAACGGAATCTAATGGCGGTGGTGTGGTTTTATGATGGCAGCGCACCGCAATACCAACAATGGCAATATTCGTCAGACAGTGCAGGGCAGCAGTTAGCCATAAACTAGTATCTTGACTTGTTGCTTAGGATTAAGCCAAGTCATGATTATTCAGCCAATGCGACAGCATTAATCATATATTCAACAAAGACTTTGGCAACAGCGGATAAACAACTATCTGTCGGGTAAATGATATTAATGTCTTTGAATCCGGCACTGAGTTCAGGTAATACATTAATTAATTGCTGACTTTCAACGGCCTCGGCCGCAATGATCTGAGGCAATAAGCTAATGCCTGCACCACCTAAACAAAAATGATACAAGGAGTTGTAATCACTGCAAATAATTTTATGGTTGCTGCTAATCTCTGCATGTGGAAATATCCATTTATCTTCTAATACCCCCTCTGCAGAGCGATACCCCAATAATGAGTGGTAATGTAAATCATCAATGGTCTCAATTACCGATGATTGTTCAAGATAAAGGTTGCTGGCATACATTTTTCGTTCAAAGGTCATCAGTTTTTTTGCGCAAAGATTGCCTTTGCTGTCATCACTGACATTGAGCATGCAATCTAGATCTAAGCGCTTTAGGTCTTGGATTTGCCCCTGCACAACAAACACTTCTAACTGTACTTGTGGATAATCATGAATAAAATTAGCAATATATTTATCCATAAGCTTGTCAACAAAAGGCAGTAAACCAATGCGTAATTTGCCTTGAACTTCATCATGGCGATGTTTGAACACATCACTAGCATGATTGAATTGATTAACTAAAGGTTCGATTTGAACAAGATACTGTCGACCCGCTGAGGTTAATGTCATGACTCTTGTCGTGCGGGTAAATAGCGGCGCACCAAGCTGTTTTTCCATATCACCAATACGACGACTGACTAATGCTCTGCGAGTATCTAAAGATTTTGCAGCTTTAGAAAAACTGCCTAACTTTGCTACAGCAATGAATAGTTCTAAATCTTTTATATTCAATATGGCAACCTATACAGCTTAAACTGTGGGTAATAAATGCTTTTCAAATGGAATTTTGAGTATTAATGACATTGAATATATTGATAATAAGCAGGCATGCTCGCGAGCCTTATTCGCCACAAATAACAAACTTAATTCAGTTTGTTTAGCGATGAATTTAATGATTAATCAACTATTAGGTCCCTTACTCAAGGCTAAAATTAATTAATTACTTTATTTTGTATAATAATTTTTGCTTGCTCTTTTGTCAATTTAGGCTCTCATTAAAGCAGTTAGATCATCACAAGTAAGTGATTTTAGTGACTTTGATATTACCTTAGTGAGTAGGTTATCTCTCTTGTTAGGGGAATTGTTGATATAAAATAGGTGAAGTATTGCACGCCATTATCTCGCTATTTAAGATATAATGCCTCGCAGATTTCTGGGAGGAAAAATGGACGTATCATCATTATTAGACGGCCTAAACGATAAGCAGCGTGAGGCAGTCGGCGCACCACTTTCAAATATGTTGGTGTTAGCGGGTGCCGGCAGTGGTAAAACCCGTGTATTAACCCATCGTATTGCGTGGTTAATGCAAGTTGAACAACAAAGTCCATATTCTATTTTGGCAGTCACCTTCACCAATAAAGCCGCAGCAGAAATGCGTGAACGGGTGGAGAAGGTCGTGGGCACTAACATGGGGCGGATGTGGATAGGCACCTTCCATGGTTTAGCTCACCGGTTATTGCGCACTCATTATCAAGATGCCAATTTACCACAAAGCTTCCAGATTATTGATTCAGACGACCAGTTGCGTTTACTCAAACGCATTCTTAAAAGCCTTAATTTAGATGAGAAGCAGTATCCTCCGCGTCAAGCTCAGGGTTATATCAATGGTAAGAAAGATCAAGGTCTTCGCCCTAAGCATATTGATGCAGGCAGCTTTCCGATTGAGCAAAACTTACTCAACATTTATAAGATTTACCAAGAGTCTTGCGATCGTGCCGGTTTGGTCGACTTTGCGGAAATCTTATTACGTGCTCATGAGTTATGGCTTAATAAACCGCATTTACTGACCCATTATCAAGAGCGCTTCCGTCATAT
Source organism: Shewanella psychromarinicola (assembly GCF_003855155.1). NCBI lineage: Bacteria > Pseudomonadati > Pseudomonadota > Gammaproteobacteria > Alteromonadales > Shewanellaceae > Shewanella > Shewanella psychromarinicola. The sequence continues at coordinate 1,807,028 of NZ_CP034073.1, forward strand.
TTTAGTTGATGAGTTTCAAGATACCAACGCGATTCAATACGCGTGGATCCGTGTGTTAGCCGGTAAAACAGCCAATGTGATGATTGTCGGTGATGATGACCAATCCATTTATGGTTGGCGTGGCGCGCAAATTGAAAACTTACATCGTTTCTTAAAAGACTTTTCTGAGGCTAAAACGATTCGGTTAGAACAAAATTACCGTTCAACAGCGAATATTTTGAACGCTTCTAACTCTGTGATTGCCAATAATCCTGATCGTTTAGGTAAAGAGTTATGGACTGAAGATAAAGATGGCGAGCCCATTTCAGTCTATTGCGCCTTTAATGAGATGGACGAAGCCAAGTTCATTGTCAGTCGCATTAGCGAGTGGCATGAAAAAGGCGGCAGTTTGAGCGAGTGCGCCATTCTATATCGTTCAAATGCGCAATCGCGAGTATTAGAGGAAGCCTTTTTACATAAAGGGTTAGCGTATCGTATTTACGGTGGCTTGCGCTTCTTCGAGCGTCAAGAAATTAAAGATGCGATGGGCTATATGCGTCTTATCAATAACAAAGATGATGATGCCGCATTCGAACGTGTGGTCAATACCCCTGCTCGTGGTATTGGCGATCGAACGTTGGACATTGTACGCTCAACCGCAAGACAGCATGAGCTAACACTTTGGCAAGCCTGTGTGCGTTTGGTCGAAGAGAAAGTACTCGCTGGGCGTGCAGCTAATGCCATAAATGGCTTTATGGAACTGATCATCTCGATGCGAACGGATACTGCAGATATGGTGCTGTATACCATGACTGATAATGTGATTGATCGTTCAGGCTTGCGTACTATGTACGAGGCTGAAAAAGGCGAGAAAGCCCAAGCGCGAATTGAAAACTTAAACGAACTCGTTACCGCTGCCCGCAGTTTTGAAATGCCTGAAGAGCTTGAAGACATAGGCGAGCTTAATGCCTTTTTATCCCATGCCGCACTAGAAGCTGGCGAAGGCCAAGCGGATGCCTTTACCGATGCAGTGCAGTTGATGACCTTACATTCGGCCAAGGGACTTGAGTTCCCAATGGTGTTTATGGCGGGCGTAGAGGAAGGATTATTCCCGAGTAAAATGGCTCTGGATGAAGGCGATCGGTTAGATGAAGAGCGCCGTTTGTGTTATGTCGGTATGACCCGTGCAATGCAAAAACTGTACATCAGTTATGCGGAGTCGCGTCGTATTTATGGCCGTGAAGATTATGCTAGCCCATCACGGTTTATTAACGAAATTCCTGAAAAGTTTGTTGAACAAATTCGTATCCGTGCTCAGGTGAAGCCATCGATTAGCAAGCGTTTTCCTGCTCGCCCTGCGACGGTTACCACTAAACCGAATGGTTTTAATGATACCGGTTATCGAGTTGGCTCTAAAGTGAAGCACTTTAAGTTTGGTGAAGGCAAGGTGATTAACTTTGAAGGCTCAGGTGAAAAAGGGCGTGTTCAGGTTGAGTTTGTCGATTTCGGCATCAAATGGCTGTTGGTGTCGTTAGCAAAACTAGAGCGTTGCTAATCTGTTGCGTTTGCTAAATCATGGAGAGATGACACCAATGCGATTGCAAGACAAGCTGCATGCATATGCACGATTAATGCGGATCGATAGACCCATTGGCACCTTACTTCTACTGTGGCCGTGTTTAATGGCGCTGGTGTTAGCGGCTCAAGGTATGCCAGACATTAAGGTCTTGCTGATATTTATTGTCGGTGTGGTGATTATGCGTGCTAATGGTTGCATTATTAATGACTTTGCCGATCGTAACTTAGATGCCCATGTTGAACGTACCAGTATGCGGCCGTTGGTGTCGGGTGTGGTCAGCGCCAAAGAAGCCCTAGGGTTGTTTGTTGTGTTGGGGCTCGCCGCATTTAGCTTAGTCTTATGGCTCAATCCACTGGTAGTGCAGCTATCTGTCGTTGGCATTGTGTTAACTGTGATGTATCCGTTTATGAAACGGATTACCAATATGCCGCAAATGTTTTTGGGCATTGTATGGAGCTGGTCTATTCCGATGGCTTATGCCGCTCAACTCGGCGAAGTCCCTGCTGAAGCTTGGTGGTTATTTATGGCTAATTGGTGTTGGACTGTGGCTTACGACACCATGTATGCCATCGTCGATCGCGACGATGATTTAAAAGTGGGCATTAAATCAACCGCCATTTTATTTGGCCGTTACGATAGGCAGATTATCGGCTTATTTCAACTTGCCGCCCTAGGGTGTTTTGTGATGGCGGGATTGATGGCTGAGCGTGGAGTGATTTATGGCTTGGGCATTATCAGCTTTGTTGCGTTTGCTGTGTATCAGCAAGGGTTAATTTATGGTCATGAACGTGCGCCATGTTTTAAGGCTTTTTTAAACAACAACTGGGCAGGTATGGTTTTGTTTATCGCGCTAAGTGCTGACTATGTTATTTCTGCAGCGGTATAATCACGACAAAGCATGAAATGGAATTGAGTTAATGGTTTATTACCATAGGGCAGGGATGCATGAATGAAAACAACTCCTTGGTTAATCGGTGCGATAATATGTTGTTGGTTATCCCTAGCCAGTGAGTCCGCGAACAATGATGCTTTACTGGCTGGCTTACCAAGCAACGCTGTCGATGTGCATTCCACAGCTGCAGTAGTCACTATTCCTCGTACCCGCCAATTTGTGCTTAACGATGGCGATCGCCACTATCAAGTGATGATCAAACTACCTAAAGATTACCGCAACAATCGTACTCATCATTACCCTGTAGTCTATATGACGGACTCCATGTATAGCTTGCAAGTGGTGTCTGGTGCGACGCGATTTCCAATGAACAGCAACATGATGCAACAAGCTATTTTAGTCGCCATAGGCTATCAGAGGCCGAGCAAAGGTTCGGCGAGTAGGATCCGCGACTATACCCCAAGTCACGATGCGAGTTGGAAACTACCCACTGGTGAGGCCAAGCGGCACGTTGCCTTTATCAGCCAGGTTGTTATGCCCTTTATTGAAAAAAACTATCGAGTCGACACACAACAAAATACCTTTGTGGGTAATTCGTTAGGCGGGTTACTCGGCGCACATATTTTATTAGAACAGCCAACGCTATTTGCGTATTACGTGTTGGGTAGCCCATCTCTATGGTTCGACAATAAACAATTGTTGCAGCAGTTTGCTCAGCGTTTTAGTCAAACACCAGCAATATCTGCCGAGGTGTTTATTGGCATTGGTGAATTAGAGAAACCACCTTATACCCATGATGGTCATCAGATGGTTGCAGATGCTGAGGCTTTTTATCAAATACTCCAATCTCACCCATCTGCTCAAACCGGCACATTACAACTGAAACTATTGGTGATCCCCGAGGCCGATCATTCGATGGCTTTTCCTACTACCGCGATTCATGGTTTAACTTGGCTGTTCAAGCGCAATTTTTCGTGATCCCCATTTACGGCAATTTTTAGTAACAATTTTCACGCCAATCAATAGCAGTGAAACTAATGTTTGCTGATATGTTAACGACTTGTATCATCTCGTTTATATTCAGAATAATGATATGGCGTGGGTTAATAACATCTACAGGGATAAGTATTTAATGAGAGCCACGGTTAAGTATCGGTTAGTCTTTTTAGCCTTAATGGTGTTTAGCTTTGTAATAGGCGTTCAGTGGACGCCAGAGTCGTTAACGAGTGAAGCTGACAAGCGGTCGTTATACCTTATTTGTGCATTGTATTTTGTATTACTGCCTTTGAGCTACTGGTACTGCATTATTAAAATGGGTGCTCAGAAACTGTGGAAACTGATTGTCATTTTCAGTCTAAGCAGCTTGGTTGCTCGGTTAAGTTTCCCTGCCGAAGTCGCGCACTATTTTGAGTTTATTGCATGGTTACGTTATCCGATTATTGCGGTATTGCTGGTCATTGAATTGTACTTGGTGGTGAGTGTTGTTCGTGGCTTGATTAAGGTGCGAAAGCTTAAGGGCGATCCTAGAGTCGGGGCGGTAGAAACGTATCGGGATGGCGATGAAAAAAGCTTAACTATCGCACTTATTATGGCCAGTGAAGCGACTAACTGGTTTTATTCAATCCCTTGGTTTTCACGTCATCATCCGGTGGCCATCGCTAATATTAACCTCAACAGTGCAACGCGCTGGCATGTGTGGCTTATGCTATTTGGTTGTATTACCGCATCTTGTAGCAGTTATTTATTACTGGTTTCATGGAGCGAATGGGTGGCGATTATTGTCTCGAGCATTATTGCCTATACCTTGATGTCTATCGTGGCTAACCATCGGCTATCGCGTTATTACTCTTTGTATTTAATCAGAGATAACTTAGTGATCAATAATTCATTGTGGGGATTTATGGTGGTGAACATTGCCGATATTGCCAGTGTCGCTGCTCAAGAATCAACTGAATTAAATAAAGATGAGCCAGAAACCATTATTATTGGCCGTGGGCAGAGTAATGTCACTATTACCTTAAACCATCCGGTCATTTATCATGGTGGTATGGGCCAGTTACCCGAACCCATGATTACGATACATTTGAGTGTGGATGAGCCACAGCTGCTAATTCAGGCGCTTAATAATAAAGTCTCAGTGGCCGCGTAGTCATAAAAAGCTCATAAAAAATGCGCTGATAAAAGCGCATTTTTTATGAGTCAATCAGTACTACCAAGTGAAAACCCAGTCGTTGATTTGTTGATTAGTTTCGTACTAGTTTGGTTAAGTCTGCAGGGCGATAATAAACTGACTTTAATACTTTGCCTTGGCGCACAACTTTACCTGCCATTTCGACGTCTTTAGCGCACTTAGCAATAATAAACTCACCTTTAGTGCTACCGACAATCTCGACACCTTGTTTAGCGTAATGGGCAATGGTTTCGTCGAGTTCTTTGTGGTTGCGGCATACTTTACTCATGTTGCTTGAGTGCACTTCATCCCAGCATTGAATAAAATCAATTTGACGGTTTTTAGCGACGTTGAGCAATAAATCGATAAGGTAACTGATCTCAAGGCGATCGCTTACCTGAGACGCACCTAAGTGCACTAAACGGCCCATTAACACATAAACAGAGTCAACAATCGCATCGGCTTGTTCGATGCGAGAGTCGGCTTCAGCAAGCTCGGTCATTTCTTCAATAATTAATGATGTGTGTAAGGTATCTGCTTTGTCGTCTAGGCTAGCACTGTCATTAACCGGTAAATCAAAAGTGCTGCGAAACTCAAAAATGTCGCGATATAAATGGTTAAAAATGGATTGGTCTAAAACAGATAACTTCATTATAAAATAAGCCTAAAAATTGAAAAAATGGTGATAATGGTAATGAATTAAGGCGGAATCTACAAGGAAAACGGCGACCTTCGGTCTGCCGTTGTTGAGATAAAAAGAACCGCCCTAGAGAAGTCGGGATTGGACAGTAGTTGAAAATCACCTTGAACTATGAAATTACAGTTTGGTGTACTTAGCAATAAGTCTATCTAAATAAGGCTGTATGTCGTCGTCTGTCCAATCAATATAACCACGAACAAAACCAACAAGATTGCCTTTTCCATCCAGAATGAAGCTGGCTGGGATTAAATCTGCAGGCATGATGTAGTCGATGTTTTTTTCAGGGTCTAGCCATGTTTCATAGCCTGTAATACCGTGCGCTTTAAAGAAAGGAGCAATTGCATTGGTATCTTCATCGATTGATATTGGTAAAAGGACAAAATCTTTGTCTTTATTTCGTTGCTGTATTTCCTGCATAGCCGGTATTTCTTTAGCACAGGGGGCGCACCATGTTGCCCATAAATTTACCATCACTAACTTGCCGTGATATTGCTGCAAATCTACCTTATTTTTCTGTTGATCCATAAAGTGTATATCAGCAATCTTTCTAGCATGATGCAGTTCAACAAAGCGCGACATTACCAGAGGTTTTTCAATAGGGTCGCCGGTTTTATAGACTCTAACATCCACAGGTGACGCAGGTGCATTTAAATGAATACTGGCGGTAAGGATTAACAGTGTTAAAGGAAGCAATTTATTCATAATTTTTCTCGTCTATTACAGATTTTTCGTTAGCTGATTGCCGTTTGTGTTGTGTCATTACCCAGCTAATACCGCCGACAATGGACAGAATAATCAACATAAAAGGTATGAGCCATAGTGCGAATGTGCCGCTATTGATGCTTGGGTTATAACGGATCCTTTCACCAAAGCGTGCCACCATAAAATCAATGATTTGCTGTTTAGATTGACCTTCATCTAATTGTTTAAAAATGTGGCCTTTCAACTCATTAGCAATTTGTGTTTGTGAGTCAAAAAGACTGCGATTATCAGAAGAAGGGCAGCGAAGCTCTTGGGCAATCTCAAAACCCAATTTGCGCTTTTCTTCTGGGCTATACATTGCGGTATCAGCGAGTACTGACGGAATGAACACACACAGTAATATTGTTATCATCATGACTCTTAAATTCATGAGATGAGTTCCTGTAAAGTGTAAGTGGATGGTAAAGTCTTTAACTGTGTGGTGGGTTGGTGATAGCGGCTTGTTAATACGATAAAAAAACCGCCAAACATCATTAATATCGCGCCAATCCAAAGCCAGCTCACCATAGGTTTATAGCTGATACGGATTAAGTATTCAGTCTCATTTAACTTGGTGCCCATTGATACATATAAATCTTGAAACGCCGTAGAGTAAACACTAGCGGCAGTGGTTTGCATGCCATTAGTTTTAAAGGTTTGACGTTGAGGATAAACATAACCCACGGTTTTTTCGTCTAAATCCATAATACGGATATTGGCTTGCAGGGCATCAAAGCTTGTTGCCGTTATCTGCTGGGTTTGCTCAAATACAAAGATATATCCGGCCAACTCTCTGCCTTGACCTGGCCCCATACTTAGGACTTCTTCTTGTTCAAAATGAGAGACAACAGTACCCGCAAGAATTGCTATTGCAATGCCAAAGTGCGCTAAGCACATGCCAAAAAAGCGGTATGATTGAGTGGTTTTTGTTTTACTTTTAAGGAGCTGATACATCGCGAGGCAAGTGCAAGCTATAATCCATATAGTGGCCAGTAAGCCAAAGAAAAACCATGCATTAGTACGCTCTGTATTGACACTGATAAGTATCACTAGTGCAACACAAACGAATAGCAAAAGCAGTGGGCGTTTTAAGCTGGATAATTTTTCTTGTTGCCAACTTATCAAAGGTGCTAATCCCATCAGGAAACTCAGGATGAAAATAATGGGCACAAAAATACTGTTGAAATAAGGTGCGCCGACTGAGATTGTGTTGTTAGTGATGACGTTATAAATAATTGGGTAGTAGCTGCCTAGTAGCACCGACAGACCAGCTACCACCAATAAGAGGTTACCAAGCAATATAAGTGTGTTTTTGGAAAAAGGACTGAACCTGTCTTCTGCAGTTATATAAGAAATACGGCTTGCAAATAACGCTAAAGCTCCACCAGATAACACCACAAGCAGAAAGAGAATTGACATACCACGGGTGGGATCAGCAGCAAAGGCATGCACAGATTGTACAACGCCAGAGCGAACGATAAAGGTGCCAAGTAAGCTAAGTGAAAAAGCCAATATCGCTAAGAATAGCGTGAATTTTTTACATTGCCCTAAGCGCTGAGTCATGGTTACTGAATGCACTAAAGCTGTCGCCACAAGCCATGGAATAAACGAGGCATTTTCTACAGGATCCCAAAACCACCAACCACCCCAGCCAAGTTCGTTATAAGCCCACCACGAACCAAACGCATTGCCACCGGTTAGAAACACCCACGCCATAATAGCCCAAGGGCGCATATATTGTGCTTGTTGTTGGGTGAATTGTTTTCCGAGCAATGCGGATACTGAACTTGCAAAGCAAACCGTTAAGCCGACATAACCGAGGAACAATAGCGGTGGGTGAATAATTAAACCGATGTTTTGTAATATTGGATTTAAGTCTCGGCCTTCAATTGGAAAGTTCGGTAGAAGCCTAACAAAGGGGTTTGATGTGAAAATGATAAATAAACTAAAACCCAAAATGACCAAGGCTAATACCGATACGGTACGGACAAAAAACGCTTCATTATTCTCTGTCTTTCTATTGGCGATTAATGCCGTCCAAAATGCAATGGCACTGACCCAGAAAAGCATTGAACCTTCATGGCTTCCCCAAACTGCGGCAATTTTATAGAAGGTGGCCAGTTGAGTATTAGAGTGGTTCGCCACATAAGCAACAGAGAAGTCATTACAGATAAAGCTAAGCGTTAGGCAGGTAACTGCAGCCATAAAGGCTAATAACATCATATTACTTAATGGACGGTAATAGCTGATTAAATATCGGTTGCCTTTATATAACCCGAATAATGGAATGGTGGCCAATAATAATGAAAGGCTTGTGGCTATGATTATCAGTAAATGTCCAATTTCTGGGATCATCTTATATATACCTAGTTATATTAATCATGTATGTAGTTAATTTTTACTCATTGGTTTTTACTCATTGAGTCGTGAAATTTGATAATTAAAAAACTTAATGAATAAAGTTAAATAAACATTATCTTTGTTGATGTTTATTTTCTGTGAGGCTGATCTTATTCGTATTTCAATTATTTTAAGATGAGAGTTTTTTATATTAACAAATATATTTTTAGATTTTTTTATAGCTAAAAAATCGGTATTTTTATATAAAAAATAATCTAAAATAAAATCCAAGTTATTGTAATTAAAGACTTTATTTTGTTTTATGTTTTGTTATTTCTGAGTCGTTTTTCTATGTGATCTTGCGCATGGTTAGCCCTGTAATTACCTTTAAAATGCCTCTTGCTCAAATTAATTATATCGTTCGCTGAACTGCCAGGTTTGGTGGAGAAAAATAGAGTAATGATGATGAGGATTGGGACAATGAAACAGGGTAAATACAAGCTAGCTGCACTCAGTGTGCTGCTTTGTCTTGGCGCTGTAGGTACTGTTAATGCAGGCGGAAAGGCAACAAGTGAAAAGTCGATGGGGCATACCGCATTAGAAGTAATTGAACATTCTAATGGTGTTGAAAAAACTAAAGGGGTTAAAACACTACAAGATTATATTGTTCAGGAAAAAGAATTATTTGATTTTCTTTTTCAAAATCACCCATTATTTAAATATCATGAAGAAGGTAATTTAATTGGTGAGTATCATGTAAGCGACCGGGGTGAAGAATATCTCGATACTGGTAATAGCCCTGTATATAGTGAAATGGTTGGTCGCCCAAGTGCGGTTCAATATCGTTTAGGCGCGAAATCAATTCTTGATTATCCAAATAAGTTTGTTGGTCCTGAAAAATGTGGTGAATGTCATGCTGTCCAATATGAAGCATGGAGCCGCTCTCGTCATGCGAAGACAATTCGTTTCCCTGGCGACCATCCAGAAGTTGATAACGATCTTAAAAAGCCAATGTATGGCACTAAAGATACGTCTATCTTAGCTGACGGTATTACGCCTGATGCCATCTATGCAACTGTCGGTACGCCTCGTACTAAATATGGTTTCATCGATAGTTACCTTGTTCGTGGCACATACCATATTCGTGATGGTTTACTTATTGAAGGCACCGGTAAAATGGTCGCTGGTGGTAACCAATTCTCACGTGGTTGGGCCGAATGGTTAACCCCTGCCATGGCGGCAAAAATCAATGCTGTTATCCCTGAGTTCCCAGCCACTAACGACGGTAAAGCTTTTGGCGCAAGTGGTTCTCATCAAATCGGCATGAGCTCATACGGAGCGAAATACGAAAAAGAAATGCTGTTCCAACCAGCAAGTTCTTATTGTGAAGTGTGCCATAGCTTCAAGTTTGATTTCCAATCTAAAGATGAATACTTTGCCGCATTAGGCGACCCTAAAAAACTACAAGAACATACTATTTCTAAAGGTATTGCCTGTGAAGAGTGTCATGGCGCTGGGGGTCACTTAGACGGTGGGAATGGCGGCGGAATGCCTTCTAACTGTGAGCGTTGTCATCAACGTTTTAATTTTGTACCTGATTTAGCTAAAACAGAGAAAGGTAAAGAGAAGTTAGAGTATGCATTTGGTGTGAAAATGAAGTCTGCATGTCCATCATGTGGTACTGAAGGTTCGCAAATGTTCGCTTCTATGCATTATGAAAAAGGCATGCGTTGTTCTACTTGTCATGATCCACATGAAGTAACAAGCAACGATTGGAAGTCTGGTTATACCAAACCAAAAATGAAGAAAGAGTGCTCTGATTGTCATGCTGCACAAGCTGAAATCGTAGAGAACACTAAGTCTCATAGCGAACAAACCTGTACAAGTTGTCATATGCCGAACATGGGTAGTTGTGAAAACTTCACTGCTATGCAGTTCCCTGACCAAGCAGGCTTCGACGCGGTGCGTAAGTCGCATATGTGGAAGATTGAAATAGATCCAACTAATAAGACTCTTAACCCGCCTGAAGGTGAGCCTCGTGTATCAAGTACTAAAGGTTGGACTGTTGCTAAAAATGCAAACGGTAATAACTACTTAGACTTAATGTGGTCATGTGCACGTACTGCAATCTCTGATGATAACGTTGTTAATGGCAAAGGTTGTCATAGTCAGTTCCAATCCGAACTCGATCCAAGCTTACATTACGAAGACCAACAAGAGATTTATGGTGAAGTGATGAAGTGGCAAACACCGATTAAAGACACCTACGCTCAGGTTGTGGTTGCACTGGATGGTATCGATAAACTGCTAGAAGTCACTAAATTATCCGTTGAAGATAAATCACAAGTACTTTTACTTACTGATAAAGCTCAAGATGCTGTAACGCTTCTTAAGAAAGACGGTTCTTGGGGGGTGCATGGTGCACGTTATAGCCAAAAACGTATCGATGCTGCGATGACATATGTCACCCAAGCTCAAGCAATTATCAATAAAAATAGTATGTAAATCAATAATGGTTTCCCGCAATAGCGGGAAGCCATTTACCGATATTCCGACATCGCTGTGATGACGAGATATGTAGAGAGAATGTAATGAAAAAACTACTTAGCACCATTTTGATTTCAGTGTCGTTGTTAGTCGTATTTAACACTCCAGTATTCGCTGGCGGCGGCGGAGAGATGACTCTTGCTCCAGTATATGACATTCAGCTTAACCCGATCTCAATGCGTGAGGCTGAGACGTTAATAGGCAAAGAGGATGTTTATTTTTTTGATGTGAACACGATGGAGTTATGGGCTGAAGGATATATTCCGGGTGCTATTTATTTCAACGTTAAAAATTGGAAAAAACTACTTCCAAAAAATAAGGATGCCGTAATGATTTTCTACTGTGCAAATCCTTTATGCACTTCCAGCGCAATGGCGGCCAGAGAAACTGTGAAAATCGGTTATACCGGCGTTAGGCATATGAGCGAGGGCATTTATGGATGGCGCTTATCAGGTAGGCCAACAGAGAAACCATAACCCTTTATTTCAGATTAATAGCTATTGGTAATTTACTGATAGGTAAAACTCAATAATGTGAGAATTCTTTATGAAAAATCTTAGCAAAAGTGCGTTAACCATTGCGACGTGTATTTCGTTAGTACTATCAGCCAGCAGTGTTGCGAGTGATGGATTGGCAAGTGATGTTGAAAAACAGTCTTATAGTATAGGCGCTTCGGTAGGTAATTATTTATCAAACCAAATTTTTAATCAAACAGAGCTAGGTGCAAAAGTCGACGTTCAAGACGTTATTGATGGAGTGATTGATGCGTTAAAAGATCAGCAAAAAATCACTGATGAGGACGTCATCACTTACTTGAATGAGCGAAGTGAATTATTGAATTTATTAAACACCCAAAAAGATGAAAAAATGGCGTTAGCAAGTCGTAAAGCTAGCGAAGATTATTTAACGAAAAACAAAGATAAATCAGGTGTAAAAGTGACAGACACCGGTTTGCAGTATGAAGTGTTAACCCTTGGTGACGGTATTAAACCTAAGGCTGAAGATGTGGTGACAGTGAAATACAAAGGTTCATTGATTGATGGCACTGTCTTTGAAGAAACCACCGAACCAGTGCGTTTTGCATTGTTAACGGCTATTGACGGTTGGGAAGAAGGTTTACGTCTAATGCCTGTTGGTTCAACTTTTCGATTCACTATTCCATCTGAGTTGGCTTACGGCGCAGAGGGCGCGGGTAATATTCCTGGTGAAACAGCCTTAGTGTTTGAGGTTGAGTTAGTTAAGTCCGAAAAACCAAGTGAAAAAGCCAAAGGAATGGGGCTGAGTGGTATGGGAATGGAAGGCATGATGAACCAATCAATAGCGGGTAAATAGCCTAGTTAACGTAACAACTTATTCAATTCAAAGAAGAGACACTTATGAATATTCTGGCCTTAGGTATTGCAATATGTCTGAGTATATTTATCGGACTCTTCTGGCTTCATCACAGTGCATACAACCGTAATTTGAGCAGTACTGTGGTGAAAAATAATAGCAGAGTGACTAAAGGTGTTAGCAAGGCTGTAAACGTTGAACTTGATGAGTTCAATGGTCTTGCTACCGCTCATTATCCTTTTGGGATGTCAGTCATCGTGTTGATCTTTTCGATATCTATTTATGCCAGTGGAGGACATTTTCAAGGTTGGGATCAGGGTAGAGTTGATGACAATGTGGATTATCTTGTCGCTGCTAACATCACGAAAGGGCGGATGCAAGTTGAGCAACAACCACAAGATGAAAGGGCACTTATGGCGTTAGCGCAGTCTTATGCCGAAGGCGGCTTATATGCTGACTCGGTCGGGACGCTAACCCAGCTTATTTCTTTGGTCGGCAACGACGCTGAACTCTTAGGGATGAAAGCAACATCAATGTATTACCGTGATACTCGCACATTCGGGCCTGAAACAAAGCAAGTGATTGATACCGCTTTGTCTATCCAAAGTGACGAGCTTCATACTCGAATGCTACTTGCAACAGACGCTTACTTAAATGGTGAGTATGCAATAGCCATCGAGCATTGGCAGATTTTACTAACAAACCAATCTCAACCTTTTAATCGACAATCTATTACTAATGCAATTATAAAAGCCGAATTTCAATTGGACGAAGTGAATCAATAATTTCGTCATTTGAATTTACAGCCGAACCAATAAATACCTGTCAGCCAATGCTGATATAGGGAGGGTGTTGTGAGTGAGAATATAGAGAGACGGAGGTTTCTAAAAGGTGTTGGGGCTGCTTCTTTAATTTGGGGACCGATGGGTTGTACCTCAGTTGAAGACGACAGTTCTAATACGAATAAACCTCATTATGTCATGGTGTTTGATCAAAACAAATGTACTGGATGTGGAGAGTGCAAGCTGGCTTGTAATACAGCAAACAACTTACCTGAGGGGAAGTCAAAGTGTTTGATGGAACATCAATCGGGTGGAGTAGAAGGTAAAGCTTGCCCACACTGTGGTAAAGACAAATGTAACTGCGAACGTAAGTTTGTACGTGTTTCTTGTCAACAGTGTAAAAATGCACCATGTGTCAGTGTATGCCCAACTGGTGCAGCACATAGAGATCCTAAAACTGGGATTGTGACCATGGATAAAAGTAAGTGTGCCGGTTGTAAATATTGTATTGGCGCCTGTCCTTATAATGCTCGTTTCATAAATGAAGATACCAATGTCGCTGATAACTGTGATTTTTGTTTAAGTAGCAAGTTATCAAAAGGCGAGTTACCAGCATGTGTACAGCTATGTAAATATGACGCATTGGTTTTTGGTGATATTAACGACCCAAACTCATATGTGAATAAATTATTGGCAGTCAAAGACTCTGTTCGTATGAAACCTCAGTTTGGTACTGAGCCGAGTTTACGTTACATACCAGTCGTTAAATTGGGGGTATAAGATGGACGGTTCAATGGAATTCACCATGGGGTTATCCAAAGGGATAGCGTGGCCATGGCCTATTGCAGTGTACTTGTTTTTAGCAGGGATCTCTGGTGGTGCTTTAGTTGTTGCGTTAGCTCTTCGGTTTATTAAATGCCAAACCGCTAACACACCTTTGTATAAAGCTGCCGCGTTAATTTCGTTCGTTACGATAAGTTTAGGTATGTTATGTCTAGTGTTAGATTTAACTAACCCTATGTTCTTCTGGCGTATTTTGGTGTTTTACAATTTAACTTCAGTAATGTCACTTGGGGTTATCGCGCTTTGTGCTTATATCCCATTAACAGCGGTGTTGTGTCTTTATGCCTTTGAAGATGACATAAAAGCTATTAAGGGGTTAAGCATACTATTGCCACTTATTAGTATGTTGAAGCCAATTCGTCGTCCATTAGAATTATTAACTTTGATTCTTGCTATGTCGGTTTGTGCATATACAGGCTTCTTAATTTCAGCACTAATTCGTTTCCCACTGATTAATACTGCAGTGTTACCTGCATTATTTATCGCATCTGGTATTTCTGCTGGTGCAGCAGCATCAAAAATGGTGTCGGTTTTAGTGTTTAAAGAAGACTTACACAGTAGTGAGTTAAAGCTGTTACACGGTGCAGAATGGCCGATCATGATTACTGAAATTTTGTTTATTGTGATGATTGCCATGTCACTTGCTACGGGTAATGAAGGTGCGCAATCTGCATTTTCTGCATTTACTAGTGGTGTATGGGCTAACTTGTTCTGGGTTGGGGTAGTTGGGGTTGGTTTCTTAGGCCCCATCTTACTTAACTTTGCCACAGGTAGAACCTTTAGCCATTCAGCCAAAGCGTTCTACTTATCAGGTGTATGTGTCATTAGTGGCATGATGTGCCTACGTTTGTTCATCTTATATGCGGGGCAAACTTACGGTATTTAATCAGTTTTGAGGGCTGCCCTTTATTAATTGACTCCCCCGCTGCTTTTAGGGGGAGCTCTTTCAATGTGATTGTTTACTGTTAAGTGTGAATTATATGAATAGAATTTATGTTTTACTGTTGTTTATCCCGATGCTATTTGCTTGCGGCCCTCAAAATGATGGGCTAACAATGCACAACTCTCAGGCTATTCACGATCATGACCGTTGTCATATGTGCGGCATGATGATCACAAAATACCCAGGACCTAAAGGTGAGGTGTTGTTAAAAAATAGTGATGTAATCCCCAAGTTTTGCTCAACTAGAGACATGTTCAATTTTATTTTACAGCCGGAGAATCAACGGCAAGTAAGCCAAGTTTATGTGCATGATATGGCAAAAACATCATGGGAAATGCCTAAAGATGATTCCTTTATTGATGGAGTAAAGGCTTGGTATGTTTATGGCTCGAATCGTAAAGGTGTTATGGGGCCTTCCGTTGGCTCATTTAGTAGTGCAGATGCAGCGCAAAATTTCGCTAATGAGTTTGGCGGTGCAGTGTTGGCATATGATGAGATCACACTCGAAGTATTAGGTGAAGGAATGTCGCACGAAAAGGGCATGTCACACAAAAAAACATGAGTCATTAATGCTAGTCTCAAATAAAGTGGCTTTTTATAAGGTCACTTTCATTGGGCACTATTACGTTTGAGTAGAGTGGTATGACAATGAGACTTGCTAGTTTGTTATCTATTTTTATGGGCATACTCATTCTGCCAAGTACTGCTGCTGAAATACAGGTGAAAGATCCACTAAGCTTACAACTAAAAATTCAGCAAGCACATTCTTATGACACGTTAGTCTTGCATCCAGCCGTTTTTCAGGGGCAATTTATCATAGATAAACCGCTCATTATTATTGGTAAGCCCGGCGCAGAAATAGACGCGTTGGGTTATGGCAGTGCAATAACGATAGCAAGCTCAGATGTTAAGCTTCGATCGTTAAAAATTGTCAATTGGGGGGCAGACCAATATGAGCTAAATGCCGCAATATTAATTAACGACGGCATTAATAATGTGTTAATTGAAAATAACGAATTATGGGGTCCAAGCTTTGGTATTCGAGCAGATAATGGTGATTTTTTATCGATTAAAAACAATGTGATTACTGGTAGCAGCCAAGGACATATTTTGGACAGAGGAGATGGTATTTACTTAAAGCGGGTCGATAATGCCGTCATTCAATTCAACGAGATTAAACATGTGAGAGATGGCATTTATCTTGAGTCAGGTAAGTATAGTTTGGTGAGCGATAATTACTTTGTTAACCAGCAATATGGCTTGCACTATATGTATACCGCTCATGATGAAGCATTTAATAATTATGCTGAAGATGTTGATGGTGGTTTTGCATTAATGAGTTCTGAGAAAATCAAGTTACATCATAATCGAGTTCAATCGGCCCAACGTTTTGGTGTGTTACTGAACATGACTAATCACTCTGAAGTATCTGCAAACCGGGTCAATAAAATTGTTAATTCACATGCGAAAGTTGCGGGAAGTGAAGGCCGTGGGATGTTTATTTACGGTGCACGTGATAATGCAGTGTTTGATAATAATTTTTCCAATAGTGAGGTAGGTATTTATATGGCGATGGGCGGTGAAGGCAATAAGATTTACCGTAATCAATTTATTAATAACCAGGCTCAGGTTAAATATGTTGGTGATAGCCTCGTTGAGTGGAGTTATGAACGTCAGGGGAATTATTGGAGTCGTTTCATTGGTTGGGATCTGACGGGGAATGGTATTAGTGAGCAGGCTTATCAGCCAAGTGATCAATTAGATCGTTTGTATTGGCTTTATCCAGAAGCGCAATTTCTATTAAAAAGTCCAGTCGCGCAACTACTTCGCTGGACGCAACATCAATTTAAAATTATGCCTGAATCAGGAGTAATTGATAGTTTTCCTATGATGAGCCCCCCCCAAGTTGATAGATTATAAAGGTAATCATTATATGCAAGATACCACTGCAATTTTAGTCACTCATTTAGTTAAACAATACGGCGATTTTTTGGCCGTTGATGATATCAGTCTCACTGTTAATGCTGGAGAAACATTGGCTTTACTCGGTCATAACGGTGCAGGTAAATCTAGTTTAATCAAAATTTTGCTTGGTATTGTCCCTGCCACGTCGGGTGAAATCTCGATGTTAGGAACGGTGCTTAAAAATGAAAAGCAACACCGGAAAATTAACTTGGGTTATTTACCTGAAAATATCTCGCTTTACGAGAAGTTAACCGGAAAAGAAGTACTGGAATATTTTGCTTCATTAAAGGGTGTTGCTAAAAATCAGGTGGTTAAGGTGCTCGAAGAGTTTGGTTTGGGTCAGGTGCAGAATAAGCCTGTTAGAACCTATTCAAAAGGCATGAAGCAACGCTTAGGCTTTGCACAGGCCATTTTGTCTGAGCCTGATATTTTACTACTTGATGAGCCTACAGTCGGGCTTGATCCTCAAGCGTCGCTATTTATGTATCAAAAAATTGCCGAACTTAAACGGCAAGGCTGCGCTATTGTTGTGTGCACTCATGAGCTCGCAGTGGTTGAAGGTAATATCGATCGTGCATTTATTATGGCCAATGGTAAAAAGCTAGCAAGTGGCCGGTTAGAGGAGTTACGTCAAGCCGCGGATCTTAAGGTGCATTTTACAGGCGATGATATCCTTGATGCCATTGCCCATGATGATTTTCTATCAAGATTAGCAACCAATAATCAGTTATGGGTTCATCAAGTTGATAAGCCGAGGATTATTAAGTACCTCACTTCACATCGTGGGGCCTATAACTTTTCAATTGAAGAGCCTGATTTAAGTGATATTTATCATCACTTCATGAATCTTCATCAACACAAAGCGGCATAAGGGGCTGTGATGTTTACAGCGGTTTTGGCCATTGCATTAAAAGAAATAAAAGATAACTTTCGAAATCGATGGTTTTTATTTATTGGCTTAATGCTGACATGTTTATCACTGCTTATCACTTTTGCGGGTTCCGCCGTATCAGGTGAATTAGTTGTGGCTGATTTACCATTACTCATGACCAGTTTGAGTTCAATGTGCGTGTATATTTTACCATTGACCGCAATATTACTGAGTTACGATAGCTTTATTGGTGAGGAAGAGTCAGGCACTTTGTTGCTACTATTGTCTTATCCGGTTACACGTTTACACATCATATTAGGTAAGTTACTCGGCCATCTTTGGGTGTTCAGTTGTACGATTGGTTGGGCTTTTTTTCTGACAGCCATTTTAGTGTGGACGTTGACTGCCTTCCCGATACAAGAAGTCGTAGTGGCCTTTATTCACTTAATACTGAGCAGTATATTGCTAACGGTATGCTTTGTGTTGTTGGGTTATATAGTGAGTTTGTTGGTGGTTGAGAAAGCCAAAGCGATAGCGGTGCTGTTATTTCTGTGGGTAATGATTGTGCTGGTATACGATCTTGTTTTGCTCACATTCATGGTGGCTGATTTACAGGGCTTTTCAAATGCGATTTTTCAGGTATTGATTTTACTCAATCCTAGCGATTTATTTAGGGCAATTATGAGCGGTGTCGTATTACCAGACATACCACCTCAAGGTGATGTGGTTCAACACCGAGGCAGTAATAGCATGTTAAGTATTGCTCAGATGCCCATCGCTGGGCTTTATAGTGGCTTACTATTATGGGTATCGTTTTTACTGATCGTGGGGCAGCAAATATTTAGTCGTAAACGCTTATAAGAGCATTTCATTTGTTAAGGTGTCATCAAATCAGTGTAAAGGTAAGTTATTGTAATAAAGTAATTTAAATGTGTCAGATTGAGTTTGTTATCACATTGTAGTACCGTTTTTAAATGTATCAGATTGAGTTTGTTATCACATTATAGCACCGTTTTTAACTGTACAATTTTGTAACAATTAAATTGGTTTATGATCATTATTCTAGGTGCATACGGTGTTAAAAATCACTAATTATTTATCACTTGATACTTCAGCTAAGCAACTGATTAATCATCTAAACAATGAGAAAATCCCGCTCACTTTTTCTGAACATGCCGTACTAACTAAACTGCTTGATTTTGAATGTAAAATTTACACAAAAGAAGAATTATTAG
This sequence comes from Shewanella psychromarinicola, assembly GCF_003855155.1. NCBI lineage: Bacteria > Pseudomonadati > Pseudomonadota > Gammaproteobacteria > Alteromonadales > Shewanellaceae > Shewanella > Shewanella psychromarinicola. The sequence goes on from NZ_CP034073.1 coordinate 1,825,947, forward strand.
AGGCTGGCTGGCCTGATAGAGTCGTCGCACCAACGTCACTCACTCAGTGTATTAGTACCTTGAGACGTAAATTAGAGCCCTTTCAAGACATCCAACTAAAAGCGGTTGCAAGGCGTGGTTATCAGCTTCATATAAGTGAGCAAAGCCATGTTAAAGTCGTTTCACTGAGTGACAGTGACACGATTCGCGCCGCTTTTTTTGACGTGAGCTTATTGGTTAAAATTGCTGGTGCATTGGTTTTGTTTGGCATACTCATTATCTTTTGGTATGGCTGTGAATATCACCAAGTGCTGAAAATTACATCGCAATGGAAAAGTGATAAAGACATTGAGCTCAACATTGGTGGTATTCGTGAAAGTGCGAAAGTGTTCTATAAAAACGACACGGATCAATTGCATGAATCTAAATGGCAGAAGCACATTGCGCCAAAGACAAATCAACTTAAAGGTTTAAAGGGGTTTAGCGGTTTTGCTCTCACGAACGGCAGTTCTTATTCATTTGCTACTTGTCCAGGATACACTTTGAATGATTGTGATGGCCAAGGCATTATTAATATCACTATGTTAACCCCTGAACCCGCAGGAATTAACATGGAAAGTTTTATCCCATTATCTAAAAAAATGGAGACTCGAATTCGCTATAATCGAGTGCTTATTCCAGAAGGGGATATTGGCGATATTGTTGAGCATCATTACCATGCAGATGTATATTTTCCAATAGCTGGACAAAAGCTCATACGCGCCGACTTAAGTATTTCATTAGTGTATCAAGGTGAAAATACTGGCCAGATATACACCACGACATGCATTACCGATGAAGACTGTATAACGACACCGATAAAATTAAAAACCCGTGGGACATTTAATCAATATCAGCAATCAATTGGCGATGTTGATGTGGATGTGTTTTTTACCAAGATAGATCAAAAAGAGTTCATTAAGCCCGAGCACGTCACCGAATCGGCAATGCGTTTTTATCGTGAAGTGAAACGCATGGATATTCAAGAGGAAGAGCTTGTATTTTTTAGGGTTCATACCACTGAAAATACAGCCGTATGGATAATGCCATTTATGAGCGACTTAGTTGCTTGGAGTCGTTATGAAAGAGTACAATTTTAATCAGTTAAGCTACCCGGAGGGCATAAAAGCTTACATTTATAGCCTACTATCGTTGAGATATTATTTGGATTTTCACCAGATCTTAATTCGGTCTTCATTGTGAAAGTTGATTAACAACAATAAAAAATCGGATGAAACATTATCATCCGATGTATATCTTGGTCAGCTTAGTCAACTGACCAGTAAACTCTATGCGCAGTTGTTTATTACTTGATAAATGCGAACGCATCACCATATAAATGAGTTTCTTCAATCCCAAGTTCACGAAAAACTTCTCGTGCAGCCCCGACCATATCAAAGCGGCCGGCTATGTAGATGTCATAACCATTTAAGCTGACAAAATCCTGCTTTATTTGCTCAAGTAAATTTGCTTTTTTGCCTTGCCAAGTACTGCCTGCAAGTTCAACTACAGGAATAAACTCTAACCATGAATGGTCTGCATGCCATTGACGAGCAATCTCTTGATAGTACATAGCATCTTCGTTACGACAACCCCAATATAGCTGAGTTTGAATCGTTTCGCCGTTAGCAATCTGCGCTTCAACGATACTTTTAATGTATGAAAAACCCGTGCCGCCAGCAATTAAAATGCGCGGTCTATGGCTATCGCTACGTAAAAATGCGTCGCCAGCCGGGGCTTCAATATCAATATGAGTCGCAGTTTGAAGGCGTTCAACAACTTGCATGGGATAACTTTCGCTGACCGCAGCACCAATGTGCAATTCAATTAACGCAGCATTAGGCGCCGAAGCGATAGAAAAAGGACGTTTGTCTTTTTCACCCATGATCACAGATAAGTATTGGCCAGCCTTAAAGTCAAAGGCGGCTTCGGGTTTAAGGAACACTTGATACACAGCATCATTAAACGGGGTGACTTTTTCAATCTGACAACGAATGGTTTTCATCTAACGTCCTTTAAACCTTTTTATAATTTTTATCAATGAGTTAATTATAGCTATCTACGCCTTAATCAGATCACTGTGGTTACAATGTTGGTACATCTTCTATGCCAAGATCATCCCAAATTTGGTCAATTTTTTGTTTAACCTTAGGATCCATCACAATAGGGGTGCCCCATTCACGGGTGGTTTCGCCTGGCCACTTGTTGGTGGCATCTAAACCCATTTTAGAGCCTAAACCGGCAACGGGTGAGGCAAAATCCAGATAATCGATAGGGGTATTATCTACCAGCATGGTGTCGCGTGTTGGATCCATCCGGGTAGTAATGGCCCAAATAACATCTTGCCAATCACGGCAATTGATATCTTCATCAACCACGATAATAAATTTGGTGTACATAAATTGGCGTAGGAATGACCATGCCCCCATCATGACACGCTTAGCATGACCCGGATATTGTTTACGGATTGAAATCACAGCCATACGGTAGGAGCAACCTTCAGGCGGCAGATAAAAATCAATAATCTCTGGGTACTGCTTACGAAGAATAGGCACAAATACTTCGTTTAATGCCACGCCTAACATAGCGGGTTCATCGGGTGGACGGCCGGTATAGGTACTATGATAAATAGCATCTTTACGGTGAGTAATATGAGTCACAGTAAATACGGGGAATGAGTCGGTTTCGTTATAATATCCAGTGTGATCGCCGTATGGACCTTCTACTGCTTTCTCATCTGGGTCAATATAACCTTCAAGAATAATCTCGCTGGTGGCTGGTACTTCAAGATCGCAGCTAATGGCTTTACAGACTTCGGTACGTTCGCCGCGTAGTAAACCTGCAAAGGCATATTCACTCATGGAATCTGGCACGGGAGTTACAGCACCTAAAATGGTCACAGGATCGCTACCTAATGCCACTACGACAGGATAACGCTCTCCAGGATGAAGCTGTTTAAAGTCTTTAAAATCTAAGGCGCCGCCACGATGATCAAGCCAGCGCATAATCAGCTTATTTTTGCCCAATAACTGTTGACGGTAAATACCTAGGTTTTGTCTTTTTTGACGTGGCCCTTTAGTGATCGTGAGTCCCCAAGTAACTAATGGGGCGACATCTCCAGGCCAGCAATGTTGGATTGGCAACGAGGTTAGGTCAACTTCATCACCGGTTTTAACCACTTGCTGACAAGGCGGATTACGCACTGTTTTAGGCGGCATATTGAGTGCCTGCTTATACATAGGTATTTTGGCGATGGCATCTTTAAAGCCACTCGGTGGCTCAGGTTCTTTTAAGAATGCTAATAATTCACCGACTTCACGCAAAGCCAAAGGATCGTCTTTACCCAATGCCATAGCAACACGTTTAGGCGTGCCAAATAAGTTAACCAGTACCGGCATGGTGTGATTGGTAGGATTTTCAAATAACAGTGCGGGGCCACCCGATCGTAAAACACGATCAGCGATCTCCGTCATTTCTAAATGAGGGTCAACAGGATAGCTAATGCGCTTTAACTCACCATTTGCTTCCAAATGATCGATGAAGCTGCGTAAATCTTTAAAACTCATGTTTACCGCCTGTAAATCAAATCCAATATGGCGCGCACTATAGCATTTTTCTAATATAGGGTTAACCAATTTGATAGACCTATATTACTGATATCGACTTTAGCTATACTTAGGCTAAAATGGTAATAGTCAATAATGTGGTAGAGGTGACTTATGCGAACGAATAAGCAGTGGACTTTGATGCCATTATTCGGGCTTGGTTGTGTTGTTATACTCAGTATGGCGAGTTCAGCCAGTGCTCAGCCGTCGTTAGCGAATGAGTATTCTAATCGTGTTTCGCATTCTGTCAGCTCTCAACATAATCATTATCGCCAACACAATAATCATCACCGAAATCGTGATCCTTGGCGTTGGGGATTTGGTTGGGATCAAGGCTGGGGAGTTAACCGACATTGGGGCCCAAGTATCGGGATTAGTTTAAGTCATGGCAACAACTGGCGATATGGCTCATATTGGGGGAATGGTTATTCCCGTAGAAATAACAACGGTTTTTATCCCTATCAACATCAGTTAACTAGCGGATATCAGCCGCAAAATATTAAGCTTATCGACACCATTGTTGCGCCTCAACAGCGGACTACGACCCATATTGAGTATGCTTCGGGCTTAAGCCACCTACCTGCAAATGCTAAAGTGATCCAGCGTGCGAACGGGACAGTCTATGAGTGGCAAGGGGTTGAATATTATTTTGATTGGAACACTCAAACCTATGAGGTTGCTAAAGCAGAGACACCATGATTGCTGGTATAGAAACAAAATTCAATGCTACCGTCTGCTTTAGCTTGATACATTGCAGTATCAGCTGCGCTGATTAGCTCCCGACTATTTAAACCATGCTTAGGCAGTATACTAATCCCAATACTCGCCCCCACGTGTAAAATATGTTGGCCGATGATAATAGGTTGCTTAATACAGTCCAATAGCTGGTGTATTTTATGTTCTATACCCGTGATCATTGAAAATGCTTGATTTTGTCCCAAATGGGATCATCATAGCCCCATGAAACAAATTACACTCTCGCCAGAACAAAAAGTAGCATTGGAAACTCGACATAAAAGCTCGAGTGATAGGCGTGAGTGTGATCGCATTAAAGCCATTTTACTACGCGATGAAAATTGGCCAACGCCAATGATTGCCCAAGCGTTACGTATTCACGAAACGACCGTAGTTCGATACATTGATGCCTATGCTCACGACCAAAAACTCACGTGTAATAGTGGCGGCTCCTTAAGTTATCTGAGTCAAGAGCAAACTGAACTATTGATTGCACACCTGTGTGAGGTGACCTACTTGCATAGCCATCAAATAGTCGCTTATATCTCAGAACAATTTCAGATTAAGTACACAGTGTCAGGCCTCAATAAATGGCTGCATAAACATCAGTTCAGCTATAAAAACCCTAAAGGGGTTCCTCACAAATTTGATGAAGACAAACAAACGGCTTTCATTGAATATTATGAGCAACTAAAATCCTCGTTAACCCCTGATGAACCGTTATTATTTATGGATGCGGTTCATCCGACCCAAGCCACAAAAATCACCGCTGGCTGGATAAAAAAAGGCGTTGATAAACCGATAGAAACGACGGGAAGCCGAACCCGTATTAACGTGGTTGGTGCAATCCGACTTGGTCACTTAACAGAAGCGGTCATTGAGCAATATAGCAAAACGGTTAACGGTGCATCCATCATCGATTTTTTAAACCAAATTAGAGCGCGTTACTCAACAAGTGGTGTTATCCATTTGGTGCTTGATGGCGCTGGATACCATCGAAATGCCTTAGTGGTTAAAGAGGCTAAAAATCTGAATATAACATTGCATTACCTGCCGCCTTATAGTCCAAATTTAAACCCAATAGAACGATTGTGGAAGGTGATGAATAAACATGCGAGGAATGGGCAATACTTCGCAACGACAAAAGAATTCCGACGAAAAATCACTGACTTTTTTAGCATCACCCTCCCCGATATTGCCGATACACTCGGTGATACAATTAATGATAACTTTCAGAAATTAAAAACTGCAGTTTGAATTCACTTGAGTATATATCGATAGGCCCGGTGATCATATCGAGCCATACGATAAATTCATCTCCTCCGAATCGACCGACCATATCGGTTGCTCGCAAGTTGTTTACTAAGCGTGAGGCTATGATCATTATAACGTCATCGCCAATACTGTGGCCGAGTGAATCGTTAATGTCTTTAAATTTATTCAAATCAAGAAACAATAAAGCTGCTTGATCCTCGCCACGTAAATCTCTTGCGATCGCAGTATCTATTTTTTTTATAAACGCACGACGATTGTAAATCCCTGTTAGTTCGTCATGTTCAGCTAGGAAAATGAGCCTGTCTTGTTGTTCGATCAGTTTGTGGGTTTGACTGTCTACTTCTTGTTTTAACTCTTCTTTTTTGATCGTAATTTGGGCGAGTGATTGTTTCATTTTATTAAAGTTATCGGCAAGTGCAGATAACTCATCGGTATCAGTGAAATTAATCTGGCTGGTTAAATCCCCAGCAGCAAGCGCGTTCATCCCTTGTTTAAGTGAAGCCAATCCTTTTTTAAATCGAATCAGCGTTATAAAAGACCATGCCGTAACCAAAATCGCGAGTAGTAACAGTACGGCTCCAACGAGGTATAATAATTTTTGCTGTGTTTGACTCGCTTGTTTAATTGATAATTGATGAAGTCGGAACATTTCTTCGGTCATTTCTTCAATGGTCATGCTGTATTTAGCTTTAAATAATTGTTCGGCAATCAGTGTTGATGAAACATCGACTTGTTTGCTGTGGTAGCTATTTTGCGTATTGATGAGCTTTCTAATATTGCTATTGAGCTGATTAAGATTTGCGATAATGAGTTTTTGTTGTATCGCCCAGTTGATATCTTCTGCGAGATTTTGGGCCAGTTCTGTTTGGCGTTTATTCAGCTCTGAAAGCCCCTGGCCATCGGTATATTCTTGGTAAAGCCACAGCTGGCTTCGCAAGCTATCAATGTTGATCTGCAACTTCATTGAGTAATTGAGTTGGCGATATATTTGCTGCTGATAGTTGTGAATTTGGATCAGCGATAAACCAACAATGAACGTGAGAAGTGTGCAGAGTGTTGCGGTTAGCTTTAGGCGCTTAGATAACATCATAAATTACCATCCAGCCTCTGAATTCATAAAATCTTCAAGTAATTGACGATCGATAACTTGCCTGAAGTCGACGCTCTTTTCTGTCGGAACTAATTGATTGTCGATGGCCCATTGGCTTTGAATTTGAATGTTAGAAAAAAGTGCATTACTGAGGGATAATCTAAAAGTATAGTCATTCCAAGAATAATGCAGTTGGGAAGGATCGATATTCAAGATGCGACTAATGTCTACCTGAGCAAGATCTGAGTGTGTATGAATATAGTCTATTGCGTCATTAATTGCTTTGAGTAGAGCTAACTTTTCTGAGGCTGATAACGTCGTTTGTTTAAGCTCGATTAAGTTAAAGGATAAGTGATATAGACCGCGGCTATTGATGACTTTTGTATTTGAGGTTATTTGTTGTGTTAACAAATAACTTAATGGCTCCCAAGCTGAAATAATATCAACTTCATTATTTAATAATGCTGGAATAAGCTGATCTGCACGTAAATAAATGCGCTCGATAGGCTGTTGAGTTTTATTATACATAATCAGTAAACTATCGAAAAAAAACTCACTAGCACTGCTTTTTACTATCCCTACGCGGACGTTGGCTAGATTATTCAGCTGATGATATTTTTGCGGTACTAGGCTAAGTAATTTGAGATCGTTATCTGATTCGACAAAACTGGCTAATACGGAAAAGTTTGTTTGTTTAAAACTATTAAACATCACCACAGTTTCAGAGGCAGTGGCGAGATCCACTTGTTTATTGAGCAGCGCATTGAAGCATTTCACCCCACCATCTAATCTAACTAACTCAATATTAAGATTATTACGCTTAAAATAACCTTGTTGTTCGGCAATAAAAAAGGGTGCAGAAAGTGGCGTATTAGAAACAGCAATTTTAATCGGACCCTTTGCGGCTAAGGTCTTGATGGATGAGTTTTGATTAAGATCACAACCCGCAATGCCAATCGCGATTAGGCTCCAAAAAATAATCATTAACACTTTGTGCATAAGTGAGATTTCAGTCAAAAGATAAATAATGTTAAGTGTAGTTAATGTATTATTTTTTGTGAGAAATATTGGTCAATATAATCGTTTTTTTTTAATATTATCAATTAATAACGGAAATACTAAGCTTCTTGTTAATCATTAATTTACTAAGTAAAGTGATTCATAGTGGCGGCCATTGTGAAAATAAATATTATTTACCATTTAATTCAGATACTTATTTGTTAAATTAGTGAGACGATCACTGATGGACACCGAGCCATAACGGCTATATTTCGGTTAAGCTGTTTTATGCATGAGCAGAGAATGAATTCGATTGGTATTACTCCGACTAAGGTTAACTTATGAGTATGAAAAAGCCCCAATGCATCCTTTGCATTGGGGCTTTTGTTTGCATAGTTTATTTATATTTATATTATTATTTATGCTGCGGTGGTATCACCACCCTAACGCAATCATTGAGTATCAATTGAAGCTTTAGGGCGTTGCTCAAGCTCATTATTATTATTTGGCTTTGAGCTATCAGCCAAAGGCTGAAATAAAAATGACGTTATTGGCTATTACATCTGGGGAACCAATAACGCCTGAACTGTCAATAAAGCGGCAAGGATGCAAGTATTTTGCGCTTATTATTAGAATGTTTGTTGCTCTGTTATCAACTTGCTGGGGGACGAGTTGCTAACACTATCAAACATCCTTGCCAAAACGGTTTTGATATTTAGCTCTGTTAATGGTGACAATCGCGCCGTCAATGGCTAAAGCTAAAACACCTTAATAAAAATGACGTTATTGGCTATTACATCTGGGGAACCAATAACGCCTTAACTGTTATGTTAGCCGGCTTCCTTAACGACTAACGGTGGAGCAATAAAGCGGCAAGGATGCAAGTATTTTGCGCTTATTATTAGAATGTTTGTTGCTTTGTTTTCAACTTGCTGGGGGACGAGTTGCTAACACTATCAAACATCCTTGCCAAAACGGTTAACTGAATTTCCAGTCATTATGGCTTAAGATAGTTTAAACGCTATCTCAAGCGTATATGCTTAGCTTGCCATCGTATGTAACTGTTGACTTAGCTGAGTGATTTTTTGTTGTAAATGGGCTATTTCTGACACGATAGCGCTTTTGCTTCTCATTTGGCGAAGATCATTACTTCTTACCCATTGGTAAACGGTTTTAGCTGATACACCGTATTGCTTTGCTACATCAGACAATAATCTGTTATGGTTTTTGACTTCATCAATTACTTGTCTTTGTAATTCCACTGGATACTGTCTCGTATTTGACATATTCATCAAATAACCTCCTGCTGATTTATTTATGTTTGCCTGAGCGAGTTTCAACATCATCCCACTGGCTGCAACCGAGATGCGCTAAGAAAAAAATATTTTGTCGGCATTGTTGAACGATATTATTGAGCATGATACTGACCGATTTAATCTGACGACTTAAGTTAATTTTCTTCATCGCTATCTCCTACAACTACAATGGAATGCTTTACAATAAAACTACCTCTTAGTGGGTATGAGTTGTTATATGGAAACTTTGTGCCAACGTTGTAGGAAAATTTAATCTGTTATTTATCAAGTATTTAATATTTTATTGTCAATGGGTTATTACTTACCTATTGGTTAGTTTGGTGCAATTGCACTAAATTGGTGAAAGATGCTATGGCGATTATTTATCGCTGAAGTGGTCGATGCTGCACAGTATGGATGACCAATATGGCAGCAAAAGGTCATCTTAATGACAAGATGAGCAAGGCGTTATAGTCGAATGAGTTATTCCGAGTGGATGGTTTAAAAAATCATACAAGGAGTGGGTTTGATGATATGGCTTTAATGGACGTCATCTTGGTAAGTGATCCGGGCGTGAAGACGCATGTTAAACAGGCTAGCGATGTATGGCGGGGGCAAAGTCGTCCGGGGAATTGCGCTAGAGTTTGCAATTTCACTGGACGACATGGTGTGCACCAATCAAATGAATGAGCTAGTGGATTAAGAACAATGTGGCTAGGCCTAAAAATGCAAATAAGCCAACCACATCTGTCACCGTGGTTAATACCATGCCACCGGCTAATGCTGGGTCAATATTTAACTTTTTTAACATTATTGGAATAGTGGCGCCAGCAAAGCCTGCAACCGTCATATTAATCAGCATAGCACAACCAATTAACCCTCCTAACGCGATGTCATCTTTCCACAGCCATACTGCAAAAAATACCAATATAGACCACATTAAGCCGTTTAATAATCCAATGCTGAGTTCTTTACCAATCAACCAACGTGAGTTACTTTGGCCAATATGCCCAAGTGCAATACCACGGATCACCAGTGCTAAGGTTTGATTACCGGCAACCCCGCCCATACTCGGAACTATGGTCATTAAAATCGCGATGGTGGCAAATTGCTCTAAGGTGCCTTCGAACATGTTACTGACAGACGAGGCAAGTAACGCAGCAAATAAGTTAATCGTTAACCACAGGGAGCGTCTTAGCGTACTTTTTAGCACTGGGCCAAAGGTATCCTCATCATCATCCATCCCTGCCATCCCCATCATTGAATGCTCGGCATCTTCGCGGATCACATCGATAATGTCATCGATGGTGATCCGGCCAAGCAATTTTGCTTGGCTGTCGACGACTGGGGCGGATAGCCAATCGAGTCGTTCAAATTTTTGGGCTACATCTTTATCAGACATCTCAACCGGAATACTTTCTAACTCTGTGTCCATAATGCTTCGGACGGTTACGCTTGGATCGCAGGTTAATAAATCGACTAATCTTACTCCGCCTAAAACATGATCTTGACGGTCAACAACATATAAGGTGTCGGTAGTATCGGGTAAGTTTCCCCGTTGACGTAAATAACGTAATACCACTTCGATATTGACATCGGGTCGTAAGGTGACGGTATCGGTGTTCATGATACTGCCTGCCGTATCATCAGGATAGCGCAGTGCTTGTTCTACTCTATCCCTGTCCTGGCTGCGCATTGACTTAAGTACTTTCTTGTAAACACCATCGGGTAAGCTGCGAAGAATATAGGCGAGATCATCTGTGTCCATACCTATTGTGGCCTGGGCGAGCTTTTCTGGTGTCATGCTGCTAATGAGTGAATCTTTAAGCTCTTCACCTAATTCGTCAAGAATTTCACCCGCATATTGTTGGTCAATGAGTTGCCATAACACTTGTCGATTTTTGGGCGGTGATGATTCGAGAATTAGGGCGACATCGTTAGGTGACATGGTGTGCAACATGTTACGAGCATGAACAAACAAACCACTGTCTAGCGCTTGAACGAGTTGATTGAGGCGTTGTTCGGTTATCTCATTATCTAGGTACTCTTTACCCATATATCTACTTCCTATTCATCATACTTATATCATAAAGTATGTAATCATTCTGGGCTGCTCAGGTTTTTCTGTTTAAGGCGTATTGGTGCAATAATCGTTGTCTGCTTGTAAGACAATGTAACGCCGAAATGGGATACTTGAGTCGTTTCCTCTGGACGAAATTATGCATGGTCTACGCTGCTATACATCATATTGACGGACGACTGCACGGATGCAGAGTCATACTGGATCCGTTGCTGAAAGCGGCGATATCTGTATTATGTTAAACGCTAAACTCCCGCAGAGTGAACTGATACTTAATCAGATGGGTATCAACTGCGTGAGATAAACCTAAGGGCTAATATTATCGAGGGACTGATGTCTACCGTTGAGCATCAATGTCGTGACAGTTTGGTTAGGCCACGTGTAATAAGAATAATAGTGGATTAAAAAGTGAGTGACTCGCGAATCGTACTCTTCACTGATTTAGCAAGATTCATCAAATTTAGCATTAATCAGATCACACACTGCATTTAATGCTACTTCGGCATCTGGACCCTTTGCGGTCACGGTGATCATTTTTCCTATTCCACTTTCAAGCATTAACAACCCAAGCACACTTGCGGCACTGGCGTTTTTTTCGCCCTGAGTTAAGGTGATGTTCGCGTCAAAATCGGCGGCTAATACCGCGAGTTTTGTTGCTGCACGGGCATGTAATCCTAATTTGTTGGAAATGGTAACTTGGCGTTCAAGTTTGATCATTCATGCAATCCTATGCTCACTTAGCGGTGAGTTCACTTATACTTAATTCTCTGTGGCGAGCATTAACAGTGTGTTTACTGCCTTGCCTAAATCGTTTTGCTAATTGGTCTGCAATATATACCGAACGATGCTGGCCACCCGTACAACCAATCGCGATAGTCAGGTAACTGCGATTGTTACGTTCTAGGTGTGGCATCCAGGTTTCAAATAGGTTTTCAATTTGCCAAATGAACTTGTTGACCAATGGCTGACGCCCTAAAAATTCTTGTACGGGTTCGTCTAATCCTGTCAATGGGCGCAATTCTATTTCCCAGTGTGGATTGGGCAAAAAGCGTACATCAAACATAAAATCCGCTTCAGTCGGCATGCCGTGCTTAAAGCCAAAAGACTCAAAGTTAATGACCAATTCTTTATCGACACTGCCTAGTAGTATTTGCCTAACTTGGTCGCTTAACTCGTAGATATTTAGCGCCGAAGTGTCAATGTAATGGTCAACAATTTTTGCGGTAGGCTCAAGTAAACGGCCTTCTAATTTGATCGCTTCTTGCAGTGAAATATGATTTTTAGATAACGGGTGCAATCGGCGTGTTTCGCTGTAGCGTTTAAGTAACACTTTATCATTGGAATTTAGAAAGAAGCTGATAATTTCAGTGTCATGTTCAAGTAGGGCTAATTGGTCTTGAAGCACTTTGCCTTGTTCAGCAATGTTGCGGACATCAACACTAATCGCAACTAAATCATTACTGCCCTTGAGCTGAGCGAGTAATGTGCCAATGAGGGGTAGAGGCAAATTATCGACACAATAATATCCTAGGTCTTCTAATACTCTTAAGGCAACGGATTTCCCTGAACCTGAACGTCCCGATACTATGACAAGTTTCATGCAGTTATAACCCGATAAAGTTCTGTTGCGTTGTGGCTTTTGCGAAGCTGTTTCAATATTTGCTTATCGCTGAGCTTTTTAGCCATACTCGATAACGTGCCTAAATGTTGTTGGCACTGGTCTGCAGGTACTAACAAAGCAAATAAAATATCCACGGGCTGCTTATCAATTGCATCAAAGGCAATGGCTTCTTCACATTTAACAAATATCGCGATGGGGTGATCGATGGTCGTTAATCGACCATGAGGTATCGCAATGCCATTTCCTATACCTGTGCTACCCATTTTTTCTCTCGCTAATAGGCTTTCAAAAACCTCTTGCGAAGACAGGGTTGGATACTGGGCAGCGACTAAATTGCTGATGAGTTCCAGTACTTTTTTCTTACTGCCCGGTGTGGCACAGGTAGTGCATTCCGGCTGCAGAATGGTACAAAGTTCCATCGTTAGTGTTTTGTATACTTCTCTTTGTGTTTAATTACCTGACGGTCGAGTTTATCGATCAGGGCGTCTATTGCAGCATACATATCAGTATTTTCTGACATAGCAAAAATCTCTGCGCCATTAACGTGGATTTTGGCTTCTGCTTTTTGTTGTAATTTGTCTACATGGAGTACAACGTGTACATTATGGATCTGATCGAAGTGTCGTTCAAGCTTTGAAAATTTACCATTAACATACTCACGTAAAGATTCAGTTATTTCGACATGACGTCCAGTCAGATTTATATCCATAGAAAATCCTCCACAACCTTGTAGGTTATAAACTCTTACGTTGGTTTGAGGGCGGGATTAGCATTGCTTCTCGGTATTTTGCAATCGTACGACGAGCAACGTTTATGCCTTGTTCTGCCAGAAGTTGAGCCATTTTACTGTCACTCAATGGTTTTTTCTGGTTTTCTGCGGCAACCAGCTTTTTGATAAAAGCACGAATTGCTGTTGATGAGCATTCCCCGCCATCGTCAGTGCTGACATGGCTAGAGAAGAAGTACTTTAGTTCAAATAGTCCACGTGGGGTGTGCATATATTTTTGTGTGGTGACTCGTGAAATTGTCGATTCATGCATTTCTACTGCTTCAGCAATATCATTTAGCACCATAGGTTTCATGGCTTCTTCACCGTATTCAAAGAAGCCTTGCTGAAATTGCACAATGCAATTTGCCACTTTGAGTAGAGTATCATTGCGGCTTTCGATACTTTTAATAAACCATTTAGCCTCTTGCAAATGGCCTCGAATAAATTGACTGTCAGACTGATTTTTACTGCTTCTAGCCATGGCGGCGTATTGCTGATTAACGCCAATTTTGGGCATATTGTCTGGGTTTAACTCTACAACCCAACGGCCATTTTTCTTTAGTACCGTGACATCGGGAATAACGAATTCGTCATCGGTGGCGGTGATCAATAAGCCTGGACGAGGATTGAGTGATTGGATTAGGGTGATGGCGTCACGTAACTCATTTTCTTTTAGCTTAGTTTTGCGCATCAATAATCTAAAATCACGCCCAGCAATTAAGGTTAAATAGTCTTTGATTAGCAAACGGGCATTATCGATATGGGGTGTGGTGTTAGAGAATTGCGCTAATTGGATCAATAAACATTCACTTAAATCACGTGCAGCAACACCAACGGGATCAAAGTGTTGAATTCGTTTTAATACAGCTTCAACTTCATCTAACTCAACATTTTCGTCACCCATGGCTTCGAGAATATCGTCGGTACTTTGGGTTAAATAACCGCGTTCATCCACGGCGTCGATGATCGCTGTGGCAATGGCAAGATCGGTCTCTGAAAAGGGAGTGAGATTTTTCTGCCATTCTAAATGTTCATACAGACCTTCGGTGGTTTCACCTTGAAACGGCATGTCATCATCGCGCATGCTAGCACTACCTGAACCTGACATCGGCGAGGCGGTGTACACTTCATCCCATGTAGTATCCATGGCTAAATCATCCATGGTTTCTTTGGTCATAGATTCTGCTGTGTCGACTGTTGAGGTGTCTTTTTCAATATTGACAATGCTGTTGTCACTGAAGTCTGTATCAGCTTGGTCGCGATTTTCTTTTACGGGGTCTTTTGCTTCAGAAAACTCATCTTCTATTTCAAGTAATGGATTTGAATCCAATGCTTGTTGGATTTCTTGCTGTAGCTCCAATGACGATAATTGCAGTAAGCGAATGGCTTGCTGCAATTGTGGGGTCATGGTTAAGTGTTGACCCATTTTAAGTTGGAGTGACGCTTTCATTTACCGCTTATCCCTAGATGATTTCCATAAAAGTGACAATTTATAAAACTGTAATGGATTGTCACGTACATCAATGATGTTTAACGCTGTTTAGATATCGTTCAATCAAATGAGTTAGATAGACTAAAGGCCCGTAAAGTAACTATAGCTTGAATTGTTCACCTAAGTACACCGCCCGAACTTGTTGATTGCTCAATACCTCATCAGGTGTGCCTTCGGCAATTAAATTACCTTGGCTGACGATATAAGCTCGCTCACAGACATCTAACGTTTCACGTACGTTATGGTCGGTAATTAATACTCCTAGACCTCGGCTTTTAAGTTGTTGAATGATTTTTTTTATGTCGATGACAGAAATCGGATCAACACCAGCAAAGGGCTCATCGAGTAGAATAAATTTTGGATTGGCGGCTAAAGCGCGCGCAATTTCAACACGACGACGTTCACCACCCGATAACGACATGCCTAGGCTGTCTCGAATATGGGTAATATGGAACTCTTCTAATAGATGCTCAAGCTGTTCAATACGTTGGTTTGTACTGAGTTCTTTGCGGGTTTGCAACACGGCCATAATGTTGTCATACACTGTGAGTTTACGGAAAATACTGGCTTCTTGTGGTAAGTAACCAATGCCTTTGCGAGCTCGCAGATGCATGGGATCGTCAGTGAGATCGTCATCATCAATTAAAATTCGACCCTTATCACTTTTCACTAGGCCGACAACCATATAAAAGGTGGTTGTTTTACCTGCACCATTGGGGCCTAAAAGCCCAACAATTTGGCCTGTTTTAACCGTTAAACTGACATCTTTAACAACTTGACGATCTTTATAGCTTTTAGCCAGATTTTCAGCGGTTAAGGTTATTTGGGTCATGGTTTGATCTGCTTTTTAACTGGGATTTCAGGGAGTTTTTGCTTTGGCGCAGACTCGTCTTGGAAATTCTCAGGTTGAATAATGGTGATAACCCGATCTTGCCCTGTGCCCGAACTTTCAGCAATAAGCTCTTGCGCATTGATGTTGTACTTAATTCGATTACCGGTCACTTGGCTACCCGATTGATTAAGTTTGGCATTACCTGTCAATGTTAGCGTGGTAGTCGCAAGGTCATAGGATATTTCGTCGGCACTGGCAGTACCAATTTGACCGTCATCTAATTCTTGTGAAAACGTCGCGGGTTTGCCAGTGGCGATAAGTTTCTTACTGGTGCTGTTTTCGGGGGTAAACGCCCGTAATTCATCAGCATTGATATTAATACTGCCTTGGACAATCTTAACCGGACCATTAAAAATGATTTGGTTATTTTTTATGTCAGCAAATTGGCTAACCGCAACAATTTTTAATTCTTGTTTCAGATCACCTTGTTTCGCCATAGCAGGCAAACTCAACAGGCAAAGTATGCTGCTCAATAACATAACATTGGCGCGAGTGTGGAGACGATTAATGTGGCTCATATGTTCCTTCTACCTGGCTCAGTAGCGATAATTGTTGCGAATTCAAGTCAGCATGTAGGCCTAAGCCTTTAATAATAAACCCTTTGCCTTTGATATACACCATCTCTTGTGAGGTGCCTATCATAGTGGTTAAGTCTACCGTCACCGCTTGGGTACTCAATGACTGCAGGGGTTCTTCTATATCAATGGCATCAATAATAACATTGTTTTCTAATATGACTTTGCTGGTGTTTTTATTCAATTGTCCTCGATCTGCACTTAATTGCCATTGTGCTTTACCATTTTCAGGGTAAATGAGGTATATCGGTTTGGTAAAGTGAGTGATGTCACTTGAAGCATAATGCTCCATGTGCTCGGCGCTGACTCGACTTTCGACAAAACCTTGTTGATTGAATTCCGTGGTGCGTAGGTTATCTGCAATAAAGTCAGGGCGCTCAATACCAGGTACTTTCACCGAGTCCATTTCACTGCGTTTTATTTGTGCTTGCCAGTACAACATAAAAGCAAGACCAAAAAAAGCCACAATACTTAGGGTGATCCGATTCATATACTCATTCCATGAGCACTGGCAAATTTATCTTGGCTTAAGAGTAATAAGTCAGTCAGTTCTCGCAAAGCTCCATGTCCGCCGTTTAAGGTCGTTGTCATGTGACAATGTCGTTTTACAAACGGATGACCATCGCCGACACACACGGAGAGACCTACGGCTTTCATTACGGGCAGATCAACCATGTCATCGCCAATGTAGGCTACTTGTTCGGCGCTTACATTATACAGCGACATAAGTTGCTCAAAAGGTTCAAATTTATTATCAATGCCTTGATAAATATGTTTGATTCCTAATCCGGTCATTCGGGTTTCGACAATTTTTGATTGACGACCTGTAATGACGGCAACATGAATATCGCTAGTGAGAACTGAGCGTATACCGTAGCCATCGCGAGTATGAAAGGCTTTGAGTTCTTCGCCAGCATTACTGAGATAAATACGTCCATCTGAAAAGACCCCATCGACATCACAGATTAACAGTTTAATTTTCTGAGCTCGCTGCCAAATATCATTACTGATAGGGCCGTAAAATCCTTGGTGACACGAGGTTGATTCTGACATGATTAAATGACTCCAGCTTTAACCATATCGAGCATGTTTAATGCCCCGATCGGTTGGTGTTTTTCATTGACGACAACCAGTCCGTTGATGTTTTTTTCATCCATGATTTGTAGCGCTTGTGCAGCTAAAATACCCGTGGGGCAGGTCACACAGTTTTTGGTCATCACCAGGGCTATCGAAGTGGTACGAAGGTTCACTTCGGCATCGATGACCCGGCGTAAATCACCATCAGTAAAAATACCCACTAGTTTGGCTTCATGGTTGACTACCGCCGTCATGCCAAGGCCTTTTTTAGATATTTCATAAAGCGCTTCAGTAATACAAATAGCATCACTGACGATAGGCAAATCATCGCCTTTATGCATGACATCGTCTACTTTTAGTAATAATTTTCGCCCCAATGAGCCACCAGGATGTGATAAGGCAAAGTCATCACGGGTAAACCCTTTTGCTTGCAACAATGCAATGGCTAATGCATCACCCATTGCTAGCGTAGCAGTGGTGCTAGACGTCGGCGCTAATCCTAACGGGCATGCTTCTTCTTGTACTTCAATGCATAAATGAATTTTAGATAAACGCGCCATGTTAGAGTCTGGTTTACCTGTTACGGCAATAACAGGCACGCCCATACGTTGAATCACAGGCATTAACGTGAGTATTTCGCTCGATTCACCTGAATTGGAAATCGCCAGTACAATATCGTTCTTAGCCAATGCGCCTAAATCACCATGACTGGCCTCACCAGGATGAACAAAAAATGCCGGCGTGCCGGTACTGGCAAACGTCGCGGATATTTTATTACCGATATGACCCGATTTGCCCATTCCCATGACAATCACTTTGCCTTTGCACTGCATAATGAGTTCACATGCTTGGCCAAACTCAACTGAGTCCACATATTGATATAAATTATCTAAAGCAGCTTTTTCAATATCAATGACTTTACGGCCCCATTGACGAAATTGAGTTTGATTTACCATACGGCTCTCTCTTTTAGCTTAAGACTTTACCTTTAATGCTCCAATCTAATGGGATTGAAATACAATAATTTGGTACGCAATAAAGGTGATTAATAATAGTGCGCCATGCCAACGAGTCAGTTGTTGCTTGGTGCCACTGGATAATACTAAAACGGCTAATGCAGTACTGGTGCCCAATACCATATAGAAGTCTCTTCCACTGGCAGAGGCATCTATTTCGCCAGGGGCAATTAACCCTGGTAGTGCCAGTACGGCAAGAATGTTAAATAAATTCGATCCAACGATATTACCAATAGCGAGATCGTGTTCTTTTTTTAATACGCCAGCAATACAGGCTGCTAATTCTGGTAGGCTTGTTCCCACTGCAATAATGGTTAATCCAATGACAAGATCTGACAAGCCATAAAACTTTGCAATACCCACAGCACCATCTACCATCCAACTCGCTGATAGCGGGAGGAATATAATACCGACGATTAGCCAAATGATAGCATGAAAGGTTGAGACATTTTTAGGGATATCAGATCCAAGTTCAGTATCTAAGCTGTCGGTTGTTCTATCATGAGTCGCTTGCCAAATGAAATATCCCATTAACACGAAAAGTACCACGATGAGCATGATACCTTCTGCTCGTGTTAGCACATTATCATGCAGGGTATAGCCAGCAAATACCGTGGCGGCTAGCATAATAGGTATTTCGCGTTTTAAGGTCTTTGAGGCTACGCTAATGGCGCCAAGTAAGGCGGTTAATCCTAATATTAAGGTGATGTTAGCAATGTTTGAGCCCAGTACGTTACCCACGGCGGTATCACGCATGCCATCCATTGAGGCCGTAGCTGCAACAAACATTTCAGGTGCAGAGCTACCCATCGCAACAATGGTCAATCCAATTAACATGGGAGGCAAGCCTAAATTTCGCGCAAATGCCGCCGCTCCGTAAACAAATCTATCCGCACTCCAAACTAAAACAGCAAGGCCAGCAACTAACATTAGAATATTAACTAGCATGTGATTCCGATAGTGATCATTAATTAACGAGCATTTTCGCTGGATTTTTATCAAATTGAAAGTCAAATTGAAAGCATTGCACAGTAATTGTACTCGAAATGATGTGTGGTGATATGGATATAGTTGTCGCTTAATCGACAATTACAGTACAATTTACACCTTAACTTAATGCAAGGAAGGCAGTTATCTCCTCAACGCCAATGTCTGATATGAGTAAATCAAATAATAATCCTTTGGTCGAAGTCAACCATATGGCCTTTAGCCATGGTTCGCGCGTGATTTTTAACGATATTTCTTTATCGATCCCCAAAGGCAAAGTAACGGCAATTATGGGACCTAGTGGTATTGGTAAAACCACCTTGTTAAAATTGATTGGGGGACAGTTAACCCCTAATACCGGACAAGTCTTGTTCGACGGTCACGATTTACATAAGCTTAAGCGCAAGGAACTTTTTGAATTGCGCAAGCGGATGAGTATGCTGTTTCAAAGCGGTGCATTATTTACCGACCTTAATGTATTCGATAACGTGGCATTTGCATTGAGAGAACATTCTGGATTACCAGAAGATATTATCCGCTCCATTGTATTGATGAAGCTGCAAGCGGTAGGTCTTCGTGGTGCAGCGTATATGATGCCTAACGAATTATCCGGTGGTATGCAGCGTCGAGCAGCATTGGCTAGGGCGATTGCACTAGAACCTGAAATGGTGATGTACGATGAGCCATTTGCGGGACAAGATCCAATTTCAATGGGGATGCTGGTAAAACTTATTCGTGAGTTGTCGGATTCATTAAAACTGACTTCTGTGGTGGTCTCTCACGATGTGGATGAAGTATTAGGTATTGCAGATTATGTCTATGTAATAGCAGACAAAAAAGTCATTGCTCATGGTACCCCAGAGCAATTACGTCAATCTGACAATCCGCAGTTGATCCAATTTATTCAAGGCGCACCAGATGGCCCTGTGCCATTCCATTATCCTGCAGAGGATTATCAAGAGGAGCTACTTCGTGGGCGCAATTGATTATATTGCCGATATTGGCGCATATGCACTGAAACTCGTGCAGGGCCTCGGTCGGGCTGGCATCATGTTATGGCGCGCGATCGTGCGTGTTCCGAATATCAAAAAAGGCACGCCATTACTTATCAAGCAGATTTATGTGCTTGGTGTCCGTTCTATGGTTATCATTATAGTATCAGGCTTGTTTATTGGCATGGTATTAGCCCTACAGGGATATAATATTTTAGTTGGGTTTGGTACTGAAGAAAGTTTAGGCCCAATGGTGGCGTTAAGCTTATTACGAGAACTTGGACCCGTTGTTGCCGCGTTATTATTTGCCGGACGAGCGGGCTCGGCGCTAACCGCCGAAATTGGTCTAATGAAATCGACTGAACAATTGTCAAGTTTAGAAATGATGGCGATAGACCCTTTAAGGCAAATCATTGCGCCGCGCTTTTGGGCAGGTGTTATCAGTATGCCATTACTCGCACTAATGTTTAGTTTGGTGGGTATTTTTGGTGGACATTTAGTCGGTGTTGAATGGAAAGGTATTGATAGTGGTGCGTTTTGGTCTATTCTTCAAGCATCGGTTGAGTGGCGACAAGATATTGTTAATTGCTTGATAAAAAGTGTTATTTTTGGTGTGGTGGTCACATGGATAGCCTTGTACCGAGGTTATGAAGTCGAACCCAATCCAGAAGGCATTAGCCGTGCGACAACCTCAACGGTTGTGCAGGCAAGCTTAGCTGTTTTAGCACTGGACTTTTTGCTGACAGCAATCATGTTCGGAAATTAAGATTTTTTCATTATTTAGATTAATTTAAGTGGTTTAATAGTATGTTGACACGGAAAATTGAGTTATTAGTAGGCGTGTTTTTATTGTCAGGTCTATTGGCATTTTGTGTATTAGTATTCAATGTTGCTAATGTTAAAGTAAAAACCGATGCCCAGACTTATACATTAGTGGCTGAGTTTAACAATATTGGCGGACTAAAAGTACGTTCGCCTGTAAAAGTCGGTGGCGTAGTGGTTGGTCGCGTGACTGATGTTGCCCTTGATAGCCATAAATTAGTGCCTATTGTGACGTTAACAATGGATAAGCGTTTCGATAAATTCCCTGAAACGAGCAGTTTGGCCATTTTGACTTCAGGGTTACTCGGGGAGCAATTTATTGGCTTAACGCCTGGGTTTATGGACGATGATATTTCGATGCTTGCCGATGGCGATAAAGTACATGACACTCGTGGAGCATTGATTTTAGAAGATTTGATTGGTCAACTTTTGTACAGTATGTCATCTGCAGATAAATAGGATCCCTATTATGAAAATATTTTTTAGTCGTGTTATTGCTTTATGCCTAGTGGGCAGTGTTGTGATAAGTCAAGGTGCTATGGCTGCCAATGATGAGGTTAATACCAATGACCCTTATGAGATGATCAAACAAGTATCTAATATGACTTTTGATCGATTTAAATCAGACAACACGTTAATTAATAATGATTTAAGTCACTTGAAAGTGATTGTTCGAGAAGAGCTTATGCCTTATGTCGATTATAAATATGCCGCTTACAAAGTGATGGGGCAGTATTTAAGTGATACAACGGTAGATCAACGTAATCGTTTTGTTGAAGCTTTTGAAGGGTATCTAGTCGCGACCTATGCGCAAGCATTAACAGAATATACTGATCAAAAAGTCGCTTTTGATCCGCCGAGAGATTTTAGCGATGAGAAAATAGTTGAAGTGAACGTCCAGATCCTTGAGCAAGGTCGTCCACCGATTAAAATTCAATTTAAAGCGCGTCGTTTAAAAGACAACACTTGGAAAGCATTTGATTTAGTGGCGGAAGGCGTGAGCTTATTGGCCTCTAAGCAATCTGAAATTTCGAATTTAATCCGTCAGCAAGGTATTGAAGCGGTTATTACCATGTTGAATGATAAAACCCAGCAGAGAATTGATCGTCAACCTGCAAAAGAAGCTGCAGCTGCGTGATTACCTTTAATCAACAAGACGACCGTTGCATTGTTAGCGGTCGGTTAACTCAAGATGAGGTGAAACAATTGTGGCCTAAACGCCATGAATTGTTTACTGCATCAACCCAAGTGGTAGACTTATCAGCAGTGGAATACGTCGACAGTGCAGGTGTTGCATTGTTATTAGCGTTAATCAAACTGCATGTTTCAAGCAGTCAGGAAACAAGTGTGTCACGTCAATTGGTTAATCCAAGTGTTCAGCTCAAGAAAATGATTGAGCTTTATGATTTAGACGCTTTTTTCAGCCAAGTATAGAATTGAATAGTAAAGGTAATTGATTTCATGGAATGCAAAGATATTGAACAACTTTTAACCGAGGCGTTGTCGCTAACAGAAGCGCATGTGACCTCTGATGGTAGCCACTACAAAGTGGTCGCTGTGGGCGAATGTTTTGACGGCATGAGCCGCGTAAAACAACAGCAGGCGATTTATACCCATTTAGCGGAGCAGATTGCCAATGGTGAATTGCACGCATTAACGATTAAAACTTTTACGCCTACCCAGTGGAAGCGTGAAAAACTTTTCAATATGTAACAACTGAGATTCACATTGGATAAATTAACTATTAAAGCCAGTAATCCTTTAGCTGGCGAAGTCGTGATCTCGGGTGCAAAAAACGCAGCATTGCCAATTTTAATGGCTGGCGTACTAGCAGAAACAGATTTTATTGTTTCAAATGTACCTAAACTTCGTGACGTCATCACCAGTTGCGAACTGTTACGTTGTTTAGGCGCAGAGGTTGAAGACTTAGGCGATAGCCGCATTCGTATTTCAACCACGCATTTAAATAACTATTGTGCCCCTTATGACTTAGTCAAAACAATGCGTGCTTCTATTCTTATTTTAGGCCCACTGCTTGCCCGTTATGGTACTGCAGACGTTTCTTTACCCGGCGGTTGTGCTATCGGCGCCCGTCCGGTCAATTTGCATTTGCACGGCTTGGAGTTAATGGGGGCCAAGATTGAAGTTAAAGAGGGCTACATCAAAGCGCGAGTTGATGGCCGTTTAAAAGGCGCCCATATCTTTATGGATATGGTCAGTGTCGGCGCAACAGAAAACTTGCTTATGGCAGCCGCGCTAGCGGATGGCACAACGGTTATTGAAAATGCTGCTCGTGAGCCTGAAGTGACTGATTTAGCAAATTGCTTAATTGCTATGGGTGCGAAAATCACCGGTGTTGGTTCTGCCACGTTAACGATTGAAGGGGTGGAGCGTTTATCCGGTTGTGAATATCGCGTGATGCCTGATCGTATCGAAACAGGGTCATTCCTGGTTGCGGCGGCGGTAACGCGTGGCAAAATTCGTTGTGTGTCAGCAGACCCTATTGGATTAGAGTCGGTATTATCCAAGCTTGAAGACGCCGGTGCCGAGATCACCACAGGCGAAGATTGGATTGAGCTTGATATGAAAGGCCAACGTCCAAAAGCCGTAAACATTAAAACGGCACCTTACCCTGGATTTCCGACCGACATGCAGGCGCAATTTTGTGTGTTAAATGCGCTGGCAGACGGGACGGGTAGAGTGACTGAGACGATTTTTGAAAATCGGTTTATGCATGTGCCAGAATTAAGCCGTATGGGGGCTAATTTAGAGCTGGAAGGTAATACCTGCATTATTCATGGTATTGAGCGTTTAAATGGTGCCCAAGTGATGGCGACCGATTTACGTGCCTCGGCCAGCTTAGTGATTGCCGGCTTAATGGCTGAAGGAACCACGACAGTGGCTCGTATCTACCATTTAGATCGTGGTTATGAGCACATAGAAGCAAAATTCAAAGGGCTAGGCGGCGAAGTTATCCGCGTTAGCTAACTTAATATAATACTTGCTTATTCACTAAGACCGCACTTAACCGTGCGGTTTTTTATTTGATATGTGTCAAAAATTCTTAAATAAACCTCACCGCATCGCAAAGTAATTGCAAAGCTGATCACTTCTTCATAATGGTAAACTGTTAATGTGTTGTGATGACGACTTTCATCACGTTTAACATTTATTTATTTTACGGCCTCGTGTTTTTTGCGATTGGTTGCGTGGTGGTGTTTCGGAATTTTAAATATAGTCAGCTATCTATATCTGAGACGTTATGGGCGCTGGCGCTTTTTGGTTTCTTTCATGCTTTTCATGAGTGGTCTGAGCTATACGCCATCTTATTCAGTGATGATATCTCGCCAAAATATCATTCTGTGGTGCAATGGTTAAGAGTGATAAAACTGTCACTTTCTTTTGCTGGCTTGATGATTTTTGCTTGGCTTTTATTCCGAATTTGCCCTAAAACGTGTGCAAGAATAGGCCAGTTTATTACCGCAGCAATTATGGTGATTTATATTCTGGTGATGTTGTTCTTATATCAAAGGAGTTCAGTGCTGGCGGAAACATTTGCACAAGCTGCCAGCTACACTCGTTTTTTACTCGGCTTTGGTAGTGCCACCTTAGCCGGAGTGGGTATCGCTGTTTATGGTCATCAATTGCGTCAGGATAGTCACGAATATGGGCAGTATTTTATTGCCACTGGTGTTGGGTTATTTATCTACGGTGTATTGGCTGGTTTAGTGCCGACAGAGCTTCATTCTTCCGTTCCAGTGTATAGAACCTTAGCGGCCACTTTTGTGTTGATCACGCTCTACAAGGCACTCAATATTTTTGATATTGAGAAAGAAATGGCCACAGAGGCTAAGCTGAAGCGAGCTATTGAAGCGGATAAATATAAAGCCATTGGGCATTTAGCGATGGGAATAGCCCATGAAATTAATAACCCTTTGGCTTCTTCTACTTTGGCATTGGATTTACTCGAACGAAAACTTCCAGTGAAGTTGGATGAGTTAACGGATTATATTAATAGAGCGCGCTTAGGCATTGATAGGGCATCTGTTATCAGTAAAGAATTACTGGCCTATGCTCACACCGATTTGGGTAACGCTCAAAAGGTGTATTTTTGTGATGTCATTTATGGCGCTAAGCAATTAATGAGTCATAAAATTGTCCCTTACGTTATCAATATTGATTGTGATCCATCCTTAAGTATCATTGGTCAGAAGGTGAAGTTGGAAGAGTTATTAATTAACTTACTTAATAACGCCATGGATGCCAGTGGTCATAACTCTCATATCGATATCAGCGTCACTAGAGATGAGCATCAGGTTTTATTTGAAGTCAGAGACTATGGCGATGGAATGAATGAGCAAACGCAGCAACAAGCCACAGAATTGTTTTACTCAACTAAACCTATAGGTAAGGGAACGGGATTAGGCTTGGCTATTTGTAAGCAAATTGTCAGTGCTCATAAAGGGAAAATGAACATTATCAGTGCCAAAGGCGTTGGTACTAGAGTACTTATCCGTTTTGCCACAGGGGGGGAGTGTGAATGGTTAACGTGTTAATTGCAGAAGACGATCATGAACTTAGGCGAAATATGGTCGATATTCTTCAACTTGAAGGCTATCAAGTCACCGGTGTTGACAGTGGTGAAGCTGCAATTACTGCTTGTGAGCAGCAAAATTATGATATTGCTCTGTTAGATTTAGTGATGTCTGGTATGACAGGTGTTGAGGCCATTTCCAATTTACGCCAACTTAACCCCTATATGGCGGTGGTCATTGTGACGGCTTATGCCACGGTTGATACCGCTGTGGATGCGATGAAAAAGGGTGCCGATAATGTTATCACTAAGCCTTTTAATAGTTCGGTGTTAATTGTCACTATAAAACGCAGTATTCAAGAAAAACTATTATTAAAAACAACCAATGATATCGATCCAGATTGTGTCTATTCTGCGTTAGCAAACGCCTTGCGACGCGAAACACTTAAGCAGTTAGGTACTCATAAGCAGCTAAAGTTTATGGATCTTTGCCGATTAGTGGGGGTTGCAGACCATACCAAATTTAATTTCCACTTACGCCAGCTAAAAAAAGCAGGTTTGGTAATGCAAAATGAGAGCAAGATCTACATTTTAACAAGTACCGGTCAATTCGTATTACAAAACCACAACTTATCATTATAGTTTTAATGCATTTAAATCAGTTGGTTAAGTTTATTGTGATAACAATAGTTCACAAGTTGTTAGAGACTGTGAACTATCGTTATCTATCTCTTTATAGGTAATCCGCAAATACTGAGCATATGTCCAAAGAGACATATCAATCACGCCCAACAACATTGTGCAGTGATTGAAAGCCAATTTGAGGATGAACTGATGAAAACAATAATTCCATACAAAAAATTACTTCTTGCCAGTATGATTACCATGCTTGTTGCTTGTGGTAGTGACAATGACGATACCGTTACTCCACCACCAGCAGATGAAAATACCCCCCCAGTAGCAACTGCTGATATTGCCAATGTTCTGGCTGCACAAGTTGTGACCATTGATGTGCTAGCAAATGACACCGATGCCGATGGCGACACCTTGGCAATTGTTTCTGTTGATTCTGGTAGCGCAGTGATTAAAGATGGCAAGGTTGACTTTACCGCTGGTGCAGAAGCCGGTGAAGTGACGTTTAATTACACCATTACTGATGGCACCGACGAAGCATCAGCTGTAGCCACGGTAACCGTAGAGGCTATTCCTGAGCCAGAAGCATTAAGCTATGTCGGGTCTTCATCTTGTGCTGCCTGCCACGCTGATACGCACGAGACTTTTGTAAAAACTGGTCACAACTTCAAAATCATGAAAAACCCGGGCAATGATGCTCCGGTATTTCCGTATACTCCTGCTACAACCATTATTGGCGCTATCGATTTGTTGGTCAATTCAACAGCCAATAATGATTTAGGTGCACCAACAAGTTATGACGAGGTCTCATATACTGTTGGTGGTTACGGTTGGAAAATGCGCTGGTTAGACAAAGATGGCTACATCGTTACCGGTCAAGACGTGCAATACAATATTCGTAATGCTGCTGGTGAATTGAATATTCCTGATAATCATCCAGGTGATGTGGATGTTATGGGCGATTACAAGGGAGACCAATTCAATGTTAAATATAGCTGTGGTAACTGTCATACAACGGGGTGGAAACGTACGACTGATGTAGCAGGTGGCGATACTCGCAGCCCATTACGTCAAGATGATCTTCCTGGCATGGATGGTACCTTTGCAGAGCAAGGCGTTCAGTGTGAATCTTGTCATGGCGCGGGTAGTGAGCATGTCAAAGCACCATCATCAGAAAATATCGTTAAGATTGCCGTTGCTCGTATAACCGAAGATTTCTTAGCCGATGATATGGGCTATGGTAAAGCGGTCACATGCGCCGAGTGTCATACTCGTGATGGTGAGAAAGATTACCCAACATTTATTAGCCATTATAACGATGCCTTCCCTGATGGAAGTAAAGTCGGTGGTCGTATCATCTCTAGTGGTGGATTATCAAAGCATCACCAGACTGGCGATGAAATGTTAGGCGTTGTACCTGAAGACCATGGCACTTATAAAGCCGGTGACGAAATTGGTCCTAAGAGCGGTATGGCGTGTACCTCTTGTCATGATTCTCACAAGTCTACCTTAAATGCAGACAGTGCTGATGGTTTGCATACTGGTGCAGTTAAAGAGTGTTCTTCTTGCCATATGGGTGAATACAAGAAAGAGTTTACCGTTGGAGTACATGAGTTTGTTGCAGAGTGTACCGACTGTCATATGCCAAAATTGGCTAAGAGCGCAGTAAAACATTTCGGAAAAGATGGCACAACGGCCTTTGGTGACGTCAAATCTCACCTGTTTACTCTTGACCTAGACCCTGCCGCGAAGCAGTTCACTGAAGATGGTAAGTTCCAAATGCCTTGGGCAACCGCGCAGTACTCTTGCGGTGAGTGCCATGCTGATTATGCTGATAAAGCAGCAGCACTACCTGATGGTAAAATGCATAAGTAAACATTAGCGCTACCTTAAAGCCATGCGGTATTCCGCATGGCTTTTTTTATTGTTAAATGATGAAGCCGTCAATAATCTGGTTTTAGATTATCCATGTAACTGTTGTGATGAAACTGTTTGAGTAACTTAAATGAGTTAACGAATTAACCGCTTAATGAAAAAAGCCATCAATATTAATTGATGGCTTTTTTCATTAATGTTTAACTGCCGGGGTTTATGGATCAAAGACCTTATGTTGCTCACTATTCACCAAGGCAAAATAGTTTCAAACCATCATTTGGCGTTATTGAACCATCCCGCCAGTATTAAGCGAGTGTTATTACCAAGTAGCGCTAACATGAATGAATTTACACAATATAATCATGACTTACATTGTTGAACAAACTAAAGCTCAGCTGCAAGAAGATAAAATACTTACCCCGCACTAAAAATAGTGATTGAGTTGATTTAGGTTGTCGTGGTGATGCAGGGGAATAAATTAGCGCTCAACAGTAACAATAGTCGTATCCTTCATAAGATATTAATCAACACAAACAGTCTAAAGATAAATTAGATCAACAATCGGTGGGTAAAAAGTAGTGTGGGTAAAACATCAATGCAGACGGATACACTGATGCTATAAAGGTAATTATTGTTGAACGAGACATTATTCCCAAAGGGAATTATTAATAGTTTGGTTTTCAAAAACGGCATGTCGTCGGCATCGTTATTCACTGCATAGTCAAAGCGTTTCAAGTTCAATTATTGACGACGAACAAGGTAATCGTTTTGTTGGTGAATTCCCCTAAGGGATAAATAGCCCATGGTGAAGGCGTTAAAGCCTATGGCGTTTACTTATCGCTATATCCGTTATTGCCTTATTGAGTAATATGTTAGCCACAATTATGCTGAAAATGATATCAGGATGACAAAAGTGCATCAAAAGACCTGCCTGCTTTAGGCATTGGCAGGCCATAGATGTTTTACTTAATTCGAGTCACTAATCGACTTAGTTAATAGACTGAGTTAATCGACTTAGCAAAAAGCTAAAATTTCAGCAACACATGGCTTAGCATTTCAGTTAAAGAATAAATTGTCTTATATATTTATATTTATCTAAGAAAATGCGGAATCGTTAGCGCTAGTGTTGTACAAAAAAAGCCATTCAATTGAATCAATGCCGATCGTTTAAGAGCACTTGACCGATCCTGCAGATGAAAGATAATCCCTACCAGTATTCTGGTGGGGATTTTTTATGTTTGTGCAAGAGCTTGAGTTAGTTCATGAGTCTGTTGAAGAAAGCGGGTCTTACGGTTCTGTAATGGAGGCGATTGATTCAGATTGGATCGAACAATCACTCCTTTCAGCTAACAAGGCGAGTATCCGTAATCGCCGTCTGCCTGCCCAGCAGGCAGTCTGGCTAGTACTCTGGATGGGGTTAATTCGTAACCAGTCCATCAAAGAAGTCTGTAGCTCGATGGATATTGCACTTCAATCTGGAGACTCAACTTGGTCTCGCGTAGCGCCGAGTGTATTGACGGATTGCCGACGACGCTTAGGTGAAGCGCCTATGTCGTACTTATTTAAATCCACTGTCTCAGCTTGGCTTGAGCAAGCGTTGGGGGAGAATAACGCGCTAGGGCTTACCACCCTTGCCGTTGATGGAACCGTGTTTCGTTGCCAAGATTCTGAAGAAAATGCCAATGAGTTTGGTTTTATTTCAAACACACACAAACCCTATCCTCAACTTCGATTAGTCAGCCTTATATCGACTGAAACCAGAATGGTATTAGGTGCTGCCTTTGATGGCTGCCACGTAGGAGAGGTCACGCTCGCACAGCGTTTAGTTCAAGATACCCCTGATAATTCCTTAACCCTATTTGACCGTTGTTATTTCTCTGCTGACTTATTAGTAAACTGGCAAAGCTCTGGAGTACAGCGACATTGGCTGACACCCGTAAAGTCAAAGATGCGCTACGAGGTAGTCGAAGAGTTTGCGAATAATGACTTGCTCATTGATATGCCCGTCTCCCCACAGGCGAGAAAGAAAAATCCGGAGCTCCCTGAAACATGGCGCGCCCGTTTTATCGCTTATCAAGAGCCAAAAGGTGAAATAAAAGGATTTGTCACCTCATTGATTGACCCTGTTCAGTATCCGCTGGACAAGCTGCTAAATATCTACTGGCAACGCTGGGAAATAGAAGAAGGATATGGCGAACTTAAGCAAACCCAGCTGCAAAGCAAGGTGACGTTACGGAGCAAATTTGTTGAAGGTGTTAAGCAAGAATTGTGGGGAGTGCTTATCGCTTATAATCTGGTTCGTTTAGAAATGACAGCGATAGCAAAGGAAGCTAAGGTCGCGCCAACCCGTATCAGTTTTACCGCTGCAATAAGCTTGATAGATACACAATTAAGGTGGCTTGCTTTATCACCAGATGGAAAGCTGCCAGCGAAACTGAAGCAAATGCGAGCCGATATAAAACACTTTATCCTGCCAGATAAAAGAAAGCACCGAACGTATCCACGCTCAGTGCTCTACATACCCAGTCGCTATCCACTTAGATATAAACAATAGTGCTTATCCGAATAGCATTAATTCAATGAATGGCTTTTTTGTCGATATTTTTAATGGTATTACTCAGGGTTAGTGACTTTTTCTGCAATAATGACTGGCAGCGTCTGCTTTTTACCCTCACGTATAATGGTCATGTTGACTTTAGTGCCCGGTGGGGTTTCTGCAATTCGGTCCATCAACATTTCAACACCAGGCACATCTTCGTCATTATACTGAGTAATAACATCCCTAGGGGTTAAACGTGCTCGGGCAGCAGGTCCGCCAGGATCGATACCCGTCACCAACACGCCTTTCAAATCTGGTAGGTTAAGTATTTGTGCCATGACAGCGTTAAGCGGTTCTCCCGAAATGCCTAACGCGCCACGAATAACCCGGCCATCCTTAATTAATTTGTCCATAATACTGTGGGCTAACTTTATCGGGATCGCAAAGCTAATGCCGTTACCACCATTATCGCCACCCACTTGGAATGCCGCGGTGTTGATACCAATGAGCTCACCACCGGTATCGACTAATGCTCCGCCAGAGTTACCGGCATTAATGGCCGCATCTGTTTGTAAGAAGTCTAAGTAACCAGAACTTAAGCCGTTGCGGCCGGTGGCACTAATAATACCTTGGGTAATGGTTTGGCCAATGTTGTAAGGGTTACCAATCGCCAATACCACATCGCCGACTTGGGCTAGTTTATCAAGATTAACCGGTACGATAGGTAAATTATCGCCTTCAATTTTTAATACAGCTAAATCTGTTTCGGGATCGGAACCCACCACTTCGGCAGTAAATTTTCGCCCATCTTGCAGTGCAATAACAATTTCGTCGGCTTTTTTTATCACATGGTAATTGGTTAGTACATAACCTTCGTTACTCATTATTACCCCAGAGCCTAAGCCTTGAAGCGAACTTGAATTGAGTGGATTACCTTGATCAATACTAAGACTGTAAATATTAGCAACTGCCGGTGCGGCTCGTCGAACGGCTTTAGCAAAAGATAATTCTGAGCCACTGGAGCTGACATTGGATAAATTATGATTGAACGAGGAATTTTGCATCAACGAGGTTATGGCTAAAAAAACAGCTGCCATGATCAGACCAAATACCACAGCTTTAGTTATATAAATGCAAGTGTCTTTTAAATTCATGGCTTGAATAATTGTTAAAAATAATAGTTGAAATATTAACATAGCTCAAAGAAATAAGCACCGACCAAAGGCTTGGCGATGCTTCATTCTTTAACTAACACCACAGACTATAACGTAATGGTTGTTATTGCTGTGTGACTCTGTTTATAGGCAGTCATCGTGTAATAAATGTTAGCGTAATATATGTTAACGTAATACAAGGTAGAGCAAATGGTTGTCTCGTAATATTTTAAGTGCCGCAGAGCTTTGATTATCTTTCAACATTTCTGTTAATGCTTTAAGGCTGGTCACTTTACTGCGGTTTAGCCCCACAATTAAATCACCTTTCTCTAAACCGCTCATTGCCGCCGGTGAGCCTTGAGCAACCTCTGTGATCTGGATGCCTTTTTTGCTGTCTTCTAACGTGGCACCTTGTAGCATAGGATGCACATTGCCCGCTTCTGCTTCGACTTTATCTGCTTTACCTAATGTCGCTTCAATAGTTTTTTTATCGCCGTCACGAATAATACCAAATTCTACTTCTGCTCCCTCGCCCATAGTGGCCACTTTTGCACGTAATTCTTGGAAGGTTTTAATACTGCGACCATTGAGGCTGACTATAATATCACCCGCTTTTAGCCCTGCTTTATCCGCAGCACTTTTTGGCATGACTTCATTAACAAAACCGCCATGCAGAGTATCTAAACCAAAAGCTTTGGCGAGTTCATTATCAAGATCGCGTCCTGATACACCTAATACCCCACGCCTGACTTCACCATGTTCAATAATTTGATCAACAAGGTTATTCACCATATTGGCAGGGATAGCGAAACCAATACCGACATTACCGCCATTAGGGGCGACAATTGCGGTATTTATCCCGATGAGTTCGCCTTTTAGGTTAACCAATGCGCCGCCAGAGTTACCACTATTTATAGCGGCATCTGTTTGGATAAAGTTTTCGAGCATTTCTATGCCTAAACCACTGCGACCTAGCGCGCTGACAATCCCTGATGTAACGGTTTGCCCAAGACCAAATGGGTTACCAATGGCAACAGCAAAATCACCAACGCGGATTTCGTCAGAATCAGTTTGCTTAATAGCGGTTAAGTTTTGGGCTTCAATTTGCAGTAAAGCAATATCGGACTCTTTATCTGCACCAATGAGCTTAGCCGTTACTTCGCGACCATCATGTAAACCAATTTGAATGTCGTCTGCACCGTTAATGACGTGATTATTGGTAATAATGTAGCCTTTATCAGCATCGATAATAACGCCAGAGCCTAAGCCTCTAAAAGGGCGTTCTTGAACTTGTTCTTGTGGTGCGTTGGGGCCAAAGAAATAGCGAAACACATCCGGTACACGTTGCTTTGACACTTGGGTGCCCGTTACCGCTACCGACACAACTGCTGGCGTTGTGCGTTCTAACATTGGCGCTAAGCTAGGTAGGGTTTGACCGTCAACGGCTTGTGGAATGGCCGCTAGCGACAGCGTTGGTGTCATGACTAACGATGCCGTTAATAACGCAGCAGAGAGTAAGCTTAATTTGGTTTTCATCTAGGGACAGCTCCTGTATACATTCAAGCTTGATGAGAAAAATATCTGGCTTGATGACATGATGTTAAAGTTAAATATCGTTAATCATTTTGCTGATGTGTTGCCTAAAGCTCGTTTTATGATGTTCTACAATAGCGAGCAAGTCAGCACAATTATAGGTAAAGAATAAGCAAATTTACGTTAATCAATCAGAGTGGCTGTTATTATGTTAGTTCCTTTTTTATTAACAAAGGTTAATTTGATCCTTTGAAGCCATTACTCGTACCTATTGTTTAATGTTATTATCCGCAGCAATTATTTGATGTAAGAGAGTCGTAATCGTGTCGCAGTTAACCCCTTGGCAACATTATCAGCAAGACCTTACCCGAGACGACTTTTCACATGATATCGCACAAGAACAAGCGGTTAAGTCATTGCAACGCGTATATGACGAGTTGATTGTCGCCGCTAAACCCGTTTCGGGCTTGAATCAGTTGTTTGCTGCGGTGGGGATAAAATCGGCATCTGCCCCAGTAAAAGGCTTGTATTTATGGGGTGGGGTTGGCCGGGGTAAAACCTATCTGATGGATACCTTTTTTGATGCCTTGCCCACGGAGAGAAAATTACGTGCTCAT
This sequence comes from Shewanella psychromarinicola, assembly GCF_003855155.1. NCBI lineage: Bacteria > Pseudomonadati > Pseudomonadota > Gammaproteobacteria > Alteromonadales > Shewanellaceae > Shewanella > Shewanella psychromarinicola. Next base: position 1,860,172 of record NZ_CP034073.1, read on the forward strand.
TTCCATCGTTTTATGCATCAAATTCATCATGACTTAGGCGAACTCAAAGGGGTACAAGATCCTCTTCTGACGATTGCTAAAAAGATGGCGTCACAATATCAAATTATCTGCTTCGATGAGTTTTTTGTGTCTGATATCACTGATGCCATGTTGTTGGGCACCTTATTTCAAGCATTGTTTAAAGAAGGGGTCGCACTTGTCGCTACCTCGAACATCATTCCTGATGAATTATACAAAAATGGCTTACAGCGGGTGCGTTTTTTACCTGCGATTGCATTGATTAACCAGCATTGTGAAGTCTTAAATGTTGATTCAGGGATTGATTACCGTCTACGGACCTTAGAGCAAGCAGAGATTTATCATTATCCACTCGATGAACAAGCTGATATCAATCTATTACATTATTTTGATCAACTCGCGCCGGAATCAGATAGATTTACCACGCCGATAGAAATCGATGGACGCGCCATTCGTATTCGTCAACAGTCGCAAGGTGTGCTGTTAATCGACTTCCGTGATTTGTGTGATGGGCCTCGTTCGCAACGTGACTACATGGAAATGGCTTGCTTTTATCATACTGTGCTGTTGAGTGGGCTTGAGCAAATGGGGGCGCAGCAAACGGGTGATGATATCGCCCGGCGTTTCTTAGCTATGGTCGATGAATTTTATGAGCGAAATGTGAAATTGATTATTTCAGCGCAAGTGGAATTGGAGCACATTTATACTGATGGCCTGTTAAGTTTTCAATTCAGGCGTTGCCGTTCAAGGTTGATTGAAATGCAATCGAGAGAGTATCTCGCGTTGGAACATTTGCCTTAGTTTACCAGCGCTATTTTTTTAAAAAAAGCCGAACGCTTTTTGTTCAACGTGTATAGAGCAGTTAATTTAAAATATTATCAAAAAGCAGGTGATCTTTGCTGTGGCTTTGCGTATAATCTGCGACCTGCCCGCGTTAATCCGCCAATTGGGCGGAAGTTATAAGCCAATATTCATGTTCGAAGGGGCAAGAATCGGTAATTTTGTGTTGATTGCAATCCGCATTCAGCATGTAAGACAGAAAATTAACTTTGGGTTTTTGTAATAATGAAGACTTTTACTGCTACACCAGAAACTGTAACTCGTGACTGGTTTGTTGTTGACGCTGAAGGCAAAACTTTAGGTCGTATCGCAACTGAAATCGCAACTCGCTTACGTGGCAAGCATAAGCCAGAATACACACCGCACGTTGACACTGGTGATTATATCATCGTTATCAATGCTGAAAAGGTAACTGTAACTGGTAATAAAGCTGCTGGTAAGATTTACTACTCTCATTCAGGCTTCATTGGTGGCATTAAGCAGATCAGCTTTGAGAAGCTTCAAGCTCATAAGCCTGAAATGATCATCGAGAAAGCAGTTAAGGGTATGTTACCAAAAGGTCCTTTGGGCCGTGCTATGTTCCGTAAGCTTAAAGTTTACGCTGGCACAGAACATAACCATGCTGCACAACAACCACAATTTCTTGATATCTAAACGGGAGGAGTAATAAAATGGCTGCAACTCAGTACTACGGCACTGGCCGTCGCAAAACATCTACAGCTCGCGTTTTCGCTAAAGCAGGTAGTGGCAATATCGTTGTTAACCAACTTCCACTGGATGTGTATTTTGGTCGTGAAACGGCTCGTATGGTTGTTCGTCAACCATTAGAGTTAGTTGAAATGACTGATAAATTAGACATCTATGTAACTGTTAAGGGCGGTGGTACTACTGGCCAAGCTGGTGCAATTCGTCACGGTATTACCCGTGCACTATTGCAACTAGATGAAACATTACGTCCTTCTCTACGTACCGCTGGTTTTGTTACCCGTGATGCACGTAAAGTTGAGCGTAAGAAAGTTGGTCTACGTAAAGCACGTCGTAAGCCACAGTTCTCTAAGCGTTAATTCGTTTTTTGGATTCAAAAAACCCAGCTTATGCTGGGTTTTTTATTGCCTAAAATTTAGCGCGCAAGATGTGTTTTGTGTGCATATTAATGATGTTCTATAAAATCGCTGCAGATAAGCTCGAAAACATCGGCCGAAGATGTCATGCCAATCAAATTACTTTACTCTGTGTTGACGCATTTTAACGTACGACGGCATGATCTATTTTGTTCCATACAAGATAAGACATTTCCTCCATTGTCCATGGCGGTCAGATACAAAAGGTAGATCAACCCAGAGCAGTTGCCGAACAACACTATGCCTTTAAGTCTTGGTCTTGATTAAAACAACTTAAATTCCCGCTGCATGACCCAATATTGAACACGATTGGTGTCAGTTAAAGAGAGACTACAACATGAATATACAGCTGTTAATAACCGCATTTGGCTTAGTTTTAATTCTTGAAGGGCTTGGTCCGTTACTTTTCCCTAACAAGTGGCAAAAATATTTATTAGAGCTTTCAACACAAAAGCAAAATGTTCTCAGACGCTTAGGTGGCTGTTTAGTGACTATAGGCGTCATTTTATTGATCACATTTCAATAAAATACTTGCCTATAACCCCCTAAAATCTGTTAAAATTCTATTTTATACCACAAGACGTTGCAGCTAATCATGGGTAAGAATGTAGTCGTGCTCGGCACTCAATGGGGTGACGAAGGTAAAGGTAAGATTGTCGACCTTTTAACAGAACAGGCAAAATATGTAGTTCGTTACCAAGGCGGCCATAATGCCGGTCATACTTTGGTAATTGATGGTGAAAAAACCGTTCTTCATCTTATTCCGTCAGGTATTTTACGTGATAACGTAAAATGCATTATCGGTAATGGTGTGGTCGTTTCTCCTGATGCGTTGATGACAGAAATCAACATGTTAAAAAAACGTGGTGTCCCTGTAGAGGAACGTTTATTAATTTCTGAAGCATGTCCGCTTATCCTTCCATTCCATTGTGCATTAGATGTTGCCCGTGAGAAAGCGCGCGGTAATAAAGCCATTGGCACCACTGGACGGGGTATTGGTCCTGCATATGAAGACAAAGTCTCTCGTCGCGGTTTGCGCATTGGTGATTTGTTTAATGCAGAACTATTTGCGACTAAGTTACAAGAAGTTATGAAATACCATAACTTTATGCTAACTGAGTACTACCATGTTGAAGCCGTTGATTATCAGCAAACACTAGATGATGCATTGGCAATTGCTGATTATCTCAAAAGCATGTGTACTGATGTCAGTGAAATGTTAGATGTTGCCCGTAAAGCGGGTGAGCCCATTCTATTTGAAGGCGCTCAAGGAACATTATTGGATATCGACCACGGTACTTATCCATTTGTGACCTCATCAAACACAACTGCGGGTGGTGTTGCGACGGGTTCAGGTTTTGGTCCTCGTCATCTAGACTATGTGTTAGGCATCATGAAAGCGTACACGACGCGTGTCGGTGCGGGTCCATTCCCAACGGAATTAACCAATGAAATTGGTGATTATATTGGTGAGAAAGGCCAAGAGTTTGGTGCTACAACGGGTCGCAAACGTCGCCCTGGTTGGTTAGATGCTGTGGCCATGCGCCGTGCCGTTCAAATCAACAGTCTTAGCGGTTTTTGCTTAACTAAATTAGACGTTTTAGACGGTCTAAAAGAAGTTAAGATTTGTGTTGGCTATCAATATGCTGATGGAACAGTTTCAAAGGTGACCCCTTTAGCTGCTGAAGGTTATGATCTAGTTACCCCAATTTATGAAACTATGCCTGGTTGGAGTGAAAACACTTTCGGTGCCACAACCATCGAGCAATTACCTGCCGCGGCAATTAATTATATCAAGCGTCTCGAAGTGTTATTAGAAACGCCCATTGATATTATCTCTACCGGTCCGGATAGAAATGAAACCATGATTTTGGTGAGTCCGTTCAAGTAAACTAAAAAGGCCGCGATAAGCGGCCTTTTTAATGAGTGCGATTAACTGTCGTAGCAGTTTCTACTCAAGAAATACGCTATACTGCCGATGGGTTAGTCATGATAGTGTCATCGAGAATCCTTATGTTGCGTATCTCTTTATTGTTGTTGAGTGTTGTGTCCATCAATGTTTTTGCGGTCACCGAAGCCGTCGATATCTATAGCGATCAACAATTGATTTCGCTCATTCGTTCAAATCAATATTTGCAACGCGTAAAAGCTGACGACTGTCAGTTAGTGCAAGACATTGAAGCCCGTGCAGAAGTGTTGCAGCAACCCATGTACCAGTTTTTATGGGGTGAAATGCTCAATAACGGTGTGTGCGTAAAGGCACATCCCTCTCGCGGTATGGCACTACTGCAAACCGCTGCAGAGCAAGGTAGCCCCGAAGCGATGGTAAAATTGGCAGATTATTATTATCGCGGTAAACTAGTGGTTAAAGATCCTAATCGTGCCGTGCAATATGTGTTGCCTGCCGCAGCGAATGGGGATTTAACCGCAAAAATGATATTGGTTCGTTTATTTGGACAAGGCTACGGAAGTCCTGCCGATTATGAACTAGGCTATCATTGGTTATATAACAGTATATTTGACGACGACGCCCAACAGAAAAAGGCCTCGTCCTTATTGCAGATGCTAGCTGCAAAAATGCCTGCCAGTATTGTGGCCAGAGCACAGCAGCCACAGCTGTACACACGTTAAAGGCTCCACGATATGGAGCGAATTATTTGGAAATTGAATGATCAACGATCCTCATTTTGAGAGAGAACAAGACAAGTACGACAATCCTATTCCTAGCCGTGAGTATATTTTAGAATACTTGCGTGCACAAAAGTCTCCTGTTACCCGCGATAAAATTGCCGAAGCATTAACCATTACTGAAGAAGTGCCATTAGAAGCGCTTCGTCGCCGTTTACGCGCAATGGAACGTGATGGGCAATTAGTCTTTACCCGCGGGCAAAGCTATGGCTTACCTGAACGGATGGATTTATTGTCTGGTACGGTTTTAGGCCATCGCGATGGATTTGGCTTTTTTAAGCCAGATGAAGGCGGTGATGACTTATTTATTAATAATCGCGATATGCTGATGTATTTCCATGGTGATAAAGTGCTCGCTCAAAAAGCGGGTACCGATCGTCGTGGTCGCCGTGAAGCACGTATTGTCCGACTAGTACATGAGCGAACCGCAGCGTTAGTTGGACGTTATCACGTCGACAGCGGTATGGGCTTTGTGATTGCAGATGACCGACGTATTACCCAAGAAATATTAATCGCCAGCGAAGATACGTTTGGCGCTCGCGCCGGTGATGTGGTTGTTGTTGAATTAACTCGTCGTCCAGGTCGTTTTGTTAAAGCAGCAGCAAAAGTGACTGAAGTCTTGGGTAAGACAATGGCACCGGGTATGGAAATCGAAATTGCGTTACGTAATTATGATTTACCCCATACTTGGTCTGAGATTATTGAGAAAAAACTTAAACGTATTCCCGACGAAGTCACCGAAGACGATAAGTTAGGTCGCGTTGATTTACGTCATTTACCGTTGGTCACCATTGATGGCGAAGATGCCCGTGATTTTGACGATGCGGTATACGCTGAAGCAAAACCAAGTGGTGGCTGGCGTTTATGGGTTGCGATTGCTGATGTGAGCCATTATGTACGTACTGATTCTGCATTAGATACTGAGGCTCACTCACGAGGTAACTCAGTATATTTTCCGTCGCAAGTTATTCCAATGTTGCCTGAGAAAATCTCTAACGGCTTGTGTTCATTAAAGCCCCAGGTCGATCGTTTGTGCATGGTGGCCGAGATGACCATTTCTGCTGCCGGCAAATTATCGGGAACCAAGTTTTATTCTGCAGTAATGCACTCTCATGCTCGTTTTACTTACACTCAAGTGGCCGCGATGCTTGAAGGTGGCGCTATTGCGCCTGAGCACGAAGCGTTATTCCCACATTTATTGTGTTTGCAGTCATTATATCTCACCTTAGATAAGCGTCGTGCAGAGCGTGGGGCAATTGCATTTGAAACCCTAGAAACGCAGTTTATCTTTAATGAGCAGCGTAAAATTGACAAAATCGTCCCAAGAGGTCGTAACCAAGCGCATAAGATCATCGAAGAATGTATGATTTTAGCCAACGTGGCTTCAGCTAAGTTTGTTAAAAAACACAAAGGCGAAGTGCTATACCGTGTTCATGAAGCTCCATCGGCGCAAAAACTGGCTAATTTTAAAGAGTTTCTTGCTGAACGCGGCTTAAGTATGGATGGTGGACTCGAGCCGACACCGACAGACTATCAAAATATCATGCTGAAAATAGCCGATCGCCCTGACTTTGAGCTAATTCAAGTGATGTTATTGCGCTCTATGCGTCAAGCAGTCTATAGCCCAGATAACGAAGGTCACTTTGGTTTGGCATTAGAAGCGTATTCGCATTTTACCTCGCCAATTCGCCGTTACCCTGATTTGGTTTTGCATCGAGTGATCAAATATTTGCTCGCAAAAGAGCAGGGCGATGTTAACGATAAGTGGACGCGGGATGGGGGTTATCTCTACCAACTTGAAGAATTAGATTTATTAGGTGAAGAATGCTCTACCACTGAGCGTCGCGCTGATGAAGCAACTCGCGATGTCAGTGATTGGCTGAAATGTGAATATATGCAAGATCATGTCGGCGATACCTTCGATGCAGTTATTGCCTCAGTCACTAGTTTTGGATTGTTTGTCAGACTTAACGAATTATTTATTGATGGGCTGGTGCATATTTCAAGCCTGGCCAGTGACTACTATAAATTTGATCCTATGCGCCAACGATTAATTGGTGAAAATACTCGCCAAGTATACCAAGTGGGTGATGAAGTGACCGTTAAAGTTGCCGCGGTTAATCTTGATGATCGTCAAATTGACTTGTTGATGGTGGGTGACAACAGTAAAGGCGCGGGTAAACCTGCACGCAAAGGCAGCAAACCTTCAACCGCTCGTGAACGAGTGAATGCAGAAGGGGCTAAATCGGCACGGGGTAAATCGACAGGTAAATCTGATAAACCTAAGTCGGATAAGCCTAAATCGGATAAGCCTAAATCTGATAAACCTAAGTCGGATAAGCCTAAATCGGATAAGCCTAAACCCAGCAAGCGTCGTTCAAGTGGAAAAGCTTCATCGCCAGCAGCCAAACCTGCGGTTGCTAACAACTCTTCCGCTGTGGAACAAAAAGCTGATGCCACAAAACCCAATTCTAGTGTTAAGAAAAACCCTGCCAAGCGCAGCAAGAGATAGTAATTAAATGAAAAAACAAGATAACATTTTTGGCATTCATGCCGTTGAAGCATTGTTAAATAATAGCCCTGAACGCGTCATTGAGCTTTGGCTATTACAAGGCCGTGATGACGAACGCTTAACACCGTTGATTAATATAGCGTCCACGTTTGGTACCACACTTCAGCGTGCTGCACGTAAAGTATTAGATGACAAAGCCGGTAGTTCACATCACCAAGGTATTGTTGCGCGAGTAAAAGCGCTTAAGCCTCTAACTGAAAGTGATTTAGATGCATTGCTTGATAAAACAGAAGTGCCTTTTTTATTAATTTTAGACGGCGTTACTGATCCGCATAACCTTGGTGCGTGTCTACGTAATGCAGATGCTGCGGGTGTGCATGGGGTTATCGTGCCGAAAGATAATTCAGTCGGATTAACCTCAACAGTAAGCAAAGTCGCTTGTGGCGCAGCCGAAATCATACCGTTATTTCAAGTGACTAACCTTGCTCGTACCATGCGTCACTTGCAAGATAAAGGTGTTTGGATAGTCGGCGCGGCAGGTGAAGCTGAGAGTAATGTATATCAAGCTGACCTTAAAGGGCCGCTAGCGGTTGCTATGGGTGCTGAAGATAAAGGTTTGCGCCGGTTATCTCGCGAAGGCTGTGATTCATTGGTTTCAATTCCGATGGCTGGAAGCGTGTCGAGTCTCAACGTGTCTGTTGCTTCAGGGGTTTGTTTATTTGAAGCGGTCAGGCAGCGTTTAAGTTAATGACCAACCAGTAGCTTGTTTGCTATAAAGCGCGATCAAAAAACGGCGATATTTATCGCCGTTTTTTATTGTTCAATACTTTATTCATCACATATCAAAGTAAAGAAAATTAGCGTCTACCGATTTCGTTGTCGACATCCTCGTCATCCAATTCTTCTGGGATCAAATTATCAGCGCTCACAATGCTAGCATAAGCGGTATTATATTCTGCTGGCTCATCGGTATCATCAAACTCATCATCGGTTGATTCTGGCATGATATCAAATGCACCCTCAGCAGGATTGATCATTTGCTCGTTGACCATTTCAATATCCACGCGTGGATCTAACGAGGCTGCTAGCGGCGAGCCTACCATGTCACCCGCTGCCATTATATAATCTTCGGTAGTCGTGTGCTCAGCTTTTTGACGGACATTAATCCATAGTAGTCTTACGAGTAAAGTAAACGAACAGATGGCCATAAATCCATAGAGCATTTGGTCGCCTAACGCTTGCATTAAGCCAGAGGCAACTAAGGGGCCAATACTTGCTCCTATACCGAACGTGACTAATATTGTGGCTGACAGTCCTACTCGCTCGTGTTGCTCTACGCGCGAGTTAGCTAATGCGGTTGCTAATGGATACAAGGTAAAAGCTAAAATACCAAATAGGCTGGTTAATATTAATGAATATACTGAGTGGAATGGGACGACAGTAATAATTAATACAATAACACCCAATAAAGTGCAGTTAATTCGAATTAATAAGCTACGAGAGATCTTATCGGATAATTTACCCATGGGCCATTGAGCTAACAATCCTGCAAAAATGGTACAAGACATGTAGATCGCAACGTGTTCAGGATCAATGCCTTTGGCTGTGGCGTAAGATGGCGCCAAACCATAAAAACACCCCACTATCATGCTACCTAATGCTATCGTTGTTAGGGCTTGAGGAGCGAGTTTCCAATAACGACCCATTTGTAACGGTGCTGGCGTTAACGGTTCAGGATGAATTCTGCGGGTGATTGAAATTGGCACAATACATAATGCGAAGCATATGGCTATTAATAGTAGCGGTTCTAACCCTAGATCAGGATATAAGCTAATGGCTCCCTGGCCAGCCATTAATGCTAAGTAAGATACAATCATGTAACTCGCAAAAACAGTGCCGCGTTGATTGGTTTCAGCTTGTTCGTTCAACCAGCTTTCTAACACCATGTATTGGCACATCATTCCCATACCGACAGCAAAACGTAGCACTAACCAGACAGTTAAGTTGTCTATTAAGGCATGACCCAGTGCAGAGGCGGTAACGATCCCCGCACAAGCAACAAAAGCACGAATATGGCCAACTTGAGCAATGAGTTTATGACCCACTTTAGAGCCGCAGACAAGCCCAATATAGTAGGCTGACATCATGCCACCAATCCATATTTGTGGAACTTGCATGTTAGTCAGGCTTAAGCCTAAGTAAGTGGTTAGTAAACCTGCCGCCAGCACCATTAAAAAGGTGGTGCTATATAATGATGCAAAACTGCGAAGCGGGCTGTCCATAACTGGGCCTTTATTGGTTCAAAAAGGCTTCATGGCCTTATTTAGTGGTTCAAAAAGGCCATGAGGCCTTATTTATTGAGTGTATAGCTTCGCTTCAATGAAGAGCAATAGCTATTGAAACGTGTACAACAAGTTGAATGTGGTAATGGTATCGGTATTTCTACTTTCATCAGGAACCACCTCGGTGTACTTGATGTTCATGCCTATTTTAAATGCCCAATCCTGAATAAAAGTATTTTTATAACTCATATCAAGAGTTAATGTATTGTTGTCTTGACCTGTTTCAGCGGTCACATCGGCATTAAAGCTAGTGTACTCTTGTAATTTAACCGTGTACTTAGCCGCAGAACGCAGAATAATATCGCGGTTTGCTTCTGGGTCAGGCACTAAGGTACTTTCTTTGGCTAAGTCATAACGATAACCCGGACCGACTTCAAGGCTTAATTTGGTTTTATAGTTTTTAATTAAGTCAAAACCGTAACCTGCTGAAATTGTTGAAATTTGTGTGTATGAGCCAAATTGGTCCCAGGTAAATTCACCACGACCAAACACATAACCTCGTTCCAACTTATAGTTTGACTGTAAAAACAGCTGATATCGCTCAGCGGTCGACTCGGTTCCATCAGCAGCATAATATGCTTTTATCGTCGCTTCCTGTTTGGTACTCGGCGAGTCATAAGTTAAATAAGTGCGGCCGTTGAAGTTTTTAGTTTCATTATTGCCACTATTTAACTGAAGTCCTGCTTCAATCTCAGCATTAAAATTACTGGGTGGCTCTTGGTAATCTGGTGGAACCAATGCCCATGCTGGTGCAGACAATAGAAAGAAGCAGCATGTGGTTACTATTTTTTTTATAGACATCATTAGAGTGTTTTATTCTTAACGGCGTAAACGCGATATTTTCGACTGTCGACATCATACCTGTAATCAAGATTGCTGAAAAGAGTGAGTTAGTGCTTGAGTTTACGGCGCACTTTATGTATCATCGCGCGCTCAAATCAGTCACTTTAATTCGTTCCTTGCCTCTAACTTGGTCTGACTGAGCCAAAAACGAGGCTACCTAACCGTAAGGAGCAATAGATGCGTCATTATGAAATCGTATTTATGGTTCACCCAGATCAAAGTGAACAAGTCCCAGGTATGATTGAGCGTTGCACCGGTATTATCACCGCTGCTAATGGTACAGTCCACCGTTTAGAAGATTGGGGTCGCCGTCAATTGGCTTACCCAATTCAAGACCTACATAAAGCTCACTATGTTCTTATGAACGTAGAAGCATCTGCAGAGTCTATTGAAGCACTAGAAACAGCTTTCCGTTTCAACGACGCTGTTCTGCGTAACATGGTAATGCGCACTAAAGTTGCCGTTACTGAAGATTCTCCTATGGCAAAAGCAAAAGACGAACGTGAGACACGTCGTTCACCTGCTGATGACCGTAAGGTAGAAGAAAGCGCTGAAGAAAAGGCTGAATAATTTTTTGTGAATAACCACTTAACGTTGTCAGGAACGATAACTCGTTCAAGGCGATTTGATAGCCCTAGCGGTATTGCCCATGTGGTCATAACGGTAGAGCATAAATCACAGCGACAAGAAGTAGAAATGTTGAGAAACGTCTACTGTTTGATCCAAGTGGTATTAAGTGGCCCGCGCTTTAATAGCGTTGCAAATAAATTACAAGCAGGTGTGCAAGTTGATGTTGAAGGGTTTCTTTCACTACAACAAGGGCGAAATGGCCAAAACCGTTTAGTCTTGCATGCTGAAAATGTCGAATTGAAAACTTAGGAGACTGTCAAAATGGCACGTTATTTCCGTCGTCGCAAGTTCTGCCGCTTCACCGCTGAAGGTGTTGTACAGATTGATTACAAAGATATCGTTACTTTAAAGAACTATATCACTGAAAGCGGTAAGATTGTTCCTAGCCGTATCACTGGTACTAGTGCTAGATATCAACGTCAACTAGCTCGCGCTATCAAGCGTGCTCGTTATCTTTCTCTACTGCCATATACTGATTTACATCAGTAATATTGCAGTATTAATTCCTAATCGAATATAGAGGACTTGATAATGAACGTTATTCTGCTAGATAAAGTTGCAAACTTAGGTAGCTTAGGCAACCAAGTTTCTGTTAAAGCTGGTTATGCTCGTAACTACCTTTTACCTTACGGTAAAGCAGTTGTAGCAAATGCAGCAAACATTGAAGTATTTGAAGCTCGTCGTGCTGAATTAGAAGCTAAATTAGCTACTGAATTAGCAACAGCGACAGCTCGTGCTGATAAATTAACTGTTTTAGAAGGTGTAGTTATTACTTCTAAAGCGGGTGATGAAGGTAAATTGTTCGGCTCAATTGGCAACCGTGATATCGCTGATGCAGTTACTGCAGCTGGCGTAATTCTTGCTAAATCTGAAGTTCGTTTACCTTTAGGTGCTTTACGCACTACTGGTTTCTTCGAAATTGAAGTTCAAGTACACGCTGAAGTTAAAGCCGTAGTTAAAATTTCTGTAGTTGCAGAAGCTTAATTACCTTTAGCTCCATAAAAAACACCGCCCTAGGGCGGTGTTTTTTTATGTCTGCGATTTAATCCCTAGCCTTGCTAACCATAACTCTTTAGGCCGCACGGCCAGCTGTTTGGGATCGTTCAATGTCAGAGAATATACCAGTGAACATCTATTTGATGGTCACTGGTATATTGTTTACTAGGGTTAGTTTGGTTCTTTTCCAGCTGTTGCTTCAGGGGCTACTACAACCGCTGCTTTGGCAAGTGTTTTAGTTACAGCTTTAGTTACAACTTCGGGCACAGCTTCAGGTGCGACTACAACCGCTGCTTTGGCAGGTGTTTTAGTTACAGCTTTAGTTACAACTTCGGGCGCTGCTTCAGGTGCGACTAAAACCACTGCTTTGGTAGGTGCTGTCGTTGTAACTTCGGGTACGGCTTCAGGCGCTACTTCAATTACCGTATCTGCTTGTGCCTCAGTTGCCACTTTGGGTGCGACTACCGTTACTGCTTCAGCCGTCGCTATGGTAGGAACTTCAGTCGCTACTTCAATTGCAACATCGGGCGCTACTTCCGTTACCGCTTTGACTGGCGCCTCAGTTGCCACTTTGGGTGCTAGTACCGTTACTGCTTCAGCCGTCGCTTTGGTAGGAACTTCAGTCGCTACTTCAGTTGCTACTTCAATTGCAACATCGGGCGCTACTTCAGTTACCGCTTTGACTGCCACCTCAGTTGCCACCTCAGTTGCCACTTCGGGTGCTACTACCGTTGTTGTTTCTGTCGTCGCTTTAGTAGACGTTTCAGATGTAATTTCTGGCAATATTTCAGTTGTCGCTATGGCAGTTGCTACCTTTGCTTCTCCTTCAGCCTTGGTCACTAATGTTAACTCTTTTATCAAATTGTCAGCGTGATCGACCTTATCCATCATCCACAAAATGTAGCGAATATCGACATGCACTGCACGGGTAATCGTTGGGTTAAAGAACCAATCTTTAGTAATGGCTTCATAAGTTGAGTCAAAGTTAAGACCGACTAATTCGCCTTTACCATTAAATACCGGTGATCCGGAATTACCGCCTGTAGTGTCAGCGCTTGATAAAAAGTTAACTGGTACTGAGTTAAAATCAGCTGGCTTGTCTAAACAAGACATAAACTGACAACTACTTTGCTGTCGATATACCGATGTGACGCGATGCTTGCCCAAGTCATCAGCTTTAATGGCTGCTAATAGCTTGGCCGGGACATAGTAAGGTTCTTCTCCGGTGTTTTTAGCAAGGATGCCGGCTAAGCGAGTAAATGGTTGCTTGTATAACGCATCTTTGGATTGGTAACCATCAACCATGCCATAAGTAATGCGTAAGGTGCGATTAGCATCGGGATATACTGGCCAGTTATTTGATTTGTAATAGTCAATAATCGCCTTCATGTATTCAGGGTGAACGAACGACAGCTTACCTTCAAGCAACTTTTCACTTATCTCTAATGTCATGTTGGTTTCATGAATGGCGACCGCTAAACGAATAAACGGGTCTGCGCTAATTTCAAAATCTGCAGCCGTTTTAGCCATCCATGCAAGGCGTTTAGTTTGATTAGTTAGCTCAGTTAGTGCGTATAAACTTTCAACTTTTGTTTCTAGCGGTTCAAAACTGTCTGAGATGCTTAAGGCATTATCAAACACTTGGTTTTTTAACGGTTGGCGAACATAAGCTTGTAAGTCTTGTAGCCATAAAATTTTATCGACCACTGGGTCAAAGCTGCTATCGATGCGTTTGAGTGCTGCTTTAAACATTTTCATATCACGAAGCTGAAACCCAGATTCACGTTGGTCATTGGGTTTCTTTCTTTCTTTAGCCAAACGGTAAAGTTTACTCGCTACCTGAAGCATTTCGCTTGATTGGGCATTTTTAAAGAAATAATTGGTTTGCATTTGCTGATGTTTTTCGGCAAGTAGCGCTTCAAGATCGCTGATTAGATTTTGGTTAGCATTAGGGTCTTTTTTAAGCCAAGCTAAAAAGTCATTCTCGCGTTGCTGCTTAATGCCGACAATATCGGTAGCGTTAAAGCCATCTAACAAGCCATTAAGTTTTTTCATTCGATTAGCCATTGAGGCCATAGCGCCAGCATATTTAAGCGCAATATCTTTATCGATATCTCCCATCAAGGTAATGGTGTCAATTTGTAATTGGTAGCGTTTTGCATACGTTGGATATATCCAATCACTGGCAAATTGCAGCTCGCTGGTTAAGTTGTATCGGCTGGTCGCGCCTGGATAACCGGCAACAAAGATACCGTCACCGGCTTTAACACCGTCAGCATTAATTTTAAGGTAGCTTTTAGGGCTATAAGGAATGTTATCTTCTGAATAAGAGGCCGGTTTACCGTTTTTACCGACATAAGCTCGTAAAAATGTAAAATCACCTGAATGACGGGGATATTCGTAGTTATCAATATCACCACCAAATCCGCCAATACTTTCAGGGGGGGCATACACTAAGCGTACATCACGAATGATTAACTGTTTAGTCAGATAATATTCTAAACCATGGTGAAAACTGTTAACCGAACAGCGATAGTTGTCATCTGCTTCGCAGCTTTTGATTAATGCTTTGCTGTTGGTTTGAATGCCTTTAAAGCGTGCCAAAGGTTCAGTACTTAAGTTAGCCATCACTTGGCTGGTCACGTTGGTGACTTTCTCGGTAATGTATAAGCGTTCGTTTGGCCCTGCTGAAGGTTCCTCTGCTTGAGTGTTTGCTAAAAAGCCATCTTCGAGGTAATTATGTTCTTTTTTACTGTTATATTGTATGCCGCGATAAGCACAATGATGGTTTGTGACAACTAGGCCTTGGGGGGATACAAAACTGGCGGTACAATACCCCAGACTGACGACAGCATTCATTGGGTATTGTCCCAAATCGGCCAGTTGTGATGCGGGAATAGCAATACCGCGTTGTTGGAGTTTGTCGGCTATGGATGGCATTTGATACGGTTGCCATTGGCCTTCGTCGGCACAGGCAAAGCCAGATGTCAGCAAAAGTGCTGCAACAAGTGCGATACGCATGTATTTTCCTTAAATTATTATTTTATTTCCGTTTGACGGAGCCGTTATTTTAATTCGTAATGATGGCAAATTAAGCTTGATCACGGTGTTATACCATATTTTGTAAAGTCGTTGTAAATTGGGAGTGTTAATGTCACAGCAAGGTGCTTTTAAAGCCAGAAACAGGCAGAGAGATGTAGAAGTTAATGCATTAAAATTGCCTCCTCACTCTATTGAAGCAGAACAATCCGTTTTAGGTGGATTGATGCTAGACGCTGAAGCGTGGGATCGTGTTTCTGAAGCGGTTGTGGCCGAAGATTTTTATTCTCGTTCTCATCGAATGATTTTCATGGCTATGCAACGTTTAATGGAGTCTAGCCAACCTCTAGATTTGATTACCGTATCCGAGCAGTTAGAAATTGAAGACCAATTAGACGATGCCGGCGGCTTTGCTTATCTTGGTGAAATTGCCAAAAACACCCCCAGTGCAGGTAACATTTTATCTTACGCTGATATTGTTCGTGAACGTGCTGTTGTTCGTGACATGATCGCTGTTGCTCACGAAATTGCTGATGCGGGTTATAACCCAGAAGGCCGTGATTCAAGTGCATTATTAGATTTGGCTGAAAGCAAAGTGTTTAAAATTGCTGAAATGCGTACTAATGCCAATGAAGGCCCAGAAAACATTAAAAGCATTCTTGAAAAAACCGTCGACAGGATTGAGCAGCTTTACAATAATCCTCATAATGGTGTTACTGGTGTTTCAAGCGGTTTTAATGATTTAGATAAAATGACTGCAGGTTTTCAGGCTGGCGATTTAATTATTGTTGCCGCACGTCCTTCCATGGGTAAAACGACCTTTGCGATGAACTTGTGTGAACAAGCCGCTATGAATGAAGATAAGCCGGTGCTCATTTTCAGTCTGGAGATGCCATCTGAGCAGATCATGATGCGTATGTTGGCGTCGCTGGGCCGAGTTGATCAAACCAAAATTCGTACTGGCCAACTAGACGATGAAGATTGGGCGCGCGTGTCATCGACCATGGGCATTATGCTTGAACAAGGTAAAATGTTTATCGATGACGGCTCAGGACTCACCCCAACAGACGTACGCAGTCGTGCCAGGCGTATTGCTCGAGAGCACGGTGGTTTGTCTATGATCATGATCGATTACCTACAACTAATGCAGGTACCGTCGTTAAAAGATAACCGTACTTTGGAAATTTCGGAAATTTCTCGCTCGTTAAAAGCGTTAGCTAAGGAACTGGAAATTCCGGTTATCGCGTTGTCGCAGCTCAACCGCTCACTAGAGCAGCGTGCTGACAAACGTCCAATTAACTCTGACTTGCGTGAATCGGGTGCGATTGAGCAGGATGCCGATTTGATTATGTTCATTTATCGCGACGAAGTGTATAACGATAACTCTGAAGATAAAGGCACTGCTGAGATCATTATTGGTAAACAGCGTAACGGACCCATTGGGCGTATTCGTCTAGTATTCCAAGGTCATTTTTCTCGTTTTGATAATTATTCTGGTCCACAGTTCGACCAAGATTAATCATTGATTATGTTATATTTAGTTATATTTTTCCGTTGTTTATGATAGCAACATATCGCTGTTAGTGTGGTTGCATTTGATGCATCAAATCACCTAACAGGCAGTAAAACGTGGCGTGTTATTTATTGTTTAATTAGGGCTATCTATTGAAACCTTTTCCCCGTGCAGAAATTAGTCGTTGTGCTTTACAAAGTAACCTAGCGCAACTGCGTCTTATTGCGCCAAATAGCAAAGTGATGGCTGTGGTTAAAGCCAATGGCTATGGTCATGGCTTATTAAATGTGGCTGAAAGTGTCGGCAAGTATAATGGCGGCGCAGATGGGTTTGGTTTAGCAAGGCTTGAAGAAGCGCTGCAGCTCAGAGACGGCGGCGTAAAAGGTAAGCTTCTATTATTAGAAGGTTTTTTTCGTCAGTCAGACTTACCAATATTGGTGACTCATAATATCGACACTGTGGTGCACCATGAATCGCAATTGCAAATGCTGGAAACTGTCAGTTTAGATCAACCTGTTACTGTATGGATAAAAATCGATACGGGTATGCATCGTCTTGGCTTTAGCTTGGCGCAGTTTGATGATGTTTATCAACGTTTACAAGCGTGCCCTCAAGTGGCGAAACCGATTCATTTTATGACTCATTTTGCTTGTGCTGATGAGCCTGATAATCAATTAACCCAGTTGCAAATAGATGCTTTTGAACGCAAGATAAAGTCGCTTGAAGGCGATTGCACTTTAGCAAACTCAGCCGGTACTTTGTTTTGGCCGTCGAGCCAAGCCGATTGGATAAGACCCGGTATTGCGCTTTATGGTGTATCTCCGCTGGCTGGTGATAAAGGGAGTAACCATAAACTTGTGCCTGCCATGGAGCTGGTGTCTAATCTCATCGCCGTGCGCGAGCACAAAGCGGGTGACAGTGTCGGTTACGGTGCATTTTGGACCGCAAAAAAAGATACCCGTCTAGGTGTGGTAGCAATAGGTTATGGTGATGGTTATCCACGCAATGCACCAGAAGGCACGCCAGTATGGATTAACGGACGCCGAGTGCCAATAGTGGGCCGAGTGTCGATGGATATGTTAACCGTTGACTTAGGTGCTGATGCGCAAGATAACGTGGGTGATAATGTACAACTGTGGGGTAAGGCGTTGGCGGTAGAAGAGGTTGCCGAATATATTGGCACTATTGCTTACGAGTTGGTCACTAAATTAACCCCACGAGTCTTGGTTGAGCTGCTTGATTAGTCATACCATGCTCTGGTGTTATGCCCAATACGCAGTCGCGGCTTGGGCATTTTAGTTTATGGCTGTTTGACAGCATTATTGAGAGTATTTTCGAGAGTATTCTTGATGGTATCAGAGTCGGCAATCTGGCCGGGTCATTTCAATCTATCTGCGACATTGATTACACCGATTGGACATCCTCAAAACAAATTTCAATAAAGGCGCTGCCATATTCGTGGGTAAACGGCATTAATATTTTTTTACCACGTGCTTTGTGGGAAATCGTATGGTTTTCACCAGAGACTACGGCGGGTGTTGCCATATCAAACTCATAGCCTTTTTCGCTGAGTAAGTTTTTAGCGCCACCAGTGACCATGTTAGTGAGCTCACCGACTAAATCAGTCACTTCATCATTAATAACCCCAGGGTTTTCAGCTAACATTTTATTCATAATTTCAAGGATTAATGTTTTTTCGAAAGTAATTGAAAGCGAACCGCGAGTTTTAGGGCCCACCATACCAATCAAGCCAGATACATCACCTTTAGCTATATCATGGTTTTTTAATTGAGGTTTACCAGGTTTTAAATCCATTGTTGCCATGGTAGAGATAACATTGATTAAAGACACAAGAAATGGGTTGATGAATTCAACGTTCATAGGCTAAGAGATCCTTCTACATATAAAGAGTGGTGATAAGGAGATAGTTAAGGAGATAAAGAGGGCTCACGTTACACGGGCCCATCATCATAAACCATCAAAGGTGCTGATTATGATAAATACTGACTATATCAGTAAAGTGGAATACTGCTTCTAGCTTAAAACACAAAAATGAAATGGAAAGAGACATTACTAGCAAAAACAATGTTTAGGCAAGTGTTTAGTGTTAATAGTCTAATTTTCAGCTGGATGAATTAATTTATTTCTGTGGGATGTTGTTTAGTGTTAACTCGATTCTATTCCATGTTTTATAACGACCATAGCATTGATATTAGCTAAACCATCACATGCGCCATCTAGCTAGATTTTCATGACTAACTCATTTGTACCCGTGCGACGTGAAGTCGTATGAAGCGCTGTTCACCACTTTGAGTAGCTGGTCTCCCGTTGCAAGAAAACTAGAAGAACTTTGTTAATGGAGAAACGCAAGCGATGACTTCAAATGAAGTTAGTGCCTCTCCTTGCTTTGCTCAATGACAATCCATCGATTGGAGAATCATTAAGAAAAAAGTATCAAATCTACAAGTGAGTATTGCGAAGGTAACCCTTGTGGTTACGCACTAACATAGTGCGCCTTAGTGGAGGCTTGAGCCGTATGCAGTGAACTGTTCTTAGGAGAGCGGCACTTGGCAACGGGTGCAGCCTATCCGACCAAAGTAAGTCAGATCTTAGTTTTGCTCCTTTCTATGTGGCACTCATTTGCAGACAAATATGAAATTAAATCGAAGATAGCTAAATTACCGGTGTAGATGAGTCAGCGAGTCTCCAAAATAGGGACGTTTTGGTTAAGCCCACATGGACGTGCTCGTGGCGTCTCGCTTAATCATCTGCACAAGAGCATGCGGCAGGCAATTAGTTACCATGACGCAGCGTTATGAATCAAACATAGCTAATACCAAATAAGTCAGTATATCTGACACGTTCTAGTCCCTATCCAGCCACCTTGTCTGAACCTGAGTGCATGCTTATTGGATCAATCCCTCAAGAGTTGTTTGTTGATCGTTTGGTAAAGAATCTTTGTCCCGTGTATAATCTTTCGTTTGATGCAGCAAGGCGTCATGCATGGGTTTCCCGCTTACCAAAATCCAATATTTTATGGTTTCCTGCTGGTTCCCCTTGCGCTAAAAACCTTTAGACATGTGCACAATTAACCCAGATTATGAGTATAAAGAATTCAGTGAATACAACGCCAAAGCTAGTGACACCAACGGATACTCTCGATCGCACCTTTTCCATTGCGCCGATGCTGGATTGGACCGATCGCCACTATCGTTACTTTGCTCGTTTAATGTCGAGCAAAGCCTTGTTGTATACCGAGATGATCACCACGGGTGCGATATTGCAAGGTAAGGGCGACTATTTGGCCTATAACACTGCAGAACATCCACTGGCGTTACAGTTGGGTGGCTCTAACGCGGTTGATTTAGCGGCGTGTGCCAAATTGGCTGCTGAGCGTGGTTATGATGAGGTGAACCTGAATGTGGGTTGTCCGTCTGATAGAGTACAAAATGGCCGCTTTGGTGCGTGTTTAATGGCCGAGCCTGAGTTAGTTGCACAATGCGTTGATGCGATGAAACAAGTCAGTGATATTCCGATTACAGTCAAAACCCGTATTGGGATTGATGAGCAAGACAGTTATCAATTTTTAACCGACTTTATTGATATCGTCAGTGCCAAAGGTTGTGGTGCTTTTACTATTCATGCGCGTAAAGCCTGGTTGCAAGGCTTAAGCCCGAAAGAGAATCGTGAGATCCCGCCGTTAGATTATGATCGGGTGTATCAATTAAAGCGCGATTATCCACAGTTGAACATCAGCATTAACGGTGGCATTAAAACGTTAGACGAAGCAAAGCTACATTTAGCCCAGCTTGACGGGGTGATGGTGGGGCGTGAAGCTTATCAAAACCCGTATATGTTGGCGCAAGTAGATCAACAGTTGTGCGCAATCGATAAAGTGGTGATTACTCGCCAACAAGTGATAGAACAAATGTTACCTTATATTGAAGCGCATTTAGCCCAAGGCGGTCGTTTAAATCATATTACCCGTCATATGATTGGTTTATTTCAGGGCTTACCAGGTTCGCGTGGCTGGCGTCGGCATTTGAGTGAGAATGCTCATAAGCCCAATGCTGATATTGGGGTTGTGCTTAACGCCGCTGAATTTGTCGATGCAAAAGCACTCGCCAGTGACGAATCTACTTTGATATAATTCTCGTTATATAGAGGTTATGTCACCAGATTATGTCGCGAGCTTATGTCGTGAATAAGACGTGAAATAAACGGCCAGACAGACATGTTGAAAACAGCTGTTAGCATATAAAAAGCGCCTATTATTAGGCGTTTTTTGGTTTTGTCTCTCGCTAGAATCGCTAGCGGAACCATAAAGCCTGCTAAACAACAGTGTCTAATACCATAAGCTAGACAGTCACTAATACAGTCACCGACATTTTCACACTTCAACCACTAACCCAGTCACCAAGTTAACCACTAATCTCTGCTACAGCCTCTCAGTTGGCGGTGATATTTCGCTATTTATTGCTACTTTTTAGCCTTGCTATAATACTGCATAAAAATCGCTGGTCATTTTCACTAACTAGATGGTGATTTTTACTACCTGTTGGTTTTTTGTTCTATATTTTAGTTCATTTATATTAACGATAATTAATTAATTTAGTCAATTAATTAGCAGGTTACTGTTGTTTTTTAAAGTTGGCACGCTGCTTGTAATACCTATTGTATAATCAACTAGACGAGTGTTTAGTTGTCATCAACCAGCACAATAAAGGATTCCATTATGTCTATTTTAACTTCAACTAACGTTATTCGTCGTAGTGTTCAGTTATCAGTTGCTGCAGCATTATTGGTTACCGCCAGTGTTTCGGCACAGGCTGATGAAATGTCAACCGCTAATACAGTTGCTGCACTTGAGCAGACTATGACCCAAGCTAGTCAAGAAATGATTGCCAATGTAAAACAAGAGTTAATGTTGTCGTTGCAAACTCAAATAGCTGAACAGGTATTTGAAATGAATTCAGCCCTAGAGTTTGCTAGCTTTGAACAACCACAAACCACAACAACCTTGACCACTGAGAACAAGTAATGGATTGGATAATGAATATAGCTTTGGTGCTGCCATTAATGTCGTTATTGTTATTGCCAGTGATCAGTTTTGCACTGTGTGCGACAGTAGTCAGCTGGCTATTATGGCCAAGCATTAATGACCAAGCTTAATCTGAACACCATTACTGACTAGGATAAACCTGGTTGAGTACGAGAGGATAATATGAAGCGTTTAATCAATAGATTACAAGATGAAACTCGGATCGTATGTGGCGTATCAGCTAAGTTGGCTAAACAATACGGCTGGTCATTACTTTGGACGCGTGTTGTGACACTAGGGCTCGTTGTCAGTAATCCCAGTATCGGTTTGTTAGCTTACTTTGTGATAGCCGTGGTGATGAGTCAAAAAACGACTCGATTTTAACGTCTACCCAGCACTAAATACTTCTCCGAGTTAGATGAGTTCAGCCGCTTTTTGTTGGCCCACGATTAAGGGTAACAATAAGCTTGATGCGGCTTCAGGAACCAAGGACAGACTAACAAATGGCATCTGAAATCTAGCCCTATTGTCGGCATACACTAAGTCGCAATGAAGTAGCAAGGTTGTACCCATTCCCACAGCAGCCCCGTCACAGCAGACACAACCGTTTTTTTTAGACCCAATAAGCAAAGCAAGAATGTAACCGTTGGATGCCCCTCGACTAATTGACCACTCTTGAGGACATCTGCTTTCTCATTACCTGATGTAAAGCCATTTTCTGTACCATGTACCATGTACCATGAAGCATAAAGGCACGTATTGGGATTAACGACCAAGACAGCCATCAATGTTTAACTGACTTTATTAGATCTATGAGTGGTAAAGGTTGCAGTGTTTTTACCATTGATGCGCGAAAGCATGGTTACAAGGCTTAAGCTCGAAAGCAAATTGTGACATCCCGCCGTTAGATTATGAGTGTGTTTACCCGCTAAAACGTTGACTCATTCACTCACTCATACACTCAGTCATTTCACTTAACACCACGGTGATAGCTGGCCATTTATTTAAGCTGTTCATCTTTTTTACATGGGTTAACAAAAGGGCTGGTCATTCTCACTAACGATATGGTTAATTTTACTACCTGTTGGTTTTTTGTTCGAGAGGTTGGTTCATTTATATGAACGATAATTAATTAATTTAGTATATTAATTATGTGGTTACTGATTCTTTTAAAGTTGGCATGCTACTTGTAACACCTATTGTATAATCAACTAGACGAGTGTTTAGTTGTCATCAACTAGCACAATAAAGGATTCCATTATGTCTATTTTAACTTTAACTTCAACTAACGTTATTCGTCGTAGTGTTCAATTATCAATTGCTGCAGCATTACTCGTTACCGCCAGTGTTTCGGCTCAGGCTGATGAAATCTCAATCTCAAATACGGTTGCTACGCTTGAGCAGACTATGACCCGAGCTAGCCAACAAATGATTGCCAATGTAAAACAAGAGTTAATGTTGTCGTTGCAAACTCAAATAGCTGAACAGGTATTTGAAATGAATTCAGCCCTAGAGTTTGCTAGCTTTGAACAACCACAAACCACAACAACCTTAACCACTGAGAACAAGTAATGGATTGGGCAATGAATATAGCTTTGGTGCTGCCATTAATGTCGTTATTGTTATTGCCAGTGATCAGTTTTGCACTGTGTGCGACAGTAGTCAGCTGGCTATTATGGCCAAGCATTAATGACCAAGCTTAATCTGAACACCATTACTGACTAGGATAAACCTGGTTGAGTACGAGAGGATAATATGAAGCGTTTAATCAATAGATTACAAGATGAAACTCGGATCGTATGTGGCGTATCAGCTAAGCTGGCTAAACAATACGGCTGGTCATTACTTTGGACACGTGTTGTGACAGTAGGGCTCGTTGTAAGCACCCCCAGTATCGGTCTGTTAGCTTACTTTGTGATAGCCGTAGTGATGAGTCAAAAAACGACTCGATTTTAACGTTTACTCAGCAGTGGGTAAACGGGGCCATGACTTTCCCCGTAGACAGGTTATATCGAGTAGGATATTTATTTTTGTAAGAAAGCTTGGAAGCGTTGTTTGGCTTCATCACTTTGTAAACGTTTAGAGAACTGAACTAATTCTAACTTCATTTGTGCTTTTACTTGTGCCTGATTATGGCGTAAAAGCTGTTTCGATGCTTGAAGTGACTGAGGTGGTTGTGCAGCAAGTTTTTTCGCTTGAGCTAAGCTGAAACTCAATAAATCGGCATCATCGACCACTTTATTAATAATATTTAATTCTGCCGCTGTCGTAGCATTAAATGCTTCTCCGAGTAAGATGAGTTCAGCCGCTTTTTGTTGGCCCACGATTAAGGGTAACAATAAGCTTGATGCGGCTTCAGGAACCAAGGCCAGACTAACAAATGGCATCTGAAATTTAGCACTATTGTCGGCATACACTAAGTCGCAATGAAGTAGCAAGGTTGTACCAATTCCCACCGCGGCCCCCGTTACAGCAGCCACAACCGGTTTTTTAAGATCCAATAAGCAAAACAAGAATTTAACCGTTGGATGCTCCTCGACTAATTCACCACTCTTGAGGAAATCTGCGATATCATTGCCTGATGTAAAACAGTTTTCTGTACCATGAAACATAAAGGCACGAATATCGTTGTCGGCTTCACCTTGGATCAGGTATTCTGTGAATTGCTGATACATTTCTAGATTAAAGGCATTGCGCTTTTCTGGACGATTAAAACTGATGATCCGTACGCCTTGATCATCTCTTACCTGAATATGACTCATTCGTAGCTTCCTGTTGTGAACGCGAGTGGGATTACATGGAGTTTAAGACATTGAAAGCAATATTCAAACATCTGTTTAACTTTTTAGTGCTATCATCAATTTCATTCGCAGCCAGCGCTAACGTTGTATTGGTTGATGGTCATGTCAGAGCAATGCCTGCGAGTGTGCCCAATACCGCGGCTTATTTTACGCTAGAAAATCATAACAACAGCGATGTTAAGTTAGTTGAAGTGAAGACGAGTGCGGCAGAAGTAGCGCAGTTACATACAATTATTGAAGAAGATGGCATGGTTAAAATGCGCCAAGTCGAAGGGTTTACTATACCGTCCCACGGTTCGTTAACGCTTCAACCTACTGGGGATCATGTGATGTTATTGTCGTTAACCGCGCCATTGGCTATTGATGATAAAGTGCCTTTAACATTAATTTTTGACGATGGTCAGCAACTTATGATTGAGCTTCCCGTGCTTAAGAAAGCCGAGACTCAACATGATGAACATCATCACCATAATTAAGGAGCAATATTGATGCAAGTAACAAGGAATAAAATATTAGCCGTTGTTGGTGTGCTTTGTTTAGTACTTTACTTTATGAGTGTGTGGTGGAGTGTTGCACCTGATCCAATTAAACCGGTATCGTCGAAAACAGATAACGGTAAGTTAATTGTGGGTTATGCCACAACAACGTCATTAATTGCCACAATGGAAACCTTGCTGGATAAACCCGGAGGTTGGCTCTCTAATGATATTATGCCTCCGTCAGTAATGATGGATAACATGCCTGCATTTGAGTTTGGTGCATTAGAACAGGCGCGAGATTTAGCGCTAACGATGCGTAAAGAATTTAGTCGTTCACAGTCGCAGTCCACTGCGGATGATGATTTATTAACGGCACATTCGAAGTTAAACATCGATAATACCAGTTGGTTAGTGCCAAGTGCCGAAGGTGAATATCGCGATGCGATCAAATTATTGAAACTTTATCGCGCTAAAATCAACGATGCAGAGAACAATAATGCGCAGTTTTATGCTCGTGCAGACAACCTCAATGAATGGCTGAAAGAAGTTCAAAAACGCTTAGGTAGTATCTCACAAAATTTATCTGCCAGTGTCGGCCAAGAACGGTTAAATACTGATCTAGCAGGTGATATTTCTGCGCGTCAATCGACCCCCGGTTTATCGAGTAATGAAATTAAAACCAGTTGGTGGAAAATTGACGACGTATTTTATCAAAGCCGTGGTTCCGCTTGGGCATTATTGAACTTTATGCGGGCCATTGAAGTTGATTTTGCCGATGTATTAGCAAACAAAAATGCTGCGGTCAGTTTACGTCAAATTATTCGTGAACTTGAAGCAACTCAACAAACAGTTTGGAGCCCTTTGGTTCTTAATGGAAACGGTTTTGGTTTAGTGGCTAATCACTCGTTGGTGATGGCTAATTATATTTCGCGTGCAAATGCCGCGGTAATTGATTTAACGAATTTACTCTCACAAGGATAATGATGAAAAAGACTCTTATTGCCACCGCTTTAGTGGGCCTGTTAAGCGTGTCATCGGCTCATGCGGCAACTGTATTAGGTTTTAAAGTCGGCGCTGATTACTGGCAGGCCGACACCACAAATGCATTTAATGATGATAGTGCTGTTGCGCACAGCTTTAATGATGATTCATCTCAAGGTAGCGTATGGATTGCTGTTGAACATCCATTGCCGTTTGTGCCTAATGTTAAAATTCGTGAAAATCGCCTTGAGTCGAGCACGAGTATTAGCAATGCGGACTTTAATTTTAATGGTCACAGCTATAGCGGTGCGGCGTCGGTCATTAATGACTTAAGTAATACTGACTTTGTGTTGTATTACGAAATCCTAGATAACGACTTAGTGTCTGTTGATTTAGGTGCCGCCTATAAATTAATGAGCGGTTCATTACGTGTTGCTGATGCCGGTCATCCTGAAGAAGTGGATATCGACAGCGGTATCGTGATGGGGTACGCCAGTGCACAAGTTGGCATGATTGGTTTAGGCTTGTTTGGCTTTGCTGATGTGATGTTAGGAGTGGACGAATCTAATGTGCATGACTATGGTGCTGGTTTGGGATGGCAGTTTGACGGATTAGCTGTTGATACTGCTATTCGTGTTGGTTACCGTGAGTTTAATTTTGATGTGAGTAACTTCTCTGGTGTGACGCAAAACACTGACTTTAGTGGCGCATTTGCTGGTGTTGAATTAGTTTTCTAATTGCAGACTATGTTAAAAGATCGTGCTAAAAGATCGAGCAAAAATATTGTGTTAATAATTGTATGCTCACAAAAAAACCGCCTATTGGCGGTTTTTTTATAGGAGATTAATCACTACTGAGCAATTAGTCCGCTGTTAATCGAGATAACATCATCTTCGGATAATGTACCCGCAGCCTGTTTTAGGGCCAATATAGAATTGATATAGCCATAACGCGCTTCAGACAATTGACGCTTTGAATCGTATAAATCACGTGTACGGTTCAGCACATCAACAATCGTACGCGTACCCACTTCAAATCCAGCTTGAGTGGCTTTTAATGCGCTTTCAGATGAAATCACCGATTGCTCATAGGCTTTTATTGAACTGATAGAAGCGTTAACGTTATTAAAGTTATTACGTACGTTCTTAGTTACACTGCGATGAGTTTGTTCTAATCTCTCGCTTGCTTCCACATATTGGAACTGAGCCTGTTTCACTTGCGAAGTCACTTTAAAACCTTCGAAAAGCGGAATGCTCAAGGTTACACCAATATTGGTATTGTCATAATCTGGACCTGGAGTCTGGTCAACGCCTTTGTTATAGCCGGCATTTAAGTTAAGTGAAGGCATGTGGCCAGCTTTGTACAATTTAATCGTCTCATTGGCGATATCTTTGGCGATACGTTGAGTCATTAAATCGATGCTACTGGTTTCGGCCATTTTTAACCAAGCCGCAGATGATGCTGGGGCAGGTGTAACGGCTGAAAAACGGTTAGTATCAAGAATATCAATTGATTTATGATCTACACCAGTAATTTCACGTAATGCTTCGTAGCTATTGTCTAGGGTATTTTGAGCAAGAATTTCTAATGCTGATGCTAGGTCATATTGTGCTTGTGCTTCATGAACATCAGTAATTGCCGTTAAGCCTACGGCAAAACGTTGCTTAGTTTGCTCAAGTTGGCGTTCAATTGCTGCTTTTTCTGCACCTTGGAACTCGAAGTTATCTTTAGCCGTTAATACATCAAAATAGGCTTTAGTGACACGGGTAATCAGCGATTGTAATGTCGATGCATAAGCAGAGTCTGCTTGAGACGCTGCCATTTCAGCAAGGTCTAAACCTACCCATGCACTGTGATCGTAAATAACTTGAGTTAAGTTAACACCACCTATTAATCCGTCGCTATCTTCTAAAGGATCATTCCACGCTTTAGCGTAGCCAACGTTTGCACTGATACTTGGCAATAACGGTGCACGATTTTCTTCAATACTTTCGTATAAGGCATCACGTTGTGCTTTGGCTTGTAAAACGATAGGGTCGCTAGTGAGTGCTTTTTGATAAATTTGAAGTAAATCGTCAGCTTGTACTGCTGGTGCTGCAATAGCAAATGCTAATGCTGCGTATAATGAACCAATTTTGAATTTCATTTGCTGCCCTTTTTAGACAATTCCTCGGTAAGATGAGGTGTTGATTAACTTATAAATTTGGTCATGTCCTCCGTTAAGATAATGAGATAACATTATTCAGTCTTAACGCGGCAATCAGTGTTAACTTACTTGCTTAATGAGTATGCATAATAATTTATAGCAGATATCGTCGTTCAACATCCACAACGCATTGCTCATTGCATTTTATTCACCATATGTTTATTACTGCATATTGTGCACTACTTACATATTGTGCGCTAACTGATAGTAGTGATTTTTTCATTTTCAAGTCAAATTTGAAGTGTAACAGATTTTATTTTAATTAGACCTGTTTTTGCTGATGCAAGCTTAAATGCTTAGTTATTAATTATGTTAATTTAAACTGTAAAATGACCAGATGGTTTACGTTTTGATCGATGAGGATAAATATGTCTGAGCAAGCCGCTATAACCACCTTTGACGCAGAGTCTGGGTTTAGTTTGATATCTAAAAAAGTATTATACAAAGGATTCTTCCAGTTGGACGAATACACCTTTAAGCATAAGCTGTTTAAAGGAGGCTGGAGTGGTGAGGTGAGGCGTGAGGTCTTTGAACGAGGCCATGCCGTTGTTGTAATACCTTATGATCCAATTCGTGACGAAATCGTATTGATAGAGCAAATCAGGGTTCCAGCATTAGCGACCACTAAATCAATCTGGCTTCTTGAGTTAGTGGCAGGTATAATTGAACCCGGCGAATTACCCGAGAAAGTGGCAGAACGTGAATTAGCGGAAGAAGCCGGATTAAGTTTATTAGGCTTAACATTTATAAACAGCTATTTGGTCAGTCCTGGCGGCACAACAGAGCGTTTTCATTTGTTTTTGGGGCAAGTCGATGCCACCAAAGCGGCTGGAATACATGGACTCGAACATGAAAATGAAGATATTCGGGTTCATGTTGTCAGTCGCGAGCAAGCTTATAAATGGGTAAACAATGGTCGTATCGATAATGCGGCGACGGTGTTGGGTATCCAATGGTTGATGCTGAATTACCAACAAATTCGTGACTCACTTTAACTTGTTGAATAGGATTGTGAGCAAGATAGGAATGATTGGGTGGCAGAGTTTAATCTGAAAAAAAAGCAAAAATATAAACCTAATGTCAGTGTTTTTTTAGCTGTGTGTGGCAGAAATTATGCACGTATTTTAAAATGGTTACCCGAAAAAATGAGCGTTAATGTGCCATGGCAGATTGAAGGTCAATTTGGTACCTTGTCGATCAATCTTCTTGAAAATACTAAGTATACTCAGCTAGTCGAAATATCTCGTCCTATACCCAATGGACATTTTTTTAAAACTCCCAAAGCAACTGTTCGTGTTTATCATGATGCTCAATTAGCAGAAGTGTTAACTAGCCAACAGATTTATCGCTTAAAGCCAATGTATGATTACCCTAATATACATATGCATCATAGCGATGAAAAATTTCAGGTGAATGCATTCCTTGAAGATCTGTTGAAGATTGGGTCTCGGAGAGTGACTTGCCAATCATAGCTATTTTATTCTTTTACCATGTTGGGAATCTTTAGTGCTTAAAGACGCAGTGCATTATTCTGTTACTGAAAATGAGCCTGTACGATTAGTACAAGTGACGGATCCGCATCTCTTTTCTGATCCAGAAGGACAACTGCTAGGTGTTAATACGGCCCAAAGTCTCCAAGCGGTGTTAAATACCTACATAGCCACTCAATATCCTGCTCATTTATTGTTAGCAACCGGTGATATTAGCCAAGATTACTCACCTGAGTCTTATCAGCATTTTGTGCAAAAGATTGAAATGTTAAATCTGCCTTGCCATTATTTACCCGGTAACCATGATGACCCTCGCTTGATGAGCTTGCGTATGCAAGGTGAAAAAGTGTTTGGCCAACAACGGGTGGTTATTGGTAAATGGCTGATATTAATGCTTGATTCTACTCTTCGAGGTAAGCCTGGTGGCCATATGGGCGAGCGACAATTTGCCTTAATAGATGCTGCAATTAACGCTGAACCCGATAAACATGTCTTGTTAGTGATGCATCATAATCCGATCTTAATGCAGTGCGCTTGGTTAGATCAGCACTGTATGATGAATGGAGAAGAGTTTTTGCAACGGACCAGCCGTTACCCGCAAGTGAAAGGTATTCTTTGGGGGCACGTACACCAACAAGTGGATAATATTCATTTAGGGGCGCATGGTCCTATTCAATTAATGGCGACACCGTCAACGTGTATTCAATTTAAACCATTATCATCCTATTTTGCCTTAGACCATCTTCAACCCGGTTATCGTTTGCTGGAGTTGGCAGGCGATGGTAGCATTCGTACTAACGTGTATCGCGTGCCAGGAAATCTATTTGCGCCAGATAATGAGGCCAGCGGATACTAGTTTACCGCGCCATATTATGTTAATAAGGACGCCCTTAGTGCTAATTAACCGTCTCGCGAGGGAATATGCTGCTTTATATACATGGTTTTAATAGTTCTCCACGGTCAGATAAGGCCATTCAAACCGCACACTATATTCAGCAACATTATCCACAAGTCGATTTTCACCAACCACAATTACCTTCGTCACCCATTGCTGCAATTACTTTACTGTGCAATATCACTGAGCAAGCGAAACGGCAAGGGCAGACATTGCGCTTTATTGGCTCGTCGTTAGGTGGTTATTTTGCCAGTTATTTAGCCGAAACCTATGGTGGTAGAGCCGTGTTGATTAATCCGGCGGTAAAACCGTTCGAATTATTTGAACAGTTTATCGGTCCTCAATATAATCCTTATACTGATGAGCATTATCAAGTGTTACCGCAGCATCAATATGATGTTGCTCAGTATAATACTCATGTGATCCGACATCCTGATCGTTTTCTCGTGCTGTTGCAAACTGGTGACGAAGTGTTAGATTATCGACAAGCACTACATAAGTACCATAGCTGTGAATTACATTTAGAGCCTAATGGTGACCACAGTTTTGTTGGCTATGAACAACAATTAGACAAAATATGTAAATTTATTCAGCTGTAACGTTTTAGCGTTACAAACAACGATCAATTTGAGCTAACTTTGGCTCTATCTAACTCCAAATGTGTGGATTATGACCAACCAATATACTTCTGACGCTATTGAGGTCCTTAATGGACTTGACCCGGTAAAACGCCGTCCTGGTATGTATACCGACACCTCTAGGCCTAATCACCTTGGTCAAGAGGTTATTGATAACAGCGTTGATGAAGCTCTGGCGGGACACGCGACTAAAATTGAAGTTGTACTCCATGAAGATAATTCCCTTGAAGTGACCGATGATGGCCGGGGTATGCCGGTGGACATTCACCCAGAAGAAGGCATTCCTGGGGTTGAACTTATTCTGACTAAATTGCACGCAGGTGGTAAGTTTTCGAATAAAAGCTACCAGTTTTCAGGTGGTTTACATGGGGTGGGTATTTCGGTCGTCAATGCGCTTTCTCTGCGTGTTGAAGTCAGTGTTCGTCGTGATGGGCATGTATATGAAATGGCCTTTGAAAATGGTTTTAAGGTTGAAGAACTGGTCGTGACGGGCACTTGTGGGCGCCGTAATACGGGAACTCGAGTGCATTTCTGGCCCGATACCAGTTATTTTGACTCGGCTAACTTTTTGGCCAGTAAATTAATTTATATACTACGAGCTAAAGCGGTATTGTGCCCCGGTTTACGCATCAAGTTTACCAATAAACAAAATGGTGAAGTGTATGACTGGTTTTATGAAAGCGGCTTAACCGATTACCTCAAAGAAGCGATAAAAGATTCTGTATTGTTACCTGAAGAGCCGTTTGTTGGCAGTTTTAAAGGCAAATTAGACGCCGCTGAGTGGGCGATTACTTGGTTGCCTGAAGGTGGGGATAGTTTGAGTGAAAGTTACGTTAACTTAATTCCGACACCATTAGGTGGTACTCATGTAAATGGCTTTAGACAAGGTTTGCTTGAGTCTATGCGTGAGTTTTGTGAATTTCGCAATCTTGTTCCTCGTGGTATTAAGCTATCGCCCGAAGATATTTGGGATCGTGCAGCGTTTATCTTATCGACAAAAATGCAAGATCCACAGTTTTCTGGCCAAACCAAAGAAAAATTATCCAGTCGTCAAAGCTCTGCCTTTGTTTCTGGTGTTGTTCGTGATGCCTTTTCTTTGTGGTTAAACTCCAATACTGAGTTAGCAGAACAACTAGCAGAATTGTGCATTAGTAATGCACTGCGACGTTTAAAAGCAGCTAAAAAAGTGGCGCGTAAAAAAGTGACTTCTGGGCCAGCATTACCGGGTAAGCTAACCGATTGCAGCGGTCAAGATCCGATGCGAGGTGAGTTATTTTTAGTGGAAGGAGACTCGGCTGGCGGCAGTGCAAAACAAGCTCGAGATCGTGAATTTCAAGCCATTATGCCGTTAAGAGGTAAAATTTTGAATACTTGGGAGGTCGATTCCTCGCAAGTGTTAGCCTCGCAAGAGGTGCATAATATTTCGATAGCGATTGGTTGCGATCCTGACAGCGATGATATTTCAGAATTACGTTATGGTAAAATTTGTATTCTAGCGGATGCAGATTCTGATGGACTGCATATTGCGACATTGTTGTGTGCGTTGTTCTTAAAGCATTATCGTGTATTAGTGAATAATGGGCATGTGTATATTGCTATGCCGCCGCTATTTCGTATTGATATCGGCAAAGAGGTTTTTTATGCTCTGGATGAAGCTGAAAAAACGGGGATCTTAGACCGTATTACCGCAGAAAATAAAAAAGGTAAGGTGCAAGTGACTCGCTTTAAAGGCTTGGGTGAAATGAACCCATTGCAACTGCGTGAGACCACTATGGATCCTAACACCCGACGCTTAGTTCAATTGACTATTGATGACGCCGATGAGACGGTAGCCTTGATGGATATGTTACTGGCTAAAAAGCGTGCTCCAGATCGTAAGACCTGGTTAGAAAGTAAAGGCGACTTAGCGTCACTTTAGTCGTGTTTGTTACTGCCAATAAGAATGTATAACATAAGGCAAAAAGATAATTAACATGCAGTATATTAACGTACGATTTTATCTTAACCTGGGCAGTAAATTTGCTTGCGCAGGTATAATATTATTAGGCTTTTTCCCCACACTCGCCATTGCCGCACAATCGGTGATGATCACTGTCACCAAAGGGTTTGGATTAAGCTTGTATGCCTCTGATTTAGGCGATATTAAGCAAATGACCGTGGGCGATAACGGTACTTTATTTGTCGGGTCTCAAAAAAGTGGCACCGTGTATGCGTTGGTTGATAGTGATCAAAATGGCCAAGTGGATAAGCGTTACCTTATCGCAAGGGGGTTAGATTACCCTGATGCGTTAGCCTTCCATAATGGTTCGCTATACGTCACTGAAGACGACCGTATCATTCGCTTTGAAGAAATAGAATCTCGTCTTCGCCGTCCTAGTCGAGCACGTGAAGTCTATTCAAATTTGCCAAGCTTAGATAAGAAATATTCTCGTTCGATGCACTTTGGCCCCGATGGACTGTTATATGTTGCCATTGGTTCGGCATGTAATGTCTGTGAATCACCTTCGCCATTTGGCAGTATTTTGGCCATCGATGTTGATCCCGGCGCCAGTGAGCAAGTTGCGTTTGGCCTTAGGAGTGTGACAGGTTTTGATTGGTCACCGGTGACCAACAAGTTGTGGTTTGCTGATTTAGGTCGTAATTGGATGGGCGATAATATTCCACCTGATGAAATAAACCGTTTAGAAATTAAAGGTAGCCACTTTGGTTTTCCTTATTTACACGCCACAGATGTGATTGAGCCTGCCTATGATAAACCTGAAAATTTAAATATCAGCGTGCCTGAATTCGAACTGCCAGCACACGTTGCCCCAACCGGATTAAGTTTTTACCGAGGAGAGCAATTTCCAGAACGTTATCGTAACCAAATATTTGTTGCTGAAAATGGTTCATGGAATCGTTCAAGTAAAGTGGGCTATCAAATTGTGATGCTGAGTATTGAAGATAATAAAATTAGTAAACGTGAAACCGTGGTGAGTTTTTTGGATGGAGAATTTCCCGTCGCACGTCCATTTGATGTGATTAATGCGCCAGACGGCGCAATGTACATTTCAGATGATTTAAAAGGTAATATTTACCGTTTGTTTTATAACGCACCCGAACAATCACAGGATATGAAATAATGAGTGATGCGATTGAATTAAGTCTTGATGGCGTAGAGCAAATGCCGCTTAGGCGCTTTACTGAAGAGGCTTATTTAAATTATTCCATGTACGTGATTATGGATCGTGCTTTACCGCATATTGGCGATGGTTTAAAACCTGTTCAGCGTCGTATTATTTTCGCCATGAGTGAATTAGGGTTATCGGCACAGTCTAAACACAAAAAATCAGCCCGTACTGTGGGTGATGTTTTAGGTAAATATCATCCACACGGTGATAGCGCATGTTATGAAGCGATGGTGTTAATGGCTCAGCCATTTTCCTATCGATATCCACTGGTTGACGGCCAAGGTAACTGGGGCGCGCCAGATGATCCTAAGTCATTTGCGGCAATGCGTTATACCGAAGCTAGACTATCAAAGTTTTCTGAAGTGTTATTGTCGGAATTAGGTCAAGGAACCGTCGATTGGGGGGTTAACTTTGATGGCACCATGAAGGAGCCTAAAACCTTACCTGCCCGATTACCGCATATTTTATTGAATGGCATTACCGGCATTGCGGTGGGCATGGCAACAGACATTCCACCACATAACGTGCGTGAGTTAGTTTCAGCTTGTGTTGAGCTTATCGATAATCCAAAAACTGATTTAGCCCGACTCATGGAGTTAGTGCCAGGTCCTGACTACCCGACTGAAGCCGAAATCATCACCCCTAGAGCCGATATTGAGCGGATTTATGATACCGGGCGTGGTTCAATCAAAATGCGCGCGGTTTACAAAGAAGAGCATGGTGAAATTGTCATTACCTCATTACCGCATCAAGCAAGTAGCGGTAAGATCCTAGAGCAAATTGCCAATCAAATGCAGGCAAAAAAGCTGCCGATGGTGTCTGACTTACGTGATGAATCTGATCATGAAAACCCAGTGCGATTAATCATTGTTCCTCGATCAAGCCGTGTTGATTGTGATCAGTTAATGACCCATTTATTTGCCACTACGGATCTTGAAAAAAGCTTTCGGGTTAACTTAAATGTGTTGGGACTTGATGGCCTCCCTAAAGTGAAAGGGCTAAAGCAACTATTAACCGAATGGTTAGAGTTTCGGATGACCACTGTAACGCGCCGCTTGCAATATAGACTCGATAAAGTGTTAGCGCGATTACATATTTTAGAAGCCTTGATGATCGCATTTTTAAACATTGACGAAGTGATCGAGATTATTCGTTTTCACGATGAGCCTAAAGCTGAGTTGATGTCTCGGTTTACCTTGTCAGATAAACAAGCAGAATCAATTTTAGAATTAAAGTTACGTCATTTGGCCAAGCTTGAAGAATTTAAAATCAAAGCTGAGCAAGACGAGTTAGCCGCCGAGCGTGACAAATTAGAATTATTATTAAGCTCAGATCGTCGTTTAAAAACCTTAGTCAAAAAAGAATTGATTCAAGATGGCGAGATTTATGGTGACAATCGTCGTTCGCCTATTATTGAACGTATTGATGCCAAAGCACTGACTGAACAAGAGTTAACCCCAACTGAACCTGTCACTGTCGTGTTGTCAGATAAAGGTTGGGTACGTTGTGCTAAAGGTCATGATGTTGATGTAAAAGGCTTGTCTTATAAGTCTGGCGACAGTTACCTGTGCAGCGTAATGGGTAAAAGTAATCAGGCGGCGGTGTTTATTGACTCAACAGGGCGAGCATTTACAACCGACAGTCACACGTTGCCTTCAGCCAGAAGCCAAGGTGAGCCGATTACCACGCGCTTTAATATGGCGCCTAACGCGGTAATGCAACATGTATTAATGGGTGAGGAAGAGCAGTTCTTCTTGTTGGCAACCGATGCGGGTTATGGCTTTATTTGTGCTTATCCTGATTTAGTCAGCCGTAATAAGGCGGGTAAGGCGTTACTAAGCCTACCAACGAATGCGTTAGTCATGCTGCCAAAGTTAATTAATAAAACCGCAGGTCAATCTTTGTTAGCCATAACTTCTGAAGGCCGCATGCTGATGTTTAGCTTAGATGCTTTGCCACAGTTATCAAAAGGTAAAGGCAATAAAATTATCGGTATTGCTACTGATCGAGCTAAAAATCGCGAAGAATTACTATTGCATCTGTGTGTGGTTCCTCAAAATGCCTCAGTAACGTTATGGGCGGGCAAGCGTAAGTTAACCTTGAAACCAAGTGATCTAGAGGAATATCGAGGTGAACGCGGACGAAGAGGTGCTAAGCTACCAAGAGGTTTACAACGTGTGGATAGTGTTGATGTTGACAGTGCCCATGTAGACAGTGAGCCAGGGGTAGACGATTCTGCGCAAACGTTAGATTAATGCTTAGATTAATGGCGTAGATTAACGCTTTAGATTAACGCTTTAGATTAATGGCTTATTTCAGGATCACATGGTTTCGTTAACCTTGTTGTTTGTCTGAACATTGCGAGGATCGCATTAATGGTTTGTCTGAACATTGCGAGGATCGCATTAATGTTAGTGAACCAGCCCTGAATTTTTCGGTTAGTAAATCGCTAAAGAATGAAAAAAAGCTGCTCATATGAGCAGCTTTTTTTATGAAAAGGAAATATTTTATGCAACTTCATAGAAATTGGGTTCGTACTCTAACTGAGTCTGAATGATTTGAGTTGCCATCCGAGCACATTTTCCACATTGGTCTGAAACGCCCAAACGCTTTCTCACGTCAGCAAGTGAGCAATCACCTTGGCTAACGGCTGCTTTAATTTGAGTGTCTGTAATGGCATGACAAAGACAAACGTACATAGAGAAAGCCTCTTCATTTAAAATGGGTCAGAGCTAAGAAAGTAACCTAATTCTAAATGAAAATAGTTATCATTGGCAATACCTTTCTTGTAAATATAATGATTATTTTTAATACAGTATGATCTACATCACTTTTTATGAAAAATTGAAGACTTGCAATAAAGCCGTATTTAACGAATTAGCCTATCTATTGTTCCGATCTGAGGTTAAACAATGCTATTTCAGCCCGTTTTAGTAGCCATGGCTAGCATCGACGACATAGTGCAATGATTTGGACTGTTGCCATCGGCAATAGTTTTGGCTAAATATTTGTACTACTTGTTCGGGAAAACTTGGCGCAGCGATATGGGGAGTAATAGTGACGTTATCGTAATGCCATAGTGGATGGTTAGCAGGCAAGGGCTCTTGTTCGAACACATCTAATATGGCTTGGCGCTGTGGGCATAGCATCAGTTCAGTTTGTAAAGCAGTCAAATCAATTGCGTTACCTCGGCCAATGTTAAATAACATGGTATCAGGTTTCAATAAGGGCAGATTTTCGGCATTTAATAGATGCTTGGTTTGAGGTGTATCGGGTAATACGCTGACAATGACATGTGCATGGGGCAAATAATCGGCTAATTTATCCATCGTGTCGATGCGATTAAAGCCACTCACGAGTGCGCCTTGGCGATTGAGCCCGCTGACTGTCATGCCAAAATGGTGGGCTGTTATCGCAAGGTGTTGAGCGATGGAGCCCGTGCCTAGTATTAATAGTTGTTGCCCTTGCAAAGTTCGGTAACTGCCTGGTCGCCAAAGCTGCTGGTGTTGTTGCTGCGTATACTGGGCATGGTGTCGATAATGGCTTAATAGGTAGCCAAAAACATATTCACTCATTAGCGGGCCAAAGACGCCGCGAATATTGGTCAGCAAATAATCATGTCGTAATGATGGTTGCATTAACGCATCGACACCCGCAAAGGTTGATTGTAACCATTTAAGCGCTGTTGCATGGGGCAGTAATGGTGCGGCTAAATGGGGTTCTGCTAACCAAATATCAGCATCATTAATATTGCTGAGCGTGTCATCGCCAGTATCAACGAGAATGTCATCGACAATTTCGAGATCTGGCAATGAATGCTTTGCCAATAATTGGCGATATTGATCGTTCTCTCTGGTCCGCAATAATAATTTATTCGCCATAGGGATTCCATGATTTAGTCTTGATACGTAGACGGCTTATTCAAACCAACCATGGTAGTCCACTGTGACCGGCATCATTGCTATTGCCATCGCTTTGTCTGGATAATTACTGAAAACACCGTCGACACCCATTGCTTTTAACGCTTGAATATCTTCATGATGATCAACGGTATACACAAATACTTTACCGCCGCGCTGATGGGCGTCATCAATAATAGCTTGATTAATAAAACTCACGTCAAGATTGATCGAATAGGCATTAAGCGTCGTCATTATTTGAGCTAAGTCTAGCGGGATCCCCGCCAGTAATGGGGCGATAATAGCTTGTGGGAAAGTGTTTTTTATCTGAGCCAAATAGGGGTGGTTAAATGATGATATTAACAGTTGTTCTGGGGTGTAATTGAGTTGCTCAAGGGCTTGAGGGTATAATGCAAGAAAGGGTTTTACGCAGCCAACGCCTTTTAATTCGATGTTGACGCTGCACAAGCCTTCGCTTTTTGTGCTTATCCGTTCGAGTGCCTGCCATAACGTGGGGATCGCTTGTCCGCCGACGGTAAATAGAGCCAGAGCTGCTTTTGTGGTTAAGTGGATCAGCCCTGTTCCGGTTGACTTACCTTCTAAACGGCGATCATGAAACACCACTAATTCACCTTCAACGCAATGCACATCAAGTTCAATGGCATTAACACCCAAATCGAGTGCTTTGTCTATAGCAATTAAGGTATTTTCAGGTTCATAACCGCTGGCGCTGCGGTGAGCAAAAACGAGCATAGCTTTCCTTAATTAAGACTTGAATTAGCCTTTATATAATCCGGTGGATTCTTTAGGCATATGATTAATATGAATGTCCATCTGCGGATAGGCAAGTTCGACATTATTTTCTTTAAGCTTTTTATTAATGAGTTTATGCAAGCTGTGGCGTAACGGCCAACGATCCGACATGTCTTTCGCATACGAGCGAATTTCGTAATCTTGTGTGTGTCGACCAAAACCGGCGAACCATACTTCTGGCTCCGGTATGGCTAATGATAAATCACATTCAAGCACGGCTTGATGAAGTAACATTTCGACTTTGGTTGGATCAGCATCACGAGATACCGATACTGTTACGATCACACGAGTGATCGGATCGGACAACGACCAGTTAACCAGTTGTTCGGTAATAAAGGCTTTGTTTGGCACAATAATTTCTTTATGATCAAAGTCGACAATCGTAGTCGCTCTGATTTGGATTTTACTGACTGTACCTGATAGGTCGCGGATAGTAACGGTATCGCCAATACGAATGGGTTTTTCAAATAGAATGATCAAACCAGAAATAAAGTTAGCAAAAATTTCTTGTAAGCCAAACCCTAAGCCTACTGAGAGTGCCGCAACTAGCCATTGCAATTTAGCCCACTCCATCCCAAGGGTTGAAAAACCAAATAGTATGCCAAAAAATACCACTAAATAACTGCTCACAGTGGTAATGGCAAACCCGGTTCCTGGCGATAAATCTAATCTTTGCAATAACGTCAGTTCCATCAAACCGGGGAGGTTTTTAGCAATAACTAATGAGAAACCAACTAACATAATTCCAAATAGAATTGATTTCAATGTAATGGGCACTTGTTGCTCAATACCATTTACATTGCTGTTGGTGGTCCATAAAGTAATGCCATCTAAAAACGAGAATACCGCAGTATGCGTTTGCGCCAAAATGCCCAATAAGCTGGCGAAGAAGGCCAAAATTAAAATTGATCTCACTAAGCCCAGTGACTGGCTGGAAATGGTTTCTAAATCAACAATCGGTTCTTCATAGGTATCTATCGGTTCATTGTTTTGTAATTCGTCTCTTTCTCGTTGTGCAAGTAACTCTGCACGCTTGGCTTTGGCGCGATCAAATGCGATTAAACGGCGTTCAATCAACATCCAACGCTTAATTAACTGATAAGTCAGCAAGAAGCCCAAGCCTAATAATACCGAAATTTGTAGCTGTAATAGAAGTTGGAATGCGGTGAAGTAGTAGCCGATCACCGCCAAGATTGCGCTAAAAACAGGGGTCCCGATCAGTATTGCCCATAGCGCTTTTTGAATGATAGCCATATTAGTGGCGCTAGGCTTATTTTTGCGATATTGGCCAATAAGTAACATGACTTCTTTATACAGCAGAAATAGCACAACACAGAAAACGATAAACGCACCACGGCCAAGACTGTTGCGTACTAATGAGGTATCTAACGCTTCGGTAAAGCCCATTAAACCTATTAATGGCGCAGATACCATGACAAACGAAGCCATGGTTTGTTGTGCTTGTTGGACAATTTCCTTGGGCCGTCTGAAATGACTGATCAAAATACCTTTATCAAGGGTTAACAAGAAAAAGAACTGATATATCAGATAACTGACACCAATAGCTAAAATGCCAACCCCCACGGCATAAACCAGATTTTGCTCTGAACGCGAGAAAATAATCCCTGCCATTATCACCGGTAACGGCCTTATTAAAGCGTACGTTAAGCTGATGATTAGGGTTTTAATGGTGTATTTAAATTTATCTTGAGTCACATTGCCAACATATATTGCATAGCGACTAATCGCTTCATTGAACTTAGGTGTCAGCATGTCCTGTGCCATTAAACAACACAAAAATAAAATTCCCCACCAAGCCCAATAATTACTTTGTTCAGACCAAGCTTGTTGTAACAACTGCCACTGACTCGGTTGCAGTAACCAGACACTACTGTGGCTTAAGTCAATTAACCATAAGGCGCCAATGCTAGGCGCATTAGGCACCCAAAATAGATGTTCGTTAAGGGTGTTTTTTA
This sequence comes from Shewanella psychromarinicola, assembly GCF_003855155.1. Taxonomy (NCBI): domain Bacteria; kingdom Pseudomonadati; phylum Pseudomonadota; class Gammaproteobacteria; order Alteromonadales; family Shewanellaceae; genus Shewanella; species Shewanella psychromarinicola. The sequence goes on from NZ_CP034073.1 coordinate 1,901,103, forward strand.
ATGTGTTATGTAATTGATTTAATTGCTCATAACCAATGCGTAACTTAGCAAATTCAGCTAGATATTGATCGTAACTTTGCGATAGTTGATTGATTAGCTCTTGTTGTGATTGCAGTAATTTAATCTGGGTTTCATTAAACATGTCGCGGTTATCAAGTTGCTGGCTGTTCAGTGCTTGTTGCTGTTCTAATTTGTAGCGTTGTAAACGAGCATCGGCTAATTCTGTTTGCAGTTTGTCTAGATTGGGTGGCTTAGGTAATGATTGCAGCATCTGCAAAAAACGATCGCCAAAGGCGGAGTTAGTTTTAACCCAGGTAATTTGCTCAAGTACGTTTGATAGTTGGGCATTTTGTGATTGATAGCGTTTCTCAATTCGTTGTTGATTCTCGATCGCAGATTTTATATTACTGGTGAGGGTCTGTAATTGTTCAGCATAGTGCTGATTTACTTCGCTAAGTTCTTGAGATAATGGATCGGCTAGCTCTTGGGCATCAATTAAGTTATTGGCTATGGTGTCTGCGGTTTGCTGCTGGCGAGACTCAATGTTGTGTTTGTTGATAAGCTCAATAAAGATTCCTTGTTGGCTTAAAGACAAGCGATTGAGCTGCTGTTGTAGTTGAGTAATTTCTAACTGCTTAGGGTTAGCTAATTGTTCAGCTTGTAAGGTGACAATATGCTGCGCGAGCAGTTCTGCCTGAAGTTTGTTACGTTGGCCTAATGGAATATCAATCGGCGATTTTAGGGTTTTATTATGTTGGGTTAAGGCATTTTGTGCTTGAACAATTAAATCAGGTAATTGCGTTTGGCGTTGTGAAATCAGACGTAACTGCTGATTAAGGCTCGATTCGGTCTCTTTTAATTCCGATAAATGAAAATAGGCCATTGAAGCTTGCTGGTTAAGATCGATTTCAACATTTAGGCTTAACGGTTTCTGTGCTTCAGCAAGTTGCTCTGCCAGTGAGAGTTTTGCTTCGTTGTTAGAGCGTTCTATATTGGTATAGGTTTGTTGTTCAATTTGCAGCTTTTCAATGCTGCTTTCGAGTTCTGTAATTTGAGATTGTATATCAAGCGGCTGATTTTCAGATTGGCTATTGAGCCCCAAACGCTTATCTAGGGTTAGAGGGGTATTAGCAAATACAGAAACTGACAGTATATTTGCTATAAGAAAACACAGAAATAAACACGCTAAACGTAACATAATACTTGGCTCAGGCTGGAGTATGGTCATGGTAGCAAATTTGCGAGATTATGATCTATATTTTTGATGTCTTTGCTGAGTTTCAAATAAAGCTGTCGCAACAATCATTATTTATTTAATCGTGGTTGGAGTGGTCTGTTGCTCGTCTAAAATGCTGCGTGCTAGCACCAATCATAAAAGGGGGTAACACGATACTACAGCGCTGTTTTTGCGCTTAAAAAGCGCAATGCAGTGGTAAATGAGCAATGAGTTTACAATATAAAGCCGTACCACTCAAAAGCAGTACGGCTCAATATAGCTCAATTAATTCAGGGTGTGGTTTAGTGGTGGCGAGTTATTGCTGGTTGAATTTGGCGAATGGTTGACCCATACGCGTGGTTTCACCTGGTTCGACACCATCAGCAAATGTTGCAATGGCATCTTGCGCAAATAACATCACCACAGTGCTGCCTAGTTTAAAACGACCCATTTCAGCGCCTTTTTCTAAGGTAACCGCTTCTGGGCCTGTGGTTGGATAGTCCCAGCTAAACACTTGCTTACCACCTGGTGGGGTCACTGTACCGGACCAAATTGTTTCAATACTGGCTACAATTGTTGCACCTACCAGTACCATTGCAAGTGGGCCTGCTTCGGTTTCAAAAATAGCCACCACACGTTCATTACGGGCAAATAGTCCGGGCACATTTTGAGCCGTAAGAGGATTAACCGAGAATAAATCGCCTGGCACATAAGTCATTTTTGATAATGTACCTGTGATTGGCATGTGGATCCGGTGGTAATCTTTTGGAGCCAAGTAAATAGTGGCAAAATCGCCATCATCAAAACGTGCAGCATCATTCTTATCACCCCCTAATAATGCTTCGGTCGTATAACTGTGACCTTTGGCTTGGAAAATGTTGCGAGCGTCAATTGAACCACATTGACTTATCGCCCCATCAACCGGGTGCGCCATGAAATGGCTGTCTTGGCAGATAGGTCGCAGTTGAGGCTTTAATGCCCGGGTAAAAAAGGCATTGAAGGTTTTGTAGGCTTCGGGCTCAGGTTGCAATGCTTCTGACATATCAACTTTGTATTGTTTGATAAACCATTTAATCCCTGCCGTGGTGATAACGCCTACTTCTGCAGCGGCAAATTTGCCCACTAAGCGCGACAGAAAGTGTTTTGGCAACATGTATTGCAAAGCAATTTTAATTGAGTCCAATGTGTTTCCTTTTTCTCTCATCTGGTTGAACGATATAGTTTTATTCTACAGCCTACTATTTCTACAGCCTAGTCTTTATAAAGAGTATTAGGCATACAGAATATTATTCATCAATTGCACGGAAATGTCGTGCATGACGTTGTTCATCTAAACTGGCAATAATACGTTGATAATTACTAAAACGGTCTTTGGTTATTTTTCCATCAGCTAATGCTTGCTGTAAAGCACAACCTGGGTCGTCGCCATGTTTACAATCGCGAAACTTACATGTTCCTAAAAAATCTCTAAATTCGATAAAACACCAACCAACCCTGATGGCATCTAAATGCCATAATGCAAATTCGCGTATACCAGGTGAATCAATTAAATCACCCCCGCTGATAAAATGCAGTAACTTGGCCGTGGTGGTCGTGTGTTGACCTAAACCTGAGTTATCGGACACATCGCCAATTAATAGTTCAGCTTCTGGCATTAAAGCATTGATTAAGGAAGACTTTCCAACTCCTGATTGACCAGCGAAAACACTGACTTTGTTATTGAGTAAATCTTTAATGTCATCTACGCCTTCGCCTGTGTGGCTACTGATCCGATAAACCGGATAACCAATATCTTGGTAGCGTGTCAAAGCTCGTTCGATTTCATCACGATTGGTATCATCTAATAAATCAATTTTGTTCAGAATGATGATAGGTCGAATATCGGTATCTTCAGAAGCCACTAGATATCGATCAATAATTTGGGTGGTAAAGCTAGGCAAAACCGATGACACAATTAAGATTTGATCGATGTTGGCGGCAATAATTTTTACGCCGTCGTATAAATCTGGTCGAGTTAAAGAAGATTTTCGTGGGTGAACGGCTACGACAATACCACCGATACTGGAGCCGGATTGGACTTCAGTCGCGAGTCTTACCACGACTTTATCACCCGTGACTAAACTGGTGACCGCGCGACGAATATTACATCGCGATACCATACCGTTTGCAGTTTCAATATCGGCATGCTGACCAAAGCGAGAAATAACCACACCAGCTTGCTCAGGACCTAACAGATTGTCCTGTAACTCGGCATGTTGAGTGTTATCGTCATTGCGCTTTAATCGCTTAGTCTGATTAGCGCGCATTCGGCGTAATTGGCCCTGACTTAGGGGTTTCTTTTTACTCACAGGCTTATCTTCATTAAATAGGTGTTTTTTTGTGTGTCAAAAAAACAGTATGATACACACTCTTTTATAAAAATGCCTGAATTTAGGCGACAGATAACATAAGGCGGCATAAATGGCTGTTGATGCGAATAATCTAATTTGGGTTGATTTGGAAATGACAGGCTTAGAACCCGCTGTGGATCGAGTTATTGAAATTGCCACCTTAGTGACCGACCAAGACCTTAATATCATTGCTCAAGGCCCTGTACTAGCGATTTACCAAACCGATGCTGCTCTAGCAGGCATGGATGATTGGAACCAAAAACATCACGGCCAGTCAGGATTAATTGACCGTGTGCGCGCCAGTAAATGTTCTGAACAAGATGCGATAACACAAACGATTGATTTTTTATCTCAGTACGTGCCTAAAGGCGCATCGCCAATGTGCGGCAACAGTATTGGTCAAGATCGTCGCTTTATGAATAAGTACATGTCGGAGCTTGAAGAGTATTTTCATTATCGCAATATCGATGTGAGTACCATCAAAGAGTTGGTTCGTCGTTGGAGCCCTGAAACAATGAATGGCTTCAGTAAGAAAAATACTCATCAAGCATTAGAAGATATCAAAGAGTCTATTGCTGAAATGCAGTTTTATCGCACAGAAGTATTTAAAATTTAACCAATTGAACAATTTTTTTAAAAAAGGGGGTTGCAGCGTAGTAAAATTTACCTATAATGCGGCCTCAACTTTCTACAGAGCGCCAAACTCTGAGTCATAGAAAGTTGTATTGAAATTTGAAAGTATGCGACATTAGCTCAGTTGGTAGAGCGATACCTTGCCAAGGTATAGGTCATCAGTTCGAACCTGATATGTCGCTCCAAATTTCTGTATGATTTTAAAAGAAAGTGAAATATGTGCGACATTAGCTCAGTTGAGTTAATTGTAAGAGTCGATACCAATCTTGTTCCAAGGTATAGGTCATCAGTTCGAACCCCTCTTTATTTATAAAGAAGGTCGCTCCAAATTTCTGTTAGATTTTAAAAGAAAGCGAAAAGTGTGCGACATTAGCTCAGTTGGTAGAGCGATACCTTGCCAAGGTATAGGTCATCAGTTCGAACCTGATATGTCGCTCCAAATTTCTGTATGATTTTAAAATAAAGTGAAATATGTGCGACATTAGCTCAGTTGGTAGAGCGATACCTTGCCAAGGTATAGGTCATCAGTTCGAACCTGATATGTCGCTCCAAATTTCAACATGATTTTGTAATGCCAAGGTATAGGTCATCAGTTCGAACCTGATATGTCGCTCCAAATCACTTCTCTAGTTTGAAATGCAACATTATCTCAGTTGCGCTTTTAGAAAATGCGATACCTTTTTTTTTGCCAAGGTATAGGTCATAACAGCGTCATCAGTTCGAACCACTCTTTATTTATAAAGAAACGTCGCTCCAAATCACTTCCCTAGTTTGAAATCCCTAGTTTGAAATGCAACATTATCTCAGTTGCGCTTTTAGAAAATGCGATACCTTTTTGTTTGCCAAGCTAGACGTCATAAAGCGGTCATCAGTTCGAACCACTTTTTATTTATAAAGAAACGTCGCTCCAAATCACTTCCTCTGTTAAAAATCCTTGTAAACATTCCCTAAATTTTATCTAAATTAGCTCAGTTGTGCGTTTAGAAAATGCAATACCTCTTGGTTTGCCAAGCGAGAAGTCATAACAGCGTCATCAGTTCGAACCATTGTTTATGACGGGAAGGTCGTTTATCACTCCTTCATAAAACAACCTTATCGTCTTCACCACTTCACTCGTTATGCATTGACAGTCAATTCATTTTTAACAATACCTGCTTAACTCGGTTCATTTTCAAGCGTTGTTAAGGCAAATTGATTTCTAATCAACCAAACAAGTGATCTAGCACTCACTTCTTTATGGATCTCTAAAGTAATGGTCTACTTGTGAAGTAAAACATGACATTGTTCAAATCATTTACAGTGATTATCTTTGATAATCAACTTAAGATAAATTTCCTAAGATGCTAGGGCGTTAAACGAGGTGAGTGTTATGCGGATCCAACAGCTAAGTGAGCTACTTGATTATGTTGCTAATTGCCATCTCGACATGGAGAAACTGTATAAGCGTTTAGATCGTAATGCGGATTCTACTCGCGTTAAAATGATGCTGACGTATTTCCAGCAACACCAGAGGCACATATACGAGACTTTAGAGCGTTATATTGACGATGCACCCTCAAGAATATTAAATACTTGGTATAAAGACATTACCTTTGAGGACTTTAGTAAACGTTGCATTGAAACATCATTCCCCGCCAATATGGATGAGAGTCAAGTGCTTGAGTTACATCTGGATTTGGAAAATCGCTTAATCGCGTTACTTGAAAAAACAGCTATTAGTAGCCCAACCGATGAAATTAGAAATACATTAATGGACTTAGTGCGAGTGGCACAAACTCAACAAAAACGTTTAGTTCACAGCACAATTCGTATGGATGACATTTAAACGACGCATTGAAACTTTGACATAACTTCCTGAAGTGTTAATTTGCCAGCTATTCCCAGTAGCTGGCTTTTTTTATTAACAAAAAATAACCGCATAACAATGGGAGTTCCCCGGTAACTTCTGGTATATTTAGCATTCTTATAACTCTTTTTAATAGATATAGACCTAAAACATGGCATCTCTGGTTAAAATCCTTGAAAATGAACAAGCTACAGTTATGCTTGGGCAACAAATTGCTCAGTGGATTGTACCTCCTTTAACGATTTATCTCACTGGGGACTTAGGCGCTGGTAAAACGACGTTTAGTCGAGGCATTATCCAAAGTTTGGGTCATCAAGGCGCGGTAAAAAGTCCGACTTATACTCTGGTAGAACCCTATGAATTTAACGATATGGATGTGTTTCATTTTGACCTATATCGATTAGCCGACCCAGAGGAACTTGAATATATGGGTATCCGTGATTATTTTACGGATCGAAGCGTCTGTCTAGTTGAATGGCCTGATAATGGTCATGGATTACTCCCTGGGGCTGACATCCAAGTGCATTTGCGTTATAAAGAATCTCAAAGACAAATTGAATTACAAGCCTTATCCCCAGCAGGACAGGCAATTTTAAATAAAATAAAATAAAATCAAATAATAATGACTTTAAAAAATACGTTTTTTACCACTGTACTTTACATGCTGTTGTTTTTGCTGCCTAACGTGGTTTGGGCGGCCAATCAACTTGATAGCGTGCGTATTTGGGCTGCTCCAGAATCGACGCGAGTGGTGTTTGATTTAACTCAAGCGCCCAAATATGACAGTTTTACCTTAACCGGCCCTCATCGTTTGGTGGTCGATATTCAAGATACTGGCGCTAAAATTAATTTAGATAAAATAGCCAACAACAGTAAAATTATTAAAAAAATCCGTTTTAGTTCTCCGCCTAGAAAAGGCATATTGCGTCTTGTTATGGACTTATCGAAACCGGTAAAATCAAGTTTATTTACTTTGCCGCCAACAGCACCCTACGGAAACCGTTTAGTGGTCGACTTAGAGGACTCCGATGGTGGGTCGTCAGCAGTGCAAACGGTTAGTCGATCTTCTAATCAGTCAGCTCGAGACATTATTGTTGCCATTGATGCTGGTCACGGAGGGGAAGACCCTGGCTCAATTGGGCCTTCTGGTATGCATGAAAAGCGTGTGGTACTTGAAATTGCTAAGCGCCTAGCGCGTAAAGTGGATTCAACGCCAGGTATGCGCGCTGTAATGACACGCAGTGGTGATTATTTTGTTAATTTGAATAAACGCTCTGAATTAGCGCGCAATAGTAAAGCGGATTTATTGATATCTATCCACGCCGATGCCTTTACTTCACCACAACCTAACGGTGCTTCCGTTTGGATCTTGTCAATGCGCCGAGCCAATAGTGAAATTGGTCGATGGTTAGAGCAAAAAGAGAAACACTCAGAGTTGTTAGGCGGTGCTGGTGAGATCATTCAAAACACCGATAGTGAACAATATTTAGCAATGACTTTACTTGATATGTCGATGAACAGTTCGATGGCGATAAGTCATTCTATCGCGGGTGATATTCTTAGCGATTTAGGTTCTATTACCCACTTACACAAAAGAAAGCCTGAATCAGCAAGCTTTGCAGTGCTTAAGTCTCCTGATATTCCATCTCTTTTAGTTGAAACCGGCTTTATCTCTAACCCAGGTGAAGAGCGGTTATTGTCTAATGGAAATCATCAACAAAAGCTTGCAAATGCTATTTACAAAGGCGTGTTACGTTATTTTCAGAGTAATCCGCCAGCCGATACTTTATTGGCTAAAACATTAAATATGAAACACAGTGTTAAACGTGGTGAGTCTCTATCCATTATCGCCCAGCGTTACAGTGTGTCGATCAGTAGTCTAAAAAGTGTGAATAATCTTAAATCAGACGTTGTTCGTATTGGACAAACACTTGTGATCCCTAGGACATAATATGGTCATTCAACTGCTACCGCCTCAACTTGCAAACCAAATCGCAGCCGGTGAAGTAGTTGAACGTCCGGCTTCTGTGGTCAAAGAACTGGTTGAAAATAGTCTTGATGCTGGTGCCACTAGAGTTGATATAGATATCGACAAAGGGGGAAGCAAGCTTATTCGTATTCGCGATAACGGTGCGGGCATCCCTAAAGATGAGTTAGCCTTGGCTCTATCGCGTCATGCTACCTCAAAAGTACATACACTAGATGACCTAGAAGCTATTTTAAGTTTTGGTTTTCGTGGTGAAGCTTTGGCCAGCATTAGCTCAGTGTCTCGGTTAACTTTAACCTCAAAAACCGCTGAACAATCTGAAGCTTGGCAGGCCTTTGCTGAAGGCTCGCAAATGGACGTTAAGGTCACGCCTGCCGCACATCCGCAAGGCTCAACGATTGAAGTGGTGGATTTATTCTTTAATACTCCCGCAAGACGTCGTTTTTTAAAAAGCGACAAAACGGAATTTACCCATATTGATGAGTGGTTAAAACGGATTGCGATTGTTCGCAACGATATTCACTTTACCTTGACACATAATGGTAAATTAGTTCGCCAGTATCGACCTGCCAATACCGAGATCCAGACCCAGCAACGATTAGCTCAAATTTGTGGGAAAGCCTTTGCAGAACAGGCGTTGAGCATTGAGTGTGAACATGATGGTTTATTATTAAGTGGTTATTTACAATCACCACATGACAGTGTCATCACAGATACCAGTTTTTTTTATGTCAATGGACGATTAATCAGAGATCGTCTGGTTAATCATGCCGTAAAACAAGCTTTTGCTGAATATGGCATTGAGCATCAGCCGGGATATGTGCTGATGTTATCGCTTGATCCACACCAAGTTGATGTGAATGTACACCCAGCCAAGCACGAAGTGCGTTTTCATCAATCTCGTTATGTACATGACTTTATTCTACAAACGGTACAGTCAGCGTTAGTGCAAATGCCTGTATTGTCTTTGCCTGATGTTGAATTACATCACCATGATAATGTCGCACCGATGCACACAGAGTCAACCTTGTTGCATAATGCCAATATCGTCGACACCACTGAAGACGCCTTTACCCTTAATCATGAGCCTGACAAGGCGATTAACAGTGTTAGCCCATTCGGTTCGATGCATGTTCCGGGAAAGAATAATGACTTATCTGGTGGCTATTCAGCTGCAATTAAGCCTAGTTATGATAAAAAGCCCACCATTGCATCTTCCTCTGGGGTCAATAAGACGGCCATTGCCAATTATGGACAATTGCTGCATACCCCGATGAATACCCCAGTATCATATGTTAATGAAGTGACGACTCAAGTTGCAATGCCACCCATATTAGCGGGTGAGCATTGGGTTATTTGTAAAGATGATAAGCTGTCATTACTGCCAATAAAACAGGTGTTGTTGACAGTGAGAAAGGAAGAGGTTGCAGCCAAGTTTGTTAATGGTTTAGTGTCTCAGCCATTATTAATGCCAGTGTCTATTGCAGCAGATTTGGATTGGACAGAAACATTAGTGATACGTGATCTATTACTGCGTCAAATGGGTATTGAATTAACAATTCGCTTCCAACAGTTGATAATTAAAAAAGTGCCCCCATATTTGAGGGAGAGCCAACTTGCTATTGTGATCCCTGAGTTACTACAATGGTTACAATTAGAACAACCTATAGACAGTGCTATTGTGGCTTGGCTTGCACAACAAAGTTTATCGCAATTTGAGCCAGCGCCAGCCTTATGGCAGCGGTTTTGTTCACTTGACGAAGAAACGAAACAAATTTGTTATGACCAAGAACACATATTGCCTTGGCACAATTGGATGAAAGATTATTAACGTGAACAGTGTCGATAAGCCAAAAGTGATTTTTTTAATGGGGCCTACCGCCTCAGGCAAAACGGCATTAGCCATTGAAATGGCGACGCAACATAATTGTGAGATTATCTCAGTCGATTCAGCATTGATTTATCGTGATATGGATATAGGGTCTGCTAAACCGAGTTTGCAAGAACTGCAATTAGCGCCGCATAAATTAATTGATATTCTTGATCCTAGCGAAAGTTATTCAGCGGCAGATTTTCGCCGTGATGCTTTATTGGCCATAGAAGACATTGTTAGCCGAGGTAAGACGCCTTTACTCGTGGGTGGTACCATGATGTACTTTAAGGCATTGTTAGAAGGTTTGTCACCTTTACCCGCTGCTGATAACGGCATTAGGCAGCAAATATTAGCTCAAGCTCAAACCCAAGGTTGGGACGCGCTGCATCAAGAGTTGTGTGACATTGATCCCGTCGCGGGAGAAAGAATTCATCCTAACGATCCACAACGATTGTCGCGAGCACTAGAGGTATATCGGATCAGTGGTAAAACAATGACTGAATTGACTCAAACGAAGTCAGCCGCTTTGCCGTATGATGTAGTGCAATTTGCTATTGCACCAACCGACAGAAAAATTTTACATCAATTAATCGCTAAACGCTTTAATATGATGTTAGAACAAGGTTTTATCGAAGAAGTTGCGCGTTTAAAAGCGCGTAACGATTTGCATTTAGAGCTACCGTCTATGCGTTGTGTTGGTTACAGACAGTGCTGGCAGTACCTAGATAATGAATTTGATCATACGACCATGGTCGAAAAAGCTACTGCAGCCACTAGGCAATTGGCCAAACGTCAATTAACATGGTTGAGGAGTTGGCCCGATTTACAGTGGCTTGAAAGTGGTGCAGAAGGAAATTTAGTTACGCTTATGCAACAAAGCAACTAGCTAATTTGGCGTTGCTGTATAATACTAAAACTAAACAATAAAACTTAATTCAACATATTTATAAAATAAAAAAAGGAAATTGAAATGGCTAAGGGGCAATCTTTACAAGACCCATTTTTGAACGCATTGCGTCGAGAGCGTGTACCCGTCTCTATCTATTTAGTGAATGGTATCAAATTACAAGGCCAAGTTGAGTCGTTTGATCAATTTGTTATCTTGTTGAAAAATACGGTAAGCCAAATGGTTTACAAACACGCTATTTCAACAGTCGTACCAGCACGCCCATTTAACGTTTCTGCTCACCAAGGTACTGCCAATGGTGAAGAAAGTGATGTTGAATAATTGAAAAGGAATATAATTTTTGTTTGATCGTTATGAAGCGGGTGAAACAGCTGTATTGGTTCATATAGACTTTTCTGATGAAGAGCGTCGAGAAGATCTTATTGAGTTACAGTTGTTAGTTGAATCTGCTGGTGCTCGCTCTATTGGGGTGATTACTGGCAGCAGACGTTCGCCGGATCGTAAGTTTTTTATTGGTACCGGTAAAGCTGAAGAATTGGCTGCTATGGTCGCTGCTACTGAGGCCAATGTAGTTATTTTTAATCATGCATTGAGCCCTGCTCAAGAACGTAATCTTGAATTGGTATGTCAGTGTCGAGTATTAGACCGAACGACACTTATTCTTGATATTTTTGCTCAACGAGCAAGAACTCATGAAGGTAAGTTGCAAGTGGAGCTAGCGCAATTGCGCCACATGTCGACACGCTTAATTCGAGGTTGGACTCATTTAGAGCGACAAAAAGGTGGTATCGGGATGCGAGGGCCGGGTGAAACTCAGCTTGAAACAGACCGACGTTTATTACGAGGCCGGATCAAGAATATTAATCGTCGCCTTGATAAAGTGGATAAACAACGTGAGCAAAGCCGCCGAGCTCGTAAGCGCAGTGACTTAGCGACAGTGTCTTTAGTGGGTTATACCAACGCGGGTAAATCGACATTATTTAATGCGTTAACGTCATCGGACGTTTATGCTGCCGATCAGTTATTTGCAACATTGGATCCGACGCTACGTAAGTTATCATTACCTGATGGTGCGGTAATTTTAGCGGATACTGTTGGGTTTATTCGTCATTTACCTCATGACCTTGTTGCGGCATTTAAGGCCACATTACAAGAAACTCGACAAGCAGAAATTCTTTTACATGTCGTTGATTGTGCAGATGAAAATATGGCTGAAAATTTTGACCAAGTACAAAATGTATTGGAAGAAATTGATGCAGATGAGATTCCTCAATTAGTAGTATGTAACAAGATTGATTTACTTGAAAATTTCGCGCCCCGTATCGATTACGGTGAAGACGGTAAACCTGAGAGGGTTTGGGTCTCTGCGCAAAAACGCATTGGATTTGATTTGCTGCTTAAAGCTATAACCGAATTAATCGGTCAAGTTATTTGCGAGCTTACATTGAAAATACCTGCATCAGCAGGACATTATCTTGGCCAGTTTTATCGGCTAGATGCAATACAGCAGAAAGAGTATGACGATCTGGGGAACTGTATTTTGTCTGTTCGTTTATCGGAGGCCGATTGGCGCCGATTAGCTAAACAGAGTCAGGGGGAATTAGAGGCATTTATTTTTGAATCTTCAGAAGTAGACACCTCTTGTTAATCTCATTTATTTCATCCAATTATGGAGTGCTAAATGGCTTGGAATGAGCCCGGTAACAAGGGGAACAAAGACCCTTGGGGAAATAAAGGTGGTAACGATAAAGGGCCACCGGATCTTGACGAAGTCTTTCGTAACCTATCAAAACGTTTTGGTGGCAAGGGGGGCAATAGCGCCTCAGGTCTACCATTTAATTCATCTTTATTGATTGTATTTGTCGTTATTGCCTTAATTATTTGGGCATTGTCGGGTTTATACACGGTTAAAGAAGCTGAGCGTGGTGTGTTACTTCGTTTTGGTGATCACATCGGTGAAGTGAGTTCCGGTTTACATTGGAAAGCCACTTTTATTGATGAAGTGATTACCGTCGACGTGGAAACGGTCCGTTCGATTCCAGCATCTGGCAGAATGCTGACATCTGATGAAAACGTCGTGAATGTTGAACTCGTGATTCAATATAGCGTATCAGATGCTTATTCATATTTATTCAGTGCTGTTGATGCCAATTCGAGTTTAAGCGAAGCGACCGATAGTGCGTTGCGTTATGTCATTGGCCATAATCGTATGGATGACATTTTAACCACTGGACGTGATGGTATTCGTCGTGATACTTGGACAGAGTTAGAGCGTATTATTGAGCCGTATAAACTAGGCTTAAAAGTTCGTGACGTTAACTTTTTACCCGCTCGTCCTCCAGAAGAAGTGAAAGATGCATTTGATGATGCTATTTCAGCTCAGGAAGATCAACAACGCTTTATTCGCGAAGCTGAAGCCTATGCGCGTGAAATTGAACCTAAAGCGCGTGGCCAAGTAGAACGAATGACACAGCAAGCTAGTGCTTATAAACAGCGTGAAGTTCTTGAAGCTCAAGGTAAAGTCGCTCGATTTGAGAAGTTATTACCTGAGTATAAAGCTGCGCCTGATGTGACCCGTAATCGTTTATACATTAATGCGATGCAATCCGTGCTGGCTGATACTAATAAAGTACTCATTGACACGAAGAATAGCGGTAATTTAATGTATTTACCTTTGGATAAACTGATGGATTCTTCTAAGAATCCGCGCAATCAAGTACAACCTGAGACGGAGCGTCACATTAATTCGGGATCAGGTGATGGTGTCAATACGCCTATTACGAGCATGTCGTCTGATGGTCGTCTCAGCCGCGAAGATCGTCTTCGCCAAGGGAGGAACTAACAATGGGTAGATTAGCTCTGATCATTCTTGTGGTCATTTTAGGGGTTGGTTTTTCATCTATGATGGTGGTAAACGAAGGCGAACGCGCAATTGTAGCCCGCTTTGGTAAAGTCCTTAAAGATGAAGACGTCACAAAGGTATTTGCTCCAGGCCTTCACTTTAAATTACCCGTAGTGGATAAAGTGCGCTATATGGATGCTCGTATCCAGACATTGGACGGTGCAGCGGATCGTTTTGTTACTTCTGAAAAGAAAGACTTAATGGTCGACTCCTATGTTAAGTGGCGTATTCGTGATTTTAAAACGTATTATCTTTCTACCAATGGCGGTGTTAAAGCCAATGCAGAAAGCTTATTACAAGCCAAAATCAGTAACGATTTACGCACTGAATTTGGTCGCCGGACGATCAAGGAAATTGTGTCAGGTAAACGCGATGAATTGCAAAACGATGCATTAGAAAATGCTTCTGAAAGTGCTCAGAGTCTTGGCATTGAAGTGGTTGATGTACGTGTTAAGCAAATTAATTTACCTGCTAATGTCAGTATCAGTATTTATCAACGTATGCGCGCCGAACGCCAAGCTGTGGCGAAAGAGCACCGTGCAGAAGGTAAAGAGCAAGCTGAGATTATTCGCGCGACTGTTGATGCGAATGTCACGGTTAAGATTGCTGAAGCTGAGCGTAACGCCTTGACCGTTCGTGGTGAAGGTGATGCATTATCGGCAAAAATCTATGCTGATACTTACGGTAAAGATCCTGAGTTTTATAGCTTTTTACGTAGCTTAGAAGCCTACAAAGAAAGTTTTTCCGGCAAAAATGACATTATGGTGTTAGAACCTGAAGGCGATTTCTTCAAATACATGAAATCATCTAGCGGAAAATAGCGTTGATATTTTTTTAGCCTAAAAAAAGCTCGGTTTTTACCGAGCTTTTTTATGTCTGTAATTTGAATTTAGTTTTGCAAAAAACTTTGGTAAATGACAATAGTAAAGCTTTGAGACGTTTTTTACTGTCTAATGTCGATAAATTGCTGATTTAACTAAGTGTTAACGCGGTTTTTTTTACTAATTAAGTTGCTGCTAATTGTTGCGGGACGGTTGATTTATATGCGCTTTTGAAAAAAATGTTAATATCCTCAACATAGATGTATGTTTTCACTATGATCTGGTTCTAATTTTTCGCTATAATGAGCACCGCCTCAAACTATGATTTTAGCGTTTTACCTTTTTGGTCGCTAAAGTATTGAAATATAAAAATTCCAACACCCTCTGGGAGATAAGTGGATGAGCAATGCGCCAGTCGATACCGGACGTCGCAGATTCCTGACAGCCGCAACCGCCGTAGTAGGTGGTGCTGGTGCTGTCGCTGTAGCGGTTCCTTTCATCAAGTCATGGAATCCGAGTGCCAAGGCGAAAGCTGCAGGTGCGCCGGTCGAAGTAAATATTAGTAAAGTAGAACCAGGTCAGTTAATTCGTGTCGAATGGCGTGGAAAACCGGTTTGGGTCGTTCGTCGTACAGAAGCTGTGCTAAATAATCTTAAAACATTAGACAGTCAATTACGCGATCCTGCTTCTTTAGAATTACAGCAACCAGAATATGCAACTAACCCTGCTCGTTCTATTAAGCCTGAATTCTTTATTGCAGTCGGTATTTGTACTCACTTAGGTTGTTCGCCAACTTATCTGCCTGATTCATTCGGTGAGCAGGTTGAAGGCGTGACATCTGGTTTCTTCTGTCCTTGTCATGGTTCTAAATTTGACATGGCTGGTCGGGTATTCCAGGGTGTTCCTGCACCATTAAACCTAGTGGTCCCACCGCACAAATATATCGGTGATGCTAACGTTATCATCGGTGTAGACACAGGAGCGGCGTAATGGTTAAGAATTTAATTGATTGGATTGATGCACGCATCCCAATGACGGCAACTTATAACCGTCATGTGGGTCAGTATGCGACACCAAAGAACTTTAACTTTTGGTATTTCTTTGGTTCATTAGCATTATTAGTATTAGTTAACCAGTTACTGACAGGTATTTGGTTAACCATGAATTA
The DNA here is from genome assembly GCF_003855155.1 of Shewanella psychromarinicola. NCBI lineage: Bacteria > Pseudomonadati > Pseudomonadota > Gammaproteobacteria > Alteromonadales > Shewanellaceae > Shewanella > Shewanella psychromarinicola. The sequence goes on from NZ_CP034073.1 coordinate 1,916,846, forward strand.
CGTACCTACAGCAGAAGGTGCGTTTGCTTCTGTTGAATACATAATGCGTGATGTTGATTACGGCTGGTTACTTCGTTATATGCACTCTACCGGTGCATCGGCGTTTTTCTTTGTGATCTATATGCACATGTTCCGTGGGGTAATTTACGGTTCTTATCAAAAACCAAGAGAGCTCTTATGGCTATTTGGTATGTTGATTTTCCTTGTGCTGATGGCTGAAGCATTCATGGGTTACTTACTGCCTTGGGGACAAATGTCTTACTGGGGCGCGCAGGTCATTATCTCTTTGTTTGGTGCCATTCCTATTATTGGTGATGACCTAACATTGTGGATCCGTGGTGACTACGTTATTTCTGGCGCAACATTAAACCGTTTCTTCGCACTGCATGTTATTGCGTTACCACTTGTATTGGTTGTGTTGGTGTTCTTACACCTAATTGCATTACATGAAGTGGGTTCGAATAACCCAGACGGCGTCGAGATTAAAAAGAATAAAGATGAGAACGGATGGCCCATTGATGGTATTCCATTCCACCCTTATTACACTGTAAAAGATATTATGGGTGTAGCTGGTTTCTTGATCGTGTTCTGTTATGTGCTGTTCTTTATGCCTGAAGGCGGTGGTTATTTCCTTGAAAAGCCAAACTTTGAAGCGGCTAATCCAATGAAGACCCCTGATCACATAGCGCCGGTTTGGTACTTCACACCCTTCTATGCCATTTTGCGTGCAATTCCTGATAAGTTAATCGGTGTTGTTGCAATGGGTCTGTCGATTGCTGTGCTGTTTATTCTGCCTTGGCTTGATCGTTGTAAAGTGAAGTCTATCCGCTACCGTAGTTTGACTCACAAGATCAACATTGCACAATTTACTGTGTCGTTCATCATTCTTGGTTATTTAGGTGTCGTTCCTGCAACGCCTGAGTTAACTATAGCGGCACGTGTATTCACTTTCACTTATTTTGGTTTCTTTGTAGCCTTATGGTTCTACAGTAAAAATGAGAAAACAAAAGAAGTGCCAACGAGGGTGACACACTAATGAAAAAGTTATTAATTGCATTAGTTACATTACTGCCATCTCTCGCAATGGCAGCAAGTGGACATGGTGTTCATTTAGAAAGCGCTAACGTTGATTTACATGATAAAGCGTCATTAGAGCGTGGTGTGGATTTATTCCAACATTACTGCTCTGGATGTCACAGCACGCAATACCAACGCTATGAGCGTGTTGCCACTGACTTAGGCATCTCTAACGATGATATGCGTAACAAGTACATGTTCACCAATGCTAAAATCGGTGATCTAATGGAAAATGCCATTCCTACTGCAGATGCGGCTAAATGGTTTGGTGCTGCGCCTCCAGATTTAACGTTAGTTGCTCGTGTACGTGGAGCTGATTGGGTATATTCTTACCTAAAAGGTTTCTATGCCGATGAAACTCGTCCATTTGGTGCCAACAATACCGTGTTCCCATTAGTGGGTATGCCACATGTTTTACAAGACCTGCAAGGTCTTGCAACTCCTCATTATGAAAAGAAAGTAATCGACGGTGTTGAAACGATGGAATTAGTAGGTCTAAACCCTGCTACTGGTGGCAAAATGAGTGCAGAAGAATACGACCAAGCGGTGCGTGATATCACCGGTTTCTTAGTCTATTCTGCTGAACCTGTTCAGTTAGAGCGTGAAGCTTTAGGCTGGTGGGTACTTGGATTCCTGTTTATTTTCTTCATCATTGCTTATTTGTTGAAGAAAGAATACTGGAAAGATGTACACTAGCCATCAATAACGGTTAATATACACCATCCGCATATTGTAAACGGGGGGCTTAGCCCCCTCGTTTGTTTTGTTTTTTTTAGTTTCTGGAGGGTATCAATGGCTGTTGCTGCCAACAAGCGCTCTATCATGACACTTTTTTCTGGTGCCGATGATTTATATAGTCACCAAGTACGTATCGTATTGGCTGAAAAAGGGGTTACCGTTGATGTTTTACAGGTAGACCCAAGTGAGATGCCTGAAGATTTACTTGAAGTAAATCCATACAACTCAGTACCGACCTTAGTTGATCGTGAGCTAGTGTTGTACGAATCACGCATTATTATGGAATATTTGGATGAGCGTTTTCCACATCCTCCATTAATGCCTGTATACCCAGTATCTCGCGGCCAAAGCCGTTTAATGATGCACAGAATCGACACTGACTGGTATGCGCTTGTAGAGCGTATCCGTAAAGGTGAAAAAGCTGATGCTGCGCGTAAAGAGTTAACTGAAAGCTTGATTGCTCTAGCGCCAGTATTTGCTGAAATGCCATACTTCATGAGCGAAGAGTTTGGTTTATCTGATTGTTACTTAGGCCCATTATTATGGCGTCTACCAGTATTAGGTATTCACTTAGATCCTCGTACATCGAAAGATATCAGTGCTTATATGACCCGTATTTTTGAACGTGAATCATTTAAGGCATCGTTAACTGAGGCTGAGCGCGAAATGCGCATGGGCATGTAATGAAACCAATAACAGCTAATCGTCCATATTTGTTGCGTGCTTACTATGAGTGGTTGATGGATAACCATTTGACGCCACACGTAGTTGTGGATGCATTTGTTAACGGTACGCAAGTTCCACAGCAATTTGTCAAAGACGGTCAAATCGTCCTGAATATTGCCACCGGAGCTGTGTCTAATCTTCACATGTCCAACGATGCTGTTGAGTTTAATGCACGTTTTGGTGGTGTACCACAAAATGTCTATTTACCTATGGCATCTATCGTCGCCGTTTATGCACGTGAAAACGGCGCTGGCACGGTGTTTGATATGGAAGATGCGTACATGATCGAAGGTGAAGATGATGATTTATCATCTGTACCACCATCAATGAAATCTGTTGATGATACTTCGACATTGCCACCATCGCCTAAATCGACGGATCCAGATGATAAAGCTAAGCGTAAAAACCATTTAACTGTGGTGAAGTAACGATTAGTTATCAGCACATAAAACCAGTCGCAAGGCTGGTTTTTTTTAAACTAAAATTGATGTGCCACAAAAAATTTATAACTAAGTGGAACCCATAATGTTGTTGATGATTGATAATTATGATTCTTTTACGTTTAACTTAGTACAGTACTTCCAAGCGCTTGGGCAACAGATACTGGTTAAGCGAAATGATGACATCACCATTGAACAAATTGAAGCATTAGCACCGACTCATTTAATCATTTCTCCCGGTCCGTGTACTCCAAATGAAGCGGGTATTTCACTTGCGGCGATTAAACACTTTGCGGGTAAAATTCCCATTCTGGGTGTCTGTTTAGGACATCAAGCTATCGCCCAAGTGTTTGGCGTTGACGTTATACGTGCAAAACGTGTTATGCACGGTAAAACCAGCTTGATTGAACATAATCAACAGGGATTATTTTTTCAGTTAGCACTTCCGCTGCAGGTGACTCGCTATCATTCATTGTTGATTAATCATGTTCCCAATGGCTTTAGGCTGGATGCGTGGTTTGATGACCCAATTTATGGTCGTGAAATTATGGCAATGAGCCATGCTGATTTAGGTATTTACAGTGTTCAGTTTCATCCTGAGTCTATATTGACTCAGCAAGGTCATGAACTATTGGATAACTTTTTACATCTATAAAGTGTTATTCACAGTCTATTTTTAGGTTGATAATCACTTATTCTGTTACAACTTCTGCAACCAATCTGGCTAAAGTCACGCGGCAATTATGCTATAAATAGCGCTTAAAAATAATAAAAGGGATGATCATGACAAGCTTTATGCGAAACATTGCGCTGAGTGCACTTTCTTTGGCCATAATGAGTGGCTGTGCCGCCACGGATAATAACAATACCTCTGCTATCGTAACCCCCAGCGCAAGTGCATTGACCGTACCATTAGCACCGCCTCCAAAAGCCCAGCAGCCGTTGACACTTAATCAAATTATGGCCAATCCAGATTGGATGGGAATCTTTGCTCAAGGAGCTTATTGGAGCGATGACAGTCAATCGATATATTTCAGTCGCCAAGCACATCAATCTCCGGTCCGTGATTTTTATCAACAAGCTATTGGACAGTCTGAGGCAAACAAACTTGCACTCAATCAGCTACACCTTGCCGATCAACGTAATGGCGTATTCGATCAGGCAAAGACTCAAAAAGCCTATATTTATCAAGGTAACGTATTTGTAAAAGACTTATCAAATGGTGAAATAAAGCAAATTACCCGTCAAAATGATGCCATTAATGGGGTGCGTTTTTTAACGGGTGGCGACCTTGCATTCTGGCAAGGTAATAATATTTTTCGGGTGCACCAGTCTAGCGGGCTAGTGGAACAAATTGCCGCCATCCAAATGGAAAACGAACCTAAAGCGACGCAAGCACCCAGTAGCTTTATCGCTAAGCAACAGCACAGATTAATTAACTATGTTGCCAGGGAACATGATAACAGTGTCACACGTGATGAATACCGTGACTCATTGGCTAAAGCCGATCCTACTTTTTCAGCTAAACCTTGGTATTTAGGTGATGCCGAAGTGGTTTCAGAAATGAGCTTGTCACCTGATGGACGTTACGTGATATTGGCATTGACTGATAAAAATTATGATTGGCCTGCAGAACACGACATTATGCCCAATTATTTGGGCCAAGAGGGTTATGTCGTTCCCGTGCCTTCTCGTGCTCGAGTGGCTGAAGATGTCTTTCCTGGACAACGTTTAGTGCTACTTGATCTTGTTGAACACAATAAAAAAGACATTAGCATCGAAGGTCTAACAGGTTTTGATCAAGACGTACTGGCAAGTGTCAAAACTGAAAATGCTAAGGCCCAAGGCAAAAGCTATAAAAGCGAAAAAGCACCACGTTTAGTCCAGTTAATGCAAGATTGGGAATGGAGTCAGAGTGCAATTCAGTGGCATGAGTCTGACGATAAATTATTAGTGATGCTGGAAGCCGTTGACAACAAAGATCGCTGGATCGCCAGTGTTGATCTTCAAAAAGGCAAGCTGATAACCGAACACCGATTACATGATGATGCTTGGGTAAATTATAATTTTAATCAATTTGGTTGGATAACCGGTACCGATAGCATGTACTACTTATCTGAAGAGTCTGGTTTTTCTCAGCTATATATCAAAACAGCCTCTAATGAAGTAACAGCCTTAACTAATGGCCAATTTGTGGTTGATAATGTGACTTTATCACCCGATGCAAAACATCTTTATTATCGTGCCAATAAAGACCACCCAGGCAGCTATAATGTTTACCGTGTAGAGATTGCCAGCGGCAAAACAGAACAACTGACTCAGTGGTTAGGCACATTGGATTACAGCTTAAGCCCTGATGGGCAATCACTGTTATTAACGGCTTCTTCTGCTGTGCACCCTGATGAGCTATACATTCAATCTATTGGTGGCGAAATTAGCCAATTAACCCATTATACCAGCACAGCGTTTACACAATATCCTTGGCAAGCACCGCAAATAGTCACAGTACCTTCAAGCCATGGCGCGGGGCAAATTTACGCTCGGGTTTATTTGCCACAAGATTATGATCCTCAGCAAGCTGATAAATATCCAGCCGTGGTGTTTAACCATGGAGCCGGTTATTTACAAAATGCCCATTATGGTTTTTCAGGCTACTTCCGTGAATTTATGTTCAATAACTTACTTACCCAACAAGGCTATGTGGTGATGGACATGGATTATCGCGGTTCAAAAGGTTATGGACGTGACTGGCGTACGTCAATTTATCGTAATATGGGTCATCCTGAAGTTGAAGATTTGATAGACGGTGTGGCTTGGCTGGCGAAAAATGCTAACGTTGATAGCAAACGTGTTGGTACTTATGGTGGTTCATACGGTGGATTTCTCACCTTTATGGCGCTGTTTAATGAACCTGAGTTATTCCAAGCAGGGGCCGCATTACGCCCTGTAACAGACTGGGCCCATTATAATGCGCCATACACGTCAAATATTTTAAATACGCCTGACGTTGATCCTATCGCCTATGAGCGTAGCTCACCGATAGAATATGCTCAAGGTTTACAGAAACCATTACTGATCATGAGTGGTGTAGTAGATGACAACGTATTTTTTCAAGATAGTGTGCGCATGGTTCAACGTCTGATTGAATTAGAAAAACCGATGTTTGAAATGGCAATCTATCCGGTTGAGCCGCATGGATTTAAGCAAGCTTCAAGTTGGTTAGACCAGTATCGTCGTATTTATAAATTGTTTGATCAAGAACTTAACTAATTGGCTCTGGATTCAAAAAAACAAATAAATATCGATTATGGCTTCCTTTGAGAAGCCATAATTTTTATGATTAAGCGATAAAAACAGTAAAAGGCAATGTAAGTGGCAATATCAATAGCAGGTGGAGTTCGGCCCGGAAAAGTCATCGAGATTGAGCGCCGGCTCTATAAACAACTTATTGTGGGTAAGCACAAAGCCAATGCTATGCCTGATGAGTTGAGCGTTGAGTTAGAACAGAGTGCCAATAAGCTTGATATTGAGCGTCAAGCATTAAAAGTGCGCCTCGAAAAGCAAGCTAAAGAAAAAAATGTATTTCTTGAGGTGTCTGCACAGTTAACCCATACGGTTAATCATGCGATAGAGCATCAATTAGCGCATCCACAAATGGTATTAGAGGCATCGGGAATTAGCGAAAGCCAAATTTTACTGCTCGATTTATTATTACATTCAGACCTTAACATTAATCGACTTCGACCCATTATTGAAAGTATTAGCTGGTTATCTCGTGATTTAATCAATTTAATTAACAGTCCGGCATCAGGTCACCGACGGCCCAAACATACCGATGTGCAAGTGACTGACATTAAGCTGGTGCTTAACTATATCGGGATTGAGAATTTACGCTTACTGATCCCTTATTTTTGCTTACGTCATTGGTTACCTTCAGGTAATGCTAACTTATTGTGGATAACCAGAAAGCTAAGGCGATATAGCATGGTAAGTGCCATTGCGGCGCAAACGTTAGCTGAGTTACATAATGAAGCGCCGAGTTTGGCCTATAGCTGTGCCTTAATGTATCAATTTTCTACCTCCATCATACTCAGCCAAAGTGGGCATATGTTTGATAACACTTGGGGGACATGGCTCAGAGAGGCCAGTCACAGTGGCGAAAAACAAGTTTACGATGCCATTATGGCAACTGATTTTCCTGCGCAAGCGGTGTTAGATCAAGTGATACAACATAGCCATCGTTTAAATTGGCAATTGCTGACATTACTTAAATTTGAAGACTCTCCGATAACCTTAGTATTAAAAGAGTTAGATCACGATTACCATTTCACCGAGTTGTCAGCTGATGCCGCGATAGTGGCTAAGGCCAGTTGTTATGCCAAAGTGCTTTTGTTAGAAGAGCAACAACAAATCGATCCACAAGAAAAGCGAATTATGTTTGATTATTATCAATTTTCAGATCAAGAATTAATTCGGCTTAAAGGGCAAAATTTTCGTAAGCTTGATTTACTTTAAACCGACTATCTCTGTCAGAGTTGGAAATGTTAAATCTGTGTAATTATTCACTTTTGATGAATAGCCACACAAAATCGAGTCAAATAAGTTTTTTTATGACTAGTTATGCTCCATACCCCTGAATAAGCGCATTGTTTAGGCATGTTTTTTAAATCTTTATGCACAATGCCAAGCAAGCCTGCACAAGTTAATTGTACTGAACTGGTATTTTGATCACATTTTCGCTAATAATGTCGCATAAATAATACAAACTTCCGCTAATGAACTAACAGAATATAAAGCAAACAGCGGAAACAGCGGCTTTGAAGCCGTTTACAACCTGAAGGATAAAATGCAATGAGTGTAGAAATGAATCTAACCCGTGCCCAATTTGATGAAGTTATGGTGCCTAATTATGCGCCTGCCGCGGTTATTCCTGTACGCGGTAAAGGTAGCCGAGTGTGGGATCAAGAAGGCAAAGAATTCATCGATTTCGCTGGTGGTATTGCAGTAAATTGTTTAGGTCATTGTCACCCTGCTTTAGTGTCTGCATTAAAAGAGCAGAGCGAAAAGTTATGGCATTTATCAAACGTAATGACTAACGAGCCAGCGCTTGAATTAGCCACAAAGTTAGTTAATGCCACTTTTGCTGAGCGGGTATATTTTGCTAACTCAGGTGCTGAAGCGAATGAAGCCGCCTTAAAATTGGCTCGTCGTTATGCACTAGACAACCATAGTGCTGATAAAGATCAAATCATCGCATTTGATAAAGCGTTCCATGGCCGTACATTCTTTACGGTAACCGTAGGCGGACAAGCTGCTTATTCTGACGGTTTTGGCCCTAAGCCACAAAGTATTACCCACGTGCCTTTTAATGATATCGCTGCACTTGAAGCGGTTATTTCTGATAAGACTTGTGCCATCATGCTTGAACCTCTTCAAGGTGAAGGCGGGATTATCGACGGTGATCCTGAGTTCTTAAAAGCGGTACGTCGTTTAGCCGATAAGCACGACGCATTAGTGATTTTTGATGAAGTACAAACGGGCGTAGGCCGAACCGGTGAGCTATTTGCTTACATGGGTACTGATATCGTGCCTGATATTTTAACCAGTGCCAAAGCGCTAGGCGGTGGCTTCCCTATCGCCGCAATGCTAACAACAGCAAAAATCGCCGCTCACTTTAAAATCGGTACTCATGGTTCTACTTATGGCGGCAACCCACTGGCTTGTGCTGTAGGAAATGCGGTAATGAATGTGGTTAATACCAAAGAAGTACTGGACGGTGTTAAACATCGCGAACAGCTATTTCGTGATGGTTTAGCGGCAATTAATGCCAAATACAACGTATTTAGTGAAGTGCGTGGTAAAGGCTTGTTAATTGGTGCGGTATTAAATGAGCAATATGAAGGTCGTAGTCGGGAGTTTTTGTTAGCCTCAGTTGCTGAAGGCTTAATGAGTTTGATGGCCGGTGCAAACGTTGTGCGTTTTGCTCCTTCATTAGTGATCCCAGAAGCTGATATCGCAGATGGCTTATTGCGTTTTGAACGCGCTGTAGCAAAAGTGGTTGCAGGTTAATTAGCAAAAAGTGCACCCCCAGCGTGCACTTTTTTGTTTGGGTACGCTGACAACGTAAATATGCGCCGAAATGTATTTCAGCGCTGTTTGCTTGTGGCGCAATGAGGAGATTAAGATGTTAATCATACGTCCTATCCGTGCAAGTGATTACGATGCACTCTACAGTATCGCAGTCGAGTCAGGCCACGGTTTTACATCTTTACCAGTTAACGAAGAGTTACTGCGTTCAAAGATTGCTAGGGCAGAGGCATCTTTTATCAAGCATGTTGATAAACCTTTTGACGAAGGTTATTTGATGGTGCTTGAAGACATGAAAACCAATGAAGTTGTTGGTACCTGTGGTATTGAAGCGGCTGTCGGCATGGAAGATGCTTTTTATCATTACCGTTTAGGTACTGAGGTATACCACTCTCAACAAATATCGGTCCGTAATGAAGTTGAAACCCTGACATTATGCCATGACTACACGGGCGCCGCGGAACTGTGTACCTTGTTTTTAAAAGACGGTTATCGTAAAGGTAACAATGGTCGAATGTTGTCGCGATCACGTTTTTTATTATTAGCCCAACATCAGCATCGCTTTGGTGAAACTGTGATAGCTGAAATGCGCGGTGTTAGTGATGATCATGGCGACTCACCTTTTTACGAATGGCTACAGCATCATTTTTTAGGCATCGACTTTATTGAAGCCGATTATTTATCTGGCTTAGGCAAAAAAGCGTTTATGGCCGAAATGATGCCGCGAAACCCTGTTTACGTGTGTATGTTGCCTAAAAAAGCCCAAAAAGTGATCGGTGAAGTCCATAAAAATACTAAGCCAGCACTGCGTTTACTGCAAGCTGAAGGATTTAGGTTCCGCAATTACGTCGATATTTTTGATGGCGGCCCAACGGTTGAATGTTCAATTAGTGATATTCGCTCAGTAAAGAAAAGTCGCTTACTCACGGTTAACATCGGCAAAATGTTACATGCCGATCACCATTTTATTATATCCAACACTTCACTCGCTGATTATCGTGCATCAGCGATAAAATTATTGGTCTCTGATGAACACGACAATGTACTGCTTAGTCCTGAAATCGCCGCCGGTCTTATGGTTAGCGAAGGCGAGCAAATTCGTGTTTTAGCAATGTAGGAGCAAGAAATGACACAATATATTAAAGGTCAGTGGTTAGCTGGCGAAGGTCATGATATTAACTCAAAAAACCCTGCCAACGGTGACGTCATTTGGCAAGGTAACACTGCGACTGCCACACAAGTGAATGCAGCTGTCGATGCCGCTCGCGCGGCGCAGTTTGATTGGTTTATGTTGGGCTATGAAACCCGCTTGACCATTGTAGAAGCGTACCGCGCAGAACTAGAAGCTAATAAAGCCGAAATCGCTGAAACCATAGCCCAAGAAACGGGTAAGCCACAGTGGGAAACCGCAACTGAAGTGGGTGCTATGATTGGTAAAATTGCCTTGTCAGCGAAAGCTCACGACAAACGTACCGGTACTGAAACCAATGATTTACCTGCAGGACGCGCCGTATTACGCCACAAGCCTCATGGTGTTGTGGCCGTATTTGGTCCGTATAACTTTCCCGGGCATTTGCCAAATGGTCACATAGTGCCAGCATTATTGGCGGGTAACACAGTGGTATTTAAGCCGTCTGAATTGACGCCTAAAGTGGCTGAGTTAATGCTGAAATGTTGGGATAAAGCCGGTTTGCCACAAGGTGTGATTAACCTAGTGCAAGGTGAAGTTGAAACCGGTAAAGCGTTAGCGTCGCATCCACAAATTGACGGATTATTCTTTACCGGCAGTTCTCGTACTGGGCATATTTTACATGAACAATATGCTGGCCTCCCAGGTAAAATCTTAGCCTTAGAGATGGGCGGTAATAATCCCCTTATCGTTAAAGGCGTAACGGATACCAAAGCTGCAGTTCATGACATCATTCAGTCTGCTTATATTTCGTCTGGCCAGCGTTGTACTTGTGCCCGTCGTTTATACGTTGAAGAAGGCGCGCAAGGCGATGCGTTAATCGCAGCGCTAGTCAAAGCGGTTAAGCAAATTAAAGTCGGTCCTTGGAACGCACAACCGCAGCCGTTTATGGGGGCGATGATTTCTGAAACCGCAGCGCTTGGCATGGTTGGTGCACAAGCTACCTTGCAGTCACTAGGTGGCGTTTCATTAGTTGAGTTAGTGCAAGTTGAAGCCGGAACCGGTTTAGTCACTCCAGGTTTAATTGATGTGACTCAGATTGCTGAATTACCTGATGAAGAATATTTTGGTCCATTATTGCAACTCGTTCGTTATCGCGATTTTGACCAAGCGATTCATTTAGCCAATGCGACTCGCTATGGTTTATCTGCAGGTCTATTAGCGGATAGCCGTGAAGATTATGATTACTTTTTAGCGCGCATTCGTGCAGGTATTGTTAATTGGAATAAGCAGATCACTGGCGCATCAGGTGCGGCACCGTTTGGTGGTGTTGGCGCATCGGGTAACCATCGTGCAAGTGCATTTTATGCTGCTGATTACTGTGCTTACCCAGTCGCTTCAATGGAAGCTGACGCGGTGAGCTTACCTGCAACTTTAAGCCCTGGTTTATCAATTTAACTGATAAATTCATCGCATGATCAGTGCTGGCGATGTTAATCGCCAGCCTTATTTAGAAGGATTTAACCATGCATACTGACGTTAATGCTTTATTTGCTGCCTTATGGCAAGACTATATTCAGATGACGCCGTCAGCGGCGAAAATTCATCAGCTATTAGGCCACGGTGCTCCCATCATCAATGACCATATTGCGTTGCGGACCTTTAATATCGCCAAGGTGAATTTAAACGTACTGGCCAAGCATTTCACTTCTCTTGGTTATGTCGACAGTGGTGATTATCAGTTTGTGCAGAAAAAACTGATTGCCAAGCATTTTGAACATCCGGATCCTAAACAGCCAAAGGTGTTTATTTCTGAGCTGTTAGTTGAAGAGTTTAGCCCTGAGTTGCAAAAGACCATTCATGACTTAGTTGGCCAAGTGGATGTCGCAGCTACTACTGCAGATAATTTCATTTATTCTGGCTGTCATTGGGATCTAGATAAAGCGACATACCAAGCATTACTCGTTGAAAGTGAATATGCGGCGTGGGTTGCGGCATTAGGTTATCGTGCCAATCATTTTACGGTTTCAATTAATGATTTACCTGAGTTTGAGCGTATTGAAGATGTAAACCAAGCCTTAAAACAGGCTGGCTTTTTATTAAATAGCTCAGGCGGTGAAATTAAAGGGTCGCCAGAAGTGCTGCTAGAACAGTCTTCGACCATGGCCGATAAAGTGGTGGTGAAGTTTACCGATGGCGGTGTTGAAATTCCAAGTTGTTTCTATGAATTCGCCCGCCGTTATCCGATGGATAATGGTCAGATTTATACTGGTTTTGTAGCGGCATCAGCCGACAAAATTTTTGAAAGTACCAATGCGATGTAATGTTCATCTATCGACAAAGAACCTAATTGAGTCATCAATTAGGTTTTTTTATGGGTATTGTTATTGATTAATCAAAATACTGACGCTCAGGCCTTTTAACGTTTCACTGCGACTAAATTGCAATACAAAACCGTATTGGTCACAAATCTCTTTAACGATAGATAAGCCTAATCCATGACCCATGGTGGCTTCATCTAATCGAGATCCTCTGGTGGTTAGTGAGGCCATTTGGGCTGGTTCTACGCCAATACCATCATCTTCTACTTGCAGTAATATTGCCTCTGAATCTGTGTAGCCAATACTGATGTTAACTTGGGTGTTTGCCCATTTAAAGGCATTGTCGAGCAAGTTGCCAAATAATTCCATGCCATCTTCGCGATGAATTGGAATACGACTTATCTGCTGCGGATTGACTATGGTGCATTGTATATATTGTTGGTGATGCACTCTATGTAGCGTTTGGATTAAGCTATCGAAATCTTTTGGAATGGCTAATTGTGCCGCGGGTAACATGTCCCCTGTTATGCGTGCCGCAGCCAATTTACGTTCAATCATTTTATGGACTAAATCCAATTGCTGCTGCATTGCCATCGCGGCATCGGGATGGCTGAGTCCGAGAGCTTCAACTTGTTGCTGCATCACCGCGAGTGGGGTTTTTAAGCCGTGACTTAAATTACCTAAGTTATTGCGACTACGTTCAATCTGTTTAGCCGTGTAGTCTAATAATTCATTATAGGTTTCGGCGAGTGGGCGGATCTCCGCTGGAATTTGTGAAATGGATAGCGAGGCAATCTCACCTTCGCGAAGCTTAGCCAGAGCACCTTGGATTTGATTCACCGGCTTAAAAGACTGGCGTAAAATAATAAAAATACCGGCGATCATCGCGAGTAACATGCCAATATTGATTGCCAATTTAGCGCCAAACACTTCACTGAAGACACTACGGCCGATACTGAGGTCTTGGGCGACAGTCAGTGTTGCGGTGTTGGGGCTGTTTGGCGCGCCTATGCCGATAGATAAGAGCTGCATATCATTATTTTTGGGCCCTTTAGCCTGCCAAACGCGTTTTTGTTGCGCTTGTAAGGGTTCAATGTGTAACTCTGCATCCCACAAGGACCGAGAGCGAATAGTTCGGTCGGGCAAATTTAATTGGAAGTAACGTCCTGAATAGGCGGGTCGATAGAAGCTGGATAATTGGCTTTGGTCGATAACTAACTCATCTTCATTGAGTTGAGTGGCGATAATAATATGTTCTAAATCTTCTTCTAGGCGGTTAATAATTGAGTCATGAAACGCATCTCGCAGCATCGACTCAAACAAAAATAAGCCTATGAGGGTGGCAATGATGATTAATCCACTGAGCCATAGACTTAATTTAAAACGAATTGAGATCATTCAATAATGCCATGAAAAATATAACCCTGGCCACGGCGGGTTTCGATAGCTGTTTTACCCAGTTTTTTACGTAAATGTGTCACGTAAACTTCAACGACGTTACTTTCTTTTTCATCATCAAACTGATAAAGCTTGTCTGTAAGCTGCTGCTTAGAAAGAAGTTTTTTTGGCGACATCAAAAAGATTTTGAGTAACCTAAACTCCATAGATGTCAGTTCATATTCTTGATCATCGACAGTAACTTTTTGTTCATTTTCGTCGAGGTTGACGCCGGCATAACATAATTGTTTGGATGATGAGTTTATCCGCCCATGAGCGCGATGAATTAACGCTTGAATGCGAGCGAGCAGTTCTTGGGTATGAAAGGGCTTACCTAAGTAATCATCAGCACCCGCATTAAAACCTTCAACCTTTTCGTGCCACTGACTGCGCGCTGTCAACATAATTACGGGGGTATTGATGCCACGTTCACGCCATTGAGTCACTAATGACAAACCATTTCCATCAGGTAAGCCTATGTCTAAAATGACACAGTCATAATTGGTTTCTTTCATCAAATAATCGGCTTCAATAGCTTTGTCTGTGACATCGGTAATATAACCTGCTTGCTTGAGTTGTTTTTCAAGCTCGGCAACGAGTAATGGGTTATCTTCAACGAGTAACAGTTTCATGTTTAGTACATTCGCTCGGTAATTGAGTCAATGAATCTTGCATGCCATTAGCTGCATCTAACTGCAGATTAACAACATGCCCTTGTTTTAGCTTAAATTGTAGATTATAGCGCAATTTATCTTGGTGTTGATAAAGCTGCGCGTCGATTAAGTGGCCATCACAATACTGCGATACCCAGGCTAAGTAATCATCTAATGAACGTATATTACCAGAAGAAACCAATTTTTGGACATTGTCGTGATCCAGAGGGAGTTCTTTTGCGGGAATATCTTGTTGGTTAATGGTGATGGCCATTAAGCTGCTCATTACTGTGGAGAACAAGCTATTCATGGTCGCTCCAAAATAAAAAAAAGTGGCGTTCAGAGTATGAACACCACTTTAAGTATCTTGGCTTAAATCAAGCTGAAGCCTAAATGATTAAGGCTTAAACATTTAGCCTTAGTCGTCGTTTTTAGCGAGTGCCATAAACCACGATTGTTTTACCGTGTGCTTGAATCAAATTTTGTTCTTCAAGCATTTTTAAAATTCGACCAACGGTTTCGCGTGAACAACCGACAATTTGACCAATCTCTTGGCGGGTGATCTTAATCTGCATGCCGTCAGGATGTGTCATTGCATCAGGTTGCTTAGCAAGATGTAATAATGTTTGTGCAATACGGCCAGCCACATCAAGGAAGGCTAAGTCGCCCACTTTTTGACTAGTGCTGTGTAAACGATATGCCATTTGCGCAGAAAGCTTCATGAGAATTTCAGGATTAACCTGAATGAGTTGCTTAAACTTCTTATAAGAAATTTCTGCAATTTCACATGCTTGCTTAGCACGAACCCAAGCAGTACGTTCAGATTGTTCTTCAAACAACCCAAGCTCACCGATAAAGTCGCCTTGATTAAGATAAGACAGGATCATTTCTTTACCTTCGTCATCTTTGATCAATACTGCGACCGAACCTTTGACGATGTAATATAAAGTGTCAGACTCTTCACCTGCGTGAATTAAAGTACTCTTTGCTGGGTACTTATGAATGTGACAATGTGAAAGAAACCATTCTAATGTTGGGTCAGGTTTTGGCTTACCAATCAGAGCCATATGATATTCCTCGATTGATTAAAAATGAAAGTAAGTAATGTCTAATTAAGCATTCTACGCTATTGAAACGGTGAAAACTTTGATAGAGATCGTATTTAGAAGTGTGGGTAGTGTATATTAACTTGTTAAATTTTAGATTAAATTTATCTCGTTTGTGATGACTGTCCACTTTTTTTGTGAATTAGTCTTCATCATCACTACGATTGGGTTACAGCCAATGGCATTTATCTATTGTATTAGAACTATGTCTTAGCTAATGTTATTTAATCAGCATCATTAATAGTTGTCGAGGTATGCGTGAAAAAACTGAGTCAAATCGGGGTTGTTATCTGTGTCGTTTTATTAAGTGGGTTAAGTTTGTCTGTAAAAGCGTTTGTGATCCCGCCCTCCATTCAGTCTCAGGCGGCGACTAAACTGGTTCATATTCAGATTAAAGCTAAACAGGGCAATGCTGATGCACAATTTTTATTGGGCTTAATGAACCTTTCAGGACGATTTGCTACTCAAGATACTCAACAAGGTTTGAATTGGATTAATCTTGCTGCTCTGCAGCAACACATAAAAGCACAACAAACATTAGCGGATTTAGCCTTTGAAGGTAAATTATTTCCGCGTGATTTAGCGCTTGCTGAAAAATGGTATCTGCAAATGGTTGAGCAAGGTGATAAATGGGCTCATTTTCGTTTAGGGTTTATTTATTCTGCTGGTGGCGATGGCGTGGTGCGTAATTGCGGTAAAGCAATGGAGCAGTTTAGTGTTGCGGGTGATGCTGTATCAATGGGCAATATTGCTTGGATATTAGCAACGTGCCCTGAAGCTGAATATCGAGATGGCTCGCGTGCGGTGTCGATGTCGTTAAAATTACTTGAGCATGATCAGAATGATCCGACTGTATTGGATAACCTTGCGGCTGCATATGCAGAACTCGGTGATTTTACTGCAGCGATTGATACGCAGAAAAAAGCCATTGATGCCTTGAAGGATTACCCGGAGATTGCGCGCAGCGATGAGTTTATTTTGCGCTTGAAACAGTACCAAAATAATCAAGCTTATCGAGAAATTATCCCGCTTATGTAATGCTCAGAGTGAGCAATGTGAGTCATTTACTATTATCAACCAATCAGTGTATTCACTTGTTTATCTGAAGGGATAATAGTTGATGTGGGTGCTTGAGCCGCGACGTTGTTTGGTTTCGTTAATGTGCTTAATGCACTAACAGAACAAAAAGGG
This sequence comes from Shewanella psychromarinicola, assembly GCF_003855155.1. Lineage (NCBI taxonomy): Bacteria > Pseudomonadati > Pseudomonadota > Gammaproteobacteria > Alteromonadales > Shewanellaceae > Shewanella > Shewanella psychromarinicola. The sequence continues at coordinate 1,933,751 of NZ_CP034073.1, forward strand.
GGATTAGCACTTTAAGCACATCAACTGCCGCTATTTCGCTTGAAATCACGATGTCACTATTCTAGCCACCATGACTTAAATCAAGCTTAATCGGGCTTGATATCATTTAGATTTTGTAACTCTATGCGTTTATCCATTAAGTCTTTAACCAATGGTGTCAAAATAAGCTCCATGGCCAATGACATTTTTCCACCGGGGACGACTAAAGTATTAATGCGGGACATAAATGAGCCTTGGATCATATTAAGATAATAAGGAAAATCAACATTATTTATGCCACGGAAACGGATCACCAGAAAGCTTTCGTCGAGACTCGGAATGTCTTTGGCGCTAAAAGGGTTAGAGGTATCAACCGTTGGCACTCGTTGAAAATTAATGTGGGTTCGCGAAAATTGCGGGGTCATATGTTTGATGTAATCATCCATGCTGCGGACAATCGAGCCCATCACTTTTTCACGGCTATGGCCCCTATCATTTGTGTCGCGGATAATCTTCTGGATCCACTCTAAATTGACAATGGGCACCATACCAATCAATAGATCAATATGTTTAGCCACATCGGCATCTTCAGTCACCACACCACCATGCAGTCCTTCGTAATACAGCATATCGGTATTTTCTGGTAACTCACGCCATTGGGTGAATGTGCCAGGCATTTGGTTGAACGGAACCGCTTCGTCAAATGTATGCAAGTAACTGCGTGTTTGGCCATTACCGGTGTTACCGTAACTGGTAAAGCATTCTTCGAGTTTTTTAAAGTTGTTTGCTTCGGGGCCAAAATAACTTAGATTACGATTTTCAGCCTGGGATTTTCGAATTAACACTTCCATTTCTGCACGGGTAAAATTATGAAAACTGTCACCCTCAACAAATGCAGCATTGATGCCTAGCTGTCTAAAAATATGAATAAAAGCGGTAGTTGTTGTGGTTGTGCCAGCACCAGATGAACCGGTTACAGCAATAATAGGGTGTTTTGCTGACATGTTATTTGCCTACGTAAAGTTGTGGACGAATGAAAATCAAGTCACTAGTTATACGGTAATTATCACCTTTGGGTCAATTATTCACCGGTGGCATATGATCAATTTGTCGTAGTTCTATCATTTAGTTATCACGATTCATGGGTAGATGACCGTGAAATATGTTCGCGTTGTCTGATGGCGATAGACTCGTCGTCTTCACTAAACTCGACAACTAATTCGCCTTTTTTCAGCGCTAGTTTACATTGTTCCATCGCACTTATTAATTGCTGCTCGCTAGCATCACTAAAGCTGCCATCTTCAAGTTGCGAAAACAGATATTCTTTTATCATACGTTGAAGTATTTCTTGAGGTAGTGTCAGTAGGGCTTCATAAGGCACAAGCATGGCGTATTTCCTATAAATGACTTAGCGAGGAAGAGGGGACATCGTGCTCGGTTATTGTGTCACCTGCAGATAGAATAAACTCGATGATACGATGCTCGAGATAAAAACGTGGTTTCCAAGGCCATCCCCCTTCAACAAATCCCACATGCCCACCAAACTCATGCAACTCGTATTCAACCATCGGCGACAATTGGTCTTGGTTTGGGATCACTTCATCGGTCATAAAGGGGTCATCTTTAGCGTGGATCACTAATGTGGGCTTAGTGATATGTTGTAAATAAGCAAGGCCGCTGGATTGCTGATAGTAATCATTGACGTCAGTGAAACCGTGTAATGGTGCGGTGACTTTATCGTCAAACAAATAAAAGGTATTCAGCATTTTGAGCTGCTTTTTAGTGATCGGCATTTGCTCGGTCAAATCTGCAGAGTTAATTTTGTCGAGCATTTTATCTTGTAAGCGTTTAATCAAAAAACGCTGATAAAGGGTTGAAAAGCCACTTTCTAGGCGTTTTGCACAGGCACTTAACGTGAGAGGGGCCGACACAACCACGGCACGTTCCAGTAAGCTATGTTGTTGTTTGCTACCTTGGTATTTGGCTAATACATTACCGCCCAGGCTGTAGCCGACAGCATACAGTGGCGAGTCTGGATAATAGTGTTTTAGTTGCTCAAGAGTGTAGGCTAAGTCGTTAACATCGCCACTATGATAGCTGCGGGCTAAGCGATTAGGCTCACCTGAACAGCCCCGATGATGGTGAACCAATGCAGACAGTTTGGCTTTTTTTGCTTCGATGAGCATTCTGCGTGCATAATGTGATTCTGTATTACCTTCAAGACCATGAATAATCACTAATATAGGCTCGCCATTTTGGGCTTGGCCAAGCCAATCTAAATCGATAAAATCGCCATCGGGTAATTCTTGTCGTTGCCTAAAGGTTGCAGGTCTGGCTACTTTAAAAAGCAATGGTAGAATCGTTTGAACATGCGGGCTAGCAGCCCACCAAGGCGGTGTGAATAACGTTTTCATAAAGGGAATATTTCTATAATAGTTTGTTAAAATTTAAACATGTGTTTAAATGTTACTCATGCCACTCTACCACATAAAAAATAGAGACAACAATAAACTCAAGGGGAAGTAAATGAAGCGGCGTACCTTTCTCACTGGAGCGTTTGCTGGAACTGCAGCATTGGCCCTAGGCGTTAATTTATATTTGCCAAATATCACTACTTCTTCGGATGATATCCATCACCGAGTATTGTTCAGTGTGTTGATCCCAGCTTTCTTAGATGGCGCATTACCCGAGGTACCCAGCCATCGAGAAATCGCGATGAATCGGACTTTGGATGCAATTTCACAATCAATTACCCATTTAGCGCCAGACCAACAACAAGAGTTGATGGAGTTATTGGAATTGCTTGAAGGACGTTTGGGCTTGTTGTTACTCAGTGGCAGTATGACACCGCTTTTAATGCGTGACCCCCAGCAATTGGTCGAAATGCTTGAGTTTTGGCGTTACAATTATTTGGATATGTTAAAAACCGCTTACGGCGGTTTACGTGAATTGATTATGGCCAGTTATTACGCCTGTCCAGAACATTGGGGCAACTTACGTTATGAAAAACCTACTTTTTTAGTTAATAACCTACAATAACTCTCTCGTGTAAGGAGCATCCCCTTGGCTATTATTGATCCGATTATCACTGGATTAAACGACGGTTGGCATCATATCGATGCCAGTCGCTTAGAGGTCGATCGCCATTTTGAAGCCGATGTTGTTATTGTTGGTACTGGTGCTGGTGGCGGTACGGCGGCAGAAATCTTAACGGAAGCGGGTTTAAAAGTGATCATGATTGAAGGCGGAGCGCTTAAGTCATCGACTCACTTTGATATGGAAGAACGTCACGCCTACCCCAATTTGTACCAACAAGCGGCCGCGATGAAAACTGCCGATAAAGGCATTGGTATATTTCAAGGTCGTACGGTGGGCGGGTCGACCACAGTGAATTGGACCACATCAATAAGAACACCTGAGCAAACATTAGCTTATTGGGAACAAGAGAAGTCGGTTAAAGGACTATCTTCGCAAGACTTACTCCCTTGGTTTGAAATGATGGAACAGCGACTTAATATTGAGCAATGGCAGTATGAGCCCAATCGTAACAATGGTGCATTACTTGAAGGTTGTGAAAAACTGGGCTGGGATTACACGGTTATCAAACGTAATGTCAAAGGTTGCTGGAATACGGGCTACTGTGGCATGGGTTGCCCTGTCAACGCGAAACAATCTATGTTGGTCACTACTATCCCCGCGGCGCTGGATAAAGGCGCTACGCTAATTTCACGCGCTAGGGTGATTAAGCTTGAGCATAAAGGCGATCAAGTTGTTGGGTTAACGGCACAAGCGTTAACAGAAGGCCTAAAGCCAACGTCAGTGCAAATCACCTTTAGTGCGAAACATTATATTTTAAGTGCGGGGGCTATTCATACTCCGACTATTTTAATGCGCTCTAATACGCCCGATCCCCATAAACAGTTAGGCAAAACTTTCTTACATCCTTCATTGTTATCGGGAGGGATTTTTGCGGAACAAATTAATGGTCACAGTGGTGCACCGCAATCTATCTATTCCGATGAATTTGTTTGGCGTGATGGCGCCGTGGGTGACGTTGGTTATAAATTGGAAGTTGCGCCTGTACACCCAGTATTGATCGCGTCAAAAACCATTGGTTATGGCGTTAGCCATGCACAGTTAATGGCTAATTTTAATCAAATGCAGGTCACCATTGCGCTTATTCGTGATGGTTTCAATCAGCAATGTCCTGGTGGACAGGTGAGGTTAACGGATACCAGTTTTGCATTAGATTATCCTTTAAACCAAGGATTTTGGGATGGTGCTCGTCGGGCATTTTTGTCGATGGCTGAGTTACAATTTGCTGCAGGTGCCAAAAAGGTGTTACCGATGCATGATGGTTTGTCATTTCTCAATTCGTGGAGTGAAGCAAAGCAGGTTATCAATAATGTCGATTTAGGCTTATTAAAAACCATAGTCGCATCGGCCCATGTGATGGGCGGTTGTGCAATGGGTGAAGATAAAGCCCTTGCAATGGTCGATGGTTTTGGTTATTCACACTATCTTGAAAATTTATCGGTGATGGACGGTTCGGTATTTCCAACCAGTTTAGGCGCTAACCCTCAGTTGTCTATTTATGGGCTTGTGGCTCGAAATGCGACGGCGTTGGCCCAAAAACTGACTCAAACTAGCTAGCTCAATTTATGTTGTATACCGCTATTGGGCGGTATATTACTTTGATATTGTCGTAGTTTGTCGATATTAGAGTCGATATTAGAGTCGAGATAACTCACTTTTATTCCAACGGTTATTAATATTTGGACTTCAGTTCGAGTAACGCCTTAACAATTTCATATTTTAAGGTTTTTTAGATCGTCAATTCAATTTTATCAATTGCTATAAGCCGGTTACCTACAGGATGTCGCGAATGTCGCGATCACATGGATGTGAAAGAGCAGCCTATAGTGCAAGCACTTCGGTGACACTTGGCAAGTCCTTCCCAGTAAACTTGGCCATGTCATCGACGGCCGCGTTACTCCGATATTTATGCTGCTTCGATTTTGCTTGATATTGTTTCGAATAACATAATTAAGTGCTTTTATTGTGGATCACCCGAAAAGATAGTGCTCGTTTTATACTGCCCAAAGGTGACCCTATTATGGCTAGCCAAGATCGTTGGCGAATACTCAACCACTGGTCTAGTCTTTAGTTACCTTTATTTTGCAGGTAATGAATGATGGCTAGACCAAGACAAACAATCGTGAGCTTAGAAGAGACACCTAATTATCATTGCTGCTCATGTGTTGTTCGTAAAGCGTTCTCGTGTGGCCTTGATGATGTGACTGATGAACACGTTGAGCATCGACGAGAGTGGGTTGATTCGCGGATCGTTAAACTAGCGACTATCTTTGCTATTGATATCTATGCTTGTGCACGCTTGTTAATACGCAAGAGTGTAACGCCTTTACTATTCGCCACAGTCATTTATAACTTACTCGGCTGTGGAAGTCCCAACGCTATTGCTAACGCAACAGATAATCCCGTGGTGCTATTAGACAGCTATTACAGCGACCTTTACGCATGGAATGATCAAGGTGGCCTGGAACAGACGCAACTCGGCCGAGGAATCAACCTTGGCAATTACCTAGAGGCTCCTGTCGAGGGCGAGTGGTCTGGTGGTCGCGTGCTGATTGAAGATGATTTACAAAGGATTGCCGCTGCCGGTTTTAAAACCGTGCGCATCCCGGTTCGCTGGTCCGCTCACGCCGATTTAACCTTCCCCTATGCCATTAATGATACATTTATGGCCCGCGTTAAAGAAGTGGTTGGCTGGGCCAACAATGCGCATCTAAAAGTTATCTTAAATGTGCATCACTATACAAAGATGATGCATGATCCAGAAAGTCAGCAAGCGGGACACATTCTTCGTTTACAGGGTATTTGGCAACAAATGAGTGAGCAATTTCCTCTCTCTGAATATGGCCATGATAATCTTATCTTTGAATTATTGAACGAGCCTAATAGCAGCATAGATCACAGTGATTGGAATAATATCATTGCACGATTATTGACGGTAATTTGGGGTGATATGGCAGCACAGCAAAATGATGGTACCACGCAGCGGACCGTAATGATTGGTTCGGCCAATTGGAGTCAGCCCGATGACTTAGCGAAATTGAGACTACCATCCTCGGTAAATGCGCGTAATACCATAATTACCATTCACTATTACAAGCCCTTTCATTTTACTCATCAAGGGGCTAAATGGGTTAATGGAGCAGACGATTGGATTGGCACTCGCTGGTTAGGCACACAAAGCGATCAGGCCCCCTTAATCGCTATGTTTGATCGAGTCACTCGTTGGAATGCGCACGCTAATCGCGGTTTTGAAATATTTATAGGTGAATTCGGCGTTTATTCGCGTAGCGTTGATCCCGATCAGCAAAAAGCCTGGACCGCTTTTATTGCGCGCGAGGCTGAAAAACGTAATATGAGCTGGGCATATTGGGAATACGCATCAGGATTTGGCGCATACGATGCTAATAAGGGCCAATGGCGACCAAAGCTAATCGAAGCTCTGATCCCAGTGCAATAATGTGTAAATGTATGTATTGAGTATTACCTGATGGTATTACTCAATACCATTAATCATGACCATTAATCATGCCACCAAGATTGTTGCTGCAAAAACCAAAGACCATGGTAATGATTATTGAAACCATCCATGTTACGAATTTGAAAATGGATGGTTTAGCTTTCCATCTACATATACGCCATTAGGCGATGGCCCAGGACCAGGGGCATCGTTTGAATATCACGTTAGCGTTATAAATATAAAGAAGACGAAGAAGCGGTTAGAACTTCTCAAAAAAATCGAGCTGATTATCTAGTAGGTCAGAATGTAAGCGTTAATATCAAATCTACCGCGTCGAAAGAAAAGTTAAATACTTATTGAAGGTGAATTAAAATCAATGACCGACTCGAAAAATAAATAATGTCTAAATCTTAATTTTATGCAATGAAAGCTAACATTCTAAGTGGTCGTAAGTGGTCGCGAAGTCAATAAAGATAGGCCGCGCGAAGCCGCGTCCTTATCCAATGTGTTGAACATACCAGATATTGAGTGTGACTAAGACTCTTCTTACTGTCACAACAGCCAGCCTATTTAGCATTGTTTAGACAATCTTTATTGTCTAAACAATGCTGTTATGGGTGAATCTTATTGTTAACCCATTGGTTTGCGTACAACTGGCTCAAATGAGATGACGATGTATTACGAGTTAATAAGACCTGTTTGCGTGGTTAACCCAGCCATAATGCTTTCATCTAAGCCAAATAAACTTAGATAGTGTTGTATATTTCCTGGTTCAGTATTGTCTGTAGTATCAGTGCTTAGTGGTTGTCCCTGCAGTAAATTCAATTTGTGCAATAACATGTATTGAGATTTACGTTCCATCACCAACTCAACATCGAGCATTTTTTGATATTCGTCGTTGTCTAAATGCGCCTTAGCGATCCGACGTAAGCGTCGATAAGGTTGTAAGACATTGGTTTCCCATTGATCAACCACAAGGGTTAATATTTCCCATTGTTGCTGCGTCAAAACATAATGCTGTTGATCAAGGTATTGCGCTAATAATAGAATATTAACGTTTACGTGGTAACTGTCTTGTAGGTGTATGTAAAACTGAGGGTTAATTGAATAGCTTTGCTCGCAATGACGCCAAATTGTATGACTAAATGTTTGGCGATGAAAAGGTTGCGACATACAGAATCCCTTGCTGCATTTGTGCGGTTAATTAACAGCACAAATGCCAATAAAATAATGAAAACCAATCGCTTATTGAAAATCTTGTTCGATAAGCTCAATCTGTTCTTGAATCTCTAACCAATCCATTTCACTTTCATCCATGGTTTGAGTCAGCGTCGTACGCTCGTTGAGAACCTTGGTCATTTTAGCTTTGTTCTCAGCTTCGTATAAGTCGCCATCGGCTAATTCAATTTCTAGTTCGGCTAATCTTTTGTTGATTTTTTGCTGTTGGGTTTCTAATTTTATTTGTTGCTTTTTCAATGGCGATACTCGTTGACGTAATTCAGCGTCCATCCTTTTTTGCTGCTTTTTATCCACCGAATCACTGCTAATGGCAGCATCCGTTTTGTTGCTGGCTTGGGCCAATTTAGCCGCATCGAGTAACCATTGATGGTAATCATCCAAGTCACCGTCAAAAGGTGTTACAACACCTTGATCCACTAAGTAATAGTCACTACAACTTAATCGTAATAGGTGACGGTCATGTGACACAATTACCATTGCACCTTCAAAGGTTTGTAATGCCATGGTTAGCGCATGGCGCATCTCTAAATCTAAATGGTTGGTGGGTTCATCGAGTAATAATAGATTAGGGCGTTGCCAAACGACTAATGCTAATACCAGACGCGCTTTTTCGCCGCCAGAAAACGGCCGTACTGGCGATAAAGCCATATCACCATTAAAGCCAAATCCGCCTAAAAAGCTCCGTAATTCTTGTTCGCGCGCATTGGATGGCGCCAGCCTGATCAAGTGTTGCATTGGGGTATCATCAAGGCTTAAAAATTCAACTTGATGCTGAGCAAAATAACCAATGTTCAATCCTGGATTAGGTTGATATTTACCGGTTTTAGCTTTTAATTGGCCAGATAACAGTTTAATTAGCGTCGATTTACCTGCACCGTTTCTCCCCAATAAACCGATACGAGCGCCTGGAACAAGGTTTAACTCAACCTGTTTAAGGATGGTTTTATCTTCATAACCAATAGAGACATTTTCCATCACCACTAATGGATTTGGCAATGCTTCTGGTGTTCTAAAGGCCATTTGAAATGGATTGTCTACTTGGGATGGCAATAACTCTGCCATACGTTCGAGTGCTTTTAAGCGACTTTGTGCTTGTTTAGCTTTACTGGCTTTATAGCGAAAACGATCAACAAATGACTGCATATGTGAGCGTTCTTTTTGTTGACGCTCGAAGGCCACTTGTTGTTGTGCCATGCGTTCTGCGCGCACGCGTTCAAAAGATGAGTAATTGCCTTTGTAATAATTTAATTTTTGATTTTCGATATGAACAATTTCACCGATAATGCCATCGATGAAGTCACGATCGTGACTGATCAAAATTAACGTTCCTTGATACGTTTTTATCCAACCTTCTAACCAATACATGGTATCTAAGTCTAAGTGGTTGGTTGGCTCATCGAGTAACAATAAGTCAGAACGGCATAACAGTGCTTGGGCTAAGTTGAGGCGCATACGCCAACCACCAGAGAAACTTTTGACCGGGTGACTCTGATCTGTATCTTTAAAGCCTAAACCGGCTAATAGTGAGCCCGCTCGAGCTTTAATAGCATAACCGCCAATAGCATCAATTTTGCCATGGATAAGCGCTATTGCATTGCCGTTATTATCATGTTCAGCTTGTTCTAATTGGGCTTCTAGTTGACGGTATTCGGTGTCGCCGTCCAGTACATACTCTAGTGCCGACACATTTAATGCGGGTGTTTCCTGAGCAACAGAGGCAACCTGCCAGCCTGCGGGGAAACTGAACTCACCTTTATCCAGCTGTAAATGACCCAAAATTAAGGCAAGCAATGTTGATTTACCTGTACCATTGGCGCCGACAAGGCCAACCTTGTGTCCGGGGTTAATCGTCAGTGAGGTTTCATCGAGTAAGATTTTACTGCCGCGAATTAACTGTGCTTGGCTTATCTTGATCATTAATTACAACTTGATTCTTAAGAATAGAATAATGGTGCAGATAATATCGCATATAGGATTTATTTCCCACAATCACGGGACTCATGTGGGCTAATCATGGCAAAATAGGCGTATAAAGCGGGTATAAACCTCATTGTGTAAACACTAAGTCGAGTAAATCATGACTAAAATTAAAAAGCGTTTTGTTGCAGGGGCTAAATGTCCTAAATGCAGCGCGAAAGACAGTATTCTATTGTTTAAAGAAAATGGCATTGAAACCATTGAGTGCACAGAGTGTGATTACCGTGAGCAACAAACTGATGTAAAAGCACCTCAAAAGGCTAGCGGCAGTATGATCGGGGTGTTTAAACCAGACTAGAACAGTCTGCTTAGGGGGATAACCTCAACATTGGCATTGAGTTGAGGTTAATTACTCATATATTCATCAGGGGGTGTTTCAGCAGAGACCTTCATCTTATGTTGATTTAATACACGGATAACATTGATGTTGTTTTTAGTGAGATCATTGAAACGTTCAGAGATGTTTTGTAATTCTAGGCCGTAACTTGGATCGTCTTTAGGTGTGGTCTGCCAATAACGTTTACGATCCAGTTTTTGGATTTCGCTCGCACGTAATATTTCAAAATAGCTATTTTCTTGTTTAAGTCGATAAATTTCGCCATCGAGTAATTGGAGTAATTTTTCTTTAGAAATAGTTTGTTTATTAAGCAAGGCTTTTAATGGATCGTCTTTCAACTCGCGCTTGTCAGAGTCGATTTCGGTGGTAATACCTAATTGATATTCAATTTTATGCTGGCTATATTCTTGCGGGCAAACTGTTTGGCTGAAAATGACTTTTTCATCCTTCATGCACTTGTAGATAGTATTGGCCTGAGCAGTAAAAGCGCTCATGGCGAGTACGATGAATAACAGTTTTTTTGCCATGCGGCCACACATCCTTTTGTCATCACTATTACGATTTTGATATTAGTGGTTTACGGTAGACTGTTTCGGTTATGTATTCAGCCTAACAGCGGACCACAGTGTTTAGCTTCCGACTAACTAACTAACTAACTTACTAACTAACTTAATTAGCTCGTGGTTTGGTGAACTTATTGACTTAAGCAGATTAGCATGTTTTTTAGCTACGTAACTAAGACATAACCCTTGCTCGTTAGCGGAAAGTTGATACACAGCCATCATGCTTAAATAACAATATAGCAACAATAGCGTCGAAAAAATAATGATATTGATTCAATATCATTCAATATGATGTAATTTTATCGATAAAACCAGTTTTTTGACAACAGAAATTTCAATAAAAAATAATATTTGTTTTGTTATTTAATGGGCTTAAGCTGAAACTGGATAATTTCATAGGTGGTGGCTAATTCGAATGACGAGAAAATAGCACGTTGTCGATTAAGCGCGTTTTACCGAGATACGCGGCCGCAATAACAATTAGCTTAGTGTCTGCTGCCGTCGCTTGGTGTAAGGTGTTTGCATTTCTCACTTGGAGATAATCGGGCGTAAAACCAGCACTAATCAAGTCTCGTTCAGCTTTCGTGATAGCTTGTTGTGCTGCTTCACCGTGTTGAATAGCGTGAATAATATTATCTAATACTTGTTTTAATCTTGCTGCCAAGTATTTTTCATCGGCGGTTAAATAGCCGTTACGAGAACTCATGGCTAGACCCGATTTTTCTCGGATAGTCTCGACACCAATTACGTCAATTGGCATCGATAAATCTTCAACCATGGTTTTGATGATCATCAATTGTTGAAAATCTTTACGGCCGAACAAGGCAATGTCAGGTTGCACAATATTGAACAGTTTGGTGACTATGGTTGCCACACCACGAAAATGCCCTGGGCGGCTTGCACCACATAATTGATCGCCAATGTCGGGTACTTCAACAAATGTTTGTTGTGCTAACCCTTTGGGATACATGATCTCAGGTGTTGGAGTGAAGAGTATTTCTGTTCCGGCAACCATAAGCAGCTCGCTGTCTTGTGCGAGTGTGCGAGGATAATTGTCTAAATCTTCGTTGGCACTAAACTGCATAGGATTAACAAAAATAGATACCACCACATGGTCTGCACGCTTTTTGGCTTCATCTACTAAGGCGATGTGACCTCGATGCAAATTGCCCATTGTTGGCACAAAAGCAACCGTTTCGCCCTTGCGGCGCCAAGCATTAACGTGTTCACGAATGGTTGAAATAGCGGAGGTGGTAATCATTTTCTGTTCAAACCTTAATGGAAAAACAATGCCGTTATTTAATGCGCATTATGAATTAAATGTGTGCTCTTCAGCTGGAAAAGTGCCGTTTGCTACTTCATCAATATACGCTTTAATAGCGGTACGAATTTCACCTGTTTGTTTAAGGTAGTTTTTTGAAAAACGAGGAATATAGCCACTGGAAATGCCTAACACATCATGCATAACAAGAATTTGGCCATCAGTGTCTGCACCTGCGCCAATACCGATAACGGGAATGGTTAGCGCTTCAGTAATGGCTTTAGCCAGCGAAGCCGGAATACATTCAACCACTAATAATTGCGCGCCTGCAGCTTGTATTGCTTTGGCTTCATCTAGAATACGTTGAGCACTATCAACATCGCGACCTTGCACTTTAAATCCGCCAAACACGTGCACCGACTGCGGGGTTAATCCTAGGTGAGCACATACTGGAATGCCACGTTCGGTTAACATTTTTACGCTTTCAAGTAGCCAATGTCCGCCTTCTAATTTAACCATACTGGCACCCGCCTGCATTAGCGTTGTAGCATTAGTCATGGTTTGTTCTGGGGTGCTATAACTCATAAACGGCATGTCCGCGATGAGCAATGCACGCGAAACGCCTCGTTTGACACAAGCTGTATGGTAAGCAATATCGGCAATCGTTACCGGTAAGGTATCATTATGGCCTTGAAGCACCATACCAAGTGAATCACCTACTAAAAGTACATCCACACCTTCGCTGTCAAAGGCGCCGGCAAAACTGGCGTCATAGGCCGTTAATGCGGTGAACTTTTTACCTTCTTGTTTGAACTTGATTAGGGTCGAACTGGTGACTTTTGACATAATAGACTCTTAAAACAATATTGAAATACTAAAAGCCGAGCTTAATGTTCTGGCCGTTAAGATCAACTTAAATCGATAAGTTTTTGCAATTCATCACGCATTTTCACACTAATAAGACTTTCAAGGCTTGTATTGCAAGGCAATGTTAGCGATGGCGCGATGTCTGCCAATGGTACTAACACAAAACTGCGTTGCTTCATGCCGTAATGAGGCACACAGAGTCGAGGTTTGCTTATGTGTTGATTACCATACAGTAACAAATCTAAATCTAGGGTGCGAGGTCCCCAGCGCTTAAGCCGAACACGCCCTTGGTGTTGCTCGATATCTTGCAAGGCATCAAGTAATTCAATCGGCAATAGGGTGGTATGAAACCCAGCGACAGCATTGACATAATCTGGCTGAACAACATCACCCATAGGCTTGGAACGATAATAAGCTGAGACCACAAACGTGTCGTTTACCGCCAATGCTTTTAGCGCCGTTACTGCAACATTGAGTTGTTGTATTGGCTCGGCTAAATTAGCGCCTAAGGCGACATAAACTTGAACCGCCATGGTGGTTATTCTTCCGCAGGCTTGGCTGCTGGTTTACGACGACGCTTACGCTGTGGTGCATTTCTGTTGCGACTATTACTGCTTTTGACACTTTTAGCTATGTCGCTACGGTCAGTTTCATCTGCTTCTACAAACGTTGTCCACCACTGAGCTATCTTGGCGGTATTGCCCGCTTCAGCTTCACCACGCAGTAGTAGCAAATCGTAAGCGGCTCTAAATTTAGGATGTTCTAGCAGTTTAAATGCCCGCGTGCCTTGACTCCGTTCTAAGCGCAGTTGCAGCTGCCAAATGTCGCGGGCAGGGGTACTAAAGCGTCGTGGTAAGCTAATCGTTAGGCATTGTTGTTCAAGCACATCACCCATAGCGGCAACATGTGCATCGTAGTGGGTTAACCCGCTTTCAATGGCAATATCATCGGCTCGGTATTTTACCGGATACCACAATATGGCAGCAAAGAAAAATGCTGGGGTAACCGTTTTATCCTCATTAACACGGATATCGGTATTACGCATAACGGCTTGCAGCATTTTGGCGGCATGTCCTTTAGGCGACTCTTCAATGAGTGCGCTGACCTGTGCAAACAAGGGTGCGAATAAACCAAAGCGTTGCATCATGTTATAATTGGCTTCAGCTTTGCCGGCAAAAAACAGTTTTAACACTTCTTCATACATGCGTGCTGCAGGGATATCTTTTAATAATGGTGCGAGTGCTTTAATTGGGGCCGCGGTAACGGCGTCGATTTGCATATCAAGTTTAGTGGCAAAACGAACGGCGCGCAGCATGCGGACAGGGTCTTCGCGATAACGGGTATCGGGGTCGCCAATAAGCTTAATCGTCCGAGCCTTGAGATCGTCTATTCCACCGCCATAGCTGCGAATAGAATAGTCGCTGATGTCGTAGTACAGCGCGTTAATAGTGAAGTCACGACGTTCAGCATCTTCATCAATTTCGCCGTAGACATTGTCACGCAGTAAACGCCCTTCAGCATTTGATTTCGATACGTTGTCGTTTGTTTCACTGTGGTGGCCGCGGAAAGTGGCCACTTCAATGACGTCACGCCCAAAAACGATATGTGCCAGTCTAAAGCGACGACCAACTAAACGGCAGTTACGGAATAGTTTTTTAATGTCGTCTGGCGTGGCGTTAGTCACAACGTCGTAATCTTTCGGTTGAAGGCCTAATAAAATATCACGCACACCCCCACCGACTAAATAAGCTTTATAGCCTGACCTATTAAGACGATAGAGCACTTTGAGTGCGTTCTCACTAATTTGGCGACGTGAAATCGAATGGCCATCTCTGGAGATGATATCCAGACGTAAGCCATCTTCTTGAATGGGGTCTTCAAGTACTGGAGCTACTTTGTTGTCTTCAAATAGCTGTTTACAGAATTGGCTAATACGGCGAAAAATAATACACCTCGAAATGCTAGAATAATTTGATTAAAAATCTGGCGGGTATAATACATTAAATGTGACCAAATGAGTACACATGTCGCGGGGCTAAAATGGGCTTAATGCAATCTTAATGCAATCATGTACGCCGAACGATGACGATACTTAGTTGTTTGTTGTCGTTAAGACAATTTCTTTTTGTGCTGGAATGGTACTTAGGTCAAATTGTTCTATTGCCTGTTTAAGCATGACCTCTACCGAATCTACATCAACCATTTGTTGGCCTAAAAAGGCAAGAGCAGCATTAATACTGGCTTGTGGGCGAATGATATCGATGGCGGGCGCGTGATTCTGCTTTGATAATTTAACGCCTTTTTGTGCACAGACTAGCGGTAAATGAAGCCAATCAGGTGGGGTAGCATTTAATTGAGTAAATAAACTTATTTGCCTGCAACTGGCTTCAAGTAAATCACAACCTCTGACGACTTCAGTGATACCTTGATAAGCATCGTCGAGCACAACGGCGAGCTGGTATGCAAATAAACCATCGCTGCGTTTAATCATAAAATCTTCTTCGGCGAAGGTGTTATCGACCAGTACATGGCCTTGAAGCTGGTCAATAAAGCGATCGATTTTAGCGTAATTTCTAATCCGGATCGCACCTTGTGTCAACTTAGGCTGCAGTCGGCCACAATGGCCATCGTATACACCACCATTGGCTTGGATCATCTTACGTGTGCATTGGCAATAATAAGCATCATCGCTGGCAATGAGTTGGTCTATTTTATCTTGATAAGCCTGATGACGTTGATGTTGAAATAGTGCAGTGCCATGCCAATGCAAACCGTAGGCATCAAGTGTGCGGAGGATATTATCGCTTGCACCTTGGACTTCTCGTGGGGGATCGATATCTTCTATGCGGACCAGCCATTGGCCTTGCAGACTGTGGGCGCGAAGATAACTGCCTAATGCAGCCGTGAGTGAACCGAAATGCAGTGGACCTGAAGGTGATGGTGCAAAACGTCCAACGTAGGAAGTGATACTCATGTTATTTTGTGGAGTATTTTTTATTCATTAATATCGCACTGTCATTACCGTCACTTACATGTGATGTGACTAAATTACAAAGCAAATAGGGCGAGATAATCTCGCCCTATTGGTAACGGGTTAACCCGCCATTTGTTTTTCTCTTATTTCTGCAAGTGTTTTACAGTCGATACATTGATCGGCTGTTGGGCGAGCTTCGAGACGGCGGATACCTATTTCGACACCACATGAGTAACAGAAGCCAAAATCGTCTTCTTTGATTAACCGTAAAGTTTTCTCAATCTTTTTGATCAGTTTACGTTCTCTGTCACGAGCTCGTAATTCTAAGCTGAATTCTTCTTCTTGTGCTGCACGATCTACAGGATCAGGAAAGTTTGCAGCTTCATCTTGCATGTGAGTTAACGTACGGTCGACTTCTTCACGCAATTGGTTACGCCATGCATCGAGGATCAATGTAAAGTGACCACGTTGCTTGATATTCATATACTCTTCACCAGCGGATTCCTGGTAAGGATCTACTCCGGCGATAGCGAGTACGCCAAGTTTTTTCGTGCCTTCAGGCATAACGCATCTCCTGTAATCATTTGCGTTTTAAGGGCGTCTAAAATTTATCGCCGCTATCTATAGCAGAAACTCTATGGCTAGGCAAATTTTTTACTCAGTATTTGAGTTTTTTTATCTACACCATCACTTTACAAGGGGTGGTGATAAGGCTTCCCTGAGATGAACATTGTGTCTTATATGCTAGCACTTCAACGCCATTTGATACTGCTTGTTGAAGTAAGTCTGCGTACTGAGGGTCAATATGTCGTGCGGGTCTAACACTTGTTATGCCACTGTGTTGTACCACAAACAATAATATCGCACGATGTCCTAATGCCACCATGTGGCTCAGCTCCCGCAGATGCTTTTGTCCTCGCGTGGTCACGGCATCAGGGAAATAACCCTCTTGGCCTTCTAGCAAAGTACAACTCTTCACTTCAATATAGCACTCAGGTCGGTTTTGGCTAGTGAGCAAAATATCAATACGGCTATTTTCATTACCATATTTTACTTCACGTTTTAATTTGTCATAACCTTGCAGTTCAGTGATAACTTGCTTATGGATTGCTTCTTCTGCTAACGCATTGGCACGATTGGTATTAATACCAATCAGCTGTTGCTGATCTGTCTGCATAATTTCCCAGGTGTGGGCATATTTACGTTTTGGATTGTCTGAGGTGGAAAACCACACCTTTTCACCTGGAAATAAACAATTTTTCATTGACCCCGTATTAGGGCAATAAATCGTGATCGCTTGGCCATTTGGTAGCATGATATCGGCGAGAAAACGTTTATAACGTTTAATTAATACACCTGATTCTAATTCGGGGGTAAATTTCATCGATTACTCATTTAATGAGTTGATTTACAACAATGCTAACAAACTTTAGCGTGGTTTATCGATTATGTTTTGTCTACACTACTGCCATTAACTCGTGGTTAAGCGCGAGTATTGGTGTTATTAGACTTACAACAAGGGATTATTATGGACATTATGACAGTTACTCTCACCACCCAAGCCCCTGCTGCTCATTGGGGTAAGGCTGATGTGACCTTCCAAGGCGCTCAAGCGGCGATCCATTTATCTGGCAACGATGAACTGCGCCAAGTGCAAATGGCAGCAAGGAAAGTGCGTAATCAAGGTATTAATTATGTGCAATTAGACGGTGACTTGTGGAATTTACATTCACAGTGGGCATTTGCGCAAGGTTTTGCGACGGCTAAAGCGGGATACGAAGTGAACTGGTGTGGCAGTGATGCAGATAAAGCAACGTTGAAACAACGTGCTGAAGCGGCCCTGTTTGCCCGTAAGTTGATTAATGATACACCTGAAGATTTATCGCCAGTCGGTTTAGCAACACAAGCAGCTGCTTGGTTAAAACATATTGGTGGCGATCATGTCAGCTTCAGTATTGTTGAAGGCCAAGAATTATTAGCGAAAAAATGGGTCGGTATTCATGCTGTGGGTCGTGGTAGTGAACGTCCTCCTGCATTATTAGAACTCGATTTTAATCCATTGGGAGCCGATGCCCCGGTATCGGTTGCCCTAGTAGGCAAAGGTATTACTTTTGACTCAGGTGGTTATAGCCTTAAGTCATCAGAAGGTATGTTAGCGATGAAATGTGACATGGGTGGCGCCGCCACCGTCACTGCGGCATTGGGATTAGCGATGAAGGCGGGTTTGAATAAACGCGTAAAGCTATTTCTATGCTGTGCGGAAAACTTAATCAGTGGTCGTGCCTTTAAATTAGGTGATATCTTAACTTATAAGAATGGCACCACGGTTGAAATCGTCAATACCGATGCAGAAGGGCGCTTAGTCTTGGCTGATGGTTTACAAGCAGCATCAGAAACGGGTGCAGGCTTAATTATCGATGCGGCAACCTTAACCGGTGCAGCAGTGATGGCCGTGGGTTCAAATTATAATGCGATTTTTTCACCACAAACGGCAACATTACAATTAGCACAGCAGCGCGCGGCAGCAGTATCAGAAAATGTATGGCCATTGCCGTTAGATGAATGGCATAAAGATATGTGTCCATCAGCCTATGCTGATACCGCCAATAGCAGACCAGTCAAAGGTGGTGGCGCGGGTGGGGCATCAAATGCGGCCGGTTTTTTATGGCGCTTTGTGTCACCACAAGCTAACTGGTTACACGTAGACTTAGCTGCCGCATTTGAATCATCTGCCTCTGCATTATGGGCAGCAGGCGCGACCACCCATGGTGTATTGACCATAGCTGAATTATTAAAAGACTAGTTATTTTGTTTTAAACGTAATAAAAACCGTCGTTCACGTATTGTGGCGACGGTTTTTTATTTTTTGTGCAGTAACGGCCAACTTTTGAGGACTGAATAGTTAATTTGCTCCGAGCAATTTATGGATTGGTACAAATGTAAATGTGTCGGCGTTAACTGTAAGTTTGTCATGCATCCCAATATGGGTAAATCCGTCATGCTAACATGACGAAATAAGCTAATGTGTGGCGTGTATTGGTGCTGGCTGATGAATAAGTTGTGGTGTTTGGCAATCGATGTAAGCGATTGTGCCATGGCTAATAGCGGTTCGCTTGCTTGTCCTTTTAAACAGATTAACTGTGCTGATTGCCATAAAGCTAGGGTATCAAGCTGTTGATTAAAAATAGATTTAGGCATCAACCCAATCGCATCGATGACACTGGCGTAACGGGTAGGATCTACCGGACCTAAAAATCCAAGAGTCATGTGTAAATTGGTGTTGTTTATGGTCTTCGCATCATTGTTCAAAAATAGCTTAACCCTATGCTGTAGCGTAGATATTTGTTCTATTTGTGATTTTTTTAAGCTAAAACCGACAAACAATCTTCGCGAAGAGGTGGTTTGCATTCGGTTATCCTTAATTAGTAATAAGTTGTAACCCTAACCCGAATCGATTATCAATACAGCATGATATAAACATATATCGTTATTTGTGAGTGACTAAACTACACTTAGGCTAATGTTAACGATAATATAGCGCATGTTTTTTTATTCCCAAGCAAATTGAATTGCTAACCTTGACTGAGTTGATGAATGGCCAATAGTACCCAGCAACTATTGAAAAGTGTTTTTACAAATGGACCTATTGAAGGCAATAATACTTCGGTGTTATCACTGCTTAATCAGGCACTACAATTAGTCTGTGAAAGGCTAGAATGCAGTGCAGCATTTGTGCTGACGAGTCAATACGATAAATTATTTGCGGTTGATACTGATATTATCGATACGTTAGAGCAACAATGTGTCAGTCATTTTGGTGCTTCACCTGCATCTGAGGCCCTGTTTAGCCAACATTTACAAGATAATCGATCACTGTGCAGCTCCTTATTTTATAATCATCAACCCATCGTCTATACCTGTTCCCCTGAACAATGTTTTACTGCAGCCGACGAAAACCCAATATTAATTCCGCTTCTAGACACACTGACGACCCTGGATATTGATTGTAAGCACCTTGCTCTAAGTCCCGTTTTACACGTTGGCAATGTCAAAGTTGTTTTAGGGACTTTGTGTGTATCAGATGCTAATCATGATGTTTGTCAGCATGAAAATCCTTGTGCCTTTGTACAAAAGTTACTCGATGATACCGCATATGAATTGGCCTCTTCACTTGAGTTACGTCGTTTAGCCGTAGTTCTTGATAATAAAGATAAACAGTATCAAGAACTGTTTCAATTATTGCCGATGGCCTGTGCGCTGATTGATCTACACAATAATGTGGTACTGCAAAATGATGTGAGTAAACATAATTTGCCCATTACCATAGGGCAGAGTTTATTTGATTTGTTACTTAAAGATGATCATCCTCTGCTCCTAGATACATTGCATATTGTCCGAGAAGGTATTTTACGCCAAGCCTGGTGTGAAGTGCCGCTGCGAAATGGCGTTCAAATCCACTGGTATAAGTTTAGCTTTTGCCATGCGCTTAATAAACAGCAACAGTTATTGTTAATGATTGAAGATGTTACCGAGCGCTATCGACTTGCCGATGAATTATCGTTCCATTCAAATCATGATGTGCTGACCGGACTCCCTAATCGGCTACAGTTTGAAAATATGCTCGAAGAGTTATTAAACGACGAAGATCATCCACCGGCATGTATTGCCTTTCTCGATCTCGATCAGTTTCAGGTGGTGAATGATCTTAGTGGCCATCAAGCGGGCGATTTGTTATTGCAACAAGTGGCTACGCGGTTAAAACAATTATTGCGTAAAGGAGATATCGTCGCACGTTTAGGCGGTGATGAGTTTGGCTTATTGATGCTCCACTCAGATATGTCATCAGCACAACAAGTTGCCAAGCGGATTTGTCAGCAATTGTTTGATCATGAATTTATTTGGAAAGGTGTTAAACACAATATCAGTGCCAGCATTGGTATGGCCAAAGTCAATTATGTTGATCCAGATATATATGGTGTGATGAGTAAGGCTGATGCCGCTTGTCGATTAGCTAAAGAAGAAGGCCGTAACCGTTGGCATTTTTATAATCCTGACGATCCGCAAATGCACATTATGTATAACCAAATGCTTGCATCTGTTGATATTACTGGCGCGCTAGCATTGGATCAGTTTGAGTTGTTTTATCAATTAATTGAACCGTTAGTTAAATCAGAGACGGGTATACACATGGAAATCTTGCTGCGGATGGTTCGCAGCGATGGCCAATATATATCACCAGGGGTGTTTTTGCCTGCTGCTGAGCGTTATAACCTAGCGCCTCGAGTCGACCGTTGGGTGATAGATAATTTATTGAACTGGGGCGGAAATAATTTAGCCACATGGGAGCAGCTTTCTATGGTGTCAGTGAATTTGTCGGCGATGTCGCTGGCGGATAAAAAATTCATGAATTGGCTCGAAATGCGCTTAATGGTTGAACCTGAGCTGGTCAGTAAATTATGTTTTGAAATTACTGAAACCGCAGCTGTAAGCCAGTTAGATCAAGCCACCGGATTAATTGATTTATTACGACCTTTTGGTTGCAAGATAGCCTTAGATGATTTTGGTTCAGGTTTTTCGAGCTTTGCTTATTTGAAATGTCTTGATGTGGATTATGTTAAAATTGATGGCCAATTCGTGGTGAATTTATGCGAAAACCGCAGTGACAAAGCGATCGTTTCAGCTATTTGTCAGCTTGGCAAAGATATGGATTTTGAAGTTATTGCCGAATTTGTTGAAAACACAGAAATAGGGCTATACCTCAAAAATATTGGCGTCGATTATGCTCAAGGTTACGCCATTAATAAACCGACTCGATTAGCCCAATTACAACACGGTTTACGGACTCCTTGGTTAATATAAGTGTTGTGGTTTGCCGTGAACCGCTGAGTGACGTTAATTAATTTGCGGGTGAAATCGTCAATTAATGACAGATTAGTTCAAATGTGGGTAAAATGCCTGCCAGAGAATCGCCGTAAAAGTTAACCCCCTTGACCTCAAAACAAGCATTACTGCACCCCAAACCATTGGCCTCCACGACACTGCCTATTCAAGCCGTCCTTGAGCCGTTGCGAGTGCAGTTTGCTACTCACTCACAAATTATTCTCGAGGCGCCTACGGGGGCAGGCAAGTCAACCGCATTACCATTAGCCATGTTAGCTTGGCCTGAAATTCGCGGCAAAATTCTCATGTTAGAACCACGCCGAGTTGCTGCCCGAAATGTCGCCAAATTTATTGCTCAACAATTGGGGCAAGCCGTTGGACAAGCGGTGGGGTATCGTGTCCGCGGTGAATCAAAAGTCAGTTCACATACTCGATTAGAAATAGTCACTGAAGGTATTCTGACCCGAATGATCCAACATGATCCTGAGCTTAGCGGGATTGATGTGATTATTTTCGACGAAATTCATGAACGACACCTTGCTACTGATTTAGGCTTAGCGTTAGCATTAGAAGTGCAGCAATCATTACGTGACGATTTACACATTATCGCCATGTCAGCCACCTTGTCTGGTTTACCTTTAGACACGTTAATGCCCAACGCCGCGCAGATCCACAGCGATGGTCGCAGTTTTGCGGTTGAGATAGCGTATCAACCTTGCCCGAGCCAACAATTGTGGCTTACGCATATGTCTCGGGTCATTATCAATACTATTGAGTCGACTCAGTTAGCGGCCTATCAACAAGGCAGTATATTAGCCTTTTTGCCCGGTAAAGGTGAAATCCGTAAACTTGCAGGGTTATTGCGCCAACGCTTAGATGGGTCATGGCTTATCTGTCCTATGTACGGCGATTTGTCTTCTGCCGAGCAAGATCAAGCCATTCGTGCAGCAGAACCCGGTAAACGTAAAATCGTCCTCGCCACCAATGTGGCTGAGTCGAGCTTAACTATCGAAGGGATCACCCTTGTTATTGACAGTGGCTATCGACGTGAAGCCAGTTTTAACCCTAAAACCGGCGTGACACGCTTAGGGCTCAGGCGCATTAGCCAAGCCTCTGCTATTCAGCGTAGTGGGCGTGCAGGGCGTTTAGCTGTGGGGTATTGTGTGCGTTTATGGAGCCAAGAAGAACAAGGGCGAATGCGCAAAGTCGATGAGCCCGAAATCTCTCAAGCCGAGTTGACTTCAATGGCGCTTGATTGCGCCAGTTGGGGGGTGACATCATTTGCTGAGTTATCATTATTAACGCCACCACCACCGATCCACGAGCAAGTTGCCTGGCAATTACTTCAGCAACTTGAATTGATTGACCCGCAACGAAAATTAACCTCTTTGGGCCGTGATGCCTATGCATTAGGTTGCCATCCGCGCTTAGCGCATATGCTCCTAAAAGCCAAACAACTAGCGCGGCATAATGATCAGCCTCAACTTTGTTTACTGGCATGCGTATTGGCTGGCATTATTGAAGCCCGTGGCTTGCCTAAAAAAGGCGCTGATATTCATCATTATTTGACAGAGACCCTGCAGGGGCAGATTAAACAGCAAGTCAGGCAATGGCAACAATCCTTATCGATATCAGGTCAGGTGAGTGACGTAATACGTAATGCATCCACACGTGATATTAGCTATTTGTTAGCACTTGCTTACCCGGATCGTATTGCTAAGGCTCGCGGTCATGAGGGCTTTTTATTAAGTAATGGTACCGGCGTGGTGATCAGTGCAGATGATAGTTTGGCTCATGAACCTTGGTTAGTGGTTGCTGACTTCCAAGAGACTCAAGGTCGTAATGCTGGGCAAGTTTATCTCGCCGCAAGGCTGGATGAGCGCTTGTTTACTGCAGAGCTTGCATCGTTAGTCACCACTCACATTCAAGGTGGATGGGATAATGCAAAAGGGCGGTTCTTTGCTGAAAAACACACCAAAATCGGTGAGGTTATTATTAAAACCGACACTGGTATTACACCTGCTCGGGCACAAATTACCGCCGCATTATTAGCACAAATCCGCATAAAAGGGTTAACAATCCTTAATCGTGACGAAGTATTAATCCAGTTACAATATCGGGTTGAATTAGCTCGACACTATGCTCCAGAGCATGAGTGGCCTTGTTTAAGCGATGAGTACTTGTTGGCTACACTCGAAGATTGGCTTGGGCCCTATTTAGACAACGTCAGTTCATTGACTGCGTTAGCTAAGGTTGGTGCTTATGGATTGGTGAAAAACTTACTCAACTGGCAACAGCAACAATTATTAGAACAATTGGTTCCGACGCATTGGCCTATGGCTACGGGGACTCGTGCGCCGATCCGTTACCAGATGCCCCTTGACGCTGACGGACATTTTTATCATAACCATGAGCAACAAGGCCGAGCATTATTAAGTGTACGGTTACAAGAAGCGTTGGGCTTAGCGCAAAGCCCATTAATATTACACGGCAAAATGACCGTGACTATGGAGCTGTTGTCGCCAGCACAACGACCATTAGCCGTGACGGCGGATTTAGCCAGTTTTTGGCAAGGCCCTTACGTAGACGTTAAAAAAGAAATGCGCGGCCGATACCCAAGGCATTTATGGCCAGATGATCCGGTCAATACTGTGGCGACAAAATTTACTAAAAAGAAAACTCCAGGCGTGTAAATAAGCCATGTCGCTTATTAACAACATGTAATTAATTCAGTGTTATATGGAAAACGAAACCATTATTTATGACTAAAAAAACCAAAAAGTCTTCGGCAACCAAAAAAAACAGTGGCCCATCTTGGAGGCAAAAACTCTGGTCTCTCACATGGAAATTATCAATCGTTGGTATTGCTGTTGTGAGCTTTTATGCTATTTATTTAGATCAAATTATTGGGCAAAAGTTTGAAGGCCAAAAGTGGCATTTGCCTGCCCAAGTTTTTAGTCGCTCAATGGCATTATATCCAGGTGCTGCGATCAACCATCCTCAGTTAATGGCCGAACTTAAGTTACTGGGTTATCGTAAAGTGTCAAACCCACGTCAAGTTGGTGAGTTTTCTGCCTCTAGCACTCGTATTGAATTATGGCGTCGACCGTTTTTACATCCCGAAGGTAATCAAGCTGAACAGCGAGTGATGATCAGTTTTGACTCTGACGGGGTTAGCTCGGTTAACCGCATGTCTGATAAACGTGAATTAGCTGTATTTCATTTAGAACCGGTATTACTCGATCGGATTATTGCTGGCAATGGTGAAGACCGCTTATTTGTGCCGGCGTCAGAGATGCCTGCAATGATCATCGATGCGCTTATTTTGGTTGAAGACCGCAGCTTTTACGATCATTACGGCGTGAACCCACTGGCCATTGCTCGTGCTGCTATGGTTAACATTTCTGCCGGTCGCACTGTGCAAGGTGGATCAACCTTAACCCAACAGTTAGCCAAAAATTTCTTTTTAAGCAGTGAACGCTCAATTGTTCGTAAAGTGCGTGAAGCCATAATGGCATTGATTATTGATTTTCGTTATAGCAAAGATGAAATCCTAGAAGCTTATCTGAATGAAGTTTACATGGGCCAAGATAAGGCGCGTGGCGTACACGGTATGGGGTTAGCGTCACAATTTTATTTTGGTCGCCCAATCGGTGAGCTGACGGTGTCGCAACAAGCCTTTTTGGTGGCAGTGATCAAAGGGCCTTCTTATTACAATCCTTGGCGTAATCCTGATCGTGCTCAAGAGCGTCGAGATCTTGTGCTACGTATATTAATGGAAAATGACCAATTGACTGTTGCACAATATAAAGCCGCAGCAGAGTCGCCTATAGGACTACGCAGTGAGAAAAAGTCAATACACCAAAAATTGCCAGCTTTCTTTGCGGTAGTAAAACAGGAACTTCGTGAGCGCTACGGCGATACGTTATTACAGCAGTCAGGGGTGAAGGTATACACCACGTTAGATCCTATGGCTCAAGAAGCCGCAGAAAAAGCGGTATTGTCGACGATGGCGTCATTGGATAAACGGGCTAAAAATATTCAAGTTGGCATGGTGGTAACGGACAAATATACCGGCGGCATTGCAGCCATGGTGGGTGACAGACAACCCAGTTATGATGGCTTTAATCGTGCGGTAGAAATTAGACGTCCAATCGGTTCGTTAATTAAACCATTCGTGTATGCAAGTGCATTACGCCAAGGTGATCGATTCACTTTAGCGACCCCAATTGATGACAAACCGATCACGCTAACAAATGAGCAAGGTAAAACCTGGTCGCCTAAAAACGTAGATAAAAAGTTCACTGGTCAAGTACCTTTATTAAGTGCGTTTAAAGATTCAATGAACGTTCCGACAGTCAATGTCGGTTTGGCTGTTGGAGTGGATAACGTTGCTAACACATTGCAAAAGTCGGGTTGGATTGATGATATTTCACCTTATCCATCCATGTTGTTAGGCGCCGTAAATGGTTCACCATTAATGGTGGCTCAAGTTTATCAAACCCTTGCTGATGAAGGTCGTTACCGTAAGTTATCATCGATTACCGCGGTGTTAGACAGTCAAAACCAAGCATTAGATGTCAGTCGTGTGCCATCGTCAATGGCGATTGATCCTGCGACCGATTACTTAGTCCAATATGTGATGAATCAAGTGGTGCTTAGTGGTACGGCTAAACGCTTAGGCCGTGCGTTTCCTGGCGTGCGTTTAGCAGGAAAAACGGGCACCAGTAATGATAGTCGTGACTCATGGTTTGCTGGGTTTGATGAGCGTAACGTAGCGGCAATTTGGGTCGGTCAAGACGATAACAGTAAAACCGGTTTGTACGGCAGCAGCGGCGCAATGGCAGTGTATCAAGCCTTTTTACGTGAACGTCCTCCACTCAGTTTACGTATGTTGCCGGTTAATGGGGTGATCCATGGTTATTTTGACCGCACAACAGGCGCGGCTAAGCAAGGAAATTGTAATAATATTATTGGTTTACCTGCATTAGACTCTAGCTATCATCCGCTAGCCAATTGTGGTGAGTCATTATCTTGGTGGCAGAAGCTGGTTGGAAAGTAAATCGTTAGCTTGACCGTTGTTTAGCTGCAAATATAAAGCCCAAAGTAAGTGATTACTTTGGGCTTTATATATTTAACCTCAGTTTAGAATCATAACGATTATCAAACCGCTCTTCTTTTCTGCTGTTATTATTACATCGACTTGCCATAGATGCGTCAATGCGCTTTGTTAGCAACATCAATGGCAAGTGTGATATTGCCGACTTGAAATAATCCCATTTTATCGTTTTATCTAATCTCTTATCCCGAGTTGGGATTATTTTCGCTGATTGAGTTGGTTACGTAATGTGGTGATCTCTTTGAGCATTTGCTGCTGATTTTGTTCCATGCGTTCAAGGGCTAATTCTAGCTTGGTATTGATTTCTGCTTTATGGGCTTCTTGAGCCTCTTGTGCTTCATTACGTTCTTGCTCATCTGGGGCGACGAAAACAGATGCCATATAACCGGAGATAACCCCAAAAAAGCTAACACCACTGATAATCACCAGTCCACCAATGATATGACCGACCGTAGTGACGGGATAAAAATCACCGTAACCAACCGTTGATATGGTCACTAATGCCCACCAAATTGCTTGTTCTGCGGTTTGGATGTTGGCGTTAGGTTCTGCACTTTCTACCAATAAAATAAGCACCGATGCGGCGGCCAAAATTAATATCATTGCCACCAGTAAACTGGCTAGCGTTGTTTGTTTTCGTTGGCGCAATAATGGGATTAATAAAGATCGGCTCATGCGGATCAGTCGGATCACGCGTAATATTTGGAATATGCGTGCAAATCGCAATGGTTCAATGGCAGGGATGCTGGCAATAAAGTCTATCCAGTGATGCTGGAGGTAGTAGGTTTTACTGCGTGCTTTAAATAAGCCAACAAAAAAATTACTCATAAAAACCATGCATATTGCACTGTCGATATACAGCAGCACTTTGTTGGTTTCGGCGTCTAATCGACCAAAGGTAATGGTGAGCACTATGACCACTGACACTAATGATAACACCATCATCGCAAGTTCGAACGGGCTAGGACCATCGACATTTTTTAGCGACCAAGCTTTAGATCCAAGCATGTAGTTAACCTCAACTCTGGATAATAAATGGTTATCAAATAGCCTTTGTTGCGCGACCGGAGTGGTATCAACTAACAATAAGCCCGCTATTGATACGTCAATACACCTTGTTGGCAAAACAGATGGCAAGCTTAATATTGCAGACTTAAAACCAAACCGTTTTTAACGATTTATCCCCTCACTTATCCAGCGTTAGGGGTCGTTAAGTCCGCTTACGTTCGTTAACCGATAGGCTTTGTTAATTGATTAGCTTTATCATAACAAAAAAACGCACAAGACAGGAGTCTAGTGCGTTGTTTTTATTTGGCATAATTAGCGTAAAACCGTGTTTATTTTGCTGATTTAGTATCAACAAAATGGACTAGGTCATCTAATACCCGTTTCTTGATTTCCAGCTGTGATTCACTCTCTAAACCGTATCTTTGCGCTAAAATCACGTAGTCTTCAGCATTTAATGATACGGTCAAACGGGGGCGTTTAGGACGTTTAGATACTGACAGTCCGAGTATAGTGCGGATTTGGTCTGAAGGACTTACGCCTTTGTCTAAGGCCGCTTTTCGGATAGAGTATTGAAACTTCTCGTCCAGATCAAAAGCCACTTGAGTCGCTTTTGCCGCTTGTTGGTTTTTAAGCCATTTCTCTGGTAACGGTTTGCCTGAGCTCATTCGAAAATCGTCTCCTAGCTGTATCAGCTTGCTGGCCAGTACTCTCTAATATCGGTCAGTGGTCGATATAAAGTTAACATCACTTCGGTATCTCCACTTTCGTAAACTTCAATATCCACGGCGTGAGAGTCATCAGAATTAACTAAACTATAGCCTTCAAATCCTTCACCGCGGGCATCATCGTCATTTTGAGGCGGTTTAAGGTCTCGATAATCTTGACGATGAAAATAACCAAAACAGCCAAACTCGACTTGATGATATTCATCACTAAGCCATTTATCCCACTCAGCACTTAGCTCGGAGGGAAGCGTTTGCACGCTGAGTGTTGCTTTGCCTGGTTCTTCAAATATTTCAGCAAAGGCCTCAAGATCAAACAATTGTTCAACCTCCGCGCGATTGATTTTCATTGAAATACTTAAGTAGGGTTCATCTTCTTTTATATAGGATAAATAAATTGCGCTGCCGCTATGGCCACGTAATAAGAATTCACAAAGCTGCGAGCGCTGGTATTCATAAGTATGAATACCCTCAACCTTAAGCTGTTGCCCGCGCAATTGCGTAGGCAAAGCAAAACTGTCATCAAAGGTGATCATATCACCCTTGAGCAGTTTATTGGGATGGTCAAGCTGGCGCTTCGGGGCTTCTTTTTTGCCAAATAGGCCGCTAAGAAATCCCATATTCGCCTAGCCTTTTCGTGCTTTGATGCGATCTAACACGGCATTGGCATTCGACTTTTGCTCACCAATACCTGCTTGAGCTAGTTTGGCATGTAATGACTTGTCGCTACTTTCATCCGCTAATGTTTCTGACGCCTTTAAGCGGTCATCAAACTGCTGTTGACGTGCTTTGATACGCTCAAGTGAATCTTTAGCATTAAGCAGTTTAGAGTTGCTTGAGGCAAACGAGTCAGTAATAGTCGCGGTTGCTTTTTGCACGCTTTCAGTGGTTTTAACCATGGTTAATTGACGTTGGTAATCATTTAACTGACGCTCGGTCTTTTTGACTAAGTCTTTTAAACGCAGCGCATGGGAACTAAAGCTGTCATTGGCAGTTTGTTGTTCGGATAACTCTTCGTCTAACTGAGCAATCTTTTCAGCAATTTCAATAGCTAATGCTTCATTACCTTTGTCTAGCGCTTGGGCCACATAACCCTCGTGTTCGGTAACGCTGCGCTTTAAGCGATCAATTTCACGACTGGCCTGCATTTCTTTTGCCATGACATCAGTTAACTCACGCTTTGCGCGAGTTAAATGCTTTTCTGCATCACGAATTTCTTGTTCAAAAATACGGGTTGAGTTTGCGTCAACGACAGTCTGGCCAACTTCGGTTGCACCACCACGAAACGCTGTAAGAATCTTGTTTAGAATGCCCATAATTGGCTCCTTAGTTTAAAAATTCGACGAGTTCGTCGATAACTTCCAGACAGTTGTCTGACAGAACGGCTAATTCTTGTTCAATTTCTTCCATGCTTGATTGCACAGACAAAGCACCGTAAACCACATATTTATCATCGATTTTCGCAAATGATGATAATGGCATTGGAATGTTGAGCTCTAACATGGTCTCAAACATTTCAGCGCGGCGATCTTGGTTTACTTCGTTTTCGCCCCACAGATAACTGATACACAATATTTGGTTGTCAGTTACTGATACAAACACCGGAATTTCTTCACGGCTGACAATATTGACTTGTAACACTTCAACATCACCGTCAATCGGATAACAATCAAACTGAAAACCGGTTTTGCTTTGATCGCAAAGTCCATTTAGGTGACTTGCAATGGTATGGATGTTCATATTTGTCCTTAATTGACATATTATGTCTGTGAGTAACGATAGCATCTAGACATAATATGTCAAGCGCTATCTGGTTCAATTAAAAAAGATTAATTACTTCATATTCTGACCAAGCTGCTAGGTGGTAATGATACAGCTGTAATGAACCAATTTCGTTTACGTTAATGCTATCGATATCATCATAAAAATCACCCGGGAATTCAAATGAAGCCTTGATTAAGCCTGGGGTTAACCATTCTTCTGGCACTGGTAGTGTCTGTAATGTCGCGAGTCGTTGTTGTGGGTTTTTGCCCATTTTACTGCCCATGCTCCAGCCCCATTCACCAAAGCTAGGCACATTATGATGATACTGTTTTACATTAAATCCTGCTGCAGTCAGTGTCTTGCCAACAGACATAAACGCTTTGCGTGCATGATAGGGGGAGGTTGATTGCACTGTGATGACACCATCGGCGCTGAGCAGCTCATTGAGTTTTCGGTAAAATAAATCCGAATAGAGTTTGTTTAAGTCAGGATGGCTTGGGTCGGGTAAGTCAACAATGATGGCATCAAACATTTGGCCTTTTTGGATCAGCTTATCAACCCCATTAAACGCATCGTCAACGACCAGCGTTAATCGTGGATCGTTTAACGAATTTCCATTTAATGCTAGTAATGCATCGCTCAAACGTTGCGGCATATCTGCTGGCGGTGATGTAAATAAGCTCAACAAGTCTTGATCTAAATCCATCAATGTAACCGCTTTAGGTTGCCATTTGAGCACTTGTTTTAAGCCTAAACCATCGCCGCCGCCAATAATGAGCACGTTATTGTGCCGGGCACTGGCCGCTAATGTTGGATGAACTAAAAAGCTGTGGTAAATATGCTCGTCGCTACTAGAGAATTGCAAACGCCCATTGATGTATAAATTATAAACTGGCGCTAACCCTCCACCACGTAAACGCTCAGTAAAGTTGAGCTGCTGGAACCGGGTTGCTTTGGCATACACTACATGATCTTTATACAATAGATTATTAAAATGTTGTTCCCAATTAGGGCCTTTAACCGCTAAAATTCCAATCACAACACTGGCAATAATATGGCCAATAAGCAGCCATTTAACATGACGAATTTTGGCCCAAAAGCGCCAAATAAATACTAGTCCAGCGAGTAAATTAACACTTGCGGTTAGCGCAGCCGCTAATTGAATATCAATGGCTAGCATAAAGCCGACCCAAATAGCCGCGCCTATACCTGCACCAATGTAATCGGCACCATATATGGTGCCGGCATTATGCAGTAAGTGCGCTTCAGATAAGGATTGCCGAACGCGAGCAATAAGCGGAATTTCCATACCAATCATTAACCCAAGCAATACACCCCATACATAAGGTAAGTATTTGCTGAGGGTTTGCAGGCCAGCAATAAAGCCGCCATTGGGTAAATGATCAGGAGGCAGACCCAGCGTATTGGCTATAGCTAAAGGAAGTTGTTGGCCAAACCCAATGACCGCAGCGGTAACAATAATGGCAAACGAGCCGCACAGTGCTACTGTTAACTCGAGCATGGCAAAGCCTGTGAATGCGCATTTTATTTTACGGGCGGCAAATGCTCCTACGCCCATAGACACAATCATCAAACCTATCATGGTGTAAATAGCGGCTTCTAGCGCGCCTAAAATACGCCCCGCATAGTGCGATAATAAGTATTCATAAATAAGACCGCATCCCGCCAGCGAGGCCATGATGCCGAGCAATAAGGCATCATCAAGCCACGATACTTCACGGGAGGGAAGGGAACTTTGCTGTGGGTCCCCCGGTGTTGTGTTAACGGGAAGATCATCGAGCAAAGGTGTTGTCATAAATTAAGCCATTAACGCCGTAAGAATAAGAGCAACAGCAATACTAATTGCCATTTCAACGGCTGCAATACCAATGTTGTGTTGTTTTTCAACTTCTTCAGCCAGATTGATACCGGCTAACACCAGTTTTTTCACTATGGCGATCAACAGCGATAACACCACCAGCATGATCAGTGAAAAAACGCACCAACTAATAATGTTGCTTAAATGGGCGCTTGGGTCATAAACAATGAAATGGCTGGCCGCTTTAAAGCTTAACGCCATCGCTATCATATAGCCGCTGTGACGTAGTGCTAATGCGGTTTGATTTTGGGTTAATGCTTGTTGCATTGAGGCGCCTTGATTACGTTTAGCATAACGTTTTTCACGTAATCGAGTGAGTATGACTAGCATCAATTGTGAGATTAAAAATGCACTAAAAATACCAATAAAGGTATCTAGGGTAAGATCTTCTGCCCACATTAATACTGCGCGAATAATAATCGCAGTGGCAATGGCAGCCGCGGCGTCAACCACAGCAACAGAGACATTACCTTTAAGAATTTCATCGTTCTTAGCAAATTCATTTAAGGCTATTTTATCATGTAAAAACCGGCCTAATTTAATTAGCACTAAGCCAAACAAGCCGTAAGCCGACATGCCAATAGCTTCGGTTAAATAAGACGGTGCAGCTTCGCCAGTGATGGCCCCTGTAAGCA
The DNA here is from genome assembly GCF_003855155.1 of Shewanella psychromarinicola. Classification (NCBI taxonomy): domain Bacteria; kingdom Pseudomonadati; phylum Pseudomonadota; class Gammaproteobacteria; order Alteromonadales; family Shewanellaceae; genus Shewanella; species Shewanella psychromarinicola. The sequence goes on from NZ_CP034073.1 coordinate 1,966,508, forward strand.
CAATCCCTAATGCAGCGATCGCACCTGCGGTACTAATACCAAACGCAAAATTGTCGCGCTCTGCAAGCTCAGCACTGCTATTGACTTTAATGCTCCAACCTTGCAAATAACGCATCAACGCCAGTAAAATTATAGCGATGGTTAAATCAATGGCTAAAATAATCGCCAAATGTTGAGTTAAGCCATATTCTTGAAAAAATGTCATGGTGAGTCCTTACCTATTTTCCACGGCTAACACCGCGACTAGTGCGGCTGCTTGAGTTACGGAAACTACTGTCTTTTGAATAGCTCGAACGGAATTTTCTACTCGCGCTTTGGGTAGTGCTACTGGCTTTGGGTACGCTCGCACTTTGACGTGACAAGCTTGTTGAGCCTGTTCGAGTTTTGGCATAAGGGCTATCGAATCGTTTCCCTTGGCTGTTAAAACGTTTCTTGGTTTGTTCAAAGGTTTTTGCTTGCGAGGTCGCTTGGCTTGGTGATGTGTAACGGTAACGTCCTACATCATTGTAGTAGCTGTAGCCACGGTTACCTGACCAACGACCGTAACCTATTGGACGAGAGAAGTTAGAAAACATCGCATACATGCCATACCAAGCCCAGATTGAGGTGCCGCTTGAATTATTTTGCCAACTACCGTAAGACGGATTGCCCACCAGCTGACTACCAGCACCACTGCCTTCGGAGCCATTTGCCAGCGCTTCAGCTTCACGGCTGATAGCATTGACTCTGGCCAGTTTCCCATTAGACATATCGGCAACTACATTGACGGGATCGGACAGCATATCGTTATACAAACTGCTGTCGGCGGCTTGATAAATATTCTGTGCTTCAGCTAATTGCTGGTCTAAATCAATAAAGTTAGCGCTGTTGTTTAAGTCTTTATTACGACGGGTTAATGACGTAAACATTGGACCTTCTGTGCCAGCATCTTTAGCCAACTCTTCCAGCAATGGGGTTAAATCGGATTGACGCTGAGCGAGAATACGGCAGTATTGTTTGAGTAATGTCGCATTACGCAGCTGATTGTTGTTGAGCGAACTAGCCAACAGATCAAGACGTTGTTGGGCAAGTTGCTGGTACTGAGCAATTTGTTCCGGTCTGTTATCACCGCAACCGCCAAGGGTTAACGTGACAAACAATACGGTTATCAATGTGAGTACACGGGGGAGGTGACCTACCATGTTTTCTCCAAATGTAGATTTTTCATGTGCTAATTCAATATGACACAGGTTATAGTAATCTGGGTGTCAATGATATTAATCTGAACATTAGACTGACTGATAGATATACCACTCGCGACATAATATGTCCAACACTCATTTCTTTAGGGATCATTATTGCCATGCAAAACCAAGGTGACAAGGTATTATCTGCCGCGATGTTAGCCAGTGCAGATCGTTACTGGTTAAGACTCTGTGATGTTTGGCCTGAAGCTAAAACAGCACTGACCGCCGTGCAACAGCAAGAGTTAAAGACCGTATTTGGCTTGAGTGATTATATGGGAGAGCAACTTTGCCGTCATCCAGAATGGATTGTGCAGTTATTTAATGGCTTATTAGATGATGTTGTGCGCAGTGAGTTTGATGCTGGGTTACATTCGCTGTTAGCGGAATTAACGCAAGAAGAACAAGTTAAATCGGTTTTACGTCGTTATCGTAATGTGCAAATGGTTCGCTTAGCGTGGCGTGATTTTTTAAATTACACCCCAGTCGAAGAGTCATTACTCGATTTGTCTGCATTAGCAGAGGCATTGGTTATTGCTGGGCGAGATTGGTTATACCAAGAGATGTGTAAGCAATACGGTACACCGATGAGTGCAGAAGGTAAGCCACAACCTTTATTGATTTTGGGGATGGGGAAATTAGGCGGACGTGAGCTTAATTTTTCATCTGATATCGATTTAATTTTTACCTTTCCAGAACATGGTGAAACCGTTGGCGGTCGACGGACTCAGGACAATCAACAATTTTTTATTCGCATGGGCCAGCGTTTGGTTAATCTACTCGACCAAGTGACTGTAGATGGATTTGTATTTCGGGTCGACATGCGTTTACGTCCTTATGGTGAAAGTGGTCCTTTGGTGGTCAGCTTTAGTGGGTTAGAAGACTATTACCAAGAGCAAGGTCGCGATTGGGAACGTTATGCCATGGTCAAAGCGCGAGTGCTTGGTCCTTGGTCGGGCTATTGTGACGAGCTCCATGATTTATTACGCCCGTTTGTTTATCGGCGTTATATTGATTTTTCTGCCATTGAATCACTGCGTAAAATGAAGCAACTGATTGCCCAAGAAGTTAGGCGTCGTCAGTTAACTGACAATATTAAGCTTGGTGCTGGCGGGATCCGTGAAGTCGAATTCGTGGTGCAAAGTTTTCAGTTGATCCGTGGCGGACGCGAGCCTGCATTGCGACAGCAAAGTTTATTTGGCGCCATTGATACCTTGTACAGCCTAGGGCAGTTGGAATATTTAGCCGTCGATGAGCTTAAACACAGTTATATTTTATTGCGTCGCGTGGAGAATTTATTGCAGGCCATTGACGATAAACAAACGCAAACCCTGCCCAATAATGAACTCGATTGGCAGCGTTTATGTTACCCGCTAGGGGTAGAAGACGAAGCGGCACTTCGCCAAAAAATCAACAAGGCGATGGCAACCATTCATGGTCACTTCAATGACACAGTAGGCGGGGCTGACAGCCACGAACATAATGATCATTGGACCTGTTTATTTTGGAATATTCAGCAAGATGAACACGCTAATGCCTTGTTGCAAGAGCAACAAATCGATGATGCCGAATTATGGCCACTATTAAATGAGTGGCATCAAACGGTGTCCAAACGTTCTATCGGGCCGCGAGGACGTGAAACGCTCGATAAGCTAATGCCTAAGTTGCTGGAAGAATTAGTCAATCAAGTTAAACCGAGTCAAGCGTTTAAACCTGTGTCAAAAGTGCTGGATAAAATCTTAACCCGTACCACTTATCTAGAGCTTTTGTGTGAAAACCCGGGCGCTCGACAGCAGTTAGTCAGTTTGTGCTGTGCAAGTCCTTGGATTGCGCGCGAGCTGGCCAATTTCCCGATGCTGCTAGATGAGTTAATTGATCCGTCGCAGCTGTATGACATTACCTCGATTGATGATTACCCTAGCGAATTACGTCAGTACTTGTTACGGGTACCAGAAGATGACATGGAACAGCAAATGGAAGCGTTGCGGCAGTTTAAATTGTCTCAACAGCTCAAGATTGCTGCCGCCGATGTGACTGGCGTTTTACCTGTGATGCAGGTAAGTGATCATTTAACCTTTTTAGCCGAAGCCATTATCGAGCAAGTCGTGCTGCAAGCTTGGCATCAAGTGGCGTCTCGCCACGGTATTCCCGAGGAAACTAGCCCTAGCAACATGGGGTTTGCGGTGATTGGTTACGGTAAACTCGGTGGCATTGAGCTAGGTTATGGTTCTGATTTAGATTTGGTTTTTTTACACGGTCATACCGGTTCTGGCACTACAGATGGCAAACGCCCGATCGACAATGGCTACTTTTACTTAAAACTGGCGCAGCGAATTGTGCATTTATTTGCCACCCGCACAACCTCGGGTGAATTATATGAAGTCGACATGCGTTTACGACCCTCTGGCGCATCTGGCTTGTTAGTCAGTGAAATTGAGCATTTTGGTGCCTATTTACAACAAGAAGCCTGGACGTGGGAGCATCAAGCTTTAGTGCGGGCTCGTTTTGTGTTTGGTGATTATTCGCTGGCAGGACGCTTTAGTGAGCTACGCTCGCAAGTCTTGCAAATAGAGCGAGATAAAGTGGTATTGGCCAAAGCCGTCAGGGACATGCGTATCAAAATGCGTGAGCACTTGCTCCGCGTTGAGCCAGGGCAATTTGATTTAAAACAGAGTGCTGGTGGGATTGCTGACATCGAATTTATCGCTCAGTACCTAGTCTTAGCCTATGCCTACCAATATCAAGAGTTAACCATTTGGTCTGATAATGTGCGTATATTTGAAGTATTAGCTGAGTTGGAGTTATTGCCTATCATGCAAGCCCAGCAGTTAACTCAAACCTATTGCTGGCTCCGCGACGAGAATCATGAACTGACATTGCAACAATTACCCAGTAAATTATCCAAGCAAAGCGTGCAGCAAAAAACAGAAAGTGTGGTGGAGATTTATAATCATATTTTAGGGGTTGACGGTTAATTAAATGGATCCAGGTTGATATCTCGTCAGTTAACAGCGGTTTTCAGCATCGATTGGGTTGATAAGTTTAATCGACTCCCAGTGCTAATGATTTAAGTCTGTGCAATGTGAAGAGGTATGCGAAATCCACCAAGATATTTCATGTTGTGGTCATGCCATTAACCTGCAAGGTATTAGCGCGTTTTGAGCAGAAGGTGGTTCAACATCAGCTTGGATACAGCAAGCCTTAGCGCCACGCGTATTAGTAAAGCTGTGGTGCATCGACCAGCAAAGCCGTGATTAACTTCATACCATTATCAGCTTAACGTCGATAACGCGATGTTGGTTGATAAAGCCGCTCATCATCAGGCTAAATAATACCGGATGAGATAAACCAATACTCACTTGAGGCATTCGTTTTGGTTCAAATAATATGGGCGTTAAGCTAATTTATAACGGTTTACCCTAGTATCTGCGCAATCCACAATTGGTAGACGGGTAGGCCTATTAATACGTTAATCGGAAACGTTATCCCCAGCGACGCCAACATAGCCAAGCCGATATTCGCATCCGGTATCGCCGCCTTAATTGCTGCAGGAGCCGCAATGTAAGATGCACTGGCACTTAGGGCTGCAAGCACCAAAATACTGCCAGAGGGTAAATCAAGTAACACCCCTAAACCGATACCCGCCCAAGCCAGTACAAATGGAATGACCGCTGCAAATAATAATAAACGCCATTGCTTGTATGGGATCGGTAAGCACACTTTAGCGGTACTAATCCCCATTTCTAATAAGAATAGTGCTAACAAGGTTTTAAAACCCGCCAATAACATTGGTGTGAGTGGTGCCATGCCGCTGGAGCCATATATCCAGCCTATGACCACCCCACCACAGAGCAACACAACTCCGCGACTTGTCAGGGCTTCGTGCAATACGCTGCCAGCCGAAGCGTGTTGACTATTTCCTGCGGTTTTGGCTTGTAAATAACGATGTAGCCATAACATGATAATAATCGCAGGCAGTTCAAGTAACACCAGATACAATGTTGTTTCAGGTCGTAAAGGCCATTGAGATTGATCGACCATGGTCATCACCACGGCAAATGTTCCCGCACTGACTGAGCCATAATGGGCCGCAATGCTAATGGCTTCTTTTTGTGGTAATTGAATTAATTTTCGAAGCAAAGGGTAAAGAGTCAGTGGGATAATAAACCCAAGTGCAATAATAGACAGTAATTCAGTGATCGCTAAATTTTTGGTTTCACCATGCAGTGCCATTCCGCCTTTAAGTCCTAGCGTCAGCATTAGCAAGATGGACAGGGTTTCGTAGGTGGCTTTAGGGACTTTTAAATCTGATTTGATCAGTCCAGCAAGCAAACCTAGGGCAAAAAAGGCAATCACAATATCAGGCATGGTATAGGTTCAGTCTGTTATAAAGTATGGTGATTTTGCCTTGTTGTGTTAACAAATGGAAATGTTTTAACTGAAAAAGAAACTGCAATACTGAGCCGCTTTAAACTAAGCCGTTCGATTAAGGACTGATCGATTCAATGCAGATCGATTGCTGAGGGATCTATTCAATGTAGGTCGATTAATGACTGAACTATTTAGTGCAGATCGATTACTGAGGGATCTATTCAATGCAGATCGATTAATGACTGATCTATTTAGTGCAGATCGATTAATGACTGGCCTATTAAAAACTGATCTATTAAATACTGATCTATTGAGGGCTGATCTATTAAAGGCAATCGGCGTATAGTATCTTTAAATAGCAACATAAAAAATTAACAGCAGAGCATGACATGAAAAATGAAATTGATATTCACCGTGCGTTAAAAGTATTTAACAAAGTCACCCAACATGGCGAAAAGCGTGCCATTGAAGACGGTCATTTTGGCCATGATTATTGGTTATGTGGCATTAGCGCGCAAACAGACCATGATGGTTATACTATTACCTTATCTGACGCTCAGGTCAGCTTAACGGTGTTTTTTCACAATAAATATCAGTTCGAATATCCGACCAGTGATGCCCTTGACAACTTCTTACGTCGTTTTAATGACGTTGAAAATTACCAAGCATCTTAGTCTAGCGCTAGGTGACTAAGCACCGTTAGCCTTAGTCATACAGGCTTATTTTACGCCCATTGTTGCATTTCAATAAGGCGACTATAAGTGCGTCGAAACTCAAACTGTAATGCCCCATTTAGATACAAATCTTCTAAGCTGGAATGGCTATTGAGGATTAACCTCACTTTTTGATCGTAGAGTTCATCCACTAAACTGATAAAGCGCCGAGTGGGATCGTCTTCACTGGCATACGCCAGTTGTCTTTCGCCTGTGGTCGTCGCTACCGCGCCATCTTCAGTGCCGCGCGCTTTAATCCAACTGCGTACTTCGCCGCCTAATGTAGGCACATTGCTGAGTAAAATATGGCTAAATTGTCCCGCCAGTTCAATATAATCCAATGCCGATCGCGGACCTTGGCACAAGGCTGAAAATTCAAACCAAGCAAGTTGTCCATATTGGGCCGCAATGGCAATATCGCGATGACAAACCTCAATTGAATCTGGATGACTTATGATGCTGGCATTAGCTTGTGGATATTGTTGACATAATCGTTGAAAAACGGCTTCAGGCTTCGTTGATGAAGGCAGTTTCAGCCAAGCTGCTGGCGTTGCAATTGCAGATAGTGTTGCGGCATTGGTTGGTAAACGATGATCAACAGGGCCGTTTAAATGGATTGTCTGGGTGTATTTAAGCAGGAGATCGATCGTCGGTAAAAAACGATCGCGCTGTAAACCATTTTTATATAAGTCCACTATGGGCACATTTGAGGTTGCTACTAAGGTCACGCCTGATTGAAATAAGGTTTCAAATAATCGGCCCAGTAAAATAGCATCGCCAATGTCAGATACAAAAAACTCATCAAAGCAAATTACAGAGTATTTCGCCGCGATCTGCTTAGCAATATGAGTTAAGGGATCGCGGATCCCCGATGTCTGATTTAATTGCTGGTGGAGCATGGCCATAAAACGATGAAAGTGTAGGCGTAATACCGTTTTTTTTGCTTTAAGTAACCCACCACACTCGCTCCGATCACACAGGCCCTGATACAACAAATCCATCAAAAAAGTTTTTCCTCGGCCGACATCCCCCCACAAATATAAGCCCCGAATGACCGGTTGTGCTGAAGTATATTGCTGATAGAGCGAATCTAAGGCGAGTATTGCTTGATGTTGCGCGGGATCATCAACAATATTTTGTTGAACGCGCTGCTGGTAGGCTTGTAATGGAGACATAACACTTAAGGTAAATTGTTGACCTGGGTAGTATACCATTAACGGTTCTCTTTATTATGGTGTGCATTTCCTTTAAGCTCTCGTGACAAAAAATAACAAATCATTAACTCTGAGCATTAACCCTGAGCATTAATCCTAACAAGGACCTAGAAATGAATAATAAAAATAAGGGGATGACCTATATTGGTGCCGATATGGCATTGGAAGGCGATGTCCGCATCCAAGGCCCTGCCATTGTCGCAGGCCAAACTAAAGGTACCATTAATTCAACTGATCAAATAAAAATTGAGCTGGGTGGTGTGGTTGAAGGTGACGTTTTTTGTCAAGAGATGCGTGTCTCGGGTTTATTTAAAGGCAAATTACATTGTAATAAGTTAGTCATTGTCAGCTCGGGCATTGTTGAAGGTGAGGTGTCGAGCCATCAAATGGAAATTTATGATGGTGGCCAATTTATCGGTATGCGCACCAAGGGACCCGATGCGTTGGGGTTACCTCAAGCTGACGAACCAACATCAGATCAACCGTCATATCAACATTCACATCAATCGAGTGCCGTTACTGCAGCCCATTCACCTTTTTATGCCCGTAAAAAATTCACTTACGCGGCAGTTGCTGCCATCGTGATTATTGCTGGCGTAGTATTACAGCCCACAATCAGTTTGGCGCTAGATAATGACCAAGCGCTATCTTTTGATATCACTCAAGCTAACGTGGCGCAATATCTGCAACCAACATCGAGTGTCACAGAAGACTCTGCGGAATTGGCTAAGCAGAGCGAAGCGTTAATCAATGTAGATCAAACTGACTTAAACATGTCCATGGAAGATTTACCTGCGTTAACGAAAACCACTGAGGCACTCGGTGATAGTCAGAATGTGAATGATAACGATAATGTAGAGCAGAGCGGGTCGACCATAAGCACACCTGATAAGTAACCTCATCTCTTATCCGGAGTTGAGGTTAAGTCATAATTTTTGCTATCAAGCTTATAAAAAATGGCTTTGTTAATCACAGTGTTTACTGAATTAACAAAGCCATTGTTGTTATGTCTGCAGAAATCCAAACACCTTTATGGGTTAATGCTTACGGATTAATCCGAGTTGGCATTCCGGTGCGTTGTTCAAGCAAACGCTTTAATGTGAATGAGTCAGTGTCTGGGTGAGCAATAAAGCGAGTTATTTGCTTATCTAATAATAATGCCACGGGCTCTTGTGAATCAAATTCAGCTTGAGTGCGTGATAGTGGCTCATGCACTTCTAGATAACGGTTACCATCAGGCTCTTCAGTGGCTTTAATCGGTTGGTTAATAAACTCAACGCGAGTGCCAACAGGTATGCTGTTAAATAAATATTCAATGTCTTCATCACGCAAACGAACACAACCAGAACTTACCCGCAAACCAATACCAAACGTGGCATTAGTGCCATGAATAGCATATAAGTTACCCACATAGAGTGCGAATAAACCCATTGGGTTATCAGCGCCAGCAGGCCATACTGCCGGTAATGTTATCCCTTTTGCAGCGTAAGATTTACGAATGTTAACGGTGGGTGTCCAAGTTGGGTTTGCCCGTTTTCGTTGTATTGTTGTCACCCAATTTTCTGGGGTGTCTTTACCAATTTGACCAATACCGATAGGCAATACTTCAACAGTGTCTTTTCCTTTAGGGAAATAATATAAACGCATTTCAGCGCTGTTAATCACCACACCTTCATGCTTAGTGTTAGGTAGAATTAACTGATGTGGGATCAATAAAGTACTACCGACTTTTGGCAAAAATGGATCAACATCTGGGTTTGCTTCTAATAAGTTAGTTAACCCTAGCTGAAATTCTGAAGCAATTTGCTCTAGGGTTAGCTTTCCCTCAGGAACAACATAATATTGATTTTCACCCACTAAATTGCTGCCTTTGGCAGGTAGACGATATTCAACTGCTGCACAGGAAAAACTTAATATAATGGCAGTCGCTCCAATTAACGAAGCGCGTAACGAATTTATCATAAGGGTTATATCATTCCTAAAAACAGGCGTTAAGTTAGTCAGACTACAATATCTTACCAAGCATGACTATTTTGTACAGGTCATTTGTACAGATGATTAGGGCGCATCCTCACTTATTACGCCTAATAATTCAACTCATTTTTTCACTTTGGCTATTTTAATCCCAAGCGTTTAGCAAGCCGATGTAAGTTACCTGAGTCGATTTGCAATTGGCGTGCGGTTGCAGCCCAATTACTCCCTTGTTGGGTAAATATTTGTTGAATATATTGATTTTGAAACTGATCGGTTGCATCGCGTAAGCTTGTTTGTGGTAAAGAGGTTATCGACTGTTTAACCGTGAGTTTTTTGTATGAGAACGCAACAGAGTGCGAGGTATCTGCAAATTCAAAATGGCTATTTTTAATCATACACATGCCATCTTTTTGGCTTTGGGATTTGGCTAATACGGCGGCTCTATGGATAGCATGTTCAAGTTCTCGCACGTTACCAGGCCAATCATATTGTTCAAGTAATTGCAGTGATGCAGGTTCTAACCCTAAATGAGTTAAGTGTAACTGTTGGCGATAGCGCTCGATAAAAAAGCCTGCTAACAAGTGAATATCCTGCTGGCGCTCTCTTAGCGGTGGTACGACAATGGGAAACACGCTTAAGCGATGATATAAGTCGGCTCTAAATCGACCTGCTAATACTTCGCTTTTGAGATCTTTGTTGGTCGCGGCAATAATACGCACATCCACTTTTAGACTGCGATCATCGCCGACTTTCTGTAAATCTCCGAATTGTAGTACTCGCAGTAACTTGGCTTGCAAGTTAAGCGCGAGTTCACCAATTTCATCCAAAAATAATGTGCCTTTATCAGCCATTTCAAATTTGCCGCTACGATGACTAATGGCGCCAGTAAAGGCGCCTTTGACATGACCAAAGAGTTCACTTTCGGCAACGGATTCAGCCAGCGCGGCACAATTTAAATATACCAGGGGCTTATTGGCTCGCACTGAATGTTGATGGATAGCTTTAGCTATCAGCTCTTTACCCGTACCCGTTTCTCCTAAAATCAACACATTGAGTTCAGTTGCCGCGACCACATTAACTTCATTAAGCAGCGATAAAAGATTATCTGCTTGACCGATTATTTCGGTGTCTGGGTTAAGTTGTCCTGATGGTTTTGCGTCGGGGATTGTAAGGTTGCTCGCTTGTTTTTCAAGCTCATCAATCAGTAATGCATTGTTTAGAGACGCTGCCGCAATGGCGCTAAAACTGCGTAACTGATGATTACTGTATTGATCAAATTTATGGGGATCGATGGCATCAATGGTTAATGCGCCAATGAGTTGTTCATTGGCAAATAATGGTAGGCCAATACAGGCATGTACTTTTAAGTTACCTTCTACATTAGGAATTAAGCCATCGTAAGGATCGGCAAGTTCGCTGTCGGCAGGAAATCTTACGATATCACCCGCTCTGGCAATGGCTTCAAGCCTTGGGTGTTCGTTTAAAATAAACCGCCGCCCCAGTACATCAGCACTGAGTCCATCAACCGCCAAAGGGGTAAATTGATGACCTTGAAATGATAATAGCGCCGCCGCATCGCAATCGAGGGTTTCTCTTACTGTGGTGACTAAACGTGAAAAACGATCGCGATTAGACAAGTTAGCGGTAATATCAAGTGCGATACGGGTTAAGTCTGCTTGACTCAATGCCATGTCAAACTCCAGTTAACTACAGGGTGATGTCATTATGACAAGTGTGAATATAACAACAAGGGTAAAGAGCATAATCTTGATACAAAAAGGGGCCTCGATGGCCCCTTATATGATATTTATCAAAACATGTTTATCAATGTATAGCTTAGCTATTGGTTAATACGGCAGCTTGGTTAGCTTTTGCCCCTTTGCTGACGATAGCTTTCTTGATAAGGTCATATAAGAACGCCGCCATCAATAACCCACCAATACTGAAGATAATATCACCAAACATTCGCATCCAGACGAGGTTTTCAACCAAGTCGCTATGGATCACCGCTGGTGAACGGGCATACCAGTAGCCGTGGTCAATAACCGCAAAAAATTGCACGATACCCACAGGCAGTAGCGACATAAATACCATTGCCGCTAAACCAATATTGAGCGTCCAGAATGCCCCTTTAAGGTATTTGTGGTTCCATTGCATATTGCCAGTTAATCCACGAAGACAGAATAGCATTAGCCCTATGCCTAGCATGCCATACACTCCCATAAACGCAGCGTGAGCATGAGTTGCAGTGGTGTTTAAGCCTTGAATAAAGTACAACGAAATAGGCGGATTGATTAAGAAACCTAATACCCCAGCGCCAATCAAGTTCCAAAATGAAGTGGCCACAAAGAACATAATCGCCCAGTGATAACGTTCCATCCAAGGACTTGCTTTACGTAAGCGATAGGTTTCCATGGCTTCAAAACCAATTAACGCTAGCGGCACGACTTCAAGCGCCGAGAAGATAGCACCCCATGCAATGACAGAAGTTTGGGTACCGGTAAAGTATAAGTGATGTAAAGTACCGATTAAGCCGCCGGTTAAAAACACTACCGTTGAGAACAATACTGCACCATTGGCGCTGCGGGCACGGATAAGACCTAAGCGAACTAACATAAGCGCAATGACAGAGGTGGCAAATGTTTCAAAGAAGCCTTCAACCCACAAGTGCACCACCCACCAACGCCAGTATTCAGCAATCGCTAGGTTTGAGTGTTTGCCCATAAACAGGCCGGCACCGTAAAATAAGCCAATCGCGACACAAGAGGCATACAGAACCCAAATCACCGGTTGCATGTCGTTGCTGACTTTTAAGGCTGGACGCATTGATGCGGTCACTAACGCTAACCAAATTAATAAGCCCGCCAGCAATAACACTTGCCAAACGCGACCTAAATCAATGTATTCATATCCTTGGTGACCGAATAGGAAGTTCATGTCCAGATCAAAGTATTGTTGTACGCCAAGCCATTCACCGGCCATAGAACCGAGTACGATAACAACTAATGCGCCCCACAGAATGTTTACTCCTAAGCGTTGATACTTAGGCTCGTATCCTGATAGTGCTGGCGCGATATACAGCCCTGTGCCTAACCAAGCTGTGGCAATCCAAAATACCGCTAGTTGAGTATGCCAAGTACGAGTGACCGAGTATGGGAGTATTTCTGATAATGGGAAACCATAAAACTCTTGGCCTTCAACTGCGTAATGCGCGGTAATACCGCCCACTAATATTTGCAGTAAAAACAGGCCAATAGCGGTTACAAAATACTTGCCGACGGCTTTTTGTGATGGCGTCGGTTTGGTAAAAAATAATGGATCATCTTTGGCCGCTTCCGGTAATGCTTCTTCTTTGCAGCAGGCATGGTGCCAAATCAACATGGCAATACCTAAGATCAATGTCACCAAACTTAATACTGACCAAACAATGTTATCTGAAGTCGGTATATTGCCGATTTGGGGATCATACGGCCAGTTATTGGTGTAAGTGTACTCATAGCCAGGACGTTCGGTTACTGCTGCCCATGCTCCCCAAAAGAGAAAACCGTTTAATAATTCACGATGCTCGGCATCAGTGATGGTCCCTTCTTTCATGGCATATTGTTCGCGCAGTGATGACAGTGCTGGGTCGTCACCAAAGAGTGATAAATAGTGTTGACTGACTTCATTTATCGCAGCAATACGCACATTTGATAATGCGACATATGTATTGCCATCAGCGCCTTCAATGACAGTATTATGACGAATATCATTTCTGAGGCCTTGTTCTAAACCTGCCTGCTGCTCAGAATCAAGTTCAGCAAAATCGCGATTATAACGATCAATTGCGGTGATTGATAACCAAGCTTGTGCTTCACGGTGTAACCAATCAGCAGTCCAATCTGGTGCTACATACGACCCATGTCCCCAGATCGATCCCAATTGATGACCGCCCATAGAACGCCACACAAGTTGACCTTGTTCAATATCATCTTTGGTAAATATGGGTTGGCCACTGGTGTCAGTAAAAGCCGTTGGAATAGGGGGTTTTTCTCGATATATGCCACTGCCTAAACTGAGTAATACAGTGAAGGAAGCAACGAGCACGATTAGCAGTGCAATGCCGGTGAGTTTGTTTTTGCTCATAAATCCTCTTAGCGCAAAGTCATTTTGATACAGATAGCATGTAATAGCATAAGTCGTGCCAACTATTTTTAGTTAATTAAAGTATTGATATATATGTATATTAATTTAATCCCAATTGAATTAAATTGTCATTTAGACATTGTTTAATAATTGTAAATATGACACCGTTGTCATATTTACAATTATTAAATGTGATCATGGTCACCTTGTTTTATTACAAAGGGAGAATGGGTTGAACATGTCGAGTATGAATAGATAAAGCCGATGATAGGCATTTTAGGTCAGACTAATATTCAGTTGATTAATATTTTAAAGTCTATATATCAAGTATTTAGTTAATTTATTAAGCTTTTTTAACTTCAAGTAAGCAATTGAGCTATTTACTTAGCATGCTAACTAGTTATAATGCTTAGCAAGCTAACTAAATGGCAAGTTAATATGTATAACGAATTAGAACGACTAAAAGAGCTGCATCTTGCGGAGCAACTAGGAAGATTGCATCGATTATGGCGCACAGCCGCAGATGTTGAATTAATTCCACTAGGGTTAACTCATCCTCGTTGGACTGCATTATGGAAACTATTACGTTTGGGTGACGATGTGAGTCAAAAAGTGCTAGCCGATGCGTTAGAAATAGAGCTGCCATCGTTAATGCGTACCTTGGGTCAATTAGAAGCGCAAGGCTATATTAAAAGGCGTTGTTGCGAAAACGATAAGCGCGCTCGAATAGTGAGTTTGACACCGCAGGGGATCGACATTCTTAAACAAATAGAAACACGGATTATGCAAATTCGTGCTGAATTACTCAATGGCATTAGCAGTCAAGAATTAAGTGAGTTTGAACGTGTGATCAGTCTGATTAGTGATAATGCCATGGCTAAACTTGATCCGTCTGCCGACCCTTTTGGTGAGAAATAACATGACTCCAGATCAACAATTTGCCCGCCTCGTTAAGATAGCCATTTTGATGTTTGTTATGGTCTTCGGCTACTTTATGTTTGCTGATGCCGTTATCCCTTTAACCCCTCAAGCGATGGCGACCAGAATAGTGACAAAAGTCACCCCCCAAGTCAGTGGGAAAATAGCGACTATTGCCGTAGCCAATAATCAAGTGGTAAAAAAAGGCGATGTGTTATTTAAGATTGACTCAGTTCCTTACGAGCTTGCCGAAGAACAAGCACAGTTAGCACTGGAACAAGCAAAACAAGATAACGCTGAACTTGATGCTGCCTTATTAGCGGCCAAAGCAGATGTGCAAGCCAATAGATCCAATGCCAAACAAAAGCGCAGTGAGGCGAAGAGAATTGACTCTTTATTTTTGACTCACGGAGTGTCTCAACAACTTAACGATCAGACTGGCAGTGATGCGACGACTGCAGAGGCCAACTTACAGGCCTCCAATGCGCGCTTAGCAAAACTAAAAGTCAGTCGTGGTCGTTATGGTGATGGAAACTTAAAAGTTCGCCAAGCACAGAATCGCTTAGAGCAAGCTGAGTTGAATCTGTCATATACTCAAATTCGAGCCGATCAAAATGGTATCGTGACTAATTTACAGCTGCAGGTAGGTAGTTTTGCTTCTGTCGGTCAACCATTATTAGCATTAGTGTCGGATAAGGTTGATATCATTGCTGATTTTAGGGAAAAAAGTCTTCGCGGTATTGATATTGAGTCGAGTGCTTTTATTGCATTTGATGGCGAACCTGGACGTTTATATCGTGCGCAAGTGAGTTCAATTGATGCTGGAGTCAGCGCCGGACAGTTTGAAGCGAATGGTCGTTTGGCGGCACCACAAGAATCTGCTCGTTGGGTACGCAATGCTCAGCGCTTACGTTTACACCTTGAGCTTGACCAGCAAGCCGTTAATCTACTGCCAGCAGGCGCGCGTGCCACTGTACAATTAGTGCCCAATAGTGGTTTGCTTGGCTTTATTGCCAAGGTGCAAATTAAGGTCATTAGTGTGCTGCACTATATTTATTAAATGACATCTTACATTTAATCAGTATTTCTCTAATCCATAACAATGGCTGACTTTCTCTTTGGTGGTTGCTTTTTTTAGCAAACGCATCAATCAGGATGAGTTCTTTATTGTGGAATATTTTCCCCGACGCGTAGGTATTTCAGATGTTGTTACGCCATAGTCCTTTGACTAAAAACGATTTACGTCAATGCTTGCGCATTGCAACAGGCGCAACGCTAGGGTTTGCGATTTGTAAGTTTTTCGACCTAAGTTATGGGGTGTTTTTTACCGTAACCCCAATGCTATTACTCGGACTTGTGCCCGTGATGAATGCGCATGCGATGCGTCAACTGTTGGCATCATCGGTCATGGCTGGGATTGAGGTCGGTATTCTAGGTGGTTTATTTGGTTCTCACCCAGGGATGATATTGCCCATCGTTTTTGGGCTTTTTTTGTATCGATTTGCGGCAATGTCACGTGGAAGCTTGTTTTTATTCGGTGCTAATGGGGTGATCAGCTTAAGTATTATGCTGCACTTTGCCAGTTATCCGAGTGTGGATATTAACAATCTTATTTTTAGCAATTTTTGGGCGACGGCAGCGTCGGTGATCATTGCTTATGCCATGACCGCCCTATGGCCCGATGTTGAACCTCGCTCGCCAATGGCAGCCGTGGTTAAAGCGCCTAACCGTATGCGCCACGAAGCTTTGTTGGGGGCATCAATTGCCACCGCATCATTTTTGGTATTTCAGGTGTTTAATTTACAAGATTCCATGTCAGCCCAAGCCACCACTTTGTTATTGTTATTCCCAATGCATTGGAATGGCGCACTCGGTTACGCCCGAAAACGGGCTATCGGCACCTTGTTTGGGGTAACATTTGGGTTGCTGGTGCAAGGATTACTTTATGATTGGTCTGGGTTACTTATTTTTGTTATACCACTATTGTGGATAGGCCTTATGTTATTTAGCCAAGTGCATGTGAGAGAGGCGAGTGGTTCAGGAGTAGGGTTTGGCGCTATGACGACCTTAGGTATTTTGTTTGGTCAGTACTTAACCCCCCAAAATGATCTGATTTTTAGTGCTTTATACCGTGTGAGTAGCATTTTGGTTGCGATAGTAGCGACATTATTATTGTGTTATCTAATGCATCGTTTATTGAATCAATTTGCAGCGACTCGATTTGGGTGAACAATTGATGTGTGCGGTAAATCGATCTAATTTGCTTATTTGCTTATTTGCTTATTTGCTTATTTGCTTATTTGCTTATTTGCTTACCGATATTTATCAACAGTGGGCTTACTTCTATTGCGATAGGTAAGTGGTTATTAAAGTATTAGACTGCTTTTGAAGAATAATGTGCTTATTAACTGACAATATTAGATATTAGATATTAGATATTAGATATTAGATATTAGATATTAAGTATTAAGTATTAGGTATTAGGTATTAGGTATTAGATATTAGATATTAGGTATTAAGTATTAGGTATTAGATATTAGATATTAGGTATTAAGTATTAAGTATTAAGTATTAAGTATTAGATATTAGGTACGGTTAGTTTTATAGACATAATTACTATATACATTCGGTATATAAATGCTAATAGTAATGAATCGTATATAAAAGGATTTAACATGATGACAAAAAATACTATTATTTTTAGCTTAATATTAAGCTTTCTCGCTTTCGCTCCATTTAAAAGCCAAGCAAACCAATTGCCTGAGTGCAGTACATCCGAATGTGTCGAATACTTTAAAGCCTATCGTATTTTAACTAAACGAGGTCACTCCTCAGCGATGGGCATGTTAGGTGAGTTTTACTATGTTGGTTATGGTACTGATAAAGATATAGACATAGCATTAAAATGGTATCGTCGCGCAGGTAAATATGGCGTTATGGATGCCAAATACAAAGCGGGTGTATTGTACTTACAAGATACGCATTTAAAAGATATTGACGAAGGCGTTGAATATTTAGAGTACGCATCAAAGAGAGGGCATGGACAGTCTTCGTATTTGTTAGGCAAAATGTATTTAGGTGGTGGTATGGTAGAGCAAGATTTGGCGCGTGCAGATCAATATCTTGCTAGAGCTTATGAAGAAAAAAATTTTGCAGCCAGAAATTATGGACAAGAACTTTACTTACATGAATCAACTAAAAAATTACCACTCAGAAAACTTTACGATTTAATTTCAAAAGATGTTGTCACCTTAACCCCAGAGCAAACTGGTTCAAATGAGCAAACTGCAGTGATCAATTTTCCTGAAGGTGAAATGGAAACCCTTGATGTGAAAATGGATACATTTGAAGGTATGTTTGGAACTCATATCGCCCAGTTAAACAATATGATCCCTGACACTTCAAAAGGCACTGGATCAAATATAGCAGGGCAGACATGTGCCACAATGTGGGGGTGTAGTAGTGAAGGCGACGGCGAACGTATCCAGGACGTCCTGTTATCTGATTGGGGCCTAGAAACACTTCAATTTAGGCTTGAAGGTTCAATATTTATTATCAATTAATAGCTGAGTACAAACTGGTTATTTTTGTTAGCAAGGCCAATGACAGAGCAATAGTGGGTTGTTGTAGTCAATGTCATAGTAAGCCGATCAACAAGCGGTTTGATAACCGTTTATTATCTTGAAATTCGTTAGATAAGGTTATGCTAACGCTAGTATAAAAAAGTGACTCATTGTGCTTAAGCAAGCGTCACTTTTTTATTTTCAAATCCCATAATGAATGTGTTTTACAGTAGATTATTGCCAGCCAATTTTCCACTGTTGCGGGTCTTTAAGATCGCGCCAGTCAATGACAAACTCTTGTGCATTCATTTCTGCACGGATAAGACATTCAACCACGTTTTGTTGTTCGTCATACTCGACTTTAGCGACAGTAAAATGCTTCAGCTTTTGAACCACGTTAACCTTGGTCCACTTACTATTAAGTAATTTTTTAGGATGAATTAGGTTCATATTCGTTCTCATGTTCACAGTATTTCGTTGCCCGTATTAACACTCATGTTATGACTCATACAGTAACTCATGGCGTACCTGATCAGTACTGGTGTTAGTCACTGTGAGAGTGACCAACTAATAACTGCTGCAATTGGCTTAGATCATTGATAATAATATCGGCCAAATGTTGATAAGTACTTTCAATCCCATGATTAATAAAACAGGCGATCATGCCAGCATTATTAGCCGCTTGAATGTCGTATAGGTAATCCCCCACATAGATAATATCTTGAGGGGCTATTTGCCATTGGGCTGCAATCGCCAGTAGAGCATCGGGTGCCGGTTTTGCTGGGTAATCTTCGCGGGTTAGCACGTGGTCGATAGCAATATTATTCTGTTTTACCTTTAATGCGCTTGCGGCAAGGCTGTTACGCGTTACGATGGCGATGGGTAATTTTGCCGCTTCAATGGCATTAATCAGCTCGGTCATTCCTTTGATGGGCTTGGCACTCAACGCATCTTGGTATTCATGATCTAGAATAATCTGCTTGGCATCGGCTTGAGTGGCTTTGCAGCTTAAGTCGTCGACATAGTTAAGTAAGTCTATGCCATCAGGGCAACCAATTTGCTGGCGAATTAAGCCGAAGTCTAAGCTGGACTCAACTAAGGTGCCGTCTAAGTCAAAAATAATGCCTTTTATTTGCATGGGTAAATTCAATGAATTCCTTTCTTTTCTCAATATTTATCGGTCAAACTGCATAGAGTGTAACTCAATTGCAAATGGACCTTGTTGTTTTTGTGCGACTAAAAATCCAACACGATTAATATCATTTAAATGTAATGTTGGTGCATTCGCGACTGCGCGTCCCCTAAAGCTGACCGTAAAATCTGCAGGGGTAAAAGCATGTTGAGTGAGTGTGTCTGCGCTAGTGGTAAAGTTAGCAACATAGGCTTCACCATAAGATAAATTCGGTGTTTTTAGCCGAATTTGATAGGTTTTTCCATCACCTTTAACCGCAATGACGAGTAATGATGCATCTGCAATTTGATGTAGTAGAGTCGACTCTATCGACGCAAAGCCGCCATTGTTTTCCAATGACACTGTGCCAGTAAATAATAACGCTTGCTGCGTAAGCTCAATTTGGCTTTGCGAGACGCCGCCCATCACAGTGTCATTATTGATGTTCCATTGTGTAAAGTGGCTCGGATCAGTAAAGTGAAATAGCATAGTGTCCTCACTTGCACTCCATACGGGTTGGCTAATTAATAATATAACCCCAACTGCAGCATGGATGCCTATTTGTATTATCCGGCTAATATGCCCGTTATGTGTATTGAGTAATGCCATCATATACTCCTGTAAATTATCGTTCGATAAACACTTACACTGTAGCAAACATTGCCGTAAAAAAAATGGCTTATCAGGGTGAGAGATAAGCCATAAAGGGTCATACGGATGATAATTGCATACAGTACATCGGGTGTCAGTCAATTGGGGATTTAGTGCATCAAATATTAGTGCATTAGGTGTTATTACATCAGGTGTTATCTAACGGTTTATCTGTTCATGCATTACGCAAGCGAGTTAATTTAGGTTCATTTATTTCTTAGTTTATTTAGTTTTTGTGGCTATTCACCAAATGAATGCCGTTATATTCGACAAATCAGAATGTTGCCAGTACCCTTAATGAAGGTTTTACTGGGAACAACATATTTTGCAAGTAAACAGCACATCATCCGCTCCATCACCCGGGCTTACATTCAGTGTGGTAAGCATCAATTTATTTAATTTTATTGAACCGCCTCATGCTTTCTACGACTTTGAAAATATCTATAGCGATAAACAGTGGCAAAAAAAGTGTGCTTGGTTAAGTGATTTTATTAACCAAAATCAACCTGATATTATTGCTTTTCAAGAGGTTTTTAGTCCTGACGCCTTAGCCAAACTGACTCAGTCGCTGGGTTATGAGCATTTTGTGGCGTTAGATTTACCTGAAGTGGTCAGTGACTATGTGTATCGCAGTCCTGTGGTGGCTATTGCATCAAAGTATCCTATTATCGATTCCGTCAATGTCACCCCAGATAAGCAATGGGTGAGCCAGTTAGGCTTAGCAGAGTCATTTAGTTTTAGTCGTAAACCGCTCAGAGCAACCATACAATTACCGATTTTTGGTCCATGTGATTGTTATGTTATTCATCTTAAGTCTAAACGAAGTGGCGTGAGTCGTGACGATATCAATGACAGTGGTTTACATGGCGGTGCAGATTTTGTTGCAAGGCAAGTGCTTGGGCGCTGGGCATCGAGTTTACAGCGAGGCAGTGAATCTGCATTGTTGTGCCATCAAATGCTGATGAGACGACAACAAAGTCAGCAACCTTTCATGTTAATGGGTGACTTTAATGACACCATGGGCAGTGAACTCTTAGCCGCGTTTAATCATCAATTGCGAGTGTATCGCAGTGACATTGAAGACCCCGGGCTGGCTAAGCTAGGCGAAACGTCATTGATGGCAGAATTACACCAAAGCAGTTTGTTTGACAGCTATGAGTTGTTTATTGCTGCAACCAAGTGTAATGCGACGTTGGCCCAAGATGAGTTTGAATCAAGCACATTAGTGGATGAGCAACCCCATCCTGCCAGACAGCCGACTCATTATTATGGCAACAGTGGATCTGTACTGGACTACATATTAGTGTCGAGTGAGTTTAATCCTACTCAGCAGCAAAACCTTGCTCATGTCATTGATTATCAAACCTTTGACCGACATCTGGTTCGGCCTGACTATGATCGGGATCGTGACAGTACCGATCATGCTCCTGTGATGATGAGCTTTCGCGTGCGTAATTAGTGGCTTGCAATAAGGATGATGACTGATGTGTTGTCAAACATCATGGTCAAATAAATGTGCTAAGAGCTAAGAGATAAAGATAATAACTATGAGTTGAGAGCTAAGTTCATCTAATCAAAGTAAAAAAAGCGCTGATGTTTATCAGCGCTTTTTTGGGTTTAAGGCAAATTATTCGCCATTGAAAAGGACAATAAGTTGGCAATAGTGACTTTACTCTCAACTCTGAATAAGAGAGGGGGATAAATCGTTAAAAACGGATTACTTTAACGTTTGTTTTATCTTTATGCAGCGCTGCTCTTGTTGGCGGGTTTCGAGTAGCGCGCGTCTCGCTAATTGCGATAAGCCCGTTTGCGTATCTAAGGCGTAGCTAATCGCATCAATGTTCACTGAACTACAATCTGTCGGAATTAATTGCGCAGCAAAACTGCGCATAAATACTGGGCCTTTGTCGTCCATTAATGCCAAGTTGGCAAAGCGTTGATCTGCGGTTGCGGCACTGAATAGTTTTTGTTCTGCAGGGTAGAGATTGTTCATCGCGATACGAATTTTAGAGAAAGGCATGTTGTCATTATTTTCAATGGTGTTTAACCACTGACGTTTAAGCGATGACTGCGGGCGGATCACTTCAGCTGCAATCGCCGCTTTTTCACCTGAGTCAGATTGATCAAGATGTTTTTCCTGGGCGAGTAACGCCTTAGCGTCGCCATAATCATAACGGTTTAACTGTCTGATCATTGCCCAGCGTATGTCTTGATCTATGTTTAGACCTTTAATATGGCTCTTACTTTGCAGTAAAGATTGAATATGTTTTAACGCATCACCATGGCTAGATAAACTAATGTAAGCATCGAACCAACGGCGTTGGAAGTCGCGATTGCGGTAGCTTTCCATGCTCATACGCAGACTCATTTGGCTTAATGCTTTTGATATTCTGCTGTTGTAACTCCCATGCATTGGAGCCATGAGATCAAGGTAGTTTTTGGCTCGCTGCAGATTGCCAAGTACTTGACCTAAAATAGTGTAGTCTTTTTCCAGTGGGGCATTAATTAATGCGATATTGATGAACTGATCCAGTGATGTCTTACCATCAATTACGCTGTCCCACATACTTTGCCACAACATAGAACGTAATAGCGGATCGCTCACTTGGCCTAGAGACTGTTTGGCCGTGCTAAACGAACTAGAGTCTAGTTCCACTTTCACAAATCCCCAGTCTTGATAGTTTGGATAGACCAAATCTGGGCAAGCCTCGCCAATTAATGGCTCTACTTCGGTGTAGGCGCCTTTGTACGTAACGGCAATTGATTGTTGTTTTTCTAGGCCATATCTATTTTGAGTAAATAATCCAATTTGCACCCGTTGTTCGCGCAGTGTGGGGTGTTGGCTATTATCAGCGGTCTGCACTAAAGCAAACGAGTCAATTTGCTTGTCTTGGCAAGTGTATTGCGCCTTGATGGTATTGACGCCAGCGGCATACAACCATTCTTGAGTCCACTGACGCAGATCGCGGCCACTGGCCTTGGCTAGACTGTTGATAAAGTCATTGAGCTCAGCATTTTGGTAACTGTACTGTTGTAAATATTGGCTCACACCACGGCGGAAGGTTTCTTCACCGAGTAAATGACGCAATTGTTTGATGGTCGATGCGCCTTTTTGATACGTAATGGCATCAATGTTATCAAAGGCATTTTGGCTGGTGGCCACGGGCACTTCAATGGGGTGAGTGGTCACTAAGCTGTCTTGATGGTAAGCGGCTTGTTTACCAGAGGCGTAGAAGGTGCGCCATGCATGACTAAATTCGGTGGCTTCACTCGTTGCCAGCGTGCCCATAAAAGAAGCAAAGCTTTCATTTAACCATAAGCCATTCCACCATTTCATGGTCACTAGATCGCCAAACCATTGATGGGCCATTTCGTGCATGATAACGCCAGCTAAACGTTCTTTTTGCTCACCCGTCATTTTGGCATTAAATAAGAAACGGTCTTCAGAAAAGGTAATCGCGCCGGCGTTTTCCATCGCACCATAGAGAAAGTCTGGCACTAATACTTGATCGTATTTTTTAAACGGATAGGCAATGCCAAAATAGCGGTCAAAAAAGTCTAAACCTTGCTTGGTGTAGGTAAACCAATCTTGTGGGGTAACTTGGTTAGCAACAGATTGACGTGAAAACAGGCGCATGGGGTAACGGCCTGAATTGTCTTCCCACACATGGTACGGGCCGGCATGCATAGAGAAGTTATATGGGCTTAATTTGGGCGTAGCAGGGAAAGTCCATAAGTTGCTGTCGCCTTGGTCAACCACACTGGCTTCGCGCATGGCGCTGATCACTTGCCAGTCTTTTGGAGCATGCACATTAATTTGATAACTGGCTTTAAGATCCGGTTGATCAAATACTGCAAACATTTGTTGTGCCGCGGCCGGTTCAAAATGTGAGTACAAGTAAACTTTATCATCTACTGGGTCGACAAAACGATGTAGGCCTTCGCCATTGGTGCTGTGTTCACGGGTAAACTCAACTTCAATAGTGTTACTACCTTCATTCAATAAGCTTTGATTAAGGGTAATATAAGCACCATTGTAATTAGGATAGACCTTAATACCGTTAATAAAAAACTGCTTAATATTGACTTTATTGAGATCGAGTGTGAGTAATTTAGGTACGCTGCTTAAGTCAAAGTGGGCTATGGATTTGGCACTGAATTGGCTGTGTTCACTTAAAAAGAAGGTTAGTTCATATTGTACATTCGATACTAGGCTGGATCTGGCTTGTGCCTGCCCTTGGCTGATGTAGGCCGAACCATTCCGTTGTAATGATGAGGTAGTCGGTGAACTGCTGCAGCTGATAACGCTGGCACAACATAATGCGATGAGACTGGTTTTGATGACTAGTGAACGAAACAATTGGGTGGATAACAATTTCACGTTAGTGTTCCTAACTTATTATTAAATGTATGAAAAAGCCGACAACAATGTCGGCTTTAGTGCTATGTGGTGGCGTTTTACAAGCCTAAAAATGACTTTGATTTTACTTTACGAATTTCTTTTTCATCTGACCATTCAATGAGGCCTGTTTCAAGATCCATTAAGCGCATGGTCATTTTGTAATATACGTCTTTGGTGCTGCCATCTTGTTTAACGATGCTCGATAAGTTGCCATAAAGCATATACTGCGCGCCAATTTGGCGACCAAATTTAATCGCAGTTGATGGGTCTACCATGCCAGCATTGTTTTGATAATCAAGTTGTTTACGTACGGTATCAACCTTAGTCATATCAATAAAGCGGAACTTACCAGAGCGTAATAACTTGTTGCTAATGGTGTCGGTCACTGATTCTGTATCGATATGCTCAGAGGTTTTGTTTTTGATTTTATCCACAAACACAATTGGGCGGTTACTTTGTGTCATCACCACCACAGGAGGGAATGCCATCATACTGTCGACCATCTTAGCGGCAATGTTTTGCAGATCGGTTGAGCCAAAGTTTTCATTGACGGTTTCGACTTCAGTGGCGTCACCATACTCTACTTTTGATTGGCAG
The DNA here is from genome assembly GCF_003855155.1 of Shewanella psychromarinicola. NCBI lineage: Bacteria > Pseudomonadati > Pseudomonadota > Gammaproteobacteria > Alteromonadales > Shewanellaceae > Shewanella > Shewanella psychromarinicola. The sequence goes on from NZ_CP034073.1 coordinate 1,991,430, forward strand.
GCGGAAAGTGCCATCACTGCAGCTAATACAAATATCAGTTTCAAATTTTTCATAATAAATTCCATTGGTGATGAGTGACAGTTGATAAACGATTATCGTCCATCAGATGATTATCGAATAAAAACGGGTACGATTGCCAGTCTCGATGACCCAAATTAATGTTGATCGCTGTGGTTTTACCTCTATTTTTACACTTTGGCTGTTATTTAAGCGAATATTATAGTTGCCGGCATCAATAAATTGTCTGGCGATTTGTGCTTGGCGTGGCAAGGTTAACCAGCTTCTGCGATCGGCCTGTTCGGTTATTACATTAAAAAGTTGCATCACAATGGCGCCGGCGTCAATTGGATTATTGCCACCTTGACCACTGCTTTGGACACTTCGGTTCATTTGGTATTTAGCATAAACTCTTGCGGCTTGGCGAAACAGAGCCGCGGGTAAATCTTCTTTTAACGCATTAATGGCTAAAGCATCAATGTTAGCAATAGTTTGAGCGGTTAGTGGCGCACCTAAACCTTGAATTTGGCTGTTATTGACTAACTGACGTTGCGCTTGATAAGTCGCTAATGAGGCGGATTGTAAATTACCGTTGATGGGGAACGGTACTGTAATACTTTGTTTTTCTGGTACAAAATCACGTTCAACAATAAATACGACTTGTCCTTGCTCCGGTGTCGGTAAGACAGCATCTCCCCAGCGACGTTTAAATTCATCGTATTGAGGCATATTCAGTTGTTTGGCTAAACGGACTAAATCTTGTTGTAAAAAGACATTATCTGGGGTGATTTGGGCTGCTTTTCGATAATCAATAAACGCGTCGTTAGGTTCGCTAGCGAGTTCGTGTAATAACCCGGTGGTGTAATAACTGTAGGCGTTAAGAAACGAGCTGGTGACACTGCCAGCGTCCTTACTTAATTGCGCCATTTGCGAATTAATAGTGCCATTAGCCATATCTTGCACTGACTTTTGAGATTGTTGATAGCGAGCTTGTTCCATGCTTTGCAGTTCATTGCTGCGACGAACTTCCACTAATGCTCCTTGAGCATCGCCACTGAATAAATAATTAAGCGCCTGATATTGATGCAGCATGATGCGCTCATATCCCGGACCTCGATAAGGTATGGCATTATCATTTAATAAAATACTGCTGGCCCCTGCGCCGAGTTTACTGGCACTGACAGTGGCTTTATCGTCAAAGACTTGATAGGCGTCTATGGCTTGCTGGTAATAAGTCTTACTGCGGGTAAAGTCACCCGCTATTTGCATAATACGTCCAGATTCTTGGGCATAAAGTAAGCCATCATTGCCACTAATATTGCCGGCCAAATCGGTGATGTTTGCGGTTGGCGTCTCGCTACTGAGTTGCTGCTTGTATGACGCTATTTGCGACGGATAATTAACAAAGACACTGTTAAAGGCGCAACCGGACAGGCCAAAACAGAGGATCAACCAAGCACAGAATGTTCTTAACATTGTGTCACCTGTACCTGCGTTGCGATAAGGTTGACCCGTTCAAGTAAGGTAATGCCTTGTAAGTGGTCATATTCATGTTGAAAAATACGCGCCACAAAACCCGTTAATGTTTGTTGATATAACTGGCCATCAAGTGATTGATATTGAACCTCAATTTCGCTATGTCGCCAAATAGATAACCGCTGACCTGGAATCGACAAGCAGCCTTCTATACCCGCTTCTGTTGCGGTAGACGCCGATAAAATTTGAGGATTTATTACCACAGTTGGGGCCATTAAGGGCGCATCGGGATAACGTTCGTTTGGATTTGATGCCATGATGAACATCGCCGCGCGACTGAACACTTGCGTTGCCGCAATACCGACCCCGTTTGCATTTTGCATAGTGCTGAGCATGCTGTCGGCTAAAGTGTGTAATGCTTGGTCAAAAACCGTCACGGGCTCAGCAATTTGAGTCAGTATTTCTTCGCCTGTGGTAGCAATGCTGAGTAATGGCTTTAGCTGCATAGGTGACGGCTATCCTTGTTGTTCGCGTTTAACGACGAGCTGCATTAATCTATCGTTTAAGATCGTTATTACTTGCAAATAGGTCATTCATACTTACTTATGATCCACTCGGTTTGATGACTGTCTATGCCACATTGGCTCAACATCAGCTTAAGATGATAGCCATCTATTAGCCTGAGTTATGCTAGCCTGAGTTATGCCGCTTCGCAGCAAGGCTTTAGTAATGCGGTGGCGGTGTTTCATCTACCTGAGACGCCATATTACTGGGCTCAATAGCATGTAGTTTATTAACCATTAATAGCATTTGCTGTTGCTGTCTGGCAACCAGTGCATTGAGTTTTATCACTTCTTGGTTTAACTCTTCAATGGTGATGTCTTGAAATGATAATCTCATTTCAAGATCATCAATCTTTTGTAAAACGCGATCCATGTTGACCTCTTATTGATTAATTAATGCTGCCAATACTCAACGAGACCTTGGCTGCTAATGCTGACTATTGATCCTGGTGCTATCATTGCGGCAGAGTATACTACAGCGCCTTTGTTTTGGGTGTTTTTACTCAGCTGAACTTGCCAACGTGAAAGTCGCTTGCCTGAGTTAATTTGCCATAAAAAAATTTCTCTTGATGGCGTGCCTGTCAGTAATTGCTGGTCATGATTAACAAAGCGAGCAGTTGAAAAGGTCATTTGGCGTCGGTTAATATCCAGATGACTGATTGGTTTACCTGTACCCGATTGCCATAGCGTTGCATTACCTGTGATATCGCTGGCAAAGCTGAGTGTTCCAGAATCATTAATCACCACTTTAGTGATACGAGAGGTTAACTGCCATTGCTGGATTGGTTGACCCGTTTGGGCTTGCCAAAGAAGCACTTTACCGTCATTACCGCCACTGAGTGCCTTATTACCATCGGCACTAATGGAGACACTATTGACTTTTTCTTGATGGCCCAAAAATTGGATTAGGCGCGCTTTTTCTGGTGACAATGACATCACTGAGCCATCGACTAAACCAACAAGTGTTTGGCCTGTATTGGCTATGGCGACGCTTTGTGCATAAGAGGGTAACGACCACCATCCCACGGAAGACCCATCGGTTAATCGCCATATTGCCAGCGAGTGACTGCTGATTGTCGCGGCATAGAGGTTATTAGCCGATATTGCGGTCTCAATGACGTTACTGGTATTTTTCTGCTGACCTTGCAGCCACTGATAGGACAGGGTTGAGGTGGTGATATCCCATACTTGTACACCGTTGTGAGCCGTACTAACCAGGGCAATACTGGCATCATTAGATAGGCTTGCACTGTAACTGGCATCGGTAGTAATCACCTGTACTTTGGTGGCTGGAGGCTGGCATGCCGTTAATAGACCTGTTAGGACAAATATTGACCAAAAAAGCAGCATTGGAACGCGTATCATGAACTTGCTCCTTGAATTGTTGTCCTAAACATTGTCATATAAGGTTTGCCCAATGGTATAACCGTTTTAACTAGTATAGAGTGGCAAATAAACATGACCACTTAAACATCTCATTGATTGAATGTATTAAGGTTATTGTAACCACTAAAGGATGCTGAGGAAGCTTTAATGAAATCTATTTACAAATTATCGTTAGTTGCATTAGCCGTTGTAGGCCTTACTGCGTGTAATCAACCACAAGACGTTGCCCAAAAGAAAGTTGAGCTAACAACTGATGTTCAGAAAGAAGCATATAGTGTTGGTGGTTCAATCGGTAAATACATGTCGGGCCACATTAAAGAGCAAGAAGAATTAGGTTTTGCTGTTGACCGCACCATGGTGATTAAAGGCTTTAGCGATGGCTTAGGCGAAGAAATGCAGTTAACTGAAGAAGAAATGAAGACTGTATTAGAAAACCTAGACAAAAAATTAAACGACAAGCGTTTAGAGCAAGCAGAAGCGTTAGCCGCTAAATCGATTGCTGAAGGCAAAAAGTTCTTAGAAGACAACAAAGCGAAAGAAGGTGTGACCACAACTGAATCTGGTTTGCAGTATGAAGTATTAGAAGCCGGTAGCGGCGACAAACCTGCAGCAGAAGACTCTGTTGAAGTGCACTACCGTGGTACATTAGTCGATGGTACCGAGTTTGATAGCTCTTATGCTCGCGGCGAAACGGCTAAATTCCCACTAAACCGTGTTATCCCTGGTTGGACTGAAGGTTTACAGTTAATGCCTGTAGGCGCTAAGTATAAGTTTGTTATCCCATCAGAATTAGCTTACGGCGAACGTGATACAGGCACTATTCCTGCTAATTCAACACTGGTTTTTGATGTTGAATTAATCTCAGTAGAAAAAATGCCTGCAGCAACAGAAACCAAGTAATATCGTCTATGTTACCGTCACTCAGTGATTGAAATATGGATATCAAAAAGGACGCTCCGGCGTCCTTTTTTGTTTACAATGTAGTGTGTTTAACCTTTAACCTTTCATCTTGGCTCAGGATAAATGATTCACTTAGCCTTTTGACATGACTCAACCTTAGGTGGTTTGCTACATTCGCTATACCGAGCTAATAATGGTATTGCCATTAGCTTGTTGCCCACCTTGTCGATCATCTTCTAAAGATCACCTAGCCTCATCCCGCGAGTGCTTCATTGCGGTTCCGTGGCGCGTTATGAATAAAAAGGGCGATGACTCACTGATTATAGCCATTTCAAGCGGTAGAATAAGTACATTTGCAAGCCAATCAGCGCAAACAACCCGCCACAGAATGCAGCAAAAGCCCAGTTAGATTCAGCCCCAGGAATGCCGCCAATATTGACGCCCAATAACCCAGTTAAAAACCCTAATGGTAAAAACACCGCCGAAATCAACGATAAAAAATACAGTCTTTGGTTCACTTGTTCTGATTGTTGCGATTGCAGTTCTTCTTGGGTGACACTGGCACGATCTCGTATCGCATCAAGGTCTTCAATGACCCGAATCAGGGTTTCGTGAATTTCTCGCAAGCGGACCTTGTCATTATGGTCAAACAGTTCACTGGCTTCTTGTAGCATACGATAAAATGCTTCACGCTGAGGTGCTAAGTAGCGTCTTAACACTACCGTTTGCCTGCGCAGCTCAGCAATGTCGGTACGCAAGGTTTTGTTCACTTGAGTGACAACCCGTTCTTCTAATTCATCAAGCTGTTCTTCAAGCTTGCCAATAAACTCCACTTTACGCTGCGTCAGCCGCTCACAAATGGCCATAATAAACGCCGCACTATCAATGGGGCCTTTGCCTTGAGTGATCGCATCAGCAACATCAATCACCGATTGTAATTGACGCTCGCAGGTCGAAATGATTTTGTATTCTTCTGCGTAAATCCTCACCGCAACCATGTCTTCAGGGTCGGACCCAGGGTTTAAATTAACCCCACGCAATGCTAGTAATATACCTTTTTCTGAGCTTAATACTCGTGGACGAGTATCGGTTGCTAGTAGGGTATCCATCTCAACTCTATCTAAGCCAGAGTTGAGGAGCCATTGACGAGCTTTAGGTTCACGATAGCGAAGATGTAGCCACAAAAGCCCATCAGTGGGCTGCCATTGTGCTATTTGTTCAATGGTAAGTGACTGGCCAGCATTTGGCCCTGTAAGCAACAAACTGTATATAAAACCATTATTCATTATCAGAGATTCCATGTGACCACTATCGCAATAATTTACGCTACTTTTTAATCATGCCCAAGTTTTAAACGAGCTTGTAGAATGACATTCTTTATTTATCGAACATTTAACCATCAAATACACGATTTGATCAGTTAACGATCAGCAGAGTGGCCAATCATCGGTTAAAATAGAAAAAATGCTAACAAAAGAGTACTAGTATGGAATATCAGTTTCGTCGTAACCGCCTAGAAGGCAATTTTTTTGCTGAATTTAGTATGGATCACGAGGTGCTAGGCCGATGGTTTGCTGAACAACTCGGTGATGATAATCGCAAAGCTAATTATATTCTTAGCCAAATAGCGGCCATTAAAAAAGGGACTCTCACTCATTGGCGAGATATCAGTGGGGATTTAACCATCGACATCGACACTGAGCAGGTTAGAGTCTTTGCCAATGTGATTGATTTTGATGAAAAATACCAACTCGAAGATGCTATGAACTTATATGATGCCGAGTCTGAGTCTTATTGTGGTTTGGAAGACTTTGAGTCAGTACTGCAAAGTTGGTTAGCGTTTATTAACGATAAATAACAACAAAACCACATTGAAGTGGCCTTGTTGAGTATGAACTTGGTTGTTAACGCGCTAATTATTAAGGTAGCGTACAGCCATTTCAGTGCGTGATTTCGCATTCGCTTTACGCAGTAAATTCTTCACGTGAACTTTGACCGTCCCTTCGCTGATGTGTAAATCATCAGAGATCATTCGATTACTTTTACCTTCGGCTAGTTCCTGTAATATTTGCAATTCACGAGGGGTTAAATTTTCTATCCAGCTATTATCGTCAATGGTGTTTTTTAACTCATAAATATAAGCCTCGACTTCATCACTAATGACTCTGTGACCCAACATGGCTTTTTTAAGTTGCTCTAATAGTAAATCAGGCTCAGTGTCTTTGAGCAAATAACCATCAGCACCCGCGCGCAATAATCGAATGACATCTTGTTTTGCATCGGATACGGTTAAAATGACAATTCTTGCTGTCACTCCCTCTTGACGCATAGCGTTAAGAGTATCAAGGCCAGACATACCTTTCATATTCAAATCGAGCAAAATAATATCGGGTTCATTTTCGGCTACGGCTGCAAGAGCTTCTATGCCTGTGCCTGTTTCACCAAAAAGCGAAAAGTCGCTGTCGGAGGTGATTAATTGGCAAATACCACGACGTAATAATGGATGATCATCGACAACAAGTACGGAATACGGCTTACCCATTTAAAGGCTCCTGTTGAGGGGGGAAACTCAGCGTGACAGTAGTGCCGCCAAGCGGATTACTATTGAACGAAACGATACCATTCAGTTTGTTGGCGCGTTCATGCATGATACCAATACCAAAATGTTGGTCTCGTTCTGCTAAATGTGTCACGCCAATACCATCATCACAAATTGAAATAGTAATCATGCCATTCTCAGTCAACTGACAATCTACCACTATATGGGCAGGCTTTGCGTGTTTTATTGCATTTAATGTCGCTTCACGAATTAATTGCAAGATATGAATGTGTTGTTTAGCTTCAAGTAAATGTGCTGATAGTGTGTAGTTCAACTGGATATCGATATTGGTTTGATGACGTAATTGCTCCAACATAACTTCAATCGCTTGACTTAAATTAGGCTCTTTAATGGTTAACCTAAAGGTGGATAACAGCTCACGTAATTGTACATAAGCAGTACTGACACCTTCATTGATTTCCATCAACTGGCTTTCTACTTCAGGGCTACGACAACTATTACCAAGGCTTTTACGTAATAAACTGACTTGAATTTTCAAAAATGATAATAATTGCCCAATAGAATCATGTAATTCCCTTGCGATGACCGCTCGCTCTTCTAATAGCGCCAGTTGTTGGCGTTGCTCACTTGCATTATGGATGGTAATGGAGCGCGTTAACATCATGGCAAAGTTTTCAAACAATAATTGGTTTAATGGTCGGTTAGAAATGACATCTAAATAGCCCAACTGTGTCTTTTCTATCAATAGCGGAAAATGTACCGATTCAGCTTGCAACTCTTTCGGCCAACCGCCTTCTGCTTCAATGACATCTTCAGAGCCGTCATCATGTTCAACGATTAATCTGAGATAGGTTAAGTCTTCATAATATTTGAGTTGGTTGATTGCAGATTGCAATGCTTTATAGTCAAGTTTATCGGCATGTAGCATTACGAGGTTGTCGTATAAAAACTTTAACTCGTTATTTGCTCGGGTTAATGCCAAGGTTTTCTCCGTTACTTGGTCTTCTAAATCCTCATATAAGCTGGCTAATTCAGCCGCCGTTTTCTGCAATGCGTTACCTAGAGCCGTCAGCTCAATATAACCCGTTTTAGGCATTTCAACGTTGAAGTTACCTTTAGAAATCGTTGCGGCGCTGTCCATTAATAATTGCAACGGTTTAACAACGCGTTTACGAGTGAACACTACAGCAAAGAAAGCGATAACTAACAAAATAGATAAGCCGATAATCTGTCCAATAACCAATAGCTTAAGTTTAAAGGCCGCGAACTGTTCCATCTTAAATACTAAGGTGTTAATGGTGTCGACAAAGTCGGTCAATGAATTAGAGTAAAGCTGTGTATTCCCTTGTTCTATATAGACCTTCATTACTTGCCACTTGTCGATAACCACCAAGTATTGGTTTCTGAGTTCTTCAGGGCTATACCAAGCAAAGGAACGTTTAAGTGCTTCAGAGTTAAGTGTGTTTTCAAATTCAGTAATTTTTTTATCGGTATTATGACTGCCCGCATTGGTATACAACAAGAGCCGGTAACTTTGCATTCGCAGTGATCCCGAGGCATTAATCCCTTTGGCATCGCCTAAACTGAAGGTTAAATTGACGATAGAAAATACCGCTAAGCTTGATGACAACAAAATTAACATAAGCATTAAGCTTAAAATGGTGGAGGTAAGGCTGCCACGAGTAAACATAAAATCCTGTTGTTGATAGTGATTAGTGATTAAAAATAAGCCAAAAGTATTGTTTTATATCGTGTCCAATAGTGTGTTCTACATTAGGTATGGGTTGATAACATTAACAAGTTTACAAAACTGTGAAATACATCCTGTTTACATGTTGATCTGGCGCAAACTTTCATCGCTATACCCCATAAGGGGTATATTTAAAGTTGAATTAAATAGCTAACTTTGACCTTGGAGATGTCGTGATTATTAAATTAAATATAATGTAACACGGAGATAAAGGGTGATGAAGATGAATGTAAAATCAATTGCACTGGGTGCAGTGATTGCAGCCAGTTTTATGGCTGCAGGCGCAATGGCGAGTGATAAAACCGAACCGCGTAATGAGGTTTATAAAGATAAATTTTCAAAGCAATATGACAGCTGGCATGCTACTGAGGAAAGCAAAGAAGTTGTTGATATGTTAGAAAAAGTACCTAGCCTAGTTGTATTATGGGCAGGTTACGGCTTCGCTAAAGATTACAATGCACCACGTGGTCATATGTATGCGGTTACTGACGTAACTAACTCATTACGTACCGGTGCGCCAAAAAATGCTCAAGATGGTCCAATGCCAATGGCGTGTTGGAGCTGTAAAAGCCCTGATGTACCTCGGGTGATTGAAGAGCAAGGTGAAGATGGTTATTTCAGTGGTAAGTGGGCTAAAGGCGGTCCAGAAATAGTCAATGTGCTTGGTTGTGGCGATTGTCATGAAAAAGGTTCTTCAAAGTTACGCATGTCACGTCCATTTGCGGCTCGCGCAATGGATACATTGAATACGCCATTTGATAAAGCTTCTCGTAAAGACAAGCAATCAATGGTATGTGCTCAATGTCACGTAGAATACTATTTCGAGAAAACCGCAGAACGTCCTGGTTTCGTTAAATTCCCTTGGGATATGGGGACGACTGTTGAGCAAATGGAAGTGTATTACGACAGCATGGAATTCTCTGATTGGACCCATGCTGTGTCTAAAACTCCTATGCTAAAAGCACAACATCCTGGTTATGAAACTTGGAAAATGGGCGTGCACGGTCAAAATAACGTGAGTTGTATTGATTGTCATATGCCTAAAGTGACTAACGACAAAGGCCGCAAATTTACAGACCATAAAGTGGGTAACCCATTTGATCGCTTTGAAGAAACCTGTGCAACTTGTCACAGTCAAAGCAAAGAGTTTATGGTTAAGCAAGTTAATGAAAGCAAAAAGAAAGCACAAGACTTAAAAGCACGTGTTGAAACTCAATTAGTTAAAGCTCACTTTGAAGCTAAAGCTGCGTGGGATGCTGGTGCAACTGAAGTTGAAATGAAGCCAATCCTAATGGATATTCGTCATTCACAATGGCGTTGGGATTACGCAACTGCTTCTCATGGTGCATCAACTCATGCTCCTGCTGAAGTATTACGTATTTTAGGTACTTCATTGGATAAAGCGGCTGATGCTCGTGTTAAATTGGCTCAGCTACTAGGTGCTAAAGGTGTTAAGCAACCTATTGCATACCCTGACACTTCAACTAAAGCAAAAGCACAAGCCGCTTTAGGTATGAACATGAAAACCATGAATGCTGAAAAAGCTGAGTTTAAGAAAACACTGGTTCCTCAGTGGAAAGAAGAAGCTAAAAAGCGTGAAGCGACTTACTAATAAGTTTTACGGTGAGCATTAACACTCACCTCATGTAAAACCAGAAGCAATATAGCAAACAGCCCTCATTTGAGGGCTGTTTTTTTATGTGTTTGGCGTAGAAGTCGCAGATCAATCGATTGCTGTTATGTGCCATTAATGGTGGGGTAATAGTTGCACCAAAACAATGCGGCGCTGTTTTCTGTGCACTCGATTGGTGCTGTTCTGTTAACAAATAAAATACAAAATAAAATAAAAACCATATATAACAGACTGTTGAAAAAGTGGCCTAATGATTGAATTAACTCATTCAACAACAAAACAACAACCATTTTTTTTCACACTTTTGGAGGTCGAGATGAAACTCGTCAGCGCTATCATCAAGCCATTTAAATTGGATGATGTCCGTGAAGCTATTGCAGGCATGGGCATTGAGGGTATGACTGTAACTGAGGTAAAAGGCTTTGGACGTCAAAAGGGTCACACAGAACTTTATCGTGGGGCAGAGTATCAAGTAGACTTTTTACCAAAAGTAAAATTAGAAATTGCCACCAAGGATGAAAACTTGGACATGCTTATTGAAGCGATTACCAGTGCCGCTCATACCGGCAAAATTGGTGATGGTAAAATATTTGTAACTGATTTAGAACAAGCGATCCGTATCCGTACGGGTGAACTTGATAACGAAGCATTATAAGGGGGCGGTGATGGAAGAATTAACTCAATTAGGGCTGACGGTAACTGAATTACGTTTTGCACTAGATACATTTTATTTTCTTATTTCAGGCGCATTTGTGATGTGGATGGCAGCGGGTTTTGCCATGTTAGAAGCTGGCTTAGTTCGCTCAAAAAACACCACTGAAATTTTAACTAAAAACGTGTGCTTATACTCCATTGCGTGTGTCATGTTTCTATTAGTTGGCTATAACATTATGTATGTAAATAATGTTGAAGGTGGCTTTATTCCTTCTTTTGGCTCACTAATAGGCACGCAAGCTGAAGGTGCGGATCATGCTCTTGAATCTGACTTTTTCTTCCAAGTGGTGTTTGTTGCCACAGCAATGTCAATTGTGTCTGGTGCGGTTGCTGAGCGGATGAAGCTGTGGTCATTCCTTACTTTTTCAGTGGTAATGACCGCGGTTATTTATCCTGTTGAAGGGTATTGGACATGGGGCGGTGGCTTTCTCTCTGAAGCTGGCTTTGTTGATTTTGCTGGTAGTGGCATTGTGCATATGGCGGGTGCTGCCGCAGCCATCTCTGGTGTGTTGCTGCTTGGCGCTCGTAAAGGTAAATACGGTGAAGATGGTCAAATTCATCCAATCCCTGGTTCAAACTTGCCTATGGCTACCTTAGGTATGTTTATTTTATGGATGGGTTGGTTTGGCTTTAACGGTGGCTCGCAACTGTTAGTTTCAGATGCAGAAAACGCCAGTGCAGTTGCTAAAATCTTTGTCAACACCAACTCCGCTGCTGCATTTGGTGCCATCTCAGCACTTATCGTGTGTAAAGTGGTATGGGGTAAAGCAGACTTGACCATGATTTTAAACGGTGCGTTAGCCGGGTTAGTGGCGATTACCGCTGACCCATTATCGCCGTCATTGTTAATGGCAGGTGTGATTGGCTTGGTTGCTGGTGCTGTTGTTATCTTCTCGGTTATCGCTTTTGACCGTGTTAAAATTGACGACCCTGTTGGTGCTATCTCGGTGCACGGTGTTGCTGGTTTCCTAGGATTAATGCTGGTGCCATTATCAAATGCAGACGCGAGTTTTGGTAGCCAGCTATACGGGGCCGCGATTATCTTCGCTTGGGTATTCTCAGCATCTCTTGTTGTTTGGTTTGTGATTAAAATGACCATGGGTATCCGCGTAACAGAAGAAGAAGAGTATAACGGGATGGATGCTTCTGACTGTGGTGTAGATGCTTACCCTGAGTTTGTTAGTGTTAAAACCGCTGGTTAAGTGATTAATACGCTTTATTCGTATTATAAAACATAACCCTGGAACAGAATCCTAACATTAGGATTCTGTTTTTTTATGCACCAGAATAAAGAGGTTATCAAGCTTTGTTGGGGAAGCTGAGACAATGTGCTAGCGTTATGAGATAGCCATTTTGGGATAACAAGAGTGATGACGTTATTAATGAAGCCATGGATGATTTGTCTGTTAGCTGGAGTCGTGTTATTAAGTGCCAATAGCTACTCTGGCACCGTTGTGGTGCGTCCGTCATCACAAGCCTTTGATGCATTTGCGGTTCGCGATTTGGTGTCACAACAGCATCAATGGCAAGAATTGTTAAGGCAGCAAGAGCAAATTAACATTTTGCAATCCTTACCCCTGGGTTGTGTCGCCGTGACGTTACCCTTTGACCACTTTAGCTGTGGCCTGCAATCTTATCGTCCCTACCAATACCAAGATAAACCCGTTTATATACAAATTGATCCGCCTATGAGTGATGGCCCATCTCAATAGTTAATCCCACTGGGATTAATAAAGGGGGCAAAGAGGGTAGAGTTCGAATACTTCAGCTGTTTGATAAGCGTTTATTATCCCAATAGCGGTTGGTTAATAAGTCGTTACAACCTTGTGACGGTTCTTTTTGACCGAGAGGTCATCTGTTGACTATACTTTTAGATAGCTTATTTCTATCTAAGGGCTGAATTATGTTCACTTATCACTCAAAAGGAATAGAGGTTGATCCCCCGTATTATGGTGATGACTTATTACCTGCGTGGGTTAATATCTTGTTTTTGTTTTTATTTTTTAGTTTGAGTGCCTGCCAATCAGCCCCGTCGTCGGTCAACAAAATTGATATTGATAACTTGTTTCATGATGAACTGTTCACACCTGTTGACGTTGTGACTGTTGACGATATTTATCGATTGCCAGAAAATTTTGTGACACAACTCAGGCGACAATTTCAAGCCGATAATACTATCCGTAGCCAAGGTGTGATGGCCAATGAGTGGTTGGCTCAGTATATCGGTGCACAAAATGGTGGCTTTGAATATCGAGACCATTTTACCCGCACAGCCGCTGAAACGGTACTCAGCCGCCAAGGTAACTGCATGTCTTTAGTTGTATTGTCGGCTGCGTTAGCGGATGTATTAAATGTGCCGGTTGAATTTCATGATATTGATGTTGAACCTATTTGGGATAGGCGCGGTGGTTTCTATTTAGTTAACGGTCATGTGAATTTAAGTTTATTACCTCCGGTTAATAGCAACATTGTGCTATTTAGCAGATCTGAAATGCTAGTGGACTTTTTGCCTGAACGCTCTGTTCGTGCTTACCATAAAAAAAGAGTCAATAAGCATCAATTAACGGCAATGTTCTATAACAATATCGCCGCCGAAGCGTTGGTGAAAGCCGATTACGATTTGGCTTATGCGTTAGTTAAAAAAAGCATTCAGCTAGACCCTCAATTTGTTGCTGCGATTAATACACTGGCGGTTATCTATCGACATAAGGGCTATGAGGATGAGGCTGAAAATGTCTACCGCTCGGCGTTACACGTTAACGATCAAGATCTGTCGACACTGTATAACTTAGCGTTAATTTTAGGTGAACAAGGTCGTTTAGAGGAATGGCGTGAAGTGCATAAAGTACTTGAGTTAGCGAGAATTAATAATCCATTTTATTATTTTGACATGGCCCAACAAGCGTATTTTGATAAGCAATATCAAGATGCACTCGTATGGTATAAGCGCGCTGTTGAGAAAGCGGATTATCGGCACGAGTTTTATTTTGGTTTGTCTAGGGCTTATTGGGCAACGGGTGAGGAGCGACTCGCTGAGAAAAATCTTAAACGTGCATTGGCACTCAGTGACACCAATAATAAACAACGCTACCAAATTAAGCTGCAAGCAATGAAGCAGAACTAATGCTTTTTAGGGGCTTAATGATGTGGCTGAACATTATTTTTGTTATGCGAGTTCGAGTATTTTTAGGTCGCGATATGACTGCTTGGGTGACGTAATGGCATTATTAACTCGATTAGTCATGATGGGTTGATGACAGACAATGTTGGTTGGGCAGGGTTGAACAATGCGATTTTGCTCGGGGGTAAGGGGGTCGAGCTTTAATTTTAGTTTATGGCGATAATATTCAAATATCTGTTTTTCTAATATAATTTCATGTACGTAACGATTAAATAACCTCACCACTTGGCTTTGTGATCAGTGATTTCACTAATATGAGGATTGGCATTGCTCAAATCGTTAAACATATCGACTAAGTATTGTTTTCAGTTTTGAAACCCTAAAAAAGACAAAGCATTAAGATCGTTAATTTATTCAATATGGAAGTTAATGCTTGATAAGCAGAACCCGCTATTTTTGATATTCAATCAAGTTTTGGGTATCAAATAGTCATTTAATATTATCGGCATAAACTAAATCTTCCGATGCCCTGAACCCATGTTCCACTGTCACTCAACGAGTTAAATTCGACTAATGGGTGTTAACCTTCGTTAGGCTCAATGGAAGCGGCCACTGAGGGGTTGATGTCCATGGTAACTTGCTGAATGTAATGGGTGTTTTTAGTTTTTCAATCAGTGATTACCTTCTGGATAACGAGCTGAATATTAAATGGTTCATCTTGTTTGTGTTGAGTTGAATGAGGTTAATAACCAAGGTAAAGCATATTAATATCATGAGTGTGTCTTTTCATAATACTGCTGATTGGCAGTGTGATTGGCAGTGTGATTGGCAGTGTGATTGGCAGTGTGATTGGTTACTAAAAATCTATAAATAGGCTTATTTAATACTCAGTTTACATCGGGGTACTGTGTCTCATTCGCTATTACTTCCTATTACCGTATTGCCCGTGACTTGCTATAGCATCTGTTATCGGTATCGATGAATAATACTTGATTGATTTGTCGATAGATACTGGTTAAATTGGAGATTCATGTTCATTTTTTTCGATGGTTTTTGATCATTTTTAATGAATCGTATCATCTGATTTACCTTTTAATGGATCAGATAAATAAAATGTTTTGCCGGAGCTGTAACCACTATGCATTACCAAACTGACGATATTCGTATTGATGAAATAAAACAATTACTTCCTCCTATTGCGATTCTAGAGCGATTTCCGGCAACCGAAAATGCATCAGCAACCGTTTTCAATGCACGCAACAGCATTCATAACATTTTAGCCCGTAAAGATGATCGTCTGTTGGTGGTGATTGGTCCTTGTTCAATCCATGATCCTGTTGCGTCTTTAGAATATGGTCAACGCTTGGTTAAGTTACGTGAACAGTATATAGATCAGCTTGAAATCGTGATGCGGGTGTATTTTGAAAAGCCGAGAACAACCGTGGGCTGGAAAGGCTTAATTAATGATCCGTATATGGATAATAGTTTTCAACTAAATGATGGCTTACGCACTGCGCGCAAATTATTAGTCGATTTAAATGACTCTGGAATACCAACCGCAGGTGAGTTTTTAGATATGATCACGCCTCAGTATGTGGCCGATATGATGTGTTGGGGCGCTATTGGGGCTCGCACCACTGAGTCGCAAGTACACCGAGAGCTATCATCGGGGCTGTCTTGTCCTGTTGGATTTAAAAATGGCACCGACGGCACCATTAAAGTGGCTATTGATGCGATAGGTGCAGCCAATGCTCCTCACCACTTTTTGTCGGTGACTAAGTTTGGTCATTCAGCGATTGTATCGACCAAAGGCAACCCCGATTGTCATATTATTCTTCGTGGTGGACGCGCCCCAAACTATAGTGCTGAGCATGTTTCAGAGATTGCTAATCAGCTGACTAAGTCAGGATTAGTTGATAATATTATGATTGATTTTAGCCATGCCAATAGCAGCAAAAATTATAAAAAACAGATGGTGGTAGCAAAGGATGTTGCCGGCCAAATATCTCAAGGTAATCAGGCTATATTTGGGGTTATGGTTGAAAGTCATTTAGTCGAAGGAAGCCAAGATTTAATTGAAGGCAGTGCATTGTGTTATGGACAAAGTGTTACAGATGCTTGTATCGGTTGGGATGACACCGAGTCGCTTTTAGCGACCCTAAATCAAAGTGTACTAGACCGTCGTCAAGCATAGTCTTTGGCAAAATCACTCAAAAAATAAGGCGCAATGAGCGCCTTATTTTTTTGTATATTCAACGAGATATTCATTAGCCTTTGCTAGATTACCAAAGGCCGAGATAAGATTATTACGGCCTTTGTCTTGCAGTTCAGGGTTATCAGATTCAATCATCATCCATACCCATGTTTGTATTAGTTGTAATGGAGGGTACTGAATTTTTGTGTTATCCAACATAAAGCATCCTTTAAGTTAGTAAATCTTTGTCTGTTAATCATCAAACAGGCCTTTATTTGTACTCGAAGAGTAGCAAATTATGCTCACAGAAATAACTCTATTTAGCTTAAAAAAGCACAAAAAAACACAAATAAACCCAAAAATTATATCTTTGACTAATAAAAATCTATTTTTAGTAAGCCTTAAGTATTACTAAACTTGACGTTAAAAAGGTTAACATCAATAAAATTTGATAATATCCATTCCATTATAATGTGACGTAAGTCTGATAAGGAAATGGCATATAATAAGACAATCAATGTTTACCATTCGTAACACTGCCAATAACAGCGGTAATTAACTGGAGTAAAGATGAGACCTTCTGCGTATTTTGAAGGCCCGGTAGGGACGTTAAATTGGCAAGTTCTACGATTGTTATGGCCATATTTATTAGAATTTAAAGGGCGAGTATTGCTGGCGATGATTTGCCTCATCGTTGCTAAAATAGCGAGTGTTGGATTGCCATTTATCCTTAAAGACTTAGTCGATACGCTCGATAAACAATCAGCGACGCAGCTAATCGCCGTCCCTGTTGGTTTGGTGTTAGCCTACGGTGCGGTTCGCTTGCTCAATGTCATTATTGGTGAGGTACGCGATACCTTATTTGGTCGGGTTACCGAACGTGCTATTCGTCGCCTTGGACGGTCGGTTTTTGAACATTTACATCGACTCGATCTTGATTTTCACTTAGATCGCCGTACCGGCGGCCTGTCGCGTGACATTGAACGTGGCACCAGTGGTGTCAGTTTTTTAATGCGCTTTATGGTGTTTAATATCGTTCCAACACTGCTTGAAATTGTCTTAGTTATTGGTATTTTCTTTTATAACTATGGCGCGAGTTTTGCGCTGATCACCTTCTTCTCTGTTGTGACCTACATTGGTTATTCCGTCGTGGCGACAGAATGGCGTACAGGTTATGTGCGCGATGCCGCTAGAGCCGACTCGCTGGCAAATACTCGTTCAGTGGATAGCTTATTAAATTATGAAACCGTAAAATATTTTAATAACGAAGAATTTGAGTCGCAACGATATGACTCTGCGCTTGAGCAATGGGAAGTGGCAAAGCGCAAAAACCGTTTATCGTTATTTGCGCTTAATGGTGGCCAAGCGTTAATTATTGCCGTTGCTATGACTGCCATGATGGGGTTGGCGGCCTACGAAGTGAGCCAAGATTCCATGACTATTGGCGATTTTGTATTAATTAATGCGTTTATGATGCAGTTATTTATTCCGTTAAATTTTTTAGGGTTTGTTTATCGTGAGATCCGCGGTGCATTAGCCAATATTGAACGCATGTTTGATATTTTAGCCAAACAACCACAAGTATTAGATCAGGTTGATGCGATAGAAATTAGCCCAACCATTGGAGCGATAAAGTTCACTGATGTGAGCTTTCATTACGATCAACGAGCCATTTTAAAAAGTGTCAGTTTTGAGGTGCCAGCAGGGAAAAAAATTGCCGTAGTGGGCGACAGTGGCGCAGGTAAATCCACTATCATTAAATTGTTATTTCGCTTTTATGATGTTGCCAGTGGTTCGATCACTATAGATGGTATTGATGTGCGTCAGTTTAGCCAGCAAGCTTTACGCAGAGCAATCGCAGTAGTACCGCAAGATACGGTATTATTTAACGATTCTATTTATGAGAATATTCGCTATGGCCGTGCAGATGCTTCCCGTGATGAGATTATCGCGGCGATTAAATTGGCTCATTTGAGCGACTTTATTGAATCATTGCCAGATAAAGGCAATACCAAGGTCGGTGAGCGTGGATTAAAGCTTTCCGGCGGCGAAAAACAACGTGTTGCTATTGCTCGTGCTGTGTTGAAAGGTGCGCCTATTTTAGTGTTTGATGAAGCCACGTCTTCATTAGACTCACGCTCAGAGCAAGCTATTTTAAGTGCCTTGCGAGATGCTGCAAAAGGTCACACAAGTTTAGTCGTAGCCCATCGTTTATCGACCATTATTGATGCAGACCAAATAGTCGTATTGAGTAAAGGTAATATTGTTGAGCATGGCACTCATACTAGTTTATTAGCTCAACAGGGGCTTTATGCTCGGCTTTGGCATATTCAAAATGAACAAGAAAATCTGGCGAAGGGCTAAGTGTCGATAAACATGTTTCTGCGTTATATAAACTAAAAGTGAGAGGATTAGATGCTAGTACGCTAGCGCGGCTAGATTCTATACCAGCTAAAAGCGAGAGGATTAGATGCGAATATGCTGTGCGGCTAATTCCGAGTACCTAGCCGACCGAAGGTCGCTCTAGCAGCCCTATTCCTAGAACGTTGAGCGCGGTCACTTCTTGATATGCTGGAGCCTACATTTCGAGGTCGTTTAGGTATATATGTTGATGTGGCGTAAAAACGGGCGTTTGGGTTTATCATTCTCTTACCATGAGTAAGAATTATCACCAGCGAAGTCGTTAAGTGGGGGCATAATTAAAAACCTCTTTATAGCGTAAGCACTCTATAATGGAACATTTTAACAGCGCTGAATGGTGTTAAAACCCTATTGTTAGATTTATGGCTAATGAATTTTTTGACGATAGTGATTAACGCAGTTAATCTATAGCCTTACTCGTGAGTTATTTATCTCAGATAACATTGTTTTTCAATCAACTGGATTTTATTAAAGGTGCAGATTCGTGTATGGAGATGACTTGTGCATAATATTGCGTTAATTGCGGCGCTAGAAGGCACCCGGCATCAAGTGACAACAGATTGGTTTGCTATTATGGCAATGCTAAAAACGCGTAACATGTCTGATGATGCAATTAAAATAGTGTACAACGATTTGTGTGCTGGTTTAAGGGTGACGACTCGTGGCGTGACGTTAGCTAAGGCGATGGATAGTGATCTCGATAAGAGTATTGTATAACCTAGCCAATTAAACAAAATGATGACACGCAGGACACACTTTTGTTGTTTGACTCGCTCTAATCAACTCATGCTGTTATATCGATTTGCACTGACTTATGATGCTAATGAATTGATATCAGTGTATCTTTTGGGATGCCATTATGGCTTTAATCGCTAACATTAGGATTTTTGGTCGATAAAGCACTTGGAAGAAGATCGGGATATAGTCAGTTATGTCTAAAATGACAAATTCGACTGTTGATTAAAAATGATTACTTTTTCTGCCAACTAATACACACCATTTTTATCAGTGCCGCTGGAGAAGGGTCTAGTGTTAAACGTTTAATTTTGCCTTGTTCAAAGCATACTAATTCTCCTTCGATTTCTGTCATTCGATTACAGTTTTTACAGCTTAAACTTAAGCTTTTTGCATTTAGATCTACTGCATTCGTTTTTATATTCAATACGAAACCCTCTGGACTGACGTCTCTTCAAATCACATTAAGACTGCTTATTGTGACTAATATCAAACATATTGTACACCTTTTCTCATTTTCGGCAAAGTAATCCGCGCACTAGAGCCCTGTAATTTACTGGGGTTCATGACCTACACTATTGCATATGTCGGTAATGTTTATCGAGAGTGACTGCGACCCCAGACGATTGCACAATACGAGCATGGTGGCGGGTTAAATATCTTGGATCTGTTACGCCGCATGAATGTGCGATCATGATTAAATCATAGTGTAAAAAATGATTATAGTTTGCGACACGTACCGATTTATCTTTAGGATCTAAGCCTTTTTGTAGTCGTGTATTATGAGTTGTAATGCCAGTGGGGCAAGTGTCTTTGTTACATTGCAGCGATTGAATACAGCCTAAGGCAAACATATTTCCACGGGCGGAAGCAATAAAATCGGCACCAGTGGCTAATGCCCATGCCACATATGAGGGTATGATCATTTTCCCCGTAGCAATAATTTTAATGCGTTGCTTAAAGCCGCGTTCATTCAGTAAATCAACCAGTAACGGTAAACTCTGTCGTAGTGGTAAGCCCACATTATCCATCAGAGCTTGTGGCGCTGCGCCTGTACCGCCATCGGAACTGTCTAAGGTAAAAAAGTCTGGTGCATGCTCAATACCACGGCGCTCAATTTCATCCAGGAATTCGGTTACCCAAGACATATCGCCTAACACAGCCTTAATTCCTGTTGGTTTGCCGGTAATACCTCTTACCTGATTTATCATATCGACAATGTCAGCTACGTTGTTTAATTCAATGTGTCCATTGGGGCTAATTGAGTCTTGTCCCGCTGGGATCCCGCGAATAATGGCAATTTCTTCAGTCACTTTTATGGCGGGTAAAATACCACCTTTACCGGGCTTAGCACCTTGGCTTAACTTAATTTCAAACATTTTGACTTCAGGATGCGCTGCAATTTCGGTGAGTTTTTGTGCGTCTAAATGGCCTTGAGCATTACGGACACCGTATTTAGCTGTGCCTATTTGAAATACTAAATCACAATGACCTTTTAGATGGTAAGGGCTTAATCCTCCCTCGCCAGTATTGAGCCAACAGCCTGCTTTTGCTGCGCCATGGGATAGTGCTGTAATCGCTGGACGAGACAATGCCCCAAAGCTCATTGCTGATATATGGCAAATTTTCTCGGTTATGTAAGGGTGATTACAATCGGGGCCAATGGTGACAGCGATGGTTTTATGGGTGTCATGATCATTGATGGGGAATGCTGAGTTCATGAACATTACTGCCCCCGGTTTATCTAAGATCTGAGTAGAACCAAACGCAATGGTGCGGTCAACATTTTTAGCGGCGCGATATACCCAACTGCGTTCGGCGCGATTAAATGGCAGCTCTTCGCGGTCTTGGGCAAAAAAGTATTGTCTAAAAAACTCGCCTTGTTTTTCTAGAATATACCTAAAACGGCCGATGACAGGGTAGTTATGCCGAATGGCTTGTTTAGTTTGCAGTTTATCAGCGATAAACATGTAAATTACCGCAATGAGCAAGAACCAGAATAACATTAATAAAAGACCAGAAAAAATATCTATTCCCCACATAAACCAATGTTGTTGCAGCATATTTTTGTCCTTAATTAAAATTCAGTGTGAGAGACTCAGTATGGGTGATAATGATAAAATTAATCTTATTAACTAGCCATATTAGCAATAACCAATACGAGGTAACTATATCGTTACACTTTTGACCTCGTTATCAAACGGTTTTCTTTTGCAGTAGTAAGGCATTAATTGATGCGATTGTGATGCGTTGAAGCTTACTTTTTCAATTTAGCGGTTATTGCTAATGTACACATTAACGCTGTTATTTGGGCTATCCTTTACATTATCGTTATGCAATATAGGCCTTTAGTTCGCCATTAATATCGTAAGGGGGTGAATGAGATGAATCGTTATATTTATCTATTATGACTTCAGAGATTCATTTTTTGGTCGATATTTAGGCTATCTATTATGCTAAATGAGAAATTATTATGGATGTTAACAATGCGGCTTCAACTAATGCGACCCCTGCACTAGAAAGTAAAAGCACTTCAACCCGTGCCGCCACTTCGTCAACTCAAGCCGCTTCCAATAACGCTAGCTCAGCGGTCAACTTATCCACCAAAATATCAGCGAGCCAACTCAGTCGTCAAATAATGAATAACAACATTCTGGCAGCACAAGAGGAAGTGAGCATTGCTGCCGGTGACAAGTCCATGGCATTACTTTATCGCGCCGCGATTGAAGCCATTAACGAAGAGCTTGCACCAATGCGAGGAGAAAACTCAGTCCAAAAGAGCCTTGCGAGTGGGGTGGATTACTCGCCAGAAGCAACTGCTGATCGTATTGTTAGCTTTGCAACAGCGTTTTTCTCTGTGCATCAACAACAAAACCAATCTATGGTGCTCGATGAACAAGTTGACAGCTTTATGCTCAAAATTGGAGATGCAATCGATCACGGCTTTAAAGAGGCAAGTGATATTTTGTCTGGTTTAAAAGTACTAGAGGGCGATATTGCTGCTGGTGTTGATAAAACATATGAGCTGATACAGCAAGGGTTAGCGCAATTTAGACAGGATAAGTCGACTAAAGATGGATCACAAAGCGTGACTCAAGCTACTTAGTCTCTTATGATTAAGATAGGCTTTCAGCGATAAGGATAGTGACTATGTGGACAACGGGTAAGGTAATTGAGCGCATTGATTGGAATGATAAATTATTCTCATTGCGCATCAAAGCCGATGTCGAACCTTTTATCGCAGGTCAGTTTATTAAGCTCAGCCAAATGCGTGATGAAAAGCGTGTCGCGCGGGCGTATTCACTGGTAAATTCTCCAGGTACGGATTATGTCGAAGTGCTGGCGGTGTCGGTAGAGGATGGGCAATTATCTCCAGATCTAAAAGCATTAAACCCAGGAGACACCATTGAAGTGACGCCCAAAGCGACTGGATTTATGACCTTAGATGAAGTGCCTAACGGCGTATTGCAAGGCAAACATTTGTGGTTCTTTGCTACCGGTACCGCTGTGGGTCCTTTTATCTCTATGCTGGCAACGGCAGAACCTTGGCAACGCTTTGAAAAAGTCGTATTAGTTTATGGTGTCAGGTTCGCTGAAGATTTAGCTTATTTAGCAACCATTAACCAGTTTATTGAACAACATCCACAGCAGTTTGTGTTTATTCCGATTGTGACCCGTGAAGACTATCCTGAAGGGTTATCGTGTCGCATTCCTGATGGCATTAGCAGCGGATTAATTGAACAAAAAGCGGGGTTAGGGATTAATGCAGAACATTCTCAAGTGATGATCTGTGGTAACCCAGGGATGATAAGTGACGCTCAAATAGCCCTAGTAGATAAAGGATTAGCCAAAAATCTTCGACGTGCTCCTGGGCAAATAACGGTCGAAAAATATTGGTAATAGTATCGTAAATGAGAATGCAGTGGTGGCCCTGCTCGCCATATTCACAGACAGTATGATAATAATTGTAATGAATGATCAACCTCTTACCTGACCCAATATGAGTACAATATCGATTACAAATCAGCTAAATGTGAGTACACTTCGGGTAATGTATATTGAATTAAGATAAGCTATTAATTAGCGGAATTGATAAAAGAAGCTATTGGTTATCTAATGACTACTTAATTACATCAAAGCGTTAAGTTATAACCATTTAGGCCGACATAAAGTATTAAGGTAGATGAGTTAATATGGGTAACCAAGTTATGCCTCGTGAACAGTTAGGGATTTGCGCAGAAGGGAATTTACACAGTGTGTACTTGATGTTTAATGCCAATGACGGTGTTGAAGATCAACTACGTCCGTCCATTGCTAATGTGGCGCAATACATTTACGAACTCACGGATCAGTATGCAGACAGTGCTTTTAATGGCTTTGTGGGTATTGGGGCCAATTTTTGGGATACTTTTTATCCAGAAGCTCGTCCAGCATTGTTGAAACCTTTTCCTGCAATGAATGACGGTAATCGTGATGCTCCCGCGATGGAATATGATCTGTTTGTTCATATCCGTTGCGATCGTTATGATATTTTGCATCTTGTTGCTAATGAAATTAATCAAATGTTTGAGGATTTGGTTGAGTTAGTCGATGAAGAGCGCGGTTTTCGATTTATGGACAGTCGTGATTTAACCGGCTTTGTTGATGGTACTGAAAACCCTAAAGGGCGCCATCGTCAACAAGTTGCGCTCGTCGGTGATGAAGATCAAGACTTTGTATCTGGTAGTTATCTACATGTGCAAAAATACATGCATAACTTAAGTAAATGGCATCGTTTACCACTTAAAAAACAAGAAGATATTTTTGGTCGAACCAAAGTTGATGATATTGAGTACGAGTCAGAAGATAAGCCATTAACCAGCCATACGAAACGAGTCAATTTAAAGGACCCACAGGGTAAAGCATTAGAGATTTTACGCCAAAGCATGCCATATGGTTCGATTAGAGAACAAGGGCTAATGTTTCTTTCTGTATGCCGTACACCTGATAACTTCGAAAAAATGCTCCGCAGTATGGTGCACGGTGATGGTCATGGAAATCATGATCATCTAATGTCGTTTACTAAAGCGTTGACTGGGTCGTCATTTTTTGTACCATCACTGGATTTTTTAACTCAATTTGATGATGTGTAAACGCCGATCCTAGGCAATAAAAAAGCAATGCCATGGCATTGCTTTTTTATTGGAACGGTTTTTTTATTCACTATAGTTGAATAAGGATCTAACCGTTTCGAGAGTATCATCAATAGTTTTTATGCTTGCTGGGCAAATAAAAATAGTATCATCGCCGGCAATGGTACCTAATATGCCTTCTGGTTTGCCTATTGAATCGAGCAAACGTGCAATTAATTGCGCTGCACCTGGGCTGGTTCTTACCACAATCATGGCTTGGTTATGGTCAACATCCAGTACTAAATTCTTAACTGGACTACCCGCAGTCGGAACGCCTAGCTCGGCAGGGAGGCAATACACCATCTCTTGCTTAGCATTTCGAGTTCGCACAGCACCAAACTTGCTGAGCATGCGAGAGACCTTAGATTGATTAATATTACCGAATCCTTCGGCTTGAAGCGCAATAACAATCTCGCTTTGGCTTCCAAAACGTTCTTCTTTCAGAATCGCCTTAAAAGTTCGAACGAGCTCATCCTGATTTCTTGTCGCTGGCATAGTGATAATTCATCTTATAGTTGTTATTCAAAAAACTAGCATATTTTGAATATATTGGCTTGTTAAGTCAAGAAAGAATCAGATTTATTGAATAAAAATTCATTTTACAGTGGAACTTTAAGCTGACACTTGGGTGAGTAATAAGTCTACCGACTTAAGTGAATAATTCACAGTATTGAGGTTATAAACTATAAATTAATAGGGTGCAGTATTTAAAGAGGCTTTATCGGACGACTCGTTATATAACGATTCTTTGTATAACGATCGTGGCGATGATTGTTTTGTTAGTACCAATAGCGTATCACCCTTTTCAGACAGCAGATTGAGTTTGCCTTTTGAGAAATCAATCTGTTGTACCTGTGCAATAGCGTGCATCAAATCCGCTTCTTGGGCCATTAAACTATCTACACAAGCTTTCATAGTTGAACCCGACGGTGCCATTTGGAGTCGATTTCCTTGTTGATTGTAATGACCAAAAAATTGATTACAGCTGTTATTGCCGCTTAACTCACCATTTTGGGCAAAAACTAATTTTGCTGGGCTATTATTAATGGTAGGAGTGTCAAGGACGACTTCTACATGCCAAGTACCAATTAATTGTTCATTTGAGACAATTTGAGTGTGGTTTTGACAAGCACTAAGGCCTAAAAATATAACGGTGGCGCCAAGAATATGCTTTATCATGCGAAGAGAGTTCCAAATACGAAAAAATTGCCGTTATTCTACTACTTGAAGGTGAGTAAGAGCGTAAATAATTGTAATTTTTCGGATTAATGAACATTATTTAACGTATTAAAGAGTCTAAAATGATCAAATTACTCAAAGTGTTGCATATCGTTGGTTTAATCATGTTGCTGGTGGGCGTAGGATTATATTGGCAAAGTGATATAGGCCAGCAAGTCAGTGGTATATTAGTCATTGCCTTACTTATTGGTGTGGGGACATTAATTATGTCTCCGCTGCCTGTTGCGCTAGTGATAGAATGGTCTAAGAAACAATCTCCCAATTTAGGGTCAAAGGAATAATCATTGTCATTTATTATCCGTAAGGCGTTATTAACCGATGTTGCTGCTATTGTGCAGTTAGAACGTGCTCATGTAGATGATGAGTTGCTAGGTTCAAATAACCAACTTCATGCTCATTCACTCAGCAAAGGCGAGGTGATACAGCTTATCAATCAGCATTGGTTTATCGTGGCAGAAGAGCAAGAGCAAATCATTGGTTATGTGATGGCAGCCAAATGGTCCTTTCTTTCCGCGCAACCATTGTATCGCCATATTATTCAAAAAATTAAGTTTACCGATTTAGAGGGACAAACTTTATCGACCACTAATTCATGCCAATATGGGCCGGTTTGGATCCAAGAATCAAAACGTGGCAAAGGAGTATTTTCGGCGTTAGTCACTGAATTAAAAAAACAAGTAAGCAATACCTTTCCATTTATGATTACGTATGTCGCCGCAGACAATGCGCGTTCATTAGCCGCACATCAACAAAAAGCGGCGATGACAGAGATTGATCAATTTAGTTTTGAACAACGTGATTATTGTTTACTGGCCACTGCCACTGCCACTGCCACGGTAAATGGTATCTGATCAATTGTGTCGTTAAGGTGGTTATTTAACGTCAAGGCGGTATAAGGGATGGGATATATCGATAAAAACCGATTTATTTCAAGTCTGCAATATCAAACTGGCCATTGGCTTTGCTAACAAGGGACATTGACGTGTTAGTTGTGGCCCTATTGTCAGTCAATGCAACACCGATAGCAGGACAAAGAGTTGTTTGATTATCGTTTGCTATCCCGAGCTGAGGTTATTTATTAGGAATATTATGAGTACTGACTTTGAAACCCTTTTTTTACCTTACCTTGGCTTAAGGTTATCGGCGTTTGACAATATGAAGCTGATTGCTGCGGTATTGACTGACGCGAGTGAGACGTTTGAGTGTGTTGCAGCTGATTTACAAGATGAAGATGATCCACAGTTGCAGCAGTCGGGATATTTTGTGTGCTGGCAACAAACGTGGTTATTTTGTGGGGTAACCAATGATTACCATGCAGCGATTACATTGTTTACCCAAGTCGAGCGGATTAATAAGGCGTCAATTTGTGTCAAAGTGGTGCCAGTAATGACCATGCCGCAAGTATCGTTTATGTGTGTTGAAACGGCTCATTTTGATCATTGTTAATGAGCCTATCACCCCGTATTTATGGCGCTGTCACTTCAGCGTCATGGAGTTGCATTATCACTAATGGCCGTTGCTCACTGTGATATCGATGATATAACTGCATTATCTCTGCCGGTAACCTAGCAAACGCACTCGGGTCTATCACCATAAAGTGCTGCCGTTGATATAAGCCAATTAACCAGGGGTGGGCAAATAAGAAGCAATGTCTACTCGTTAATTTGGGCGCGATAAATTGCAATAACTGACTTGAAAGTTGTTGGCCACGATAGTGAGGATGGACTAATAATCCACTTATCAATTGATATTGGCCTATCGGTTTAATTCTTATTGCGGCAACGATTGTTTGCTGATTTAAGTCTGTGCTATCTGTGCCAGAAGAGTGTAGGTGATGAATCACTGCAACCGCTTCTTTTTGGGCTAATCGAGCATAAGGCATATGCTGACGATAAAATAATTTGAGTGCAGACCACGCTTTTATAGCAGAAAGTTTACTGGCACAGTGCTTGATAGCCGTGAGTTCAATCGCAGTCGGATTAGTTGCAGTCGGATTAGTTGCTCTTGGGTTAACCGCAATGGATTTAGTCGCAACAGATGGCTGGTGGTTTGCCGTTATCTTTGTGTCTAGCCAAGTGGGGTGATACATAACGTGAGCCATTTGTGAGATCAAATAATAGTCTAATAAATCAGATAAAATAAAACCGCCAATGGCGGTTTTATTTTTGATATCGTTTTGCTTAGCCTAAAGTCGCTAGGCTAAGACGATATGCGTTTCTTCATTATAGCCCAGCATCAGCCCGAAGGATTTCAGCTTTATCTGTCGCTTCCCAAGGGAATATATCGCGACCGAAATGACCATAAGCAGCGGTTTGTTGGTAGATTGGACGTGCCAAATCTAGCATTGCCGTTAAGCCATATGGACGTAACTCAAAGTGTTGACGAATCAATTTGATTAACACTTCTTCAGACACTTTACCGGTACCGAATGTTTCAATACTGATAGATGTTGGCTCTGCCACACCAATGGCGTAAGACACTTGAAGTTCACAGCGATCAGCAAGGCCAGCCGCAACAATGTTTTTAGCCACATAACGTGCAGCGTAAGCGGCACTTCGATCTACTTTAGATGGGTCTTTACCAGAGAATGCTCCGCCGCCATGACGGGCCATTCCGCCGTAAGTATCTACGATAATCTTACGTCCGGTTAAACCACAATCACCAACAGGTCCACCAATTACAAAGCGACCGGTAGGATTAATAAAGTATTTAGTGTCTTTATTTAACCATTGTGCCGGTAATACAGGCTTGATGATGGTTTCCATTACCGCTTCAATCAAATCAGCTTGTTTCACGTCTTCACGATGTTGCGTTGACAATACAATCGCATCGATACCGATGATTTTGCCATCGTCATAGGCAAACGTTACTTGGCTTTTCGCATCTGGGCGTAACCAAGGTAGGGTGCCATCTTTACGCACTTCAGACTGACGCTTAACTAATTTGTGCGCGTAAGTGATAGGTGCAGGCATCAATACATCGGTTTCATTGCTGGCATAGCCAAACATTAAGCCCTGGTCACCCGCGCCTTGTTCAGCCGGATCTGAGCGATCAACACCTTGATTAATGTCTGGTGACTGTTTGCCAATGGCGTTCAGTACAGCACATGAATCTGCATCAAAACCCATATCCGAATTGGTGTAACCGATTTCGCGCACGGTTTTACGGGTAATTTCTTCAATATCTACCCAAGCAGAAGTGGTGACTTCGCCGCCCACTAATACCATACCGGTTTTAACATATGTTTCGCACGCAACACGAGCTTTTGGATCTTGCTCAAGTATTGCGTCTAATACCGCATCAGAAATCTGATCGGCGATTTTATCTGGATGACCTTCTGAGACAGACTCAGAGGTAAACAAGTGCTTTGCCATAATAGGAAAATCTCGTTGGTTGCATTTGAATATACGTCTAGACGTCTATTTTAGTCGAAATCGAATCTGATAACACCCCCCCTATACGAATTTAACTTTATAATTGTGCAGTGATGCATGAATATTTTATATTCAAAATAACTATTTTTAGCTTCGTTGCTAATTAACTGATTGATTATAAATAATTTTAGATGTTTTTATGGTTTTTTATAATCACTTTAGTGCCAAAAATTGAACAATATCAGGGTTGATTATTAGGCTTTAAATGGCGATATAAGGTTATGTTTGACTGATATGGCGCTGTTTTCAAGCTTGACTGTCAATAAATAATGACTTAGCTCATCAATGCCCTTCATTGGTATTTGAGCATATGGCTAGGTACTAGGTCGCTTCGCTGCTTGATGCTATAAAATCTTAGCAGCGAAGCGGTCCCTATTCCTGAGATGACAAGCGGTGACGAGCGATATCAAGAGATGATAAGCCACGAGCCTAGGTGCTAGACCGCTCTATCCGTGAGCGCAGCGTTCGCTTGTTATCTCTTGTTATCGTTTCTGAAGCTGTCCCTAGTAGGACAGAGTCCGCTCCTAGCAGCCGCAGGCGCTCTATTCCTAGACCCTTGAACTGGGTCAATTCTGGACATGCACAATCCTGTCTTTCGAGGTCGTTTGGGTATAAATATGCAATGTGAGAAATTTTAATTTGCGTCACATCGCCTAGTAGGGGAAAATATGACTTCACAATTGTCAGCTACTCACAAACAAGCAGGAGAGAGCATGTCATCTCGTAAAGTACTCGCTAACGCCATTCGCGCCCTAAGTATGGATGCGGTTCAAAAAGCCAATTCTGGTCATCCAGGTGCCCCTATGGGTATGGCTGATATTGCCGAAGTGCTATGGAATGATTTTCTAAAGCACAATCCAACTAATCCTAACTGGGTCGATCGCGATCGTTTTGTACTATCAAACGGTCATGGCTCTATGCTTATATACTCTTTACTGCATTTATCGGGTTATGAATTGCCAATTGAAGAGCTAAAACAATTCCGTCAATTACATTCAAAAACCCCTGGTCATCCAGAATATGGTTACACCCCTGGCATTGAAACCACAACCGGTCCTTTAGGCGCGGGGCTCAGTAATGCTGTTGGTATGGCAATTGCTGAAAAAACCTTAGCGGCTCAGTTTAATCGCCCAGGCCACGAGATTGTTGATCACTTTACCTACTGTTTCTTAGGCGATGGTTGTTTAATGGAAGGTATTTCTCACGAAGCCAGTTCATTAGCGGGCACATTGGGTCTTGGTAAGTTAGTGGCATTTTGGGATGACAACGGTATTTCTATCGATGGTCATGTTGAAGGTTGGTTTACCGACGATACGCCTAAGCGTTTTGAAGCCTATGGCTGGCATGTTATTGCGGGTGTAGATGGTCATGATCCAGACGCTATCCGTGCTGCAATTGAACAAGCCAAATCAGTCACTGACAAGCCATCGATGATTTGCTGTAAAACCATTATTGGTTTCGGTTCGCCTAACAAATCGGGTAGCCATGATTGCCATGGTGCACCATTAGGTGATGCTGAAATCGCCGCGGCTCGTGAGTTCTTAAACTGGCCACATGCTCCTTTTGAAATCCCATCTGATGTTTATGCTGGTTGGGATGCTAAGCAAAAAGGTGTGGCCAATGAATCATTATGGAATGAAAAATTTGGCGCTTATCAAGCTGCATTTCCAGAACTCGCTGCAGAATATGATCGCCGGGTATTAAAAGGTGATTTACCTGCAGATTTCGAATCTAAAGCACAAGCTTTTATCCAACAAAGCCAAGATAAAGCTGAAGGTATTGCCAGCCGTAAAGCATCGCAAAATGCCATAGGTTTCTTCGGTGCCATGTTGCCAGAATTACTCGGTGGTAGCGCAGACTTAGCCGGTTCTAATTTAACGCTTTGGTCTGGTTCAAAAGGTATTCAAGACGATCCTGCCGGTAACTACATCTATTACGGTGTACGTGAATTTGGCATGAGCGGTATTATGAACGGCGCATCATTGCATGGTGGTTTTATTAACTATGGTGCAACCTTCATGATGTTTATGGAATATGCGCGTAACGCAGTACGTATGTCTGCATTAATGGGTATTCAAAATATTTTCGTGTATACCCATGACTCAATTGGTCAAGGTGAAGATGGTCCAACCCATCAGCCTGTTGAGCAATTAGCTAACTTGCGCTTAACGCCAAATATGGCCGTATGGCGTCCATGTGATGCAGCTGAAACGGCTGTTTCATGGAAAGTGGCGATTGAACGTCGCAATGCACCAACAGCGCTAGTCTTTAGCCGTCAGGGTCTTAAAGCACAAGCGCGTAGCACTGAGCAATTAGCTAACGTGACTAAAGGTGGTTATGTACTGTCTGATTGTCAAGGCACTGCAGAGGTGATTTTGATTGCCACCGGCAGTGAAGTGCAATTGGCGATGGATTCTGCCGTCGAGTTAACCAAGTTAGGTCAAAAAGTGCGTGTGGTTTCTATGCCTTCTACGACTGAGTTTGATAAGCAAGATGCTGCCTACAAAGAATCTGTCTTGCCAAAAGGTGTCACTAAACGTGTTGCCATTGAAGCTGCACATACAGATTTCTGGTACAAGTATATTGGTTTTGATGGTGGCGTAGTGGGTATGACGACCTTCGGTGAGTCAGCCCCTGGTGGTGATTTACTTAAGCATTTCGGCTTCACTGTTGATAATGTAGTAAAAACTGTCCAATCTTTAGGATAATCATCTGAGATTAAACACTTATCTATTAGGTGGTTAATCTGTATAATAACGGCCTGCAATACTATTGCAGGCCGTTATTTTTATGTCTTTAATTCACACTAAATAACATTTACTAAGTCACTTATGTGTCAGTGTTTCTACAATAGTTGATGACACCATAGGTACCTCGGTGAATGATACTGGACCCTAAATGATTCGAGTTGCAATTAATGGTTATGGCCGGATTGGCCGCTCAATACTTCGTGCACTGTACGAATCTGGTAAACGTCAACAAATTCAAATTGTGGCGATTAATGAGCTGGCAAAGCCAGAAGCTATTTGTCATTTAACCCAATACGACACTACTCATGGTCGTTTCAAGCATAACGTTAAGCTAAAGGGTGATCAGTTGCTTATTGGTGATGACAGTATTTTGTTACTCAATCAAGCTGATGCTAACTTATTGCCTTGGGCTGAGCTTGATATTGATATCGTTTATGAAGCCACCGGCAGCTTAATTGATCGTCAAGCTTGCGAAGCACACATTCATGCTGGCGCTAAGCAAGTGCTGATTAGCCATCCTTCTTCTGCAGATGTTGATGCAACCATTGTGTATGGTGTTAATCATGATTTATTGCGTGCAGACCATACGGTTATTTCTAATGCGTCTTGCACTACCAATTGTATTGTCCCGGTTATCGATGTATTGGATAAGCATTTTGAAATTAAAAGTGGGGCTATTACGACTATTCACTCGGCGATGAATGATCAGCAGGTCATTGACGCTTATCATGATGATTTACGTCGAACGCGCGCCGCAGGCCAGTCCATTATTCCTGTTGATACTAAATTAGCTCGAGGCATCGAACGTATTTTGCCGCACATGAAAGATAAGTTTGAAGCTATTTCTGTGCGTGTGCCCACCATTAATGTGACCGCGATCGATTTATCCGTCACCCTTGAGAAAAAAGTCAATATTGAACAGATCAACAGTGTGTTAGAACTTGCCTCAAACGGAAGTTTTAATGGTATTTTAGGCTATACTGACGAGCCTCTGGTATCGTGTGACTTTAACCATGATCCACGTTCAAGTATTGTCGATGGTACCCAAACCCGTGTTAGCGCTGGCCACTTGGTCAAATTATTATTATGGTGCGATAACGAATGGGGTTATGCCAACCGCATGCTTGATACCAGTTTAGCGATGATCCAAGCAAAATTAGATCGGTAACATAAACAGATTATGCCGTAATGGGTTAAGCCGGTTGCGCACAAAGACTTTGTATTAACTTAAAAAGGAACTGCTAATTATGGCAATTATTAACATGACAGATTTAGATCTACAAAATAAGCGGGTGCTTATTCGTGAAGATTTAAACGTGCCTGTCAGCGATGGCGTTGTGACCAGTGATGCGCGTTTACGGGCGTCATTGCCAACGATTAAACTTGCGCTGCAAAAAGGCGCCGCAGTCATGGTGATGTCACATTTAGGCCGCCCAACAGAAGGTGTGTTCAACGCCGAATTCTCAATGCAACCTGTAGTGGATTATTTAACGAAAGCGTTAGATTGCTCAGTGCTTTTAGTGAGTGATTATCTTGATGGTGTTGAGGTTAATGTTGGCGAAGTCGTCGTATTTGAAAACGTTCGCTTTAATATTGGCGAAGGTAAAAACGATGAAGCATTATCTAAAAAAATGGCCGCATTATGTGATGTGTATGTTATGGACGCATTTGGAACGGCTCATCGTGCCCAAGCATCTACTCATGGCGTCGGTGTGTATGCCCCCATTGCCTGTGCTGGCCCGTTATTAGCCCAAGAATTAGATGCACTAGGCAAAGCGCTTGATAATCCAGCTCGTCCAATGGTGGCGATTGTTGGTGGTTCTAAAGTGTCGACTAAATTAACCGTACTTGAAAGCCTTTCAACTAAAGTTGACCAACTTGTTGTGGGCGGCGGTATTGCTAATACCTTTATTGCTGCAGCAGGCTATAAAGTAGGTAAGTCACTGTATGAAGCTGATTTAGTAGAAGAGGCCAAGCGTCTAGTGGCCAATGCCCGAAGTCGTGGTGGTGATATTCCGGTTCCTACTGACGTGGTAGTCGCGAGTGAGTTTAGTCCAACGGCTGCCGCGACGCTTAAATCGGTTAGCGAGGTGACTGACAGCGATATGATTTTTGATATTGGTCCTGACAGCGCAGAAGCCTTAGCTAAAATTATTGAACAAGCGGGCACGATCGTCTGGAATGGTCCAGTGGGCGTGTTTGAATTTGATCAATTCGGCGAAGGCACTAAGCGTATCGCCGAAGCGATCGCAAATTCCAAAGCATTTTCTATTGCTGGCGGTGGTGACACCCTGGCGGCAGTCGATAAGTACAATATTGCAGACAAAGTGTCTTATATTTCAACCGGTGGGGGGGCTTTCCTTGAGTTTTTAGAAGGCAAAGAATTACCCGCAGTAGCAATGCTTGAAAAGCGTGGCGCTTAGTTCACACATCAAGTATTTGTAGCGTAAACCTAATAATTATTATAAAAAAAACCGCTCTGTCACTGTTATTTTTTAGCCGCGACAGAGTAAAAAATCCGTCCAAACGATAGCGACCTAGGTGAGTAATCACCCTATTATTGGAGAACAAAATGGCTCTTATCTCTCTACGACAACTGCTTGACCACGCTGCAGAGCATGGTTATGGCGTCCCTGCTTTTAACGTTAACAACCTTGAGCAAATGCGTGCAATTATGCAAGCCGCTGAAGCCACTGACAGCCCTGTGATTGTTCAGGCCTCTGCCGGTGCACGTAAATATGCTCGCCCACAATTTTTAAAATACTTAATGGCAGCCGCTCTTGAGCAGTATCCTGATATCCCAGTTTGTATTCATCAAGATCATGGTACTGATCCTGACATTTGTCAGCGTTCAATTCAGTTAGGTATGTCATCAGTCATGATGGATGGCTCGTTAATGGCCGATGGTAAAACACCTGCATCATACGACTACAACGTAGATGTCACTCGTCGTACAGTGGCATTTGCTCATGCTTGTGGTGTGTCTGTTGAAGGTGAAATTGGTTGTTTAGGCAGTTTAGAAACTGGCCAAGCTGGCGAAGAAGATGGTGTTGGTGCTGTGGGAACACTGAGCATGGACCAAATGCTAACGTCGCCTGAAGAAGCTGCTCGGTTCGTTGCTGATACTCATGTAGATGCGTTAGCGATTGCCATTGGTACCAGTCATGGTGCGTACAAGTTCAGCCGTAAACCTACCGGTGATGTATTACGTATCGACCGTATTAAAGAAATCCATGCGCGGATCCCTAACACGCATTTGGTTATGCACGGTTCATCTTCAGTACCGCAAGAGTGGCTGAAAATCATCAACCAGTACGGTGGTGAAATTCCAGAAACTTACGGTGTACCGTTAGAAGAAATCGTTGAAGGTATTAAGCACGGTGTGCGTAAAGTGAACATTGATACTGATTTACGTTTAGCATCAACGGGTGCCGTGCGTAAATTCTTGGCTGAACATCCTGCAGAATTTGATCCGCGTAAATTCTTGAAAGCATCAATGGAAGCGATGGCTGACATTTGTACCATCCGTTATGAAGCATTTGGTTGTGCGGGTATGGGCTCTAAAATTAAGCCTAAATCACTGCAAGCAATGTATAAAGCTTATCAATCTGGTGAGCTTGATCCTAAAATAATGTAAGCCAGTCTTACACTAAAACCACTAATCAGCTCATTTATCAATGAGCTGATTTTTTGTGAAAAAATAACCCAAAACGCTATTTTGTAAACCTTATCGAACATGGTTATCGGTTAAAAAATTGATGCTATAACGTCAACATTTATTGATTTACCTGTTATGGGCGAAAGATCTCATGGATGTGGCCATTAATGGCCGCGACCTAATGTGAGACGCCCTGGGTGACAAAGCTTTCGCGGCACAGTGATTCTATTGCCAAATTTGAATGTTTATCTTATTGTTCGGATTGTTGATTGGTATAGGTAACAAGATTATTATTGACCCTATGGTCGGTGCTAAACAGCTATGAGCTGCTAAGTCTCAAAGGTATCTAGTGCCAACATTAGGCTTAATCCTAACCAGTATTATGATGCTATTCGTGATGATATGGTGGCCTAATCTCATGGGGAACTAGTGATAAAAACGACCTTATTTTCCTTATAGGATAATTATTTGTGCTGCCGTTAGTTATGGAAACCGTTAGGACATTTAACTTAGTAGTGATTAATGCGTTAAGAGCCTGCGGTGATGCCATGTTGGCTTTTTGCATGGGCCTGTTCCATGTGATGTATAGCGGGATCTGATGCGGTCCACTTAGCGTTTAGCTTGCTGGGTGTTTGGGCCGTTTTAGCGCTCGATGAATAGGTTTAGCCATGCTGTGGCTGTTAATGCACCGCATGTTGGCAAAGCAACAGCCTAGTGACTTAATGATTGATGGGATGACTATTTTTTCAATTTTATTATCAAAGTGTTAATATTCTAGGGGTTAAACGTATAACCCCCCACATTAGATTTTGTAAATCGTAAATAAAGGATGAAATGACATGAAGAGACTGCTACTTACTGCAGCTATTACACTAACCATGCCATTTGCAGCACATGCTGGAAGTGAGTTTGTTGAAGGCGATGCCACTTTTGCTGGTGAAGCAGAATTAGGTGCAACGTTAACCACCGGTAATACAGATACTTCTTCGTTTAAAGCGCGCCTAGCGTTGAAACAAGAATTAGACAACTGGGAGAACCAGTATGTGTTAGAAGGCTTGTACAAAGAAGACTCTGAAGAAGTGACTGCAAAACGTTATTTCCTAGGTGCGCAAGGCAACTACCAAATTAACGATGTGAGCTATTTGTTTGCTAACACTAACTATGAAGTTGATCCATTCACTGGTTACGATTTCACCTCAACGACTTCTGCCGGTTATGGTCAACACTTTATTGATACTGACAGAATGTCTTTAAAAGCTGAGGCGGGTCCGGGTTATATTTATCAACAACTGGATGAAGAATCCGCACTTGCTGAAGGTTATGATAGCGAAGATAGCGTTGTTGCTCACGCCGTGATTGATTTCCAAACTAAGATTAGTGATTCATCTAAGTTCCAGCAGAGGTTTGTTGCCGATTGGGGGAGTAAATTAGATGCTCGTTCTGAAACCTCATTAACAGCCAATATCGTTGGCTCACTGGCGATGAAATTTGCTGTTATTGTTCGCTATAACAGTGAACCGCTTGATGACAAAGAAAGTACTGACACTGAAACCAACATGACATTACTTTACGCATTTTAAGTTAACACTATTTGTCATGTTAACTTGAATTTATGTATCGAAACGCTGGCCTTGCCAGCTTTTTTATAGCTGTTTTTTTGAATGACTACAATGTCGGCTTATTATCGCCTTAACGAATGGATCCCCCCAATCTTTATCCGTAAGTGATTAATTCAGCGTGTCCCATTATTAATCAGCAATGTCGTAAGTTAGCGATTTCTATATTTACTATCATGCAATTATACCTTGCGCAGAAAAACGCCATATTCGCGGGCTTGCTCACGAATTAGCAATCTTATCCAGAGGATAGTCGAGTTAGCATCCTTTCATCTCTCTCTTTGGGAGTATACTTTTTTAATCAGTCGATACACTAAGACAGTGCGATGCAAATAGGATGTTGTTGGTTCGACAATGCACAACGTTTGTTGACAGATCAGTCAACGGCGACTCAATGGCATTTAAACGATAATGAATATTGGGTGTTAAACCAATTGGTTCAGCATCGCGGGCAAGTAGTGCCTTTATCTTTGCTTGCAACTGTGGTGGCATCTGGTGACTGTGCGCATCAATTATCTCATGCCGAACTGCTAGGTATTATCAATAAAATTATTAATCATCTGTGTCATCGTCATATTAATCTCATTGAATATATCCCTGAACAGGGGGTGATTTTATATACCACCGTGACCACTAAGCGCAGCAAGATCTTGGAAATGCCTAATCGGCTATTATCGTTAGGTCAGTATCTGTTTATTATTGCCATTCTATTAAGTATATTGTTGTTTGTTTACGCTAACCTTAACCCTCCTCAGCTTGCTCAAGCCGATGTATTGCGGCAAGTGTTGACCTCTGATGGACATATTGTTCAACTGTTTGTTTTTGGGGAGGATAATCAGCAAAATGCGCTATTGCATGCAGACTGCTTATCAACACAATTACGCTTGTGTCACCATGCCCGCTGGGATTCAATTACGATGACGTTATCGGCTAATCAAGGTTACATGAGTTTCATTTTGACCGATTCCAGTGAAGCGATACCATTAGTTAATAGCATTAAAGTGAGTATCGATAACATGAGCACGCCATTTATCACTCAAGAATGGCTACAAAAGGTGCACATTTGTGGCTAGATTTATGTCCCTATTAATGCACATGAAAATACGCCGATTATTACAGTCAAAACGCGGCAAGCTTTTTTTTGTATTAAGTTTTTTGCTGATTACATTTATTGTGACCAGTGTGCTTAATCGCATTGCTAGTACCCATAATGTTTGGCATTTCGATTGCCATGCTGACGGTTATTTTAGTCATCAAGGAGAATTACCATTAACCGTTAATAAAAGTAACTTACGGTTAACCTTATACATTGAGCACAATCAAGCCGAACTGACTTATAGGGTAGAGTCATCAACTCATGATCCCGAAACGGTTCAATTATCAGGCAAGGTCGAAGAGGTTCATATGGGCTCATTTACTTATCATTTAGCATTATCCCTACCGCCGACCCGTTGGCAAGATAACAGTCTATTACGCCCATATTTACAGAATGAATTTGGTATTACTGCATCTCACTTTATGGATGGTTTTAGCATATCTCAGGAGGTTCAGGTGATCGACTTAGATGACACATTCACACGGGGAACGCTAAAATTTCTCCCAAGTAATAACGTTTGGGCTTGTCAGTTAATATCCCCCAATACTGCTGACTAATTTTCATTGAATAAATTAACTTTTAGCTTAATATTCCCTTTGCGGTATAGTAGGTAAGTGTCAATGAAAAAAGGTGTGTGAAAGATATAGTGGCAAAAGTTAAAGTAAAACAAGAAGAAGCGTTATCAATTAAATTTAGTCATCAAATGGGCCCTGGTGATCAACGGGTATTTGATCTGTATTTTTATTTGCCAACAGAAATGGGCATTGGTTCGCATACCTTAGATGAAGAGGATTATTATCACAGTAGTATTCTTGGACGTCGTTCTTATTATTCTAAAGGACTGCATTTACCGTTAGTCCAGTCACGTTTTGTCAGTTTAAATAAACGAACGTTAGAAGAGTTTCGTTTATACCTTAACTTATTCGCTTATCAATTTGCTGTCGCCATTGAAACTGATGCCAAAGAGTTACAACAAAATACTGACACAAGTGAGTTTTATCCGGCATTAGATGAGCTGTGTGATGTGGTTACGCAACTATTTAAAAAGTTTCGGCGTAATGAACCGAACGATCCTAAGTGGAAATCTTATTTTGAGCATGCCGATAATTACCTGTCCTGGTTTTGTGAGCAGCAGCTATTAAAGACATTGGCTCGAAGCCCTAGAAGTGCTGACTATAGTGATGTTAAAGAAAAAGTATTAAATTTATGCTGTAGTGAGAATCACTATAGAGAGCAAGAGTGCAAATACAACTCGTTGCAGACTCAGCTTGATGCTAACCGGATCTCTAATAAAATGCTTCTTTTAAGACGCTTAATTCAACAAGGTGTTGTTTTAAAAGAAGAATTAAAGCCATTAGGCGTCGGTCTCAAAAAATTCGTAACTGGAGTTGCCACGGGGCTTGTGATGCTGGTGGTATCGGCATTGATAATAAAAGCCCAAGGTTTCTTTAATGGATTAACCTTGACCTTGCTGCTGACGTTAGCGGTTATTTATGGTTTTAGGGAAATCTTTAAAGAGGATTTTCGTAATGCTATGTGGCGGTTTATCCAACGAGGCCGTCCAAGGTGGAGCCGTATTTTACGTGATACTACCACCCAAACTGTGGTCGCTAAACAATTAGTTTGGCTCGAATTTATGCGCAGTCAAGATATCCCAAAAGCGGTTTCTGATATCATGAAGCAACGCCACAGTCAGAATAAAGTGGATTCAGAAGTTCTGCATTATCGTATTGCAACCAAGGTGACAAATAAGCCCTTTGAGGCGGATTATTCACAAATTCAAGAACAAGTGAATTTTAGTCTAGTGCCTTTTGCTCGTCATTTAGAACGTGGTAAAGCGAAGATATATAAAGAAACCGAAGGTAATATTAGCAATGAGTCTGTTGAGCGTCGCTATCAAGTCAATTTGGTTGCTGTGTTGCGTGATGGCAAACAGGAACCTGAATATGCCCGCTTTAAAGTGACCATGAACCGTTCAAGTATTATTGATATTCATGAAAGTAAGCTGCCTGATAATGTACAACCTTTTAGGCTTGAGTCTGACGAACTCCTTCCAGAGGTTGTTAGTCATTCTAATCCGCACACATAAGACTACAGATGAAGTAATTAAAAATAGTTTTCTTTTATAGCTTTATTTCTATTTATT
Source organism: Shewanella psychromarinicola (assembly GCF_003855155.1). Lineage (NCBI taxonomy): Bacteria > Pseudomonadati > Pseudomonadota > Gammaproteobacteria > Alteromonadales > Shewanellaceae > Shewanella > Shewanella psychromarinicola. The sequence goes on from NZ_CP034073.1 coordinate 2,031,990, forward strand.
AATAACTTGACGTTATTCATCTTCTGTTCAACGGTCAATATTGATCACCACCTGACGTTAAGCAACGCTGTGTCAGGTGATTGAATCAGTCAATTTTCGAGGATGATGTGGCTTTGGTAGGGCGAGTAAATGCTTGGCAAATATTTTGGTCAACAGATTGTTTAGCACGTTTTAAGGCTATTTCAGCGTTAGCAAGGTATTGGTCCAAACTTTGTCGCTGTAAATAACTCGCGATACCAATGTTAATTCCTTCACCCAAATTCTTTTCTTCCAGACACTGCATCATATTAATCGCATATTGATGGGCTGAGTTTGCATTCGTTTCGGTCAACAATATGACTAGCTTTCCGAGCTGCCATTGCGCAATTTGATAATTAAGCGGTAACTCAATCAGTAACTGTAGCTCAATGTCTTTTTGACGCTTTTCAAGTTGGCTCATATTGCCCATATTGCTGAAAATGCCTTCTGGATTAATGTCCATTACGAGTAAGCTTGAATGTTCTTTAGTGAGCTCACTAAGGTTGATAAAGTAATTTTCAAGCTCATTTAAACGTAATACTATGGCGCTTCGATGGCCAATGACGTTACTGCTGTTTTGGGCCGACACCACTGGCGTGGTCTGTTCAAAAGTACAAATAAGGTATTCAATATCACCTTCGAATGTAAGTTGACCTGTTAATGTCGTTTTTAAGCAATGCTCATAACGGCCATGGTTAAATGGCATAATTTGCGCGGTCCACTCCCCCTGTAAGCTAATTTGCGCGGTTATGTTCTGCCATTGATTATGCAGTTCATCGCCGAGTAATTCTGTGATAGAAATATCAGTGTCTCCGTGTAAAGACATCAGCTGATCAAATTGCTTATTACATTTTATTATCATGCCACTGGCATCGGTTAGCGCCGTAGCGACAGCACAGTTGCTCATTAATTGATAGAGATAGGCTTGGCTCTGACTATCAAATAATGCGGTAATATCTTCAAATGTGACTAACCAATAATACTCATTACTGTTAGGGCATTTTTCTCTGCGAATATGAGTTTGTAACATACTACTATTAAGCGTTTCTAAATTGATCTCACCATTCCATTGCTTATGATGAGTTAATGCATCTTTAATGTGGTTGAAACGATCATCATCAAGATGCAGTACTCGTTGTAAACTGCGATCTTTGAGATCATCAATTGGTAAGGATAGTGCGGCAGCGGCTTTGGCATTAACGCTCTGGATACGGCCACTATCATTGACGATTAAGCAGCTTAATTCACTGCTAAACAAACTGTTACTCAATTGAAGGCTATTTTGCCTCGCGCGTCTCTCAAGTACAAATCGATGTCTTAATATAATCAGTAAACTGGCTAACAGTGCTATCAAGCATCCTGCAACTATGATGAGTATTCGCCATTGAGCATAGCGAGTGGCAATGTCTTCATGGCGAATATAAGACAATAAAAAGTATTCTCTTTTGTTTTCGTATTGGTTGGTTAACTCGACTTTTAAATACACAAAAGTGGAGTCTTGGCTGTGAAACTGACCAAAGTTATTCATTGCTATTACACGCCACAATTCTGGGTAAGTTTGTTTTAAACTTGCCCCAAGTGTGTTGGGCATACTGTCTAATGGCGCAGGTTGAGAGGCACCCGCATAGAGGAAACCTTGAGTATCAAGCAGGAGTAATGGTGAATTTTGATTAAAAAAAGCAGGCTTTATTGTTTCCAGTAGTTTAACGATAGAATTGTAAGTGACCAAATAACCTTTAATACTTTGGTCTGGGTTTTCTATCCACGATAACTGATAAAAATAAGGTTCTAATATGCCATCAATAGGAGTAAACGCCATTGGTGACGTGTAAATATCATTGCCGCCCATATTTCTACCCGAGCCCAATAACGCGGCGGGTAGTTGCATGTTATTGAAACTACCCGTGGTGGCAAATTGGAGTTCTCCTTGAGGAGTAAATAATGCCAGCCCAAGTAGTTCAGGAATATTTTCAGTCAATGAATTCCAGTTTTCGATGGTCTTTAATTGCAGTTTGTCTGATGGGTTTTGCAGATATTGTCGCAGTAATTCACCTTTTGCGATGGTTTGGGTTCTAAACTGCAAAAATGAGACTTTATCAGAGGCTAAAGACGCTACCGTTTGCAACTCACTGTAGCGTTGATCTGCCCAATCTTCTTGCAGGCGACGCTCGCCTAGATTGACCACCATATTAGTGACGATAAACACCACAATTAATAAAATAATCAATTGGCTTAGCAGCGAAAGAATGTGCTGTTGCGACCAATGACTCGCTTGTGAAGAAATTAATAACGAGTTTGAAGAACCCACTGCTTTGTGTTTAGACATGGTGCCACTTTTTTAGCATTCTCTTACTGGCAATACTAGCATGAAGCCGACGTTGGCGAAAACGTCTAGGTATCAATAGCCCATTTATTTAACCAATTTTATCCAGTTCGCGTTGTTTAAATATTGCACCGTTTTGCTCTGCGATACCGCGGCAACGTTCGATGTTTACATTAGCCAGTCCGTTAATGGCACTGACTTGTACTTGCGGTATGTATTGAGGTGCGAGTTGAATAAATTCAAGCAGTGCCTTATAGGAATTTGCCAGCTTGGGGTGACAGTGTTGCTGGTAGCTTTCTGGGGTGTCGGCATTAAGTGAAATTGACAGGCTGTCTATGCATTGGCTGAGCTCTGGCAAAATATTACGACGATGAAAGTGGTTGCCCAATCCATCGGTATTAAGCCTTACACGCCCACCTTGTGCTTTTATGGCATGGGCAAGCTGCAGCAAACATTCAAGGTTTAACGTTGGTTCACCAAAGCCGCAAAAGACATATTCTTCCACGTCATGCACATTACCTAACAAGGGTAAAACATCCTCTGCGGTAATACGTTGACTGAGTGATAAGTCGAAGTCGTGCACTTGTTTCGATCCATTATGCTTAGGGCAAAACTGGCATCTTAAGGTGCATCTTGCCGTAATATTGAGATAACGGTGATTGCCGATATCGTAAACTAAGGTTGGCGTGGGTGAGGTAGAGGCGTTCATGGCAGCTTTTTATTATGGAGAACAGGGTAAGTATTGTAGCTAAATATCGAATGTGACTATGTTGCTTAGCTCGCAGTTTTTACAGCAAAAAAAACAGAGCTGATTTAGCTCTGTTTTTGGGACTAACGATATGGGTTAATGGTGTTCATCAGAGCCTAATGGTTCCGCAACTGTTTTGGGTTGCCACCACCACATAAAAACGCGTCGTAATAAGCGCCTTATATCATCCAGAATAATGTACAAGATGGGCACCAAAATTAACGTCACTACCGTTGAGAATAAAATACCAAATGCTAGAGATGTCGCCATTGGGATAACAATTTTAGCCTGTAAGCTTTTTTCCATAATAATGGGCACCAAGCCAAAAAAGGTGGTTAACGAGGTAAGGATGATTGCCCTAAAACGATAACAACCAGAATCGATAGCCGATTGCATTAGCGACTTGCCTTCTTCGCGGGCTCGGTTAACAAAGTCGACCAAAATGAGTGAGTCGTTTACCACTACCCCGGCTAACGCCACAATACCGCATAAGCTCAACACACTCATGGATAAGCCTAGAATATAGTGGCCAAACAAGGCGCCAATCATGCCAAACGGGATGACCGACATAATGATTAACGGTTGCGTGTACGATTTTAATGGAATGGCCATTAAGGCATAAATGGTAAACATGGCAAAGAAAAATCCTTGCGCTAAACCAAGCATAGCATTTTGCTCGTCTAAGCTGCCGCCATCTAATGCTGACGTTACTTTAGGGAATCGTGCGGTTAATTCGGGTAAAAAATCTTGCTGAATTTCGGCGACCACTTTCGATGGTTCAACGTTGTTTTTATTCACATTGGCGCTGATGGTAATCGCTCGGCGGCCATCAACCCGGGTGATCGACGCGTACGACTCACCCATTTCGATATCTGCTACGGTTGAAAACGGCACTGCTGCGCCTGACGGGGTGCGGATCAGCATGTTTTCAAGGTCACCCACAGTGCGGCGTTGTTCGAGCGGGTAACGCACCATGACTTTGACTTCTTCTTTATTACGCAAAATACGTTGGGCTTCATAACCATAAAAACCGTACCGAACTTGGCGAGCTAAATCTGACAGTGTCAGCCCTTGCGCTTCGGCTTCAGGACGGATATTTAACCGAATTTCGTGCGAACCTGAAGAAAAGTTATCGGTAATATCAAATACGCCTTCATAAGTGGCCAATTTAGACTTAAGCACTTTGGCCGCTTCAGACAGTTGGTTTAAATCACTTGAGGTTAAGCGAAACGATAAATCGCCGCCAGCATCGTTGGTGCTGGCATTGATGTTAAGCTTTTTAACTGACAATAACTCGGGTAATTGTTTACGCCATTCTTCAGCAATAGCGACGCCGTCTACTTCACGGTCTTCGCCTTTAGTCAGCTCGGTAAACACAAAGGCACTGCTGCGTGAGCTTAGTTCGATGTAGCTGTGCTTCACCATGGGGTAACCGTATTGGTCTTCAAGTTTGGCGTTCATCTTGTATAACGCATCTTCGACTTGTTGCAGCACTTTTAAGGTGTTCTGCTCAGAACTGCCTTCTTCCATTTCAAGCTGCACTTGAATAAAGTCCGATGGAATATCAGGGAAGAAAACCCAGCGTACTTTGCCGCTTTGCACTAAAGCAAGTGACAGAATTAATACCCCCACAAATACCGCCACGACGTTGTAGCGACGCTTAATGCAGCGCTCAAGAAAATGACGATAGGTGTTGTGAATGAAATGCTGTAACCATTCGTTGATAGCAAATTTAAAGCGTGAGAAAGGATTCGTTGGGGCGGTGCGTTTTCTGATTTTCATGTGAGCTAAATGTGCGGGTAAAATCAGTTTTGATTCGATCAGCGAAAAGGCTAAACACAAAATCACCACCATACCGATGGATTTCCAAATAATGCCCATGGGCCCAGACACCATGATCATGGGGATAAAGGCTGCAATAGTGGTGAGCACCCCAAAGGTGGCTGGCATCGCCACTTTTTGTACCCCTTTTATCACATTATCTAAAGAGTGGCCGTTTTCCTCTAACTCGGTATAGGCACTTTCTCCGATGACAATGGCATCGTCGACGACGATCCCCAGCACCAGAATGAACGCGAATAAGGTCAGCATATTAATCGACATGTTAAACGGTTCAAGCGGCATTAATAACATGGTGCCCAAAAAGCACACAGGTAAGCCCATCATTACCCAAAAAGCGAGTTTAAGATCTAAGAATAAGGCCAGAATAATAAACACCAGCAGAGCGCCATAAAACATGTTCGACAACATCATGTTTAAACGCCCTTGCAGGTAGTGAGTTAAATCACCCCAGGTATCAAGTTGAATATTGCTTGGTAAGGTTTTTTTACGTTCGGCGACGTAAGCCTTAACTTGTGATGAAATATCTAAGGCATTTTGATCGTCAATACTGGTGATTTCAATTACCGCAGCCGGTTTGCCGTTAAAGCGGGTGTATTCCAGACGTTCTTCAAAATCATCATTAATTGTGGCCACTTGCGGTAACATAATCCGGCTGCCGTCTGGGCGCGTTTCTACCACAATCTGCGCAAAGTCATCTGCGGTATAAGCTTGGCCTTTTGTGCGCAGTAGGATGTCACCATCTTGGGCCCGAATAGAACCGCCGGGTAAATCAATCGACGAGTTTTGTACCGCTAAAGCCACTTGAGTAAACGTAATGCCATATTCGCGTAGTTTGTCTTCCGACAGTTCGATGCCTATTTCGTAGTCGCGAACTCCGGTGACTTTTGCGCGAGTCACTGCTGGTAAGTCGGTAATGTCGTCTCTGATCGCTTTAGCCATTTCTTTCATGTCATGCAGGTTCATGTCGCCATAAACAGATACCCAAATCACATTGTTTTCTGGCTTTATTTGGTAAATATTGGGTTTTTCGATGTTGTCAGGGAAGGTTGCAATGGCATCGATACGCAGTTTAGCTTCATCTAGTACTTGCTGCACATCGTAACCGTCTTCGACCTCAATGGTCACTGAGCCAACACTATCACTGGCAACAGAAGTCACTTTTTTAATGCCGCTAATATCTTGAATCGCTTCTTCGATTTTTATATTAATCCCTTCTTCAATTTCTTGTGGCGCTGCGCCTGGATAGGCAACATTGATATTGATGAGATTTAATTCAAATGTTGGAAAGATTTCTTTATTAATGAGTACCGCACTAAACAAACCGCCAATAAGCAAGGCGGCCATCAGTAAGTTGGCTGCGACACTGTTGCGCGCAAACCAGGCGATGATCCCTTTATTAGTATCCATTCTTATTCACCTGCAGTCGTAGCGGCTTGGGCGTCAGTATCGACTGGAGCTGACTGGGTTTCTTCTCCGAGCACTTTAATGATCTGCCCAGAATTCAAACTATTAATGCTAGTCATGGATACTCGCTCATTTGCCTTGAAGCTGCCTTGAATATAAATGGTATCGGCATCTGAACGAATAACATTCACTGGGCGCATCTCGATAATATTGTCTGCACCAACAACGGCAACCTGACCATTTCGTACCACGTGACGTGGCAGTTTTACTACATTATTAACCGTGCGGCCTGTGATGACGGCGTTCACAAAGCTGCCATATTTTAAGGGTAATTGTCCTTCAGTTTTATTTTTGCGTAAATACGGATCATGTATTTCTGCGACTAGATACACCATGCGAGTTTGCTCGTCGATGACGTTTTCGCTGCGAACAATATTGCCTTGCCAAGTGACTTGTTTACCTGCCAGAAATGCGGTGAGTGTGACAGCGGTTTCAGGATTATCAACCGACTCTAAATACGCGAGATCTGCATTTGTTAATGGCAGTCTAATTTCAGCAATACTGGTGTTGTAGAGTTCACCTAAGTTAGTGCCCAAGGTTACGTACTGACCTAAGTCGACATTGCGTGCTTTGATAATGCCATCAAATGGGGCCCTAATTACTGTACGTGCTAAGTTGCGTTGTGCACGGGCTAATGCGGCTTGTGCATATTTGACGTTAGCTTGTTCTTTTTTTAGCTGTGGGATCCGTAATCCGAGCTCTGGTGGTAAACCGGTACCAAAATCTTTAAATTCAATTTTAGCGACTACACCACGGGCTTTTTCTTCATTCAATGCGGCGGTTGCTTGAGCAAGTGTCGCCTCTGCCTGTATTAGATCCGCTTCGTAATCAGAGGGTTCAATAATGGCAAGTTGTTGGCCTTGCTTTACGACACCGCCAGCAACAAAGTCTGCTGAAATGTTCAGTAAACGCCCTTGAACTTCGGTGACTAACTGGGTTTTATATTTGGGATTAACCACGCCGTATGACGGTAAGTTGAGCGACAAGGTTTGCGGCGTGATGGTTTGCACATCAATAATGGGCACGCTAATGGGTTCATCTTTTTGCTCGGGTGCTTCTTGTGTGCTGATAAGCAGCATGGCTGCGGCAACAAACACAGCAATGATAAGCAGTGGTGATGATCTTCTTAATATGGTTTTTATCATTTCTATTGCGTATCCATGCTGAAATAATGCTTTAGACAGTTAACTACGTTGGCTAACATGTTCATTCAAATTCATTTTATTACTCATAGCGTCTAAATTAACAGAGTATTACGTTTATCTAAATAGTTTGATGTAAATAAAATGTTTCATAAAGTTATGTTTTTTCTGATTTGGCGATAAACACTTAATAAACTGATTTTTTTTGCCATGTTTGAATAGAGATAAAATAATCCATTATATTTTATCTCTTATTAATTAGTAGGTTATATTAGATTATTCGGGTTAGTGTTTTTTGTGCACAAATTGACATTAGTTGACACTTTCTGGCTGTATTATGTCTATTTAATGATGCGATATAGTGCTTTGAGGATAAAAAAAGCGAATTACTGAGTAATTCGCTTTAATAATCGTTAGTCAAGGTATTCTAGGACGAGGTATAGCTAAACCTGTAGGTTACTTTTTCTTGTACTTTTTCGATGTCACTCTAGCCTCTTTTGCATTGGCTTTTTTCTTACCTGGGACCTTGGCTTCTTTGTGTTTAGGACGAAGTTCTTCAATCACGCGGCGTTTAAGCGGTAATTCAATGTATCGTTCAATTTTAGAAATAATACGCATATCGTGCGCTTCAACTAATGAAATCGCGGTTCCTTTAGCGCCAGCACGAGCGGTGCGGCCAATTCGATGAACATAGGCATCAGCAGAGCGGGGCATGTCAAAGTTGATGACATGGGTAATGTCATCAACATCAATTCCTCGAGCAGCAACATCTGTCGCCAATAGCACGTTGACTTCGCCCTTAGAAAAACGCCCCAGTGCTTGGAAGCGTTTTTTCTGTTCCATATCGCCACGCATAAATGCACAAGGGATATTCGCTTTTAGCAATAAGCCTTCTAAGCTGGCAACCATTTCGCGAGTTTTAACAAACACTATGGTGCGTTTAACGTTTTCTTGCTGAAGAATGTGGCATAACAACGCAAATTTATGTGCTTGATCATCGGCCAAATGCACCCACTGATGCACTTTGGCTTTTTCACTGCGTGGCGCTTCTACATCGACCACTACCGGATCGTTTAACAATTCGCGAGCGAAACGGTTAACCCCATTGCCTTCAAGTGTGGCAGAAAACAACATATTTTGTTTGCGGCCTTGAGCTTCAATGGCAATAGATTGCACTACTGACGAGAATCCCATATCAAGCATACGATCAGCTTCATCAATAATGAGAATCTCCACTTCAGTGGCATCAAATTTATCTTTATCTAAGTATTCCATTAATCGACCTGGGGTGGCGATCAATATATCAACATTGTCTGCAAGTGCTTCTTCTTGTGGGCCATATGGCACACCACCTGTAATGATGACGATATTAAGATCAAGCCCAGTGGCTAAATGACTTGCATAACGATGAATTTGACTGGCTAATTCACGCGTTGGCGTTAGCACCAAAATACGTGCTTGGCCTTCAAAACGCCGAGGGAAGTCGATTAAATGCTGTAATGCAGGCAGTAAAAAGCTAGCCGTTTTCCCTGTGCCGGTAGGCGCTCGCGCTAAAATATCCCGCTGGTCCATGGCCAATGGGATCGTTTGTTGTTGAATTGTGGTAGGGCTGTGATGTCCCATGGCCTTGAGTGACTCTAATAAGCTAGGGTCGAGCTGGAAATCTTCAAATTGCATGCACTTGGGTCTCGCTGAAAAATAGTTGAGTATTATAACTGACCTAATGAGCAGGCTAAAGCTTTAAGTAGAACTCGCGGCATAAATCTGCCATAGCTTGGCTGTATTGTCCGTGTTTGTCGCGGATCACCAGTTGTAGACATTGAGTTTCAATGGTGACCTTGTTATTGGTTTGTCGGGGATTAACCCTCATTGGGTCGTATTGTATTGCCAATAGTGCTCTATTGGGAGACTTTCCCTCAACACTAATAACATCAAGGTGTTTTATAACGAATAAACCATGAGCGTTAAGTTGTTGCCTAAAACGGGCTAAACTTTGTTGCGGTAGAATAATACTAGCCGTGCCTTGGGGAGCAAGTAATTGACCGATCACGTACTGTAACTCAGCGAAAGATAAGGTGTTGGTATGCCTTGCGTCGGCTCGTGCGCTATTTTTGGCCTGCAAACCCTGTTCAAAGTAAGGCGGGTTACAAATGATATGATCGAATAACGGTGCTGATATTTGATTATGTTGTTGTTGAAAATGCTGAATAGCACCTTGAAATAGCTGAATTTTCTCAGGCCAAGGGCTTTGTTGAATATTATATTGGCAGGCATTTGCTGCTGCACCGTCTAATTCTACAGCAGTAATACTGGCGTTATGAGGGCTGCGCTGTGCAGCCATCAGGCTTAGCAAGCCACTTCCTGCACCAATATCGAGAATGTTGCTAGATTGCGATAATTCAGCCCAAGCACCGAGTAAAACCCCATCTGTACTGACTGACATTCCACACTGTTTATCATCGATATGAAATTGCTTAAACGTAAAAGACATAGATAATAGAGTACTCTTTGGGCTGTATGAACGACTCAATAGGATCATAGCGGCTTTGGTTTTTACTGTCGCGGTTTAATTGCCAGCGCTTGTCATCGTTGATTTTTTGTAATGCTAAATTAACTTAAAAACAATAGATGTGCTGAATATGTACACAAGCCTTGCCACAAATCGCAACTAAATAGGTTTTTTTAATTGTTTGGAGTGCTGAAGCTTGAGTATTAAGGCGATATTTGATATTAGTCTGCACACTTTTTTACGCATTAAATTGAGTAAAAAGTCTAATTTAAGCTATTTTGGCTGGAACATGACACTGAAAATAGAACTAACAGCTCGTTTCCGTTGTTGTCTTAACAAATTGAGTATTTTTCAAGTGTATTTTTAACTTTACAAATCATTGTTGGTTCAGTTTAGCAGTAGCTAATGATGGTGTAATCAATTAGGTTTGTAAAAAATAACAACAAAGCGGAGTGAGTAGTGCAAACAACCAAAATGAGTGTAACGGATACGCTTGGGTTAGGATTTATGACCTTTGCGTTTTTTTTAGGGGCGGGTAACTTAATTTTCCCTCCTTTTGCTGGCATGCTTGCTGGCGAGAATATGTCTTTTGCGATGTTCGGTTTCTTAATTACTGCAGTGGGTATGCCGTTGATAGGCTTAATTGCGGTTGCCAAATCCAACGGTAAAGTGATGGCATTATTACCTGGATTTGCTGCAACGGCATTAGCCATTGCTATTTATATTATTATTGGCCCGGCATTTGCGGCCCCGCGTACCGCTCTGGTGGCGTTCGAAATTGGTGCAAGACCTTTTATCGGTAATCCTGATGCACTGATGATGTTAGGCGGTAAAGAATTCAATATTGCCCAACTTATTTATACTTTAGTGTTTTTCTCCGTGGTGATGTTTTTATCTTTATATCCAGGCCAATTACTGGACAGCGTAGGGAAAGTGCTTACGCCAGTATTAATTTTATTATTGGTGGGATTGGCCAGTTCAGTGATTATTATTCCTGGCGCAGAGGTGAGCCAACCCGTTGGTGATTACATTAATAGTCCATTAACGAAAGGGATTATTGAAGGTTATAATACCATGGACACCTTGGCATCTTTGATGTTTGGTATGTTAATCATCGATTTATTACGCAAAAAAGGTGTCAATGAAGCCGCTGATCAAACCAAGTATTTAATTCGTGCCGCCTTTATTGCTGCTGGTGGTCTAGCATTTGTGTATATTTCTTTGTTTTATCTTGGTGCTTCTGCGGGTGATTTTGCCATTGGCGCTGACAATGGCGGGCAAATTTTAACCAACTACGTCACGTATCACTTCGGTAATCTTGGTTCACTATTGTTATCGACCGTTGTCACCTTAGCCTGTTTAACCACGGCAGTCGGTTTAGTTACTGCGTGTGCTGAATTTTTTAATGAATTATTACCGCGCTTGTCGTATAAATTGTTGGTTGTCCTGCTAAGTGCAGTGTGTGCCACCGTTGCAAACGTTGGTTTAGCGCAATTAATTAGTGTGAGTATTCCGGTGTTAATGACGATTTACCCAGTCGCTATTGCATTAGTGTTGGTCACTTTCTTAACGGAGCGTTTTGCTCGACCTGAGTTTTCGCACCGAATAGTGCTAACTGTGGCACTTTTTTTCGGCATTTTCGATGGGTTACAAACCGCGGGGATGGACATGAGCTTCTTAGATTTTATGCCATTACATGCTGAGGGTATGGCTTGGTTGCTGCCTACGGCGTTGACCGCGATTGTGTGTTTGTTTTTACCCAAAAAGAGGCTTCAAAAAGTGCAGGCTTAAACGTTAAATAGGCCATAATAAACGGATCAATATAACGGCGTTATGATAGATTATCTAACGTCGTTTTTTATTATTTATTGGAAACTGCTTTGGCCAAACCTGCTTATCAACCCGATCCATTAATTAACCAGTTTGTTGATGACTTATGGTCAACTAACGGGTTAAGTGATAATACATTGGCATCCTATCGCACCGACATACAACATTTAGAACGTTATGTGTTGTCTCAGGGAAAAGACTTACTGCAAGTTGATCAAGCCGTGTTGCGCGACTACCTCGCAGAGCGTTTTGACAAACAATTTGCTAAAAGCAGTACCGCCAGATTACTCAGTAGTTTACGGCGTTTTTATGCTTACTTATTGGTAAAAAAGCAAATTAGCCAAGATCCGACCTCATTGATTAAGTCGCCTAAGTTAGTTCGTCAGTTGCCTGATACCTTGTCTGAGGCACAAATTGAGTGTTTATTATCTGAGCCTAATACCGACGATCCGATTGAATGTCGTGATAAAGCCATGTTGGAACTCTTGTATGCCACCGGGTTGCGCGTGACTGAATTAGTGAGCTTAACGATGGAGCAAATCAGTTTGCGTCAAGGTTTAGTCCGAGTGATGGGTAAAGGCGGCAAAGAACGTTTGGTTCCATTGGGTGAAGTGGCCATTACTGAGGTTGAACAGTATATTAAGTTTGCTCGTACTGAATTGTTAAATATGAAACAGTCCGATGTACTGTTTCCGTCACGTCGTGGGCAAATGATGACTCGGCAAACTTTCTGGCATCGAATTAAGTTGTATGCGGCAAGGTCTGGAATTGAGTGCCATTTATCACCGCATACGTTACGACATGCCTTTGCCACTCACTTATTAAATCACGGTGCTGACCTACGGGTTGTACAACTTTTGTTGGGACATAGTGATTTATCAACCACTCAAATATATACTCATGTGGCAAAAGTGCGTTTGCAGCAATTGCATAGCCAGCATCATCCGCGCGGTTGAGTGCGAGGTTGATCAAATCCTTACATTTAAGCCTGTGAGTTTAGTTGCGTTAGCTAAACTAAGCCTGTAAGTTTTATTGACAAAATCGGGTCTATTCACTTTGAACCCGTGTAATTTAGGAATTATCATGAAGTTAACCAAAACATTAGCCCTTGTTGCCAGCCTTGTTATCACTCCAATGGTGTCAGCTGCGTCTGATGTAGCCAACGAATCAGCATTAAAGCAAAAACTTACCGACACGCTAGGTGTCAACGTGATGACAATTCAGCAATCTCCCATCGACGGTTTATATCAAGTGCTGACCGACCGAGGTGTGTTATACGTCACCAAAGATGGCGCTAAGTTATTTCATGGTAATCTGTATGACATCGACAACGGCATGAAAAACTTAACCGAGGCAGCACTAGCCGGACCTCGTATCGCATTGCTCGAACCATTTGTAGATGAAATGTTGGTTTACAAAGCTAAAAATGAGAAGCATGTCGTCACTGTATTTACCGATGTCGACTGTGGTTATTGCCGTAAGCTACACAATCAAATGCAAGGCTATAATGATTTAGGTATTACGATTCGCTACTTAGCTTATCCGCGTGCAGGCATTCCTTCTGCAAATGCTGATGAGATGCAAGCCGTTTGGTGTGCTAAAGATCCTTTAAAAGCGATGACAGAAGCTAAAGCGGGTGGCAATGTTAAAGCCGCGAGTTGTGATATTGATATTGCGGCGCAATATAAGTTAGGTATGTCGTTTGGTGTTAACGGTACACCCGCACTGATTTTAGAAAATGGAACCATGGTGCCAGGTTATCAAGCTCCGGCAGAATTATTACGTACTATTGAATCAAACTTATAACGCCCACTTATAAATCAAAGTCGTATAGCCTGTGCTATAAACGTAAAATCAAGGTGAGCTTAGGCTCACCTTTTTGTTATGCTCCATTCTCTTATTGCCCGATTAAGGTTGCCTTTTGTCTCATAATATAGTCCGTCGCCCTCAGGTTGATGATAATCATTTACCCAGTTCTTTACCGCCATTACTGAAACAACTCTATGCCCGCCGTGGTGTTAATCAAGATAACTGTGAATTAGTGTTAAGTAAGTTATTGCGTCCCGAGACGATGAAAGGTCTAGCCGAGGCCGCAGTAGTGATCGCTGATGCGATTGTTGCACAGCAATCAATTTTGATTGTTGGCGATTTTGATGCTGATGGTGCGACCTCAACGAGTGTATGCATGCTGGCGTTAAACATGATGGGTGCTAAACGGCTTGATTACCTTATTCCAAATCGGTTTGATTATGGTTATGGTTTAAGTCCTGAAATTGTTGCGGTAGCCTACAAGAAGAGTGCCGATGTATTAATTACCGTTGATAATGGGATATCTTCCATTGAGGGGGTTGCGGCTGCCAAGTTACTGGGCATGACCGTCGTTGTGACAGATCATCATTTACCTGGTAATAGCTTGCCAAATGCTGATGTTATTGTAAATCCCAATCAGCCTGGTTGTCAGTTTGCCAGTAAGTCTATTGCCGGTGTTGGTGTGGCATTTTATCTGATGTCAGCTTTGCGAGCAGAATTAAGGCAACGTAATTGGTATCAACAGCAACAAATTACTGAGCCAAATCTGGCAACATTACTTGATATTGTCGCCTTGGGTACTGTCGCGGATGTGGTGTCGTTAGACACTAATAACCGTATTTTAGTCAATGCTGGTTTACAGCGTGTTAGAAGTGGCCGCTGTCGAGTTGGTATTACCGCGTTGCTAGAAGTCGCCAAACGCAGCCCTGCAAAGATGGTTGCTGCCGATTTTGGTTTTGCGGTTGGTCCCAGATTAAATGCTGCTGGCCGCCTAGATGAAATGGCGCTGGGGGTAGAAACCTTACTGTGTGAAGACATCATGTTGGCAAGAAGAATGGCTGCCGAACTGGATGGACTAAACCAAGAGCGGCGTGAACTTGAAACCGGCATGCAACAAGAGGCATTAAAGAGTTTATTGCAAGTGTCGCTTAATGAAGATGATTTACCCTGGGGCATCGCCATTTTTAAGGATGATTGGCATCAAGGCGTGATTGGTATTTTGGCATCACGGATTAAAGATCGCTATCATCGCCCTGTTATTGCCTTTGCTGATGCGGGGGATGGTCAAATAAAAGGTTCTGCCCGCTCGATTAAAGGACTGCATATGCGAGATTTACTCGAACGCATTAATAGTGGCTATCCTGGGATGATAACTAAGTTTGGTGGTCATGCGATGGCGGCAGGATTATCATTAAAAGCTGACGTATTTGAACAATTTAAACAAGCCTTTGATGATGCGGTAAGAGAAATATTGGATTATGAACAGCTGACCGGAGAGTTACTGTCAGACGGCGAGCTGTCAAGTGAGCTAATGACCCTTGATACTGCATTTATGTTACGTAATGCGGGACCGTGGGGACAGTCGTTTGAAGAGCCTTTATTTGATGGCATATTTAATGTTATCCAGCAGCGCATTGTCGGCGAGAAACATTTAAAGCTATTGTTAGAGACCCAATGTGGCAGTTCGATGTTAGACGGTATTGCCTTTAATGTGGATTTAGCAATATGGCCTGACGCAACCATTAAACATGCCCGAGTGGTCTATAAGCTTGATGTTAATGAGTTTAGAGGTAAACAAACCGTGCAGTTAATGGTGGATTATATTGAGCCGATGTAATTGCTTTTTTATGTGGTAGCGGATTGTTCTGGCGAGTTGAATGACTTGCCAGTGAAAAACGGTTTGATAGTACCTTGCGACATATTGATATTTAAGCGCTAACTTGCAACTGAGTTTTATGGCGAACTCACGGATCATTTACAGTGTGCTATTGCTGTAAGTTAGCTGCCGTAAGTGAAGAAGGGGTGATGTCGTACTATTTGAATAAACCAACATAGTTTGTCTTGGCATTTCGAAATGAGATAGACAATCAAAACAAAAAGGCCTCGCAATGCGAGGCCTTTTTGTTAAAACGGATAAAGTTATTTGGTACAGGTGAGAGGACTTGAACCTCCACGCCCTTACGAGCATCAGCACCTGAAGCTGACGTGTCTACCAATTCCACCACACCTGCAAAACATTATTGCAAAATAACTTTATTTTATTAGTCGCTGTAGCCACCAATATAAATATGGTGCCCGAACCCGGAATCGAACCAGGGACACGAGGATTTTCAATCCTCTGCTCTACCGACTGAGCTATTCGGGCGACGGACGCAATTTAAAGGGTTTTGACCTGCTGAGTCAACCTGTTTTTTTATATTTATATCAAAATTAGATTTGTTTGGATGTATTTTGGTCGTATCGAGTGTTATTCAGCCAAAGCACCATGGTGTAATAAATACTTCATTCCTATGATGGTTGCTAAGTTAAAAGGTGTTATGGTGCCTTTTTACTGGTGTGATAACAGCGCCAAGTAAAAAGAGTAAAATAAGTAGATATGAAATTTACTAATGCTGATGAGTCAGGTATAAAAAAACGCTCCGAGGAGCGTTTAATGCTAAATATTCGTTAACTGTCGTTGAGCTTCAATAATGACTAGTTAGTTAATATCTCATTATTTGGAAAATTTGCTTTCATCACAGCTTTAACGTTTTGTTGTAATTTTTCCTGACCTAACTCGTCATACGCTTTAGCCATTATCTCTAATGCTCTTTCAGTTAAAGGTGTTCCTGGGAACTTCTCCATGACTGATTGGGCACGAACTGCCGCTGCACTCCATGCGTTCATTTTGATATAATATTCTGCAACTTGAATAGAATATTTCGCTAAACGGTTCTTTAAGAACTGCATACGTTGTTGTGCATCAGCAGCATACTTGCTATTTGGGTACGATTTAATCAATCGGTCAAAATCTTTAAATGCATCTTGGGCATTTTTTGGGTCACGATCGGTACGATCAATATTCATTAAATCGTGAAATAAGTAATTATCTGCCTGCATATTGGTTAAACCACGCATATAATAGACGTAATCTATATTAGGATGCGTTGGATTGAGGCGTAAAAAGCGATCAATATTGGCAAGTCCTGAGGCTGCATCATCCATTTTGTAATACGCAAAAATCAAGTCTAATTGAACTTGAGTTTTGTGCGGACCAAATGGAAAACGAGAGTCCAATGCTTCAAGTGAACGGACGGCTTTAGAGTAATTACCTAATTCCATTGACGTTCGTGCTTGAGAATACAAGACGTCAGGTGATGCTTTACTGGCAACATCAACGTCTTCTGGACTGCTACTACAGGCTGTAATAGCCAGTGAAAGTAATACTAGTGCGGCAACTTTGGCAATTTTATGCATACTTGAATTCAATTCTTTTTAAGTTGTTGTTAAGATTTTTTCTATTTCACGGTAAAATCACGGTAAAATAGAAAACATCCGATTGTAACAGATAGCTCATTCACTTTGGACCCCAAAACTGGGGTACGGTTCCTATGACACAAGAGATTAATCTAAAAAGCGAGATCACAGCAACACAAACCGGTCTGAGGTTAGACCAAGCATTAGCTGGTTTGTTCCCTGACTACTCGCGCACACGCATCAAGGAATGGATCCTATCTGGTGCAATTACTATTGACGGTATCACAGTCGACAAGCCACGGGAAAAGGTTTTCGAAACTCAACAGATAGAAGTGACCGCGACTATCGAAGAAGAAGTGCGGGCAAAAGCGCAAGATATCGCCCTCAACATTATTTATGAAGATGATCATATTTTAGTGGTTAATAAGCAAGCTGGTTTGGTCGTCCATCCTGGTGCGGGTAATGCCGACGGTACATTGATGAACGCATTATTGCACCATTGTCCTGATATTGAGCATGTTCCAAGAGCTGGTATTGTCCACCGCTTAGATAAAGACACCACAGGGTTAATGGTTGTCGCTAAAACGGTTGAAGCACAAACCCATTTAGTTGCAGCTCTACAAGCTCGCGATATCGTTCGTGAATATGAAGCGATTGTATTAGGCACTATGACGGCGGGTGGTACGGTTGATGAGCCTATCGAACGTCATGCTACTCGTCGTACTCAAATGGCAGTGATCCATGGTGGTCGTCCATCGGTGACTCATTACCGTGTTGCAGAAAAGTTTCGTGCTCACACTCGTTTGCGTTTACGTTTAGAATCTGGTCGTACTCATCAAATTCGTGTTCATATGGCACATATTGGTCATGAGTTAGTGGGCGATCCGGTTTATGGTGGCCGTCCTCGTCCGCCTAAATCCGCTAGCCCAGAATTTTTTGAATTACTTAAAAGCTTTAAGCGCCAAGCTTTACACGCCGTGCGTTTAGAACTTGCTCATCCCTTCACCTGTGAGATCATGACTTGGCATGCGCCTATTCCTGATGACATGGTTGAGCTGACAAAAGCACTTCGAGTAGATACTGAGCTTCATCCGATAGTGTATTTATAATGCTCAAGCACGATTGGCCAATACCTGATAATGTCGCCATTGCGATGACTAATCGTTATGGCGGTGTCAGTTTAAGCCCTTTTGATAGTCTAAATTTAGGGCTCCATGTAGGTGATAAGCCTCAACATGTATTGGCTAATCGTGCCATTTTACGCCAACGATTGTCGTTGCCAGCTGAGCCAACTTGGCTCGAGCAAGTTCATGGTACTAACGTTGTTGATGTACAAACATTGATACCAGGTAGCGCTATAGCATTAGCGGATGGCAGTTACAGTAATCAGTTTGGCCATGTTTGCACGGTAATGACCGCCGATTGTTTACCCATATTGTTGTGCAATCAACAAGGCAGTGAAGTAGCCGCTGTTCATGCTGGATGGCGAGGTTTGTGTGAGGGCGTTATCGAGCAGGCATTGGCGATGTTTCATTCTCCACCGTCAAGTTTGATCGCATACTTAGGGCCTGCAATTGGCCCTTCTGCCTTTGAGGTTGGCAGTGAGGTGCGTGATGCTTTTATCAATAAAGACCCACAAGCTTCAATGCACTTTGTTGGCCACAACAGCAAGTATTTAGGCGATTTGGTCGGATTAGCAAGGTTGCGTTTGTCTGCAGCTGGTGTAATTCAAACCTATAGTGCTGATGTGTGTACCTTTACCGATCCTGATTACTTTTCTTATCGTCGCAACAAACAAACGGGTCGAATGGCTTCGCTAATCTGGCTTAAGGCCTAAATTTTGTTATGGCGCTCAAAAAAACAACAATTTTTTGATCTAGGTTATGTTTTAAGCTTGAATTTACATTAAATGCCCCCCATCTTTAAGTTAACAAATTATTCATTTCTGAATTAATTTCCCGTTATATTAGTATCAGATCCTAGGAGATTGTATGAGACTCGATCGTATGACTAATAAGTTTCAAATTGCCATTTCTGATGCCCAATCACTAGCATTGGGACGCGATCATCAATTTATTGAACCTCTTCATTTAATGATGGCGCTATTAAATCAAGATTCTGGTTCTATTCATTCTTTACTCACCCAAGCGGGTATTCGCGTAAGCGCACTTCGCTCAGCTATTAGTCAAGAGTTAGAGCGTTTACCGCAAGTTGAAGGTACTGGTGGTGATGTTCAGCTGTCACAGGGATTAATTCGTTTACTGAATCTGTGTGACAAACTGGCTCAAAAGCGTAAAGATAAATTCATTTCATCGGAATTGTTTGTCTTGGCCGGATTGGAAAATAATGATCCCCTTGCCAAAGCATTAAAAGACTCTGGTGCAAGTAAAGAATTAATGGAGAAAACCATCGAGGACATGCGTGGCGGACAGAAAGTCGATGATCCCAATGCTGAAGATCAACGCCAAGCATTGAAAAAATTTACCGTTGATTTAACTGAGCGCGCTGAGCAAGGTAAATTAGACCCTGTTATTGGTCGTGATGAAGAGATCCGTCGCACTATTCAAGTATTACAACGCCGCACTAAAAATAACCCAGTACTTATTGGTGAGCCAGGTGTGGGTAAAACCGCCATTGTTGAAGGGTTAGCGCAACGTATTATCAATGGTGAAGTCCCTGAAGGGATTAAAAATAAGCGGGTATTATCATTAGACATGGGCTCGTTAATTGCGGGAGCCAAATACCGCGGTGAGTTTGAGGAGCGTTTAAAAGCGGTCTTAAATGAGCTATCCCAAGAAGAAGGCCGAGTCATCTTATTCATTGATGAGTTACACACTATGGTGGGAGCCGGTAAAGGCGAGGGCGCGATGGATGCCGGTAATATGCTTAAACCCGCGTTGGCTCGTGGTGACTTGCATTGTGTCGGGGCCACAACACTCGATGAATACCGACAATATATTGAGAAAGATGCCGCACTAGAACGTCGCTTTCAAAAAGTGATTGTAGATGAGCCCAGTGTTGAAGACACGATTGCCATTTTACGTGGTTTAAAAGAGCGTTACGAATTACATCACCATGTTGAGATTACCGATCCTGCTATTGTGGCCGCCGCTACGATGTCGCATCGTTATATTTCAGATAGAAAATTGCCTGATAAAGCCATCGATTTAATTGATGAAGCAGCGTCTAGTATCAGGATGCAAATTGACTCTAAGCCAGAAGCGCTAGATCGATTAGAACGTCGTGCGATTCAGCTTAAGTTAGAAGAACAAGCGTTAAGTAAAGAGTCCGATGAAGCCAGTCGTAAACGTCTTGATTTTTTACAACATGAATTGAGAGATGTTGAAAGTAAAGCGGCTGAGATGAATGAAATTTGGCATACCGAAAAAGCCGCATTGGCAGGCACACAGCACATTAAGGCCGATCTCGAACAAGCGAGAATGGACTTGGAAGTGGCTCGACGCGCCGGTGACTTAACTCGAATGTCAGAATTGCAATATGGGCGTATTCCTGAGCTTGAAAAACAGTTGGATTTAGCATCACAAGCTGAAATGCAAGATATGACATTGCTGCGTAATAAAGTTACTGATGTTGAAATTGCTGAAGTGCTATCAAAAGCCACCGGTATTCCGGTGTCAAAAATGCTTGAAGGTGAACGAGAAAAACTGTTACACATGGAGGATGCACTCCACCAACGTGTCATCGGTCAAAATGAAGCCGTTGATGCAGTATCGAATGCTATTCGTCGTAGTCGTGCTGGTCTTGCCGATCCTCAACGTCCAATCGGTTCATTTTTATTCCTTGGACCGACAGGTGTCGGTAAAACTGAGCTGTGTAAGGCGTTAGCTAAATTTTTATTCGATAGCGAATCCGCTTTGGTACGTATCGACATGTCTGAGTTTATGGAAAAACACACTGTGTCGCGTCTAGTCGGGGCTCCTCCCGGTTATGTTGGCTATGAAGAAGGCGGATATTTAACCGAAACGGTACGTCGTAAACCTTACTCTGTCATTTTGTTAGACGAAGTTGAGAAGGCGCATCCGGATGTATTTAATGTATTACTGCAAGTGTTAGATGATGGTCGCTTAACCGATGGTCAAGGTAGAACGGTCGATTTTAAAAACACTGTGATTATTATGACCTCAAACCTTGGGTCAGATATTATCCAAGAGGGCTTTGGTCATACGACATATGAGGAGATGAAAGCCGGGGTTATGAATGTTGTGACGCAAAGTTTCCGTCCCGAGTTTTTAAATCGAATCGATGAGTCTGTGGTATTCCATCCCTTAGACGCTGCAAACATCAAGCATATTGCCAGTATTCAATTTGAGTTGCTGCGCAAACGTTTGATTGAAAAGGAGTTCGATATTGAATTGTCTGATGCGGCATTATCATTAATCGCTGAAGCTGGATTCGATCCTGTTTATGGTGCAAGGCCGTTAAAACGAGCATTACAACAAGAAGTAGAGAATCCATTAGCTCAAAAATTACTTCGGGGTCAATTGCTACCGGGTAAAATGATTAAAGTCATAGTGGAAGATGGCAAGCTAGCATTTATTCAATAATGTTATTGAGAATTATTAGATGACATCGGCATAAAAAAGGGAGCATCAGCTCCCTTTTTCTATTATTTACTCTGACAAAATAAGCTAACTCGTTCGGTATTTTCAGCAATTGCAGCTTGCCTTTGCTCTTCTGTCATTACGACCGACTCGCCAGTATCTTTATTTTGCTGATTTAATTTGCTGTGACTCTTTAACACATTAAGGCTGTGCTTAGCACTTTCACAGATATCTTTGGCCTGTTGCTTATCTTTTTCATTAATGATTTTTGCCGATCGTTCTAATTCAGACTCCACTTTAGTTGAGACCTTTTTTTGTGGGGTGTGAGTTCCAATTTTCGATGGTTCTATATCTTCACTATAAATCTTGCGAGCATCTACACTCAAGGGTTGTTGCTGGCTGTAATGTACAACACCAGCAGTATCGACCCAAGTGTAAATCGCCGCCGCTAGTGTGGATGTACTAAATGCTAACGTGGCCAAACCAATCACTATCCGCATAATTCTCATGTGAGTATCCTAGAGCTAATTGACGTTATGCTTGAATGTTTCAAAATATGCTATCTTTGAGTATAAATTCAACATCTAAAACGGTAATGATTGAAGTGTATGCAAAAATCGCCTGATCACCCAGTAAAAAATAAAGGTATTTACCTATTACCTAACTTATTTACAACAGCAGGATTGTTTTCTGGTTTCTATGCTGTCATTTCATCAATGAACGGCCACTTTGAGTCTGCTGCAATTGCTATCTTTATTGCCATGATTTGTGATGGACTTGATGGCAGAGTCGCAAGGCTTACCAATACACAAAGTGATTTCGGAGCTGAATATGACAGTATGGCCGATATGGTTTCATTTGGCATGGCGCCAGCCATTCTTGCCTACAACTGGGCCCTGCAGGATTTAGGTAAAATCGGCTGGTTAGCTGCATTTATCTATTGTGCATGTGCAGCATTAAGATTAGCTCGATTTAACACTCAAGTGGGTGTGGCGGATAAACGATTTTTTCAAGGGCTTGCAAGTCCTGCAGCTGCTGCATTAATTGCTGGGAGTATTTGGAGCGGCACTAAATATGAAGTCGACCCTACAGATATTAGCTATATAGTGGCAATCATCACTGCGTTAACGGGTTTACTGATGGTGAGTAATTTCCGTTATCATTCCTTTAAGGAAGTAGACTGGCGGGGGAAAGTGAATTTCATTGTTATGTTATTGCTGGTAGGGGTCTTCGTTATTATCTCTGTAGAACCTGCAATCATACTTTGTCTTGGTTTCTATATATATGCACTCTCTGGACCCGTGATCACTATCAAAACGATTAAGAAGCTAAAAGTAGAACACATAATGGGTGATGAACCGATAAGCAAAAAAACCACTCAGTCTGATAACCATAGCCATTCATCTTCCCATTCAGCACCAACTGATAAAGTACAACAAAAAGATGATGTCCAATAAGACCTGCTATTAATGGAGCCTCATTGCTTTAAGCTCTGTTAAGTCCACCTCTAACTTCCAACTAGTCTTCTTTGATTGCTTAATGATGCCTACTTAGCAGTAGGCATCTTTCATTTTAATATGATCTAATCGCCATTTGTGTTTTCATTCAGCAAATTTGTACTATAGTTAGTTTCCCTTTTATTGTTTCTTGTATGAGTAAACAAACAAGAACAAACAATAAAAGGACTAATTAAGTTATGAATTGATAGGTTTTGATGTGATTTTAATCGTTTTAACATCGCTTTGTTTGAATTGTGTTCGGTTAGGCGTTGTTTTGATAAATCCATTGAAAAAGGGCTTGCGCTAAATCTTGTATTGCCTATAATGCGCATCCATTGACACGGCAGACAGCGAAAGCAGTCACCGAGTTAGGTTGAATTAAGTGGTTCAAAACACTGAGTTCAAGGCGAAAAGAAAGTTTGAAAAAACACTTGACGCGAAACGGGAAATGCGTAAAATACGCACCCCAAGCCAACGACCTAGCGTCAACGACCTAGCGTCAACGGCCGCTGAATGAAAAATCGAAAGATGTTCATGTTAGCAACGTTCTTTAACAATCTAAACAAGAAATCTGTGTGGACATTCACAGGTATTGAGTTATTCGAAATTGTCTTCTGTTCTTCGGAATGTTGGCAATCAAAAAATTTCAACTCAATGCAACGATGAGTGTTCATAGTAATATGTACAAACATTATTTAGATTCTTCCGAGTCTAATTAATGAAATCAGAATTCATTGAGCCGAAAGCGTCGTTCTTACTTGTAAGAATGGGGTTTTCAAAAAACTTTAATTGAAGAGTTTGATCATGGCTCAGGTTGAACGCTGGCGGCAGGCCTAACACATGCAAGTCGAGCGGTAACACAAGGGAGCTTGCTCCTGAGGTGACGAGCGGCGGACGGGTGAGTAATGCCTAGGGATCTGCCCAGTCGAGGGGGATAACAGTTGGAAACGACTGCTAATACCGCATACGCCCTACGGGGGAAAGGAGGGGACCTTCGGGCCTTCCGCGACAGGATGAACCTAGGTGGGATTAGCTAGTTGGTGAGGTAATGGCTCACCAAGGCGACGATCCCTAGCTGTTCTGAGAGGATGATCAGCCACACTGGGACTGAGACACGGCCCAGACTCCTACGGGAGGCAGCAGTGGGGAATATTGCACAATGGGGGAAACCCTGATGCAGCCATGCCGCGTGTGTGAAGAAGGCCTTCGGGTTGTAAAGCACTTTCAGTAGGGAGGAAAGGTAGCGTGTTAATAGCCCGTTACTGTGACGTTACCTACAGAAGAAGGACCGGCTAACTCCGTGCCAGCAGCCGCGGTAATACGGAGGGTCCGAGCGTTAATCGGAATTACTGGGCGTAAAGCGTGCGCAGGCGGTTTGTTAAGCCAGATGTGAAATCCCCGGGCTCAACCTGGGAATTGCATTTGGAACTGGCGAACTAGAGTCTTGTAGAGGGGGGTAGAATTCCAGGTGTAGCGGTGAAATGCGTAGATATCTGGAGGAATACCGGTGGCGAAGGCGGCCCCCTGGACAAAGACTGACGCTCATGCACGAAAGCGTGGGGAGCAAACAGGATTAGATACCCTGGTAGTCCACGCCGTAAACGATGTCTACTCGGAGTTTGGTGACTTAGTCACTGGGCTCCCAAGCTAACGCATTAAGTAGACCGCCTGGGGAGTACGGCCGCAAGGTTAAAACTCAAATGAATTGACGGGGGCCCGCACAAGCGGTGGAGCATGTGGTTTAATTCGATGCAACGCGAAGAACCTTACCTACTCTTGACATCCACAGAAGAGACCAGAGATGGACTTGTGCCTTCGGGAACTGTGAGACAGGTGCTGCATGGCTGTCGTCAGCTCGTGTTGTGAAATGTTGGGTTAAGTCCCGCAACGAGCGCAACCCCTATCCTTATTTGCCAGCGCGTAATGGCGGGAACTCTAGGGAGACTGCCGGTGATAAACCGGAGGAAGGTGGGGACGACGTCAAGTCATCATGGCCCTTACGAGTGGGGCTACACACGTGCTACAATGGCAAGTACAGAGGGTTGCAAAGCCGCGAGGTGGAGCTAATCTCACAAAGCTTGTCGTAGTCCGGATCGGAGTCTGCAACTCGACTCCGTGAAGTCGGAATCGCTAGTAATCGTGGATCAGAATGCCACGGTGAATACGTTCCCGGGCCTTGTACACACCGCCCGTCACACCATGGGAGTGGGCTGCAAAAGAAGTGGGTAGTTTAACCTTCGGGAGAACGCTCACCACTTTGTGGTTCATGACTGGGGTGAAGTCGTAACAAGGTAGCCCTAGGGGAACCTGGGGCTGGATCACCTCCTTACCTATACGACTAACTCAATACCTAAAGTGCAGCGATGCATGTGAGTGTTCACACAGATTACTTGTTAACTTCTTCGGAAGTAGAGTGAAACACGCCGCCAGCCGGCTAGTGTTGTTCTTTAACAATTTGGAAAGCTGATAGTACTAACTAAAGGCGCATGAATGACGATTCGTTGTCGTTTGTGTGATTACGTTAGTGCGAAAAATAATACTAATGCGAAAGCATTAGTATCTTGAGTTCTCAACACACTGTTTAAGTGTCTTGAATATTCTAAAAAACTAAGGCGAGTCCACTTCCTACCCGGAGGTGAGACAAGTAAAAACCAGCTGGTCATGATATGACTCAGAGGTTCACGCAAGTGAAACTCATTTGGGTTGTATGGTTAAGTGACCAAGCGTATACGGTGGATGCCTTGGCAGTCAGAGGCGATGAAGGACGTAATAACTTGCGAAAAGCGTTGGCGAGCTAGTAATAAGCATTTGAGTTAACGATATCCGAATGGGGAAACCCGGCCACATAAGTGGTCATCATAACGTGAATACATAGCGTTATGAGGCGAACCTGGGGAACTGAAACATCTAAGTACCCAGAGGAAAAGAAATCAACCGAGATTCCCCTAGTAGCGGCGAGCGAACGGGGATTAGCCCTTAAGTCTATGGGGTGTTAGTGGAATGTGTTGGAAAGCACAGCGGCACAGGGTGATAGCCCCGTACATGAAAACTAACCGTAGATGAAAACGAGTAAGGCGGGACACGTGACATCCTGTTTGAATATGGGGGGACCATCCTCCAAGGCTAAATACTCCTGACTGACCGATAGTGAACCAGTACCGTGAGGGAAAGGCGAAAAGAACCCCTGTGAGGGGAGTGAAATAGAACCTGAAACCGTGTACGTACAAGCAGTGGGAGCGGTTCTTGAGACCGTGACTGCGTACCTTTTGTATAATGGGTCAGCGACTTACATTTTGTAGCGAGGTTAAGCGAATAGCGGAGCCGTAGGGAAACCGAGTGTTAACTGCGCGTTTAGTTGCAAGGTGTAGACCCGAAACCGAGTGATCTAGCCATGGGCAGGTTGAAGGTTGAGTAACATCAACTGGAGGACCGAACCGACTTATGTTGAAAAATGAGCGGATGACTTGTGGCTGGGGGTGAAAGGCCAATCAAACTCGGAGATATCTGGTTCTCCTCGAAAGCTATTTAGGTAGCGCCTCGAGCGAATACCATTGGGGGTAGAGCACTGTTAAGGCTAGGGGGTCATCCCGACTTACCAACCCTTTGCAAACTCCGAATACCAATGAGTACTACTCGGGAGACAGACAGCGGGTGCTAACGTCCGTTGTCAAAAGGGAAACAACCCAGACCGTCAGCTAAGGTCCCAAAGTGTATGTTAAGTGGGAAACGATGTGGGAAGGCTCAGACAGCTAGGATGTTGGCTTAGAAGCAGCCATCATTTAAAGAAAGCGTAATAGCTCACTAGTCGAGTCGGCCTGCGCGGAAGATTTAACGGGGCTAAACATACCACCGAAGCTACGGGTGCATTTCATTAGAAGTGCGCGGTAGAGGAGCGTTCTGTAAGCGGTTGAAGGTGAAGGGGTAACCCACACTGGACGTATCAGAAGTGCGAATGCTGACATGAGTAACGATAAAGGGAGTGAAAAACTCCCTCGCCGAAAGACCAAGGGTTCCTGTCCAACGTTAATCGGGGCAGGGTGAGTCGACCCCTAAGGTGAGGCCGAAAGGCGTAATCGATGGGAAACAGATTAATATTTCTGTACCTTCACTAACTGCGATGGAGAGACGGAGAAGGCTAGGCTAGCGCGGCGTTGGTAGTCCGCGTTTAAGGTGGTAGGTTGTATTCTTAGGCAAATCCGGGGATACGCATTCAATTGCAAGACTGAGGACTGATGACGAGTCACTAAGGTGATGAAGTAGTTGATGCCATACTTCCAGGAAAATCTTCTAAGCTTCAGGTTAGTGGGGATCGTACCCCAAACCGACACAGGTGGTCGGGTAGAGAATACCAAGGCGCTTGAGAGAACTCGGCTGAAGGAACTAGGCAAAATGGTACCGTAACTTCGGGAGAAGGTACGCTGCCGACGGTGATAGGACTTGCTCCTTAAGCTGTTGGCAGTCGCAGATACCAGGTGGCTGCAACTGTTTATCAAAAACACAGTACTGTGCAAAATCGCAAGATGACGTATACGGTATGACGCCTGCCCGGTGCCGGAAGGTTAATTGATTGGGTTATCTTCGGAGAAGCTCATGATCGAAGCCCCGGTAAACGGCGGCCGTAACTATAACGGTCCTAAGGTAGCGAAATTCCTTGTCGGGTAAGTTCCGACCTGCACGAATGGCGTAATGATGGCCACGCTGTCTCCAGCCGAGACTCAGTGAAGTTGAAATTGCGGTGAAGATGCCGTATACCCGCGGCTAGACGGAAAGACCCCGTGAACCTTTACTATAGCTTGGCACTGAACATTGAACCTACATGTGTAGGATAGGTGGGAGACTTTGAAGCTTGGACGCTAGTCTGAGTGGAGTCAATCTTGAAATACCACCCTTGTAGTTTTGATGTTCTAACCGCGGCCCCTAATCGGGGTTCGGGACAGTGCCTGGTGGGTAGTTTGACTGGGGCGGTCTCCTCCCAAAGAGTAACGGAGGAGCACGAAGGTTGGCTAAGTACGGTCGGACATCGTACGGTTAGTGCAATGGCATAAGCCAGCTTAACTGCGAGACATACACGTCGAGCAGGTACGAAAGTAGGTCATAGTGATCCGGTGGTTCTGAATGGAAGGGCCATCGCTCAACGGATAAAAGGTACTCCGGGGATAACAGGCTGATACCGCCCAAGAGTTCATATCGACGGCGGTGTTTGGCACCTCGATGTCGGCTCATCACATCCTGGGGCTGAAGTCGGTCCCAAGGGTATGGCTGTTCGCCATTTAAAGTGGTACGCGAGCTGGGTTCAGAACGTCGTGAGACAGTTCGGTCCCTATCTGCCGTGGGCGTTGGATGATTGAAGGGAGCTGCTCCTAGTACGAGAGGACCGGAGTGGACGAACCGCTGGTGTTCGGGTTGTCATGCCAATGGCATTGCCCGGTAGCTACGTTCGGGATCGATAACCGCTGAAAGCATCTAAGCGGGAAGCGAGCCCTAAGATGAGTCATCCCTAGAGCTTTAAGCTCTCTAAAGGGCCGTAGGAGACTACTACGTTGATAGGCAAGGTGTGTAAGCGTTGTGAGGCGTTGAGCTAACTTGTACTAATGACCCGTGAGGCTTAACCATACAACCCAGATGGGTTTTACTGACCTTAGTGTTAGAATAGAGCGCTTAAACAGTGTTTTGCAGACTCAAAAAAATCAGCTTTCCGAATTATTATTTACGGCCTTAAAGGCGGTAGATATGCAAATTTGTCTGGAAACCATAGCATTGTGGCACCACCTGATCCCATTCCGAACTCAGAAGTGAAACGCAATCGCGCCGATGGTAGTTTGGGGTCTCCCCATGCGAGAGTAGGTCATTTCCAGGCGCCTAATTTACTCGAAAGAGTAGTGAAACAGCCCGCTATTATATAGCGGGCTTTTTTACGTCTGTTATTTAACAGCTTCGCTGCTAGGGCGGACTGCGTCCTGCTAGTATCGCTTCGCTGCTAGTATCGCTTCGCTGCTAGTATTGCTTCGCTGCTAGTATCGCTTCGCTGCTAGTATCGCTTCGCTGCTAGTATCGCTTCGCTGCTAGTATCGCTTCGCTGCTAGGGCGGACTGCGTCCTGCTAGTATCGCTTCGCTGCTAGTATTGCTTCGCTGCTAGTATCGCTTCGCTGCTAGTATCGCTTCGCTGCTAGTATCGCTTCGCTGCTAGTATCGCTTCGCTGCTAGTATCGCTTCGCTGCTAGTATCGCTTCGCTGCTAGTATCGCTTCGCTGCTAGTATCGCTTCGCTGCTAGGGTATTGTGGCTTAATGAATCTGTACACCGATTGAGGTAAACTCCCCTTAAAACAAAACGGTGTAAAAAGTATGAAAACTCAACCAACTTACTCAACAGAATTTAAAATAGATGCTGCAAACCTCGTTATTAAACAAGGTTACACTACGAGTGAAGCTCCCAAGGCTACAGGGGCAGGTCCAACAGCGATTAGACGTTGGGTGACTCAACTTAGACAAGAATTTGAAGGTATTACCCCATCATCTCATGCCATCACTCCTGAGCAAAAACGAATTCAAGAGCTTGAAGCGCAAATTAAGAAGATTGAATGGGAGAAAGACATCCTAAAAAAGGCTACCGCTCTCTTAATGCAAGACAACATCAAACGATAGCGTTAATTGAATCGTTATCGAGAGAGCAGAACATCGTCAAACAGCTTTGCCATTTATTTGAAATACCGCGAAGCAGCTATCATTACCATCTCAAACACCGTGGGTTAGTGAAACCTGAGCGTGAAAAATTGCGCCAGCAAGCAATTGCAATCCACCGTGATAGTCGTGGCTCTGCAGGGGCAAGAACGATAGCAGGTCAGCTTAATCAACTGGGTGAAAATGTTGGCCGTTATAAGGCCGCGAGTTTAATGAGAGATGCAGGGCTAATTAGTAATCAACCCAGAAAGCATCGTTACAAGATAGCAAATGATGAATCTAAAATAGCCCCTAATTTGTTAAAGCGGCAGTTTAACGTTGAAGCAATAAATCAGGTTTGGTGTGGTGATGTGACCTATGTTTGGTCTGGAACGAAATGGCTCTATTTAGCGGTGGTAATGGATTTATACGCGAGAAAGATAGTGGGTTGGGCGTGCTCTGACAGTCCTAATACCGATTTGACTTGTGCAGCATTAAGAATGGCATTTGAAAACCGTGGGCGTCCTAGAAACCTAGTGTTTCATTCTGACCTGAGTTGTCACTACACTAGCCTTCTGTGGAAATATCAGATAACTCGATGTATGAGCCGACGAGGAAACTGCTGGGGGAACGTTTTTTAGAAGCTTTAAAATAGAATGGATGCTAAGTATGGCTTCAATAGTTTTGATGAAACGAAGCATGATGTGCTGAATGATATACAGAAGCACTACGATACAAAACGAGGTCATAGTTATAACAATTATATGGCTCCAACAGCAACCGAAATGGCAGCATAAAAACGCCTGTTTGTGTACAGTTTTAGTTGACCACATTAGTTTGTGTACAGATTTAGATGACCCTGACTACTTCCTGCTAGAGACAGTTCCTCGACAGAGCCATTTGGTCACTTTCTTACGCCTATTAAAGTACAAAATACTAGATGAAAACGATTTTATTGCTTATCTTTTTAGTAAAAGGGGGATTATCAATAACAATAACGATTACTATTGTTATTTATGCTACAGGTGTATCACTTTCTATGGTTTGGGCTTGATAATTAATAGTAAATACATAAATAATGGAGTCTTAATTTCTCCTTCATAAATGCTGATATGACTCCTCAATCTCATCCTATAAAGCAATGGCAACATCATCATCAATTTAGTCATAATAACTCTGATGGTGAGCGAAATACTCTTTATGTTCTTATATTAACGATCATTACTATGTTAGCCGAGATTATTGCCGGCTCAATTTATGGATCTATGGCACTATTGGCCGATGGTTGGCATATGGGAACACATGCCGCAGCGTTCATGATCACCTTATTCGCGTATCGATACTCCCGTAAAAATGCTGATAATCCGAAATTTGCTTTTGGTACTGGGAAGGTGAGTGTATTAGGTGGTTTTACCAGTGCAATTGCTTTAGGTATGGTTGCGTTGATAATGTTGATTGAGTCTTTAGTTAGAATAATTAATCCAGAACAAATCTATTTTAACCAAGCTATCTTTGTTGCCTTTATTGGTCTTACAGTCAATATTGTCAGTGTATTTTTATTGAAAGATCATCATACCCATGATCATGATCATCATCACGCTGAACATGAACATGAACATGAACATGAACATGAACATGAACATAAAAGTCAGCCAAAACCTCATCATGACCATAATTTAAGAGCTGCATATTTCCATGTTCTTGCAGATGCTTTAACGTCAGTATTAGCTATAGTGGCGTTAGTCTTTGGTAAGTATATGGGACTCACTTTCTTAGATCCTGTAATGGGGATTGTCGGTGCGGTGATTATTACTCGTTGGGCATGGGGATTAATGAAACAAACTAGTCCAATCTTGCTTGATGGTTCAATATCATTACATCAGAAATCGCAAATTAAGCAATTTCTTGAACATGATGGTGTTATTGTTACCGACCTTCATATCTGGAAGGTCAGTGCTGAGCATTATGCTGCCATTGTTTCGATTTTGGTTCACAATGACATCAACGCTGTGCAAATAAAGCAACAACTTGAGCGTAAGTTTTCGCAGCTTAGCCATGTCACCGTTGAAATTAACCAATGTCTAGAACCAACATGTAACAACATCATCGACTCATAAACCAGTTAGAATGGCTAACTTGCCTGAAAAAACTGCAATTGAACGGTTTATTTAAAAAAGTACTTTACCTTTGGAGGGGGTTTTAGCATAATGCCCTCGTCAACAGGGGTGTAGTTCCAATTGGTAGAACAGCGGTCTCCAAAACCGATGGTTGCGAGTTCGAGTCTTGCCACCCCTGCCAAATTTAGAAGGCCTAGCAGAAATGCTAGGCCTTTGTCGTTTCTAATATACCCGTTTTCTAAACCTCTTTTCCCATTCCACTCGTATTATCCCGACCACACCGTTTAGAGTCATTCCAATATAATCTTTCTCCTATGTGGATCTAAAGTGCCATTGCAGTTTGCAGTAAAATTCAGCAAGTTATGATTATGACGAATTTGGATATTGCTGAAATGAGAAATAAAAAATACGGTCTAACTATGCAGCTTCTTGCTCTGTGTTGGACCTTTTGGATGCTACCTGTTCAAGCCGCTGAGATGCCCTATGTCCCGCTAACAAGTTTTGGAGATAACCCTGGAGCCCTAACAAGTTTTTATCTCCCGGTTAGTGAAAACTTGAATGTTCCGCGTACTGGTAATGCTTCTTTGATTGTCTTACTTCATGGCTGTATTCAAGATGGCGTGGAACTGGCTAATAAAAGTGGATTGACATCTTTAGCATTGGAAAATAATTTTGCGGTTTTAGTTCCACAACAAAGTTATCAAAATAATGTGAAACGTTGTTTTAACTGGTTTGCGAGTCAAGATACACAGCTTGATAGTGGCGAAATGCTGTCAATAAAAAATATGATTCTGGCTACTCAAGAGAAATTAGCTACAAAGCACGTATATGTGATCGGACTGTCTGCTGGCGGCGCTATGGCTAGTGCGGCACTCGTCAATTACCCAGACTTATTTCAAGGCGGCGCTGTTATTGCTGGGTTGCCATATCCTTGTGCCGATAATCTTATCAAAGCGATATCTTGTATGAAAGAAGGTCCGTCACAATCGGTTGAGGAATTAGCTCAATTCGCCAAAGCAATACATCCACTGCAAACTCACTGGCCTTCATTAAGCATTTGGACAGGAGACAGTGACAATGTCGTCAACGCTAATAATGCGCAAATGTTAGCTTTTCAGTGGCAAATATTGACTCAATCTGACACTAACCCAACTGTCACAAATGAAGCTGGCTACAGTATTTCTCGGTGGAAAAATGCTCAAAATAAGGCGTTAATAGAACTTATCACCATCAAAGATTTCGGACACGGAATTGCTGTCAATCCAGATATTAAACATGGTGGAGAAGAGAGTGACTTTCTACTCAGAGCGCCAATAAGTAGCGTTACTGAGATCATTAAGCTTTGGGGAGTTTAATTAAGGTATCTTGATAACTTTATGTTTTTAATATGTATTAGCTTAATATTTTTAGAATTTATAGACCAAAACACATACTACTATAGTACCGATTCAATGCTGTTGAAAATGCTATACAGTCAATATGTGAACAGTTAGTAGTAAACCAACACGAGTAGTAAACAAAACCATTAATAATAAATATTACCACGGGGATCTGTATGAAACAGAATACTATTAAAATGAGTTGTATTGCCTTAGCCATTTCGTCGGTATTAACTGCACAGTATGCCGTTGCTGCTGATGAAGAAAATAACAGCGGCGACAAGCAAGCTGTTTTAGAGCGCATTGAAGTGACTGCTCGTAAAACGGTTGAAAGTTTACAAAATGTTCCTGTTGCAGTGACCTCTGTCAGTGAAAGAGAACTGGCAGAAAACGGCATCAGCGTAATGACTGAAATTCAGCAGTTTTCTCCCAATACCACATTACAATCTAGCCGAGGCACTAATTCTACGCTTACCGCTTTTATTCGTGGCGTAGGTCAAGAAGATCCACTTTGGGGCTATGAGCCTGGTGTCGGTATATACATTGATGATATCTATATTGCTCGTCCGCAAGGTGCAGTGCTAGACATTCTTGATGTGGAGCGTATTGAGGTGCTTCGTGGGCCACAAGGCACGTTATACGGCAAAAACACTATCGGTGGTGCAATTAAATACGTCACAAAGAAAATGACCGGTGACGGAGAATTGAGCCTTAAAGGTACTGCAGGTAGCTTTGGTCAAAAGGATGTTAAAGTCGCAGGACAATTCCCCATTGTTGATGACAAGCTCTATGTTGGTTTCGCCTTTGCCAGCTTAAATCGAGATGGTTTTGGTGAATTTAAAACCTCAGCATTAGAGGGCCAAGATACTGAAAACTATAACAAGGACGTCATAGCGGGTCGCTTAAGCGTTGAATATACGCCTACCGATGACCTGTTTATGCGCTTTACCTATGATAAAACCCAAGATGAATCAAATTCAAAAGGTGGTTATCGCCTGCTGCCTAGTTTATTAACCGATGCCCCAGTGCCTGACAGTAAATATGACTCTTATACCAGTTTACCTACCTGGAATAAGGTGGAAACAGAAGGCTGGGGAGCAACCATTGAGTATAACCTCAATGAGAATTGGAGCGTAAAGTCAGTCACAGCCAAACGTGAAGGTTATTCGCCAACAAACATCGATTTTGATAATACCAGCCTACGTATTTTTGACGTCCCCGCCATTTATGAAGATGAGCAGTTTAGCCAAGAGTTCCAAGCAAACTATGTTGGTGACAATCTCAATGTCGTCTCAGGAATTTACTATTTTGACGGTGATTCTTGTGGTGTTTTCGATGCTATTTTAGAAGAAGCCTTTAAAGCG
The DNA here is from genome assembly GCF_003855155.1 of Shewanella psychromarinicola. Classification (NCBI taxonomy): domain Bacteria; kingdom Pseudomonadati; phylum Pseudomonadota; class Gammaproteobacteria; order Alteromonadales; family Shewanellaceae; genus Shewanella; species Shewanella psychromarinicola. The sequence continues at coordinate 2,066,711 of NZ_CP034073.1, forward strand.
TTTGGAGGGTTAACGCGTGAAGTGAGTGGTTGTAACAATAGTGAAAGCTATGCCGCTTATGTGCAAGGCTCATATGATTTCACTGAACAATTATCAATGACATTAGGTGGCCGTTATACCCGTGAGACTAAAGAAGCCACGGTTTATAACGGGGTGATATTCGACAGCATTTATCCTCAAACTGGTTGGTATCCAGGGTTTGTGCGCGATGAAGCGTTAATTGAATCTCAAATACCTAAAGTGCTTGATGACGAAGAAACATGGTCTAAATTCAACCCACGTGTGGGTCTGGAATATCAAGTTAACGATGACATGATGCTGTTTACCAGTTACTCACAAGGATTCAAGTCGGGCACCTTCAACCCTAGGGCAACCGGAGCTGAACCTGCTGTAGACCCTGAAACGGTCGATTCCTATGAAATTGGTATCAAGAGTGAGTGGAATGATAATCTTCGTGTTAATGCAACCGTATTTTATCTCAACCATAAAGACAGACAATTTGTGACTGTATTACCCGGTGATGATGCTTCAGACCTCAATCAGCGTTTAGGCAACATTGGTAAGTCTACAGCCAGTGGACTAGAGCTTGAAGTTGAATATGCTGCAACAGATTCACTTAATTTATTCGCAAATCTTGGCTTAATTGACGCCACGTTTGATGAAGTGATTTCTTATGATGAATTTGGTACTAAAATTGATATAAGTGATACTTACACTATTACCAACACCCCAGATACCACAGCAAACCTTGGTTTTAGTTATAGTATTGAAGCCGGCGTGGGTAGTTTTATCATTAATGGTAATTACTATTACCGCAGTGACTATGACTTAGCGGTCGTGGATAACCTATTGAGCCAAGATGGATACGGATTGCTGAATTTTGGGGTGAATTGGTATAGCAATGACGGCCATTGGAATGCCGGTCTGCATTGGAAAAACGTCACTGATGAAGAGTATTTGGTTGGTAACTACGCTTTTGTCACGCCAACCGGCAACGGAGACTTTACGCCAGGACTTGGCGGCGATAACACCTTAATTGGTTATTATGGCGATCCGGAGACGATTTCGTTAACGGTTGGCTATATGTTCTAAGCGTTAATGAGTCAATTGCCTATTAAAGAATAGCCGGCTCACTATAGAACCGGTTATTCTTTTTATAGATGATGAAGTCTGCGTGTGTTGGACGATCAATAAATAATAATCAATAATCAATAATCAATAAATAATAAACAACACCAGCGCAATTTTTTAGGAGCCGACGATGTCTCAGATAAAAGTGGCAATTGCAGATGATCACCCGCTATTTCGTGCCGCTTTAACCCAAGCTGTACTTAAAAATTTCAATGATGCTGAAGTGTTAGAGGCTGAAAATTTTCCAGAGTTAATCTCCATCGTGGAGCAACATTCAGATATAGAGATTATCTTTATTGATTTGCATATGCCTGGAAACGATGGTTTTACAGGATTAACCTTATTACAAAATCACTTCCCAGATATTGTCGTTATTATGGTGTCTTCTGACGATCAACCCGAAATTATTCGCAAGGCGATCAATTTTGGCGCCAGTGCATTTATTCCTAAATCTGCTAATTTAACCCAAATATCGACCGCCATTGAAACCGTGCTTGAAGGGGGGATTTGGTTACCCGAACACACTAATATCAGCGCCGATCAACATACAGCCGCTGAGCATCAACGTCTGGCAAAACAATTAGCTCAGTTGACCCCCCAGCAATACACAGTGCTAGCCAATATTGCAAATGGCCGCTTAAATAAGCAAATTGCCTACGACTTAAACATTAAAGAAACCACCGTTAAAAAGCATGTTTCAGCTATTTTGCTAAAGCTTGAAGTGTACAATCGCACTCAGGCAGGGCTGGTGTTTCAACAATTAATGATCACTTCAACTGAAAATCGGCAGATAAATGCTTAATATTCTGATTTAGATTGAAAACCGTTAAATAAAATGCCGCAACGTGAGGCCTTTTTGTCTAAGCGATGTCTACAACAAGCAGCGTCTAAAAATGTACTCGTTATTATGGTGTCAGTTGTTTAATGATCCGTTTCAAGGCAATTGCCTTGAGCGGTTTACGTACAAAACTAAATTGAGCACTGCTCGTATGTTGTCGAACCGTTTCTGAGGGATCTGCGGAGCAAATAACACATGTGGTTTGCTTATTGGTCATTTCACTGTGGTTCGCCAATAAATATTGTACTAAATCGACACCATTTTTATCATCTTCTAAATGGTAGTCTGCAATGATTAATCTTGGTTGTGGATTATCCGCCAGTTGCTGTATTGCGCTAGATTGATCTTTGGCTGTAATCACATGACATCCCCAACCACTCAATAATGACGAGATTGCCTTTAGCATGAGATCATCATTGTCGATAACGAGCACAATAATATTAAAGCTGTCGCTATTGATCTCATCTTCGACGGGGATGTTTAGTAAATTAACAGACTTTTTTTGTTGTGAGACACGGGGTATTTCAACACTGAAGCAAGTTCCTTTACCGACTTCAGAATGCAGTGATATTTTAATATCCAATAAGTTTGCTATACGATCGCATATCGCCAAGCCCAGACCTAAACCTGGAATTTCACGTGTGAGTTCTAAGCGTTCAAACTCGCAAAAAATTGCCTGTCGTTTATCAACAGGAATTCCAGGTCCATTGTCCCAAACTTGTATTAACAAAGCGTTCTCAAGTCGCCTGACACCTAATAGAACCTTAGGGACAAAATCGGCGTTCTCAATGGCCTCTTTTGCCTTATTGCCTGACTTAGTATCTTGAAGCGCTGGTTGGTGCTTGGTGTTACCTGAAGGGGAATAATGAAACGCATTAGACAAAAAGTTTTGAATAATTCGGCGTAATAGCCTTTGATCGCTGTGGACGAAACAGGAAGAGACCTGGTAATTAAAATCAATGCCTTGTTGAACCGATAACGCCTTAAATTCATTGACCAATGTTGAGAGTATATCATCAATTGCAAATTGACTTTTTTCGGTTTTTAACGAGTTACTGTCTAAGCGAGATATTTCAACAAGGTCTGATAGCAAACTTTCTACTACGTTTAATGAGTCTTCGATATGAGTGGCTAAATCCTGAAGTTCGGTTGATTTGACTCTTTGCTTCAGCATCTCAGTAAATAATGTTAACGCATTAAAGGGTTGCATTAAATCATGACTTGCAGCGGCCAAAAATCGTGTTTTACTGCTATTGGCCGCTTCTGCTTCTGCTTTTGCTTTTTCAAGTTCTTTGGTGCGGCTTTCTACCCGTTTTTCGAGTGTATCATTAGCAAGTTGTAAGGCTTTTTCTGCTTCAATATGGGCAGTAATATCAGAAAACGTACTGACAAACCCACCGCCGGGCATTGCTTGGCCGCGAATTTCTAGCACTTTTCCGTCAAGCATGATGCGTTGAAAATGATGTGGACTGCCACTGCGCATATGATCTAAGCGCTTTTCAACTAGCTCGTGGGCAGCGTCGCCGACAATGATCCCCCTGTCGATGTTAAATCTAATCAGTTGCTCAATGTGTAGTCCCGCTTTTACAAAATTTTTTGGGTAATCGAGCAGTTCAATATAGCGCTGATTCCAAGCGACTAAACGCATATCGGCGTCTACAACGCTAATGCCTTGCTCAATATTTTCAACGCCCGATTGCAGCAGTTCGCGGTTAAATTCAAAGATTTGGCTCGCTTCATCGACAATGCTAACCACATCTTCTAGTGGCACGTATTGGCTGCGAGAAGCAGCGCTCATCACCATTCTAGTCGATGCAGAACCGAGTACGCCTGATAGTTTTAGGCGAGTGTAATCAACAAGTTGTTGCTGCTGATCTTTACCGCTGAGCTTTTTGGATTCTGCTAGCAGGGTATCGGCTTCATCTTTATTAATAAAACGATTTAATAAACTGGCTAAATCATCTATAGATAAGTGACGTTCTGACTGAACTTGTTTTCTGTTAACAAATAAATCGGCTTGTAAAACCTCGCCAACGCTTTGCTCTTTAAACAGTGAAATGACCACAAAGCAGCCGATGTTAGCCGCTAAACTGTAAAATACACCGTGGCTGATATTGTCCAAATGGGTTAATCCAAACAATGCAGTTGGCGTTAACCAAGTTATATCAAATAAACCAAAGTTAACCCATAGTGCATCAGGAAATGTAACGGGCAAAAGTAGGGTATAAAGCCAGACAATACTTCCCATCATTAAACCAATGAATGCCCCTTGGGTTGTTGCATTTCGCCAATATAAGGCGCCTACAGCGGCTGGCGCAAATTGAGATAACAGCACAAATGATAGTAAGCCAATACTGGCTAAATGATTTTGCTGATTGATAAAACGTTCAAATGCAAAGGCCGATAGTAAGATTACGGCGATAGATATACGGCGTAAATTTAATAAGATTCCTGATAATTGCGGGGTTTGTTGAGAGTTAAATTTTGGTAGACGTAACAGTAATGGGGTTAAAATTTCTGTCGAAATCATGGTGCTAAGCACAATAGCTGCCACAATAACCATTGCAGTGGCTGCAGCCAGTCCACCGATGTAAACCAATATTCCCAACCAAGCTTGCTGATAAAATAGCGGTAACGTCAGTACATAAGTATCTGCACCCACGCTGCCACCGGGGAAGCTAAGTTGTCCGGCTAATGCGATAGGTAATACAAAAATATTGATCAGTAATAGATATAACGGCACCATCCAGCGAGCCGATTTAAGTTCGTTGTCATGATTATTTTCAATCATCATCATGTGAAACTCTTGCGGCAACGCATAGATAGTAATCGCGCCCAAAATAACCTGTGATACCACAAGATAAGTGGAGTCTGATTGGGTGGTTTCTTTGATGTTTTGACTTTGAGTTAGCAAGTCGCCAAAACCATCGAAAACATAAAACGTGGCAAATATGCCCACGGCGGTAAGGGCAAATAATTTCACGATAGAACTAAACGCGATGGCAAGTACTAAGCCTTGATTGTGCTTACTGGCGGAGAGTTGGCGTGTGCCGAATAAGATACTAAAGATAATTAATACAATAGTGACCACAAATGCCGTGCTAATCCCAGACTGAAACGTGCCAGTAAGTAGATCGAAACTGGTACTGATAGCTCTTAACTGCAATGCAATATAAGGAATGGTCCCAAGCAGTGACACAATGGCGACGCTGGCGGCAATTTTAGGCGAGCGGTCAAAGCGACAGGCAATAAAGTCGGCAATAGAGGTGAGGTTCTGGCTTTTGATTATTTGTAACGTCCGCATTAGCATTGGCCAAGCAAGTACTAAACAAATGATCGAACCTATGTAAATGGGAGCAAGCCATGCCCCTGTTGTGGCAGCTTGCCCGACAGTGCCATAAAATGCCCACGAAGTGCAGCATACACCTAAGGATAAGCTATAGACCCATGGCTTTTGGCTTAACTTTTTTATAGCGCGACTTTGCCCCCACTGTGCGACCACAAATAGCATCGCAAGATAAGCAATCGAAATTGAACTGATCAACCAAGTATCAATAGATAACCAAGCCTGCAAGATATTCCCCAATGATTTTTATTTTATATCCTTGCGAAACTACACTAGACATCCTGTTTGATAAAGATTTTTAATATCGCGGTGCACTAAGGTAGTACTTATTTATCCATACCCATCAGATAACATGATTAAACTACATTAGTGTCATTTAAGGTACACATTACGCCTATGAAAATAACCCATAGATATTTGGTAGAAGGCCTGGTTTTTACGAGTTATGTTCTCTTTGCCATGGCATGGGTAGGAGGCACTGCCAGCATGAACAGCATCATGGCATCGATGCAAATTGATAGCTTAGCTTCAGCAAGCTTTATCAGTGGTGCTGTCACTCTGGCTAAGATAGTGGGCACATTTGGCGCCGCTTATGTGGCGGTGAAGTGCGGGATAAAGTATGCATTTTTACTCGCGGCGCTATTAATTGTTATCGGAATAGTGACACCTTTTGCGACTAATTATGAATTACTTCTGGCCAGCCGTTTTCTAATGGGCTTAGGTGGGGCCTTCATGATTGTTTACTTCAACCCAATAGTGATGCTGTGGTTTTCGCCTGAAGATCGCCCGGTTATTAATGGTCTCAATGCGGTGGCATTTAACGTAGGTACTGCAATTATTTTATGGGGAATGACCAGTATTAACTCTCTCACTGGCAGTTGGCAAAACAGCTTGGTGTTGTTTTCTGCCGCTAGCTTGGTACTTGCAATGCTGTGGCTACTGGTTAAGTTTGAAACGCCATCGCCCGCTAACCATGTATCTGGTTCAGAGCCGGCAATATATGGTTATCTAGAAGGGTTAAAAGATAAATTTAATTGGGCTTATGCTTTTACCTATTCAGGACTGCTTTCTTTTTACATTTGTTTATTTACTTTCTATCCTCAAGCGGGAATAAGTCAAAGCAAATGGGTGATTGGTTTTGGTATTGTCGGCACTATTGCAGGAATGTTTTATAGTCGCAAAAACCCGTTACGCTTGCCTATTCTTCGCTGGAGTGGGTTGATTATTGTTATCACCGTTTTCGGTTTATCTTTTAGTCCCGAGTCTTGGTTGCAAACGTTATGTGCAATAGTGTTGGGCTTTTTTATCTTTTTCCCGGTGACTGCATTAGTGTCCATTCCTCACGAGCTCCCTAAGATGACAGGCCAAAAAATTACTGTGGTTTTTAGCCTATTTTGGTCAATCAGTTATCTTGTTTCTACTATCGTGTTGTGGGTATTTGGTAAGCTTGTTGATTTAAGCGATGGTAGCTATTTTAGCTCATTTGTGATGATCACCTTACTCAGTGGCACTGTGTTTGTAGGCAGTTATTTTCTACCAGAAACCGGAAAACCAAAGGAGTTAATATTATGCGAGGAATAGTATCCCCCAAACTCACTGATTTTCTAGCCTTAGCGAACAGTAATATCGCCTTGGCTAAGCAAAATAATGTGCAATTTACGCCGACAATATTACGTGAAAACTTAAACAAACTTGGCGCGTTAATGAGTGACTCGCCATCGGTGAGCTATATTGCCGACGAAGCGCTTACGTTAACCGATCGTACCATTCCGGTTAGAGTTTATAGTCCTGCACCAGAGCTGCCTTTGCCTGTGTTAGTGCATTTTCATGGTGGTGGCCATATGTGTGGCAGTGTGGCGCTGTACGATCCTATTTGCCGTCACCTTGCCAGTATTGCGCAGTGCGTGGTGATATCTGTCGAGTATCGACTTGCACCTGAATATCCTTATCCTGCTGGGGTTGAAGATTGTGAATATGCATTAATACATTACGCGCAGTTACTCAATGATGTTAACCATCAAGACTCAGTCACCATTATTGGTGACAGTGCGGGTGGTGCTATTTGCACCAGTTTAAGCATGAAAAGCTTAACCGATAAACGGATTCATATAGACCAACAAATTCTGATTTACCCCAGTGTCGATTACACATTAACTAGCCCATCACTTGATAGTAATGGCTGTGGATTTTTACTCGAGACTAGCCGCATCAAATGGTATTTTGAGCAGTATTTCAAGCAGTCCGATCAACGCTCTGATCAAATCAAACAGGCTTCACCTTTACTTGGCACCATTAACGCTAACTTACCTAAGACACTCATTTTTACTGCAGGTTGTGATCCGCTCAGAGATGAGGGCATAGCCTATGCGAAGGCTCTGAGCGCGGCAGGTGTGGATGTTGAGCATTATTCGTTTGACGGCATGATCCATGCCTATATGTTACTGCACGATTTGGTTAAACAAGAGTGCATGACAACCTATCAGCGCATCGCTGAGTTTATGGCCAAGGCCTAACTCATATTTTAAGCAACACTATCATCTTGGCTAGTACATCGATTGGCAAGGTCTGTGTCTCGGCAAATAAAACAACCCGTATTCGCACACAGCGAATACGGGTTGAATTTTTTGCTAAATACTAACGTTTAAACATAAGGTTAGCTAAGCTTATTGTGCCGTCCAAGCGCCGTCCATCGGAAGTGCTGAACCTGTAATGCCTCTTGCTGCATTGCCACAAAGGAATAACACGAACTCACCTATTTCTCTGGGGATTAACATTTCTGGTAATGGCTGCTTGGAGGTCACCAGCTGGTATTTTGCATCTTCATAACTCAAGCTTTTATCCGTTGCGATGGTGTCAATTTGCTTACTGATAAGCGGCGTATCAACCCATCCAGGACAAATTGCGTTAACGGTAATACCTTGCTCTGCACATTCAATCGCGACCACTTTTGTTAATCCAATAATCCCATGCTTTGCTGCGCAATAGGCCACTTTATTCGCTGAGGCGACTAAACCATGGACTGAGGCAATATTGATGATCCGTCCCCACTTTTTTTTAGCCATTAAAGGCACGACTTTTTGAATGGTATGAAAAGCGGAGGATAAGTTAATCGCGATGATGTCATTCCATTTTTCTATCGGAAAATTAGTGACATCTTGTGTATGTTGAATTCCAGCATTGTTGACCAAAATATCGATACTCCCTAAGGCATTAACCGCATTATTGATAAACTCATGTATGCAGTTAGCATCTCTTAAGTCCGCATTGCTAAAAAAAGTGTTTATTTGGTACTGAGCTGCAAATTCAGAGGCTAAAGAGAGTCCATCATCTTGGTCCATCAGCCCATGTAACACGATATGACAACCCTGCTCTGCAAGCACGTGGGCAGTCGCCAGACCAATACCGCTAGTTGAGCCAGTAATAAGCGCCACTTTCCCTTTTAGTCCTGTTTGTAACGTCGACATAGTATCCGTTCCTCAATTCTATAGCGGCAATGACAGCATATGTGATCACCCACAGTTAATGTTTCATAGCGAAATTGTATTCACTACAATCCGGTTTAGTACTCTCAGGTTTAGTACTTTCAGGTTTAGTACTTTCAGATTTAGTACCTCAGAGTAAAGCAATTACAGGACTATTTATTTGGCACCTTAGTACCATAGGAACGGTTACATTTTTCGGTAATTGTTATTAATCTCAGATCGGGATAATAAAAGGGTCATCAAACAGTCTTTTATCCCGCTAACTGTGTTGCATTAACTTGCAATAGGCTTGTTATTGACACGCCAATGCGCCTTGCTAGTAAAACAAATAACAAGTTTGATATGGAATAGGTCAACTATTTTGATTTTGGCTTACTTATCAGACCGCTTAACCAACCTTGTGGTTAATTAGTACGATTTGCTGGTTAATCTTCAAAATAGAGCGCTTTATGTGTGGATTTAATAAGGTCGTTGACAGCTACGCCGCAGCATTAGCAGTACGTTAAGTTGGTATAACCATCATTACGGGGGGTCTTGGATTATGTGGTATTCCTGAAAATATTATCAAAGAGTTCAAACCATCGGCACTGAAAATATGACCTTAGTGTCCAATAATGACCGCACAACCGATTATGGATTGGGGCTATTACGTCTTGATAAACAGAGAAAGAAAATCATTGCTTACTATGTCGGTGAGAATGTGGGTGAAAATGCCAATTTTTAAGCTCAAATGATGGGGGGGAGAATTTGACGTTTAATTAACACCTACAGACTGGTAAGGCCTAGGAATACTAGACACATTCGTTGAAAAATGACAGTCTCTGGGAATCCCGCTTTCTCTTTCTCTTTCTCAGTAAAAACTGATCTATCGCTATGTCTACGTTATCCGTTGAGCCAATAATAAAATGTAGCAGTGAGCACACAGGTAGACGTTACGTCTTACACCGAGTCCAGATCTTAAGTCTTTAGTCTTGAATAAAATCTTCCATAAACCAAGCACTGAAAGTGTGGCGGCCATCGACTTCAGCTTTACTATAAATCGTTGAGGCTTGTTGACGAACCGTTTTTTCTTTTGTTAGTCGCACTTCGGCAATCTCTTTAAAACTGAGCCCTTTTAACAATAAAAGGGCAACCTGCTGCTCACTTTTTGTAAAACCCCAAGTATCAAATTGAATGGCAATCGTTTGACTATATTCTTGTCTGGCTGCGCGCATTTTGCTCGACATGTTATTGATCTGTTTGTCAGCGTTTGCGAGTTTGAACCCCAGCGCTTTTACTTGGCGAGAACTGCGTATGAGGTCGTAACCTAAATAGATACTCCCCACTATGGTAAGCAATACCAAAATACTCTCTTGCGCTATATGCCAAGCAGGGATCTCGAGCTGCAAGTCAGCGATGATGTCAAACAGCTTAAACAGCGTTATCAGCAGTAATAATACAATAATGGCTACATCTTTTTTCATGGCAGAGATCCTGAAACGAATAAGTAATACAAATTAACTAAAAATGATGCTTATTAATTTAATTCAATAAAATCAGTTATCTAATTTATGGTACATATGTACTATACCCATCATTATGATACATATTCCCCATGTATTCTAGGGGGTAACCGTTACAATCTGTATACATTTGGGGTAAAAGAAATTACTTATGTCTGCGGTTAAGTTTAGTTTCAAAATATGTCTTTTAATTACTTTAGCTAGCGGTATTTTTAGCCATGTCGCTTTTAGCAATGAACTGCCACAACTTGTGCAAATAAGCCAAGCTAGGTTAAAAGCGACACAACTCAATGGCACGCCACTCAATGATGGTCGTGGTGTAGAGTTGAGCAGTTCGACTTGGTTGTCAGGCTTACCCATTATTAGTTTAAGTTACCTTAGCGACCTTGATAATAATAACATTTACGAGCAAGAGGTATCGCTCAATCTACCGATGAAATCATTGAGTTTGCACAGCAGCGATAAACAGCTAAGACAGTTGACGCAAGCTTTGCAAGGCCAACAAGTAGCGTTACAAAAATTGTACTTATCTGGATTGCTCAGACAAAGCATGTGGGACCATCGCATTGCATCGGTCAAGCTTAGTCAGCTGAATCGTAAAGCCAGTTTACTCGAAAAATTATATGCTCAGCAAAAGCAACTTTCCGATGTTGGAGAGTTACCTGTGGTGAATTTATTACTGCTCGAGCGTGAGCGCGTTGATATTGATTTAGCCCAGATTGATCTTAAGCAGCAACAAGCTGAGGCGCTTTCTCTTTTTCGTTCGTTAACTGGCCTTAACGAAATGCCCCAGAAAATAGAAGAAGACGGCCATGAAATCTCTCAACTTGAAACCAATAACTTTGATGCGATTCACGTGGCGTTAATGCAGCATCCATTGTGGCAATTGCAATCTTTGCAACAGCAACAACAGTTGTTAATGATTAAAAGTCAGCAAGCAGGAGAGCAAGATCCCTGGACACTGTCATTGACCGCAAAAGAAACCGCTGGCGATCAATTTAATGACCAACATTTAGGGCTCGGAATTAGCGTGCCACTGGGCTTTGGCTCGGCGTTATCACAAAGTGAGCTGTCCATTTGGCAAAAAGACCATCAAGAACAAAGTCTAAACAGTGAACGCATCTACCTTGAATTAAAAACTCAAACAGAAAAGCTTGCAATGCAACAGCAAAGTCTCCGCCAACAGCAGCAGTTGTTGCAGCGCGGGCTGACGCTAAGCCGAACCATTACTGAACATTTAGCAAAAGTGAAAGATCAAAATCAAATTGGCTATGAAATCTGGCTGCGCCGCTATATGGATGCGCTTGATACCGAATCGCAATTAGCGCTTAACCAAGTCTCTCAGCAACAACTTCACTCTCAGCAACTGCAAGCCTTAGGAATTTCATTATGATGGCCAAGTTTGGTGCCAGCTTTTTATGTATATCAATCTGTTTCTCAGCCAGTTTCGCGTCCGCGGAGTCGATATCACTTGCCGAATTGGGTAGCTTAGAACTGAGCTATATTCAGCCTCGAAAAGTGGCCAGTTATGAAGGTAGCTCTCTGCCAGCACAAATAGAGCGCTTACCCGGTAATGATTATTGGGTCAGTACACCTGAAAATATCCAACAAGTGACGTTTTTAGTGGGCCAGGGGCAAATTGTCACCAAAGGCCGGGCGATTGTAAGATTGACCGGGCCTGAAGTGTTTCATTTTCTGGCTCAAATAGAGGCGGCTAAAAGTCTTTATCAACTTGCTAAACAGCGTTATGACCGCAACAAGCCGCTATTAAACAATGGCAGTATTAGCACGGATAAGTGGCGCGAGATCAGTCAAGACTATTTCAGTACTCACCTTGAATACGAGCATATGCAACATTTTATGGAGATGGTGCAAAGCATCGATGCTGATACAGAATCGTTAGTGGTGATGGCACCCGTTGCAGGCATAGTCAATCTTAATCATCTCAATAGCCCTTATACCGCCGGCGCCCAGTTATTTTCGCTGGTACCCACCGACAGTATTAGGGTTAAGGTGAATGTGCCCATGAGTCAATCAACCTCATTATCGGCGGTTAACATTAATCAGTGTCATATTGCGATAGATGAAGTATCGGCCATTGCGGATGGTGTGTTTTTAACTGCATGGTCAATGCCGGTACCTCAAGAGTGTAACCTACTGTTAGGGCAGCAAATCACCGCGATACCTGAGTATCAAAAAGCCGTGTATCTGTTACCCAAAAATAGCGTATTTAGTTGGCAACAAGAGAGCCAAATCTTTATACAAACAACGCAAACATTGTCCGCGCTCAGTATCGATATTTTAGGCTCTACCCCTGATGAATATATTGTTGCTAGTGATCAAGACTTAAGCCAAATACAAGTGTTATCTCAATCTGTTGCTGCTGTTAAAGGAATATTACTTGGCTTAGGAGGCGAATAATATGCTCGCTTCCGTGATCCGTTTTTCGCTCACTCAGCGCCTGTTCGTGCTTATTGTGGCGCTGATATTAATGTTAGCTGGCGCTCGCGCTTGGTTTTTTATTCCGCTGGATGCGTTTCCTGATATTTCACCGACCCAAGTGAAAATCATCCTAAAAGCACCGGGCATGACCCCTGAAGAAATTGAAGCTCAAATTACCGTGCCTATCGAAACTGAGTTATTAGGTATACCGAATCAGGCTATTTTACGCTCAACGACCAAGTACGCCATCAGCGACATTACCTTGGATTTTATCGAAGGGACTGATATCTATTGGGCAAGACAGCAGGTGAGCGAGCGACTAGCCGCGGTGTGGGACAGTTTTCCAGAGGGCGTATCGGGTGGTGTTGCACCTATGAGTACGCCATTGAGTGAGATTTTTATGTTCACTCTGGAAAACCCTAATTTATCTTTAATGGAACGCAGGCAGTTACTGGAATGGGAAGTTCGCCCACTGCTGCGCACCGTTGCTGGGGTCGCCGATGTCAATATTTTGGGCGGTTATGCTAAGAGCTTTAGCATTAATCCCAATCCTTCAGCGATGGCCGCCGCCGGGGTGAGTTTTGCCTCATTACAACAAGCGATTATTGATAATAACCATAATGAAGGCGCCGGCAAGCTCACTATTGGCACCGATACTATTATCGTCCGCGCTGAAGGGCGCATTGATGATATTGATGAACTTAAGCAATTGGTGATTAAGGCCGATGACGCCAAGGTGTATCGCCTTAGGGACTTGGCTGACATTCAAATTGGCCATCTGGCTCGTTATGGCGCCGTGACCAAAGACGGTGAAGAGGCTGCTGAGGCATTAATTATTGCCCTTAAAGATGCCAATACTGCCCAAGTGGTCAGCAGCATTAAAGACAAGCTTGAACAGATAAGCGTAACGTTACCTGAAGGCAGTGTGATTAATACCTTTTATGATCGCGCTAATCTAATTAATACCGCCATCAATACTATTTCAAGTGCATTGTTTGAAGCTGTGCTGTTAGTCATTGTGCTATTGGCTCTGTTTTTAGGTAATGTCCGCGCCGCTTTGGTGGTGTCATTGTCTTTGCCTCTCGCTGCATTGATGACTTTTTTGATGATGGATCTATTCAATCTTTCTGCCAATCTGATGAGCTTGGGGGGATTAGTGATTGCCATTGGTATGTTGGTTGATTCTTCAGTGGTGGTGGTTGAAAACATGGTCAACCTGATTGCGACTAAGCAACGTTTACCGCGCTTACATCTTATTTATCGTGCCACTAAAGATGTCGCCATTCCTGTGGTGTCTGGCACTGTGATTGTAATGATAGTGTTCTCGCCGTTACTGACGTTAACAGGGCTTGAGGGCAAATTGTTTACTCCTGTTGCGGTGACAATCGTGTTCGCCATGTTGTCGGCATTGGTGTTATCGCTCACCGTCATTCCGGTAGTTGCCTCTTATCTTGTTAATGAAAAGGCCGCCCAAGAACCCAAGGCCATTGAAAAACTCAAAGCCGCCTACCTCAGCAGCCTTAAAAGTACCTTTAATCATAAAAAGCCTTTTATAATCATCGCGTTCGTCTTACTCATTGTCAGCTTAGGCTTGTTTAGCTTAGTGGGTAAAACCTTTATGCCCACCTTAGATGAAGGTGACATCATTTTACAGCTAGAAAAATCGCCTTCTATCTCGCTTGAGGCCTCTATTGCGATTGATAAGCAAATTCAGCAGACCTTGCTTGCTGCAGTTCCTGAGATTAAGCAGATGGTTGCTCGCACCGGAGCCGATGAAATTGGTTTAGATCCTATGGGCCTTAATGAGACCGATGTATTTCTGGAGCTTGCTCCACGGGATGAATGGCGATTTGATCATAAAGAGCAATTAATTGAGGCGATTCGCAGCGAGCTGCTTAATTTTCCTGGGGTGAATTTTAACTTTACCCAGCCTATCCAGATGCGCGTCTCGGAAATGCTTACCGGCAGTATTGGTGATGTGGCCATTAAGGTATTTGGCACCGATATTGATACTCTTGGGCAATTAACCGCTCAGATAGAGCAGTTGGTCAGTGCCACGAGCGGCAGTATTGATGTCAAAATGTCGATGATTGAAGGCAGTCCTTTTATCAATTTAACCTTAGATAACGAATTGGCTCGCGGTTTTGGCATGAGTACCATGGAGTTTGCTCGTTACCTCAAGAGTCAACTCGAAGGGGTGGTTGTCACCGAAGTGCTACAAGGTAAGAAGCGCACGCCAGTATTGATAGCCAATAATCAAAGTGGCTTAAGTAGCATTCATGAACTGCAAAATCAGTTGCTGGTGATGCCGGATCATTCACTGAAGCGCATTACCGATGTGGCCAAGTTAAGCTACAAAGAAGGACCGATTTTAATTGAACGAGAGCAAGGCGATCGTTTCTCGGTTATCACTACTAACGTGCAGGGACGCGATATCGTCAGTTTTGTAGAAGAGCTCAACGCTAAAATTACCGCCGAGATCAAGTTTCCTAGCGGATACAGTGTCAGCTTTGGTGGCGAGTTTGAAAACCAACAACGTGCGACCAATAATTTACTGCTGGTTATCCCAATAGCGATTGCATTAATTACGCTAATCTTGTTCACCACTTTTGGCTCACTGGCTAAAGCCGGTTTGATCCTCGCTAACGTGCCGTTTGCCATGATGGGCGGTATTGTGAGCTTATATTTTTCCGGTGAATATCTATCTGTACCAGCATCTGTCGGTTTTATTGCACTGCTTGGCGTGGCGGTACTCAATGGCGTGGTGATGGTGAGTTATTATGAGCAGACCAAACATCTATTCAGTGGTTTATTGGCACGAGTAGAGCAGGGCGCTGCCAGGCGTTTACGGCCAATCTTGATGACGGCCACCACAGCGATGTTTGGGTTAATGCCGCTGGTATTTGCTTCTGGACCGGGTGCTGAAATCCAAAAACCTTTAGCCATTGTGGTCATAGGTGGTTTGTTAACATCAACCATCACAACACTTTATTTATTGCCCATCCTTTATTACTGGCTGGAGAAACGTCGATGATCACCGAGCAACTGTTAGTGCTGATCGCCCAAAATGATATCAAGGATGATATCGTCGATACCTTAATTGAGCTTGATTTCTTGTCAGGTTTTAGCCTAGGTAATATCTGTGGTTTTAGTCGCGAGCACAGCCACTTTAATATTAAGGAGCAAGTTGAAGGTTACCGGGAGTTTTGTAAATTTGAAATTATGCATCCGCTTGAGCAGCAACAGGCATTATTGAGCGCCCTCGCTGTTGTGTGTAAAAACAATCCTTGTCGTTACTGGATCACGCCAATCGTACATAGCGGTACTTTATGTTAGCAGACAGTCAGTTGTTATATGAGTTAGAGGCTACTGCCGTAGCCTGTTGGAATTTCGAAGCTAGTATGCAACGGGTTTTACAGTCTGATTATCATTATTTAGCTAAATGATAAGGCGTTACAAATGACATTTTATAACTGTTTCGGACTATTTTTATTGACGATGTTGGCCACTAACCGCGTTTCTGCCAATGAGCTAAGCCCAAATGATCGCACCGTAACTGATCGTAGTGTAGCCGTAGAGTTCATTATGGCTCCTGCGAGTATAATGAAGATTTCATTCGATGAGGCCGTTATCTTAACGTCAATGACTATTAAGGATAACGACGGTTACCTGATTAACTTAGGTGTTCAAGTCCCTAAGGGTGAACATAAGGCATTTTCTTTTGAGATCCCCAAACTTGCTCCCGCTGACTATCTCATTTTATGGCGGATCCACAACCATGATAATTCAATTCAACAGGGGGATGTAACGTTAACAATACCAGATGATGACATCTATCCTCGACCATCAACCAAAACGCACAAATACGGAATATTGCATAAAAAGTTGCATCATTAGCCCACGGGGATGACCTTATCACTATCGACTATCGACTATCGACTATCGACTATCGACTATCGACTATCGACTATGAGCCAAGGGCTACGAGCCAACAAAATGTTAGTTAAGCGCCAGCGCCTAAACGGATGTTATGTTTGCCGATAAAGTTAAGTAAGCGTGCCAATATCGTTAGGTGCGCTGGATTGACGATCGTCATTTATCAATGCTTGATGGCAATCTTATTGGCCGCGGTGGTCGTCATATACCGGGCGTTTGTATTGCTATCCGTTAATTGCTGACTTCAGTGTCTATATGTTGTTTTAACAGTGCTAATAACACCTCTGGGACAAACTTTCGTTGGGTCGTAATGGCATAGAAATTCTCGTACACATTGGGTAAGCGTTGATACACTTCTAAAATACCCTGTTCAATTTCATCTTTAACGACGACAGGCGGTAGCACTACCAATGCGCCACTGTCTCGGGCTAAAAGGCGAAGCATTGCCATGTCATCGGCTTCTGCTTGCACATCTGGTTGATATTGCCAGGTTGCACAAAAGGAGTTAAATGCAGCCCTAATTTCACTGTTCTTACCGGGCAATACCCAACGCATGTCCTGATAACCATTAGGAAAACTGTCGTTAATCACCTTGCCTTTTGGGCCAACAATCGCCAGGGGCTGACGGGAGACTAGTTGGGTTTGCCATAATGGATCTTTTTTATCGACACTGATCGGTCGATTGGTTAGCACCAAATCAAGTTCATGATTAGCGAGTCCGTTTAAGAGATTACTCATTCCTTTAGCTGTTAAAGAAAAACTCACATCCGCATTAGCAAGTAACGGGCTGATAAAACTCTCTACAAAATTTCGTGATAACGTGGTTAATACTCCGATAGATAAATGCTGCTTTTCACTGATGCTGCCTTTACGTAAAAATGACTCAAGCTCTTCGCCTTTGCTAAATATATCGTTAGCATATGCCAACACACGATGGCCATGAGCGGTTAGGATCAGGCGCCGACCTCTTCGCTCAAACAAGTTAACATTCATGTTGTGTTCAAATTGCTTAATTTGGGCCGACAATGCGGACTGTGAAATATGCAGGTCTTTGGCGACGTGGGTCAGGTTACCCACAACCGCTACGCGCCAAAAATAGTAAAGATGATGATAATTAAGACGGCTCATTAATAGTTAACCAAAACAGAACGTTTTATTAGTTTATATATGTTTTTATTAAAGATATAGCTCTGACATACTCTTACGACTAAAAGAAGAGGCTGTTTATGAATATAGCGTTATCATCCGTTTTTTTGTTAAGTATTCCAATCACGTTAATTTTTGCTAGCGGGTGGAGTGGTCGTGCTAGTTTAAAAAATAAAGCGACATGGTTAGTTAACGTAAGTGGCCTTATTGTGTTGCTCTTTATGGCTGCATTAGCTGCGATACTGGGCTTACCTAGTCTAGACGCTGATGCGCAATACATTAGCCAATCAAAGCTAAGCTTAGTGATGATGGGGCTGGTGGTATTTATGAGTGTCATCTTAATTGCATTTTCTCGCAATTACATGGCGGGCGAACCCCGTGGCGGTACTTATTGGCACTGGCTACTTAATACCCTTGCCGCTGTTTCGTTGGTGGTTATTAGCAACCACTTGCTATTGTTCTGGTTGGGTTGGGTATCGATTAGCTTAGCTTTGCATAAGCTGTTAACTTTTTATCCTGAACGTCCTCGTGCAGCGCTTGCTGCCCATAAAAAATTCTTATTAGCACGAACCGCAGAAATGTCGTTAATGGCTGCGATTATTTTGTTGTATCAGCAGCATGGTACGTTATTGATAAGTGACTTAGTGGCTCACTTTAATGCCGTTGCTATAGACAATAGTGTGCAACTTACCACCGTTGATCATATTGCTGCAGTACTCATCGCGGTAACGGCCTTGATTAAATGCGCGCAATTACCCGTTCACGGCTGGTTAATGCAGGTTGTAGAAGCGCCAACACCTGTCAGTGCATTACTGCACGCTGGGGTCATTAACTTAGGTGGATTTTTGCTGATTTTATTTGGCCCTTTGTTTATTCAATCTGCCGTTGCCCAGTGGTTAGTGATTATTGTTGCTGGATTCACCACGGTTATCGCCGCATTGATCATGGCCACTCGAATTAGTGTAAAGGTACGCTTAGCTTGGTCAACGAGTGCGCAAATGGGCTTGATGTTAGTTGAATGTGCATTGGGTTTATTTGAATTAGCATTAGTGCATTTACTCACTCATTCAGTCTATAAAGCGTATGCATTTTTGAACTCTGGGAGCGCAGTGTATCAAGACATGCAACGTCGTCTTGCGCCAGCGGCCAATCCTAACCTGATAGATTGGATAGTGGCAGCAGTCTTTTCTACCCTCATTGTATCGGTGGCAGTAATGGCATTGGACTATCAAGGTGTATGGAGTGTTTGGCTGTTGTTAGTTTTGGCCCTGACGATGTTAATTGCCCAACGTCATAGTGAGCGTTTACGCAGCAGCATTATGCCCGTCTTGCTATTAACCATCTTATTGGTGCTCAGTTACAGCGGGTTTAAGTGGGTGTTTGGCGAAATTATTACCACCTCGCCAGCATTGCAGGTTGAGGCTTTTAGTGCGGTTGATATTGTCGCGATACTGTTATTTGTCAGCTTGTTTGTTCTGAGTTGGATGCTGCGATATCAGCTACATAAACCGGCACTGCAGCACTTGTATATCGATTTGTTTGCCGGTTTATATTTAGATGAGTGGCTGACACGACTGACGTTAAAAGTGTGGCCTGTGCGGTTGCCTGTGCGCACCAACATTAAGGTTTTAGACAGCACCAAAGCCACTAAAATTGAGGAGTTATAAGCATGAATGTCGCGATTAAATCAACCTCGGTGGGGCAGCTGACTGAAACCCAAAAGGCACTATTGACCTCTGCGGGTCAGAAAATAGCACCCACATGGCCGCTCGATCAAATGATTGCCGTTAATCCCTTTTGGCAAATGCGTGACCAGCCAATCGAACAGGTCTCAGCGCGAGTCTCTGCACTTGATCGGGTTGAGTGTTTAATGCCAAAAGCTCATTATCGCCATTTATATGCACAAGGCGAAATCAGCCAAGATGCGTTGCAATTAGCGGCTGAGCAACAAGGCATCGCGATGTCCGTCGAGCAACTCGCGATCTTTCTTAACCAAGAAGATGATCTTGCTCACTGGCATAATATTGCCGATTTATTGGATAACCAACGTGACCAGCACAAGATGGCATGGCGTGATGAAATTATTCATCAAATTAGTCAGTTTTGCGCTGCATACTATCAACAATTGCGCCCTATTTTTCCTGCTAGCGATATTTCAGCTCCGGCAGATTTATATCGTCACTGGCTCGATATGACACGTCGTGACCGAGGGATCAGTATTATTATGGATGAACCCGGTTTGCAGCAGTATTTTCAGCAATTGCCACCAGATGCTGAGACTTTGCTCGCTGAGGCGGTTGATGAACTGGGTGTTGATGACACTGTGATAGAAGATTATGCCCATGCATTGCTACTCGATATTAATGGTTGGGCGTCTTGGGTTGCTTATTTGCGCTGGCAAGGTGACTTACATGCAAAACCCTGCGATGAAATGTTGCAACTACTCGCGATCCGTATGGCTTGGGAATTGGTCATTTGGCGCTATTTAAAGGCACAACAAACAGATAGTTTCGCTCAATTAGTTGCACTTTGGTTAGGTGAAAAAGACCAATTAGCGCTTTTAGTTGAGCAACATGAGCAAGTACAGAAACCCCTTTGGGTGTGGGCAAAGGCCGCTGAGTTGAGTTATCAAGCTTGGCTTAACACTCAGTTAATCAATGCTAAAAAACAGCTGATGACAACATCAAGGCTACAAGCGGCATTTTGCATTGATGTGCGTTCAGAGGTGATACGTCGAGCGTTAGAAAATCAAAGTGATGACATTCAAACAATAGGGTTTGCCGGTTTCTTTGGTTTACCTTTAGAGTATCAACCGCACGATAGTGAACTGTCTCGACCTCAGTTACCGGGATTGTTAAAGCCGGTTATACAAGTGTCTGAATGGCGTGATACCCAAACGCAAGTCGATACGCTCAATATAAAGGCGCGGTGGCAAACATGGTCACAAGCTGCCCCTTCGGCATTTTCTATGGTGGAATCCATGGGATGGCTTTATGCCTTTAAGATGCTAAAAAGGTCATTTTTTGCTACACAAACTGATCATCCTGTTAATGCGCTGACCCATCAAAAAAGCTGGCTGCTGCGAAAAAATGCTCAGGTACTATCAGTAACCGATAAAGCCGAACTGGCAAAAGGCATTCTACATGCGATGGGACTAGACCAGTTTGCCGCTACCGTGCTGCTGGTTGGGCATGGCAGCCATACAAGCAACAATTTGCATGCAGCAGGTTTAGATTGTGGTGCCTGTGGTGGGCAATCTGGTGAAGTGAATGTGCGTGTTTTAGCCCAATTGCTCAATGATCAAGAGGTACGTAAGGTATTGACAGAATTAGGTATTACGATCCCCGCGGCGACACGGTTTGTGGCTGCACTGCATAACACCACCACGGATCATATTGATTGTTTTGATACCAAACTCGATCAGACCGTCGCGTCATGGCTACAAGCGGCTACCGAAACAGCACAACGAGAACGTATCGTGCAAATCGCCCCGAGTTTGGCTAACAGCAGTGCAGCTGTGCTGGACCGATTTTATACTCAACGCAGTCATGACTGGTCTCAAGTGCGTCCCGAGTGGGGACTGGCAAACAATGCCGCCTTTATTGTTGCACCTCGGTGTTGGACCAGAAATATCAATCTACAAGGTCGTAGTTTTTTACATGACTATCAGTGGCAAAATGATGATGGCTTTGCGGTATTAGAATTAATTATGACGGCGCCCATGGTCGTAACCAATTGGATTAATATGCAATATAACGCATCGGTCAGCGATAATTTGAAATATGGTTGTGGCAATAAGTTATTACATAACGCAGTAGCAGGTCATATTGGGGTGTTTGAAGGTAATGGGGGCGATTTACGCATTGGCTTGTCGATGCAGTCGTTGCATGATGGTGAAAAATGGATGCACCAGCCACAGCGTTTAGCGGTTTATTTAGCCGCACCGCGGCAACCTATCGAACAAATCACCGCAAAACATGACAATGTTCGTTGGCTGATAGATAACCAATGGTTGTATCTGCTGCGCTGGTCAGATGAAGGCTTGATAGAACGTTATTACCAAGGCCAATGGTTACCCCAAGAGACTGACAAGACATAAGCTATTTATCACGTTTAGATCAGTGTGAAGCCAAAGGTATTGATATTATTCAATCGATTTATAGGTGTGTTTGAGGTGCTTGAAAACTCGGTAGCGATGCCAAGACTAACAGACGTAGCACGAGAGTCGTGTATTTTCGATTCAACTTGCGACTCATCTATGGGCCAACATAGAAGCAACCTGAGTGCTGAGAGAGGTTTTTACGTGCGGTTTTATGCTAATACCAACCTGAATTTGATTGCTATTAATTAAACCGTATACCAACAAAGCTTGATGTTAAATTACCATACAACCTCGTTTACTTAGCTGTTATGCTTAACACAGTATCCTTGTTTTGAGAGTCCGATGGATAAATTTGCTTATTTAGATGCGATGAATATTACTCGCTGGCTTAGTGCCGATAAACCGTTAAAGCCTTACTTAGTGTTACATGATCTTGATGCCGATTTGTCTGATCAAACATTCATTAATGATGTACTCGGTTTATTGGACGTTGAAATTGATCAGTGTGAATTTGATTGTGAAATGGTCAAAGGGCCACAGGTGATATGGGATATGCGTAAGATAAAAACCCGTCCCCGTGTCGCTTGGATTGTAAGCGCCCCATTAACAGAACTCCATGCTCAGGCAGACGAAAAACGTCAACTGTGGCAGCAAATATCCCAGTATTTAGATAAAACTCAACCATTGAGCAAAGGCGAGCCCAATGAACAACATTGATGCTGAGGTAATTGTGCCTCTTAGGGTTGAGCATGCTGTTGTAATGGCGAAGATTGAAAAGCTAGCGCATACACATCCTTGGTCTGAAATGAGCTTAAAAGAGTGTTTTGGGCCTTTATATCGAGTAGTGGGCATTAAGCGCCAAGATGATTTGTGTGGTTTTGCGATAGTACAGCAGATTATTGATGAGGCGACCTTACTTGATATTTGTGTGGCACCTGAAAAACAAGGTTCAGGTTTGGGGGCGGCATTAATGCAGCAGCTCATTGATGATGCAAAAAATGCCGGCGCCGTGGTGTTGATGTTGGAAGTACGCCAGTCAAATAAGGCAGCAAAATACTTATATGATAAAGTTGGTTTTATTGAGGCTGGACGGCGTAAAAATTATTACCCTACCCATGATGGCTATGAAGACGCAATTTTAATGGATTTATCATTGGATTGATTTTTGAGTAAAGCATCAGGCTTGTTTCGAACTCATTGAAAAAAAACAGCGCTAATTTAGCGCTGTTTTTTTATTCAAGGAAAAGGTTACTTCACTTCTTTACCCTGTGCTTGTAAATCAGCATGGTAGCTTGAACGAACCAATGGGCCGCAGGCTGCATGGGTAAAACCAAGCTCATCGGCTAGTATTTTCAATTGATCAAATTCCGCTGGTGGAACATAACGTTCAACGGGCAGGTGGAATTTAGACGGTTGTAAATATTGACCAAGGGTCAACATTTCAACGTTATGGGCACGTAAATCACGTAATACTTGGGCAATCTCTTCGTTTGTTTCGCCTAGACCCATCATTAAACCAGACTTTGTCGGAATAGTTGGATGACGTTCTTTAAAGCGCTTAAGCAGATCTAATGACCACTGATAGTTAGCGCCTGGACGCGCTTTACGATAATGCGCTGGAGCCGTTTCTAAATTGTGATTAAAGACATCAGGTGGCTCTGTCGCTAAAATATCTAAAGCAGCATCAATACGGCCTCGGAAATCAGGAACCAGAGTTTCAATCTTGATTTCAGGGTTTAACAAACGAATTTCGCGAATACAATCAGCGAAATGTTGCGCGCCACCATCACGTAAATCATCACGATCTACAGAGGTAATCACCACATATTTCAGCTTCATGTCTTGAATGGTTTGCGCTAGCTTTTTAGGCTCGTTAGCATCGGCTTTGAGCGGGCGACCATGGGCTACATCACAAAATGGGCAACGACGGGTACAAATCGCCCCTAAAATCATAAAGGTTGCCGTACCGTGGTTAAAGCATTCTGCTAAGTTAGGGCAAGAGGCTTCTTCACACACTGAGTGTAATCCATTTTTACGTAATGCCGCTTTTATGTCGAGAATGCGTTGATTTGATACGGGTAATTTGACTCTCAACCAATCTGGCTTACGCAGCATAGTTTCGCGCTCTGATGGCACTACTTTTACAGGAATTCGAGCGACTTTTTCGGCATCACGTAATTTGACACCTGGCTGTAATCTTTCAGGCCTATTCATTATTCTGCTAATCCTTGATGATGTAAAAGTTGTTGATAGCCCATAATTTGGCTAAAGGTTTGGATTAATTTATCGCCAGCTTCAAGCACGGTCTGTGGACCCCCCAATGCTTTACATTGCACCATTTCTAAACCGGCATATCCGCAAGGGTTGATGCGCTGGAACGGGGCTAAATCCATGTCGACATTTAATGCTAAGCCATGAAAAGAGCAACCTTTACGAATGCGTAATCCTAAAGAGGCCACTTTTCGTTCTGCTACATAAACACCCGGTGCGTCTGCTTTTGCGTACGCATTGATATCGTAATAAGTCAGCATATCCACAATACTTTGCTCTATATTGTTCACTAACTGACGAACGCCTATTTTATAACGTTTGATATCGATAAGTGGATAAACCACTAGTTGTCCAGGTCCGTGATAAGTGACTTGACCACCTCGGTCTACTTGAATAACCGGAATGTTACCAGGGTTGAGTATATGCTCGCTTTTACCTGCTTGACCCTGGGTAAATACTGGCTGGTGCTCAACAATCCAAAGTTCATCTTGGCTGTCGCTATCACGAGTGTCAGTATAGTCCTGCATGGCATGCCATGTTGATTCATAGTCTTGCATGCCAAGGTGGCGAATGTGCAGTGTTTGCAAGGGTAACATCTCCCCCAGATAAATTGGGTGTATCCATCGAATGAATGGATTAATTGTTGAGTATTATACTCAAGTATATAGGTAATGATGACTTTTTGGCGTTTACAATACTCTTTTTACGCCTTCAATTGCGGCAAGATCCATATACGCTTTTTCAATATGCGCTTTGCTGGTTACCGTAATCCGAATGGTCACTGAATAGTAACTGCCTTTGCTCGATGCTTTAACGCTTGGAACATAATCATCTGGCGCAAGTTGTTGCGCCACGGCAACAACACGATCGGCTAAGGTATCATCTGCTTCACCAATCACTTTGAAAGGGCACGAATTAGGAAATTCCATTACTTGGTCAAACGTTGTATTTAACATTAGCTTACTCGATTCTGTTTTGGTATTACTTATATGGTGATAATTATACCCGATTCAAGCCTGATAGATCTGAAATATTAAAGCCGCTGATCAGGCGGCTTTAATTAGTTGATTCACTAATAGATTCATTAATAAATAATCTACATCAATTTAATTACTCAAACAGACTGGCGAACATTTGCTTAAAGTAATCCATTAATTTGCTAAACCAGCCGCCTTCTTGGACTTCATTCAATGTCACTAGCGGAAACTGAGCAATGTCTTTTCCATCAAGCTGGAAAAACACACGCCCTACGGTTTCGCCTTTTGCCAGCGGGGCCGTTAATGGTTTGGTTAATTCAAAGTTAGCTTGTAGATCTTTTGCCTGACCACGGCTAATGGTAATCGGAGTATTGGTCATGACACCAAGATCAACCGTTTCTCTATCGCCATACCAAATCTTTTGAGTCACAAAGGTATCGCCAGCTTTGTAAGGTGTGATGGTTTCAAAGAAACGGAAACCATAGTTGAGTAGTTTTTTACTCTCAGCCTTACGTGCAGACTCACTCGCG
Organism: Shewanella psychromarinicola; assembly: GCF_003855155.1. Taxonomy (NCBI): domain Bacteria; kingdom Pseudomonadati; phylum Pseudomonadota; class Gammaproteobacteria; order Alteromonadales; family Shewanellaceae; genus Shewanella; species Shewanella psychromarinicola. Next base: position 2,092,414 of record NZ_CP034073.1, read on the forward strand.
GTACCCATCACGACTGTGATAAGACGCATGCCTTCGCTGGTGCCTGATGATACTAAGTTGTAGCCAGCACCTGATGTATGGCCCGTCTTAATACCATCTACGTTTAAGCTTTTATCCCATAATAAGCCATTACGGTTATATTGCTTAATTCCGTTATAGGTAAATGATTTTTCGGCATAAACACGATATTCATCAGGCACATCACGGATCAGCGCAGCGCCTAAAATAGCCATATCATAAGCTGTTGTTTTGTGATTTTCAGAATCTAAGCCATGAGAGTTTTCAAAGTAACTGTCTTTCATGCCCAATTGCTTGGACCATGAATTCATTAGATCAACGAATGCACCTTCTGTTCCGGCAATATGCTCTGCCATCGCAACACAGGCATCATTCCCCGATTGAATGATAATACCGCGATTCAAGTCGTGTACTTTGACGGTTTTACCCACTTCAATGAACATTTTTGATGAATCAGGGAAATTCTTTGCCCAAGCATTTTTGCTAATGGTGACATCATCATCTAATGAAATATTACCGACACGGATTTCATGACCAATCACATAACTGGTCATCATCTTGGTAAGGCTTGCTGGATTTAAACTTTCGTAGGCATTTTCTTCTGCAATGACTCTGCCAGAATTATAATCCATTAGCACATAAGCTTTGGCTGCAACACTGGGTGCATCAGGTGTCACCATAGGTACGCGATTAGGCGTTGGACGTGCATCTGGTTGTGGCGTTGCTGCGAGTGAAGAAAAACACACAACTGATGCAAAGAGCATAGTTGTTAATTGAGCAGTTTTGGAAGTTATCATGAAGTTAGCACGTCTCTATTTAGTCGAAGAAAAGACAAAAATCAATTGGTATAATTTTATTGATTATACATTAGTAGGCCATCATTTCGCATTAAGGTTCATTCATCCGATATAAATGAACCTTAATGAGACTCTTATCGCCAGTATTATGGCTTACGGTACGATAAAGCTTTGCGGATAGCCATCAGCTTGCAAACGATCGAGCAACTTATTGGTGAGGTGAATTTGTCGGATCGGACCCAATTGTAATCTGTGAATACCCTTTGTGGAGGATACGCGTGAGGTAACCGCGTATTTGGTTTCTAATTGCTTTGCCAACATATTGATGCGTAATTTATCTTGGGAGGCCACAACTTGAATAAAGTGATTGTCGGCATCGTTTAAATCGCTAATGGCTCGCTCTTCTGGTGAGGGAATGTAAACGGTTTCAAGTGCTACTTTTGTCGTGCCTCTTGCCAGCATACCTAAGTGATAAGCCGCCGCATAAGAAAGATCAATGACTCGACCATGATGAAACGGTCCACGGTCATTTACACGGACGATGATTTGCTTATTGTTTTCTAAATTGGTCACTTTGACATAACTGGGTAAAGGCAAGTTTTTATGTGCTGCTGACATAGTATACATATCATAAGTTTCACCATTTGAGGTTAAATGACCATGAAACTTTGAGCCGTACCATGAGGCATGACCTTGTTCTTTGAATCCCTTTCCACTGTCGAGTACTTGGTAACTTTTGCCTAAAACCGTGTAATCACGATTGCCTTGCCTGCTATAAGGTTCGTATTTAGGCTGGGCATTTTTAACCAAGCTTACGTCTGGTGCGTCATCTGGATAACGGTCATTAGCCATTTGATAGCGGCTTTTTTGTTGTGGAGAGGATTTTTTACCCTCATTTGACGAACAACTTATGAGTAATAAACTGCTTAAAATGATCAATAGAATGAAACGGTAATTAATGGCCATTTTGATTTACTGATAAATAATGAGCGTTAAGTTGTTGGCTAAATTGATATACCGCCATTGCATATAATGGGCTTCTGTTATATCGAGTGATGACATAAAAGTTTTTCAGTCCTAACCAATACTCTACATTCTCTGCTTGGTCTAATTTGACTAATAAGGCTTTTTGAGAAGCATCCAAATCTTGGTTATTGGCTAAGCTCAGTGTTGGGCTAAGAATATCTGATACCTTGTAATGCAGTTTTTCTTTGGTCCATACTTTTGCTTTAGGGGCTGTGCTAGATGTGTGGTTTAACAATAATGCCACGGGTTGGCCTTGTTGCCATCCATGTTGATGAAAATAATTTGCGACACTGCCAATAGCATCGGCTTTACTGGTTAACAAATCACGTCGACCGTCGCCATCAAAGTCGACCGCGTAATGACGGTAGCTTGAAGGAATGAATTGTCCATAGCCCATCGCGCCAGCATATGAACCTTTTAAGGTGTCATTATCGAGTTTTTCTTCTTTAATCAACGACATTAAATTGGCATATTCACTGCGAAAGAACGTGGCGCGTGGTGGGTAATAAAAGCCCAAGGTGTACAACGCGTCTTGCACACGATAATTACCCATGTAGCCACCATAAAAGGTTTCAATACCAATTATGGCGACAATAATTTGGGGGTCGACGTTAAATTTTTCAGCAGCTTGGCTAATCACAGCATGGTTTTCTTGCCAAAAAGCTAAGCCTTTTTCTAGGCGTTTGTCGGTCAAGAAAATAGGATAATACTGGTGCCAAGGCTTGGCTTCCCATGGTTTAGTCATGGCATCAATGATGTTCTGGTCGAAGGTGGAAGTGGATAAAAATTGTTCCACCTCAGCCTTGCTAGCGCCTTTTTTTACCTGCTCTTTTACAAATGCATTTTGTAATGCTTGGGGATCATTTTCAGTTGCAGCATTGAGATTGAACATGACGCTGCTAAGTAATGCTAGGCTGGCGATTTGAACGGTTATTTTTGTCATAGTTGCGGTTAATCCTATCGGTCGACAAATCGTCTGTGGGTGTGAATGCTCATTAGAATACCAAAGCCTGTCATTAAGGTCAGCATCGAGGTTCCCCCATAGCTTATCAGTGGTAAAGGAACACCTACTACGGGTAAAATTCCTGATACCATGCCTATGTTGACAAAAACGTAGACGAAGAATGTTAGGGTGATACTGCCCGCCAATAAGCGGGCAAAGCTGGTCTGTGCTCGTGACGCGATAACAAGGCCCCTGGCAATCACAAATAAATACATTGCCAATAAGAGTAAACTGCCAATGAGTCCAAACTCTTCTCCTATTACCGCAAAGATAAAGTCAGTGTGGCGCTCTGGTAAAAACTCTAATTGTGATTGAGTCCCATCAAGCCAACCTTTACCCCACAATCCACCAGAACCAATGGCAATTTTGGATTGGATAATATGATAACCCGCGCCGAGAGGATCTTGTTCAGGGTTAAATAAGGTTAATACTCGAGTGCGCTGATAATCGTGCATCAAGAAAAACCACATGATAGGTAAAAAGATTAAAATGGCGGTAATAAATCCGCCAACAATCAACCAGCTCATACCGGATAAAAACAACACAAACACCCCAGAGGCCGCCACTAAAATAGACGTCCCTAAATCAGGTTGTTTAGCGATTAAGAGTGTTGGGATCAGCAAAATAATGACACCACCCGCCAGATAGCGCTTTTTCGGCGGTAGCGGAAACTTACTGATGTACCATGCCATGGTGATCGGGAAGGCCAGTTTTATCAGTTCCGATGGCTGAAACTCCATAAACCCAAGATTCAACCAACGTTGTGCGCCTTTATTAATGGTGCCAAACCAGTCGACGCCCAGTAACAACAGTATTCCAGCGATATAAATCGGCAATGCCCAACGTCTGAGTATTTCAGGGTTGATTTGTGCAAAACAAAACATGACCCCCAGTGACAATGTTATACGGACCAGCTGGCGTTCCATCATCGCAGGATCTTCACCGCTGGCTGAATAGATAATAAAGAGACCAACCCCCATTAGTATTAACAGGCCGGTGAGTAATGGCACATCTATGTGTATCTTCTGCCAAAATGATTTTTGATATGGATGATTATTCACGGTTTTGCCGCCCATTCGTCTCGTAAAATATACTCATCGAGCAGTGCTCTTGCGACCGGCCCAGCGTTAGACCCCCCCCAGCCAGCATGTTCAAGTACGACTGCCAAAACAATACGAGGATTTTCATAAGGTGCATAAGCAACAACCAATGCATTGTCGCGCAAGTGTTCGGCGATGGTGTCGGCATTATATTTTTCATCTTCGCCAACACTAAACACCTGTGCGGTACCGGTTTTCATTGCGGCGGTATAGCTCGCATCAGTAAAGCGAGATTTATCGGCAGTTTGGCGCATCGCCTCATTAATAATGTCCCAATTATGCGGATCTTTAAGCTCAATTGGCGGCTGTTCATCAATGGGCGAATCCATTTTAACGGTACTATTTTTAAATGACTTTAATAGATGAGGCGTAAATCGCTTGCCTTTATTTGCCATGATCGTGACGGCATTAGCAAGCTGTAATGGTGTTGTGGTCCAATATCCTTGGCCAATACCGACCGAAATAGTATCACCGTTATACCAAGGTTGATTGTAACGCATTCTTTTCCAGTCTCGAGAGGGCATAACGCCATTTGATTCTTCGAAAATATCAATACCAGTACTTCTGCCAAAGCCAAAACGGTCCATAAAGATAGCCATTCTATCAATGCCAACCTTATAGACGAGCTCATAAAAGAAAACATCACAGGAGTCGACAATGGCATGGTAGGTATCTACCCAGCCATGACCCCATTTTTTCCAATCCCCCCATTTGCGCTCCACACCTGGCATTTGCCAATAGCCAGGGTCCCAAATTCGAGTGCGTTCGTTAATGATTTTCTCTTCTAAACCGAGTAACGCCACATGCGGCTTGATGGTTGATGCTGGGGAATATTGTCCCTGAGTTGAACGATTAATTAATGGACGTGATTTATCATTTAATAGCCCATTATAATCTTTAGAGGTAATGCCATGTACAAATGGGTTAGGGTCATATGATGGACTTGAGAACATGGCTAAAATATCGCCATTCCTAGGGTCTATTGCAACAATGGACCCTTTACGACCGGCTAACAACTCCATGGCTTTTTGCTGTAGTTTGAGGTCTAGTGTGAGATAGATATCTTGCCCCGGTGTCGGGGGGGTGACGTTGAGCGTGCGGATCACCCTGCCACGATTATTAACCTCTTCTTCGAGGTGACCTGGCATGCCGTGAAGTAAACTTTCATAAAATTTTTCAATGCCGATCTTACCAATGTCTTTAGTTGCCGCATAGTTTTTCCATTGGTCGCTTTTTTCAAGCTGCGACTTATTTCGGCTATTAATTTTGCCGACATAACCCAACACATGAGTCATTAACTCATTATAGGGATAGTGACGTTTTAAGCCTGCTTCAACATAAATACCGGGGAATTTAAATTGATTAACACTAAATATGGCTACTTGTTCGTCAGTTAATTTGTTTTTGATGGTTAACGGCTTAAAACGACGATGAAACTTTAGGGTTTCAGTGATGTTTTCGCGCTCATCATCTGAGAGTCCAATCAGGCTATTAAGCTCATCTAAGGTTGCCGTGATATCACTGACTTTTTCGGGAATAAGCTCTAAAGAATAGTAAGGTTGATTTTCCGCTAAAAGTACGCCATTACGGTCATAAATTAACCCTCGGCTAGGCGGGGTCGGAACCACACGGATACGGTTATCATTTGAACGAGTTTCATAGTCTTTGTAAGAGACAATTTGAAGCTGATAAAGGTTTGAAAATAGTATACAGAGTAGCAATAACACGCAAATGAAAGTAAATAATGCACGGCGTTTAAATAGCGCAGCCTCTGCGGCGTGATCATGCATGGTAATGCGCTTTTTTGGCGACACTTATGCTATCCCCGTCGTTACCAAATGAAAGAATGGATGATAAAAGATCACTGTATCAGCTGATGAATATGAAACAAAGAGTTGCATGATAATCATTATCGATAAGCTTAGTTATTCATGCGACTGAATTTATTCTCTGTGATAGGGATGATTGTTATTGATGCTCCAAGCTCGGTATAGGCTTTCTGCCACAATAACCCTAACCAAAGGATGAGGTAAGGTTAGGGCAGACAAACACCAGCTTTGGTGGGCCACCTCTTTGCAAGCAGGTGAAAGTCCTTCTGGACCACCAATAAGTAAGCTGACATCTCTACCATCTAATTGCCACTTTGTCATTTGCTCGGCAAGTTCTGGTGTTATCCAGTTTTTACCGGGTAAATCTAAGCTGACAATGTGGTTACCTTTGGCTACTGCCGCTAGCATTAATTCGCCTTCCTTATGTAAAATTCGGGCGATATCGGCATTTTTTCCGCGCTTCCCCGCAGGGATTTCGATGAGTTCCAAAGCCATATCTCTAGGGAAACGGCGTTGGTATTCTTCGAAGCCTCGGGTTACCCAATCGGGCATTTTGTTACCAACGGCAATAAGCTGTAACTTCATTAGGCGCTGTGTTCAGACCAAAGTTTTTCAAGCTCGTAATAATCACGAGTTTGTTCCTGCATCACGTGCAGAATAACTGAGCCCAAATCAACTAATACCCATTCACTGCTGTCACGTCCTTCAACCCCAAGAGGTTGCACGCCAGCGTCTTTGGCTGACACGATAACGTGCTCACCAATAGATCGAACGTGTGTTTTTGACGTACCAGTACAGATAATCATGGTGTCGGTGATGGTTGACCGTTTAGATACATCTAAAACAGTAATATTTTTTGCTTTTAAATCATCGATTTTGTCGATAACGAAATCTTTTAGTTCGGTGCCTTGCACTCGAAGTACCTCATAAGTAAAAATTAACGGAGTATTATACTCAAATTCACTGTTGATGCGCAATTAAGCGCAGCGAAACAAAGATAGAATTAATTTTGTGCTAGCGGATGAGTTAACCGACAGTGGCAGCAGTTGAATCAATAATAGTGCTTATCGTAGTGTTAACGATAGAGTTTATGTTGACGAATATAATCGGTCGTTGTTTGCAGTAATACCGCGCTGATGTCAATATTTTCAGCTAGCCGCTGGCGTATTTCTGTCGAGGAAATATCGACTAACTGGCTGTTGATGCAAAATATTTTTCCATGTGTAGCATGGGAAGGTGAGTCGAGGTAGCTGGCAGCTGCCTGCCTTAATAATAATTGTTTGGTCATTTCGCTCTGAGTGTCCATTGCCCAACCCGGGCGTTGACACAGCGCAATATGGCACAGGGTAAACAATGATTGCCATTGATACCACAGTGGCAATTGAATGAATGAATCCATTCCCATAATGAAAAAGAATTCATCTTTGGGGTGCTGTTGCCTGAGTAATGAGAGCGTTGTGGCACTATAAGACGGTGTATTGCGATTGATTTCGATATCGCATAGTTCAAATTCAGGGTACTGCTGGCAAATTAACTTCACCATTTCAAGCCGATGATGACTACTCACCACGGTGGTATTTTTGAGGGGTGAAATATGATTGGGCATTAACCAAATCTGGTCTAAATTAAGTTGCTGTTTAACATCTAGTGCAGGATTGATATGTCCTAAATGGATGGGGTCGAACGTGCCGCCCAAAATACCGATACGCATTCGCTGTCCTTACCTTTTATCTCAGTCCGTTAATTTAATATGGGCTAAACGATTATGTGCTCGTGGATCGAATAAAATGCATAAATGGCTAAGACCAATCCAATCTTCAAGCCCTTTTTGTTTAAGATTTAATTCTATTGTAGAGGCAAAAGCGAGCATATGTTCGATATGGTCTAAATCCAATCGCGTTATTGCAGCCTGATAGAGCGGTTTTCGCTTATCCCAAATTCGGTGTTGTCCCCACAGTTTACTGAGTTGTTCGCCATTCTGAACCGCCAGTTTTAAGGTGAGCAGTAGGTTAATTTCTTTGAATAAAGCCCACATTAAAATGGGCATAGCGGTGCCTTCAGCCTTCAATTGAGCCAACATGTGTTGGGCATTTTTTTGATGATTACCTAAAATGGCATCACAGAGTTGAAACACACTAAAACGAGATTGGTCTTCGAAATATTCACTCAATTGTTCTGGGGTAATATTTTGCTTAGGGCTGAGCAGTTGCAACAATTGCATCGCTTGCTCGGCTGCCAGTAAATTACCTTCAAATAAGCTAAACAACATGGCTTTTGCATCATGATGAACCGTGAGAGCATAATGAGTAATACGGCTGTCTAACCAGCGTTCAAACTGCTTACCTTCAGGTGTGGTGCAGGGTAAGTATATACCTTTGGCATCGAGTGATTTAAACCATTTGCTGTTGGTTTGTTCTGCACTGGCTTTAGGTCCTTGTACAATCAACAACATATCTGGGTTAGAATGTTGTAAAAGCGTTTTAAATGCCGCTGCGCCTTCGATGCCTGGCTTACCTTGTGGCAGGGTTAACTCAATAATCCGTCGGCTAGCAAATAAACTCATTGCTTGCCATTCTTGGATCAAATCGCCCCAATTAAAGCCGGTTTCTTGGCTTAATTGCACCCGTTCTTCAAAACCTTGTTTTTTAGCGGCGTTAAGAATAAGTTGTTTACTGTTTTCGATTAGCCATGGGTCATCACCAAACAGTAAAAAACACTGGGGTAGCTGTTTGAGATGTTGCTTGAGTTGATCAGGATAAACCCGCATTACTCTGCCCCGATTAACGCCAGAGTTTGGATAATATAATCGGCTGCTTGTACGCGCATCTCTTTAACTAACAACTCCATTTCGCGGCTTTTTGCCAATGCGGTTCGAGGATCGTCTTGATAGTCGCGGCGGATTTCTGTATCAAATTCTTGTGGTTCTTGTTCAGGTAAGGTGACAGAGTAATGCACTAAGTAGATGAGTTCATATTCTGCGACATTCCCGGTGGGATAAAGTGACAATGTGGCGCGTTCGAGTGAGTCATTGATAAGTCGCAACGTAGGCGTTTTTTCTGCTGCATCAACAAGGCTAATACGGTTGATCCGTAATCTGTCACGAACTAAGCGAGTTAACTCACTGTATTCATCGCTGCTGCTTAAATGCAATTCGGCTAATTCTGCAGGTATAGAATAACTGCGTTGGAGTGTAAAGCCGCAACCTGCACTGGTGAGTATTACCAATGTCATTATTGCCAAGCAAATCTTTTTGGCTAGCATAGTGAGGGTAGGCATCCTTGTTTATTGGTATCGGTTACATAAATAACTTACCGCGGTGTCACCCGCGGTAAGTTATGACACTGACAATACTAGGCGTTATGACTTAGCCCTATAGGAGGTTTCTGTCGCCTCATATCAGGGCTGATATTGTCACTAGTTAGCCACAATACTTAATAGTTTACCAGGCACGTAAATTACCTTACGAACCGTTAACCCTTCAGTGTGCTTTTGCACATGTTCATCACTCATGCCTAAGGCTTCAACATCTTCTTTCGATGCATCGGCAGCGACAGTAATTTTTGCACGCACTTTACCGTTAACTTGAACCACAATGAGCTTGCTGTCTTCGACTAATGCTGACTCATCGACTTCTGGCCAACGGCTGTCTTCAATATCACCTTCGTTACCTAACTCATTCCATAACGTAAACGTCATATGCGGAACGATAGGGTAAAGCAAACGCGTTACAGCAGACAATGCTTCAGCAAGCAATGCACGGTCTTGAGCGCTTTCTTGCGATGCTTTGAGTAAATGGTTCATTAGCTCCATTACCGAGGCAACCGCAGTGTTAAACATTTGACGACGCGCAATATCATCACTGACTTTGGCGATGGTCTTATGTAATTCACGGCGCAATGCTTTTTGATTAGCATTTAATTTGCTGACATCTAGTGCTTCAGTTTTACCTGCGGCAACATGATCGCTGGCCAATTTCCAGAAACGTTTGATGAAGCGATGTGCGCCTTCAACGCCAGACTCTTGCCATTCTAGAGTTAATTCTGGTGGCGAGGCAAACATCATGAATAAACGGACTGTGTCAGCACCGTATTTTTCGACCATGACTTGTGGGTCAATGCCGTTATTCTTCGACTTAGACATCTTGCTCATGCCGGTATAAACCAGTTCATGACCTTGATTGTCGACAGCTTTGATAATGCGGCCTTTGTCGTCTTTTTCTACCACAGTCACTTCTAAAGGTGATACCCACACTCGGGCACCTTTTTCGTTGTTGTAGTAGTAAGCATCGGCTAAAACCATGCCTTGAGTCAGTAATTGTTTTGCGGGCTCATCACTGTTGACTAAGCCAGCATCACGTAGCAACTTATGGAAGAAGCGGAAATACAATAAATGCATGCAAGCATGTTCGATACCACCAATATATTGATCTACCGGTAACCAGTAGTTAGCTTTGGCTGGATCTAACATTTCATCGGCATGAGGACTACAGTAACGCGCGTAATACCAAGATGATTCCATAAAGGTATCAAAGGTATCTGTTTCGCGCATTGCAGGCTGACCATTGACTGTGGTTTCTGCCCAAGCTTTATCAGCTTTGATCGGACTTTGAATACCGTCCATCACCACATCTTCAGGCAGAATGACCGGTAGTTGATCTTCTGGCGTAGGGATAACGGTGCCGTCTGCTAAGGTCACCATCGGGATCGGTGCCCCCCAGTAACGTTGACGAGATACACCCCAATCGCGTAAACGGTAGTTGACTTGACGTTTGCCTTTGCCTTCTGCGGTTAATTTAGTATCAATGGCTTCAAAGGCGGCTTTGAAATCTAAACCGTCTAGCTCAGGAAAAGCATCACCTGAGTTAAATACCACCCCTTTTTCAATATAGGCTTCTTTGCTGATGTCCAATTCGCCTTCAACAGGCTTGATCACCGCTTCGATAGCGAGCTGGTATTTAAGCGCAAATTCATAATCGCGTTGATCATGAGCGGGGACCGACATTACTGCGCCCGTGCCATAATTCATTAATACAAAGTTAGCCACCCAAATAGGGACCAATTTACCAGAAATAGGGTGAATAGCCTGAAGACCGGTTGCTACGCCTTTTTTCTCCATCGAAGCCATCGCCGCTTCAGTGGTATCAGCATTTTTGCATTCTTCTATAAATGCGGCTAACTGAGGATTATTCAGCGCCGATTGTTCCGCTAACGGATGACCCGCAGCAATAGCAACGTAGGTCACGCCCATTAAGGTATCTGGACGAGTGGTATAGATATCAAAGGTGGCGTTACTGTCAGCTACGGCAAAGGTCATTTCAATCCCTTCGCTGCGGCCAATCCAGTTACGTTGCATGGCTTTAACCTGTTCAGGCCAGCCATCTAACGTGTCGAGATCGTTAAGCAGTTCTTCAGCGTAATCAGTGATTTTAATAAACCACTGAGGAATTTCTTTCTGAATGACTTCAGTATCACAACGCCAACAACAACCGTCTTGCACTTGTTCATTTGCCAGTACGGTTTCATCATTTGGACACCAGTTTACTGATGAGGTTTTTTTATACACTAAGCCTTTTTCAAACAACTGAGTGAAAAACCATTGCTCCCAACGATAGTACTCCGGGGTACACGTAGCGATTTCACGACTCCAATCATAACCAAAACCTAATAATTTAAGTTGGTTCTTCATATAGTCGATATTTTCGTATGTCCACGGTGCAGGAGAGGTCTTGTTATTGATCGCGGCATTTTCTGCAGGCAGACCAAATGAGTCCCAACCAATCGGTTGCAAAACATTTTTACCTTGCAAACGTTGATATCGTGCTACAACATCGCCTATGGTGTAGTTACGGACGTGGCCCATGTGGAGACGACCTGAAGGATACGGAAACATTGAAAGACAATAGAATTTCTCTTTGCTTTCATCTTCAGTGACTTCAAAGGTTTTATGTTCGTGCCAGTGCTTTTGCACTAAGGCTTCAATTTCTGAGGGATTATATTGTTCTTGCATCAATCTATTTCCGGCCATGCCGCCTATTGTTTGATCTAACGCTCAGCAGCGCGATTTATAACTGCATAGAATAAACCAGAAGTGATCTATTAAAAAGGTGCGTATTAAGGAGTATTAATTATGAGTGGAAAAAGTTCAGCACTATTAGCCTTATATCAGTCACTATTCGAACAGGTGAAAGCCACGTTTGATCAAGATAACTCATTGACAGCTAAGAGTTTGTTTAAGTCGGTAACCCAAGGGAAAGAGTACTTGGCACTTAAATCTCATTCAGATGAAGAAGAGTTAGAATTAGTCGAAGAATTTTTAAAGCGTGACATTGCAGCCTTCTTAAATGAGGAAAATGCCGATAATTTGAGTTTTAGCCCGATGGTCATTGGGATTGAGAATACATTATGGCAGTGGTTAAGCCAGATAACCGATCGTAGTCAAGTGGAATGGCATGAACTATTACAAGATTTTAAACATCGTGGTGTTTATAAGTCTGGAGAAATCATTAACCAAGGTATATTGATCTGTAATAAGTGTGGTCACCAAATGCAAATCGATTTCCCTGGGGTCATCCCCGATTGTCCACAATGTGATTATAATGAGTTTTCACGGGAGCCATTAACGCCATAGTGGGTAACTGAGCTCAACTCTGGATAAAAAGCGGTAATCGGACCGCTTTTGTCCCGAGCTCGAAGTAGCTTAACCTGCAAGATCCACCCTATCGCTAGGTAAACTCGCCTTGTATACACAGTGATACGTAATTTTCATATGCTTGACTGGAAAAAGTTAACTCGAAACAGACTGCTTTTGATTAACTTTTTCCCATACCCTTATCCCAAATGAGGTTCGAGATTAAAATTCGACTCGGTAACGGCAATGGCTACCGCTACCGCTACTAATACCTACCATCTCATCATATGCCGTTTGAATTTCTATTATGGCGTAATTAATGCCTTGTTGTTTCAATAGGTTTTCAGCTTGTTTGATTGAGTTAAGACTGAGTAAAACGCCAGCTTTGTTGCGGGCGCTTTGAAAACTGCCATTTTCGTCTTTAATACCAAGTAAGTAATGATTGGAGTCGGCATAGCTAATAATCGTCGGGTGTTTAGCTTGTTGGGATATGGCTAACTTGATTTCAGATAATTGCATAATAACCTCCTGTAGTTGTTTATCAGAAGCAGTACGATGCAAACTCAAAGGTAGTTCAATTTTTAAACAAGAAAAGGTCTTTAAAATGACGTTATTTTAGCAATAGCTTAATATAATTTGATATTGAGGTGTTGTGGCACCGTTGGCGGCTCAAGGGTATAAAAAGTAGCCGTTATCATTGTTGACTTGGACATTATCATCTTGGTTATATCCAAGTAACAGCAATTTATTGATATTGAAAGGTAAAATTATTCTCAGCAACAATCCATCGTTCGATGTCAGGGTTATCTACATCACCCGGTCTTAACCGCGTTTCAAGTACCCCCTCGTTGTCGATATCGATATCAATATCGATTAATTCATCGCGGTTTGTTTGCCTTGCACTTGTAAGTGCGTCATGTTGAACGGGCATATAGCAGACAATTGCGGGTTTTAACACTGGCCGTCACGCCAGATTATCTGCCTTGTCGAGCATGGGTACTGAGCCTAATAAATGTAGGCGCGGCGACAATCGCTAACATAACGACAATGATGACCTCACCCCATGCAATTAGGCTAAATCTTGTGAAAGCGTCTTTTTTGAGTTGGATCAATTGCCCGTTATTTACGTAAGTAGTTTCTTACACCCAATAACAGTAATAAGCTGCACAGTATCAGCAAGGGGAATTGACCTATTTTTCTGAACCAAGTTTCACCTTGATAAAGGGCAACGTTGGTCACTAAGACACCCGTTTCAAACTGAGGGATTGCATCGGTAATTCGCCCGTGCGGATCGACCACTGCAGTAATGCCATTATTGGTCGCCCTCAGTAACGGTTTACCCATTTCAATCGCGCGCATTTGGGCGATTTCCATGTGTTGTAATGGCCCATTAGAGGCGCCAAACCAAGCGTCGTTTGATACCGTGAGCAGCATATCGGTTTCGTCGGTAACACTGGCTCTTACTTGCTCTGGAAAGACAATTTCGTAGCAAATTGCAGGCGCAATATGGTAACCCAGCGCAGTTAAATTAGCTTGAGTGTAGCCACCTCGCTGGAATGATGACATAGGTAAATTAAAAAACGGTGCAATAGGGCGCAATAAATCACCTAACGGCACAAACTCACCTATAGGCAATAAATGATGCTTTTTATACTCATTGCTGCCATCAATGACATAATCAGCACTTTGCTGCTGCTTCAGATGATGATTACCTAAAACGATTAATGAGTTATAAAAGTCTTTTTGCTGGTGGCTAATAATGCCGGTAATTATCGCCGTGTTATTGATATTGGCGACTTGATTGGCATTGATTAAAAAGTCTTCCACCATGGCTTCTGGCGCTGGAATAGCGGCTTCTGGCCAAATGATGATATCGACACTCGAGGCGTCATCAAACTGGCTACGGGTTAAATCCATGTATTTAAGCATAGTCGGCCACAATGCATCGGGTTCCCACTTCATGCTTTGGGCAATATTACCCTGCACTAAGGCGACTTTGACTGATTTCCCAGAGGTGGAAATTGGATTTACTTGTGGTGCCACCCATGCAAGCAGTGCCAACGTAGGTAAAATAAGCAGTATCGGTATTATCCGCTTTTGGCTTAATAGCAGCAGTGAGCCAGCAACTAAAGCCACCACAAAACTCAGTCCCAACGCACCAATAAAGCTGGCAAATTCGCTCAGAGGTCCTAATGTTTGGCTATAGCCAGCCCAAATCCAAGGAAAACCCGTGAGTATCCAGCCTCGTAACCATTCGGTGAGGACCCATAATCCAGGGAATAGCCCAAGATAGGTTATGTAAGGGTTTAACGTATGTTTTGATGTGCGGGATAACTTACTGAGCAAGTATCCACAAATGGCGGGATAAATGGCAAGATAAAGTGCCAGTAAAGCCATTAAAGTTATCGACACAACAATAGGCATGCCACCAAAAGTGTCAATACTGACATGGACCCAGCTAATACCAATAGCAAAACAGCCAAAACCGAAACTAAGCCAATAATACAAACTTTGTTTAGCGGTTAAGGTTTGGCTTTGCCATAAGGCAAAACTGAGTGCCAACGGAAATATGGCCCACATTTCATAAGGCGCAAACGATAATGCCGTACTGGCGCCAGCAAAAAATGCCATCACCAGACGGGCAATACTCAAAGGAGAGTATAAGGGTTGAGTTTTTAGCACGATTTAGTCGTTGAGTTCTTCACTAATATTTGGGTCTGGGAGTTTAACACGAAGTTGCACCAAGCGGCGGTTATCAGCATTAATGACTTTGAACTCAATATTGCTGATGACAATGCTTTCATTACGTTCAGGTAAGTGACCAAATGCATGGGACACCATACCTCCCACAGTATCAAACTCTTCATCACTAAACGCGGTGCCACACGCTTCGTTGAAGTCTTCGATTTCAGTGAGCGCTTTCACCATAAACACAGTATTACTGAGCTTTTTAATTTCAGTGTCTTCAACTGAATTGTGGTCGAATTCATCTTCAATTTCGCCGACGATTTCTTCCAGAATATCTTCAATAGTGACTAAGCCTGATACCCCGCCATATTCATCAACAACAATGGCCATGTGATAACGTTGTGAGCGGAATTCTTTGAGTAGCACATCGACTCTTTTACTTTCAGGAACGACCACTGCAGGTCGAATAACCTGGGCAAGAGTGAAAGATTCATCAGATTGTTTAAAACCGTATTTGATCAAATCTTTAGCCAGTAAAATGCCTTCAATATGATCTTTATCTTCATTAACAACAGGGAAGCGAGAGTGGCCTGAATCGATGACAATTTTTAAAAATTCATCGACAGTCGAGTCTATTTGAATGGTAACAATTTGCGCTCTTGGGATCATGATGTCGCGCACACGAAGGTCGGAAACCTCTAATACACCTTTAATCATTTCGCGAGTATCTTCAGTAATAAGGTCACGCATTTCTGCACCTGCAATGACGTCAACTAAATCTTCGCGATTTTGAGGTTCGCCCTGAAATAATTGGTTAATTTTATCGAACCAGCTTCTCTTGTGGGCGTTTGTACTCGGGGGGATATCGTCACTCATAATATTTACCTAAACAGGGATATCTATCAGATATAGCTTGTTTATTTATGCTTCCTTATAGGGATTTGTAAAACCTAAGCCTTCAACAAGTTGGGTCTCTAATGACTCCATCTCATCGGCTTCCTCGTCGATAATATGGTCATAACCCAGCAAATGCAAGCAGCCGTGTATGACCATGTGTGCCCAGTGCGCGTTTAGCGGTTTATTTTGCTCAATTGCTTCTTGTTCCACCACTTGCGCGCAGATAACGAGGTCACCTAATAACGGCAATTCAACTTCAGGCGGCGCTTCAAACGGAAATGACAACACGTTAGTCGGCTTATCTTTACCGCGATAGGTTAAATTGAGTTGCTGACTCTCGGCAACCTCAACGATACGAATGGTGAGTTCCACTTCTGGCATCGTTTGCCCCATCGCGGTGCGTACCCAAGTGTCAAACTCTGCTTGAGTCGGTAACCTTGGGTTATCAACTGCAATTTGCAGGTCGAGATCTAATGATATCCCTTGCTGGCTCATTGAGTATGTCCCTCTTTTTCCAGTTGGACACGTTTCTGCTCACGTTCGCGATAAGCTTGTTCTTTTGCGGCTTTTTCAATTTGTTCTTGTTGCTCAAAAGCTTCATAGGCTTCAACAATACGAGCCACTACCGGATGGCGAACCACATCTTGGGCAATAAAGAAATTAAAGCTAATTTCGGACACTTCACTGAGGACTTCAATGGCGTGTCGCAGACCTGACTTTTGGCTACGAGGCAAATCTATTTGGGTAATATCCCCGGTGATCACCGCGCGAGAATTAAACCCAATACGGGTTAAAAACATTTTCATTTGCTCAACGGTGGTGTTTTGGGCTTCATCTAAAATAATAAAGGCGTCATTGAGTGTACGGCCGCGCATGTACGCCAGTGGTGCGACTTCAATCACCCCGCGTTCAATCAGTTTTTCGACTTTTTCAAACCCCATCATCTCAAACAAGGCATCATAGAGTGGGCGTAAATAAGGGTCGACTTTTTGGCTTAAATCGCCCGGTAAAAAACCCAGCTTTTCACCCGCTTCAACCGCGGGGCGAGTTAATAGAATACGACGTACTTCTTGACGTTCATAGGCATCAACCGCTGCTGCTACAGCAAGGTAAGTTTTACCGGTACCGGCAGGGCCAATCCCAAAACTGATGTCGTGACGGGTAATGTTATGCATGTACACACTTTGATTGGGTGTACGAGGTTTAATCACGCCACGTTTGGTTTTTATATGGATGCTACTGTCGTCATTGTCTTGTTCAGCTTCAAGGTGAATGGCTTCTTGAATGGCGAGATGAACGATTTCAGGTTCTAAATCAGGCGTGCTGCCTTTTACGGTTTGGGTTTCAATGTATAACTGACGCAACAAGTTATTGGCATTGAGCACGTTACGTGGCAGACCAATAATAGTGAATTGATTATTTTTATGGATAATCTCAACACCTAATCGGCGTTCGAGTTGTTTGATGTTGTCATCAACTGGGCCACATAATGAGGCTAAACGGCGAGTGTCTGACGGTTCTAGATACACGTTCATGGTGGTGGCTTTAGTGGTCAAATAAGGCTCCAGATTTTGGTCAAGGGCAAAGAATAAGTGCTTAAACATGCCATATTACAATAATAACAGTTTACGAGTCTCTGTATTGAATTACCATAATATGACTCATTTTAGGCAAAATTAAAGGCGGACAAGCCGCCTTTAGTAATGCTTAAGCAACAAACATCAATTACGGCTTAAAGTGAGCAACACCCAATGCGTCATCTTGCTTGTGTTTAGCCATAATATCAGACGGATGTAAACTGCGACGTAAATCCATCTCATCTTCACCTCGGACAAATTCTCCGCGCAATGAGTTGGTATAAACATCAACAATTTTCACATCAACAAAACTGCCGATATGAGTGTGGGCAGCTTCAAAGTTAACCACACGACTGTTTTCAGTACGACCACGAAGCTCCATTGGATTCTTTACCGAAGGACCTTCGACTAAAATACGTTGAACAGTGCCTAGCATATGACGGCTATAACGCATCGCTTGCTGGGTAATACGTTCTTGTAAAATCGCTAAACGCTGCTTCTTTTCTTCATCGCTGACATTGTCAGGCAAATCTGCTGCAGGTGTTCCTGGACGTGCACTGTAGATAAAGCTAAAGCTGTGGTCAAAGGCGACATCTTCAATCAGTTTCATGGTATCAGCGAAATCTTGTTGAGATTCACCTGGGAAACCAATAATAAAGTCTGAGCTGATTTGAATATCAGGACGCGCTTTACGCAGACGACGAATAATCGACTTATATTCAATGGCCATGTGACCGCGTTTCATTTGGGTCAAAATACGGTCTGAACCCGATTGCACCGGTAAATGCAGGAAGCTCACCAATTCAGGTGTGTCTTCATACACATCGATAATGTCTTGGGTAAACTCAATTGGGTGGCTGGTGGTAAAACGCAGACGGTCTATACCATCAATCGAGGCGACTAAGCGCAACAATTCCGCAAAGGTGCAGATTTCATCATCGTGGGTTATCCCGCGATACGCGTTAACGTTTTGGCCAAGCAAGTTGACTTCACGAACGCCTTGGGCGGCTAATTGAGCCACTTCGAGAATAACGTCATCCAATGGACGGCTGACTTCTTCACCACGGGTATAAGGCACCACGCAGAAAGAGCAGTACTTACTGCAACCTTCCATAATGGATACGAATGCCGTTGGACCATCAGCGCGAGGCTCGGGAAGACGATCGAACTTCTCAATTTCTGGGAAACTGATATCAATCACGGCTTTTTCGCCACGTTGAATTTGTTCGATCATCTCAGGTAAGCGATGCAGAGTTTGCGGACCAAAAATAATGTCTACACATTGGGCGCGATCTTTAATTGCCTTACCTTCTTGTGAGGCAACACAACCACCGACCCCAATAATTAAATTAGGATTTTTATCTTTTAAAGATTTCCAACGCCCTAGCTGATGGAACACCTTCTCCTGTGCTTTCTCACGAATAGAGCAAGTATTTAGCAGCAGTACATCTGCTTCGCTTGCGTCGTCTGTCAAGGTATACCCTTGATAATCGTCTAATAAATCAGCCATCTTTGATGAGTCGTACTCATTCATCTGACAGCCCCAGGTTTTTATATGAAGTTTTTTACTCATCAGTGCTCGCCGGTAAACCAAAGTTAAAAAATAGCGCGACATTTTACCTTTTGTCAGGCTGTCTGGCCAGCACTAGTGCAAGTTTCACTCATTTGAATAAAAACTTTGTAATGGCCATGGAGATAGTAATGACTTATCGTTTGAATTAAACGTGATTGATTGAGGCGAGTAAACACCAAATTCAGCAGCCATTTGACGACTTTGCTGTTGAGCATTGACCGCGTTACTCTGGCTTAAGTCACGATTGAAACTCAGCAACATTTCCGTGGTTTGTTCATATAGGGCATAATCAAACATACTACGGTATATCACAGTAATCGTTTCAATAGGGCTGATATTGGTCGCGGCCATATTGGTTGCAGGTATTACTGGTTGGTTTTTTTGACTATTGGCCGACACGTGGGCGGATAATGCCAGTGTGCAAGTTAGTATTGTAACAACCACACCACAACGAATGTAATGGCGTACAGGTAGGTAGTATAAAGGTTGATGATGGTGACTGTTCATGATGTCCTCTCTTGGTTAAATAAAGTGGATCCATTAATGAGACAGTCTCAGTATAGAGAATAGTTTGCTGGTTAATTTTTATACATGTAAGCGAATGTAGTGAACCGGCGTTATAGCAACATTTATTCACACTTTTGCTATTCTAGGCATGTCTATACACATGTTGCCGTCTCGTTCATTGCCCTGTTGGGCTTAAAGTCATCTCACGATTATGGATGTAAACACAATGCAAGATGCTTCACTCACTTCAACGAATACCTCGGATAACGCGATTGATTATGATGTTGTCGTTGTTGGTGGCGGAATGGTCGGTGCGGCTGCCGCGATTGGCTTAGGTCAGTTAGGGCTCCGTGTCGCGGTGATTGAGTCTCGCCAACCACAACCTTATGATCCAGAGCAACCTTTGGATGTTCGTATATCGGCTATTAGTGTGGCGTCTGAGCAGTTATTAACACGTTTGGGCGTGATGGATAGCTTATTGACCATGCGCCATGCACCTTATACTGGCTTAGAAACATGGGAACTAGATGGCTGCCTTACTGCATTTAGCGCCGAGCAAGTTGGTCAATCGCACTTAGGCTATTTTTTTGAAAACCGATTGATCCAACTGAGTTTATGGCAACAAATCGAGCAAATGGACAATGTCACCTTGTTGTGTCCGCGAAACGTGACCCAATTCTCTCGCTCAAATGATCGTCATCAAGTGAGTATTCAGCTTGATAATGGCGCTACACTCTCGACAACATTACTGATCGGCGCAGATGGGGCTCATTCGCAAGTGCGCCAATGGGCCGGTATTGGTGTGACAGGTTGGGATTATGCTCAATCGGCGATGTTAATTAATATTAGTACTCAAACGCCCCAGCAATCAGTCACTTGGCAGCAGTTTACTCCTGTCGGGCCAAGAAGCTTATTGCCGCTTCCGGGGAATCATGCTTCATTAGTCTGGTATGACGATGCCAACCGAATTAAACAATTATCTCAACTGAATAATGTGCAACTGGCAGAGCAGATCCGCCAGCATTTTCCGTCGCGATTAGACCCTCATTTTACGGTTGATAATCGTGGCAGCTTTCCGTTAACCCGCCGCCACGCACAGCAGTATTATCAAGATAACCTCGTTATTCTTGGTGACGCGGCCCACACGATTAATCCATTAGCTGGCCAAGGGGTTAATATTGGTTTTAAAGATGTCGATGTGCTGGTGGCCCAAGTCGCTAATGCCATTGGCAGTGGTGAAACATGGTGGGACAGGCGCGTGCTAAAGCGATATCAGCAAGCGCGTTATTACGATAATCAATTAATGATGACCGCAATGGATGCCTTTTATGCGGGGTTTAGTAACGATTTACTGCCGTTAAAATTACTGCGCAATGGCGCATTAAAATTGGCAAACATCGACTCACCGCTAAAGCGTAAAGTATTAAAGTACGCCCTTGGACTTAATTAGATATTCTATCGGCTCAATGTGTGGTTTGTGGCCTCGTTGAAGTAATGGAATAAGCATTACTTGAATAAGACGTGGTGAACGGTAAAGTTTGAGTGGCTCTGAGTGATTACATTATGAGTGAAATTGGTATAAAATGCCGCGTTTTGCATCATGTGTATTTTGATGTACGCCATGAAAGGCATTTAGCGACATTGTTCGCTGATAAACTGACTAGGTTGGGATGAGTAACATTAAACTGATTGTTGGGTTGGCAAACCCCGGTGCTGAATACGCACAAACTCGCCATAATGCTGGTGCATGGTATGTGCAAGAACTGGCTCGTCTATGCAACGTATCATTGGTTGTAGACAGTAAATATTTTGGCGTCACTGCCCGCGTAACATTGCATGGAAGAGATGTGCGTTTACTGATCCCAACAACTTTCATGAATTTAAGCGGTAAGTCGGTTGCTGCCTTAGCTAATTTTTTTCGGATCCTGCCTGAAGAAATCTTGGTTGCCCATGATGAGCTTGACATGGACCCTGGCGTGGCTAAATTTAAATTGGGTGGTGGTCATGGGGGACATAATGGTCTAAAAGACATTATCGCCAGCTTAGGCAACGACAAGAATTTTCATCGCTTGCGCATTGGTATTGGCCATCCTGGTGATAAAAATAAAGTTAGCGGCTACGTACTGGGAAGAGCCCCAGCGTTAGAACAAGAACGGATAATCGCTGCGATCGATGAAGCGGTTCGTTCAACCGAGATTTTATTTAAACAAGACATGGCGAAAGCCATGCACAGATTACATACGTTCAAAGCAGAATAAGCTACGCGAGTTTTGTTTTAACACCCTTTCGACATCATTATCCAATAGGATAACTCTACATATATAAAGGTAAGCATATGGGTTTTAAATGCGGCATTGTTGGTCTGCCAAACGTAGGTAAGTCAACGTTGTTTAATGCGCTAACACAAGCAGGTATTGAAGCGGCAAACTTTCCGTTTTGTACCATTGAGCCAAATACCGGAGTGGTACCTGTACCAGACTCTCGTCTTGATGCGTTAGCAGCCATTGTCAAACCTCAACGCGTGTTACCGACTACTATGGAATTTGTCGATATCGCTGGTTTAGTGGCTGGCGCATCGAAAGGTGAAGGTTTAGGCAATAAATTTTTAGCCAATATTCGTGAAACCGACGCAATTGGTCATGTTGTGCGTTGTTTTGAAGATCCGAATATTGTCCACGTAGCGAACAAAATTGATCCTGCTGGCGATATTGAAGTGATTAACACTGAGCTAGCCCTAGCGGATTTAGACGCATGTGAGCGCGCTATTTTTCGTCAAGCCAAACGTGCTAAAGGCGGCGATGGTGATGCAAAATTTGAAATCAGTGTGCTTGAAAAAATGCGTCCAGTATTAGACGAAGCCAAAATGTTACGTTCATTAGCGTTAACCAAAGAAGAATTAGCCGCAGTAGCGTATCTAAACTTCTTAACCCTAAAACCAACCATGTACATTGCTAACGTTGCTGACGATGGATTTGAAAATAACCCTCATCTTGATGTTGTGCTTGCCATTGCGGCAACCGAAAATGCAATCGTTGTGCCTGTTTGTGCCGCGATTGAGTCAGAACTGGCTGAGATGGAAGCCGATGACCGTGACGAGTTCATGGCTGATTTAGGTTTAGAAGAGTCAGGTTTAGATCGCGTGATCCGTGCTGGTTATGAGTTATTAAATCTGCAAACTTACTTTACTGCCGGTGTAAAAGAAGTGCGTGCATGGACAGTACCTATTGGTGCATCAGCACCACAAGCTGCTGGCGTAATCCACACCGATTTTGAACGTGGCTTTATTCGTGCACAGGTTATGGCGTATGAAGATTTTATTACCTACAAAGGTGAAGCTGGCGCCAAAGATGCGGGTAAATTACGTGTAGAAGGTAAAACGTACATTGTTAAAGATGGCGATGTGATGCATTTCTTATTTAACGTATAAGCGTCATTTACGTTAATTTGAAATTTAAAAGGGGCGTAAAGGTGTTTACGCTAAGTTAATAGGGTTTATTTTGTCGATTCGGCATTCAGTTTGGTGAAGTTATAGCCGAACAAGACGAATTGATGAAAATAGCGAAAAAAACCAGTTGACCTAGATAAGCTGAATAAGCATAATACGCCCCGTTCCTCGCCAAGAGGGATTGCAAGAAATAGTGGCAATATAGCTCAGCTGGTTAGAGCACAGCACTCATAATGCTGGGGTCGCAGGTTCAAGTCCCGCTATTGCTACCATCTATTTCTTACCCATCTACTCAAGATGTTAAACTAGAGTGTTGTGCGGGAATGGTGAAATTGGTAGACACGCCAGATTTAGGTTCTGGTGCCGCAAGGTGTGAGAGTTCAAGTCTCTCTTCCCGCACCATTTATTCGAGACGTTGGCTCAGGCTAATGTTTCAAAAAGCTTAATTGGGATATCGCCAAGCGGTAAGGCACTGGGTTTTGATCTCAGCATTCCAAGGTTCGAATCCTTGTATCCCAGCCATTTATAAAGTTAGACAAGATTATTGGGATATCGCCAAGCGGTAAGGCACTGGGTTTTGATCTCAGCATTCCAAGGTTCGAATCCTTGTATCCCAGCCATCTTTGGCAATGTAGCTCAGCTGGTTAGAGCACAGCACTCATAATGCTGGGGTCGCAGGTTCAAGTCCCGCCATTGCTACCATATTTATTAGGTAGAGTGAGTATTATTTGCGCTAGCTGGTAAAGCCAAAGTTTACTCTGAAATAAAAAGAGTATACTGTAAGTTAAAATTTGATGCGGGAATGGTGGAATTGGTAGACACGCCAGATTTAGGTTCTGGTGCCGCGAGGTGTGAGAGTTCAAGTCTCTCTTTCCGTACCATCAAATTTTAGTTAAATTAAATGGTTTCTCTGCTTTAAAATAAATAGTTGTTATTGGGGTATCGCCAAGCGGTAAGGCACTGGGTTTTGATCTCAGCATTCCCAGGTTCGAATCCTGGTACCCCAGCCAAATTCTGAAAAGCCCGTCTATTAAGACGGGCTTTTTGTTGGATTTTTTTAGATACCAATCACGTTAACCCCAATTGAAGCCTTCAGAGTTGGGTGCAGATCAATGCAGAATCAAACTTTAGCCTGCTGTGAACTCCCGCAAAATGAGTCGATAATTAATACAGTAGGTAAAATTTATCAAGAGTATTTTCCTATCAACACGATTGATTCTATCCGTTATCTATTTTACTTACTGTTCTTGAACCCTCAAGGGACTTCTATCTTGATGGTGGGTTGGCTGCGCCATTACCCGTGAGAGAAGCGTATCGCCGCGACGCTCGTAAAATTGTGGTTATTCGCACGGTTAATGCCCATTTTCATGCACAATCTGCTTGGGTACATAAGCTCAAATCATGGATTGGTGTGTCAGGGGACTGTCCCAAAACAATTGATTACTTGGTTCCGCATGAACAAGAGCTCGCTTTTATCGCTAACCCACCTGAAGATGTCGAGGTCATTCAAATTTTGCTGATGACAATCTTTAAAGCAAATTGTTAGCCAGTACAGATATCGATTTACGTCATGGTTATGGTACTGGCATCGCTGCGGGCAATGCTTTTTACAGACTCAGCAAGCATTTTATGCAACACATTCAGTGCATCAGTTAGATAAACGGCAGTCGTTTGCTTTCAGACAAGAAATGACCGCTTAATGGAACTCATTGTTGGTCTAAGGCCGATATGAGAGAGCTCGTGGACGGTGCATTGATTAAAAGGGCTAAGCCCTAATGACAAGCCAATCAATGCACGTTGAATTGATCGTTTGAACCTTACGGCATGGTTTTACGGGTAATTGCCGGATATCAGTCATTCAATAATGGTTAATGTCTCGTAATGCCGGTTGAGCACCAACCAACAAACAAAAACGCACTCAATTGAGTGCGTTTTTTATGTCAGCGTTAAGCCTAATCGAATAAAGATTAGTGGCGAAACATCGCAGAAATTGACTCTTCGTTACTAACACGACGGATCGCTTCGGCTAATACTGCAGACATGGTCAGCTGAGTCACTTTAGCCACTTTCATCATTTCAGGGCTTAATGGCACAGTGTCTGTGACGATAACTTCATCGATAACAGAATTAGTAATATTTTCAGCCGCATTACCTGAGAATACAGGGTGAGTAGCATAAGCGAACACGCGGTTAGCGCCATGTTCTTTTAATGCTTCTGCAGCCTTACATAAGGTGCCGCCAGTGTCGATCATGTCATCAACAATAATGCAATCACGGCCTTGAACATCACCAATGATGTGCATTACCTGAGCCACGTTTGCCTGTGGGCGACGCTTATCGATAATTGCAAGATCAGTATCATCTAATAGCTTAGCAACTGCACGAGCGCGAACTACACCGCCAATATCAGGAGATACAACAACAGGGTTTTCAAATTTCCTGGCGAGCATGTCTTCAAGTAACACAGGGCTACCGAATACGTTATCAACAGGGACATCAAAGAAACCTTGAATTTGCTCAGCGTGTAAGTCACAAGTCAATACGCGGTCAACACCCACGCTTGACAAGAAATCTGCAACCACTTTCGCTGTAATAGGCACACGTGCACTGCGCACACGGCGGTCTTGACGAGCATATCCGAAGTAAGGAATAACGGCAGTAATACGACCCGCTGATGCACGACGTAATGCGTCAACCATGACAATAAGCTCCATGAGATTATCGTTCGTGGGTGCGCAAGTAGATTGGATAATGAACACATCCGCACCACGTACATTCTCGTTTATTTGAACACTGATTTCACCGTCGCTGAAACGGCCTACAACGGCGTCGCCAAGTTTGCAAAATAAACGGTCGGCAATCTTAGCGGCTAGATTTGGGGTAGCGTTACCAGCAAAGAGCTTGATGTCGGGCACTTTATGAACCTCAGGTGTTTGCTTTACAATTAAAGGCTAGATCAATTTTATGTGTTGTCACTCAAAACTGACCCAGAAGATATTATGTTTTCAGAGTTGCTCAAGCCGTATTTGTAATGGCGACTTATTCATCCCTTTTGCGACAAACCCTCGCATATCAGCCGGTAATTCGGCTAAAGCGTCAAGGGCTTGTTGCGAATGTGTAAATTCCCCGAACACGCATGCGCCTGTTCCGGTCATTCTCGACGGCGCATATTCTACCAGCCAGCTTAAGGCATTGGCAACTTGAGGGTGCCTAGTTGTGACCAGTTTCTGACAGTCATTGGTCCATTTTCGAGTCATTAAGGTGTTTATATCAACTTTCGGGGTGTTGCGGGGCAAATCAGGATCTTGGAAGATATCCTTGGTTGACACATGCACATCCGGCACAATGACTAAGTACCACGACTCTGTTGGTTCTACTGTGATCAACTTTTCTCCTACGCCCTCGGCAAACGCAGATAAACCATTAATAAAAACAGGGACATCCGCACCAAGCGTTAAGCCTATTTCAGCCAGTTTACTGGGTGATAAATTGGTTTTCCATAAGGCATTTAGGGCCACTAATGTGGTTGCAGCATCAGATGAACCGCCCCCTAGACCGCCACCCATAGGTAATAATTTGTCTAACCAGATATGTGCGCCGCCTTCATATTGGGCGTATCTCTGGAGTGATTTTGCGGCTTTAAGAATTAAGTTATCGCTGTCAGCAACAGAATCGCTAATATTTGAATGTAGAACCAAATCAGGTGTGTCGGTAATATGAAAATCAAGATAGTCACAATGGTCAATAAATTGAAACAGAGTTTGTAATTCGTGATAGCCATCGGCTCGCTGGCCAGTAACATGTAAAAATAAATTCAATTTTGCGGGAGCAGGCCAACTTATTGATGCTGATTTGTGTGAGCTCGTGGATGTCATGTTCGTTTCACTACCTTGTTTAATAACCCGCGTAACATTAAGGATTAAACGCTTATTTTGTTCTGGCTGCTACCGCTGTCCATTGATTACTTTGAATCTTAATTTGTACATTTTCACGTTCAATTTTTAACAGCTTAGGCACTAATGCGCCACTTTGATGGTGCCAACTGAGAAAACTGACCGACCAATTTGCTTGGGGATCGTGACTGATTAATTGTTTAATTGTGCCATCAGGATTATAGCTGACAATGTTATCATTATTGCCAATTTGGCCGGTGATCCATAACGGAAGGCTTTCTAGGGGGATTGACCATCCGCTAATCGCTTTCAGTAAATCTTGTGCATTACTGTCACGATATATTTTGCCGTCAACTTCAAGTGTCGCCATCCCCTGATCCGTCTTAAGGGATAATACCGTTGTGCCTAATACAGTTGTTAACCGTAAATCATTGGCTGCCGGTTGATGTAACCAGTATATATTGGTGCTGAATTTGTCTTCAGATGTCTTAACGGCAATTTTACCTTGAAGTTCCCATGCTTTAGCTTGAGCTGCGTTTTTCACCGTTATTGGGATAAAATCGTCAGATGGGGTGACACTACAACCGGCTAATAAAAGCACCGCGGTAATGAAAGCTATATGAAATAAAGAGGCAGATAAACGCAATGGATTGCCTAACAGTGGTTTAAGATTATCTTATGATACTGGGCTTAAGCCATTATGTAAAAATGCTTTTTACAAAATTAATGTGATATTAATGTACTGGTTTACATAATACTTAGGTGAATAAAAAATAAAAATTTAGACATTTATTCGGTTTTGTTAACCCAATTGTGTTTTTAGTTGGTTCAATTCAGTAGAATAGACTAATTAACGTCACCGAAAAGAACTTGATACTGTCAAATGAGCCTAGTAATAATCGGGATAAACCATAAAACCGCCACGGTAGATTTGCGTGAAAAAGTCGCTTTCTCTCCAGACCGCATTCATGACGCAATGAAAAGCTTGGCCAGTCGCACCCGCACGGGTGAGGCCGTTATTGTGTCTACCTGTAACCGAACTGAGCTGTATTGCAATAATGCCAATAAGGAAGACATTATTGAATGGTTAGAGGATTACCATAATTTAGACCATAGTGATTTAATGCCGTGTATCTACGCCTATGAAGAACAAGTTGCCGTCAAGCATTTAATGCGAGTGGCATCGGGTTTAGATTCTCTGGTGTTAGGTGAACCGCAAATTTTGGGACAGGTCAAACAAGCGTTTGTGAAAGCTAAAGAAGCTGGCACCATAGCGTTAACGATTGACCGTTTGTTTCAAAATACCTTTTCTGTGGCTAAAAAAGTGCGCACTGAAACTGAAATCGGTGCCGCAGCCGTCTCTGTTGCTTTTGCGGCAGTCAGCATGGCGAAACATATTTTCTCATCATTGAGCACCACTAAGGTGTTACTCATTGGTGCAGGAGAAACCATTGAGTTAGTTGCCAAGCACCTTAAAGATAACGGTGTCGCTTCTATGGTGGTGGCGAATCGCACTCTCCAACGTGCCCAAGCCATGTGTGAAGAGTTTAATGCAACAGCAATTACCTTAGAACAAATTCCAGACTTTCTCGCTAAAGCCGATATCGTGATATCCTCTACCGCCAGTCCTTTGCCTATTTTAGGTAAAGGCATGGTCGAAAAAGCGCTAAAACAGCGTCGTCATCAACCTATGTTGTTGGTGGATATTGCAGTTCCAAGAGATATTGAAGCCGAAGTCGGTGAGTTAGACGACGCATTCCTTTATACTGTAGACGATCTGCATAGCATAATTGAACAGAACATGGCTTCACGTAAAGAAGCCGCCGAGCAAGCAGAATTAATTACTGAAGATCAATCACACTTGTTCATGGAGTGGATTAAGTCTTTAGAGTCAGTCAACAGTATTCGCGAATATCGCAGCCAGAGCTTGGCGATTAAAGATGAATTAGTTGAGCGTGCCCTGAATAAATTGTCTCAAGGCAGTGATAGTGAACAAGTGATACTAGAGTTAGCTAATAGGCTAACTAATCGTTTGATACACTCACCTACACAAGCGCTCACATCAGCAAGCCGTCAAGGTGATTTGAATACGTTAGGCCAATTAAGAACTGCGCTTGGTTTAGATAAAAACTAAGGTTAGCGAGCTAAATGAAAGAATCCGTTATCCGCAAGCTTGAAGGCTTGCTAGAGCGTAATGAAGAAGTATTGGCGTTACTCAGTGATGCTAGCGTGATAGCCGATCAAGACCGCTTTCGTGCATTATCCAAAGAATATGCTCAACTTGAAGATGTGGTAAAAGAGTTTACTGCATTCCAACAAGCCCAAAAAGATTTCGACTACGCCAAAGAGATGCTTGAAGAAGACGATCCTGAAATGCGCGAAATGGGCCAAGATGAGTATAAACAAACAAAGCAAGCGTTAGAAAAGCTTGAAGATGAATTACAAGTATTACTCTTGCCCACCGATCCAAACGATGACACCAATGCGTTTCTTGAAATTCGCGCGGGTGCAGGTGGTGATGAAGCGGCTATTTTTTCCGGTGATTTGTACCGCATGTATTCAC
The DNA here is from genome assembly GCF_003855155.1 of Shewanella psychromarinicola. Lineage (NCBI taxonomy): Bacteria > Pseudomonadati > Pseudomonadota > Gammaproteobacteria > Alteromonadales > Shewanellaceae > Shewanella > Shewanella psychromarinicola. Next base: position 2,121,957 of record NZ_CP034073.1, read on the forward strand.
GTTATTGTGAAGCCAACCGATGGCAAATGGAAATCATGAGCGTTAATGAAGGTGAACATGGCGGCTTCAAAGAAATTATTGTTAAAGTCAGTGGTGACGGTGCTTACGGTAAGCTAAAGTTTGAGTCCGGTGGACACCGTGTTCAACGTGTGCCAGAAACCGAATCTCAAGGTCGTGTGCATACCTCTGCTTGTACTGTAGTGGTATTGCATGAAGTGCCCGAAGCCGAAGCTGTGTTGATTAATGCTGCTGATTTAAAAGTCGATACATTCCGCGCGTCTGGTGCGGGTGGTCAGCATGTTAACAAAACCGATTCTGCTATTCGTATTACTCATATTCCATCTGGCATTATTGTTGAGTGTCAGGATCAACGTTCACAGCATAAAAACCGTGCCCAAGCGATGAGTGTATTGGCCGCGCGTATTCAAGCTGTTGAAGATGAAAAAAGACGCAGCGCTGAAGAAACAACACGTCGTAGTTTAGTGGCCAGTGGTGATCGTTCTCAACGTATTAGAACGTATAATTACCCACAGGGTCGCGTAAGTGATCATCGAATCAACTTAACGCTATATCGCTTGAATGAAGTTATGGAAGGCGATTTAGATGTCTTGCTAGAGCCTATTATGCAAGAACATCAAGCAGATATGCTTGCAGCGTTAGCTGACGATTAAGGAGTGCTCTTGACTCAGTCTTCGTATTCAACAATTGCAGAAGTTCTACAATGGGCTTATTCACAATTAGCCGCAACCTCTGAATCTGCCCATATAGATGCAGAAGCACTGCTATTGCATTGTTTGAATAAAAATCGTAGTTTTTTATATACTTGGCCTGAGCGGCAGCTTACTAGTGATCAATTTAAAGCCTATAGCCAGATGATTGATAAGCGTCAAAAGGGGACGCCGGTTGCGCATATCATTGGTGAGCGAGAGTTTTGGTCATTACCCTTTATTGTTGATGACTCGACCCTTATTCCAAGACCTGATACCGAGATTTTAGTTGAAACAGCACTGAACTTATCAGTGCGTCACAATGCTAAAGTATTGGATTTAGGCACAGGAACAGGGGCTATAGCATTGTCTTTAGCATCGGAGCGACCTAAATGGCGCATTACTGCTATTGATAATGTTCTTGACGCTGTCGAGCTTGCCAAAGCTAATCGCGGCAATCTTAATTTACTCGATGTGGAAATTATCCAGTCAGACTGGTTTTCTGCGGTTGAGCAGCGTGATTTTGATTTGATTGTGTCTAACCCGCCTTATATCGATGAAGCCGATGAGCATCTTCATTTAGGGGATGTTCGCTTTGAGCCACAAAGTGCGCTAACCGCAGGAAATGAAGGTTATGCTGATCTGTTTTACATTGCCGCTCAAGCGCGTGAGCATTTACTTCCCGGGGGTTATTTATTGCTTGAACATGGTTATGAGCAAGCAATCAAAGTGCGTAAAAAGCTCATCGAACTAGGCTATAAAAATGTTGCTACGGTGCGTGACTTTGGCAGTAATGATCGCTGCACGCTAGGGCAATGGGGTGATTAATATTCCTGCAATCAATAGGCGTTTCCCCCTCTAAAGATATAAACAACAAATAAATATCAACAATCGTGATATTGGTACACGGCTGATTGATAGCGTACACTAGCCGCCTTTTACTTTTACCTTCTCAATGAGACTTCATCAATGGAAACATTTTACAGTTTATATCCAGCGGTAAAGCATACTCACATGCTGTTAGTTGCCACAAGTGTGACCTTTTTTATCGTGCGTTTTGTTTTACATTTACGTCAGTCTCCTATTATGGACAAAAAGTTTGTGAAAGTGGCGCCACATGTTGTTGATACTTTTTTACTACTGTCAGGCTTTACCCTTTGCTTTATGATCAAACAGTATCCTTTTGTCGATCCATGGATGACCGAAAAAATAATCTGTGTGGTGGCATACATTGCTTTAGGTGTCATGGCACTAAAATCTAACCGTAATAAGCTGTTTAAGTTTTTTGCTTTTATCGGCGCAATTGGTTGGGTAGTGTTAGCGGCCAAACTGGCTTATTTTAAACAAGTCGTCTTAATGGGTTAATTGGTTTTAATGGCAAAATATCTTCTTAATGATGCAGTTTCGATCCCCGAAACTGCATTTGAACTATCTGAACACCTTGGCTTTTCAACATCCAAATCTGCTATGTGGGCGTGGTATGAAATGGCCGGTTCAGTATTGAGTCACTATGTTGTTGACCAGCAAGCACGGCTTGATGGTCTGTTTAATTGGTTTTACAATGATCTCGGTTTTTGTGTTCGAGACGACTATTTTAGTGTCGAGGCAGCAGATTTAAGTTATTGCGTGTTAAAGCGTCAAGGTAACAGCACCACGCTATCAACATTGTTAATTTTATTGGCCAAGCAACTCGACATAACACTCGAGGCGATTTTATTACCCGGTAATACGGTACTAAAAAGCCAGATAAATGATGTTGTTAGATACCATGACCCACTTACAGGTAAAGAGCTTAGTCGTCATCAGATGCATGCATTAGTGCGTGGTGAGCTGGGTAATGCAGCTAAATTAAAGCCCAGCCATCTAAAAACAGCTACACTAAAACGGCTAATTAGTCGCATGTTACATGAGCTAAAAGCGGGTTGTATTGTCAGTCATAAATATGAACAGGCAATGGAATGCTGTAATTTATTATTACAATGGCACCCTGACGATGTGCACCTTAATCGCGAGCGAGCTTTTATTGCCCAGCAATTAGGTTGTATTAAAGTGGCCATGTCTGATTTACAGCACTTCATTGATTTGAGTCCGCATGATCCGGTGATTGAATTGGTTAAGATTCAATTAAAGGAACTTAGTCAACATACGCAGGTTTATCATTAATCATTTGATAGTACTTGCTGCTTAGGCTGCTTTGGGTTAACTCAAAGCAGTTTTTATTCGCAGTGATGGTGTTGCTCGTTTATGCAGCGCTTATCTGTGAAACCATGCGAATTGAATCACAATTGATTTCGCAATAATAATAATAACTAAAAATATAATGTATTTGTAAGGGAGAACACTGCATGACAACGTCAGCAATGGTGAGCAATGATGCCACCGCACTGGGTATACTCGCCGTTATTCTAGGTTTTGTTTTTTACACTAGTTCATCAACTCATCCTTTTTGGCAAAAATTCTATAAATACATACCTGCATTACTACTGTGCTATTTCTTACCCTCATTATTAAACACATTTGGCGTGATTGATGGTCATACATCACAACTGTATTTTGTTGCGTCACGCTATTTATTGCCAGCCTGTTTGGTTTTATTGATTTTAAGTGTCGATTTAAAAGCCATTCTGAGTTTAGGTCCTAAAGCAGTTATTATGTTTTTAACCGGTACTCTTGGGATTGTCATTGGTGGACCGATTGCATTATTGAGTGTGTCAATGATCGACCCATCACTGCTGGGTGGTAATGGTCCGGATGCCGTTTGGCGCGGCATGACGACCTTAGCGGGTAGCTGGATTGGTGGTGGTGCAAACCAAGCCGCGATGAAAGAGATTTATTCGGTCGGTGGTGAGATATTCTCGGTAATGGTGACGGTAGATGTCATCGTGGCCAATATCTGGATGGCTGTATTGCTATTTATGGCATCGAAAGCCAAAGAAATTGATGCCAGAACTGGCGCCGATACTAGCGCAATTGAAGCACTGAAACAGAAAGTCGAAAAGTACCACGCAGAAAACGCACGTATTCCTTCACTTCGCGACATTATGTTGATTGTGGCCGTTGGGTTTGGGGTGACGGGCTTCGCCCATTTTGCGGCCGATTTCTTGGGGCCGTTCTTCGAAGCCAACTATCCATGGACCGAAGATTACAGTTTAACCTCTAAATTCTTCTGGTTAGTGGTGATAGTGACCACCGTTGGTTTAGGTCTTTCATTTAGCCCGGTTCGTCATTTAGAAGCCTCTGGTGCCTCTAAAATTGCCTCGGCATTTTTATACATTTTAGTCGCGACCATTGGTTTACATATGGACGTGTCTAAAATAATGGATACACCGATTTATTTCCTAGTCGGCATAGTGTGGATGTTAGTTCACGCAGGATTAATGTTATTGGTGGCTAAGCTTATTAAAGCGCCATTGTTTTATATGGCCGTGGGCAGTCAGGCAAACGTTGGTGGAGCCGCATCAGCCCCTGTGGTGGCGGCAGCATTCCACCCTGCATTAGCACCTGTTGGGGTGCTGTTGGCAGTATTCGGATATGCATTAGGTACTTACATGGCTTGGCTATGTGGTCAGTTATTACAAATTGTCGCAGCGTAATGCGCTAAGAGGATCAAATGGATCAAAAAATTATTCAGTTATCTCATAACGTTCAAGTCGCTAACGATAAGCCGTTCGTTTTATTTGGTGGTATGAACGTACTTGAGTCGCGCGACTTAGCCATGTCGATAGCGGAGCATTATGTCGAAGTGACTCAAAAACTAGGCATTCCCTATGTGTTTAAGGCGTCTTTTGATAAAGCCAATCGTTCATCGGTTAACTCATACCGTGGTCCAGGAATGGAAGAAGGCTTACGTATTTTTGAAGAAATAAAATCAACGTTTAACGTGCCAATTATCACCGATGTACACGAAATCCATCAGTGTGCACCTGTGGCTGAAGTGGTTGATATTATTCAGTTACCTGCATTCTTAGCCCGTCAAACCGATCTTGTGGTGGCGATGGCCAAAACCGGCGCTGTGATTAATGTGAAAAAACCGCAGTTTTTAGCGCCACATGAAATGCGTCATATCATTACTAAGTTTAACGAAGCCGGTAATGACAATATTATTTTATGTGAACGCGGCAGCAGCTTTGGTTACAATAACCTCGTTGTCGATATGCTAGGCATGGACGAAATGAAGCAAACAGGTTACCCGGTGATCTTTGATGCCACCCATGCGCTGCAACGCCCTGGTGGACGTAGCGATTCAGCGGGCGGACGCCGTGCACAAGCAACCGAGCTTGCGCGCAGTGGTATGGCATTAGGCTTAGCGGGCTTATTTATTGAAGCGCATCCAGATCCTGACAATGCAAAATGTGATGGTCCTTGCGCGTTGCCACTGCATTTATTGGAGCAATACCTCACGCAGATGAAAGCAGTTGATGACTTGGTCAAATCATTTGAGTTTATTGATACCAGCAAGTAAACCATCAATGGCATTGAATAACTGAAACACCGGCGAGTTGATTTTTAATCAATTAGACATTTAATCAGTGTCTTTTAATGGTAAGCGCTCAATTAACCGCACATACCAATAACCTTCAAATGTGACATGATTATTTCCTAACTAAATCTAGGAAAACAATCATGTCAAAAAACGATAAAATACAATACTGGCAACGCATTTTTCAGCAGCAAACTGAAAGTAAATTAACCAAAGCTGAATTTTGTAAAACCAATGACTTAACCCTATCTACATTTTATGCGTGGACTAAAAAACTTAACCCGCATTCGTCATCAACTAAGCAAAAAGTGGTGCCGCTGATTTTTCCTGAAATTAAACCTGACCAGCCACTCACGCTGGCATTGCCCAACGGCTATCTGTTTTCTTTTCCAGCCTCATTAGCGCCAAGCAAATTACAACAATTTTTACGCGTGCTATCAGCATGACACCACATAAGCAGATCTATCTTGTTACCGGCCATACCGACATGCGTAAAGCCATTGATGGCTTATCTTTAATCGTCAGTGATGTATTGGAAATGGATCCGTTGAATCAAGCCTGGTTTATTTTTTGTAATCGCGACCGGGACAAAATTAAGATTTTATTTTGGGATACTAATGGTTTTTGGCTTTACTATCGGCGGCTAGAAAAAGGTCGCTTTAAGTGGCCTGGCGCTAACGACGAACAAGACGCGCTGACAATCAACCAGCATCAGCTAAATTGGTTACTATCAGGCTTATCGTTAGAAGTATCCCATGGGCATAAACCCTTAAATGGCCTGACAGTGAGGTGATCATCACTGGATCGCTAAATAGCGGTTGCATGATCAAATACAGCAGGCAAACTAGCGCTATCTATTGGTCTTGAACGCTAATTAATGACAACTGAACAGCCTGATAATATTGAACAACTAAAAAAAATGCTGGCAATGTTGCAGCATGAAAATCAGGTGCTCAATGCTAAAAATAAAGACTTGGAAAACCGCCTTAATATCGCTTTGGAACAATTGCAACTCAACCGCAATAAGCAGTTTGGTCAACGCAGTGAGAAAATGCCGAAAGGCACATTCAATGAAGCTGAGCAGGATCAATCCACAAATAAAAATGAAAATAAACAACAAGGTAAAACGGGTCGAAAACGATTACCTGAGCACCTTGAACGTGAAGAAAGATCTTATACTCTTGACAGCCCTATGTGCGATTGCTGTGGTCATGTGATGCGTGAATGCGGTGTGCAAGAAAGCGAACAAGTCAACATTATTCCAGAGAAGATCAGCGTCATTAAGCACAGGCAAACCAAGTATGCTTGCCGTGAATGTGAAACAACATCAACCAGTACCTCTGTCATTACCGCGCCTAAGCCTGCACAGCCGATCCCCCAGAGTATCGCCAGCCCTGAAGCGCTTGCGGCTGTGGTGACCGCCAAATACTGTGATGCCCTACCGCTTTATCGGTTAACCGACATATTTGCCCGTGGCGGTTTAAATATTAGCCGCGCTACACTGGCCAATTGGTGCATAGCCAGTGCCGAATTAGTTAGGCCGTTAATTGCTGCGATGAAAGCTAATCTACTCGCTCAATCAACGCTGTGCGCAGATGAAACAACGGTGCAAGTATTGGATGAACCAGATAGAAAAGCAGCAACTAAATCCTATATGTGGGTCTATCGCAGCAATGAATTTAGCGATAACCCTGTTGTTATTTATGATTATCAACCGAGTCGTGCACGCAGTTGCCCAGAAGCATTTCTAGCAGATTATGCCGGATATTTACAATGTGATGGTTACAGTGTTTACGACAATATAGAAGGAATAATGCCAGTCGGGTGCTGGGCACACGCCAGACGCAAATTCCACGATGCCTTAGCGGTGCAACCGAAGAAAACCGGCAAAGCAACAGTCGGTATCAATTATATTCAAAAACTGTATGCAATAGAAAAGCGGGCAAAAACATTACCGCCCGATAAGCGAAAATCACTCCGGCAGGAAAAGGCTGAGCCAATCTTAACATCGTTGCATGAATGGTTAGAAAAAAGCGAGAAAACAGTCCTGCCCAAAAGTAAAATTGGGGTAGCAATCAAGTACACATTGAATCAGTGGGAAAAACTGAGGCGTTACCTTGAATCAGGTGAATTAGGCATTGATAATAATGTCACTGAACGCGATATCAGGCCGTTTACGACGGGGCGGAAAAACTGGATGTTCTGCCAATCGGTAAATGGTGCAAAAGCCAGTGCTGCACTTTATAGCTTGGTGATGACTTGCCGTGCCAACGATATTAACCCGTACTTTTACTTCCAAAAACTTTTCACGGAACTGCCACAACGGGATAAATTTGCTGATTTAAGTGATTTATTACCTTGGCATGCCGATCTAAAAGCTTGATGATATCGGGCTCCACCGCTTAATTGACCGCTTACTTTTAATGGTCGTAAACAGTAATCTAATTGCCCTTGTATAAGCCCTGACTTGTTACCAAGTTTCAGGGCTTTTTTATGTAAAGAGCAACAATAAATATGTGGATCATGTTTACCTTTCTCGCCGCGTTTATGCAGGCGTGGCGCAATGCATTTCAAAGTAAACTCAGTAAAGACGTGAGTATTGCTGGGGTCACATTAGCGCGGTTTATTTGGGCGGGCCCAATTGCCGCTGGTTACCTTTTTGCTTTACATCAATATCAACCCACAGCAATGCCAGAATTTAGTGGCAGCTTTTGGGGCTTTGTTATTGGTGCATCAACCATGCAAATACTGGCAACAGGGCTAATGGTTAAGCTATTTAAAATGCAAAACTTCGCCATAGGTGCCGGTCTTGCCAAAAGTGAAGCCTTAGTAGCCGCAATACTGGGTGTATTGTTTTTTGGTACTCAACTTTCGGCGTTGGGTTGGATGGGGGTCATTGTTGGTGGTCTTGCGGTGATGTTGCTTAGCAGCAAACAAGGCTTTAAACATTTGTCGCTTAAAACGGTGTTGTTAGGCCTTGCGTGTGGCAGCGCTTTTGCGCTGACATCATTATGGGTAAGAGAAGCCAGCTTAACCTTACAAGGCCCGTTTACGCATCGCGCTGCGTGGGTATTGTTGTGGGTGATAGGTTTACAAACCATAGTGCTAATAGGTTATTTACTGGCTAAAGATAAATCGACCTTAACCGCGTTGTGGCAACGACCCACATTAACCTTATCCATTAGTGTCACTAGTTGTATTGGTTCTATCGGCTGGTTTAGCGCCATGTCATTACAGGCGGTACCTTATGTCAAAACATTAGGCCAAGTTGAGGTGTTTTTTACTCTGATTATTGCGACATTTTGGCTTAAAGAGAAGGTTAAAATTAATGCTGTGGCTGGGTTATTGTTAATCGCCATTGCCGCGATTTTAGTGATGTGGAGCTAATTACCTCGAGTCGAGATTCGTTATCAAGTTGCATTCAAGATTGACTGAGTTGTAAAACCTTGTCGACTAAAGATTGGTTGATGGGTACGTTAAGGTGATCCAACTTAGCTTGCTGGCAAATATAGCCATTAATCTCATTAATTTCAGTTGCCCTATTGTGGGCAATATCCTGATACATCGATGAAAAGTTTGCTGCTGTTAAATCGATTACCTGATAAACCCGTGCGCTGATGGCAGCCTTATCTAACGTGATGCCATCATATTTAGCCACTTGTACTAGCTCATCGATAATGGCGCGGATCTGTGGTTGATATTCTGCTCTGGCTAATTGGCCATTGGCACAATGGTTGAGTGCCGTGAGAGGGTTTATCACCGCATTAATCGCCAGCTTTTGCCATAACACAGGTAACACAGGCTGATGCCATTCAATAGGTTGATTGTCACAGTGTAGATTAGTTAAGCGCGCCTTTAGCTTGGCCGATATAAGCGCTCCACAATAATGCCCGAGTTGTGTCACGCCAAAACCGCTGTGTTTCACCTGCCACTGGCTTAGTTTTAACGCCGCTTGGGATGTCGTGCCTAAGCTTAATCCTTGGCCTTGGTGTTTTGCCAACGCAGCAGCGACAGGCAAGTGCGGGCCTAAACCATTATGCAGTAATACAATATGGCATTGAGGTGACAGTTTCACTAATAAGGGGATAAGCGCTTGCTCTACTTGATAGGCTTTAACACACACGAACAGTAATTCAATTCGTACTAAGCGGTCATCATCAGTTCCCAATATTGCCGCTAATGATTCATGAGTGTGCTGCGTGTGGTCAATAAAACTTAGCGGCTGTTGACGAGTCAACTTATCTCTACCAATAAACACCACATCGTTTGCTTGAACTGCTTGAGTATTAACACTCAGTTTGTGATACATCAGCTGTCCAATCGCACCCGCACCCAATACGGCAATATGCGCAGTATTGTCGGGTGTGGATGACGGTGGCAACCTTGATGTTATTCCCATGGTCTATGCACGATTCGCTTTTAATTTACGGTATTGAGTTATTGAAAAATGCAGTAAGTAAAACAGTGCAATACCGACAAAATCGGCAATTACATCGGCAGCGGATGCACTGCGGTAAGGTAAGCGAGATTGGATCAATTCAATTAACACAGCATAGGTAGCCAAAGAGGTACACAAAATATACCAACGGGGTTTGAAAGCGTAATGCGCAAGATATGCAAGGGCAAAAAAGCTGCCTAAATGGCCTACTTTATCCATATTAGCAAAAGCCTGCGGGTAATTTGGTTTTGAAAAAACAAGATAGCTAGTCACAATGACAGCGACAACTAACGCAAGTTTAAAAATATTTTTATAAGTGATCACGAGCGTAACATCAGCCTTGTGAAACGAGAATATTGCTAATAATAAGAAACCTGTTTTAAATTGTCACTAATTAACCTCTTTGGAAAGTAATAATTGTGTCATCAGGGCTATGTTTACGCTTGAAAATGATAAATGCTAAACCGTTAAACTCAATCACAATGGGTGTTTTAGCCAGATTATCAATGAAAATAGCTTGTTAATGATTTTTTGTTAATTAATCTGGGTTAGTGCTCAATAACTTCGCTAATGGATCTCAGGTTGTACTCTACTATCCTGATAATGACTCCTAGTGTAAAATAGTCGTATATACATTTGTGATGAACCAAAGAGGAAAGCAACATGCCATCTATGGATATTGTGTCGGAAGTTGACGAAGAAGAATTACGTAATGCGGTAGAAAACTCACGCCGTGAAGTGTCTGGTCGATTTGATTTACGGGGCAAAGAAATTGAAATTGAGTTGAAAGACAATGTCGTTACCTTAAAATCAGAAGACGATTTCATTTGTAAGCAGCTAGTCGATATTCTGCGCATTCAGCTCAGTAAACGTAACGTTGATCCATCTTCAATGGAAGTTGACGACAAAGCGGTTCACAGCGGCAAAACCTTCAGTTTAAAAGTGAGCTTTAAACAAGGTATCGAATCACTGATTGCCAAAAAACTAGTCAAAGCCATCAAAGACAGCAAGCTTAAAGTACAAGCTGCCATCCAAGGCGACTCAGTACGGATCACTGGCAAAAAGCGCGATGACCTGCAAGCCGTCATGCGCTTAGCCAAAGAAGCAGAACTCGGCCAACCCTTTCAGTTCGATAACTTCAGAGACTAATCCTGAAGTGATTAATGCTGCACTGACAAGTACTATAGAGATAACAAAGCCGATACGGGAAACCCTGTCGGCTTTTTTGTTGAATTGATTGAATCAATTTCATTAAGTTTATTTAGGATATGGCCTGCGGCCACTAACGTCGTGGCGTGTCGCCCATACCAGACCAAGAGGACATTAACGGCTATTCCCTCCTTAATTTTTATAGCAGAATTGGCCCAGCTGCCCCGCAATATTCCCCCTATTGACTTAAACAACAGATGCGAAAAGGTCGCCATGGGGATTGATCCAGCTTTTAACTTCATTTGAAGCCTGCTTGGGCCTATCTTGCAGTAAAGAGAGAAAATGCTAACGCTTCCGATAGGCAGGATGCCTTATAGCACATGGATGTGCGGGAAAGGCCCAGGCCAACGAAAGCTAGCCTGACGTCCTGTCAGGCTCACGCTATTTTCTTCAACGTCCTCAATGTAATTGAATCCTGTAGGTTTAAGTATGCTTACGCATTCTTTTTGTAAAGGGTCTTCAACGTCCTCAAGTTAAGTGTTGAATCAGCCCTTTTAAAGTCAGTATAACTAACTCATTTCTGCCCGTGCGACGTGAAGTCGTATGAAGAGCTGTTCACTGCTTTGAGTGAACCATAATAGGCCTTAGTGGGGGCTTGAGCCGTATGCAGTGAAAGTTGCATGTACGGCACTTAGGAGAGATGCACCTGGCAACAGGTGTCGATTATCCGACCAAAACAACTTAAAATGATTACTAGTAGTCGTTCGAGCTACTGAGTTTGTGATAGTTACCCTTATATCTGAGACCTTGGAAGTGATGAAAGAAAACGCTATTTTTTTGTGACGCAGCGCAATACCCTCCCTGATACTTGCCTGTCTATGTAATTACGACTTCCACCTTAAATACCCCCTTTGAAGCAAATTAATAACCTAGAAACTGTCGTTTTTATTCAATATTTCATGCGGCGCATCTTCTACTATTTGGGGCACAAAGCGGTACATCATCTCTGATGCAGTTCCTGCTTTAGCATTTTGCCAAATCTTTATTCAGGAGAAACAGCTATGTTAGAAATAAAACCTGTTGAAAAAAAAGAAAAACTAAGTGAACTAAAAAAGCAGTATTTTGCGCAATCGACAGACCCCCTTGACGGGATGTGGCTCTTTGGATTCGTTCCTATTTCAGTACATTTTGGATTTTATGAAGAGGATACATTAGTCGGATACTGCTGCATTAATGGCGAAGGCTATATGCTGCAATTCTATTTGGCTAACGAAGCCAAAACGCAGGGAAAAGAACTTTTTACCTTGATTGTAGAACAGAACAGCTCAGTTATTGGTACTGTTAATGGTGCATTTGTTAGCACAGCGGAACCTCAGTATTTATCACTTTGTTTAGATAACTCATCAGCATTTAAAGTGAATGCGTTAATGTATAAGCAAGTGAATCCTTTGATAACAGGTAATAAAACAGATCTAGAACTGAAACTCGCAGATCAAGATCAACTGACTGATTTTGTTAAGTTTGCCGCAACCAATATTGGTGCGCCGGAGCAATGGTTATCAGGCTACTTTGGTAACCTTATCAAGCGTAAAGAACTATTCGGCTACTGGAAAGAAGGCAAACTGCTAGCGTCTGGTGAGTGCCGTTTGTTTGATGAGCACCAGAAAGGCTTTGCAGATTTAGGTATGATTGTGGCTCAATCTGAGCGAGGTCAAGGGATCGCCACTCAAGTACTCAGTCGTTTGGTTAGCTTAGCTAATGAACGTGGGTTAACCCCTATCTGTTCAACTGAAAGTAGTAATATAGGTGCACAAAAAACGATTGTACGCGCAGGTTTAGCACCTCTAAACCGTATTATCCAAATTGAATTTGACCGAGAATAAGCCAATTCTTTAAGCCTTGTCAGACTTGACCGGGGCTTAGTTTTTAATTACTGAAATCTAGCTTATAGTGATAGGCATATGCTTAAGAATAAAGGGAGGCTGTTATGATCCACTGGCTACAGCCATCAAAATCCGCTGACGTTGCCAAGTATGTTGAATGTTATTGGCTAATTGAAAAAGAGACTGACTCTACCCGTTATCAGTACCCTAAACTCAATCCAGATCCTTGCGCCCATTTGATTATTTCGCCCTCAAAACAGACCTACCAGTATGATTTAAATCCGGGGTTGGCAAGTGGTGAAGGAAGTCATTGGCTCTTTCCACACAAGCAAACCTTTCAATTAGATCATTCCAAGCCTTTTGTTCATCTAGGAATAAAGTTCCATGTAGGAGCATTATATTCACTGGGTCGCTTTTCAGGTAAAGAACCAATGCTCGACAACGTTAAAGCAATCAATCTCTCGGCGCAGTTCGATGATCAACCCCTTAACGAAAACACGTTAATTGAGCTAGCACGACATCAAGCTGATCAGTGCTGTGATCAATTGGATAGTTTGCTCTTACCGTGGCTAGCCAACGCTACCGAAGATCAACACTGCAAGATCACCCAAAAAGCGCTTCATGTATTAGACTCGGCCATAATTTCAGCGTTGGGTAAGCAACTTTTTTGCTCGCAACGCACGTTAGAGAGAAGCTTTCTACGAGTGACGGGATTAACGTTAAAGCAATGCCAGTCAATGAATAAGCTTGAGGCGATGTTGGAGTATCTATATCAACGTGACTCTCAAGAAATCGATTGGGTTGCGGTGGCTTTTAAGTTCGGCTTCAGTGATCAGCCTCATCTGATCCGCCATCTAAAAAAGCAACTAGGTTTAACACCTAAAACCTATGAAAAAGAACGGGGATTGACCATCGATGCTTATGGTGGTGTGAACTCTAGCCCTAAGTGATATTGTCGGAAATGTTCAATCATCACCCACAAGGTTGCTCTATTATGTGCTAAACAATGAGATGTGAGAGCAAAGTATGAGTAATTCAATCCCGACACTTCAACAACTTGGATGGAAACCTTTTTTTCAACAACAACTCAGTTTGGATGAGCTCACCGATTTAACGATGGGTCGAGTTATCGAACAACATCGTGACCGCATTGTGGTTATGTCGGAACAAGGCCAGTAAGACCTAACACTTATCTCTTACGATGAAACAATCTGTGTGGGTGATTGGGTTCTATTTAATGACACTCTGAGAGTGACTAGAAGTCTCGAGCGCCAATCCCTATTCGAACGAAAAGCGCCAGGTTCAAAAGTAACCACTCAGCTAATTGCTGCGAATGTTGATACTGTCATGATTGTGTGTTCTCTCAACCATGACTTTAGCCTTAACAGAATAGAGCGTTATGTAGCCATTGCGCGAGAAGCTATGGTAGAACCTGTGATTCTATTGACGAAAGCAGACCTATGTGAAAATGCAGATGTTAAGCGACATCAAGTTGAAGAACTTGATCCTATGTTGATTGTCTACTCTCTTAATGCTCTGGATGAACAAGATATTCAGCAAGTTAAAAATCACTGTACCAATAGTAAAACTATCGCTTTCTTAGGCTCATCGGGTGTGGGTAAATCCACACTCGTCAATGGCCTGTTAGGCTTTGAATCTCAGCAGATAGCCGGGATAAGGCAAGGCGATAGCAAAGGGCGTCATACTACGACTCATCGAGCCTTGAAAGCATTGCCAATGGGTGGGATGTTAATGGATACCCCCGGAATGCGAGAGCTACAGTTAGGCAGTTGTGAGCAAGGGGTTAGTGAAACATTCGGCGAAATCACAGAACTTGCGCAAAGTTGTCGTTTCTTTGATTGTTCGCATAAGTCAGAGCCCGGGTGCGCTGTTCAGCGTGCTATCAAAGCTGGCCAGCTATCAGAAAGACGTCTGCTCAGTTATCAAAAATTACACCGGGAGCAAGCACTTAATGGCGCGACACTCGCGGAAAAGAGAACTAAAGATAAAGCGTTGGGAAAGCTGATAAACCTTACTCAAAGCGCCTCACAGCGATATAAAAAAGGTTATTAGATCAACTCTTGACTTAACATTGATAAAAACTCATTCGGATCGATTGAAAGACTGATGTGGTATAGCGATACTTGGCCATCTCGCAATACTTGAATTGCGCCATTGATAGTGAATGACATATCTAAGCTACTTCACTCTTTACAATAAGATGGCCCAAAGCAGTCTACAAACGACGTTAAAAGCTGGATCCATTTCCGCCGCGACCTTTTCGCTATTATTGGTGCTTATGAAAATGTTGCCGGAATGGCAAGGGCCAGTCGTTTATAAAAAGTAAAGAGGGGATTGCTGTTGATCCCCTTTTGGCTAGTGCAGGTTGGAGCCTTGCGATGTTAATCCAAACGAAGTTTGGACATTAGACAACTAACGTGGTGGCTTATCCACATCAATCGGCACATCGATCAGCACATCACTCGAACCATCTGATAATGCCGCCTCAGCAGCGACCTGATTTTGCGATCGATTAACCAACACCACTAATATTAATACCGGAAAACCAATCAAACTCGCTGCAACAAAGAAATTGATATAACCAAACGCATCAACATACAAACCCGAAAATCCAGCGATAAACTTAGGAAACAACAACATAATGGATGACAATAATGCATATTGGGTAGCGCTATAACCCGTGCTGGTTAAACTCGATAAATAGGCAATAAACGCCGCCGTCGCAATACCGGCACTAAAATTATCCACCGAAATCGCCAAGGTTAAAAATGGTACGTTATAGCCAATATACGCTTGCCAAGCAAACAGCAGGTTGGTGACCGCGACTAGCAAGGCGCCCAAGAACAGAATTTTCATGGTGCCATAGCGCATGATTAATACCCCACCAAAAGCGGCACCGACTAAGGTCATGATTAAACCATAGACTTTACTGATAAAAGCGATTTCTTCTTTACTAAAACCGATATCGACATAAAACACATTGGCCATAATGCCCATGACAATATCTGAGATGCGATAGCATGAAATTAACAACAGAATCAGAATGGCGCTTTTGCCATGACGTTTAAAAAAGTCAATAAAAGGCAATACGCTGGCACTGTATAGCCAAGCTAATGCTCCGGCGACTTTTGCAGGATACTTGGCCGCAAACTCCGCCCTTAATTGGCGTTCTTTATCGTCAGCGTATTTAGTATCAACTTGAGGTTCTTTACTGCATAGGGTGGTAATAATGCCAATGCCCATTAACATGGCCATAGCAAAGTATGCCGTTTGCCAAGCTTGTAGGTTATAAGCATCATTACCTGGTGATACCCAAGCCGCGATGGTTAACGCGCCAGCAGTAGCAATGATCATCGCGCTGCGATAGCCCACTTGGTATGCAGCGGCTAGCGCTGCTTGCATTTTTTCTGGAGCGGATTCAATCCGAAAAGCGTCGATTACGATGTCTTGAGTGGCAGAGGCGAAGGCTAACAGCAGTGCACATAACGCCAGACGGTCAAGATTAACCACAGGATCGCTAACCGACATGCCGAGAATGGCACCCACTAAACACAGTTGTGCAAATAGCATCCAGCCACGTCGTCGGCCTAAAAAGCGGGTGAATAAGGGGAGCGACATACGGTCGACTAATGGAGACCATGCCCATTTAAAAGCATAAGTCAGCGCTATCCAGCTAAAGTAACCAATCGCGGCTCGATCGATACCCGCTTCACGTAACCAGAAACTGAGGGTCGAAAAAACCAGCATTAAAGGTAAGCCGGCAGAAAAGCCCATCAAGAGTAATATCAATACTCGTTTATGGTAATAAACCGATAATGCTTCACGGGTACGAGACAAAAAAACCGACATAAGACAACTGGATGAAGGAGAATGGCTCTAGCTTATGTTGCAAGGGGCTTAGGTTCAAGCCATTCGAAGAGTTTATTCAATCAGTTTGGATTAATTAACCTTAAGGTCTGATACCAATACAGCTTTGTGGCACATTACCGCCAATATTGATGTAGTCGCAACATTCATTAACCTGCTGGCGTAAATACTGATTGCCTTTAATAGTCCAACCAGACCAATGATCAAAACAATACAATAAGTGCCAAAATACTTTTTCGGTATCGCTAGGTTGCTCGGTTAATTGATTAGAATGGTTTGATATAAATTGCCATTCTTCCAACACATCCCACATATACAGTTGTATTTCTTTGTAATCTAACTGATTGTCTAAAAAAGCTTTGCCGTAATAGGCAAGCTGTGGGGCTTTGGTTTCAATAAAATCATTAGCCGTCATCATAAGTGCGTCCTTGAGTATTTGGAATGCGGTTGCGAATAATTGCGCAGCTAACTGAGTGAGTGAATAAAATAGAGTATAGACGTTAATAACGTTGTTGAAGGTGAAAACCTTAAAAAAAGTGTCATTTTGTCATTCTATAGTGCTATTAGTTGATTTATAAGCTAGTAAAAATATACAGGGTAAGAAGTAATTGCATCATCATATGAGCTAAAGATAGCCTTATTAATGATAATGATGCTGGTATTGGTTAAAGGTGCTCGACGGTAATGCGCGAATAACGATGGTATGCGCGCATTACCGTCGATAGGTATAGACGAATAGCAGGAGATTAGCGAGGCAGTAAGGTGGCCTTTTTTAGCATAACAGTATTTACCGGAAAATCGGGCCAGTTTAGCGTAGTGTTATTTTCAGTCGGTACCAATGAAATAGCTTCTAATACCTCCATTCCTTGAGTCACTTCACCAAAAACAGTATAGCCCCAGCGACGTTTAGACGGGTCTAATTTGGTATTGTCAGCCAGATTGAAGTAAAACTGCCGTGTTGCTGAATGGGGGTTGTTATCTCGAGCCATTGCAATTGAACCAAGAGAATTTGATAAACCATTGCCAGATTCATTCACTACGGGATCGTGTGAAGGGCGTTCTTCTAGTTTAGTGGTTAACCCACCGCCTTGAACCACAAATTCGGCAATGACACGATGAAAAATCGTATTATCATATTCGCCTGTAACCACATAGGTTAAAAAGTTATCCACGGTAAGCGGTGCACGGGTGCGATCTAACTCAACCACAATTTTTCCCATTGAGGTGTCAAACTCAACTTGCGGATATAAGGTGTTTTTTTGAATATCAACCGCGGCATGGGTGTGTAAACTGGTTAATAGCAATAGACATGTGGCTAGCCATTTCAACATAATCTTCAGTCCTTTTATTGACATCTTTGATGCCAATACGTGATGGCGCGAGTTGGGTTAACGTTGAATAAACTGGTGTAATTCTTCATCGTTAAGTATTTCAGTGGTAAGTTTATCAACTAGTTTGGTGATATCTAATTCAAGCGTTGCAAAATCAGGGCTTAACGGGCCTTTTAAATAACCGTTAGCATTATACGATTTAGTGAATTCTTGCTGTGAATTTTTAGCCAATACGTTGATCACTAAGCGTGTTTTTGATTCAAAACTGAACGTGGTATCAGTGACATCAGCCAACAAATAATTTAGCTGAAACTGCACTGAATTGCGTGCGGCAGGATCTATGACATAACCCGCTTTTTTTATCCCATCACGGAACAGCTTTTCCAGTTGTTGACGGATCGGCTCACTGGCGCTCACCAATCTAGGCGCTTTGCCTTCTTCATTAAAACGCACCACAAAGCTTGCTTCGCGAGTGTCGATGGTGTCTACCATCACAGGGAAATCCGCTTCAGTTTGTAACTGGATCCGACCCAGAGTGGGATTAAGACCAACATGAGTCGGTTCATGACTGGCGCAAGCTGTTAACAATAATGTAGGCAGTAAAATAGTGATTAATAACTTCATGAGACAACAATAACGAGCAATAGGTAGATAAATCATACCAGAATTTGTCTGGGTTTCCAGTATCGCTAGGGTTATGTTGTTATTAAAGATAACTCAAGTTATGTGCGTCACTATGCATACCGGTGTAACTAATAATCAATATTCCGTTTGCCCCCCCTTTTTACTGAGAGACACGGCATCAATGTTACTCGGTTGTTGACATTAATGACTGATCAATTCAGGTTAGTGTTATGCAACTTAAGTCAGATAAACAATGTGATGTAGGTAATGTAATGCAACATAAACAACCACAATTGGCTCCAGATAAATTGATCAATACTAATGGCCAGCCAGTATTTGGCCTATTTGATGGGATTGTTGATTCACTCAATGTTAATCAATTTGTTTATTCGACGGTAATGGACAAACCCGCATCGACATTGGCTAAGCATTTCGATTTTAAGCAGTTCCAGTTTGTTAACATTATTACCCCTCATTATATTATTGCTGTTGCGATTGCCGATATTCGCTATGTCGCCAATGGTTTTTGTTACCTTTATGACATTAACACCAACAAGCTTACTCAAACGCAATGGTTAACCCCGCTAGGGCTTGGGTGCCAGTTAAGTGATTCTCCAAAACGTGGGCGCGCCGAGATTGGCCGTAAACAAAAAGGTATTGTTATTGATATTGTCGACGGACAATGGCAAGTCGAGATTAATCTTGCAGACATACAAGCCAATTTACGTATTCAACCTGCGCCATTGAGTTTACCCATCAGCTTGTGTACTCCAACAGGTTATAACGGCTGGACCTATACTCAAAAGCATAATGGCTTAGCCGTAACGGGGCAATTAACCATTCATCATGAACCGCAGCCTTTACAATATGCGCTGGCGGGTTATGATTTTTCGGCCGGATTTATGCGCCGTGAAACCAGTTGGCGTTGGGCTTCAATCAATGCCCAAACTGAAGACGGTGTTATTGGGTTGAATTTGGCGGCTGGGGTTAACGAAACCGGTCAGACCGAAAATGTCATGTGGGTAAATGGCGAGCGTCACTTGTTGGGCTGCGCGCAGTTTGATTTTAATCGACACTCACAACAAGATTTGTGGCATATCACCACCAATGATGGTCAAGTTGATTTGTATTTTAGGTCGTTAAATCAACGTAGCGAAAAGCTGAATTTAATCTGGTTAAAAAACAATTTTAGACAATACATTGGTTATTTTAGCGGGATGATTGGCGATAATAATGGCAAACAATATCGCTTAAAAAACCAGCTAGGCTTAACAGAAGATCATTTTGCCAAATGGTGATGACGACTAACGGTGTCGACTAGATAAGTGATTTTTTAGTCTATGGTCTATGGCCTATTAAAAACGGATTATTAAAAGCGGTTTACTAAAATGGGTTGTGCCGGAAGAGCGATTTGATTAGGAATGCGAAGTAGCGAAGCGTTATTACAAACGTTGTTAAAATAATAATAAATAGAAATGGATAACATATGGACATGGATTTACTGATAGCTCACCCAGAGTGGTTATTACTGGTGTTAGCGCCGATTTTTTTCGGCTGCATTTTATTGGAGTGGTGGTTTGGTGTTCGCGCCCAGCGATTGCCGAGTAATGCTCAATATCGCCCCGGCGAAGTGTTGTGTAATTTTGTATTGGCAGGCATGCATCAAGTGGCGGATATTATCGCGGGCTTATTGATTGCGAAGATCTATTTACACTTTTTTGGCTGGCGCTTATTTGATATCGAAATGACATTATTCACTTTTGGTTTATTGCTTATTGCTCAAGACTTTTGTTATTACTGGTTTCATCGCGCTAGCCATCGTATTCGTTGGATGTGGGCGGCACATGTGGTGCATCACAGCTCTGAAAATATGAATTTCACTACTGCATTTAGACAAAGCTTAATGTATCCACTGGCGGGAATGTGGCTGTTTTGGTTACCGTTAGTGGTGATTGGCTTTGATCCTAATTGGGTGGTGTTTGCGGTGTTACTTAATCTTGGATTGCAGTTTTTTGTTCACACCCAAGCGATTAAGTCGTTAGGGCCGCTAGAGTTGATTTTTAATACGCCGTCCCATCATCGTGTTCATCATGGGCGTAACCCGCAATATATCGACAAAAATTATGCCGGGGTGCTGATTATATGGGACAAAATTTTTGGTACGTTCGAGCCTGAGATTGAAACCGTGGTATACGGTATTACTAAACCGGTAAACAGTTTTAACCCGATAGTGGTGACATTTAGTGAATGGCGCGAGATGTGGCGTGATGTCACCCAAGCGCAATTATCTCTAGGGCAGCGGTTACGAATATTATTTGCACCGCCCGCAACCCATCAACAGCCCCCCCCAAGAACGAATACCACTTTAAGCTAACCTAAAGCGGCGACGCGTTTACTTTTATACTACTTTTATTGCCTTGATAGAGTAAATAAGTGGCATGAGGTGGCCTTGATGTTTTAGCTGGTAACCTTTACCTGCCACAAACTCCAAACCTTCGACGCAGTTGTAGGGACTGTAAGGATGCTCGTTAAACGCTTCGATACTGAGTCCCGCATTAATGAGTGCGCTAATGACTTCGCTTATCGGATGCGGCCAAGTGACTACCGTTTCAATTTGGTCGTTGTGGTTTTCGGTGTAGGTGACTTCATCTTCGATATCCGGTTGTGTCTGGGGAAAGTATCCATAACCACACAACACATCATTAAAAGGGTGGAACTCAACCAAATGAAATTCACCGCCTGGACGTAATGCGCCAGCAATGGTTTGCGCCCAGCGGGTTAAGTCTGGTAACCAAGATAACACTCCGTATGAGGTGAACACGATATCGTATTGCTTGATATTGTTTTCACCAAATTGATAGATGTCCTGGTTAATGAATCTTGCCGATAATTGCAATTGGGCCGCTAGTTGCTTAGCCTTTACTATCGACTCGCAGGATAAGTCTACGCCAGTGACATTGGCGCCAAGTCTTGCCCACGATAAGCTGTCTTGGCCAAAGTGACATTGTAGATGCAACAGGCTTTTGTGGTGTACATCGCCGACCTGTTCAAGTTCAATGGGGTTTAATGATGACTTACCTTGGATAAATGCGTCTAAGTCGTAAAATGTTGAGTCGAGGTGGATTTGAGTTCGCTGGTTCCATGCGTGTTTATTGATGGCTAAATAGTCCATTTTCAATGTCTTCTTATTGCTTTTATAGGGTAAATTGTCCAAATGACTCAATAATATTACTTGGTTTGAAGCTAAAACACGAATGACTCAATAAGCGACAAAAGATGACTCTTTAGCTGTTATTGCATGATTAATTTTTGACGTTCAATAAATTGATGAAACTCAATTTTAGGTGCAATGGCGCCTTTATGCTGAATCACAAATCCCGCTGCTTGGGAGGCTAATTTAATGGCGGCGCTGATATCAACGCCAGTTAAGCGCGCGCCTAAATACACCCCGTTGAACGAGTCGCCCGCTGATGTGGTGTCGATAACGTTTTTTACTGGTGTAATCGAAAAATGCTGTTGCTGGTCATTAATCACATAGTGAATGCTGTTTTTACCGCTTTTAACCACCAGTTCGTTAATGGCGTAAGGCTGGCAGAACGCAATGATGTCTTCAACAGAATGAATACCGTAAAGTTGATTAAAGTCATCAACACCTGGCAGTACGACATCGGCCACACTAAACGCAATATCAAACTGTGCCTTTGCTTGGTCTGGACTGTGCCACATTCTTGCGCGGTAGTTAGGGTCAAACACAATACTGACACCCGCTTGCTTACATTGTTTAATCAGTAACCAAAATGCTTCGCGATCTTCTTCTTTAATAACCGCTAAAGAAATGCCTGAAAAAAACACCATATCCGCCTGAGAGATTTTACTGATGGCTGCTTCGTCAATAAATTGCATCATTTGCCGTGCTGCTGAGTCGCTGCGCCAATAAGTAAAGCTGCGCTCGCCATTACTGTCAGTTTGTATTGCATACAGGCCGGCAATTTTGTCAGTGCTTTTAAAGACCATATCGGTATTAATTTTTTCATCTTCAAAGCGTTGCAACATGGCCTGGCTAAAACTGTCTTGGCCAATGGCTGTGACTAGGTGCGTGCTAATATCGCTAAAGGTGCGCTTAAGGTAAACCCCAGTGTTATACACATCACCAGCAAAAGATTGCTGTAAGCTGGTGGCCGTTACACGTTGTAATTCGACCATACACTCACCAAATAAAAAAATACTTTTCACGGTTATAACTTCCTTTTTAACGTAAAAATAACGCTTACATTTTTTTAAAGACGACTTTGTATTGGTTAATTTGCGTATTAGGTTAAGTTGGAAATGCTTTAGTGGACATTCGCTCTAAGGTCTGCAAAAGTCATTCGTAGACCGGGTTGGCGCTTTATCCACTCTTGGTCAAGCGACTGAAGGGCTCACTGTCAGTCGTTAATGGGGTTATTTCGTGGCTTGTAAAATTACAAACTTACCATTGGATGCAACCGTGGTGCAGTTTTTAAAAATGCGGTTTATTTTAACGTGATAGGCCAAGTGCCGATTGCCGACGATATGTAATAAGCCACCTTTCTTTAAACGCTTATGGGCGTCAACAAACATTTGCCAAGCGATATGGTCGGTGATGGCTTCACCTTGATGAAACGGTGGATTGCATATCACTAAGTCTGGCTCAACACCTGCGGGCAAGTTGCTCAGGCAATCGTCCCAATGGAAAAAGGCTTGAGGCGCCGCTGGGTTTTGACCATCTGGGTTTTGGGCCTGAGCGTTTGTGGTGTGAGTCTCTAAAGCGTTAGCTTGCCAATTATGCTTGGCCGAGGCTATAGCCATATCAGAATCATCCACAAAGTGAATATGCGCATCGGGATAACATTGCTTTGCGTGTAATCCTAAAATGCCGTTACCGCAGCCTAAGTCTATAATGTGGTTGAATTCACCTTTGGGCATGTTGTCGAGCATAATCCTTGCGCCGATATCGAGTTTATTGGCAGCAAATACATTAGCAAGATTACTCATAGTGAGTTTGAGCTCATCGACATTCCAACTCACCGCTTTTGCTAATGGGCGTTGTTTGCCATCGCTAATACAGCTGATAACCCGTGTGTTTTTCCACGCTAAACTGGCTGAGGCTGGGCCAAGGTTTTTTTCAATACTGGCCAGCAATGCTGGATTAATTGACTTAGCTTTAGCCCCAATCAGGACTTTGGTTCCTGCAGGTAGCACTGTGGATAAACGGGCAAGTTGCTGGCCAAAGTAGTGTAGATTTTTCGGCAACTTCATCAGCACTAACTGAATATTTTGCGGCAATGTATCGCGGCTATTTAACCAATGTATGTCGCTAGGTGCCAGTTTGTTGTGTAATAAATTTTGCTGACAGCCCAGTAAACTGGTTTTTGCATCCGTTTCGACAAGCAATGAACTGTTTGGGTTTTGGGTTGCTAAGGCACACGTTAGCGCCCCAAAGTTATCATTAAGAATGGCGGTAGTGGTTGCTGTTATTTCGGCGTCGATTAAATATTTGATTAGGTGTTCATCAGCGGCATCCCATGCTTGTAAGTTTGATGCTTGTTGGCTTGGATAACGAAAAAGCTCAAGCTCTATACCTGAACAAGCAAATTGGGTTGTCATAACTGTGTTACCTAATAAAAGAATATCGATAAAATAGCCAGATATTATCTCAGATAACACCTAGCAGCGCGAGGCTTAGGCTTAAACAAGTTAATAAGGACAATTAGCCTAGTGCCGCGATTCTATCGGTTATCTGTCTTTCCTCCTGGAATAGCTATTTTTACACTCCATGTTGAATTTTTAATATAAACAAGGTGATATAAATATTTTGCTTTGATGGTAAATCATTATTCGGTAAAAAGACTCATGCAACAGAGATAATTGCTATTAACGGTACGGTTGAGTAATATCAATATATTGCCGTAAAATAATGGTTTTCAAGGAATAATGATGAAAGGTGCTGGTGGAACATCTGGTGGAATGGGTCAGTTCTTTATTGGGTTAGTGATGATCTGTGGTGGCTTTTATATGTTGTTAAATGCTATCAAAGTAACCAGCTCATTTGGTTTTAGCAGCCATTTATATCAGCTGGGCGGCTTTGGATTTACCAGTGGCATGGTGATGATACCCTTTATGTTTGGCGTGGGAATTATGTTTTATAACGCTAAAAATATTCTCGGGTGGTTGCTGACATTTGGTTCGTTAGTGGCGTTGATTTTTGGGGTAATAAGCTCGATTCATTTTCGTTTTTCTTACATGAGCGCGTTTGATTTAATCGTTATTTTGGTGCTCAGCGTGGGTGGTTTAGGCTTGTTTTTACGCTCTTTGAAAGCGATTGAAAAGCGTTATCCTGAATCTTAATGGCATTTTTGGGCTGTTAACAGCCGCTGGTTTGAACATTAATAATAGGGCGTTCCGTGGTTGATGTTGCTTGCCTATAACGTAAATAACACGCCGCTTTGCCAGCGTCCTCAGTGATCACTCCATGCCAGTATATCCATGCTCCAGGAAACACACTTTCGCGTTTGTTCCAATCATTTTCAGGTAGATTCATTAATAATGGTATACCCGCAGCGGTACCATCTGGGTAACCATAGGCCAACTTAATATCGACACCATCAATATTCAGCGTAGTTATCGCAAGCCTCTCGACGCCAGCAATAGCGGCTTTTGAATAGGTTAATGTTGCAGCTGACTGCATGGCTGTTTCCATTCCATCCATAGTCGACACTATTGCGTCAGTGCGTAAATCAATAAATTTACTTTGCGCGACAACGGCCAATAAGGCCAAAATAATCATAACAACAACCAACTCTATTAATGTAAAGCCGTGTGATTGTCTTATATTATTTCTCATGCTATTTTTCATCTTATTTTTTAGTGATACTAGCATCATTTTTTCGGCGGTCGTAATCCTGCTGTGTCGGCCCTTATTGTTAAGGCATCTACAATGTGGTGTTTTGTTGGTATTATCAGAATATCTTAGTTATATATGCTGGTTAATACTGTGACGAATCCAACGACTATTTCAACTGAGTCCCCATCTTCTGCTAAACCTCCTTTACGGCATTCTGTTTTACCTTGGATTTTACAATTTCTGTCTCCTTATCGTATGAAGGTAGTGGCGGCGATTGTATTTCTGTTTATTGGATCGCTGGCATGGCTATCGCTTGGGCAAGGTGTTCGGTTAATGGTCGATGAAGGCTTTATTGCTGATAATGCTGGGCGCTTGAATGAAATTATGTTGTTTATAGTTGCTATTACCGCGATCAGTGGCACTGCGGTTTTCTGCCGGTTTTATATCATGACTTGGCTTGGCGAGCGGGTCAGTGCTGATATTCGGTTACAGGTATACAATCATTTATTATTGTTATCACCTGCTTTTTTTGCGACTCAGCGAACGGGGGAGGTGATTTCACGATTTACCGCAGACAGCACTTTATTACAAAGCGTTGTTGGGTCCAGTTTATCTATGGCGCTGCGTTCAAGTGTGACTGTGGTTGGTGGCATCGTTATGATGGCTTTTACCAGTGTTAAATTGACGGCATTAGTGTTGTTAGCGGTGCCTTTGGTATTAGGGCCAGTCAGTTTTTTTGGACGGAAAGTGAGAACCTTGTCGCGAAAAAGCCAAGATAGGGTCGGCGATCTTGGTGCGTATATCGATGAGACATTACATGAAATTCATACCGTGCAAGCGTATACCCACGAAGCTAAAGACCGCCAACTCTTTGCCGACCGAGTTGAGGCGGTAATGGATGTGGCTAAAGGCAGGATCAAATATCGCGCACTACTGATTTCAACTGTGATGTTTTTAAGCATTGTGGCGATAGCTTTTGTGACTTGGATTGGGGCACAAGATGTTATGTCTGGCAGTATCACCGGTGGTGAGCTGTCTGCGTTTATGTTTTATGCCGTTATGGTTGCAGGCTCGGTGGCGACCATCAGTGAAGTGTTTAGCGAGATCCAACGCGCCTCTGGCGCAGCAGAGCGGTTAGTTGAGTTAGTTAATACGCCTATTGATATACCTGAGCAAGTTACACCGAATCAATTAGTCGTGCCTGTTAATGGTTTGCTTAGTTTTGATAAGGTGAGCTTTGCTTATCCGTCTGATCTGGGACAAGACGTGATCCGCCAGTTGTCGATAACGATTGCTCCAGGTGAAAGAGTGGCGTTAGTAGGGCCTAGCGGAGCAGGGAAGAGCACCATATTTGAATTAATGATGCGTTTTTATCAGCCTAAACAAGGGCGAATTTTATTAGATGGTATTGATATTTCGACTCTGACATTGGCTGACTTACGCCAACAGTATGCGCTTGTGCCGCAAGAGTCGGTGATTTTTGCCATGAATGTCCTCGACAATGTGCGTTATGGTCGCTTAGATGCCAGTGATGAAGAGGTTAAGCAGGCCTGTATTGCCGCTAAAGCGGATGAGTTTATTAGCGAGTTTACTGAAGGCTATTGGACCTACTTAGGTGAACGTGGAGTCCGTTTGTCTGGCGGGCAAAAGCAACGTATTGCTATTGCAAGAGCTATTCTTGCTGACAGACCAATATTACTGCTTGATGAAGCGACGAGTGCGTTAGATGCCATAAGCGAAATCAAAGTAAAGCAGGCGCTTGATTCACTTATGGCCAAACGGACTACGGTGATTATTGCCCATCGTTTGGCGACCGTGATCAATGCAGACCGAATTTTTGTGATAGATAAAGGGCTATTCGTTGCCAGCGGCACCCACAACGAATTAATGGCGAGCAATGAGCTATATCGTGAATTTGCCAGTTTACAGTTATTGATGGATAACGAGTTGTCATAATCGTTATCGCTTTAAGGTATGAGCTTGTGTGTGGCGAATAAAAAAGATGCCTAGGCATCTTTTTTATTCAAATTGATTAACCGTGTTAAATGACGTTAATCACAGTTCGTTAATCACAGTTCGATAATCACAGTTCGATAATCACAGTTCGATAATCACAGTTCGATAATCACAGTTCGATAATCACAGTTCGATAATCACAGTTCGATAATCACAGTTCGATAATCACAGTTCGATAATCACAGTTCGATAATCACAGTTCGATAATCACAGTTCGATAATCACAGTTCGATAATCACAGTTCGATAATCACAGTTCGATAATCACAGTTCGATAATCACAGTTAGATAATCACAGTTAGATAATCACAGTTAGATAATCGCACTTGATAACGACAGCTTGATGAGTGCTTATTATCCTGAGTTGAGGTGAGTGACCTGACGTTTTACCAACATAACGCTCTACTTACTCGCGCTCTACTTACTCGCTCTCTACTTACTTGCTCTCTATTTACGGAGCTCCCGACGCAAAATTTTGCCAACTGCACTTTTTGGTAATTGTTCTGTAAACTCAATAATTCGTGGCACTTTATATGCAGTCAGTTGGCTGCGACAATAATCTTTAATGATTTGTTTTGTCTCATCAATATTCGTCGATTGTTGTTTTAGAACAATCACGGCTTTTACTGCTTCACCAGAACGTTCATCTTCAACCCCCACCACGGCACATTCGAGCACTAACTCATGGGTTGATAGCACATCTTCGATTTCATTAGGATAAACGTTAAAGCCAGAGACAATAATCATATCCTTTTTCCGATCGACAATGGTGTGATAACCATCTTCACTCTCAACCCCAATATCGCCAGTCTTAAAAAAGCCGTCTTTGGTCATGACGTTAGCGGTTTCTTCTGGCTTATTCCAATACCCTAGCATCACTTGCGGGCCACGCACGGCAAGTTCGCCAGCTTGTCCGACAGCGACCTCATTATCATCTATATCCAGTACTCGAACTTCAGTCCCTAATACTGGTTTACCAATAGTGCCAAGGCGTTGATATCCAGGGGCATTAATGCTGACTACCGGAGATGTTTCAGACAAACCATAGCCTTCTGAAATCATACAACCTGTGGTTTGCTGCCATAAATTAGCCGCTGCACTGGTTAATGCCGTACCACCAGAAATGGTTATTTTCATTTTACTGAAATCTAAGGCTTTAAATTCTGGTTGATGGCATAGACCGACAAATAATGTGTTTAAGCCAGCAAACCCGGTAAATGGATAGGCTTTCATGGTATTGATTAGCCCAGCAATATCACGAGGGTTTGGAATTAATACTGAGCAACCACCGGACTCAAAATACAACACTAAATTAACCATAAAAGCATAGATATGATAAATCGGTAATGGTGCGACAAATACATCATGTCCTTCGGTCATGGTGCTGGCAATTCGTGACTTTACTTGGCCAGAATTGGCTAAAAGGTTGCCATGATTGAGCATGGCGCCTTTGGATAAACCCGTTGTTCCACCTGTGTATTGCAATGCAATTAAGTCATCGTGGGTTGGTTTTACGGGGTGGTATTGATGTTGGGCTCCTTCCGCTAACACGGCGATAAAGGTGACTTTATCGAATAACGTATCTGGCTGTTGTTGTGGCTGAATAAGATCCATTGCGTGGGTTGAAATAACCAACTCTACTGCTGTTTTGCTGATGACGTTGGGTAAGGTTGGCAGTAAATCAGATAACACCACTAAGGCTTTTGCACCTGAGTCGTTAAATTGATGAATAAGTTCGCGCTCGGTGTACATAGGGTTGGTATTGACTAACACCATTCCCGCACGAATCGCGCCATAAGCTGCGATAACAAACTGAGTAATATTAGGCAGCTGGATTGCGACTCTGTCGCCTGGTTGCAAAGAGGTGCAATGCTGTAAATAACTGGCAAAATGGCGAGAATTTCGTTCTATTTCAGCAAACGTAGTGTCTTTTCCAAGACAGGCATATGCCGTGTTATCTGCATACTTGTCGCAAGCTTTTTCGATTAAATCAACTATGGATGTGTATTGGTGTAAATCAAGTATTGAATCTGCATCATATGCCATACATACCACCTTAGATATTTTTGGTTATTATTTTTGATTATTAGTAACAAGTATAAATCAAACGTCCGTTTAGATTATTTTACTAAGCTACACGGGTCAATATTAATTGGCAAAGATTGACTGAAATTGAATCGGAATTAGATGATTCACTTTAGATGTTTTTATTTAAAACTCTCGTTATAAAAAACACGGTTTTAAAGTAAGCGCTCAATTAACCGCACATACCAATAACCTTCAAATGTGACATGATTATTTCCTAACTAAATCTAGGAAAACAATCATGTCAAAAAACGATAAAATACAATACTGGCAACGCATTTTTCAGCAGCAAACTGAAAGTAAATTAACCAAAGCTGAATTTTGTAAAACCAATGACTTAACCCTATCTACATTTTATGCGTGGACTAAAAAACTTAACCCGCATTCGTCATCAACTAAGCAAAAAGTGGTGCCGCTGATTTTTCCTGAAATTAAACCTGACCAGCCACTCACGCTGGCATTGCCCAACGGCTATCTGTTTTCTTTTCCAGCCTCATTAGCGCCAAGCAAATTACAACAATTTTTACGCGTGCTATCAGCATGACACCACATAAGCAGATCTATCTTGTTACCGGCCATACCGACATGCGTAAAGCCATTGATGGCTTATCTTTAATCGTCAGTGATGTATTGGAAATGGATCCGTTGAATCAAGCCTGGTTTATTTTTTGTAATCGCGACCGGGACAAAATTAAGATTTTATTTTGGGATACTAATGGTTTTTGGCTTTACTATCGGCGGCTAGAAAAAGGTCGCTTTAAGTGGCCTGGCGCTAACGACGAACAAGACGCGCTGACAATCAACCAGCATCAGCTAAATTGGTTACTATCAGGCTTATCGTTAGAAGTATCCCATGGGCATAAACCCTTAAATGGCCTGACAGTGAGGTGATCATCACTGGATCGCTAAATAGCGGTTGCATGATCAAATACAGCAGGCAAACTAGCGCTATCTATTGGTCTTGAACGCTAATTAATGACAACTGAACAGCCTGATAATATTGAACAACTAAAAAAAATGCTGGCAATGTTGCAGCATGAAAATCAGGTGCTCAATGCTAAAAATAAAGACTTGGAAAACCGCCTTAATATCGCTTTGGAACAATTGCAACTCAACCGCAATAAGCAGTTTGGTCAACGCAGTGAGAAAATGCCGAAAGGCACATTCAATGAAGCTGAGCAGGATCAATCCACAAATAAAAATGAAAATAAACAACAAGGTAAAACGGGTCGAAAACGATTACCTGAGCACCTTGAACGTGAAGAAAGATCTTATACTCTTGACAGCCCTATGTGCGATTGCTGTGGTCATGTGATGCGTGAATGCGGTGTGCAAGAAAGCGAACAAGTCAACATTATTCCAGAGAAGATCAGCGTCATTAAGCACAGGCAAACCAAGTATGCTTGCCGTGAATGTGAAACAACATCAACCAGTACCTCTGTCATTACCGCGCCTAAGCCTGCACAGCCGATCCCCCAGAGTATCGCCAGCCCTGAAGCGCTTGCGGCTGTGGTGACCGCCAAATACTGTGATGCCCTACCGCTTTATCGGTTAACCGACATATTTGCCCGTGGCGGTTTAAATATTAGCCGCGCTACACTGGCCAATTGGTGCATAGCCAGTGCCGAATTAGTTAGGCCGTTAATTGCTGCGATGAAAGCTAATCTACTCGCTCAATCAACGCTGTGCGCAGATGAAACAACGGTGCAAGTATTGGATGAACCAGATAGAAAAGCAGCAACTAAATCCTATATGTGGGTCTATCGCAGCAATGAATTTAGCGATAACCCTGTTGTTATTTATGATTATCAACCGAGTCGTGCACGCAGTTGCCCAGAAGCATTTCTAGCAGATTATGCCGGATATTTACAATGTGATGGTTACAGTGTTTACGACAATATAGAAGGAATAATGCCAGTCGGGTGCTGGGCACACGCCAGACGCAAATTCCACGATGCCTTAGCGGTGCAACCGAAGAAAACCGGCAAAGCAACAGTCGGTATCAATTATATTCAAAAACTGTATGCAATAGAAAAGCGGGCAAAAACATTACCGCCCGATAAGCGAAAATCACTCCGGCAGGAAAAGGCTGAGCCAATCTTAACATCGTTGCATGAATGGTTAGAAAAAAGCGAGAAAACAGTCCTGCCCAAAAGTAAAATTGGGGTAGCAATCAAGTACACATTGAATCAGTGGGAAAAACTGAGGCGTTACCTTGAATCAGGTGAATTAGGCATTGATAATAATGTCACTGAACGCGATATCAGGCCGTTTACGACGGGGCGGAAAAACTGGATGTTCTGCCAATCGGTAAATGGTGCAAAAGCCAGTGCTGCACTTTATAGCTTGGTGATGACTTGCCGTGCCAACGATATTAACCCGTACTTTTACTTCCAAAAACTTTTCACGGAACTGCCACAACGGGATAAATTTGCTGATTTAAGTGATTTATTACCTTGGCATGCCGATCTAAAAGCTTGATGATATCGGGCTCCACCGCTTAATTGACCGCTTACGTTTTAAACGTAAAATTATGGTTACAGTTGAGTTTTATGGAGATTGTGTTGTAAAAGTTTACTTATTGAAAATAATTTTTTGTGTGATCTATGTCACTAAAAATCAACTGCTTAGGTTATGTTTTTGTTAACACCTATTTAGCATATGCTTATTTATCCAAAAAAGTGTTAGCAATTGTAATTTAATTGTTATAAGAATGTATTGTAAATAGGGAGTGTTTCGATAGGGAGAGACATGTTTTTCACTCATTTTTGTGAAAAATATCGTCGACAAACAACAATAATAAGCAATTGAGAACATAATAATGATTCAATCAAAAAAATCTAAATTTGGTATCAGCTCTCTGAGCTTAGCCATTTCATTTGCACTTGCCGGAACGGTTATTAGCTCTCAAGCTTTTGCTGAAGATGAAGACATCGCAAAAAAAGAAAATGTCGAAAAAATCGCAGTCGTAGGTTCTCGTGCGGCACCTCGTTCAATTGGTGATTCACCGGTTCCAATTGATATTATCAGCAGTGATGACCTGAAAAAAAATGGTTCGACTGACATGATCGATATGTTAGTGACATCAGTGCCTTCTTTTAACTCTCGAGCACAACCTATTAGTGATGCCGCGACGCTTGTTCGCCCGGTCAACTTACGTGGCCTCCCGTCTGACAGTACGCTTATTTTGGTCAACGGAAAACGCCGTCATCGTGCTTCCGTTATTGCTTTCCAAGGTGGTGGCATTAACGATGGTGCGCAAGGCCCTGATATTTCAGTGATCCCTGGTGTGGCATTAAAGCAAGTTGAAGTATTACGTGACGGTGCTGCGGCGCAGTATGGATCCGATGCGATTGCGGGTGTGATGAACTTCGTATTAAAGGATGCTTCTGAAGGTGGATCAATTACTGTTAGTCAGGGTGAATATTACGAAGGTGACGGCGCAGCAACCACCATTGACGGTAATATTGGTTTACCTTTGACGGATGATGGTTTTATTAACCTCAGTGCACAATATAAAACCGCTGATGCGACTAGCCGCAGTGTACAACGCCCAGATGCCGCAGCGATTGCCGCAGCGGGTAATACATCCATTCAAGACCCTGCGCAAACTTGGGGTAACCCAGAAATCAATGATGATTTTACCGTATTTGTAAATTCAGGCTTTGATATCAATGACAACACCCATTTATACGCTTTTGGTAATGTGTCCTCACGCAAAGCGACGGGTGGTTTTTACTATCGTAATCCACAAGATCGTAGTTTGGTTTATTCAACAATCAATCCAAATGATCCAGATGATCCAGATGATGATACGAGAGAGCTATTGGTTGGTGCGATAAATGGCGACCAATCGACTTGTGGTGTTATCTCTGCTGAAGTACCAAACGTGCTTAATACGCCAGAGTATCAAGCGATGGTTGCCGATCCGAACTGTTTCTCAATGAACCAAATCCGTCCAGGCGGGTATACACCTCAGTTCACCGGTAAAATTGAAGATATGTCTTTCTTCGCTGGTGTAAAAGGCGAGTCTGGCGAGTGGATGTATGATGTGAGCGCAGGTACGGGCAGTAACAAAGCCAGCTTTGGTTTAAAGAACTCATTAAACCCATCAATGGGTTTAGATACACCAACTGACTTTGATACTGGTTCATACGAGCAAGTCGAAACAACTGTTAACATAGACTTTAGTCGTTTCGTGACTATTGGTAGCTTAGAAGATATTAGCTTTGCTACTGGTTTTGAATGGCGTGAAGAGTCATTTGAGATTGGTCAAGGTGATGAAGCTTCATGGATTGCAGGTCCTTATGCTGATCAAGGCTTCAACATTGGCTCACACGGCTTTAAAGGTTTTGGTCCAGAATCAGCCGGTAAAAATGACCGAAGCAACATTGGTGTTTATACCGACATTGAAGCGTATTTAACCGAAGACTTATTATTAGGCTTTGCACTGCGTTATGAAAATTTCTCTACTTTTGGCGACACATTAAACTACAAGTTAACCGCGCAGTATGTTGCAACCGATGAATTATCATTTCGTGCTTCACACAGTACTGGTTTCCGTGCGCCAACTGTGGGTCAAGAAAACGTAGTGAACACTCAAACATCGATTGTTAACGGTGACTTGATCCAAACCTTTACTGCGCCGCCAACCAATCCTTTATCTGCTTTTTATGGGGGTGAAGTACTTAATCCAGAAGAGTCTGTTAGCTATGCAGCTGGTTTTGTGTATCAATACGATAACTTGTTCTTAACGGTTGATTACTACAACATTGAAGTAACCGGTCGCATTGCACAGTCAAGCCAAATTTCGGTTGAAGCCAGTGACTATGATGCATTAAGAGCTGCCGGTGTTGAATTCCCTGAGTTAATCTCGGCGGTAACTTTCTACACTAATGATTTTGATACAACGACTCAAGGTGTTGATATTGTAGGTACTTATATGACAGAAATGCTGTCAGGTGATGCCAAATTTAGTTTAGCCTATGGTTGGACAGATACCATTGTTGATAAATTTGATCCTGAAACAACGGATGCAGGTAAGGTTCGTCGTTTAGAAGATGGTATTCCTGCACACCGTGCCACCCTTACTTGGGGCCAAAGCTGGGATGATTTAAGCATGTCAGTTCGTGGTAATGTCTTTGGTGAGTACTATGCAACCCATGCTGATGATACCTCTGCTGCTGGGTCTGAAATGGCTGATGCTGCAGTGACTATCGACCTTGAAGTCAGTTATGCGGTACTTGATAACCTAACGGTATCAGTGGGTGCAAACAACATCTTCGATCAAGAAGCGCAGAAGCTAAAAGACGGCACTTTAGGTGCGTTAGGTGCGGTGTACTATGAAAGTGGTCCATTCGATTACAACGGTGGTTTCTACTATGGCCGTGTAAACTATCGCTTCTAATTAATTGAAGTGGCAATGAGCGTTATTGGCTCAATGACAAAAAGACTGCTGCGGCAGTCTTTTTTTATTTTCATACTGCCACTTAAGCACCGTTCGGGTTGGCTAACGATAAAGCATGGTAAAGGTCGTCAATAATAAGTGCTTTAGGCAGCTCAATACCATTTGGATAGGCTGGGCCATAGACTTTATTATATGGGGTACCAGCAACCGCTTGCAGGCCCATATACTGCTCAATAACAGTATCAGCTCGGGTCCAGTTACCTTGCATTAAGATAATGTGCCGTTGGTTTAATGTATTGACCACTTGCTCGCGATGAAGCACATTGGCTTTATTGGTTTGGCAGGGCACACACCAGTCTGCCGTAATATCAACCAACACGATATTTCCTTGTGCCACATAGTCAGCAATTTTTTGCGGTTCAAGTGGCTGCCAATTCAATGTTTGGTAGGCTTGATAGTCTTCACCTTTATTAATAAAGGCAATAACACCGGCAAAACAGATCCCCATGAAAATGAGCATAACGATCACTAAGGTCGGGATCGGTTTGCCCTTTATTTTTGCCCAAATCAGTATGACTACGGCGCTGAACATAACCAAAAGTAATATCATCATTAATGTCGCCATAGGTTTCCTGTGTAAATGCTTTATCATCTCGTGGAGTTTCAGTACATTAGCATTGTCGGCTTAACTGGTTGTTAAAATGTATTTTGTACAAAGACTCATGATTGTTCATTGTAAATAAGAGGTGTTATGACGTTAAGTACTTGGCTGGGACTCCTCGCTATTTGTTGTTTGGGAGCAATGTCCCCAGGACCTAGTTTAGCTATGGTAGTGAGGCATACGCTCAGTGGCGGAAGATTACATGGCGTTGTGTGTGCTTGGGCGCATTCGATAGGGATTGGTGTGTATGCGTTAGTCACTTTACTAGGACTGGCCGCAGTATTAAAGGCATCCCCATTAATTTTTAATACCATAGCCATCATCGGGGCGATTTACTTAGCGTGGATGGGGATTAAGGCTCTAGGGTCTAAAGGCGGTATGCAGCAAAAGTTGGCTGCGGGCAAACCTACAGGTCTGTGGATTGCAGCAAGAGATGGTATTGTTATTTCGTTATTTAACCCAAAGATATTACTGTTTTTCTTAGCCTTGTTCAGTCAGTTTGTGTTAGCGGCTCAGACCGTTACCGGTCAAGGTTTGATTGTGCTTACGCCGTTAATTATTGATGGCTTGTGGTATACCATTATTGCATTCGTGTTATCACATTCAGCAGTATTACCTAGGTTACGTGAAAAGGCCAAGCTGATTGATAGGCTGTCTGGAATTGTATTGATCCTGCTTTCTATTAGGGTTATCTACACTCTGTTATAGCGCGTGCGTTTGAGGTGCTTAGACTAATAAATGATATTGGCTGCAAAAAATGCAATGGTTAGAGTGAAAAGTGAAAAGTGAAGAATGAATTGAGGCGATAACATGTGACGCTTATATTTGGCAACAGTTCGTGGTCAGTGATGAGCAAGGCGGTCATTAACAATAATCCATAGCAGTAATCTGCTAGGGATTATTGTTACAACTAATCATCTGTGGTGCGTAGAATGAATGTTAGCCGCCTTTAAACTGTTGCACGCTATCATCGCCTTTTTGTTCTTGTTCAGGTGCAGCGACAGGAGGGTTAGCGATATGGTCTTCTAAGTTTTCTTTTAGCATGGCTTTAAATTCATCAGAAAACCAAGCTAATGCATGATCTTTTTCAGCGGCAAGATCAGCTGATTTAATTGAGGCTTCGAACGCATTAAAGCGTGCAGAAGCAAATCTCATTGCTGTACCGACTTTACCAATATCATTTTCTTGTTGGCTTAGTTGATTGGCTAGGGCAATAAATTGGTCAGCTACTTGATACATTGTTAATTCTGTTTTGGCTTCAGACATTAGATCCACTTTGTTGGTAAGTTAATTTTCTACTGAGTGTAACGTCTTTAATTGAAAATATCAGGTAAAAAATTATCGATTGGGATCTGAATCTACCAACACTTGGCCGTTACGTGAATCATAATATATCGATATAAGCGGTAGTAAGTTGAAGTAATAACGGCATTGGTCTGGGTTGATATATTGAGCTTGGTAATCAGATGTATCTTTATTAGCACTGCTCGATACGCTGGGACCATCCTGCAACAGAGTAGGCCAGACGGAAAGGCAGTCATTAACATTATTCAATCTTGGCGAAGCTTCGTAAGGTGGATAATTTTGTGCAGGGTAACCCCATTGGTTCATATCAAGTTCGCCATCGGTTCCAGCTTGACTGAAAATAGCTAGATTATCTGCTGGGCCTGAATACCCCATGGCGGCCCATTTTATATGGGCCAAGGTTATTGCCGAAGAAAATGCCCCGCCAGTGGTTTTTACACTGGCTATTCTAGCGTCTTGGCCTAAATCGACGAACCTAGGCAAAGCGATAATTGCGATGATCCCAAGTATGATAATAACCACGACAAGTTCAATAAGGGTAAAACCGTTATTAGCAGTGCTTTTGTTATTATGTAATGGCATCATATTATTCATAAGGGTGATTAAGCTGTTAATAGTAAACCAAAGACTAAGTGGTTCACAAATTTGTCGTTTTCTTTTAAGGAATACATTGAATGACTTCCCATTGGCAAGAGCTGTTTGAGCAACAACAATCTCAGGCATATTATCAACATTTGCAAAGCTTTATAGCCTCACAAAGGGTCAATA
Organism: Shewanella psychromarinicola; assembly: GCF_003855155.1. Classification (NCBI taxonomy): domain Bacteria; kingdom Pseudomonadati; phylum Pseudomonadota; class Gammaproteobacteria; order Alteromonadales; family Shewanellaceae; genus Shewanella; species Shewanella psychromarinicola. The sequence goes on from NZ_CP034073.1 coordinate 2,159,560, forward strand.
ATAAAACCGTTTATCCACCTGATGATGAAGTATTCGCGGCTTTTGATTTAACACCGCTGTCAAAGGTTAAAGTGGTGATATTGGGGCAAGACCCTTACCATGGGCCCAATCAAGCTCATGGGTTGTCTTTTTCGGTTAAAAAAGGCATAAAACCGCCGCCATCATTAGCGAATATCTATAAAGAATTACGTAATGATATTGAAGGCTTTGTAATACCCGAACACGGCGATTTGACCCCATGGGCTAAGCAAGGAGTATTATTATTAAATACCGTGCTGACGGTAGAGCAGGGGGTAGCTCATTCACATGCTAAATCAGGCTGGGAGGTGTTTACTGATAATGTATTGAGTCGATTGAATCAGCAATCATCGCCCATTATATTTGTGTGTTGGGGAAATCATGCGATTAAAAAAGGTCGATTGATTACCGCACCTCATCATGTGCTGCAGGGGCCACATCCATCGCCATTATCTGCTTACCGTGGTTTTTTTGGCTGCGGTCATTTTTCAAGCGTAAATAAAATATTATTTGAACAGGGTAAGAAACCCATTAATTGGCAAGTTTGATAACAAAAAAGAAGGCGTGAATATGATATTCACACCTTCTTTTTCAATACATCGTTATCAGAAAATCAATGTCATCGCGAACCATTCAGTTTTTAGCTACTGCTAATTATTGCGATTAACCGACAAGTGAGCTAATGAAATTAATGCTTGTTTGTAGTCATTTTCTGGGAAAATACTCAGTGCATCAATGGCTTTTTGTGCTTCGACTTGAGCTTTTTCTTGAGTATAAGTCAAGGCTCCAGACTCATCTAATGCGACTAAAATGTCATCAATTACTTTGGTTCCATCGCTATGCTTAATAGCGTCTCTAATCAATTTTTTTGCTTGTTCAGAGCCGTTTTCCATTGCGTAAATTAACGGTAATGTTGGTTTCCCTTCAGCAAGGTCATCGCCAATGTTTTTGCCTAGCTCGTCGGCATTAGCCGTATAATCGAGTAAATCATCGGTTAATTGAAAAGCCGTGCCGAGGTATTTACCGTAGTCAGCCAATGCTTGCTCTTGTTCTGGACTAACCTTAGCTAATACGCCGGCTAATTGAGTTGCCGCTTCAAATAACTTTGCCGTTTTACAGTAGATAACACGCATGTAGTTTGCTTCGGTGGTATCTGGGTCATTACAGTTCATCAACTGTAAAACTTCACCTTCTGCGAGCACGTTAGTCGTATGGGCAAGGACTTTAAGCACTTTCATGTTGTCGATCTCGGTCATCATTTGAAATGAGCGAGTGTATAAAAAGTCACCTACGAGTACGCTCGCGCTATTACCAAATAAAGCATTGGCAGTTTCACGGCCCCGACGCAGTGTCGATTCATCAACAACATCGTCATGTAATAAAGACGCTGTATGAATAAATTCAATAATTGCCGCAAGCTTAAGGTGATGTTCGCCTTGGTAGTCAACAGTTCGGGCGGCTAATACTGATAATAACGGGCGTAAACGTTTACCACCGCCATTGATAATGTAAAAGCCTAATTGATTGATTAGGGCTACATCAGATTCAAGTTGTTTGTATATCAGCTGATTGACTGCTTGCATATCAGTGTCAGCCAGTTGACGAATGGCGTTTAAATCCATAATAGTCTCTAGTTGTTGGGCGACAGGCTTTGCACCCTTAATTAATCATATCGAATTAGAGCGCATATCTTACAGGATATCAGTGCTATTTTTCAAAGTATGTATTTCCACAATTGAGCCGACAGAATCCTGATTTTGCGATAGTTTGCTGGATTACTCTCAATTCACCTATAAAACGTAGATCTAAATGAACACAACCATGTTAACTAAATTTTAAAGATGACACATTAGCTATTAATGAATAGTGTGCAGTAATAAGGTCTTTTTTATTTGAGAGTGAATTATGACTTGCCTGATGATAATTCTTCGCGTAGAATCCGCGCCCATTGTCATTAAAAGTTTTTTAGCACCTAGTCTCGTCAATAATATGAGTTAGTGTGTTAGTCATTTGGAGTAAAATAGCCATGTACGCTGTTTTTCAAAGTGGCGGTAAGCAACATCGTGTTGCTGAAGGTCATACAGTTCGTTTAGAAAAATTAGAAGTTGCTACTGGTGAAACCGTAGAATTCGATCAAGTTTTATTGATCGCTGATGGTGAAACAGTGCATGTTGGTGCTCCTTTAGTTGCTGGCGGTAAAGTCGTAGCTGAAGTAGTTGGCCACGGTCGCGGCGAAAAGGTAACTATTATCAAGTTCCGTCGTCGTAAGCATCACGACAAGAAAATGGGCCACCGTCAGTGGTTCACTGAAGTTAAAATCACTGCGATTAGCGCATAATTTAGGAGTCTAACTCATGGCACATAAAAAAGCTGGCGGTTCTACTCGTAACGGCCGCGATTCAGAAAGTAAGCGTCTTGGTGTTAAGCGCTTTGGTGGTGAATCAGTTCTAGCTGGTAACATTATCGTTCGTCAACGTGGTACTAAATTCCACGCTGGTGTAAATGTAGGTATTGGTCGTGACCATACTTTGTTTGCATTAACAGACGGTAAAGTAAAGTTTGAAGTTAAAGGCGCTAATAACCGTAAGTTTATTAGCATCGAAGCTTAACTCTTTACAAGCTAGATCTCGAAAGCCCTGCCTATGGTGGGGCTTTTGTGTTTTTTATATCACTAAACTATTATAGATAGTTTGATGGTTTTGTTATATGCAGTAGGCGATATCGTGATGAATACTATCTTCAGCGCTTTCCTGCAAACCCCATTGATTTGGGGCTATAATTACAGATTATGTGGCGTCAGGAGTCAGTATGAAGTTTGTTGATGAATCGAATATTCGCGTAGAAGCCGGTGACGGTGGAAGCGGTTGCGTGAGTTTTAGACGCGAAAAGTATGTTCCCGATGGTGGCCCTGACGGTGGTGATGGTGGTGATGGCGGCAGTGTATATCTGCAAGCTAACGAAAACCTCAATACACTGATTGATTACCGCTTTACTCGTTTTCATATGGCTGAACGTGGCACAAATGGCCGTGGTCGTGATTGTACTGGCCATGGTGGTAAAGATTTAGTTCTTCAAGTACCTGTCGGTACTCGTGCTATTGATCAAGACACTGGTGAGTCTCTGGGCGATTTAACTGCAAATGGGCAAAAGTTACTTGTGGCTAAGGGTGGTTTTCATGGTTTAGGTAATACTCGTTTTAAAACCAGTACTAACCGTGCCCCGCGTCAAAAGAGCTTAGGTACCCCAGGTGAAGTCCGTTCATTGAAGCTCGAGCTTTTATTGCTTGCTGATGTGGGTTTGTTAGGCATGCCAAATGCCGGTAAATCAACCTTTATCCGCTCGGTATCACGTGCGACGCCTAAAGTCGCTGACTACCCGTTTACCACTTTGGTACCCAACCTTGGAGTGGTTAATCCGCGTCCAGGTCAAAGCTTTGTTATTGCCGATATCCCAGGTCTAATTGAAGGTGCTGCTGAAGGTGCTGGCTTAGGTATTCGTTTCTTAAAGCATCTTGAACGTTGCCGTATGTTGTTACATATAATCGATATCGAACCCATTGATGGTACCGACCCAGTGTATTCTGCTCGTGCCATTGTAGGTGAGCTTGAAAAATATTCTCCAAAGCTAGCAGCAAAACCGCGTTGGTTAGTGTTTAACAAAATAGATTTGATACCTGAAGATGAACTTCAGCAAAAGATTGATCAAATCGTTAATGAATTAGATTGGCAGGGTGATGTGTACATCATGTCAGCGTTCAACAGAACTGGCACTGAAGAGTTAAGCATTAAAGTGCTTGATTATATTAGAAGTTTACCGGCCATTGTTGAAGAAATAATCCCTGATGCAGACGTCGAATTCAAATGGGATAATTATCATAGTGGTGAAGAAGAAATTACCAATGAAGATTATGATGATGACTTTGATGATGATTTTGATGATGATGATTATGATGTAGAAGTCATCTACCAACGCTAAATTGCTCATTTGAGGATTTCGTGTACGAAGATAGCCAAAATGAAATTACCCGTCTTGTAGTGCGCTGTGCGCAACTACTGTTGGCCTATGGTGCTGAGTCTGATCTTGTTGAAGAGATTAGCCAGCGCCTTGGTAAAGCGCTCGGTCTTGCTAGCATTGAGTTATCGATTTCATCTAATGCATTAGTATTAACTAGCTTAGTACAAGGACGATGCGTTACCACGACCCGTCGTATTCGTGCTCATGGCATTAATATGATGGTGATTTGTGAACTTCAACGCATTTGTATACTGACAGAAAAAGGTATTTATGGTGCTAATGAAGTTCGTAGACGCCTCGCTCATATCACTCCTAAATCGTACCCCGCTATTGCTGTAATTCCTATGATTGGTTTGTCATGTGCAAGCTTCTGTCATTTATTTGATGGTGATCTGATGGCGTGCCTAATCACATTTTTTGCCTCATCGACTGGAATGATGGTGCGGTTATTTCTTGCCTCGCGGCATTTCAATTTATTAGTTAACTTCTCGCTGACCGCGTTTGTGATCACTGGCATTGCCCAAATTGGCTACATTTCCTCTATTACCGAAACGCCTCAAGCGGCAATGGCGGCAAGCGTGTTAATGCTTGTCCCAGGATTTCCACTGATTAATGCCATTTCTGATATGGTTAAAGGCCACATGAATGTGGGTATTTCTCGTTGGGGCCATGCGACCTTGTTAACCTTAGCATCGGTTATTGGTATTACCATTGCAATGCAACTAGGGGGCATTTTTTAATGTTAACCTTAGCATCGGTTGTTACCATTGCAATGCAACTGGGGGGCATTTTTTAATGTTATCCCTGCTGAGTTTACTGTTACATGATGCTTTTTTTTCGGCGATACCCGCAGTCGGTTTTGCGATGGTGTTTAATGTCCCTAAGCGCTATTTAATCTACTGCGCCATAGCGGGTGCCATAGGTCATAGTTCAAGAACTTTTTTATTAAATTTTTCAATGCCAATTGAATGGGCGACCTTTGTTGCAGCTGCGATTGTTGGCTTGATCACCATTCAGTTCGCTAAACGTCACCTTGCGCCACCATTGATGTACGCCGTGGCGGCTATTATTCCTATGGTGCCAGGTACCTACGCATTCAATACTGTCATCGCATTAATTCAATTAACGGCACAAAGCCAAGTCAGTCCAGAGCTCAGCGCTCAGGTCATCGTAAACGGGTTAAAAACGGTGTTTATTCTAGGTGCGCTTGCTGTTGGGTTAGCGTTACCTAGCTTACTTTACTATCGCAACAGACCGATTATTTAACGACAAGGATTTTGATATAATGCGTATCGCGATGATAGCTGCTATGGCTAACAATCGAGTCATTGGTAAAGACAATAAAATGCCCTGGCATTTACCCGAAGATTTACGCCACTTTAAGGCCATGACGCTATCTAAACCCGTGGTGATGGGCCGCAAAACATTTGAGTCAATCGGGCGGCCATTGCCTGGACGGCATAATATTGTGATTAGCCGTGATAGTCAGCTGAGTTTTGAGGGTGTGTCCTGCGTGACAAGTTTTGATGAGGCTATTACCCTTGCTGGTGATTGTGATGAAATCGTGGTGATTGGCGGCGGTCAGCTTTACCAACAAATATTGCCTAAAGCCGACGTTCTTTATCTTACTTTTATTGATGTAGATGTAGATGGTGACACCGTCTTTCCTGATTGGGATGATGGTTCTTGGGTTTTACAGAACTCAGAAAGTGCAACAAACGACAAAGGATTGCAATATAGTTTTAACACTTTACACAAAAAGTGTTAAATTAGCAGCGTTTAACCCTGAAATTAGATGAACTGGCTATTTACACAATAAGCTAAGTTCATTGCTAAATAACTATAATTAGAAAGGAGTGTCAGATGCGTCTATTGCCTGTGGCTATTGCAGCCCTGATTGCAGCATCTTCTGTGTCAGCCCCTGTTATCGCCGATACAGATCAATTAGTTGCAAATATTTGTAATTATGTACAATCAGACGATAAAAACCGTTTACGTAAAAAAATGAAAGAGAACCGTGTTAAATTACGTAATGTTTACTCAAGCATTTCTTGTGATGGCAGCAGTTTATTGCGTACTGCCTACAAATCGAATGCTGATGATACCGGTGAATATATTGCGAAGCGGATGCCAACATCTGATCTTGCTGCACCTGAAGCTGATGGTAAAACCATTTTAGATTGGGCTGCAGAAAATGGCCATAGTGCAAGTGCCATTAGTGCTGCGATCAAGGAACGTATAGGCGGTTAAGCCGCCCCGTTGATGGATTCTGATGATGTATCATCAGTCATCGAATGAGTACGATAATATAAAAAAATGCCGACATTATTTGTCGGCATTTTTTATTCTACGGCAAGCATTTATCAGCACAATATACGTACATCGTAATAGGTATTAGATCATATTAGGTATTTAGATCGCATTATCTGTTTAGAGCATATTATCTGTTTAGATCATATTATCATTTTAGATCGCATTATCTGTTTAGCGCATATTATATGTGTAGATTATATCGTGTGCTTCATGACGTTATTCTACTAAACAAAAAAGGCCTTGTAGGCCTTTTTTGTTGTCGTGCAATACCATGATTGCTTTTACACTTTAAACTCGCGTACAGAGGCTTGTAGCTCTTCAGCAAGCACAGCAACTTGGTGACTCGATTGTGCTGTTTGGTCTGCTCCCGTCGATGTCTCTTCGGAAATAGCAGCAATGTGCTCGAGTTTTTCTGAAACTTGTTGGCTAACAATATTTTGCTCTTGTGCCGCTTGAGCAATATGGTTACCTGAATCAAAGGCTTTGTGAACAGACTTACTGATAGTTTCCAAGGCAATATTAGATTGCTCGTTCTTTTCAACACAGCTGTTGGCTTGGCCTCGACTCTGTTCCATTACTACCACAGCTTCTTGAGTGCCGACTTGCAACACTTCAATCATTTGTTGAATTTCACTGGTTGAATGCTGGGTACGCGACGCCAAGTTACGCACTTCATCAGCAACAACAGCAAAACCTCGCCCTTGTTCGCCGGCCCTAGCGGCCTCAATCGCGGCATTCAGGGCAAGTAAGTTCGTTTGGTCAGCAATACCACGAATGACATCTAAAATCGAACCAATAGAAGCACTATCGGAATGCACTTTGTTGATGACAATACCGGCTTTAGCGACTTCTTCAGCAAGCGCGAGGATGGTGTTTTTGCTTTCTTCTGCAAGCACACGCATGTGCTGAGCTTCCTGGTCGGCTTGTTTTATTTCATTGAGTGCTTGGTCTGCACTCACTGACACCTGTTGTGCACTTGAGCTCAGCTCTGTGGTTGCCGCCGCGACTTGATCAACTTGGCTTTTTTGCTCTTGAATACCAATGGTTGTCTGCGAGGTAATTGCAGAGGTTTCTTCAGCCGCAGCCGCTAATTGGTTTGAGCGATCAACAATTCCAACAATAAGACTGCGGAGACTGTCGACTAACCTGTTGCAGTTTTTGGCTAATTCTGCAAATTCATCGTGACCTGTGTCATCCAATTTATGGGTTAAATCACCTGATGCCAATACATTCAGGGCTTTATTGACTTTTTCTAACGAGCGGGTTAATGGTTTTACCACTGCAATACTGACAATAATGGCGACAATGATGGCGATTAATACCACTAATAAAGTTTTAATGGTTGCTGAATCGATAATTTCAATGGCTGCGTTACTGATCTCTATGGCAAAGTTATCGATTGATTTAGCGAGCACTGTCATTCTTTTATTGACGGTTTTTGCTGCACTTTTAGTGTCAGCAAGCATTTTGGCGGCAGCAAAGTCATGATTTAGTTGCTTTTGTTTCAATGCCTGAATCGAATCTGCTCCATTCAGTAATATAAGCACTTTCGCTGATTCAGTGGTGAGATCTTCTAAGGTTGAATTACTTACAATACCGTTACCTTGACGATTAATGTAGTCAAGTTTAGCCTTAGCTTCACTGGTCAAGTAATCCAATTCTTTGATGATCAGGTCATATTTGCTTTGTTCAGTAGCGGCCACAAGGTCATAAATAGTGCTGATCATATTGATAAAAGTACTGTCAATGGCGCTTGCTGTGGCAGCGAGGCTTTTTTCTGTATCGTTTTCACTGGTTTCAAGGTCAATGATATCCAGTAATATCGATGATGCATCGTCAGCGGAATTTTCGAAATTGCTGCGTAGACTAAGTAATTGCTCTTGTTGACTCAGCGCACTTTCACGCTCTGCGAGCATGGTTACGGCACTTTTTTCATAAGCACGGTAGCTTTTAGTGAGACCTATCAGAGGTGTTGTCAGTTGTGACTGGGATTTAACTAATGTGTTTAGACGAGTCAGATCGGATTCAAATGTGTTATCTAAGTCGGTTAGCTTTTTTTCTATCGCTGGAATTTTCGATGAATGAGTACTGTAATAAGCGAATAGTGCTTCAATTTGCTGGGTGCTTAGGTTCTCACTTAAAATACTCGTCGTTTCAAGTGCAGGTAAACTGATAGTCTTAAGAATCGTCGTGCCATCTTTAATACTATTATTACTCAGCATGTTAACACCACCGAGGACCATCAGTAACAGCGTCACCACAGTAAAACCGCCAATGACTCTAGTCGCTACATTTATTTTCATACAGTACTCCGGCTATTATTATTATTATTTGATGCTGATTTTTATCTTGTAAGTGCGATCGTATATTAGAATATCGAATTTATTAAAGGGTGGTTGTATCGATGGTAAGGTAATAAACGCTACAGTTAACTATCGGCTAAATGCTACTTTAGTTTAACGTTAAATTAACTTTTTTTGAGTGATTTTTTCATTCTTTTCAAGATGCCATAAGGTTAAGTGTTCTCCCCAGCAGCAGCCCGTATCTAATGCGAGAATGCGCGCATTATTAGTCTGGCCCATTAATGCAGCCCAATGACCGAAGACTAAGGTGTATTGTGGTACTGTTTTTGATGGAAATTCAAACCATGGACGTAATTGGGCTGAGTGTTGTTCGCTTGGCGGTGATTTACACTTAAAATCAAGATGACCATCGAGGTGCAAAAATCTCATCCGAGTTAATGCATTAATACCGTAACGTAGTCTGTCGATACCGGTTAATGTGGGCGACCACTGTTCTGCATCGTTGGTATACATTTGGGCAATTAATGCGGTTAAATAATCGTCTTGCTGCAATGCTAAGCTAACTTGCTTTGCTTCATGTTTAAGGGTTGCTATATCCCACTGAGGAGGCACGCCGGCATGGGTCATGATGATATTATGTTCGGGCAAGGTTCTGACTAACGGTTGTTGGCGGATCCAATTAACCAAACCATCAATATCGGGTGCATTGAGTAACGCTTCAAGATGATCTTGTGGATTAGCTCGCTTTAATTTTCCGTGCAGAGCCAATAAATGTAGATCATGATTACCGAGCACCACTTTAGCAGAATCTTGTAATGACTGGAAAAAACGCAGAGTGTCTAACGATTCAGTCCCTCTGGCAATAAGATCGCCCACTGCCCAAAGTTGATCTTTGGATGGATTAAACGCTACTTTTTGGAGTAATAGTTGTAATTCGGAATTACAGCCCTGAACATCGCCAACAAAATAATGGGCCATCAGTTATTGAAGTATCCCCGGGACAGCAAGGCGAAAAGGTGGGATGGTCGCTAAAAAACGCTCTCCTTTATGATCTTCCATACCATAAAATCCTTGCATAAAGCCCACTGGCGTCTCCATCACTGTACCACTGGTATATTGGTAAGCAGTATTAGGCGCAATAGTGGGTGTTTCTCCGACTACACCAGGGCCTTTTACTTCATTCTGTTTGCCGTCAGCATTGGTGATAATCCAATGACGGTCTTTAAGGGTCACTTTGTTATCACCTAGATTGATGATGGTAATGGTATAGCTAAAAAGATATTTATTATCAGCGACATCTGATTGTTGCTCTAAATATTGGGTGTCGATTTTAATTTTAATAGGCGATTTAACTTGGCTCATATTACATCCTAAAGCGAAAGGGCATGCTCTTTATGCATACCCTTATGATTAATCTTTTTTGTCACACAGCATATTAGCCATTGCCACATATTGCGGGACACTAATTTGCTCTGGACGCAAACTCGAATCAACTTGCAGTGTTACAAAGTCTTCGTCTGACAGTAATGTTTTCAAATTATTACGCAACGTCTTTCGACGCATATTAAATGCTGTCGTGACTAAGTGCCTTAATACGTGGACATCTTTACACGGCCAAGGTTTGACTTCAAAAGGCAATAATCTAATCACTGCAGAGTCAACTTTGGGCGCCGGGGTAAAGCTTTCCGGTGGCACTTCTAATACGGGTACCACTTGGCAATAATATTGTGCCATTACGGTTAAACGGCCGTAAGCTTTAGTGCCTGGGCTCGCCGATAAGCGCAGGACCACTTCTTTTTGCAACATAAAATGCATGGTTTCTATTTGTTCAGCAAACTCAAACAAATGAAACATAAGTGGTGTTGAAATATTGTAAGGCAGATTGCCAAACACTTTCATTTTTTTGCCAGCTTGTTGCAACTGACCAAAATCAAACTGTAACGCATCACCTTGGTGAATGGTTAGCTTGTCTTTAAGTATTGGATGATATTGTAAGCGTTTAACTAAGTCGCGATCTAATTCAACCACGGTTAGGTTATCAATCATATCTGCAACAGGCTCAGTTAAGGCGCCTAGGCCTGGTCCAATTTCAACCATAACATGATTATTATCTGGAGCAATAGCGCCTACGATACTGCTAATCACGCCTTGGTCGGTTAAGAAGTTCTGTCCAAAACGCTTTCTGGCCGTGTGGCCTAAATGTACTTTATTACTCATTAAAATGGGTTACTTACTTTTTGAGGCCAATTCGATGGCTTTGTTTAATGCACAGGTAAAACTGCCGCAATCTGCTTTACCACTTCCAGCCAACTCGAGCGCGGTGCCATGATCGACTGAGGTGCGAACATAAGGTAAACCTAAGGTGATATTGACCGACTTGCCAAATCCTAATGATTTAAGCACAGGTAATCCTTGGTCATGATACATGGCCAATACGACGTCAGCTTGTTCAAGATACTTAGGTTGAAATAAGGTATCTGCTGGCAACGGGCCAACAATATCCATGCCTTGTTCTCGTAACTCATTGAGCGCCGGTATGATGGTATCAATTTCTTCACGACCTAAGTGACCGTCTTCTCCTGCATGTGGATTGAGCCCACAGACATAAATTTTAGGTGAGCCTAAACCAAATTTGCTGACTAATTCGCGGTGCAAAATAGTAATAATATGATGCAATCGGTCGCGAGTAATCGCTTTTGCAACGTAGGCCAGTGGAATATGAGTGGTCATTAGCGCCACTTGTAGACCAGGCGCGGCCAACATCATCACCACATCAGCACAGTTGGCTTGCAGTGCAAAATACTCAGTATGACCACTAAACGGGATACCCGCTTGGTTAATAATCCCTTTATGTACGGGACCGGTTACGACGGCGTCGAATTCATTCGACATATTTTTTTCACCGGCATAACGCAAGGTTTCTACTACATAGGCACTGTTTGCTTCATTCAACACGCCACACTTAGCCTCTTCGGCTAATGTAAAAGGAGCAATGGTTAATGTTCCTGCCGTTTGTGGTTTCGGTGGCTGCGATGGTTGATAAGGCCTGAGTTGTAAAGGCAGTCCAAGCATTTTAGCTCGTGTGATGAGTAAATTGGGATCGGCACAGACAACTAACTCAACAGGCCAGGCCTGTTGAGCGAGTTTGATGACTAAGTCGGGACCAATACTTGCTGGTTCACCTGGGGTGATGGCAATACGTTTAGTCATTAATTTTGCTTAGCCTCGTTTGCTTGCTGGCTCAACGATTTCGATATACGCTTCAGAACGCATTTCGTCTAACCAGGTTTGTAACTCTTCATTAAACTTACGACGGAAGATTAATTGATGAGCACGGTTGCTGTTAAATTGCTCTGTTGCATCGGTTGTACGACGCGATTCAAGTTGAACAATATGCCAGCCGTGCGTTGAACGGAATGGCTCACTGAATTGACCTTCTTGAAGACTCGAAAGGGTTTGAGAGAACTCTTGCACATACATGCTTGGGTCTGCCCAACCTAATTCGCCACCTTTAGCAGCAGAACCAGGATCTTCTGAATACTGACTGGCTAATTTAGCAAAATCAGCGTCACCAGAACGAACTTGAGTTAAAAAGTTGGCCAACATTGCTTTAGCACGATCTTCCGATAGGATTGGCGATGGCTTGAGTAGAATGTGGCGTGATTTTACTTCCTCAACTTCTTGGGTTTGCAAACCACGAGTGTCTACTACTTTAATAATATGAAAGCCGGAACCCGATTTAATCGGACCAATAATGTCGCCTTTTTTTGCGGTATTAATCACTTCTGCAAACAAGGTCGGCATTTCGTTAATGTTCATAAAGTCCCATATGCCGCCTTCTAATGCTTTAGGACCTGATGAAGACGCGATAGCTGTGCTACGGAAATCCTCTCCACCATTTAAACGTTTAAGCACGATATCTGCACGACTGCTAGCACTTTCGAGTTGTTCACTGGTTGGGCTACTTGGCACTTCAATCAGAATGTGACCAATTTGGAACTCAACATCTTTTAAGCCTTGTTCTTGAATTAATTTAACTAAGCCGCTAATTTCTTGTGGCGACACTTGAATACGGCGTTGCACTTGGATGCGCTGAATTTCACCTAGGGTGACTTCTTGACGTAACTGTTCGCGATATTGGCTAAAGCTGGTGCCTTCACTTTCAATCGATTGTTGCATTTGTGCAACGGTCATTTTTTGTTCTTTAGCAATATTGGCAATGGTTTGGTCTAATTGCAAATCACCAATTTGTAAGCCGATACGTTCAGCCATTTGCATTTGCAAATGGGTTAAAATAAGGCGTTCAATAACTTGAGTGCGTAAAGCATCATCAGAGGGTAATGTTTGTTTCGCTGCTTTAGCATTGGCTTTAACAGTCGTAACCATGTTGGTTATTTCACTTTCAAGAATGATACCATCATTAATTTGTACTGATACGCGATCTAATGGCATTGGTGCTGCAACACTGGTATGGCTCACAGCCAGTGCTAGTAATGCAAAAATTATTTTTTTACTGTGTTTCATCCACAAAATCCTTGGCACATTCGATTCAATATAAACTGGCGATACATCGCCAAAATAAGGTTACTACTTCATACACAACAGCGTGTTTGTTGTTATTGGACTATGAGTTTATCGCTAGGTTCAGCAATCTATCACAAAAGAATGCTAATTCCTCAAGTAAAGTGGTTTACGGTAGTTAAATAAGCCTTCATTTAACATGTCGTCGACCCCTAACGGACCCGATCCCCCTAAGCCTTTAATGACAAAGTTCAGGTAAACACCGCTTTCAAACTCTTCACGTCCGTCAATGGTTTCTGATAAATCATCATCGTAGTTGGTTTTGATACGATAATGATAACTCAGACGCAATGCCCAGCAACATGATTCGTATTGCACGCCAGTGTAAGTTTCAATACTACGAGATTCATTGAGGTCGTAATAGAAGTTACCCACAAAATATAAGTTGTCACTAATGGGCCACGATGCACGCACACCAGCCTGCGAAATATCTACTTGGTCATTGGTGTTGGTATTGAGCAAGTCGGGTACATAACGATAACTTAGTTGCAATAATCTGTCATTACTTGGACGATAATCTAAGGTGACTTCATTCTTTTTATTTTTACCCGTTTCAGTATCGTGCTGAACCGAACCACTGACAAACCAATCGTTGTATAACTGGGCATCTAATTCAGCTGCCAAGACCGACGTTGACTGAGTGGCTTCTTCGTAGGTATTTTCAATGCTGACTTTTGAGTTTTCTAAATAGATGATTTGACCCACGCTAAACTTAAGTTTTTCGCGGTTAGTTTGATCAAACAAACGAGTGGTGAAACCTAAGGTAAACTGGTTGGCATCTGCCACGCGGTCTAAACCTGAATATTGGCGATCGCGGAATAAACCATAATAGTCTTCTTGCAATTGTGCGGTGTCATAAATACCAATATTGGATTGATCTTCATAGCCGACATAAAGATATTGGATCTGGGGTTCGAGCGTTTGACGGTATTGCTCGTCAAACAGTTGTGTTGCCCGCTCAAAATTGACCTGACCATGTAAACGCGCTTGTGGAATCGTGCGGCTTATACTGTCGTCTAATGTTGAGTCGTCGTCGATATTTTGTTGCCAATACTGAGTTTGCAGTAATTTAACTTCACTGGTAAACGAGCCTGCAGGTCCTTGAATTGGCCAAATTAAGCTGGGCACTAAGTGTAAGCGGGTTGCTGTATTGTTCTCGTTATCTTGATGTCGAAAATTGGTCAGTTCAGAATTAAACCTGAAGTCGATAGAATTAATAATGTCTGCAGAACGATAGTTAAAGTTTAACTGTGGCATCACTTGATACGGTTTTTCATCTTCGCCAAGTACTTTAATGTCTTGTACTCGCATGTTGAAGTCCCAGTCACGTTCAAAATAACTGGCTTCACCAATACGTGATAACTGGTTGTCGGTTGACTGATTGACGTCGGAATTTAAATCGTTGAAATAATTATTATCAGATACATCTGTATAATTTGCTCTTACCCGCCAATTGTCATTCACCGCACCTTGATGACTCCAGTGGTAAAGGTAACGATTTGCGTTATTAGTGAGCTTATTATCACTGCCTAAATATTCAAAATTAACTTGGCCATTCTGACGTTCACCCGCCAAATATCTGAATTCAGTTTTGGTGTATAAACCACGAGATGACATATAGTCTGGCGTAAACGTTAAATCAAATTCTGGCGCGATATTCCAATAATACGGGGTACTAATTTCAACGCCGTTGGTGGTACTCGTGCTAAAACTAGGGAATAGAAAGCCTGATTTACGTTTATCTGACACTGGGATCGTCATATACGGAATGTATAACACTGGGATGTTGGCAATACGCAGTTTGGCATTCCAAATTTCGCCCCATTCTTCTTCGCTATCAATTTTGATCATTTCAGCTTCGAGTAACCATGATTCATCACCGGGAGGGCAGGTAGTGAAGTTAGTTTTTGTCAGCAATAGATTATTGTCTGAAGTGATCTGAAGCTTTTCTGCGTCACCATGCACTTGTTGTCCATGTAACCAATATTGAGCTCCTTTCAGAGTGGCATTATTGGCGCTCATTTGTGCTTCTAATGAATTTGCGGTGATGGTAAATAACTCATCTTTAAATATAAGGTTACCGTTTGCATTTAAACGTTGCTGCTTTTGATCCAGCACGGCATTGTCAGCGGCAATATGACGACGTCCTTGGCTGAAACTCACATCACCCGAAAACTCAGCCTGGTTATTGTAAGCTACGGTGGATTGATCGCTAATGATAACAATCTGATCGTCTGAGATGCCAGTTAATGCTGCGCGGTCTTCGAATGAACGAGAAACCGGAGGAACTACAACGCATTGCAACGCAGGCGCTGGTGTCGTTGTTGGCTCATCAGCCAACACGATATTTGGGAGTAGGCATAATGCCAGAAAATAACGGATCTGCATTGTTGTCAATAATTTATGAATTCTGATGCTGGAAAAGTTTTGGAGAGAAAAGATACTCAGCTAAATGAAACATTCCATTCTTTAGCTGTTTCCAAATGTTATGCTGGCTATAATAAAGCAATTTTTCGTTAAGAGCCATTGAGATGATTTTATCTGATCCAAGATTTATCGCGTTAAGTGACTGGTTAAACCAATATTTCGGCGATGGAGTTGCCATTAACTTGATCTGTGGTGATGCCAGTTTTCGACGCTATTTTCGTATTCATCATCAAGATAACCATTATATTGTCTCTGATTCGCCCATCGATTTAGTGCCCATCGCCCCTTTTGTTGCAATAGCAAAGGCCTACCAACGCGTTGGGCTACTGGTACCCGAAGTGCTTGCAACCTGCGATGAGTATGGTTTTGTTTTGCAAACTGATGTGGGTGAGTTACAACTATTGTCGGTGCTCAATAAAGACAATGTAGCCGACTATTATCAGCAGGCATTAAATTTACTCCCGGTGATTGCGACTGTGACCGATACCGAAAATGGACCGTTAGCAGATTACGATGGTGCATTTGTGGCCAGAGAGTTAGCTATTTTTGTTGATTGGCTATTAAACAAACATTTAGATTACGTATTGACGGACAATGAGCAAAAAATGGTGACGTCAACGTTTAGTGCGTTGACCCAAAATGTGCTTGCACAACCCAAAGTGGGGATGCACCGTGACTACCATAGCCGTAATTTACTGATAAATGATCATGCATTAGCGGTTATCGACTTTCAAGATGCGGTGCATGGGCCGGTGACTTATGATGCGGTATCATTGCTGCGCGATTGTTACGTGCGTTGGCCAGACGATATTATTGATCACTTGATGAGGTATCACTATCAACTTGCAATAGATCATAAATTGATGGCTAAAGAGGTTAAGTTTTCAACCTATAAACAATGGTTTGATTTAATGGGCTTACAGCGCCACATTAAAGCGGCAGGTATTTTTGCGCGTTTATACCATCGTGATGGCAAAGACGGTTATCTAGCTGATATTCCATTAACCTTACAGTATATAGCTGATATTGGGATGCAATACCCACAAATTGCTGATTTTGGCGTATGGATTAAAAAGGTGATTTTACCGTTAGTAAACCATAAGATCATCAATGAGGCGGTAAGCGAAGCATGAAAGCGATGATTTTAGCTGCGGGACGTGGGGAGCGTTTACGACCATTAACCGACTCGTTACCTAAGCCGTTAGTGAGTGTTGCGGGTAAACCCTTAATTGAATATCACTTAGAAAAATTGGCGTTAATCGGTGTGACCGACGTGGTAATTAATCAAGCTTGGTTAGGGTATAAGTTACCTGAAATGTTAGGCGATGGGAGTCGTTGGGGACTGCAGATTAGCTACAGTGAAGAAACCACGGCGTTAGAAACCGCCGGTGGCATAAAGCAAGCATTACCTTTGTTGGGTGACGAGCCTTTTTTAGTGATCAATGGTGATATTTTTATCGATCACTTGCCCGATATGACCGCGGCTTATCAGCGAGTGAGCCAAGGTGATGCCTTGGGCTATTTATGGTTAGTCGACAATCCAGACCACCATCCGGTAGGCGATTTTTCGATTGCTGCGCAAGGGCAATTAACCTTGCAGGATGAACAAAGGTTAACATTTGCTGGACTGGGGATTTATCATCCTCAATTATTTAGCGCATTGCCTCAAGGTAAGCATGCTTTGGGACCGTTATTGAAACAGTCGATTACCCAACAGCGGATCTATGGTGAATATTTTAATGCTTATTGGTGTGACGTAGGAACACTCGAGCGACTTGAACAGTTACAAACACGTTTAGTCTCTTTGTTGTTGCCTTAAGTTAGGTCAAATGATGGGCGCACAGTGGCGTAATTATTTTAAATATAGTGGAAGAAAAAATGCGAATTTGGGGTAAAATTTTTGGGTTTATCATTGGGTTTATGTTTGGGCGTTTTTTCGGGGCAATATTAGGGTTATGGTTAGGTCATGCTTTTGATAAACGCCAAGGATTTAAGTCGTTAATTCGTAAAGGTAGTGAACGTCAGGCGATGTTTTTTAATTCCACCTTTGCAGTTATGGGTCATGTAGCCAAAGCCTCTGGGAGGGTGACCGAAACTGATGTTCGCATTGCGACTCTGTTAATGGATCAAATGAAGCTGTCTGGGCAATCACGTGTCGATGCGCAAACCGCTTTTCGTCAAGGTCGCCAAGCGGATTTTGATTTACTCAAGCAGCTAGAACTGTTTCGACAAGCCACACAAGGCCGGGTTGAGTTGGCGCAGATGTTTTTGGAAATCCAAATTCAAACTGCTTTGACTGATGGTGAATTACATGCAAATGAAAAACAAATATTGTCAGTGATTGCCGCTAAACTTGGTCTTGGTGCACAACTTGATGCCTTACTGGCTCGTTGGCAAGCAGAGTTTAGCCATCATCAGGCGCCGCAAGGTAATAAAATTTCGCTGATTGATGCCTATTTGTTACTCGGGGTAAAAGAATCTGCTAGCGATCAAGATATTAAACGAACCTACCGAAAATTGATGAATGAACATCATCCTGACAAGCTTGTGGCAAAAGGGTTACCAGCTGAAATGATGGAGTTGGCTAAAACCAAAGCTCAAGATATTCAAGTCGCTTACGAACGCATAAAAACCTCGCGTGGAATGCGTTAATTTTACACTGAGAGTAGACCAAGCAAAGGACTGAAGTACGTGATGAAAATAGTGGTATTAGATGGTTATACACTTAACTCAGGTGATTTGAGTTGGCAGGCGCTTGAAGCGCTAGGCCAGTGTGATATTTACGATCATACAACACTCGATCAGGTGGTTAATCGCTGTCACGAAGCAGATATAGTACTGACCAACAAAACCCTGTTAAGCGCAGAGACCTTAAAACAACTGCCCAGGTTAACCTACATCGGTGTGCTCGCGACCGGCACCAATGTGGTCGATGTTGAGGCGGCGACAGAGCAGGGTATTAGCGTTACCAATATTCCTGCCTATGGTCCAGATGCTGTGGCACAAATGGTATTTGCGCATATTTTGCATCATCATCAACAGGTGGCGTTACACAATCAAGCTGTTAAAGCTGGAGAGTGGGCTGCTAATAGAGATTTTTGTTTTACCTTAAGCCCATTAACCTCGCTAAAAGGCCTAACCTTAGGTGTTGTCGGTTATGGCGATATTGGCCAACAAGTGGCAACATTAGGCGTGGCGTTTGGCATGAAGGTGTTGATCACCAGTGCCAAACCTAAAACCGCTTTACCCAAGGGCGTTCACTGGTGTGAACTGGAGACGTTATTAACCCAAGCCAATATTGTGTCACTGCATTGTCCACTTAATCCATTAACCAAACACATGATGAATAAATCCAGTTTAGCTTTACTTCCATCCGGTTGTTTACTGATTAATACTGCCCGTGGTGATTTAATTAATGAAGCAGATTTGGCCCAATGGTTAAATGACCATAATGGCTTTGCCGGAGTCGACGTATTATCGACTGAGCCACCGAGTGCGAGTAATCCACTACTCAGTGCCGCCAATATTAGCATCACGCCGCATATTGCATGGGCGACATTACAAGCCAGACAAAATCTACTCAATATTGCCATTGAGAATGTGCGCCATTTTCAGCAAGGTAAAATGTTAAATAGAATCAATGGCTAAAGTAGTCGCTAACAATGAGTGCTCTTAGGCACTCGCATTCTTAGCCACTCGCATTCTTAGCAACGAGCACTAATCACCATCGCTTAAACTCTCATTTAGAACGGAGCTCTGCACATGTCACTATGGAAAGTCCTGTTTGATTTTGTCGATAAAGAGCGCACCAGGTTTGATAACGTGCGTCATGATACCCATGCGCTGCAATTTGAAATTGAAGCCAACATCCATTTTTTTGTTGATGGTGTAGCGCAAGCTGTTAGCACCGCAGACATTATTAACGGCCTAGAAACCAAAGCGTTTGAACATGCGATGCTGTCGGGATTACATATTCGCCAGGGTAAGTTAGCGTCGCGCACCATTGAGGGTTATAAAGAGTTTGATAAGTATTTAGGTGAGCCAAGTGATGTGCTGGTTAAAAATCTGTACCTGAAAATAACGCTGCTGCAAAAACTGATTAACGCAGGTAAGCTTGATCAAGATCGTAAGCTTAAAGCACTGTTTCGTTTACTGATGTTAGTCCACTTTCATTTAGCCAATAAACCACTGCCAAAACCACTGCCAAAACCAAAAGCCTAATTCTTAACGCTAAGTTGCAAAAAACTAAACCGCAGATAATCTGCGGCTTAGTTTGTTGTTAATTAACTTTAGTTTGATCCAGTTCACTTCAGCTTTGCTTAAAACAATACCTTAATCTTACTGGCAACCGTTTTGGCTTTTTCGATGGCTTCTTCAACCGTGTTGTCTCTGGCTAACGCTACCCCTAAACGACGGCGTCCATCAATGTCTGGTTTACCAAATAAACGCAGTTGAGTATCAACAGGCGCGAGTGCTTCAGCCATGCCTTGGTAACGGATATTGGTTGATGTGCCTTCAGCCAGAATAACCGCAGAGGCGCTGGGACCGTGTTGCACAATATTGCTGATGGGTAAGCCTAAAATGGCGCGCACATGTAAGGCAAACTCTGACAAATCCTGACTGATTAAGGTGACTAAACCGGTATCATGTGGTCTGGGTGACACTTCAGAAAAATACACCTCATCACCTTTAATAAATAGCTCTACACCAAACAGTCCATAACCCCCTAAGGCTTCAACAACTCGCTGACTCATGGCTTGGGCTTTGTGCAATACCTTCGCGGGCATCGCTTGTGGTTGCCAAGATTCACGGTAATCACCGTCTTCTTGTCGATGACCAATCGGGTCACAAAAGTGGATGCCATTGACCGCACTGATGGTCAGTAGGGTGATTTCATAGTCAAAAGGAATAAAGGCTTCAACAATCACCCGCCCTTGACCTGCTCGGCCACCTTCTTGAGCATAAGCCCACGCCGGTTGAACTTGCTTTGCCGTTTTAATCACACTTTGGCCTTTACCCGATGAACTCATCACAGGTTTAACCACACAAGGCATTCCAATGGTGGCAACAGCTTGTTCAAATTCATCTTGGTTGTCGCAAAAAAAGTAAGCCGATGTGGGCACGGCTAATGTTTCTGCCGCCAAGCGTCGAATGCCTTCGCGATCCATGGTTAGTTGGGTCGCCTTTGCTGTCGGCACCACCCGCAAGCCTTGTTGCTCCAGTTCCAATAACGTTTTAGTCGCAATCGCTTCGATTTCAGGGATCACCAAGTCAGGCTGCTCGAGTTCAATAACCGTTTTGAGTGCATCGGCATCGAGCATGTTGATCACATGAAAACGATGAGCAATTTGCATGGCTGGTGCATTCGGGTAGCGGTCGACCCCAATCACCTCAATGCCGTAACGTTGTAATTCTATGGCGACTTCTTTACCGAGTTCGCCACAGCCTAACAACATCGCTTTGATTGTGCCTGGGGTGTTTGCTGTGCCAAAAGTCGTTGGGGTTGCTATGGTCATGTGCGGCCTTACTAAATAGGATATATTTTTATATGAAGAACAGTGTAACGAGATATGGTGTTATAAATCCAACAGAAAAAGCATTGTTTAGCTAAACCAAGGGGGATAAGGCGATAAAATGTGAGCGATGATTGTGTTTTATGGCGATAAGTAGGTGTTTGTATGCTTAGAATAAATGCTCTGCATGTGATAAAAAATAGTTGAATAAGCCAACATCATTGACTACATCGCTGATGTTGGCTGTGCCATTGGAATCGATTGCACAGGGCGCGATTAGTTAACCAACAGCTCTGCTGCAGTTAAAATCAATTCAGGAGCCGGGCGAACTTTATAGTTGGGATTAACATATTGAAAATGGATTAAGCCGGTTTTGTCTGCCACGTATACCGCAGGCACAGGCAACACCAAGCGTTTATCACCTTGTGGCGTGGTAAACAGGGTATTGTCGACATTCAGCTTAGCTTGGTAAGTCTGGGTGGTTTTTTCACTGGTGTAATACGCCAAACCAAAAGCTTGTGAAGCGGCCATTGATGCATCGGACAGCAGTAAATAATCCAGTTTTTTAGTCGTTATCGAGGCGCGCATTTTTTCTGGGGTGTCGGGTGAAATCCCCACTAACTGAAAACCTAGCTCAATGAGTTTAGGTTCAATGGCTTTGAGCTGGCCCATTTGCGAATTACAAAATGGACACCAGCCGCCACGATAAAAGAAAAAGACCGTGGGTTTTTGGGCTACCAATTGACTCAGATCAACCGCTTTTCCATCAACATCTTGCAGTGTAATAGCCGGAATTTGATGACCATTAAGCAGGGGGATTACATGATTTTCGTCACTGGCAATGGGTTTAGCCACACTGGCTAAACTGGTTAAACTGGTTAGGGTCAATGCGGTAGCGATAAGTAGCGTTTTTAGCATAGTAAGTCCTTGTGAAGTGATGTCCCAACAACAATAGACCATAGCATAAACACAATAATTTCATCCAAACACAAAAAAGGCGCCTAAGCGCCTAGTTGATTAAATAGCGTGATGCTATTTAATCTTTTTGTATTTTACCGTGCTACTGGCTTTACCTACTTTAACCCGACGTCCATCCATGTTTTTCTCGGCAATCATCTGCTCGCCCACGTTATCGCTACGTTGTTGCTTTTTAGCAAAGCTACGGCGTTGTTCAATTTGCTTAAGCAATACCTCACGGCTGCCGACTTCGTAACCTGGCACTGTGACCCGGCGGATTTTCTGGCCGATTAATTTTTCAATGTCCGCTAAGGTGCGTTCTTCTTCGCGGCTCACAAATGAAATGGCAACACCGGTTTTACCCGCACGACCAGTACGGCCAATACGGTGGACATAATCTTCGGCTAAAAACGGTAAATCGTAGTTAACAACATATTCTAGATTTTGGATATCGAGTCCGCGAGCAGCCACTTCGGTGGCGACTAATACGCGAATTTTACCTTCAACAAATTCACGCAGTGCACGACGACGGCTACCTTGGGCTTTCTCGCCATGAACCACACCAGAAACAATCCCGTCTAAGTTTAGCTCTTTCACTAATTTATCTGCCGCATCACGCGTCGCGGTGAACACTAAGACACGTTGCCAATTTTTAGTGCCAATTAACTCAGATAATAATTCATGTTTACGACGTTGCTCAACCGGATACACCACTTGGCTAACGGTGTCCGCCGTGGTGTTTTGCTTATCAGCGGCAATAATTTTAGGCTTATTAAGCATCTCATTGGCTAACTTTTTCACTTCAGTAGAGAAGGTCGCAGAAAACAACATGTTTTGACGCTTTTTGTTTACCGCTTGGATAATTTTTTTAATATCAGCACTAAAGCCCATATCGAGCATGCGATCGGCTTCATCTAGGACTAAAAATTCAACGTTAGATAAACTTAAGTTACAGGCTACAATGTGTTCAAGCAAACGCCCTGGGGTAGCCACAATCACGTCGGCACCACGTTTAAGTTTCTGTGATTGAGAGTCCATTTTAACGCCACCGTAAATGGTTAATACCGTTACGTTAAGGTATTTACTGTAGGCGCTAATATTGTCGGCAACCTGCGCAGCAAGCTCACGGGTTGGCGTTAGAATTAAGGTGCGAGTGTTAGACGGTAGCGTCTCTTTGGGGGTGTCACACATTTTTTGTAAAATAGGCAATGCAAACGCCGCCGTTTTACCGGTACCGGTTTGGGCGCTGGCTAACACATCTTCACCACGACGGATCGCAGGGATCGCTTGTTGTTGAACGGGTGTCATAGCTTGATAACCGCACTCAGCGATCGCGCGTAGTAATTCTGGGGCGAAGCTAAAAGATTCAAATTTCATGGTGCAGTTCCTGTATGTACATCAAAACAAAGCGATTGATATGCGATTCAGTCAACATCAGTTAACAAAAAGTGTTCGCAAATTAATCTGGAATTTTATGGTTTAGAGCCTTATCTAATGGTCGATTCTATGCTTAATTTAGCGTGATTAACATCTTAGGATAGTTGAAAAACGTTAAGCCTGAATTAAGCGCCAATTTTGTGCCATAGATAAGCGGCCGCGGAGTATAACAAACTTTTGTATAAATCCTGAACTTTATCTGTGTCTGGCGCTAAGATTTTTTAGGCGATATCGTTCTAACGGAAATGACTCGATGGCAACGACATTGAGGTGTCGTGTTCTAGCAAAATCCGCGAACATGTTTTTTGACATTGAACTGCAGCCAGTACCCGTAGCAAATGTGCCGTGTCTAGTGATCCAAGCGCTTACCAAGGTATCAATTTTTGCCTATTTCAACTGACAATTTTGGGCATCTTAGTGGTTTTTCTATCTTTATATTCGGTTCATATTTAGATTTAAATTCACATTCAGCTTAAATACTGGCCATCCGTTATCAATGATTTAGCCGACACTCATTATGATACTTGACGATATGGTCGATGTTCATCGCGGCCTAGACCCTCTTGGCTTGGTTAACAAGATATCTCCGATCCAAGCATCGTCCTTTGTCGCGTGATAGCGCAAGACATAAAAGTGGCTGTCCGCTAAAGGATTTTATTGATTAAAGCAGAAAAAATCATCGAGGAACACCTAGCCCTCTTTTTCGTTATAATGCTCTACCCGTTATATACCCGTATTTAAAAGGTATTAAAAAGATCATGGATATCAAAGGAAACTGCATCTCATCAATAAACGATGAGCACGGCCCAATTTATGTTTACCAAACAAGGACCAGCCGGATCCTCAGCTTTGATGGGAAAATCTATCAAAGTAGTATGAAACTAAAAGACATTAATGGATTAGCTCTGGGCTACACTCAGGCCATGATGGCGGGTTTATTGTTTATCCCCACAGTAAAAACTGCCACGATTATGGGGCTGGGCGCCGGCTCAATGGCAAAAAATCTACTCAGTAGTTTCTCCGAATTGCAGGTCCATGCGGTCGAATATCGTGCAGCCGTGGCCAATACTGCAACAGAATATTTTTACTTACCCGACACGGATCGCCTGTGTATTCATATAGATGATGCGGTTAACTACATGAAACACACCGACATAAAAAGCGATATTATCTTTTCAGATCTCTACAACGCTAAGGGCATGGAACCGAAGCAAGTACAACAATCCTACTTGCGTGATTGTAAACAGGCACTCAACCAACAAGGTGTCCTCGTGCTCAATATCTGGCATACGACAGTTAACTTACGAGAAGAGTTAGATGAATTACTCGCGGGCGTATTTGACAACCAACTACTCAGTTTCGAAGTCGATAGTGGAAACACGATTGTTCTTGCATTCAAAAATGACATTCCCGCGCTAAAAGAACAAGATCTACTGGCTAAAGGTCAATGGTTGCAACAGGAAATGAACATTCCGATGGAACCTTATGCCAAATTACTGTTAGAGACACAAGATTTTTGCGAAGAGTGATGCGGATAGCTATTTTTACTGGCTACGCTATTGAGATATATCTTTGGTTTTATGATTGCTAGAAAAGGGTGAATGCCTCCTATGGGTCAAGACAAGGGTTTGCTTATGGGCCTTAGCGCTTTTGCTGTCTAGCTAACACTATAGTGTATTCAAGGTGATGCTGGCGTTTAAAAGCAAGGGGATTGCCCTGACATGGATAAGTGAAGCGGGCTTAAATGTGGGCCTAGATGTGGACTTAGATGTGGACTTAGATGTGGACTTAGATGTGGACTTAGATGTGGACTTAGATGTGGGCCTAGATGTGGACTTAGATGTATCACTGCGCCGCGATGAATTCCGTAACCCCTGCAGCTATTATGGTTAAACGCCCATATTGCTAGCGGCCAGCTACCACCAGCACCTGCTGAAGATGAAAGTCGCTATGGTAGGCCACTAACAAGTGCCTCGTCTTTCTAGGCCTTAGCCGTATTACGCCGCTAACAAAAAGCCGCTAATAAAAAGGCCAGCCTCTATGGCTGGCCTCACTATTGAGTCTATTATCGGGTTAAATTGCCCAACCACCTAGATAGAACGCGACTAAACCGAGTGTAATGGCGATGACGCCAAGTCGCAGTTTACGCCACTCGCCGCTGCATATGCGGCCAATCACTAAGGTCACAAAGCCAAGCATGATCCCAGTGACGATATTACAGCTTAAAATGATAAATACTGCGCAGGTTAGGCCTGCCATCGCATCCACTTTATCGTCAAAATCAAGCTTAGTGACGTTGCTTAGCATCAGTAATCCAACATACATAAGCGCTGGCGCGGTCGCATAAGCCGGCACTAAATAGCTTAACGGCGCTAAAAACATCATCATCAAAAACAGCAAGCCAACTATGGTAGCGGTCAGGCCAGTTTTGCCACCTGCAGCGGTTCCTGCAGCGGATTCAATATAAACGGCCGCAGGGGCACCGCCGACTAGGCCAGCAACAATACTGCTGACAGAATCTGATGTCAGTGCTTTACCACCACCCACAATATTGTCATTTTCATCAAGAAGTTCCGCTTGGCCTGCCACCGCTCGAATCGTGCCAGTGGCATCAAATATTGCGGTCATCACCAACGCCAACACAATCGGCAGTACCACTGGATTCAGTGCGCCCATAATATCGAGCTGGCCAATCAGTGATGTTTCCGACATCAAGTCAGGCAATGCAAATAAGCCTTGATATGTCACGTTCGGATCAAATATTAACCCAAAGACAGAGAGTCCGACAATCACCAGCAATATGCCACCTGGCATGCCTCGGCGCTCAAGCCCAATCGTCATAGCAAGGCCAATTATTGTTGCGATAACCGGTAAGCTATTAATATCACCAAGCTGTACGGGTAAACCGGCATCGTTGGAGACAATTAATTTCACGCTATTGGTCGCAATAAGCAGTAAAAACAAACCAATACCAATACCCGTACCATGAGCGATACCGGTTGGCAAGTTCGTCAGTACCCACTGACGAATACCCGTGACACTCACAAAGGTAAATACGACACCCATAAGAAAAATAGCGCCAAGGGTGACAGGAATGGATATGCCTTGGCCCAGCACCATACTAAATGCCGTAAAGGCCGTGAGTGATATTGCACACCCTATGGCCATCGGCAAATTAGCCCATAGCCCCATGAGTAACGAACCAAAAGCGGCAATTAAGCAAGTCGCGATAAATACCGCAGCAGGGTCAAACCCTGCAGTGCCAAGCATGTTAGGCACTACAATTACCGAATAAACCATAGCCAAAAACGTCGTTAAGCCCGCAATGACTTCACGTTTTAAGGTACTTCCACGGGCAGAAATATTGAAATAGCTATCCAAAAATGGATCAGAAGCAGCAGTCGAGTTAGAGAGAGTCTGTTCAGACTTCATAGATATTATACCTTTTGATCTCTTAAATATGAGTTAACCAATGATCATTCATTGGCGACACAGCTATGGCAGGTAGAGCCCCAATCGAGATAGACTTAGGTGAGAGATCCACTTGGCGCTTATGGCGTTAGTGACCTGCGAGTATTGTGGTAAACAAATTTGTTATCCACATGTCTGGTAAAATTTACTCTTACCAACATAGCCTTTGTTGGCGCGGAGTTTACAACAATCGACCATAAGGAAACAGGAAGCAGTTAACAATTTTTGTTACATAGATAAAACAACGCCCATAAACACACAAAAGTAACCGGCTGTTTTACCTGCCGCATCATAAAATGACTCACTGCAGTGACAACTACTCTCCAGTATGTATTGCCAATAACTTATCAGCGGCCTTAGTCCGGCAACTCAATGCCGATATGAAGGCATAACAGTGTTTGCCGCGAGTGGAAAATTAACTCGCAGTAGTCGATTATCGAGGTCGAAAATCGTTAGCTATTATTGCTGTGTATCCGTGAAGACGTGACAGTGAAGCGTTAATGCTAAATTCGTTAGTGGCCCAAAGTATTTTTAAGCTATGGCCTGCGGCCACTAACGTCGTGGCGCTTCACCCACACCAGACCAAGAGGAAACCAACGGCTGTTCCCTCTTGGAACTCCCAGCCGCCCCGCAACATTTTCAAACAGCGAAAAGGTCGCCATGGGGATTAATCCAGCTTTGGACTTCATTTGTATGCTGCTTCGGACTTATTCGAAAATGCTAACGCTTCCGATGGTACATCCTGTACCTCGAAAGCTAGCCTGACATCCATGTCAGGACTCACACTATTTTCTTCAACGTCCTCAAGTTCAGAGTTGAATCAGCCGTTTTAAAGTCAGTATTTTGGGTGATGAGATGGACGCTCCCTAATACGGCGTCAATGCGCCAAACTGATGTTGAACCATACAGTTACTTAAGGAGCGTCCACCATGAAAGTTACCACTATTGCGATTGATTTGGCAAAAAATGTTTTCCAAGTTTTAGGAATGGATAGCCATGCAAAGCAAGTCTTCAATAAACGTTTAAATCGCACTCAACTGATTGAGTTTATGTTGCAACAACCCCATTGCGATGTGGTCTTTGAGGCTTGTTATTCATCCCATTACTGGGGACGTAAGTTTCTCGTTATGGGGCATAACGTTAAGCTCATTCCTGCCCAACATGTCACCCCGTTCGTGCGAGGCAGTAAAAATGACAACAATGACACAATGGCGATTTTTGAAGCCAGCTTTAGGCCAAACATTCGTTTCGTGCCAGTGAAAACCGAAGAGCAGCAAGAAATATTGATGTTACACCGAGTCAGAGAACGTTTAGTGAAGGAGAAAACGGCCTGCACTAATCAAATTCGGGGTGTATTAGTCGATTTTGGGATTTGCTTTGCCCAAGGCTATAAAACATTTGAAGTTGCTATGTGGGACATCATTAACGATGCGTCACAACGCCCTATCATTAAGTTGATGGCTAATGATTTCTGGGATGAATATCAAAGTGTTAATACTCATTTAGACAGAATTAATACCTTGATAAAAAAACTTGTCGAGCGTGACCCTAATGGCAAAATTTTATTAAGCATTCCTGGTGTAGGGCCCATTATCGCGTCAGCGTTTGTTGCATCAATTGGCAAAGGTCAGGCGTTTAATACTGCTAAAGAACTGGGTGTGTGGCTGGGGTTAACCCCCAAGCAATTTGCCTCAGGCCATCGAAGTGTTAATGGCAGTATTACCAAACGTGGCAACGGCTATTTACGCAAACAGCTTATTCATGGAGCCAGAACCGTCGTCAGCCATGCGAGTAAAAAACAAGATGATTTAAACCTCTGGATAACGCAGCTAAGAAGCCGAAAAAGCATCTGCAGTACGGTGGTTGCCACGGCTCATAGACTCGCCAGACTGATATGGATTTTATTACAAAAACAAGTGCCTTATGCTCCGCAATATGCAGCAAATCAAGGTGTAAACCATGGTACTTGTTAACACTGTTGTCGCTATCTTGCAGAGCTCGGTCTGGCCAAGGACTCCGAGTCCGACTGGGTGATAAGAGCCGCAAGATAGCACATTAAATACTCACCGGGGTTGTTGTGAACGATGAAGAAATGGCTCAGTCCAACCAGTGCTAGCCCGAATAGGCCAAGGATAGGAAAAGCCTAATCCGCATGGGTGTTTCAATTGACAGGCGCAGTGGTACGGATTTCATTAGGGGCGCAGCTTGGCTGTTAAGCCCGTATATATGTAAGCGGTCAATTAAGCGGTGGAGCCCGATATCATCAAGCTTTTAGATCGGCATGCCAAGGTAATAAATCACTTAAATCAGCAAATTTATCCCGTTGTGGCAGTTCCGTGAAAAGTTTTTGGAAGTAAAAGTACGGGTTAATATCGTTGGCACGGCAAGTCATCACCAAGCTATAAAGTGCAGCACTGGCTTTTGCACCATTTACCGATTGGCAGAACATCCAGTTTTTCCGCCCCGTCGTAAACGGCCTGATATCGCGTTCAGTGACATTATTATCAATGCCTAATTCACCTGATTCAAGGTAACGCCTCAGTTTTTCCCACTGATTCAATGTGTACTTGATTGCTACCCCAATTTTACTTTTGGGCAGGACTGTTTTCTCGCTTTTTTCTAACCATTCATGCAACGATGTTAAGATTGGCTCAGCCTTTTCCTGCCGGAGTGATTTTCGCTTATCGGGCGGTAATGTTTTTGCCCGCTTTTCTATTGCATACAGTTTTTGAATATAATTGATACCGACTGTTGCTTTGCCGGTTTTCTTCGGTTGCACCGCTAAGGCATCGTGGAATTTGCGTCTGGCGTGTGCCCAGCACCCGACTGGCATTATTCCTTCTATATTGTCGTAAACACTGTAACCATCACATTGTAAATATCCGGCATAATCTGCTAGAAATGCTTCTGGGCAACTGCGTGCACGACTCGGTTGATAATCATAAATAACAACAGGGTTATCGCTAAATTCATTGCTGCGATAGACCCACATATAGGATTTAGTTGCTGCTTTTCTATCTGGTTCATCCAATACTTGCACCGTTGTTTCATCTGCGCACAGCGTTGATTGAGCGAGTAGATTAGCTTTCATCGCAGCAATTAACGGCCTAACTAATTCGGCACTGGCTATGCACCAATTGGCCAGTGTAGCGCGGCTAATATTTAAACCGCCACGGGCAAATATGTCGGTTAACCGATAAAGCGGTAGGGCATCACAGTATTTGGCGGTCACCACAGCCGCAAGCGCTTCAGGGCTGGCGATACTCTGGGGGATCGGCTGTGCAGGCTTAGGCGCGGTAATGACAGAGGTACTGGTTGATGTTGTTTCACATTCACGGCAAGCATACTTGGTTTGCCTGTGCTTAATGACGCTGATCTTCTCTGGAATAATGTTGACTTGTTCGCTTTCTTGCACACCGCATTCACGCATCACATGACCACAGCAATCGCACATAGGGCTGTCAAGAGTATAAGATCTTTCTTCACGTTCAAGGTGCTCAGGTAATCGTTTTCGACCCGTTTTACCTTGTTGTTTATTTTCATTTTTATTTGTGGATTGATCCTGCTCAGCTTCATTGAATGTGCCTTTCGGCATTTTCTCACTGCGTTGACCAAACTGCTTATTGCGGTTGAGTTGCAATTGTTCCAAAGCGATATTAAGGCGGTTTTCCAAGTCTTTATTTTTAGCATTGAGCACCTGATTTTCATGCTGCAACATTGCCAGCATTTTTTTTAGTTGTTCAATATTATCAGGCTGTTCAGTTGTCATTAATTAGCGTTCAAGACCAATAGATAGCGCTAGTTTGCCTGCTGTATTTGATCATGCAACCGCTATTTAGCGATCCAGTGATGATCACCTCACTGTCAGGCCATTTAAGGGTTTATGCCCATGGGATACTTCTAACGATAAGCCTGATAGTAACCAATTTAGCTGATGCTGGTTGATTGTCAGCGCGTCTTGTTCGTCGTTAGCGCCAGGCCACTTAAAGCGACCTTTTTCTAGCCGCCGATAGTAAAGCCAAAAACCATTAGTATCCCAAAATAAAATCTTAATTTTGTCCCGGTCGCGATTACAAAAAATAAACCAGGCTTGATTCAACGGATCCATTTCCAATACATCACTGACGATTAAAGATAAGCCATCAATGGCTTTACGCATGTCGGTATGGCCGGTAACAAGATAGATCTGCTTATGTGGTGTCATGCTGATAGCACGCGTAAAAATTGTTGTAATTTGCTTGGCGCTAATGAGGCTGGAAAAGAAAACAGATAGCCGTTGGGCAATGCCAGCGTGAGTGGCTGGTCAGGTTTAATTTCAGGAAAAATCAGCGGCACCACTTTTTGCTTAGTTGATGACGAATGCGGGTTAAGTTTTTTAGTCCACGCATAAAATGTAGATAGGGTTAAGTCATTGGTTTTACAAAATTCAGCTTTGGTTAATTTACTTTCAGTTTGCTGCTGAAAAATGCGTTGCCAGTATTGTATTTTATCGTTTTTTGACATGATTGTTTTCCTAGATTTAGTTAGGAAATAATCATGTCACATTTGAAGGTTATTGGTATGTGCGGTTAATTGAGCGCTTACGTATATATGGCAGTACAACCGCTTCTAGCGGTAAATGAGCACATCAAAAGCAACGATAAGAGTGAGAATGTTGTATAGAAAACTAAGGCCAAAAAGCCTTCGGTGAGCAAAGTATTATCTTGACTCACCGGGAGCGTCCATATATGGCCATGTATTTATGATAGGATTATGTCAAAAGGTGATCGGCGTTCAAGCTATAAACCTTGGAGATAATTAAAAATGTTTTATGTCCGGAATTTTATTGTTGGTGGTTATGCATATTATAGAAAAAAAGGATTTGGCCATTCTGGCTCTGTTTCTATGGTATTACTTTCATCATTAGGTTTTGTTTTTCTAATCTTGCATGGATTTTTAAACACTAATGGTTTTAGTTTTTTTTCAAGCTTTAAATGGTATGGGTATTTTTCTATTTTTATAATATGTGTTTTATGGCTATATATTAACTCTCTGCTTTGTAGAAGCTTAAAAGTGTATGAACTTGATTTTAAAACCAGTATAGACTCAAAAAAAATTAGGCTGTACAACTATGTGACATACTTTTTGATTACGATATTCATTTTTGTTCGAGTTTTTATTTAATAATTCGAGATACTTCAGAAAATGGGTGGCATAGTTTCATTTAGTTTCATTTCAGCATAGTTTTATTTCTTTCAGAAAGGCTTTCGAGAACAATGGTAATTAAGTTTAAAAGTAAAAAATAAAGAATGTTAAGCAGGAAATTAAAGCCTTAGATTGAAACTTGATTAGCAATAGACATTGTCACCTAAGAGTAGTGCTTTTTAGAATCCAGCCTATTTTTCACATTGCTGTTAATCACAGAGCTAAAAACTGCAGGCTATGTTGTTACTCTCAATGTTAGCCCGCAATTTTTAAACCATATATATACCCAAGACACATCAAAATACACAATCCTGCATTTCGGGATCGTTTGGTTATTATTAACAGTAAACCATACCGCCATCTATCAGTGGTGCTTGACCTGTCATGTAATCAGAGTCTGGACCGGCTAAATATGACACAAAGTTGGCGACATCCACAGGTGTTTGCGCACGACCAAGTGCAATGCCTTTGACGTATTTATTATACGTTTCACCTATTGGAGCCCCAGTAATTTCAGAAAAACGTTTATCAATCTCGACCCACATATCGGTTCCAACCACACCAGGGCAATAAGCATTTACTGTAATACCTGCGCTAGCATATTCCTGTGCTGCAGCCTGAGTTAACGCACGCACTGCAAATTTAGTCGCCGAATATGCGCCCAGTAAAGCAAACCCATTATGGCCAGCAATGGAAGAGGCACTTATAATTTTGCCTTTTTGCTTGCGTTCGATGAATTTCTTTGCAGCGGCTTGAATGCCCCAAAGAGTTCCGTCTACGTTGATCTTTTGGATTTTATCCATTTCTTCTTGAGTAATATCTGCTATGGCTTGAACTTGCGCAATACCTGCGTTATTCACCATAATATCGAATCCACCTAAGGTTTTCTCTGCATGGTCTATAGCGGCATAAACTTGTTTCCGGTCGCTTATATCAGCTTTAAAAGTCGTTGATTTTCGACCTAAGGCTTTGACCTCAAGAGATACCGCGAGCATTTTTTCTTCGTTTAGATCAACGATGGCAACATCTGCTCCATCTTTTGCTAAACGAAGTGCAATGGCACGTCCTATGCCCTGACCTGCACC
Source organism: Shewanella psychromarinicola (assembly GCF_003855155.1). NCBI lineage: Bacteria > Pseudomonadati > Pseudomonadota > Gammaproteobacteria > Alteromonadales > Shewanellaceae > Shewanella > Shewanella psychromarinicola. Next base: position 2,192,863 of record NZ_CP034073.1, read on the forward strand.
AGTGACGAGCGCGACTTTTCCTTGTAATGACATATCTGACTCCTTTTTGATAATAGGATAAGGAAGACCTTTTTATAGCCTTCCAGATAACGATTGAATGATCAGTTTACAAGGACGTAGAACAATAAAATTAGATATAGATCAATTTGAGACAGCTTAATGGTTAAGAATTAAACATGTTTAATCTCTAAGAATGACCTTTCAATATTAGTGATAAATTTTTAGATATTATGTTAATTATTAGTTGTTTTATTCTATGTAAATATCTAGAGAAAATAGACGTAGACAGCCATAATCGGTTGTTTAGCTATTTAGTGATGTTCAGTTTGGAATTGTTTCATGCAGGGAAGGTCTGCTAACTTATTTCTGCCTAAAGTTGATTATGGATATGGCCTACGGCCACGACCTTATTGGCCGTAGGCCATACACCAAAGACTAACCAACTTGGGGCATAAATAGAAACGGGTTAGCTCAGGGCTACCGCATGAGTGTTTAATTTTTAACCTAACCACTGAATCCAGCCTTTAATACTGCTTCAAGCATCGATGGATTCATCATGCATCGCTTTTGCTTTCCAACAATGCTTATCTTCGTCGGCTCTGCTCGTAACATATTCAAGCTCATATGACGCAGACATGATAGATTTTCCGCCCCGTGTGCGTTGTATATTTGACATGCATCCTCACTCATACTGACATCAAGCACCCAGTGCATCGATTCTATGCCCCAATGTTCTCGGACAGCTATCGCTGCTTGCTCAGCACTTAACTCCTTAGAACTAATGTAATAACGATACTCAAGTTCGATTGGTTTTCCTTTCTCAAGGCGACAACTTTCAACCATAACGATATTTTTTAGCCCTTTCCACTTTGAAAAGTCACCGAGTAAGTTTTTACTATCAATAACATAGCACTGTCGACACTCAGTACGTCCGTGACCGTGTTCAATTACGGATTTGTCCGTATTGTTAGCTCGCTGGAAAGCGAAGGCTTTTACTATTGCTTCGCGCAGCTTTCCCTGATTACTTTTAACGGCAAGCAGATAATCACCACCTTGGTCCACAATGGTTTTTGCTATCTTTGTTTGACAAGCCATCGCATCGATAGTCACTAACGCCCCTTTGATATCGAGCATTTTTATCAACTCAGGAATAGCTGTTATCTCATTACTTTTTTGTTCTGTTTTAAGCTGACCAAGTACTAATTTGTTTGATGAAGCATAAGCACTAATCATGTGTATGGTACTGGCTCTATCTTCACGATTGTATGACCCTCGAAGCGTTTTTCCATCGATAGCAATGACTTGGCCTTCAGTAAGGGTGTGTATCGAAGACATCCAATTGATAAAACATTGGTGAAACTGCTCAGGTTCAATGGTTGATATAATACGAGCAATCGTGTCATCAGCGGGAATGCCGTTCATGAAGAGGTTGTTGTTTTGAAACCAATCATGATGCCCAAGAATGTATTCGCGAATGTCAAACCAGCCTTTAGCGCCTGCGATAACGGCACATAGCGAACCAAACAGCACCTCAAAGAGGCAATAGGTCACTTTAGCCCCCTGGCGCTGGTCTGTTATTGTTTGGAAATGCTCTTTGAAGTGGTCAATATGCATGGTGTGCTCCCGAAAAAAGGGAGTATAAGATCATAGCGAGATGTTAACGTCAAATAGTGAGTTAAATTGTTTAAAAAACGTTCACGATCTCGCCCTGCGGGTTAGCTTGCCCAGACAATGATTTAATCAACAAGGCCAATCAAAGCCGTTAATGACACTTGATTAAGCCGGTTAATTCACTCAAGCAGTTGAATTTAATTATGTAAAGATATTTAATTTACCAGAATTGAATCCTATGCCTAGTTTCTATCATATTTTAATTAAATAAAATTACCTTATTGGACTATGGTTAATTGGTGGTAATACGAATGAAAAACATTTCATTTATTCATATCTAGTAGAAATGCTACTAGAAATAGTTAAGGATGATTCAATATGAACCCTTTTAACGTTCTACCAAAATTTATAGGCGTACTGCTATTTTCATTCACAGCGCTATGTGCTGCCGAAGAAGAGCCAGAAATGTATGTTTATTCAACCTATTTTAAATGCATACCTGAGCAAGAATCCGCTGTAGACGAGCTAGTTCAAAGAGCCTATGCCCCCATATATAATGATGGTGTTAACAATGGCACCATAGCGAGTTGGGGTTGGCTGAAGCATCATACCGGAGGCGAATGGCGTCGAATTTTATACCATTCAGCACCGAGTATAGATTCATTATTTGCTGCACAAGAGACGATGAACAAAAAATTTGAAGCTGTTTTGGGAAAAAATACTGATGCCCTTGGACGTGGTTGTCAATCTCATGAAGATTATATTTGGCAGTATGTGACCGGGAGTCGACCTACTTTGGGGGGCGAAACGCGTGGAAAAGTAAGCTTATCTGTTTACATGGAATGTAGTTTTTCGGGAGAAGAAAAAGCAGATGCTATTGTCAAAGAACATTTTGCTCCAGTATTCAATGCTCAAGTCGGTAAAGGAAAACTCACATCCTGGGGTTGGTTATCTCATGTCGTTGGCGGCAAATACCGTCGATTGCAAACGGCCACCGCAGATAACTATTCTGATTTATTAAAAGCAAAAAAAAATATCCTTGATACCCTTTATGATAAAGACAATAAACACAGTGCCGAATTTAGTGACATTTGCACTAGTCATCAAGATTATCTGTGGGATATAAAAACAGAATTATAATGAGATATCATTATTTATGAAGCCGAGAGTTATGAGGAAAATACCTATGAAACAGATAGTTATTAAGCCACCCATAATTATATAATCATTAACATCATGGCTTTCGTCATTCATTGCGATAGCCTTTTATGGCTATTCAAACGTACAAATTAAACGCTTTTTTGCTTCATTAATCTTGGGTGGCAATCTTGTGTTTTGTTAGTCATCATCTGGACCCATTGCTTCTTTTATTTCATCACTGCCGAACCCTTTACGGGATAAATAGGCATACGCTTTGGACTTTTCTTTATAGTTTGATAAGTCATAGCGCTTTTTCGCCAGCTCATTTTTACAGCTTTGATAAAAATCGACATCCTCTGTTAACGTTAATTGGTACACCGTATCTTCAAAGTCGCTCACATCAATCAGTCGCTGTTTTAGTTCTTGCAAGATGAGGGTTTTGCCTTTGCCTTTGTTAAATAGTTTGATTATTTCAGTGGTTAAGTCAACTTTGTCTGCTTTTATGGCTAATTTACTGCGCAGTGTTTCACGTTCTGGATGTTGTGCTAATGCGTGATCTATTTCGGCCCGAGAAAACCCTTTTGTGGTCATTTGGGTGTAGACTTTTTCTCTGCTGGTGCCATAAAAGTTAACAAATCGCCTTAGTAGCCTAGATGTGGCCATCGCAAAGGCATCGACTTTTTGCTCGTACATCACTTGCTCTATCGCGGTATCAATCACGGTAACGGGTACGCCGCGCAGTTGTAACTTACGTCTTATCGCGCTGGTACCGAGTTCATTTCTAAAGGCTAACTCGCAATAGCGTACCGCAAAGTCATTGTCATTTTTTAAATAACCGTTTTCTATGAGTTTGGCCAGTACGGTTTCAATCCATTGTTGATTTTCTGTTTTACGCTCAAGCTTAGTGCGAATTTCATTAATGGTAAAATCTTGTTGGCCAAGGTGCCAATAGGCGCTATTAAAAACGTTATCGATGGTTTTGGCTTGACGTAGAGGAGGGCGCTGCATAAAAATTGATCTTAAATTAAAAAATAACCAACAACAGTGTAGCAGCTCCCGGTGTTATTGAGTACGCGCTAGACGTATCCTTGTGCTTGAATACTATTTGAAAAAAGCCATATATGGCCTGATTAATGCCATTGAATTGATGGCCTATAGTGGATTTTTAAATATCAAAATGGTTTAAGTATTACTCGGGGGGAAAGCCCAAAGGCTAATAAGCTTTGGAGCATAAATTTGTTAGCGCCAAAGTTAAAAATTCAATAGTTCGCATTATTATAAGTATGGCTTCTTTGTTAAACACTAGGGGGCTCTTATAGTCGATTTGTTATTCGGTGGCCAAATTTACTATGCCACTTTACGTGAGCTTGATGCTCAACAACCCCTCAATATTTATAGTGAATGTATTTGTTTTCATTTATATGCCATTGAGTCAGTACTTCTTGAGCACAGCTACTGCTACTTAAATTATCACCCAAGATTAGTCAGTTTTTTTTAAAATGTATTATTAATGATGAATGCTTGGATTGTATTTTGTTAATTAGCTCGCATTTTTTCTAATGCGTTAACGCCTAGATCACACTCCTGCAACACCCATGTTGAACTTAGCTGTTTTTTATCACCTAATGCCATTAGATTTTTCTTATGTACTATTGAGCTTATCTAAGGTTTTATTATGATAAATACTATTAAAGCTAAATTAATCATATTAGTAGGTACTTTACTAATCCTTGTATCTAGCTTTTTTATCGTCAACATGTTCATGGTTGAACAGGCTGTTCTTAAAAAAGAAAAGCTTAATATCAATGATAAAGTCGAAAGTTTAGTAAAGGATAACCTTATCGGTCAGGTGGATACTCTTAGCCGTTCAGTTAATGATTTCTATCAACAGTCCAAAGTCGAAAATATTAGGCTGGGCCTGAGCGATGAGATTGTCATGTTGCGTAATACAATTAATAACCTGTATGAAAATAATCTCACCGATGACCCCGATATGATGATCTATACCTTCATCAATGAATACCAATGGGGAAAGGGCCGTTATCTGTTTGCCTATGATGCAGATACTTTAACGAATGAAGCCGCTGGCAATGGCAGCGTTTCAATGGGAAATAGTCGTGATGCTATCGATGAAAAAGGCAACTATTACGCCCGTAATATTGTTGCAGCCGCCAAGGAAAACAAGATAGGTTTCACCAACTACTTCTTTTCAAACCCATCAACAGGACAGATCGAAGAAAAAATATCAGCTTCTTTCTATTTTGAACCGCTTAATTTAGTGATTGCTACGGGTGAGTACATCAGCACGCTAAAGCAGGGGAATGTCACTGCTGCTCTACAAACTATAATGGCAGCAAAATATGGTAAAAATGGTAAATTTTGGGTGCAGGATCTAAACGGTAATATTCTGGCTCACTCGCAAACAGATCTTATTGGTACTCAGACAAACAACACCGCTAAAGTTAACCAAGTCTTAGAGGGAAAATCTGATGCCTTTGTTCTGCTCTCTGAGTTTTCTTCTTTAACGAATGTGAATAAAACAAAAATTTCATACGTCAGAAAGATCCTACCTCAATGGGGCTGGATTATAGGAACGGGAACCTACGAGTCTGATGTGACCTCGATTCAACAGGGCCTTACGGATGGTACTCGTGAGATATTCGACAACAAAATTTTCCAGAGTATTGCAGTGGCAAGCATCATTATCATCGTTGCACTCATTTTCTGTGTCTGGCTTATAAGCAAACTAATCACCGACATGGTGGTGTTAAAAACACGTATAGACACCTTATCCACTGGCGAAGCCGATCTCACCTCCCGATTGGAAATCATTAATCATGATGAGCTTGGAGATATAAGCCATTCAGTTAATAATTTTATTGGTTACCTTCAAACCATGATGCTTGATATATCCCGTTCATCCAAAGACATTACTGAAGGCATCACACAACTTAACCGTCAATCAGAAAGTAACAGCATTGCTCTGAACAACCACAGTTCAGAAACGAGTCTCGCAGCTACCGCAATCACTCAGATGAACAGCTCAGCAGAGGCGGTGGCTAACAGTGCAGCGCAAACTGCATCGAGCACCCAGCAAGCCAACGAAGAAGCTAAAGCCTCTAAAATCAACGTTGTTGATGCATCAAATAGCGTAATAGCCCTTGTAGAAGATATGAATGCGGCGACCGACAAGATTAATACTATGAGCGAGAATACCGACCAAATCGTATCGATTTTAAGCGTAATTAAGGGGATAGCTGATCAAACCAATCTGTTGGCACTCAATGCTGCAATAGAAGCCGCACGTGCAGGAGAACAAGGGCGAGGCTTTGCCGTTGTCGCTGATGAAGTGCGCTCACTCGCCTCTCGTACCCAATCGAGTACAGCTCAAATTGACCAGATCTTAATAAGGTTACAAGATGACGCTTCGTCGGCAGTAAAGGTGATGATTGAGACTAAGCAGAGCTGTCAGAAGGTGGCAGATAACACCTTTAGAGTGACCTCTAACCTTGATTCAATGACAAGTTCTATCTTAAACATTAACGATTTAGGCGGTCAAATAGCCACTGCATCTGAGGAGCAAAGTGCAGTAACCAGTGAAATTAGTCGAAATATACACACCATCGAAACTATGGCGCTTGAGTTGTTGCAAAATGGTAAGCAAACCGCAGTGAGTACTCAACACCTTTCGACTGCAAATGATCATCTCAATTTGTTAGTCAATAAGTTCAAATTAGCCTAAGAGCTGGTTTGGTGGGTATCGATAGCCCAATGTCTGTCAGTATTTCGATATTTTTTGTCTTGCTTAACATGGCGTTAGATCCGTGAATAATCGCTTCCGTATTTAGTTGCTTAAAACGCTTCAATACTTTCAACTCCACAGCGCTAAAGGGGTTATTCCACTCGCTTGGTTTGACTTGGGCTGGATCTCCCGCAGTTGCTTTAATAACTCGATCTATCCCAACGTTAGCCCCCCTATTAGTTATCTGAAAATCACCTTGTTTTCTGGTAACATTCCCCATAGAGTGTCGGCCCAGAATCATAGCGATTCAGCACCATCAGTATTAAAAAATAACAATATAGGTAGCAGGTTTGGTAGATAAAATTGTATCAATAGTCGATTTCTTTCTCGAACACAAATTATTATTAACTGTGTTGATAGTAATGCTTATTTCAGTGATTAAGCGCTTTATCATTTCAAGTATTCGTGGCGATGTGGCTTTTCTTTCTGATGTGCAACGTAAATGGATGTCACGTACTAAAAATGGCACATTCATTTTAATCCTGGTTATTTTGTTCATGCTTTGGCAATCCGAAGTCAGCAAGTTTGCCCTGTCAGTTACCGCTATTGCCATTGCTTTAGTGATAGCTTCAAAAGAGATTATTCTTTGCTTTACTGGCTCGATACAACGAGCCAGTTCTCGTTCGTTTGTGATAGGTGATTGGATTGAAGTTGGCAAAATATATGGTGAAGTGATTGAACACAACTTAATGGCCACAGTGATCCAAGAGATCGATCTGGATCAGGGTCAATACCATTACACAGGAAAAACCGCGACGTTGCCAAACAGTATGTTTTTTACCTATGCGGTCAAAAACCTCAACTTTATGAAACGCTACGTTTACCATAACATTACGATTACCGTGGTCGAGTTTGTTAACCTTTATAAGCTTTTTCCTGAGCTAACCCGTCAAATAGAAGATCACTGCGAAGACTTTATTGAAGTGGCCAAGCGCTACAACGGCGTTATAGAAAAACATGCAGGTGTCGATTTACCGGGCAGCGAACCGCATATTCATATCACTAGTGGCATAAATGGTGAACAGAATGTTCATATAATGATTTTTTGCCCCACTGAACGCGCTATACAATTAGAGCAGCTGATAAGAGAAGATTTTATGGTTGCTTACCACCAACAATTTGGCTAGTACTATTTCAAAAGGGTTGCCAGTAGACCGCAGCGTGTCCAAATTGACTTAAGACCGAAAAATGGCCTGATTTTTTACGCCGTTCACTTCTCATTAATCAAATAGGACGTGCTAGGTTTACTGTTTATGAGTTTGTGTTCTTGGCCGACTACATTAGCCTCAGACATCACAAACAGGCCAACGATTATTCAGCCTCAAGGTCTCTGGGTGACATGGAACAAGGTATATCCTTGATTGTCGATATAACGAGTGAGCTGTAACCAATGATGACTGGCCAAAATGGAACGGGAACCTGACGTGAACAAAGACAGAACTGAAGACATGATGTAATACCATCTCACAAAAGCCCCCCATTTCTGCCGCCTAGATTAAGCGGATTAAATCCTCAACATTTGAGCGGGACACCTATTCGAATTCATTCGCTAATTGATATTTTGTAAACTCAGTAAAGCGGGTATTTCTGCTAAAAATACATTCACGGACTCTCTTTCACTCCGGCTGTCATAAATTGCGTAAATATCGGCTTGAATAGCCTCTTTTAACGGAATAAAACACACATTGTGCCATTGATGTTGACGATAACTTTGAGGCACAATCGACACCATAGTGCTCGTCGCCACAACAGCCATTAAGGTCGTAGGCTCAATAACTTCCTGAGTCACCTTAGGGTAAAAGCCGCTGTCTAAAAGTCGCTCAATAATCATATCGGTGGATGCAGAGTTAGTACGCTTCATAAACACAAACTCTTGATTAATAAGCTCATCCATACTGAGACTTTGTTTCATTTTCAATGGATGCTCATCCGACACCAAAACACACATGGGTTCTGCGTATAAAAGCCTTTCACTCAGTGGATAAATGTTACGGGTATCAGCGAATCGGGCTAATCCTATATCGATACGATGCTCGCTTAACGCTTGTTTCTGCATCTCTGGCGATAACTCAATAAAATTAAAGGTATATTGCGGATAACGCTTTTTGAACTCTCTTAGAACTGTGCCGAAACCGGTCCAAAAGACCGAGCTCATTAACCCTATGTTGATTGTGTTATCTAACTCCCGCCCCGCCTTAGCCACCTTGTTTACCGAATCACTAAACATATCGAATAATAGTGCACACTCCTGTTTTAATATCAAACCCACTTCAGTGAGCTGAACATGGCGGGTCGTTCGCTCAAATAAGGTCACATCAAGCACCGACTCTAAGGCTTTAATTTGAGCACTTAAGGGCGATGTTGAAATATTAAGCTGTTCTGCAGCTTGTCCAAAATGCATACATTGAGACACGGCATAAAAATAACGTAGCATTTTCAATGTTATACGACCATTTAGTACATTTTCATTAATATCCATTATCCGGTCCTCAATATTTGGCAATCATATTGTACTTAAAATCAGGATAATAGTGTTGAATTTAGTGATTAATTGAGAATAAAGCTTGGGGTAAATTAACCTTAAGATAATTAATCAGTAAGGAATAAACCATGAAGATCGATCCTGTAGACAATGCGCTAGCCACCATTTCAGATCGTAAACCACATTTTAGTCCCAAGGCTGCATTCATCTTAGGTTCCGGCTTGGGAAGCCTTGCCGACGAACTGGAAGACAAAGTTTGTATTGCCTATGAAGATCTTGATGGCTTCCCTGTCAGCACTGTCGAAGGTCACTCTGGCGAGTTAGTGCTGGGGCGAATGAATGGTATTGACGTTGTTTGCATGAAAGGCCGCGGCCATTACTACGAACACCAAAGCATGAAAGTCATGACCAATCCGGTGCGTACTTTTAAACGTTTAGGCTGCGAACTGCTCATTGTGACCAATGCTGCAGGGTCTTTACGGCCCGAAACTATTGACGTCGGATCCCTGGTTATCTTCAACGATCACATCAATACCATGCCAGGCACACCCATGACAGGTCGTAATGATGACACCTATGGCCCACGCTTTTTTAGCTTAGCGAATGCTTATGATAAATCCTTACGTATGCAAGCATTGGCGGTGGCAAAAAAAGAGGGTATTAATGCCACCGAAGGAGTTTTTGTCTCTTACAGTGGACCGAATTTCGAAACGGCTGCCGAAATCCGCATGATGCAGATAATCGGCGGAGACGTAGTCGGAATGTCTGTGGTACCTGAGGTCATATCAGCTGCTCACTGTAATCTCCCGGTACTGGCTATCTGTGCTATCACTAATATGGCAGAAGGCCTAGGAGATGTAGCCCTATCCCATGAACAAACACTGAAGTGTGCAAAGTTAGCGCAGAATGACTTTATCAATCTCATCAAAGCATTTATGGCAGAACATTTTTGATGTTATACCAAGAGGTATAAAAAACATCTACTTAGAGCATTTTGACAAACTAATTCAACACGAATGAATAAAAGAATGGCGCTCCCTTCTGAAGTCATTCAACGCAGAAGTAGGCAGCCAAACATACTCCTCAAAGATGAGTGTTAGCAATGTTAACCCGCTTAAGCGAGGAGTAACGCTGTTTTCACTCGTTTCGAACAACATGGATAATGAAATGCCCCATCCTCTTTTAATCGGCCTAACTATCGGCCTAACAATGGGCCACAGCGTGACTGTGACTGCCATATTAAATAATGCCATAAAGACGTTAAGTCCTGTACGACAGTTAATGTGATTACCGATCTTAATTGCAATGCCAACAAATCTTACTCACTTATGATTAGCGCAGTTGTTAACCTCGACCACAATAGCCGCTGATTGATGGGTGGGTGATAATTAGTTGTGCTGCCAGTGCTTTTCTATAAACTTTTGAACTAAACCACATAATCCCTCTCTACTGAAAAAAGTTACTGAAAAAAGTTACTGAAAAATGATACCGATACTAATACTTAAGTTGTACGAAAATAGATCACAACAACATAGGATATAGAATATATTATCTTAAGATCAGAGTAATGGGGGTCAGTATGTGGTTGTTGCTGAACTCATGCTGCGGAATAACTATTTATTTATAAACAAGGGTATAGGGCCCTATGCCTTAACATGAAGGGGCCAATGCCTTAACATGAAATAGACTAATATCTATCAGATAGGAATGCACTCTGATAGACATTAATGGGGTGATATCATTTTATAATACCTAGCCAGATGAGCCTTTTCAGCTCATTTCTGGACATCAAGGTGTTAATGCTTAGTTTAAAAGCGATCGAGTCTTTATTATCTCTTCTTGTGGACAACACAAAAATTGCCACGTCTTGTGCGACATTTTGAGCATCTTTCACAATCAACAGGTGCTCTGTTGCCTTCTTTCCAGCGCTTAATTAAATGAGGTTCAGCAAGCAAAGGTCTTGAGATCGCAAAACATTGAATATTGGTTGTATTTGCAATCTCTTCTATCGCACTAATATCACTTAATCCACCAACGGTAATAATGGGTACATTAACTTCTGCGCTAATAACTTGCCCATATTCATGAAAATAGCCTTGTTGTTGAATGTTATATCCATCAAAAGATTCGCCAATCATGGTGCTTGCTTTGCCATGTATATTCCCTGAGATGATAATGGCATCAACCCCTATGGCGGCTAACTTTTTACAAATAATACGTGTTTCATCAAAGGTTAACCCACCATCAAAAAACTCCGATGCGGTCAATTTAACTAATATTGGATACTCATTACCCACAAGCTTTCTAATCTCAGCATAGATCTCTACTAATAATCTGATCCGATTGTCTAGGCTGCCACCATATTCATCTTGTCTTTGATTGTAATATGGGCTCAAGAACTGATTGATTAAATAGCTATGTGCAGCGTGTATTTCTACACCATCAAACCCTGATTGTTGGGCTCTTCTGCTTGCTTGAGCAAATGCCTTAATGATGTAATCTATTTCATCTTTAGTCATCGCTTTGCCTAATGTTTGTGTGCCTCTTTCACACACTTCACTCGGCGCATAGATCACCCTTTCACCTACATTGTGAGTGGTTTTTGTGCCACCGTAAGCAAGCTGCATCACTATTTTAGCATCATTGCGGTGGACTAACTCGGTGAGCTTTTTGTATTCATCGATAAAGGAATCATTGTACATTCCCATCATGCCGGCATTTGGCTTCTCTTCTTCTACAATATTGGCATAACCCGTTACAATTAGGCCGACTTCGCCTTTGGCAAGTTCTTCGTAGATAGCGTATAGCTTATCCGTCATATGGCCATCTTCTGTTGCCATATTTTCCCACGTAGCGCTTCTAATAAAGCGGTTTTTCAATCTCATTTTGCCAATACGAGTTTCTGTAAACAAAGTACTCAAGTCCAATCCTCTTAAAAATCGTTTTTAGTATTATTCATCAGCTTTATAAAGAACAAGATAAGAACAGCCATGCTTATTACATGGCTGTTCTTATCTTGAGTGTGTTTGGTATGTGCGATGAGCGATGGTAAATACTACCGATAATGTATATGAAAATCTTTAATCTGGATTAAGTTATTGTCATATACATCATGTAAAAAACGCTTCCAAAAGTCTGATTTATGTCATCCGAAAGAGTTCAGGAAGACTTATATCGCCAAAGCGTCTTAGGCTCAAGGTGACCACAAGGAATTTCAGGTCGTGTTGGTATCGGAGAAACGTGATTGTCGTGCGAAGCAGCATCTAGAGTGGTTAGGGCTGGAGCTTAGAGACCCCAGCAACCCGATTAGCTTTTCTCTACAACAACGGCAGTTCCATAAACTAAAAGTTCTGACATGCCAACTGCAATAGCGCTTGTCGTAAATCTTACGTTGACAACAGCATTAGCACCTTTGCTTTTTGCTTGTGTCATCATTCGTCTCAATGCTTCCTCTCTGGCCTCGATCAGCATTTCAGTATAACCAGCCACTTCACCACCAATGATGGTTTTGAGTCTCGCCATAATATCTCTACCGATATGTTTTGACTGAACCATGCTTCCGGTGACAAGGTTGATTGATTCAACAATTTTATAGCCAGAAATTTCGGGGGTGTTTGAGATGATCATCATATTTCCTTATACCTGATAAATAAAGCTAACACCGGGTTCTTCAATTAGGTGCCGTTGTTGGCTCGTTAATGCCTAGCGCAAAAAGGGTGAGATCTGTATCCAATCTGTAGCAAGCACTTGTCAGGTTTGGGATGCGTTTCTTTGTTTTACTAACCAGTATGATATGCCCAATGCAATTGTTACCAAAGCAAGACCTATGATGTGTTCTGAAGAAACAAGTTTAAGATCTAACACGATAACTTTCCGCGCTACAGCCATAAGAGCGGTGGCAATCACTAATTCTACTGGGATAATATTTGACCCAAGGTATAAACGAATATTAATAAAGATTTCAACGGCTATGAGCACAAGCATAAAAGCGCCAAAAGTCTCAAGAATATCTTCAGCATCGAGGAGAAAATACGGGGGTACTATCACTTTGCTATAGATAACATAGACAACGTCTGCAACGCTCCAAAAAATGACTAATACCATCAACACGGCAAGTATTCTTATCGCAAATCGGATCGTGCGATGCAGTACTTTTAATAATTGATCAGAATGATCTTGTGGTAACTCTTCATGTTTCATAAATTTTCCCAAGATAGATATTATCAGTAAACGATAAGAGAGCTAAAAAACCTAACGTTTAGCACCGCGACAAATGATAGCGTCAGTTGCTGCTTTTGGTTAGGTGATTATTTTGTGAATTCCGTACCCAGTCATTTCCCTGTAGATAAGCCGATTGAACAAGAGCAACCTGCGACATTATTGACTACTATTACTCAGCACATTATTGGTAGAACGGGTAAAATTTGTATATGCACTGGTGTTTGGTACTGAAGGATTTTTAGCAACCCACAACACTTGTCCATGACGATTAATGCATATTAACTGTTGAGCTGGCATATTGTTCGGGAACACTATGTAATCAAAAATGTCGACAATATTATTTTCAGCTTCCGATACCAATAAAACTGCGTAAGGCAATTCAAACACTTCAATAACAACCGTTTTTGTGTTGTTAACGATTTCAATTACTTATAGCATCTAAGGCTTATTGCACGGCTTGCCTGATAATATCCGACATGTAAGTTATTGATTTATATCATCCTATCTTAGCTTCAATTACCTGCAATCAGTTCACCTTGATGTCGTAGTCGTTTAGGCATACATTTTTTGTGTACGTCCAACTAAGCTTTTGAACTACATAAGACAGCCATTAAACGTTAATAGATTGTAAATATCAAGAGTGATATCCGTAAGGTATTAATATCTAAAGTCATATCACATGTATAAAAAAGGCTTAGGTCAAATTACTTGTCCTAAGCCTTTGGTTATCGGTTATTGATGTTGGCGGTAGCGATAAAAGCTTACATGGCGATGGTGACTTTATTGAGCCACGCTAGCGCGTCGCCTTGCATCAGTGGTGCTAAGGTATTACGTACTTTTTGCTGATATTGATTAAACCAATTCACTTCAAATTCAGTTAATAACGACTTATCGACTAAACGTGCATCCATTGGAATATGGGTTAATACGTCAAACTCGTACATTTCACGCTCTGCACCGGCTAGGGCTTGGCAATGCTGCACGGTGACGAGGTTTTCGATGCGAATACCAAAACCATCGGCGCGGTAATAACCTGGTTCATTCGACAATACCATTCCCGGCAGTAAAGCCACGGCGTTGACGTTTTTACCAATGCGCTGTGGGCCTTCATGAACACTTAAAAAGTGACCGACACCATGGCCTGTACCATGGTCATAATCAAAACCGTGTTGCCATAAATGCTGGCGTGCAAAGGCATCAAGCTGCTGACCCGACGTGCCTTTAGGGAAGCGGGCCGTATCTAAGGCAATATGGCCTTTTAATACTAATGTGACCATTTTTCTCTGCTCATCTGTCACCTTGCCAATGGCGATGGTGCGGGTGACATCGGTAGTACCGTCAAGGTACTGGGCGCCAGAATCGACCAAGTAAATGCTGTCCATGGTCATGGTGCTTGGGGTGCCATTATTGTGGTTGTAATGGCACATGGCGGCATTGGCGCCAGTGGCTGAAATAGTGTCAAAGCTTGGCTCACGGTACAGCGGGTCTTGCAATCTAAAGCTTTCTAACTTGTCAGCCAGTTGTGCTTCATCATGCATAATGTGTTGTGCAACTTGATTGTCTAACCAAGCTAAAAAGCAGCTTACGGCTGCGCCATCACGAATATGACTCGCCCGCATACCGGCTAATTCGGCAGCATTTTTTTGTGCTTTAGGTAATGCAACAGGATCAAGTCCTGCAATCAGCTTAGCACCGACTTTTTGTGCCAGTAACTGCGAGTATGCGTTGGCAGAATGTGGGTCGGCTAATAGCTTCACCCCATTCATTTGGGCTAATACCCTTGCCAGTTCCGCTTCATCTTTAAAACTAACACCTGCACCTACGTGATCTTCAATGTTTTGCGGTACTTTGGCTAAATCGGTAAAAAAGGTCATGTCGCCATTGGCTGATAATAACCCGCAGCCAAGGATCACTGGGAAGCGGGGCACGTCGTTACCACGGATATTGAGTAACCAACAACATGAATCTAATGCCGCGATAAGGGCGACATCTGCGCCTTGTTTTTTCACCAGCTGGCCAATTTGTTGGCGCTTCTCGATGCTATTGCGTCCAGCGCCTTGATGACTAAATAAAGTCATGATGGATGCTGATAACGCCGGGCGATCTAACCAACTCACATCAATCGGATTGTCATCAACTTCAACTAAATTAATGTGGGCTTTATCAAATTGCGCTTTGGTTTGTTGATACCAAGCCAGCGTATGTAAGCGACTGTCGATGCCGACGCTAGCGCCAGCAGGTAAGGTGTCGATTAACCAGTCAATTTTGGGATCGTCATGCAGGCTTAAATACTCAAATAGGTTGCCATCCACTTGTTGGCGTACTTGCACAGTGTAACGTCCGTCGGTAAATATTGCCGCGCGGTCTTTTAGCACTATGGCCATGCCTGCAGAACCGGTAAAGCCAGTGGCCCACTGTAAGCGCTCATTACGTGCAGGCACGTATTCTCCTAAATACTCGTCGGCGCGGGGAATAATAAAGGCATCGATTTGATTAACTTCAAGCTGCTGACGAATGGCGCTAAGGCGCTTAGCAATGATATTGGTCATGGTTTCTCCGTTGGAGGCGGCTGATGAACTCAGCTCTGTAGAATGAATAACGATTATCGCAAGTGTGGCAGTAAACTGGCAAGTGAAGTCGCCGACATTATGTTTAGCTAGCAGACTAAAATTGTAACCTTATATTGTATAAGATGGTAACAAAACGATGCAGACGGTATCGTTGGCTATGTTGATTATCTGGCATATTTAAATAAGGTAAGACGATACGTTATAAGCAATCTACTGTTAATCTGGTAACAAAAACGATAACAAAAACGATAACAATAACCAAAGGAAATCCTATGACAATGGGTGTCGGCGGCGCAAGCCCACAACAAGCATTAGCCACATTAGCCAATATGACCGATGGCATGGCGGCGATAAGTGATGATGAGTTTACCCAACGTATTCAATATGCTCAGCGATTAATGACACAGCATGGCTTGGATGCTATTTATGTTAATGCGGGCACTAATTTGTACTATTTTACCGGTACATCGTGGTTTGCGAGTGAGCGTATGGTGGGAGCGATTATTCCAGCCGTTGGTGAGGTGCAGTATATTGCCCCCGCTTTTGAACTCGATACCTTACAGGGGTACATGATCATTAAAGGTCGAGTAAATACTTGGCATGAAGATGAAAGCCCATTCCAGCTATTTGCCGATGTGTTAGTTAACATGGGCATTAACCAAGCAAAAATCGGTATTGATGAGTCAACCGCCTTTTTTATTAGCGATGGCATGGCTCAAGCTGCGCCTCAGCAACGGTTTGTGAGTGCAACAAGTGTGACGGCGGGTTGTCGGATGATTAAGTCGGTTGATGAAATTGCCTTAATGCAGCGGGCTAAGGACATGACCCTTGAAGTGCATAAAGCGACGGCCAGTATATTACGTGAGGGCATCACCACCGCTGAAGTTGAAGACTTTATTAATCAAGCTCATTATGCTGTGGGTGCCGTAAAAGGCTCGTATTTTTGCATCGTATTATTCGGTGAAGATACCGCTTATCCCCATGGGGTTAAATCGCCTAAGGCGCTAGCATTAAATGACACTGTATTAATTGATACGGGTTGCCAGTTACAGGGTTATAACTCTGATATTACTCGCACTTATGTGTTTGGTGAAGCCAATGATCGCCAACGTCAATTATGGCAACTTGAGCAAGATGCGCAAATTGCGGCATTTGATGCGGCGCAAATTGGCACATCTTGTAGCGATGTGGACGCAGCCGCTCGTACAGTGCTAGAAGCGGCTGGCTTTGGTCCAGATTATAAGCTGCCGGGTTTACCTCATCGTACCGGCCATGGCATAGGTTTAGACATTCATGAATGGCCATACTTGGTTCGCAATGATATTACGCCGTTAGCCGTTGGCATGTGTTTTAGCAACGAGCCAATGATATGTGTGCCAGGCGAGTTTGGTATCCGTCATGAAGATCATTTCTACATGACAGCCCAAGGGCCAAAATGGTTTACAGCGCCCGCAAAATCGATTGACGATCCGTTTTACCTAGCATGATAGTCAAATGGTGATGGGGTAAAGACTCATTTGCCAATAACCAAGAGCCAATAGCAAAAAGCCTCCACAAGGAGGCTTTTTCATTTTCAGATTAAACTGATATTCATTGCTGATTAGTTAATCTCAAATAACTCGACATCGAAAATGAGCACTGCGCCACCTTCAATTTTTCCAGTGGAGCGATTACCGTAAGCCAATTGGCTTGGAATATAAAAACGGAATTTGTCGCCAATACTCATTAATTGTACGCCTTCAGTCCAACCTTTAATCACTTGATTTAAACCAAAGCTGATGGTTTCGCCGCGATCGACAGAGCTGTCAAATACAGTGCCATCGATTAGCGTACCGTGATAATGCACGGTCACTTTACTTTTTGCGCTTGGATGATCAGTGTTTTCGCTTTTAACGAGCACTTCATATTGTAAGCCAGATAAGGTTTGCGTGACGCCTTCGCGTTGGGCATTTTCAGCTAAAAAAATCTTACCTTTCTCAATATTCTCTTTGGCGGCTTTTTGATTGTTCGATTGAGTGAAAAAATAAAAAATAACGCCCGCAATGACCACAATGGCCAAAATCATACGCATAGTTGCTCTCGAATGGTTAGTAATTGGGCGACTAGTTTAGCGTAAAAAGTGATGGGCTAATACTTATCACCTCGTTTAAAGAGATAATTGAACCAATAAGTTAATTAACGATACCCATCAAATAGCGGCTGCCATTGCTGGTAACACAATAAACTAACCCCGACTGAGTTGAGTACTATGCAACACCACAATAGCCGTTTAAAAGATGATTTTTGGGTTTTATGGCGTAAGTGATACTGGCCAAGTAGTGCTGCCGGCCAGCCTCCAATCAAAGCAAAAAATTGTAAGGTGCTTTCTTTTATGCGCCACTGGCCCTGCTTAGCGGCCGATTTGTCACGGTAATACAAACCAAATGTGATCACATTAATTAATCCATAAATACCTGCCAACCAGGGTTGGACGGCGCCAAAAATGGCGCCGATTAACAGCAACATCAACCAAGCAAATTTATTCATTCTAATATCAGTCCAGGGGGATTAATTCAGTCTAGGTAGCTTATTTCAAATTCAACCAAAGGGGCATTATCTTGCTCCGATTCAAATATGGCTTCAATAGTGTAATTATCCCCATCGATATTGACCGAATCATAGTTGTCTTCTGCATCGGGATAATGCGCCATAAATTCACTTTTAGTTTGCGGTAAATTTAGCGCTACTGCTGCTTGGGCAAATGTGCCTTGGGTATATTTTTCTGTCGTTAGGGCTGATGTGAGTTTGACTCGAGTGATCACTTCATTGGCTTGTTTGACCAAGATAAAACTCGATAACATAAACCACTGTTTATCTTGGGTTAGGTTAAAGCTGTTTTGCTGATTGTTATTGATATAACGCGCTGCAGAGCGGTCTGCTAAGGTGGCATTTTTACCGCTTACCACATTGGAAAAACCTTGAGTATCGATAGGGCTGAACTGAAGTTGAGCAATCGGTTGAGTGAAATGATTACTATGGAGAGTAAATTGAGTCAATTCAGTGTTAACGGGTTTTGTTGCATTGGGTTTGTAGTCAGCAAAATCCATTATTAAGGTGTTGTTTTGATGCTTAATGGCGTATTGATGCGAATTGATTTTTACCGCTTTGTGATCGCTCTGGGTTAACACATCGGCTAATTCATCTCTTATATTAATCTTGCCGAACAAGGTCCAAGGATTATCGTCGAAATTATCATTGAAACTGATCCAATTTTTACCATATGCGCTCAGTAGCGCGGTCGTTGAACTGGCAAATTCCACTTTATCATTAATCAAAATAAACCACAGATTACGGCCATATAACCAAGCTGACTGATTTTTTTCAAGCGACAGCTGTACACTTGCCGGACCAAGAGTGCTAAACAGTACTTGGCTTGATGCGCTCATGGGAATACCGTAAATATGTGTGAATGACACATCGGCTTGGGGCTTTTTAACCGCTTTTGCCAGAGAGGCTAACGATTCTTCTGCTGTTTCGCTAACTTGCCAGTTGAAGGTCGTCACCGTCAGCTTTTTACCTAAGTGATTATAGGGCGTTGGTGTGGCAGATAATGATCGATCATCAGTACAAAACGTGACTAAGTCGGCTTGGTATTCAATTACCCTTTTGTAGTCACTGGTGTGACTGCTTTTAGTGATAGTGGTTTTATTCAACGCCATCAACATGATGGCGTCAGCATGTTGTTGTTTTGCTGCTCGCTGCAATTTGAACATACTGGTGTCGAACATACTCAGTTCTATTTGTTGATCGGTTTGGCTTTGAAAATCCTCAGTCAGATAAACGTCTCTTACTGCAAGCTGATTGATAATGGTTGGGCTGCAATTAGGCTTAAAATCTAAAATAGGCGGTAATGTCTCTGCGGCAATGGCACTCATACTGATGAGATTAATCAATATGGCACAGTATTTTAGTTGCATGTATTCTTCCTTGAGTGGTTATGATCCTAAGCTGAGATTGATTAACTTGTGCGGGAGACTAAGACGCGCCAAAGTTTTTCTAACGGACCTTGATTGAATTTGCGTAAATAGACATCGGCTAATAGCAACTGTAACACACTGTAAATAATGGCAATGGAGAGATAACCTATCCTGTCTAGTGAGTACAACCAGTCTGGTGCAATATAACGTAATAATAAAATACCAACAATAGACTGGAGAATGTACAAACTAAATGCCATTCGGCCGGCATTTTGCAGAAGTGTTAGTCTGTGGGGGGCATTTTGACAAAATTTAACAATAATATGGATATAAATTAATGCCGTCGCAATAGCGCTGAACCATAATAATAGGTCTGACATCGCTTCCCACCTCGGATTGCCGCTGAGACTGAATAGCGAATCTAATGATGACAATATGATGGCCCAAAATACGCATTGCCACAGGGTTTTTTTCTCTAATCCATTGGTAAAAATGTTGCGTTTATATAATGCCATCCCCAATAACATTAGACCTGCGATATACCACATTAGGGTTAACGGAATAACCGCTAACATGTAAGCCAACATGGTTAAATGCAGAGTGAGTTGTTGCTTGTAGCTGCCTGTCCAAGCTGACAGTTGCTCGATGAAAAATGCTGAGTCGCGTATATAAACGTGCTCGTCAGGCATAAGTGAAATGAGCGCAATGGGGATCAATGATAACAAGATAAACCCTCTGGCTTTGCGCAGTAGCTCATCAGCATTGAGATTGATGTAGCGAAAAGCCAATAACCCACTCACGCCATAAGACAATAATATATCTCCTGGGAAGATAACAATAGCGTGGATTACCCCAAAGACGATTAACCAATATAAGCGGGATTTTATCTGATTATTTTGGGATGGTGCCGCGACGGCAGATACCGGTCTCGCTTGCTGGCGTTGATATTGGATTAATAATCCCACCCCAAAAAGCATGGCGAATAGGCTAAAGAAGCGTCCTTCTAAAAAAAAGTTGCTGAAAATGAGTATGGCTATATCTGTTGTAGGTTGAATTTCATGAGGAGCATAGCCCAAAAAGCTATTGCCCATAAAATAGATATTAAGGAAGAAAATACCTAATACGCCAACACCTCTGATTGCATCAAGATTGGCTAAACGTATTGATTGAATGGGAGAACCATGCTTATTCATGTTAGTTGTACTTAATCTCTGAATTCCTCTTACTATTAGCTGTTTATAAGCCCTCTTTATTAAATAAAGATGCGCGACTAGAGATTAACAGCCAAACCTTGTAATGCCGCTAGAAAATATTGTTAAGTAGGGCAAAGCATCATAAAAAAACCAAACGACCCGCTTTAATGCCGATCCCTTGGTTTTTTTACAATAGAGATATTTATTGGGTGGTTTGCACTTCAAGGAACGGGATTGTACCTGTCGGCAACATGGTGGTCGGCAATTTTCCATCCCAGCGTTCAGCTTTAGTCAATTCAACTAAATTTTGATTTTGCGCTAGCGCTTCTGCACGAATTTTAATGGCTGATGCTTCTGCGTTACCTTTAATTCGGATACTTTCTGCTTCGGCAATGGCACGGGCCAGTTGCGAGTCTGCTTCAGCTTGCGCTTGAGTCACGGCAATTTGGGCACTCACGCGCTCTTTTTTAAGATTTTGTAATTGGGTTTGCACTTCTACTTCTGCGCGCATTCTGTCTTCTACCGATTTTTCGTAAGCATTGCTAAAGTCGATATTTTCAATTTGCACTGAGTTAATGGTCGCCGGGCCTTTAATCGATTGAGTAATGGCTTCGGTGACATCAATACCAAACTTGATCCGTTCTTGAACCGCAGAAATAGCGGTATATTTACCAAAAATATTCTCAATTTGAGTCGGCACTTGGCGGTCAAGTAAGCGCGATACCATTAAGTCTATGCTTTTAAATTTTGCATACACTTCTTCAACACGATCTGGCGGTATGCTGAATGTCACTGAGGCGCGTAAAGTTGCGGGTTGTTGATCGCGGCTATAAGCCTGTAAACCTTGGTAATTTGCTGTGTGAGTTTGAGTTGAAATTTTAACCACGGTATCCATAAGCGGAATTTTAAACCCAAGCCCTGGTTCTGCAGTATCGATAATTTTACCGTTACGTAGCACGACGCCACGTTCGCCCTGATCAACGGTATACCAGCTGCCATATAAGCTGATAAGCATTATTAGCAAAATAGCGATCGGAATAATTTTTCCTAGATGATTTTTGTTGGCTTGCGCCAGATCATTCTTTAACATTATGCTTCCCTAGCAAAAGTGAATAAGGTGATTAATTTACTTCGTTATTTTTTGAGGTTTCTCTGAAATCCATAGCTTAATATGCCCTTGGACTACCACAACACCATTAGTATCATAGGCCTTTACGTCAACTAACATATCACCCACTTGCCATTGTTCTGATTTTACCTGTGCAACACATAAAATGTCGCTACCCGCTTTTGCGGTGTAATCAACGCTCATGCCCTTTGGGATCCAACGTAAATGAGCCGGGATCGATGCTTCTGCCATCGTGCCCATGGCCATTTCTAAGCCATTACAAATGGCTATTACATGCACGGTACCAATATGATTTTGGACTTTTTTGCGTTTTTTTATTAAACATTCGCAGCGGTTAACGCGTAAATCGCTTATGTAAGGGTGTACTGTGCCAAAATAGGGCGCCATCCGAGACACCATTTTAGAGAAAATATGCTTACCCAATGGATAAGCAGTGACTTTGTGGTATAGCGACATGACTTTATTGGGTTTTGTGTGGGTCATAAATAAACTTTACTCGTTATTTTATCGGATGAGGTTAACATTGTTGTAACCTGTGGAAAAGCCCCGATCAATATTTTCCATCGCTCATTACACAGGGCACAGGTATAATTTACCGGTGTAGACACATTGAAGGATGAATTTTGAAAACTGACTCACTGTTATTGAATTATTTCAAAGGTATGGCCATGGGCGCTGCAGATGTTGTGCCGGGCGTATCGGGTGGCACTATCGCATTTATTAGCGGTATTTTAGATCCATTATTGGATGGCATTCGCAAGATTAACTTGTCTTTAGTAGGGATTATCAAACACAAAGGGATTAAAGCTGCTTTTTTACATATTAATGGTCCTTTTTTGCTGTGCGTGTTCGGCGGGATTTTAACCAGTATTTTTACCTTAGCTAAGCTAATTTCTTGGTTGTTGGTGACACATCCTATACCTGTGTGGTCGTTCTTTTTGGGCTTGATTCTGTTTTCCGTGGTTCACATGCTTAAACAAGTGAATAAATTCAGTGCTATTCGGGTTGCCATGTTTATTGTCGGCGTCGCCTTTGCGTGGGCCATTACCGTGTTGCACCCCATTGAATTGCAAGTGAGTTACCTTAACTTCTTTTTCTGTGGTGCGATTGCTATCTGCGCCATGATATTACCCGGTATTTCAGGCAGTTTTATTTTACTGCTTTTAGGGATGTACCCCGCGGTGTTAGCGGCGGCTAAAGGATTTGATATTGTGTATTTGGCCTGTTTTGCTATTGGGGCTGTGGTTGGATTATTAAGTTTTAGTCACGTGTTATCGGCATTGTTACGTAAATTCCATGATGCAACATTATTGTTTTTAACCGGATTAATGCTGGGGACATTAGGTAAGATTTGGCCTTGGAAACAAGTAATTAGCTGGCGCGAGAATTCTAAAGGCGAGTTAGTGCCATTGGTAGAGCAAAATCTATCCCCATTTCAATTTGAGCAAATCACCGGTGAGTCATCGCAACTGTTTGTGGCGATTGTGTGTGTGTTTGTGGGCATTGGTCTGGTATGGGGGGTAGAGCGTCTAGGGGCGAAAGCTCAGGCTTAATATGCACAATATGTCAATCGATCCCTATAAAGCAGAACTCGCGTTCTGCTTTATTTTTATGGCAAATATGCAGACTATGATTGCAAATACAGCCAATATGCTTGAATAATACAATAATGAACTTAATTGGTGTATTACGCGTATTTTTTTAGCATATTGTATGGGTAAAGATAACCTCATTTTTCATCCCGCTTAGGGATATTACGGCCGCCACAGGAGTGCATAACATGCCAGATACCGATTCATTTGTGCCACAAAAAATCCAAATTGGGATCAGCAGCTGCTTGCTGGGTAATCAAGTCCGTTTTGATGGTGGACACAAAAATTCTTATTACTGTAAACAAGAAATTGAACCGTTTTTTGAATACATCACAGTCTGTCCTGAGATGGCCATTGGCATGGGCACACCGCGTAAAAGTATTCGCCAAGTGCGAGACGGCGATGTGGTGCATATTCGCAGTGCTGATGGATCGCTCGATGTGACTGACAAGCTTAATGAGTATTCCCAAGCCAAAGTGGAAGAACTAGATTACTTGGGCGGTTATATTTTATGTGCAAAATCACCAACATGTGGCATGGAAAGGGTTACCGAGTACAAAATTGGTACCAATCATGGCACTAAAACCGGTGTGGGTGTTTTTGCAAAAAAATTAATGGAACGCTACCCATTTCTGCCTGTAGAAGAAGAAGGGCGTTTACATGACTTGCCATTAAGAGAAAACTTTTTTACCCGCGTATTTGCTTATAACGATTGGAAGAAAATGACTCAATCGGGTCTCACTAAACACAAGCTAATGCAGTTTCATTCGCGTTATAAGTATTTATTAATGGCCCACAGTCCACAGTGGTACAGAGATTTAGGGCCTATATTGGCCGATATTCAAGATGTGGAGCAAACCGCACAACAATATTTTGAAGGCTTTATGACGGCACTCAAAATTATTGCTACCCGCAAAAATCACACCAGTACTTTGCAGCACATTCAAGGCTATTTTAAGAAACAGCTCAATGCGAGACAAAAAGAAGAGTTGAGCGAATCGATTTTAAAATATCGCCAAGGGCTATTGCCTTTGTTAGTGCCTATTACCTTGATTAATCATTACGTACGCGAATTTCCCACCGCGTACATTGAAGAGCAAGTGTATTTAAATCCGCACCCAGAAGCGCTAAAGCTTCGCTATGCCTATTAGGTTGCCGGTAATATGAGTAACGTAAATAGCTTAATGTGGTTTAGGCAAGACTTGCGGGTTGGCGATAATCCAGCCCTTGTGGCAGCGTGTCAATTTGCCCAACAACATCAAGGCAAGGTTCGGGCTGTGTATATTGTTACTCCGTCGCAATGGGCGCAGCATGATGTGGCGCCAATACAAATTGATTTTATCCAGCGTCATGTCAATCTATTAGCACAGTCGCTTGCTGCCTTAGGCATATCATTGGATGTGCTGCATCTTGAGTGGTTTAGCGATACCCAGACCGCTTTAAATGATTACTTACAACAACATAATATTGATGCTGTTTTCGCTGGTAACGAGCCGGAAATTAACGAACGTCGCCGTGATAGCGCATTAATTGGCCAGGGGTTGCCACTGACGTTAATCGATCAAGACTGCGTATTTGCAGCCGGACAAGTGCAAAATTTGTCCGGTGATATGTACAAGGTGTTTACCCCATTTGCTAAAAAATGGAAAAGTATTGCCAGTCAAAAAGCGATAGTGCCTTTAGCCGCGCCAGCACCTGTTGCTGCAGCGCTGGCATTGCCAGCGGCTATCGAATTTAATTGCCCAACACACAGCAGCGATCAATGGGCTGCAGGAGAGGGCGTTGCAAAGCGAATACTGGATCAATTTTTAGCAAGCCAAGTAGAAGATTATCAAGCCGAAAGAGATTTTCCTGCCCTAGAAGGTACTAGCCGCTTATCACCCTTTTTAGCCATCGGAGTAATGAGTTCGCGTCAATGTGTAGCGGCAATTTTAGCGCGTTACCCCCAAGCGTTAGTGGATGATACTTGCCTTGCTAAAACATGGCTCAATGAACTGATTTGGCGTGAATTTTATCATCATTTGCTGGTGGCATTTCCACGTTTATCCATGAACCATAACTTTAATGAACTGGGTAAGGCGATTGCGTGGCGCAATAATCCTGATGAGTTTACTGCCTGGTGTGACGGGCAAACGGGCTACCCGATTGTAGACGCAGCCATGCGCCAACTAAACCAAACGGGCTGGATGCATAATCGCTTGCGTATGGTAGTAGCCAGTTTTTTAACCAAGCATTTATTGATCGATTGGCGTTGGGGCGAACGTTATTTTAGGCAAAAACTGATTGATGGTGATTTAGCCGCTAACAATGGCGGCTGGCAGTGGTCTGCAGGCACAGGCTGCGATGCGCAACCTTATTTTCGAGTGTTTAATCCGATGACTCAAAGCAGCAAATTTGATCCAGATGCCAGTTTTATAAAGCGTTATGTTAGTGAGGTATCAGGTTGGTCTTTGGCTGATATTCATCAACCTAAATCTATTAATGTTAATGATCTGTTTGCACAACGACAAGATGACCGATACCCAGAGCCTATTGTCGAACACAAGATGGCGCGACTTCGGGCGATAGAGGTGTTAAGTGCGCTAAAGCGTGGTTAAGCCTTTTTATTAACAACCAAGACCAATTGTTCAGTTAACTTAGTTTGACTGCCTTGATTCGATACATCAGCAAAATCACGGTAAGGCCGCTATTATCTTTTAGGATAATAGCGGTTTTTTTTTGCGTTAGATCACACTATGAGCTTGGCTCAATAGCGAATATGTGAGTATTGATTGAAGCCGATCGATTAACAGCATAGAATAGCGCAATTAAAGATTCATATATTATACATGTTTAAATCTTGTTGATGTTAACCCACTAAGTGAGTGTACTGCTTATGCTGAATATTGATGATCCCGCTAAAATTGATAACACGCCTGCAATATGGCGTTTGGGCTTTAGGCCGTTTTTTCTTGGCGGCGCAATTCTCGCAGCCTTATACATTCCGCTTTGGCTAATGGGTTGGTTCACACCACAATATAGTTTATTTAGCACTGAGTTTTGGACAAATGTGGTGCCGCTATGGTGGCATCCTCATGAAATGTTATTTGGCTTTGCGATGGCCATAGTGTGTGGTTTTCTGCTCACGGCAGTGCAAGCGTGGACCAATCAACCCACCATCACGGGTCGCGCATTAATGGTTACGTTTGGCTGTTGGCTCATTGCTCGCTTGATGTTGCTATTACCGATGAACATTCCGTTGGTATTACCGGCAATATTTGACAGCTTATTTTTAGGTTTGAGCGCTTATGCATTATGGCGCTGTATTTATCCAGTCAAACAATGGCGCAATATTGGTTTTCCCATCATGCTCATCGTTGCATTGCTGGTGAATTTAGCCAGTTATTATGCGTTGTCGGAACGTGATTTTTCGTTATCGACTCAGTTATGGCAAGGGATGATTTGGTGGTTCGCGATGGTGATCACCATAGTGGGTGGACGGGTGATCCCATTTTTTACCGCAATGAAAATTAAACAACCCAAGCCCGATCCCATTAATGCGCTAGAGAATACGTTAATATTTGTAATGGGTTTACTGTTTGTTCAAGCGATAAGCCATTGGTTGCCTAAGGGTGTTGAACAGATACTGCTTGCTGTTGCGGGCATATTACATTTACTTCGAGTTGCTCGTTGGCAAGCCCATAAAACCTTAAAAGAACCGATGTTGTGGTCGTTACATATTTCTTATTTATCGTTGCCGCTGACACTGTTATTAATGGCAATCAATATCGACAACGAATATGCCTATCGCACCTTGCTACATCTGTTTGCCATTGGTGGAATTGCATCATTGTGTTTATCAATGATTTCACGGGTTTCTCTCGGGCACACGAGTCGTAATATATACCAAGGCCCAAACATGACGTTGGCATTTTTATCTGTGCCTCTCGCTGCCGTGTTACGTGCAGGAATGCCGCTATTGATGCCTGAATATACCCAAGTCTGGTTGTGGGCTGCAGGCGCGTGTTGGTTTATTGGTTTTGGTTCGTTTGTGTGGTTTTATGCGCCAATTTTAATGCGTCCGCGTCTTGATGGTCGTCCAGGCTAGTTTGAGCGCAATTTAAATAAATTTATCCAAGCAACGAATTTGGTAAACGTTAACTAAAGCAGTTAACTAAAGCCGTTAATAAACGTAATGTTACAGACTTACGGTTCTATCTAGTAATTTTAATTAAGCGATTAACAGAGAAAGGTTAGCAATATGATGGTTCAACTTGTCGACGTGGTAATGAAAGCAACGCGGCCGATGCGAAGTAAGGTAGGGTTAAGCATCGTTATTTCCGCACTCGCGCTGCTGAGTCTGACATCTTGGTCGCTTAAAAGTGCTGAAGTGGATCCCAATCAACTTAAATTTCCACAACAATATGATTCTTGGCAAGCGACAGAAGAACAAACCGAACGAGACGATATATTGGCGCAATATCCTGCCAATATCATTTTGTGGGCGGGTTCGTCATTTGCCAAAGAATACCATAGCCCTCGTGGTCATCAATTTGCTGTGGCTGACGTGACACATACTTTGCGCACTGGTGTTGCAATAGCTGAAGGTGACAAAGGCTTATCTGCCAGTTGCTGGACCTGTAAAACACCCGATGCACCAAGATTGATCAAAGAAATGGGTATTCAAGGTTTTTCAGGTGCCAATTTTGTCGATTTAGGCCGTGAAATCAAATCTGTTGTCTATTGCAGCGATTGTCATGTTGATGGCAGCGCTGAACTGGCATTGCCTCGCCCTCATGCTCAAAATGCGATGGCTAAAATTAAATTACCGTTTGATCAACAAGACCGTAGCATGCAAGGGGCACAGGTTTGTGGTCAATGTCATGTGAGTTATTATTTCCAGCCTGAAAATAATAACAAAGTTAATATTCCATGGATTTTCGGCAGCACTGCCGATGCAATTGAAAAGTATTATGACACTCGCCGCTTTTATGAATGGATCCACCCCATTTCTAAAACCCCAATATTAAAAGCGCGTCATCCAGAGTTTGAGCATTGGAGTCGTTCGGTTCACGCTAAGCAAGGCGTGACCTGTATAACCTGTCATATGCCGCCTGCGACCGATGAAAAAGGCGCTACATTTACTGACCATAAGGTTGGTGGCGCATTAGACAATTTTGATCGTAGTTGTGCAAGTTGTCATAGTAGTGAAGCGGCCATCACCAAAAAGCTTGATAAAACCAAGGCTAATATTGATGCTAAATCACGAAATGTAGAGTCATTACTGATTAAAGCACATTATGAAGCTAAAGCGGCATGGGATGCGGGGGCCACATGGCCGCAAATGAATGATGCGATTATGGCTATACGTCATTCACAATGGCGTTGGGATTTTGCGACAGCATCACATGGAATGTACGCTCATAATCCTAAAGAAGGCATTGAACTACTGGATAAATCGACTGAACAGGTTACTTATGCACGTGAAGCATTAGCCCGCATTTTGAGTCAATTATCCGTTACTGAGGTTGAGTATCCAGATTACAGTACCAAAGAAAAAGCCCATGCTGCTATTGGCTTTATTGAAGCCGACGCCATTAAAGCCAAGCAAGCTTTTATTAAACAAGAAGTTGATAAGTACTGGCAGCCGGTAGCTAAAAAAGGTTACTAAGCTTCTGAATAAAAGCACCCCAATTACTGACTTTATTAACGCCTAAGCCCTGCTTAGGCGTTTTGCTTTGTGACTGGTGTAAAACGGTGATCTACTTCCTGCGCTATCTCGTATTAATTCCCAGTTAGTTTTTATTTACTTCACGGCCAATAAATACTTTTATCTTGTTGTCATATAAGGCATTCTTATAAGTATGTTCCGTGAGTTTTCTGGGTCACGTAATAGGAGTTGGTAAATGCAAGGCGCACCGTCGATAGTTGATACTCAATCAGAACCATTAAATCCGGATAGCTCAGCGTCCATTAATGGTCATCCTGCTATTATTGATGCATTTATAGATATGTATCAAAAGCTTAATAAAGATAACTTATCAATGTTAGCGCAAGTGTATCGTGACGATATTCGCTTTCAAGATCCGCTCCATAAAGTGGAAGGCATTGCACCACTAACGCGTTATTTTGCTAACATGTACCAAAATGTCACCCACATTGAATTTGATATTAAAGAAGTGGTTATCAGTGCTAATCAGCAACAAGCTGGATTATATTGGACCATGACCTACTCGCACCCTAAGTTAAACAAAGGGCAGAGTATCAATGTCGAAGGCATGTCACAGCTTAGGTTTAGCGATAAAATTTTTGCCCACCGAGATTACTTTGATGTAGGCCAAATGCTCTATGAGCAAGTGCCATTTTTAGGTGGCTTAATTGGATTACTCAAAAATAGGGCGGGCAAGTAATGACTAACACCAATGACAAACAGCTTGCAGTACTGATCACCGGTGCCAGCTCAGGCATTGGTCTTGCTTTAGCTCAGCACTATATCCGTGAAGGTTTTGCGGTAATTGCCTGTGGTCGCAACGAACAAAACTTGGCGAAAATTTCATCTGCAACCCCTTTGGTATTTGATATCACTGACATTGGACAAGTGTCTGCGGCATCTCTTCACTTGCAACAACTGCTAAAAGATAACGGCTGGAAGTTGCACCATATCATTCTAAATGCCGGAAGTTGTGAATACATTGACGATCCATTACATTTTGACTCGGCACTATTTTCCCGAGTGATCAATACCAATGTGGTGGCGATGGGTTATTGCCTTGAGCATTTTTTGCCTTTACTGAGTCGTGGTGCACAACTTGGATTAATGAGTTCAAGTGCCACTTATTTACCATTTCCGCGTGCCGAAGCCTATGGTGCATCTAAAGCGGCTATTGGTTATTTAGGTCGTAGTTTACGGGTTGACCTTGCTCAGCATGGTATTGGGGTGAGTGTCATTTGCCCAGGCTTTGTTAAAACCCCGTTAACCGCCAAAAATGACTTTGCCATGCCAATGCAAATCAGTGCCGAGCAAGCTGCGACTGAAATTTTTAATGGCATGCAGCGTCAACGACGTGAGATCCATTTTCCAACTAAATTTACTTGGTTACTTAAATTAGCCTCTTTATTACCAGAAAAATTATTAGTGTATTTTTTGGCGCCCAAATAGCTGGAACAATAAAATTAACAATAAAATTAACAATAAAAGTAACAATAAAAGTAACAATAAAAGTAACAATAATAATTATTAGGTCAAGGATTAACTTAATGAAAAATATCGCCGTGATTGGTTCTGGAATTTCCGGTTTAACCTGCGCCCATCTATTAAGCCGTGAACACACGGTAACTGTGTTTGAGGCCAATGATTATATTGGCGGACATACCGCTACAGTAGATGTGGAAGTGGCTGGGCAGCAATACGCCATTGATTCTGGTTTTATTGTGTTTAATGACCGTACCTATCCGCGTTTTGAAAAATTAATGGCGCAGCTTGAGATTAAGTCTCTCCCTACAGAAATGAGTTTTAGTGTTAATAATGCACTCACCGGGCTTGAATATAATGGCAATAATTTGTGGAGCTTATTTGCCCAGCGTCGTAATTTACTCCGTCCGAGTTTTTATCGATTTTTGGGCGAAATTGTTCGTTTTAACAATGGTTGTAAAGTGATTTATGAGGCCGACAAATACCCTACCGCTTCATTAGGTGAGTACCTTAATGAACAAGGTTTTTCTGCCTTTTTCTGTGAGCATTACATTCTGCCTATGGGCGCGGCTATTTGGTCTGCCAGTATTGATGACATGCGTGGTTTTTCTCTGCGATTTTTTATTCGATTTTTCCAACACCATGGTTTATTAAATATTAATGATCGACCGCAATGGTATGTGCTTGAAGGTGGATCGCGCAGTTATATCCCCGCCTTAACCGCGCCTTTCAAAGATCGCATCCAGCTAAATTCTCCAGTTACCGGTATTAAACGCGCCGATGATGGTGTGTATGTTCAAGTTGCTAAAGGCGAATGGCAGCGCTTTGATGATGTGGTGTTAAGTTGTCACAGCGATCAAGCATTAGCCATGTTAACCGATGCTACTGAAGACGAAATAGACGTGTTAGCTGCGATGGAATATCAAAATAATGAAGTGGTACTGCACACTGACATTAATTTGTTGCCTAAGCGCAAAGCGGCGTGGGCAAGCTGGAACTATCGTTTGGATGGCAATAACCCGCAAGATGTTGCCCAGCGTCCAGCCAGTGTGACCTATAATATGAATATTTTGCAGTGCTTGCCTGCCAGTGCACCCACATTCTGTGTCACCTTAAATCAAACTGCATTAATTGACGACAGTAAAATTTTGCGCAAGTTTAATTATGCTCACCCAGTTTTTAATGATGCTAGCATGAAGTCTCAAGCGAAAAAGTCGCTTATTAATGGTAAACATAATACTTACTTTGCCGGAGCTTATTGGCATAATGGATTTCATGAGGACGGCGTTCGTAGCGCGGTTGAAGTATGTGATCTGTTTGGGATTAGTTTATGAATCAAACCACATCGGTAATGGAACATGATCAATTAAACAGTGGCATTTATTGCGGCAATATAAACCATCGCCGTCATACGCCTAAGTTGCATCATTTTGGTTATAATATTGCGATGATGGCGATTGATTTAGATGAACTGCCTGCATTAACGGCGGTCAGTAAGTTGTTTTCAACAGACAAATTTACCCCGCTTAAATTTAATCCCAGTGATTACCTCAATGCCCTCGATAAGCAATTTGGTGACAAGCTTGTCTTGAACCAAGCCTGTCATGGCAATGATGCTATGGCCTTGAAGCTGCGCGTGTTAGCAACCATTAAGCATCTTGGGGCCACACAAGTATGCGATAAAATTATATTTTCTGGACAAATACGCCACTGTGGTTTTTACTTTAGTCCGGTCAACTTTTACTTTTGCTATCATCAAAATGACATGGTTTATATGCTTGCTGAGGTGAGTAATACTCCTTGGAATGAGCGCCATTGTTATCTGGTCGATATTGCCCATACTATTCAAACCGACAAAGTATTTCCTGTGTCGCCGTTTATGAATTTAGAGATGCATTATCTGTGGCGTATTACGCCGCCAGCCAAGCATTTAAAAGTGATCATTGAAAATCGAAATGCTAATAATGATAAATTATTTGATGCCAGTTTAGTGTTAAAACGCCAACCAATTACTTCGAGTTCCATGCGTCAATTTATGTTGAGTTATCCATTAATGACCAGCAAAATTATGTTAGGTATTTATTGGCAAGCAATGAAGTTATTTATTAAACGGATCCCATTTGTCGGCAAACAAACTATTAAGGTGAGTTAGGCCTGTTGACCTATCGAGATGAATTTTACCAGCAAACAACAATCGGCCCCTCACTCTTGCAAAATGTGAATAGCAAAATGTAAACCAAATGGATGGTTACCACGTACTAAGCTGTAATGACGCCAATAAAGCGAATAATACAGTGTACGAACTGGAGAGATGACATGGAAAATATGGCGACGGAAAGTAGCATGACTCAAGCGAGTCTATCTGACAGTCTTGCAAGGAAAATTTTACTTCGCGCATTAGCCCATCTTGCTGAAGGGCATTTAACTATTGTTGACGGCAACCAAACGTCTGAGTTTGGTAACGTTAACAGCAACGTTCACGCCACCATGCAAGTCAAGCATGCTAACTTTTATCGTCAAGTGGTGTTTGGTGGCTCAATTGGTGCCGGTGAAGCTTATATTCAAGGTCACTGGAGCAGTCAAGATTTAACCAAAGTGGTGCAAATTTTTGCTAAAAACTTAGCCTTGTTAGACAATATTGAACGCTATTTTTCATGGTTGAGTAATAGTGTTAACCGGATTAAGCATGTGTTTAATCGTAATTCTGAACAAGGTTCAAAGCGCAATATTCTGGCTCATTACGATTTAGGTAATGACATGTATAAACAGTTTCTTGACCCGGAAATGATGTATTCAAGTGCACTTTATCCGAACGATGATAGCAATCTAAATGAAGCGCAATTACATAAGTTGCAAACCATCTGTGAACGCCTAGACTTATCGCCAGGTCAAACATTACTTGAGGTTGGTACCGGTTGGGGGGCATTAGCTATTTATGCTGCAAAACACTATGGCGTAAATGTTACCACCACCACTATTTCCGATGCGCAATATGAGTTCGCTGTTGAACGAGTTAAGCAACTAGGCCTTGAAGATAAGATCACCTTACTCAAACAAGATTACCGCTTATTGACTGGCGAATATGATCGCATTGTCTCTATTGAAATGATCGAAGCTGTGGGTCACGAATATTTAGGCGGGTTTTTTGAAAAGCTACAGCATTTACTTAAGTCTGAAGGGCGAATGCTGATCCAAGCTATTACCATTGCCGATCAACGTTATGACAGTTATCGCAAGAGTGTCGACTTTATTCAGCGCTACATCTTTCCTGGTGGCTGTTTACCCTCGGTCAGCGAAATGACCCGACACATTGCCAAGAAAACTGACATGGTTACCTGGTCAATTGACGACATGGGTAGAGATTATGCCCGCACATTAAAGCATTGGCATGAAAACTTTGATGCCGCTTACGATAAAATAAAAGCGTTAAATTACGGTGACGATTTCATTCGGATGTGGAAGTTTTATCTAAGCTATTGCGAAGGTGGCTTTTTAGAACGTACTACAAGTACAGTTCACTTGGTCGCGGTTAGACCGCTATATCGCCCTTGATAATTGCGTTTTATTGCCCTTAGTGATTTACATCCCCGGTAACGGCTTACCGGGTCGTATCCTCCTATTTGGGTGATATATTATGCCTACTTACGCTTTGCCCTCAACATTATTTATCCTGATTAACGCCGTGTGTTTTCAGTTGGTGTGGTGGTCGGGTGTGATAGCCCAAAACCAACTTATCATACTGTCAATTTTACTGATCATCGGTCATTTTTTATTATCCAATTCTGCTCGTCATGATGCTCTGTTAATGGGTGTTTGTGGTGCAATTGGGATAGTCGTTGACAGCTTATTAGTATGGTTTGGCGTGTTTGAATTCAACATAATCCCTTATTGGTTGGCGGTATTGTGGTGCTATTTTGCTCTCAGTTTAGATTACAGCTTAGCTTTTTTTAAAACCTTACCACTATGGTTACAATCAATACTCGGTGGCGTGTTTGGCTGTTTAAGTTATCTGACGGGCGCTAAATTTGATGCTGTGGTGTTGCCTTTGGGTTATGAAAAGAGTGCACTGATATTGGCATTGATCTGGAGTGGCTTATTTCCCGTATTGATTTGGGTGAGTAAACGTATCGCACCAGCGAATATGGTCTTGGAGAACAATCAATGAAAACCTTACTGAGCACCGACAAGCTGCAGCAAGACAAAGGGCTGCAACCATTAACTCATTGGTTGAGTGAATTGTTATTTGGTGCGGGAGGGGCATTAGTATTAGTAGTGATCATCGCGATTAGTATTAACCATGCTGCTGCCAATAATAGCGACATTGGTTCGACATTGTCGATGCAACCAGCCAATACAACCGATGCAGCCAATATAACCAATAGCGCCAAGACCACAAATAAAGCCAGCATAACAAATACGACATTGATTCAAGTGGGTTCTGCCGACATGAGCTTATTATGGTTCGATATCTACACTGCCAAGCTGTTTTCTCTTGATGGCAACTACCAAGCCAATCGATTCCCAATGATCCTCGATATTCAATATCACCGTGATATCAAAGCCCCTGATTTAGTTGATGCCACTATCGAACAATGGCAACACCTTGGGTTAACCGAAGACGACATCAGCCTGCTAAGCCAGCAATTAGTGCGAGCATGGCCTGATGTTAAACAGGGCGACAGACTTACCTTTAGGGTCAACAATCCTAATGACGCTGCATTTTTACTCAATGACACGCCTTATTATCAAGTGAGTAATGCGCAATTTCCTGAAGCATTTCTCGACATTTGGTTGTCGGAAAAAACCAGCCACCCTAAATTACGCAAACAATTAATTGGAGCCAACTAATGCCCACCATCCTATTCTCTATGCACCACAGAGGTCATATTTTTGCACGAGGGTTGATGAAAAAGTTAGCTTATGTATGTTTATACACAGGATTACTTTTAGGCGTCATGTCATGCTCATCTGCATCGATTGAAGATTATCAAAACACCACCCCCCGGTTAGATTTAGCCACGTTTTTTGATGGTAAGTTAACAGCAGCAGGGATAGTACAAGACTTTTCGGGCAAGGTAACCCGCAAATTTACTGTCACTATGGAAGCAAACTGGACTGATTCTCCTGAAGGTAAGCAAGGAGTGATTAACGAATGGTTTATTTACGATGATGGTGAAAAGCAAACCCGTGTGTGGAAAATTATTGATAAAGGTAATGGGGTTTATCAGGGTACAGCCAATGATATATTAGGCATTGCCCAAGGGGAGTCGCGCGGCAGCGCATTACGCTGGCGTTATGATATGCAATTAGCCGTCGATGGTAGTGAGTATCAAGTGCACTTTGATGATTGGATGTTTCTAGTTGATAACCAAACCATTATTAACAAAAGCGACATTATCAAGTTTGGTATTACTGTCGCTCAAGTGACCTTGGTCATCTCTAAGCAAGAAGACTAATTAACAAGGCTCACTAACAAGATTAAGCAAAAATATTAAGTAACAGACTAAAGCAAAAAGTTAACTCATATAGCTGACTCATATAGCTATATGAGTTGCTAAGCAATAACAGGCCACACAAGGCTAATCTAAAACAAGGTATTCTAACGCCTCTACGGACATAAAAAATGGACTCAATAGAGTCCATTTTTTATGTCCGCCAACAACTTGTATTAACCTTTAAGTTTAGACGCGTCTGACTGTTTCTTGTCGTAATATTCAAATGGAAACTGGTTACGAATTTGCTGGACTAAGTTATCGCCAATATTGGCCGACACATGCAAACGCACGTCACCAGACTTTTCTGCTCTGACAGTGCAAGTCAGTTTATTAGATTTAGCTATTGCACGACAATCACGTTCAAACTTCTCCGGTATTTTGCCTTTATGCTTATTGAGCTTGCCATCTTTAAAATGCATTTCAAAAAGTGTTAATCCACGGCTACCACTAAAAATTAGTTTATAGGCCAGAAAAAATAATACTGCAATGACCAGTATTTTAATAATGTTATCAGCCATAGTTTGCTCCTTTGTGCCGTTTAGTTATACGGTTGCTATAACAATAAGATACTCTCGTACGTCATGGATGCAACGCTATTTTGTTGAAATCTATGCGCAAGATCGAAGTTATGTTCTATCAATAATAGATCATTTAGAAATGCAGCACGCTTTTGTCTTTTAAGTGTGATACCCAAGCCACTTCAACATGCTCGTATTGTCTCCCGAAAGGTAAGCCGAGAAGCAAGCTATTTCTATCCCTATCCCTGAGATGACAAGCGGTGACGAGCGATGACGAACGATGACATACAAGCTAAAATCTAGAATCAACAAGCCTAGAGCGCTGCGCTGCTAGGATGCTACGCAGCTAGATGCTATAAAATCTTAACAGCGAAGCTGTCCCTAGCAGGACGAAGTCCGTCCTAGCAGCGAAGCGCACTATAGCAGGACGAAGTCCGTCCTAGCAGCGAAGCGCACTATAGCAGGACGAAGTCCGTCCTAGCAGCGAAGCGCACTATAGCAGGGCGCAGTCCGTCCTAGCAGCGAAGCGCACTATAGCAGGGCGCAGTCCGTCCTAGCAGCGAAGCGCACTATAGCAGGGCGTAGGTCCGTCCTACTAGGTTGGTAAGTCGTGAAAACGCAAGCGGCAAGGGCAACCACTAATAGCGTTAACCACCAAGTAAGTTTAGTTTTATCCATTTATTCTACCCCTTAACCCATCGATTCATTCCCTCTCTTATCCAGGGTTGAGGTTAAGTAATAAAAAAACCGCCCCATGGCGGTTTTTGTTGTTAATACTGAGCGACAAACATTATTCATCATCATTAGCTCAGATTTACACTGATTAGCATCACTTATTAACACATAGTGACTTAGAACGCGTAACTGACGCTCGCCAATAAGGTGCCTGAGTTTTTATATAGCCCAGAGCTCACTTCGTAATCACCATTAATGTCGGTGTCTAGATAGGCAACCGAGATGCCAAAGCCGGCGACTTCAGTTGATACTCCAACAGAGTAGTCTGAGTAGCTATCAAAGCCTTCACCGTCATCAATCGCGTCACCAAAGTTGTAGCCATAATGCACATCTAGGCTCCAGTTTTCAGTAAACTCCCAGCCGTAATTGATTTCGGTGTAATGTAGATCAAGATCGCTGCCACCATAGTCATTGGTAAACCAATAGGCGGCTCTAAAACCACTAAAATCAATACCTGCGCTGACTTCTAAATAGTCTAAATCGCTTTCTCCTGGGTAGTTATAACGGTACAAGGTTAAGTCATAACTGGTGTTGTCGTTAATCTCGCCGTAGTAGCCCGCGTACAGGTCTACTTCTATGTCTGGGCCGTTATATCCGGGCTCATCAAAGTCGACATTACTGCCCCAAGCACCAACAAAAAAGCCGCTTTCATGGCTCCAATCAATATTGGCTTGTAGCGCTGGGTCACCGGCTGTTTGTGATACACCACGGAAACGATAATCGTTGGTTACAGTAACCGCACCAGACACTTCTGCCGTAGCTAACGGAGCCAGTAGGGTAGCTGATAACGTTAATCCGCTTAACAGTGCAATTCGCGTTCTTTTTAATGTGTTCGACACGATATTATCTCCATTTACATAAAATGCAGCCGCTGGTCTCCAGCTACTGCGTATGCCACTTATCAGAGTCAAAACCGCAAGGGCCTTGTCTGTACCGCATGGCGGTTAAACACTATGTTTGCTCAAGCTGTTGTTCAAACATAACGTAGATTTTTATACAGTGATTGACTACCTCCCATGTACCGGAAAACCCAGCAGGAATAACAAATTTATCACCTACATTGACGGTTAAGCTTTTGCCTCGACTGTCGGTGATAATGCTGCAGCCTTCGAGAATATCGCAATACTCATATTCGCTATAATTGATATTCCAACTGCCTGGTTCACTTTGCCAAATGCCAACATTAAACTGCTTGCACGGGCTTTGAAAATGGTTTTGCACTGACTGCAGTGGATCGCCAGTAAGCCGTTTTTCATCAGTTAAATGATACGACTCAACCGCAGTTGATTGGCTACTAAAAAGCGTAATATCGTTAATATGCTTCATCGTTGGTTTCATTTATTTCATCGTCGGCATAATAAAAGCCGAAGGTTCGTTATTGTCGATTTTTGCTTGTGGCCAGCGGGCGGTAATGGCTTTTCGCTTAGTATAAAAACGCACTCCATCTGGACCATGCATGTGTAGCGGTCCAAATAGCGATCGTTTCCAACCGCCAAAGCTATGAAATGCCATCGGTACTGGGATCGGCACATTAACGCCGACCATGCCCACTTCAACATGGTGACAAAAGTGGCGTGCAACTTGGCCGCTTTGAGTAAAAATAGCTGTACCATTGCCAAATTCGTGTTGGTTGATCAGTGCCAACCCATCGGCATAGTTATCGACTCGGACGATAGCTAACACAGGACCAAAAATTTCTTGTTGGTAAATGCTCATCGTTGGCGTGACATGATCAAATAAGCACGCCCCTAAAAAGTAACCTTGCTGGTGATCGCTAATACTAATATCGCGGCCATCAACCACTAAGGTCGCGCCTTCATTCA
Organism: Shewanella psychromarinicola; assembly: GCF_003855155.1. Taxonomy (NCBI): domain Bacteria; kingdom Pseudomonadati; phylum Pseudomonadota; class Gammaproteobacteria; order Alteromonadales; family Shewanellaceae; genus Shewanella; species Shewanella psychromarinicola. The sequence goes on from NZ_CP034073.1 coordinate 2,232,301, forward strand.
CGCCAGCTTCAACATAGTCGCGTACTTTGGCTAAGTGCTGAGCTGAAATTAACGGTCCCATGTCCATTTCTGGGGTAATACCACTGCCCACCTTTAAGGCACTAATTTGCGGTAATAATGCAGTGACTAATTTGTCGCCGACATCGCCTACGGCCAATACCACTGAAATGGCCATACAACGTTCACCTGCACTCCCATATGCCGCACCCATTAACGCATTCACGGCTTGGTCTAAGTCAGCATCTGGCATTAATAGCATGTGATTTTTAGCCCCACCCAATGCTTGCACCCGTTTACCGTGAGCAGAGGCTGTGGTGTAAATGTATTCGGCAATCGGAGTTGAGCCAACAAAACTGATGGCGTGTACATCGGGGTGGGTCAGTAAGGCATCAACCGCTTCTTTATCGCCGTTGATGACATTAAATATGCCATTAGGCAAACCCGCTTGCTTAAGTAATTGGGCAAGGAACATCACTGCACTAGGGTCTTTTTCAGACGGTTTCATGATAAAAGCATTACCGCAGGCTATGGCGATGGGGAACATCCACATCGGTACCATGACCGGAAAGTTAAACGGCGAAATGCCTGCGACAACCCCCAAAGATTGGTTGACTGACCATGAATCAACGCCGCCACCGACTTGTTGAGTGTGTTCGCCTTTGAGTAAATGTGGAATACCGCAAGCAAACTCAACCACTTCGAGTCCTCGAGTGATTTCACCTTTGGCATCGTCTAGCACTTTGCCATGCTCAAGGGTAATAAGTTTGGCCAATTCATCAACATGTTGTTCGACTAAGGCTTTAAATTTGAATAATACCCGGGCACGATTCAGTGGCGTGACTTGCGACCAAGTTTGATAGGCATTTTTGGCAGCAGCTATCGCCAAGCTGACTTCATCGTGACTCGCCAATGATACTTGGCCACGGGCTTCACCGGTTGCGGGATCATAGATCCTTTGATTGCGCTGACTGGCTGGCGTGTGTTGTCCATCGACAAAATGAGTGATGTTAAGCATGAACAGGATCCTTTTAAGCCAAATATGTATTCAAAAAGTGTATTAAAAAAGTGTATTCAAAAACATTAACCAACAGCGTTAATTGCATCGCTAATGTGATTAACCATGTCGTCGATTTGTGACTTCTCGACAATCAGTGGCGGCGATAATGCGATAATGTCAGCGGTTGCCCGCACCAACGCGCCATGTCTAAAGCAGTGATCAAAAATGGCATAACCTCGTTTACCCACGCCTTTATCGCTCGGCGCCAGTTGAATACCGGCAACTAAACCGGTATTACGAATATCAATTACGTTGGCTAGTCCTTTAAGGCTGTGAACCGCTTGCTCAAAATAAGACTCAAGACCTTTAGCGCGCTCAAATAATTTTTCATCTTCATATATCGATAAGGTTGCCAGTGCTGAAGCCGCCGCCACCGGATGGCCTGAATAGGTGTAACCATGGAAAAACTCAATTAATTCATCAGGGCCATGCATACAAGTGTCGTGAATGGTATTACTGACAAACACTGCGCCCATTGGAATAGCACCATTATTAATGGCTTTGGCAGTGGTGATCATGTCTGGGGTGACTTGCCAACGTTCACTAGCAAAAGCGGCACCAAGACGGCCAAATCCGGTGATCACTTCATCAAAAATAAGCAAAATACCGTGCTTTTGAGTGATTTCACGTAGGCGCTTTAGGTAACCTTCTGGCGGTAAAATGACCCCTGCCGATCCCGACATGGGCTCGACGATCACAGCGGCAATATTTTCGGCGCCGTGTAAGGTAATCAGTTGTTCAAGCACTTCGGCTTTATCTAAGCCATGTGGAGGCAAACCGTGGCTAAAGGCATTATTGGCAATGTCGAGGGTATGAGGTAGATGATCAATGCCTTGGAGTAATTGCTGGCTGAAGGTTTTGCGATTATTGCTAATGCCACCGACGGATATACCACCAAACCCCACGCCATGATAGCCAAGCTCACGGCCGATAAACCGAGTTCGTGTTGCTTGGCCATTAGCGCGATGATAACAAAGTGCCATCTTTAGGGCGGTATCAACCGATTCTGAACCTGAATTGGTAAAAAACACCTTATCCAATCCATCTGGACTTAATTGACAGAGTTTATGGGCTAATTCAAATGCGAGCGGATGACCCATTTGAAACGACGGCGCATAATCCATTTGACTGATCTGCTGGCTTACCGCTTGGGAAATCTCTTGGCGGCCATGTCCGGCATTGCAACACCATAATCCAGCTGTCGCATCGAGTATTTTATTACCATCGATATCGGTGTAATACATGCCTTGGGCTGATACTAATAATCTTGGATTGGCCTTGAATTGCTTATTAGCGGTAAAAGGCATCCAAAAATGTTCCATGTTGGGCCACATTTGCGATGAATCGCCGCTATTGTTTCGCTGATATTGGCTCATAAATTGACTCTATATTGATCGCTACAATTATGGGAGATCCATCTCACATTGGTTAAATTATGAGTGGTTAATATTTGCTATGCTATGTCAAAAATAATGAACGTTAAAGTGTTTTGTGCATTTATTTATACTAAATGAGCTATTTTTGTAAAATATATTGAAAATATCTTGCTGTTCAGCATAATCTGGTGACAATATTCACTAATATTATTGTGTCGATAGTTGCTTTTATGCGACACAAATCTTGTGTTTGGCATCTACCTAATGGGTGCGTATCAATCCATTTATTATTTCGAGGTCACAATGAGTACTCCAACAAGCCGTCGCGATTGGGAAGCACTAGCAGCGAGTCTGACAATTACCGGGCAAGCCTTCATTAATGGACAATATCAAGGTGCCTCTTCGGGTGACACATTTGACTGTATCAGTCCTATTGATGGCCAAGTATTAGCCAAAGTGGCTAGTTGTGATATAGCCGATGCTAACCTTGCGGTGGCGAATGCGCGTGAAGTGTTTGAAGCGGGTACTTGGTCAATGTTACCGCCCGTTAAGCGTAAGCAAGTGATGATTAAGTTTGCCGATTTACTTGAAGCCAATGCCGATGAGTTGGCGTTACTTGAAACCCTCGATATGGGTAAGCCAATTCAATATTCCAAAGGTGTTGATGTGGTCGGTGCCGCCCGCGCCATACGCTGGTTCGGTGAAGCGATAGATAAAATTTATGATGAAATCGCTCCAACTGCTCATAATGAGATAGGCATGATCACCCGTGAGCCAGTAGGCGTAGTCGCCGCCATTGTGCCATGGAATTTCCCGATGATTATGGCATGCTGGAAGCTTGGGCCTTCGCTCGCCACCGGCAATAGCGTTATTTTGAAACCCTCCGAGAAATCACCGCTTACCGCTATTCGTATGGCGCAATTAGCGATTGAAGCAGGTATGCCCGCGGGGGTGTTGAACGTATTACCCGGCTATGGCCACACTGTCGGTAAAGCGTTAGCTCTGCACATGGATGTTGATACTTTAGTCTTTACTGGCTCAACTAAAATTGCCAAACAGTTAATGATTTACGCAGGCGAGTCGAACATGAAACGCGTGTGGCTAGAAGCCGGAGGCAAGAGCCCTAATATTGTGTTTAATGATGCACCAGATCTAAAAGCGGTAGCTGAAGCGGCGGCTACTGCCATTGCTTTTAACCAAGGTGAAGTGTGTACTGCGGGCTCACGCTTATTAGTGGAGTCGGGCGTAAAAGATGAATTGATTAAGCTCATAGCCGAACAAATGCAAGGCTGGCAGCCTGGTCACCCACTTGATCCTAAAACCACTTGCGGTGCAATGGTCGATCAACAGCAGCTGACCAATGTATTGAACTACATTAAAAGTGGCAGTGAGCAAGGTGCCACCTTAGTCGAAGGCGGACAGCAAGTGATGGCTGAAACCGGCGGTATGTATGTGCAACCGACCATTTTTAGTAATGTTAACAATGACATGACCATTGCCAGTGAAGAGATTTTTGGCCCGGTATTATCGGTTATTGAGTTTGATGGCATGGAACAAGCCATCAAAATTGCCAACGATACTGTGTATGGTTTAGCGGCTGGAGTGTGGACATCAAACTTAAGCAAAGCTCACAAAACGGCCAAAGCACTCCGCAGCGGCATGGTGTGGATTAATCATTATGATGGCGGCGATATGACCGCGCCGTTTGGCGGATACAAACAGTCGGGTAATGGCCGTGATAAGTCATTACATGCGTTTGATAAGTACACCGAAATCAAAGCCACTTGGATAGTCCTATAACTGGGATTTTTTATGGTGATTGATATCAAGCCCTTTAGTGATAAAGGGCTTTTTTATTGCTCATCATCGGGCGGGATAATTCAGAGCAAATACTCCGGTTTTGTTTAACAAGTACTTCCCTATTGCTGACGCCTTAAATCGAGCGCAGGTTAAGCAAAATTAACGCTAAAATATTAGCTATTGCGGTAGACTCAAAAGCATTATTTACATCAACATTTCATACACGGATGAATGCAGATGACCCATAAGAGCTTCTCTCGTTTGGCTATTATTGTTGCTGGTGGTTTTTTTAGTTTTATTTTGTGGATTATTTACCTCGCCAACACGGGCGGTCACAGTGTGTTTTTCGACTTAATAAAACATGTCCCCTACGGCGATAAAGTCGGCCACATGTTGTTATTCGGTCTATTAACGTATGTTGTCAATTTAGCCTTACTCAGTCGTCATTTTTGTATCGGGCGCCTTCCGCTTTATTACGGCGCTGTGTTAGTGTCGATATTCGTCTTGAGTGAAGAAATCAGTCAGGGTTTTATCCCGTCAAGAACATTAGACATCATCGATTTAGTTGCCGATGCTGTAGGTATTATTTTATTTAGTTATTTAAGTGGATTAACTCAGCGCTATTTGGACAATCATCGCCATCAGACTCGCTTAAGTTAACATCAATATTTGCCATCAATTGTAAGAGAGGTTTAATGTGAATTTTCCTTTAGTGACTACCGATTGGTTAGCGCAACACCTAGAATACCCAGAACTTGTGTTACTTGATGCCAGTATGGAAGTGGTATTGGGTAAAGAGCCATTGGTATACGATGAGCTTTATGTTATTCCTGGTGCGCTATCTTGCCAAATTGACAAGCTACTTTTTGATCATCGTGCTTCGCAAACCCATGCTATGCCAACAGCAGTGCAATTTACCGATGCTGTGCAAACGTTAGGGATAAACCATAACAGCACAGTGGTAATATACGACAATCAAGGTATTTATTCTGCGCCGCGTGCGTGGTGGACCTTTAAATCGATGGGCTTTGATAAGGTATTTGTGCTTGACGGTGGCTTACCGCAATGGCAAGTAGAAGGGCGGGATACTGTGCGCCAGTTTGCCTCTGCTACTCATTCTGGCGATATCAAAGGCCGTTTGCAGCAACACAAGGTATGTGACACTGAGTTTGTGTTAACCCATCTTGGTCATGCCAAAGTTGATATTATTGATGCTCGCGCAGCAGGGCGTTTTAATGGCACTTCACCAGAGCCCCGTGTTGGTATGCGCAGTGGTCACATTCCCAGCTCGCTGAGTTTGCCGTTTGCTCAGGTTTTAAGTCGGTTTAAAATGAAATCACCCCGTGAGTTGCAAACCATTTTTGCGGCTTTAGATACTAGCCATAATGCTCAACGGGTGTTCAGTTGCGGTTCTGGGATCACAGCCTGTATTTTGATTTTGGCGTCCTATGCCGCAGGGCATCATCAAGCGGTGCTTTATGATGGTTCATGGGCGGAATGGGGCGGGGATGCTGCGCTTCCAATAGAGTAGGGCAAATTGAATAATTGGTCGGTATTTTTTGTTTTATGGCCTGCGGCCACTAACGCTTAAGATCGCAAGGTTCCACCCTGCACGGGCTATTAGATTATGGCCTGCGGCCACTAACGTCGTGGCGTTTCACTCACACCAGATTAAGATCGCAAGGTTCCACCCTGCACGGGCTATTAGATTATGGCCTACGGCCACTAACGTCGTGGCGCTTCACCCACACCAGACCAAGAGGAAACCAACGGCTGTTCCCTCTTGGAACTCCCAGCCGCCCCGCAACATTTTCAAACAGCGAAAAGGTCGCCATGGGGTCAGATCCAGCTTTTAACCTCATTTGAATCTTGCCTCGGTCTTATTCGAAAATGCTAACGCTTCCGATGGGGCGTCCCTTCCCCTCGAAAGCTAGCCAGACATCCATGTCTGGACTCACGCTATTTTCTTCAACGGCCTCAATTTTTATTGAGCCTGAAGCTATGGAACAGCTCACGCATTCTTTGGTAAAGAGTCTTCAACGGCCTCAAGTTCAGAGTTGAATCACGCCAATTGCAAGCAAGGTAGGCAAATCATTTATGCCCCATTCCTTGCTAGGGATGCCAATTCGCCAATTTCAACTTACTGAATAATTTTCAGTCTATTCGGGTAATAAAGGTTTGCTCGTCATCCACAAAAGCTACAAAGCCGCCGTGATAGATAAATACCCGACCACGTCCCTCAACTAAGCAGGCAAGCTGTGGGTTCAAATCTTCTTCGTTACCCTGTCTTTGATATGTGCCGATATCGGTGATTACGCCGCTGAGAGTAGGCAAATATCTATAAGTTCGCTTTGCTTGATCAACCAGGTTCAATTCGCTGGCGGTAGAGAAGCAAGAGGGTATCGTACCGGCTTCTTCGATAAACATAGTTTTCAGTTCTTCAAAAGCTGTGATCACTAGCCAGTCGATGCCGTTAACATGATGGATAAACATTGAGTTTCTCGGTAATTCTGATGCGGAGATTTTAACATTATCAGGGGCAGAACGTAGTAGAGATTTAGTGATTCTGTGCAATTTACGGTCATTCACTAGGCCACCTTGAAACACGTCTTTGCCCCATTATCATTTAGAACAATAACACTACTATTTGGTGGGATGCTCACCAGCCATTACTTATGCTATTGATCATTTACTAGATCCCTCCAGTTCAATCGATATGCGTTACACCGATTATCGGGATAATCAACGCAAAATCATGCAAATGGTTCCCGAAGAGTTCATCCGGCGTTACCTATTGCATGTGCTGCCAAAAGGCGTGATGCGGATAAGGCATTTTGGTTTTTTAGCCAACAGTTGTCGATGTAAAAAGTTAAGCCAAATCCGCTCACAACTGGCAATGAAAGCCCCCAAGAAAGAAAAGGTGATAGAGCCGTTAGGGCATTGGTGTTGCCCGCAATGTGAAACGGGGCGGTTACAGTTTATGGAACTCATCTCGCTATTAAAAATAGTCGAGCGCGAAGCCGCACTGAGGCTGTCGGGCTAAATGCCCAAAAATGAGTGATGTGGACCATGAAACGGCGTGCTTAGTTAATACAGAATTAGCTGGGACGACAGCACACATCATCACGCAGGCAAATCGCTATGCAATACAGTAACAGGACGATAGAAAAAGATGAAACAGTTCAAAACCTGCCTTAAAAGGTGTAATCAGAACAACCGATTAGCCGAAGTGCTGTACAAAAAACAACTACCGTAAAAAAGCAAATTCCTATAGCATAAAGCATACCGATTAATATGGATGTGGCATCGGCCAAGTCCAACAAGCGATTTATGCCCTGCAAACAGCGCAACGCATAAATACTAAAACGTTAACTTCCTAGGGATAGAATGAGTATACGGAAAGCTACAATTAATGATGCAGTAGGAATTCGATCTCTAATCCTGAGCGCCGCTGAACCAGAAACCAACTCTGACTTTAATAAAGAAGGTGTTGTACACTTTAAAGAAAGCCTTGAATTGAAAGCTATAAAAGCACGCATCCAAAATAAAAACTATTTGATGTTATGTTTTATCAAGGAATACAAAATTGTCGGAATAATAGCAATTTTCAAAAAAGAAAAGTTAAGTCAGCTTTTTGTTGACCCTACTTCTAGAAAGTTAAATATCGCTAAACAATTGTGGTCAGCAGCAAATGAAATCTGTATAGCTCAAGGAGGTAATGGAAATTACTGGGTAAAGTCTTCAACTATGGCTATTCCTGTTTATGAGCGTTTCGGTTTCCGCCTTGATTCGGTTCAACAAAATACAGACGGTATAATTTTTCATACAATGTTGTTACAGTCATGAATACGGAAGTTAACAAGAGACTATGGCGTCAATAGTTAATTTTATGCTTTTGGCGCTTCCCATAAAACACCATCTCTTAGCATCGAATTTAAGATCACAACCATCTTCCTGATGCAGGCAATAATAGCCACTTTCTTTGGTTTTCCTGCAGCCACTAATCGCTGATAAGTCCCTTTAAAAACGGGGTTAGACTGTATCGCTGACATCATGGCCATGTATAAAACGGTTCTAACTTGATGTCGTCCTCCTTGGATTTTTCGGTGGCCTTTGAAGCGTCCACTTTCTTTATTCATTGGTGCTACACCGACTAACGAACTGGCTTCTTTGTTATTGATATAGCCTAATTCCGGTAGATTGCTGATGATTGACGCTGCGGCAATTTTACCTATCCCTTTCATGCTTTGCAGGATGAGGTTTTTAGCTTGATAGTCAGGGTTTGACTCGATGAGATTGACGATTTTAGTTTCAATTTTTGCAATCTGATTTTTAAACACCGTCAGGATAGGTTTGATGGTCATCGCAAGTTCTTTCGGAAGAATTTGAAGTCTATTCTTCTCCATAGTTTGCATGACCAGTAGTTGATTTCGTCTTCCGACCAAATCGCTCATAGCCTGCATGATATCGGGTTTTAGCGTTGATAGACGAGGTTTGATGGCCTCACTGTAATGAGCGATAAGTTGTGCATCTAGCTTATCGGTTTTAGCTCGTTGGCCAATTGCACCAGCAAAGCGTTTTATGTGTACAGGATTAGCGATAACGAAGGGTAAATTGGCATTAGCACAAGCGATGATAAAGGGCATTTCAAGCCTCCCAGTCGCTTCTATAACAATACGTTCAGGGTTGTGTTTTTTTATGAGTCTCACGGCTTCTTTGATGCCTTTATCATCGTTAGACACGGTAAAATAGATATCGAGTGGTCGAATATAAATGTCGAGTTGGTACTTGCCAGTATCGACACCGACGTTAATGTTTTGATTAGTTTTTGTTTTCATAATAAGCTAACTCTTGCTTGCAAATGCGGGTTCGAGACCCAGTAGACTATTCGAGTATTTTGCTTGGAGTCGTTTGTCGCGTTCTTTCTTGTTATCGGTCTCTCAATAGAGGATCCGTCATTCAATCGAACTACGACAAATGAAAGCTTTAGTTGCAGCTAAAGCCTGGGTCTCACATTACCCGAAACTGGGAATTATGTGTAATTAGGTGGGTTTATTATCCATACAAGTCACTCAAAAGGACAAATAACAGTTGGTTTTTGCTCCTTCGTCGCTTATTTTAACCAACTATTATTTGCCTCTTAGTGAGGCGTTGAACGAAGCCGCTGCGCGGAGCCAAATCAAGCTTCAATTGACTGTATTACTCGTATTGAATCAGCTAGACTTAAAAAAGATGTGATGGAACACCACAATGACAAGGGAATTTCAATGAAACACGTACAAAACAAGCCACATAATCAGTTCAGAACTGCTCTACAGCCCATAGCCAGCATCAAAAAAAGCAAATTCCTATAGCATAAAGCGTACCAATTAACCTGGACTCGGCATCGGCCAAGCCCAACAAGCGATTTATGCCATGCAAACAGCGCAACGCATAAATACTAAAACGTTAAATGGCAATGATGGCATGAAGACTCTTCAGCAGAAAAATGATGAACATTCGAAGTTGATAGCTAAGGAAAGGCATAGCGCACTCTATTTGGCTTTGTCGCTATTTCCAATAGTTACAATTTTTGGCTATGACTTCTATCAAGGTTTTTTTGGTAAAGAAGCTCTTGGTTTTCAACCTGCATTTCTAGTGTTTGGTACTTTGCTCTTTGCTTTACCATTTCTAGCAATTGGCCAAATGCTCATACTTCCATCTTGGCTCAAGTTGACCTCATATGTATGTATTCAAATCCTATTCACCTCATTGTGGTTTCTCGATGGATTATTATGGCTTGCAATAATTCCGCTGATTGTAATTTTTGGCATACTACAGTACCAATTACCTGAGATCCGGAAATCCACAGAGCAAAATGAAAATGCCACTTAACAAGCTGCTAAATTCAGATTCACCAAGGCTGTCATGCCATTTGCTGAGCAAATCGCCCGCCAGCACATGGCTCACTTATTAGCAGGGCGTTAAACCTCTAAACCAACGTTTAGAGTATAATTCAAACTTTAAAAGGAACTTAAAAGAAAATGAGTGAAATAATATTATGTAATCGCACTTATAGTGCAAGTGTATTTAAAAATGAGTGTGGCATTGGGATTGAGTTGGCTTCATCTCTTACTTGTGCCAACCCAGATATGATTATCGCTAATACGCCTTATTTATTAAAAAATGGTAATTCAGCTGTTTGTAAAGCATCATTAGCAAAACTATCTAATCCTTCAATTACAAAAAACCTGACGAGCTTAGCTTTATCTTTTGGTGGTGATAATCTGATTTCTCTTTCGTCTATTAGCTCTCAACTGCAAGAGTATAATGTGGGGTTAATGGGCGCATCAACCAGTGTCTACGCAAATAGAATGGGAGGCTTTGTTGGCTCAGTTAAAAACTACCAATCTGCTTTAATTGAATATAGCCAAGTAGCAAAAAGTAAATCACCTCTTAAAGTAGCCGCTAAACAAAAAGCCAAAATGGCTTTCGATAAAATGCAAAATAGCTTTAAACACGAAGTTAAGGTTGTAACAAGCCAAGTTAAATCGAGTCGCGGTACACCACTGACTAATTTTGACCGAGGTGCAAATATCGCCAAAAGTAGTAGGAATATGGCTAAATTAGACATAATGACACCTGTTCAAGCTGACAAGATTGTTAAATTTACTAAATACGCAAAAGTTTTAGGTAATGGTCTTACCATTATCGACTTTGGTAGTCGTGTAGGTAATATTCAGAATAGCTATAAAGCAGGTGGTAACTGGGAACGTGAAATGTTTATTGAGTCTAGTAGCTTTGCTGCTAGTGCAGCTACAGGAATTGGCGTAGTCAATGTAGGAGCGGGAGCCTTAACATTTTTAATGGTGGCGACACCTATTGGTTGGATTGGTTTAATAGTGGGTGGCTTGGTTGTTGCAGGTGCGGCGGCGACCGCATCAATAGGAATGAATAATATTATTAAAGACAATGCAGGTAATACATATGATGCATTAATTAAAAGTTTATAAATTAATGAATACTATAACAATGCTAGTTGGAGTAATGATCGCTGCCTCAATGGTGAGCGGTGTCTTATATGTTGCTTTTGGACAAATCACTGTACGGAAGTTAAGGAAAAACCCTAAAACTAAAGGTCTACTCGGTGTCGAGTATGCCAGTGGTTGGGATATTATTAATGTAGCTCAAGCATTTTCTCTTCCAAGGTCTTGGACTCGGAAAATCGAAAAGAGTAAATTTTCATTCTTTTATGCTAATGCAACCGTATTATATGAAAATACAACCAAATTTGATCAGGTATTAGGTTTTGTGTTTTATTGGGTATTAACAACTACTGGACTGTCTGGAGCTTTATTAGTATTGCTCAATTATATTGGGATTTTCAGTGAATAGAGGCTTAACAAGAGACTTTAAACGGAACAAAAAACCGTTGACTTTTTGTTCACTCCGTTCACTTATTTTAGCCAACAATTTTTTGCCTGTTAATTAGGCGTTGAACTAAGCCGCTGCGCGGAGCCAAATGCTGACTCAATCGAGTATATTATCCTCATTGAATCAGCTAGACTTAAAAAGATGTGATGGAACACTACAATGACAAGGGAATTTCAATGGAATACATACAAATCACGCAATATATTCTGTTTAAAACTGCTCTACAGCCCAGATTCAGCATCAAAAAAAGCAAATTCTTATAGCATAAAACATACCGATTAATATGGATGTGGCATGGAAAGTCTAGATAATATAAAAGTTCTAACTCGTGGAGAATCCGCGATTCTTGCTGGAGTTTGTTCAGGTATTGCGGAATATTATAATTTGCGAAAAAACGGCATTAGGTTAGCATTTTTGTTAACTAGCTTGTTTTTTGCGATTCCTGTATTGGCTTATGTTGTTTTGTGGTTAGTTTTACCCAAATATCCGACGACAGAAGCGATGGCTCGTCACTTACGGCGAAAGAAGTTATAAAGAAAATATGGCAGCTAACAAATAAGGATAGGCCGCGCGAAGCCTCGTTCTTATCCCAAGTGTTAGGGCGTAATATCGAGAATGGCGTATGAAAATAAGATTATTTTGTTTCATTTTGTACTTATGGAGTTCTTTTTCTATGTCTGAAGAGTGTGTTGTATTACTTCATGGGATGGCTCGTTCCGATAGCTCTATGAATAAAATGGAGACGAAGCTTAAAGAGGCAGGTTATACCGTCGTGAATTTTGACTACCCATCAACGCAGCATAATATTGAGAGTATAGCCACAGATTACCTTCCTAATGCTATAGCTCAATGTAAACCTAACGTAATCATAAATTTTGTGACACATTCTCTTGGTGGGATTGTGTTACGTAAATATTTAAGCGATAACAAACTAGAACGCCTAGGCCGTGTGGTAATGCTAGGTCCGCCGAATAAAGGAAGTGAGGTTGTTGATAAACTAAAAAATGTTCCAGGTTTTGAATTTATTAATGGTCCAGCGGGTATGGAATTAAGTACTGATAAAACAAGTGTTCCAAACTTACTTGGGGCGGTCACCTATCCAGTAGGAATAATAGCAGGCAGTTCAACTATTAACCCAATACTTTCTCAAATGCTTCCAAATCCTGATGACGGTAAGGTGTCAGTCGAGAACACAAAGGTGGAAGGGATGGCTGATCACATAATTCTCCCCGTTTCTCACCCATTTCTTATGCGAAATGACGAAGTGATTAGGCAAGTTAAAAGTTTCCTAAAAACAGGGAAGTTTCAGCATAGTATAGTTTCGCCCTAACACAGATGAGCCTCTCTTATTGTGAATTATTTTATAATAAAGAATGCTGCCTGACGCTTTTCAGATCCTTTAGTACTTTAAAAAATGAGTGGCTTATTTTTGCAACACCAGACCAAGAGGAAACCAACGGCTGTTCCCTCTTTACTCTTTTATAAGAGAATTGGGCCCAGCCATTCCGGCAATATTTTCCCCATTGACTTAAACAACAGAAGCGAAAAGGTCGCCATGGGGATTGATCCTGCTTTTGACTTAGTTTTAGCGTTCCTCGGTTCATCTTACAGTAAAGAGTGAAAATGCTAACGCTTCCAATGGGGATCTGATGTGAATGGATTCACGAATGTAGTGATGGCACGGTCAATGATGTTTCCGACATCATAATGACATTTCCCAAATCCATATGGTTCAGATGCCAATGAACGACCTGTACCGCGAAAGCTAGCCTGCAATGATAAGTCTCTGGCGATAATGTTCAGTTAGAGTCTGATTAATCAATATTATCGAGGGCGTTACATTATTTACTTGTGAATAATGAACTTGTTATGCTAATTTCTTGCGAACTCAACATCATGATGGAATATGAATGCGTTATCTACTGCTAGCCATGCTGCTAACCTTAACTGGTTGCGCAAGTAAACAACCTCCTTTTAGCCTTGTTATCGACCCCTTATTGCCCTCTGTCATTAATTATAGCGGTGAAATTGATCCAGATAATGTTGCCGCTTTTGAACAAGGCATGGCAAATAGTCCAACTCAAATAACCTCATTGATTATTAACAGTGGTGGGGGAGATGTACTTGCTGGCATACGATTAGGAGAGTTGGTATATCAGCACAAATTAAAGGTCACAGTTGATAAAGTCTGTGCGTCATCTTGTGCTAATTATGTTGTAACCGCCAGTGATGAAGTGACTATAAAACAAGATGCCCTGTTAGGTTGGCATGGTGGGGTGTTACAACCACTATTATACGGCTCGGAAGACTTCCATAAGTACAACAAAAGTATGGTTGAATATATTATGGCGTGGGCAGAGGCCGAGCGCGTCTTTTTTGACATGGTTAAGGTCAATCAAGCTGTCACGGTATTGGGGATGATGCCAGGCTTAAAAGGTAAACGAGACACGCCATTATATAGTTATGACCAGCAAACGTTAAAGGCGTTAGGTTTACATATTACTTTTGAAGACAAGCAAGCAACGGTTTCTAAAACTGGCGAAGAAATTGTACAAATATTTAGCTTAAGCCCTGAAGTATTGGACACTTTACTGATGCAGCATGCACAAAGGTTGCAGCAATTGTAATTAAGTTAGCTTGTCTTTTAAGTGATGGCCTGCGGCCACTAACGCTTAAGATCGCAAGGTTTCACCTTGCGATCTTAATTCAAACGAAGTTTGAAAAGTCTGGTGTGGGTGAAGCGCCACGACGTTAGTGGCCGTAGGCCATAAAAAGATGTAAAGGTTGACCCTTTTGCCAACCCACAGCAAATCCATCAACCCTAAAGCAAATCCTTCATTCTGTGGTACAACATCCCTGCTGCCAGCAATGGCGATCGCAACATAGGTCCACCGGGGAAGGTCATGTGCTTAATATCATTAAACACATCAATACGCTGTGACTGCTGGCTAATCGCTTCAGCAATTAACCTTGCGGCCATGTGAGTGGCGTTCACCCCATGGCCGGCATAGGCTTGGGCAAAGTAGATGTTGGCTGCGTCAGGTAAACGGCCGATTTGCGGCATCCGATTGGCGCCGATACCCATCATGCCACCCCATTCATAATCAATTTTGATGCCTTTTAATTGTGGGAAGACCTTTTCAAGATTAGGCCTTAATTCAGCTTCAATATTTTTGGGGTCTTTACCTGAATAAGTACATAAACCACCAAAGAGTAGGCGGCGGTCTGCTGATAAGTGGAAGTAATCTAACGCCACACGCATGTCGGCAAAGGCCATATTTTGCGGAATAACACTGGCACATTGTTGTTCGGTTAACGGTTCTGTGGCTAATAAATAGGTGCCTGTTGGCAACACTTTCCCGCCAAGAAAAGGGCTTAATGTATTGCCGATATAACCATTGCCTGCCAATACCAGATAGTCACAGATCACTTCACCTTCGGCGGTGATCACTTTGGGTTTACTGCCCTTGATGATTTTTTCTGCGGCGCTGTATTCAAATAATTGGGCACCAAGTTCACGTGCAACACGTGCTTCGCCTAGGGCTAAATTAAGTGGGTGTAAATGTCCGCTGCCCATATCGACCAAGGCGCCTTGGTAAAAGTCTGAACCGATAACGTCACCAATTTGCGAACGATCAAGCAGTTTGATTGATTTTTGATAACCTTGGTCTTTCAGATCTTGGTATTCTGCCGCTAAATCATCCATGTGCCGTGGCTTTACGGCTAAATCACAATAACCCATGTGTAAGTCGCAATCGATTTTGTGCTCGGCAATGCGCTCGGTAACGATATCAACCGCTTCAAAACCCATTTGCTGAATGGCTTTTACGCCTTCGTCGCCAATTTGATTACGGAACTGGGTGGCGTCATGACCGATCCCACGGATCAACTCACCACCATTGCGTCCCGAGGCGCCCCAGCCAATGCGTTTAGCTTCGAGCAATGCGACACTGTAGCCACGTTGTCTGAGTTCAATGGCGGTATTAATGCCACTAAATCCACCGCCAACAATACACACATCGACAGTTAGCTGTTCGGTTAGCTTGGGATGCGAGTAAAGCTCTTTTGCGGTCGCCACATAAAAGGAGTCTGGGTAGTGTTGGCTATGGATCGGGGATTTACGTGGCATAAATACTCCAAGCTATTGATTGCGATTATAATCATAACGTTTAAATGAATAGTCAGATGCAGTGTAAGTCATCTAGGGTGTGCATTTTATTTAACACTTATTTAGTGTAAAATACAATTGCTTTGATTTAAGCAAGTTATCATGCTTGATCGCTAGCATTTTTTTGTTAAAGTGTTAATAATCTGCAACACTTTAATAACAAGTCATGGGTCAACATTTACTAGGAGAACGAATTTGGATATTGGTGCAAACCTAAAAGCTGTTCGCAAATTGAAAGGGTTATCTCAACGCGAGTTAGCCAAGCGTGCAGGGGTTACCAACAGTACAATTTCAATGATTGAGAAAAACAGTGTTAGTCCATCGGTGAGTTCACTTAAAAAAGTGTTAGCGGGTATCCCGATGTCATTGGTAGATTTCTTCTCGATTGATGATGGCTCTATTGGTGATCAGAAAGTGGTTTACCGTGGTAATGAGTTATTGGATATCGGTACCGGTGAGTTAGTGTATAAACTTATCGGCCGTGACTACCCAAACCGTGCAATGTCGGTGATGAGTGAGACTTATCCTGTCAATGCTGATACGGGTGCTGAAATGCTGCAACATAAGGGTGAAGAGGGCGGCATCGTTGTTGAAGGTAAGATTGAGCTGACTGTTGGTGAAGAGGTGTTTATCCTTGAAAAAGGTGACAGTTATTATTTTAATAGTGAACACCCCCATCGATTTCGTAACCCATTTGAACAGCCTTGTCAGTTAATGAGTGCCACCACTTCAGCCGATTTTTAACGGTTTTCACTTTAGCTTTTACTGCTTATGTCTAACTCGACGGCTTAAGGGAATAGTGTAAGATAATCAATAAATCAGGCTATTCCCAACGAGTTAGTCGCTGATGATTTTTAGGGTTTCATCTATTTTCGATGGTATTCCTAGCATGTCATTATTATCTTGTGTAAAGAATATTAAGCAATGCATTCCCTTTTTTTGTGCATTCCCTCCCCATTTTGGCGCATTTTTTGGCGAGATTTAAGCAAAGTCAGTCAGATAGTTTTTTTTGGCATTATGGCTATTTTAAAGTTATCAGTATGTTTCTAAAGTGTTTTAATTTATTTTTATTAAAAATTGTTTTTATCCTCAGTTATCCTCTTGCCTAGCTAAAAAAATCCGTGTAGTGTGTGAAAAAATGAACACGTAAATGATAAGTTCATCACTATTCTTTGCTTAAGGTGAGATATGTCTCAGTCAGGTCTTCCTCTTATTGGGGTAGTAGCGTGCAATCAGCAAATTGGTCTGCATCCATTTAACATTGTGGGTGAAAAATATTTGTTGAGTGTGGTCAATGGCGCGAAAGGGTTCCCTTTGGTGATCCCATCACTTGGTGTCGATTTGCCCATTGACGCTATTCTTGCTCGTCTCGACGGTATCCTTTTTACGGGCTCACCATCGAATGTTGAACCTCACCATTACCAAGGTCCTATTAGTGAGGACGGCACTCATCACGATCCTAAGCGTGATGCAACAACCTTACCGCTGATAAAAGCCGCCATTGATGCAGGGATCCCCGTATTCGGTATTTGTCGTGGTTTTCAAGAGATGAACGTGGTGTTCGGCGGCAGTTTGTATCAGAAGCTACATGACGTTGGTAAATATATTGAACACAGTGAAGATAAGAAAGCCCCATTAGATGTGCAGTATGGTATTTCGCATCAAGTTAATCTCGTTGCGGGTGGGCTCCTTCACGATGCATGGGGCTGTGACACTGCAGAGGTTAACTCTGTTCATACTCAAGGCGTGGAGCGCCTAGGTGAGGGGTTGCAGCCAGAAGCATTTGCTCCAGACGGATTAGTGGAAGCATTTTCTGTTAAAGATGCTAAAAATTTTGCATTAGGTGTCCAATGGCATCCTGAATGGAAAGTAACCGAAAATGCATTCTATACTGCAATTTTCGAAGCATTCGGACAGGCCTGTAGACATCATGCGGCAACACAAGTGAGATAAAAATGGATAAGTTAATCGCTTTTTTAAAAGACAAAAAAATTACCGAAGTAGAATGTGTTATTAGTGATATGACAGGGATTGCGCGCGGCAAAATTGCCCCAGTGGATAAGTTTGTCTCAGAAAAAGGCATGCGTTTACCTGAGAGCGTATTACTGCAAACGGTCACAGGTGATTTCATTAATGAGGATGTTTATTATCAACTTCTTGATGATGCTGATATCGATTTTGTCTGCGTACCAGACGAAAATGCGGTGTTTATGTTGCCATGGACCGTTGAGGCTACTGCCCAGGTCATCCATGATTGTTATGATCGTATGGGCAATCCCATTGAA
Source organism: Shewanella psychromarinicola (assembly GCF_003855155.1). Classification (NCBI taxonomy): domain Bacteria; kingdom Pseudomonadati; phylum Pseudomonadota; class Gammaproteobacteria; order Alteromonadales; family Shewanellaceae; genus Shewanella; species Shewanella psychromarinicola. The sequence continues at coordinate 2,250,400 of NZ_CP034073.1, forward strand.
TTATCACCGCGTAACGTGCTGAAGAAAGTCCTTAAGCTTTATGAAGATAAAGGTTGGCAACCGGTTATTGCACCAGAAATGGAGTTTTATCTCACCAAACGTTCTGACGATCATGACTTACCGCTTAAGCCGCCTATTGGGCGTTCTGGTCGCCCAGAAGCAGGACGTCAGTCTTTCTCTATCGACGCCGCTAACGAATACGATCCACTGTTTGAAGACATGTATGATTGGTGTGAAATCCAAGGGTTAGATATTGATACCTTGATCCATGAAGACGGTCCCGCGCAAATGGAGATTAACTTCAGCCACGGTAATGCATTGTCATTAGCCGATCAGGTGTTCATTTTTAAGCGTACATTGAAAGAAGCAGCCTTAAAACATGATGTTTGTGCCACCTTTATGGCTAAGCCCGTTACCGATGAGCCTGGCAGTGCCATGCACATTCACCAAAGCGTGCTTGATATTAAAACCGGTAAAAACATTTTCACCAAAGAAGATGGCACTCAAAGTAAATTATTCCTTAGTTATATTGCAGGGTTACAGCAGTACATTCCTGAATTGTTACCGTTAATGGCGCCAAGTCCTAACTCTTTCCGTCGCTTTTTGCCAGGCACCTCTGCGCCAGTAAATCTTGAATGGGGTGTTGAAAATCGCACCTGTGGTTTACGTATTCCTGAATCATCGCCACAAAATCGTCGTATTGAAAACCGTATCCCGGGTGCAGATGCTAACTGTTATCTCTCGATTGCTGCCAGCTTATTATGTGGTTATATCGGTATGGTTGATGACTTAAAACCTTCTACACCTGTGACAGGTAAGTCGAACGATAGCCGAACAAATAATGACAACTGCTTACCTTTGACCTTAGAAGAAGCCTTAGTGGCCATGCAAAGCAGCGATGCCTGTATTGAGTATTTAGGTCAATCCTTTACCACGGGTTTTGTGGCGGTAAAACAAGCGGAGCTTGAAAACTTTAGACGGGTGGTGAGTTCGTGGGAACGTGAGTTCTTATTACTAACAGTGTAATGATGGTTGAGCTCGTTGGCTCACACTATGAATGTTTGTGGATAACAGCAGATAGCAGATACATACGGGTTTGCTATCTGCTTGAAAGGATATAAGTATGACAAACCCATTATCGACAGATGCGATGAAGCAGCAGCACAAGCTTGAGCGTCTGCAAACTGCAGACAAACAGCATTTTATTCACCCATTTACCGACTCAAAGGGGTTAGCCCAAAAGGGAACCCGGGTGATAGAGCGGGCAGATGGGGTGTATTTGTGGGATGTCATGGGTCATAAACTGCTGGATGCCATGGCGGGTTTATGGTGTGTCAATGTGGGCTATGGTCGGCAGTCTATTGTGGATGCCGCCAGCCAACAAATGCAGAAATTGCCTTTTTATAATAGTTTTTTTCAATGCTCCCATCCTCCTGCTATTGAGTTAGCTCAAAAAATTGCTTCGCTAGCACCGGCTCACATGAATAATGTCTTTTTTACGGGGTCTGGTTCTGAGTCAAACGACACCAATTTACGCATGGTGAGGCGTTACTGGGATTTAAAAGGCAAGCCGAGCAAGAAAACCATCATCAGTCGGGTGAATGCTTATCATGGTTCAACCGTTGCGGGTGCCAGTTTAGGCGGCATGTCGGGCATGCATGAACAGGGGGATTTACCTATTCCTGGTGTGGTGCATATCGCGCAACCTTATTGGTATGCCGAAGGTAAAGATTTATCTGTGGAAGCGTTTGGATTGCAAACTGCACAGGAATTAGAAGCTAAAATTATTGAATTAGGCGAAGACAATGTAGCGGCTTTTATTGCTGAGCCTTTTCAAGGTGCGGGTGGAGTCATTATTCCACCGTCAACTTATTGGCCTGAAATAAAACGTATTTTAGCCAAATACGATATTTTATTTATTCTTGATGAAGTGATTAGCGGTTTTGGTCGCACGGGTAAATGGTTTGCGTCAGAGTATTTTGATTTACAACCGGATCTTATTTCTATCGCTAAAGGCATGACGTCGGGTTACATGCCAATGGGCGGGGTGATTGTGGCAGACAAAGTGGCTGACGTAATCAAACAAGATGGTGGCGAGTTTACCCATGGTTTTACCTATTCTGGCCATCCAGTTGCCGCGGCGGCGGCATTGGAGAATATTGCGATTATTGAGCGAGAAAAATTAGTTGAACGTGTGGCTAATGATACTTCGCCTTATTTACAGTCGCGCTTACAACAATTAGCTCAACACCCATTAGTGGGTGAGGTGCGCGGCCTCGGCTTGGTTGCGGCCATCGAGTTAGTTAAAGACAAATCGTTACGGCAGCGGTTTGATGCCAACGTAGGCGTGGGAACCTATTGCCGCGATGCGTGTATCACCCACGGTTTAGTGATGCGTTCAGTCGGCGACACCATGATTATTTCGCCGCCGTTGACCATCAGTCATGCTGAAATTGACGAGCTAGTCACTAAAGCGACGCATGCGCTAGATGATACTTATCAGTATGTAAAAGCGCTTAAATAAGGTTCAGTAACTGAATGGTAATTGTTTTATCGTGATTGTTTAACCCAATGCATTGCAAGGATCTAATCATTGAAAATGTGTTGATAACATTCATATTGAAGGGAAAAGCGATGTTGTTGTAACCATACCGATGCATAGTTAAGTTGTAGCATTGGATAATTTCTTTCATTAGAAAGAAGATTTTACACGCTGGTAAGGCTAGCGAAAAAAACGAATGTCAGTGTCATGCTGACCATTATCCAACAAGGAGAAAGTATGAAGCTACTAACAAAACTATCCACATTGGCCTTAATTACAGCAGGCGTGTTTGCCAGCACTGCTATTCAGGCCGAGGAAGTGGTTAAAATGTACAATTGGTCGGATTATATTGCCGAAGATACCCTAGCCAATTTTGAAAAAGAAACCGGTATCCGTGTTATTTATGATGTGTTTGATAGTAATGAAGTACTTGAAGCAAAATTACTTTCTGGTCACAGCGGCTATGACATAGTGGTGCCGTCTAATCACTTTTTAGCTAAGCAAGTTAAAGCGGGTGCTTTTCAAAAGTTAGATCGCGCTAAGCTGACGAATTATGCCAACTTAAAGCCTGATTTAATGAAGCAGTTACAAAAAGCGGATCCGGATAACGAGCACGCTATCCCTTACCTATGGGGCACCAACGGTATCGGCTATAACATCGACAAAGTCAAAGCCGTATTAGGTGAAGATGCGCCATTTGATTCTTTAGAGCTTATTTTTAATCCAAAATATGCAGAGAAAATCGCCTCGTGTGGTTTTTCGATGTTAGATTCTGCCGACGATATGTTACCTCAAGCACTGATTTATTTAGGCTTAGATCCTAATAGTAAAAACCCTGCGGATTATCAAAAGGCCGCCGAAGTATTGGAAAAAGTGCGTCCTTACATCACTTACTTTCATTCATCGCGTTATATTTCAGATTTAGCTAACGGTGATATCTGTGTCGCGTTTGGTTTCTCTGGTGACGTGTTCCAAGCTGCCGCACGTGCTGATGAAGCGGGTAACGGCAATAAGATTGGTTACTCTATTCCAAAAGAGGGCGCCAACTTATGGTTTGATATGTTAGCCATTCCAAAAGATGCCACTAACGTAGATAACGCCCATAAACTGATTAACTATCTACTTCGCCCTGAAGTGATTGCCCCTATCAGTAACTATGTTGCTTACGCTAACCCTAACGTTCCCGCGCAAGCGCTAGTTGATGAAGCAATCCGTAACGATCCAGCCATTTATCCACCACAATCAGTGATTGATAAATTATACATTGGTGATATTCGTCCATTAAAAATTCAGCGTGTAGTCACACGTGCTTGGACCAAAGTGAAGTCAGGTCAATAATCTAACTCACTAGCACCAGGGCGAGAAGCCTCGCCCTGTTTTTATAGCAGTATTGATGTATTTATTGGCTCATTTAGCCACTTAACAGTTTGTTACGCGTGCCCTAAAACAGGCTGTTCTGTTGCGGTACGCATACTCCAAAAAGGCGGAGCAGTATTATGGTAAACACCTCGGGCGTCACCAATAAACCCACTACAAAGACGCAAGATAAAGTACTGCTTAGGATTGATCGCGTAAGCAAACTTTTCGATGATGTGCGTGCGGTAGATGATGTATCGCTTACCATTAACAGTGGCGAAATATTTGCGCTGCTGGGCGGTTCAGGTTCTGGTAAATCAACCTTACTGCGCATCTTAGCGGGTTTTGAAAAGCCAAGCGAAGGACGTATTTTTCTTGATGGTGTCGACATTACTGATATGCCACCTTATGAGCGTCCGATTAATATGATGTTCCAGTCGTACGCCTTATTTCCGCACATGACAGTTGAGCAAAATATTGCATTTGGACTCAAGCAAGACAAAATGCCCAAAGCCGATATTGAAGTGCGCGTCAAAGATATGCTGAAACTGGTGCACATGGAAAAATACGGTAAACGTAAACCGCATCAGTTATCGGGTGGACAACGTCAGCGTGTCGCTTTGGCTCGCTCGTTAGCAAAACGTCCCAAATTACTATTACTCGATGAACCCATGGGCGCGTTAGATAAAAAGCTGCGTACTCAAATGCAGTTAGAAGTGGTCGATATTTTAGAAGCGGTAGGCGTAACGTGCGTAATGGTGACCCATGACCAGGAAGAAGCCATGACCATGGCCGGACGCATTTCGATTATGCATGACGGTTGGATTGCCCAAACTGGCAGTCCAATGGATATTTACGAGGCGCCAGCTAGCCGCATGGTGGCTGAATTTATTGGTACGGTTAATTTATTTGAAGGTGAAATCATTGAAGATGAAGTCGATCACGCGATTATTAAGTCGCCGACCTTATCGCAGCAATTTTATATTGGCCACGGTATTTCAACCAGCCTAGAAAATAAAAATGTATTTTTGGCCTTACGCCCAGAAAAAACCATTATTAGCCGTCAGAAGCCCGAACGTGAATATAACTGGGCTCATGGCGTCGTTCACGACATTGCCTACCTTGGTGGCTTGTCGGTGTATTACATTAAGTTAGAAAACAACCAAATCGTTCAATGCTCAATGATTAACCGTGAACGCCGCTCCGATAACCCTACATGGGGAGACGAGGTTTACATCAGTTGGGAAGACACCAGCGGGGTTGTATTAAACTCATGAAGAATCCACTGAAGCTATTCAAAGGTCGACATCTCACCATGGGTATTCCTTACCTGTGGTTGTTGCTGTTTTTTGCCTTACCGTTTGCCATTGTATTAAAGCTGAGCTTTTCGACTGCAGCGATTGCCATTCCACCTTACGAGCCAACGTTTAATTATGTTGATGAGGCGCTCAACATATTTGTCAATCTGGGTAACTATTTATTGTTACTTCAAGATTCGATGTATTATATGGCTTACCTCTCATCATTAAAAATTGCCTTTATTGCGACCCTTGGGTGTTTAGTCCTTGGTTTTCCCATGGCTTACGCGATTGCCCGCGCCCCGGTAAAAATACAGGCGGTATTGCTGCTTCTGGTGATGTTACCGTCGTGGACTTCATTTTTGATCCGCGTTTATGCCTGGATGGGTATTTTAAGTAACAACGGTTTAATTAATAATGCCTTGACCTGGTTAGGGGTAATTTCAGAACCGATTCAAATGCTCAATACTAATTTTGCGGTGTACATAGGTATTATCTACGCTTACCTGCCGTTTATGATTTTGCCACTTTATGCCACCTTGGTGAAATTAGATTTAAGCTTAATTGAAGCGGCTTCAGACTTAGGCTCCAGCAGTATTAATACCTTCTGGAAAATTACCCTGCCATTATCTATGGGAGGGGTCATAGCCGGCTCTATGTTGGTATTTATTCCTGCAGTAGGTGAGTTCGTTATTCCTGAATTGCTCGGTGGCCCTGACTCATTAATGATTGGTAAAGTGCTGTGGCAAGAATTCTTTAATAACCGCGACTGGCCAGTCGCTTCATCATTAGCGATTGTGATGCTGGCGTTACTGATTATCCCGATAACCTTATTCCATCGTTATCAATCACGTAATATGGAGAACGCGGTATGAAGAAGTTAAGTTTCTCTAAAGTGATGTTGTGGGTGGGTTTACTGTTTTTATATGCACCAATGCTTATTTTGGTCATTTATTCATTTAATGACTCTAAATTAGTGACTGTGTGGGGTGGTTTTTCTGCTAAATGGTATGGTGAGTTATTTGAGGATCAGCAAATACTCAATGCCGTCTGGACCAGTTTACGCATCGCCTTTTACAGCTCTACCATGGCGGTGATTATTGGTACGATGGCGGCCTTTGTGATGACTCGTTTTCGTCGGTCATGGGCTAAGTTAACCTTGTCTAACATGATCACCGCGCCTTTGGTTATGCCTGAAGTGATCACCGGTTTATCCTTGTTACTACTATTTGTACAAATGTCAGAGACCTTTGGCTGGCCTACTGAACGTGGCATGTTTACGGTGTGGATTGCCCATTCCACTTTCTGTGCCGCTTATGTGGCGGTGGTGGTGTCGTCAAGACTGCGGGAAGTGGATTTGTCGATTGAAGAAGCTGCAATGGATTTGGGGGCAACGCGATTAAAAACCTTCTTTTTGATCACTATCCCTATGATAGCGCCATCACTTATCGCCGGCTGGTTATTATCATTTAGCTTGTCATTAGATGACTTAGTGATTGCCAGCTTTACCTCAGGGCCGGGTTCTACAACCTTGCCTATGGTGGTGTTTTCGTCAGTGCGTTTAGGGGTTTCACCTAAGATTAACGCGCTAGCGACGATTATTATTTTAGCCGTGTCTTTGGTGGCCTTCTTGTCTTGGTATTTCGCGCGTCGGTCGGAGATAAAAGCTAAAGAAGCGATGGAATAACAGCGCTGAATAAACAGACTATAGAAGCCACGCTGATGTCAGTGTGGCTTTTTATTTTTCAGAATTGATTTAAGGTATTCTGGCGATATGAGTGTTTAATATATTCAACAAAGTGTCAAAAATTATATGATAAATGCTAGTGTTTAAATTTGCTTAAGTGTAGGATGAGTGAGTTGTATTACGCTTTAAACCTATAAAGGAAGTGCTATGCCTGCCACACCTCATGCTAGTTCATATTATGCTGCATCGGCTAATGATAAAGTTGAGCGTCCTCGCTTAGAATCTACAATTGAAACAGATGTTTGCATTATCGGCGCTGGATATACTGGCTTGTCTTCTGCGTTACATTTATTAGAAAGCGGCATGAAAGTGGTGGTGCTTGAAGCGGCAAGAATTGGCTGGGGAGCCTCCGGTCGAAACGGCGGCCAAATAGTCAATTCTTTTAGTCGTGATATTGATTCTATTGAAGGCGTTGTCGGCAAAGAGCAAGCTAAGTTATTTGGTCAAATGGCGTTCGAAGGTGGTCAGATTATCCGTGACCGTATTGCCAAATACAACATTGATTGCGACTTAAAAGACGGTGGTGTTTTTGCCGCCATGAATGCCAAGCAAATGGGCCATTTGCAGAGTCAAAAATCATTGTGGGAAGCTCATGGTCATAACAACCAATTGGAGTTACTCGACCAAGATGGCATTCGCAACGTAGTCAATACTGATATTTATGTCGGTGGTTTACTCGATAGAAGCGGTGGACATATTCACCCGCTAAACCTTGCTTTAGGTGAAGCCCGTGCAGTGGAATCCCTCGGTGGACTAATTTTTGAAGATTCAGCGGTCATTAAAGTGGATGACGGTGCATCGCCGGTTGTACACACAGCACAAGGCCAAGTTAACTGTAAATATGTGGTGGTTGCTGGTAATGCGTATTTAGGTAAATTATTGCCAGAGCTACAAGCTAAATCCATGCCTTGTGGCACTCAAGTGATTACCACTGAGCCATTATCCGATGAAATGGCGGCGAGTCTACTGCCGCAAGATTATTGCGTTGAAGACTGTAACTACCTATTAGATTATTACCGACTTACTGGTGATAAACGCCTTATTTTTGGTGGTGGCGTGGTTTATGGTGCTCGCGATCCGGCCAACATTGAAGCCTTGATTATGCCTAAGTTATTAAAGACCTTCCCGCAATTGAAAGGGGTTAAGGTTGATTATGCGTGGACCGGTAACTTTTTAATGACCTTGTCGCGCCTTCCCCAAGTGGGCCGCATTGGTGACAATATTTATTACTCCCAAGGTTGTAGCGGTCATGGTGTTACCTATACTCATTTAGCGGGTAAGCTCATAGCCGAAATGCTCAATGGCCAGGCCACACGGTTTGATGCCTTTGCGGCGTTACCTCATTACCCTTTCCCGGGTGGACATGCACTACGAGTGCCATTTAGTGCGCTAGGTGCGTGGTATTACACCCTTAGAGATAAATTTGGTATTTAACCTACGTCGAGTGCGGGTAGATAGAGTACGAATAGGTTGAGTACAGCGAGTCAGTTTAGGAGAATATTGTGGAATTGAACGATCCAAGTTTATTACGTCAACAGTGCTACATTAATGGGCAATGGCGTAATGCCGATAATGGCCAAACTATTGCGATAGCCAATCCAGCAACCCATGAAGTCATTGGCCATGTCCCAGTGATGGGCAGTGCTGAAACGCTTGCGGCAATCGATGCTGCACAAGCAGCACTCCCTGCCTGGCGTGCATTAACGGCTAAGGATCGTGGCCAAAAGTTGCGTCGTTGGTTTGAGTTAATCCATCAACATAGCGATGACTTAGCGTTGTTGATGACCACAGAGCAAGGTAAACCGCTTGCTGAAGCCAAAGGTGAAGTGGGTTACGCAGCATCCTTTATTGAATGGTTTGCAGAAGAAGCCAAACGCATTTATGGCGTGACGATCCCTGGGCATCAAGCGGATAAACGCATTACGGTGATCAAACAACCTGTAGGGGTTACCGCGGCAATTACACCATGGAACTTTCCTGCGGCAATGATTACCCGTAAAGCGGCTCCAGCGTTGGCGGCGGGTTGTACTATGGTCGTGAAACCTGCGCCACAAACGCCGTTTACTGCACTGGCTTTAGCCGAACTAGCTGAACGTGCTGGTATTCCTGCCGGTGTATTGAGCGTGGTGACCGGTGACTCAATCGCCATTGGTAAAGCCATGTGTGAAAGCCCTATTGTGCGTAAGTTGTCGTTTACGGGCTCAACGCCAGTAGGCATTAAACTGATGGAGCAATGCGCTCCTACGTTAAAGAAATTGTCACTTGAACTGGGTGGTAATGCGCCATTTATTGTGTTCAACGATGCCGATATAAATGCCGCTGTTGAAGGCGCAATGATCGCCAAATATCGCAATGCCGGTCAAACCTGTGTCTGTGCTAATCGCATTTATGTGCAAGCGGGCGTTTATGATGAGTTTGCTAAACGTTTGGCCGTGGCGGTGACTCAGCTCAAAGTAGGTTTAGGTACTGACGCTGGCGTGACAACAGGGCCATTAATTAACGCAGATGCAGTGGCAAAGGTGCAGCGTCATTTAGATGATGCAGTAGCAAAAGGCGCGCAGATTATTGCCGGTGGCAAACCTCATGCTTTAGGTGGCTATTTCTTCGAGCCGACCATATTAACGGGCGTGAATCGTGAGATGTTAGTGGCAACCGAAGAAACCTTTGGTCCGTTGGCCCCCTTGTTTAAGTTTGATGAAGTGGATGATGTGATTAAGCAGGCTAATGACACTGAATTTGGCTTAGCGGCGTATTTTTATGGCCGTGATATTTCGCTAGTGTACAAGGTCGCTGAAGCTTTGGAATACGGCATGGTGGGGGTTAACACCGGATTGATCTCGACAGAAGTGGCGCCTTTTGGCGGCATTAAATCATCTGGATTAGGCCGCGAAGGGTCTAAGTTTGGTATCGAAGAGTACCTTGAAATGAAATATATCTGCATGTCAGTTTAAGAGAGCAGGCTATGACTAAAACAAATGATGGACTAATGGCACGGCGCCAAGCGGCAGTGGCACAAGGTGTAGGGCAAATTCACCCAATCTTTACTGAACGTGCTCAAAACGCCACAGTATGGGATGTTGAAGGTCGTGAATATATTGATTTTGCCGGTGGTATTGCGGTACTTAATACTGGCCATTTGCATCCTAAAGTTAAAGCGGCTGTGGCAGCACAGTTAGATGCATTTTCACATACTTGTTTTATGGTTTTGGGTTACGAAAGTTACATTAGCGTATGTGAAAAACTTAACCATTTAGTGCCGGGTGATTTTGCTAAAAAAACGGCCCTATTTACCAGTGGTTCAGAAGCGGTTGAAAACGCGGTTAAAGTCGCTCGTGCTTATACTAAACGTGCAGGCGTTATTGCGTTTACTTCGGGTTATCATGGTCGAACCATCGCTGCGCTAGCATTAACCGGCAAAGTGGCACCTTATAGTAAAGGCATGGGCTTGATGTCTGCTAATGTGTTTCGGGCTGAGTTTCCATGTGAAATGCATGGCGTGTCTGAAGATGATTCGATGGCATCAATTGAACGCATTTTTAAAAATGATGCAGAGCCTGCAGACATCGCCGCCATTATTTTAGAACCGGTGCAAGGTGAGGGTGGTTTTTACGCGGTTACACCATCATTTATGAAACGCTTACGTCAATTGTGCGACAACCATGGCATTGTATTGATTGCCGATGAAGTCCAAACCGGCGCGGGACGTACAGGTACCTTTTTTGCCATGGAGCAAATGGGCGTTGCTGCAGATATTACTACGTTTGCTAAGTCGATTGCCGGTGGTTTCCCACTGTCTGGTATTACCGGTAAAGCCGAAGTGATGGATGCCGTCACTGCCGGTGGTTTAGGTGGCACTTATGGTGGTAGTCCTATTGCTTGCGCTGCTGCATTAGCGGTGATCGAAGTGTTTGAAGAAGAGCAATTGCTTGCCAGAGCCAATGATGTTGGTGCCATGTTGAAGTCTGTTTTAGGCGATATGCAGGCTAAATACTCGCAGATTGCTGAAGTGCGTGGATTAGGTGCGATGATTGCTGTCGAGTTGATGGAAGATGGTGAGCCTGCGCCTCAGTACAGTGCTAAGATTTTAGCCGAAGCCCGTAACCGTGGACTGATTTTACTGTCTTGCGGCACTTACGGTAACGTTATCCGCGTATTGGTACCGTTAACGGCTCCTGATGAGCAAATCCATGCTGGGCTTGCCATTATGGATGCGACATTTAATAGTGTCTTCAATTAAATTTATCCTGATCTAGTCGTTTCGATAACATCCCGCATTAAGCGGGATTTTTTTTAATCCATGGTTTGGTTGAATATTGAGGGTTGTTGGCGATCGTTCACGACCACAAAGCATTAGGTCGGCAGATATTGCCAAACATACTCGTGAGAGTTTTAATCGACAATATGGCGAAATTAAAAGTGGCGTCACCGCGGTCAATCAAATGAGTGCCACCGCGCTTGAAGTGGCTAAAGCCTCTAAGCAAACTGTGATGGAAACGGCAATGGAAACAGTAATAAAAACAGTAATGGAAACAGGGTCAATGATGGTCAATGTGACAGAGGTCAGACGCGTTTAAGCCAAGCCATGGTGTTTGTTGAAGGTATGTCGACTGATTCGGCTCAAGCTCAATAAGCTGTGGGCATGGTATCCCACAGCAGCGCCAATATTAGCCGTATTGTAGAGGAGATTAGTGCTATTGCTGAGCAGACTAACCTATTAGCGTTAAACGCAGCTATTGAGGCTGCCAGAGTGGGAGAATAGTATCAAAGGTGGCTTATAGGCCACCTTTTCTATTATCATCTTGGCTTAGATAGTTATTACGAAGACATTATGGCCGAATTTATTGCTCCTCCCTGCGATGGGATCATTGAAGTATTATACCAAGATGAACATCTACTGCTGATCAATAAGCCGACAGGATTATTGAGTCTCTCAGGTAAAAATCCATTAAACAAGGATTCTGTACACTACCGTTTAGTGCAAGATCACCCCTCGGCAACGTTAGTGCACCGACTCGACTTCGGCACCTCTGGCATCATGCTGGTGGCACTCAATAAAGTGGTCAATGGATTATTAACTAAGCAGTTTCAGCAGCGCACTATTACCAAAAGCTATACCGCAGTGTTATATGGTGACTTGCTTAATGATTGCGGTGATATTGAATTACCAATAGCCAAAGACAGTGATCATTTCCCGTTAATGAAAATTTGCCACGACAGCGGCAAACCGGCTCACAGTCAATACCAGGTTATTGAGCGACATCAACAAGGATTATCGACGCGGGTGACATTTACCCCAATCACAGGGCGAACCCATCAATTACGTTTACACAGTCAGCAAATTGGTCATCCTATTTTAGGTTGTGATTTGTACCATAATGAACATTCGCAGCAGATGTCGAGCAGATTGATGTTACATGCCAATGAATTATCGTTTACCCATCCTATGACGGAACAAAGGATTAATGCTGTTTGTCCAAGTCCATTTTAACGAGTTAGCTATTTAGTTATTTGGCTCTTTAGATAACAAACTGATTTGAGCCTGATGATAACTGATGCATAATCTATCTATTTTTCTTCTTACATAGGTGAATCAGCATGGTGATTTCATGGTTAGATGCGCTGGCTTTAACGGTATTTTTAGTCAGTTGGTTAGGCTATACCAGTTTTGCTCGTCGTAAAGCAAAAACCACCAATTGCATAGCGCGAGTGATGCATCAACAACGTATTCATTGGATGTCACAGGTGATTGCCAAAGAAATACGCGTGGCTGAAGCGGCGTTATTAGCTAATTTAGAACGCAACATTGCCTTTTTTGCTTCTACAACCTTACTGATACTTGCCGGGGTATTAACGCTTTTTTCTCAAGTTGAAAAGCTTGAAATTGTTATTGGTTCTATTCCCTTTACTGCATCACCTAACCATGCTCTGGTACAAGTCAAACTGGCTCTTTTAGCTGGGATTTTTGTGTTGGCTTTTTTCCAATTTACTTGGTCCATGCGTCAATATGGTTTTGTTAATATTATGATTGGTGCTGCGCCACTGGATAAAACCGGTACCGATAAAAATATGCTCGGCTATGCAAGGCAAATGGCGGTCGTACAAGATCAAGCTGCTCACTCATATAACTATGGCTTACGTTCTTATTATTATTCTATGGCAGCATTGTGTTGGTTTATGCATCCCGGGATGTTGATTTTTGCCAGTTTATTCGTGGTATATACCTTATATCAACGGGAATTTAATTCCCGCGCGGTGCAAGCTATTACTCTTGCACAAGCACATTTAGAGCAAGACCCTGCGTATAGGCTGAATGAATAAAGCGGAGTTACAACGAATTTCAGACACAAAAAAGCCCATTTTTCAATGGGCTTTTTTGTTTTCTAATTGGTGGCCCCTCCCAGACTCGAACTGGGGACCTGACGATTATGAGTCTGATTTCTCGCTAAACTCCAGTGAACCGCAATGTACTTTAACGTGCTATTTTTGATGTGTAACCATCTGATTTAAAGTTATTTAATTTTACGTCCTTTGTTCATTGTAATTCATTGCATATCTTGGTTATACTTTCAATCTGCTACATATTTGCTACACAGGAAGTGTAATGGCTATCTCATCAAAGATTAATGTGACATCGGTAAAGAGTTTAACTGTTGACGATAAACGGTTGAACGATACTGAGATAAAGGGCTTCCATGCTCGAATTTCAGCAAAGGGGGGGATTTCGTATTACCTCTTCTACCGTCACAATGGAAAGCAAGTAAATTACCTTTTGGGTAAGGGGAGTTCAATCACCCCAACTCAGGCTCGTGATATGGCAAAATCACAAGCTGGTAAAGTCGCATCGGGTATTAATGTTCAGTCAGACAAAAAAGTCGCCAAAGCAAAAGAGCTAGCCAAGAAGTTTAACAAGTTTTCAACCTATGTCGAAGATAAATATCACCCTTGGCTCATCGCCAACAGCACTCGAACAGCAGACCAAATTAAAAGTGTTTTACTCAACAATTTTAAAGAACTCGCTGATATGCAGTTATCAGAGATTTCGGCTTGGCACATTGAGCAATGGCGCTCTAAAGCCAAAAAGCTAAAAAAAGCTGAAGCAACGATTAACTATAATGTGAACACATTAAAAGGGGCTTTGAGTCGAGCTGTTGAGTGGGGAGTCATAGACTCTCATGAATTAGGCAAAGTGAAGGCTTATAAGCTCGATAACAACAGAACTCGATATTTAACGCCATTAGAAGAGCAAGCCCTGTTAAGCACCCTGACCGAACGTGACAAGCTAATAAAGTCAAAGCGTTTGAGTGCTAATGAACACAGGTTAAAGCGCGGCTATCCTCAGCAACCATCTCTTAGTCACCATACTTATGCAGATCACATCGAGCCAATAGTAATCCTTGCGATGAATACAGGTATGCGAAGAGGGGAGATCTTATCGCTCAAGTGGTCGAACATAGATTTTCCAGTAAAAGTGTTAACGATTAAGGGGGAATCGGCAAAGTCTGGTAAAACTAGACATATCCCTCTAAACAAAGCCGCTTTCAATGTGCTTACCAAGTGGCGTGAGCAAAACCCGTTTACAGCTTTTGTATTTGAAGGCAGTGAAGGGAAGGCGCTAACCGATTTTAAAAAAGGTTTTTCTAAGGTAGTTGCTGATGCAGAGTTACAGGACTTTCATTTTCATGATTTAAGGCATCACTTTGCAAGTCAATTAGTGATGAAGAGTGTTGATCTAAACACGGTGAGAGAGTTACTTGGCCATGCTGATATGACAATGACTTTAAGGTATGCTCATTTAGCACCAGAACATAAAGCGGCAGCGGTAAACTTGATTGGTTAATACAAGTAAGGGAATGACTTGAAAGCATATTATCGATTATCAGAATTGAATGAAACTTGTGGATTGTCTGATGCGGATATTCAGTATTTAAATACAGATACCGAAGTATCATTTTGCTTATACTGCAAATCAACATATGTGCTTATTGGCGGTTGGGTAAAGGGCAAGTTTAGTTGTTTTGGCCAAGCGAAGTATGCAGGGCTTATTTCGATGACGCAAAATCAACAAGTTGAACTGTTTGAAAACAGCAAAATATATGTGGGCAGTTCGACCATATTACAACAAAACAAAATGGCCCATTATTCGACCGTCTATCCGTTCACTGTTGAAATGCCAAATACCGTTATTGAAAAGTGGTTAGCGACTCCTTTTGATAAGATCCCCTTCGAATATATGCCTTTTTACTTTTACCCTCAAGAGCGTACAAGCATGTTAAAAGAGTTTGAAAACATGTGTAAGGGCATAGCAAGTAGCAGGGATACATCAACGCCCTATGAGCCTCCAAAACCTATTAAGACAGAGTTATTTCATCATAGCCAAAGCTTTACGCTAGACGATGCCTGCATCACTTCAGATGAGCTTAAGAAAGCTAATAGCTATTTTTCGCGCAATATTATGAGCAATTTAGAAGATGATGAGCCAAAACAGCTCGTGAATTCAACTCAAAAAAATAGCCGCCCTATAGACCTTTTATTGCAGACGATGCTTAAGCAATACCCTGATGCGCAAGCAAATCAGGTTTGGAATAAGCTAGGTGAAGACATTTTGAATGAGCCTAGATTGTTTGATACTGATGAGATTATAGATGAAATCGGCAATGACATATTGTACTGGTTTGACACAAGGTCAGAGCTTAAGCAGATGAAGAAAAAGAGCTTTTATAATTTAATTAGGGAATTGAAAAAAACTTAGTCCTAGCACTCCTAGAAGGACTCCTAGGACTCAAAACGCCTTTTATTGTCCTCCATGCACTTAAACGTACATGGAGGCACACATGCCAACAGCAATACCAACAGCAATACCAACAGCAGAAACCAAACGCGCACTATCAGAAATAGAAACAGCTGAATATATCGGTATGAGTCGCTCTTTCCTTCGTCAATCACGTATGGAAGGAAATCGCGAGAACAGAACCCCAGCTCCACCATTTATTAAAATCGGTCGTGCGGTTCGTTACCTAAAGGAAGATTTAGACCAATGGCTTGATGGCTTCTACCGTATGGAACACTTAGGGCAGCAGTGTGCCGTAGGTGGTAAACATGCCTAAGCTAACAAGAGAGCAGAAGCGTTTTTTAATCTGGTTATCGTTAACAGGTACTCATTTTGAAATTTGTCGGGAACTTGGTTACTCCTACCGACAAATGAACGGTCTTGAGCAGTATGTGAATAAACAAGGAGAGCGTTATAAGTTCGATACTAGAACACTCCAAAGGCTTATAGATGCAGATCTGGTTACCAGTGACATAATTTACCCCTTTGGAATAAAATATCAGCGTTATTACGTGACCGAAGAGGGTCGAGCATGTGCAACTTTGTTCAGGCTAGGAGCCTCTTAGCTTGAGCTATTGTAGAGAAAAAATCATCGTAAAGGCGATGAATGGTAATGATGACATTCTATCGCCTTATCTCTCTCGCGTTGATAATGCTGATGGTCGGTTTATCACCGCAAAATTATCGCCATTTTCTAAATTGATTCAAAGTACGATTCTTAAAGAGGCTTTTGATAAGCCTAGTGCCTACGAACGTAACAGGCATATTTTAGATACCAGTACCATGCTCTATAAATTACTGCCCAAAAAATTAACTCACATGTTTTTCTGTTTCGATGATGACATTAATATCAAAGCAAAAGCATGTGCTGACTATTGCAGAAGAATTGCTATCGACCCCAAAGCAATTGAATTTATCCGCCTTCATGATAATTTACCCATTAACGGGGATGTACTCATTAGCGAAGGTGTACCCGTTAATGGGAATGTACCCGTTAACGAATTTCCTACCGTAGATCCCGAACCAAACCGAACTATTACCGAAACCAGTTCGGGAAGTGGCCTAGCTAATCCCGAATTTAACCGAGCTATTACCGAAACCAGTTCGGGAAGTGACCTAGCTAATCCCGAATTTGACCGAGTTATTACCGAAACCATTTCGGGAATTGACCTAGCTAATTCCGAATTTGACCGAGTGATTACCGAAATCAGTTCGGGAATTGACCTAGCTAATTCCGAATTTGACCGAGTGACTACCGAAACTATTTCGGGAATTGACCTAGCTAATCCCGAATTTAACCGAGCTATTACCGAAATCAGTTCGGGAAGTGACCTAGCTAATCCCGAATTTGCCCGAGTTATTACCGAAATCAGTTCGGGAATTGACCTAGCTAATTCCGAATTTGACCGAGTGACTACCGAAACTATTTCGGTAATTGGCCTAGCTAATCCCGAATTTAACCGAGTTATTCCCGAAACCAGTTCGGGAAGTGATCTCGCTAATCCCGCATTAAACCTAACTATTCCCGAAACTAGCCCCGAAATTAACCGAGTCGATTCGGTTCGTTCAATTGGCGAGATGCCTACAGATAAGCAAAAAGTAGCGTATGAGTATTTATCTCGCTATGTAGCAACGTTTAATATTTTGCCTGTTAAGCCAAGCAAAACAGGTAAGCTTTCAGGTTGCATTAAACGCTATGCCGATAATCGCTGGTGGTTACGCAAGTTTCGCAAGCTGATAACTCAGGCAAATGAAAAAGCGGCAATACACCTAAACTTTGTTAATAGCAAAAGGCAGGTTTATGCCAGTAACATAACGACTAAAAACCGCATTGCTCAACGGTTGAGAAATGATGAGTTAATGAGTTCTAGCTTTATCATTAACGAGCTTGGTCAACGCTACTCTTTAAAGGACGTTTCAGACTTAAATGTCTCTAATCCAAAAATCAGAAAAGATGAACTGATTTGTCGTGCTAGAGGTTTTGAAAACCTTGCAAAAGAGGAGGGGCATGAGGCGTTGTTCATTACGATCACTTGCCCGTCTAAATATCATCGAGCCTTTTCTAAATCTGGCGCGCCTAATCCGAAATGGCAAGGGTTAATGCCTGATGAAGCTAACGGGTACTTAAACCACCAGTGGCAAAAAACACGGGCAGAATTTAATCGACAAAACATCAGTCCTTATGGATTTCGTGTGGTTGAACCGCAACATGACGGCACACCTCATTGGCACATGTTGTTTTTTATTGAAGGTGAAAAACTCGAAGATATGCAGAGTATCATTCGTCAGTATGCTTTAGAGGTTGATGGTGACGAAAAGGGCGCTTTAGATAACCGTTGTGACTTTAAGAAAATCGACCCCGCTAAAGGCTCTACTACAGGCTATATCCTGAAGTACATAGTTAAAAATATTGATGGTGAAGGCTTAGGAGAAGATAAATTCGGCAATGACTCACTGCTTGTTGCTCAACGTATTGATGCTTGGGCTTCTTGTTGGTGTATTCGCCAGTTCCAGCAAATAGGCGGTGCTAGTGTCTCTGTGTGGCGTGAGCTTAGAAGAATCCGTACAAAGCTATTTAAGACAGATAAGGAAAACCAAATCTCTGTGCTAGAACAAGCACGTTTTGCCGCAGATAACAGCGATTGGCAAGGCTACACAACGGTTATGGGAGGGATCTCGACCAAACTTAAGGATAGGCCGATTAAATTGCATTACGAACTGAATATTGATGAGGAAACGGGTGAGTGTTACCAGAGTTATTATGACGGTGAGCTTATTAGTAAAGTGAAAGGTTTATGGTTTGCAGGAAAAACCATTGTCACCAGGCTCTACCAATGGAGGATAGAGAAGGCTTAATATCTCTTGGTTAGGCTCTAAACCTAAATCAAAATGAGCAGAGAAGTCTTAGCCCTAAGTGCTGAAAGCTTAATCTATAAAAAGAACATCTCTCATCTGCAGTTTTAGCCAGAAACTAGGCTATATCACGAATCTATAGCTCGAATAGAAAGTACCCGAAACCTCTCTTTAATCTTTTGCTAGTCGCTTGCCAGAATGGCAAAGATGCTTTTACTTGGAGTTCTGTAAATAACTGTACTAAACGCTTCAATCAAACCAAGTTGCACACAACTTGGTTTTCTTCGATGGGGGGCATGAATTAATTTTTCAGAGGACATAAGACCCTGTTTGATTCGCTACAAAAGTTAGCTCAGATACGGCAAAGTTATCTGAGCTAACTTTTGACTTGATTAAAACCTCGGTGTCAAGCTACTTAAAACTGTGGAAGAGGTGGGGGAAGTGGCGGAAAGGTTTTAAACCATTCCTCATGCACTTTACAGTTTTCACTATTTGGTTCAGGTGATGCTTGTTTAATACGGACGTGTAAAGGCATGGCTACACAGTTACCAAAGACTAGTGCCTCACCAGGTACTGACTGTTTAATTTTGTTAGCAAAATCATCTGAGAAATAAGGTAGTATCGAATAAACATAGTTCATATCCACTTCGTTCTGAATGCGGTGAACAATGAAGTTAGAGCACTGTGATAATACGGTTCCAGATAGTTCAGATGGGCGCTGTGAAGATATCAATAAATACAGTGCGTACTTACGACCTTCTCGAGCTATCTGTTCAAAAATGTTCTCTCTCAGAAGATACTTTGAATCTTTTTTAATATAGCGATGGGCTTCATCCAAGACCAGATGGATTGGTTTCTCACGCCTTTCTGAACCTTTAAGCTTTTTCCGGTAAGAAAAATGCAGTCTAGATGTCACAGAAGTTAACGTTTCAAGTGCATCTCTGGAAAGTTCACTCGTATCAATAATAACCATGTTCGTCTGTGAAGGGACGGCACATTTTGACTGCCAAAGCCAATCAAGGTAATCCTCTATCTTCCTAACATTTGGAGGGTTTTTTCTCATGAATAAGCAATTATCGTTATCAAGGAAAAAATCCAGTCGAGTCATCATTGTGGATGTGTATTCTCTGATTCGACCGTTACCTTTAGCATCCTCCTCAAGTAGAGCCATATTTGCCGCTTGCTTTAGGAAACGGTAGTCGAAGAACTCCTCAGTAGTAGCTCTATAATCCATAACCTCACGTACATCATCATCGTTAACTTTTGTTCGAACTGTTTGGAGAGCCTTCCTAAGCTTGTCCTTATTTTCACCAAATGAAATAGTGCAACTCGTAAATAATTCTCGAAGGTCTTCAAAAATACCTTCTTCTCGGCAAGCAGCCTCTAAAGCCTCATCAAGTTTAATTAGCTCCGAAATTCCGTAGATTATACTCTTTGCTGCAGTAATGATCGCTGTTTCGCTATCACCTTGTGAGTGAAGGGTTTGGAGTAAATTGCAAATTTTAAATCTCAGGTAGTTGATTAACTTTTGACGCTCATCCCCTGCTCGCGTTGAGATCATGTAGAATTTATAGCTTTCTTGTAGCACCCTATCCCAGAAAGGACGCTGAGTGGCATCCGTTGCCATCAAGAAGGCACTCCATTCGTCAATATTCATCAGGAAGTGAGGAAGAAAAAAAGGTTCATAACCATCTTCGACAGTTTCAATATTTGGCTTAAGAAATCGTACACTTAAATTTGGGCATTTGTCATGATGTTCAAACGCATTTCGATACTCGCCATTCACATCAAAAATCAAAATCCTAGATCCGATTGCTGAGTTGTCTTTTTTCTTATGGATTTCCTGAATGATATGAGCAATAGTATTCGACTTGCCGCTGCCTGAGTTGCCTAGTACAGCTGAATGGATATTGAAAAACGAATTGATAGATATATCGATTGGGTAATTAATTAAGTTCTTGCTCTCCCCCAAATAAAAGCTTTGGTGAATTTTATCACACAGTTCATTGTTTCTACTGGTTTGAAGTATCAACTCCATATCTTCAAACGTTACTATATTTACTTCACTGTATATAGCGGGAAATATTCCGACCCCAAGATTAAACAGGCCTTTCCTCGAAATAGTGCCGATAGGCTTCAGGAGTACCTCTCTAGTGCTGTCAACGTCATAAGCAGCGCTATTAACTTGCATGTCAGTATCAAAAATAGAAACTACTTCACAGATAAGCTGTTCACCAATCGAGTTGGTAGTTTTTAGATAACTACCAATGTTACCGAAATAGTAGATAACACCAGCAAGGTTAACTGAGTTGCCCCGAACTTCAGTTGAGACCCTAACTTTAAATTGGTTAAAGTTAACTGAGGTGATTGTTCCAATTCTCATTTATCACCTCTTGCTAGCTTAAGTGACCGAATAAAGTCCTCAAGCAAGTCGCTGTCCCGGCCCTTATCTAGATCAGGTATCAGCTTGTTAACGATGTAGTCAAAGTAATGGATCTTTATGGCTTTTGCTTCTTCTTTAATCGTTGGTTCAAACTCTCCATAGATTTGGTAGATACGCCTATCAGTTAGTTTTGTGAGGTTTTCTGAAGGGGAATAATTTCCAAAAATAACTACGCTTAAACTTGGATTCGATGCGAGTGCTGCATAAATAGCATTGTTAATGTGCTCATCGCTAAAGCTATAGCCAATTACAATTAAGACCCCATGTTGGAGTAATAACTTGGTTTGAAACTCCCGAATCAAATCAGCATAAGGTGAACCTAAACTTTTGTTTTGTTTTAAGGGGGTAGGGTAGATAAGGACGTTATTTTTAGGAGGTGTCTGACATGGGGCAACATCGATCTCCTTGATATTGAAAAAGGAGTTATCATCAGACTCAACCCAACTAATCGAACCATGTAGTTTGTAGAGATAAACCATATTCTCTAGTGGTTCATACTTCTCCATACCAGAGTCAATCTTACGGGAAAATGTGTAAGAAAAACGAGCGGGATTAAAGGAACGAGATAGCCCACTACTAAAACCATTGTTGTAGTTTATGTTCAGAAAGCCAAGGGCTGTTTCGCTTAATAGATCATTATTAGTGGTAAATACATTCACTCTAGCAAGGTCCTTGTTTCTCAACGAGAGCTTTTGATAGAGTTTTTTATATAAACTGAATGATTTATCAGCGCCACTTGCATTACAGTCAATGTTAATGGATATATATATCTGGGACTCGATTAGATTGATTAAGTAATCATTAATGTCATCATTTTCCCCAACCCCTTTTAAATAGGAGCGCTTTGAGTACAGCGTTCCCAATATGTTCTCAAGATTTTTAGGTGAGTGCCTCTTAATATTCTGAAATCCATCTTTTAGTGATTGATGACTAAAACTACATTCATCTGCCGCTATACTAGCTTCCGTATCAAGACTATTTACCCTTCCCTCAACTTCTTTTATCAGCGGCTCCATTGCTGGTATGGCATCTGCACTCGCGCCAGCCCCTAAGAGAAAATGAAGATTTTTAATGTTAGTAAGATCAGACATCTTACTTCTGATTTTCTCAAGTCTATCCTCAAGCACATCAGATTCACTGAACAGCGAATCTTGACCTTGTTTGAAAGTTATAAGGTCATTTACGACTTGCTTTTGAGCCATATTTTCAGACATTGCTACGGGTTCCTTTTACTCAGAGCTAGTATCCATAAAATTTCATAATTGAGTTGTTAGACTTTTATTGAGGGTGAATAGCTTACTTCGCGCTTATACATCGTGATAGGTCTAGAGCCAAAGCGTCCGCGACCATGACCAAATAGCATCGCAATTACAACAAATAAAGATATTGTCGTGCTAGCTAGCACAAACCAATTTATAGTAAAACTTTCGCCAAAAGACCGTATTAAATTTTGTTCAATTAAATATTTGAGCCCTATAAGAAACCAAATCAATACAAATACCAGACTTACGATTTCGTTAATTTTAGATACTGAAAAAGTTTGCTGAGGATAAACCGTCTTATAGAGTGGGCCAGTAAATGCATCTTCTAGAAGGTCCACATGTACCTCCCAATGCCGTTGCCAAGACTTGCTGCCAATATTGGTAAGATGCCATGCTAAAGACAGAACGAAGCCAATACAGATTAGGAAATAGACTTCTACATGGTTGAACGAATCTGGCTTTATATAGTTATCAGATGAAATTAATGCAAAATAGCCTACGAATGTACTGGCGATAAATGCCCAAAAATAAGTGGCTCGTTTCCAATACATTTCAATCTCAAAATTTCTCGTTGCCCAAGCTTTCTCAAACGCTCTTTCTGCTTTCTTAGGACAAATATCAACTAATAAACTATTGTATTCCTCCTTAGACAGCTCAGAAAGCGCTGATGGTTTATTCGAATATATATAGTTGAAAACCCCCAAGGCTTCCTCCCCAAAAATTAACAAATTTCAGACAGAAATATTCTATCCTCATCTATTATCCATCTTGATAGCATCAGATTGGTTATTCAAGCTATATTAATAAGTTATGTCATTTTTTATATGAATTTGTCGTCTGGAAGTGCTTTGGTTTAGTATTTAGATTGTAATATTTTGGGGGGTAGTCAGAAAAATAGATACACAGCATAAGTAATGAACTTCTGATCTAATCTGCATGGAGGCAGAGCGCGCAGTGCGTCCTCTTTAGAGTTCTGTCACTATCGGCTGCTTTGTCGTGTTGAGATATGGGAGTTGATTCACTTTCCACAAGCTAGTGTGAGTAGGTAAATTTGCTACATATTTGCTACACAGAACTCCAGATACGAAAAAGCCGTAGTAGGTACTAACCTACTACGGCCTATCTGTATTGGTGGCCCCTCTGTGACTCGAACACAGGACCTGACGATTATGAGTCGTATGCTCTAACCAACTGAGCTAAGGGGCCGACTTAAGATAGTCGTCACTATCGAAAGCGTGTGCAGTATACGAAGTTTATTTGTGGTTGTCACCTCTGATTTTGCAAGAATTCTGTTGAAATGATTCAACTGGTTATCTGTTAATCAGTGCAACTAAATATCAAATAAAATTCTGGCAGATATTGGTCGCAGTTTAAGATGAAATAAATACTTTGATCACAGTTGTGGCTAATGGTTTTTTTTGGTCGAAAAATAATGGGTCAGGGATTATGTCATTCCTTATGGATCTCGGGTGTGAGCGAGTCTATAAAGTCAGTCCCAAATGCGAACCATTCTCAATGCCAGCGTATCGGCACAATGTTGCGAAAAAAAACAATACCCCTTCAATTAAGTAGTGCTGTAACGCATATTTTTGCATGTTCTGTGATGACGATGTGTGTACTTGGGCTTGCTTTGTTAAGTTTTGTGATCATGCGGGGCGACGGTGTTTTAAGATGCGGGTGGCGCTCACGTTAATCGTGCAAATTTCGAGCTGATTTAAAGGTTGAGACTAAGGTCTTAAGTATTTGCAGTATCTTGGGTTTATCTCTGTTAAAAAGGTAGTCAAGGTGTAATTGCGTCAGTCTGTAAACCCATGTACTGCCCCATAATAATGTCTTCTTAATAGCGAGAATGGTTATGGATGCAAGTGACAATTATTTTTATTGTTTTTAGACGAAAAATTGGCTTGAGCTTGAAATCAAGGTAACAACAACACAAGCACGAGTGTAGATTTGCGGTCTTAAATAGTGTGGGAATAAATGCTTGCATGATATCAGTAGAAATGAACATGCGGGAACGTCTGACCAAAAGCTCATCTTGGTTATGTCGAGGTCATCAAGTTTGATGCGTAGTCGGCATAAAGTTTTTTAGATGGGGTCTACTAGGACTCTGTTCACATAGAGATGACATGAATGGGGATACACACATGTTGCAATCTAATTTGAAAGTGCTTGCAGATAAGCTAGGCCAACTCCTTGAGCCTTCAAGAGTCAATACCGATTACATACGCCGCGTGGCATGGGGAACAGACGCTTCTTTCTACCAAAAACGTCCACAAATGGTAGTCCACACTAAAGATGAAGCTGAGGCGTCAAAAGTCTTGGCGCAATGTTATCAGAGCTCTACGCCTGTGACATTTAGAGCCGCAGGTACCGCGCTTTGTGGTCAGGCGATTTCTGATTCAGTTCTGATGGTCGCAGGTCTTCATTGGAATAATTTTAAGGTGTTAGAGGGCGGCAAAAAGGTACAAATGCAGCCCGGAGTGATTGGCTCTAGACTTAATGGTGCACTGGCACCTTTGGGATGGAAGTTTGGTCCCGATCCAGCCACGATTGCCTCGGCGATGGCCGGTGGTATTGTGGCTAATAATGCTTCTGGTATGAACTGTGGTACGCACCATAACTCTTATCAATTAATTGACTCTGCTCGAATTATATTTGCTGATGGTTCGATTTTAGACACCGCAAGCAAGCAAAGTCGTCAAGTGTTTAAAAAACATCACCCTGAGATGATCAAAGGCATTGAAGCCATTCGTGACGAAATCATGGCTGATAAAGAATTAGTTAGTCGTATCAAGCGTAAGTACTCGATTAAAAACGTGACTGGCTTTGGTATGAATTCATTTGTTGATCATCAAGACCCTATCGACATTATCTTACACTTGATGGTTGGCTCGGAAGGTGCGCTCGGCTTCTTATCAGAAATTACCATGAAAAGTGTGGTGAAAAACAAATTCTCTGCGTCGTCTATGGTTTATTTCGATTCACTTCGCGGTGCTTGTGAGGCGATTGTTGAGCTGCGACGAGATGCCTTCAAAGAGACCAACGCGGCGGAGTTGTTAGATAACTTCGCTCTGAAAGCTGTTGCCCAGTCTAAGTATGAAACACCAGACTTCTTAAACAATGTGCACAAAGATGTGACGGCCGTATTATTCGAGACCTTTGGCGATAACCAAAAGCAGATCGATGCCAACGTTGCTAAAATGTCAGCGATTATGGCAAAACATGGTTTGTATCATGACGTCGAGTTCACCCAAGATCCTGCTGTAATTACCAATATGTGGGCTATTCGTAAGGCGATTTTCCCGCTAGCAGGTTCAATGCGTCCGGTCGGCACGTCTTGTATTATCGAAGATATAGCCTTCCCAATTGAAGTGTTGCCGCAGGCAACCATAGATTTACAAAACTTATCTTTTGCCCATGGTTATGATGATGCGGTGATTTATGGTCACGCACTTGAAGGTAACTATCACGTTATCTTCGCACAAGACTTCTCCTCTAAAGCTGAAGTGGATCGTTTCGAAGGCTTTATGCAAGGGATGTGTGATCTTGTTGTGGGATATGACGGCTCGCTTAAGGCAGAGCATGGCACCGGATTTGGTATGGCTGCCTTCGTTGAAAAAGAATGGGGCACAGCAGTCTATGACTTGATGAAGCGAGTCAAGAATACGCTTGATCCAAACGGTATTTTAAACCCTGGCGTCATCATTAATGACGACCCACTTTGCCATGCTAAAGGCTTTAAGCCTATGCCAGCAGTGCATAGTATTGTGGATAAATGTATTGAGTGTGGATTTTGTGAACCGCATTGTGTGGCTCATGGTTTAACTCTATCTCCACGCCAACGTACCGCCGTTGCGCGCGTGATGAAAACATTAGAAGCCACGGGCAATGAGCCTGATGTCTTGGCTGATCTGAAAAAGAACTATCCTTACTTTGCTATTGACACCTGTGCTGCAGATGGCCTGTGTAAACTCGGTTGTCCAATGGCGATTGATACCGGTAAATATATGAAGGTATTGCGAGCCGAAGGGGCCAGCAATATGGATAAGAAAATTTCTGATTTCACTGCCGATCGTTTTGGCACTATGGAATCGGTCGCTCGATTTGCGTTAGGTGCCACCGATATTACCCGTAAAGTGATTGGCGAGTCTGGTATGGGCGCTATAACCAAAATCGTGCGTAAAGTTATGCCAGGTATGCCGGTGCCGTTATGGACTGAAGGGATGCCGACACGAGGCAAAGCCTTGCCAACTCGCAAAACCAATGGTGACATGAAAGCCGTGTACTTCCCTGCATGTTTGAACCGCATGATGGGCACTAGTGCTAAACATGACGATCAGCGCTCTTTACCCGAAACCATCGTGAGCCTATTTGAAAAGGCCAATATTGAGATAATTCTAGGTGAGAAAACCAAAGGTTTATGCTGTGGGCAACCTTGGGAGTCTTATGGTCATGATGATGCGGCCGACCGTAAGTCTGATGAACTCTCGGTGTGGTTGTTAAAAGCCTCTAATAATGGTGAGTATCCTATCCTAGTGGCAACCACTGCTTGTCTTGAGCGGATGCGCCGTGCTTGTGATAGCCGTTTGCAGATGTATGGCCCTGAAGAGTTTGCTTTTGAATTCATGGTTGACCGTATGCAAATAAACAAAGTTGTTGAAAAAGTAGCTGTTCACCCAACCTGTACCACGCGTAAGCTCGGTATGGCAGGCAAATTAACTGAACTTGCCAAGCTTTGCGCCACTGAAGTAGTGGTGCCAGAGAATGTAGGTTGTTGTGGTATGGCGGGCAACCGCGGTATGAATTACCCTGAGCTTAATGAACATGGACTTCGTCATTTAAAAGAAGAGACCAAAGATAAAGGTTGTACCCATGGTTACTCAGTATCTGCAACCTGTGATGTTGGTTTAACGACGCACTCGGGTATTCCATATAAAAACATCTTAACGCTTCTTGATAAAGCCGCGAGCAGAAAACAGCAATAAACCGCTGATTTCATCCTTGATTAGCCCACGCAATAGCGTGGGCTTTTTTTATCTTAAGTTTGCAGGAACAATTGAATTATCATCGCTCACGTCACTTGACGATCTCATCGATGGCATGTGTTGACCAACATGAACTAATGCGGATAGTTTTTTTAAAATATCATCGTTCAAGTCACTTGACTATCTGATTGATGGCATGCTTTGACCAACATGAACTAATGCGGATAGTTTTTTTAAAATGTCGTCAAGAGAGTGTTGTGAAGGCTATATCTTTGCATGGGCATAGGCATGAGCATTTAGGCTTAATCTGATAAGTCATTGTGCCGCGTAAATTATACCAGTTCCATTAATAATGTGCTCAATCAGAGTCACTCAGGTTTTTCAGTTTGAGGCGCATTGTTGAAATAATGGTTGTTCCCTTATAAAACAATGCAACAAAAAAATGGAAAGCCTGAGTGGCTCCCAAGGGCGGTTTTCTGCACCTTCTATACTGCTTAATATGATTTTGACGTACGACTGCATGGATGCAGGAGATAGAGCAACGCAGGAGCTGTTGCCGAGAACAACTATGCCTACAATCCTATTACTTGCCTAGAAGGCGCAGAATTCCCGCTGAATGACCAGATAATTATTAGAATTGGTATTAGATAAAAAATTACAACTAGCAGCTTAGTATGCAAATAAAAAAACCCAGCATATGCTGGGTTTTCATGATCATAGAAGACTAAACCGTCAGTTTACTCGTCTAGGAAAGACTTTAATATTTCAGAGCGAGAAGGGTGACGTAACTTACGTAACGCTTTGGCTTCAATTTGACGAATACGTTCACGTGTTACATCAAATTGCTTACCCACTTCTTCTAAGGTGTGGTCTGTATTCATATCGATACCAAAACGCATACGCAGTACTTTTGCTTCACGAGCGGTTAGGCCTGCTAAGACTTCGTGTGTGGCGTTCTTAAGACTTTCGCTAGTTGCTGAGTCTAGTGGTAACTCCAGCGTCGTGTCCTCGATAAAATCACCCAGATGCGAATCTTCATCGTCACCGATTGGGGTTTCCATTGAGATTGGCTCTTTAGCAATTTTCAGTACCTTACGAATTTTATCTTCAGGCATCATCATACGTTCTGCTAATTCTTCAGGAGACGGCTCTCGGCCCATTTCTTGAAGCATTTGACGAGAAATACGGTTTAACTTGTTGATCGTTTCGATCATGTGTACTGGAATACGAATAGTACGTGCTTGGTCAGCAATTGAACGGGTGATTGCCTGACGGATCCACCACGTTGCATACGTCGAAAACTTATAACCACGACGGTATTCGAACTTATCTACGGCCTTCATCAAACCAATGTTACCTTCTTGAATTAAATCCAAGAACTGTAAACCACGGTTGGTGTACTTTTTGGCAATAGAAATAACCAAACGTAAGTTAGCTTCAACCATTTCTTTTTTCGCACGACGAGCTTTCGCTTCACCGATAGACATGCGACGGTTAATGTCTTTAATGCCTGCGATGGTTAAGTCGGTTTCGACTTCAATAGCCCCCAACTTTGTCACACAACGCGTTACGTCATCGGTGATCATCCGCAAACCTTCAGCATAAGGCTTGGTGCTTGCTTTTTCTTTGTTAAACCAATCTAAGTTTGTTTCATTGCCGGTGAATGCTTTAATAAAGTTTTTCTTTGGCATCTTAGCTTGTTCAACACTAAGCTTAATGACTAACCGTTCTTGAATTCGTACGCGATCCATCATGCTGCGCATGCTTTTGACTAAACGGTCAAATTGTTTAGGGATTAAGCGGAATTCTTTGAATAATTCACCGATAACAAATAATGAGCCTATCGCTTCAGGATGATCACGGCCTTTTTCAGCAATAATACCTAAGCTTTTTTCGTAGGCTTCTCTGAGTTGAGTGAATTTTTCTTTGGCTTGTTCAGGATCAGGCCCTTTGTTGCCTTCTTCCTCTTCATCATCGTCGTCATCATCATCTTTTTTATTGTCAGCCAATTCAGAACCAACATTGGTGGCAGTAGGTGCGACGTCATCGTCGTCAGGATTGATAAATCCAGAGATAATATCAGACAAGCGCAATTCTTCAGCTTCATACTTATCGAATTGCTCTAAGATCATTGCGATCGCTTGAGGGTATTCACTGACAGAACTCTGTACAGTGTTAATACCTTCTTCAATACGTTTAGCAATAACAATTTCGCCTTCGCGGGTAAGTAGCTCTACCGTGCCCATTTCGCGCATGTACATGCGGACAGGGTCTGTGGTTCGGCCTAACTCACTTTCTACGGTTGCGAGAGCTGCCGCTGCTTCTTCTGCAGCATCTTCGTCTGTGTTGTCTTCCGACATCATCATGTCATCGGCATCTGGCGCTTGTTCAAAAACGCGGATACCCATGTCATTTATCATCTGGATAATATCTTCAATCTGATCGGAATCGACCATGTCTGCAGGTAAGTGGTCGTTCACTTCTGCATAGGTTAAGTAACCTTGCTCTTTACCTTTAGCGAGCAACAGTTTAAGTTGCGACTGCGGAGTGTGATCCATAGATATCATCCAATTTTGGGTAACTGTTAAAACGATAGGCCAGTTAGCTTTACTAAGTGGCGCGCAAATCGTCAATTATAGCTGTATGGGCTAACCTTAGCTAGTCCATGGCAATGTTTGTACGCACATTCTTGACGAATAAATTGCGTATTACTTCGCTATGCCTTTCATTATCGAAATCAGCTTTTTTAGCTGCATTTTTTCAACTTTCGTTAAAGCCTGTTTGAGACTCAATTCCTGATATCGTTGTTCAATATATTGGTTGTTTAACCAAATCAGGGTTTGCTTAAACTCTGGCAATACGTTTTCATCCGCCACTTGATGTTCCCATTGGGCTAGCTTAATTAGAGTGCTTTTTTTCTGATGCTCTCTATGCATTTCAAGTAGTTGTGCGCTGTTTAACGTTTGCTCTCGAGTTATATCTAACAAATGATTTAGCAATTCTATGCCGGTCATTTGTAATCGATCTAGTGCTGGCTGTTTTGCCAAACCAAAGCCTAAACTTGGGTTTTGGATCAGGAGGCCAATAGCCAATCTTAATGGCGTGCCACGACCTTGTAAGCCTTTCGCATTTAATGGTTTCTGTTTTGCAGAAAAACCTAACTTCTTTTTCAAGTCATCGGCACTGTTCATGCCTAACTTGTGTGCCAGATTTTCTAGCAATAAATTTTGTAGGACGGTATCTTGTACCTTTTCAATTAGCGAGATTGCTTGCTTGGCTAATGCCCCTTTATCTGTCCCGTGGTTAGCACTTAATGTGTCAAACAAAAACTCGGGTAGTAACATGGCTTTTTGCATTAAGGCTTCAAATGCTTCTTTACCAATTTTGCGGACCATAGTGTCTGGGTCTTCACCTTGCGGTAGAAACATAAACTTGACTTGATCACCCGGTTTTAACAGTGGCAATGCTGTTTCGAGTGCACGCCAAGCAGCTTCGCGGCCTGCACGGTCGCCGTCATAACAACAGACCACCTGTTTTGCACTACGCACTAAAAGCTGAAATTGTTCAGCAGTAGTCGAAGTCCCTAAAGATGCAACCGCATAATCAACCCCAAATTGGGCGAGTGCGACGACATCCATATATCCTTCAACAATTAACACATGCTGTGGATCACGGTGTTTTTGCTTTAACTCATATAAACCATAAAGTTCATTACCCTTATGAAATATGGGCGTTTCTGGCGAATTCAAGTACTTTGGGGTACCGTCACCCAAAACTCTACCGCCAAATCCCACAACACGACCGCGACGATCGCGTATTGGGAACATTAATCTGTCGCGAAAACGGTCATAGCGTTTACCGCTATCATTGGCAATAAGCATGCCTGCTGTCAGTAATTTATCTTGGGCGGGCAAATTTTGCCGGTAACGACCCAATAAACCATCCCAACCATCGGGGGCAAACCCGATACCAAATTGTTCAACAACGTCATTTGATAAACCTCTGAACTCTAGGTAATCAACAACTTTTTGTTTGTCTGTATGCTGCCTAAGTTGGCTTTGATAGAAGAGATTGGCTTCTTCCATCAGTTCATATAAATCGCGACTTAATCCTTGGTCGGGTCTTTTCCCTGTGCCTTGCTCCCGTGGTACGGCAAGACCAAGTTGACCTGCAAGCTCTTCAATGGCGTCAATAAATTCTAGTCGATCATATTCCATGACAAAATCAATGGCATTGCCATGAACACCGCAACCAAAACAATGATAAAACTGTTTATCTCTGCTGACGGTAAAAGAGGGTGATTTTTCGCTATGAAAAGGGCAGCAAGCCGAGTGATTCTTACCGGCTTTTTTCAACGGGACTTTACGATCAATTAGATCGACTATGTCTATTCGAGCTATTAGCTCATTGATAAAATCACGAGGTATCGCCATTGATTGCTGTTGTTCTCGAATTTACTTTATCAACTGATTAAAACAAACAAGCCGTGCAAGTGCACGGCTTATTCAACATTAAAACTTGATTACTTCAATTTAGCGCGGATCATTGTACCAATGGCACTCATATCTGCACGGCCTTGAACTTTAGATTTTAATGCTCCCATTACTTTACCCATATCCGCCATGGATGCCGCACCAACGTCAATGATCGTTGCATCGATAATCGCTGCAACTTCATCTTCGGTTAGCGGCGTAGGCAAAAAGTCTTCGATAACTCGAATTTGTTCTGCTTCTGCTGCGGCCAACTCCGGACGATTCGCGGCTTCATATTGAGCAATCGAATCTCGGCGTTGTTTTACCATTTTGGTTAATACAGCTATTGTCTGCTCATCAGTCAGAGTTTCGCGGGTATCCACTTCAATCTGCTTGATGGCAGAAAGCGCCATACGAATTGTTCCTAAGCGCACTTTTTCTTTAGCACGCATAGCATCTTTCATTTGGTCTTTTAGCTGATCGGTTAAGTTCATAATGAGATTAATATAAACGTACGCGACGTGCGTTTTCGCGAGAAAGCTTCTTTGCTAGACGCTTAACTGCAGCTGCTTTTGCACGCTTACGGGCAGTAGTAGGCTTCTCGTAGAATTCACGAGCACGCACGTCAGCTAGAATTCCAGCTTTTTCACAAGAGCGCTTGAAACGACGAAGAGCTACGTCGAATGGTTCGTTTTCACGTACTTTAATTATTGGCATACGCCATCACCCCTTAGGTGTAGTTATGCTGGATGACTAAATCGACTAAACATTTTTAGTGATTTAGCTCAAACCAAAGGCTATTCAAAATGGTGCGGAATTTTACACCGAGCGACGACCATTTGTAAACCCCTGATTGATTTTCTCTTTAGCTAAGGTGTAACAGTTTCATTTTTAAGATTTTATAAAACGTTATTGGCTTAAATAGTCGCCACTGGAGATAACAAATGCATATCATACAGCCGTTTGCGCCAATAGAGGTCTTGAATCTACTGGCTGTAGACTTGCTATTGACGCATAAATTCGTCTTGTTATCAGCCTAAAATTCAAGTTTGAGATCAAAATAGTCAATGTTAGCTCATTCAAAACAGTTTGTTGATCTCAAATCCCGAGCGGATCTCAAATACTGAGTTGAGATCAAATCCCGAGTTGAGATCAAATACTGAAACATTGGAGTATTTACGCTGAGACGGGTAGAATTAGCGTCCATATTTTTAATGAAGACGAGAGATTATGCGGGTTATCGGTATTGAGACATCTTGTGACGAGACTGGGGTTGCAGTCTATGACGATAAATTGGGCCTGTTGTCAGATGTGCTATATAGCCAAGTTAAATTGCACGCCGATTACGGTGGTGTTGTGCCTGAGCTTGCCTCTCGTGATCATGTTCGTAAAATTGTGCCATTAATTAAACAGGCTTTATCCGAAGCAAATTCGAGTGTAGATGATATCGATGGTGTGGCGTACACCAAGGGGCCTGGGTTAATGGGTGCATTGCTTGTTGGGGCTTGTGTGGGGCGTTCGTTGGCCTATGCGTGGAACAAGCCGGCAATCGGTGTACATCATATGGAAGGGCATTTATTAGCGCCCATGCTGGAAGATAACGCTCCAGAATTTCCTTTTTTAGCCTTATTAGTGTCTGGCGGCCATTCAATGCTAGTACAAGTTGAAGGCATTGGCCGGTATCAAGTGTTAGGTGAATCTCTTGATGATGCTGCAGGCGAAGCTTTCGATAAGACCGCCAAACTAATGGGTTTAGATTATCCGGGTGGTCCACGGTTAGCTAAATTAGCCCAAAAAGGCGTGCCTGCAGGGTATAAATTTCCGCGTCCGATGACGGATAGACCAGGATTAGATTTTAGTTTTTCTGGATTAAAAACATTTACGGCAAATACAATTGCTAAAGAGCCTGATGATGAACAGACACGTGCTAATATTGCTCGTGCATTTGAAGAAGCCGTTGTTGATACCCTAGCCATAAAATGTAAACGTGCCTTGAAACAGACGGGTTATACCCGTTTGGTGATTGCTGGTGGTGTGAGTGCTAATACGCGCTTA
Organism: Shewanella psychromarinicola; assembly: GCF_003855155.1. Classification (NCBI taxonomy): domain Bacteria; kingdom Pseudomonadati; phylum Pseudomonadota; class Gammaproteobacteria; order Alteromonadales; family Shewanellaceae; genus Shewanella; species Shewanella psychromarinicola. The sequence continues at coordinate 2,284,240 of NZ_CP034073.1, forward strand.
CGAGAGTCATTGGCTGAGATGATGACTAGTTTAGGCGGTCAAGTGTATTATCCTCGTGGGAAGTTTTGTACCGACAATGGTGCGATGATTGCTTATGCTGGATTACAACGGTTACGTGCTGGACATATAGAAGAACTTGCCGTTAAAGGTCAACCTCGTTGGCCTTTGGATACGTTACCTGCGGTTGATTAACCGATAAGTTTATGCGACTGATTTAAATGATTGTTCTGATCTTCAAATCCATAGAAAACCTAATACTAGTTGGTATTGGGTTTTTTTATCGCTTTTTTTCGTGAGACTTTGCTTTCTTCACCATGACGTAAACGGCCAATATTGTCTTTGTGGCGGATTAAAATCAGGGTTGACAACATGGCGACCGGAAGAATAAAGCGTTCGTCTAACCACCAAGTATACAAGGGCGCTAAGGTGGCGGTTGCCATTGCTGCAACAGATGAATAACGTGTTAAAAGCAAAAATACAATCCAAGTCAGGATTAGGCATATTGCTAAATCACCACCAATGGGCGCCATCGCACCAAAGGCTGTCGCAACACCTTTACCCCCTTTGAAACCAAAAAATATCGGCAATATATGCCCTAAGCAGGCGCTGACAGCAATAAAACCTAATGATACGGCATCAAGTCCCATTTTGTAGCCCAGAAAAGAAGGCAGAGCGCCTTTGAGCATATCGAAAAAAAGTACCATAGCAGCAGAACTTACTCCACCAATGCGTAGCACATTAGTGGCACCGGGATTGCCAGAACCGCTGGTTCTTGGATCGGGTAAACCTCTTATTTTACAAACCAGTACGGCACTTGAGATCGAACCCGCTAGGTAGGCGGCAATGATCATCAAAATGGTGACGGTAACGGCGTTCAAATTGGTTTCCTTACTCTTCTTAGGGTATCATCGCGCATTCATTTGCAAGACAAGTGATTTTCAGTAACCACTAAAGCCGCCTTTGCGTTAACATTAAAGATTTGATTGATGTTAATTGCATAATAGCGCCTATCCTACTGCGTTAACTCATTAGGAAAAAGCTTAAATGTGGATTATTAAGCATATAATCGGTAATAAAGTTTGTTTAGAGTGATCTTGTGGTTTTTTTGCGTCGATTAAGGTAGGAATTTATATGGATAAAGTACTCATCCGTCAGTTAGCGATAGAGACCATTATTGGTATCTATGAGTGGGAAAAAAAACTTCATCAAACATTACTCATCGATTTAGATATGGCGTGGGATAATCGTCTTGCGGCTGCCAGTGATAATTACCAACATGCATTGTGTTATGAAACGGTATCAAATCGTTTAACGACGTTAATTACTGAAAATCCGATTGATCTGATTGAAACGGTTGCCGAAATGATCGCCCATTGCTTGCAAGATGAATTTAATGTGCCGTGGGTTAAAGTCGTGGTGATGAAACCTGGGGCAATACCCCATGCCGTTTCTGTCGGTGTTGAGATTGAACGCGGCAGTATTTAACCTGAACTCGGGATAACAAACGACTCTCAAACAGCCCTTTGCCTTCCTAACGGTGTTGAATCAACTTGCAATAGACTCACTATTGACGCGTTAATTCGCCTTGTTAGTAAAACAAATGGCAAGTTTGATAGATATAATGACTAAGATTTATCTTTATCATTATATTTTCATCTCTTATCCCGAGATCAGGTTATTTAAGTCTTATTTTCTTTTTATTGTTTAGCATTAGGTCAGTCAATGGCACGTATTTACATTAGCTTAGGCACGAATATTTCGCCTGCGCAACATCTTAGAGCCGGTTTGGTTGATTTACAGAAACATTTTGGCCCGTTACAGTTATCGCGCGTTTTTGAGAGTGAATCGGTAGGATTTAAAGGCACTAATTTTTTAAATATGGTGGCGGCCGCCGATACCGAGTTATCGATTACAGAGGTTGTGGCAACATTTAAACAAATTGAACAAGATAACGGCCGTATTAGAGGCGAGAAAAAATTTAGCCCAAGAAGTCTTGATATTGACTTGTTGCTGTATGACGATGTTATTTGTGAAATCCCCGTTGAATTACCCCGAGGCGAAATTTTGTTTAATGCGTTTGTATTATGGCCTTTGGCAGAGTTAGTTCCTAACTTATGTCATCCGGTGACGTTACAAACCTATCAAATACTTTGGCAGCATTACGATAAACAGTGTCAGCAATTATGGCCTATCGCATTTGAGTTCCCAGCAGAATTATTAGCGACTAATCCGTTAATAATTACTCGATAAGTTAATCTCTAACAAGGACAAATATGGAAACGTTTCAAGTTATTCTGCTGGCATTAATTCAAGGGCTTACAGAGTTTTTGCCGATTTCTAGCTCGGCACATTTAATTTTACCATCACAAATTTTAGGTTGGGCAGATCAAGGTTTATCATTTGATGTAGCGGTCAATACAGGCTCTTTATTTGCGGTGATTATTTATTTCCGTTACGAGATTATCGCACTGGCTAAGGCATGGTTTACCAGCTTAGCCAGCAAGCAACAAACTCAAGAAAGTAAACTGGCGTGGTGGATAATTTTGGCTACTATCCCCGCTGTGATTGTGGGATTTACCGCAAAAGAATTTATTGAAACGCATTTTAGAAATACCTTGGTTATCGCGATAACCACCATTTTCTTTGGCTTACTGTTGTGGCTAGCCGATAGAATGTCAAAAGCCCAGTTAAGTGAATTTCAAATGGGTTGGAAAAAGGCGCTATTAATTGGTATTGCTCAAGCAATGGCATTAATTCCAGGTACTTCACGTTCTGGTGCCACGATGACGGCAGCACTGATGTTAGGCTTGACGCGTGAAGCGGCTGCTCGATTTTCATTTCTCATGTCTGTACCCGTGAGCTTTGGGGCAGCGTTATTGGTGACTAAAGACTTAGTCAGTAGTCCAGACCCGATTGATTATCAAGCACTTGGTTTAGGGATTGTCGTATCATTTTTTGCTGCGTACTTATGTATCCATTTCTTTTTAAAGTTTATTAGCAAAATAGGTATGACACCGTTTGTGTTATATCGTCTTGCTCTTGGTGCAGTGTTGCTTGGATTGCTCTATATTTAAGATAAACACTTAAGCGACGTTTTTTTGCATCGCGGGTAGTCTTACCATACTAGGTATTTCTACCCGTTTTGTTTTACTCTCTTTCAATTAACTATCAGTGTAATTATGACTTTATCTTTATTATGTCCAGAGTGTTCGGCTTCACTAAAGCAACATCAAGCTTCATCGGGATTTTATTGTGAGAACAAACATCATTTTGATAAAAACCCTAAGGGCTACTGGCCACTGCTGAGCAACACTAAGGCCAAAACTAAGCCAAAAGTGGAGTCTCGCCAGCAAATGCGTGGGCGACATTTTTTATTGGAGTCAGGTTTGTTTGCACCGCTAATTAAACAACTTCAAACTGTGTTATTAGACTTGTGTGCAGCACGTGGCGAAACTCAGCTACAGCATATCGATTACCAATGTGCTGATGGTTATTATTTGCGCCAGCTTGTGCCTGAGTTAGCTCAAGCAAATGTATTATGTGAGCACTGGGGTATTACCGATGCTGAAAATGCTATCTTTGCAGCCGCTAAAGCTGAAACCCCGGCTAACTTATTATTGTTGGCACTAAAGAAATTACCTTTTGAATCACAATCTATCGATATTGTGACGGTACTTGATTCACCCTTGAAGGGTAAAGAGTGCATTCGTATTTTAAAAGATGATGGTCGTATTGTGTTATTGCAGCCAGGCATTCGCCATTTATGGCAAATCAAGCAGCAAGTGTATCCTGATTTAGTGGAAAAAACACTGCAGCTTAATTTACCCAATGATGTTGAAATTGATGCGCAACAACAAGTGACATTTACGCAGTCGGTGACCGGTGAGCAAGCAATAACATTACTCGACATGTCAGTATTTGGTTGGCGCGCGAATGATCAGCTAAAGCATCAAATTAAATCGACTGCCATTTCGGATTTAGAGTTTGATTGGCAGATTATAACGCTCAAAAAACGCTTATAAAAATGGCAAAATAGAGAACAAGCGTGAAAGCTGATGGAAAGCGATGACAAGCGATGAGAGCGATGAGAGCGTTTACAAGCCTAGGGACTAGGGCGCTTCGCTGCTAGATGCTATAAGAGCTAAGAAGGGTTGCGGGTATTGTGCGATGACAAGCGATAACGAGCGGTGAGAGCGTTTACAAGCCTAGGGGCTAGAGCGCTTCGCTGCTAGATGCTATAAGAGCTAATGCTAGGATTGAACGCTGTGTTAATGGTCAATCCAGATGATATCGGTGAGATTGTTTAAAAAGATTAAATGGTTGAACAATGTATAGATTAAATAGTGAAAAAGCTGGTGTGGAGAAGCTGTAGGTATTTAGATTTTTCGCTTGATACCGCTTGATACCGCTTGATACCGCTTGATACCGCTTGATACCGCTTGATACCGCTTGATACCGCTTGATACCGCTTGATACCGCTTGATACCGCTTACTAATTATTACTAGTGCTTGATACCACTTACTATTGCTTTTCTAAGTGGAGCACAAATAATTAAGGCTTGATGTTGAATGACTACTGCAAGTAGTGGTATCAACAATCAAGCCCTAATAATCAACCTATTAAATAAGCTAATTTATAATAGCAATTCTTACTTTTTGTAAGAAGAAGCCATGTTGTCTAAACGGTCATTAGCACGTTTAGCTTCGGCTTGTGCGTCCATAGAAGCAGCTTTAGCGCCTTTAACATCGGCAGATAGCATGCTTTGCTCAGACTTTAAAGAACCAACTTCTGCTGATAGTTGATCAACTTTGTTACCTAGATTTGCTACACTTTCTTCTAAAGCAGTAGTGTTAGCACAACCACCTAATAAAGCAGTCATCGCAACACCAGCAATCATCAGTACTTTCTTATTCATGGGTAAATCCCTTAATATAGGTTGTTAAATAGTGCAACGGCATGTGCCTTTGCAACGGCGTAATTATGTCACAGATTTTTTTATTTGCTATAGCCAAATAAAATATTGTTCATTTAAAATAGCGAAATAAATGAAAATTGCAAGTCTACTGGGCAAAAAGCATTATTATTTACTGATTTTATATAAATTTTAGTGATTTATTGCTTATTCCTCGCTAAAAAATGCATTTATCCGCTTTTATTCATAAAACGCTAAACAGGCGATCACTAATGAAATGCTAATTACTTAAGGTATTGTATTTTATATGTATTAATCGTTTCTATTCGTTTTAGCTGTAGTTGGTTTTTAATTTGTGAACCTTGGTAGCCCGCGGTAATAATCGACTGCACATCAACGTTGTTTGCTAACTGATAGCAATGTTGTAAATATTCAGCTTGTGGATAGTGTACTTGTTCGGATCCGCTGCGTCCTCTCATGTCGCCATGACAACATAATAATAGCTCTGTTAAGCGTTGAGGTTTACGCCAAAAATCACCTTTATCGAATATTTTTATGATGGTTTCAGCTCTTAGTTCAAATGCATTATGAACATTTTGGTGCTGATCACTGACTAATAGTGCTAGATCGCGATATTCATTGGGTACCCGTATTCGTTCACAAAGCTTTTTAATGACGCTTAAGCCTTTTTGGCCGTGACCATAATGTTTCGGCCAATCTTGTTTTGGCGTTAATGCTTTGCCTAAATCATGTACCAATGCGGCAAAACGTACGGCTTTATTGTCACTTAACAGGCTAGTTTGCTCGAGAACCATAAGGGTATGGATACCCGTATCTATTTCAGGGTGCCACTTTTCTGGTTGCGGTACCCCAAACAACGCATCGACTTCTGGAAATAATACCGCCAATGCTTGGCATTGCTTTAACACGTCGAAAAAGACCTGCGGACTTTGACTCGCTAATGCCTTGTCACATTCCTGCCATACCCGCTCCGGCGTGAGGTGATTGAGTTCATCGCTGTGGGCAATTTTTGTCATCAGTTGTAAGGTTTCGTTAGCAATAGTAAACCCTAAATGATGAAATCGAGCCGCGAAACGGGCCACGCGTAATACACGTAATGGGTCTTCGATAAATGCATCTGAAACATGGCGAAGTACTTTGGCGTTAATATCATCAATGCCATTGTAGGGGTCATATACGTTACCATCACTATCTTGTGCAATGGCATTGATGGTGAGATCGCGGCGCAGTAAATCTTCGGCGAGGGTGACACCTTTATTCGCATCACAGCTAAAACCTTGATAGCCGTTACCTGTTTTTCGTTCCGTTCTTGCTAATGCATATTCTTGTTGAGTTTTAGGATGCAAAAAAACCGGAAAGTCTTTACCGACTTGCTGATAGCCTTGTGCCAACATTTCTTCAATACTGCTGCCAACAACCACATAATCCTTGTCGACAACCGTTTGTTTAAGAAAAGTATCGCGCACTGCCCCGCCTACTAAATAAATCTTCATGGCGTACCACAACGTGTAATAATAAGTAGCTTAAATCTTATCAGAGTTAGATTTTTACAGCTAACTTTTGACAAGCTGTTGTACAAGCATTAACGTTAGTCGTCAGTTTCAAATAAGGATTTTTGGTCGAATGTATAAAGCCTTTTATGGATTAAACGATAATCCATTCTCTATCGCGCCTAACCCTCATTATATGTTCTTAAGCGATCGTCATCGCGAGGCCTTAGCACACTTAACTTATGGGCTAGGAGAAACCGGTGGGTTTGTGTTGTTGACGGGGGAAGTCGGTACAGGGAAAACAACCGTTTCACGTTGTTTGTTGCAGCAATTACCTGAAAATACCGACACCGCTTTTATTCTTAATCCTTCGTTAACAGAGCTCGAGCTTTTAGCTACGCTATGTGATGAACTCGCAATTCAATATGGCGACCACCCGACCTTAAAACAACTGACTGACTTACTCAGCAAGTACTTATTGGAGAATCATAAAAACGGTCGAAATACGGTATTAATTATTGATGAAGCCCAACATTTGCGTTCTGAAGTATTAGAGCAGCTGCGCTTGCTGACTAACTTAGAAACCAATACCAAAAAGTTGCTGCAAGTTATTTTAATTGGCCAACCAGAACTGCAGCAATTATTAAAGCGTCAAGATTTGCGTCAATTAGCCCAGCGTATTACGGCGCGATACCATTTATTACCCTTGGATCATGACGAAGTGGCACTGTATGTGTTGCATCGTTTAAAAGTGGCTGGTCGACAGGAACCTCTTTTTACCCAAAAAGCGATAAAAGTACTGCACAAGCATACCGGCGGCATACCAAGGTTGATCAATTTGTTGAGCGAACGGGCATTAATGGCTGGCTATGGTCAAGCTAAGGTGCCAATCGATCATAAAATGGTCAATCAAGCGGCGGTAGAAGTCTTGGGCCAAATCGATACACCCAACAACAAGCGTTGGCCTTTTGTGGTGGCGGTGGCACTAGTATTAGCGTTTGGATTGTCATTATATTTGTTCAATCGCTCGGCGATTGATAGTCGTTTTATGCCTAATACCGCTGATGCTGCGCAAACGCAAACGCAAGTTCAAACAAAAACGCAATCATCAGTCACTGCGAGTCTTACTCCTGCAGCGGTAAATCAAGTCACAGTACAACAACCTTCAGCAATCAATGCGCAGCAACAACTAATGCGCCAAGCTATGGCGCAAAGTACCAGTATCGAAAATGCCTTTGCTGGTTTATTTGGCTTGTGGAATAAGCAACCTATTATTGGCTTATCTGCTTGTCAGGCGGCGCAGCAGCAGGACTTAGCTTGTTATCAACAGCAGGGGAATTGGCACAGTATCATGCGCCTTAATTATCCTGCTGTCGTGTATTTGCAAGATGCACAAACCAATGTGTTTTATGGCGTAATGGTTGAACGTCAAGTGGATCAAATTTTATTGCAGCTTGGTGAGCAACAGTTTTGGGTGAGCAAAGATTGGTTCGATCGCCACTTTAGTGGCACGTTTGAAATTTTATGGCAACCTGATGCCGTTATTCCACGAGACATCAGCCAGTCTTCGAGCATGGCGCAAGTACAATGGTTAGAAAATAGCTTAGCACGAGTCAATAAACGTCCGGCACGATTGTTAACTCAATTTGATACTGAGCTTGAGCAGCAGTTGATGCATTTTCAACGTCAACATGGTCTTAAACCCGACGGGATTGCCGGGAATCAAACTTTGGTGCAGTTAAACTTGTATTTAAGCCAGCAAGGCCCGCGTTTGAGTGCTTCCGTGGAGCGCAGTTAATGTCGATTTTATTGGATGCGATTACCCGCAATAAACAGCAACAACAAACTAATATTGTTGATGTTGTTTCAACGCCGAGGGCCCATTATCCTTCACAGCCTAAGGTGTCGGCGACCACAAAAAAAATGACAGTGCTGACATTAGCTATTTCGTTGGGGATTGGTGGGGCGTGGAGCGTGAGTCTGTTATTGCAACCTGGGCCATCATCTATACAACTAGCGACATTACCCGTCATTAACCCTAATGTTGACCCGCAAGGGAGCCCCACGGATTTGGTGATGCCTGGCAATGGCAACATTGTTCAACCGTCGAGAGATCAGAGCGGTGATGCTCAGGCTCGTATTGATCAGGTTAGTGCAGATCAAAACCATATTGTTCAAGGCAATGATCAGGTTCGTTTGGCCGGCAAAGTGGCTTTGCCTATCGCACAACCTTATACTCCACGCGTCAACCAAACGGCTATGGGTGTCAATACTGATCCAAACTTCTTAGCTCCAAACGCTTTAGCGCCAAACTCCTTAGCATATAACGACACGGGTTCAAGCAATCAAGCGGTTGACCGTACCAATGTGAATCAGCAGCAAGTGAGTAATCGTGACATTCAAACTGTATCAGCCCAACAAATGCCTGATAGACGATATGAGCGCTCAAATACAGATTTTGCATCAAATCAGAGCCATGCGAACCGAAAAAGCCAAGCTGAAATAGAAGCGTTACGGCTACAAATTAATGCCGCGGCAAATGAAGTCGACTTTGCCTCAGTCAGCGCACCGAAAGTTGATCAAAGTAATAACTTGCTAGCCGCGTTTAAGACGGCCCTTAAAGACGTTGAATACGAACGGTCGGTTAATCAGCCAGTGACGCAGGAAGAACTGGATCCTATTCCTCGGCCTTCAAATCAACAAATTCCCAAATATGGCGATTTGCCTGCGAGTATTCAATTACAAGTGCCTGAGTTTAATATTAATGCTCATGTGTATTCATCAGAACCCAACAATCGTTGGTTAAATGTTGACGGGGTTGAATTACAGCAGGGTGACATGATTAGCAATAAACTGACGATTATTGAGATCCGGCCTAGGGACATAGTGTTAGAAATTAGCGGTGAACAATTTAGAGTGCCGGCAATTTAGACGCTGCTTTTAAGCAGTCTCAACATATCGGTTTCAACATAGCTGTCTCAAAATATGTATATCAACACCTCTATTTTAATTCGTTAATCTCAATAGATAAATAACACCAAGGCGCTTATCGCGCCTTGGTGTTATTGGTTGCATTAAACCGCAATGTTAGCCGTGAATATGATTGGCTAAAAATAAGGTTAATCCATAACCTATGCAGTAGCAAAATAGTAATGCTGGGACATATTTTAAGTAGCTTACGAATGTCAGTTCTTCTACTTTACTCATGGCGATAATGCCTGAGGCTGAGCCGATGATTAATAGCGAACCACCGACGCCGACGGAATAGGTTAATCCTAACCATTGTGCTGTCGTCAGCACGGGATCTGCTTTTAATAATGCTGCCGTTAATGGCACATTGTCTAATAGTGCAGAACCAACACCAGTGAAAAAGTTAGAAATACTAGGGTTATACATACCATAGACTTCGGTTAATAAATTAAGGGTGCCAATCTCTTTAAGCATACCGACGAGTAACAAGATACCTAAGAAGAACAATAGGGTGTCGAATTCAACCTGACGAATATACTCTAATACTTGCACTTCTTCCGTGTTGCTTTTATTGGTGCGCCCGACTAAGAACATCACTGATAAGCCGAATAAAAAGGTTAATACTGGGGGAATGCCAAACAATACGTTAAGTACCATGGTCAAGACGATGGTCGTGAAGAAAATCACCCCGATGACAATATCAACCGTATTGTAATTTTGCTCAATCGGAGTGGTGCTAACATGTCCTTCCGCTTTGAGTGAAAACAATATTGCTAGGATCATGACGCTAACACTTGCGGGAATAAACAAGATTAGTAATTCAGAAATATGCACTTTACCCGCAAGGAAAATCATCAAGGTCGTCACATCACCCGTGATTAATGCCACCCCACCGGAGTTGACAGCAAAAATAATTAACACCGCCATGCGGCGACGCATTTGCTTGTCTAAATTAAAGGTTGTCAGTAACCCCAATGACACCAATGTGGCAGTAACGTTGTCACAAAAAGTCGATAATACTAATGAAAATAATCCTACCTGCATCATCAACATTCTCACTGAGACTTGCTGCGGAAATATTTTCTGTACCAGTACTTGGATCATGCCTTTAGCATTAAGGTAGGCAACAAAGGTCATTGTTGACATTAAAAACAACCATAATGTGGCAATTTCTAATAAATTTTCATTGAGATTTTCACCCACGAGTTTACTTTTCTCTGGGCTCCCAGAGGCAATGAACAAGGTGATCCAAGCAATGCAGCCAAGGAACAGGGTGGTTTTTGCTTTGTTAATATGGGTAACTTCTTCGAACACGATACTGAGTAACGCAAGCACCGCAAGTGAGATAAGAAAGGTATGTAGCATGACTGCAATTCCAACTTTGTGTTGTAGGTAATCAACATCATTACCCTGAATTTTTGCTAACCTAATTCAGTCCCTAATTTTAAGGTTAAATTAAGCTTTTGTTTGGCGGGCCGATCACATCACATAACGAGCGATTTCGCAACTTAGATCACATTTATTTTGCGGGTAATAGACCAAAGTAGCGCATTGAAAAATGGATATATTTGCGCTTTAACGCCCAATTGGGCCATTTACTATTGTTCTGATAGTGAGCATGAGCCAACGTTTGGTTATTGTGATGGATGTAGGGTAAGTCATCTGTCGATAAACGAGTTGTTTATTTGGTTAATCAAAGACCCTCTTTAATTATTAATGAGTCACTAATAAGGCGTCATTAATGGGTCATTTTAACTATGGGAGGTAGATTACGAACACTATGCTTGTTTGTTTATTTATGAGTGTATTTAACACAGCACAAGCATATGACTAAGAGGTGAGAGATTAATGCGGACGTTGAAGCAAATAAAAAGGGATAAACAGCTTAGCTGCTTATCCCTTTTTTATCACGGCTTGTTAGCGGTGATAGATAGACTTATTTCATTGCGGCAAAAATACGATCAACGGCGGCTAAAGTATACTCAATCTCAGCGTCGCCGTGAGCCATTGACATAAAGCCCGCTTCATATGCACTTGGCGCCAAGTAAATACCTTCATCTAGCATGGCATGATAGAAATGACGGAAGTGTTCCATGTTGCATTTTGTTACTTGAGCAAACGACGTCATTGGCGCTTTGTCTTCAGTAAAGAATAAACCAAACATGCCGCCCACATAAGTGATGTTTAATGGAATACCGTGTTTATCTGCTGCGGCTTTAATACCTTCTGCTACACGTTTAGTTTTGTCTGCAAGCGCGTCATACAAACCGGGTTCACACAAGGCATCCATTTGGGCTAAACCTGCTGTCATCGCAATCGGGTTACCAGACAAAGTACCTGCTTGATAAACTGGGCCTGTCGGTGCAATAAACTGCATGACATCTTTACGGCCACCAAAAGCGCCTACGGGCATGCCGCCGCCAATCACTTTACCTAGTGTGGTCAAGTCTGGTGTAACGCCATAATGGCCCTGTGCGCCACTCATAGACACGCGAAAACCGGTCATTACTTCATCAATAACCAGTAACGCTCCGAATTCATCACAAATAGCACGTAAGCCTTGTAAAAATCCTTCAACCGGTGGAATGCAGTTCATGTTGCCGGCAACAGGCTCAAGGATGATACAAGCGATACTTTCTGGATTCTGTTCAAATATAGCGCGGACAGAATCAAGGTCGTTATAGGTAGCGGTTAATGTGTGCTTAGCAAAATCTTCTGGAATACCAGGAGAGCTTGGTTGCCCTAACGTTAATGCTCCAGAACCTGCTTTTACTAATAAGCAGTCAGCATGGCCGTGGTAGCAACCTTCAAATTTTAAAATATTGTCACGGTTAGTAAAGCCACGTGCTAAACGAATTGCACTCATAGTGGCTTCAGTACCAGAACTGACCATACGAACTTGTTCTATTGATGGCACCATAGAAATGACTTTTTCAGCCATTTTGACTTCAAGTTCAGTCGGCGCGCCAAATGATAGGCCATTTTCGACAGCGGCTAAAACCGCTTGGCGGATTTTAGGATGGTTATGGCCTAAAATCATTGGTCCCCATGAACCGACATAGTCGATATACTTTTTACCATCGGCATCAAAAATATAAGCGCCATCAGCTTTTTCAATGAACAAAGGTGAACCACCCACACCATTAAAAGCTCGTACAGGTGAGTTAACGCCACCAGGAATGGTTTTTTTAGCCTGTTCAAATAAAACTTCGGAACGGGTCATGTCTAATCCTTAATATTGTGTGCCAATTATCTATCGGCTTTACGTGAATACCAGTTTACTGGGCACTCATACTTGTCGAGTTGGTTTTCAACCCCAAGTGTTAATGCAAAAAGTGCCATGCGTATAAGTAAGCCGTTGTCGGCTTGTCTGAAAATAGCCAAACTTGGATGGCTGTTTAAATCATTGTCGAGTTCATTTGCTTGTGCGCGTGAGTCACGAGGTAATGGATGCATAATCACCGTATTTGATTTGCAATGCTGCGTATAAATATTGTGATTTAAGCGGAACTTACCGCGGTACTTATTGGCTTCTTCCTGTGAAGGAAAACGCTCTTCTTGAATGCGAGTCAGATACAAAATATCTGCTTGGTGCAAATTATCTTCAAGTTGTTCGGTTATTGTGATCTTATGGCCAGCATTTTCAATGTCGGCGATCACATAGTCAGGCATTGCTAGTTCACTTGGTGAGATCAATGTGAACTTAATGTCTTTATGCATGCAAAGTAAGCGTGATAGTGAATGTACTGTGCGGCCATATTTCAAATCACCCACCATCGCGATATGCATCCCGTCGATACTCATACCGGTTTGGCTTAGCTCTTTTTTGATGGTAAATAAATCGAGTAATGCTTGAGTTGGGTGTTCATTGGGACCATCGCCACCATTGATCACTGGCACGCGGCTGCCTTCGGCAAATTCTTTGACTGAGTATGCGTCGGGGTGACGCATGGCAATCACATCTGAGTAAGTTGATAGCACTCTAGCCGTGTCATACAAGGACTCACCTTTTGATAATGACGATGATGCCATTCCAGTCGTTTCTCGGACATGTCCGCCAAGCAAGTTGAAGGCACAGCCGAAGCTAACACGGGTCCGGGTGCTGGGTTCAAAAAACAGATTGCCTAAAATAGCACCGTCTAATACTTTGGTGCGTTTTTCACGCAAAGCATAAGGGGTCATTTTGTTCGCGACGTTAAAAATAGTGTCAATTGAATCCAGATCTAACTGGTTTACTGAAAGGATGTGTGAACCTTCGAACTGCGTCATCAGCCTGATTTCCAAAGTTTGGGGCAAAATATTCACCAGAACAGCATGCTATTTTACCATATTATTATATAGGGTTTTATAGAGTTTTGTGTAGGGTGGCTGAGGCAAAATTGTAGCAGAAAATAACCGCTAGATAAATATAATAACCGTGCTGAACTTAGAGATTCACTTGCTGCTATAAAGAACATTGTAAGGACTTTAGCCTGTGCGTTAACTCCGCTCACTCATAGGCTTTGTTATTGATTTCGCAGCGAATGAGCTTCACGATCTATGAAATGTTAAGTTAACCTTCACCCTAGCTCGGGATAATAAACGCTTATTCAAGCGCTCTTTGTGCCGCTATCTACTGGGTATTGCCTGTAATAGACACGCAATTGAAGCGTTAAAGTACCTTGTTAACAAATATGCCTGACTTGAAATAGACTGATTTCTATCATTTTATTCCATTGCTTTATTGCATCGCATATAGCAAGTAGAGGATAAACACGCTAATCGAGTATGAGTTTATATTTGCCCAGAACGAATTTCTTGCAATAAATTTGTCCAACTGATCACCCCAACGACGTGTTGATTATCACTGCGGTAGATATACACTTCACCTGTACGTTTAGGGGCCAATGCTTCATAGGCTTCATTTAAGGTGGCGCTGTCGGGCAATCCTAGCATTGGTTGGCGTGACAGTGTGGTTGTGTCTTCAGCTGATTGAATTTCAAGGCGGAGCATTTCGATGACGCCCTTTGCATTACGCACCAGGACAGGCCGACCCGCTGCACGTTTGAGTACTTCAAGCAGCAGTTCGTCATCATCGTTAACAATGACGAAGCGTTTATTCATTAACACCCTAACGCCTTTCTGTTGCAGTCCTTGATTCAGTGGTGCAACCTTGTAACCAAGCTCCATAATATCGAGTTGCTTTAAAAGCATCGAGTTGGTGTTAAAACCTTGGTATGCCACCAAATATGCCGGAATGGTAACAAACATGGCCGGTAAAATAATCGAGGCATCGTTGGTTAATTCAAGTAGCGCAACTAACGCAGCCAATGGCGCACTTAAGCAAACTCCCATCATGGCTGTCATGCCGATCACAGTATATAAACCAATATAAGGCGCAACTGATGGAAACAGTAAACTAATGATTAACGCTAATATCGCCCCGATTAATGCGCCAATACCATAGAGTGGACCGATAAGTCCGCCAGGAACCCCAAAGCCAATGGCGGCGACGGTGGCCAGCATTTTTGCTAATAACAGTGCGATTAAAAACAATAGGCTAGGATGTTCACTAATGGCTTCAGTAATGGCTAAATCACCAGAACCTAAAGCTTGTGGCATGACTAATCCCACCACCGTAGTGATGGCTCCAGCTATAAGCAGTCGATAAAGTAATGGCCAGTGCTGGCCAGTCGCGGTGACTTTGACGAGTGAAAAATTAAACAATGCAGCGGCACAGCCCAAAACTATGCCGCCAATTAACAAAATGGGATAGTGATCGAGTGGAATATGGATCACATTGATCAAGTCGTATTCGTGAATATTACCAAACACCAGTTGACTGGAGACGGCGCCGCAAATAGCGGAGATCATGATGGGGAAGAAATAGTGGATTTTGTATTCTCGAACAATGACTTCAAATACAAATAATACTGCCGCAAGTGGAGCATTGAAGATGGCCGCTATGCCGGCGGCGATTCCACTGGCGCACATAATGCGCACGCTATTATCTGGCAGCGAAAACTTCTCTGCTAGAACACTGGCGCTCACAGCGCCTAAGTGAATTGCCGGACCTTCTTTTCCGACAGAGAAATTGGTCATCAAGGCCATTAATGCTTGAAAAAACTGCCCTGGGGCAGACTGAAGCGGTACTTTACCGTAGTGCAGTTTAAATCGGTGCAATACGTAAGCAATTCCCATGCGTTGATAACGTTTGGACCCCAGTAGTGACAACAGCCAAATCAGTAATGCGCCGAGTATAGGTAAGTATGAACGCCAATCATAAAAAGTTGTGCCAATGTCTATGGCATCTGAATGCAGATATTGTTCTGCCCACACTAAGCTTAGGCGGAATAAGATAATCACCAATGAGGCTATGATGGCAAACAGCAATGCGAGGGCACAAAGTTGCACACTAATTTTGGCCTGAGATAATTTATCTCTAAATTCGTTATGCAGATATTTGCGCGTAGCGCGTTTGGCGTGAATAATAGCGGCTTTATTTATCTTAAATTGCACAGTTTGACTCTAGGGTCTGTTTATCTTTGAGGGTTATATATTGCAATTGTTTATTGATCTTTGGGAAGCGTACTTGTGTCATGCTATTACTCTCCATCAATAAGCGTTGAGTCAGTGCTAAAGGACAACAAACGTTGGCGGAAATTTCACTTGCAGCATCCTGGGCTGGACAATAAAAGTAAGATCACTATCACCTGTGGAGCCATATTAAACATATATGATTGACACAAAAGTTTTGCTTGATAGATGAAATAAGCCTAAGGCGAAGAAGCATTAGCAAGCATACTGTATTTTATTAGAAGGTTGTAACTTAATGTTAAATTATCACCGTTGGTTGGACAGACTGCAAGTTTTAGGACGTAAAAATCGGACATCGAGCATATACTTGATTAGTTTAATGCTAGTGTGCTTTTTACTGGGGGCGATAAGCTTTAATTTATGGCTTTCTTTTGCGCCAGAGGCAACACCCAATAGCGTTAGCGGTAAGCGTAAATTATTGCAAGAACTCGACACACAAGCACAAGCGCTTGCCAGTCGGAATTTAGCATTAAGTATTGCAGAAAATGCCAATAAAGAAATGCAACAGATGTTTAGTCGTCAATTAACTGAGCAAAAAGCGTTAGAAAAAGAATTAGCGTTTTATCGCAGCGTCATGGTGACGGATGCTGATGTTGAAGGCGTGGCGATTCATGGGGTGGAAATGTCCCAAGGGGTGCTGCCAGAACAATATCAATTACGATTAATTCTAACCCAGTTGCAAAAACGCAAAATGAAAGTTAAGGCCCGAGCTAACGTGATGTTGCTCGGTGTTCAAAATGACCACCCCGTCGAGCTATCACTAAGCAAGTTGGTGAATAATAAATTGGATTTCGAGTTTAATTATTTTCAAATTATGGATACTGATTTTGTCCTACCTGCAGGTTTTAATTTGCAAAGGATTTCCGTTAAAGTTAAGGTCTCCGCCAGCCGTGGCGTGAAAGGTGGTGAGATTGAGCAAACCTTTAATGTGCCGGAATTATTAATGGGTGAAAAAGAACTGCGGGTAATACTTGAACAAAATAGTCAGGTAAAGGATAATTCTCAGTAGAATCGAAGTAAGAGGTAGTAATGACTGAACATGTTGATGCAGCAATGCCGATCCAATTTACCGATGCGGCGGCGATAAAAGTAAAAGGGCTGTTGGAAGAAGAACAGAATCCTGAATTAAAGCTACGTGTGTATGTCACAGGTGGTGGTTGCTCTGGTTTTCAGTATGGATTTACATTCGATGAAAAAGTCAACGAAGGTGATTTCACCATTGAAAAACAAGGTGTGCAATTGGTTGTTGATCCTATGAGTCTTCAGTACCTTGTTGGTGGTGAAGTGGATTATACATCAGGTCTTGAAGGGTCACGTTTTTTCGTTAAAAACCCTAATGCCACCACCACATGTGGTTGTGGGGCGAGTTTCTCGGTGTAATAGATTTTATTGCGACGATAACTATTGCGACGATAAATTATTGCGACGATAAACATAGCCACAATAAACATAGTCACTAAAAATTGAGTGTAACCCTGTAATAAAAAGCCGTCTTTCGACGGCTTTTTGATTTCTGAACAATAATAATGAATTGGCTAACCTATGACTAGCTGCTCATAATATTAAGATTCATCCGCGGTTTAAACCACGCCTTCACTTTAGCATTAAAGCTAATCCAAACTTGTATTATCCCCAGTGCAATCAGTACCGAGTAGATCACCCAATCGGCCACTACGGTTTGAAAGAAACCAAAATCAAACGTGGTTGGACCGGCAACTAAATTATCAGGGTCATACATAATAATTGGCAGTACGCTGTATAACAAAAGTTGCAGCACACAATAAACCCGCAGTAAGTATAAGCCGGCTTTTTGGCGCCCGATAATTGCGAGTACCATCATCAAGGTCAAAATGCATAACATTGCACTTAACTCTGATATTGAATTTACGGCCATTAATCCGCTGATGGCCGCGAGGGTATAAATGATCATTAAGCCAATTAACCGTTTAGGTAAATGTGGCTTAACAGGGATCTTGGCTTCATCAACGTGGGTTGATCCAGAGCTGATATCTGTCATTACAATTAATGCTTTTGCTGTATCTTTGGTGAAACACGCTCGTTCACTTCAAACGGAGGTACCACGACACCTAAGTCTTCTTGAACCGGGAATACCGCGACAAATAAGTCATCATCTTCCATGCCGCTAACCCAACGTTCTTGAAACTCGTCTAGTGGAATGGCTAATGGTTCGCAGTCTTTCCATTCATCTACAGCCCAAAGCGTGGCCGTTTCTTCTGTTGGCCACATAGGGATGCAATCTTCATCTTCAGTGGTTAGCATCACGCAACCATCTTGATCTTGAAGTGTCCAGATGACTTTTTCAGATTTAATTTGCTCAACCATATAATCGTAACGACCTTCTGGCGTTAGATTCATTAGTTCAGATATACTTTTGTTTTTGTTGCTCATATTGACTCTCATCTTAAGTTACGGCTTTACTCAATTTCAAACGATTGAGCAAATTTGTGGGCATTATAACATTGAGGCCACAATTGCAAAAGTAAACCGCCCATATTGGTGTCTTTATCTGGCTTTAAAACGACCACCTAACACCGCAGGGCGTGAAGCACCTGTGACGGCCGGTAAATTGGCCGGTAAATCATGGTGATGACGCATCGCTAACCACGCAAAGGCAATCCCTTCAACCCATTTAGCATCAACACCTAAGGCGCTGGTGGTATCGACTTTATACCCCGGTACCAGAGTGGCGAGTCGTTGCATTAAGGCTTTATTTAACGCGCCACCGCCACAAACAAACAATTCACCCTTTGGTGCTAGCTTATTAATATCATTGGCAATACTGTGACAAGTTAAATCAAGTAAGGTTGATTGAATATCTTGTTGATCTAAATGACTGTAGTCGGCGAGTTGTTGCTCAAGCCAAGCTTGATTAAACAGCTCTTTGCCAGTGCTCTTAGGGTAGGCTAATGCGAAATAAGGGTGTAATAATAAGTGTTTGAGTAAGTCTGGATGACTGGTGCCAGAATCAGCCCAAGCGCCGCCTTCATCGAAAGATTGCCCTAGTGCTTGTTGGATAAATGCATCTATTAAGGTGTTACCTGGGCCAGTATCGAAGCCTAACACTTGGTCTTTATTGCCGGGTAAATAGGTCACATTGGCAATGCCGCCAATGTTTAAAATTACTCTTGAATGACCTGGCTGAGCAAACACTTGCTCATGAAATGCTGGCACCAAGGGGGCTCCTTGGCCGCCAAGGGCGATATCTTTACGTCTAAAGTCAGCAATAACATCGATATTAGTTTCAATGGCAATGGTATTTGGATCGCCAATTTGTAAAGTAAAGCCAATTTCTAAATTGGGCATGTGACGTACTGTTTGTCCGTGCGAACCAATCGCGATAACCTCAGCGGCAGTGACCGTCGTTTTGGCTAACAAGTTATTGACCGCTTGAGCGAACAGTTGGCCGACACTGCGATCGAGTCGACCTAAGCGGTTAATCTCGTCGGTTTCAGGTTGGCATAAATGCTGTAAGCCTTTTAATAAATGTTTAGGAATGGCTTCAGCATGACTGGCGATTAAGATTGGCTGCTTGGCCGAAAAATCGACCAATACGGCATCAACACTATCCATGCTTGTGCCTGACATTAGACCGATAAAATATTCTGGCTTAGACATGTGGTTTTTCTCTTGTAGCAGCGATCAAACAGACCATTAATTACTGGCTAATTGCTGTTGTTGATTTGATTTGAGTTGTGCCATCAATTGTTTGCTGAGTGCAGTGAATTTGTTTTTCTCTCTACGATCAATCGGCACCGATTTAGGTAAGTCAATCGTCCTTGGATTGCGATGTACGCCATTGACTATAAACTCATAATGTAAGTGAGCGCCGGTTACTCGACCTGTTTTACCCAAGGTTCCGATTATTTGACCTTGCTTAACCGTTTCACCACGGTTAACTTTGCGCTTGGTTAAATGCAAATACTTAGTGGTATAGGTTTCGTTGTGCTTAATAAACACATAGTTACCATTATACTGGTTATAACTCGACTCAATAACCCGCCCCTTACCCGCAGATTTAATGGGTGTCCCAATGGCCGCCACATAATCTACGCCTCTATGGGCTCTAACTTGCCCTGTGACAGGATGTAAACGGCGTGGATTAAAGTTAGAACTGACGTATTTAAAGTCCACTGGCGAGCGTAAAAATGCTTTGCGCATACTACTGCCATTCTCCGAGTAGTATTCACCATCGGTATAACGAACTGCAGTATAACGTTCACCTTGGTTAATAAACTCAGCGGCTAAAATATTGCCATTACGTAAAAATTGGCCATCGGCGTATTCTTGATCAAACAATAATGAAAAATGATCGCCTTTGCGGATATCGAGTGCAAAATCGACATCCCAACCAAAAATATTGGCTAACTCCATGATGTGGTTACCCGACAAGCCAGCATCGGCAGCGGCGTTCCAAAAGTTACTTTTAATCTTGGCGCTAATAAACGAGGTGCGATTTACAACGTCTTTAGTGTTAACGGTTTCTTTGTATTGGTCATTGTGTTGACTGATCACCAACGTCGACACTTGATCCATCCGATAAGTTAATTCTTGTAATTGACCTTGTGCATTTTTACTAATAGCGATCTCTTCGCCGGGCATAATTCT
Organism: Shewanella psychromarinicola; assembly: GCF_003855155.1. Taxonomy (NCBI): domain Bacteria; kingdom Pseudomonadati; phylum Pseudomonadota; class Gammaproteobacteria; order Alteromonadales; family Shewanellaceae; genus Shewanella; species Shewanella psychromarinicola. The sequence continues at coordinate 2,304,836 of NZ_CP034073.1, forward strand.
GAGTAGATTCTTTTTCGCTAGCGGCAATTGAGTAATGTCATAGACATCTTTAGGGCTGAGTCCTGCACGGCTAAATAGGCCGCCTAAGGTATCGCCTTTAACCACTTTATAGTATTCAACGCTATAGCCATCGTTAGCCGCTTGCTGTTTTAATTTGGTTTTTTGAGTAGCAACTTGCTGATCGATATCATTGATCATGCCATCAATATCCGATGTGCTGGTTTGCAACATAGCAAGATGTTGAGCAAAAACTTCATCGTCTGGGGTTTCAGCGGTGATCACATTTTCGCTGTCATTACTTGATATGAAATCAGCTGACTCATCTTGATCAATACTGCTGTCATTATTGACTGGTGTTGGCGCGTTAAAGGCTAGTTGAACAGCATAACGCTTATTCGTTTCTAAGGCGGAGTTGTCATCCGATTGACTCACCGATCGGCTTTGCTTAGATGCCTGAGCATCTTCCGATGGAAACATCAGAATAAATGTCGTTAAAATTACCAATAAAGACAATGTAACTTGATGTGCTTTTGGCAACAATGTGAATAAAGTAAGAAGCTTTGCCATTGACTCAGATACCAATTTTTCTTTCTTGTTATGATCTGCTAAGTGTACACGCTTTCATTTGCTGTGGCTAACAAGTAACATAGACCTCTTTATTTTTTGTGCAGGCCCTGGGAGTTGCGGTAGAGATGGCGAATTTAGATCAAGTATTGGCAGAGATCAAGCGTGGTACCGATGAGATATTACTTGAGGCGGATTTACTTGAGAAACTCAAAGAAGGGCGGCCATTACGCATCAAATTAGGTGCAGATCCTACCGCGCCTGATATCCACTTAGGTCACACGGTTATTTTGAACAAAATGCGTACCTTTCAGGAGTTAGGTCACGAAGTGATTTTCTTGATTGGTGATTTCACTGGTATGGTCGGTGACCCTAGCGGTAAAAACAGTACCCGTCCGCCACTGACTCGTGAGCAAGTGCTTGCTAACGCAGAAACTTATAAAGAACAGGTTTATAAAATTTTAGACCCAGCTAAGACTCGTATCGAATTTAATTCTAGCTGGTTAGAGCCGTTGGGTGCCGCAGGTATGATCCGCTTGGCTTCTCAACAAACCGTTGCCCGGATGATGGAACGTGACGACTTTAAAAAGCGTTATGCATCAGGTCAATCAATTGCGATTCATGAATTTATGTATCCTTTATTACAAGGTTATGACTCTGTCGCACTTAACGCGGATGTGGAGCTAGGCGGTACCGACCAAAAATTCAATTTATTGATGGGTCGTGAACTGCAAAAAGTGGCAGGCCAAAAGCCGCAAACCGTGATCATGATGCCTTTGCTTGAAGGCTTAGATGGCGTTAAAAAAATGTCTAAGTCGGCCCACAATTACATTGGTGTGAGCGAACCTGCCAACGAAATGTTTGGCAAGCTTATGTCAATTTCAGATGATTTAATGTGGCGCTATCTTGAGCTGTTGTCATTCCGTCCCTTAACTGAATTAGCTCAATTTAAGTTAGATGTTGAAAACGGCACTAACCCGCGTGATATCAAGATATTGTTAGCTAAAGAAATTATTGCTCGTTTCCATGACGAAGCACAAGCGCAAGCCGCTCATCAAGCGTTTATTGACCGTTTTCAAAAAGGCGCTATCCCAGATGACATCGAAGAAGTGGTATTAGAAGCCGGTGAAGGCTTAGCGATTGCTAACTTACTCAAAGATGCTGGCCTTGTTGGCTCGACATCTGATGGTATGCGGATGATCAAGCAAGGTGCGGTAAAAATGGACGGCGAAAAAATCGAAGACAGTCGCATCAGTTTTAATGCAGGTCTTGAAGCGGTATTCCAGGTCGGTAAGCGTAAATTTGCAAAAGTTATCTTGAAATAAGCTTAACGAAATAAATAAAAAAACGGCTTATCAATTAAGCCGTTTTTTTATGTCTCATACATGGCTGACCCTGTTTGATTTAAATGGTGACATTACTGAGATTCAAGTTGGTCAGACATGGTTTGATAATCCATTAAGTCCATTTGTTCTATCAAGCGTTCAGTATTATTATCAAATTTAAGTGTGGTCACACCTGGCACGGCTAAATCGATAATTTTACCGGGTTTTCCATATTGATCGCCAGGACCTCGTAATCTGTAACTGCCGATGATCACCACAAGAGAGCCAGTATTAAACATGTGTTCTACGTTTAAACGATACTCTAATACGCCTTCATGAGCGCGTTGTAAAAACGCAATAATATGACGCCCACCGGTATAAGTGGTATTGGCTGTTTTGTCGTAAAATACCGTGTCGCGAGAATAAAATCGACGCAAGACAGTATAGTCATGGTCGGTGAGTGCTTCCATGTATTGCATTGCGAGTTGTTGCTCTCGTGGCATATCGCCAATATTGGCTTTGCTAGGAAAGCTCAATAGCAAACAGCATAATATGAAGATTATTCGCACATTAAATTCTCTTTGTTTTCAAATCAAAAGCCGGTAAAGATAAGTGCCAGCGGATAGCACTCAGACGAATGATTAGCGTGCTGAACATAGCGAACAACACCGATGTCATGCTATCCATGCCGACAATGATGCTTAAGGTATAACAGATCCCTCCAACGATGGAAGCGGTTGCGTAAATTTCTATTCGCAATACCATTGGAATTTGCCGACATAACAAATCACGGATAACCCCCCCCCCAACAGCGGTTATGGAGCCCATTACCACAGCAACCATACTTGATAATCCTAGTGATAAGGCTTTTTCTGCACCAATGACGGTAAACACGGCTAAGCCTAGTGCATCTGCAATAGGTAAAGCATATGTAGGTATTCTATGGGGTTTACGCACTAAAATTAAGCACATTATGACCGTCGCAAGAATGACAATAATATAGTTAGGATCGCGTATCCAAAATACTGGTGTAGCGCCTATTAATGCATCGCGCATACTGCCACCGCCAATTGCAGTAACAAAAGCTAATACGATAACGCCGAATGGATCCATACGATATTTACCCGCCGCTAACACGCCCGCAATTGCAAATACAGAGGTACCACATAAATCTAAAAAGTAGATCCACTGATTCATTTACTTAACTCTTCGAGGTGAATAGTGAGTGCATCAACTGAAATCCGGATCTCGATTACCGATAAAATTAATGAATACAGTAACAATAATAGACTCAATCCAAAGACTATTGAGCCTATTTGATTAAAGCCGATATAAATCAGAATCATACATAAAACGCAAAACGCAAAGCTGCTGACACCGGTTTCTTGCATTTTACGGATGATAATAATGCGTTGGCGTAAGTTTTTAATTTGATCACCTTGCACAGGTTTTTTGTCATTGCTTAATTGACGGATCAATGCAGCCAATGAAAAAAATCGATTAGTGTAGGCCAGCAATAGCAATGAAATAGCCGGGAACAGCAAAGCTGGTGTCGTTAATGATACATGTAAATTGTTGAACAAAATGACATTCCTAAAAAGGTCTGCAAGCAGGTAAGAATCAATATCGAGTGACGATAAGTTTTTTGTTACCAAGATGTAAGCCGCATGTCGACATGATTGTCTCATGTTAACAACTGACTATGACATTAGGTCGTAACAGGTCTATATCAAACGGGCATAGATCCATTATCGCTAAATGATAGCCTGTTTAAAACAAGATTTATATGGTTTACATAAATCTTAATCCGGTCCAAATAAGCGGCAGTAGCAAGGTTAAGCTGATCCAAAAGAGGTTGGCCGTATGAGTTATCGTTATGGCTTGACTGATGTGGCGATGATCAGGCAAAGGGCCGGATTTTACCTTAGGTAAATCAACCCGAATGGATTTGCCGTTTTCAATAAATTGCTGTGGACCTCCAAGTTCTATTTTCAATAATTTAGCCGCCAATGCATAACTGCTGTAATAATTATTTAACTGATTTTTATCCGCTTGGGTCGATATTGGCTGCGATAAAATAGACCTAACACCCAGTTGACCAAACTGAATGGCTAATGAGCAATGCCATAACACGGTGGGAACAAAAAAAATCACTCGATTAAACTGACCGACAAAACGAGAAAAAATATGAAAATGTGGATGATACGGAGGCCAGCAATATTCTAATTGTCTTAACATTCGCACGACTAACGCCATCGTAGCCCCGCCCAAGCTGAAAAATAAGATAGTGGCTAAGGTGCCATAAATCGGAGTGGTAAACAGTTTTTCGATAGTGGTTTTGCTTAAACCCACTATCGATAGCACTTGGGTGTTTTGACTCACCCAAGGCGAGAGTAATTGCTTGGCCTCTTGTTTGTTGCCGGTGTTTATTGCAGCGACCACTTTTTCTGCCACGGGCTTAAAAGCAGAATCACATAAACAGAAATACAAAATGAGCAGTTCAAAAAACCATGGGTAAGCGGCAAAACTGAGTGAAAAACTGACGATAATCCCGCTAGGCACAATCAAAATCAACGTGGCTAAAATCCCGGCGGTAAGTTGTTGACTCATAGTTCGCTCAGGGTGATTCACTTTAGCGGCTATCAGTGTGGCTAAGCGGTTGAACCATAATAAGGGTTGCAGATCTCTGGGAATAGGGGCAAATCGTGCCAATATTAAGGCACAAAATAAAATACAACAGCTTTGCAGTAACCCACCATCTTGGCTAAGTAATTGAGGATTGAATAATTGATTGACCATAGGGACTCAATAGCTTGGCTGTTGTTGATCTATCGGACTTCGTTTGCTCTGCTCAGGTACTATGCAGATTATATAACCTGAGCAGAGCCTAGATGGATTATAGCTGTTGTAACAGTGCGATAACCATCATGGCAGAATGCAAACCCGCTTTTATAATGTAAGAGTCAAAATCAACCGGTGAGTCATTATTGGCATTGTCTGATAAAGAACGAATAACCACAAATGGGATCTTAAATTGGTGACAAACTTGCGCAATCGCCGCACCTTCCATTTCACAGGCCGCCATTGTTGGGAAGTTTTCGAGCATTACTTTAGTCCGCACCGGATCACAAATAAAACTGTCGCCAGTACAAATTAATCCTTCAATGGCGTTGACTTCACCTAACGACGCCACCGCTTTTTTAGCGGCAGTCACTAAGGTGCTATCGGGCATAAATGCTGCTGGTTGTTGTGCCATTTGACCCATTTCATAGCCAAAGGCAGTCACATCGACATCGTGATGGCGCACTTCCGATGAAATGACAATATCACCAATGGCAAGGGTATCAACAAAGCCGCCAGCAGAACCGGTATTAATCACATGAGTAGCGGCAAATTTTTCTATCAATAATGTGGTCGCGATGCTGGCAGCCACTTTACCGATCCCTGAACGTGTAACGATCACTTCTTTACCGGCAATGTTACCGCTAACAAATTCGATCCCAGCAATAGTACTATGCACTGGCGCGACGATGGCTTGGATTAAATGAACAACTTCTGGCTCCATTGCGCCAATAATACCGATTTTCATGAGTGAACCTTAACTGAATGAGCAAATACGAAAGGGCATTAATATATCACGAGCTCGATAAATTAGTGAAAACCCACAATGAATAGTTGGCGGACTGGTTGGCTATTTATACATTCATTCAGTTGTTGGGTTAAATTTCAGCCACGATACAACATTAGTATTGATTTACTTTGGCACAAGCAGTTACTTTTTCGTGGTGAAAGGCATCCACAATAATCCGCTTAGCCATGCGTTTTGTTTTGCATTGGGGTAATCCGTTAACCCAATATCAATTTGGTTATCGGTTTTGCTGGCATCACTAGTATAGGTGCCAAACAAGCGGTCCCACCAAATAATACTAAAACCAAAGTTAGTGTTACTTTCGGCCATAATTTGGCTGTGATGTATCCTATGGAGCGCTTGGGTCACAATGACATAACGAGCCACTTTTTCCAGTGGTTTGGGTAAACGGATGTTGGCGTGGTTAAAAATTGCAAATCCATTAAGCAAGATTTCAAACAGTATGACGGCCTCAGCAGATATCCCTAATAACATAATCGCCAGAGCTTTAATGCCAAGACTGGCGATGATTTCAAATGGATGAAAGCGCAGCGCGGTAGTGCTGTCGACCAGCCGATCTGCGTGATGCACTTTATGTAAGCGCCACAATAAAGGAATGCGATGAAATAGCCGATGTTGCCAGTAAATAAGCAGATCGAGTAACAGTAGGCTTATGGCAATATTTGCCCAATGCGGCAGGCTAATATAATGCAATACTCCCCATTGCTGCTGCGTGGTATACAGGGCAAAACCTGCTAAACCCAGTGGCAGTATTAATCTTGCCATCACAGAGGCAATGACTAATAAGCCAAAGTTGCCAAACCAGCGTGTTGCCATGGTGGCAGTTTGTGGGGTTTTAGCTAGGGTTCTTGCGGGGAATAGCAGTTCTAGACCCATCATCAATGCAAGAATTGTTATAAACACGCCTAATCGGATTGCCGCCATTTCATCTATCATATTCTAGGCTCCTCAATGGCCGTTTCCTTAACGGCAGGTTTGTTAGCTTCAATTTTCTTTGAGCCTGATTCTTTAACGGTATGATTCTTCAATGTGTGATAACCGCCATGTATACGAGTAAAAATGGTAATCGCGCCTAAAAATGCAAAACTGTATGCCAGTTCTGGGAAATAGGCTGGCCATAAACAAAAGGCGACAAAAAAGGCGATGGTTTCTGTGCCTTCGGTTAAGCCATTTAAATAATAGAAACTCTTATTGGCAAATTGTGGTCGAGGCAGATTAAGCTGCTCTGCTGGTATCGCAAAAGCCAAAAAACTTGAGCCGGTACCAATAAATACGGTTAATAAAACCGCTGCGGCTAGGGCATTTTCATTAGGGTTGGCTAAGGCAAATCCTAATGGGATGGCGGCGTAAAATACAAAGTCGACGCAAATATCTAAGAAACCGCCTGCTGCGCTGGTGTGTTTTTGATAGCGCGCGAGGGCGCCATCAAGGCCATCAATAATACGATTGAGGGCAATAAAAAATAATGCCGTATACCACTGCTGCATTACGAGAAACGGCACGGCCAGCATTCCTAAACCAAAACCGACTAATGTCAATTGGTCTGGGTGCACTTTTTGCTTAGCGAGTAACACCACTACCGGGGATAATATTTGTTTAATCACTGGCGTAATAAATTTATCTAACATGGGTCGTTTCCAATTAAGTTGTGGTTTATGTCAAATCAGTGGCTTATATAAATTTAGTTCATATCGTTAACCATAAGGTTAATGACATCAGTACCCTTTATCAAAGTGAAATCACTTTGCCTTGGGCGGCGTCCGCATCGGTTTGATCGTGCGTTACCATGATGGCGGGTAACTGATGTTGGCGTATTTGATCAAACACCAATTGTCTGGTTTCTTGGCGTAATTGACTGTCGAGTTTACTAAATGGCTCATCCAATAAAATGGCTTTAGGTTGACTCAGTAATACGCGTAACAATGCCACTCTTGCTTGTTGGCCGCCAGATAAACTTTGCACACTCCGTTGCTCTAACCCACCCAGACCCACTTGGGTTAATGCTTGGCTAATGGTAGTTTGTCGCTGTGCTTTAGGCCCTTTGGGCATAGCAAAACTAATGTTACCTGCCACGGTTAAATGTGGGAACAGCAAAGGGTCTTGGTACAATAAACCAATACGGCGTAAATGGCTGGCGGTATCAGTAATGTGTTGACCATTTAAGTACAGCTTTCCCGTAGCGTGAAAGCCTTTTGGTAACATACCGGTTAACCAGTTTAACAAGGTCGATTTACCGCTTCCAGACGGTCCCATGATGGTGAGGATTTCACCGCCTTGAATGGTTTCATTTAATGATAACAGCAACTGCTGTTGTCGATATAAGGTTAGATCATCAATGGATAGCGAAGGGACTTCCTCTGAGATCACCGTTGAACGAGTTTGCATTAGTTTCCTTATTCGCGATGTCTAAATAGCATTTTTGGCAGTAACCATGCCAGTAAAAAACCAAGGGCAGGGAGGGCCATTTGCACTAATGCATACACAGCACTGGTGCGACGACTGCCGCCATTGGCGAGCGAAACCGCTTCGGTAGTAATGGTATTAATGCGCCCACCCCCCGCCAGTAATGTGGGTAAATATTGACTAAAACTAATGGCTAATCCTAATGCGCAGGCAATCAAAATAGGCGCTAGCAACATAGGCAGTTTAATTTGCCAGAATATTTTTGCTTCGCTCGCCCCCAAACTGGCGGCGACGGTGCTAAAGCGTGGGTCTAAACGGCGGTAGCTACTGGACAGCGACAAAAACACATAAGGCAATACAAACAACAGATGCGCTAGCACCACATTGATGAAGCTGTGATGGCTGTTGATTTGCTCCAATAACCACACCAAACCAAATAGAAACGCAATGCTGGGGATAAGCAGGGGTAAATAAATGATCACACTGCTTAATCTCGACACCATTTTACCTGTGTATTGCTCAGCCTCCAGAGTAAATAAGGTCAAAATGATTGCCAAGCTGGTGGCACAAACACCAATCAAAACTGTGTCTAGTAATGGCGTGTGCATTTGTTGTAATGCCGACTGCCAATGTAAACTGACAAATTGTTGCGGCAATACCGTAGGGAAATGCCAGAAACCGGCAACAGACCATAACATCATGCCGATTAATGCCAAACCAATGGCACTGATTATCACCACAGTAAGCACATGAGTGATGTTTTGCATAATGGCGCCAGCATACTCACGTTGGCCGTTGATAAGCATGGTTTGGGAGGCTTTTTTTATTAGTTTTTCGAGCAGCCACCAACTCAGTAGCAAGAGTAATGTCAGTACAATTTGTAATATGGCGCCTGCTGACGCTTTTATTCGTAAGCTTAAGTCAACATCATGGAACCACTGCATAATGGCAACGGCAAGTGTCGGTGGGCTATTAGGACCCAAAATTAATGGAATTTCGACACTGGCACTGGCATAGGCGAGCACGGCCAATATCGGTAAGCGTAAAAACGGGTATAAGCTCGGTAACACCACTTTGAAAAAAGCGGTCATTGGGCAATAACCTAGGCTTAATGCCACTCGATGTTGAGCGCGCAAGGTATGACCTAATTCGGGTTGTGCTAATACCCCAAGTGCCATCAGTAATAGAAAGGGGAGTTCTTTTAGCGTCAGCCCAATAATAATGCTCAGGCCCATCGCATCGTGAGGATACAGCCAATCAGGCGGTGCATCCCATCCGCTTAGCCAAGGTGACACAATCCGAGATAACATGCCCGATGGGGTAATTAAAAAGCCAATTGCAATTGCGGCAGCCGCATGGGGGATGACTAAAATAGGCCCTAACAGTCGTTGAATATAGCCGAGCCAAGGGCTAGTAAAGTAACTGCCTAATATTAAAATGGTGATCACAAATGCCAGTAAGGTACTGATAAAACTGGTCGATACGCTGAGTAATGCCATATAGCCAAGACCCGGTGTTTGCCATAGATCGACAAAACCAGCCACGCTGAACTGAGTATGACCTAATACCGGAAACCAGCCAAAAGCAGGCAAAATAACGGCAATTAAGCCGCTCAGTACCGGGATCACCAATAACGCCATCATTAAATATGGACTGCTGCGCACTAAGGTTGTAAATCCACTGGTGGACGTCATCATCGCATTACCCCATAGCGTTGTAGCCACTGGGTTGCGATCACCTTGGTCCAGCTCGGATCCGGTTCGCCTAATGCTGGGCTACTCTCTTGATTAGCCATTTGGGCGCTAGGGTGTGACTGGGTTGGCGGCTGAAACGACGCTTGTTGCGCAGCCGGTAATGGCGATATTACGTATGGACTGCTGCGCACCAGTGTTTTAAATCCACTTGCGGATGTCATCATCGCATTACCCCATAGCGTTGTAGCCACTGGGTTGCGATCACCTTGGTCCAACTTGGGTCCGGTTCGCTCAATGCTGGGCTACTATCTTGGTTGGCGATAATGGCACTGGGGTGAGACTGGGTTGGCGGTTGAAACCAGGCTTGTTGCGTTGCTGGTAATGACGATATTACGTATGGACTGCTGCTCACCAGTGTTTTGAATCCACTTGCGGATGTCATCATCGCATTACCCCATAGCGTTGTAGCCACTGGGTTGCGATCACCTTGGTCCAACTTGGGTCCGGTTCGCTCAATGCTGGGCTACTATCTTGGTTGGCGATAATGGCACTGGGGTGAGACTGGGTTGGCGGTTGAAACCAAGCTTGTTGCGTTGCGGGTAGTTGCGATTGTGCGATGACACTGGTATCGCCCCATACGCTAGGTTGTTGTTTTTTCGCTTGAGCCTCTGGGCTGAGTAAAAAATTAACCGCCAGTTTAGCGCTGTCAATATGCGTCGCATTATATGGAATGGCAATAAAATGGATATTACTCAAGCTGCCATCACGCATGCGATAACTGCGGATGCTGTCTGGCAAGTCAAAGCGCGCCACTGCTGCTGGAACATCGGCGGCTGAAAAGGTAAATGCCAATGCCAATTCGCTATCACCCATTAAGCGGCGCAGCGCCATGCCGCTGGACATAAAGTGTTGGCCTTTACGCCATAAATTGGGATGTAATTTATCTAAATATTGCCAAAGCACAGGTAACAACAACGCTTGGCTTTGCGCTGTGGCAGGTTGATAAAGTAGATTTTTAATCGCCGCAGGTTGTGAACTATTGAGCACAATTAAGGCGTATTTTAAAAAGCTCATAGCCAAAAAGTCAGGCGGCTTAGGATAGGTAAATCGGCCTGGATGTTGTTGTGTCCACTGGCTTAACTGTGGCAATGTTTGTGGCGGCGTTTGGCTAACAAGATTGTCGTAATAAAAGGTTAACGCGGCTTTGCCCCAAGGTGCTTCCATGCCTAATGTAGGCACACCAAAGTCGCGGGTCATGGCAGGATTATTGTCTGGATCGGTTAAACTAAAGTTGGGTAATTGAGGCACCCAGTTAGGGGTGAGCAATTGATGTTTTGCCATCGCGGCAAAGTTCTCGCCATTAATCCACACGAGATCCACTTGACCATTATGGTCGTTAGCAGCGGATTTTTCTGCCAGTACGCGACTGACCGCTTCACTGGTGTCGGTCAGTTTTACATGATGTAATTTGATGTGATATTGCTGGTCAAGCTGATCCGCAACCCACTGAATATACCTATTGATTTGTGGATCGCCGCCCCAAGCATGAAAATACACCTCTTGATTTGCACCACGTGCTTCAATGTCTGACCATGCTGCTTGCTCATTGGTTTTGGCATAAGCCACACCAGCCCCAAAACTGGCGCATATAAAAAAGCCCAATGCGGTTGCTGCAACAATATGCAGTATAGCTTTAGGCCTTTTTATTAAAAAAATGATCTTATCGAGCGACATTAAGCGACCAATCATAATCTAAAAAATCGATATCCAATTGCTGCTTTTCTGCAGTAGTTTGAAGTGCTGGACTGAGCTTTAATGCGCTAGGATACAGTAATAAAAAGGCATCGATCGAATCCGCGCCGCCAAAGCCTTGGGTAAAATCTTCACCATACCATTTAAAAATGGCTGACAAATAGACCGTATCGCCTTTGGCGTAGTTTCGGCTGTTGTCGCTAAGAAAACGCTCAGTTTGTGCGTTTAGTTGCTGCTCAAGCTTGGCGCCTGTGTAAGCTTCTTCACGCAGCGCAGGGCAACCTATGCTGGCACAGTTTACCGCAAAATGAATTCTAGGCTCATTATATCGATCGCTACCGCGGATCAATTTATGTTCAATATCGTTGAGGCTGCGGGTTTTACCCAATAATGGGATAAAGCTTTTATCCCAAGGTGAGCTAAATAATCCGCCCAAGTCTTTGATGGAGTCGATATCAGGGTACTGGGTTAAGATAAGTTCAAGCGACCACGCGTTGTAAGCATTGATTAAAAATGCTAATTGTGACGATTTATCCCAAGCATCGAATTCAGTTTGAGTAATGTGACTGAGTTGTGTCAAATAGCCCTGCAATTTGGCATGGTCTTGTTGCATAGCAGAGTAATCTACCGCGCTACTGTGACCTTGGTTTATGGGTTGTACATGTTGGCTAACTAAGTACTGCCAGTCTTGGTGTAACGTCTGTTGCGCCGCTGCCGCTGCAACTTGGGTCGTAACCGATGGCTGCGATTCAGCGGCAAAACTCAGTGAGTTAAAAACAACAGCGAACATAACCACTGCAGTTGAAAATACCTTTACTATTTTATTCATCATGTTTTGCTCACTTACTGTTTGTGCCATTACTCTTGCCTATTCTGTGTGTACTCATTAATCAGTGTTGTCACACAATAGGCGTCAACTCATCTCTCTTTAGCTGACGCCATAATTTGTTAGCCTCTAAAGCATTGATGTTAATGGGCATATAGCTTCATCAACACTGTCTTTAAACCATTAACCACGACGCCATGTGTGGTATTTTTCTAACCAGCCCAGCACTGTTTCTGGCGCGTGGTTACGCTTCCATTCACCGGCGGCGGATTTGTTACCTTCAGCCCAAGTCGGGTAGCTGTGAATGGTGCCTAAAATTTTATTGAGTCCTAATCCGTGTTTCATTGCTAATACAAACTCAGCAATTAAGTCACCAGCATGCTCCGAGACAATGGTAACGCCTAAGATTTTGTCCTTGCCTTTAGGGGTGATCACCTTAATAAAACCGTCGGTCGCACTGTCGGTAATGGCTCGGTCTAATTCGGCAAAGTCAAACCGAGTGACTTCGTAATCAATGCCTTGCTGCTTGGCTTCGTATTCGTTAATACCGACACGGGCTACTTCTGGGTCGATAAAGGTGGTCCATGGGATGACGCGATAATCGACTTTAAACTTTTTAAATTGACCAAATAACGCATTCACTGCGGCATACCAGCCTTGATGAGCGGCCACATGGGTAAATTGGTACGGGCCAACAATGTCGCCTGCAGCGTAAATGTTGGGGTATAAGGTTTCTAAATATTCATTAGTAACAATGGTGCGATTGGTTTCGATGCCTAATGCTTCTAAACCGTAACCGTCTAAGCGGGCACTGCGACCGACGGCGCACAGAAGCTCATCGTATTCGATTGCCAGTTCTTGCTCTTGATGCTTGACGATAATGAATTTTTTATCATCACGCAGCTCACAACGCAGCGCTTGGTGCGAGGTTAAAATGTTGACGCCACTTTTTTGCAGCGCTTGGGTGGCAAATTCAGACACTTCAAGATCTTCTTTGATCATGATGCGATCGGCCATTTCAATTTGAGTCACTTTGGATCCTAAACGGGCAAAACTTTGGGCCAGTTCAGATCCAATTGGACCGCCGCCGAGGACCACTAATTTTTGTGGTGCGCTATCGAGTTTGGCAAATTCATCCCATAAAGTATCGCTGGTGACATAGCCGACTTCTTCAATGCCAGGTAACGGCGGCACAAACGGACGAGCACCCGTGGCAATCACAATACTGCGCGCGGTTAAGCGGCTGGTGTTGCCGTCTGGGTAGCTAATTTCTACGGTCCATGGGTCGACTAATTTAGCATAGCCTTTTACTACGTCGACACCTAAATTGGTGTAACGCTCAACGCTGTCGTGTGGGGCAATATCGGCCACGACTTGATGCACGCGTGCCATGACTTTTTTAAACGAAAACTCAGGGGTGATGTCTTCTAAACCATAATGATGGGCGTTTCTTATCTGCTGGGCTATCTTGGCGCTTTTAATGATCGCTTTACTCGGCACACAGCCATAGTTTAAGCAATCACCGCCCATTTCACCGGCTTCAATTAAGGTGACTTTGGCTTTCACTGCAGCGGCAATGTAGCTGGTGACAAGACCTCCTGCGCCGGCGCCAATCACAATCATGTTGCGATCAAATTTGGCGGGCTTGGTCCAGTTGCTGTATACGCGGCGTTTTTTGATCATATTAACAATCGCCTTAGCAATCAGTGGGAATAAACCTAATAGTGCAAATGACACAATCAGGTTAAATGATAAAATGTTCGCTAAACTGTCAATTTGTGCCAGTTGAGTTCCGGCATTAACATACACAAAGGTGCCCAAAAACATACCGACTTGGCTAACCCAGTAAAAGGTCCACGATTTAAACCCGGTGACGCCCATCAACAAGTTAATCACGAAGAACGGGAATATAGGCACTAAGCGTAAGGTGAATAAATAAAAGCCACCTTCTCTTTCAATGCCGGCATCAATGGCCGCTAAACGTTCAGGAAAGCGCTGCTTGATGGTATCTCGTAGCAAGTAACGTGACACTAAAAATGCCAGTAATGCACCAATACTTGAGGCAAATGAGGCAATAATTAATCCTTCAACTATGCCAAATAGTGCGCCTGAGGCAATGGTGAGAATGGCTGCACCAGGTAGAGACAATGCCGTCACTGCAACATACAGTAAAAAGAACCCGCCAATAACCAGCAGCGGCGATTGCTCGCGCAATTGGTCGAAATCATTCATTGAGCCTTTTAAGCCATCTAGGGTCAGTAACTGATGTAGGTCAAAATAGAAAAACAGACCCACTAATATTGTGGCAATGAGTAATAAAACAATTTTTTTAAACATAAACAATAGCCTTAAAATGAATGCTGTAAGGTAAGTGTGGCGTTAACCGGTAATTCAGGGAAAACCAAGGTCGAACCGAAATAACCGCCTTCAAATACTGGGCGCCAGTTCTGTTGATTAGTAATGTTATTCACGTCTAGCCTTAAACTTGTTTGCTCGCTAAAGTCATAGCGAGTGTTGATATTTAGCGTGTACTGATCGCGAATATACACAGTCGCTAAATAATCCAATGGGTAACTCTTGGTATATAGACCGGAGAAACCGGCTTTCCATTTCTCAGTAATGGACATTCCGCCATTAATTGTGAACGTTTGTTCAGGTAAGCCTTGTACACGGCGGTCAGACGGTGCAAATGAAGCGAAGTTTGGTGCGCCAATACCTGTGCCTTGAATGATATCGGGACGCGAGTTATCAAAGGTATCGGCCACTTGTACCGTATCTTGGCTACTGGCTGAATCATCATAACGAGCGTCTAAATAACTGTAGCCCGCGCTTAACCAAAATGGGTCGGCATCATAAAAGGCTTGGGCTTCAAAACCTTTAGTGCGAACGCCTGTGTTGCTGCCGTCACGATTTCGCAGACTGCGTTTTTGGTCAAACACTGCCCCGTCGATATACCAAGCACTGTCAGTGGGTGAATATTTAATGCCAATTTCAGTAAGGGTATTTTCGGTGGCAAAATTTTGGCTACTAATCTGGTTATTAGCGCCTAACGTCGTGCCGCCTGCCATGCTATTTGAGGTTGATTCGTTATAACTGGCGCTTGCATAGGTGGTGATATCGTCAGTAATGCGATAGCTCAAACTGATTTGCCCAGATTCAAGCATTTCACTTATCGAATCGCTGGCTGCAACTTGTTCTTGGGGGGCAATGGCATCGCGCGCATCTACATTATAAAAATCGGCACGATAACCTACGCTGGTTGAGAACTTATCGGTCCATTGGCTGTTATGTTGAATGGCTAGACCCGTTTGCCAACTGGTTGAGTCAGTGGTGTCAGATAATGAAAAATCGCCACTGCCATCTGCATTGGTATCGTATTGGGCGCCAGGTGACACAAACACACCAGGGCGCAGTTCAACTAGCCTTGCTTGCTGCTCAGCAGTAAGTGGAATACGGCGGTTTTCAATTGGACCGGTTAAGTCGATAGGTAAGTCAGCCTCGGTGGTAAATTGGCTGTAACCTAACACCTTGTTGTAGCGAATATCGACCGCAGTAATGGTGCTTTGGGCGTCATTCCACTCATAAGCCAGTTCCACTCTGTTTTGAGCGGTATCTGCACCATCAATGATTTCAACAAAACTGTTTTGAGCAATTTCTTCACGCTCTAAGTGTTGATAATAAGTGATGTTTTTAAGCGTGGCCTTATTACTTAGTTTACGCACATAAGTACTGTGGAGTAACAAGGTTTGCGCGTCATTGATATTGTCGGGATCGGTTAATACTTGGCTGCGATCTATCTCAACTAACCCGGTAGGCGATACGATGGCATTGGCGCCAGCAATAGTACTGCCATTAGGCTGTACACCTTGGCCAGTCACGTATAAACCGTTATCGATTAATGCTTGAGTCGGACGGTTAATCCCCGCGTTATCGGTAAACTCAACATCATAGTATTCGACATTAATGTCCCACGTGCTGACATCGTCCGGCAAAAATCTAAATGCGACAAAAATACTGTCGCTTTTAAAGCCTGAATAATCGTAGTAGCTGCCATTATCGATATGTTCTGCACTTAAGCGAACACCGCTTTGGTTGGCGACAATGTCGGTGCCAACATCTATTTGAGCTCGGTAATGATCCCAACTGCCGCCAGAGAGGGTGAGCTTAGTAAATTGCTCGTCAGTAGGCGCGACTTTAGAATGTATGTTAACAAATCCACCATTACGTTGGCTGGTGCCTAATAGCACTGGCGGCGCACCTTTTACCACATCAATTTGGTCGACTGCGTTAAATGACATAGGTACACCAAAGCCATTGTTGCCCGCTTGGCGACGCACACCATCTTGATATAACTCACCTAATTGGCCGCGAATTGTTGGCAAACTTGATGCACCAAAACCACTGGCAGAATAGCTATTAGGGCTGACCTTTTGAATGTCTGATAAGTCAGTAATATTAAGCTGGTCAATCATCTCACTTGTGATGGGGGTAACAGAGCGGGCAATATCTTTAAGTGCTATGCCATCGCCAAATGGGCCATCTACCGTGGTGTTTTTAGGTGATAATCCTTGGTCATTAATCGTTTTACCTGAAACGTGAATGACTTCTATTGACGTGTCTTCAGCCGCCATCGTAATCGATGAATACAAGGCGACGCTAATGGCTAGCGCAATAAGTGAGCGATTTTGGTGACGCTGAATAGACATAATATTTTCTGTAGTGATGAACATGGCTAAAGAGACCTTCTAATTAACGGTTTTATTTCAACGATGTTATGCCTATTTTTACAGTGTTAGACCTAAATGGCATAAATATATGTGCAACATAGTGCCGCTTGACTCGGTCAATTGGTGGCTGATGAAATTTTTCAATAAAAGATCAGTTTAGCCTATTAAAAGCTGATTAGTTTTAGATAGATACCACTTTATTTTATATTTTTAAGGAATTATGATGCAAACAGCACTTAGCGGCGATGTTCAACGTAAATTGCAATGGTCTTTACTCTCTTTACGTCTAGGCGTGTTTTTGGTGTTGCTAGTGTGGACAGTGGATAAGTTTGTTAATCCTGGTCATAGCATGAAGATATTTGAAAAATTCTATGGCATTGGTGGCATGAGTGACGTCGCAGCGTATATTTTGGGTGCACTACAATTATTATTGGTGTTTGCGTTTGTACTTGGGATTAAAAAACGGATCACTTATGGGGTGATCTTTCTCATGCACGGTGCTTCAACGTTATCGGCATTCAATCAATATTTTGATGCCTTTAATAATTTATTATTCTTTGCTGCATGGCCAATGTGGGCGGCGTGTTTCGCTTTGTATATGTTAAGAGAGCAAGATACCAAATTTACCGTAAAATAAGTTCCTAAATTACCTCAACTCGAGTTAAATCGTTTTATCGATATAAAAAGGCTGGCTAAATATTATTAGCCAGCCTTATTTATTGGGACACTCTGGAATTAAACGTTGAACTCCCCGCAAGATTAAACGTTAAAGTGCTTGGATCGATTAAGCTTTAAAGTAGCTGGAATTAGGCATTATTTAGCCTCACGATTACGAATAACCAAAAAGCTAAATAACACTACAATTACCATTTGTGTGGTTAACCCTTGCCACGTTGAGGCTATGCCTAACCAGCTAATCGACACATCAACAGGGAAAGGTGTCAGGTTAATGATGGCAGCTTCTTGTAACGCTGAAATCCCTTTTCCTGCCAAGATAAACGCTAAAATAAGCATGAAGTAAGAGCTGACGGCAAAAAAGCGTGCCAAGGGTAATTTCACCGAATATCGCATCATTAACCAAGCAATAACAGCCAAAATGGCCATGCCAGTTAACAAACCGTAGGCCAAATAAGTGACCTGCTCATTACTGCTGGCGGATCCAATGGCTTGTGTCAGTAACGATTGATAGAATAAAATGGTTTCAAATACTTCTCGATATACCGAAATAAAGGCCAATCCAGTCAGTCCCCATAAGGTTCCGGTGTTTAAATGACGATCGACATTCTTTTTAAGGTAACTTTGCCATTTTGAACCTTGAGTTTTACTGTGCATCCAATAGCCTACATAAAACAGTACTAACGCGGCTAACAGTGCTGCACCACCTTCCATTACCTCCCGAGATGCACCGCTAATGCTGATGAGGTTATCTGCCGCCCACCAGGTTAATACGCCAGCGGCTAATGCAGATATCCAACCAAAATGAACAAATTTAATAGCGTCATGACGTTCGGTTTTGATTAACACTGTCATTAAGGCAATGATCACCAATAGGGCTTCTAAGCCTTCGCGTAACAGGATAATTAACGCCGCCGAAAACATAGCGTTATTTGATAGTGATTGTCCGGTTAAGACAGTGTCGGCTTGATTGAGCTGTGTCAGTATGCTGCTCAACTGTTGATTTACCAGCGTGTTTTGACCTGTTGTTTTCAATAAGTTTCTAAAATTAAGCAGCTTGGTTTCGATTGATTTACGCAGACCACTGTCGTGAGCATCTAAATTGTTTTCAATTAATTCAAAACCATCTAAGTAAGCACTTACCGCCAAGGTTTGTGCTTGTGCTAATTCATTAGCTTGATAGGCTTTTACTGCTGCCTGCAAGTTTGTGCGCGTTACCGAAATAGGTGACTCTGCATGTTGGAATAGCAACTCAGGTTGTGAGCGTAATCGTTCTAGTTGACTGCGATCAATGCCGACATTTTGCTGAAGTAATTGTGTTGGATTACTATTGACCCATTGTTGTAATTCAATATTAGCATCTTGCTTAATGTGCTTCGTTGTGACAGCCGTTGGCTCAAAAGCTAAGCTGCCAACATAGAAAGTCAGAGACCAACGCTGTTGATCATTTAACTCACTAAAAGCACGCATAGCACTGCCATCTAAGCCATCAGAAATCGCATCAAAAAGTCCCAATAACGAACGATTTAATGCCCGTTCTTGGTCAGTAAAATTAGTCGGCTGAGGTGATAAGGATTTAGCGAGTGGCCCATTCCCTTGGCCTAAATCACCATGACAGCTTGAGCAATTTTCAATAAACAGTTGCTTAACATTATCTTTGGCTATCAGCTGTGATGGCAGTACTAAGGCGGGAGACTGGCTTAGTAACTGTTTGCGAATTTTTTGACTAAACTGTTGAATAACATCCAGTGATGATTTGTCTGCTATGGCTTGTTGTAATTGAAGTGCATCTGTCATTAACGAATTTGGCTTATCATTAGCGAGCAGGCTGGTTTTTTCTATGATGATACTGGCGAATTGCTGCATTTCAGCAAACTCATCGGCATTATTAATTTCTCCTGCGCTGATGGCTTCAGAATAATCCACACCAATGTATTCCGCTAATTGGAGAATTTGTCGTGTTTGTTTTAGGCGATCTTGAGATGTCTCTGGTGATATCTCTTGTGACGTGACTGCCGGACTTTGCGCCCATAATGAGGTTGAAAACACCGAACTAATGACAATTAGTAGGCACTTATTGAAGACTGAAGATGTAAGCTGTTGTCGCCATAACGTGATGCTGCTTAAGAAAGTATTCAAGGTATTGCCTTAATAGGAATGAAAGAATTATTCTGTAAACTAATTGAATAAATGATAATGATTAGCATTCTACTTTCTTGTTGGCGGCTTATCAATCATTCTGAAACTGTGCTGGTGAGGGCGGTTAGTGGCAACAAGGGTTATCTGCGAGATTATTGTGGATAGAAAATAATTTAATAATCAGTTTTTGGTTATTATTTATTTTTGAAACAGTGGGTTATGTTTTTTATGGGTGGGTGAGGTGATTCGCTTTGTGACGGATTGATAAACCGTAGTCAGTATCCATTATCACTGTTTAGTATAAGTAACCTCTACTTGAGATAATAACCGCTGATTAAATAGGCCTTTGTTCTGCTGTCGGCATTGACTAAAATAGACACCTAATTTTGCAGCTTGTTAGCAAAACGAATGACATGGTTGATATGACTATCCTGAACATATTTGACCGTTACCTAGTTTCCCTAGCTTTTATTGTGAGTTGAGATTAACTAGAATCAACAAGGCTATTATTATTTTTGAGCTACATCTGATATGTTTACATTATTGATTTTTATGTTTTTTTTGATAAAAAAGAGCGCTATTATGACGAGTTACACTATGGCAGGTAAATGATGAAAAACCCCATAAGCGTTACGTTGTATGAAGACCTTCGCCTGATTGACATAGGCATGGAATTATTCATTGAGATTCATTTTGCCAATGGTAAAACCGTGCAATCACGTTCGAGCATGATTGGATATCAACTGGAGCGTTTTATCTTGATTGAGTATCCAAATAAAGGTTTTTCTGAGGCTTATCAGTACATGCTAGCTAACGCTGAAATTGTTGTCAGAGCGATAACTAATAGTGGCTTTAAAGACATTATTGCTTTTAAGTCGACCATATTATCTGTGGTAAATCATCCGATTAAAATGTTGTGTCTTAGTGTGCCCAAAGCCATCACCAAGAAAAAGGTCAGAGATCAGCCCAGAGTCAATATAGAGCAAGCCGTGTTTGTTATTCACAACGAGAGTAAAGTTAGCGCTACCATGGTTGATTTTTCATTTTCGGGTTGTTTACTGACATTAGATGCTAACGCCGTGAGTATTGAGCAGGGCGAGCAAATGCATGTGGCTATTTCGATTAATACTGATCTTTCTGGCATCTTAACTGGCAGTGCGGTTAAAATTCAACATGTCGACGGTAAACTGCATGTTGGGATTAAATTCTCAGATGAACATCCTGAGTTAACCGACAATATTTTCAGTTATTGTTTGGTGAATTCGACCAAAAAATCGTGATCTAAAATGAGTCATTTTTGCAAAAAAAAGATGAAAAAAAGCGCATCAGAAGATGCGCAAAATTCACAAGCAAACACGTTATGGCGACTTTTATTATCAAGCTAACTTATTAACTTGTTAACCTTTGAACGCTACCCTTTAGCCCATTGCAGGCTAGAGGTTAGTAAGTCGTTAATTTAAATAATTTAAAATACCTAATGCAGCGTCTCGGCCTTCAGCTATTGCTGTAACAACTAAGTCAGAACCCCGCACCATATCACCACCGGCAAACACTTTAGCATTCGTGGTTTGGAAAGGATTATCATCTGTTTTATTAGCTTTAACTAATCCCCATTCGTTGGTTTCGATACCAAACTCACTAAACCAAGATGCAGGACTCGCTTGGAAGCCAAAGGCAATGATCAGCGCATCGGTTGCTAATACTTGCTCACTACCTGCAATGATTTCAGCGCGTTGACGTCCGCTGGCATCAGCTTCGCCCATTTTGGTTTCAACGCACTCAATACCGACCACATGACCATTTTCAGCTTTAATTGCCACAGGTTGACGATTAAATAAGAAATTGACCCCTTCTTCGCGGGCATTTTTTACTTCACGACGTGAACCGGGCATGTTGGCTTCGTCACGACGATAAGCACATGTGACACTTTTAGCACCTTGGCGCACTGCGGTACGTAAACAATCCATCGCAGTATCACCGCCGCCCAATACAACCACATTTTTACCTTCAAGGCTTAAATACGGTGTAGCGTCGTCTTGAGTGCCCATAATATGATGCGTATTACCGACAAGATATGGCAGCGCTTGGATCACGCCTTGCGCTTCTTCATTGGGCAGTTTCGCTTTCATGGCTGTGTAGGTACCCATACCAAGAAAGACAGAATCGTATTCGTCTAATAGACTCTGAAAGCTCACATCTTTACCAACGGTAATCCCCAATTTAAATTTAATCCCCATGCCTTCAAGTACTGAACGGCGAGTCGCCATAACCTCTTTATCAAGCTTAAAAGAAGGGATGCCATAAGTAAGCAACCCCCCAATTTGAGGATATTTATCATATACCACTGCTTGCACGCCATTGCGAGCCAACACATCAGCACAACCAAGACCTGCAGGACCGGCTCCAATAATGGCAACACGCTCTGTGCGTGGTGTCACCTTGGTCATGTCGGGGCGCCATCCTTGCGAGATAGCGGTATCGGTAATGTATTTTTCAACACTACCAATAGTGACAGCACCAAAGTCATCGTTTAAGGTACAGGCACCTTCACATAAACGGTCTTGTGGACACACTCGTCCACAAATTTCTGGCAGAGTATTGGTCTCATGTACCAAGTCTGCCGCTTCCATAATGCGACCTTCTTCTGCCAGTTTTAACCAGTTTGGAATGTAGTTATGCAGTGGGCATTTCCATTCACAATAAGGGTTACCACAGTCAAGACAACGGTCTGCTTGTTGCTTGACTTCAGGTTGCGTATACGGCTGATAAATTTCAATAAATTGTGTAGCACGTTTTTTTGCTTCATGTTTAATGGGGTCTACTCGACCCACTTCGATAAATTGAAAGTCATTGCTCATAATGTTACCCCGCCTTTACCACTAATTCCGGACTCTTCTGCTCAATTTTTAGCAGGTCGGCAACGGCAATATTCTTTGGTTTTACTAATACAAAACAATCCAACCAGTTTTCAAAATCACTTAATATCAGATTGGCATGCTCACTGCCTGTTTCAGCATAATGAGTTTCAATTAACGATTTTAAGTGTTGTTGGTGGATTTTTGATTCTATTTTATGAGTGTCGACCATTTCGGTGTTAACCCGGCGATTAAAACGACCAAATTGGTCGAATACATAGGCAAATCCGCCTGTCATCCCCGCGCCGAAGTTGACCCCCGTTTTACCTAAGATAACCACGATACCGCTAGTCATGTATTCGCAGCAATTATCACCAGAGCCTTCAACAACCGCGATGGCACCAGAATTACGAACCGCGAAACGCTCACCCGCTTGTCCCGCTGCAAACAATTTACCGCCCGTAGCACCATACAAACAAGTGTTGCCCATGATGGCGCTGCGTTCACTTTGGAACGGGCTACCAATAGGGGGGTGAATTACGATCTTACCGCCAGACATCCCTTTGCCAACATAGTCATTGGCATCGCCGCAGAGCTTAAGTTCAAGGCCTGGACTGTTCCACACGCCGAAGCTTTGACCTGCGCTACCACTAAAGGCAAGTGTTAACGGCTGTTTTGCCCCTGCCACGCCTACGGTAGTTGCAATATAGCCTGACAATGTTGCACCCACTGAACGATCGGTATTATTGATTTGATATTGACAAGAGAAAGGCTCTCCAGTATCAACCGCTTTACGACAATCTGCTAATAGGGTTTGGTTTAACTGACCTACGTCTGACGGTGGGTTAGTTTCTTTCCAAGTGAGTGACGAGTTTGGCTGCACTTTAGGTTTATATAAAATCGGCGCTAAATCTAAACCTCGTTGCTTATCTGTTTGACCTTCGAGCGTATATAACCAGTCACTACGTCCGATCAGATCGTCAAATTGTGTCACGCCTAATGCCGCCATCCATTCACGCACTTCTTGAGCCACAAACTCAAAGTAGGTCATCACACGTTCCGGTAAACCGTGGAAATGGTTTTCACGTAAGTTTTTATTTTGGGTTGCCACACCGGTTGCACAGTTATTGAGGTGACAAATACGTAAGTATTTACACCCTAACGCAATCATTGGCACCGTACCAAAACCAAAGCTTTCTGCCCCAAGTAAAGCGGCTTTAATCACGTCGGTACCCGTTTTTAAGCCACCATCAACTTGCAGACGAATTTTATGACGTAAGCCATTTTCTACCAGCGACTGATGCACTTCAGCTAAGCCTAGTTCCCAAGGTGACCCGGCATACTTAACCGAGGTAATTGGACTTGCGCCAGTACCGCCGTCGTAACCGGATATGGTGATCATATCGGCATAGGCTTTGGCGACACCCGTTGCAATGGTGCCAACACCCGGTTCAGAAACCAGCTTGACCGACACTAAGGCTTTTGGATTGATTTGTTTTAAATCGAAAATCAGCTGGGCTAAATCTTCAATTGAATAAATATCGTGGTGTGGCGGTGGTGAAATTAACGTTACGCCAGGACGAGCATGACGCAGCCCTGCAATTTCAACACTGACTTTATGACCAGGCAGCTGACCACCTTCACCAGGTTTAGCCCCTTGGGCCACTTTAATTTGCAGCACATCAGCGTTAACAAGATAGTGTGCTGTTACCCCAAATCGGCCAGATGCAATTTGTTTAATGGCAGAGTTACGCTCGCTATTGAAACGACGCGCATCTTCGCCACCTTCACCAGAGTTTGAGCGTCCACCAAGACGATTCATCGCAACGGCTAAGGCTTCATGAGCTTCAGGGCTTAAGGCACCAATACTCATGGCGGCACTGTCAAAGCGAGAGTAGAGCTTTTCAGCTCCTTCAACGGTGTCTTGTTCCACAGCGTCAAGTTGACCTTTGATGCCAATTAAGTCACGTAACGTTGCCACTGGGCGGTCATCAACTAAGTGAGTAAACTTTTTATACTCAGCATAGTTTTTGTCTTTAAGTGATGCTTGTAGGGTATTGACTACGTCTGGATTAAAACAGTGGTATTCACCGCCTTCAACATACTTTAGCAACCCACCTTGAGGTAACGGCATATGCGCGCGATACGCAGCAGTATGAAGTATCTTTTGGTCATCGGCGATATGGGTAAAGGTGACGCCTTCAATACGGCTAATGACGCCTTTAAAGCATAATTCAATGACATCACTGGCTAAACCCACGGCTTCAAATTGTTGACTACAACGGTATGACCCCACAGTGCTGATACCCATTTTAGACATGATTTTACGTAAGCCTTTTTCAATGCCAAAACGGAAGTTAAGCAATAAAGGCGTTACATCTTCTACTTGACGTGATTTCGCCATTGCAGAGATAGATTCATAGGCAAGGTAAGGGTAGATAGCTGTCGCGCCAAAACCTAGCAGCACCGCAAAGTGATGCGGGTCACGGGCAGATGCCGTTTCAACAATAATGTTGGTGTCGCAGCGTAAACTTTTATCCACTAAACGTGTCTGCACAGAACCCACAGCCATAGCGGCAGGGATGACTTGTGCATTTTCCGCTACTGCACGATCAGACAAGACTAATAATGTTGTGCCACTGCGCGCTAGGCGTTCTGCCTCATCCGTTATACGACGGATCGCCTGCTCTAGGGTTTCGTGGGTATCATAGTTTAAATCAACCATATTAGCGCGATAGTTGGTGCTATCTAAGCCAAGCAGTTGATTAAAGTCACTGAATAATAAAATCGGCGAATTAAACATCACTCGGTAAGCGTTGCCAGTGGTTTCGCTAAATAGATTTTGCTCGCGGCCTACACAAGTGGCTAATGACATCACGTGTTTTTCACGTAATGGGTCAATTGGTGGGTTGGTGACTTGAGCAAATTTCTGACGGAAATAATCATACAATGAACGCGATTTTTTCGACAATACTGCCATGGGAGTATCATCACCCATTGAGCCGACGGCTTCTTCACCTTTACTGGCGAGTACCCAAATAACTTGCTCTAATTCTTCACGAGTAAAACCAAACTGTTTTTGGTATTGCAGCAGTGTTTTAGCATCAAAGCCACTTGAACCTTGTTTGCTGGGAGGCATTTGCTCAGCAGGGATTAAAGTCTGACTATTTTTAGCCATCCATTCTTTATAAGGATGACGACGTTTTAAGTCGTTATCAATTTCAAAAGAGTGGTGCAAATGACCGTTCAAGGTGTCTAATACTAATAATTCACCCGGCCCAACACGGCCTTTTTCAATCACTTCATCGGCTGCGTAATCCCAAATGCCGACTTCAGAGGCTAAGGTTAAGATACGATCCTTGGTTATAACGTAACGAGAAGGGCGTAAGCCGTTGCGATCAACCGCACAGGCAGCATGACGACCATTAGTCATTACAATGCCAGCAGGGCCGTCCCACGGCTCCATGTGCATTGAGTTAAAATCATAGAAAGCTTTTAACTCGTCGTCCATCTCTGGGTTTGATTGCCATGCTGGTGGAATAAGTAAACGCATAGCTCGGTATAAATCCATCCCTCCTGATAACAGCATTTCGAGCATATTATCTAAAGAAGAGGAGTCTGAACCGGTTTCGTTAACAAAGGGTGCCGCTTGTTGTAAATCGGGCAATAAAGGCGAATTAAACTTATAGGCACGCGCTCTAGCCCATTGACGATTACCGGTAATGGTATTGATTTCACCGTTATGGGCAAGATATCGAAATGGTTGGGCTAATGGCCACTTGGGATGTGTGTTGGTTGAAAAGCGCTGGTGAAATAAACAAATGGCACTTTTCAAACGTATGTCTGCTAAGTCTGTGTAAAATGACGGCAGATCGGCTGGCATCATTAACCCTTTATAGACAATCACTTGCCCAGAAAGACTGGCAACGTAAAAGTCTTCATCATCAGTGATTTGCTGTTCAAGTCGGCGACGCGCCATGTACAAGCGACGTTCAAGATCTTTTTCCCGCCAGCCAACTGGCGCGTTGATCAATACTTGATAAATCTGTGGCAAGCTTTCCCGACCAATCTCCCCCAAAACATCAGGATTAATCGGAACTTTACGCCAACCAGCGACACTTAACGTTTCTCGTTGTAGTTCTTTTTCTAAGATAAGTTTGGCTTCATCAGCGCGTTGTTTATCTTGGCTGAGAAATAGCATACCCACGGCAAACTTTCGGCTCAAATGCCAATCATTTTCTGCCGCAATAGCTTTAAAAAAACCTGTAGGCATTTGCATTAATAGACCACAGCCATCACCTGTGCGTCCGTCCGCTGCAATACCACCACGATGCTTCATTCGATCGAGACCATGAATCGCAGTACGCACAATGCGGTGACTCGCGTCACCATCCATTTGTGCAATTAAACCAAATCCGCAATTGTCACGCTCAAAACTGGGATGATACAAGCTCATACAAAAACCCCCTAAACCTCTACTAGATACGACTCGGGGTAAATTCAAAGAATATCCATAGATATGCACCCGAACCATTCAAAATAAACTGAGATTGAATAAAGGTCAAACCAAAAAAATGCAACAAACTGAAATATAATTACTCATAAAACGTAATACCCTACCAACCTTACGTTAACGTAAACTGTGAGATATCACCTATAACCTTATGAATAAAAAGAATTTTAGAAAATGATAAAATGATCAGCTACTTTTTTGCAACAACAACAAAGAAGTGTTTTTGAAACAAAAAGAGTGAATTTTATTTCAAACACAGTCTTTGAGTAAAAAATTATTCTAAATGACTAAATATTCATATCGAGTGTTTTGTAAGTTGATTAAATGGTGTTAACTGTTTTTAGCGTTAGCGCACAAGTTTACTGCCAGCGCCAATAGATAAACTATTTTATTGATTTAGCACCAAGACAGGTGTGTATCGGTTGACTAAACTGGCGAACTTTAAAGTAATGTTGAGAGTAAATTTTGGGTTTAGATGACTACGTTAATACATTTGGTTTACATTGCAAGCAACGTTATGGCCAACGCATAAAAAAATTAACTATAGATGCCCAATTTACTTGTCCTAATCGAGATGGCACCTTAGGCGTAGGCGGTTGTACTTTTTGTAATGTGGCTTCATTTAGCGGAGAACAAGACAGTGCTCAACCCATTGCAGTGCAATTATCCGAAGGAAAAATACGTGCCCAGTCAGCCAAAAAAAGTGTGCTTCCCACTGAAGTAGCCCCAGCGTCGACAGCAAAATATATTGCTTATTTTCAGGCCTATACCAGCACTTACGATGAGTACAAAGTACTCAAGCAAAAATATGATCAAGCCGTTGAAGATACCGATATTGTCGGGCTTCATATTGGTACTCGTCCTGACTGTGTGCCTAATGAAGTACTTGATTTATTGGTTGAGTATCAACAACGAGGCATCGAGGTGTGGCTGGAGCTTGGTTTACAAACGGCCAATAATCAGACCTTAAAGCGGATTAATCGTGGCCATCAATTATGCCAATACCGTCAAACCGTTAAAAAGGCTCGTGCTAGAGGGATTAAAGTGTGCACCCATCTGATACTAGGCCTCCCAGGAGAAACTTCCGTGGACTACTTTAATAGCTTACAAACCGTATTAGGGATAGGTGTTGATGGGCTAAAACTGCACCCACTACATATTGTAGAAGGCAGTATTATGGCAAAACAATGGCGTTATAATCCCATGCCATTGATCGGTCTGGACGAGTATGCTTCAGAGGTCGCAAAACTGATCCGTCACACCCCAAAAGACATTATCTTCCATCGCGTGACCGCTTATGCAAAAAAACCAATGTTGCTTGCGCCTGATTGGTGTGCTTTTCGTTGGGATGGTCTTGTTGCGATTGTTAATGAGTTACGAGACTTTGGCGGCCAAGGTAGCGCTTTAATGTGTAGCCAAAGTAAAACGGTTTAGTGTTAGAGATATCGATAGATTGGTCGTGAGTCAGCTGAATACGATCAAAATAAAGGTCGGTTTTTATGACGTAATACAAGGGTGGTAACGATTATTTACTCATTATTGAATAAAACATTACCAATATGAGGTATTTTTAAACATTGGTAATACCAGTTGATCAGTTGTGTTAGTAAAATGTAATATTTATAATTAAATCGCAGCTAAATATTGGCAAGCCTTGCATAGGGTATTTTACTCGGTATCATATTTAAAATTCTAGAAAGTTATATTATTGATAGAGGTGCCTTTATGGCCACAACGCAGTTAGACTCAATATTGGATCTCAATACGCTTGAGCAATATATCAGTGCCATTGGTGCTGGAACGTTATTGAAAAGCGTAGTGTTATTCGAGCAGCTAATGCCTGAATATGTCAGTAGCCTAGTGAAAGCTGGCGATGCAAATGATAAAGATACGTTATGTGCAGAAGCCCATAAATTTAAAGGCGCTGCGGGATCTGTTGGCCTTAAACGCATTCAGCAATTCTCACAGTTATTACAGCACGGTGAAGAAACCCAATGGGACACTGAGCATAAAGTATGGCTTGCTGTAATTGTTGACCACGCCGCTGAAGATTTACAGCAATTGAAAGCCTATTTAGAAGCAAAAGCGTAATTGTCCGTTATGTAGGTAGCATAATGGATAGATATTAACCTCCATTAGTGCCTAAAAGCGCTTTTTTGAAATGCCTCTTATTAAAGAGGCATTTTTTATGGGCGTCTATTGACTATTACACATAGACGTCTTGTTATTTCGCCCGTTTTAATTCACTATTTGAATTAAAATAGATAAGGGCAATCGTTTATATGAAAAATCTTCCAAGCCTCAAAAACCTTTATTACTTGGTTCATTTACACCAAGAACAGAATTTTAATCGCGCAGCCAAAATGTGTTTTGTCAGTCAATCTACACTATCTAGCGGCATTCAAAATCTTGAAGAGCAACTGGGTTATCAGTTAATTGAACGCGACCATAAATCGTTTATGTTTACCGCCATCGGTGAACAGGTGGTGGAACGTGCTCGAAGTATTTTAACTAATGTTGATGATTTAGTAGAATTGGTTAAAAATCAAGGTGAACCTATGACCGGTGAGGTCCGCTTAGGGTGTATTCCGACTATCGCACCTTTTTTACTCAGTCGAGTGGTCAAGTTATGTCAGCAAGACTACCCTAAACTCAGTTTGTTATTAAAAGAAGACACAACTGAACGCTTATTAGGAGCGTTAGCAAAAGGGGAGTTAGATCTATTGATACTCGCTTTACCTGTCGACACAAGTGGTTTTCACAGCATGAAAGTCGGTATCGATCCATTTAAAATAGTAATGCATAAAGAGGTATCGCAACAATTTTTGCAACCGATTGATTATCAAAAAATGCCCGATGAAAGTATTTTTTTACTGCAAGCAGAACATTGTATTACCGGACACGCGATAACGGCTTGTCAGCTTGGTAATAGCGCTAAAATCAATCCATTTGCTGCCACGAGTTTGCACACTTTAGTGCAGATGGTAAACAGCAAACTGGGGACCACTTTTTTACCGCAAATGGCAATTGATACCGGGATTTTAACCGACACAGATCTTGTCGCAATGGATCCACCGGGTGAGGCACCCTATCGTGAGATTGGATTGGTTTGGCGACAAACGACTAGCCGGATTTCAACGTTTAGAACCTTAGGCCTAGCGATACAGCAAAAACTGCTCGCACAATCATTACCGAACAAACATTAACTAGGGTTGAGACATGGGATAAGTCGATAACAAAAGGTTTATTTACAGTCTCAATATCACACTGGCCAGTTGTTTTACTAACAAGGCGCACCCAGGGGTTAAAAGCCCCATCAACGGATATCTTTTACCCATAAGTCTATGCACAGAGCAGGGCTAAGAGCATTTGATAACCGTTTATTATGCCAAGTTGAGGTTAATTAACCTCAACGCGAGGGGATAGGTGGTGAATGTTATCGACATCAGCACAGTGGCAAGTCTTGTTTAGCAAACTTTCATTGTCTGCAAACAAGGTGCATTAACAAGCGTCTGTCGGTATAAGTGATTGCAGTAACCTAAACTCTCTTCACGCAACCTTGGGCCGTTTGATAACTGTTTATTATGCCGAGTTGAGGTTAATTAACCTCTATGTAAGGTGATAGGTGGGAAAATGTTAGCAACATCAGCACAGTGGTAGGTCTTGTTTAGCAAACTGTCATTGTCTGCAAACAAGGTGCATTAACAAGCGTCTGTCGGTTATAAGTGATGGCGGTAACGTAACCCTATTTACACAAGCTTAGGCCGTTTGATAACCGTTCAATGTCGCGAGTTGAGATTAACTCACCTTAACGAGGGGGATTGGACTGTATCGGGGCAACACCATAGACTTGAGTAGGAAGTTGCTTACCTTTAAGTATTATTGGGCCTAAGTCAGTGAGCTTATATTTGCTGTTTTGTTGCTCAAGCCGATGCACCACATCTCCTGATAACAACATCCTTTGACCTAATGGATTACATTGATCTTGTAGCCGCGCCAAGGTATTAAGGACATCACTAAAAAAGCTAATTTCTTGTTTATGTACGCCAACCACCGCGGCTACCACTTGACCACAATGTGCAGCAGATTTGAATTTAGGCACAAACCCATATTGCTGTTCAAAATACTGTCTTTGCCACTGTAACTGCTGACAAAACTCAAAATAGATATTCATGCACCTATCTTGTTTAATGCCTTGTTCTAACGGCCAGTGAATTAATACGGCATCGCCCATATAGCGGTAAATTTCAGCTTCATTATCTGTCACCGTGTCCGCGAGCAAACTGAAGCTATCTTGAATTAAACGACTAAAACGATAATCACCTAAGGTCTCTGCGTGGGCCGTGGATGACACCATATCAATAAATAAGAACAATTGTTGCTCGTAACGTGGTTTGTGGTATTTACCCAAGCCAATATTAAGTAATACTTTGGGGCCAACCAAGAGTGACATTTGTTCAATAAAAGCTAATCCGACCCGCACCACGACAAGATACACCACTAACGCCTGAAACGATGGGCTGTAAATAATGTGGACGGTGATCATTTGCCGTAACGTTAACATGTGGTTTTCAATCGCCCACATATTTAAAAACTGAGTGACATAGGCCAATGTGGTCGCGCCGAGTAGTAAAAATAACCCTTTAAACACGACGGAGAACAGATAAGGTAGGCGGCTGATGGCGCTAAAGTCTGCAATTAAATTCGACATCCAATGCAAACTGCCAAATATAAACCCCATAAATATTGCTAGTGTGGCTAAATCAGCGTTACCAATAGCCCATTCGGGCAACTGCGATGACTGTGAGTAGCGAAAAAAAACGAAAGAAGCCATTGCTACACACCAGGCAAAAATAGCGAACAATAATTTTTGAGTTTGACGGCGTGCTTTCACGGAGTATGTGGTTGCCTAAATGACCTAGTATATAAGGGTGGTAGTCTATAGAAGTTTTACTTACATGTGATAGTTTATTTGTGATTTAGATCAATAGAAGTGAAAAAATAAGTGCTCTAACGCAATCTTTTTCCAATATTGCTAACAATACCAAGGATTGTTATCGCAACAGATTATGAAAATGCATTGGTTAAAATCTGTTGAGTAAAATCAATTTTGAGATAAAACCCTCGGGGGTTTGATAATTGAATACTGCCGTCTTCGGCGATGCTTTCGGTGAGTATTTGACTATTAGCTGCTTTTGGACGTAATTGAAGTACTTCACCCTGACGCGCGGTAATTTTATCAACCTGACCTAGCGCAATGAGCTCCATTATCTCTTCCCAATCTTGTTGTAATTGTTTGGCTTGTTTAGTGTTGGGTTGCCACAGTATGGGGGTACCTATACGACGATCTCCCACCGGAATGCTTCGCTCCCCTTCAACCGGTATCCATAAAACCCGCTGCAGTTTATGATAAACCACACTGTTTTCCCAGGTCATACCCTGAATGTTTGTCAGTGGTGCGACTGTGACATAAGTGGTTTCAAGTGGTTTGCCTTTATGACCGATAGGGATTGTTTTGAGTTCAACCCCTAAATGGAGAAAGTCTTGCTCAGGTTTTGATCCCGCGAGCGCCCCTAATTCAGATTCAATAAGTTGGCCCACCCAACCTTTATCTCGGCGTAAATCCACCGGCACCAATATACGATTATCGGCTGCGATGTCAGCTAAACGAATACCTGCCATGTTGTGCGCTCTTTCCATTAATTCGCTAAGATTTAAGGGCGATGATTTAGCCATGAATGAGTCTTTGCCTCTGGGTAAATGGATTAGTCGACAATCAAAATCAACAGGTTATGCTATCAAGTAATATTCATCGATACCAAGTTTAGTTAATGTATAAAAAGGTCATAAATTTATACAAGGTTATTAATTTATAATAAGTTTAGTGAATTATCCACGAGCAGGTTATAAAGTAAACTATTATTGGTCACTTCAAACAGCTTGATTGAATTTAGTTCCAAGTTACTGTTTAATATTATATTTTTAATGTGTCGTTGTTTTTTTAATATACTTGTCCCGAGTTACACTCATTTTCCCCCTGTATTTCACACATACTTATCCACAGATTTAATGGATAACTGTCATAAAATGTGTCTTTAACTGATTAAAAACACCAAGTCAACGCAATAAAATGGCTTTTTAAGGGGTTTAATTTAAAATAAGCCTTGTTATTTGTGTATAACTTAAGTTGCTAAATGAGTGATTACCTATCTTAATTAGGCTTGTATGTTTTTTGTACGATAGTGGCGATCGGATATTTTGATAGTTTGTAAATATTTATAAATCATTGTTAATATAGTTTTATTTATAGTTATGTGCTGTTTTTCTTAAAAAAATCTCAATGGTTTTTTACCCTGTTATCAAGCCTCACTAAAGTTTCGAACAGAGATATCCACAGATTTTGTGGATAATCCACAGAGTGGCTTTAATCAATTGTTGATAATTCTGACTTATTAACATTGTTATTCAATTATCCACAGTAAATAGAGGTTTGCCGATAGGCATGCTTTGTGAAACAATCAGACGATATAAAAATTGCTATTTTCGGAGTCCATGTGATTGATAGCGACGGCTTTCGCGCAAATGTGGGCATCATTATCTGTAATAAATTTGGACAAGTTATGTGGGCCAGACGTTTTGGTCAGCATTCATGGCAGTTTCCACAAGGTGGGTTAGATGATGGCGAGTCACCAGAAGAAGCCATGTATCGAGAGCTTTACGAAGAAGTGGGACTCAGACCTGAACATGTTCAAATTCTAATGTCCACTCGTTCTTGGTTACGATATCGTTTACCTAAGCGTTTGGTTCGCCAAGAAAGCAAACCTGTTTGCATTGGCCAAAAACAGAAATGGTTTTTACTACAATTGAAAGGTCACGATAATACCATTAACTTGAATTCTTCTGGTCATCCTGAGTTTGATGATTGGCGTTGGGTCAGTTATTGGTATCCTGTTCGTCAGGTAGTGTCTTTTAAACGCGACGTATATAGAAAAGTAATGAAAGAGTTCGCATCGACGACATTAGCGCTACAAACGCGCGAGTTTAGTAAAAAACGAAGCAAACAACGGAGTTAACTGATTTCAAAGAGGATTGGAACAGTGTTAAATATGCTCAGGGATATCACTCAAGCTGTTGCCAGAGCAAGCAGCCTTGAAAGTGCATTAAATATATTAGTGTCACAAACTCGATTAGCAATGGAGACCCATTGCTGTTCTATTTATATCCTTGAAAAACAAAATCTTGTCTTATCGGCCACTGAAGGGTTACAACAATCTGCTGTGGGCAGAGTCAGCATGCCAATATCAGAAGGCTTAGTCGGCTTAGTTGCAGAACGTGAAGAAGCTATCAATCTCGCTGATGCACGTATTCATCCTCGTTTTAAATTATTTCCCGAAGCAGCAGAAGAAGAATATCGCGCATTTTTGGCTGTGCCGATTATTTTTCAAAAACAGCTTGTCGGCGTTATTGTCGTACAGCAACCTGAAGCCCGTCAGTTCAGTGAAAGCGAAGAAGCATTTTTAATGACCTTAGCCGCTCAACTCGCAGTGATTGTGCGCAGTTTGAAGCACAAAGCGTCAAATACCAGTGTACAACAACAAGTTGTTTTCAGTGGTATTAATGCATCTAGTGGTATTGCGATTGCTCATGGCCTGGTATTAGGTGGTGTTATTTCATTGGAACAAGCCGAGGTGGCTTGTGCCAATATTGATGTTGAGATTCAGCGCTTAAAGTCGGCTATGCAGCGTTGTAAAGACATCCTGTCGTCAATTTCGCAACGATTCGAACAAGAAAAATCGGCTGATGTTGCGTCTATTTTTACCGCATTTCAGTTACTGTTGGATGATTCTAGCCTTGGTGGCGAATATGCCCGTGAAGTCGCTTTAGGTTGGCAGGCTGAGTCTGCAGTAAGCCGGGTTTCATTACGCTATATCCAACAGTTTCTAGAGATGGAAGATCCTTATCTAAAAGAACGCGCAAGCGATATTCGCGAACTTGGGCAAAAGCTACTACGACAGCTTATAGAGCCAGGCAGGTTAGTATTAGAGCCTGAAAAACCGGTAATTTTAGTCGCCAAAGAGGTGGATGCCACTTTACTGGCTGAGTTTCCTCGTCAAAAGCTGGCGGGTATTGTTACTGAGCGTGGTGGCGTTAATGCCCATGCGGCCATTTTAGCGCGTGCGCTGGGTGTACCAGCCATTGTTGGTGTTGATGATGTTTTATCAGTAGATATTGATCAAAAGCTATTAGTTCTGAATGCCAATCGTGGTCAGTTATTGGTGTCGCCATCGCCTGCAGTGATTGAAGAGTACCAACTACTGATCGATGCAGATGTCGAAAAGCAAAAACAATTTTCTGCGGAGTTGAGTCTACCTTCTGTAACCACAGATGGTGAGCGGATACATTTATATCTCAATGCTGGACTATTGAGTGGTATTGATTCTGAAATCGCTGAATGTGCTGATGGTATTGGGCTGTATCGAACCGA
Organism: Shewanella psychromarinicola; assembly: GCF_003855155.1. NCBI lineage: Bacteria > Pseudomonadati > Pseudomonadota > Gammaproteobacteria > Alteromonadales > Shewanellaceae > Shewanella > Shewanella psychromarinicola. The sequence continues at coordinate 2,340,443 of NZ_CP034073.1, forward strand.
AATCCCCTTTATGTTGCATCAACGCTTTCCAAGCGAAAGAGAGCAAATCAATGTATATCGTCAAGTATTAAGTGCAGCAGGTGATAGACCTGTTGTGATGCGTACTTTGGATGTAGGCGGCGATAAACCGTTGCCGTATTTTCCGATTAAAGAAGACAATCCGTTTTTAGGTTGGCGTGGTATTCGTTTATCTCTTGATCATCCTGAGTTATTTTTAGTGCAATTGCGTGCGATGTTGCAAGCCGCTGGCAATGGCAATCAATTGAAAATATTACTGCCAATGGTCAGTAATCTCGATGAAATAGATCAAACATTAAGTTATTTAGAGCAAGCGTTTACTGAACTAAACCAAGAATTAAATACCCGTTTGGTTAGGCCTCAAGTCGGCGTTATGCTTGAAGTACCCGCATTATTGTATCAGTTGCAAGATGTGGCGAAGCGGGTCGACTTCGTATCGGTTGGCAGTAACGATTTAACCCAATATTTACTGGCCGTCGATCGTAATAATCCTAGTGTGAGTTCACTATTTGATAGCTATCATCCTGGTATTCTTCGAGCCCTTAAACGAGCCGTCGATGAGTGTAAACAGTATGACTTGGATGTGAGTGTTTGTGGCGAACTTGCTGGTGAGCCTTATGGTGCATTACTTTTGGTGGCAATGGGTTATAACAAACTCAGTATGAACCAGGGCAGCTTAGCCAGAATAAATTTTTTACTTAGACGAGTATCAAAACAAGAATTAACTGAGTTGTTGGAGTCTATTTTACAACAGTCAACGGGTAACCAGGTTCGAGGGTTATTAGCACATTTCTTGCGAAAACATGATTTATCAGATTTAGTTAACATAGATTAGTCATACGATTGGAGCGGGTTGGGAAATGCTTAGATGATCTTTCGTATGGTTGATAATATAGTCAAACGTCATTTTTAAGGATGTCATCGTGGATAGTTTGCTGCAGGTATTTTTAATTTGCCTTGTTTTAGGTTCCGTAGTGGGTTTTTTAGCTGGGTTGTTAGGTATTGGTGGCGGGTTAATTATTGTGCCTGCACTCTTGTACATTTTGCCCTCAGTCGGGATCGATTCGACACAAATCACTCATGTTGCTATCGCTACATCACTGGCATCAATTATTTTAACCTCAATGTCTTCAGCTGCTGCGCATCACAAACGCGGTAATATACCTTGGGAATTGTTTAAGCCTATTTTCCCTGGCATTGTTATTGGATCGTTAGCATCGGCATTTGTTTCTGAACAAATTGCATCGGATGATTTACAACAGACTTTCGCTATTTTTGTCGTGTTAATGGCAGCACAAATGGCGTTTCCGTTTAAAGTCAAAACAGGTGGCAGTCTGCCTAGTTTTGCCGTGTTATTAACCATCTCAACGGCGATCGCGTTAATTGCTGGCTTAATGGGCATTGGTGGTGGGGTATTACTGGTGCCATTCTTGAGCTATTGCGGTTTACAAATGCGCCAAGCTGTGGGGTTTTCATCGGCTACCGGAATGCTTATCGCGGTATCCGGTACCATTGGCTATATCATTGCGGGCTTTGATGTCCCCAATTTACCTGAGGGTTCGGTAGGGTTTATTTATCTACCGGCATTAATCGGGATTATTATTAGCTCAATGCTGTGTGCGCCTATGGGCGTAAAAGCGGCAAGCACTTGGCCAACACCAGTATTGAAAAAGATCTTTGCTGGTTTGTTAGTCGTAGTGGGATTGAAACTGTTATTGAGTTAACCTCAGTCAGGTTATAGACACGCCTTTGTTCAAGTATTTGAGCAAAGGCGTTTTTTTATTAATTAATAACGCCGTTATTACACCGCGAAAGGATACTTAATGGCGTCGTGATGCTCGTAACCTTCAACGCTAAAATCAGCTAAGGTCACCCAGGTTTCAATGTCTTTTAGGGTTTTAATCTTTGGATTAATTATCAACTTAGGAGAGGCAAAGGGCTCACGTTTAAGCTGAATATCCCGCATTGAGACAAGTTGATCTTCGTAAATATGAGCGTTAACAATTTTATGGTATGCCTTACCGGGCTTATGACCCGTTATTTGGGCCATTAAAGCCAACAATACATAGACTTGTACCATGTTGAAATTCAATCCTAGCGGGACATCACAGCTTCTCTGGGTACTATTGAGATACAGGGTATCACCGAGTAATGAAAAGTGATGCTCGTACATGCATGGACGCAAGCAACCTAGGTCAAATGCGCCTGGGTGAAAGAAGGTTAAAATCTCAGCGCGATTGTCTATGCCATTAGTTAAATCATCGACGATTTGTTGCAGTAAATCGACGTGGCCACCATCATGTTTTGGAAATGCACGTCCTAAAGCGCCATAAATGAGCCCCATATCGTCGGGCCCTTTGCGGTTTGGGTTATCTAGCCAAGCTTGGTTTAGATTGGCATTGGCATCCCATGTTTTAGTGCCTAATGCTCTAAAATCGGCAGCATTTTGATAACCGCGTAAATAACCAAGGACCTCTGCGATGGCCGATTTCCAGAAGCTTTTACGTGTGGTGACTAACGGAAATTGATTGTTTGCAACATCATAAACGAGATCTGCATTTATCACGGTTAAGCATTTTTTGTTAGTGCGAGCATTATTGACCCATTCGCCTTCATCGACAATACGCTGGCACAGATCTAGATATTGTTTCATGTATTTAAATCCTTTTCTCTTTTCGAGATTATACCCAAATGATGGTTAATTAACACGACCTAATCTGTAGATAACGCGTTAATCAGAATTAAGCATCACCATGTCAGCATTACTTACAATAAGACGGGAAACCGTCTTATTGCAGCTTGTTACCTCGGTAATTCCGAGGTAACATCAAGAAAGAATCGATTATTATTGTTTGAGTTTTCTCTATAGACTGAGCGATTGTTTTTTAGGAGTGTTATATGGAACGTACAATTAAAAACTTCTTAAGCCAAGAGTCTGCTGGTGGCATTTTATTAATGATCGCAGTGGCATTGGCGATGATTTTCGCCAATTCACCTTTAGCTGACGTATATCAAGGTTTCTTAGGCACAGAAGTACAGCTTCGAGTAGGTGATCTTGACATCGATAAGCCACTTTTACTGTGGATTAACGATGGCTTGATGGCATTATTCTTTTTATTAATCGGCTTAGAAGTGAAGCGCGAACTACTTGAAGGGGCGTTGTCGAGTGTGGCAAAGGCATCCTTACCCGGCATTGCTGCTATCGGTGGCATGGTATTTCCGGCATTATTTTACTTGGCATTTAACTACTCTAACCCCGATACTCAGATCGGATGGGCTATTCCTGCTGCCACAGATATCGCCTTTGCTCTAGGTATTATGGCATTACTTGGCAGCCGAGTTCCGGTGGCGTTAAAAGTGTTTTTGTTGGCGCTGGCAATTATTGATGATCTCGGGGTGATTGTGATTATTGCGCTGTTTTACAGTACTGATTTATCCATGCTAAGTTTGATTATTGCCGCGGTGTCGATTGTGCTTATGATCGCACTGAACAGAAAAGGGGTCAGTTCGATCCTGCCTTACGGTTTACTTGGTTTTATTTTATGGGTTGCGGTATTGAAATCTGGAGTACATGCGACATTGGCCGGCGTAATTATTGCGTTTTGTATTCCACTTCGTGCTAAAGATGGTTCATCTCCTTCTGAGTCGCTAGAGCATAGCTTACACCCATGGAGCACCTTTATGATCCTGCCTGTGTTTGCTTTTGCTAATGCTGGTTTGTCATTAACGAATATGTCATTGAGTTCATTTGCGGAACCTATTACGCTAGGGATCATCATTGGTCTGTTGTTAGGTAAGCCTGCTGGGGTGCTTTTATTTAGTTATTTAGCGGTAAAACTGAAACTCGCTGAGTTACCTCCGGGAATTGGCTGGAGACACATTACGCCTGTTGCCGTTATGTGTGGGATCGGATTTACCATGTCGGTGTTTATTGCTTCCTTAGCATTTGAACATTCACCTGCTGCATTTGGTGACTATGCAAGGTTAGGGATTTTAACTGGGTCATTATTTGCGGCGGTGATTGGTTATTTTTGGTTGGCTAAGGTACTGCCTAAAAAGGAGAGTTATCATGAAAAAAGTGACTGTAATATCGGGTCTGTTTGTGACCATGATGTCGATGCCAACATTGGCTGATTCATTTAACGTGTGTCAGCAATCACCAGAATCATTAACCTGTCAAAGTTATCTTGAAGGTGTGGTTGATGGGGCATTAATGTATCGCAATGATGCGACCGCAAATCGAATTGATCCCAATGATTATGCCTCCAGAGCATTAAAGTTTCGGGCAGGGAAACGTTATCAAAAAGCGTATTTAAATTATTGTTCCAGCCATGTTCCGGTGAAGTCAGAAATCGTTTCGGCATTAGCGGAACAAGTCTCACTGAACAATGTTACTAACAGTGACGAACTGGAGTCAGTGATTAACAGCTTATTAGATTGTCGCCCTAGCCAACAGTAAGGTTTATGTATTGAACAATACGCCGCATAGACACTGCGTATTGTTCAATATTATTTTTAATCAATCATATTTGGTTGTAGTGATTTTGTTAGGTTATTTATTACTATGCAGCATTTAAATTATAACCATTTATATTATTTTTGGATGGTGCAAAAGAAAGGCTCTGTGACTAAAGCCGCTGAAGTATTATGCCTTGCTCCTCAGACGATTACGGGTCAGATACGCTCATTGGAACAAAGATTGAAAGGGGCGGTTTTTAAACGTGTAGGACGTAACTTGGAGGCCACTGAACTGGGCGAGTTAGTCTTTCGTTATGCCGATAAGATGTTTAGCCTTAGCTATGAAATGCTCGATATCCTTAATTATCAAAAAGATAATTCATTGTTGTTCGAGGTAGGGATTGCTGATGCATTGTCTAAGGCCTTAGTGAGTCGAGTGTTGTTAACCGTTATTCCTAACGATGGTTCGGTAAATTTAGCGTGTTATGAATCAACTCACGATAGCCTTATTGAGCGTTTACGTGAGCATAAACTGGATATGATTTTATCGGATTGTGCTGGCGCTTCATTGAAGTTTCCTGAGATTTTGTCGAAAAAACTAGGTGAGTGCGGTGTGAGCTTCTTCTCTGCTGAACCTATCTCATTACCGTTTCCTGATTGTCTTGAACAGCGAAAATTACTGATCCCGGGTAAACGAACGTCATTGGGACAACAATTACATGGTTGGTTCGCCGAAAAAAATCTTAATGTGAGTATTTTAGGCGAGTTTGACGATGCAGAAATGATGAAAGCTTTCGGTTATTTTAATCGAGGTATTTTTGTTGCGCCGTCTATTTATCGTCATGATATACTGTCACAAGGTATGGTATTACTTGGTGAAACAACCGATATAAAAGAAGAATACCATGTGATGTTCGCCGAGCGAATGATCCAACATCCGGCGGTAAAGTCATTGCTGGCAACGGATTTTAGTGATCTATTTGCTGGACGAGATCAGTCCATAAAAGATTTAGGCAACCGTATAACTAGCTTGTGATATTGACATCAGGAGATTTGTGTTGGAATTAATGAATATAGCGCGTGTACGCTGGGCATGTCGTCGCGGAATGTTAGAATTAGATGTGTTGCTTCAACCTTTTATTGAAGCCCAATATGAAGCAATGACAGACGAAAATAAAAATACTTTTATTCGTTTATTAGAATGTGAAGATCCTGAATTATTTGCTTGGTTTATGGGGCATGAACAATGCCAAGATCCACTGCTAGCTGATATGATAGTCAAAGTCCGTGGAAGAGCAGCACCTTAACCCGCCGATTGACTCCTTGCTCAACACGAGCACTCAAATGCAACAATTTGCGTTGAGTGCTTCGTTTTTACAGCGTGGGGCGTTAATCGTCTCATTAGCGGTTGTGTTAAGCAGTTTTTTAGCTTGGCCCAGTTATCCCTCCCTGATATACCAAATTATCCAAACGTTACTTTTTATTGCCACAATACTGATTTTCATTTTCGAATGGCGCAGAGTGTCTCGCTGGCGTTGCTTGTTGTCTCTGGGCAACAAACAGGCTGGCACCTTATTATATGGTGTTGAGGGTCAATCGGATAACGTCAAGCTTTGTAAAAAACCGTTTATTAGCCCATTACTGTGCATCATTTTTTTGCAGTACACTAAAACCGAAGAGCGTCGGCTATTGCTGGTGTGGAGTGATATGGTAGACGACACAGCATATCGTACTCTGTGTCGCCTGTTATTGAGCCAATAATTGAGCCATTCAGACTGGTTTAATCTTGATAGTGTTTAACGGCTTGGCTGCAATATTGTCGGTTTAGGATTATCGATTTGATCAGGATAATCTGCGTTATAATGTAGGCCTCGACTTTCTTTTCGCTCCATTGCACATCGAATAATCAACTCCGCGACTTGGACTAAATTACGCAGTTCTAATAGATTATTGCTGACTCGGAAGTTTGAATAATATTCTTCAATTTCTTGCTGAAGCATCAAACATCTTCTTAGTGCCCGCTCTAAACGTTTGTCTGTGCGCACTATGCCAACGTAATCCCACATAAAGAGCCGCAGCTCGTGCCAGTTATGGGCAATAACCACTTCTTCATCAGAGTTAGTCACCTGACTTTCATCCCACATCGGTATTGGACTAGGCATAGGAATCTTATGTAACAGACCTTCGATATCTTGTGATGCTGCACGGGCAAAGACTAAACACTCCAGTAATGAATTACTCGCCAGTCTATTGGCACCATGTAAGCCGGTGTAAGCCACCTCACCAATGGCATATAAGCCATTAATATCAGTTTGACCATGAAGATCCGTCATTACGCCGCCGCAGGTATAGTGTGCCGCTGGCACGGCAGGAATAGGATCTTTGGTAATATCGATTCCGAATGTTAGACAACGCTGATGGATGGTCGGGAAGTGCTTAATGATAAAGTCCGCCGGTTTGTGGCTTATGTCTAAATAGACACAGTCAGATCCTAAGCGTTTCATTTCATAATCAATGGCGCGGGCGACAATATCGCGAGGGGCGAGTTCACCTCGTTCGTCAAAGTCAGGCATAAAACGACTGCCATCAGGGCGACGTAAATACGCACCTTCACCGCGTAACGCTTCTGATAATAGGAAGTTTCGGGCGTTGGGGTGAAATAAACATGTCGGATGGAATTGATTAAATTCCATATTGGCGATGCGGCAACCCGCACGCCAGGCCATCGCAATACCATCACCGCTGGCAATATCGGGGTTAGAGGTGTATTGGTACACTTTTGAGCTGCCGCCAGTTGCTAACGCAACAAATTTTGCTCTGATGGTTTCAACATGTTCTTCATCACGATTCCATACATAAGCACCAAGCACCCTGTTACCTGGGCGAGCCAATTTGCGCGTGGTAATTAAGTCAATCGCATTGTAACGTTCTAGTACTTGTATGTTTGGGTGATCGATAGCTTGTTGTTGTAATGTAATTTGCACCGCTTTACCGGTGGCATCAGCAGCATGTAAAATGCGCCGGTGGCTATGTCCACCTTCACGGGTCAAGTGATAATGGGCTGTGCTATCGTCACCGGTAACGGTTTCTTCTTTATCAAATGCGACACCACAATTAATTAACCATTCCATTGCACTTTTTGCGTTTTCTGCGGTGTATGTCACTACAGATTTGTCGCATAATCCAGCTCCAGCGATTAAGGTGTCGTTTACATGTGATTCAATTGTGTCATCTTCATCAAAAACAGATGCAATTCCACCTTGGGCGTACAAGGTTGACCCTTCTGATAGTGGGCCTTTAGAAAGAAGAATTACTTTTGATTTTTCAGCAAGATGTAGTGCTAAAGTTAGTCCTGCAGCGCCGCTGCCGATGACCAAAATGTCAGATTGGTGTTCAACTGCTTGTTTCATCAGGTATCATGATATGGTTTAGTGGTTTGATCATAGTAAAACAAATTTCTTTAGCAGGGTACTTTTACAGCGTATTTTATTTGATTTTGCTTATATATTTTATTTATAAGTAAAATAAATTAACTTTTTTTAATTCAATATCGAACTTTCTTCATATCAGTAGGTCTATTTATATGAACAGGATTCGAGCGACTGAGTAATCAGTGTGACAGATTTAGGAGTAGTCAGCTCGGATGAGTGGACAATATAGTGATCAACAATTAGTTGAGCGAGTGCAGCAAGGCGATAAAAACGCATTTAACCTGCTAGTGCTGAAGTACCAAAATAAAGTGATGAGTTTAATTTCCAGATATGTGCGCAATCAAGCGGATGTTGCGGATGTGACACAAGAAGCCTTTATTAAAGCCTATAGAGCGTTAGCCAATTTTCGGGGTGAAAGTGCATTTTATACTTGGTTGTATCGCATTGCGGTAAACACTGCAAAAAACCATCTTACGTCGCAAGGGCGCAGAGCACCTGCAAACGATGTCGATATAGAAGATGCAGAATATTATGAAGGCAGTGATGCGTTAAAAGAGTTTGCATCACCAGAGCGATTACTAATGAAAGATCAAATGAGTAAAGTGATCTTTGATACGCTCGATACTCTGCCTGAAGAGTTAAAAATGGCCATATCGCTCAGAGAGCTAGAGGGAATGAGTTATGAAGATATTGCCAATATAATGGATTGTCCCGTCGGTACGGTAAGATCTCGAATCTTTCGTGCTCGAGAAGCAATCGACAAACAGCTCCAGCCTTTGCTGGAAAAGTAATAGCCTTAATCTTAGATAGGTGAATAATGCTTAAATCAAGTCAAGAGTGGGTATCTGCATCAGTTGATGGCGAAGTTGATGATAAAACATTGGCACAACTTTCTGCTGACGTTGATTCACATGATGAATGGCAACGCTATCACATGATAGGCGATGCAATGCGCGGTGAGACACCGGCAACCATTGACTTAGACCTTTTTGCTAGCATCGCAGCAGCAATTGAGCTTGAGCCAACAATTATAGCGCCTCAAGCCAAGCAGAGTGAATTAGCCGAGCAAGCTGGAACACAACAGCGAGCTGCATCGGGTTCAAACGTGGTACCATTTTTCAAACAGTTTGGCCAATATGCTATTGCTGCAACGGTTGCCATGGTTGCCATTGTTGGAGTACAAAACTATGATCAAAGTAATGATCCAGAGTCACCATTGCCAGTATTAATGACACGTCCTTTAGTGGGTAGTGTGTCTCCGGTAAGTTATCAAACTGGTGCAGTGAAAAATCAACAAAATTATTCTGATCAACAAGTGATAGAACAGCGTCGCCGTATTAATTCTTATATTCAAGATCACATGCTGCAACAACGTTTAAACCCAGGTGTTGCTGTTGATGATAATCGCGTGCAAGATGCTGCGGTAAATCCATAATCCATCGGCAGAAACCTTGTCTTACCATTTTAGGAGTTAGCTTGCGCCTTATCCTGCTAGCACTGTTAGTGTTAACCTTTCCAACACACGCTGAAGATGATTTATCTGCTAAAGCTTGGCTTAATAATATGAGCCAAGCAATGCGCGTTAAGCAATTTAAAACCTCTATTATTCAGCTACAAGCCGATCATATTCGTCCGCTTGTTTACATTCATGGCATTGTCGATAATAAAGAAATCGCATTACTTGAATACCTAAATGGCCCGCCTAAAAGTGCTGTTAGAGTGGGTAATACGGTTACGTTTATAGAACATGACCAATCGGCTTATAGCGTTCAAGCCCCTCGTATTCAGGGGATTTGGCCTGCTGCTTTAGCGGGAGACTTACACCAGCTCGAAAAAGGCTACCAATTTGTAAAAGGTGGCCGCGGACGTATTGCTGGACGCCCTGGGCAAATGATCCGTTTATTGGCTAATGATGATAATCGTTATGACGCTCAAGTGTGGATCGATATGGACACTTATCTGCCATTACGTTTTGATACCCTTAATAAAGACAAACAATTACTTGAACAAACCATGGTCATTGAGCTGATTGAATTAGCCGAGCCTGCGAAAATTTTAATTGAAGCCGCAAAGCAAGAGTGGCCAGCAGTAATGAACCAAGCGGAACGCACTGATGGCAAAAACTGGCAATTTACTTGGTTACCAGAAGGATTTGATGTCGTTGTTCGCGATCATCATCGGTTGATTGGTAGTCACGAGCCCGTTGAGTATGTTGCCTTAACAGACGGATTGGCTAATATTTCTGTTTATGTTGCGCGAGCGGGAGACAATCCAATGCCGAATGAATTACTTATTCGTAATGGGTTATCTATGGTCGTTGTTAAAGTCGGTACGCTTGAGGTGGTTGCTATTGGTAAAGTGCCTTCAGAGACCTTAGACAAAATTGCCAATAGTTTAGTGTTGAAATAAACCTTAGCTTATTGATTTGTAAGCCGTGACATGATGCTATTGTGTTGCGGCTTACGTGTTTTTATGATGAGCCATGAGCGATATAGCTTAGGCAATAACTGACTTAGCCAATGATGGTCATTGTGCTAAAATACCAACATATTTATTGGTCGAGTGTGTTAAATGAATAAGCATATATCTGAGTCATCTACTTCTTCAATGATGGAAGAAATTGCCCGCGTGGTTGATTATCAACAAGGCTGGGTCACCGTTGAAGTAGAATTAAAAAGTGCTTGTAATCATTGTGCCAGCAGTGAAAATTGCGGTACTTCAACCATCGCCAAGGCCTTTTCGGTTCATACTCAGCGTTTTTCATTACCCAGTGATAAACCTTGCCGTAGCGGTGATTTGCTTAAAATTGGCTTGCCTGAAAGTGTGATCATCAAGGCGGCTGCATTAGTCTATTTGTTGCCATTATTAGGCATGTTTCTATCGGCCATTATTGGGCATATGCTGGCCGCGGGTTTAGGGCTAAGTACCAATGGTTTTGCAATGGCTTTTGGGGCTTCAGGGGCGTTGGTAGCATGGTTTGTCGGCAAACACTTTGCTACCCAACTTGAAGCACTCGCTACGCCTGTGATCATCACCTATTTAGGCCAAGAAGTAGGGATTATTAGCGCGACTCGTTAGTCAGGGGTCATTAGTGATTGTTCATCAGATATTATGACGATATATTTTCGGTGCAGTTTGAATGATCATTAACGATAGGCATACTGCTCAATCGCACTAGCATTCTGCTCAATCGAACTAATTCTGCTCAATCGAACTAATTCTGCTCAATCGAACTAAGAGTATGCTGATCTAGCCATTAATCCCATCAAGAGATGCTTAAAAACTGCTTTTTATGACCAATAAATATACCCAAACAGATACTATTAATTAATCTGATTGGTATTACCCCCCTAATCAGGTACACTTTGTCACCTTAATTTTCATCATTTTAGTAGTAGTCATTGCAGCATAATGAAACACATTAGAAACTTCTCGATTATTGCCCATATCGACCATGGTAAATCAACTTTATCCGATCGCCTTATTCAGGTATGTGGCGGCTTAACTGACCGTGAAATGGCTGCACAGGTTTTAGATTCAATGGATCTAGAACGTGAGCGTGGCATTACGATTAAAGCCCAAAGTGTCACCCTAGATTACCATGCAAAAGATGGTAAAACTTATCTACTTAACTTCATTGATACACCTGGCCACGTAGACTTTTCTTATGAAGTTTCACGCTCTCTGGCTGCTTGTGAAGGTGCATTGTTAGTGGTTGATGCTGGTCAAGGCGTAGAAGCTCAGACATTAGCAAACTGCTATACCGCACTAGAGATGAATTTGGACGTTGTTCCAGTATTAAACAAAATTGACTTACCTCAGGCTGAACCTGACCGTGTCGCCGCTGAAATTGAAGATATTGTTGGTATTGCTGCCATCGATGCAGTGCGTTGCTCGGCAAAGACAGGGGTGGGTGTTGATTTAGTATTAGAAGAAATTATTGCCAAAATTCCACCTCCAGAGGGTGATGAGACTGCACCATTACAAGCGCTGATTGTCGACTCATGGTTTGATGCATATCAGGGTGTAGTGTCTTTAGTCCGTATTAAGAATGGCGTACTTAAGAAAGGTGACAAATTCAAAGTGATGTCCACAGGACAAAACTATAACGCCGATCGCATCGGGATTTTTACACCAAAAGAAAAAGACAAAACAGAGCTTCGTGCCGGTGAAGTGGGTTATGTGATTTCTGGTATTAAAGAAATTCATGGTGCGCCAGTGGGCGATACCTTGACCCATGCAAAAAATGGTGCAGATAAACCTCTACCTGGGTTTAAGCGCGTTAAGCCGCAGGTTTATGCCGGTGTATTCCCAATCTCTACCGATGAATATGAGAGCTTCCGCGATGCGTTGAATAAATTAAGTTTAAATGACGCATCACTGTTTTTTGAACCTGAAACATCCTCCGCGTTAGGTTTTGGTTTCCGTATCGGTTTCCTTGGTCTACTCCACATGGAGATTGTGCAGGAGCGCTTAGAGCGCGAATACGATCTCGATTTGATCACCACAGCTCCCACCGTAGTTTACGAAGTTATTATGAACAGTGGTGAAACTGTTTATGTTGATAATCCATCGGATTTACCTGCGCTGAACAACATCGAAGAAATTCGTGAACCGATTGTTGAAGCCAATATATTAGTGCCAAAAGAATACTTAGGTAACGTGATTACCTTGTGTATTGAAAAGCGTGGTTCACAAACTAATATGGTATATCACGGTAATCAAGTGGCGGTTACTTATCACTTACCGATGGCTGAAGTGGTCATGGATTTCTTTGACCGTCTTAAGTCAACGAGTCGTGGTTATGCATCATTAGAGTATAACTTTATTCACTTTGAACCTGCGGACATGGTGCGATTAGATATTTTAATCAACAGCGATCGTGTTGATGCGTTAGCGATGATTATTCACCGCAGTAATATTCGTCATCGTGGTTTAGCTTTGGTTGATAAGATGAAAGAGCTGATCCCTCGACAAATGTTTGATATTGCGATTCAGGCCGCTGTTGGCAGTCAGATTATCGCTCGTTCAAGCATTAAAGCGTTGCGTAAAGACGTTACCGCTAAGTGTTATGGTGGCGACGTTTCGCGCAAGAAAAAACTGCTTAACAAGCAGAAAGAAGGTAAAAAACGCATGAAGCAAGTCGGTAACGTAGAGGTGCCACAAGAGGCATTTTTAGCGGTTCTGAAGCTAAATAATTAATAATAATTAATTAAGTTAATGTGCAGAATAACGCCGCGTATTGCGGCGTTATCGTTATTTTCACGATATATTATGTAACACTCAACTGGGTGAATGTTTGTACGTTTATCACCATACTTGATTGAGTTATTCTAAGCCTTGGCTCAAGCCATATGGATCCAACACACCCAGCAGGAGATAAATTAGTAATGGCAGCCTATTTTTCGCTTATTTTAGTGCTCGTAACCTTAGTCAGCGGTCTTATTTGGTTAATTGATGTGGTTTTTTTCGCGCCTAAACGCCGTGAAAATTTATTAGTTGCACATGCCAATTCGACGGAGTTGAGTGCCGATGCCATCGATAAAATCATTCGTGAACCTGTGCTAGTTGAAACTGCGCATTCTATTTTTCCGGTGATCGCGTTTGTGATGATTTTACGGTCATTTATTTATGAGCCATTTCAAATCCCATCGGGTTCTATGATGCCAACATTGTTGGTGGGGGATTTTATTCTGGTAGAGAAGTTTAGTTATGGGTTACGCGATCCAGTATGGCGCAGTAAACTCGTTGAAATTGGTGAGCCAGAACGCGGCGATGTTTTTGTCTTTAAATACCCAGAAAACCCAAAAATTGACTATATAAAGCGTGTAGTCGGATTGCCGGGTGACAAAATTATTTACCGTAATAAACAGTTAATGATCCAAGGTCCGTGTGACACAGGCATCGATTGCCCAGCACCAAGAGTCATTGCTCATACTGAAATTAATCGGGGTGAGTTTAGCCAGGATAATGTGCCGCTTATTCGGTTAAGTGAGCAATTAGGCGACGTTAAGCATGATATTTTGATGAACCCGTCACGTCCTGATTTTAGACAACACTTTTATCCTCAAGCTGGCCTTCCTGTGGGTGAGTTTTTGGTGCCTAAAGGCATGTATTTTGCGATGGGTGATAATCGCGATAACAGTACCGATAGTCGTTTTTGGGGCTTTGTACCGGAAGAAAATCTTGTCGGAAAAGCTGTCGCCATTTGGATTAGTTTTGAATTTGATAGTAAGCCGAGTGATTGGTTACCGACGTGGGTACCGACCGGCGTGCGTTTTGATAGAGTAGGTGGAATACATTGATGGAACCCATTAAAAATTTGCCGCGTTTGTGCCGTACTTTAGGTTATGAATTTAGTAATATTGAATTACTTATCCAAGCACTAACACATCGTAGCGCAGCAAATAAACATAATGAGCGTTTAGAGTTTTTAGGCGATTCGATTTTGTCGATAGCCATTTCAGATGCCTTGTATCATCAGTTTCCAAAGGCGACTGAAGGTGATTTAAGCCGCATGCGCGCCACCTTGGTTAAAGGTGACACGCTGACATTAATTGCCATAGAATTCAAACTGGGTGATTATTTGTATTTAGGCCCAGGTGAGCTCAAAAGTGGTGGCTTTAGACGCGAATCTATTTTAGCTGATGCAGTAGAAGCCATTATTGGTGCGGTCTACCTCGATGCTGATATTGAAGTTTGCCGTAAGCTATTACTATCATGGTATAAAGAGCGTTTAGCTGAGATAAAACCGGGTATTAATCAAAAAGATCCGAAGACAATTTTGCAAGAACACCTACAAGGTTTTAAAAAGCCATTACCTGATTACCAAGTTGTAGCGGTAGACGGTGAAGCTCATGACCAAACCTTTACGGTAGAATGTCGAATTAGTGAATTAGATAAAGTTGTCACTGGTGTGGCAAGTTCAAGAAGAAAAGCTGAGCAGCTTGCTGCAGCTCAGGTATTGGAGCTACTGAATAAATGATCAAGAAAACAGACTTGCCAGCAGGTGATAGCCAAGAACCTAGCTTAGATGAACTGCTGGCAAGGATGAACCAAGCAGCACCAATCGCCACGGCGAAATACGATGTGACCTATTGTGGCATGGTAGCCATTGTCGGTCGTCCTAATGTGGGAAAATCGACTCTTTTAAACAAGTTACTTGGCCAAAAAGTCAGTATCACGTCGAAAAAACCCCAAACGACTCGTCATCGTATTATGGGCATTCATACTAATGGCCCAAGTCAAATTGTATTTATTGATACCCCAGGCCTGCACATTGAAGAAAAACGCGCGATTAACCGCTTAATGAATCGTGCTGCTGCCAGTTCATTAGCCGATGTTGCTATGGTTATTTTTGTTGTGGATGGCATGACGTGGACTGCCGATGATGAGATGGTGTTACAAAAAATCCAACATCGTAATGATGATCGTAAAATCATCTTAGCCATTAATAAAGTTGATAATATTAAAGATAAAGAATCATTATTCCCTTATTTAACTGAATTGGCTAAAAAGTTTGATTTTGATGAGATTTTGCCAATATCAGCCACCAAAGGCACCAACGTGCAGCGCATTTTAGATATGGCACGAGAATCATTACCTGCAGCGCCATTTTACTTCCCTGAAGATTATGTGACTGATCGCTCGCAACGATTTATGGCATCAGAAATTGTCCGTGAAAAACTGATGCGTTTTCTAGGCGACGAACTGCCATATGATGCGACAGTAGAAATTGAACAGTTTAAAATGATGGAAAATAGTGTTTACCAAATCAACGCGTTGATTTTAGTTGAACGTGAAGGCCAAAAACGTATGGTCATTGGTAATAAAGGTGAGCGAATTCGGACTATTGCCACTCAAGCCCGACTCGACATGGAAAAATTATTTGATAATAAAGTGTTTCTTGAGGTATGGGTGAAAGTGAAATCTGGCTGGGCTGATGACGAACGCGCATTGAGAAGTCTAGGTTATGGCGAAGACTAAATCGTCTTTAGTATTTTTGATTATTTGCTTTTAGGCATGGCCACCATGAAACGTGGCTATGTGCTTCATCATCGTCAATTTCGAGAATCGAGCGTGATTGTTAATTTGCTGGTCGAGGGCGTTGGACGTGTCGATGCCATCACTCGAGTCGGTTCAGGTAAACGGTCGATTAAAAGTATTTTACAACCTTTTCAACCGCTAATAATCCAATTTAGTGCTCAATCGGAAGCCAGAAACCTAGGTTTAAAAACCATTACCCAAATTGAATCAGCAGCACCAGCTATACCTTTAAGTGGTAATAGTCTGTATTCTGGTTTTTATCTAAACGAGTTATTGGTTCGTCTATTATCGGTGGAACACCAAGCTGAAGGGTTATTTTTAGACTATCACCGTGCGTTACTGGCGTTAGCCAAACAGTTTTGCTCAAGTCACCTGCGTTATTTTGAAATGGCACTGTTATTAGAGCTAGGTGCATTGCCATCTCTTGCCCATGACACTCAAGGTGACTCATTAGATTGCCGTTGTCACTATCGGTTTATTGCACAAAGTGGTTTTATCCCTGTGGTAACAACCCAAGCGTCATCTTTTTCTCATGGCAAAGGCTGTTTATCTGGCTCAATGTTGCTAGCATTGGCATCGCAAGATTTACAACCTGAACAGTTTAATCAAGCCAAAGGGTTAATGCGGTATTTACTGACGCCATTGCTGGGTAATAAGCCACTATTAAGTAGGCAATTGTTCGCTAAGAAAGCCGATTAGTATAGAGAATTTCGTAAACTGAATACGCAAACCGAGCACGATCTCATTCGTGTCTAAACCTTGGTGAGCATATGTCGTTATTGTGTTATTTATTACCTTAAGGAGCTCGATGTGAGCGGAATACTGTTAGGCATTAACATCGATCATATCGCGACACTGCGTCAGGCTCGCGGTACTCACTACCCCGATCCGGTGCACGCCGCGGCAGTGGCAGAGCATGCTGGTGCAGATGGCATTACTATACATCTACGTGAGGACCGACGTCATATTCAAGATCGTGATGTGTATTTGTTAGCAAAAACATTGAAAACGCGAATGAACTTTGAGTTTGCTGTCACGGAAGAAATGATCGCCATTGCCTGTGATATAAAACCTGCTTACGCTTGTTTAGTGCCAGAGAAGCGTGCAGAGCTGACGACTGAAGGTGGTCTTGATGTTGCTGGTCAGTTAGAGAAGGTTAGTTTAGCCGTCATCCGTTTAGCCGCAGCAGGCATTAAAGTGTCATTGTTTATCGATGCTGATAAAAGCCAGATTGATGCCGCCGTTGCTTCTGGTGCACCCTATATCGAAATTCATACGGGTTGTTATGCAGATGCCAAAACCGATGCACAACAGGCTGTTGAATTAGCTCGTATCATCGAAATGGCAAAGTATGCCCATAGCCAAGGATTGGTCGTCAATGCCGGTCATGGTTTGCATTACCATAATGTTAAAGCGATTGCGGCAATACCAGAGCTTTATGAGCTTAATATTGGTCATGCTGTCATAGCAAGGGCGGCAATTGATGGCTTAGACACTGCCGTTAGAGACATGAAAGCATTGATGCAAGCTGGGCGTAGAGGCGAGTAATGGCCATTGTGGGAATTGGGACTGATATTGTTGAGATAGAGCGCATTCGCGAGCAACAAACTCGCTTGGGTGACAAACTGGCCAAAAGGGTGTTAACGCAAGCTGAGTTAGCTGTGTATTGCGCTTCTACATTACCGGAGCGTTACCTTGCTAAGCGTTTTGCTGCTAAAGAAGCTGCTGCCAAAGCCTTAGGTACTGGGATTGGACGTGGCGTATCATTCCAGCATATTCACACCAGCAATGATGAATATGGTGCACCTTTGGTGACCTTCACTGAGGGGGCTGCCAAAAGGTTAGCTTTGTTAGGTGGTGTAAAAGGTCACTTGTCTATTGCTGATGAAAAACATTATGCCATCGCAACCGTCATTTTAGAGTCAGCTGATTAGCGCCATCGGCTGACTAACTATCGTTAACAATGAACCGCCTAGAAATTAACCATTCCCATAGCTGCCATCCGCAGTAATCTTAGTCAATCTTCAGCCCTAAATCTTCAGTGTTAAATCTTCAGTCTCAAATCTTCAGGGATAAATCTAAGCCTGCATCAAGGTTAAGCGACAAATGTTTTATGATGTTATTTACTCAGTAAATAAGCTAAATTAACATTAGTATCGAATAGGGACATTTATATGAGCTTGGATATTCGTGATAATCATAAAGATATGGAGCAATGATGAAATCGGCAGTAGAACAACTTTCAACTTATAAAAGTGTGCACTTAAACCCACAAAATATAAAGACGCATTTTGTTGGTGTGCCGATGATTGTTTGGTCGGCATTTCTAATGCTGGGGACACTTCGCTTTGCATGGCAAGATTATCAAGTCAGTCTAGCGATGATATTAGCTGTGGTGGTGTTGTGCTACTACATGGCGCTTCACATGCGCTTAGCACTTGGTCTAGTCTTGTTTATTTTGCCGGTGTTATATACCACCGAGCAGGTTGTTCATACTTCACACCCATTTATGATTGCCATGGGTATTTTTGTGATCGGTTGGATTATTCAGTTCATTGGCCATAAGTTTGAAAAAGCTAAGCCTGCTTTTATGGATGATCTCAATCAACTACTGATAGGACCATTTTTCTTGATGGCAGAATTGTATTTTATGCTAGGTTTGGAAAAAGAGTTAGCCGCCGAAATAACCCCAATAGCACATGAAAAACGCCGTGCGTTGGAGGCTAAACGTCATCGTTAGCGATGAGGCATTAACCGCAATAAAAAAGGCGCATGCTGCGCCTTTTTTATAAGTGATAACCTATTCGTTATCATCAATGAGCTGTAAATTACTCGGTAACACTCTGACTGTTTTAATCATATTATCCGCAACATCGATGACATCTATTTGATAATCAACTATGCGTAAACTAGTATTTGCTACTGGGATCTCTTCGAGGAATTCAATAATCAGACCGTTTAAGGTTTTGGGACCATCAATCGGCAAGTTCCATTTCATTTCTTTATTAAGATCACGAATGTTAATCGTGGCATCAATGATGAAACTACCATCTTGCTGGATATTAATGTCTTCACTGGCAGTGCTAAGCATCGAGGTTGTAAAGTCACCGACAATCTCTTCCAGAATATCTTCCAAGGTTACTAAACCCTGAATATCACCGTATTCATCGACAACAAGCCCAATGCGTTCTTTATTTTGTTGGAAATTAGTCAATTGTACGTTTAGTGGTGTGCCTTCAGGAATAAAGTACAATTCTTTGACCGCACGTAATAATGATGACTTGCTGAATTGTTCTTTTGATTGCAAGCGCAATGCATCACGTAAATGAATAAATCCTACAGCATCATCAATATTGTCTCGATACACCAGTACTCTGGTGTGCGGACTTTGCACCACTTGCTTATTAATCAACTTAAAATCGTCATTGACGTTAATGGCATAAATATCTGAGCGTGAAATCATAATGTCTTCGACAGTGACTTTTTCTAAATCTAAAATCGACAGTAACATTTCTTGGTGACGCTGTGGGATGAGCGCGCCGGCCTCATGCACAACGGTGCGCAGTTCTTCTTGGCTTAATGCATCATTTGTTTTGACGGTTTTTATACCCATCAAACGTAAAAATATCGTAGTAATTAGGTTGATTGCCTTCACTAATGGTGACAGCAAGATTAATAACCAACCTAATAGAATGCTCGAGGGGAATGCAATACGTTCAGGGTGCAAAGCGGCAAATGTTTTTGGTGTCACTTCAGCAAACACCAGTATCACAAGGGTCAATACACCGGTTGCAATCGCAACGCCCATATCGCCAAATAAACGCATTCCAATAATCGTTGCTATTGCCGATGCCAGAATATTAACCAGGTTATTACCGATGAGAATGAGCCCGATGAGTCGGTCAGGGCGATCAAGCATTTTTAACGCACGAATCGCGCCTTTGTGTCCATTAGCCGCAAGGTGTCGTAAGCGGTAACGGTTGAGGCTCATCATTGCAGTTTCCGAGCCGGAAAAGTATGCAGACATTACGATTAAAACCAAAAGGAATATAAGGAGTGCGCTGGTAGATATAGCGTCCAAAAAAGGGGCCCCATGAAGTGGTGTGAAATTGACCAACAGGCCGAATTGTCATTAATTTAACGGCCATTATTTATTATTGGCCGTTAGTGTCAAGTTATCTTGTTAATCTATCAATACAATAGAATAAGTTAATGAACTTATAAACGGTTAAAATTAGTTTAATATCAACTCTTTAACAATTCTCGCACCAAAATAAGCCAGTGAAAGTAAGCTAGCGCCAGAGAGACTATATATCACTGCGGTACGGATTCTACAGCCAACAGTATATTGTTGCCACAACATAATCGCGTAAACGATCCAAGCGATCATGGATAATATGGCCTTATGCCCTTTACCGTCGCCAAACATATCGTCTAAAAATATAAACCCAGTCACGAGTGACAAGCTCAATAAAATAAATCCAATAATGATGAGATGGTAAAGCTGTTTTTCTACCGTCATTAATGGCGGCATTGCAGGGCTCATCATCATCTGCTTTTTCTTAAGTTTATTTTGGATTAACCACAGTTGAATGGCGTACATTGCCGCTATCATCAAAGCACTGTAAGCCATGAGTGATAAAATAATATGAGCCAGAATTTCAGGGTGCAAATCAAAATGAATAATATATTGCGGTGGTAGTAACCATAAAAGCGCTACCGATAAAATTGAGCAGGCGTAAACAACGGGTACAACAATGATGACTTTAAGTTTCGGCATCGTAATGGTAAACGTTAATGCAATAATCCAGTTAACCAATGAAATCACATTGGTTAAACTAAAATTTTGTCCATCGACGGTAAAAATTGCATTTGAAAGTGCAAAACCATGCATGATAACGGCAATACCAGAAGCCACCATGACAGCTTTACGATTCGGCCCTTTTACGTGAAAAAGTCGGCTCGTCACTAAAACTAACGCTAAGCAGTAAAAAAGCATAGCTGCCGCTGAAAAAATAACCATTTAGAATCAACCTATCATAGTAGTTAATGCTGAAAAACTGCGCCCTGATGGTTGAACAATACTACCAAAGCATCACATTTTCATTATTTGTATTAGATTAACATGATCATGGCCTAATATGGCAGTGACCTAAGACGCAAAATTTAACAGTTTCCTGCCTTTAGGGGCAATTAATTTACGTAAAGTTGATTAGTGTTTAAGTTCTTCGTGTTGCAAGTATCGTAATTTAGAGTGGCTTGGGTATAATGGGCTCAATTATTGATATGCTTAAAGAGCCGCCAATGTTTGAAAATTTATCTGACAGACTGTCAAGCACACTAAAAAACATTAGTGGCCGTGGTCGCTTAACAGAAGACAACATTAAAGAAACCCTGCGTGAAGTGCGTATGGCGCTACTTGAGGCGGATGTCGCTTTGCCTGTTGTTAGGGATTTTGTTAACAGCGTAAAAGAACGCGCTGTAGGACAAGAGGTGTCAAAAAGCTTAAGCCCAGGGCAAGCTTTTATAAAAATTGTTCAAAACGAACTTGAAAAAGCCATGGGTGAGTCGAATGAAGCCCTCGACTTAGCGGCAATACCACCGGCTGTGATCATGATGGCGGGTCTTCAAGGCGCGGGTAAAACAACGTCGGTTGCCAAATTAGGTAAGTTTTTACGCACACGTCATAAGAAATCTGTACTTGTGGTGAGTGCTGACGTTTATCGTCCAGCGGCGATTAAACAGCTTGAAACATTAGCCGCAGAGGTTGAAGTTGAGTTCTTTCCGTCTGATGTTAGCCAAAAACCCGTTGATATTGCTAAAGCAGCAATAAGCTATGCAAAATTAAAATTCATTGATGTGGTGATTGTCGATACAGCGGGTCGTCTGCATGTTGATGAAGCCATGATGGATGAGATCAAACAGCTGCATGCCACTGTCAATCCTGTTGAGACGTTATTCGTAGTTGATGCGATGACGGGGCAAGACGCGGCTAATACGGCTAAAGTATTCAATGAAACGTTGCCTTTAACGGGTGTCATCTTGACCAAAGTTGATGGCGACGCTCGTGGTGGTGCTGCATTATCTATTCGCAGTATCACGGGTAAGCCGATTAAATTTCTAGGTGTCGGTGAAAAAACCGATGAATTAGAACCTTTCCATCCTGACCGAATTGCTTCACGCATTTTAGGTATGGGTGATGTACTGTCTTTAATTGAAGAAGTTGAACGTGGCGTCGATAAAGACAAAGCGATGAAATTGGCTTCAAAAGTGAAATCAGGTGGCAGTTTCGACTTAGAAGATTTTCGTGAGCAATTACAGCAAATGAAAAACATGGGCGGAATGATGAACATGATTGAGAAGTTTCCTGGTGTGGGGCAATTACCACCAGAGGCATTGGCTCAAGTTCAAGACGGTAAGATGACTGGACAAATGGAAGCCATCATTAATTCGATGACATTTAAAGAACGTAAAAATCCAGATTTGATTAAAGGATCTCGTAAACGTAGAATCGCCTTAGGTTCTGGGACTCAAATTCAAGATGTAAACCGCTTGTTGAAGCAATTTACCCAAATGCAGAAAATGATGAAAAAAATGTCTGCAAAAGGTGGAATGAAGAAGATGATGCGCGGAATGAGCGGAATGTTACCTCCAGGAATGAAGTTACCTGGTCGATAATATCAGCATCTTTCAAGTACAAAATTAGTTAATCTTAAATTCAATCAGTAGGTTAGGTTATGCTGTTGACTTTATTGCAACAAAACTGGTGAGTTAAAAAACATCAGATTTGGTTGCATTAGTTCAAAAGTCAGGTAAAATCTTCCCGCTTTCTTTCTGGAACTCTTCGCGAACACGGAGTTCCAGTTTTTATTTTTGCTTCTAGCAAATCATTAGAGGAATAAAACGCATGGTCACCATTCGTTTGGCTCGTGGCGGCGCAAAAAAGCGTCCATTTTATAATATCGTTGTTGCTGATAGCCGCAATGCTCGTGACGGTCGTTTCATCGAACGTGTAGGTTTCTTCAATCCATTGGCTCGTGGCCAAGAAGAAACGTTACGTTTAGATCTTGATCGTGTTGAGCACTGGGTTGCTACTGGCGCTGCAACATCTGAGCGTGTTGCAAAACTGATTAAAGACGCGCGTAAAGCTACTGCTTAATCGCGTATAAGGTATAGATAGATGAGTAGTAACCAAGAACTCGTTGTACTGGGTAAATTAGGCTCCAGTCATGGTATTAAAGGTTGGCTAAAAATCACTTCCTATACCGATTCTGTTGAAGGTATTTTCGATTATTCGCCTTGGCTAATAAAAGAACAAGGCGTTTGGCGTGAAGTTAAGGTCGCTCAGTGGCGTTTTCAAGGTAAAGCTGTTGTGGCTGAACTTGAAGGTGTCGCTACCAGAGAAGATGCGCAAATGCTCACGAATTGTGAAATTGCGATCAACCCTGAGCAAATGAAAGAACTCGATGATAGTGAATTCTATCATCGTGATCTTATTGGCTGCGAAGTGACCAATATAAACGGCTATAACATGGGTATTGTTGAGCAGATCGTGGAAACAGGATCAAACGACGTATTACTGGTTAAAGCTAATGCCAAAGATGCCTTCGGCAAAGCGGAACGTATGATCCCCTTTGTCCCTGAGCAGTTCATCAAACAGGTGGATCTGCAAGGGAAACAGATTTTAGTGGATTGGGATCCTGACTTCTAAGTCGAGGTACAACATATGTGGTTAGGGGTAATCACCCTGTTTCCAGAGATGTTTCGTGCTGTTACAGACTTTGGGGTCACGGGTCGAGCCGTGAAAAACGGCCTGCTTGAGTTGCAAACGTGGAATCCTCGAGATTTCACCCATGATAGACATAATACTGTGGATGACCGACCTTATGGTGGTGGACCTGGTATGTTGATGATGGTGCAGCCCTTGCGTGATGCTATCCATGCAGCTAAAGCAGCTGCAGGTGATAGGGCAAAAGTGATTTATCTGTCTCCTCAGGGACGCAAGCTGGATCAACAAGGCGTCACTGAGTTAGCTAAATCAGAACGTTTGATTTTAGTGTGTGGTCGATACGAAGGTGTTGATGAGCGCATTATTCAAACAGAAGTAGATGAAGAATGGTCAATCGGTGATTACGTACTTTCGGGTGGTGAATTACCGGCAATGACGTTAATCGATTCAGTGGCTCGTTTAGTACCCGGTGTACTAGGTAAGCAAGCGTCAGCAGAGCAAGATTCTTTCTCTGATGGTTTACTGGATTGCCCTCATTATACTCGCCCTGAACTATTGGATGGTCTTGACGTACCTGCAGTGCTATTAAGCGGTGACCACGAAAAAATTAGACTTTGGCGTCTACAACAAAGTATCGGAAGAACTTTTTTGAGGCGACCAGAATTATTTGAAAATCTAGCTCTGACTGACGAACAAACGACTTTATTAGCGCAGTTCGTGAATGAAACGGACAAGTCCGCATAGTCAATGCTCAGTTAATACTAGGATGGAGTAATTATGAACAACATCATTAAAATGCTCAACGATGAGCAAATGAAAACAGATGTACCTGAATTTGGTGCTGGTGATACAGTAGTGGTTCAAGTACGTGTAAGCGAAGGTGAGAAAGATCGTCTTCAAGCTTTTGAAGGTGTGGTAATCGCTAAGCGTAACCGTGGTTTGCATTCTGCATTCACAGTACGTAAAACCTCTAATGGCACAGGTGTTGAGCGTGCTTTCCAGACGCACAGCCCATTAATTGCTAGCATCGAAGTTAAGCGTCGCGGACGTGTACGTCGTGCGAAACTGTACTATTTACGTGAGCGTTCAGGTAAGTCTGCACGTATCCGTGAAAAATTGGCAACTAAAAAATAGTTACCGATACAGAATAAAGATGCAGTGTTCGCACAACAACCCGCCGAAAGGCGGGTTTTTGTTTGTGGCGCTTTTAAAAATGTAAAATCGAGAAAGCGAAAAAAGCGCCAGGAGCGGAAAATAAACTAGGCTACAGCTTAGTGCTTAAATAATTTGATTAATATATCAGTGATTAAGTGATTATTTACGCTTTGGCTAAATAAGCCTTGATCTCATTCATTGCTACAGGCATAGTTGCATCTAAGGTGTAATGGTGTAGCGTTACAAAGGTACAATTTGAACGATCCAATACCTAAAAAATAAATCTATTAGTGACCTTTGGTCAGTCGTCAAAAGAGAGTGATAAGTATGCAACAAGATACCATTAATAATGTGCACATTAGTTCAGAGCAAGTGCTAGTGACTCCTGCAGAGTTAAAGCAAGAACTTCCATTATCAACTCATGCTTATCAATATATTCTTAACGCGCGTAAGCAAGTGTCGGATATTGTTCACAAACGTGATAATCGTGTGCTTGTGGTGACAGGCCCTTGTTCTATTCACGATATTGCAGCGGCAAAAGAGTATGCATTAAAACTTAAAAAGTTACATGATGAACTCAGCGATGACTTTTACATCTTAATGCGAGTGTATTTTGAGAAACCGCGCACAACCGTTGGTTGGAAAGGGTTAATCAATGATCCTGATATGGATGAGTCATTCGATGTGGAAAAAGGACTCAGAATGGCCCGTGAGCTTATGATTTGGCTTGCAGAATTAGAGTTACCTATTGCGACCGAAGCACTTGATCCCATCAGTCCACAGTATTTATCTGAGTTGATTACGTGGTCTGCGATTGGCGCCAGAACCACAGAATCGCAAACTCACCGTGAAATGGCTTCAGGTCTGTCTATGCCTGTTGGTTTTAAAAATGGTACCGATGGTAAGTTAGAAGTGGCGATAAATGCACTTAAATCAGCCGCCAGTAGCCATCGCTTTATGGGGATTAATCAAGACGGTCAAGTTGCGTTACTGCAAACCGCCGGTAATCCTGACGGTCACATTATTTTACGTGGTGGCTTAACCCCTAATTATGATGCTGACAGTGTTGCTGTGAGCGAAGCTCAAATTCATAAAGCTAATCTCAGTGCGCGTTTAGTTGTTGATTGTAGCCATGGCAATTCATCAAAAGATCATCAACGTCAAAAAAACGTTTGTGAAGATGTATTTAACCAAATTGAAGCAGGTAATAAATCGATTATCGGTGTTATGCTGGAAAGTAACCTAAATGCTGGTAATCAAAGTGCAGACAAACCCCTTGCTGAACTTAAGTATGGTGTTTCTGTGACTGACGCATGCATTGACTGGGAAACTACTGAAATCATTTTAAAACAAGGCGCTAGCCAGTTGTCTGCAGTATTACCAACGCGTTTTGAGACGCTGCAGGTTGTCAACGGTTAATGGATAAACACATGAACGAAAAAACCACAGCAGGCTTAGAACATCTTCGTGATTTAATTGATGGCGTTGATCAACAATTACTGCATTTATTACGTAAACGCCTCGATTTAGTGGCACAGGTTGGTGCGGTAAAGCACTCGGCAGGTGTGCCCATCTATGCGCCACAGCGCGAAGCATCGATGTTAGCGAAACGTCGAGATGAAGCGCAAAGCATGAATATCTCGCCTCAATTAATCGAAGATATACTGCGTCGACTTATGCGTGAATCTTACCTAAATGAGAAAGATGTGGGGTTTAAGCAGATTAAGCAAGATCTTGGCCATGTAGTGGTGGTGGGTGGGCAGGGCAAACTTGGGCAGTTATTCAGCCAAATGTTAGTTCTCTCCGGTTATGAAGTGAAATGTATTGATAAAAATGATTGGCAAGATTCCGCCGCTATTTTTGATGGTGCTGGACTGGTCATTGTTACCGTACCTATTAATGTGACCTGCGAGGTGATCCGCGACAAGTTAACCCAATTGCCTGAAAATTGTATTCTGGCTGATCTCACTTCTATTAAAGAAGCCCCTTTAGCGGCAATGTTAGCCGCCCATAGCGGCCCTGTAGTGGGTTTGCATCCTATGTTTGGCCCCGATGTTGGTAGTCTGGCCAAACAGGTGGTGGTAGTGTGCCATGGCCGTCATCAAGATGCATATCAATGGTTGCTACAACAGATTGAGATTTGGGGTGCCCGTATTGTCGAAGCTGAAGCTGAACGTCATGATAAAGCCATGCAACTTGTGCAAGCTATGCGTCACTTTTCAACATTTGTATATGGCGTAAACCTGTGTAAAGAAGAAGCTGATATTGATAATTTATTACAGTTTAGCTCCCCTATTTATCGTTTAGAGTTAGCCATGGTTGGGCGTTTATTTGCTCAAGATCCCGAGCTTTATGCCGATATTATTTTTGCGCAACCTGGTAGCCAACACGCGATAAGTGATTATCTCGACAATTATCGTGATGCATTAATTATGTTACAAACTGGTAATAGGCAAGCCTTTGTGGAGCAATTCCAACGTGTCGCTGCATGGTTTGGTGATTTTGCGCCGCAGTTCCAACATGAAAGTCGCACCATGTTGCAATCGGTTAATGATATGAAAAGTAGTTAACCTCTGCTCGGGTTATAAACGCTTATCAAACAGCATTTTGCTCCGCTATTAACGCGTTAATGTGTCTTGTTAGTAGAACAAATAGCATGTTTGATATTGCCGACTTTAAAGAGACTCATTTTTATTAATTTAACCCATCTTTTATCCTAAATTGAGGTAAGTTAGGCTTAAATGAAGTATTATTAATGGGTGTAAATATTGCGAAATAATGACACAAAGCTTATGTTTAGCTACACGATAGCGTGAATAACGTCGTGTTAGATAGGTAATCTTAGTTACCTTTGGAGGATACCCCATGTCGATGATGCCATCGAATATGCTACCTATTCAACAGGTTGAAGATAATTCCTTAGGGCATTGTCTTTATGGTTTAATGAGTGCTTTTCCATTATTTTTTGTACCCGTATTATTGAGTCTTTGGCTTAATTTGATCCAGAAAAACGTTAATCCAGATTCCGTGCTGGGCAGCCATCTGCGTTGGCAACGCATGAGTATTATTGGTTTATGCCCATTTTTTATTGCGGGTTATTGGATCAGTCCATTATGGCTGAGTTTACCCATGTATATACTGGGTGTTAGCTGGTTTAGTTATCGTATTTTTAAAGGCTGGATTAGCCTTAATGATGGTATTGCTGTTTAAGCAAAGATGATGTGGACAAAAAATGCCGAGATAATATCTCGGCATTTTATTTTGTTGATTTAACCTCAACTTAGGGTAAGAGATGGGCTAAAGCGATAAAAAGGGTTTATTCAAGTTGGCAATATCAAATTTGTCCGTTGTTTTGATCGGCGCTTATTATCCCGAACTGAGGTTGATTTAATCTGTCTGGTATAAGTCATGGATCAGATCAGCATGGGACAATTGGTCTTGATGCAAAATGATAATGCCATCGCCTTTTAGCTGCTTAACGGCAATGGCATGAGTACTGATCAGTGCAGGGTTACTGCTAAAACTAGTATTAACGATAACAGGTAAATGACTGCGAGATTTCACTTCAACCAGTCCAGCTAAATCGAGGCTTAACTGCTCAGGGTGAGTGAAACTACGTACGCCTGACTCACACAAGCCTAGTTGTTGATTACCGTGGCTAAGGACAGTGTCAGCTGCTTGTAACCAATCATTGACACTCGCCATGGTGTTTCGTTCTAATATTACCGGTAAATTGACTGAACCTATTAAGGTTAGCATGTCTGGGTTATACATTTGTTTACCGCTTAAGATCAGCATGTCTGCTAATTGACTCGCAATAATAAATTCTTGTTCTTGATCTATCTGCATTATGCACAATAGACCAGCTTGCTTAATGACCTTTGCATGTTGTTTTAACTGTGGTTCATTGAGTTGTTGTTTCAAATCATTTAATACAATGGCTTGAAAACCTGATTCCTTGATGTTCTTAGCTTGGGTTGCCAGCTCGGTATTATCAATCGGTAAGTTGATTTGGTGCAATGCGCTAAATTGTCCAGCACCTATTTGTAAATGTTGGCAGAACAACTGAGTATCTTGTGATTTATAGTCGCGTGAATGTTTTGCTTGGCTGCTTGGCAAAGGTTTGAGCGGCTCTTGTTTTGAACTACCAGGTTCAATCAACAACTGAGCTTGCGATAATTGTGTCGGCTTAACGGTTTCACATGGATAGCAGCCTAATACTTTGATAAAACGGGTAAGGCGTTCTAGCTCTTTAATCGCTTGTTGTACCTCAGTAGTGGCTAAATTGCCATCGATATCGAGGTAAAACATTTCTTCCCATGGCGTACCAGGGATCGGGCGAGATTCTAATTTACTCATATTTAAATTATGTGCTTTCAGTACCAGTAACGCTTCCACTAGTGCTCCAGGTTTTTGTCCTGTCGCCATAATCAAGGTCGTTTTTGCCGGTAGCTGAGAGGGAACCGCTGAGGCTTTTCTGGCGACGACGATAAAACGACTTTGGTTAATTTTTTGGTTTGCCAAACCTTGTTCAATTGCAATCAGCTGGTATAAGGCTCCGCCTTCAGCACTGCCTATGGCCGCCACAGTATTGCTGTCCGCCTCGATAACTTTAGTCATGGCTTCAGCACTACTAGAACAATATTCGAGTTTAATATGGGGATGCTGGCTTAAGTAACGACTGCATTGGCTGATCGGCTGCGGATGAGCGTAAATAGTCTTGATATCAGTTAGTTTGCTGTCTGGCTTAGTGAGCAAGCAATGACTCACTTCTATTGTGGTTTCGCCCACAATCGATAGCGTTGTATGTTGCAGTACGTCATACACTTCATTGATAGATCCTGAAGAGGTATTTTCGATCGGCAAAAAACCATAATCGGCATGACCAGATTCGACGGCATTAACAATGTCATCAAAACTTTGGCAACCAAAATCAAGCATTTCTACTTGGCGGCGAGAGCAGTAACGGCTGGCCGCTAAGAAAGAATAAGACCCTCGCGCACCTAAGTAAGCAACGGTATATTGCTGCTTTTGAGTGTCAGGATTTGCTCTGCCGTGAAGATAAGTTTGTTGAAATAAAACTGAGTCTTCAATAATGCTTTGATAAAGGGAGATGACAAAGTGAGCATCGAGACCTTGTTCACGTCCTTGTTGCACTAGTCGCTCAAGCAGTTCTTTTTCTCGTTGCGTGTCTCGTATCGGTCTAACATCAATTTCTTTACTGCGTGCAACATTTAAGCTCAATTGGCGGCGTTTAGATAACAGCTCTAACAGCGCTTTATCAAGAACAGTGATCTGTTCGCGAGTTTGACTTAACTCTGGTGGTTTTTGCATATTGACCTCAATGTAACGCTACAAACTGACATATTGGAAGATACGGCAGTGTTAATAAGACAAAAAAGCCTCCCAGTTGGGAGGCTTTAGAATTTTCATTTTCGTTTTTACACAGAAAATCCGCCTCCGAAGGTGGGCTGAATAAAAAAGAAAATAAAAAGACTGAGTATTTGTTTGTTCATGGATTAAAAATAAAGCTCCGACAGACGACTGTCAATGTAAATTTATTCATCAAGGTATTAAGTATCTGATTATAGACAAAAGAAAGCGCACCCGAAGGTGCGCTGGTGAAAGATAAATAATATCAAGCGGCGTTTTCCTCCTTATAGACATACTCAAATTCGCTTTCTGTGTCATTTGGTAATGATACATTACGTTGAGCCTGGGGTTTATGGGTCAGGCGATTTAGCTGTTTTTCCAGCTTTTGTCCCATTGCAGTAATCGCTGCGTATAGGTTTTCTCTTTTTGCCTGGGCGAATAACTCTCCACTAGGTAATCCAACTGATGCCTCTATTTTAAACAACTGCTTTTCTTGGGTGATAATAACGTGCGGGTTAATTAAATGAATATCATGTCGACTTAATTTTTCTAATCGTCCTTCGATACGTTCGCGGATAAGGGCAGTGACTTCAAGTTGTTTGCTAGTGATTTTCAGCATATTTCGAACCTTCTTGTTGTTTGCTTAACTCCAGATTACCAAGATTAACCATGTGAATTGTGATCTATGTCACACTTTTGCCGACTGTAACGTTCGAGTGATGCATATTTGATCGCTTAGACATTTTGGACAAAAAAGACCTAAAATATGCTTGTAATGCTGTGTATATAGGCTCATATTTGAATGGATAAGTTAACACTTAATTAGTCTTCAAAGTCATTGTTACTATTTTGGTAACGACAGTACAAGGGTTAAGTCTGGCCTATTGCTGTTCACAACTGCACTAGATACACATTCTAAGTGGTATTTTTCCGCCATGACAAAAAGGTCTCTGAATTTTTTTTCATTCCTCTTTTCACTGTGTTCTTTCTCGGTAACCCCCCCTATATTTGTCCAGTCGTTAGTCAGATAAAGAAACAAAATCATCATTATGTCTATTAGTTTGTAAACTACTTGCTTTGTTTATTACTGATGAGTTTATAATTTGCCAGCAAAACAATAGTATTAAGCAGGTTATTAGTGAGTATAGAACAACAAAAAATAAAGGTATGGGATTTTCCTACACGCTTTTTTCATTGGGCAATGGTACTTTTACTCGGTGGCTTATGGTGGACAGCTGACGTGGGTGAGATGCAATGGCATCAAGTATTGGCTTATGTATTAATGGGCTTAATCGGATTTAGATTGATTTGGGGACTTGTTGGGAGTGAAACTTCTCAATTTAGACATTTTGTTGTCTTGCCTAAGCAAGTTATCAGCTACGTAAAAGCTCAACCAAAACCTTCGACACTGGGCCATAATCCATTAGGTGGTTATATGGTGGTCGTGTTGCTAAGCATTCTTGTGCTGCAATTAACCACAGGGCTATTTGCCACCGATGAAATCTTTACCGAAGGTCCATTGATGTATCTTGTGTCGTCTGATATTGCAGGGTGGTTAACATGGCTACATAAAACCAATTTTAATCTTATTCTAGCTTTGGCTGCGCTGCATATCATTGCCGTGATAGTGCATGTTTTTAAGGGCGACAATATACTTAAAGCCATGTTCAGTGGTTATAAACAAATCAACAAGCAGGTAACGTCACCAACATTACGCTCACCTTGGATGGCATTAGTGATTGTATTCGTTATCTTTGCATGTATTTGGTGGCTATTACTCGAACCTGTGGTCAGTTACTTATAAGTTCAGCTTTATTACCAGCCAATAAAACGCCCATATACATGGGCGTTAATCATTTTACTATTGAACTGAGTTGTGGTTACTCAAGCTAAACTTACCAATCAAATGAGTGACAGGCTAACTTAGCGCCTTGTCACGTTAGTCTTTTTTGTAGACATCGTGACACCCTTTACAGCTTTTGCCTGTGTTAGTAAACGCTTGTTTAATGTTGTTTTCATCAGTTGTTTTAGCTGCAACGGCTAAAGCCGCGGCATTATCTTGAAATGCTGTCATTTTGCTATCAAAATCGGCCTTATCTTGCCAAATTTTTGCTAGCGCTTCAGTATCGCCTTTATCAGAACCGGCAATAAAACCTTCATGAGGTATTTTAGACAGTGCTGCAACATTATCAGCACGAGCACTAAATACAGCTGCATCAAAAGGCTTTTTACCTTTTAGCATCGCACCCATATCACCAAAGTTATAAGCAATTAAGCCAAAAGCCGCTTGGCGATATTCAATGGCATCTGCAGTTTCTTCGAAATTGTTGGCAAACACTGCGGGGATCATCATTGCGGTTACTGCAACGGTTAGTAATATTTTTTTCATCGTTATCCTTCACTTTTTTGTGGATGGTACCGGTTCCATTAGCACTAAATACCCACTTAGTTATGCTAAATCTTATGCAACTGTGCTAATACTAAATGTTAGCTAAATTTTTAACACTAAGTTATGAGGGTATTTATCCTATTCTACACAATTTTATTATCACTTTGTGATATGTTTTATCAACAGCTTACAACAGCTCTATTCATTTTTTATGACACGTTGATCGGGAGTAGTTTTGCACATCGGCGTTATTCCTTGGTACAATTGTAATGTCTGGGCATTACTAAAAAGAGAAAAATAATGCGTGCCAATTGGAATTTAGTGGTAGAAAAAATATTAACCCATGCAAACGAAGATGATTTGTCTGTGTTGTTTCATTTATTATTAACTGAAGAAGAGCGGAGTGCGGTGTCTGGGCGTTTGCAGGTGTTTCAAACGTTATTAGCAGGGGAGTTGAGCCAGAGACAAATTGCTGCAGATCATCAAGTGAGTATTGCAACGATTACACGGTGTTCAAATTATTTAAAAAATATGCCGACAAATCAAAAAAACTTAGTCAAAAAATTGATTCTGGATTAGCTAAGATGCAAAGTCATAATCCTACCGCAATACCTTGCTAGTGACGATAATGCTAGAGCATCTTTAAGGTCCAGCTCAATAAACATGGTTAATACTGTAGTGTTTAAAAAAATGGGCTACGGCTCAACAAGAGATATGCATACCCCTTTGAGCCTATCGTATGCTGCGAACTACCAATCCAACACCAATCGACTTTAGTTACCCATAGTTGAGCTTAAGTCGCGAGTGATTAATTTATCAGGTGCTAATACCTTTGTTTTACCAAGCGACGCTATTTTCAAAGCGTCATCACAGTAACCGGTTATTGGCTAATGCCTCGCGGTAATCGGTGATGACGATAACTTAAACGACTTAAGAATAGGTATCCGCCATAGGTGGTTAAACACAAGGCAAAAAGTGTGCTGGAATTTTTTGGGTAGAAATTATAAAGACTCGCGGCTATCAATACATAAATAAATGGCAGTAATCCATAGAGTGTTTCAGGCATAAATCCTGATTTTCGCTTACGTTTAGGATCCGTGCGGCGATTTTTTGATCGTAAAGTATAGATATACGCGCCATATAAGTACACCACCACAGAAGCGATCAGTACATAATTGGGCTCAAGCAGGAAAATACTTACGCAGCCTATAATCATGTAAGTGAAAGGCAGCGATTCGTATAGCGGTTTAATTAACATAAGCACTCCGTCGCTATGTATTAATTCTTATATAGAGGTCAATTAATAAGGATTATGCTGCCTCTGTTGTCCCTAACGGCAGCATAATAAATCTTACTAGTTGATATGATTTATGCTCAGACTATAACCTAAACAAAAAGGCACTGCCTAGTAACTAGGCAGTGCCTTACAACGTTTCAATCTTTCTACTGACAAATAGACATTAAATATGGGACGTACAACTTGGTTGTCTATTTATCCGACGATGAGTTAACTACAGCCACAGCCGCCATTGCCATCACAGCCAGGTTTTTCTTCACCGCATGATTCATGGGCATCATCGTGTCCATGGCTACCACATCCGCCTTCAGCATGGATATGTCCATGAGATAGCTCATCTGCAGTGGCTTCTCTTACAGCGAGAACTTCAACACTAAAGTTAAGTGATTGGCCCGCTAGAGGGTGATTACCATCAACAACAATGACATCGTCTTTTACTTCAGTCACTTGAACCGGGCGTTGACCCATTTCAGTTTCAGCGATAAAACGCATACCTGGAACGATATCTTCGACATCACCAAATGCACTGACAGGAACTTCTTGCTTTAAGCTAGGATGATATTCGCCATAAGCTTGTTCCGCAGGGATCTTCGCCTCAATGCTTTCACCAGCAGTTTTACCTTCTAAAACTGATTCAAGTCCAGGAATTAAATTTTCAGTTCCATGTAAGTAAACCATTGGCTCACTTTCAAATGAACTTTCAACTAATAAACCTTGCTCATCAGATAAACGGTAATGAATAGTGACCGCCGCATGTTTTGTAATTTTCATATCGCCTCCAATTGTAATGTGATCATGATAGCGTATTTTGCTATCAGGCTGCGATGGATAACATCAGTTTTTGCTTATTGAATCACAGCTTTTTTTATTTTGTATTGTGCTGCATGTTTTATGGTACTGATGTTGAAATTAACTCATCTTAATTGTGGTACAAGTTGATAAGACTTTTAAATCATCTTGGTAACACATTTATCGGCAATACCTTAACTGTTACATGTTATTCAACCATCTGTATTTATTGTGCTTTATAGATTTTCGCGCCTTGATTGACGTTGACGTTAACGTTAATTGCTGATAGCGGTAATGGTTATTGATACTCAATTCTCATTTTAAATCTGTTGAATATTCAAAAATCAACTCAAGTTCTAAAATAACTGGTAAATAAAGCGTAAGGAGGGGTTGACAACCTTAGGTAAAAAAAGCAATTCTGTTAGCTGAAGTGGATCAGCTATTTAATCGGATTAAATAATATCGGCCGTTAACATTTAATAAAACAAAGAGAATCATCAAATGTTTACCCTCATGCTTGTTGTAATTACTACCATTACAACCACCACTATTACCATAGTGGGGGCGGGCTGATTTCACCCTAAAAGATTTGCATAACAAGCCCGCTTCTCATCACCTGAAGCGGGCTTTTTTGTTTTTAATTATAGTCATTTGATTTTAATTTAATGTTGTCACTAGTATGAGTGACAAGGAGAGCGACATGAAAGTAATGAAATTTGGTGGGACATCGCTGGCGAATTGGCCTCGCTTTTTGATGGCAGCAGACATTATTGCTGACACGGCTTCGACAGAATCAGTTGCTACGGTACTTTCAGCTCCGGCCACAGTGACTAATGCACTTTTAGAAATGGTCGATATAGCGGTTAAACAACAAGACTATCAACCCGTGTTAGACCATATTGACACTGTGTATAGCGAACTCTTTTCTGACGCAGCAGTATCACTTATAACGGCTCATCAGCATGGCTTACTGGTTGAAAAATTAGCTGCGCAGATGCAAGTTTGGAAAGACAAACTTTACGGCATTAAATTATTGGGCGAATGCCCTGATAGTGTTCGCGCAGAAATAGTGGTCACAGGTGAACGTTTATCTGCTGCATTAATGGAACAAGTTATGCTGGCAAAAGACATCACTTCAGCACAATTAGATCCAGTTGCGTTATTTTTAGCGCATGGACAGCCATTGGAATCGGTCGTCGATATTGCCGTGAGCAAACCTCGTTTTTCTGTTCTGCCTTTAGATCAGTATCGCGTGTGGGTTATGCCAGGTTTCACCGCTGCCGATGTTCATGGCAAAGTGGTGACATTAGGGCGTAATGGTTCTGATTATTCAGCTGCAGTGCTAGCCGCTTGTTTAGATGCCTCTAGTTGTGAAATTTGGACTGACGTTGATGGGGTTTACAATACTGACCCTCGTGTGGTCGCAGATGCTAAATTATTGTCACAATTAAGCTATCAAGAAGCCATGGAGTTATCTTATTTTGGTGCGAAAGTATTACACCCCAAAACCATTGGACCGATTGCTCAATATCATATTCCTTGTTATATCAAAAACAGTTTCAATCCATCGGCTCCCGGCACGCTAGTGTCTAATGACGATGATAAAACCGGTTTGCAAGTAAAGGCTATTTCAAATCTCGATAACCAAACCATGTTTAATGTCTCTGGTCCAGGTATGAAAGGCATGGTTGGCATGGCAAGTCGTACTTTAGCGGCCATATCTCGGAGTGGTATCTCGGTATCTCTTATCACTCAAAGTTCATCGGAATACAGTATCAGTTTTTGTGTGGCTACCCTCGATGCTAGCAAAGCTAAATGGGCTTTAGAGCAAGAGTTTGAACTTGAAATTAAAAGTGAATTACTTGAACCAATTGAGTTACGTGAAGGCTTGTCGATTGTGTCATTGATTGGTGATGGCATGAAAACCCACAAAGGCGTAGCGGCTAAGTTTTTTACTGCGTTAGCTAAAGCCAGTGTCAATATTGTTGCTATTGCGCAAGGATCATCAGAGCGCTCAATTTCAACGGTAATCCAGCAGAAAAAAACCAAACATGCTATTGGGGCATGTCATCAAGCCTTTTTTGATGTACAACAGTATCTTGATGTCTTTTTAGTGGGCAGTGGTAATGTTGGCGCGGGTTTATTAGAGCAAATTAAGCAGCAAAGCGCGATGTTAAAAGAGCAGCACATTAGTATTCGTGTTTGTTGTATCGCCAATTCACGTCAAATGCTGTTAAACAGTGACGGTCTTGAGCTTAGTGAGTGGCAATTATTATTGACCGAAAAAGGCCAACCGTATGATTTACCTAAGCTACTTGAGTGGGGGCAAGAGCAACAATTGCTTAATCCTGTATTGGTTGATTGTACTTCAAGCGAGCTAATCTCAGACCGTTATCTCGATGTAATGAATGCCGGTTTCCATGTCGTTACGCCAAACAAAAAGTCGAACACTCGTGATTATGCTTACTATCAAGCATTGCGTAAAACGGCATTAACTCAACGTCGTCAATTTTTGTATGAAACGACGGTAGGTGCAGGTTTACCCGTTATCGATAACCTTAAAAAACTGATGTATGCGGGTGATAAGCTACATAAGTTTAATGGTATTTTATCTGGGTCGTTATCGTATATTTTTGGTATGTTAGACGAAGGCATGAGCCTATCTCAAGCGACCGCGATTGCCCGCGATAAGTGTTTTACTGAGCCCGACCCCCGAGATGACCTCAGTGGTATGGATGTGGCGCGTAAGGTGTTAATTTTAGCCAGAGAAGTGGGTTTACCTTTAGAACTCGATGATATTAATGTTGAGTCTGTATTACCGGCTCATTTTGATGACTCAGGCGATGTAAACCAGTTTATGGCTAACCTTCCTTCATTGGATGCTGACATCTCTGCCCGAGTTGCGGCGGCAAAAGCCGAGGGAAGAGTACTGCGTTATGTAGGCCAAATCGAAGCGGGCTTATGTTATGTCCGAATTGTTGAGGTTGATGCAACCGACCCGCTATACAGCGTAAAAGGTGGCGAGAATGCGCTGGCGTTTTATAGCCGCTATTATCAGCCCATTCCTTTTGTGCTAAGGGGCTACGGTGCAGGCATCGACGTCACGGCAGCTGGCGCCTTCGCTGACGTATTAAGAACCCTAAATTGGACCCGTGAGGTGGGTCTATGAGTCAGGTGTTAAATATTAGTCAGAAAATGCTAACTGTTTATGCTCCTGCATCAATGGGTAATGTTGGCGTTGGCTTTGATTTGCTGGGTGCTGCATTAGCGCCAGTCGATGGGTCATTGTTGGGTGATAGGGTGATGATTAGCGGCGCTGAAGAAGGTGTTCATTTTAGCCAAGTCGGTCCGTGGGCACATAAGTTACCGGCAGATGGCAAGGACAATATCGTCTATCAATGTGCTGAGTTTTTCTTAGATAAACTTCAAAGACAAGATGGGGTAACCGTTTGTCTGGAAAAAAACCTTCCTGTAGGCAGTGGCTTAGGCTCAAGTGCTAGTTCAGTTGTTGCTGGACTATATGCGTTAAATGAATATTTTGGACTACCGTTTGACCAGCAAGCCTTATTAGGATTGATGGGTGAGTTTGAAGGTAAAATATCCGGTAGCGTACATTATGACAATGTGGCGCCTTGCTACTTAGGTGGCATGCAATTAATGCTTAATTCTCGTGACAAAGCCTGTGCCGTTATTCCTAGCTTTGATAATTGGTATTGGGTGGTCGCTTATCCTGGTATTTCATTATCTACTGCCAAAATGCGGGCATTATTACCTGAACAATATGATAAATCTGTTGCGATTGATTTCGGTCGTCACTTAAGTGCATTTGTTCACGCAAGTTATCAGCAAGATGCTGCACTGGCGATTGAAATGCTAAAAGATGTCCTGGCTGAACCTTATCGAGCGGCGTCGATCCCTGGCTATACCGATGCTCGAGCAGCGTTAACTGAATTAGGCATGCTGACGACAGGGATTTCTGGCAGTGGCCCAACACTGTTTAGTGTGACTGACGATTTAGCCACAGCAGAAAAAGCCAAAGATTGGTTAATGGAACATTATATTTCTGAGTCAGGTGGCTTTACTCATGTTTGTAAATTAGATCAGCTTGGCACGCGCTGCGTGTAACTCACACTCTTTGGTATTATGCATATTGAAATTTAAAAGGTAGTCGCAATGGAATTATATAATTTAAAGCACCCATCGCAGGTAGTTAACTTCAGTCAGGCTGTTCAGCTTGGTTTAGGCCAAGATCGCGGGCTATTTTTCCCGACATCAATCCCTGTATTGGCTGATATCGATGCATTATTGGCACTACCCTTTGCTGAGCGTAGCAAAAAAGTGTTGGGCGCTTGGTTAGCCGATGAGCTAGGGCAGGAAAGTGTTGATAAGCTAGTGGATAAGGCCTTTACCTTTGATGTGCCGCTAAGCAAGGTTGATGAGAAACGTGCCTGTTTAGAGCTTTTCCATGGGCCAACATTGGCCTTTAAAGATTTTGGCGCGCGGTTTATGGCCCAATGCATTGATTTACTTGCTGGAAATAAAAAACTGACTATTTTAACGGCGACATCTGGTGATACTGGTGCCGCAGTAGCAGATGCCTTCTATGGCCTAGATAACGTCAATGTGATGGTGCTATACCCAAAAGGTAAAATCAGCGAGCTGCAAGAAAAGATGTTTACCACCTTAGGCAAAAATATTCATACTGTGGCGGTAACAGCTGACTTTGATGCCTGTCAGGATTTAGTCAAACAAGCTTTTGATGATAGTGATGTTCGTGATGATTTAGCGTTAAACTCTGCTAATTCAATTAATATCAGCCGATTACTGGCGCAAATTTGTTACTACTTTGAAGCTGTCGCGCAAGCCAAACAAGCTGGCTATGATGAGATTGTCATGGCAGTACCCAGTGGTAACTTTGGTAACTTAACCGCGGGTTTATTTGCTAAAGCCATGGGCTTACCGATTAAACGCTTTATTGCTGCCACCAACAGTAATGACACTGTACCGCGTTACCTTGTGGAGGGAAAATGGCAACCGCATAAAACAGTGGCAACCATGTCAAATGCGATGGATGTGTCTGAGCCAAGTAATTGGCCTCGTGTTGAAGCTATCTGCGGGCAAATGGGCTGGCCATTGTCTTTGGTATCGGGTTTAGCGTTGTCGGAGGACGATACCTCGGCGGCGTTAGCAGAACTGTATCGTTTAGGTTATCAATCTGAACCTCATGCGGCCATCGCAGCCCATGCATTAACACTCGGTCTTGATGGCAACGAAAAAGGTATCTTTCTTGGTACCGCCCATCCTGCCAAGTTTAAGGATGTGGTTGACCGTGAGTTATCAATTAATTTGCCCTTGCCTCCTGAGTTGGCTGCGGTTGTAGAAAAAGATATTTTGTCAGCACAGTTACCCGCAGACTTTGAGCAACTCAAAGCACATATGTTTGCTGTATTGAAATAGTCTACTTTTTCAAATGTCTACCACTTTATATCAATTTAATCGATATAAGGTGGTAGATATATTTCAATATTATGATCTTGGTCATACCTCAAAAGGTTTATACCAGTGTAGATTAGTAAATAGTGCGTTATTGGCTATTATTTATAGATTGGCGTTTGTAAAAGAGATTACGGGAGAAGACTATGTTGCAACGTTTAATGCAAGATCATAAGCATATTGCCATTTTGTTGAATATTCTTTCCAATAAATTGACTCGATTGGCCGATGGTCAAGGCGTAAATTTTAATCTGGTTAGAGATATTGTTGAGTACATGCAGGGTTATGCTGAACACAGTCATCATCCATTAGAAGATATCATTTTTGATTATTACAGTAATAAAACTGGCCAAGCAAATTGTGGTCAGTTGTATAATGAACATCATCGTTTAGCTGAAACATCA
The DNA here is from genome assembly GCF_003855155.1 of Shewanella psychromarinicola. Classification (NCBI taxonomy): domain Bacteria; kingdom Pseudomonadati; phylum Pseudomonadota; class Gammaproteobacteria; order Alteromonadales; family Shewanellaceae; genus Shewanella; species Shewanella psychromarinicola. Next base: position 2,381,025 of record NZ_CP034073.1, read on the forward strand.
GGCGCTTTAGTGTATAGCTTGAATATGATTTTATCTGATGTGGTGATTTCACGTGAAAAGCTGATTAACGATCTGCAAGAGTATATTGAGCTACAACAACGACATATGCAGTATGAAGAGCGAGAAGTGTTTCCCAATTTTATTAAGACGTTGGACGATAGTGATTGGCAAAAAATCACCGTCTTATGCCAGAAACGGTTAATTGAAGATCCATTATTTAATGACAATGATAAAACGATTTTTGAAGATTTACGTGACTATATTGAACATGCGGATAATAAATGATGCACTTATTCTTGTACTAGAGGGCTTTGATGTCCATTAATGGTCAAGCTGAATAAATCTTGTCAACAAAAAGAGCGCATTAAGCGCTCTTTTTGTTGATTTTATCGTTAAGCTTTCATTGTGATTGGACCCAATTAAAGCACTAATGTGTTGACATCAAAATCGAATGAATCGTCAATATCTTGCAATTCCTTGAGTAAACGCTGTTTATCCTTAATGGCTTCAATTTCACGCCATTTTCGTTTTTTTGACGAGCTTTTTGAACGGCTTGGTCTTTCAACAACTTCGTCTAGCGCACCACCATAGTCTAATCTATCCATGGTAACCTCCCTTGTTATTATGATGTCTCTGTAAATAGATATCATATTTCAACCATAGGGTGCAACATTTACGTTTCATTTGCGTTTCATTTGCATTACTAAATAGTTAAAGTTTAATGCGTTATATCGATGTTTTAGTTAGCCTTTAACGATATTTTTCAATATATATCCTGACAATAAAAAAACACCCCCAACAGTGTTAAAGGTGTTTTTGATAAATAAGTTTCCTATCGAGTGTGTTAAGTCTTAAAGCTGTCCCTGACGATACAGGTTGATTAACGCATTACTTGATGAGTCTAACTGTGTCGCTCCTTCTTTAGCGCCAATACGGTCTAATACGTCATTGCCTAGCTGTTTACCTAATTCAACTCCCCACTGATCAAATGAATTGATTTGCCATATAGCGCCTTGAACAAACGTTTTGTGCTCGTACAACGCAATTAACGCTCCTAATGTCGTTGGCGTTAGTTTGTTCATCAGTAGAGTATTGCTCGGTTTGTTACCTGACATTACTTTATGCTTGGCAATAAGCGCTATTTGAGCATCGTCCAACGGACTATTACTGAGTTCAGCAAGAGCTTCATCATAAGTTCGGCCTTGCATTAACGCTTGGGTTTGGCCAAAGCAATTTGATGCAAGTTGGTCATGATGTTTACCGAGCGGATTATGGCTTTGCAACGGCATGATAAAGTCTGCAGGAATAAGAGCGGTACCTTGATGCAACAACTGATGATATGCATGTTGACCATTAGTGCCTTCACCGCCCCAAATGACCGGGCCAGTGCTGTAATCAACATCTGTACCGTCCAGAGTCACTGATTTACCATTACTCTCCATGTCTAACTGCTGGAAATATGCAGGTAGTCCGCGCAGATTATGATCATAGGTCAAAATGACATGTGCTTGAGCACCATGGAAGTTGCCATATAATACCGACAACATCGCCATTATCACTGGCATGTTTTGCTCAATAGGCGTATTAACAAAATGCTCATCCATTTGATGAGCACCCTCTAACAAGGCTATAAAGTTATCCATGCCGATAAGCAGAGCAATAGGTAAACCAATGGCTGACCATAATGAGTAACGTCCGCCAACCCAATCCCACATTGGGAATATGTTGTTAGCGTCCATCCCAAACTCTGTTGCTTTAGCCACATTGGATGTCACAGCCACAAAGTGTTTGGCGACATCTTGTTGGCTTGCCCCTTGGGCTAAAAACCAATCTTTAGCGCTAAGGGTATTGGTTAGTGTCTCTTGGGTATCGAATGATTTTGACGACATCACAAACAATGTGGTTTCAGCATTGAGGTGGATTAATTTTTCACAAATAGAGCTCGCATCAACGTTAGCGACAAAATGACAGTTAAGCCCATCTCGCCAATAGGGTCTTAACGCTTGAGAAACAATTTTAGGTCCAAGAAATGAGCCTCCAATACCGATACTAACGATATCTGTAATCGCTTTACCGGTATAACCTTTCCAATCACCAGACTGAACCGAGCCAACAAATTTAGCCATTTTGGCTAATGTTTGCTGCACTTCAGGAACGATATTCGCGCCTTCAGCAATAATTGTTTGAGTGGCTTTACTGCGCAATGCTGTGTGTAAAACTGAGCGTTGTTCAGTATTGTTAATCACATCGCCATTGAACATTGCAGTAATCTTTTCACTCAGTTTTGCTTCTTTAGCGAGAGAGAATAGCAGCTTAAGTGTTTCATCGTTCACACGGTTTTTAGAGTAATCTAAAAACAGACCACAAGCCGCAACGCTCATTTGCTCAAAACGTTGTGGGTTTTGAGCAAACAATTCGCGCATGTGAGGAAGTTGACTTGTATGGTTTTTTAGCGCTTTCCAAGTCGTGCTTTGAGTCAGTGTCGTCACGAGTAAAGCCTCCAACTAGCTTAATTTTATTTTTAGCATAACTTCAAGTTTACTTTGGTCGATAGCAAAGTTACGAATACCTTCAGCTAATTTATCAACTGCCATTGGCTCTTCATTAAACGCCCAACGGAATTGTGCTTCAGTTAATGCTGTCGGAGCCGCATGTGTTGATGACGTCGCCACTAATTTTCGGCTAATTTCCACATCAGTATTGGCTAACTCTTCTAATAATGCAGGGCCAATCGTTAGACGGTCACAACCTGCTAATTCGATAATCTCACCTATGTTTCTAAAACTGGCACCCATCACAACCGTGCTATAACCATGCTGCTTGTAGTAGTTGTAAATTTCAGTTACAGAGACCACACCAGGATCCGTTTCAGCGGTGTAATCTTGGCCGGTGTCTTTTTTATACCAATCTAAAATGCGGCCAACAAAAGGCGAAATGAGGTAAGCACCAGCTTCTGCACACGCTCTTGCTTGAGCAAAGCTAAACAGTAATGTTAGGTTGCAGTTGATGCCTTCTTGTTCAAGTACTTTGGCAGCGCAAATTCCTTCCCAAGTGGAGGCTAGTTTAATGAGAATACGTGATTTATCAATTCCGGCTTCTTGGTATAATTTGATTAGCTTGTGCGCTTTGTCAATTGAGCGTTGTTTGTCAAAAGATAACCGAGCATCTACTTCTGTTGAAATACGGCCTGGGACTATTTTTAAAATTTCTATACCGATATTCACGGCTAGTTTATCACCAGCATCTTCAATTTGTTGTTCAATACTGTGGCTTTGCGTTTTGGCCCATTCAATTGCATTCTCAATCAGAAAAGCGTATTGCGGGATCTGAGAGGCTTTTAAAATAAGTGATGGGTTGGTTGTTGCGTCTTGAGGCTGGTACCGCTTAATCGCCTCTATGTCGCCGGTATCTGCAACGATGGTAGTGAATGACTTGAGTTGCGCGAGTGTACTGGTCATGTAAATTTCCTCTCGATAAGCAATGAATATAGATCAATGCCTTTATTAGAAGCGATTTTAGTGATTATTCCAACTTTATTTGTAAAAAAATTACCAAATATTAGGTAATTTTTACTTAATTAACGCCGGTATTGTTGCTAAATAGACAGAATGGGTCGCTTAATATGATTAATACTTCCAGTTCTAGTATCGCAACGTCAGTGATAGCCTCTGCTACACTGTTTTTTACGTTGTTCTTAAAATAAAAAAGTCGCTGCGAGCAGCGACTGTAAAGTATAGCGTATCAATATTAAAATTAACGTAATACTACGCGCTTTTCGGTACCCGTCACGATAGCTTCGATACGACGGTTTACACGGTTAGCTTCAGCTGAACTACCTTGAATAACAGGTTTAGTCACACCATAGCCAATTGAATCAATACGGCTAGTGTTGATCCCGTATTTTTGGTTTAGCGCTTTAGCAACTGAATCGGCACGACGCTCAGAAAGCTTCATGTTATATGCTGCTTTACCTACGTTAGACGCATGGCCTTCAATCGATACCGTGTGTTGTGGATTCTTGTTTAAGAAATTGGCTAATTTATTTAAATCGTCCAATGAACCCTTACGGATAACCGCTGAATCGTTAGCAAACAAAATGCCGCCTAAGTCATGCTTAGTGGTGATGTATTCATAAACACTACAACCTGTCGCATCAACTTTGTGGGTTAAAGGGGTATTCGGACATTTGTCCATGTTGTCTGTTACGCCATCTTTGTCAGCATCACCAGGTGCTGCGACAACCATCGGTGCTGCCACTGGAGCGGCTGCAGGAGCGCTAGTACCAAAACGGTAACTTAGTTCAAGACCCCAGTAGTTGCTTTCCATTGACAGTGTATTCCACTTTTCTTCGTCAAGGTTTTCATAACGACGGTACTTAGCTTGTAACTTTAGATTGTCAGTCACGTTATAACCAATACCAGCACCTAAGTAGGGTGCAATACCGCTATCACTGTAGTATTCAGTGTTGTATTCTTTTTTGTTAGAGATTAAATAGTTAAGTGCACCTGCTTCAGCAGATAAACTCCACTTGTCTGCCAGTGGGTAAAAACCAACAAAACCTAATGACATACCACGAGCACCAACATCATTACGCTTGTTTGAATAATCAGTCCATTCAGCACGGCCAAGGTCACGATAACCCAGTTCGATACCAACATAGTCGTTAAATAAATATCCACCAAATACATCCCATGCATATGGGTCATCTTCACCACACACTTTCATGGTTTTTTGATCGCAATTTGGTTCATAGTTGTTGACGCCTAAACCCCCACCAACGTACCAAGGTGTTAGTTGTTCTGCCGCAGATGCAGCAAAAGGTAATAGAGAGGTAAGTAATACTACTTTTAATGTGTTCTTCATCATATATACGTCCATTGTTATTTTACTCCAAAAATGCATGTAACGGAGTTGTTACTGTTATGCATTACTGACGCTTAATGTGGGGTTTCTTTGTATTTTTAGTCAGCGTCGCAATTATGGGTGGTAATGAGAGGTTTATCTATAGTAAGAAAGATTAATTTTTGGTCATAATTAATTTAATGGCGCTGTTGATAAATAGATGTTTCATTGAAAAAATTGCTAAAAAAGAAACTAAGTATGATTGAGTTTATATTTATAAAATATTGAATAATAATTGTTAAAATTATCTATGTTTTTTACGTTAGTTTCATACGGTCAACATAATTAGTTTTATACGGTCAACATAATTATTTTTTTGAATGGTAAAAGCAAAAATACGCCCTGAAGGCGTATTTTTGTTGTCTAAAGTGACTTCGTTTTAACGAGTCCACACCCAGTTTTCGATCTCTTCTGGGTCAACACCGTTTGCTTTGATATAGTTTTTGTGATCTACCAAGCGTTGTAACATGTCGGTAGTGATGGTCACATGTTGTGTTTCATCAATCACGCCTTGCTGGAACAACTTGTAAGCCATATCGATAACTAAGTGGTAGCGAGAGGTACCGTTACGTACGCCCATATCAAATGGAGTCGTCGTTGAACCTTCTTCTTCATAACCCTTAATACGGAAACGACGGTTACCTTTATAATCGAATACCAGTTTCTTGATGGTATTTGGGTAACCATGGTAGTTAAATACCACGCCTTTGTCTTGGGTGAACACTTCGTCCATCATCCAAGGCTTGCTTTGGAACTTAAGATTACCTAAACCGCTGCTGTGAAGTTCTGACACACTCACAAAACGGATACGCACTCTTGGTAGGATCTCACGGATGAGTACTAGTGAGGCCATACATTCTTGAGTTGCATAGTCGCCACAACCCGCTAATACCACATCTGGATTTTCATCAGAGGCAAAGTCCCACACCATAACGCCGTCTTTAGCTTGCTTACGGGCTTCATCCAGTGATAACCACTGTGGTAGTGACTTTTTACCGGCAACAATAATATTCAATTTGTCTCTGTCAGCATAAGCTTTTTCGGTATAGACCAAGGTGCTGTTAGCATCTGATGGTAAATAAGCAGAGATAATGTTTGGGTGCTTCTCTAACATAGCGCCTAGGAAAGACGGGTTCTGATGAGAATAACCGTTGTGATCTTGACGCTCTAGTAGCGATGATAATACGACGTTACATGCTGGAATTGGCTTACGGAAATGGATCCCTTGGCTTGCATGGACATATTTACAGTATTGGTCAGCCATTGATGACACTACCTGAGAGAAAGACTCGTAGGTAGGGAACATGCCATGGCGGCCCGTTACTGTGTAACCATGTAACATACCAAACAACAAGTTTTCAGATAATAATTCAATAACACGGCCGTCGCGAGACATATCTTGGTCCCAACTTTCTATCGGCCACTGCCATGAACGGTCAGTTTCTTCAAACACAGCTTGTAGTTGATTAGAATAAGTTTCATCAGGACTGAAGATACGTAGGTTTCGTTGATCACGGTTTAGCTTGAACGCATCACGCATCCACTCACCCATTTTCAACATTGAGAAACCACGTTGACCACGAGGCGTTTCTGAACCATAACCTAGTTTACTTAAGTCTGGATTAGCTAAAGCACGAACCACTTCACCGCCGTAGCTTAGACGTTGACGACCACAGCATAAATCTTTTGGTGGCATTAATGATAAAATGTCTTTATCAAATATTAATTCACCGCTTTCAGTAGTTTGTACTAGTTCGTCGAACTTATAGCTCGCTAACCACTTATCAAGTGCTTCAAGGTGCCCTTTATCTTTAGCACAATTGCTCACAATAACTTGGTGAGATTCGCAGTTACCTTCTAGTTTTTTACCCTCATATTCAGCGGTACCCGTCCAACCTTTTGAGGTTCTCATTAAAATAACCGGCCAGCGTGGTTTGACAACATCTTCGCCAGAACGGGCACGGCGTTGAATGTCATTGATCATGTCATAAGACAAGTCCATTGCCGCAGTCATTTGTTCAAAGATATCGGTTTCCATTTCATCATCAACGATGATTGGGTGATAACCAAGACCACGGAATTCTAAATCGAGTTCTTCATGGCTCATACGTCCCATACGGGTAGGGCCAGATATTTTGTAACCGTTAATATGCACGATTGGCAGTACAGCACCGTTGTGCTCTGGTGACACTAAACGGTTAGCATACCAAGACGCAGCTAATGGACCTGTTTCTGCTTCACCGTCACCGATTAAACAGGCGGCAATAAGATTTGGGTTATCTAATACAGAGCCCCAAGCAACTGAAAGTGAATAGCCAAGCTCACCACCTTCTAATATTTGACCTGGCGCTTCTGGGTTTGCATGTGATGGATAACCGTAAGCGGCGGAGAATTTTTTACAGATATCTTCGATACCTGTTTCTGTAAATGGAATGGTCTCTGGATAGAAATGACTTAATGAGCCTTCCATAAATAAGTTAGCTTGCACCGCTGGGAAACCATGTCCCGGGCCTACAAGATAAAGAAACTCACGCTTGTGCTTAACGATTAGACGGTTTACGTTAGCATAAACAAAGTTGATCCCCGGGCATGTGCCCCAATGGCCTAAAAGGCGTGGTTTAATGTCTGTGTGCTCTAAATGGCGTTTATAAAGCACGTTTTGCTTTAGGTAAATTTGTGACGTCGCAAGGAAGTTCGTTGCTCTAACGTATTTCTTCAGCGCGATTATTTCATGTGAGTCTGTCATAGTTGCCTCGTTCAAAGGGAAAAGCATTAATAATCTATCTTAAGAATACTGTATTTGTAATTTAGTTACAATAACGTGGCCTTTATCTAACTTTTGAATAATGAATTTCGCTTTAGAGCGCATTTTGAGAGGTTTGTAGTTAATTAGTTGAAATTTAACTACACTTTTACGAAATTTTAAACATAGAGCATTTAGATGAGAAATGATAAAGTGTGATGGAACTCACTTGTTGCATTTCAATTAAGGTTTTCTGCAGCGCAGAAAAATACATCTAGTCGTATATCGCTTACAAACAAGTGGCCTTAGTATTCTCAGTCCTTGATAATCAATACCTATTTATACGCCATAGGTTGGTTTTTTATGGCAAGTTAGCCAAGGTATTTGAGTTTATTTTTATCGTTAGACTCATAACAGTATAGATTCTGTTTTATTATGTGGCTTATATTCAGTGCAATAGCCTGGACTAAAATAATAATATTATTCACGGGGAAGATTAGACAATATGGCAATGTTAGAAACGATTATTAATTTTATGAATAGCTTGCTTTGGGGCAAGTTATTGGTTTATGGGCTGGTGGGAGCTGGATTGTTTTTTACCATTCGTCTCGGTTTTATTCAAGTAACACATTTTGTTCATGGTATTAAAGTATTGACGATTAGCCGTCGTCCAGGCAAGCATGGCTTATCATCATTTCAAGTTTTTTGTACCAGTATGGCGGCGCGCGTGGGGGCGGGCAATATGGCCGGTGTGGCCGTTGCAATTGGTACTGCAGGCCCTGGTGCGGTGTTTTGGATGTGGGCTATTGCGGTACTGGGTATGGCAACAGCAATGATTGAGTCGACACTTGCCCAAGTCTATAAAGTGACCGATAGTGATGGCCAGTACCGCGGTGGACCTGCATATTATATGGAGAAAGGTCTTGGCCAACGCTGGATGGGCGTGGTTTTCTCTTTATTGTTAATTGTAGCTTTTGGGTTAGTCTTTAATGCCGTTCAAGCCAACACCATTACTGGCGCGATGACTCAGGTTTTTGGTTTTGAGCCATTCGATGTCGGAATTGTTATTGTGCTCTGCAGTGCTTTTGTCATTGTTGGTGGCCTTAAGAAAGTAGCTAAAGTCTCTGAATTAATTGTGCCTGTTATGGCGATTGCTTACATCGCGATCGCATTGGTTGTAGTGGCAATGAATATTGAAAAGTTACCCGATATATTTATGCTGGTAATTAACAGTGCATTTGGCTGGCAAGAAGCCGCTGCTGGTGGTGTTGCCTATAGTGTTGCTCAAGCAATGCAAGCGGGTATTGCCCGAGGATTGTTTTCAAATGAGGCCGGAATGGGCAGTGCGGCAAACGTTGCGGCTAGTGCATCGCCAAACCCTAATCATCCAGCGTCACAAGGTTTTGTGCAAATGATGGGGGTTTTTGTCGATACTATTGTTATTTGTACCGCAACAGCCGCGATTATTTTATTGTCAGGAGATGCTGCAGCGAGTTCTGATGGTATAGCCAAAACCATTAGTGCCTTGACGAGTCATGTTGGCGAGTGGGGTGGTGCATTTATTGCTTTTGCCATTTTACTGTTCTGCTTTACTTCTATTATTGCTAACTATTCTTATGCAGAAACCAATGTGATGTTTTTGTTTGGCAATAGTAAAAAGGCCTTACCGTTATTTCGTGTCGTGGTGTTAGGCATGGTGATGTTTGGCTCGCTAGCCAAAATTAGCTTGGTGTGGGATTTAGCCGATGTCTCAATGGGATTAATGGCCATTGTTAACATTGTTGCACTGGTGTTGTTATCTGGTCTGGCGATCCGAGTCATTAATGATTATCGTGAGCAGATTGATGCCGGTATAGATCCTATTTTTGATACCAGTAAGTTTCCGGAGTTAGCCGATCAGCTAGAAGAAAATATTTGGCCTAATTCCAGTGAACCCGTTAATAAATAAGTTTTGTCTATTAACCTAATCGAAAAAACCATGCGAGTACGGCATGGTTTTTTTACATCAATTTAGTATGATAACAATATGATTTTATCTGGAGCAGACTTATGTTGGTTTTAGTTTCACCTGCGAAAACATTAGATTTCGAAAACCCACCTATTACCAATACTCATACTCAGCCGAGTTTGCTTAAACAAAGCCAAACATTGATGGATGTATGCCGTGCATTAACACCAATGGATATTGCCAGCTTAATGAAGGTGAGTGATAAAATCGCTGGACTTAATGCGGCTCGTTTTGCCGAGTGGCAGCCCCCATTTACGCTCGATAATGCCAAACAAGCTATTTTTGCGTTTAGAGGTGATGTATACACGGGGTTTGATGCAGATAATTTATCTGAGTCACAAATGGCTTCTAGTCAACAGCACCTGCGTATTTTATCTGGCTTATATGGTGTGCTTAAACCGTTAGATTTAATTCAACCTTATCGTTTAGAGATGGGAACAAAATTGACTAACGCTAAAGGCAGTAACTTATATGCTTTTTGGGGGGATATTATTACTAGTGAAGTGAATCAGGCGTTAAAAGAGCAGGGTGACGATATCATTGTCAATCTGGCCTCGAATGAGTACTTTAAATCTGTCAAAGTGAACCAGCTTAAAGGGCAGTTAATTACGCCAATGTTTAAAGATTTCAAAAGCGGTCAATTTAAAGTGATCAGTTTTTATGCTAAAAAAGCCCGTGGATTGATGGCTCGTTATATCGTTGATACCAAACCCGCTACTGTTGAGCAATTAACCGAGTTTGATCTTCAAGGTTATTATTACAGCAAAGCACAATCAACGGCGACAGAACCGGTGTTTTTACGCGATGAACAAAAGTAACTCATTTGAAAATAATAATATTAGGACAAAATGAGTACAATAAAAAAGCCCTTAAATAAGGGCTTTTTGAGTTATTAAGATAGGTTCTTTGTAGAGATAAAACGGATTAGTGCTGTTGTTTTTTCTGGGTAACTGGTCTTAAAGTAATTTCTGATTGCGCCATCATATAAGCAAATTGAGCATAAGCCGCCGCACTTTGTGCCAGTTTTTTTGGATCAATTTTATCCAATGTATCATTCGGCGTATGGTGATAATCAAAGTAATCAGTACCATCTTGATTTAACGACGCGACCGGAACGCCTAATGCTGGCAGCATAGACACATCTGGTCCGCCTGAGGCTTGGTTATTACCGAGTTCAACCCCGTTTAGCGTTATGGCTGAGTGTTGTTGTTTCACCTGTTCAAATGTGGCGGGGTTAACATTAAAATCAATTTTATAGACAGGTCCTGCGCCAAAATCAGATTCTGCAGCAATATAATGCTTGTCTAACTCATCAGCATGCTGCGCTGCATAGGCTTTACCACCGACCATACCGACTTCTTCTGCAGCGTATAATACCACTCGAATTGTGCGTGCTGGCTTTTGTGGTAAGTCTTGGATAAGTTTAGCTGCGGTGGTAACAATCGCGACACCTGCACCATCATCAATCGCACCTGTACCTTCATCCCATGAATCAAGATGAGCGCCGAGAAGGACTATTTCGTCTGGTTTACTGCTACCAGTGACTTCTGCGATAACATTATAAGAAGTGGCAATTCCTAAGTTTTCTGAGGTCATGTTCAAGGATAGCGTGATGTTAGGATCTCGCTTTAACATCGCATTAATTAAATCGGCATCGGGATTTGACATCGCCGCGGCGGGTATTTTAGGCGTCCCTTCTTCATAACGCATCATGCCAGTATGGGCCATTCTGTCATGATCGGTCCCAATAGAACGGATCACGATTGCCACTGCACCTTTTTGTGCGGCAACGATAGCACCACGGGAACGACCACCAACGGCTTCGCCATAACCTTTCCCAGTAATATGGCGTTCAGTTTTGTGGTCGATAAACACAATCTTGCCTTCGATGCGCCCAGGCGAGGCATTGGTTAGCTCTTCTAAGCTATCAAAACGTACTATGGAAGCTTTAAGACCGTTAATGGGCGTTGCGACACTGCCACCTAAGGCTGTGATCACCAACGGCTGTTCATAAGGAGATACTATGCTTGCGCGGGCGGTCCCTCTAGACCAAGCAGGCACTTGGACTGATTCTTTATAAACTCTATCAAATCCGAGTAACCACAGTTTTTCCATGGCCCAATCGACAGCGATAATATCTTTATCTGTTCCAGTCAATCGTGGACCCACTTCGACCGTCAGCGATTCAACAATGTCATAGCTCAAACTCGATGATAAGGCTTGTTTGGCTAACAGCAGACTGATTTGGGCATCATCTGACTGATTAATGATCAGATTATCGCCCACCGTTTTTGATGGTGAGGTTGCTTGGCAGCCAACAATAGCGACAAATACCGCTCCGACGAGAGTGGCTCTGTGATAGTTTTTCATGAGTTTCCTTTGATTATTATAGCTAAGTCTCATTTTTCACAACAATCTAGCAAAAAGTGTGCTTCATGTCCCGACTCTATTTGTAAGGGAACGCTATATTAGAGTGGGGATCGATGAGGAGAAGAGCGCGTGATGAATATAGAAAAAATGCAACATCAAGCAGATCATGCAGTCGTGTTGCTAAAAGCTTTAGCAAATGAACGTAGATTATTTATTTTGTGTCACCTTCTTAATGAAGGTGAAATGTGTGTTGGCGAAATGAATAAGAAGTTGGGCTTAAGCCAATCGGCTTTATCTCAACATTTGGCATGGCTTCGTAAAGACAATTTAGTCTGTACTAGGAAAGAAGCTCAAACTGTTTTCTATTCATTAAAAAGTGATGAGGTAAAAGAGTTAATTCAAGTATTGAACAATATGTACTGTTACTAAATTAACTCCGCAAACGTCTTAACTGATACATCTCATTAATGGTGTCTTAAGTTAAGGCGTTTAGTTTTATTAACGCTGTTATTAACCTTAATAATGTTGTGCGCGTTAATACCCAATAAATTCCAATACGTTTATACCTCATACTACCAATGTGTCAGTATGATAAATACTGTCAACGATCATCTCAAGCGCTTCATTTCAAATAGACATTGGCGAAAGTTTCCATTCTGTCTGCCGCCCACTCTGTACCCTTGCTTCCCTTGTTAAGTCGTTAGATCCTATAAAATCTTAGCCGCGAAGCTGTTCCTATCTCTGAGATGATAAGCGGTAGGGAACGATGACAAGCGATAACAAGCGATGGCAAGCGATGACAAGCGATGACAAGCGATAGCAAGCGATAGCAAGCGATACAAGCGATAGCAAGCGATACAAGCGTTGGCAAGCGTTGGCAAGCGGTGATAAGTGATAACAAGCGATGACAAGCGATGACAAGCGATGACAAGCGATGACAAGCGGTAGCAGGCGATACAAGCGATGGCAAGCGATGATAAGCGATGGCAAGCGTGGCAAGGGTGGCAAGCGGTGATAAGCGATAGCAAGGACAAGATCCTAGCAGTGTAGCGAGCTAGATCCTATAGAGAGGGTAAAATTTAGATATAAAAAAACCGGCCGAGGCCGGTTTTTTGGATCTTAATCTACAAAAAACTAAGCTGCAATAGCTTTGATTTTTGCGTTTAAGCGAGCCTTCTGACGAGCGGCTTTATTCTTGTGAATAATGCCTTTAGTCGCCATACGGTCAACAATTGGTTGTGCAGTAGCAAACGCTTCTGTAGCCGCTTTATGATCACCGCTTTTGATAGCAGCGATGACTCTTTTAACGTATGTACGTAACATAGAGCGACGACTAGCGTTATGCTGGCGACGCTTTTCAGACTGAAGCGCGCGCTTCTTTGCAGACTTGCTATTAGCCAAGGTGCAACTCCTAAAAACTGGATTTGATACTTTTAAGGCCGAGGAATATGCCTGCTTTTTGTCGTCTTGTCAACGACTATAGTTGAATAATAATCATAAAGATAAATTAATCCAACCTAGCATGCCAAACTTCAACCCAACTCGTGTAATATGTGGCGTAATTCTACCAGCTCTTCGGTCTGTGTGACAGCGTTAGAATAGAATATTTATTATAAATCCCATTAATTTCTTAGAAGTGACCGAGTGTCTGGGGGCTGTTTGAGCAAAAAATTATTTAAATCAGGTCTGATTGTCAGTGTTATGACGCTGATTTCCCGAGTATTAGGCTTAGTTCGCGATGTGGTAATTGCAAATTTAATGGGGGCGGGTAGTAGTGCGGATGTATTCTTTTTTGCCAATAAGATACCTAACTTTTTAAGACGTTTATTTGCTGAAGGGGCTTTTGCGCAAGCATTTGTGCCAGTACTGACTGAGTATCAGGAGAACATGACCCCAGAAGATACTCGTGAGTTAATCAGTAAGGTTGCTGGTACCTTAGGCGTACTAGTGACGATTGTGACTTTGTTTGGGGTCGTTTTTTCACCCGTATTAGCGGCCCTTTTTGGTGGAGGGTGGTTCGTCGATTGGCTCAATGACGGGCCTAATGCCGAAAAGTTCGAACTTGCTTCGGTTATGTTAAAAATTACTTTTCCCTATTTGTGGTTTATCACCTTTACGGCCTTAGCGGGCTCGATACTCAACACCCGTGGACGGTTTGCTGTATCAGCCTTTACGCCTGTATTTTTGAATGTTGCAATTATTGCGGTAGCTTTATGGTATGCGCACACCTTAGAAAATCCTGAAATTGGTTTAGCTTGGGGGGTCTTTTTTGGTGGTCTGATTCAGTTTTTGTTCCAAATCCCCTTTTTAATTCGTGAGAACGTGCTCGTTAAGCCAACGTGGGGATGGAATCATCCTGGTGTGGTAAAAATTAGAACCTTGATGATCCCAGCCTTATTTGGTGTGTCTGTTTCACAAATTAATTTATTGTTCGACACTTTTATAGCCAGTTTCTTGATGACGGGATCGATAAGTTGGTTGTATTACGCTGACCGCCTATTGGAGTTCCCTTTAGGATTATTTGGCATTGCTATTGCCACAGTGATTTTGCCTGCATTATCGCAAAAACATGTTAATGCCCAAGGCACTGGGTTTAATCAAACCATGGACTGGGGCGTTAAAGCCATTTTGCTATTAGGCACTCCGGCGATGTTAGGGTTAATTATTCTGGCCAAACCTATGCTGATGGTGTTGTTTATGCGCGGAGCCTTTAGTCTTAATGACGTTGAAATGGCGTCCTACAGCTTGGTTGCATACGGTTGTGGCTTATTGAGTTTTATGATGATTAAAGTGTTAGCGCCGGGATACTACTCGCGTCAAGACACTAAAACACCAGTTAAATATGGCATTATTGCCATGGTCAGCAATATGGTGTTTAACCTTATTTTTGCTATTCCATTTGGCTACGTGGGCTTAGCCATTGCGACATCAATGTCTGCACTATTAAATGCGAGTTTGTTATATCGCGGTTTACACAAAGCGGGCGTTTATCAAATGAGTCGACAAACGTTATTTTTCTCATTAAAAGTGATCATTTCTACAGCCTTAATGACCATTGCCATTATTTATTTTATGCCACAACAAAGCGTATGGCTTGAATGGCAAACCTTTGAACGTATGTTTATGTTGATTGAGCTTATTGTAGGCGGTGCAGTTATTTATTTGTTGAGTTTACTGGCATTGGGCGTTCGGCCTTGGAAAATTAAACGCCAGGGATAATTTCCTAAGGTGAACCACCGACCGAGGATCGGCAGGTTATCCTAAATCCTGTGTAATAATCTGAGCCTGAAACTCGCATCTAACATTGGTTTGGGTATATAATCTGCCGATTTGCTATAGGCAGTATTGAGCGTAATGGAATTAATCCGCGGTATACACAATATTTTACCTTCTCATCATGGTTGCGTTTTGACCATAGGGAATTTTGATGGTGTCCATCGTGGTCATGCGCAGGTGATCTGCTGCTTGGTTAGTAAAGCGCATCATTTTCAATTACCTGCAACAGTAATGACCTTTGAGCCTCAGCCACAAGAACGCTTTCGTGGTGCTGATGCTCCCGCTCGTCTCAGTCTTCTGCGCGATAAAATTAGATTACTCGATGAGCTTAAAATTGACCAGCTACTCTGTATCAATTTTACTGCCGCTTTTGCTAATCAACCTGCTGAAGCGTTTATTGAAGAGTTATTAGTCAAAAAACTCGGGGTTAAATATCTCGTCGTGGGTGATGACTTTTGCTTTGGTAAAGGCCGCGAAGGTACTTTTGACATGCTCGTTGCTGCAGGTAAGCAATTTGGTTTTACGGTTGTCAGTACACAAAGCTTTGTGGTTGGGTCGTCGCGAGTAAGTTCTACGGCTGTAAGAGAACAACTGGCGTTAGGGAATTTAGAACAAGCAAGACGTTTATTGGGACATCCGTTCATTTTAAGTGGTAGGGTTGCTCACGGACAAAAATTAGGCCGTACAATCGGTTTTCCAACGGCAAATATAGCATTAAAGCGTAACGTTGTGCCTGTTCGAGGGGTATTTGCTGTGCGTTTGTATTGGGATGGCAGCGATATTTATGACGGTGTGGCTAATGTAGGGTTCAGGCCCACTGTAAATGGCCAAACCTGCAGATTAGAAGTCCATTTGTTTGATTTTAGCGGTGATTTATACGGCAAACGAGTGGAAGTAGAATTAATAGCAAAAATCCGTGATGAGCAACCCTTTGAGTCATTGGATGCGCTAAAAAAACAAATTTTAAATGATGCAAATGAAGCTCGCGCTTTATTTAGCAACGATGCTAGCTGAAATGAATCAGCTTTAATAATGGTATGGGATCAATGAGCGACTATAAATTTACTTTGAATTTGCCGGAAACAGAGTTTCCGATGCGCGGTAATTTGGCAAATCGCGAGCCAGAAATGTTAACTCGCTGGACGCAAGATGGACTGTATCAACAGATCCGTGAAAGCCGAATTGGCCGTAAACCTTTCATACTGCATGATGGCCCTCCATACGCTAATGGCAGCATTCATATTGGTCACTCTGTTAATAAAATTCTTAAAGACATTATTATTAAGTCAAAAACCATGTCTGGTTTTGACGCACCCTATATCCCTGGTTGGGACTGTCATGGATTACCGATTGAGCTGAAAGTTGAGCAAAAAGTCGGTAAGCCTGGTGTCAAGATTTCTGCAGCGGAATTCCGTGAAGAATGTCGTAAATATGCTGCTATCCAAGTTGACGGTCAACGTGATGACTTCATTCGTTTAGGGGTATTAGGCGATTGGCAAAATCCTTATTTGACGATGGATTTTTCAACTGAAGCGAACATTGTTCGTTCACTGGCAAAAGTGATTGATAGCGGTCATTTGCACAAAGGTGTTAAGCCAGTGCATTGGTGTACCGACTGCGGTTCGGCACTCGCTGAAGCGGAAGTAGAATACGAAGATAGAAAATCTCCGGCTATTGATGTCGCTTTTGTGGCGGTTGATAGTCAAGCTGTTGCCGCTAAATTTGGCGTTGAAAATTATACTAAACCAGTAGCGATGGCAATTTGGACTACTACGCCGTGGACCATCCCTGCTAACCGTGCATTGTCGTTAAACGCCGAGTTAGATTACAGCTTGATTGAGTTTGTTAAAAACGGTGAAACCACAACATTGATTTTGGCTCAAGTGCTTGTTGAGTCATGTCTTGAACGTTACGGCGTTGAAAGCCATCAATTATTAGGCGAAGTTAAAGGGGCTGAGCTCGAGTTAATGCGCTTTAACCACCCATTCTATGCCTTTGATGTACCAGCTATTTTAGGTGACCATGTCACCACAGATGCGGGTACTGGTATTGTACATACCGCCCCAGGTCACGGTCAGGACGATTTTATTGTTGGCCTGAAATACGGTTTGGAAGTGGCCAACCCTGTTGGCGATAACGGTGTTTATAAAGCCGATACTGAGTTTTTTGCCGGTCAGCATGTCTTTAAAGCTAACGCCAATGTGGTTGAGCTGTTAAAAGAGAAAGGTGCGTTATTACTTCATGTTGCTTACCTTCACAGCTATCCACATTGCTGGCGCCATAAAACACCGATTATTTTCCGTGCGACACCACAGTGGTTTATCTCTATGGATAACCACGATCTGCGTTCGCAAGCATTACAAGAAATAAAGCAAACCAAATGGATCCCTGATTGGGGTCAAAGCCGTATTGAAAAAATGGTAGAAAACCGCCCAGACTGGTGTATTTCACGTCAGCGAACTTGGGGCGTACCGATCACATTATTTGTTCACCGCGAAACGGATGAGCTGCATCCCGACAGCGTGTCATTAATGGAACGAGTTGCGCATCGCATTGAACAGCAAGGTATTCAAGCTTGGTGGGATTTAGATGCAAGTGAATTGTTAGGTGATGAAGCAGATCAGTACCGTAAAGTCACTGATACATTGGACGTATGGTTTGACTCAGGCTCATCATTCTCTTCAGTTGTTGCTGCGCGTCCAGAGTTTCAAGGACATGAAATTGATTTGTATTTAGAAGGTAGCGATCAGCACCGCGGTTGGTTTATGTCATCATTAATGATTTCAACAGCGATGAATGGTAAAGCACCTTATAAGCAAGTATTGACTCATGGTTTTACCGTTGATGGTAAAGGCCGCAAGATGTCAAAATCTGTCGGTAATGTGATAGCCCCATTACAAGTGATCAATAAGCTCGGCGCTGACATTTTACGCTTATGGGTTGCTGCAACCGATTACAGTGGCGAAATGACAGTCTCTGACGAGATTTTAAATCGCAGCGCTGATGCGTACCGTCGTATTCGTAATACTGCCCGTTTCTTGTTAGCTAACTTAAATGGCTTTAACCCAGAAACTGACATGATCCCGTCTGAAGACATGGTCGCGTTAGACCGTTGGGTCGTGCGTCGTGCCGCTGCACTGCAACAAGAAATAATTGAAGCGTATGATCAATACAACTTCCATTTAGTGACTCAAAAGCTGATGCAGTTCTGTTCAGTAGAGTTAGGCAGTTTTTATCTTGATATTATTAAAGACCGCCAATACACAGCTAAGCAAGAAGGTCATGCTCGTCGGAGTTGCCAGTCAGCGCTTTATCATATTGCAGAAGCAATGGTACGTTGGATGACACCCATTTTAAGCTTTACTGCTGATGAACTATGGCAGTTGCTACCAGGTAAGCGTGAAAAGTATGTGTTTACCCAAGAATGGTACCAAGGTTTAGAAGCGGTGACACTTGACAGTGATTTAAGTGATGATTACTGGGAGAAACTATTAGCTGTCCGTAACGAAGTTAACAAAGTGCTTGAACAAGCTCGTCGTGATAAACGTATTGGTGGTTCATTAGAAGCGGAAGTGACATTGTTTGCTGATGCTGATTTAGCCGCTGAGTTAGCTAAAGTAGGTGATGAGTTACGTTTTGTACTGATCACCTCTAAAGCTGCTGTTGCCGATATGTCACAAGCGGGTAGTGACGCCATCGAAACTGAATTAAGCTCGCTTAAGTTAGTGGTTGCTAAAAGTGCGGCACACAAGTGCGAGCGTTGCTGGCACTATCGCGAAGAAGTTGGCACCATTGAAGATCACCCAACATTGTGTCAACGCTGTGTGACCAATATTGAAGGTGAAGGCGAACACCGCGACTTTGCTTAAGGAAGCATATACATGAGTTCTGTACCATTAACGTGGAAAGACAGTGGCTTGCGTTGGTATTGGGTAGCTGCATTGGTGTTTTTAGCCGATCAGCTCTCTAAACAATGGGTGCTTGCCAATTTTGATTTGTATGAGTCTATACAGCTTTTACCCTTTTTTAATTTCACTTATGTGCGAAACTACGGAGCGGCTTTCAGTTTTTTAAGTGACGCAGGGGGCTGGCAGCGGTGGTTGTTTACCGTTATTGCTCTCGGTTTTAGTACCTTGTTAACGATCTGGTTACGTAAGCAGTCTTATTCGCTATGGCGCAGCAACCTCGCTTTTACGTTAGTTATTGGCGGTGCATTAGGTAATTTGATTGATCGTTTAATGCATGGTTTCGTGGTTGATTTTATCGATTTTTACTGGAATACCAGTCATTATCCAGCGTTTAATATAGCCGATGCGGGGATCTTTATGGGTGCCGCATTGATCATTTGGGACTCATTTAGACCCGAGACAAAGCCATTGAAGGAGCAAGAGTAACTATGACAGATTTAACTAAACAAGATAGTCGTTCATTGTTGTGTCATATGAATATTGTACTGGAAGATGGATCTACAGCTGAAAGTACAAAATCATCAGGTAAACCTTCACGCTTAAACATTGGTGATGGTAGCTTAAGTCCGGCTTTTGAAGACCAGCTTAAAGACTTAAATGAAGGTGATAAGCACCAATTTACCTTAGCGGCAAAAGATGCATTTGGTGAATCCAATCCAGATGCGGTTCATTATATGGACAGAAGCCGCTTTCCTGCAGATATGGAGCTTGAAGAAGGCGTTATTGTCAGTTTTGGCGGTCCTGGTGGGAGTGAAATACCGGGTATTATTCGTGATACTGCTGGCGATTCAATTACCGTCGACTTAAACCATCCACTAGCAGGACGCACGATAACGTTTGAACTTGAAGTTGTCAGTGTCATCACTGAGTAAAAAAGGTATCACATGCTAAAAGTTGATCCAACGTCTCCTGAGCTTAATATTCTACTCGCCAACCCTCGCGGATTTTGCGCAGGGGTAGACCGCGCCATCAGTATTGTAGAACGTGCTTTAGAGTTATTTGAACCGCCAATTTATGTACGCCATGAAGTCGTACATAATCGTTATGTGGTCGAAAACCTAAAACAGCGAGGTGCTATTTTCGTTGATGAACTTGAGCAAGTACCAGACAATAGCATTGTTATTTTTAGCGCTCATGGTGTATCACAGACAGTAAGAAAAGAAGCAAAACACCGTGGTTTAAAAGTGTTTGATGCGACATGTCCTCTAGTGACCAAAGTACATTTACAAGTGACCCGTGCAAGTCGCAAGGGTGTTGAGTGCATTTTAATTGGTCATGAGGGACATCCAGAAGTTGAAGGCACCATGGGGCAATATGATAACCCTAACGGTGGTGTTTATCTTATTGAATCTCCTGAGGATGTGAATAATCTTCAGGTCAATAACCCAGATAACCTCTGTTTTGTCACTCAAACTACGCTTTCTGTCGATGACACCTTAGATATCATTACTGCACTAAAACAGCGTTTTCCTTCCATTGAAGGACCTCGTAAGGATGATATTTGCTACGCGACACAAAATCGCCAAGATGCGGTAAGAAGTATGTCTGCTGAAGTCGATTTATTGATTGTTGTCGGTTCCAAAAATAGTTCTAATTCAAATCGTTTACGTGAACTGGCTGAAAAGACCGGTACTCAATCTTATTTAGTTGATACCGCCGCCGATGTTGAAGCAATCTGGTTTAACGGGGTGAAGAAAGTGGCAGTAACAGCCGGGGCATCAGCGCCCGAAGTGCTAGTGCAACAAGTTGTTAACGCGATAGCGACACTTGCACCGAGTGTGATAACTGAAGTTGAAGGTCGTAAAGAAGACACTGTGTTTGCAGTTCCGGCGGAATTACGTTAATTAACGCCAATAAATGCTGTAAAACTTACCCGCATGCTATTCTAGTTTGCGGGTTTTTTGTACTAAAAAATAAACCGAGTATAGTGCTGATAAATCGATTAATCTATAAACTATAGTTAATATACAATATTGATACTATCTGATTACATTTAAGTCAGCTATGATA
Source organism: Shewanella psychromarinicola (assembly GCF_003855155.1). Classification (NCBI taxonomy): domain Bacteria; kingdom Pseudomonadati; phylum Pseudomonadota; class Gammaproteobacteria; order Alteromonadales; family Shewanellaceae; genus Shewanella; species Shewanella psychromarinicola. The sequence goes on from NZ_CP034073.1 coordinate 2,402,302, forward strand.
AGTTTGTTTTATAAAAGTTTGACTCATCTATGTTAAGTTTGTTTTATATAAATTTGTCTTGTAGTGTCAATCTAAATAAGAATAATAAAGATTTTAAAGGTAAAGATAGTTTGATTTTTATCTTTCGGGAGGTTTGAAGCTCATGTCGCCAAAAAGGAATGGATTTTCCTTAATCGAAGTTATGGTCTCACTGGTTATTCTAGTGATAGGCCTTATAGGTATTTTTAATCTTCATTTAGTTGCCAAGAAGGGCAGTTTCGAATCTTTTCAGCAAACTCAAGCGTCATATTATGTTAATGATATTATTAATCGTATGCGCATCAATAGCGGTCAACTTGCGACTTATGCTGGTACCTACACAGGTACAACGATTACATCAGCTACGTCTTGCGATGTTGCAGTTGGTGGTAATGTCAATTGTACTAATATTGAAACCAGAAACTGGGACCTGTACCAATGGGAACGGGCATTTTTAGGTGAAAATGAAAAATCCTCTGACAATAAAAATGTAGGTGGTTTAGATTCGCCTACGGCCTGTATTGATATCGACGCTAGCAATAATGTCACCGTAGTTATGACTTGGAAAGGCGTTAGATCTTCATCAGATGGTACTGCAGACAAAAGTGCTTTTATTAAAGGGTGTGGTTCTAGTAGCGATAGACGACGAGCATTGGTTGTCAATACGGCGATTATAATATGATAAAAGCATTTCATAGTCAGCGAGGCATGTCGCTAGTAGAGTTAATGGTCGCTATGTTAATCAGCTTATTTTTAACGGCTGGTCTTTTTACTATGTTTAATATGTCTTCCAGTAATGTAACAACAACTAGCCAATTTAATCAATTACAAGAAAATGGCCGAATCGCATTAGCGATTATGGAACGCGACTTAAGCCAGCTTGGTTTTATGGGTGACATTACGGGGACTGATTTTATTGTTGGCAGTAATACAACGTTATCTGGCACCGCAGTAACGGCTGATTGTGTGGGTGCAGGGTTAAATAATGCCAGTTTTCCTAATACACAACTTTCTCATTTCAGACGCTTGTGGGGATACGAGCAAGGCGTAAGTGCAGAATCATTAGCGTGTGTTTCACCTAATAACGCCACGGATGTCATCCAAATTAAACGCTTAATAGGGCCACCAGCAACAGTTCTCACCGCAACACGCTATTACGCAGCATCTGAGAAAAATGAAATCATATTTTTCAATGGCAGTGCCGCTGCCCCTGGGTTAGCGAATAGCCGCATTTGGGAATACCAGCATCATGTCTACTTTGTTCGTAATGACGGCACCACTCCCGTTTTAAGGCGTCGGACGTTATCAATAAATAACGGCATGAATAACGAAGAACAGCTCGTAGAAGGCATAGAAAATATGCGTATTTTATATGGTTTTGATAGTAATGGTGATGGCACAGCAGACAGTTATATGCCTGCGCAAAACGTAACAACGTTAATGTGGGATAATGAACAGTTTCAGCGTTTAGTTGCCTTAAGGGTATTTTTATTGGTTCGTTCAAGCGAAGAAGACAGAAGTTATACAAATGATAATACTTATAAGCTAGGTGACAAGACCATTGGACCACTTAATGATAACTTTCGTCGAAAAATAGTTTCAAGCACTATTGTTTTAGAAAATCCAATTTTAATCAACCAATAATATCACAGCTCATTTCGTAATTTTTTTGAGTGGATGCAGGAAAGGTAGGTAAATGATCACATCAATAAAGACGCAGCAGGGAATTGTGTTGTTTTTTTCGTTAATCGTCCTAGTGTTAATGACCTTGATTGGTGTGGCATTGGCAGTCAATTCGACCCAGTCATTGAGAATGGCTGGTGCGGGTTCAGAAAGAATTGAAGCGATGGCTTCAGCTAAAGGCGGACAAGATAAAGTTATTTTGGCAAATACAGGCAACACTTTCACAAGTATGACAGCTATTTCTCAAATAGTTGATAATGACTTAGGTGTTACAAATACCATAACACCATTGATTGTAGGAGATGTAGGTTGTCAACGAAATGTAAAAGGCAATTCAGTTGCTATACTTTGTCGTCGATTTGAAATTTCGAGCGCTTCAACATTTGGCCGCAATAATATGGGGCTAGTGACAGTGGTTGTTGGTATTGAACAAGAAGTTAACTGAAGGAGTTGGTCATGTTTTTTAAACAATTATTTTATACATTGCTATTTGCAATTTTGGCTTACTCATCCATCAGCTTCGCCGATGATACTGAGTTGTATGTGCTTGAGTCTACCGCTCGTACGGGTTCTAAACCGCAAGTACTGATTATTTTTGATACCTCCGGTAGTATGGATACAAGCTTTAATACAGATGATCCTTACGAACGCGGAAATGAAAATGTCAATAGTAATGGGCGTTTAAGGACGAATACTAAATTATTTTTTACGCGTAATACTAGTAGCATACCATTGGCATCCAGTAATCAATATTTTTTAAATAGTAAAAATGGCTGTAATGTCGGAGAAGGTTACTTAGAAAAATATGGTTTGTTTACTGGGTATATACGTGAACATAAATATATAGGTGAAAATGGTGAATGGTCTGAATTACCTTTAACTGATGGAACGAGTATTCAATATACCGATTGTTATGAAGATATTGCGGAAAGAGATTATATTAATCGTTCAGTAACTAATGGTTTTCCAGTTGATGGATTAGGTACATCAACATCTCCCCAAAGACATACACCTATTAATGGTTCTTCCTCTACTGCGCAAGTTGATGCTGCAATAACTACAGCAAAACTAACCAATTTTGGTATTGGTCAGCCCATTACTCTGTTTACCGAAAAATATGTGAATTGGCATCACAGTACAAAATCCAAACATGATTATTCGCGATCACAAGTAGCGAAACGCGTTATAGAAGATACTATTGTCACAACTCCCAGTGTTGATTTTGGTTTGTCAGTATTTAACTTCGATGAAGGCGGCCGTATCGTTTATGGTATTACGCCCAATAATGAGACAAATAAACCCAGTTTACTTTCAACAATTAGTTCACTTCCCGCAAACACTTGGACACCATTATGTGAAAGTCTTTATGAGGCTTATCATTATTTTGCAGGTAAAAGTGTTTTATATGGCAATGTAGACCCCTCTAGAACGCCTCATAGAGATACTACAATAGAATCTAGTGGAAGTTATATATCTCCATTTGTGGGTAAGCAATGCCAAGACAAAGCTTATGTTATTTATATTACTGATGGTGCGCCCACTAGAGACAGTGGCGCTGATGATTTAGTTAAAGATCTTTCTGGTATTTCTGATTCAGATAAATACTCTGGTAGTTTCTTGCCTGCTCTTGCTGGTTGGTTAAATAAAAATGATGTCAATACCAGCCTTGATGGCACTCAAACTGTTTCAACTTACACCATCGGTTTTGGTTCTGATGCAAATTCAGTCGCGGCTATTTTAAAAGAAACGGCATCACGTGGTGGTGGAGCAACTTACACAGCAGCTAATGCTCAAAAGTTACAAGAAGCATTACAATCGATTTTCTCTAATATTTTAGAAACTAACTCTAGTTTTACTTCGCCATCGATTGCCAGTAATAATTTTGATAGAACCCAAACATTAGACTCGGTTTACTACGCAATGTTTTTACCTAATGAAGGTCCTCGTTGGGTGGGTAACTTGAAAAAGTTCAAAGTGACTGGGTCGGGTGATATTGTAGATAAAAATGGTAATGACGCCATTGGTGATGATGGTAATTTGGCCTCGTCTGCATGTTCTTATTGGACATCGGATGCTGTCTGCAGTGCCACAAGCGGCGGCGGTGATGGTAATAATGTTGAAATCGGTGGTGCATTAACTAAGCTTCAATCAACGCCGAGTCGCACTTTATACGGGAACTTTGGTACAGGTGGCGCTATTGAAGCTTTCACTAAGTCAAAAGCTGCAATCAGTCTTGGCAGTGAAACAGCGTTAGCAACCTTTATGGGTGTCGATAAAACTGAACTCACCAAATTATTTGATTGGACGATTGGCATCGATGTTGATGATGAAGATAAAGATGGTTCAACAACAGATAAGCGCTCAGATATTATGGGTGATCCACTGCACTCTAAACCGTTAGCAATTAACTATGGTACTGCGGGCTCACCCGATATACGTATTTTGCTTGGTACTAATGCAGGCTTTTTACACATGTTTAAAGACAATGGTGCGAGTGTTGAAGAGTCATGGGCATTTATGCCGCAAGAACTATTACCTAACCTTCGTGAGTTAAGGGCAAACGTACCAACAGGAGTTCATTCTGTTTACGGTATGGATAGCCCACCTGTTGCATATGTAAAAAGAAATGCATCAGGTGCAATTGATAAAGCTTGGCTATTTGTTGGTATGCGCCGCGGGGGAAAATCGTATTATGCCCTTAACATCACCAACCCTGATTCTCCACAATTTATGTGGAAAGTTGATCCGAGCTCAACAGGGATGAGTGATATGGGTCAGTCTTGGGCAGAACCTGTGGTCACGTTTATCCCTGGCGTACCTGCAGGCAATACCTCCGCAGATACTGCCTCTCCAGTGGTTATTATTGGCGGTGGATATAACCCTTCAACTAAAGATGGTGCAGGGGTTGGTACTGATGACACTACCGGCCGCAGTGTTTATATTTTAAATGCTGAAACTGGAGCCCTAGTGTATCGATTTGGTACAGGCTCTAGTGGCACACAGTTACCTGGTATTGTTGATAGCATCCCAAATAGTATTGCAATATTAGACAGTAACGGTGATAGATTGACTGACAGATTATATGCAACTGACACAGGGGCTAATATTTGGCGTATGGATTTACCCAGTGCTTCACCGACGAGTTCTACTAGTCCGTGGACTGCATTTAAGTTTGCGAGTTTAGGCGGATCTACACAAGCAACCGATAAACGCTTTTTTGCCGAACCTGCAGTGGCGCAAACGATATTTAATAATATTTCTCAAGTGTCGGTTACTGACTCGTCTAATAATACAACCACGAGCTTAACGTATCAAAATATCCCTTATGATGCCGTTACGGTGGGCAGTGGTCATAGACCGCACCCTTTAGATACTACGCGTTCAGATAAGTTTTTTGTGTTACAAGACCGTAATGTAGTGACTAAATCGTTTACTGGCGCTACAGGTAAAGAGATCCCGGCTGTGTTAGCGTTAGTAAATCTTTATGATGTGTCTTCTACACCTCCTACAACCGAAGCGCAGAATATAGAATTTGGTCAAAAACGAGGTTGGTATTATAACTTTGCTGCGAAAGGGGAAAAAAGTTTATCGGCCTCTACAATCATTAATGGAAGAGTGTTCTTTACCTCTTATGTTCCAGGAGATAATACATCTGCGAACCAATGTTTAGCCATTGGTCAAGGGAGATTGTATGGCTTTGATTTACATAAAGGTACCCGTTCGTATACTCAAGAATATTTAGAAATGGGCGCACGAGTACCTGATACGCCTCAGTTAGTCATACCACCAAATGGTACATCAGATAGTTATATGTATTTAATTGGTATTGGCTCTGCTGGTGATGATATGGATAAAGTGGATGATGATGATGATGATGGCTGTGCTGCTGGTGATAATAAATGTATCCGTGGTGGGCCAGGCGTGAATAAAATTTATTATCATATTGATGAGTAGAAAAGAGTATAAATAATGAAGCAGTTACAGTCCGGATTTACATTAATTGAAGTGATGATCACTGTCGTGATAGTGGGCATTTTAGCTTCAATTGCTTATCCAAGTTATACTCAATTTGTCGCTAAAGGAGCTCGAGGTGATGGCTTGGCAGGTGTTATGCGTGTTGCTAATTTACAGGAACAATTTTATTTAGATCGTCGTAGCTTCACTACTGATATGACAGAACTTGGTTTGTCTGTAGATCCTTGGGTTGTTGAAAATACTTATTATAACGTCGATACAACCTTGAGTGGAGATGATTACACAGTGACAGCCACTGCCGTTGGTGTACAAGCGACTCGTGATAGTGCTTGTGCGACAATATCGTTAACCTCAACGGGTGCTAAGTCACCTACGGAGTGTTGGAAATGAGAACAGTAATACCTTTTGTTCTATTATCAATATTTATATCTGCTAATGCTTCATCTGCGGATGATGCAGTAACGACATTAACACCTTATAAGTGCCATATAGAAACGGCTAATGGTGCTAACATAGCATTGTTTGAGTGGGATAAAGCGCTCGTTATACAAGAACAGAGCGCTTTGCTTGCAGAGTATGTTCCAACTATCTCAGATGAGCGGCTTATGGTTAAAAGAGTGGTTGAGTGCATAGCGGAAGATAAAGTTTTTAAAGATGTATTAGTGCGTGAGCTTGATGCACAAAGAACGTATTAGTATCCTATTGAGAAGATAGTGCAAAAAGGCTTACTTATTTACATAAGTATGCCTTTTTTGTTAGCTAACTTGAACTTGGGAGAAGGGATGCATATGCTATTAAAAATCAATATGTTAAGCAGAATCCACTTTCAAGTTTGTTATTTTTTATACTAACAAGGCGAATTGACGCGTCAATAGTTAGTCTATTGTAAGTCGGTTCAACGCAGTTAGTAGGGCAAAGGGCTGCTTGAAAGGCGTTTATTATCCTTAACTCAGGTTAGCTACACGCCACTGTTGTAGTTACTTTTGAAATTCGCCCTGAGGAATTGATATTTAATGCTTCAGAAGAACTGCTCGTTACTTTGCCAGGGCAATATCTAAATACGCTACTGCCGCCATTAGTGCCCATACCATCAGGGTTAAAGCTATATCTTGAAAGATCTGATTTAATAAAGTCATTACTATTAAACGCATCCACTTTACGTAGAACCACATCAGCAATACCATTGGTTGTATCCATTGAGCCAAGAGTACCATTATCAATAAATACACTAAATCCTTTTGTCCAGTCACTCCCACACGACGTTGTTGTCATAGGACAGATAGAAACTCTGCTTCCGTAACTAACGGCTTGACTACGGGCAAATACAAACGAGGATTCAATGGTGCTGATAACACTTCTTGCTCTTATACCTTCATAAAGGCTGGTTAACGACGGCACGCCAATAGCTAACAGTATTGCAGCAACGGTAATGGTCACCATCAATTCTATTAGAGTAAAACCAGATTGTATTTTTTTCATGCGCAATTCCTCTGCTATATAAAACAGAGTATAACCAAGCGCAACATGAATGACAGTGTTTAATTGACTATTTGCAGACATCACTGCTAATCAATTCTTTATCAATAATCTTTATTATTTTATATTTTGTCATTTTACATTTTGTTAAAATTTACATTCTATATTTTTCTTGTTTGATACTCTTACCCTACCAGCTTGATTAACAATTACCGCTTTTGAATAAGGACTGTCAACAGAGCCTGGGCAATACGTTAATGTTCCATTAGTGCCTGAAGCTAATCCATCGGGTTGAAATCTAATCGCGGGACGATTGTAGTCAATGTAATCATTTTCATGAAAAGGAGATGTTTGTTGGAGTAAGCTATCACTGGCATCAAGTTGGTTTTTTTGCCCACGGTCAATAAATACACTTAACCCAATACTCCAATCCGATGAACACAAGTTGTCGACTAAAGGGCAAATTGTTACCCTCGAGCCATAACTGATTGCCATATTTCGGCCTAATTGAATGGTCTGTTGGATCACTTTAATATTACTACTTGCCCTGACTTGTTCAATTAATGCAGTAAATGAGGGAATTGCGATGAGTGAAATTAGTGTGGCAATCAGCATAGTTACTATTAACTCAATCAGACTAAAGCCTTTTATGTGATTAAAATGAGGCATACTGGTTCATCCTTAAACGTTGTCGGCTGCGTCCTGCAGTAAAACTTAATCTAGTATAGAAAATGAACAGCAAGTTTGCTGCGAAATATCTTTTCATAAATACGTAAAATAGCCGCGACAATTGGCTGCGCTTTCAAGTAAGATATTTGAATGATATTAGTAAGCATATAAACTGTAATCAGGACAAATGCTTAATCAACAACTTAGCCGATGACAGGAGTATTTAATGAAAAAAGTCGAAGCGATTATTAAGCCATTTAAACTTGATGATGTGCGTGAGTCACTTGCTGAAATTGGCATTACGGGTATGACAGTGTCTGAAGTCAAAGGTTTTGGCCGTCAAAAAGGTCATACCGAGCTTTATCGTGGCGCAGAATACATGGTGGATTTTTTACCAAAAGTAAAAATCGAACTGGTGATCCAAGATGACCTTCTTGAGCGAGCGATTGATGTTATTGTTGATATCGCCAGAACAGGAAAGATTGGTGATGGAAAAATATTTGTAACCGACGTTGAACGAGTCATTCGAATTCGTACCGGTGAAGAAAACGAAGAAGCAGTATAAGGCCTACAGGGCCTTTTTTTTCAATTGTACATTTTGTTTAGTTAACCTCAACTCTGGATAAGAGATGGGATAAATTGTTAAAAACGGCTTTATTTCAAGTCTACAACATCAAAATCGCCATGCGTTTGCTAGTAAGGCGTATTGACGTGTCAATAGCGGGCCCATTTTAAGTAGGTGCAACTTTGGCCGCGCAGCAAAGGGCTGTTTGATAACCGTTTATTATCCACAGTTAGGTTACATAGTCGCTGGCATAAGGTATCTCTGAGGTAATGTATGGTTCAACGAATTGTTATTGTGGGTGGCGGAGCTGCAGGGTTAGCATTGGCCTCCAAATTGGGACGGAAGTTTGGTAAAAGTCCGTTAATCGATATTAGTCTGATTGATAAAAATACCATCCATATTTGGAAACCCAAGTTACATGAAGTTGCCGTTGGTGTGATTGATCAATCAATTGAAGGCCTGCAATATCGAGATCACGGATTAAAGAATGGCTATCGATATATTCGAGGTGCCATTGAACAATGCGACCCAAGCACTAAGCAAATTCAACTTGCTCCAGTGTATAACGATGAAGGCGAGATGATCATTGCCGCGCGCAGTATTGAATACGATACTCTTGTGCTTGCATTAGGCGGGGTTTCAAATAGCTTTAATACACCGGGTGCTGAAAAACATTGTATTTTCTTAGACAGTTTAGACAGTGCAAATCTTTTTCACCATAAGCTTATGGATGCACTCTTACAGCTTAATGAAACACAAGACCAATTAGGTATCGGTATCGTAGGTGCCGGTGCAACAGGCGTCGAGCTGGCCGCTGAACTCCATCATGTTATTGAGTCTGTAAGGGAGTACGGTTATCAAAATATCTCCAAAGATCATTTAGATATAAACCTAATTGAAGCATCCACTAAAATCCTTCCCCAATTACCTGAACAAGTCAGTTCGAGGGCACAAACTGTACTGTCAAAATTAGGGGTAAAATTGCACTTAGGTGTGCAGGTTAAAGAAGTGACTAAAGAAGGCTTCGTTACTGCGACAGGTGAGACGATTAAAGCCAATATAAAAGTATGGGCAGCAGGTGTTAAAGGTCCAAAGGTCTTTGAAAATTTCACCCAATTACCTATTACGCCACGTAATCAAATCGATGTAGATGAGTGTATGCATGTTAAAGGCCTTAATGATATTTACGCCTTAGGTGACTGTGCTCAATTAATTTTACCATCAGGTAAACCCGTACCACCCAGAGCCCAAGCAGCTGCCCAAATGGCCGATCGCCTATATGACAATATTTGTTTAAAGATGAAGCTTCAACCAGAAAAACCTTTCGTTTATAAAGACTATGGTTCATTGGTATCGCTCAGTCGTTTTTCTGCGGTTGGAAATTTAATGGGTAACCTTCGTTCGGGAGACTTTTTTGTTGAAGGTCACGTTGCACGTTTGATGTATATCTCGCTTTACCAACGTCATTTAGCCAGTTTATATGGCTGGTTCTCCGCTTCTGTATACCGTATTGCGCAAAAGCTACTTCGCTGGCAACGTCCTAAACTGAAATTGCATTAGGTGATTACCCGGCTAATAAATCGATAATCAGCGCCCATTGTATTCTTTTTTATTGAATACAAAGCTTTTTTGGACAAGAATTGGTCACTTGGTGATTATTGACGCAATTTAGCCTAAATGTACTTGAATTTAAGATTTAACTTGGTAGTTTCAGTTATTAATTATTTGTTAACCTAAGGTATGACAATGATGTTGTACTTAAATCAGAGAAGATAATCAGTGCTTCAAGGAGCCAAGATGCCCAACGAAATTACATTATTAGAACAAACCAAACATGGTGATTTAAAACTGACTCCAAGTGATTTTTTACACGTGGCAGAACAGCACATTGTGCCTGTAACCTTACATGAAATTAATCGCGCTGCCACTGAATATCCTATCGTATTCGTTAAAAATAGTGACACAAACGAGTTTCAATCAGTTGCTATGCTAGGGTTAAAGCCTGGTCAGAATCTAAGTGTAAAAGACGGCAAATGGCAAGGCTTGTATATTCCTGCGGTTGTACGAGATTATCCTCTTGGCTTAGTCGTTAACCCAGACGTTAAAGATAAAGTGTGGATTGGCATTCGTGAAAATGCTAAAGAAGTGACTAAAGAAGACGGCCAAGCATTATTTGAAGAGGGTAAAGAAACCCCATTTTTAGAAGCGCGTAAGCAAGCATTGATTAGTCACTATGAACAAGATCAAGCTACACGGGGTATTTTGAGCTTTTTAGATGAAAAAGGCTTGTTGATTAATCAGACTCTAACTGTTGATGTCGCCGGTGAAAAACGTAATATTAATGGTTTATATCTTATTGATGAAGCTAAATTAAATGCACTAACCGATGAAGAGTTCATTGAGCTTAAAAAGCGTGGTTTACTCGGTCCTATATACGGTCATTTAGGCTCACTTAACCAAGTTAATCGCTTAGCTCGAATTGAAGCGCTGGGTCGATAGTGTCGTAAGGTTATATTAAAACAGGCACTCAATTGAGTGCCTGTTTTGTTTTAAGAAGCTAAAATGCAATAAATAGAGCGCTTAAATCGAATACATTTCAGATACAAAAAAGCCACTCATTGAGTGGCTTTTTTGTTTTTATGGTGCCGGCACCAAGAGTCGAACTCGGGACCTACTGATTACAAGTCAGTTGCTCTACCAGCTGAGCTATGCCGGCTAAATTGTGGTGCCCGAACCCGGAATCGAACCAGGGACACGAGGATTTTCAATCCTCTGCTCTACCGACTGAGCTATTCGGGCAACTAACTAAGTGTCAGTTAACTACTACAGACTAAGTATTAACTTGGTAATCAATACCTGTCTCGTCTGGAGTGCGCACATAGTATAGTGATGGTTTTTATCGTGCAAGTGGTTTTTCAAATGTTTTCACTCGTTCGGCTAGTTAATGTGCAAACGGGTGGTTTTTTATAAGTAATTGATGATTTTTAACGCGAAGGGGGGAATTAATATACTAAGGCCTGTTGATCTTTCAATGTTGTTTTTGCAGCGAATTGTAGCTCATTACTTAACATGAGCTACAAGGCAGGGGCTTTGTGGTGTAGTTATGCTACATAAAAAGCCGATAACGCAGTAGAAATGACCAACAAACGCTGCCCGAAGGGGTCGGCTAAAAACGTTTTACCCTTTGTTGAGTGAGTCTTTGATAAGCGAGTGTTGCTTAGATTGCTAGGCAGCAATCCACTCGCCTCGATTAAAACGTTTTTATCTCGAACAAAATTATCTCGAACAAAATTTAACCAGCGAAGATCAACAGGCCCTAGTCATGCAGTATATCGGTGAGCGTAACTGTGTCAGTTTCCTATAAAGAAAGGCAAAACCCAGCTAATAGCAGGCATAATCCATTTACTGATTTTCTTTAAGCCATTTTGAGGTTAACCATAGTCGTTAATAGCATTAAGAGGGGGGAGCGATATAAGACATCCTAAGTAAGATGCGTTTAAGCGCTGACTTTGCTTGGCTCTATAAGCTAAAAAGACAACTGTTATTACCTCATACTTAACGTTGAGTACTCGCTATTAACCTTGTATACCCCATATATAGAGTGTTCAATTCCCATTGTGGGTTCGTTTTCTATCCTAGTTAACCGGACTCGAACCAGTAACGGACAAGTGTATGCGTTGTTTCTTACTATAATGGGTATTTACCGCTCTTGTACCGACTTAAACGGTTAATCATCCTCACAGATAATATTGGTTAACAATTCATTTCTATTTTATCGAATGAATACTCCTATATTTAGCAGTTTTCTTTACTAAAAATGACGTTAATATGTTGTGAGTTTATTGAGGAAGGTAACATGTTAAAAAACACTTCAGCTGGCTATGGATTAATAACCATTTTGACCCATTGGTTGTCCGCCATCGCAGTTATTAGCCTTTTTAGTGTAGGTTATTGGATGGTTGATCTTACGTACTACAGTAGTTGGTACCAAACTGCGCCATATGTTCATAAAAGTATTGGTCTGCTGTTACTCGGATTAACCTTGTTAAGATTAGTGTGGCGAGCTATGTCACTAACGCCTAGTGCATTACCTAACCATCAGCCATGGGAAAAACGTATGGCAACCTGGGCACATGCTAGTCTTTATACGTTAATGCTGCTGATTATGTTTTCAGGAATTATGATTTCTACAGCAGATGGTAGGGATATTTGGATTTTTGACTGGTTTGCCGTGCCGTTTCCTAATGCTTTTATTGACGAACAAGCTGATATTGCCGGTGTTATACATCAATACCTTGCTTATAGCTTAATTGGCCTAGTTGTGTTGCATAGCGCAGGTGCGATTAAGCATCATATTATAGATAAAGATAATACTCTGAAAAGAATGCTTATTCCCAACCGTGTTCGTTAACAGTTGTATTGGTTAACAATCTAATTAATCGTCGGTTCAGCTAACGGTTATGTTCGATGATGATGACTCTATTTATTAACTCTACCTATTTACCATTAACGCTTAATTTAAAGGAATAAAAATCATGAAAAAACACCTTATTGCAGCCATAATCGGTTCAACGCTTATGTTACCCGTTGCAGCTAATGCGGCCGACTATGTTATCGACACCCAAGGTGCACATGCATCGATTCAATTTAGTGTTAACCATTTAGGTTATAGTTTTGTGGTAGGACGTTTTAATGAGTTTTCAGGTGACTTTAGCTTTGATGCTAACAAATTGGCTGATGCCAAACTGAACGTCAAAATTAACACTAACAGTGTTGATTCAAATCACGCCGAACGTGACAAGCATTTGCGCAGTGAAGACTTTTTAAATACCAGTAAATTCTCTCAAGCCACTTTTACGTCGACATCCATAGTGGATAAAGGTAATAACCAGTTTGTGATTAATGGTGATTTTACCTTAAATGGCGTGACCAAACCCCTAACCATAGATGCCGTTGCCATTGGTGAAGGTAAAGATCCATGGGGAGGTTACCGTGCAGGCTTTAGTGGTACAACGACATTTGCGATGAAAGACTTCGATGTCAAAATGGATTTAGGTCCTGCTTCTGCTAACGTTGAATTAGCATTAGTAGTGGAAGGCATTAAGCAATAATGAACACTATGAGTTCACTAACTGGCATCAGGTAGAGTAATAAATGAGCGCCCACCGACGCCACTTCGTGTCGAACAACGAGGTTTTTCGATGAAGGTGATATAATAAAGCCGCTTAGTAAAGCGGCTTTATTTTTAGGTAAAACAATTGATTATATTGACTGGTTACTCGTCTTCAGCTGGCGGAACATAGCCTTCAATTTCAACGTCTTTACCTTCAAATAAAAAATTAGTCATTTGCTCTTCAAGAAATTTACGGTCATCAACATTCATCATATTGAGTTTTTTCTCATTAATGAGCATGGTTTGCTTCTGTTGCCATAAGCCCCAAGCTTCTTTACTGATATTATCAAAAATGCGCTTACCCAATTCGCCAGGGTATAGCTGAAAATCTAAGCCGTCAGCGGATTTGTTTAAATGTTGACAGTGAACGGTGCGAGCCATGATGATCCCTTACTAACTTTAATTACGATAAAAATTAATGTGTCGCGAAAAGTACGGCTAAATTAGCCAAAATACGTTCTGTGGCAGCTGCCAACCCGACTTTCGCAGGTTGTTCTATGTTATACCAGAGTGCCGAGGTTTGTTCCATGATACCGCTAGCGAGATCTGGAGATAGTTCAACTAATACCGGGTGAATATCCAGATGAAAGTGACTGAATGTATGCCTAAATCCTGCAAGCCCTTGCTCTGACTCTGTCAAATTATGCAGGCTTAAATAATCATTTATTTCTGCTTGGTGCTCAAATTGCGGAAAACACCATAATCCCCCCCATATCCCCGCGGGTGGACGTTGAATAAGCTGAACTTTTACTGAATCTTCGCTGCTATCGACTAAAACCAGCATAAAAGCAGATTTTTCTGGAGTGATTTTTTTAGGTTTTTTACCTGGATATTGACTTTGAAGACCGCTTTGTTGAGCCACACAATCAATTGCCACAGGGCAAGCTGCGCAATTGGGTTTACTGCGGGTGCAAACACTTGAACCAATATCCATCATTGCTTGGTTAAATTTTTCAACATCTTTGACTGGCGTTAATGTGTCGGTTAATTGCCATAATTGCTGCTCAACGTTTTTTTGTCCAGGCCAGCCTTCAATAGCACCATGTCTGGCCAATACCCGTTTTACATTACCATCTAAAATAGGGTGGTGTTGTCCGAGCGATAAGGATAAGACTGCGCCAGCAGTCGATTTACCTATTCCAGATAAAGCCACTACATCATCAAACTGAGTAGGGAACTCGCCGTTAAAGGCATCGCGAATATGCTGAGCTGCTTTATGTAAATTACGTGCTCTGGCGTAATAGCCTAAGCCCGTCCACAAATGCAGCACCTCATCTTGATGAGCATTAGCAAGATCTATAACGCTAGGGAAACGCGCTATAAATTTTTGGAAATAGGGAATCACAGTTGCGACTTGAGTTTGCTGGAGCATGATCTCCGACACCCAAACACGGTAAGGCGTTTTATTGATCTGCCAAGGCAGTGATTTACGACCATGTAGGTCATACCAAGCGATGATACGCTCAGAAAATGGAGTCAGATTTTTCATGGGCGCAGTGTAGCCATAGGCATTTTATTACACAAGTAGCCAGGCTATTTTAAATCACTCGTTTACACCAAATTAGCGTAAACATGTGCAATCAGTTTAGGTATAATGGCCCACTGACTTTAAAAATGATCTGTTACAGATAACAATTGCGTAATGTGCAGCTAAAAAGTGGCTACCATGGCATTTAGCCACTAACCCATTTAATCACTCGCT
This sequence comes from Shewanella psychromarinicola, assembly GCF_003855155.1. NCBI lineage: Bacteria > Pseudomonadati > Pseudomonadota > Gammaproteobacteria > Alteromonadales > Shewanellaceae > Shewanella > Shewanella psychromarinicola. The sequence continues at coordinate 2,417,563 of NZ_CP034073.1, forward strand.
ATAACAGCACAAGAAGTACGCAGACAATGAGGCAAAGATGAGCGACGTTACCACAGCTGAATTTAACGAAGACGGTAAATACATTCGTAAAATCAGAAGTTTTGTTTTACGTGAAGGCCGTTTAACCAAAGGCCAATCTCAAGCAATTGAAGCACATTGGCCAGCAATGGGACTTGATTACACTCCACAACCGTTGGATTTAAACCAAGTGTTTGGTCGCGATGCTGATACCGTTCTAGAAATAGGTTTTGGTATGGGTGCATCATTAGTGCAAATGGCAAAAGCAGCCCCAGAACAAAATTTTATTGGCATAGAAGTCCATAAGCCTGGCATTGGTACGTGTCTTTCTGAGGCCGGTGCTGCTGAAGTTACTAACTTACGTGTATATCACCATGATGCAATGGAAGTGCTAGAGCACAGTATTCTTGATGGTTCACTTGCGCGGGTACAATTGTTTTTCCCCGATCCATGGCATAAAAAACGTCATAACAAGCGTCGGATTGTACAAGCTGAGTTTGTACAGCTAGTCCGTCGTAAGCTTAAAATTGGTGGTGTGTTTCACATGGCAACCGATTGGGAAAATTACAGCGAGCATATGTTAGACATAATGAATGCTGCTGAAGGTTATAATAATCAATCAACAACTGGTACAGTTGTCGAACGTCCAGACCACCGTCCGCTTACAAAGTTTGAAGCAAGAGGCCACAGACTTGGTCACGGCGTATGGGATATCATGTTTGAGCGTATCGCTTAATCACTACTACACTTTTTAGCAATCGGAGAATACACCATGGCGCAAAATCGCAGTCGACGTTTACGTAAAAAATTACGAGTTGATGAATTTCAAGAATTAGGTTTCGAAATGAACTGGACATTTAATGAGTCAGTTTCTGAACAAGATATCGATAGTTTGGTTGATCAGTTTATTGCTCAAGTGATTGAACCACGTCAATTAGGTTTCCACGGTGGTGGACACAAGCAATGGGAAGGCATTATGGCTACCCAAACTATCGGTAAATGTACTGATGAAGATATTGCAGCAGTCAATGCATTCTGGAAAGACAAGCCAGTTTCTGACCTTGAAGTCAGTGATTTATATGATATTTGGTGGGGTTAAGCTAAATTGCCAGAGCAATTATTACTTCAAGACGCTGTCGATAAAGTAAGATCGCTATTGGGTAAAGGTAAGGTGGCAGGATATATTCCTGCTCTTGCCTGCGTTGACCCCAACAAAATAGGTATTGCAGTTACCACCATTGACGGTCAAACAATTGGTGCGGGTGATTATCTTGAACCTTTTTCCATTCAAAGTATTTCTAAAGTCTTTAGCCTGACTCAGGCACTTAATTTATATACAGAAGAAGAAATCTGGAGTCGAGTGGGTAAAGAACCTTCTGGGCATTCATTTAACTCGCTTGTACAGGTTGAATTAGAGCGTGGCAAACCACGGAATCCATTTATTAATGCTGGCGCGTTAGTCATTGCGGACTTGTTGCAAGCACGCTTGGGTGCACCTAAACATCATATGCTTGAGGTGGTGCGTCAGTTGAGCCAAAATACCACATTAGCCTTCGACAAAGTGGTAGCAGATTCTGAGTATCAATTTAGTGCACGTAATGCTTCTATTGCCTATTTAATGAAGTCATTTGGTAATTTTAATGGCGACGTGAATACCGTACTTAAAAGCTATTTTCATTATTGTGCGTTAAGGATGAATTGTGCAGATTTGTCCCGGGCGATGTTTTATTTGGCCAATCGTGGTAAGACACTCGATGGCGATAGCTTAGTCTCACCAGTGCAAACTCGGCAGCTTAATGCATTACTCGCAACGTCTGGATTATACGATGGCGCAGGCGAGTTTGCTTACCGAGTGGGTATGCCGGGTAAAAGTGGCGTAGGCGGCGGTATTATTGCGATTATTCCTGGTGACATGTCTATCTGTGTGTGGTCGCCTGAACTCGACAATAATGGCAATTCATTGGCAGGTACAGCCTTACTTGAGCATTTAAGCCAGCAGTTAGGTCGTTCAATTTTTTAATTCCACATCACTTTTTTTAATTTCACATCACTACTCGTAAAATAGACTACTTTTTGGTTTATTTTACGAAGAGGGTGGTGTTTTTTGTTCATTTAGTAGATGTTAAATTTTAAATTTTATAAAAACCACTTATAAATCAAGCGACTATACTTGTTGGCATGACTAGTGCTTTATTGTGCTATAACTAATTATATTGAATAGATTTTATCGATATTCGTTTAACAAAAGGATTTTTATCATGACCAAACAGAAGTTAATTTGTGGTTTAGCGTTAACCAGCATGTTATTCACTGCAGGGGCATTGACTCCAGCCATGGCAAAAATGTCAATTAATGATGAAAAGTGTAACGTGACATTAAACTATGACGTGACCGTTGAACCGAAAAGTTTACAGGTCAGTGATAATGGCAGCGAGAAATATCGCGTTCAACTGGGTCAATTGTATGTCGACGGTAAAGAAGTCGCATTAAATGACAAGCAACGGCTGTTATTAACTCAATATTCTGATGAGCTATCTCGCCAAGTTCCTGAAGTGATTGATTTAGTCACCGACGTTGTGTCGATGGCATCTCAGGCTGTCAATATGGCGCTAACACCAATATTTGGCGATGCCACAGGCGTTCAGATTGATAAGATGATGACAGGTATTCAACAACGCATTGATACTATGGCTTATCAACAAGGTGATAAATTTTATTTAGGCTCAACTGAATCTTCAATGGAACATGCCTTTAATGAAGAGTTTGAGCAAGAAATAGAGCAAATGGTAACGAACTCAATGGGCTCATTAATGATGACATTAGGTAGCCAGATCATGTCTTCTGAAGGTGGTTCGTTTGAAGAGAAAATGAATACTTTTTCACAAAAAATGGACAACGTCGGTAAAGACATCGAGCAACAACTTGAGTCGCAATCTCAAGGTCTGGAGCAACGCGCGACTGAGGTTTGTGATAATTTTGAAGGATTATTAGTGTTAGAAAGTCGAGTGCGTAAAGCCATCCCAGAACTTGCACCTTACACCTTAGCTACGCTAGGCGATATAAAAGAGTAACCTTGTTCAAGCTGTCTTCCCGGACACCTGACCTTCCCCTGTGCTTTTTTAAAGACACAGGGGCTTTTTTTTTCCGCCTATTTTAGCTATTTTGCCGCTATAGCTAGTGTTGCTTTGTTCTGATAAAAAAATTGTCAATTATAAATATACAGCCCGACAGGCTTTTTTTGTTATACTAATAAAAACTATAACAAAATTGCACTCTATTTTTGGATGTGGTTATATTTCGGAGTAGTCATTTGTTTGTGTTGATTTACAGTATTGGTTTGTTTCGGTGCTCATTGAGCATCAACACTATTAATAACTGAATGTTGATATTGTGCTTAGCAAGGTTTAGTTACCAGCAATGGCAAACAGACATCTGAAATTTTTATTAATGTCGTAACCAGCTTAAGGCGACTTTCATGTTAGAACTGTTAGAACCTATCGCAATTTTTACTCATGTTGCACGTGCAGGAAGTTTTAGTGCTGCAGCCAGACGTCTTGGCATTTCTAAATCTAAAGTGAGCACTCAAGTTGCAGATCTTGAACATAAACTTGGCGTTCAACTTATTCAGCGTACAACACGCAGTTTAAGTCTTACCGAAGCCGGCAATCTATTATATCTTCAAGGCGAAGAACTACTTCGAGATGCAGAACAGGCAGTATCAAGTGTTCACAACTTAAATGATGCCACTCGTGGTGTATTGAAAGTCGGGATTTCGCAATCATTTGGTACTATGCATATTATTCCTGCTTTACCAGAATTTATGGCGAGACACCCAGATCTTGAACTACAAATCAGTTTGCTTGACCACAAAGTTGACGTTGTCAGCGAAGGTTTAGATCTGTTGTTAACCATGTCTGAGCAATTACCGCTGGGTATGGTGGCAAGGCCGTTAATGAAATGTCAGTTTTTGTTAGTCGCATCACCAGGCTATGTTGCCCAGCACGGAAACATTAGCCGGCCTGAACAATTGGTTGAACACAATTGTTTGGTGTATCAAGGCGAGTGGCATGAGCACAGTATGTGGCAATTTAAAAAGGGCGATGATTATTGTGAAATTGGCGTATCAGGCAATTTCCGTGTTGATAATGCGCCGGCATTAAAATCGGCCGCAGTGAGTGGTTTAGGTATTGTTTACTTAGCCAGTTATTTGCTGGAAGATGAAATTGCTGAAGGAACATTGGTTCCTTTGTTACCTGATTGGCAGTTGACCCATAATCTTCCATTACAAGCGGTGTATCCGCGTCGTAAACACCTGGCTCCAAAGGTGAGTGCGTTTATTGATTTTATTAAAACGCACATTAGTAGCCCACCTTATTGGGACGCTAAGTTTGAAAATTTGTACAAACAGCGTAAATAGCCTCAACTCTGGATAATAAACGGTTATCAAACAGCCCTGTGTTGTGCTAGCTGCATTGTATCGACTTACATTGGCTGGCACATAGTTATTGAGGCAGCGCTTAACGCGGCTCTTAACATAGCGATTAATACGTCAATCCGCCTTGTTAGCAAAACACATGGCAAGTTTGATACTGCAAACTTAAAAGACATCCGTTGTTAACTATATATTCCCACGCCTGTTTAGAGTCGATGCTAGGTAAAAGCGGAAACACTGTTTCCTTTTTAAAACAAAGCCAAAAATTATCTTGCAGTTTAATATTAAAGTTATATTTATCAGTTTATTAAGATTTTAATTTATTAGTTATTCATTAGGTAGCTAATCAAGGGGGCAGCGAAATACCAGAGTTAAGTTGTTGAAGTCTGTTCTGATATCAATACAATAGTTATTAGTTGATTCGAAATGATTTGAAGCATGCGTTTTCTGAGAAATGACCCCTTTTCAGTTAAGCGTACAAATCGGCAAGGTAGCAAATTTTGAATCAGTACTGGCAGTAGTTTTGAACTAATATAATGCCAGTCTTGAAACCATCATCCTAGTTTATTTGGTTACCCCAGACGTTGAGCTGGGGTTATTTTTTTGTGGCATGATGAAAGTAAAACCATAACCATAATCATAATCATAATCCAAGCTTGGTGCTTTACTTTATCCTGTACCAATAACCAACGCTAAATTACTGCGACTGAACCCGTTTAATCCACTTATTTACCTGCTCTGCAAGAATGTCTAATGGCAATGGCCCATTTTTCAAGATTGAGGTGTGAAATTCACGAAGATCAAACTTGGTGCCTAATTCTTTTTTGGCATGTTCACGTAGCTGAAGTATGTTAATCATTCCCACTTTATACGCGGTTGCTTGTGATGGCATAACAATATGGCGCTCGACCATTTTAATGGCATCAGATTGCGCATTTGGTGTGTTATCGACGTAATAGGCAATAGCTTGCTCACGAGTCCACTTTTTAGCGTGTATTCCAGTGTCAACGACTAAACGACATGCGCGCCACAGTTCCATTGATAGACGGCCAAAGTCTGAATAAGGATCTGCATATAAGCCCATTTCTTTAGGAAAATATTCAGAGTAAAGTCCCCAGCCTTCAGTATAAGCAGTGTAACTGCCAAATTTACGGAATTTTGGAATGCCTTGCAGTTCTTGTGCAATAGCAATTTGCATGTGATGACCAGGGATCCCTTCATGGTAGGCCAGAGCCTCCATTTGATATTTTGGCATCGCTTCCATTTTATATAAATTAGCGTAATAGGTGCCTGGACGAGATCCGTCTGGTGCTGGTTGATCGTAAAATGCTTTACCTGCCGACTTCTCTCTAAAAGCCTCCACCTTTCGTACCACTAAAGCGGCTTTAGGCTTAATGGTAAATACTTCATCTAAACGAGACTCCATAGTATCGATCAGAGACTTGGCTTGGGTGAGATATGCTGTTTTACCTTCATGAGTGTCAGGGTAATAAAACTGTTGGTCATCGCGCATGAAAACAAAAAACGCTGCTAAGTTGCCGTCAAAATGCACCTTTTTCATAATGACACGCATTTCATCATGAATACGCTTAACCTCGTTCAAGCCGAGTTCATGTATGGTGTCTGCTGTCATGTCAGTGGTGGTGGTGCGGGCGAGGGCATTATTGTAAAACGCTTCCCCGTCAGGCAGTTTCCAAACACCATCTTGAGTATCAGCAAGTGCTTCAAGTGACTTTGTATAGTTGATTAATTGCTCATAAGCAGGCTTTACCTTAGTAAGCAGAGCCTGTTTTACTTCGGCTAATAAGGCTTGTTTGTTGTCATCACTTATATCGAGTTTATTTATCTTACGGTTCGCGTCAGCCCATAACGCGCTGTCCTTTCCCGTATTGGCAAATGGGGCACCAGTAATAATATTTTTGCTATCAGAAATCACATATGAGAATACAAATTTTGGCGCGATAATATACTTTTCGGCACGAATTTCTAATGAGGTTTGTAATTGTGATAACAGTGTCGGTATGGCGTTTAAACGACTGATATACGCTTTTGCATCACTCTCATCTGTTATTTGATGTTGATTAATCAGCAACGAGGCCACCATTGAGTGAACACCGTTCATTTGGTTAATCGGATAGGTGTGATAACGCCATTTATCATCGCTAATACTGTGTTCTAAACTGGCTTTTAATAGTTCAAAACTGAGTGAGGCCTGTTCATCGAGCTTAGTCGCATCAAGGCGGTTTAATCTTGTCAGTTGCTGTTTACTGCGGGCTAAATTTGCATCGGCAGCGGCTTCTGATAAGTCATTCCACTTGCCATAATCTTGTTTGATCCCAAGGTAAGTTTGGTTAACTGGACTTGCCATAACATTTTCCATAAAAATGGCTTCAAACAATGCATTGGCTTTTGCTGATTCGGTTTGCTGGTTTGTTGTTGCTGTACTTTCTTGTGAGCTTAATTGCGGCATGTTATGCAGCTGTGCAATAGCTGATGTAGCGAATAAACTTGATAACGCAACAGCAATCAGAGTTGTTTTTGTTTTAATAGACATTGATATCATCCCAAAGTTATAAGGGCACATCCTAATCAAGCTTTAGCTAAAGGTGTAAATATAAATGTTAGAAAATGTGTATGTAAGGCAGAGGTAATGGCGCGGTTATGTCGCTATTTGGGTTTGCGACTCGCAGCATCTGGGTATAACAGTAAGCTGCGAGCCATATTTTTCTATTAAATCCAGTAATTAAATCTAGTGATTAAATCTAGTGATTAAATCTAGTGATTAAATAAACTGGGATAGCAAATCATTGACAAACATGTGGCCTTTTTGCGTTAAGTGCCAATGTGTTGTGGTCTCGGTCAATAATCCGCGTTCAATTGATTTTTGCATCCCTTGCTTGACCACATCTGCCGATTGCCCTGTTCGCTGCTCAAATTCAGTTTTAGGGATTGGCGTCATCAATCTAAGACGATTCATTAAATACTCTAATGGGCGATCGTCTTCAATCACCTCTGTGGTTTCAAAGGTATATTTATCTGCTGCGAGGTAGCCTTTGGGGTGCTTTATTTTAACGGTACGGACAATCCGATTTGAGTCGGGCAGGGTGATTTTACCGTGGGCCCCGCAACCGATGCCAAGGTAATCGCCAAATTGCCAATAGTTAAGATTATGGCGACATTGGAATCCAGGTTTTGCATAGGCTGATATTTCGTATTGCTCATAACCTAATGCGGCTAAACGTTGCTGACCTTGCTCGTAAATTTGCCACAGGTTCTCATCGTCTGGTAATTGTGGCGGTTTTGAATGAAACAAGGTGTTGGGTTCAATGGTGAGTTGATACCAAGAAAGATGCGGTGGGGCTAAGGCTGTTGCCGTGTCGATATCATGCATGGCTTCATCAAAGCTTTGGTTCGGTAAACCATGCATTAAATCGAGATTGAAACTTAAATAATCAGCTTGCTTGGCTTTTTCAGCCGCCACTTTCGCTTCATCTTCGTTGTGGATACGTCCGAGTAAATTAAGTTTTTCTTTGAGAAACTTTGCACTCCAATAGATAAGCGCGTGACACCCGCAGCACGGTAAGCACTAAAGTCATCGTGCTCTAATGTACCTGGGTTGGCTTCCATAGTGATTTCAATATTATCTTCAAAAGGGATCAATGCTTGCGCCCCTTCTAGTATGCGTTGAATTTGGCTCGCATCAAATAACGATGGCGTGCCACCGCCGATAAAGATGGTATGCACCTTTCTACCTTGAACATAAGCCAAGTCTTGTTTTAAATCGTCTAATAACGCATCGACATATTGTTGCTGTGGTAACTCACCATTTTGGCCGTGAGAGTTAAAATCGCAATAAGGGCATTTTTGTACACACCATGGGATATGGATATACAAGCTAAGGGGGGGCAATTGCAATGTCATTTATTGATTATCATCCGTAGTATTGTTCGATGAAATGATACCTTGCGCTTTCATTGCACTCACTAAAAGTTCAAGTGCTTTGCCTCGATGACTGTGGGCATTTTTCTGCTCACGAGTTAACTCTGCTGCCGAGCAATCAAAACCTTGCGGGATAAATATCGGGTCATAACCATGGCCTTGCTCGCCTTGTGGGGCATGGTTTATGGTTCCTTCCCATGAGGCTTGGCAAATAATGGGCGTTGGATCTTTTGCATGGCGCAAGTACACCAGCACACATTGAAAGCGGGCATTACGAAGCGTTTCACCTTGCAGTGCATCAAGTAATTTAAGGTAATTGCTGGTTTCAGTGGCACCGGGGCCAGAATAGCGTGCTGAATATATGCCTGGTTGGCCTTGTAATGCATCAACTTCAATACCCGAATCATCTGCAATAGCCGCTTTACCGGTAATTTGTGCGGCATGACGAGCTTTTATTATAGCGTTTTCAACAAACGTGGTGCCTGTCTCTGCAACCTCAGTCACGTTAAATTTATTCTGTGGTAATACTTCAATATTAAATGTTGTCAGCATTTGATCAAATTCGGCAAGTTTGCCTTTGTTGCCACTGGCAAGAACAATTTGTTGTTTCACTGGGGTATGCATAAGTTTTTTTTGAGATGAGGATAAATTTGCGGTCATTATACGCTAACAAGGTTGCGATGCGCTACGCTGCTAAGATCCTAGGCCGCTACGCGGATAGTGCGCTTCGCTTCTAGGGCGTGACTTCGTCACTGCTAGGGACAGCTTTCGCTGCTAAGATCCTAGGCCGCTACGCGGATAGTGCGCTTCGCTTCTAGGGCGTGACTTCGTCACTGCTAGGGACAGCTTTCGCTGCTAAGATCCTAGGCCGCTACGCGGATAGTGCGCTTCGCTTCTAGGACGTGACTGCGTCACTGCTAAGGACAGCTTCGCTGCTAAGATTCTAGGCCGCTAGGCGGATAGTGCGCTTCTAGGACGGACTGCGTGACTGCTAAGGACAGCTTCGCTGCTAAGATTGAGTCGCTGGGCGACTAGGCTGTTGATTTTATAGCCTCTAGCCGCGTAGCGTCCTAGCAGCGCAGCGCTCTAGGCTCTTTCGCTCGATATCGCTCGTTATCGAGATTTTAGGCCTTAATCTACATAGAACTTCTGTTTGAATTTCACCGAGGTATTTAATTGATTTTTGTACTTAATGGCAATGGTGAAATTGACATCTTGATCGTCGCGGTAAGGCACTTCTGCGATGTAATAGATGGATTCGCCTTCACGGATTTCTTTAAAATCAAGCGTCATGCGTGCATCAATTAAGTTATTGGCGATGCCTGAAATTTCGACCGAGACTGCGGGATGTCCTTCTTGGCTGGTATTTAGCACGGTAATATTGACTAATCCATTGTAACTGCTGCGTTCTATGCCGTAGGTTTTAGCTATTTCTGGGGTAATAAAGGTGCTACTAAGCGCCATGTAATGAATATCAAAATTACCCACTTGTTGCTTTTGTTCTGCGTGAGCATTGCCAATATTGCTGATTGCGATGACTGACAACAACAATATTTGTAACAGTGAGCGAGATAAACGCAATGATTGAAACATAATCTGTCCTTAGTGTGCTTGAGCAATAACGTTATTATAGATGAGTCGGCTATAAAAGCGCGGCTATTTCCGCTGGGATAACTTTGGGTTGGCATATTTTAATTTGCTTATGACGACCTTGTTCACCTTTGAGAATATGTACCTGACTTTTAGGGACTTTACAGGCTTTTGCGAGGTACTTAGACAAATAAGCATTTGCTTTACCGTCAATGGGTGGCGCTGTTATGGCTATTTTTAATTCGTTACCGTGTAAGCCGACAATTTGATCGCGGCTTGCTTTGGGTTGTACATAGACAAAAAGCAGCAAGTCTCCTTGCTGCTCATCGTTAATATAGCTTACTGGGTTCATTTTTTAACCTCAGCTCGAGATATTAAATTGTTGAAATGGGCTAATTTTAGTTTATTTACCCCAACTCTTAACCCGAGTTGAGGTTGTTTAATTCGACAACTAAATAATTGACCAAAAAGGAATATATTGTGCACACAGCATGTTAATGAAGTTCATTGCAATAAACACCACCAATACCGATAAATCCAAGCCACCCATTGCAGGTATTATTCTACGCACTGGCGCTAAAACCGGTTCTGTTAATTGCGCAATAACCATAACAATAGGGTTATTGTTTTGATTGAACCAGCTTAATACTGCACGAATAAGTAACATCCAAAAAAACAATACGCCCGCTTGTTTTATCACAGAGATAAATGAGAACAATAACAAGGTAAGAATGTCTACAGCAGCACCTGCAATCAAAGTAAGTACTAACATTTTAACTAACACGACAATCAGTGCCAGTAAGATTGATGAAGTATCGATACGTCCTATCGAAGGTAATAGTCGACGCATTGGTGCGATAATAGGCTGTGTCGCTTTAATCACAAATTGACTAAATGGATTGTAAAAATCCGCTCTTGCAAGCTGCAGCATAAAACGAAGAATGACGATCATTAGGTATAAGTCAAACACGGTGTTGACTAAAAAACTCATTGCATTCATGGATATTGCCTTACGTTTATGTAAATTAGTGCCTAAGTTAGTACCTAAATTAGTGCTTAAATAAATGCTTAAATTAACTGATCGCATATTTAACAGTTCAGTTAACTCAGCTGCAATATACCCGATTTTCACTCAGATTTCGTGCGTTTAAGCTGAGTTTTTACTAAAAACTATTTTAGCACTAAAGAGGTTAACGTTAAGTTAAATAATCATTCATCCCATAGCGTTAAAATGTTTTAGCCATCTCTTGGGCTCTGGCAACGCAGTTTGTCATGGCTTGGTCTACCAATTCAACTAAACCGCCTTGCTGGAGCGTTTCAACCGCTCTGGCTGTGGTGCCACCTTTTGACATAACATTCTGACGTAATTCTGTCACCGATAATTGTTGGTTTTGGATCACCATTTGCGCGGCACCTAAAGCGGCCTGTTCAGCAAGGAGTCTTGCTTTGTCCTCAGCCATGCCCATATTGACGCCAGAAGCGATCATTGACTCGATAAACAAGTAGAAATAAGCAGGAGAACTGCCCGCAAGCGCAATCACTTGATCTAATTCTGCTTCTTTATCAACCCAAACTACTTTGCCACCACTTTGCATTAATGTTTCGCAAATGGCCTTATGTTCGGCAGAAATACTGTCATCGGCATAAATACCCGTCATACCATAGCCAATTTGAGTTGGGGTATTAGGCATAGTGCGGATAAGCTTGATAGGTTGATTAAAATAGACCGGATAACGAGACGCCGGAATACCTGCAGCGATAGTGATGATTAACTTATCCGCTAAATCCAGTGAACTTAAGTCTTCACAAACAGATGCCATTAATTGAGGTTTTACGCTTAACACGATCACCTCTGCTGCTTTGGCTGCTGCGTGGTTATCATGGGAAACCTCAATAGCAAAATCTTGCTGCAACGCATCCAATTTACCTTTGCTTGGATTGGTAGCATGAATAAGATCACTAGGATAGCCATGTGTAACTAAGCCACTGATAATGCTACGAGTCATATTGCCCGCACCGATAAAACATACTTTTGCTTGAGTCATTAAGTCTGTATCCAATAAAAGAGTGAATTTATGTCCAATTGCTGTGTATGTTACCTAATTCAGCTCTAGGACGCTACGCTTCCAGGTTCTAGGGTCGCTACGCTGCTCGGTTCTAGTGTCGCTACGCTGCTAGGGCGGACTACGTCCTGCTAGGATCTAGGGCGTGACTTCGTCACTGCTAGGGTCGCTGCGCTGCTAGAACGGACTACGTCCTGCTAGGCCGCTGCGCGGATAGAGCGCTTCGCTTCTAGGGACAGCTTCGCTGCTAAGATTGAGTCGCTGCGCGACTAGGCTATTGATTGTATAGAATCTAGCCGCGTAGCGTCCTAGCAGCGCAGCGCTCTAGGCTGTTGCTATAGATTGTATAGAATCTAGCCGCGTAGCGTCCTAGCAGCGCAGCGTTCTAGGCTCTTGCTATAGATTGTATAGAATCTAGCCGCGTAGCGACCTAGCAGCGCAGCGTTCTAGGCTGTTGCTATAGATTGTATAGAATCTAGCCGCGTAGCGTCCTAGCAGCGCAGCGCTCTAGGCTGTTGATTTTATCTTTGACCAAAGATAGCACTGCCGATGCGCACCATGGTTGATCCGTTGGCGATGGCGATATCCATGTCACCGCTCATGCCCATAGACAGAGTGTCGACGCTAGGATATTGCTGTTTAAGCTGGTCAAAAAGTTGCTTTAATTGGCTAAATTCTTGTTGCTGAAGTTGTACATCATCAGTGGCGGTTGGGATCGCCATTAATCCGCGCAGTTTAAGGTGGGGTAAGGATGCGATAGTAAGTGCTAACGTGGCGACATCTGCAAAACTTGCAGAATTGATACCCGACTTAGACTCTTCCTGGCTAATATTGACTTGAATACACACGTTTAATGGCGACTTGTCGCTCGGCCGCTGTTCATGCAAACGTTGGGCTATTTTGCCGCGACTTAAGGTGTGCATCCAATCAAAATGCTCGGCGACAATTTTTGTTTTATTCGATTGCAGCGGGCCTATAAAATGCCATTCTATATCCGGGTAATCTGCCTGTAAGGCGTTAATCTTAGTTTCGCCTTCTTGGACATAGTTTTCCCCAAATAAACGCTGCCCCGCTTGATAAGCTGCAATAATGTCACTTATGGGTTTGGTTTTGCTCACCGCCAGTAGGTTTATCTCATCTGGAGAACGTGAACAATTTTGCGCCGCTTGATTAATTCTGCTCTGGGCGATTGATATTCTGTCTGCTATTGTTGTCATAATGTTGGTTTAATGGATGTCTCTACAATGGAAATCACTGAATTACTGGCCTTTAGTGTCAAACACAAAGCATCAGATCTACATCTTTCAGCAGGCGTATCCCCCATGATCCGTGTTGACGGTGAAGTGAGGAAAATTAATTTACCTGCGTTAGATCATCAAGGCGTTCATAGTCTTGTTTATGACATCATGAATGATAAACAACGTAAAGACTATGAAGAACACTTAGAAATCGATTTTTCATTCGAAGTCCCCAATCTAGCTCGCTTTCGTGTTAACGCATTTAATCAGTCTCGTGGTGCAGGCGCGGTATTTCGTACCATTCCTTCTGAAATTTTATCTCTTGAGCAACTTGGTGCACCAGAAATTTTTAAGAAAATTGCCAGTTACCCACGTGGATTGGTATTAGTGACAGGGCCAACGGGGTCGGGTAAATCGACCACATTGGCAGCGATGGTCGACTACGTTAATGAAAATCGACATGAACATATTTTAACCATTGAAGACCCGATAGAATTTGTCCATCAAAACAAACAATGCTTAATCAATCAGCGCGAAGTTCACAAACATACACATAGCTTTAATGCGGCGCTGAGAAGTGCACTGCGTGAAGACCCTGATGTTATTCTTGTGGGTGAAATGCGCGACCTTGAAACCATTCGTTTAGCCATGACGGCCGCAGAAACGGGTCACTTAGTGTTTGGTACTTTGCATACCACCTCGGCAGCCAAAACCATTGACCGTGTGGTCGATGTATTTCCTGAAGGTGAAAAGAGCATGGTACGCACCATGTTGTCAGAGTCACTTCAAGCCGTTATTTCGCAAACATTGATTAAGAAAATTGGTGGTGGCCGAGTGGCCGCACATGAAATTATGATGGGTACACCCGCGATCCGAAATCTTATTCGTGAAGACAAGGTCGCGCAAATGTATTCAGCCATTCAAACGGGTATGTCTCACGGCATGCAAACCCTTGATCAATGCCTGCAAAATTTGGTCAATCGTGGCTTAATTACCCGCGAAGATGCGATGCAGAAAAGTTCGAATAAACAAGCTAATTTCTAAGGAACTGGATCATGGATGTTCGTCCGTTTTTAAATATGATGGTTGAGAAAAAGGCGTCTGACTTATTTATCACCGCCGGTTTTCCACCGAGTGCCAAAATTGACGGTGAGTTACGTCAGCTATCTGAAGACCGATTAACACCAGAGCAATCGCTGATGTTTGTTGAGTCGTTAATGAGTGATATACAAAAGAAAGAGTTTCACGACAGCAGCGAATGCAACTTTGCTTTTGCGGCAAAAGATTTAGGCCGTTTTCGTGTCAGTGCCTTTTGGCAGCGAGAATCAGCCGGTTGTGTTATGCGCCGTATCGAAACCCAAATTCCAGAAGTGGATGACTTAAAACTTCCCGCCATTTTAAAAGATTTGGTCATGAGTAAACGTGGTCTTATCATCATGGTCGGCGGAACCGGTACCGGTAAGTCAACCTCGCTAGCTGCGCTGGTGGGCTACCGAAACGCTCATTCTCGGGGGCATATTCTGACCATTGAAGACCCGGTTGAATTTGTGCATAACCATCGTAAAAGTATTGTTACTCAACGAGAAGTGGGTATTGATACCGACTCATTTGATGCCGCGCTTAAAAGCTCACTGCGCCAAGCGCCAGATGTGATCTTAATTGGTGAAATTCGTACTCAAGAAACCATGGAATTTGCACTGTCGTTTGCCGAAACCGGTCATTTATGTATGGCGACGTTACATGCAAACAATGCCAACCAAGCACTCGATCGTATTATGCATTTGGTGCCAGAAAGTAAGCACAATCAGCTGCTATTTGATTTGTCATTAAATTTACGCGGTATTGTGGCGCAACAGCTTATTCCTAAATCAGACGGAACCGGACGACGAGCCGCCATTGAGGTGTTAATTAATACTCCACGTGTGGCCAGTTTGATTGCTAAAAACGAGTTGCATTTACTGAAAGAAACCATGGCTAAGTCTCGCGAGCAAGGCATGCAAACGTTTGACCAGGCATTGCTTGATTTATATCTAGAAGGTGAGATCAGTTACGCCGATGCATTACATCATGCCGACTCACCTAATGATTTGCGTTTAATGATTAAATTGCAAAACAACGAAGCGGCTTCATCGGGCGCCATGGAAGGCATTACACTCGATATGGACTAGTCGTGATATGAACAAAATGTTCAGATAGTAAGCCAGTTGGTGGTTTTTTAGAGGTCAAGCGTCACATAATGTGTGTTTTTTTGTTATAATCAACGTTGGATTGTCATTACAGATGCTGTAATGATAAAAGAGGGTTAAATTTTCAGCGATTAATCCACTTCGTGTAATTACATTATACGTTACTAATTTTTATCACGTTTTATAACAATATGTATCAAGGATGTATTATGCAGTTATGGCAAAAAGTCACTGTTTTATCTTCGCTAATCTTGTTTCCATTTTCGGCTTCGGCTGTAAAAGTTACTGATGAAGTCGATATTGGCGGCGCAGTAAGAATCAACTACGGTTGGAAAGATTACGATAATAACTCCAAACTTAAATTTGAACTGTTCCGTGCCGATGTCAACTATAAGAGTAAAGATGGCTTGTTCGCCTCAGCTCAGTACCGTTGGTACGAAAGCATGGATGTAGTGCATCATGCCTACATGGGTTATCAATTTGACGAAGCACAATCAGTACAAGTGGGTGTAACCCAAGTACCATTTGGCTTATTACCTTACGCAGCACATTCATTTTGGTTTGGTGCAACGTATTATCTTGGTTTTGAAGATGATTACGATGCAGGTATCCATTACAAAAATGAAAAAGATGGTTGGCGCTACGACCTAGCTTACTTTAGTAATGATGAATACGGTAATGGTGCGCGTGTCGATCGCTATTCATTTGACGTTGCTACAACGGATCAATCTCCATATGAAGAGTCAGGCCAAATAAACGCCCGAGTTGAGCGTGAATTTACTTCTGGTGACGTCACTCATAAGTTAGGTGGCTCATTACAGTTAAGCCAATTAGATTATATGGCTGATATCTCTAGCGTAGATGGTGAAGATGTCGATAGCCTTGCAGCTGCAGCTCATTGGCAACTTGACTGGAAAAAATGGCAATTACAGTTACAGTATATTCATTACGACTATGACGTAAAAGACAGTGAACGTATTACTCTTAGTGCGTTTCAGTTTCCATTCGAAATTGCTGCTGAAGCCGATGTTGCGACAGTTAACTTAGCTAAATCGTTTGATGTCGACTGGGGTCCAATCACTAATGTAAATTGTTACAACGATTACAGCCAAGTAATGGCATCAGGCGACGGGCTAGATGATTCTGTCCAAAACGTGACGGGTTGTGCCATCACTGCTGGTAAGTTTTATTCTTATGTCGACTGGATTGCCGGTAAAAATATGTGGTTTGTTAAAGGCCCAGGTGTGGGTATCGATAATGGCGACACAGCATGGCATTCTCGTTTGAACATCAATGTTGGTTTCTATTTCTAAACATTTTTGATCTCAATAAAAAAGTATTACGTACAATAGTGTGATATTTCATTAGGCACCGATAAAGTCATTTATCGGTGCCTTTTAACTTTGAGTCAAGGACAAACTAAAAATGATTAAATACCTAACAGCCATTGGCTTATTCACATTAAGTTCTGCTGCTTTTGCCACCAATTGTCCTGACTACCTCAATGTTGAAGCGCGAAAATTACACTCAACAGAAAACGTTAATTTATGTGAACTCACTCAAGGCAAAGCGGTGTTAATTGTTAACACGGCTTCCCATTGTGGCTTTACACCTCAATTTGAAGCACTTGAAACATTACATAAAGAGTATGCTGATAAAGGATTAGTGGTCATTGGCTTTCCTTCAGATGATTTTTTCCAAGAAGAAAAAGATGAAGCCAAAACCGCCGATGTTTGTTTTATTAATTATGGTGTCACCTTCACCATGGTGGCAACATCAGCCGTTAAAGGCAGCAGTGCTAACTCAGTATTTAAATACCTAGGCGACAACAGTGCTGAACCAAAATGGAATTTCTACAAATATGTTATCTCAGGTGATGGTCAAACCGTACAGCAATTTAATTCGCGGGTTAAACCTGATAGCGATGAACTGAAAAAAGCGATTGAATCAGTTTTGTAATCATTAACTCAAGTGAGTTATTTTACCGCATTCTTTAACTGAGCTCTTTCACTGAGCCCTTTCAATCAGCCGTCTAGCTTAAATAAATATTTACAGAGTGCGGGGTATTTTGATATAAAATCGATACCCAGCACTCTTTATGTTTTAAATGAATGCGATACAATTTTAATTTAACCTCATGAGTTATTCAGCGTGAGATATATTTGTCGATCCAAATCAATAACGGAGAAGATACTTTGGCTAGATTTTCAGGGCTAGATAAAGACACCGGCCATAAAGCACGTGGCAAAACTGGCGTATTACTATTAAATCTAGGTACACCAGATGCGCCAACGGCATCTGCTGTTCGCATTTATTTGGCTGAGTTTTTGGCAGACCCTCGAGTGGTGGAAATTCCAAAACTAATATGGATGATTATTCTTCACGGCATTATTTTGCGTATTCGTCCGGCTAAATCAGCAGCGTTATATCAAAAAGTATGGACCGATGCGGGTTCGCCTTTACTCGATATCAGCCAACGTCAACAAGCAAAACTAGCCAAACAATTACAAGCACAAGGCTACGATGCCAGTGTGCATTTGGCGATGCGTTATGGATCGCCATCAACGTCTAGCACCTTGCAAGCTATGCACAAACAAGGTGTAGACAACTTAGTGGTTTTGCCTTTGTATCCGCAGTATGCTGCGCCAACAACCGGGTCTGCGTTTGACGCTTTAGCCAAAGAACTGATGAAATGGCGTTATATTCCGGCACTGCATTTTATTAATACCTATCATGACAACACTGATCTTATCGATGCCCTTGCCGCATCCATTCAAAAAGACTTTGATGAACACGGTAAGCCACAAAAATTGGTGATGTCATATCATGGTATGCCAGAGCGAAATCTGCATTTAGGCGATCCCTATTACTGCTTCTGTTTGAAAACGACTCGTTTAGTGGTCGAAAAATTAGGCTTAAGTGAAGACGATTACGTCGCAACATTCCAGTCTCGCTTTGGCAAGGCTAAATGGTTACAACCTTATACCGACGCAACAATAGCCAGCCTACCAGCCAAAGGTATCACTGATATCGCCGTCATCTGCCCAGCATTTAGTGCCGATTGCCTAGAAACCTTAGAAGAAATCAAAGGCGAAAATCGTCACGTATTTGAAGATGCCGGCGGCAAAAACTTCAGATACATTGAATGTTTAAATGATAACGATGACCACATCAACATGATGGCCAATCTGGTAAAACCTTTCTTGTAATTATAGGGCGCTGCGCTGCTAGAACGGACTTCGTCCTGCTAGAACGGACTTCGTCCTGCTAGAACGGACTTCGTCCTGCTAGAACGGACTTCGTCCTGCTAGAACGGACTTCGTCCTGCTAGAACGGACTTCGTCCTGCTAGAACGGACTTCGTCCTGCTAGAACGGACTTCGTCCTGCTAAAGTCGCTTCGCTATGCTGTTTGCTTTTATAGCCTCTAGCCGCGAAGCGTCCTAGCAGCGCAGCGCTCTAGGCTCTTTTGCTCGCTACCGCCTTTCACTGCTCGCCTCTGCTTTTATGATTTGTTAAACTCAAATAATGTTTCGTCGTTAAAGAAATAATATGAGAATAGATCCCAATATCGCATTAGTTTATAGCACTGATAAAGGTCGTATTGATCAACCTAAACCACAAGCTGAAATTCCAACTGGTGACGGCATAGTGCGGATCCACAAAGATACTAAAGGTCGTAAAGGTAAGGGCGTGAGTGTGATAAAAGGGCTCGCATTAGATGACAAAACCTTAAAAGATCTTGCGCAAAAACTGAAGAAACAATGTGGCTGCGGTGGTACAGTAAAAGACTTCTGCATTGAAGTACAAACCGACAATCGCGAACAAATAAAATCCATATTAGAAAAGTTGAATTTCACAGTGAAATTAGCGGGTGGATGATACATATCGCTGAGACACGATTTGGGAGAGTATATGGATAGCTTCAAAGACCACTTTTTAATTGCCATGCCATCACTAGATGAGACATTTTTTGAACGTGCGGTGATCTACATTTGCGAGCATGATCAAAAGGGTGCCATGGGAATCATGGTTAACCGACCCATTGGCGTTGAAGTTGAAGATCTGCTTGAACAAATGGAATTATATTTATCGCCAGAGTTTTCATTCTCCTTAGACAATCAAGTACTCATAGGCGGCCCTGTGGCGCCCGAACGTGGTTTTGTGCTGCATACGCCTCAAAAACATTGGATCAATAGCACTGAGATCAGTGAAGAGATAATGTTAACTTCTTCACGGGATATATTAGCCGCGATTGGTTCAGATAAATCTCCCGAGCAATTCATTGTTGCCCTTGGCTACGCTGGTTGGAGTAAAGATCAGCTTGAACAAGAAATTGCAGACAATACCTGGTTAACGATTAAAGCCACACCAGAGTTACTTTTCAACATTGATCATGAACACCTGTGGCAAATGGCGACTCAACAACTTGGTTTTGATATTTGGCAAATGTCTAGTCAAATAGGCCATGCTTAAAAATAGCTCGCTACGCTTCTAAGATTTTAGGCTGCTTCGCTACAAGGGCGGACTACGTCCTGCTAGGATCTAGGGCGTGACTTCGTCACTGCTAGTGTCGCTACGCTTCTAGGGCGGACTACGTCCTGCTAGGATCTAGGGCGTGACTTCGTCACTGCTAGGCCGCTGCGCTGCTAGAACGGACTACGTCCTGCTAGGATCGCTACGCTTCTAGGGACAGCTTCGCTGCTAAGATTGAGTCGCTACGCGACTCGGCTGTTGATTTTATAGGCTCTAGCAGCGAAGCGTTCTAGGCTGTTGCTTTTAAAGCGATTAAACAAAGAGATAAACATGCAACCACAAACCGTTTTAGGGTTCGACTACGGCACCAAAAGTATTGGTGTCGCTATAGGTCAAGCCATTACTGCTAGTGCCACGCCTTTACTATCAATTAAAGCGGTTGATGGGATCCCTAATTGGGATGATATCGATAAATTATTAAAAGAATGGCAACCAGACCTTGTCGTCGTCGGCCTACCGTTAAATATGGATGGCACCGAACAAGAAATGACTCAACGAGCACGAAAATTTGCTAACCGAATTAACGGTCGTTTTGGGGTTAAAATTGCCACCCAAGATGAACGCTTAACCACTGCCGATGCTAAAGCTCGCTTATTCGAACTCGGTGGCTTTAAAGCGTTAACCAAAGGTCAAATTGATGCGGTTTCAGCGGTATTAATTATCGAAAGTTATTTTGAAAATCAATTTTAATCTAGATCCTAGGCCGCTAGGCGGATAGTGCGCTGCGCTTCTAGAGCGGACTTCGTCCTGCTAGGGACAGCTTCGCTGCTAAAATCCTAGGCCGCTACGCGGATAGTGCGCTGCGCTTATAGAGCGGACTTCGTCCTGCTAGGGACAGCTTCGCTGCTAGGATCCTAGGCCGCTACGCGGATAGTGCGCTGCGCTTCTAGAGCGGACTTCGTCCTGCTAGGGACAGCTTCGCTGCTAAGATTGAGCCGCTACGCGGCTAGGCTGTTGATTTTATAGAATCTAGCCGCGTAGCGTCCTAGCAGCGCAGCGTTCTAGGCTTTTTTCGCTCGCTACCGCTCTAGGCTTTTGGCTCGCTACCGCTCTAGGCTTTTTTGCTCGCTACCGCTTAATTCGCACCAACATGGTGCAACCGTTTGTCTTTGTTGCACAATTATCAGGCTTATTCTCCGCACTACTTTTCATATCATCACTTGACGTGTTTTAAATACGTTATATATATCAAAGGCTAAAGTCTATTTGTGCCATTAAGGTGCAAAGTCATTATGCTTGGCACATATCCTGAATCAATCCATAACTAAATCAATAACTAAATCGAATAAGTGTGAGGTCGCTTAGTTACTAGGGCGGACTTCGTCCTGCTAGGTCGCTACGCGGATAGAGCGCTGCGCTTCTAGGGACAGCTTCGCTGCTAAGATTAAGTCGCTGCGCGACTAGGCTGTTGATTTTATAGCCTCTAGCCGCGAAGCGTCCTAGCAGCGTAGCGTTCTCGGCTGTAGCTAAGATTGAGTGACTAGATTCTAGGCCGCTTCGCTACTATGCTTTAGTTTTTATAGAGTCTAGCCGCGAAGCGTCCTAGCAGCGCTCTAGGCATCGAGATCCTAGGCCGCTACGCGACTAGGCTGTTGATTGTATAGAATCTAGCCGCGAAGCGTCCTAGCAGCGCAGCGCTCTAGGCTGTTGATTTTATAGCGTCCTAGGCTTTAGCGAAGCGTTCATTGGTTAAAAGGGAGATGATATGACAACACGACCACTTATCTTTACTGACATAGATGGCACTTTACTTGACCATTATGACTATAGCTTTAGTCATGCAATAGACGTGATTGAAGCATTAAATGAACGGCATATTCCTATTATTGCCAATACCAGTAAAACCTTTGCCGAAATGGAAAAGCTCCAACAAACCATTGGTTTTAATTCACCGTTTATTTCAGAAAATGGTGCGGTAATTTATATCCCTATTGGTTACTTTGACCAACAGCCACAAGATACGTTTACCCAAGGATATTATTGGGTAAAAGAGTTTTGTCAGCCGCGAACATATTGGCTCGAATTGTTAACAGAGCATGCACCAGCCTTTGACGATGACTTTATTGGTTTTTCAACGTTGTCGGTTGAAGCGTTATGTGAAGTCACCGATCTGTCACCAGACAATGCCAAGCTGGCATTAATCAGGCACTACGGCGAACCACTACTTTGGCAGGGTGATGAAGCCAGTAAACAAGCCTTTATAGCGTTGATGACCGGTGTTGGTGCTCAAATGCTCCAGGGCGGACGATTTCTACAT
Source organism: Shewanella psychromarinicola (assembly GCF_003855155.1). Taxonomy (NCBI): domain Bacteria; kingdom Pseudomonadati; phylum Pseudomonadota; class Gammaproteobacteria; order Alteromonadales; family Shewanellaceae; genus Shewanella; species Shewanella psychromarinicola. The sequence goes on from NZ_CP034073.1 coordinate 2,439,820, forward strand.
GTTGGCGGTGATACCGATAAAGGCAAGGCCATGAAATGGTTAGCCGATGTGTATGTCAAGCAATATCACGCACCTGTTATTACCATTGCACTGGGTGACAGTGGTAATGACACGGCCATGCTCGAAGCTGCCGATATTGCCATACAAATTAAGTCACCTGTTCATGACTTTCCTGTATTAGCGACAAAAAAACAAAGTATTAAAAGCAGTCTATACGGTCCTAAAGGGTGGGCTGAATGTATAACCCAAACGCTATTGTCGTCATCGGATGAATCACAGAAAAACCAACTAACATTTGGAGGGGCGTAATATGGCCGATTTTTATCAAAATGGCATTGTCACCACAATGCACAATTTAACCCGACGTACCCATGAAGAGCTTGAAACAGAGTTAATTAAGTTTTCAAAAACACGGCCATTAGGATTAATACTGCCCTCTCTTTATTCTGAGTTAGAAGGTGACGCGCTTAAAGATATTGTTAGTAAATTGAAAGAGGTACCCTACTTAAACGAAATTGTGATTGGATTAGACCGAGCCGATCTCAAGCAATATAAACATGCACTGCGCTTTTTTGGCGATTTACCCCAACATCACCGCATTTTGTGGAATGACGGCCCACGTTTACAAGCGCTGGATGCAAAACTGCAAACCTTAGGTTTAGCGCCTAAAGAATTGGGTAAAGGCCGTAATGTTTGGTATTGCATGGGCTATATTCTGGCCTCTGGAAAAACTGAATCGGTTGCCTTGCACGACTGCGATATTGTCACCTATGAAAAGTCATTGCTGGCACGTTTACTTTATCCTGTGGCCAACCCGAAGTTTAATTACGAGTTTAGTAAAGGCTATTATGCGCGTATTTCCAATGGGCAAATTAATGGCCGAGTGTCACGGCTGTTAGTCACTCCGTTGATTAAAGCGCTTAAAAAAGTGGTCGGTTATAACGAATATTTAGACTATATGGACAGTTTTCGTTATCCATTAGCGGGCGAGTTTTCATTTAGACGCGATGTACTCAACGACCTACGGATCCCAAGTGACTGGGGATTAGAAATTGGTGTGTTATCAGAAATGCAGCGCAATTATGCCCATAATCGTATTTGTCAGGTCGATATCGCCGACAATTACGATCATAAACATCAAGACCTATCATTAGATAACGAAGAAGAGGGTCTGTCTAAAATGTCGATTGATATCACCAAAGCCTTCTTTCGTAAACTTGCCACTCAAGGCAATACTTTTAGCACCGAATCGTTCCGAACCCTTAAGGCGACTTATTACCGTATCGCCCTAGATTATGTCGAAACCTATCATAACGATGCGATAATGAACGGCTTAACCACGGATATTCATTTAGAAGAAAAAGCCGTTGAAATGTTTGCCCAAAATATTGTAACGGCAGGGCAGCGCTTTTTAGATAACCCAATGGAAACCCCCTTTATGCCAACATGGAGTCGAGTAGTCAGTGCCATGCCAGATGTACTTGAGCAACTAAAAGCCGCCGTTGAAGCCGATCACGCCGAGTTTAGTTAACCGGATCACGACTTAATCGTTGGGATAATAATAGCCGGGATAATCGTTGGGGGTAATCGTCGAGTTAACCGTTGGGTTAACCGTTGGGTTAACCGTTGGGATAATAGCCGGGATAATAATCATCGAGTTAATAGCCGGGTTAATCGTTGGGTTAATAGCAGTGTAAATAGCTGCATCTAGATCTGGCCTATTGTAAGTCAATGCAATCAAACCTAACGAAGATGGCGGGGAGGATTGCTGAATAAGCAGCTGTTTAATGACGCTTTATCACCATAAGTCGAGGCTGGAACCTCGAACCTCGAACAACAAGGACACCTTATGTCAGTAATGGAAGTATTACAGCAAAAGCTGCAGCAACAACTTAGCTGCATTTACAATGATATCGACCTCGACATGAGCACCTCAGAGTTGGCGGTTCAACTCATCGACATCATGCGCATAACTGAGTATTGCCAAGTACCAGCACCTTTTGTTAATCATTGGTCTGAAAAAGACATCATTATGATCACTTATGCTGACAGTGTGCTCCAACAAGGTGAGCGTCCACTCACAACCCTGGCGCAATTTATCGACAGCTATTTAAGTTGCATCAATGCGGTGCATATATTACCGTTTTTTCCCTACAGCTCAGACGATGGTTTTTCCGTTATCGACTACTCAAGCATTAACGAAGGTCTAGGCTCGTGGGCAGACATTAGTGCCATTGCCAGCAAGCGACGATTAATGTCAGATCTAGTCATCAATCATTGTTCCAGCCGCAGTTTATGGTTTGAACATTTTTGTAAAGGTGAGGGCGTGGGTCATGACTATTTCTTTACCGCCGATCCGGAGGATGATTTAAGCGCGGTGGTTCGGCCCAGAACCTCAGCCCTACTCAGGCCAACTGAGACACCTAACGGCACTCAACATGTATGGTGTACGTTTAGCCACGACCAAGTCGATTTTGATTTTCGTAATCCACAAGTGTTAATTGAGTTTGTACGAATAATTCGGCAATATTTAGATGCTGGGATCAGTATTTTTCGCCTAGATGCGGTGGCTTTTTTATGGAAAATAGTGGGCAGTAAATCAATTAACTTACCGCAAACCCATGAAATAGTCCGTTTGTTGCGTACATTAATCGAGCATGCCCAACAAGACGCCATTATTATTACCGAAACCAATATCCCTAACACCCAAAACTTGACCTATTTTGGTAATGCTAACGAAGCACACAGCATTTATAACTTTTCACTGCCACCATTGTTAATCAACAGCCTTATTACCGGTAGTTGCTTGTACTTAAAGCGTTGGCTTATGAGCATGCCGCCCGCACAAGATGGCACAACCTACTTTAATTTTATTGCCTCCCACGATGGCATCGGCCTTCGTCCAGCAGAGGGGTTACTCGACGACGATGAGATAGATACACTCGTCGACACCATGCAACAATTCGGTGGCCAAATATCATCACGAACCACAGAAGATGGTCAGCAAAAACCATACGAAATGAACATAGCCCTGTTTGATGCGCTGCAAGGTACCACTAAAGGCAAAGACGCTTGGGGCATGCAACGTTTTGTGTGTGCCCATACCATTATGTTAGCGCTAGAAGGTATTCCAGGTATTTATATTCATAGTTTATTGGGAACCCGCAACGACTATGAAAAGCTGGCAAACACGTCACATAATCGTGCTATTAACCGTCATCGTTGGGATCTCAATCAATTAACTGAGCAGCTAAGTGATACCAATAGCGACCATAGCCAAGTGTTAACCGCGCTGACTCATTTAATTAATATTCGCACCCAGCAAAGTGCTTTTCATCCCAATGCCACCCAGTTCACCCTGCACTTAGGCTTACAATTATTTGGTTTCTGGCGTCAAAGTCGTAACCGTAAACAGAGCATCTTCTGCGTCAGTAACGTATCTGATCAAGTCACCACGCTACCCATTAATGAACTTAATCTTACTATTGCCGACTACTGGATAGATCTATTAACCGGCCAACAGATTGAAGACATCACCCAACCCATGCAACTGCAACCCTATCAAACAGTGTGGATCAGTAACTAGTGTCGCTGCGCTACTAGGGCTGACTTCGTCCTGCTAGGATCGCTGCGCTGCTAGGGCGTGACTTCGTCACTGCTAGGATCGCTACGCTGCTAGGGCGTGACTTCGTCACTGCTAGGATCGCTACGCTGCTAGGGCGTGACTTCGTCACTGCTAGGATCGCTACGCTGCTAGGGCGTGACTTCGTCACTGCTAGGATCGCTACGCTGCTAGGGCGTGACTTCGTCACTGCTAGGATCGCTACGCTGCTAGGGCGTGACTTCGTCACTGCTAGGATCGCTACGCTGCTAGGGCGTGACTTCGTCACTGCTAGGATCGCTACGCTGCTAGGGCGTGACTTCGTCACTGCTAGGATCGCTACGCTGCTAGGGCGTGACTTCGTCACTGCTAGGATCGCTACGCTGCTAGGGCGTGACTTCGTCACTGCTAGGATCGCTACGCTGCTAGGGCGTGACTTCGTCACTGCTAGGATCGCTACGCTGCTAGGGCGTGACTTCGTCACTGCTAGGATCGCTACGCTGTTAGGGCGGACTACGTCCTGCTAGGACAGCTTCGCTGCTAGGGCGTGACTTCGTCACTGCTAGGGACAGCTTCGCTGTTAAGATTTTATAGCATCTAGCCGCGAAGCGTCCTAGCAGCGAAGCGCTCTAGGCTGTTGCTATTGATTTTATAGCATCTAGCAGCGAAGCGCTCTAGGCTGTTGCTATTGATTTTATAGCATCTAGCAGCGAAGCGTCCTCGAAGACCGCAGGTCGTCCTAGCAGCCGCAGGCGCCCTATTCCTAGCATCTAGCCGCGAAGCGTCCTAGCAGCGCAGCGCTCTAGGCTCTTGGCTATTAGCAGGCTTTTGCTTTTTACAATGTCTTAGCTCATTATAAGCTTATAAGCATATACACATTGTTATTGGAGCCTGTATGAAAAAACTATTTATAGCCGTTGCGGTATTAGCGTTGAGCGCATGTAGTACCTTAAAATCGACTTCAGACTTCGATCCATCGGTATCATTTGATCAATACAAAACCTACTCATGGGTAGTGAAGAAAAATAACGATGCGGGTTATCATTTAGACGGACTCATGGATCAACGTATCCGCGCCGCTATTGAAAGCCAATTAAACCAAAAAGGTATCAGTAAAACAGACAAGCAAACCGCAGATTTATTGGTTAACTACATCACTAAAGTCGATAAAAAAATTAATATCGACACCTTTAACAGTCATTATGGCTATAACCCATATTACGGTCCTCGTTGGGGGTTAGGTGGTAGCATACAAACTGAAACCACAGTGCGCGAATATGAAGTTGGCACCTTAATGGTTGATTTAGTGGATAATAAAACCGGAAAATTGATTTGGCGTGGCACTGTTGCCGATACAGTACGAGAACAGAATACGCCGGAACAACGGATTCAAATCATCAACAAAGCTATTGATGCTGTAATGATGAATTATCCACCCAAGCCAACTCAGTAACCTCTAGGTCCTAGATTTTAGGTCCTAGGCCGCTACGCGGATAGTGTGCTTCGCTTCTAAGATCCTAGGCAGCTTCGCTGCTAAGATCCTAGGCCGCTACGCGGATAGTACGCTTCGCTTCTAGGACGGACTTCGTCCTGCTAGGGACAGCTTCGCTGCTAAGATCCTAGGCCGCTACGCGGATAGTGCGCTTCGCTTCTAGGGCGTGACTTCGTCACTGCTAGGGACAGCTTCGCTGCTAAGATCCTAGGCCGCTATGCGGATAGGCTCTGTGCTTTCAGCTTTTATAGCATCTAGCAGCGAAGCGTCCTCGAAGACCGCAGGTCGTCCTAGCAGCCGCAGGCGCTCTATTCCTAGCATCCTAGCAGCTCGGCGCTCTAGGCTTTTGCTAAGATTGTATAGCATCTAGCAGCGAAGCGTCCTCGAAGACCGCAGGTCGTCCTAGCAGCCGCAGGCGCCCTATTCCTAGCATCCTAGCAGCGCAGCGCTCTAGGCTTTTGCTAAGATTGTATAGCATCTAGCAGCGAAGCGTCCTCGAAGACCGCAGGTCGTCCTAGCAGCCGCAGGCGCTCTATTCCTAGCATCCTAGCAGCGCAGCGCTCTAGGCTTTTGCTAAGATTGTATAGCATCTAGCAGCGAAGCGTCCTCGAAGACCGCAGGTCGTCCTAGCAGCCGCAGGCGCCCTATTCCTAGCATCTAGCCGCGCAGCCCTTTCTAGAATAGACTCAACATGCCAGTGCGATGAAACATAAAATAAAATTAACCAAGCTGCGTGTATTAAAGACGTCAAGTGTACGTCGAATGATAAATCAATTAGTTACTCCAAGATTCAGATCACAATTGATAGTGTTTTTGCTTAATATAAAACCAATTAATGACTTAAACGCAGTATTTATAGGCATTAAGGCTTAAAAATCCATTCAAATAGGTCAAGATTTTTGCTACTATCTTTGGCCGTGAATGGGATGTCACATGTTCAGACTAATGAGCAAATTTAAACAAGCGAGTCATAATGAAATCTTGGTATTTACTGTATTGCAAAACGCGTCATGAAATACGTGCACAGCAAAATTTGGCGTTGCAACAAGTCGATAGTTATTTACCTATGATCACCCAGCAAAGAACGGTACGTAACAAGCAAAAAATGGTTACGGCGCCTCTTTTCCCTAGCTACCTGTTTATCTATTTCGATCCTCAAATCACTAGCGTGAGCAAAATCCACAATACCCGTGGCGCTAACCGCATTGTTGGTTGTCGAGAAGTGATGACGCCCATTGACGAAAGAATTATTTCAGCACTTAAACGACGAGTTCAAGATTATGTACCAGAAGAGGTAAAACCATTAGGCAAAGGCGATAAAGTCAAATTTGTCGACGGACCGTTTAAAGACCTTGAAGCCATATTCGATGAGAACAACCCAGATAAACGTTGCCATGTGTTATTTAACATTATGGGACAACAGAAACGAATTTTAGTCGAACTTACCAATTTACAAGCTACATCAAAAAATGACCCAGCAACTTAAATGGCTAAAGTAGCAGACAATCGCGATGTTTTTTGTAGGATATTGTCCATTCGTAAAATGAGTATGGGCAATTAACTGAACGATTTTAAGCTAGAGAGGTTGAATTTTAACCGTTCAGGCGATGTGGGTACTATTTTAGAAAAAATTACCACGGTTAGCGACTTTTACTCAAGCATCCAAGTCGATTTTTGAGTATAATCTTGCGCTCAATTATTGACTGCTATGGTGTTTAGCCAATAAAAATGAATATTTCGCATAGCGAAGGGCACTTTGGAAGCCGTAATCTATGGGCGGTAGCGTGCCTTTAAATCGATGACAGCCTAGAGCGCTTCGCTGCTAGGACGCTACGCGGCTAGAGGCTATAAAATCTTAGCAGCGAAGCTGTTCTTAGCAGGACGTAGTCCGCTCTCTGGCGAGCCTGCGAGTTCCTAGATACTAGCAGGACGAAGTCCGTCCTAGAACTTAGCAGGACGAAGTCCGCTCTAGAAGCGAAGCGCACTATCCGCGTAGCGGCCTAGAACCTTAATTACAATAATAATATTGGAGATACCTGGTGTTACATAAAACCAAAAACGCATTGATAGCAGGCATGACAGCCTTTATTATTTTAACCACCCAAGCGCAAGCCGTCACCCCAACGCCGCAAATGATTGAGCAGTTTAAACAATTGCCCAAAGCAGAGCAGGAGCGAGTGGCAAAACAGTATGGTATAGACCCTTCAATACTCTCAGGCAGTGCTAACAATTCAGCTGCTGTGACAAATCCTAATGTTGTTGAACCACGTCAAAATCAAACAAATGGACAATCAGCAACAACTAAAACAAGCGAGTTTGATTTTAATGAAGACAGCGATAAAGACGCTTTAAAACGTTTCGGTTATGAAATGTTCGAAGGTGAACCAACCACTTTTGCACCCGTAACCGATGTACCTGTTCCAAGTGAATATATGGTCGGTCCTGGCGATGTCATTAAGGTTCAGTTATACGGTAAAGAAAGTAACGAATACAGTTTAACCATTAATCGTGATGGCACAGTGCAAATTCCCGATTTAGGCCCAGTATCGGTTGCCGGATTAAGTTTTGCCGATTTACGTCAAGAACTGTCAAAACGCATACAGCAGCAAATGATCGGCATCGAATCGAATATCACTATGGGTGAATTACGCTCAATTCGCATTTTTATCGCCGGCGATGCCTACAAGCCAGGTTCGTACACAGTATCGAGTTTATCAACCATTACCCAAGCGCTATTTGTCGCCGGTGGTGTTAATGAAATCGGTAGCCTGCGTAATGTGCAAGTTAAGCGCAACGGTAAGTTAGTAGGCGCATTTGATTTATACGATTTACTGCTCCGTGGTGATGCCTCTGGCGACATTAACCTTCGTTCAGGTGACGTAGTATTCATTCCATCAATTGGTGGCTTAGTCAGCGTGGCGGGTGAAGTACAACGTCCGGCAATTTACGAGCTGAAAAAGCACGAAACCATTAGTGATGTTATCAACATGGCAGCGGGCATCAAGCAAGGTGCGTATCCTAAAAATAGCAGTATTGAGCGTTATAATGCCAATGGCTTAAAAACCATTATCAATGTCGATTTAACGTCTGCACAAGGCAACAACACCTTAGCTAAAGCGGGTGATTATATTCGGGTTAAAAATGCCTCTAATCAATATGAAGATGCTATCACCATTGTGGGTGCCGTCGTTCGTCCGGGTAAATACCAGTGGAAGCAACAGCGAATAAGCGATCTACTGCCGTCTATTTGGGGCGATTTATTATTATCTGCCGATTTAGATTACGGTTTGATTGTGCGTGAAATAAACAAACATGGCGACATCGAAACGCTGCAATTTGCCCCTGGCGAAGCCATTACGTCACCCAATTCTGTGCAAAACCTGCGCTTACAGCCTCGCGACAAGGTGATGATATTTAATGTTAATGATGATACTCAAAATCGCTTTGAATTAAATGCACTGGTTAAAAAACGGGTTAATAAAGTGGAATCCCTTAGAGGTGACTCATTACTGGATGCAGACCTTTTTAAAGCAGGATTTGAAACCTTAGACAGTACGGTAACAAGCAAATATACCAATCAAATAGCGGGCGTGGTATTAAATGTAGACACATCTGCAGAGCAAACGCTGGTTGGCAGTGAAGTGTCTCAGATGCTGTCAAATTTATTTGAGGACAGAGACTTAATTAAACTCAGTCATGTTATGTCACGCAAAGAATTATTGTACCCCATAGTGACCAAACTTACCCAGCAGGGTGATGCACAACAAGGCATGCAAATTGTCGCCATCAGCGGTAAAATTCGACACCCAGGGGTATACCCGTTAACAAACTCTGCAAAAGTTACCGACTTAATTAAAGCGGCTGGTGGTCTGTTAGAAGGTGCTTATACTGAGCGAGCAGAACTGACACGTACCCAAGCCACGGCAGCAATATCCGATATCATTCACAAGCAAATTAACCTTCATGCTGCCATTAATGGTAATCAACAAGAAAATATAGAACTTGAAGGTCGCGATATGGTGACTATTCTTACCACGCCAGAATGGCAAGAAAGAAAAGTTATCGAAGTCAAAGGTGAAGTTAAGTTCCCGGGTACCTATAACATCAGGCGCGGTGAGCGATTATCGGATGTTATCGCTAGAGCCGGTGGTTTTACCGAATACGCTTATCCTTATGCCGCGGTATTTGTCCGTGAATCCGTACGGATGCAAGAACAGCTTGAAATTAAAAAGTTAGCCAATCAACTACGCCGAGATCTGGCCACTCGTGGCATTTCAAACGATGGTTCAAGCATTAATTATTCCGAAGCACAGTTGATGTTAACTGACTTAGAAAACATCCAAGCAGTCGGTCGATTAGTTATAGACTTAAATGCACTTAAATTAGGTATTAAAGAAGCGGATGTTCAACTTGAAGACAGCGACGTATTGTACGTGCCAACCATTAAGCAAACCGTCGCCGTTATGGGCGAAGTTCAACACCCTACAACGCATCGATTTAAAGACGGCTTAACCTTAGACGATTACTTATTGATGTCTGGTGGCTCAAGAGAACGTGGCGATGAAGATAGAGTCTACGTCATCAAGGCCAATGGTTCGGTGATGATGCCGACTCACAATAGTTGGTTTAGCAATGAATCACAAATCTCCGCCGGTGATACTGTGATTATTCCGCTAGACACTGAGTACAAAGATAAATTAACCCTTTGGTCGCAAGTCACCCAGATTATTTATAACTCTGCTGTAGCCTTTGCTGCTATCTCAGGGATCTAGCCCGAAGGGCTAGATAGGACGGACTACGTCCTGCTAGGATCGCTTCGCTGCTAGGCCGCTACGCGGATAGTGCGCTTTGCTTCTAGGACAGCTACGCTGCTAAGGCGTGACTTCGTCACTGCTAGAGTCGCTTCGCTGCTAGGACGTGACTTCGTCACTGCTAGGATCGCTTCGCTTCTAGGGACAGCTTCGCTGCTAAGATTTTATAGCAGGCCGTAGGCCGCTCTAGCCGTGAAGCGTCCTAGCAGCGCAGCGCTCTAGGCTGTTTATTTTATAGCGTCCTAGACTCTAGAACCTAGATTTTCAACTTCAGAAGGAACTGATATGCGTTTCGAACAACTGGATGTGTGGAAAAGAGCTTCTAGATTGTCTTGTCAAATTTATCAGTTGACGGAATCAGTCAGTAACTGGGGTTTTAAAGATCAAATTACACGTTCAGGATTATCTGTTCCCTCAAACATCGCGGAGGGAGAGGAACGTGAAACCCTAAAAGAAAAGATAAGGTTTTTGTATTACGCAAAAGGGTCTCTAGGTGAGCTTGTAACTCAGTTATATATCGGAGCGGAAATCGAATACCTTGATAAACAAATGGCTATGTCGATGGTAAAAGAAGCTAAAGAGTTAGCCAAAATTTTAGGTGCTCTTATAAAACAAAAACAAGCACAGATTAAAGAAGATAACGCCGATTACCAAACAAAGTGACTAATACGCAAGCTTGTGCTTTCCGCTTGTATAGCAGCGAAGCGATCTAGCCGCGTAGCGTCCTAGAATCTAGGCTTTTGCTTTGCTTGTATAGCAGCGTAGCGCTCTAGCCGCGAAGCGTCCTAGAATCTAGGCTTTTGCTTTGCTTGTATAGCAGCGAAGCGATCTAGCCGCGTAGCGCCCTAGAATCTAGGCTTTTGCTTTTATGACATCTAGAAGCGAAGCGAGCTAACCAGTAAAAACTCAAAACTTAGCAGATATCTGCTGACATCTTTTGACCTTATAGCAGCGTAGCGCTCTAGCCGCGAAGCGTCCTAGAATCTAGGCTTTTGCTTTGCTTGTATAGCAGCGTAGCGCCCTAGCCGCGAAGCGTCCTAGAATCTAGGCTTTTGCTTTTATGGCACCTAGAAGCGAAGCGCACTGCTTCCCAACAGACAAGAAATGATGAATAACAAAAACAAACAATTAAATCCTGATGCACAATTTCAACCTTATGCCACTCAACCAATGGGAAGCGCTCAAGACGACGAAATCGATCTTCGTGAGCTTTTTTCTGTAATTTGGCAAGGTAAGTGGTTAATTATTGCCATCACTGCAGTGTTTGCTATTGGCTCAGTTATTTTTGCCATTAATCAGCCGAATATTTATAAGTCAGAAGCGCTATTAGCGCCTGCTGACTCAGAGCAAGGTGGCGGTGGTTTAGGTGCGCTGGCCGGACAGTTTGGTGGTCTAGCCAGTATGGCTGGCATCAACTTAGGTGGCGGTGGTGGTGTTGATAAAACCCAAATGGCAATTGAGGTGATGAAATCACGTCAATTTACCAGTGACTTTATTCAAAATCACAATATTTTGCCTGACTTAATGGCGGCTAAAAAATGGAACATAGCAGATAACAGCATCAGTTATGATGAAGATGTATACAACGCTGCCGACAATAAATGGTTACGTGAAGTTCAGCTGCCTTTTAAACCTGAGCCATCAATGCAAGAAGCTTACAAAGAGTTCAGTAAAATTATTGCCGTTAATGCGGCAAAAGATACTGGCATGGTTACTGTGTCAGTAGAGCATCTATCCCCTCAAGTTGCACAGCAATGGGTTAATTGGTTAGTTGCGGACATCAATAACGAAATGAAGCAACGTGATGTTGCTGAAGCCAATCGAAGTAAAGCTTTTTTACAAACACAGATACAACAAACGAATGTCGCGGATATACGCACAATTTTGTACAAATTAATAGAAGAACAAACAAAAACAATCATGTTTGCAGAAGTGCGTGATGAGTATGTGTTTAAAACCATCGATCCTGCGTTTGTTCCAGAAGAAAAAGCCAAACCGAAGCGCGCATTAATCTGTGTTCTAGGCACCATGCTAGGCGGAATGTTGGCTGTAATGTTAGTGTTAATTCGGTATTTTGTCAGAAAAGATTAACACTCTTTGCTTTTATAGTTTCTAGCAGCGAAGCGCTCTAGCAATCTAGGCTCAACTCTTTTTGCCGCCTATTGGGACGGTTTTCAAGAAAACCGTAAAACCTAGGCTTTATGCAGGTTAGCGAAGATTGACCTGTCTCAAAATGGATTAAAAGCGTCTCAGCTTGGTTCGAAAGGCTGAGATCTAAAATTGTAAATATTCAATTCACTTCGCCTAATAAAATCAATATTTAGGCTATTTAAAGTACATTCGGAAACATAAAAATGAAAATTCTAGTTACAGGCGGAGCAGGCTTTATTGGCTCTGCAGTAGTGCGTCATATCATCAATATTACCAAAGACAGCGTCATTAATGTTGATAAATTGACCTATGCCGGTAACCTTGAATCTTTGAAAAGTATCGAGTCAAATGACCGTTATGTTTTCGAACAAGTCGATATTTGTGATCGTGCTGAATTAGATCGGGTTTTTAGTACTCATAAACCTGATGCCGTTATGCATCTTGCAGCCGAATCTCATGTTGACCGTTCAATTACCGGGCCATCAGACTTTATTCAAACAAATATTGTTGGTACCTACACACTCCTTGAAGCGACAAGAGAGTATTGGAATACTTTAGCTGATGATGCTAAAAAAGCATTTCGTTTCCATCATATCTCAACAGACGAAGTATATGGCGATTTACCTCACCCAGATGAACAAGATGGTCAAAGTTGTAATGAAGCGCTGCCATTATTTACCGAAGAAACTTCTTATGCGCCAAGCAGTCCTTATTCAGCATCTAAAGCTTCAAGCGACCACTTAGTTAGAGCTTGGTTACGTACGTACGGTTTACCCACCATTGTAACGAACTGCTCTAACAACTACGGTCCGTATCACTTTCCTGAGAAGTTAATTCCTTTAGTAATTCTAAATGCGTTAGAAGGCAAGTCACTTCCAATCTACGGCAAAGGTGATCAAATACGTGATTGGCTCTATGTAGAAGACCATGCTCGTGCACTTTATAAAGTAGTGACCTCCGGTAAAGTCGGTGAGACTTACAATATTGGTGGTCACAACGAGAAACAAAATATTGAAGTGGTCAAAACTATTTGCAGTATTCTAGACACCCTAGTGCCTAAAGATGCGTTATACGCTGAGCAAATCACATATGTCACAGACCGCCCCGGTCACGACCGTCGTTATGCGATTGATGCCAGTAAAATGAGCAATGAGCTTAACTGGCAACCAGAAGAAACATTTGAAACGGGTTTACGTAAAACCATTGAATGGTATCTGACTAACCAGACATGGTGTCAACATGTGCAAGATGGTAGCTACCAACGCGAACGTTTAGGTATTTAGCCTGCTCTTACAATTTTTAGAGTCCAAGTTTTATTTTCTAGAACCTAGAACGCAGGACCTCTTCACCTAGGAACTTTTTATATATGAAAGGCATCATTTTAGCCGGTGGCTCAGGTACAAGATTACATCCAATAACAAAAGGCGTATCAAAGCAATTACTGCCTATTTATGACAAACCAATGATTTACTACCCATTATCGGTATTAATGCTGGCCGGCATTAACGAAATTCTCATCATTACTACGCCAGAAGAACAAGATGGATTCATCCGTTTATTAGGTGATGGCAGCCAGTTTGGCATTAACCTAACTTATGAAGTTCAACCATCACCAGATGGCCTTGCTCAAGCATTTATTATAGGTGAATCATTCATTGGTTCAGACGATGTATGCTTGGCATTGGGCGACAATATTTTCTTTGGTCAAGCATTTGGTAAACAATTAAAGCATGCAGTTCAAAACCTATCTGGAGCAACGGTATTTGGCTACCAAGTCATGGATCCAGAACGTTTTGGCGTAGTAGAGTTTGATGAAAAATTTAAAGCATTATCAATAGAGGAAAAACCGATAACACCTAAATCAAACTGGGCTGTTACAGGGCTATATTTTTACAATAATTCTGTTGTCAATATTGCTAAAAATGTTAAACCATCTATACGCGGTGAGCTTGAAATCACCTGTGTTAATCAAGCGTATTTAGAGCAAGGTAACCTAAACGTTGAGCAATTAGGTCGTGGTTTTGCATGGCTAGACACCGGTACTCATGACTCATTGTTAGAAGCATCACAATTTGTTCAGACGGTTGAAAAAAGACAAGGTTTCAAAATTGCTTGTTTAGAAGAAATAGCCTTATTACAGGGTTGGTTAACAAAACAGCAAGTACGCGATATTGCGCAAACCTTAGCTAAAACTGGTTATGGTCAATATTTATTGAACATCACAAAATAAATTCAAAAAGAAACCAATATGAATATTATTAAAACAAAAATTAAAGATTTGTTAATTATTGAACCCAAAGTATTTGGTGACGATAGAGGTTTCTTCTATGAAACATTTCAAGCTGAACGTTACAAAGCTGCGGGAATAGATGCTGACTTCGTCCAAGATAACCGCTCGCGCTCAAGCCAAGGTGTCCTGAGAGGTTTGCATTTTCAAAAAATGAAACCTCAAGGGAAGTTGGTCACGGTAACTGACGGTGAAGTCTTTGATGTTGCAGTAGATTTACGTCCAGGGTCTGAAACATTTGGACAACATGAAGCGATAATTTTAACGGGACAAAATAAACTCCAATTCTATGTCCCTCCAGGTTTTGCACATGGCTTTTGTGTTCTCAGTGATACCGCAGATTTCCAATATAAGTGTACAGATTATTATGATCCTACGGACGAGAGCGGGTTGTTATGGAGCGATCCTGTTTTAGCTATTGATTGGCCTACTATTGAGCCAATACTATCCGAGAAAGATATGCTTCAACCTACACTGTCTTCAATTAGAACTAAATTAATTAATGGCTGGAATTGCTAAATGGCATTATTTACAGTTTTTGGTGGTAGGGGATTTATAGGCTCTGCAATTGTGAGTCAATTAGAACAAGATGGGCATGCAGTACAAGTGCCAGAAAGAGGAGATAAAAGGATATACAAGGAAACACTGGGTACTGTCATTTACGCCGCAGGATCTGGTGACTGCGAGAATGATCCTGTAAATGTAGTCCAAGCCAACTTGAATCTTCTTAGTGAAATAATTAACAATTCTTATTTCGAAAAGCTAGTTTACCTTTCCTCCACTAGATTATATTTAAATCAATATGAAACTAATGAGGCGGTAGACTTAAATATATCAATAAATGATAATCGTAGATTATTTAATCTGACAAAAATAGCTGCTGAAGAACTTTGTTTGAAAAGCAAAAGAAATTTTTTAATTATTAGACCAAGTAATGTTTATGGTTTAGCTGTAGATAGTCCACTTTTCTTACCATCAATTGTTAGAAATGCATTACTTAACAATAATGTCGATATGTATGTAACCCCAGCATACAGTAAAGATTATGTTTATGTAGGTGATTTGGTTAGTGCCATTTTGAAGTTATTAGATAAAAGTATCACAGGAATTGTGAATATAGCTTCCGGTGAAAATACATCAGCAAAGGAAATTGCAAATATTCTTGAGTTACAAACTAATTGCAAGATTAATTGGTTGGTTAAAAATGATGTGGATTATTTTCACCCTATAGACATATCTAAAATTAAAAGTTTTATCAATTATGAACCAGTAAGTGTTGTTGATAATTTAAATAAAATGGTGTGTGACTTTAAGCTATACTTTGATAATAAGAATAGTTAAGGAATGAAATGGCTAGGAGTGAGCGAAAATTCGGTGTTGTTCTCACGTACGTAAATATCTTTCTTAATACATTTGTTATGCTAATTTATACACCTTTTATACTAAAATATTTAGGACAGTCTGAATACGGTTTGTATGCGTTAGCTATGAGTATCTTGACTTATCTGGCCTTGTTAGATTTTGGGTTTGGTAATGCAATAGTAGTTTTAACTTCAAAGTATATAATAAATAACGAACGAAAAAGTCAAGAAGTTTTATATAGTACAGTTTTCACATCCTATTTATTCATAAGTTTTTTATCTGTTATAGGAATGGTAGTTTTTTATTATCTTTCTGACACTATTTTTGCTAAGTCAATGAGTGAAAGTGAGGTTGGTATTTTTAAAATTTTAATATTAATACTTGCTTTCAACATAGCGATTTCAATACCTGGAAATATGTTTAGAACAATACTTACTGCTTATGAGAAATTCATATTTATAAATGGGTTAAGTATTATAAGAGCTTTAAGTATTCCTCTTCTAACTATAGTTGCTATATTTTTTGAATACCGAACGATAGCTATGATTGCTTCAGTTACAATAGTTAATTTGCTATTTCTGTTTGTTCAATATGTTTACTTTAGAAAACATGTCAGTATAAGTGTTGGTTTTGGACAGTTTGACGTTAAAGTATTTAAACTAGCATTTAGTTATTCTATATTTGTTTTTATCGCTACTATTGTTGACCAAGTTAATTGGAATTTTGGTCAATTGGTTGTTGGCGCTTATAGAGGTACTAGTGAAGTTGCTGTTTATTCAATAGCACTCTTGTTTAATACAACATTTATTATGTTATCTACAGCGGTTAGTAATGTGTTGTTACCAAAGGTTTCAAAAATGATTTCTGACGGAGCAACAGATAATGATTTGTCTCTGGAAATGATTAAAATTGGACGTCTCCAGTCATATATAGTTTTGTTAGTGTTATTCGGCTTTGCACTTTTTGGGAAAGTTTTTGTGGTTTTCTGGGCTGGAAAAGAATACGAAGATGCTTACTATTTAACTCTAATTATAATGGTCCCATTATCTATACCGCTTATGCAAAATTTGGGGTTAAGTATATTAAAGGCAAAAAATAAGTTTGTATTTAGAGCCATGTCTTCACTTATTATGTCTTTTTTTACAATTTTAATGTCGTTGTTGTTAACTAATGAATATGGTTATTGGGGGGTAGCAATTTCTATCTCTATAACATTCTTTTTATTAAATGGCGTTATAATGAATGTCTACTATAAATATATTGGCCTTAACATACTCAGTTTCTGGAAACAAATTTCGATAGTTATTTTAGTTATGCTCAGTGTATTTTTCTTGTTTTTTATGTATATCCAATTAATTGAAATAGATTCAATTTTTAAGTTGGTTTTTAACATTCCAATATTTATTTTTATTGTCTTTGTTACTTTATACCTGTGCGTGATGAATGAGTATGAAAAAGGGATTATTAAAAGTATTACCAACAAGACGTTTTTTTGATTGTTTATATTGAGTATGCTAAATGCTACACTGTATGCCTTTTAATTGTGGTTTATGTATTTTTAATTCAATAATTTAATTTTTAAGTTGTTACATAGAATGTGAGAGAAAGTAATGAATGTAAGAGAGTTTAATAAAAAACGGATTTACAGCGAAGTTAGCGGAGTTACTGCATTTGTTGAACCCAAAATAAAAATTAGACTCAACGATTTTGGATTATACGAAGAGTTGATTAATGCTCCTGAAGATTTTATATTAAACCCTTTAGTTGAAAAAGTCTCACCTTATTTAAATGCGACAAATAATGAAAGTTTTATAGCTGAAGAATTATATTCTAAAGTAGAGGACATTTGTTATGATAAACGAGTTGGATACTATGATTCCCTGTATGTTGGGCATGTAGTTGAAGGCGATTACCGTAAAAATGCTAGTTCAGGTGGGATGGGCACATGGATATTTAAGGCATTACTGGATGAAGGGGAAATTGATGGCGTCATCCATGTTAAGAATAATAGTGATAAAAACTCTAAAATATTATACAAGTACGAAATTTCTAGAACGGTCGAAGAAGTTTTAGAAGGAGCAAAAACAAAGTATTATCCAGTTGAGTTATCAGAAGTCCTTAACATAATAAAAGAAAACAAAGGGCGTTATGCAATCGTTGGTATTCCCAGTTTTATCAAAGCTATTAGACTTGTTTGTTTATATGACCCCATCATTAACGAAAGTATAGCTTTTACTGTAGGGTTAATATGTGGTCATCAGAAAAGCTCAAAGTTTTCCGAGTATATGGGGTGGCAAGTTGGTATAGAGCCTGGGAACTTGAAGGCAATAGACTTCAGGCATAAGCTCGCTGACAGACCCGCCGACTCTTATGCAATAAGTATGACTGGTTATATAAATGGTAAACTATCTACTGTAATTAAAGCCAAATCTGAGTTAGATGGACAAAATTGGGGTTTAGGTTATTTTAAACCATTAGCTTCAGATTTTACTGATGATGTTTTTAATGAGACCGCAGATATCGTTATCGGTGATGCTTGGCTTCCTGAATACACCTCAGATAGTGGTGGAAATAATATCGTTATTGTAAGGGACCAAGCTATAAGTAGGATTTTACTTAATTCAATAGAGACTAATAAATTAAGCATGAAGCCAGTCGGCGTTGATAAGATCTTTTCCTCTCAATCTGCGCATTATAGACATACTCATGATGAATTAGCTTATCGGTCACTTAGTCAGAAAAAGAAAAATATCTGGTTTCCTCAAAATCGTGTTTCGCAATCTAATGAAATAACTTATCTACGAGGTAAAGTACAAAACTTAAGGATGGATATAGCAGAACAGTCACATAGTATTTATCAAGAGGCTGTTAAGCGTAAAGATTTGAATTATTTTTCTAATAAAATGAATGGTTTGAATTTTAAATATAAACTAGTTTATTACGTAATGGCTATAAAAAACAAAGGATTCAAAGGCTTGTTGGATAAGGTCTTTAAAAGAGAAACCTAAAAATGTTTTTATTTAGCTCTTTAATAAAAAAGTTTTCTATTTTGGGTTATGATCGAATTTTTAAAATATCAATTTCTAATATTTAAGGTCTTAAAATGAAAGTTGCAGTAATCACTTTTCCTTTAATTAATAATTATGGTGGAATTATTCAAGCGTTTGCTATGATGAGGTTGTTAGAGGATTTAGGTCATGAACCTGTACTAGTTAATTTTCAATCAGAAAGTAAATTAAAGTCGATAAGTAAATTTATAATTAAGAAATATTTTTTATTTTTCATGAGTCGTTTCAAAAATGTTACACTTACTTTGAAAAATAAAGAACTAGCTAAGTTCGTCGATGTGTATATAAGTCCAAAAACTGACCCAATTTATAATAGCCAAGATCTTAAAGATTATTTTCGAAATAATAACTTTGATGCATGTGTAGTTGGTAGTGATCAAGTTTTTGCAAAAATGGGCTATACACACTTTGATAATGATTATTCACTTGGTTTTGTTAAAGATGATGTTATTAAACTATCTTATGCGGCCTCTTTTGGAGCAGATCGATATCAAGGTGATAGTCAACAGATAGAGTTCCATAAAAAAAACCTAAATAGATTCTCTGGTGTATCAGTAAGAGAAGAGAGTGGTGTTAACGTTTGTAAAGAAACTTTTTCCGTAGACTCAATACATGTTTTAGATCCTACAATGATGATATCGTCATCTTACTACTTAGATATAATCGCTGCAGATAAAACAGAACTTTCAAATAATAACGAATTATTTGCTTACGTTTTAGATTCTGATGAAGTTAAAACTAATGCCATTCAAAAATTTGCTAAGAATAAGAAATTGTCCATGAGACAAATAAATGATGGTAATGCTTCGGCTGACGTTATATCTATGGAAAAATGGATTGGCTCAATCTATAACGCAAAGCATGTCATTACAGATTCTTTTCACGGCTGTGTATTTTGTATTATTTTTAATAAGCCATTCCATTGTTATATTAACCGAAAGCGCGGTGCTGATAGATTTTTCTCTCTCTTGAAGATGTTTGGTCTTGAAAGTCGTATTATTGGTGATAATATCTCTGACGAAATTATAGATTGGAGTACAGTTAATGCTAAGTTAGAAGTAAATAAGTCTAAATCTCTAGCTTTTCTAACGATTCACTTAGTTTAGGGCGGGTGATTTTTTCTAAATATAATATTTTCATTTTAGTTGTATAATTTTTTATCTGCTATTAATATCCGTTTGATACGATGATTTAGCCTTGTAGGAGAGTTCTTTAAAGATGTATTGGTTTTTCTGGGCTTCTGTCTATTGTTGAAAATGAAGTTGTAGTTAATTCAAAGCTAAAATTGTAAAATACTCTTTTTGTTCTTCAGCCATTTTTAGAGTACTGTTACAGCATGTCACCAATTTTTGGCATATAAATTTCTTATTTTGATATCTATTTTGTGCACTTATTCGAACTGTTTTATTATTTTTTTAGGTAGTAATAATGATTACATACCATATTATTTTCATTTTGTTAATTCTGTTTTGGATCCTAGAACGCTTCAACCTACTGGTTTCAAGATATGTCCCTATTTTTTTCTCATTTATATTTGTTCTGCTTTTTACTAGCTTAAGGGGCGATGTAGGTCAAGATACTTCTAATTATTTAATTATGTTTAACTCTCCATTAGAATATAAGAGTCATGTAGAGTTAGGTTATTACTTGTTTTCTAGCTCTGTAAGTTATCTAGGGCTTAGTTTTAATTCTTTTTTATTTCTAATTGGTTTTTTTTCATTGTCATTTTATTATGTTTCTATATCAAAATTTGTGCCAACAGGTTTTGTTGTAATTGCTTTTTCAATTATATTCTGTGATATGTATATGTACTTTAATATTAGTGGTCTTAGGCAGGGTGTCGCCCTCTCTATTTGCTTATTAGCTGCATACTATGTCATTAATGGATATGTTATTAGGTTTTTTATTTTACTTTCATTGGCAATTCTTTTTCATAAGAGTGCATTTGTATTTATTCTAGCTTACCCAATATCTAAATTGAATGTTAAATATGATTCCAAGCATCTTTCGTTTCTGTTTTTAGGTGTTTTATTACTTTCCTATATCGTTAATTTTAAATTAGAAAGTATGGTTTTCCTTAATCAAATTAAGGGGGCTGCAATGTATTTGTCAGAGTCTTATAATGAGTTCTCATTTACTTCATATCTCATAGGTATCGTTCGTAGAGTTTACCCTATTATTTTGTCCATTATATTTTTCAGCAAGTTGAAAAGTGACAAAACTGCTTTGTTTGTATTTAATATTTATGTTTTTGGTTTCCTTGCGTATACTGTTGGCTATCCAGTTCTTCAAGATGTAACCGTAAGGCTTACTAGTTATTTCCTTATTTTTGAATCAGTTTTAGTCGTGCTCATATTGTCGAAGTTAAATCGTCACGCTAATGTATCATTATTGGCAATTGTTATTTTCTTACTTGTCTACCTGAAGATTATGGTATACGCAAATCTACCAGCTTTTGAGTACAAATATATTGAAGGTATACTTTGAACCTGTTCATTCCCTCTTATAAATAGTAATAAAAATGAAAAAAATAATTTTGTATATTAGTAGTATGAAGCCCGCTGGAGGTATTGAGCGAGTAGTCTCTACTTTAGCTAATGAGTTATGTAACGATTATGAAATAACTTTGCTTGTTAAAGACAATGGTGAATCTTTTTATTACTTAGATAAAAGGATTGAAGTATTAAGTTTAAATTGCGCACTAGACTTGAATATGAGGTCAAGATTTTCGAGAGGTTTAGGCTTATTGAGGAACTTGTTCGTTTCGGCATATAAGTTAAGGGCGCTATTTTATAGGTGCAATTTTGACTATATTTATGTCACAACTCCAGTATCTTTTTGGGAGTGTTTTCTTACAGGTAGATGCAACAATAAAATTATCGCATCTGAGCATGGAGCAAGAGTTAACTATAATATCATCTACAGGGCCCTTAAGGTTGGGTATAAATTTTCTCATTCTTATATGATACCAACGAAAACTGATTTTGATTATTATATGAACAGCGGGTATCCTGCTGTTTATATCCCACATCTTCGGCCTGCATTACCTTACTCTATTAGCAAGAATGACGTAAAAAAAGTAATTAATGTCGGAAGATTTACGGCTGATAAACAGCAGTTAGCTTTAATCAGAATGTGGTCCGAGTTAATAAAGGAAAAAGATCACATAGACGAGTGGGAATTGATTCTGGTTGGTACTGGTGAGTTAGAATATGAAATTATTTCTCTCGTTGAAGAACTGGATTTATCTAACTCTGTTAAGTTAGTGCCTCCTAGGAAAGATATTGAAACAATTTATTCGGATGCTTCTATTTTTGTACTGACATCAAGCAGTGAAGGTTTTGGAATGGTTGTCTTAGAGGCTTTGTCTTTCGGGTTGCCTGTAGTGAGTTTTGATTGTCCTTCTGGCCCCCGGGATATAATTGACGATAATCTTGATGGGTTACTCGTTGACTTGAATGATTTTGAAGGCTTTAAAATCAAACTATATTCTTTAATGTGTGATAAATCATTGAGAGAAAAAATGTCTCTTCATGGATTTTCTAAAGCAAGTGTTTGGAATCAAAGTAACATTTTATCAAAGTTTAAGGGTTTATTCTAAATGATCACTATCATCCTACCTGTGTATAATGCTTCGAAAACAATTTTAGCTACATTGGTATCCGTAAAAAACCAAGATATATCAGATATTAATGTAGAGTTGATAATCATAAATGACGGATCGACAGATGATAGTGAAAAGTTAATAACACAGTTTATATATGAAAATAAACATATGGATATAACTTATATATTTAAAGAAAATAGTGGGGTTTCGAGTTCTCGCAATTTAGGTATAAGTAAAGCTAAATATGATTGGGTTGCTTTCATCGATTCCGATGATGTCTGGGCTGATAATAAATTAGCTGAGCAGATACTCATTATCAACAATTCAGCATTCAATATAGACTTTATCGGTTGTGCTAGGAATGATGAAATCCTAAGTCTTTACGGTAATAAAATTAATAAATTACATAAGGCTTGTTATAAAGAGCTGTTGATTAAGATGTTTCCGCAAACTTCCACAGCAATGGTCAAGAAATCAGTATTAGATAGAGTTGGTGGTTATGATGAAACTATGACTCACTCTGAAGATGGTGAT
This sequence comes from Shewanella psychromarinicola, assembly GCF_003855155.1. Lineage (NCBI taxonomy): Bacteria > Pseudomonadati > Pseudomonadota > Gammaproteobacteria > Alteromonadales > Shewanellaceae > Shewanella > Shewanella psychromarinicola. The sequence continues at coordinate 2,462,733 of NZ_CP034073.1, forward strand.
TTATGGATCAGGATTTGTTTTGAATATGATTTTTATTATATGTCAGAATCGTTAGTTGTAACCGGTGGTAATAAACATAATTTTGGTGAGTCTGGCTTATCAGCGAACTTATTGGCGATGGAAAAAGGTGTTCAGTATACTCTCTTGAAGTTGTATAATAGTAAAAAGATAAGTATATTTTTTTATGTTTTTTTGAGAGTTTTTTGTTATTTAAAATATGTTAGAAGATTACTTATTTCCTCTTATATTCGGAGGGTGAATAGTAAACCTAAAGGGGATTTATAATGGTGTACCCTAAATTTTTTTGGGCTTTTAGGTTATTTGTTTTATCTATTTATTATAAAAATATAAAGTTTCCTGGTTATTTAGGGAAACCTATAATATTACTCGGTATCAAAAATATTCGAATAGGTCGGAAGGTTAGGATATTCCCTAATTCAAGAATAGAAGTACATGGTGAGAATGCTTATATCAATATCAATGATAATGTTACTATAGGACAAGGTTTTCATGCTACTTCCGGTGGTGAATTGAATATAGGCTCTGATACTGTAATCACTGGGAACGTAGTTGTAACTAATATCGATCATGAATATAAGAACATCCATTTGTCTGTTCTTGAACAACCTAATCTAATTAGTTCGACCTCAATTGGCGAAGGTTGCTTTATTGGGTTCGGAGCAATAATACAAGCTGGTACAACTCTTGGTAAACATTGTGTTGTAGGTGCTAACTCGGTTGTTCGTGGTAAGTTTCCTGATTATTGTGTGATAGTTGGCATCCCGGCTAAAATTGTAAAACGATATAATATCGATAGTAATTCATGGGAACGGACGAATTCTAAAGGTGAGTTTATAAAGCATTAAGCTTAGTTTATTCATATTTTTAACACTTATTTATAATGGTAACCTTTTTTGTGGAAATTTTTATATTAATTACGAACTGTTATATGCGATGCTTACCTTATGTTAAAGAATAAAAAAGTTTTACTGATAGTTCCTTCTTTCTTCGGTTACGAGCTTGATATTGTTAAAGAAATGGTAGCGCTAGGTATCGAGGTTGACTATTTTGACGAAAGGCCTTTTAAGTCTTCCATTGCTAAAATAATAAATAGGCTAGACTTGAAGTTTATTATGCGGCGTTATATTAGTCGTTATTTTGAAAGTATACTGAAGCAAAGTGTTAATAAAAGATATGACTACCTATTGGTCATATCACCTGAAACGATAGGGACCAGTTTTGTAAGTGAACTCAAAGCTATTAACCCGAACATTATTTCTATTTTATACATGTGGGACTCATTTGGTAACAAAGCTAATGCAAGAAAATTGTTGCCATTTTTTGATCATATTATTTCATTTGATCCTGGTGATAAATCGATAAACACTGACATTCAGTTTTTACCTCTTTTTTTTAACAATGACTTCAATGCCAGCTATAATGAATTAATTCACGAACAGCTTTACTCAGTATCTTTTGTTGGCACAGTGCATAGTGATAGAGTTAAGTTAGTTAAACAGATTATGAAGCAGTTCGAAGATCGAGGAGTTAAAACATTTAGTTTTTATTATTGTCCTAGCAAACTGTTATTTATCCTAAAAAAACTGTTTACTAAAGAGTATGATTTTATATCTTATTCCGAGGTTTCTTTCAAGCCTATGTCAAAAACTGAAATAAAGACTATTTTTTTACAGTCTAACGCAGTCATCGATATTCAACATCCAGCCCAAAAGGGGTTGACGATGCGTTCTTTAGAAATGCTGGGCTTAGAAAAGAAACTTATAACGACTAACTGCGATGTTAGAAGTTATGATTTTTTTGATGAAAGAAATATTTTGGTGATTGACAGGATTAACCCTCATATTCCAGATGATTTTATTAACATGAAATATACGCCTCTTAGTCACGAGTCCCGCTTGAAGTATTCGCTACGTAGTTGGATTTATTCTGTTTTGAACATAACCTGAGGTTTTTGCAGTGAATAGTTATCTAACTTCTCATGAACCTGAACATATTTTGTTAACTGGGGCAACTGGCTTTATTGGTTCTCATGTAAATGAGCTACTAGACTATCGGTGCACTGTAGCGGTTCGAAAACCCGTTATTGAGTCAAAAAATAGTAAAACTATCATTTTGTCCAAAATTCTTGATACTGATTCAACGGTAAATTATTTTAAAGATATCAATGCAATAATCCACTTAGCTAGTATTGCACATAAAAAGCACATCGACTTCGAAGAGTTGCAGAGTGTCAATGTTGAAAATACTTTAAAATTAGCTAGAAATGCATTAAAACATAATGTGAAAAGGTTTGTCTTTGTCAGCTCTATTGGTGTCAATGGTTTGTCTACATTAGACAAGCCATTTTCAAATTTGAGTTTGCCGGAACCACACAATCCCTATGCTAAATCTAAGTTGGATGCTGAACTAGCTTTAAAAGAGTTAGCTCGTGAAACTGCTTTAGAGCTCGTAATTGTACGACCTACATTAGTTTACGGTGCACAAGCTCCTGGCAGCTTTGGTTCGTTAACCAAGCTTGTTCATCTATTACCATTCTTACCTTTTGGTTTGGCGAGTAATAAGCGAGACTTTATTTACGTTCAAAATTTGGCCAGCTTACTAATAACTTGTGCTAAGCATCCAAATGCAGCAGGTCATACTTTTTTAGCTTCTGATGGTGAAACTGTTTCTATTAAAGAGTTCACTAATGAGATAGCAGGGGGGTTAAATAAAAATTTAATTCAACTTCCTTTTCCTGTTAGTCTTATGAGGTTATCTGCTCGTTTAATGGGTAAATCCGCAATGGTGGAACAATTACTAGGTAATTTACAGGTGGATTCATCTAATGCTCAGGAAGTTTTAGGCTGGACTCCCCCTTACACAATGAAGCAAGCAATGGCTTCACTTTCTGAGAAAACAAAATGATTCGTGTATTAGATTTTTTTGCTGCATTCTTCGGTTTACTTCTTTTATGGCCTGTTTTACTGGTTGTTACCTTTATTGGCATGTTTGATACTGGTTCACCCATTTTTGTTCAAACTCGTGTAGGCAGAAATAAAAAACCGTTTAAATTGATAAAGTTTCGTACTATGTCGGTTGAAACACAATCAGTAGCTAGTCACTTAGCCAGTAATGCTTCGATTACAAAATTGGGGGATTTTCTGCGTAAAACTAAAATTGATGAGTTACCACAACTGATTAACGTGGTTAAAGGTGAAATGAGTTTAGTTGGTCCTCGTCCTAATCTTTTTAATCAAGAAGAGTTAATTAAAGAGCGTGATACATTAGGTGTTTATGATGTATTGCCTGGCGTGACGGGGTTAGCACAAGTTCAAAATATTGATATGTCAACGCCAAAGCTTTTAGCTCAAACAGACAAGCAGATGATTGATACGCTGAATATCAAAAACTATTTTAAATACATCTTGATGACGGTCACGGGTAGTGGTTCTGGCGATGCTGTAAAATAGGTCTATCTATTGGTGAACAGTTGCTAAGTGATTAACCTGATTAGGGTTGTTTGCCTTCACTGTGTCTCAATGTCACCGAAACAGTGAAAAAGGTGTCTCAGCGGCTTCTTTCATCATTTATCAAAAGGTTGTTGAGTCGTTATTTGCTATGATAGTTTTAACTGGCTTAACGCTATCATTAGCTTTACGCCTTATTGCACAGAGATAAAAGCATCTTGTGCTAAACTCACCCAGCTCATTTTTCCCGTAGTCTAGCCGTGTTGTAAGATGTAATACATTATGAAATTGATTAATTTGGAGCTAAAAATGGATTTTTTGCAACGTATATTTTCTTTACCCCGCAATCAAAAACGTTTGGTCAGTTTAACGATCGATTCGGTATTTTTAATTTGTGCTTTTTGGGGCGCCCTTTTAGTTCGACTTGATGATATCAGTGTATTGAGTAACAGTACCTTTTGGTCTGTTATTTTAGTTGTTATGCCGATCAGTTTAGTCGCCTTTGCTAAATTAGGTTTGTACCGTGCAGTGCTTCGTTACATGGGATTACAAGCCCTGGTAGCTATTTTAGTCGGTATTACTGTTTCAACTATTTCACTAGTGCTAGTGTCTTTTTATGCTGAAGCGAATATCCCCCGCACTGTTCCACTGATTTATGCTGCATTTTCACTTGTGTTTATTGGCGGTTCAAGAACGATCGTTCGATCTATTGTCGGTTCTGGAATGAAGCGCAGTGGCGAGGCGGTGATTATTTATGGTGCTGGCGTGAGTGGTAGGCAGTTATTGACCTCATTAGTACAAAGTCACGAATATTATCCATTTGCCTTTGTTGATGACGATGTGTGCTTGCATGGTACTGTTATTCAAGGTGTTCATGTTCATTCGCCTTCTATAATCCGTAAATTGATTAAACAAAAATCGGCAACTAAAGTGTTACTTGCTATGCCAAGTGCTAGTCGTGCAAAGCGCCAAGAGATACTCACTCGACTCGAACCGTTAGCCATCCAAATATTGACCATTCCCGCAATGGCCGATTTAGTTAATGGCACCAAGCTTTATAGTGATATTAAAGAAGTGGAAATTGATGACTTACTTGGCCGTGACGCAGTAAATCCTCGCGAAGACCTTTTGTCTGCCAATATTAAAGATAAAGTGGTCATGGTGACGGGTGCCGGTGGTTCAATTGGGTCTGAATTATGTCGACAGATTTTAAAGCAGTCGCCTAGAAAGTTAGTTCTTTTCGAGTTGTCTGAATTTGCCTTATATGCCATTGATCGTGAATTAAATGCCACAGCAAAAGAGCTCGGACTAGATGTTAGAATTTTACCTATTATGGGTTCTGTTCAGCGGGAAAATCGAGTACAAGCTGTTATGCAGTCGTTTGGGGTACAAACGGTTTATCATGCTGCTGCGTATAAACATGTACCTTTAGTTGAACATAATGTGGTTGAAGGCGTGCGTAACAATGTATTTGGTACGCTTTATACCGCTAGAGCGGCGATTGCAGCAAAGGTTGAGAAATTTGTGCTGGTTTCAACGGATAAAGCCGTGCGTCCGACCAACGTGATGGGTACGACTAAACGCATGGCAGAATTAGTATTACAGGCGTTATCTCGTGAGCAAAATAAAACGCGTTTTTGTATGGTGCGCTTTGGTAATGTGCTCGGTTCATCGGGTTCAGTGGTGCCTTTGTTTAGAACTCAAATCGCTAATGGGGGGCCGGTTACGGTCACACACCCTGAAATTACTCGTTTCTTTATGACCATACCTGAAGCTTCACAATTAGTTATTCAAGCTGGAGCCATGGGCAAGGGCGGCGATGTATTTGTGCTGGATATGGGTAAGTCAGTAAAGATTGTTGATTTAGCTGAAAAAATGATCCGCTTAAGTGGTTATGAAGTTCGCAGTGATAAAAACCCAGAAGGTGATATTTCAATCGAGTTTAGTGGTTTACGCCCTGGTGAGAAACTATACGAAGAACTGCTTATTGGTGATGATGTAACGGGTACTGAACATGAACGGATTATGACTGCAAATGAATTGTATTTAACATGGGCTGATTATTCGGTGATTTTAGATCGTTTAGATTTGGCTTGTCATGAATTTAATCATGAAGCTATTCGTGACATTTTACTCAAAACCCCTACAGGTTTTGCGCCTACTGATGGTATTTGTGATTTAGTTTATCAGCAAAAAGCTAAAAATCTTGCCGCTGCCAAAAAAGTCATTAGTTTTGCATCTTAAATTCTATTATGACTTTGATGCATTTAATTCATCGCTAATTAATCACTAACTATAGGGTTAGCCTGAATCTAAATATTAGATTTAGGCTCATTTTGACAAGGATTTTAAATGAAAGTTGTTATTCCTGTTGCTGGTCTTGGTACCCGTATGTTGCCAGCCACTAAAGCGATCCCAAAAGAAATGTTACCATTGGTTGATAAGCCGCTTATTCAATATATTGTCAATGAGTGTGTTGCTGCCGGTGTGAAAGAGATTGTGCTGGTGACTCATGCCAGTAAAAATGCCATTGAAAACCACTTTGATAAATCCTATGAGCTTGAGTCCACTTTAGAGAAGCGCGTAAAACGTCAGTTGCTTGAAGAAGTGCAAGCGATTTGTCCTAAAGACGTGACGATTATGCAAGTGCGTCAAGGTGAAGCCAAAGGCTTAGGTCACGCGGTGTTGTGTGCTTACCCATGTATTGGCAATAATGCATTTGCAGTTGTATTACCCGACGTGGTGTTAGATGAATATACCGCTAATCAAAAAACTGAAAACTTAGCTGCGATGATAGCGCGCTATCAAGCGACATTTGCCAGCCAAATTATGGTGGCCCCAGTACCTGAAGAAGATGTGAATAAATACGGGATTGCTGATTGTGGTGGTGTAGATATCGCCCCAGGTGATTCTGCTAAAATTAAAGCTATGGTTGAAAAACCTGATGTTGGTGAAGCACCGTCAAATTTAGCCGTAGTGGGCCGCTATGTGTTGTCTGAAAAGATTTGGCGTTTACTGGCGAAAACGCCTGCCGGAGCCGGAGATGAAATTCAGTTAACTGACGCCATTGATATGCTGATTGAGCAAGACACGGTTGAAGCTTTTAACATGACCGGTAAGTCGCACGATTGCGGTGACAAACTAGGCTATATGAATGCTTTTGTTGAATATGGTCTACGCGATGCAAAGCTAGGCGCAGACTTCAAACAAAGCGTTGAGAAGATGCTGCTTGATCAATAACACTTAATTATCATGTACTTTTAAACCAACTCTTGTGTAGTTGGTTTTTTGCTTTTTTGAATTGGCTAAAAGCCTAGAGGCTAGAGCGCTGCGCTGCTAGGACGCTTCGCGGCTAGAGGCTATAAAAGAAAACAGCATAGCGAAGCGACTCTAGCAGGACGAAGTCCGACTCTAGCAGCCGCAGGCACTCTATTCCTAGACCCTAGCAGGACGCAGTCCGCTCTCTGGCGAGCCTGCGAGTTCCTAGAATCTAGAACCTAGCAGTGACGAAGTCACGCCCTAGGTACTTAAATTTTTTATATTGGAGTTTTTATGTCTCGTAAGTATTTTGGCACCGATGGTGTGCGTGGGAAAGTAGGGACGTTTCCGATCACCCCTGATTTTGCAATGAAGTTGGGTTGGGCGGCGGGTAAGGTTTTAGCGTCTACTGGTACCCAAGAAGTGTTGGTTGGTAAAGATACCCGCAGTAGCGGTTATATGTTTGAATCGGCTATGCAGGCTGGGCTATCAGCTGCGGGCGTAAACGTGGCACTCGTTGGCCCTATGCCAACGCCAGCGGTGGCGTATTTAGCCTCGACCTTTAGAGCGGATGCGGGTGTGGTGATTAGTGCATCACATAATCCTTTTTATGATAACGGCATTAAGTTTTTTTCCAATGATGGCACTAAGCTAAATGATGAACAAGAGCTCGCCATTGAAGCGCTGTTAGAGCAAGCCCTTAATCATAATGCTATGCAGTGTGTGGCGTCTGAAGATTTGGGTAAAGTAAGGCGTATTAATGACGCGGCAGGTCGTTACATTGAGTTTTGCAAAGGGGTATTTGCTAAAGGCTTAACCTTAGCAGGGCTTAAAATTGTGGTGGATAGTGCTAATGGTGCGGCTTATCATATTGCGCCCAATGTGTACCGTGAGTTAGGTGCTGAGGTGATTAGCATTAATGATAAACCTAATGGGGTTAACATTAATGACCGTTGCGGCGCGACCCATTTAGACAGTTTGCAAACGGCTGTGATGGCACATGAAGCTGATTTAGGTATTGCGATGGACGGTGATGCTGATCGGGTTATGTTTGTTGATCACAATGGCCACATAGTAGACGGCGACCAAATTTTGTATATTTTAGCCAAATCGGCTAAACAGCAAGGCACAATGGCAGGCGGTGTGGTTGGCACGTTAATGTCTAACCTCGGCCTTGAGATTGCCTTAAAAGCACTGGATATTCCGTTTAAACGCGCCAAAGTGGGCGACCGTTATGTCGTTGAACAATTAAAACAGACTGGCTGGCGCATTGGCGGCGAAGGCTCTGGGCATATCTTACATCTTGACCATGCCTCTACGGGTGATGCGGTAGTGGCGTCGTTATTAGTGCTGCAAGCGGTATTACATTCCGAGCAATCGTTGGCCGAGATAGTATCGGGTATGAAAAAGTTACCTCAAGTACTGCTCAATGTTCGATTAACCGCTAACAATGCTGATGAGATATTAGCATCAGAAGCCGTAAAACAAGCAGTGATTGAAGCCGAAGCAATACTTGCCGAAAATGGCAGAGTATTATTACGTAAATCTGGCACCGAACCGCTTATTCGTGTAATGGTTGAATCAACCGATCCTGAAATGTCACTAGTACAAGCAGAGCATATCGCTAATGCAGTTCGCGCCTAACAAGAGCGGACAGCATTGTCTAGGCGCGCAGTTAAGCTATGACGTTAGCGTTTAGTTCGCGTCGGTTAGGTGATTAACCACCGCTATTTGATTATAAAAAAGCAGCAATCTATTTGCTGCTTTTTTAATGCTTGTAATGCCTCGTTTCAGTGATCACTTTTTAATGGCATTTAAAGTGTTTTTTAAGGCGTAAATTGAGTATACCGTTCGGTTACATTCGTTATTTTACATCTCAATTTATATGGGGTTTGATTCAGTCAATCAGATAGTTAAGGTTGATTGGGTATCGCAACCCATAAATAGACTATCCGTTTTTGACACACTTCATCCGCCTCAACGCCGTGATTTCCGTTATAATTATCCATTAAAGTTATGTCGGACTGATATTTAGGTCATTAAACAGATCTTGGAAGCATTTTAATGAAAATTCTAGTCACAGGTGGCGCTGGTTTTATCGGCTCTGCAGTAGTGCGCCATATCATCAATAGCACTCAAGATAACGTCATTAATGCTGATAAACTGACCTATGCAGGTAATCTTGAATCGTTAGCGAGTATAGCGTCAAGTGATCGATATGTTTTCGAGCAAGTCGATATTTGCGATCGTGCGGAATTAGACCGAGTGTTTAAACAGCATCAGCCAAATGCCGTAATGCACCTCGCAGCAGAATCTCATGTTGATCGCTCCATCACTGGTTCATCAGACTTTATCCAAACCAATATCGTTGGCACTTATATGCTGCTTGAGGCGACGAGAGAGTATTGGAATACCTTGTCATCTGACGCTAAGCAAGCATTTCGCTTTCATCATATATCTACCGATGAAGTGTTCGGTGATTTGCCTCACCCAGATGAGTTGCAAGGCCATAGTCCAAATGAAGCGTTAGCATTATTTACTGAAAACACTGCTTATGCGCCAAGTAGCCCTTATTCTGCATCAAAAGCATCAAGTGACCACCTAGTGAGAGCATGGTTACGCACCTACGGCTTACCTACTGTGGTGACTAATTGCTCTAACAACTACGGCCCTTATCACTTTCCTGAAAAATTGATCCCATTGGTGATCCTTAATGCGCTAGAAGGCAAGCCGCTTCCTATCTACGGTAAAGGTGATCAAATTCGTGATTGGCTTTACGTTGAGGATCATGCCCGCGCACTTTATAAAGTGGTCACCAGTGGCAAAGTCGGTGAGACCTATAATATTGGTGGGCATAACGAAAAGCAGAATTTAGAAGTGGTACAGACTATTTGCACCATCTTAGATGCTCTAGTGCCTAAAGACACGCCTTACGCTGAGCAAATCACTTATGTGACAGACCGCCCCGGCCATGATCGACGATATGCCGTTGATGCGAGTAAAATCAGTAATGAATTGAACTGGCAACCACAAGAAACTTTTGAAACGGGTTTACGTAAAACCATCGAGTGGTATTTAACGAATCAAGATTGGTGTCAACATGTCCAAGATGGAACTTACAAAGGCGAGCCGTTAGGCATTTAATCTCATTACTGCAATTATTGATCTGTTGTCCTAGATTTATGATCCAAAACCTAGGGCCTTTTCATCTAGGAACTTATTTACACATGAAAGGCATTATTTTAGCGGGCGGCTCAGGGACTCGTTTATACCCACTCACGAGAGGGGTATCCAAACAGTTATTGTCCGTGTATGACAAGCCAATGATCTACTATCCATTGTCAACATTAATGCTGGCTGGGATAAGAGACATATTGGTTATTACCACTCCAGAAGACAGCGAAAATTTTAAACGTTTACTCGGTGATGGTTCTGATTTCGGCATTCAGTTGAGTTATGCATTACAAGTATCACCAGACGGTTTAGCGCAGGCATTTTTAATTGGCGAAGAATTCATTGGACAAGACAGTGTTTGCTTGGTGTTAGGTGATAACATCTTTTATGGGCAATCCTTCAGTAAAATATTGCAGAATGCCGCTAGCAAGGACGGTGGCGCCACAATATTTGCCTATCAAGTTAAAGACCCTGAAAGATTTGGTGTGGTCGAGCTTGATGTCAATATGAACGCTATATCGATAGAGGAAAAGCCCGCTAAACCTAAATCAAATTATGTTGTGACGGGTTTATATTTCTACGACAACAGCGTTGTTGAAATGGCAAAACAAGTTAAGCCATCACATCGCGGCGAGTTAGAAATAACCACGTTAAATGAAATGTATTTAACCAAGGGTAACTTGAAGGTAGAGTTGCTTGGTCGTGGTTTTGCATGGTTAGACACAGGCACATATGATAGCTTGCACGAAGCGTCTTCTTTTGTGCGTACTATAGAGAATGTGCAAGGGCTTAAAGTGGCCTGTTTAGAAGAAATAGCCTGGCGCAACGGTTGGTTAAGTACGGATGTTCTTGCTAAATTGTCTGCACCGATGATAAGCAGCAACGATGGTCAATATTTAGCGAATTTAGCTGGTTCGGTTTACGAGGCTTAAGTATGAACATATTGGTCACAGGTAAAAATGGCCAAATTGCTAGGTGTTTAGTTAAGCAACTTAGTACTCTACCAGATGTCACCTTGTTTGCATTAGATCGTGATCAGCTTGATATAACAGACCCTATTAAGGTCAATAAGGTTATTGCTGAGTTTTCACCCAATATCATTATCAATGCAGCTGCTTATACCGCAGTTGATAACGCGGAACAAGAAAGCGCATTGGCCTATGCAGTTAATCGTGATGGCCCTAAATACCTAGCTGTTGCAGCGCATCAAATCAATGCCATTATTGTCCATATTTCGACCGATTATGTTTTTGCTGGTGACAGTCTTGCCGCTTATGTTGAGACTGATAACACCGAACCTCAAAGTGAGTCTGGCCGAAGTAAACTCGCTGGTGAACAAGCGGTTGCACGAGCGTGTTCGCGGCATATTATACTCAGAACCAGTTAGACATTTGCTGAGCATGGGCATAATTTTGTCAACACTATGCTGCGTCTTGCTAAAACCAAAGCGTCTATAGGGGTTGTTGCCGATCAGTTTGGCGGCCCAACCTATGCGGGTGATATTGCCAATGCCATAGTGACAATTGTGAAACAGCTCGTTGATGGTCATCAAGCCTACGGGATATACCATTATTCCGGTTTTCCTCATGTCAGCTGGCATGCTTTTGCGACAAAAATTTTTGACCTTGCGGTAGCGCAAGGCGTATTGAAACAGCCCATTCAAGTTACCCCTATCACAACGCTAGACTATCCCCTCCCCGCAAAGCGCCCAGCAAACTCACGTTTAAATTGTGATAAAATCAATCAAGAATTTGGTCTTGTGCAAAGTGATTGGCAAGCCGCATTAGTCAACATTGGAGAGTATTCACGATGAACGTCATCACTACACAAATTCCAGATGTGAAGATTATAGAGCCCACCGTGTTTGGCGATGATCGTGGCTTTTTTATGCAGACGTGGAGCCAGCAACAGTTTGAAGCACTCGTGACAGGCAAGCCTACCATTTTTGTACAGGATAACCATTCCAAGTCGAACAAGGGAACATTACGCGGTTTACATTATCAAACACAACACACTCAAGGAAAGCTGGTACGTGTCGTGGGCGGTGAAGTGTTTGATGTGAGCGTCGATATTCGTAAAGGCTCACCTACCTTTGGTCAATGGGTCGGTGTTTACTTATCTGCCGCCAATAAACGCCAGTTGTGGATCCCTGAAGGCTTTGCCCATGGTTTTTATGTAACAAGCGATCAGGCTGAGTTTATTTACAAATGTACTGATTATTATTGCCCTGGATCTGAAGAGAGTATTGCCTGGAATGACCCCGCTATTGGCATTCAATGGCCGTTAACTAACCCACCTTTATTATCAAATAGAGATGCTCACCAAAGTGTATTGCTCAAGCACGCACAATGTTTATAACATTGTGCTGCGCTTCTAGGGCGCTTCGCTGCTAGGACCTAGGGCCTATAACCTAGAACCTAGCAGGACGTAGTCCGCTCTCCGCTCTCTGACGAGCCTGCGAGTCCGTCTTCGGCACTTTTTTATTTTTGGAGTTTTTTAATGTCTCGTAAGTATTTTGGCACCGATGGTGTACGCGGTAAGGTGGGAACATTCCCTATTACGCCTGATTTTGCAACTGCCCATGCTTTTAAGTAGCCTACTAGCAGCTTTAGGCGCGGTAATGGCTTTATTACTAACGTGCGTTTTTTTACTTGCCATCACTGCCGTACTGGATGGGTTCAAGGTTAAGAGGATATTGGCCACCTCAAACTTGATTGGTTAAAAAATACGGACCGTTTGAGGCTTATATACCAAAGTATTGTACCAGACTCAATTTCAGGCAATTATTGTGGCACTGTCAGTTAAATCAGAGCATAAGTCGTCGAGGTAGTGGTTGGATTAATTCTCCGATGGAGCGATTCTTCAGAAGCTTGAAACGGAATGAATCTAACCACTAGCTCCACACTGCTAATCTAAAGCGGGTTCAGCCGTTAATTCGGCCACCCTTGTCTCGTTGTTGGAAGACAGAGTTTTTATCGCCCAAATACCAACAATAATAAACAGAAAAATTCCCACTTCAACACCAACAACAGCTCTAAAGCCATCATGCCATAACAGTATAATCTGCTCACTAAACATCAACCAATCAGCCAGTAAGGTCAGTATTAATACTGCAACTGTGGCAAAAATCACCTGTCCGAGATAACGCCTTTTACTATCCACTCTATAAGCCAATAACATGGTTGCCACTAAGCTGATAACAAAGGCATAGACCATCACGTCGGAGCGCATAGATATAGACGCTGGTATTATCCGCTCACACAAAAAGGCCACAGCGGTCGCCAAGACTAAACCACCACACCCACCCACCGATAAACCTCTTACAAACCTAATGCTGCGAGCCGATATGTTCTGCTGCAAGCTGCGTTTATCAAGCCATAGCATATTACCTGCCACTATCATCACGCAAATGGCGATAGACAATATGAAGTAAAGAATACGTACATCAACTCCGGCAAAGTCGCCAAAGTGCAGAGTGGCGATAATCTCACGCCCTTTACGAAATACGTTGTAGTTATTGATGTCTGTTTTATTCAGTAACTCGCCGGTTTTAACGCGATAGAAGAACTCATCATTTTGTGAAAAATGAGAGAGGTTTTCTCCTCGAATTTGGATGATGGCTGCCTCATCTCCGTAGTTATAAAAGATGACATTACTGATATTGAAGTCATCTCTTTGTCTCGTCTCGGCGATGATTTTGTAGGCCGGTGTCATATCCAGTGGCTGCTCTATGCGTTGTTCATCAAACAGAGTAAAACCCGCATCTTTAAATAAGCTATCTTGGTCTCCTTGATAGATAAAAATCACAAAAGCTATTTGGTAAACAATGGCTAAGTTAAATACTAAGCCACTTAAGGCATACATCAAGGTGAACGGCAGAGTCATCACTCCCACCACATTGTGTAAATCCAGCAATTTATCTCGGCGATTCTTATCTGTGCGGTACTGAAAAAAGTGACGGTACAATTTTTTCGCATGAATAAAAATGCCTGACGCTAGGGCAAAAAAGAAAAACAAACTGATAATCCCTACGATATAAGTGCCCGCCGGCAAGTTCAGGTTGTAGTGCAATTGATATAAAAAATCACCTAAGAAAAAATCTTCTTTATTCGCTACCGTTTTACCAGATTGGCTATCAACAAGTAGCGAAGCCACTTCACCGTGATCATCCTCATTACCCTCTTCGCGAACAAGGTCGAGATAGACTTTATAGTAAGGATCATAGTGGGACGGCATTTGCACCATCAAATGCTCTTGGTAATCAAAGGGGTACATCGCTAACTTTGCTTCAACTATCTGCTGCAATGGCATTGCTGGCTGTTGCATCGATACCGGAAATTGCGGTGCCACGGCCCATTGCTTGACCTCTTCATAAAATAGCGTGACAGCGCCAGCCCAAAAAATAAGAAACAATAACGGGGAGATAATTATCCCTATCCAACTATGTGACTCGGTTAAGTTTTTAATCACTTTATTCGGTGGTGTATTTGGCATTTTGGCATTTAAAGTTCGAGTATTCATTTTGGTTACTTCGTCAAAAATAGAAAGGTGTTAACCGCCACTGAAAGTAGTAGTAACTTAATGCAAGCAATACCAGAGCCTTTGGCGCTGTTATAGCTAAAGTAGTAAACCATTGCTCCAACCCAGATAAGGAATCCAGCAATCAAGCCAAGCAACAATTTTACATCCGTTGCGAATGGGGTTAACAGATATAAACTCAACATAATACTCACTGACAGTGCGAACCCGCCGAAGAATGCCGTTATTGATTTAGGCCACATCACTATCTAATTCCTAATAAAATAACACCTGAAAACAAACTAATTCCAAGCGTTCCAACGAGCATTAACTTGTGATTAATATGGGATGAAACAATCACCAATAGCAACCACATTGTCATAATGAGCAATACACTGTTCAGCGCCGCAACGACAAGCCCGTAGCGGTATGTAAAGCAATATGTTGCCAGTAATATACACATAGCAAACAATGACCAAGCAGGTAATTTTTTAATATTTTTTTTATTAAGCTTCTGTTTATTCGAAGATAAATAGCTCAGCAAGCAACCTATCCATAAAAGAGATATCCCGATAAAGATCATACAACCAACCAGTAAATACAAATGACAATGATTTGTATTTATTATCGTAAATACGTTACCGAATTACAAGTAGGTTGTGATACCATTTTGCACCAATGCAAACAATAACCATTACTATTTGAGTCATATAATATGTTTTCATCTAAATTAAATTCAATTACCAGTGCAATGCGCTTAGCCGTACTCGTTCCCGCTACGTTTGCTTGTTTGTCAGTTTCTGCTGATGAAGCAGGTGAAATCGACACCACTAATATTGAAAGGATCATGGTCACTGGGCAAAAGATTGCCAGAAGTGTCCAAGAAACAACCACCAGTGTGGCAGTGTTAACCGAGAAGCAGCTTGAGCAAGAGAATATTAATGACTTTCGTGAAGTGCTGATCAATACAGCCAATACTCATACTTCTGAAAATCGCAGTTTTAGTATTCGTGGTATTGATGGCTTTAATGTCTCTGGCGGCGGCAATAGTTTCTTAGCCAGTGTTTATGTAGATGGCGCTCCTCTGCCGGAGAGGATGATTTACGGTGGTGGATTTTCAACATGGGATGCTAAACAAATAGAAGTGCTGCGCGGGCCGCAATCAACATTGCAAGGTCGCAATGCTCTGGCTGGCGCGGTGATCATGACGACCCAAACACCCACTCAAGAGTGGGAAGGTAAATACCAACTTACTGCGGGTCAAAATGGCCAACAAGAGATTGGAGTCGCCATTGGCGGTGGTTTAATTGAAGATGAGCTCGCTTTTCGTTTTAGCGGTGAGAAAAAAGAAATTGATGGTTACAATGAAAACCTAACTCGTAATGAGACCGCTGATTTTCACGATGATGAAACCTATAGGCTCAAGTTTCTCTATCAACCTTTGGCGTTACCTGAATTTTCAGCTCAGCTAGGCTACACCTACGCCGATAGTACCTACGGTAATACCGCCATTGAAATAGCCGAAGGCGAAGATCCATTTAGCAATCGTCATAGCTTTAACAATGATGAAAGAAACGAAACCATTAACGCTAACATGCTGGTTTTGGAACTCAATTATGACTTGAACGATATCTGGAGCTTAGGCTCATATACCTCTTGGTCAGCTGTGGATACTGATTATAAATGGGATTCTGATTTTCTTGCTCTTGCAGGCAGCGTGTTCCCCGAAGATACTGGTAGTTCCACCTACTATAAAAACACCACTGACTCACTCAGCCAAGAACTTAGGCTTACTTTTGAATACGACAATTTAAGCGGTGTGATCGGCGGCTACTTCTTTAAAACAGAAATAGACGACAACACCAATGGCTTGAGTAACTTAAAGCTGAACCGCTTAGGTCTTACTAGCGATGTATTACAAGCTCGCTACGGGCTAAGTGAACCTATCGCCGATCTGGTTGTTGGCCAATATGCCGAATTTAATCCAGCCCACACTAGCCAGCTGTCATCATCGCAACAAACTATTTCAAGTTATGCATTGTTTGCCGATGGAGTTTGGAATGTCACCGATAAATGGGATATTTTTGCTGGTCTTCGTTTTGACCACGAAAGCCAAGAAACTCAAAACGGTGCAAAATATGTCATCTTAAATAAAGACAAAATGCCAGATCCTGCCAATTACATTGGCACTCCTTACGAGGCTATTTCGCCCCTTATCGCGGGCATCAACAAGATGTTTACCGATCTAGCAAGCAATGCCTCACAAATGACACCGCAGATAGATACCGACTTTAATACCGTGCTGCCTAAGATCGGCGTCAGTTATAACTGGTCAGAAGATTTAATCACTAGCGTGTCCTTCCAGAAAGGGTACCGCTCAGGTGGAGTCGGCATCAACGGCGCACGTGCTGAAGTATTTGAGTATGATCCCGAGTTTACCTACAACTATGAGTTTTCATTGCGTTCAACTTGGTTAAATGGCGACCTTGTGGCCAATGCCAACCTGTTCTATGTTGATTGGCGTGATCAGCAAGTCGCAGTGCAACTGTCGCCAAACCGTTACGACACCAAAACAGTCAACGCGGGCCAATCAAGTGTTAAAGGTTTTGAGGTCGAACTTAACTATCAACTGAATGACGAATTAGCTTTGTATGCCTCTTTCGGCCAAGCTAAAAGTGAATTTATTGATTTTGTCATCAGTATTCCTACTGAAACAGGTGCCATTGTTAACGATCTATCTGGTAGACAATTTACCGCGCCGGAATGGACTGGCAATGTGGGCGCGACCTACACTGCCGATAGCGGTATCTTTGCCAACTTAAATGCCAACTATGCCAGCGGTGCACCCAACCGTGTTAATCCATATCGTAATGGGCTCAAAGAGGGCGATGCGGAATTTGACCTACAAAATGACAGCCGTACCTTGGTTAATATGCAACTCGGTTATGAATGGCAAGATATCGGCCTTTACCTCCAAGGTAAGAACTTGTTTGATGAGGAATATATCACCACTAACTTTACCCGTACCCCGAGCCTAGGAGCCCCTAGACAAGTTGCGCTAACACTGCGCGGCCAGTTTAGTTTATAGCTTTAGTTTATAAGTAGCAGCTAGATGCAAAAAATAGCCAGCTAACATTACTGCAGACGCTTATTGGCAGCTGATATAGCTGCTACCATAAGTAAAAAGCGAACCTAAAAGGTTCGCTTTTTTTATGGCTAACGTTATAGATAGAGCGAGTGCTACAGAGAAACTAGCGACAAGATTAATCAGTTAGTTACAAATACATTTTGCCGATTGCTCACAAGGCGCTGCAGCGGCAATAGTGCACATACCACTGCTGTTACCAGTGCCAACGCACCAAGCATTACAATCGAATTTATCTGGGTGATGAGATAGACGCTCCCTAATGGAGCGTCAATACGCCGAGCTGATGTTAAGCAAGACAGTTACTTAAGGAGCGTGCACTATGAAAATTACCACTATTGCGATTGATTTGGCAAAGAATGTATTTCAAGTCATGGAGATGGATAGTCATGCAAAAAAGTCTTCAATGACTGTTTAAATCGAATTTAACTAACCGAATTTATGTTCCAATAATCCATTTGTGATGCGGTCTTCCAGGCATGTTCTTCATCCCATTATTTGAGGCGTAAGTTTATCGCTATGAGGCATAACGTTAAGTTCTGTCTGGCCAAGAGCAGTTAACTCGGCTGAGCGACAAGAACCGCAAGATAGTCCCTCAAATAAACACCAATGTTATTGTTAACAATGAAGAAATAGATTTTTAGTTAATGAGTATAATAATACTAGAACTATACTAACAAAAATTCGTAAGTTAGACATTAAGAGGTAATTGGGTTTAATCCATACTGCAACCGTCCCGTTTTTGATCTCTATCAGGATGTGCCCGTGTGGCTTATTTTGATAGAAAATCGATGGTTCCTTTCCATGTTTTCTTAAGTTTCGACAACACCTTCTGCATTATCGATTCTATAAGCGGGTGAATTACCCCGCGACTTCGCTTCGCTCTGATCACGGGGCTTCTGCAATCTAGCTTTTAACGACTAAGCTGCTTCTTTTTTCTCAGTTCCCACACCAAACTTTGATAGCTCAAAGACTTTCGTTTTAATCGATGTTTTCTGCTGAAATTTGGGGGTTACCCTGGCGACTATCCCAGTCGCCATTAAATCATTTTCGCCTGTGTTTTCGATAGACTTAGCTGCCGCTAAATCTCTGCACTGGACTAAACCGCAGCTTTCGCAGGCAAATTCTCGCACGATAAGGCCAAACTTGTGCGGGTGTTTGCATTGATAACAAATGCCTGTCGATTTCACAAACCGACCAATTTCATGGTAAATACCGCCATTCAATTCAACTTTGTATTTAGTCAGCGAAGTGATCATACCCATCGCGTTATCGTTCACCATATGACCGTTAAATTGCTGCATACCTTTCACGTTTAAATCCTCAAACACTATGATATCACTGGTCTTGGCTATCGAACATGATACTTCGTGAGCGAACGCTAGGCGTTGGCGTGAGATTTTTCCGTGAAGTGTATTTAAGCGGGATTTGGTTTTATGCCAGCGACTAGAGCCCTTTTCCCTTCGGCTCAACTGGACTTGAATTTGCTTTAGCTTTGTTGATGAACGTTTAAGAGCTTTTGGGTTTTTAACGTACCAACCGTTCGAACCTACAACCGTATGCTGACTGTTAATGTCGTAGCCTACAATTGAATGCAAGACCCGCTTCGCGGTCTTGCATTCAACCTCTTGGGTGAGCGATACATTCCATTTACCATGTGATAGTTGGACAGTAACCGTCTTGATTTCACTGACTAATTTACGGTGTAAAACAATCGGTACTTTGCCAATTTTCGGAATGCTGACCGCACCATTTTCGATGCGGATACAGTTCGAGTTATTTACACACCTAAAACTGTTATTGTGCAGTTTTTTCTGTTTGAAGCTGACTTTACACGTCGGGAATTTTTGCAACCGACTCTTAGAAAAGAGTTTTTCAAAGCCGTATCCAGATCCCTTGCCACTTGCTGTGCAGCCGCAGAATCAAAGGATTTTAACCAAGAGAACTCTTCGAATACCTTTAACTCTTTAATTAATTTTGACATTTCTGGATAGAACAAAAACGTTTTGTCGTACCTATAACGACGCAGATTTTCTGACAACAACAAATTCCACAACCCACGAGCATATGAGCCAAACTCAATGAGTTTGGCTTCCTGTTCTGCTGTCGGTTTGAGCCGAAAGTTATATCTGAGCGTTTTTTTCATATACTGTATAGACTACTGTATAGCTTGAGATTATCAAGTGGAATACCAAACTAATTCACACTGTAAGTATCTCATTGTGCTGCACTTAATACTGGTTGTTAAATATTGAAAGCAACTACTACATGGTGAAGTTGGCGAGTTTATGAAGAGAGCTGTTCTAGATATTTCGCAGAAGTCTGACTTTTCAGTTGAAGAGATCGAAATAGATAGGGATCACATACACATTCTTTTGAGGATTTCGCCAAGATATGCTGTTGGGCAGCATGTTAGAAGAATTAAGCAGCAAACCAACAGATTAATTTGGAGTAGATATCCGAACCTTAAAAAGCAATTTTGGTTGGAGAATACTTTTTGGTCTGATGGATATTTTGCTTGCTCAGTCGGCAATGCCTCCGCTGATACAATTCGAAAATATATTCAAGAGCAAGCTTAGTTTATCGATTCATCCCCGCGACTTTCGCTACGCTCGGATCACGGGGTTTGCTCGACAGATTAGATAAAAAATGCGCTAATGAAAGCGCATTTAATTAACGAACCTCACCCCGGGTTAAGATATGAGGTTAGTATGCCAACTAAATGATAAATTCATTCAGCCAAGTAAGTGAGTTAACTGAATGAGACATTTACTCACTTAGCCAGGTATTCATTTAGTCTTTTGTAGTGACTTAGTCCCGCACTAGCTTGGTTAAGTCTGCAGGACGGTAATAAACTGACTTTAAGACTTTGCCTTGGCGCACTACTTTACCTGCCATTTCGACGTCTTTAGCGCACTTAGCAATAATAAACTCACCTTTAGTACTACCGACAATCTCGACACTTTGTTTAGCGTAATGCGCAATGGTTTCGTCGAGTTCTTTCTGGTTGCGGCATAATTTACTCATGTTGCTTGAGTGCACTTCATCCCAGCATTGAATAAAATCAATTTGACGGTTTTTAGCGACGTTGAGTAATAAATCGATAATGTAACTGATCTCAAGGCGATCGCTTACTTGAGTGGCGCCTAGATGAACTAAGCGGCCCATTAACACATAAGCAGAGTCAACAATCGCATCGGCTTGTTCGATGCGAGAGTCGGCTTCAGCAAGCTCGGTCATTTCTTCAATAATCAATGAAGTGTGTAAGGTATCGGCTTTATCATCTAAGCTATTATGATCATTAACGGCTAAGTCAAAGGTACTGCGAAACTCAAAAATGTCGCGGTATAAATGGTCATAAATAGGTTGCGTTAATTGACTGAGTTGCATTGGATTACCTTAACAATAAATGTGGGCTAGTTTTAAAGAATTGACTAACATAATACAAAAAATTACCTAATGCTTATAGCCGTGGGGCAATAACTCTGTTTATGCACCAAAGGTATGACGTAGTTCTTGAGCTTTGTCTGCATGGTTTTTAATATTTAATGTCGCAATTTCAATAACTTTTAAGCTAGCAAGGTTACTATGGCTTAATTTAGTAATGGTATGGATATTATTGGTTATCTCTGCAGTGACCACTTTTTGTTGTTCTATAGCGACAGTGTTTTGCTGAGTAAATTTATTTATTTCACTCACACTTTGATAAATAGTTTCAAATTGTATTGAGGAAAATCCTATATCACTGGCACATTTTTCTGCTTCAAGTTTGCTAGCTTGCATTTGTTCGGTCCAATTACTGAGCATGGTGTGCATGGATTGAACGCTTTTAGAGATTAACTCCGTTGAGCGTTGAGTCCTACTTGATAAGGCCCGAACTTCATCCGCTACGACGGCAAACCCACGACCCTGTTCGCCAGCCCGTGCTGCTTCAATGGCTGCATTGAGTGCGAGTAAGTTGGTTTGCTCTGCAATGCTTTTAATTTCTAGCATGGCATTAGAGACATTTTCGGCTTCTTTATTTAATAAGTACGCATCGGATGCCGCTGCTGAAACGGATGTAGCTAAACACTCAATACTGTTGCGATTAGATTGCATTGCCGCTCTGCTATCAAGACACACCTGCTGTGCGTGATTAACATGATTTGATGTTGATATTGCATGTTGTGCCATCTCGGCGACAGTAGAGTTCATTTCATCAATGGCCGTGGCAATTTTATCTATTTTATTTTTTTGCTGTTCAATACTGTGGTTGGTTTCTTGTGCGGAGTCGACTAGTTCATTTGCGATATGGTTTAAGTTGTTACCTTGATCTTGAGATCGACCAAGAATGCCTTGCATTTTTGCTTGATTCAGAACTTGCTGGAATTCAAGCACTGAAATGCCGTCATTACCACAATAAACTAATCGACTGACTGAGTCATATTGTTGTTGATACAGGCTAATTTTCTGAGGTATTGAGAAAAGTTCTTCGGTAAATAATATGATGTTAATCAGTGATAAAGACATTATGATTGCCGCAATCGTCCAATTAAAAAGTAAACCGAACCCAATGCAAGCTGTCAAAGTGATCATTGCACCTAGCCATCTTTTTTGTTGGCTAGATATATTACAAGTGATGGTTTTACCTTGTTTTATTTGGCGATAAAGTTTTTGAGCACTAGTTATGTATTCTGGTTTGGCTTTAATGCGTACGGATTGATAACCCGTAATTTGGCCTTTTTCGTATAGAGGAGAGATAAAGGCATCTACCCAATAGTAGCTACCATCTTTACAGCGGTTTTTTACAATTCCACGCCAGGATTCACCCGCTTTGAGCTTATCCCACAATTCCTTAAAGGCTTCTGCTGGCATATCAGGATGTCGGACAAGATTGTGATTGTGAGTGACGATTTCTTGTTCACTGAAACCTGATATTCTAATGAATGTCTCATTGGCATAAGTAATGATTCCACGTTTATCTGTAATTGATACTAGCTCGTCATTGTTGTTAAGACTGACTTCTCGATCTATTACATCCTTGTGTCTCATTGTAATACTTCCATTATTATTAGTTTTTAAAAGGCAGATTGATTTTGAATTCCCTGACAATTATAAAGGATTACAAGATACGGGTCATGCTAATAATTAGGCGTAGTCACAACTGGATACAAAATAACTGGCGCTGTTGTAGGTAGATGTTGTCTACACTTAATGAGTGAAGCTAACTGATTGAGGGTAAAGGAAATGAAAGCAAAATTATTTGTGAGTAAACTTAACCAGATAACAAAAACATTTATCTCTATGACTCCAGCTCAGAGAGATGTTGTTCACCAGTCAAATCAAGTATTAGATACCGAAATCCCTACAGATGAGCTGATTCAACCACTTTTTTATGTTGTTATACGCTCTTATCTCCTCGAAAAAATGCTGAATAGTTTCACCATTACAAATGAAGTTGGGTTGGGTTGCGGGTAAGGTCTTAGCCTCAACCGGTACCAAAGAAGTGTTGATTGGTAAAGATACTCGCAGCAGTAGTTATATGTTTGAATCGGCTATGCAGGCAGGCTTGTCTGCTGCAGGTGTCAACGTGGCCTTTATTGGCCCTATGCCAACGCCGGCGGTGGCGTATTTAGCCTCGACCTTTAGAGCCGATGCCGGGGTGGTGATCAGTGCATCGCATAATCCTTTTTATGATAACGGCATTAAGTTTTTCTCAAATTCGGGCTCTAAGCTCAATGATCAGCAAGAGCTTGAAATTGAAGCGTTACTCGACCAAGCCCGCCGAATTAATGATGCTGCAGGTCGTTATATTGAGTTTTGTAAAGGTGTTTTTGCTAAAGATTTAACCTTAGCTGGCCTTAAAATTGTCGTAGATAGTGCTAACGGTGAGGCATATCATATTGCGCCGAATGTATATCGTGAATTAGGTGCTGAGGTGATTAGCATTAATGATAAGCCTAATGGCACTAACATTAATGAGCATTGCGGCGCGACTCATTTAGACAGTTTGCAAACAGCGGTTATGGTACATGAAGCTGATTTAGGCATTGCGATGGACGGTGATGCTGACCGAGCGAATGTGATTAACGACTCGGCTCTTAAAACGAGGTATTTTGTAAACTCGCTACTCTGATTAATGCCCATTGTCCCATCTGCCTACAGCAAGTGAGTGCGCTATAGTTTATCTATAATTACGCATCATAATACCTCTTATGATATACAATAACTAATCACTCTTGTGTTATTTTGGTTAGGGTGATATGTTTTTATATATAATTTTTCTTTAGTGATGCATTAAGACGTATTGAAATGAGCTATGTAACAGAGCAGATATTAGAAAGCCTTCGAGACGCTCGGGTACGTAAGGGGTTTAGCCAGAGAGAGCTGAGCGCTCGTTCGGGTGTACCGCAAAGCCATATATCGAAAATCGAGTCTGGTGGCGTTGATTTAAGAATGTCCAGTTTGATTGCACTTGCCCGTGTACTCGACCTAGAGTTATTTGTCGCACCTAAAAAGTCTGTTCCTGCCATCAAGTCGATCATTCGAAGTAGTAACGGTACTCATAATAACGGTCTTAGCGATGAAAGTGAGCAAATGTCGCCAGCATACCAGTTAGAGGAAGACGACGATGACTAATAACGTCTCTACGTTAAACGTTTTGCTCTATGGTGAAGCCATCGCAACGATCACTAATGTGGGCAATGACAGAACGCTATTTGCCTTTATGGATTCGTACATTAATGACGAATCACGGCCCGTGTTAGGGCTTGGCTTTAAAGATTCGCTAGGTGGCTTGCTGACCAACTTCAAACCTACCCAAACCAAGTTAACCCCATTTTTCTCTAATCTTTTGCCAGAAGAAACCATGCGTAATTACCTGGCAGAGCGTGCTGGTGTGAACCCTGCGCGGGAATTTTTTCTATTGTGGGTGCTAGGGCAGGATTTAGCTGGCGCGATCACGGTTGAATCGGCCGATGGTGAAGCGCTGCCGCCTAATGTGCATCAAGACATTGAAGGTGAAACGAAAATTGAAGCTCCAATGCGCTTTTCATTGGCGGGTGTGCAGTTGAAGTTTTCAGCCGTACAACAAGTAAACGGCGGTTTGACCATTCCTGCTACGGGCACCGGTGGCTCTTGGATTGTGAAATTGCCGTCGTCTCGATTTGAGGCTGTACCAGAAAATGAATATTCGATGATGGAATTGGCTCGAATGTTGGGAATGGAGGTGCCAGAGACTCAGCTACTTTCCATTGACCAGATTGCCAATATTCCAGAAGGCATTGGCAAATATGGCAGCTCTTTTAAAAATGCTCAGGCTTTTGCGATCAAGCGTTTTGACCGTGCAGATGGTCAAGCTGTGCATATTGAGGACTTTGCGCAAGTTTTTGGTGTCTATCCTCAAGATAAATACAAAAAAGCTAGTATGCGGAATATTGCTCAGGTTATCGGCATCGAAGGTCAAGACGAGGACATCGCAGAATTTACTCGCAGGTTAGTGTTCAATACGTTAATTGGCAATGCCGATATGCATTTGAAGAATTGGTCTGTGATTTATAAAGACAAGCGCACCGCATCGATTGCACCTGCTTATGACTTTGTCTCGACCATTCCTTATATCCCAGATGATAGTGCGTCGCTCAAGGTTAGCCGTAGCAAAAAATTCAGCGATTTCACGTTGGATGAGTTATCACACTTAGCCGCTAAGGCCATGCTGCCAGAAAAATTGGTGTTAGATACCGCCAAGCAAACCCTAGCAGGCTTCCATGAGGTATGGGCGAAAGAAAAAGCGCATTTACCACTTACCAAGTCGATGATTGAAGCAATCGAGACACACTTACGAAGCATACCGCTACGCTAAAATGAGAACCGACGCGTACAGAAATGCATAGGCGTCGGTCATATTGGGTTGAAGATTATGTTTAGTGACTTGTTTTGTCAATCATTGCCCCTGGTTGCCCCATTCCTTGGGGCGTTCGAGCTTCATCTATCCATCCTCTAAAGCTTGCGATATAAAGCTTTGCCCCATTGTCCCAACTACCCACAGTAAGTGAGCAAATGGTGGGTAGGCTAGTTTCTCCTGATTGGCTTTTTTGGCATACGGCTGCGTTTACCATCTGTAACCATCCCTTATATCGATCATATTTTAAGAAAGTTTTCCTCATTTATCCGCTGACGCAATTTGGGCGGTAAATCAGTCAGTGATCCATGCGCCATCGGCCAAGTTCAACAAACATTTTATGCCTTGCAAACTCAAGACAAGAAAACACTAAAGTGAATTAATAAGCTTGGCTGCTTGGCTGCTAGGTTCTAGGGCGCTGCTCGATTACGTCGTTCCGGTAACGCTGTTAAAGCCGGAACCCAGGTGTTCGCTTTTAATTGTTCAGGAGATGGGGCGCTGCAAAGGGGGAAATTGAAAGTAAACGGTGGTGACAATTACTGCGCCCTGTACGTAACTGTTACATACATTTAGTCACCAAGAACCTAGTCTGTAATGGTTGATGAAAACGGCATCATTCTTGATAATACACTCACTGAAATCAAAAAAACTTCAATACGGTACTCTGCATGACATTAATGACCATTATCGACAATTCTGAACTCAACACATCTAACAAACAGTGGCAAAAGCTCGACAAATTGTGGCAAGATGTTGAGAAAAAACAAGTGCGTAATCAACGCTATCGCGCAAAATTAGATGGTTTTTATGAAGAGTTTAAATCGCTAATCGAGTCAAAAGAGCATGTTGTGTGTGCTGCGACCGGAAAGTGGGTCCAACATTTACTAACGTTTGTGCCACGCAAAACGATTAAGGGTAACCAAAGGGTTGAACTTTATGGTTGGATTGAAGAAGAGCTCACTATACTTGAGGCCAACCCATTTAATCCCATTGGCACAACTGATTTGCGAGAGCTTTTTACATCGTTATTGATTGATTTTCAATCGGCTATGCCAAAGCAAACGGTGAGTGATGATGAACTTGAGGCTCTACGGGAAGATCTGTTTGGCATGTTCGGTGAGTAGTTGCCTTTAAGTGATGATGAGCTGACTGACATGATCCACAATCCTGAAGACTTTCAAGCTTATATTGAAGAAATGCTCAGCCAAAGACATAAGGCTGAAGCACAAGATGAAGGTGAGGATGAAGGTGAGTGGGATGAGCCCGCCTGGGGGAATATGGGAGATGACTTTTCATTCGAAAAGCGTGGATCTGACCAGACGATGAGCTCAGCGCTATTTGAAAATAAAGCGATGACGAAACTGTATCGACAACTCGCGAATCAACTTCATCCTGATAAGGAGCAAGATCTTGAGCAAAAAGCCTTAAAGAAGGACTTAATGCAGCTTCTTTCCCAGGCTAAAAAAGATAAAGATGCGCTCGCGTTGTTGATGATGGCACAGGAACATTTGCCCGAATATAAACTCATCGCTGATGAGGACATGATAAAGCGAGTTGAAGCCGCGTTATATTCAAAAATAGTGTCATTAAACCAAGAACATCAATTTATGCAGCATGGCAACGACATTAAATCGGAAATTTGGCGTCGTTTTGGCGGTGGCGGAAAGGCGTCGCGCGCAAAAACGTTGCAACAGTATGGCGATCTGCTGATCATTGAAGCTGAAGCATTATACGCTAAGATCAATAACGTCACGACGGTGCAAGCCCTGCGTGAACAGTTAAGTCAGCGAATGCATCAGCAGGAATTGAATGACATGATGAATTATGGAATGTTTGAAGGTTTTTTGGATTAGATTTTGTTTGTCGAGATGTCATCGCTGACGTTTTAAGCGTTTGGCATACTCACTTCATCTATTATGATGGGGTCTTAATCCAAGCCACTATCGACCCTTAACAGCATCGATAGTGGCTAAGGTTTTTTAGCCCAGTCCCTCGCTTTTCATCAATGAGTCAAATGCACTACCATCAAGGCGAGAAGCATTGGCAACATAGGGGGCGTAGACTTCAAACAGTAGTCGTGTGTCGCTGTGTCCTAACATGTGCGAAATGTAAAGCGGGTTCTCATGAGCCGCAATATGCAGCACTGCGGCGGTATGGCGTGTTTCATAAGGTCGACGGAGTTTTAAGCCTGCGGCTTTTAAGGTGGGGAACCACAATTTACGACTTATAAAATGCGTTGAAGGTGGTAAGCCTGTCGGCGCGATAAATACAAAGTTAGATCGTCCGGTTTTAACGGCTTGAATACGTTTAAACGCATCAAATACGGTGTCACACATCTTAAGCTCACGGCGTGATTTTGGTGTTTTTACATCACCCACTTCACCATTAACCCAATTTTGACGAACGCGAATTAATCGATGGTCAAAATCAATGTGGTCCCACTCTAAACCATGCACCTCACAGCTGCGCATGCCCGTCCAGAAGCGAATGATAAAATAGTCTTTCCATTTTTGTGGAACCTTCACAAGAAACTTGCGGACCTCATCGATGGTCATCGGATTCGATTCCGCTTTTTCTTCTTTGAAGGCCTTATAACGTCTCAGTGGATACTCAAACTTATACTCTTCTGCTGCTAAGCTGATAATGGCAACCAAAGGCCAGAGGATAAAATTAATTCGCCGATTAGACAACAAACGAGAACCGTCTTCTTTTACTCCTTCACTTAAGTCCTGACGGAAGTAATCCACCTGTGACAGCGATAGTTCGTTGACTAATGTATTGCCGAAGTGGGGGATAAGGTATTTATCCAATGCACTGCGCACCGTATCTCGATAGCTGTTTTTCCAGGTGGCTTTTTTTCGTTCAAACCACTGGTTCGCAAATTCATCAAAGAAGGGGTGTTGACGGTCGGGGTGAGTGGCGCGTTGCAGTTGTTCAAACTTGACCACTTTTTTACTCTTGGGGAAATAATCACGGTATTGAAAGGTGCCTAAATCAATTTCCGCATTCATTTGTTTGAGTGTGGCTTTGGCTGTCGCGAGGTTTTTAGGGGTGGCCATCAATTGACTGCCTTCACGAAAACGGCAGCCATAAAGATGAAAATCGAACTGAATACGCCCGTTGGGGCGAATACGAATATGGACCATGAAAGGCCTCCATTGATCTCAGATCGTTAAATAGATCTGTCCCTTACCAATGGAATTCGTTAGAATTTAGCCATCGGCTGGGCTTGGGTTAAAAGTCAGGGCAGCCGGTACGGGGGAGAGTGGTTGCCGCCACTCTCTCCCAACTGCTATTTAAGGGTAACTCAACTCACAAAACGTGCAAGTCAATCACCTCAGTGTGTCTTCCCAATAGGCTAAAAATATAGCTTATTAGTTAACCAGTTCTAGTTATATACCCAGTACTGTGTATTTGTCCAGTGTTTTATTGTACTTATTCAAACAACACATCAACATAATGCAGCACGCCCGTTTTATTCCGAAATCAAACATCCTTAAAACCAAATAAATCATCCTGGGTATGTGTATCGCCATCAGCATTCTGCTGTTTTAGCATGATCTCTAGTCTGGCTTTCGACTGCAGTACCAGTTCCATTTTCGGGGAAGCATATTCGATATCTGTGATACTTTGGTAAGGCTCGGCATTATCTCTGTCGTTATAAAACCCCAACTTTAGCCCTCCTTGCTCATTAATTAATACCGCGATTTTCATTTGTTCAGCATTGGTAATATCTTTAATTCGCACATGATTTAGCTGACTCAGATTGATGCTGTATAACGAGGGCTTGTGACAATCGATGTGTTTTGTGCGAATAAAACGGTTACTGCCGGTCTCTTCAACTAAGCTGGCAAGCATGACATAGTCTTTATCGATATAGAGTAGTGCTTGATTGGCTTTTTTGAGTGGCGTAATCGACAAATATTTTTTGAGATCTTCTTTAAAATCATAAATGTTGATGAAAATTTTTACCTCGACCCGATACGCTGTTTCTTTTTTTAATCGATATTCACGCAGTGATGCTAACGAGCTTGAGTTCACGCTGTGACCATCACTAAATATTGCGCGTTCATCATCTAGATAATACAGGATCTGTTCTGCATCAGTGTTATGACAGATCCGTTCTAGTTGTACCACGCTATCTTTGTTCAGCAATATGCCATGTGTTACTTCCATATTCTCTGGTAGCGCACAGGTCTGAATATTGTTGTCACGCTCAATACGGACTTTTTGTAGCTCTTTATTGAGCTCAAACACATCAAACGGCTGATGGGCCTCGGCGACGTCAAGGATCACCCTCGCCGAATCAGTAGGTAATGACTGGTAAGCTTGGTTTTTATGCTGTTCAAGAAAAGCAAGATGCTCCTCGATTGGCGGTTTAGCTTGAATGTATAGACGAGATACTTGTGCCATCAGGCCATTGAGTATCGGTAACTTTTGCTGTTTACCATACTCGACTTCGATAGTGATTGGGTTTCTATTTAACGTGTTATCTAGTTCAGCCCGCCACCATGTAACGAAGCTACTTGCACATAACGACCATTGACCTTTTTTGAGTCCCCAGTCACTGCTAAGTGGCAATTGAACCATAGAGGGGAAATCGCTCTGACCTCCGATTAAATAGCCCAGTTCTTTGTTCTCTATCACCACAGTGACATAAGGAATAGGATCTCTATCACTGATAGCGTTAACCAGGTGGCTAATGCCTTGTTTACGGTCTGCATTGAATTCAAGTTTTGGCATGGTGGGATCCTTTTAAGTCGTGATAGTTAATAGATCAGCAAAATACTGCGCTAGTGGGCGTTTGAATATTATTGCTGAAAATGGTGTGTGCAATATGATGTTAAGACTGGTGTCACCAACTGGTATAACGTTATGCAACACTGTGTCTTGCTTGCGAGCAAAGTGGCTTTTGATCAATTCAAGCTTATGACTGTTAAGGCTTTTTCGATTTTGCACTAAAGTCAATTTTGCATTGAATGATTTGAGAAACCCTTGATGACATAAGCTCTGAAATGCTTTAAGTGTTCGTTGGTTGCAGGGGCAATTAAATACAATATCTAGCTTGCCTGGCTCATCCGGTCTTGCTAAGTGTTCACTTATGAACGCTTCAGCAATCGTTGCTCCGCCTAAGTGCTTCATCGCGGTGCATTGCTTTTTATCCAACACTAACCCTTGGTGTTGCCCCAACAGCATCCACGCTTGGCTCAGGGACCTCATTGTAAGCTCTCCAGTTGTTAACTTGCGCATTGCTTGACCATTTATAAGATGAAATACTTGCCCG
This sequence comes from Shewanella psychromarinicola, assembly GCF_003855155.1. Taxonomy (NCBI): domain Bacteria; kingdom Pseudomonadati; phylum Pseudomonadota; class Gammaproteobacteria; order Alteromonadales; family Shewanellaceae; genus Shewanella; species Shewanella psychromarinicola. Next base: position 2,493,458 of record NZ_CP034073.1, read on the forward strand.
TTGTGCCATTGTCTTGGTGCGTTAGCAGTCCAAATTTTTAACCATTCATTGTCATCCCATTGCTGTTTAAGCATGGATGCTGGCTGTTTTGGGACGATTCTTTTTAGCAGTTGCGCTTCGCTATAGTAGGGGCGGTAACATTTTTTAGCTTGTTCAGGCAATGAGGCGTATTGAGGACTAAGTTCAGCAAGCACCCTGGATATATCATTTGAACCGGTTGGCATATCTAAAATGAAGCGTAATTCATCACGACTGTAGTGACATTTGTGTGGCTTAAATAGTGGAATGATCCGCTCAAGTCCATGTAAATAATGACGCCGTGTGGTTGCATAGTGGGCATGGCCAAATTGGGCGCTAATCACATCAAAAAGCAAGCAGTCGTTTATCTCGCTAAAATCACGCCCCTCTAGCCAAAAACTAAAGCGTGCTAAGCAGTTCTGTTTAGTCAGCATTGTTTGCATCGCTCTATCATCGAGCAAACAGGCCAAATGGTTATCTTCTCGCTCATAGGCCAAATGCAATCCTTGCAGATAGGTGAGTTCAACACCTGAATGGCGTAAATGATGAAAACGTACTTGCGTGCCAAACAGTCCTTTGAGCACCTGTGTTACCGGGTATAAATAATGACTTGCGCGTGACGCAATGGATTCACCACATAATGCCAATAGCGGTTGTGCGTGATCACTCTCTGCATGGATTTTAATGACAATACGTACAAGTTTGGCTGCCACTTCAGGCATGACAATATACACATGGCGAGTTTGTCGATTTTTAGTTCGGCCTTCAGCAGTTTTTGTGATGGTGAGCTGAAAATGGTTATTCTGATTGAAGGCTTGACGAATATCCCCCACACGAAGGCGTAATACCTCGCCACGACGTAACGCACCATAGAAGCCAAATAAGGCTGCGACACTGGCAAACAGTCGTTGCAGAGCGTGGCCATTTGATGAAGATAGTAAGTGCTCGATAACTAGGTGTAACTGAGCAACACTCAGCCGAAAGGGATCAACTCGAGCAGGTAAACTAGGCTTTTCAAATTGACTCAAATCAAGGTGATCGGTCAATGGCTGTTGGGACACACTGCGTAAAAACTGGTAGAAATGCCAGGCCTGAGAGTCTTTGTCATTAAGGGTTTCAAATGCTTGCTGCGCCCATAGTGCTAATTTATCGGGCTCGCAAGCCGCTTGATACGTTAACGGAGCAAGGTTTTTGTAAAAGTTGCTGTAGCGGTCGACTGTGTCTGCTGGTAGGTTGTCACGTTTAACTCCGCCCTCAATAAATAACGACTCGCAGAAATGAAACAGAAGCTTAGGCAAGATGTTATCTTGAGTCCAACTGGGCACTAATGGGATTACTGCGGATGCGTTTTTTTTACGGCGGTAAGATTTGATTAATTCTTTGTGTGGCCAATGAGGCTTCCCCGACTTTGAATGAATGGCATCTTGGTTTTCTTGTCGCTGAAATACGATAGGTTGGTAGAGTGATTTTTTGATTGTGAGTGGCAACGTTGGGCTGAAATGTTGAGGTAACGTCGCAACATGGCGTAGAGGATCTGAAATATCGCGCAACAGTTCGGCAGGTACTTGATAATGATGGTGCCACAATGACTGAAACGTTCGTTGCCACTTCGCTTCTGAGCGCGGAGCAAGATAATAAGGCTGCGCAGATAATGCACTATTTAATGCTTTTAAAAGGGCACTTTTTGTTGGTTCCTGAGTTTGCTGTAGCATATATTGTTGTAATAGCCGATAAGCAAACAGTGGCAGTGGTAACCGGGTAAAACTAGGCTGAGTGTCGTTAGCAAATGCCGCGATAGGCGCTGGGTGTGGCACCTTTAGGGTATATTGACCTTCAAAAAATGTGATTGGATCAGTACTACAGAGCACCGCTTGCCAGTAATTTAATGGCAGGGGCGCTACTTCTATGTAGAGCACGACCAGTAACCAAGCTAATTCACTCTGAGATCTACTTTTGGGGGCGGCGAGAAAGCGCTGGCGTTGCTGAGAGTAGCCTCGTAGTACTCTGCCAGCATCGTCGTTGAAGATTTGTATTTCACGCATCCACTCGAGTGCACGATCTTGACACCGCGCCTCTTCTTTTCGAGGCAGCACCCAATCACAGACTTCATAAAGAAATTGTAAGACTTGAGCTTTTGCTCGTTTGAGCCGACGTTGTCGCCCAGTTGGAATGTTGCTTATGGCATTATTTATTTGCTTGAGACTGACTTCACTGAGTTGACGTTGGCTGGCGTGTTGCTCAATCTGTAGACATACCCAATCGATATCGCTGCGTTTTTCTATCACTAGCCCCAAGTCATCATAGTAGCGCTGTAATGTACTGTAATTGAACATATCACTACTCCTCCATGATTGGCGCTAGCTGTAAAAAATCACTGATGCCGTTAAGGTGTTTTTTGAGTTTTCTTTGTGATGCTGGGAAATGCATATCACTGCCAAGGTGCTCACCGAAGGAGGAGTGTCCCATTAGTTGATCAACATCTTGAGTCGATAAGACTGGATCGAGTGATGCCCTTGCGTGCTGAGCAAAAAAATGCCGTAGTTGGTAGGGCACAACCTGAACACTTTGTATGCATTCAGACCAGTACTGCCTCATAAAATAACGCAGTGTCTTTGCTGTGAGAGGCTGCGGTTCACCCATTTCATTGATCTCAAACCACACCATTGGTGAGGGGGTAAACTTTGGGAAAAATTGATTGAGTTGGTGTTTGAGCTGTTCAAATCGCTGGATTGCTTGCTGCAGATAATCAGGGAGCATAATACTGCGCCAGCGTCCCTTGTCGCTAACAATAGCGTATTGAAAGTTAAAGCAGTAAGCCTGTTCAAGCGTAATCGCATGCGTCGGGCGAGCACCTGTTAATACGATGAACAGTAATGCGAGTTCATTCGCGCGAAAATTAACTAACTCACGTAAGGCGCTCGTGGTGTACTGCGGGCGTGTCAGCTGTCGCCCTTGTTGATGTAAATAACGGAAAAAATGCCTTACTTTATCCACCTCCAACATCCGCTGTGACCCAATAGCAAGTGCTGGCATTTTGACATAGGTTTTGGTTGCTTTAGTGAGATCGAGGTGAAACTCTGCAATGCGGCCCGCTACGAGTAAATGTTCAGGCAGAGGGTCATTTCTATGTAGCAGTGAACGTTCGTTAGCGGTGATGGGAAGCGGCACACTGAGCATCGGTTCGAGCTTCGGATCCATCAGTACTTGACGAAGTCTATCGAGATATCGGGTTTGTGCGTGAAAGATCTCGTAACGTAGCTGATCGCTGTCTTGGGATTGATAGGCACTGGCAGAGTGATGATGCAAGCCTGCTTCACCGAGCAATGTTCGTTTACTGAGTGTCGATAGGCTACTATCAAGATTGGCTAACGTTTTGAAGTAACCAAAAAGTCCATCACGGCGCATGCGGTATCGGCCTGATAATGAGGGTGGGGTTCGCCATTTTGTCGTTACCCAATCAATAAAAGCCTCTTTTTCATGAACGGATAGATCCCAATGCTCGATAGACTGGGTTAAGGCATGGCTAAAGTAAGCATTGAGCCCGTTCGGTAACGGCTGCCACTGCCATTTAATGCCATGTTGTGTGTCGTGTGCCAATGCATACTCGACCCATGAAATATTATTCATACGCACTCGCCGTAGCGCATTGGCTCTGCATGGTTCACTGCCAGTGAGAATGTCTATCGTGGGGATATCGTCAATAGTTTTGCAGTCCACAAGTTCGCCAGTGAGCCAAAGATAGACAAAATAAAACAAATGTCGATCGTAAGGGCTGATCTTTTTGTTAACGCTAGGGTGTCTTTGCGATTTTAATCGATGCAGAGCGGTAAGTAATGTTAACGCTACGCTCATCGACTCAGGGAAGACTCCACCGCTATTTCGTTGACGTGCTTTACGTTTGATAGCACTTAGTTTACTCATGCTTTGCCTTTGCTCTTATCATCATTGCGGGCTAGCTTCTTGTTGTCTAACCGTATTGCAGATGGCGATACCCCTGCAAATAGTGCTAAGCGGCTTTTCTTTGGCAGAGTATTGGCTGATATCGAATGGGTTGACTTAGCATTATTGAGTCTAGAAGCCAGCGTTTTTAGGTGTGAAGATTGATAGCTGTTTTGCAATGCTGGAAGGGTGAACATTAATGTCGTGATTGTTTGCTCGATGTTATCTGCTGAATGTTGGTATTCACATAAGCTCACTTTTTGTGATTGAGCACAGGGATGTTGTCTCAGTAGAGCAAACAATGGTTCGGGCGTTAAAAGTAGAAAATGCTCACGAGTTACAGATATGACATTCAGAGTTATTGTTTTCAGCAAGATATGTATTTCACGCTCATGAAGATGGTCAATCACGCCGGCGGGGGACGGCACCGTTATCTCCTCGCGGAGTAAACTTGCGACCAAAGGATGGTACTCAAGGGTAAAACTGTTAATTAAGCGCTGTTTTGTTTTCATATTTACCATATTTTTATTCTTCATGCGCATATAGATGACGCTTACCGAAATTAATTTTTCACGTCTCTTATTTACTGTCTATTTGTACAGTAATTATTGGTAATTACAATAGATATACTATTTATATTTATTAATAAATCCTTTACTATTCATGATATTACACAACAAAAATGTTGTTTTTTATTGTGTAATAAACGATTTAGGTGATTTTGATTCATATTTTGGCGAAAGATAAATTGATTGGGATGATGAATTTAAATTGATGTGGATGCACTTATAGATTGTCATTGAGCTTGTCGTGGAGAGTAAATTGATAGTATCCCCCGAACCAATTATTGGCATCTCTGAATGAAATGGCATTACACCTTTTTGATTTTAAAAGTCTAATACAACGAAAATTACCTGATCACATTGTGGAAAAAGCGGTTCCATCATAGTATTTTTTAACATTAGCAATCGTGGATTGCACCGTGCAAAAGCACAAATTTTTCAATACGAATAATTGATTACGGTATTTCTAGTCGAGGCATGATTATTCGCAAGATCCGCTAGAGCTGCGTTAAAGTCGATTTGACGACAAACAACAATTCACTGCACAACATAAAATCAAGGTCTCGACCTTTTTTGTTTTTGTTTGTCGATCTTGTGCACCAGTTTGCTTGGGAGTCTTTGACAGGCCTATGGTGATTGCAGACTATTAATTAGTTTCTTACTTAGGCTGTTGTTGAATAATGTTAACTTCTTGACCTTTTAAATACTGTGGATGATATGGCTGATATGGCTGATATGGATGATATGGTTGATCGGTAAGCAATGGAATGGACACAACCTCACCCATTCGTCCCATATGCTGACAATAGAGTAAACTAGCAGCAGGAGTCTTTTTTATAACCAGTGAGGTTTTTATGAAAAACACGATAAGAGTCGGTGTCGATTTAGCCAAGAACGTTTTCCACATTCATGCTGTTAATGAAAGTGAAGATATTATCTGGCAAGGAAAATATAATCGTACTAACTGGATGAAGGCCATTGTTAAGCGTGTACCGACAACGGCAGTCATTGGCATGGAAGCTGTGGCTCTGCAAATTATTGGGCTCGAGAGCTTCATCTATTTATCCTCTAAAGCTTGCGATATAAAGCTTTTCCCCATTGTCCCAACTACCCACAGTAAGTGAGCAAATGGTGGGTAGGCTAGTTTCTCCTGATTGGCTTTTTTGGCATACGCGGGGGTACGGCTGCGTTTACCATCGAAAAAGGCCAATACTCTGAACTAATAAAGTGATTCTTCATAACTCAGGCTACACGTTGGGCGTGCAAGCGCGATTAGCCCCTGTTTGCGTCCTAGGCTGACAATCACGAAGAACGTGAGCTTTAGCGTAAGCCCAGGGGCGAGTACCACAAATATCATCATGCAATATCGGGTAATTGCATAGCCTAAGCCATGTGGCTGTTCGAGTAAGGCAATGCCAATACCAATACACCAACCAAGGCCTGCCAGAATGGCTATTGGAAAGGTAATAGGTGCGAGTCGCATCATAAATTGCATGTTATATCCTTCCTAATTGGATCCGCAGCAGTGTTGGCTACGTTCGTTGGTAATCCCCCCTAAAAAAACCTATTCCACTAAGTGGACGTCTCTATACTTCAATATAAGGTATTTCAACTGCTTGAGCTTTTAAATACTCGGTTCTTGTAAGTATGTTGTCACTCAGTTGCTGAAAATACTTTATATCATTAGCAGAAAAATGAGATTGAGTTTTCAGACTTTCAATCAACGATTCAGTAGATAGTTGTTTTATCACTTTATTTGCCAATTCAGTCAATAACCTAGATAACAGTTTCTTATCGATACCACATGTTTCTGCGAAATCAGCCAGTTGATACGCGTGAATATCATTGGGGTCAAACTCATCTCCCATAGCCATCGCCAACATGTGTTTAAATTGAGGGAACAAAGCGATATTGACGAGATCATAAGCTGGAGTGAATCGTGCGTTATTTCTATCAAAGAATAGTGAAACGTTCTTGCCGTGACTGTCGTAGTTGCTGATCATTAAATTAAACAGTTGCCAGTTTATAAGCCATTGCTTACTTTCAATTGGCGAAGACATATGTTCAGTGAATTCAAATAGCTTTACTAAGCTAGCTCCATCTCGAATATGTTGAATATCTCTTCCGTCACCCAAGTTTCGCTCATATTTGTAGTCTCTTGGTAAATTCAATGCTTGGCAGCCATCGATAACATGACGTCTCATTACTTTGTTGGAGTTGGCAACATATTTGCGGTCAAATCGTTTTACGATGAGCGATGGGTGCGGTCCAAAATGTCTATACTCAACATCAGCAGTTGGCAATCCAACTGCACTAGAGAGCTTCATACAAAAGAATTCGTTCAAGACGAGATTAGGACAGTTTCTCTTTTCAAATTTTAAAATATGGGTAGAACAGAGTGAGCCATCACCAAAGCCAATAGTGCCTTTCTCATCAATAAAAACATTTAATTTATCTTGAACTCCGGCCACGCTGAGACGTGGCTTATCGTCCCATATGAGTAGGCCAAATTCTTCTTTATTGTCGAGTCTTGTAATTAACTCTTCTTCTTCAAGTATTCTAAAAGACGGCTGGTTGTGTTCTTCTTCTAATGACGGTAAAAATGTCACAGCGCCTGCTAAGTCATTTCCAATGGCACGGACTTGTGAATAAACATTTTTCTCTGAAATACCCAGATTTTCAGCCAATAGCTTTCTTGCTTCACCTTCAGGCAAGGCATTATCTAGAAAGTTGTAAGCGACTTCTGGTGAGTGTTGATTATCCAGTGATAAATGGGGTGAGATAGCAAAACCTTCGTTTTGCCACTGCGGTGAATAACTAAGTTTTAATAAGTTGGTAGTGTTATCTAAAGATAAATTTCCAATCACTTGATCAGCGTATTTGATGCCTAGCCTGTATGTGTAAGCTTTTGTCATATCTAAACCCAGTCATCGTGAGGTGATGATATCTTTTCTAAAGGGGTTAATTCTTTAGAGGTTAGCTTAATACCTAATCCGTTTAAAATAGAAAATACCGCTGATAAAGTGCAGTTTGAATTTCCGTTTTCAATACGTGATAAAGTATTAATACCAATTCCGCATAGCGCGGCACAGTCTGCTAATTTTAGGCCGAGTTCCGTTCTTTTTGCTTTGATGAGTTGGCCCAGAACTTCTGCATTATCTATGAATGCAGAGCTAGGCATTTTCGAAGCTGTTACTTTCTTAGCCATCAATCGAACCTTACTAAAAATTAATCACCGATTTCAGTGATTATAGAACGATTCCAGTAACTTTTAAATATATTCACCGATAAAGGTGATTATATTACTCTCGTGAAATGTATCATCAATAAATAACCGATAGTGGTGATTATTTGACTAGTTAACAAACAATCATCACAGCGGCAATCTATTTCAATGTTGATTTTTGTTGAGTTGCTTTAATATGTCTCTCATCTCAATTATACGCTGGGGCGAGTACGCTCCTGTTCTCATCACTGCAAATTCAGCGAGTGTTAATTCGAAAAGATTTGGATTATGCTCAATAATGTAACAACTACCGCTATGTGTTATTACCTCCAATTTTTCTCCTTTAATTTGTTTAGTCACTATTTTGGATGTCACTATTTGTTGGGACTCGCCAAATGACTTGTATTTCGATTTTTAAAATTGAAGGGAACTGACGTTTAATAAAGGTTCTAGAAGGTTTGGAGTTACCGTCATGACCCTGTTTGATAGTTACATGACGGTAAGTGAATGCTTGTAACCCTTTGTAAAGGTTAGTAATTTCCGCTCTATACTCTGGCTCTGAATGTGGTGCAGCTTTTGATTTTAGCTTTAATTCAATGTGTTATTGGTGTTTTATTTTGTGATAAATGCATTTAGTCACCACTTTAGTACCACTTTGATTGGTCTGTAAGCTGATATTCTTATGGGCAAACTCCCCCTTAGTATTTCTTTTTTATTCATTCATATTTTTTGAGTCAGTCTCTTTTATGGCAACACGCGTTAGTATGTAATCACATATTTAACGGCTGTAGCGTGTAAATATTACTTTAACGGTTATAGCGTGTAAAACTTGATCTACCTGCTATAGCGTGTAAAGTGTTATTGGAACTGTTTATATAGGTAAAGTGATTATGAAGGTGACGAACTCAAAGCAGCTTAGCGCGTATCTTAAAGATGCACGGCTGAATATGAAGCTATCGCAAAGTAAAGCGGCTAGTAAGGTCGGCATTCGTCAGGATACGGTTTCTAGTTTTGAGCAGAACCCTGACTCTACTAAAATAGAAACACTGTTTAAGATATTATCGGCATTAAACCTTGAGCTAGATATTAAAGTTAGAAATCCAGAGTTAGGGTGTGAGCTTGTAGATGATAACGCTATACCGACTGAGCAAGAATGGAAGGAGGAGTGGTAATGGCTATCCTTGATGTTTATATGAATGGTTACCTAGTCGGAGAGTTAACTAAATCGACCACAGGCTCCCATCTGTTTAAGTATGAACAGCAATGGTTAGATACCTCCAGTAGTCGTCCCATCTCTTTGTCTATGCCACTGCGTAAGCAAGCGTATAAAGGTGATGAGGTTTACAATTTCTTCGATAATCTACTCCCAGATAATATAGAGGTGAGAAACAGAATTGTTGCTCGCCACAATGCTAAATCGACCCAAGCGTTCGATTTATTGGCTAAAGTCGGCCAAGACAGTGTCGGTGCATTGCAACTTGTACCACATGATCAACAGCCGTTTGATATCAAAAAGATTGAGTCTAAACCCTTATCAGATAAAGAATTGGAAAGAGTGTTAAAGGGTTATCAGTCGGATATTCCATTAGGCATGTTAACCGATGAAGATGACTTTCGAATATCGATAGCAGGTGCCCAAGAAAAAACCGCCTTACTTAATCTAGATGGACAGTGGCGGCTTCCTATTAAGGCGACCCCGACAACGCACATCATTAAGCTGCCCATAGGTTCGATACCGAGTCATTCACATACTCTTGATATGTCTGACAGCGTTGAAAACGAATACTTATGTATGATGATTGTGAGGGAGTTTGGTTTAGATGTACCACAATGCTCTATCATTAAGGTGGGTGATGTTAAGGCGCTTGCTGTGGAACGCTTTGACCGTAGGCTCTCATCTGATGGTAAATGGATTATGCGTTTGCCCCAAGAGGACTTTTGCCAAGCATTAAACATTCCGCTAGCGAGAAAATATGAAAGCCACGGCGGCCCCGATATTGAGCAGATTATGTTGTCTTTATTAGGCTCCACCAATTCAGAGCAAGATCGAGTTAACTTCATGAAGTCTCAGGTGCTGTTTTGGCTATTAGCGGCAACCGATGGTCACGCTAAAAATTTCTCACTTTTTATTGAGGCGGGTGGCGGATATCGACTAACCTCTTTTTACGATATTTTATCTTTGTATCCTGTGCTCGGCGGTAAAGGGGTAAATATTTGCGATGCAAAGCTGGCTATGGGGCTCAAAGCGACAAGAGGTAAGAAGTACCAAATAGGACAGATCTTCCCAAGGCACTTTATTCAAACCGCAAAAGCCGTAGGTTTTGATCCTGCAACTATGGCGGACATCATGAATGAGATAGCCAATTCAGTTGACTCAGTCATCACTAAAGTTAACTCTCAGTTACCTCAAGATTTTCCAGTGCATATAAGAGATACGATTATTGATGGCTTAAAGGATAGATCTAGACGACTACTTAACTAGCAATTGGCTTCTTGTTGGTCTCGCTTAAATAACACTCATACATACTCATACATAATAGGTGCTTCATTTGCCTGCCTAATAAACCCCACCAGAGTGCTTATCAGAGCACAAAACAGCTCCCATCTGACTTACGCTTAAGCCATCCACGTGAGATGCCTCATCCTACAGCCTCAGATAATGGCGTCTCAATGGCTGATGTTTTGGCGGTTTTTAGTCTCACCGGTGTATGAGTGATGGTAAAAAGTTGATTTAAATCAGTGAATTAGTTTTTGGTTGGTCTCTCGGTAAAATAGGCCCAACCTATTCGCGCAAAGTAGTTTTAAATCAATCGTTTAGTTGTTTTTGTTGAATGTGGTTGGCGGTTTAATCGCCTATCCACTCAAAGAAAGTAAGCCACAATGTAATATCTCTGATGTCGATTTCAATGCGATTTCTGTTATGGCTTAAATCGATCTGAGGTGACTTAACGTCTGAATATTGGTTTCGTGTAAATCAGCGAGTTTACTTTGATAAGTATTTTAATACGATAGGCATTAAAAATCACCCTTTAGTAAACTTACGCAACAAACTTATAATGGTTATTTGCAACCCAATGTTGAGTAAACTAAGCCGATCGAATGTCTGTCTGCGTTAAAGGTTAGTCGGAGTAAAAAATTCAGTGAGTTTACTTTGGATGAATTATCGCATTTAGCGGCCAAAGCCATGTTGCCAGAAAAGCTGGTGCTGGATCCTGCCAAGCAAACAGTGGAAGGTTTCTAAGAAGTATGGACGAAAGAAAAAGTGCATTTGCCGCTGACCAAATCTATGATTGAAGTCATTGAAAAACCCTTGCGAGATCTGCCATTAGGCTAATAGAGGAAGATCCAACACAAGCCATTCAATGTCATGTAACACCCAACCTATGGCACAGTTACTTGTCGATCAATCCACAAGTTAACCGTTATTTTGTATTGGACTCATTTTCTGAACAAATCATGCATCTTCATGAGCTGTAAGAGGTTGAGCGGTCATCTCATTCTTACCTAAACCCATTAAAAGGATCACAGTTAGGCGTAACTTGACAGAGAATGCTGTCCCCCTCACATCTAGCTCAAAAATTGCTCTTCATAGGAGCAAACAATTCTAACCAACTCATCTAGCTCATTTCCCAGTTCGGTATTAGGTTCTGCATTCCATATTTGCTCAATTCGCTTCAAGGCTAGCTGATGCTTGGCAGAATTCGATATCTGGCATGTCGTCAAAATTTCTCTGATACCAATACACATATCTGAGCTTTCTTTGAGACAAATCGCTTTATCCTCATCTACAACGTCAAAAATATTATCGAATAGTAGCCCCTCGCAAGTACTTAAGTCTTGAGCGTTTGCTATCTTAATGTTTAAAGCGTTCATCGATATCGGCTTTTTACTCATGTTAGATATACCCAATATAAAATGTATTTATTACCAGTATAGTGACTTTGTGGCTGACCTCATTGTGCTACTTAACTAAAAGTGGCTAAGCCGGCTTGTAATGAATGAACCTTGTTATTAAACTCACAATAACCGTCATGTCTCATTAATTCAGTGCCATTCAGCACTTTTGCGGTGTTAACAATAATTGTCAATGTCGTCGATAGAGTCTCCAACAATAAGTGAGTGTCAGTTTGTTTTGGTTGGTGGTGGTCCAACCTAAGCATACCCACCCATTTGAATTGACTTTATATAATCGATCAACAATTTACCATCGCCACTAACACAAACCCCTAAAGCTGTGATATTACCGAATGCGGGTATAGGCTCTTGAGTAAACCAAGAGATGACCTTATTGGCATCACCTGAAAAACTCAGTAATACAGGGATCAGGTAATCTTGGTCATCAATTGTAAAATAACACTCAAGAAGTGCTTTGAGTTGTTGATATGAAGCTTCTTGGGTCGTTGTCATCAGTAGTTCCTTAACATGTTCATAATATGATGTTCGAAAGCGATGATACTGTCATGGTAAATACGAGTGCTACCATCATTGTTCTTTATCAATAACGGATAAGTCGATTTTGATTGGCCGTACCATATTTAGCTTTGACTTGCCTTAGCCATCCAGCATTAGCATAAAAATGTGCATATTTTATTAGTATTGTTTTGATTTAGAATGAACCCAGTCGCTCACTCTTCCTAATAAGCATTATTTTTAGCACTCAACATCAAACTCATTATCTTCCTACTTCTAAGCAGGCATTATACCTTTTATAAACTCAGCAAACGGCGCAACATTACTATCTATCGAGGCACTCTCCAGCGGATCAAGGTACTTGGTACGCTGAGTTACAGGAATAATTGTCCAATGATAACCTCCGAGCAAGAACATAAAGTTCATCAAAAACCTGCTAGTTCTTCCATTTCCATCTGGGAACGGGTGTATGTACCCCAAGAAGAAATGCCCCAGTACAAAATAAAAGGTGGGGACAAAGCCAAAAGATGGCGGTTAGCCCCTTTAAACGAAAAAACCCACAACAGAAGTCGTAGGCTTAATCTTTATCTTTATCTTTATCTTTATCTTTATCTTTATCTTATGACTTTGGTGGGCTGCCGAAGCAGGAATATCCAAAGTGCTCAGAGTCATATTAGTACAAAACTGACGGTATCGACAATATTAATCGATCTTAGGACTTTCAATGCCACATGAAGCAATAGAGCAAACGTTATCGATAAGTCGCTTTGCAACATATAGAAACGCTGTTTGTACTTCTCCAGGGAGAAAATATCAACCAAAACAGAAGATTAAAGTAGAAGTGGCAAACATTCCAGCCTATATGAAAGAACCACAACCGCTTCAAATAAACTATGATTTTTTGCCTGATGCAAACAGTGCAATGCATAAATGACTAAAACGTTAGTTGCCTTATCAATATCACATGTCCAATTAGCTGTACAACTTAAACGTATAAGGCTATACTTGTGCAATTAAATGTACATGTGGAGGTTCATATGAAGATCGTATCTTTTACTGAAGCTAGAAACAGTCTCAAAGCCGTTTTAGACGGTGTCGTTAATGATGCTGACACAACCGTAATAACTCGCCGTGACTCGGAAGATGCAGTGGTTATGTCTCTAGACTATTACAATAGTCTTATGGAGACAGTTCATTTACTTCGCTCGCCTGAAAATGCCGAGCATTTAAATCGTTCCATAGCGCAGTATCGTGCTGGTAAAACAACAGCACGAGAGTTAATTGATGAGTAGTCGCATGCGTTTACTTTCCTGGACTGACGATGCTTGGAATGACTATTTGTACTGGCAAACTCAAGACAAGAAAACACTAAAGCGAATTAATAAGCTGATCAATGATGTTAAACGTTCGCCATTTGAGGGCATAGGTAAACCAGAGCCACTAAAGGAAAACTTATCTGGCTTTTGGTCGCGTCGTATTGATGACACAAATAGGCTTGTTTATGCTGTTGATGATCACGCTATCACGCTAATTTCGTGTCGTTACCACTACTAAAATTAGCTTCATCGCTAAGCAACTAAATAACGTTGATAGCGGTAGGTTTTATCGTCATGATAAAATCGACCTTTTTTGACAGAGTCTTACTCTATACTAAAGCGAGTTTAGTGGATGGTAGCATTATCGTTAAAAAGCAGCGTGATCTAACATTTCTTATCTATTAAACCTTTATGTATCAGGTTAAATACAAGAAAGAAGCGGTTATGACAGTTAGTTCGCAGAGGAAACCCTGTTCTGGTTATGGAATACAAGAGGACCAATGTAAAAATACCAGAAAACCATAATTCTGTGGGGAGCGGCCTTTCCTGAAGCTTACCCGACGCTTTATTGCCCGTAATCATTAATCAAATGGTACGCCCCAACCTAGTGTTAAACTCCAGTTTGTCTGGTTAATAAAGAAGAGGTGAGTATCAGTGCCATTGCAGTTTATGCTTAATGACAGTGTGTATCCGCTAAACCTCACCTGTGATGTGGTTTAATTGATACGACTGATCGGCGGGAGTCGCTGGACGATGAAGCAAGCTGCACGAGAATTTAACAAATAGAAATCAAATTGACAACAAATCGTTTGGGTGAACGATTAGTATCAGTTATATTATTCGCCAAACAGGGAGTCTTAAATTGTATTCCACGAAGGTGTGGCCACTCTGTATTTAATCGGTGTTATTCCTATTTTTATAAACTTAACATGAACTTTTTGATGGGGCTTTCCCTTTCACTGTTCAGCTCGATCATATTAAGGAAGAGATATGAGAACGACAAAATGGATGCTAACTTCGTCATTCACCTCAATACTATTATTAGGATGTGGTGGAGGCAGCGGCGATGATGCAGGAACCACCAACTCGGGTGAACCATCAAACAATCCAATCAATACACAACTTACGCTCAATACCGTTGTGACGAATAAATGTAATGTACAATCGCCCAAAGCGGGTGTAGAAGTTCTTTTTCATAATGCACAAGGCGACGTGATTGCAGAGCATGTAACAGACTCAAATGGTCTGTTAACTACTGCATGGCCGAGTGATGCTAAACATATCACTACGGTTGCGCTGAATTATTTTACCCGCAATTATGGTTTTAGAACGTTGAGTATTGATACCATTATGGATACGAAAGGGGGAGATTTAGGTGTCATTCATTTCACTAATTTGAGCTATGCACCTGATTGTGGTTGCAAGGATGTCACATTTTTTGTTCAAAATTTGATTGAGTCCTCCCCTGATAGCAAACTTAATATCAACGGTGGACAGGGATATTTAACACCCTATACGGCAGATTACTTTCTTGAATGGTGTGATGTGCAAGGGCCCATAGATATTCAGTTAGTGGCAGCTGATCATCAATCGAGTCAAGCTGGACAGATTGACTTAACCAATCTGGATGAATACACCTTAAGTCTCAATGATTTTACTCATGAAGGAGTCATGGTTAACGATCCGATAAATAGCAGTGAAGATGATATACATGCTTATTCTTCAGGTGGCTGGGATAGCTATAACTACGCCAATGAGCCCATCTTTATTTATCCGACTATTGGAGGACATTATTACGTGTCATCTAATATAACTAAACAAATTAATGTTTACGACACTGTGGGTTATTCTGCCAATTCGGCCATTCGTAAGCTGGATCAGCAAGGTAATGCTTCAAGCGAAATGGTATTGGATGTTAATAACGCGTTTTCTACAGAGGCATATTCATTATATGAAACAATACGCAGCCAACAAGCCCCTTATCAATATGATTTTTCTAATGCCAGTGATGACATTGCTTTTGGTCAAATAGTCCTCGGTGGGAGAAACGGTGATGGTGGTGTAGTGTGGCGGTTGCATGGTGGGATCAGGGGAACCATACCTAACTTCAGTTTCACCCCCTCGCTGGACGCGAGTATTAACGTATTAGGTGATCGGTATATCCAATTTTTGGCGACAAGTTATGGTGATAAAAAAACGTTGGATGAATGGCGAAGGTTAGCGGTTGAACAAAGTCGAATGGCTGATCCTGATCTCAGTCCGTTATCAAAAGGAAGTGATGTAATGAATTTAGGCTTCTATGACGTTGAATATACTTATTAACGTCATAGTGCCTAAGCATTAAACCATTTATTGTAGTGTGTGCATAATCATTGAGCGCTATGCGAGGGATTGATGTCACAGTGAGTAATGGCCTCACTCCGTCCAACTGGGTTTTGATGTCCACTCGGCCTGACGTTAAGTCGCAGCAAAAATCTATTGCCGTGACTGAACGTCAGCCTTTTTCTGCGAAGCCACATGGCTTTCAGTCATCGATAAATGGGCTTACCAGAGTATAAAACAGATCCCATCTGACTTACGCTGAGGCCATCCACGTGAATGTCTCATCCAACAACCTCAGAAAAATGTGTCTCAATGGCTGATGTTTGAGTGGTTTTCAGTCTCACTGGTGTATGAGTACGGATAAAAAGCAAATAAAGTCAAATGGTAGAGGATGGTTGGGATATCGGTAAAATAGGCTCGAAATATTTTGTTAAGCTATTGATTTTAAGGTTTTTTGTTATTTCCCTTTTGGGGTAAGACGTTCTATTACGACGAGAGCTGCGCGGGCTGTTGCTTTGGCTCGGGAGACTCCTCACCTCTAGCGTTTTCAAGATCGATAAAGACGATTGATTGAGCATGTTCCATGTTAGCCTCAACACAACGAGCAGTGGCTATTTGCTTTTTACTGCCCACAAATGCACTTATTTAACGGGCTAAACGGTGTTCATTTGCGATTGTTTGACAGAATCTAGGTGACTTAAGGCGCTCTGTAGTCACAAACTGGTTTTAATTTTTTGAGTCGAAATCGTGTCAATAAATGATGTAATAGCTATTTAATGTGCTAATATTGTTTCAATAAATTGGTTTTACACTCATTATTGAACCGAAATGGATACATAATGTCTAAAGCAATTACGATTCAAATTAACTACGCTTTTGAGTGGCATGATGTTGCGACTATCGAGTTTGCTGAACACCTTGAGCCAAGCTTTTGTCGGCTGGACTATGAAATAGATCATGTGTTTGGACACTATAATGATTTTGCAGAAACAGCAGCCAGCGTTACTTTGCCAAACGACAGCATGCCCTATCGAAATCATAAAAACTGGTTTCGTTTTTTAGATGACATTATTCCCTCAGGCTCAAGTCGTAAATACTGGCTACGAACACTGCGCTTGCTCGATGAAGATAAGTTTACCAGGAATTTTATCTTGTTATCTCAAGGTACTATCGCACCGATAGGCAATATCAGGGTGAAGGAGTCGGTACCTAAAACGATGATTAACCCAATACCGGTAACGTTTAGCGTTGACGATGTT
The DNA here is from genome assembly GCF_003855155.1 of Shewanella psychromarinicola. Classification (NCBI taxonomy): domain Bacteria; kingdom Pseudomonadati; phylum Pseudomonadota; class Gammaproteobacteria; order Alteromonadales; family Shewanellaceae; genus Shewanella; species Shewanella psychromarinicola. The sequence goes on from NZ_CP034073.1 coordinate 2,510,511, forward strand.
TGTAGGCTTGAAGTCGACTTTATCGAATACGCACAGGCCAATGGAGCCGCTGCTGGCGGTGCGTCTGGTGCAGGTGGTGCTGCGCCTAAATTACTTCTTCGTTGTGATCCAGATGACAGAGTGTGGATCGATACCTTTCAGGATAATCCAAGCAATCTAGACACCCGATACTTAGTCAAATTTCCAAGAGGAAGCGCAAGTATCGACCACGATATTTTAAGGGCTGAGTTTCACTTCTATCACGAACTTAAAGCACTTGGTTTCGATACTATACCCACTGATGAAATGCGCTTGATAGAGAGCGAGCGAGGTCCATCACTTTGGTTGCCGAGGTTTGATGTTGCAACAATAGGCAATAAACAGCAACTGCTTGGTATGGAGTCAGTTTACTCTGTGTTAGATATTGCTCCTGCTACTATGATGGAGCATGGCGAGGTGATCCGCGCTTTAATAGAAGTGTTTACTTTAAAAAACGATAACAGTGAAACAACAACGTTTCTCGATGCAGAGAATGGAATCGCAGCGTTTGTTATCGAGTGGGTTCGCAGGGACTTGCTTAATATTGCTTTTGGTAATTCCGATAATCACGGTCGTAATACGTCATTCATCAAGCAGAACAACTGTGTGTCCCTGGCGCCTATTTATGACTTTGCCCCCATGAAAGCCGATCCAGAAGTGATATCAAGGACTTTTGTATGGGGAGGAGGACTTGAATTAGGTGGACAATATGATTTTGTTAACATCGCCAATAGTCTTGCTGATCTTATTGAACCAAAAGCGCTTTTAGATGCATTGGCTCAGACAGCAATAGAATTACTTGATCTCAAGCAAAGGCTTGGAAACCGAGGTGTTCCCCAATCTATTCTCTCTTCCCCAAGTATGGGGTATGAACATTTAGAGAAGAAATTCAAAACTTGGAAATTACTATGACAGAAAAGGCCAAAATGCTAGCCCAAGATAATCGTCATGGCCGACTACCACTTGCTGCAAAGCGTCAAAAATTGCCGAGCTCTGTCAAAGATGAGCTTATGAAAAGTATTTGCATTGAGCTTATGACCAGTCAGATCACGACGGGTAAGGCTTTACAGAGATTGCGTACTGAAATGCTGTTCGCTAATCAAGAGCAATATGCCAAAATGGTTGGCATAACAAGGAAGGCATTATCTGAGATTGAAGGAGATAAATCGAAAGCTAGCGCTTTAGTGTTAGGCAAAGCACTTAGGGGGGTTGGGTTGGAGTTATTAGTCTTACCCAGAGATAAGTTTTTACAGGGTGAAATCATCGGTTATAAAAAGCGCAACTGACAGTTCTGGCGCAAAAGTATATCGAAATGATGATTTGTAGGAGTCCGGTGTAGAAGATGATTATGATATTCGTAAAGCGATAAGAGAGTTAGACAGCGCTGAAACTGAAGTAAAAAAAGCGCTGAGAGAAATCGAATAAATAAAATATTTAAACCCAACCCCCTTTAATGAGCTTTTTTCTGACGAACGTTTCCTATATCCCTAATCCCAAGGCCGCTAATAATGCGGCCTTGCTGCTTTATCGGTTGCCATTTAGATAAATAAAGCCCAGTATAAACGCAAGTTAATAACTATATTTGCGTTTATGAATGGTAGACCACTGGTTAATGGTGAACTGTATGATCCACTGATTAGCCGAAACTTTGGCCGAACAACTGAGCTAAAACATAGAAATAAATTACTCTTGCTAATGGCTGCTATTCTAGGCTTGAGAGAGCTTGAACTAACTCTGGTAACTGTAAGTGTCTTTATTGCACCTGACGGCTCATTTCACGAGTTTGCGGTACTTCCTGACACCATAACTCGTGACGGCGCAGAGCGGCCTATTGTGCTGGCTAACGATGAGCTAAAAAGGGCGTTCGAAAAGTATATTAAATGGCTGGTTGAATTGAGGATCAATACGATACCTCACAAGCACTACCGGAGCCTAAACCCAAACGCCCCGTTATTTGTCGATGACAATCTCAAGCCGTTCACTGTGCAAAATAGAGGGGAAAGCATCAGCCCACACGCAATGAACAGGCTGTTAGATCAGTTAATTAAAAATGCAGGGCTCTGGGATGCAGGTGTAAGGCGTCTATCACTTGTTAGAACGTGCGTTATTGAGTCATATAAAGCAGGAATGAGCACAAATGATATCATGATCACAACAGGCTTTAGTGATGATTCCATTAGCAAGATCCTCGCAATGGATTATACGGCTTTTAGTCCGATTGCAGAGTGGTTTATCAAAAGAAAAGCAACAAAACAAAAAAGGTTAGAATCCTTCAAGTTGAGAAGAAAGTGGATGATATGACAAATAAAGAACAAGGCGAATTTTCAAAGTATTGCAAAGCTAATTGTGGCCTAGATGCAACAGAAGTCGCAGATCTCGCCCAGGTTCCACGCCGTACCTTTTATGATTGGTGGAAGACCCGCCGCCGCGCCGTTGAATTGATAGTGTTGGGTTTGAAAATAGAACGTGATAGCAAATAGTGTGCAGTATTCGCTCAAAACAACGTTGCATGTGAGCGGAAATCGCTCATAATAGTTTTAAGTTAATCAGATAAGGCGTACAGATGAGTCCAGCAATTTACCTAGAAAGAGGGTTTAAGTTCTTCTTTTTTTCCAATGAAGAAGCAAGAATGCATGTTCATGTCGTAGGGCATGAAGGCGAGGCAAAGTTCTGGTTAGAACCTGAAATTGGCTTAGCCAGCAGCTACCACCTTTCAGTTAAAGAGCTTTCTAAACTTGAGCGCAGCGTTAAGGATCACGAAGATGAAATCAGAGCAGCTTGGAATAAACACTTTGGCTAAGGTCTTGGGAGTTACTCCCCATGGTCTTTGGCTGTTTGCTAAAGGGGAGGAGCACTTCTTAAGTTTTGAAGCCTTTCCTTGGTTTAAGGATGCGGCTGTAAGCGCCGTCTTTAATGTTGAAGAGCAAGGTCGAGATGGTTTTTGTTGGCCAGATCTTGATGTGGACTTATCTATGGACGGTATTAAACACCCTGATAAGTACCCATTGAAAGCCAAGCACTGACAAAGGAAACAGGCACATGGAAATTGAGGGGGTAATTAGCTCTTTACGCTCGACTGATAGGTATGTTGAAACCATATTTCTTGAAGGTGGGTGTTACCAATTTCACCAGTTTCTGGCCGCTCTGTTTCCTGAAGCCAAAGCCCTGATTAATGTGGGGCGAGATCACGTTGTTACTCTACTAAATGACACTTGCTATGACATTACTGGAAAGGTTGAAAGCGCTGGGTATCATGAGTTGTCAAGAGAGGATTTATCGCTTGTAGAGAGCTGGAGCTTTTCAAGGACAAGACATAGGGGATATTTCCTGAATAAAGTAGGGAGAGCATTGTGCTGCACTGCCTGCATTGTGCTGCACTGCCTGCATTAGATTACTCAACAGCCTCTTCTACTTTGTAGTTTTCTTTCCAATGCCTCGCGAGAGGCAGCATTAAAATGTGAAGAGCAAGCCACCATAAATACTTCGGAGCAGTTCCCCAATAGTTTGATGCAGGCATATACCCATGAGATAGCTGGTTTCTGAGATCTCCGTACATTTTATCTAACAGGATCACTTGCAGGTTACTTGTAATATCAGAGCCAAGCGTATCTATAATGGCTTGGTGTCCTAGCAATGCTTTTATGCTGCGTAATAACATGAAACCGATCGCTCAATAACATTGAAGACGATCACTTTTTTGTTTTCCAGTAGACCTAGAGTGTGAAAAACTGGGTTCAGCTAAACCAGCCGACTTGGGGGAGTCTGTAAGGCTGCCAGAATAAAAGCTATACCGTCACTAATAATGCGTCACTAGCTTATCGAAAAGAAACTGTTCAAAAATGCCTGTTTGCCCACCACTTGCCTATGGCTTTTACTCAATTTTAGTGGAGCTTCTTGGTTATGAGTACGAAAAACAGTGGTGTTTTCACTTTGCTGTTAGAGCTAAAAAATAGCCGTTTTGAAAGGCTTTATCGAGTAAATTTTCAATACCTTTTCTATTAATGGATACAATAGTGGCTATTTTTGCTTCTTTACCGCTACAATGGATATAACTGTATCCACTGAGTCGTTGCGGATGAATTTTACCTTACTTGATGATACCGATGTGAGCCAAGCCTATGCTGCTTATTTGCGTGAGTTACGCCAACGCGCAAAACTATCACGAACGGCATTGGCAGAACGCAGCTGCGTGCCTGCGTCCACCATTAAGAAATTCGAGCTGACAGGGCAAATTTCATTTCGCCAATTGCTGTTGCTTTGGCAGACTCTCGACTCATTGGATAGGCTTTATCAGCTCACGCAACCTAACAAAGAGCGCGTTGCTACCCCCATTAGCATTGATGAGGTCCTAAAAGATGAGTTTTAAACCCATTCAAAAACTCACCGTAACCCGCACGTTAAGCTCAGGTGAGCAGGTATCGGTAGGGGTCTTGGCTCAGAACCGGCAAGGCGTTTTTTTTCAGTATGCAGACAGCTATTTGCAGCAGTTTGGCAATTTATCGCCTTTTACTTTACAAGCTCATACGCAAGTTCAAGCAGCACCTAAACAACCGCATCAAGGTGTGCATGGCGTATTTGGGGATTGTTTGCCCGATGGTTGGGGCATGCTGTTACAAGATCGTATTTTTCGGCAAAAAGGGATTCTGCCTAATCAATTAACAGCGATGGACAGGCTGGCCTTTGTTGGTGATAAAGGCATGGGGGCGCTGTCTTTTTCTCCGGAGTCTGAGTTTTCAACCTCGACGCACGCTGATATTGATTTAGCAACCTTGGGCTTAGAAGCACAAACGCTGTTCGATTCTTCAATGTCAGGTTATATGGATGACAACAACGATGATTTAGATGGGCATACTCAACAAGTGTTGGCCGCATTAGTCGCTGGGGGGAGTTCGGGTGGAGCAAGACCAAAGGCGCAGATTTATATGCCTGCCGGGGAAACTCAGCATTGTCGAACCGTAGCCCAATCCGGTGATGAAGCTTGGCTGATTAAGTTTACCTCGAAAAATCTAGCGCTCGGTCATGAAGAAGGCTTGTGTGAGGCGGTCTATTTGCAAATGGCCGAGCAAGCAAAGTGCCAACCGCCAATTTGGCAACTTATTGAAGCACCAAATACAAGCGGTGCGCCTGCTTGGTTGGCGCTCAAGCGTTTTGATTACGTCACTGAACAGACCCATTTAAGCAGCAAGCGCAGTTCAGGCCGCTTGCATATGCACAGCGCCTGCGGGCTGCTGGATACAGACTTTCGAACGCCAAGTTTAGATTACATTGACTTGATCAAAGCCAGCCGTCAGCTGTGTAAATCTCCAGCCGCTGGGCAACTGCAATTTCGCCGCGCCATTTTTAATCTACTGTCGTCTAACCAAGACGACCACAGTAAAAACTGGGCGTTTTTGCAAGCTGATGATGGCCAATGGAATCCTGCACCTTTTTACGATGTTACGTACAGCCCACATCCATTTAACGAACACGCCACTGCATTCGGAGGTTATGGCAAAGCGCCACCGATTAAGGTGATGCAAAAACTTGCGAGCAGTGCAGGCTTTTCGAATTGGAGTGATGCAAGGCAAGTTATTGAAGAAGTTGCTGAAGCACTCAGCCAATTTACTTATCTTGCACAGCAACAAGGGACCAGTAAAACGACAGTATCTGCGATTGCTAAGACATTGGAGCAGCGCAAACAGGAAAACGCAGTGCTTTTTCTACAATAATAAGAAGGGACACAACAATGAAGCTTGGTCGTAACGATCTTTGCCATTGTGGCAGCGGTAAAAAATTTAAACGTTGTTGTATGAGCAGCCTCTCCAAACAACATGCCCAAGTCTTTGATGATGTCGACGCCATGCTGGCAATGAAACCAAATTTGAGCCTTGATGAACTCAACGCTGCTTTACAGCACAAAGTCCAGGATCGCAATAATCAACCTCATCCCGATTTTTGTGGTGTGACACCAACGCAAATGGCCAATTGGCTTTATGCGCCTTTCGATGAATTACAGTGGGTGACAATCAGCACACCATATGAGCTGTTGGCCAGCCCGGTGATGCGTTATCTAGCTCTCATTCTTGATGAGGCCATGGCGCAAGATGGATCATTCAAAGCCACGAGCAAAGGCAACTTACCGGCTAAATTGGTCAAACAGGCCAGTGAGTTATTGCCTGAGTTTGCCGTTGCTCAATTCGAGCGTCACATTAGTATCAGTGAGTTTGCAGGTAGTAACGAAGATAAGTTTAATGCTTTGCACTACACCAGAGTGCTAGCCGAAATTAGTGGCATTATTTATCGACGCAGCGGCCGCTACCATGTGAAAAAATCAGCGCAAAAACAGTATCAGGCCGAAGGTATACAAGCATTTTTCAAACCTATGTTAGAAGCTGCAATCAGCAAATATAACTGGGAGTATTTGGACGGTTTTGAATACGATATCGACTTGCGACCCTTTTGGTTGTTCATGCTGTGGCGTATTCAAAGCCACAACAGTGTGGATCAGCTGGTTGAAGAGGTTATGACGGCTTTCCCCGATTTACGACAGTCTTTCCCTACGGAAGATGACTTCTCGCCAGAAAGAAGTTTAAGCATACTCATTGAATCACGTTTTATTGAGCGATTTTTACAGTTTTGGGGATTTGTGACCATTGACCCAAGACGTTATTTAAACGCTGAACCCGTCGCCAGAGTGGTTCAGGTACAGCCTTTGTTAAAACACACCTTTCAATTCACCATTAACGCATAGCAAGGTCATCGTGAGCGAATATCAATACTATAAATTCGAGCTATTGGATGGGTACTTGGATGCTAAGGCACGCCAATCACTCAGAACCGTTTCAAGCCGCGCTGAGATCAGCGCTACGTCCTTTCAGGTGTATTACACCTACAGTGACTTAAAGGCAGAACCCGCTGAGCTGATGTTAACATACTTCGACATTGGTTTTTACTATGCCGATTGGGGCACAATCGATGCTTACATCAAGCTACCAGCAGGAACTCTTCCTGATGCGTTACTTGGTTTTTCACGTGATGGGTTTCATGTACACGAAAGTGAAGAATGGCAATTGCTGATTTTTTCCCTCGAGGAGTATTATGAATATTTTGACGATGAAAATGCTAACGACTTTTTCCAGTATTTAGCTGGTTTACGCAGCGAGTTAATCCAAGGTAATTGGCGCCTTGTGTACTTTATGTGGCTCAAAGCGTTAGATTGTAATGACGAACTTGAGGAAATACCTTTAATTCAATTCGATTTTGAGCATCTTAGTGAGGAATTACAGGCTTTTTCTGCGTTGTATGATATTTCCTTAGCTTGGGTTAAAGCACTTGCGATGGTACTGAACGAACAACCACGTCACCAAGCAAAACAAGCCCAATTTCAGTATGATGTGTGGCTGCATAATCTCACGGAAGCGGAGAAAAACACGCTATTAAGCACGCTTTTTGAACAAGGCCAGCTAACCCGTCATCAAGCCTTAGCGATGACGCGAAAAGAATCTGCCAACAAAGACGAAACCTATCAGTATTGGTTAACCCCCGACGTGATTTCTTCTTACTTTGAACAAGCTCAAAGCCAATTACAGCAGGAGCAAGCCGCAGCGCTCGCAAAAAAAATGGCGATTGAAAAAGCGGAAAAAGAGAAGATGTTGACGGATCTCTACAATCAGCGTGAGCGCTGCTGGCAGCAAACACAAGAGCAAGCGGATCGAACTTGCGCCAGTGGTTACGATGCGGCATCACGCGATTTGCATCAGCTGAACGAAGCCTATCAGTTCAAAGGGGATCGTCCTGCTTTTGAACAGAGTTTCAAATGCTTCATTGTGGCTAATAGTAGCCGTAAAGCGCTGTTAAACCGGCTCAAAGATCTACTTTAATAGGGCGTCCCGTTTCGCCCCTTTCTGTAGTACAAACATGTGATAGCCAAACTCGCCTAGTTAGCGTCAATCACCCTAAGCAGCAATACACCCACCTCGTCAGCAGCGGGTTTTGCGTTTGCCCGAGGTGAAGGTAAAAACTGGTTTTGGCCGCAGTACCATATTATGCCCCTGTTTATACAAAGAGAGAGGCCAACGGTGAATTTCCTCTTTGCTGAGCATCCTGTCTTTACTAGACTCAACGCCACGGGCATCATCTACTGTAAATGGATTATGCGTTTGCCCCAAGAGGACTTTTGCCAAGCATTAAACATTCCGCTAGCGAGAAAATATGAAAGCCACGGCGGTCCCGATATTGAGCAGATTATGTCATCTTTATTAGGCTCCACCAATTCAGAGCAAGATCGAGTTAACTTCATGAAGTCTCAGGTGCTGTTTTGGCTATTAGCGGCAACCGATGGTCACGCTAAAAATTTCTCACTTTTTATTGAGGCGGCAGGTGGGTATCGACTAACTGTGGTCGAGTAATAAAGTGCCATACCAAGTATTAAAGTATCATACTGGTTTCTCAGCGGTTCATTTCTAACGGATTTCCCCGAAGTTGTTATTTATCTAATATGTCGAGAAAACAGCCCTTTAACCATAAAGCCAGACTTTAACCATTGTTCCTAGGTTCATCTGGTGATACAGATGGTTCACTCAAAAGCGGTGAACAGCGTTTCATACGACCTCACGTCGCACGCCCCAATGTGAGCTACGGCTCAAGTTGTGTTTTTTGGGGGGGGTTACTGATTTTAAAATACAAAAAGTAATGGGTGATAAGAGGCAACACTTGACCTCATTGTCTTGCGCGAGCTACTCACCTCAGCTAGCCTTCAAGCACAAAAAGGCCGCTATTAAGTGGTTTTTTGTATCTTAATCCAATTACAATAGTTAATTTGATGTATCCTTTTTAAGATACAAAATCATAATTAGTATCTATAATCTCATACGCCTAACAAAATATGTATCTTAATTAAGATGCATTTACTGTTAATCTGTAATCAAAACAAATGCAATACAAAATATTACGTATCTATTATGTGATACTAATATCAAATTTGTGTCATCATATTGAAATACGCAAAATGGAAAGTGTATCTAATTTCGATTATGCTTAAGACATAAACAATGGAAAACGAGGTTACTATGTACTCTTTTCGAAGCAATCCGCACAAGCAACAACCCGTTAAGAAAACGGTTTTAAGACAGTACAGAGAACTGGTTGATGCAGTTAAGGGAACGCTAATCCCCTCAATACCTAAAGAGGGCTGGATTAGAACAGTAAGAAAAGCTCTGGATATGTCAGGCGCCCAGCTAGCAGATAGAGCTGGCATGACAAGAAATAGAATTTCAGTCCTTGAAAGGCGCGAGGCTGATGGCGACATAACTCTAAATCAGTTAAGGCAACTGGCTGAAGCTCTAGACTGTGACTTCTCATACACTCTAAAACCTAAAAAGGCTGTTTCTGACATAATGCAAGAGCGTGCGCTGATGATTGCGACAATAGAAGTAAAGAAAGCATCTAAAAATATGTTTCTAGAGGCGCAATCAGTTAGCAAAGAGAAAGAAAATATCTTAATAAATGAACTAGCCGAAGAAATTATGCGTGCCGGTGGGCGTAAGCTATGGGGTAAAAATATGGAAGACAAAGTATTTTGATTATTGATGAACCAGAAGCTGCTACACCGCTTGATCCAGATGATATGGAAGGGTTGAAACACCCACACGTAACAACAAGAGAACAACTTAACGAACTTGAACAATCCAATATACTAGCAGGCCAGCAATGGGTTAGTGGTATCTCTGGCCTAACGCTGGATTCTATTTTCTCGGCTGAGTTCGTTCTTGCCCTCCATCAGCACCTATTTGGTGATGTATGGACCTGGGCTGGGGCCACTCGAAACAAAGAGTTAAGCATTGGCTGTGATCCCTTCCAAATCAGGCCCAAGCTCCACAACTTTCTAGAAGATGCTAAGTGCTGGGTAAAGTTCAAACACTACTCACATCTAGAGCTCAGCGCTCGCATACAGCACAAGCTTGTTGAGATTCACCCTTTCCCAAATGGTAACGGCAGGCACTCGCGTATATTTACCGATGTTGTTCGCATGGTTTTACTAGAAGAGCCACCGCTTAACTGGGCAGAGGGCAACCTAGAGAAAGTGAGCGAAGAGCGCAAAGCTTATATCTCTTGCCTTAAGGAAGCTGACAAAGGTGATTTTGCTCCGTTCGTTAAATACCTAGAGAACCTTGGCAATTAACTTAAACAACAGACACAAAAATGTATGGTCCGCCTCGTTATTGCAAATGATATTGTCGATAACGAGGTTGGTTTGCGCTAATTTATTCGGAGTCTTCATTAGGTGCTTCACCACCCGCTCCACGATGAGTTCCGCGCTAGATTGTCCTCAAAAAGCCCAAAGCAGAAAATCGAAAATCGTTATCCAATGCCACCCTCTCAGATAACAAAGTAGCGTTTTCCACATAGTGGAAAATCGAAATTCGTTATCTCAGCACCTCACTCAGTTAACAAAATAGCGTTTTCCACATGTTGGAAAATCGAAATTTGTTATCTCACGACACCCTCTCAGTTAACAAAATAGCGTTTTCCACATAGTGGAAAATCGTTATCTCAGCACCTCACTCAGTTAACAAAATAGCGTTTTCAACATGCTGGAAAATCGAAAATCGTTAGCTCCGAAAAGGCGAACACCTATTGCTAATGTTCACTGGGTTACCCCATCGCCCTTGCTAACGGTATCAATGAGGTACTCTTTTAACTCAAACTAAGCCGATTTCAGCGTCTGTAAAATACTGCAATCCTTTATCTGATGGCTTTTACAGCAGCTCGCGAGTGCCGCTAATGATTGTTCTAGTAATGCCAACTCTCGCTGGGTTTGTTGAATGCGGGCAAGTTGTTCGGCAATGATATTGTCGACTAGTGCGCACGACGATTTTGGGTCTTGTTGTGTATCAACCAAGCGCTTGATGTCATCGAGTCCTATGTTTAATTCTCTGCATCGCCTTATAAACACCAATGTCTCAATGTCTTTTTGTTGGTAATGACGATAGCCATTACTGGTACGGATTGGCGGAGAGAGTAAACCAATTTGCTCATAATATCGGATGGTTTTAACCGATACCTGGGCAATTGATGCCAATTCACTTATTTTCATATTGACCTTCCAGTGGCTGTAACCTTTAAGCTTAAGCATATCATTTTCGGTAATGTGTTGTTAAAAGGAAGTTGTATGTTGAGTTATTCCGCGGCGTCATTAATTTTGTCGCTAGGTGTTATTGGGGTGAGTGAAGCCAGTGTGGTGGATGAGTCGATAAATACGTCTGGACAGAGTGCAAATCACAGTGAGAATGACAGTAAGAGCCACACTGAAAACCATGAACATTCTGAGCATGATGCCCCAAAAGCGGATGTCGATGAACACGAGCCTGAACACGAAGATGAAATGGAAACCATTGTCATACAAGCCACTCGCTCTGGGCGAATTGCCGATGAACAACCTATTCGAGTTGAGGTCATTAACCGCGAAGAGATTGAAGAAAAAGCAGCGATGAGACCGGGTAATATTTCTATGCTGGTGGCAGAAACGGGTGGGGTAAGATTACAAACAACTTCACCTGCGTTAGGCAGTGCTAATATTCGCCTACAAGGCTTGTATGGTCGTTATACCCAATTACTGGCCGATGGTCTACCGCTGTACGGTAATCAAGCAGGATCGATTGGTTTGTTGCAAGTGCCGCCGACTGATTTAAGTCGCGTTGAAATTATTAAAGGCTCGGCGTCATCACTTTATGGTGGTTCAGCACTCGGCGGGGTAATTAACCTTGTGTCTCGAACGCCTAGTGATGAATTAAGCGGTGAAGTGTTGGTCAATGCAACCACGCGCGATGGTCAGGATGTGACCACCTATTTTGAGTCACCATTGAGCGAGAATGTAAAAGGGTCGGTGACGGCAGGTGCTCATTATCAAGACAAGCAAGATATAGATAATGACGGCTGGATCGATCTGGCAGGTTATGAGCGATACACTGTACGTCCTCGATTATTTTGGGAAGGACAAGAAGGACAAACACTGTATGTGACTAGCGGGTTTATGACCGAGCAGCGTACTGGCGGTACTTTAGGTGATAATACGGTCGCTGATGGAACTTCGTTTGAGCAATCGCAAGATTCAGACAGGCTTGATGGCGGCCTTGTGTTTAGTATGCCGTTATTAGAGTCATTGACGTTTAATACTCGCGCATCGGCGATGGTACAAGATCATGTGCATGTTTATGGTGCCGATATAGAAGAAGATCAACACGAGAGTTATTTGCTTGAAAATAGCATCGCAGGTTATACCGATAACAGTGATTGGGTTGTTGGTTTAGCCTATCAGTCTGAAATCTTTGCCTCTGAGACTTTTCCTGAGTTTGATTATTCTTATAAAGTGCCGGGTGCATTTGCTCAACTTGATTATGAGCTGACAGACCAAATCACCACTTCTTACAGTGCGCGCATTGATGATCACAGTGAATATGGTACTCAATTTAGCCCAAGAGTGTCGGTGCTTTATCGCCCAAGTGACTTAACCATAAGAGGCTCTTATGGGGAAGGGTACTTTGCTCCTACACCGTTTGTTGAAGAGATTGAGGCTGCAGGATTATCAAGGTTAGCACCAATTGACAACTTACAAGAAGAGCGCGCTAAAACGGCATCGCTTGATGTTAGTTATACCTTTGATGATGTGGAAACTAGTTTGACCTTGTTTGGCTCGAATGTAGATAACGTCACGGGTTTACAGGCTTTCTCTGTCAATAACGATGGTTCCTTAGACGCTGTTAGGTTGGTTAATGCACCCGGCGAAAGTCAGATCCGTGGTTCTGAAGTGTTGCTGCGTTACTATTTAGGCGATGTTAAGTTGACCGCAAGTTACTTGTATCTAGATGCAACTGAAGTGTCACCCGACGGGGACGGCAGAAGAGCCATTGCCTTAACACCACGTCATTCTGGTGGTTTTGTCGCTATGTGGGAGCAACATGGCAATTTTAGAGCGGGCTTTGAAGCTTATTATACCGGCACTCAAAACGTTAACGATAACCCTTATATTGATGAAACCAATCCTTATTGGCATCTTGGTTTAATGGGCGAAATTACTGTTGGCAGAGTCAGTTGGTTTATTAACTTAGAAAACTTACTCGATGTAAAACAAACCGATGAACATCCTATGTTACTGCCTAATAGATCGCCAGGCGGCCAGTGGACTACTGATATCTGGTCACGTAATGATGGGTTTATTGCTAACGCAGGTGTCAGAGTTAAATTTGGTCATTAACTTGTCATCTCACCGGTGAACTGTTTTTGATTGCCGTTTGGTGTTGTTACGCTTTACCGATCTCAATCTCTGCCATGGGTAACAATGCTTGATATGCTGAGGCCAACGCTTGTTTAGCCTCATCATCGCCATGAACAATACGAATATGTTTAGGTTTGTGGTGCATGCGTTTAACAAAATTGATGAGGTTGTGTTGGTCTGCGTGAGCGGAGTAACCACTGATGGTGTGAATAGTGGCGTTAATATCAATCTTTTGTTCGTTGATATATACTCAAGTGAATTCAAACTGCAGGTTTTAATTTCTGAAAGTTATCATTAATTGTATCACCGAGTGTATCGGCAATATCGGGGAGGGTGATGCTAAAAAAGTCAGTGATTTTTCGTCGGAATTCTTTTGTCGTTGCGAAGTATTGCCCATTCCTCGCATGCTTATTCATTACCTTCCACAATCGTTCTATTGGGTTTAAATTTGGACTATAAGGTGGCAGGTAATGCAATGTTATATTCAGATTTTTAGCCTCTTTAACCACTAAGGCATTTCGATGGTATCCAGCGCCATCAAGCACCAAATGGATAACACCACTTGTTGAGTAACGCGCTCTAATTTGGTTTAAAAAATCGATGATGGATGCACCGTTAACCGTTTTGCTATATTGCTCAATGACCGCTTCTGTTAAGTGACCAAGTCGGATTGCACCAACCACGTTAATACGGGTTCGGCTTCCCGTCGTTTCTATCGGTTTATCAACGCCTTTTTTTATCCAGCCAGCGGTGATTTTTGTGGCTTGGGTCGGATGAACCGCATCCATAAATAATAACGGTTCATCAGGGGTTAACGAGGATTTTAGTTGCTCATAATATTCAATGAAAGCCGTTTGTTTGTCTTCATCAAATTTGTGAGGAACCCCTTTAGGGTTTTTATAGCTGAACTGATGTTTATGCAGCCATTTATTGAGGCCTGACACTGTGTACTTAATCTGAAATTGTTCTGAGATATAAGCGACTATTTGATGGCTATGCAAGTAGGTCACCTCACACAGGTGTGCAATCAAGAGTTCAGTTTGCTCTTGACTCAGATAACTTAAGGAGCCGCCACTATTACACGTGAGTTTTTGGTCGTGAGCATAGGCATCAATGTATCGAACTACGGTCGTTTCGTGAATACGTAACGCTTGGGCAATCATTGGCGTTGGCCAATTTTCATCGCGTAGTAAAATGGCTTTAATGCGATCACACTCACGCCTATCACTCGAGCTTTTATGTCGAGTTTCCAATGCTACTTTTTGTTCTGGCGAGAGTGTAATTTGTTTCATAGGGCTATGATGATCCCATTTGGGACAAAATCAAGCATTTTCAATGATCACGGGTATATATTACTTAGGTGAGCAAACTGCGTTTAAATCTCGCTTAGTGATTTTTAAACGCAACGCTAAAGGGCGAAAAGACAAAGTGGCTACAGGTGATAAAGCTAGACGGAGTAAACAGTCACGAACAAGTGCCGAGCGAGAAAAAGAGCCGTGGTTACTGGCAACATCGCTATGCAGTAGAAGAGATGCTGCTAAAAGAGTCGTTAAAATTTATTCGACGAGGATGCAGATAGAAGAGAGTTTTAGAGATGTTAAAACAGGGTTAAAACAGGGTTAAAAATGAATGATAGCGGAACAAGGATTCACCGTAAATTAGGCGTACTCCTGCTCATAGCTTGCTTATCACAATTTATACTTTACCTGCTTGGTTTGGCAGTAAAATCAGCTGATAAGCACAGGCAATATCAAGCTAACTCAATAAAGCATCGCAACGTGCTCTCAAACCAATTTATAGGATTAAGGGCCTACAAAGATAAGTCTTTGAGGCTACTGAAGTCTCACGGACTAGCAGGAATTAAGACGCTACAATCGTTAATCAAGGATCCACAAGCATGCTATTAAATTCGTGGGGATCCCTCAGGTTTTGAGTCAATTGATGTCGAGTAGTGGATAAGTTTTTCATTGAAGTTTCTCTTCATTTTAATTTCCTGTAACTAAAAAAGTAGAGGCGACAACAATCCTGACACAAGGGGGAGTTGTCTAATAATGAGTACTGGACTCTATGTAACCTGTGTCTTTAGCCATTCGATTGCTGTAACTAAGGTCATCGGTTTTGCAAAAAGATATCCCTGACCAATGTGGCATCCATGATGTAATAAAGTTTCCATTTGACCTTTTGTTTCAATACCCTCGGCTATTACAGAAAAACCGAATCTATTGGCAAGGTTAATAATAATATCAACGACACGGTAACTAGATTCTTCAGTTTCAATATTGGTTATAAACGACCGATCAATTTTTATTGATGTAGCCGCCAAGCGAGTAATATGCGCCAGAGATGAGTAACCAGTTCCAAAATCATCTATGCTGATTTTAATTCCAATGTCTCTTAGCTGTAATAATATAGGATTTATTTCATCATAATCTAACATGGCTTGAGATTCTGTTATTTCAATTTCAAGTAATGATGGGTCTACTAGACCGTTTTCGACAGTAGAAATAATGTTGCCTATATATAGGGGGTCTTTAAGGTCGTCACAGGTTGTGTTGAACGAAATAGGAAGATCATAACCTAAATCACTGAATAAATTGGCTATTTCTACTGACTTTGTGAAAACAAAACTGTCTAATTGGGTAATTAAACCCGACTTTTCAGCGATAGGAATGAAAACAGATGGAGGGATATTAGTATTTTCTGATTCCCACCTCAATAATGCTTCAAAACCTATAACCTTCATATTAGTCATATTAATTTTAGGTTGAATGACTACAAATAAGTCACCTTTCTTGATAGCATCTCGTAGATCAAACATCATCATTGATTCAGATTTAATATCTTCAAGGTATTCAGGGGTATAATGTATTATTGATTTAGATTTTTCCCTTGCGATATGAAGCGAACTAAGCCCGAGGTATAAAACTTTCTCTGGCGGAAAATCAATAAGGAAATTCATATTCATGCGGACTATTGTCAATTCTAAAATATGTGGTACACCATGAATAACTACAGGTTTACTGACTAGTGATTTAAGTGCGCTTTCTGAGGGTGAATCCACTTTAGTACAAATGACTGCAAAAGTATCTATTTCAATTCTAGAGATTAAGTATTTATCTGAAAATATTTCTTTAATAGCATTATATAACCCCTTAATTAATTCATCTGCATGCTCTTCTCCAAAAGTAAGTACTCTCGACGTAAAGTGATTAACATCAAATATTAGCAATTCACTTTTACCTTTATTTTTTTTACTCATAGATTTTATCTCCCTATGTAACCAATTTCGGTTATGGATTTTTAACATAGGATCTTGATAAGCCAGCTGACTTAAACGATTGATTAGCGATATATTAGTAAAACCACTACTTATATTTTCACCAAATACTTTGAGTAAATTAATATGATAACTTGATAATGGATTTTTACTTTGAACGAGGATAATAAAGTATTCAGCAAGATTATTATCACCTTCAAAATACAGTGCTGAATGATATTCATCAAACTGGTGAGTCTGCGTTTCTAGTGCTTTAGAACTGATTTTACCAAAGATTTCTTGGATTTCTTTGTCAAAAGGCAGACCTATAAAATTAGTAGAATCTTCAGTCGCTGCAGTCACAGTTGCCACGGCTAATGAAGCATCATCTGAACAGCTTTTCTTCAGCTTTGAAATACATACAATGCCTTGAGGTGTCGTATCAATAACTCGTCCAATTTCAGTTAACACAGTATGCGTGAATGATGATATATCATAAAGGCTGTTAAGGCCTCTTGCTGCATCTACAATCATCTGTAAGCCTAAACACGCTTGCTTAAGATCTCGAAGGGATTCCCAAGTTCTAATATGAGCGGTTAATACGGTAATTAAAAGTTCAAACTGAACTTCAGATTTATTCCAATATTCATCAATGTCGTATTGCTCCATAACGGATTTACGGGAAGTAGAATCTGGTTTTTCGGTTAATAAGATTATTCTAACGGATGCGTTCCCTTGCACGTTCCTAATTGTGTCAACTAGACGTATTCCTGAATCATCGTTCTCCATAATAGCATCAAGTAAAATAACAGCTATATCTTCATGCTTTACTAACATTTCAGCAGCTTTTTCAGTAGAATTCACAGTCAAAATTTGTACAGGTCTTGATTGTATAACTAGGCCTCTTAATCCATGCAAAAGCGCCTGTTGGTAACTAAGATCGCCTTCAACGCTCAATATCTTCCACGGTAAAAAGCCAACTTTATTTTCCTTACATTGTTTATCCGTTCCCGTTTCTGGTGCGAATAAAAATTCTTTTTTTGTTGTCATATATGTAATCCATTAACTTATGATAAATTTAATATAGATTACTTTTTATTATTTTTCTAGCTAGCAGATTAATAGGTACTTGAAATACTCTTGTTTAGACTCTAGAACGCTACAGTGAACGAAAACATTTTATCCCCGAATACTCTAAATAAAATAACAACTAATGTATACAACAAACCACAAGAAACAAACCAAGATAACCAAAAAATCTAGTTAACCTATTCGTCATGTGAAAATCTAGTTATTAAACCTTATTTTAATTTACCGTTGTTATATATCCAGAATACAAACTGGTAATATTAACCTTTGACCTTATACTCTCATACAACTCACCACGCCCTACAAAAGTAAAATATATTTAACTTAAACCTGTTGATCCTCTCTACGCATAATTTATCTGCGATAAATCTGAAGCCATAATTAGATCAAATGCCATAGATGCTATGTAGGCCATAAGTAATGATATGCTAAAAGAGCATTATCTACAGTTATTCAAGAAGCTGACATTACCTTATCCCACAAAGAAAATTTCGTATAAACAAACACTATGATTCATTAGGAATATTTTAGTGGCTATTTGCAAATAAAAAAATCTCTGATATATTTAAGTGGTAATGTTAACAATTTGATGCCAAGTTGTTAACAAAGCGTCATAAACAGTCTCGATGTAGTAATACTTTGGCAAACATACTATTTTTTACAAGAATATAACTGATACCGGGTCAAGGAGCGTTATGCGTACAGGAGTTCATATTTACCCGCCAGTGCTGGGGATCCTTGGTAGTATTCTTTTATTATCACTTTCTCAAATTACCTTGGGGATCGCTATCAGTGCACTACTCTTAGTTGGGTTAGGCCTGCTCTCTGGCCATTGGGTAGAACAATCATTCAGCTCAATTAATGCACAACTTATCGTGCAGCAATCTCACACTACAACTGAAATTAATTCTAAGAAAATCATGAGCAATATAGACAAGCTCTGTGTCGAAGTATTCCCTATTTGGAGCCGTCAGATTGAAACAACCAGAGCGCACACAGAAATTGCAACAACAGATCTTGCCAATAATTTTAGCTGTTTAGTTGATCGTTTAAGTCACGTTTTTCCCATTCATGACGATTTAAGCAACGATAAGCATGAAAAAAATTCTATTGAGAGTACTTTTACTGCCGCAGAACAATCTCTTCACAGCGTAATAGCCTCACTGCAAGCCACTCAACACGATAGAGCAGCCATTTTAAATGAAGTTCGTATGCTGACCACCTACACTGATCAATTAAAAAATATGGCATCTGAAGTCGATGCTATCGCAGGGCAAACTAACTTGCTAGCTCTCAATGCCGCCATCGAAGCGGCTAGAGCTGGTGAAACAGGGAGAGGCTTTGCCGTAGTAGCCGATGAAGTGCGAAAACTGTCATCATTATCGAGCGAAACTGGTAAAAATATGACTAAAAAAGTCAATGTCATAAATGCTGCAGTCAATAGTGCATTTTCCTTGGCGGAAAAAGCCTCCGAAGATGATGATGGCATAATGGCGAGGGCCGAGCATACAATAAAAGAAGTCTTATCTAGCTTTTCAGCCACTGTCGATGATTTAGCTAAATCTAAACAAGCCATGCAACAAGAAGGACAGCATATACAACAAGAAATAGCTGAAATGTTGGTCTCTTTGCAATTTCAAGATAGGACTAGCCAGATTTTAACTCAAGTTAATAAAAGTATTGAAGAGCTAAGCCTGACCATCAATCAAGCACATAATAACCTACAAATCGGACAAGAATTTACCGATAAAGATCTCAACCATTGGTTAACTAAAATGGAAAAAGGCTACGCAATGCTCGAACAGCGAAAAAATCATGGCTCAGATAAAAAGCAACTTCATGTAACTGAAAATATTACTTTCTTTTAATGCTGAAAGCACTGAGAACATTAGTATCAAAATAATAATAAGGATGTGGGAGATACAATGGCTAAAACAATATTGATAGTGGATGATTCAGCAAGTTTAAGGCTAGTAGTGAGTATTGCGCTTAAAGGAGCTGGTTATAAAACAGTGGAAGCCTGTGATGGCGTCGATGCCCTCAAAAAGCTAGCCAGCAACCAAATTAACTTAATTATTAGCGACGTTAACATGCCAAACATGGATGGCATTAGCATGATAAAAGAAGTTAAAAAACTTTCAGCTCATAAGTTTACTCCTATCATAATGTTAACAACTGAATCTCAGACCGGAAAAAAATCTGAAGGGCAAGCTGCTGGCGCCAGAGCTTGGGTAGTTAAACCTTTTCAACCTCAACAAATGATTGTGGCTGTAGCCAAGTTAATTTAATTCTTATAATTTAATAACCCAAGGTTTCATTACATAAATACTTTACGACCCCAGTGTTAATTAAAAGGACTTAACCACCATGCTAACATTTGCACAAACAGAAAAAGGATGCATTGCTCGTATTGAAGGGCCAATGACGATAAACAATGCAATGGAATTAAAAAACCAATTTATTAGCGCCTTAAGAGCTAGTCAGGACCTAGAGTTAGATTTAGCTGCCGTCACGGATATTGATACTGCAGGATTACAACTCCTGATAATGGCAAAGCAACAACAAATTTTCGTCCAGCATAATCTTACCTTAATACATCACAGTAAAACTGTATTTGAAGCCTTTGAAATACTGGGTTTAGTCAGTTGGTTTAATGATCCTATCGTCATAACTCGACAGTAGAACGACAACAAGAGACTAAGCACTGTAATTAAGGAATAGGGATATTGCGATGGATGAGCTCGAACAAGTATTAGGTCTGTATATTTCAGAAAGTAGAGAACTGCTAGACGAAATGGAATCCCTGTTACTTAATCTAGAACAAGAAGAAGATAAGAATGAAAGCCTCAGTGGTATTTTTCGTGCAGCCCATACAATTAAAGGATCGGCAGGTATTTTTTCGCTTGATGACGTTGTCAACTTCACTCACGGAGTCGAAAGTTTACTCGATAAAATGCGTGACGGTAAAATCAAACCTAATACGGAGCTCACATCTTTACTTTTAAATTGTAAAGACCATATTAGTTTACTCATAGATAACGTCGAGCATAAAACTAGTCAGACCAAATATGATGAGCTTAATGGTAAAGCTCTACTACAAACCTTAACTACCATGGGTGAACTAGGTAGCACCGACACTACACAGGAACAGCCTATTGTCAGTACCCAAATAACGGCTACAGCTGCAGTCGAAAGAGTCAATAGTCCAGAAGTTACAAGTGATAATTGGCATATTTCAGTTCGTTACCATCCAGACTCTTTCCGTTTTGGTATGGATCCGTTAGCCATTTTACGTTATCTAGCTACGCTAGGTAAGATAGAGTCTATTACCACTTTATTTCCAAATTTCCCCAGTGCCTTTGAGATGGATCCAGAAACCTGCTATCTAGGTTATGAGATCAACTTCAATAGTCAAGCTGACAAACTAGAGATTGAAGGGGCATTTGAGTTTATTCGCGACGATAGCCAAGTCCATATCCTGCCCCCTAGCAGTTGTATCAGTGACTATATTGCACTTATTAAAGCGTTACCTGAGCAAGATTTTCAATTAGGTGAAATTTTAGTGCAATCAGGTTCATTAACCCCTAATGAACTTGAATACGCTTTGGGACTTCAAAGAGATCTGAAGAGTCAGTCAATTAATATGCCTCTCGGGTCTATCGTCGTCAATAATGGCTTAACACCTCAACCCGTATTGGAATCGGCCATCGTCAAGCAAAATCAAATCAGAGAAGTCAAAACGATAGAAATTCAGTCTATTAGGGTAGATGCCGAAAAATTGGATCAGCTAATTAACCTGGTCGGTGAGCTAGTTATTGCCGGAGCAAGTTCTAGCCTTCATTCCCAGCATTCTGGAGATCGCATCTTGATTGAGTCTTTCTCAATACTAACTCGCCTAGTAGAAGAAGTACGAGACGCTGCATTGCAGCTACGTATGGTGCAAATCGGCGTCACCTTTAACCGTTTTCAGCGGGTGGTTCGTGATGTTGCTAAAGAGTTAGGTAAGGATATTGAGCTCGTGATCACTGGGGCCGAAACAGAATTAGATAAAACCGTTGTTGAAAAGATTAGCGACCCATTAATGCACTTGGTCCGGAACTCTATGGATCATGGAATTGAAGCGCCTGATGTTCGCATGGAAAAACAAAAGCCTCCTAAAGGTCGACTTTGCCTTAATGCTTATCACGATTCGGGCATGATAGTGATTGAAGTATCAGATGATGGTGCTGGTCTGAATCATGAAAAAATCCTCAAAAAAGCTCAAGATAGAGGCCTAATTAAGGATGGTGAAGCTATTGATATTAAAGAAATTAATAACCTTATTTTCGAACCAGGTTTCTCGACTGCTGATGCCGTGACTAACTTATCAGGCCGCGGTGTGGGTATGGATGTCGTCAAACGTAATATAACCGCCCTTCGCGGCACCGTTGAGGTGCAAAGTGCCTTTGGAAAGGGGGCGATTTTTAGCATCCGCCTGCCTTTAACCTTAGCTACTATTGAAGGCTTTCTCGTCGAGATTGAAAATTCGTCCTTTGTTATACCGTTAAATATGGTGCTTGAGTGTGTTGAATTAAACGAAACAAACTCAGATATTAACGCTAACTGCCAGCAAAGTTACATTAACCTCAGAGGAGAAGTCCTGCCTTTTATCCGCCTAAGGCGGATGTTTAACTTAGGGGGGAATACCCCAAATCGTGAAAATGTCATCGTTGTCTCTTACCTTGGCAGTAAGGTCGGTTTAGCTGTCGATAAACTTGTGGGTGAATTTCAAACGGTGATTAAACCTCTAGGTAATATATTTAGCCATATACAAGGCATAAGCGGTTCAACTGTCTTAGGTAGCGGTGAAGTCGCCCTTATCCTTGACGTCCCAAGTTTAGTACAAAAAATACTCACAATAGAATCAGCCAAAGCCGTTTACAGCCAAGTTTGATTTAGGATTTCTTCACTTTAAGGAATATATGGATGTTTAATAACATGAAACTAAGCATGCGCCTCGGTGTCACCTTTGCGCTTTTAATTGTCCTTATGCTAATCATCATAGGAATAAGCCTGAAAGAGTTATCGATGGTTAATGGCATTACCTATCGTATAGTTACTGACGACTGGCGAAAGACAGTACTAGCTAATGAAATCATAGGCTTAGCCAATGGAAATGTTAAAAACCGCTTAGAATTGCTCATTAATGACAGTCCAGAAGAACAAAAGCGCCTTCACGATGTACTAGCCAGCAATAAAATAAGTATAGATCAAAAAACCGCAGAACTTGATTTAATGATTAAGCTACCTGAAGGCAAGGCCAAAATGGCTGCACTCAAAGAGATGCGAGTTAATTTTCAGAACGAATTTAACACAGTGAATGGTCTCATTGAGAAAGGACTAAAGCTAGAAGCTATTGCTGTGATGCTCGATAAAGCAATGCCTATCCTTAATGCGTACTTAGCAGCAGCAGGTGAACTGGTCAATTTTCAAGGCTCTGTTTTAGAAGCGTCAAGTGACGTATCTCAGCAAAGCTATGAAGACGCTGTTTTAGCAATGGGAATTTCTGGAATATTTGTCTTCATTGTCGCTATCGGTGGCGCTGTTTTAGTTACTAAGTCTATTATAGGTCAACTCGGTGGCGAACCCAGCTACGTTACAGATGTAGTTAGCCGAATTGCCAAAGGCGACTTGCAAACTAAAGTCAATGTAGAACTTAACGACACGAGCAGCATGCTCTTTGCTGTCAATGTTATGGTGACTAAATTGTCTGACATCATCGCCAGTATACGCACCTCAGCGGATAACCTTTCAAGTGCTTCAGAGGAAGTATCGTCCACTGCACAGAGTATGAGTCAAGGAGCAAGTGAGCAGGCAGCAAGTGTAGAAGAAACATCTGCATCGATAGAGCAGATGTCAGCCTCAATTAGCCAGAATACCGAGAATGCCAAGGTGACTGATAGTATGTCATCAAAAGCTGCAAAGGAGGCTGATGAAGGCGGAATTGCAGTACAGAAAACTGTGAGCGCAATGAAATCAATTGCTGATAAAATAAGCATTATCGATGATATAGCCTACCAGACTAACCTATTAGCACTAAATGCTGCCATCGAGGCCGCTCGGGCTGGCGAGCATGGTAAAGGCTTTGCTGTCGTAGCAGCAGAAGTCAGGAAACTGGCAGAACGTAGCCAAGTTGCCGCACAGGAAATCGGAGGTGTTGCCACTAATAGTGTAGGCCTAGCAGAAAAGGCAGGTAAGTTACTGGATGAAATCGTTCCGTCTATCAAGAAAACTGCTGAGCTCGTCCAAGAGATTAGTGCTGCCTCGGAAGAACAATCCTCTGGAGCGGATCAAATTAACATAGCAATGGAGCAGCTTAGCCAAATTACTCAGCAAAGCGCTTCTGCATCTGAAGAGCTGGCTGCCACTGCTGAAGAGATGAGTAGCCAAGCAGAATTACTACAAGAGGTAATCAGCTTCTTTAAAGTCGATGTAGCCAATACGCCGAATACAATAAATAAAAGAATCCCCCCACAAAATCAAACTGAAACAGCTAAACCCCAGACCAAAACAAGAACGATAGCTAATAGTGAACTAAACTTTGTTCGTTTTTAGGAGGACATTATGAAATTTCCCAGTACAAAAACCAGCAACATGGAGCTTCCGGTCGAAGATGACAGACAATATCTGACCTTTAACCTAAAGGACGCGATGTATGCTATTGGAATCTTAAATATTAAGGAAATTTTAGAATATAGCAATGTTACCCCCGTCCCTATGATGCCCCATTTTATTAAGGGCGTAATTAATCTCAGAGGAGCCGTCGTGCCAGTTATCGATCTATCGGCTCGTTTTGGCAATAACCAGAATTGTATAGTAAAACGCACTTGTATCATTATTATTGAAGTGCTTAACGAAGAGGGAATGCAAGACATTGGTGTGATGGTCGATGCTGTGTCGGAGGTTATCGAGATAAGCCATAGTGATATAGTCCCTGCACCTGCATTCGGCGCACAAATAAGAGCCGATTTCATTCAAGGAATGGGTAAGATCAATGGTGATTTCGCGATTATTTTGCAAGTTGATAAAGTATTATCAGTAGAGGAGATCTCTATGATGAGTAACTTGGTCCACGAACAATCTACTGACACTAAACACGCCTTAGATCAAAGGATCATGTAAGGATTTTACCGGGATTAGCTGCATTTTCTAACCACAGCTAGTGAGCTTAAGCCAACTAGCTTGGTAGAAAATGGATCGCTGAGCTATGTTTGTTAACCTTGGTTTTATATATATGCCTTTATCGTCTCTATTGAAGCGACACCAGCTGTCAGTAAACAAGCTAGGAGTTCAAAAGTGAAGTCAGCTACCAATAAGCTAAAGACTGAGTGACTTGTAAAGTGACATACAGGATAGGTTTTAGGCTTACTTAAATCTTTTAGTCATTTTGGTACTACACATGATAGAGATATCGATGAAACGAAGTATATTCTCTCGGTCTGGCATGACCGTCCAGTATAAAGAATCCGCAACTATAAATAGCAAGAGGATTACACGCATTACGACAGTGCTATGCTGAAACTGACATGTAGTCATAGCTTATTTTAGGCGTTTTGGTTTCGAGGATAAATATGGATATTTTGCACCTCAGCGACAAAGAGTTTTCCCTATTCAAACACATGATTTACGATATTGCAGGTATCAATTTATCAGATAATAAAAAGGCTCTCGTCAAAAGCCGTCTGGCGAAACGGGTAAAATATTTTGGCCTTAATAGTTACCGTCAGTATTTTGATATGATACAAAATCAAACTCATAATGAATACCAAATCGCTATTGATTTGCTGACGACTCATGAAACTTTTTTCTTTCGTGAGCAAAAACACTTCGATTTCATAAAAGACATGATCATACCCACTTGGAATATGTGCCAACATCGTGTGTGGAGTGCTGCCAGCTCATCGGGAGAAGAAGCATTTTCACTTGCAATGGTGTTAGCCGAAAACTTAAGAAATAGAAATTGGGAGATTATCGGTACGGACATAAGTACGAAAATTTTAGAGCAAGCTCGTGGTGGCCATTATGCTATTGAAAGAAGCGGAAATATTCCAAAACACTATTTAAAGAAGTACTGCCTAAAAGGAGTAGGCCAAGAAGATGGGACCTTTATTATCTGCCCTGAGCTTAGAGGAAATGTGCAGTTTATTCATGCAAATTTAAAGAATAACTTAAGTCACCTAGGTAGTTTTGATATTATATTCCTTCGTAATGTACTAATTTACTTTGACGTAAAAACAAAGGAACAAATAGTATCTCAATTACTTAAGCAATTAAAACCCAACGGTTATTTTATCGTTGGGCACTCAGAAAGCCTAAGCGGAGTGGTCGATAACCTTAAAACCATTGTTCCTTCAGTGTATCAAAAACAATGAATACTTGCTCGGCTATGCCAACTATTAAACAAGTCACCCTACAACCAGGGGAGTTTCATTTCAGCCAAGGCCTGGTTAAAATAAATACCCTACTTGGCTCATGCGTTGCCATCACCCTGTGGCATCCTCAAAAGCATTTAGGGGGTATGTGTCACTATATGCTGCCTTGCAGTAGCCCATCAAAAAACCTGGAACTGGGATTTTTTGCTGATGGTGCTATTTTAATGTTTTTAAATGAAATTAAGAAACACCACACCCACCCACGGGACTATCAAGTAAAACTATTTGGTGGCAGCAATATGATTCATCAGCCTAATAGTAAACATCACTATTTCAATATAGCAGAAAAAAATATTACCGCGGGAATATCATTATTAGCTACACATGGATTTAACTTACAAAACATGGATTTAGGAGGGTCAGTTCACAGAAAAGTATCTTTAGAGTTATGGAATGGGGATGTATGGGTTAAACACGGTGATATTGAAGTGAGTAGAGAAACGCTATGAAAACAATAAAAGTGATGATAGTCGATGATTCAGCCATCGTTAGGCAAGTTCTACAAGCTGTACTAAACAAAGATCCTTGTATTGAAGTAATCAGTGCGGTCTCAGATCCTCTGTTTGCGATGACCCGTATGGCTATTCAATGGCCCGACGTCATAGTGCTTGATATTGAAATGCCTAGAATGGATGGTGTTACCTTCCTCAAAAAAATCATGGCTAAGCGCCCCACTCCCGTTGTGATCTGCTCAACACTAACAGATAAAGGGGCTGAGACAACAATGCAGGCCCTTTCGGCTGGAGCGGTTAGTATTGTGACTAAACCTAAAATTGGTCTGAAAAACTTTATTCAAGATGCTGCTAATGACATTACCAGTGCCGTAAAAGCTGCTGCTAAGGCAAATATGAGTAATATGCGTATGCCCAGGGCTGCAGTAAAAGTAAGGGAAAAACATGGCGTAGAAAATGTCATCCCAAGCGGTGCATCTGCCATGTCTAAAACCACTGAACATGTAGTTGCAATAGGAACATCAACCGGGGGGACTCAAGCTTTAGAGTTTATTTTAAAAGCCTTACCCACTAATTCTCCAGGTATTGTTATTGTCCAACATATGCCAGAAAAGTTTACAGCCACCTTTGCTGAGCGGCTCAATAACATTTGTGATATTCGTGTCAGAGAAGCTCGTCATCATGATCGGGTCTTATCTGGCCAAGCTCTCATTGCTCCAGGTGGAAAACATATGATGCTTAAACGCAGCGGCGCACAATATTTAGTCGAAATCATTGATGGACCCTTAGTCAATCGTCACAAGCCTTCGGTGGATGTATTGTTTAGATCGACAGCAAAATGCGCAGGTAAAAATGCCGTTGGTTTTATTTTAACGGGTATGGGAGATGATGGCGCAAGGGGGCTAAAAGATATGTGTGATGCTGGTGCATCGACTGTAGCTCAAGACGAACAATCTTGTGTCGTGTTTGGTATGCCTAAAGAAGCCATCGCATTAGGGGCCGCCAACAAGATATTATCTCTGAATCAAATCCCACAAGAAATTATGCGCTATGCTTATTTAAAGATCTAGAGTTTCTAACTTCAAAATTGTCAGGTGAACCGTAGGAGCTTAAACACCAAAGTGTTTCTGGATATCAGCCTGAACTGGCGGATAACCGTTCACTTTGCTGTAATAATAAATAAACGCGAGGTATTGGCCTTGCTTCACGTTAAATGCAGGGTTAATTTTTTTCTCTGACTGCCACACAGGCAGCTTAGAAAATTCATCAATGCTTGTGCTGCAATAATGTTTTGTTCACTGCCACACAGGCAGCTTAGAAATGATAAACTTCCGAAAAGCGTTGTAGTTTAGGTTCACTGCCACACAGGCAGCTTAGAAAGTGATTGTGGACACTAACACGCAACACCTCTGGTTCACTGCCACACAGGCAGCTTAGAAATTTTCTTTTCAACGCAGCAACGATAATCTATTGTTCACTGCCACACAGGCAGCTTAGAAACTGCCATCGCCACTATTTTCTGCTGATTTTAGGTTCACTGCCACACAGGCAGGTTAGAAAACAATCATACTGATTTTTAGAACCTGCTCGAAGTTCACTGCCACACAGGCAGCTTAGAAAAAATGGTGAAGAGTTAAACCAATAATGCACCCATTTACCACCAAGTCAAATTGTACCGATACTTGCTGATAAAGGGATATATATAGGGTCTGAATCGAGTATTTACAGAATATTAAAGAATAAAAAGCAGCTTCAGCATCGTTTAAAAAGCAAGTCTGCAAGAACGGTAATTAAGCCAAAGGCATTAACTGCAACCGGCCCCAATCAGGTGTATATACTCAAGTGAATTCAAACTGCAGTTTTTAATTTCTGAAAGTTATCATTAATTGTATCACCGAGTGTATCGGCAATATCGGGGAGGGTGATGCTAAAAAAGTCAGTGATTTTTCGTCGGAATTCTTTTGTCGTTGCGAAGTATTGCCCATTCCTCGCATGCTTATTCATTACCTTCCACAATCGTTCTATTGGGTTTAAATTTGGACTATAAGGTGGCAGGTAATGCAATGTTATATTCAGATTTTTAGCCTCTTTAACCACTAAGGCATTTCGATGGTATCCAGCGCCATCAAGCACCAAATGGATAACACCACTTGTTGAGTAACGCGCTCTAATTTGGTTTAAAAAATCGATGATGGATGCACCGTTAACCGTTTTGCTATATTGCTCAATGACCGCTTCTGTTAAGTGACCAAGTCGGATTGCACCAACCACGTTAATACGGGTTCGGCTTCCCGTCGTTTCTATCGGTTTATCAACGCCTTTTTTTATCCAGCCAGCGGTGATTTTTGTGGCTTGGGTCGGATGAACCGCATCCATAAATAATAACGGTTCATCAGGGGTTAACGAGGATTTTAGTTGCTCATAATATTCAATGAAAGCCGTTTGTTTGTCTTCATCAAATTTGTGAGGAACCCCTTTAGGGTTTTTATAGCTGAACTGATGTTTATGCAGCCATTTATTGAGGCCTGACACTGTGTACTTAATCTGAAATTGTTCTGAGATATAAGCGACTATTTGATGGCTATGCAAGTAGGTCACCTCACACAGGTGTGCAATCAAGAGTTCAGTTTGCTCTTGACTCAGATAACTTAAGGAGCCGCCACTATTACACGTGAGTTTTTGGTCGTGAGCATAGGCATCAATGTATCGAACTACGGTCGTTTCGTGAATACGTAACGCTTGGGCAATCATTGGCGTTGGCCAATTTTCATCGCGTAGTAAAATGGCTTTAATGCGATCACACTCACGCCTATCACTCGAGCTTTTATGTCGAGTTTCCAATGCTACTTTTTGTTCTGGCGAGAGTGTAATTTGTTTCATGGGGCTATGATGATCCCATTTGGGACAAAATTAAGCATTTTCAATGATCACGGGTATATACCCATGATCAATGAAGATGCTTGATTTTTTACCAATAAAGATCACCATACCCTCCCGCCTTACAGCCCTAATTTAAACCCAATAGAACGTTTGTGGAAGATAATGAATGAGCATGTGAGAAATAACAAATATTTTGCAACGGCGAAAGAATTCAGGGATAAAATTGATGAACTTTTTAGTCAAACACTTCCCCAGATAGGTGATATTTTAGGAAGTAGAATTAATGACCATTTTCAGGCGTTAAAACATGCACCTTGAAAAATGATGGGTATATACCCGTAGATTTAATTGATACCGTGCTGTTTCTGCACGATATCAAGTCCGAAAAAACTGATTGTTATCTCATAATTCGCTCGTACTAATTCGCTGATACTAATTTAGGCTGACAAAATTGTCGCCACGCAACATCTGGCTGCCAATTTTCCGCCCATAGAGGAATATCTTTAGCCATCATCGGCCTCGCAATCCCATACCCCTGCGCCAATTCACAGCCTAATTGCAATAGCGCAACACCATGGGCGATGGTTTCTACTCCCTCGGCAATAACGTCACGCTTAAATGTCTTGGCCAATACCACCACGCTCTCGACAATCGACAAGTCATCGGAGTCAATCAACATATCACACACAAAGGTCTGGTCTATCTTAATCAAACTCGCGGGCAAATGCCTGAGGTGACTCAATGAAGAATAACCCGTACCAAAATCATCTAATGCAAAATTAACCCCCAGCTTAATACAGGCGAGCATGGTCTCAGAAACCTGCAACAAATCACCTATCGCACTCGTTTCAAGGACTTCTAATTCTAAAGCGCTAGGAGCAACCTCGGGGAATGCGGCCAATAACTCAGCCAAGCGAGTGGCAAAATCATCACTCTGTAATTGAATCGCGCTAATGTTGACACTGACGGGAATATTCACCCCCAGTGTTTGCCACGCCTTAATTTGACTCAGTGCGGTGCCAATGACCCATTCGCCTAGCGCGATACCGAGAACATGCTCCTCAATGACAGGCAAAAACTCATTAGGGCCGATTAAACCACGCTCGGGGCATTGCCAACGAATTAACGCTTCAACGCCAATCATTTCCCCTGTTTTCATATTGACCTTAGGTTGGTAATAAAGTAAAAACTCATTCCCGTCCAATGCCTTACGTATGCGTTGCAACTCTTTATGCTGATTAACCATCTCCGTATTATGTGCAGAATCAAACAAGCGATAGCGGTTCTTTCCCTGTTGCTTTGCAACATACATGGCTTGATCGGCATGGCGTATGAGTTGGTCTGCATCGACGCCATCTTGCGGATAAATAGATACCCCAATACTGGCAGATACTTCCAACCTAACGCCCCCCACTACCACAGGATCCGATGCAGCCAGCAATAGTCGCTCTAAGATAGGCTCACAATCCGTCATTGTTTGTATATTTTCCATCACAGCGACAAACTCATCCCCGCCTATACGAGCCAGCGTATCTTCATTACGCAGGGCTTCCTTCATGCGAGATGAGACCACAATTAATAATTCATCACCAACGATATGACCGTAGGTATCATTAATTTTTTTGAATCTATCCAAATCAACAAAGGCGACTACTAATAATGAGTGTTGATGTTGGCTGTGCTTCATGGATTGGGTTAGACGGTCTGCCAATAATGTACGATTAGGTAAGTTTGTTAACATATCATAGTGAGCAATACGTTCTAATTGTCCTTGGTGATCTTTAATGGCGGTAATATCGTTGAATAGGGCAACGTAGTTTTGCTCCACGCCAATATCATCGAGTACCGAGCTTATGGTAAGTATCTGCGGATAAACCTCGCCATTCTTACGCATGTTCCAGACTTCACCTGTCCAATAGCCTTTTTGTCGCAAAGAGGCCCACATCTCTTTATAGAACTCTGGTAAATGAAGTCCCGATTTAAACATTCGCGGATTTAGTCCTATCACATCACCGCGTGAGTAGCCGGTAATATCACTAAAAGCATCATTAACGTCTATGATGATACCGTTGGTATCAGTGATGATGATCCCTTCTTTGGCGTAGGTAAATACGCTGGCGGCAAGTTTGCGCGCGTCTTCAGATTGCTTACTCTTGGTGATGTCTTGATGTGTGCCGGACATTCGCAATGGCTTGCCGTCGATTGTCCACTCAACTACCCGGCTACGATTGAGGATCCAGACCCAACTACCATTATTGTGCTGCATCCGAAATTCGCATGCTAAAGATTCAGTCTCACCCTTGAAACAATCCTCTATCAATTCATTGGTCTTATTGACATCATCAGGATGTAGCAGTGCCTCCCAAGTATCAACGCTAGTGGGTTCAAGCTTATTAAGACTGTAGCCCAACATCTCGGCCCAGCGTTCATTTAACACGTTTTTACCCGTTTCTACATTCCATTCCCAGGTGCCAATATTAGCGCCCCAAATCACTTCAGCATAACGCTGACTTTGCTCGCGAAATTTTTTCTCAGTCTCCTTTAAGGCTATTTGGTTGCGCCTATTTTGGGTAACATCTTGGATTAATGATATCACCCCTATAACGTCACCGCGGTCACCGATAATTGGCGTGTTATGCCATTCACAGATAATAGTTCGGCCATCTTTTGTCAAGTTGTTACTGATGTTTATTGAATCTTTATTGTTTTCTGACAATGACTTACAGACATTTTCAATATTATTTCTATTTTCTTCAGGCACCAATAAATCTAATAGCGAATGCCCTCTAGCTTCATCAGCAGAGTAGCCGAATATGGCTTCGGCTGATTTATTCAACTCAATACAATTTGAGTGTTGATCCCATGAAATGTACCCGAGCGGCGTATTTTGAACATGGTGGGACAGCATCGCCTCACTCGCCTGTAATTTCATCGCGGTTTTGTTGCGGTCGGTGACATCCCGAATGAAGCCCATGTAGCCCTGAATTTGGCCATCAACATCTTTAATCATAATTCGACTGGTTTCGCCAACAACAATACCGCCGTCCTTGTGGCGGTAATTAGCTTCATAAGGTTTGAGTTTCTCTCCTGCGGCGAGATTAAAATACATTCGACCTTGTCGCTCATATTCTTCATTGCTTGCATAAATAATCGATGTGGTATTCCCAACAAGCTCATCAGAGCGATACCCTAACAAGAGTTCCATTCCCTGATTTATCGATATAATTCGGCGATCTGGGTCCGCGAAAATGAAGCCGTCGGTTACACAATTAGAAATTGAGGTAAACCACCTTTCGTTATTAACGGATGCTGTTTTCGCTTTATCAAGAGCGCGCAATGTTTGTTCGCGTTCACCCAGCTCCCTTGGAAACCAACGCTTGAGGAGAAGCCAGATGACCAGCAAGCCAGCAGCAACATTGATTAATTGGGGAATAATGAGCCAAGAAGGTTGCGACAACAGCTCGTTGATAGCTTGCGGGATAAACCCGTACAGTGAGGTAAAATACAACCCCAAATAGACACTTTCAATGATGGTCCTGACGGCATCAATGCCAAGGATAACAAGAAGAACGGCAACCGTTCCGCCAACGGCCCCATCAAGGGTTGTTAATTTTCTACGTTTAAGCAGACAAATGCCGATAATAACCAACCATAAGGTGGTCAATATCCAATATGATATCGGGGTGATAAGTTCAATAATATTCATTCATATCTAATTAATTGACTTGCAGGCAAACAGGATAATTGCTGTTGGGAAAGATAAACAAGCGCATCACAGAGACGCGCTTGATTATCAATTAAGTATAGTTAAATTTTAAATTGATCAACCAACTCTTTTAGCTGCTCAGATAAAAGTGCAATCTCAGCAGTAGAGGCTCTTGTCTGGTTTGCAGCCACCGCATTTTCTTCGGCAATATGTTTTACATTAATCACATTTTCATTAATGCTTTCTGCAACAGAGCTTTGCTGCTCAGATGCACTTGCAATCTGAATATTCATGTCATTAATCACACTGATAGCCTGAGTAATTGCTTGTAATGCACGCCCCGTTTCATTGGCTTGATCCACACTCTCTGCCGCTTGAGTTCTCCCTTGGGTCATTACCGCTACCGTGCTTTGGGTTCCAGCCTGAAGCTGCTCAATCATATTTTGGATTTCTTGGGTAGACCCTTGGGTTCTCTGAGCAAGTGAGCGAACTTCGTCGGCCACGACGGCAAAGCCGCGTCCATGTTCGCCAGCACGGGCAGCTTCAATTGCAGCATTGAGAGCCAGTAAATTAGTCTGGTCGGCAATCCCTCGGATAACATCTAAGATTTTAACAATATTAAGGGTTGCGTGTTCGACTTCACCTAACTTCTCAGAAGATTCATTAACCCTGTCAGCAAGGTTATTGATTGCTAAAATCGTTTTTTCAACCACCTGGCTACCACTACTCGCGTCATTGTCTGCTTGATTAGCCGCACCAGCCGCATTACTAGCATTACTAGCAACATCATTAACTGTCGCAGCCATTTCGTTCATTGCTGTTGCAACCAAATCTGTTTCAGTCTGCTGGTTTACCACCCCTTGGCTTGACTGCTCTGTCACCACCGCCAACTCTTGTGAGGCGGATGCAAGCTCAATACTGGCGCCTGATATGGTCGCAATAATATTTCTCAGGTTAGTGGCTGTCCCTTGAATGGATGCAAGTAACTGCCCAGTTTCATCGCGGCTTGAACTTGTTACTTCGATGGTTAAGTCGCCCTTTGCTAGCTGATTAGCGGCCTTAACTGCCTGACTTATTGGACGAGTGATGGCGATAGTCAACAAATACGCCGCAATGGAGCCCATAAGAATGGCAACAAAAGACAGAATCAGAGTGAGGTTAATACTGTCATTAGTATTTGTTTTTATCTCTGAGCCCAATATATCTTGCTCTGCCATAACAGACAGTTTGACGTCGTCTACACTTTTCGCCACCTGCGGGCCAATTTTTTTCAGTGTATTATTAATCAGTTCGTTTTTGTCTTTGATAAGCTGATGAACGTCATTAAGGCCTCGTACATATTTCTGATGCGCCGTTAAAAATTCTGATAATAGTGATTGATGAGTAGGATTTGACAAGTATTGTTTGAGCTCGGTTGCTTTTTCTAACAGTTTAGTATCTATCGAGTTGATAGCAACACCATAATCTTGCTGAGTATTAGAGGTCAGAAACTTGCTAGCATACAAGCGTCCAAACAACAATTTCTCTTGAACATGAGAAGCGTGATAAATGATTTTGGCATCATTATCATCATAGGCCGACTTAATTATTGCAGCGATAGCCTCTCCCATCACCTCTCCCTGAGGCACGAGTTGGTCATTGAGTATGCTGTTTTGTTGTTCCGTTAATGACACGACGCTAGAAAAAGCATTTTTATACTTGGTTATCGATGTCTCAAGGCTCTTTATAATTTGCGCACGTTCTGGTTGTTGGATTTCCTTTCTACTCTTAACCAAGAAGGTATCCATTTTATCAAGGTAGGCTTTATATTGGGTTAAATTATTGTCATTTTGAGTGTCGAGATAGCTCAACACATTCATGCGAACCATTAACATATTCGCCTGCAAAAGCCCTGAAAAATTGGTTTCTCTCGCAAGACCTTCGTATCGAGTGATCCCTTCATCCGCTTTTTTAAGTGCGATAATACCCACACCGAGTACTACCGAAAGAAGAGCTAAAACCACAAAAAAACTTAAGCCTATTTTTAATCCTAATCGTAAATCCCTCAACATATATCCCCCCCTAATATCAATACATTGTAAACTAACATTTAAGTTTGCAGAACGATGTGCTGAATAAAAACCAATAAACTCAGTAAGTTACTCTAACATGTTGGTTTTTGTGATTTATCGAGTTTGATCACGTTGCATGTTAATAATGTTGAAATTGTGATAGATGTTTAGCTTTCTCATTTGTTAACGTTAATTTTTGATAGCAGGAACGACAATCGTCAGCGGGCAGCACATGCGAGTTGATACAACTTCATTTGCCGTTCAAAGAGCTGTTTGATAACGGTTTATTATTCCGAGTTAAGGTGAAATAAGCTGAGCTGCCCATAAGCTTTGAACTAAAAGCCCGAAGCGCACTCCACCGATTATCAAGGATCATCAATCGCATAGGACTTGGGCATAAATAATGTAGAGACTTTTTGTCAAATTTTTGTGCCGAGTTGGCACAAACACCTCAACTATCCAGACCTCAATTCAGCGAAATAAATCTTCACCTCTTGATATCGGTGTACAGATCCATGAAGCCACAATGAGATTTATCCGCTAAAAAGTGTCAGGATTTTTTACACTTTTAATTTTGTTTCGGGGATGTGGAAGGAAACATCCTCTGGTTGACTGTTCTGGGGTAGGTGCAAACCTTTATTGTTCCGAAAAAAAAGCGGTCCCATCATTGTGTTTTTAACATTAGTCTACGTGGATTGCACCGTGCAAAAGCAAAAAAATGCCGCAATACAAATAACTGATTGCGGCATTTTTATCTAATCTGTAGAGAAAACCCCGTGATCAGAGCGAAGCGAAGTCGCGGGGATGAATCGATAAACTAACCTTGCTCTTGAATATATTGACGGATCGTATCAACGGAAGCGCTGCTAGTTGAGCAAGCAAAATATCCATCAGACCAATAATTGTTCTCCAACCAAAATTGCTTTTTAAGGTTCGGATATCAACTCCAAATTAATCTGTTGGTTTGCTGCTTAATTCTTCTAACATGCTGCCCAACAGCATATCTCGGTGAAATCCTCACAAGAATATGGATGTGATCCCTATCTATTTCGACCTCTTCAACTGAAAAGTCAGACTTCTGCGAAATATCTAGAACAGCCCTTTTTGCACATTAGCCAACATCTCCTTGCAGTAGTTTCTTCCGATATTTAACGACGAGGATTAAATGTAGTGCTTGTAATGAGAATTAGTTTGATATTCCATTTGACAAACCCTATTCATACAGTAGTTTATACAGTATATGAAAAAGACGCTTAGATATAATTTTAGGATAAAACCAACGCCAGAGCAGGAAGCCAAACTTATTGAGTTTGGCTCATATGCCCGTGGCGTATGGAACTTGTTGCTATCTGAAAATATGCTTCGATATCAGTACGATAAAACGTTTGTGTTTTACCATGAAATGGCTGGGCTGATTAAAGACTTGAAAAAATTCGAAGAGTTTCATGGCTTAAAGCCTTCGATTCTGCGACCTCACAGCAAGTCGCTCGTGATCTTGAAGCAGGGTTGAAAAACTCATTCACGAAAGGTCGTACTCAACAATTTCCGACATTTAAGGTCAGTTTTAAACAGAAAAAACTGCACAACGACAGTTTTAGGTGTGTAAATAACTCGAACCGTATCCGCATCGAAAATGGTGCGGTCAGCATTCCGAAAATTGGCAACGTACCGATTGTTTTACACCGTAAATTAGTCAGTGAAATCAAGACTGTTACTGTCCAACTATCACATGGTAAATGGGAAGTTTCGCTGACTCAAGAGGTTGAATGCAAGACCGCGAAGCGGGTCTTGCATTCAATTGTAGGCTACGACATTAACAGTCAGCATACGGTTGTAGGTTCGAGCGGTTGGTACGTTAAAAACCCAAAAGCTTTTAAACGTTCATCAACAAAGCTAAAGCAAATTCAAGTCCAGTTGAGCCGAAGGAAAAAGGGCTCAAATCGCTGGCATAAAACCAAATCCCGCTTAAATACACTTCACGGAAAAATCTCACGCCAACGCCTAGCGTTCGCTCACGAAGTATCATGTTCGATAGCCAAGACCAGTGATATCATAGTGTTTGAGGATTTAAACGTGAAAGGTATGCAGCAATTTAACGGCCATATGGTGAACGATAACGTGATGGGTATGATCACTTCGCTGACTAAATACAAAGTTGAATTGAATGGCGGTATTTACCATGAAATTGGTCGGTTTGTGAAATCGTCAGGCATTTGTTATCAATGCAAGCACTCGCACAAGTTTGGCCTTAGCGTGCGAGAATTTGCCTGCGAAAGCTGCGGTTTAGTCCAGTGCAGAGATTTAGCAGCAGCTAAGTCTATCGAAAACACAGGCGAAAATGATTTAATGGCGGCTGGGATAGTCGCCAGGGTAACCCCCAAATTTCAGCAGAAAACATCGATTAAAACGAAAGTCTTTGAGCTATCAAAGTTTGGTGTGGGAACTGAGAAAAAAGAAGCAGCTTAGCCGTTAAAAGCTAGATTGCAGAAGCCCCGTGATCAGAGCGAAGCGAAGTCGCGGGGTAATTCACTGCGTTAATTATTCATATTTCGCAACAAGATTTTTAATCTTTGGATCTATCTCAGAGTGATGGTCGGAAAATTTTTCAGTTTTAAATCGGCGTCAATCACCTTTGACGGAGATTGTTGCTCGGCGGCTTTTGTCCTTAAGCTTACGAATTGGAGAGTATTGAAAGCTATTCTTTTCTTCAACATTAACCCAGTCTAGCGCTTTGACGGCATCTTTAATAACAGCAAAATATCAATGCCATTAATTGGTG
The DNA here is from genome assembly GCF_003855155.1 of Shewanella psychromarinicola. Lineage (NCBI taxonomy): Bacteria > Pseudomonadati > Pseudomonadota > Gammaproteobacteria > Alteromonadales > Shewanellaceae > Shewanella > Shewanella psychromarinicola. Next base: position 2,548,465 of record NZ_CP034073.1, read on the forward strand.
GAAATATATTTATTGCGTACTCCAGAATTAAAATTAGCATGAGTGTAGTTTTTCTGGCTATATTGAGTTTAAGTCATGCGATGAGGTCAAAATTGGCGAGTTTCTTGTTAGGAATCTAAGTTAGGGGAGTTTGCTTTAAATGTACTGTAATCTTCCATGTGTTCTCCCGAACGCTTTTTCAAATAACGAGAAGTCCTCATAATCTGTTCGATCATTAATCGATTTACGGCGCATATTCATCATCATTGCGAGGATATCGTCTTTGCCATAGGCCTCAATCACCCGTTTGCGGATCAGTTCTTCTGACATAACTTCGATGAGAGCTTTTATAAATCACCTTCTTTCAATAATCGCTATCGTTTCAGCAACAGCAACAGCGGCAAAAAAGTCTGCGAGTCGCTTTACACAACTCTCGAACCGGTGCTTTTCAAGATGGTTGTCACATATTTACGCCAAAGTGGATATTGATGGTCTAAGAGCATTAGCCATGCCCGGGTGCACGAAACATTGTGAGACATATGTGAAACATAAATCAAAAGAAAATATGACACAACGATGTTCCATAACTATTTGGTAATAGGAAATAAAGTGATCACTTCGGATTTAGCTAGGGCACGAACTTCTCTTAATAGGGGGGGGGGTAGAAATATTAACAGCTCTCAATAGGCATTATTTTCATAGCTGGATTAATTTTAAGAAAAAGCGCAGTTTGGGACACGTTTACCGAGGTGTAAATACTTATGCTGCAGCCACTGAAATTTTCGTTCTGAGGCGAGCAATGTCACAACACATCCTATCTGTAGCCAGCTTAATTAAAAAAGATAAAGCGGCTATTGGGCTAACCTGGTTAATGTTAGCGCTAGAAAATATTTTAATGGCACTAATTCCTTTATTTATCGGCCTATCCATCGATGGTCTTCTTGTTAATGATTTAGGCCCCTTAGGATTATTTGCCATGACGATGGCTGGACTTATTTGCGTGAGTGTGCTCAGGCGGATGTACGATACTCGGGTGTACGGCGAGATGAAAGTAGAGCTAGGTAAAGATCTAGCCCCTAGACTGCATGGTATGCCTGTGTCCATTAGTAACACCCGCCATAGCCTAGCAAGGGAGTTGGTCGACTTTTTAGAAAACGACTTACCAGAAGTATTCTCCTCCCTTATCCAAATAACTATATCAGTAATAGTACTTGTCAGCGTCAATGCCTTACTGGGCTTTGCCTCTGGAGTACTACTTGTGAGCATGCTACTCATTTATGGCTTGGGTCATGGGCGTTTTTATCGTTACAACGCAGGGTTGAATTCTCAAATGGAGCAACAGGTCCATTTACTCAGCAAGCCTTCCTACAGGGAAGATCGTCAATACGGGGCATTTTTCCGCCATTTAAAACGGCTGAAGCGTTGGGAGGTGAAACTGTCAGATATGGAGGCCTGGATCTACGGTGCCATATTTTTACTGGTGGGTCTATTTATTTGCTGCAACCTTTGGGTTGGTGCCCGGCTACCTGGAATTTCATCGGGCCAATTGTTCACCATTATCAGCTATTCATGGGAGTTTGCCGAAGCGGGCATCGCACTGCCCATGGCACTGCAGAGTTGGACTAGACTTCAGGAAATCTCAAGCCGTCTAAATCAAGCTATTCAAGTACCTGCCAAGACCAATGCTGCCAACGCCATTAGTAACAAGGTCAGTAATGAGGAAACACCATGTCTATAACTCTCAAACCTAATACCTTCGGCTTGATAAAATGTCACTCAGGACTGTTTGTGGCCTTCGCTATTTTTATTTTCACTGTCTTGATTGTGTTATTGACAGAAGAGCCAGAGGCATACACTGAAGCAAATGTCATTTCCCTACCCAAGGTCTCTGTAGTTGTGGCTTTGTCTCAGGTATTTAATGCCCCTATAGAATTAGTGGGTATTACCCATTCTCGCTGGCATACGAATATAACGAGTGCTCTTGAAGGAAGCCTTGAATCCTCAGTGGATGCCCTTGAACCTGGGACTCGAATTAAAAAAGGTCAAGTGTTAATCCAATTGGCTCAACATGCCTACCAAGCAGATGTTGATTCTGCGCTTAGCCAAGTTGCCAATACTGAGCTTGAGCTAGTTAAAACTCGCTATGAGCAGCAAGTGGCTTTGCAGATGGGCGGCGCACTTAAGACAAAGTTTTCACGTTTAGAACCGCAAATAACCTTTGCAAAGGCAGAGGTAAACGCGGCAAAAAGTCACCTTTCCCATGTCAGGCAGCGTCTTAAAGACACTCAAATAACAGCGCCTTTCGATGCCATTATTTTGCAGCGAAATATCACCCCAGGGCAGAAGGTACAAATTGGTGAGCCTTTACTGACTATTGCTGCTGTGGACGTGCTCGATATTCAAGTGTCGCTCTCCCAAGGGCAGTGGCAAAAGCTGGTAGCGGTAGGATCTCAGCTTGAGCTAAATGCATTGATCACTCGCGCCGATGGTAATAGCTTGCCATTATCTTTACGGTATGTTGAACCCAAGCGAGACCCTGTTAGTCATCAATACAGCTTAGTGTTCACCCTCAATGGTACCTTTGTTGAAACAGGGTTATTACCAGAACAGCAAGTAAACCTTGTGGTTACAAGTGTAAAGCACTCTATGGCTTACTCTGCACCAGCCTCAGCCTTAACCCAAGATGGTCAAGTCTGGTTGATGGATGAAAACAACAGGATCAAGCCTGTTTCTGTGACGCTGTTATCCCAAAAAGGTGACCAGATTTGGTTTGATCTATTGGGTTATGAGTCGCAACAAAAGGCCATAGGTGTATTGCGCTACCCGATGTCTCATCTTATTGCTGGGCAACAAATATCGCCTGAATTGACAGATGGTGCCGCAATACTTGTAACATCTAGTCAGAAGCCTATGTCTGACAGCAGTATGCCAGCGAGGGTAAAATAATGAAGTGGCTAACCCATTGGTTTATCCATCATAAAATTGCCGCTAACTTATTGATGTTTTTGGTTATGGCGGCAGGGATTTTATCCCTGAACACTATTCGTGTTGAAAGCTTTCCGCAGATCCCAACGAGTCAGTTGAAAATCAGTGTCGTCTACCCAGGTGCTAGCCCTGAGCAAGTAGATGAAGGGGTGACCCAGCGAATAGAAAATGCCATTAGTGGCATTGCCGGCATAGGCAAAATAGCCAGTCAATCGAGCAGAGGCTTCGCCCTAATTCAAGTGAAGAAGACAACGGGAACAGATCTTACTGTTCTGATGGATGATATTCGAAATGCCGTTAATGGCATTGTCGGCTTGCCCCTTAGGGCTGAGCAGCCACAATTAACCCGCGATGAATACACCAATTTGGCTGCCTATGTGATGTTATACGGTGATGCCGATACCCAAGCAATGCAGCAGGCTGCCATTAAAGTTAATCAGGCGCTAAGACGTCATCCATTGATATCTCAAGTGACTGATTTAGGTAAATTAGAGCAAGAGCTTGTGGTAGAGCCAGATAGAGATACCTTAAGAAAGTATAAGCTCACTTTGGGGCAGCTTGCCGAGCAGATGCAGTCTTGGTCATTAGAGTATCGCAGCGGGTTATTGAAAACAGCCCAGGGCAATATTGTGCTTCGCGGTGACAATAATGCCGATACCTTACTTAAGCTTGCCGCCATACCCGTGATAGTGACAGACAATAGCCAAGTACTCTTAGGAGACATAGCCCAGATTAAACGGGGCTATGAAGAAGTCGATGGCATAGTGCGTTATCAAGGTAAGCCTGCTGTGTCTCTAATGGTTTCAACCAGTAAAAAAGATAACTTGCTCGATGTCAGCGATGCCATCCACCAAGTAGTGCAAGAGCTAAAAACGCAGCTGCCGCAAAATATTAAGCTAGATGTGATGGCGGATATGTCCCCTTATATCAAGGAGCAGTTGTCATTACTGGGCACTAACGCCTGGCAAGGGATATTAATAGTGCTGGTGCTGTTAGGTTTGTTTCTCAACATTCGAATCGCCTTCTGGGTCGCTCTAGGCATACCGATTTCATTGGCCGGAACTCTTTGGCTTATGGGACCGCTGGGCTACACAATCAATGACATCACACTGTTTGGCTTTATTCTAGTACTTGGGGTCTTAGTGGATGATGCGGTTGTGGTGGCAGAAAGCATTTATGAGAGCCAGCAGAACATGGCCGATCCTAAACTTGCCGCTGAAGAGGGAGTCAATAAAGTGGCAACGGCGACGGTTTTTGGTGTGCTGACTACTATTGCCGCTTTTAGCCCCATGCTGTGGATTGAAAATGAACTGGCGCGCATGCTAGCAGGTTTCTCAGCAGTTGTGATCTTAGCACTGATTTTCTCACTCATCGAAAGTAAGTTTATTTTGCCCCATCATTTGGCCAACATGAAACAAACCGATGACACAGGCCCTGTTGCAAAGCTTCGTCGTTATTGCTTGTCATACTTAGACACATTCTACGCAAACTATTATCAGCCGGTATTATCGAGCGCCTTGAATAATAAGTTTGCTAGCCTAGTTATTTTTTCAAGTGTGATGCTGTCTGCCTATGGTTTTATGGCAACAGGGGCCATTAAGAGCGCGTTTTTTCCCGATATTCCCAGTCGCTTCTTAAGTGCCGATATTATTATGAGACAAGATGCGCCACTGTCTCTGACGTTAGAAAATGTCAAAAAAGTTGAGCAAGGACTTATCGAGACGGAAAAAACATTAATGAGTCAATATCAGTTAGATGAATCTCCTATTATCAGGCGTTTAGTGTCTACCGAGGGGAGTCATAGAATCGAGTTGGTAGCAGAGCTTTCCTATAGCGCCCTAAGTCTGTTACCAGCGCAAGAAGTGCTCAGTGCTTGGCGTAAAGCCGTTGGCTCCTTAGAAGGCGCCTATGCTCAGCGTTACAAGGCCACAGATGATGTCGCCGGTAGCACAGCCTTAACCATCACAGCACCTACATCGGCCCTTGCCAAAGAAGTCAGTACTCAACTTAAGCAAAGTCTTGCCCTTATGCCGGGGGTGAATGATATTTATGATGATAATCAAGGGGGCAGGAGGGAAATACAATTTATGCTTAATGACTATGGCCGTCAACTTGGGCTGACTCAAGCAAAGCTTGCTGAAGTCGTTGGCGGCGGTTTTGGTGAACTTGAAGTGCAACGATTAATGAAAGATGCGGAAGAAGTGAGGCTACTTATCCGTTTTACTCAAACGGTGCGTAGCTCCTTGAGTCAGCTATTAGCCACGCCGATCCAGGTGAAACAAGGTAAATATGTGTTACTCGAAGACGTGGTCGAACAGAACACATCTCGTCAGAGTGATGTGCTATATCGCTTAAACCGCGAGAGAGTCGCGACCCTATATTGGCGTCAAAACCGCAGCATAAGCCCACCCGAAGCCGTGCTCGAAGGCTTAACTGAGCCGATAGCACAACTTATGTTAATCTATCCTGAGGTTAAAATTCGCGCTAGCGGTGAATTTGAAGAGTTAGCCGAAGTGCGAATTGGCTTTAAAAAAGCCATGTTACTGACCTTAATCCTTATTTTTGCCTTACTGGCTATTCCGCTGCAATCCTATGTGCAGCCTTTGATTATTATGGCGGTGATCCCCTTTGGTTTTGCCGGGGCGATAATAGGGCATGGTTTAATGGATTTACCCGTGAGTATCTTGTCATTATTTGGCATGATGGCCATGACAGGTATAGTGATTAACGACTCGCTGGTATTGATGACGCGCTTTAATCAAAATATCGAACAAGGCATGGCAAGTGTGGCAGCAGCGCTAGAGGCTGGAAGAAGCAGGCTCAGGGCTATTTTTCTTACCACAGTCACCACTGTGTGTGGCTTGCTGCCTTTGATGCTTGAAAGCTCAGAACAGGCCCAGTACCTGAAACCCGCCGCCGTTTCTTTAGTGTTCGGCGAACTATTGGCAACGCCTATCACTCTGATTTTATTGCCTATTTTATTGGTTATGTGTCAAAGAGATCCCAAAGGTTGCAACAATGATGCAGGGCAGCAAGCCGCGCTTGTATTTGATAAAGGTCCCCATTGAGTTGGAATTATCCATGAAAAATGAAAAACCATTCGTACTGCATGACTTAGCGCCGGAAGCCCATTTAGTGGCAAGCTTGCCGCCAAAATGGAAGCAGAGGTTTGAGTTCGCGATGGCGAGCATGGAGAAGATGCTTTTTGAGGGGAATAGTCTCACCTGGGAGGAGATTGCCAAACAAAGCGCGATTTCCCCCCACCATTTTCACCGCATGTTTGCCTTAGTGTTTAATGAGACACCGGGACAATACCTAAGCCGAAAACGCTTGGGTTGGGCTGTAGATTTAATGATAAGTGAGCCAACACTGACTGTGACAGAGGTCGCCTTGGAAGCGGGTTTTTCCTCTTCGCAGGCGTTAGCAAAGGCGCTAAAACGCAGCTTAGGGCTTACGGCAAAAGAGATTAAGCAAAAGCAAAATCAACTAGACTTCTTCGATGATTTGATGCGCCGTCTTGGGCAGCCTATGAAGATGTTACAGCAAAGCCTAGAAGAGAAAATGGCCGCTAAAATAGGGTTTGAAGTGCGAGAGTACCCTAGTCGCTCCCTAGTGACTAAGGGGCTAAGCACCAGCAGCATAACGAAAATGTACAAGGTATGGTGTGAAATTAAGCCTAAAGGCGAAGGATTAGCCATGGTGAACTTAATGCAGCTGAGCATTAAGGATCAACAAGTGGATGTGGGGCAGTTTGAAGTCGGCTATTTTTGCCAGCGGCCTGAACAAGCCAATCTCATTTTAGAGGCCGGCAGTTATCTATGTGGTAGGGTAAAAGTAAACAACTTCTCTGCCTATTTTTCGGCTTGGGATGCGCTTTTTATGTATTTATTAACCCATGATTTATTTATAGATGACAATACTAAATGTATAGAGGTTATAGAGAAACCAGAGAGTTTACTGTGGGAGGATACTGAGTTAATCATCAGTGTCCGCTTGATAAACTAGACCTCATTTTTCACAAGTATCTCATGGGTGGTTCGGACTACTGGCAATAACCAATCATGCTTAGCTCTTTTCTTGAAGATAGCATAGCTGCAATTTATTTCGGTGTAAGGGCTAAAACGCGATTTCCGAGAATAGTGCAGATATACCTACTTATCGTGCCAAAATGAGAAAAAAAGAATTTTTAATGTTATTCGATGAAATCAAAAAAGCTTAATCAGTGCGCCTAAAGTGGCACACAGAATTTAGCCACTTGATTAGAGGTCGACCACTACAGTTTCCTGGTGTTTCCGATTTTACCCATATTTATTGTAATGTGAACGGTAGAATTTAGACCTTTGACTTTAGCAAGTTTCTGACCAGAAATGTGTCTGAAGTCATCTTATTTTTTAGATGCCCTTTTTTGAAGCTGTTTACGATACATAGCACCAGTAACAAGCAGTAGTATAGGAAGTATACCCACTAATAATAAAGCTATTTTAAATACTATACCCCCAACATTTGCAGTATGAATGGGATAAATCCTTTGATACCAACGTAATCCAGCACCGATAAGATGAGTATCTTTTACTTTCTTAATTTCAGCCGTATTTGGATCTAAATAAACAAAATTTCGTCCATATTGGTGCCATTCATCAGCTTGCTTAAACCGTAAAACGACTAAGTCATCTGTACTTTGTCGAATATAAACCCGGGTTAGTTCAGCCCCTTTCATAGTTTCCAATTTACGGGCACTCGAAAGCCACTTATCCCACTGTTGATTTCCCAGTGCTCTAGGGCTACTTTTTGTTGCTAACGTCGCTTTAGTCATCACGGGATCATTAAACAACAGCTGTAATGTTTTAATACTTGGCTGCTTATAAAGCATGCCAATACTGGTTAATATTGGGATCAATAAGAATAAAAATCCAATACTAGCCATTACGGTATGCCATTGCCTAAATATGCGCAGATTAAACTGAAAGTTAACACGAAATAAACGTCTACTCCAATGTTTAGGCCACCAACTAATTAAGCCAGTAATAATGAGAAATAACGATAATAATGAGATAAAGTTAAGTAATTGATATCCGATATCATTGAGCAATAAATTCATATGCCATTGTTCTAAAACACTGATGAAATCAGATAAATAATAGCGAGTGACTATAAACAAGCCATTTTGATCCCAATAATCGATATCACCATTAGCATCAAAAGCTTGATAATAAGGTGCTTCGGCTGAAGGAAACATAATAGTTTGGTAGACTTTACTTGTTGTAATGGTATTAAGTACAGCAGCTTTGGAAACGCTACTACTTACTGAAGTGAGCATTTGAGGGTATTGCCAGTGCAAGAATGTGCTTTTAAATAATAAAAACGAACCACTGAGGCTGATTAATGCTAACCAGCCTCCAACAGTCCAAGCTAAAAACTTATGAAGCTTAACTTGTTTCATTTTTAAAAATTAAATTCATAGCTCAATGAGTAGTTACGTCCTTTACCTGAAAAGTAATAAGATGGATGCTTTCTGATCTGACTGAAATAGCCAACATAAAATTTATCCATTACGTTCTCTACGGCAAAGGTTAATCGACCATATTTTTGCAGATCATATTTTATAGAAGCATCAACAAGGGTATAACCGTCAAACTGCTGTTCTTTATCGTTGTTTTCTGAATCCATAAGCGTATTTACTTGAATACGAGTAGATACGTTATCTGTTGCATCAAAGTTTGCTGCAAACATGAATCTGTCAGGGGATATGTTTTTCAAATCCATATCACTGTCTACACTGCCATCACTATTACTGTCGACTTCACCTTTAATGGTTGAATAAAGTGCTTGCAGTGACAACTGCTCATTTAATTGATATTTAGCGGTAAATTCAGCACCGGTTATTTCAGTACGTTGACGAACCACATCATATGTTCCACCTGAATTTAAGGACAAATTAGCGCCATCTTTTGCTAATGAATAATAGGTTGAAGCCGTTACTCGCCATTGGTCATCGGTATAGTTAAGACCAATTTCGTAGTTATCAGTCACTACAGGTTTAACTGCAGGCATAGTATTAAAGTCAATATTAATATCGCCATTAAGAGGTTGACCTTGATCGCCAATCCAATTACCTCGTAGTACACGACCAATGTCAGGCAAACCAAAACCTTGATTAAAGCCAGCAAAAACATTCATCTCATCAGTTAATTCATAGACTGCGCCTAGGTTAAAAACCAACTCATTAAAATCTTGTTCGCCACCAATAATATCAACTTGCCCATGAGGGTTGCCATCTTCATCATACAAACCATAACTATAAAGTGTTTGATCATTCTCAACATCAACAGTGGTAGTTTCATAACGTAATCCACCGGTAAGTCTTAGAGCATCATTTACTAATATATCGCCTTGAGCGAATGGGGATACACCTAGGTAAGACATTTCAGGGGTAACCCCTAAACCTGTAGCCACTAAACGTTGCTGTGTGCTGTCATCTAATACGTCAATACCAAATACCCAGCTATCATCTAAGTTCAAAAGGTCAATTTGTGAATACGCCAGCTTCACTCCTTTTTTCGTTGAGGTAATAATGCCTTGATCTCTAATCACTGTTGGAGTGGCTCGCCAGCTTGCTTCCCCATAAATAGCGTCAAACTCCTGATAGAAAAACTGCACCGTTAAGCCGCCATCGGCTAGATTATCATGACTATAATTTATGTTATATGCCTCAACTTGGTTAGAAATTGGCTCGCCAGTAGAGGCTCCTTTTTCAACAGTACCGACAATGCCATCATTGAAGTTACCTTTAATTGGCACATAATTATTATTGCTTTCTAATTCATAGTGATTGGTTGAAAATTCGAGTCGTTGTTCACCAAAATTCACCCCCGTTTTAAGGAAGAAGTTGGTCGCGGTTGAATCTTGAGTTTCTCCTTGAATAGAGTTCATCCCTATCGGGTGACCATTTCCATCATAATAAATACCTTGATCATGCCAAGAAGCAGCAGCGACAATATCAAATTGTTCGTCAAAATGACGTAAGTTGTACCATGTTTTTGTACTGGTTGAATCGCTACTAAAACTGTCGTTAATACGCAGTCCAATTGTTTGCTTAAAATTATCACCTTCTTTAGCTGACATAGTAATGTAGTTAATCAAACCACCGGTAGCGCCCATACCATGAACAGCACTAGCACCATTAACGACTTCAATTCTCTCTAATGTAGAAGAATCCACTGGATAGCCATAACGATTACCATTCCTTAATGGGTTATTTTGTGGTACGCCATCGACTAAAATTAACGCTGTGCGGCCACGTAGATTTTCACCTTGATTAGACAGTTTTTGCCTAGAAGGAGTCATACTGGGAACAAGGTTGGCTAAAACGGATGTTAAATCATCGCTAATACTAATTTGTTTTGCGATGTCATCTTCGGTGATAACTGTTATCGCACCAGGAATTTTATCAACATCTTGTTGATAGCGAGTAGCCGTTATTACAATAGTTTCGCCAGCAAATTTTTGGGTATTTTCGGTGTCGATAGCTGAATTAGCAACCGCTTGGTTAACAGAAAGGGCAATAAGTGATAATGGCAATACAATTGCCAAAGAAAGAGATTTCATATCTAGCCTTAGTTAATTCTTATTTCATAGTAAAATTACCATTTCGCAGATGGTAATGGCTATCATTACCGTTTTCAATAGTGAATTTATATTTATAAAAATAAGATTGCTAAACTTCGATCAAGATCAACTATAAAAATGTTATATCGACAACATAGGCACGGCAAGAACATTAAAAATCATGCCTATGCATCTGACTCAGTTCTGGCATATTCTTAGTGAGCTTACGGCAGCATAGTTCAACTTCTATCTTGTAAACTGATTTAATGATCGCAACTCAATAATCAGGATGCAATCATGTCAACATTAGATCCCTTATCAACCCTCACAACAGCTTTTGAATGCTGGCGTAGCAACAGGAATAGTCGTCAAGCTCCAACCCCCAATACATTGCGTGAACACGCCGTCGGATTACTCGAACATTATTCATCTAGCAAAATAACATCCGCACTACGGATTAGTGGCGGCCAGCTTAAATAGTGGCGAAATAGCGTAAATCCTCAACTCAGTCCCCACCAGTTTGTGCACCTACCCATTTCAACATCATCTGCTCAAACCACTTTTAATGTAGTGATCCAATTTGCTCACGGAGATACGATGTCTTTATCAGGCGTTGATGATCCACAAACCCTTATTTCGCTGATCAGGGCGTTGAAATCATGATACATCTTACCTCTGAGACGCATATCTTAATCGCCATTGCACCTGTCGACTTTCGTCAGGGAATGGATGGTTTAGCGGCACTATGCCGTTATACATTAGCGGCTAACCCTCGCTCTGGCTCGGTGTTCGTCTTTATTAACCGCAATAAAACCATGGTACGTGCATTATCATATGATGGCAGCGGCTTTTGGTTGATGACCAAGCGGTTGTCAAAAGGCAAGTTTGTACATTGGCCAGGCTCAAAGCAAAAAATTGAACCGTTCATCGCCAAGCAGTTACGGCAGCTGTTGCTGAACTGCGATCCAATGTGGCAAAAACACGATCTTATTTAAGTCAAAAAAACAGCAATATTAGTGCTTGATTGTTAATGTTATCGGATCATAACCCTTCCCCCAGCAACCTCGATTTCAGCCTAAACGATGTGGATAAACCGTGAGTAAACCCTTTACCGATATTGATGGACCCGCACTTGAATCGTTGATATCGCGAGTCAGTGAGGCCAAAGAGAACAACCTCGCGTTAAGTCCAGAGGATTGTCAGTTATTACTTGATGCGTTGCTGACGTTAGCGAGCATGCAAGACCGGTTAGCCCACCATGATGTCACAGTGCATAAACTGCGAAAATTGTTGGGTATTGAAAAGTCATCTGAAAAGCTTGCCAGTGTACTTAAGCAAGCGAGAGCATCCGGTAAGAAAAGCAAAAACCGTCAACACGATGAAGGTGAAGGTTTTACACCTGTTAAGCCCGTCGTTATCGTTCACGCAATGACAGATGTGGCTAAAGGTGATACCTGTACGGAGTGCTTAACCGGTAAAGTGTATAAAACTGAGCCTGGTAGCTTACTGCGTATTACAGGGCAAAGCCCGTTCAAGCCTGAGCAGCATGTGATGGAGCGTCTTCGCTGTAATACTTGCGGTGCTTATTTCAGTGCGCCTCTGCCGGATGACGTCTTAGTCGATGGTGAAAGCCAGCAAAAATATGGTTACTCTGCGCGGTCATTGATGGCCATTTACAAATACTTTGCAGGATTGCCTTTTTATCGTCAGTGCAGTATTCAAAAGCTACTGGGGGTAAAAATTACCGCTTCAACGGTCTTTGACCAAGTTGAGCGGGTTTGTAATGATATTTACCCTGTGTACCAGCAGCTTTTTAATGTAGCCTCAGACGCCGAACATTATTATCTGGATGACACGACGCACCGCATTTTAGACGCTAAACCGGTCGAGAAAGCCGTCCGCAATAGCGATAAAATACGACTGCGTAGCGGTATTTATACCTCAGGGGTTATCGCCACACTGAAAGATAATAATACCATCGTCTTGTTTGAAACCAACATCGGCCACGCAGGTGAATTCATTGACAGCATTTTGCATAAACGCAGTCAGTTATGTGATAAGCCCGTCATCATGAGTGATGCATTACCGAGTAATCGTCCCACGGCAAGAGAGGCTACAATGTCACTGTGTAACAGCCACGCCAGACGACAATTTGTCGATGTGATTAATCATTTTCCTGAGGAAGTTGAGTATGTGCTCAAACGCTATGGAGAAATATGGGGGAATGATGATTTTGCTAAAAGCGAAAAACTATCCCCTGTGGCCAGGCTTGCTTATCATCAGGCTCACTCATTGCCCATCATGGAAGACATTAAATCATGGGGCGAAGCGCATATCGCCAACGAAACGGTCGAAGAAAATAGTGGTCTGGGCAAAGCAATCCGCTATTTCCTTAAACACTATGTTGGCCTCAGTTATTTTTGCAGCATGAAAGGCGTGAAAATCGATAATAACCGTATAGAATCGATGCTAAAAATCATCGTGCGAGACAGAAAAAATGCGATGTTCCACAAAACATTACTGGGGGCAACGATTGGTGATGTGGTTACCTCAGTTATCGCAACGGCAAGTGAAGCGGGTATTAATGTCTTTGATTACTTCACCACATTGCAGCAGGAAAGTGCGCAGGTAAAAGCCCACCCAGAAAATGACTTACCGTGGAATTATATCACCAAAAGTTAAGTCATTTAGATAAACCCCACCTAAACAGATTAACGTAGGCTTAACCGCCTAGGTCAAGCTGTGCCTGTAAATTGATGTTGTCACGCTATACTGCCGTAAGCTCACAGTACAATGGTCGAGAATGCTGCTTGTATGATGAACTACTCGTAGCTAAAGCTATCGAGTTTCCAAGACAAAAACTAAGTTAATGTCCCTTGTTGTAAGAAAGCTTGGTACACAGCGTGCCGCCTGATGGTGGTCTTACGTCGGCTTGTTTGCGTTAGCAAACAAGGTGACATTTCCGAAGAAACAGCCTCTAACTTTCCTGATTTTTTAACTGATGACAGTTCGCTCACCAGTGGCGGTGATACCGCCTTTTTCTTCCTGATTGCAGTATTCTTACGAGTTTTTGCTTTATCAGCAAACTTAGACTCTTTGATGTAAGGTACTGCACGTTGTGCTATTACTATCGCTGCATTTTCGTCAGCGTTAAATGTACCACACCCGTTTAGACAAACCAGCGTAGCTTGGTTTGGTCTGACGGTGTGTTTCTTTTTGCAAATGTGACACGTTCGTGACGTGTAAGCAGGGTTTATTGCTACGACGGCTTTGCCGTAGTCGTTCGCTTTGTACGTAATAAACATACCAAGCCTGCCGAGAGATACATTAAGTAAAGAGCGGTTTAGACCACTCTTTGCTCTACCATTATTCTTGATAAATTTACGACCTGTTGAGTCACGCTTAGGCTTCGCCTTGCGCGTCATATTGGTCAGCTTTAAATCTTCTAAGCTAATAATAGGTTTGGCTTGTATAACAATTTCTTTAGAAATTGTATGGCAAAAGTTCTCACGAACATTAGCTGTTTTGCTATCTAATTTAGAAATTTTAGTCGCTAAATTTTGTTGTGACTTAGACTCACAGCGGTGCTTGTTTTTATTTTTGTTTAAGCGTTTTTTACTCGCTAAAAGGCGCTGATAATGCGCTTTTTTCTTAGCGATAGCTTTCAGTTTAGCAACTTGTGCTGGATTATAAGCGTAGCGTGCGCCCTCACTTGTACAAGCAGGGAGAACAACACCACGGTCGATGCCCGTGATTTGCGCAAGCAAATCATCGTCATTGTATTCTACAAAGCCATTAAGTAATTCTTCGTTTGTGGGTGAGTCTACACCGTCGTTATACGAACCCGAGAAAGTAAACTTATTGCCTAATCTTGAGATCCTAAACTGTTTATAAAGTTGATCTGGTACGTAATCCAGTTGAATTGAAAACAACTTTTGCCGTTTCTTGGTCGCATTATCAAAGATGGTTAAGAGCGTTTTACTTTCGCCTAACGGCTCAAGCATAAACAGCTCTTTTGTGATCAAAGCACTGCGTTTTTTGCCGCGCCCCTTTTGCTTAGGAAACTTACGTAAACCTTTGCGTGAAGCTTCTACGTCAGCAAATACAAGGCTTGCTGCGTTACGCATTATCTGCACAGGAATTGCCTTTAAAAAAGGCAGTTCCTTATTTGTGCGTATGTGGCTGTAGGCTTGATTAATCTGGTCGCCCTTGCTTTCAGCAAGCAGACCAACATACTCTGATCTTTTTTGATTACGCATTACGTTAGAAGCACCGATCCACTGAGCAAAACAAGTAGCCTGACGGCTACTTGTTTTGTCAGAGATATTGATACTAAAACCGCGTATTGCCATGCGTAAGCTACCTTGTAATGTGTTTATAAACAGACTAGACTACTTTGCATAGCAAATCAAGCGTGAGGTTTATATGTACGAGTGGAGAACAGGACGCAGTTGCATCTATAAAAACCAAGTCCATCTAGTCTTTGTTGCGAAATACAGAAGAGCGGTTTTTACTTTAGAAATGGGAGAGCGTCTTCGAGAGGTGTTTTCCGAGACTTGCCTACAAATGCAATGTGAGTTAATGGAATACAGTTTTGAAGCTGACCACGTACACTTAATGGTGCAGGTACACCCCAAAGTGGCTGTATCAAATCTAGTTGGAAAACTAAAAGGTAAATCTAGTTATGTACTTCGCAGAGAGTTTTGGGAAAGTATTCGTACCAAACTTTGGGGTAGTAAATTTTGGTCACCAAGCTATTGTGTAGTTTCATGTGGTGGCGGAAATTTGGAACAGGTAGGTGCTTATATTGACAATCAGAAGAAGCCTCCCTCTGATAAATCCATTAAGCAAAGCAAAGCAATAAGCAAACAGTAAAGCTTCGCTTTACGCAAGGCTTAACTCGCAGCTAAAGCAAGCGAGAATGCGCCCTAAAAATGTTCAATAGCGCAATAGAATCAAGTATTTTGATATCTATCATCATACCAGTAACGATTTAATAAGAGGGGCTGTAAACATTTATTCTTCACCATTAATCTAGCAATCAAAAAGTTTCATCATTTTTCCACAATGGATAAAAATAACGACATTTATCCAGCGATTACTGACAGCGTTAGTACATATCAGACTGGCATCTAACAATCCTTCGGTAATCAGCTTGCCACAGCTGGCTTGGCTCAAATCAAGACAAAACCCAGAATATATAAACTCGTATTTTATTGTCTTTTTAAATCAAGTTATCGGTTTTCTCGATCTTTCGACAGCTATTTAACGACTGTTTTTTGAATAACAACTCAGTATATTAAAACGCTAGTATACCTATATTAGTATCTGGTCAATTTGGAGAGAGCAATGGAACTCAAGTCGACATGGCACGACCAAAGTACTGACAGCGTGGCGTCTTCGTTAGCGACAAACGTTAAAGAAGGTCTCAGTTTAGATGAGATTATTGAAAGGCGCGAGCAGTTTGGCCACAACAAAATTACTGAGCATAAAGGCACCGGTCCGCTGAAACGTTTTTTACTACAGTTTAATCAACCGCTTGTTTATATTTTACTGGCGGCATGCGTGGTTACCTTGCTGCTGCACGAGTGGGTTGACTCGGCCGTTATATTTGCAGTGGTTTTGGTTAACGCTATTATTGGCTTTGTACAAGAATCGAAGGCCTTAAATGCAATAAATTCACTTTCTAACTCGGTAAAGACAAAAACAACCGTATTACGCGCTGGCAAACGTCAAGAAATATTAGCTGAAGAATTGGTGCTAGGCGATGTTGTCATATTACAAGCAGGCGATAAAACACCTGCAGACCTTCGCTTAATCAAAATACGCGACTTAAAAATTGATGAATCGTCACTTACTGGCGAATCGTTACCGACCGAGAAAGACGTATCCACGTTATCTGAAAAATGCTTATTAGGCGATAGACGTAATATGGCCTTTTCTTCTACACTAGTGACCTACGGCACTGGCATAGGTGTTGTTGTGCACATCGGTGATAATACAGAAATCGGTAAAATTTCTGAAATGATTGCCACCACTGAAACGCTCGATACCCCACTTACCAAACGAATTGCGAGTTTTAGCCATGTGCTGCTTTATGCCATTCTTGGACTAGCGTCCCTCACCGTATTTATTGGCTGGCTCCACGGCAGACCCCTAATTGATACCTTTATGGCAGCGGTTGCACTTGCCGTAGGTGCGATTCCAGAAGGCCTGCCCGCTGCGGTGACTATCATGCTGGCAATTGGCGTATCTCGAATGGCAAAAAAAAACGCCGTAATACGCAACTTACCCGCGGTTGAGACTTTAGGCAGCACCACGGTAATTTGTTCCGACAAAACCGGTACCCTTACTAAAAACCAAATGACGGTTACCGATATATGGGCTGGAGGCCGCAGCTTTAGTGTTAGCGGAAGTGGTTATGATCCACACGGAGAATTTAATGACGGCGGTAAGGTAGCAACTTTGCCTACTATTTCAGCCGGATTCACCACCTTAAAAGCGGGTTTTTTATGTAATGATGCGCTAGTCAACGCTCCTGACCTTACGCTCGAAAAATCGCATCAGCAATGGACTATTACTGGTGACCCTACAGAAGCTGCTTTAATTGTTTCGGCTGCCAAGGCGGGTATTAACGAAAGCCAGCTTACGCAGAATCGTTTAGACATAATCCCTTTTCAATCAGAATATCAGTACATGGCAATTTTAAATGCTGAAGAAGAAGGTAATGTTGTTTACATGAAAGGCTCTATTGAGAGTATTTTACCAAAATGTATTTGTATGCTCGATCATAATGGTGAACAGGTTGAACTTGCCAATGATCGTATTCATCAGCAGGTGCAAGAAATGGCCAGTCGCGGCTTGCGCGTGCTGGCGTTTGCACGCAAGCGAGTAGACTCAAATAGCAGTAGTATTAGCCACGAATTTCTAGCTCAAAATTTAGAGTTTCTGGGATTACAAGCGATGATAGACCCGCCTCGTCCAGAAGCGATAGAGGCCGTAAAAGCCTGCTACCTTGCTGGTATTGATGTGAAAATGATCACCGGCGATCATGCTTTGACGGCTACTAGCATCGCTCATCAGCTTACTATTGTAGACAACGCTAGCGGCAATGCCACTATTACAGGTCAAGAGCTGGCACTGCTTACGCATGACGAACTGATGAAAGCCGCACTAACATTCAAAGTATTTGCTCGGGTCACTCCTGAAAATAAATTACAACTTGTAAAGGCCCTACAAGCGCAAGATCAAGTGGTTGCAATGACCGGCGATGGTGTAAATGATGCACCTGCATTGAGGCGTGCTGACATTGGCGTTGCCATGGCATTAAACGGCACGGAAGTAGCACGCGATGCGGCCGACATGATGCTTACCGATGACAACTTTGCAACCGTAAGAGATGCTGTAGAAGAAGGACGAGGCGTTTTTGATAACTTAAAAAAATTCATCGTATGGACGCTACCGACCAACGGCGGCGAAGGCTTAGTCATTCTTGTCGCTGTTATTTTAGGTGTATCGCTACCGCTGTTGCCCGTACATATTCTTTGGATAAATATGACGACGGCTATTTTCTTAGGCTTAATGCTTGCTTTTGAACCGAAAGAAAAAGGTATTATGCTGCGCCCACCTAATATCCCAAATGCGCCTATTATCGACAGTATATTATTATGGCGTATTGTGTTGGTGTCATCTTTATTGTGCATCACGGCTTTTGGTCTTTACGAATTAGAGTTGAGTCTGGGTGCCAGCGAAGAGCAAGCCCAAACCGTGGCGGTTGCCATGTTTGTGGTCGGCGAGGCCTTCTATCTATTGAACTGTCGCTCGTTTGAACGGTCGATTTTCTCAGTGGGTTTATTTAGCAATCCTTGGATTTGGTTTGGTATAATCATTATGGCAGTACTTCAGGGCTTGTTTACCTATTTGCCGATAATGAATGCATGGTTTAATTCTGCCCCAATAGACCTCTATTCATGGATTCGAGTGTTCTCCTGTGGTGCCCTTATATCCGTTATTGTGGGCGCCGAGAAGCGCTGGCGTTTTACAAAGAAACACCAAGTAACAACAGCGGTAACAGCAGGCTAAAATGTTAAATCATGCACAGATCATTAGCAGAGCAGTCGCGTTAGGTGCGAGGCAAGATAGGGCATGTGAAGTTTGGGTTATCAACAACAACCTTACCGCATTGGCGAGTAGAAGGTTCAATTGGCTCAGAGAAAAGGCTTGCAGCGATGAGGCCGGAGCCGTTGAATAAACTAAGCGAGAGCAAAAGAAAGGCAGTGACTGACCTTGGTAATGAGAATGAGTTTGCCTCATTACCACTATAGCTAACAGATGAGAGTATATCGCCTCGAGATCTGAGTTTTATTGTATATTGAAATCGGCTATATATGC